>CAVWUC010000002.1:0-1469715 GCA_963758105.1 uncultured Acidobacteriaceae bacterium | reverse complement strand
TGTAAGCCTTGATGGCAGATGGCTGGACGGATGTGGATTGATGCGACAGAATGGCCTGTTTTTCTATTGCGGAAACGCCGAGGGCGGGGTGATTTGCTGCCAACCTTCTCCGTTCAGTGAAGCGAGAAAAGCCAACAGATCCTGCTTGGTTTGCTCATCCATATAGAAGGGTGTAAGGCGAGTGTCGAGGTGTGGATTCGCCAGGCCACCCCGCGAATAAAAATCCAGAACTTCTCCAAGAGTCTTGAACCGGCCGTCGTGCATGTAGGGCCCGCGATGGGCCAGATCGCGCAGTGTTGGCACTTTGAATTTGCCGAAATCGCCGCGCCTTTGGGTGACCGTTTCGCGGCCCGGATCGGGGTTGAGTTGATCCATGCCGATTCCCAGGTTGGCAAATTTCTCGGAGGTGAAATTCGGTCCGCTATGGCATTCGGCGCACTCGCCCTTTCCATTGAAGAAATTCAAACCGGCCTTCTGCTGCTTGGTCAGAGCAGATTTGTCGCCGCGAATGTAGCGGTCGTACGGTGAATTGCCCGATACAATGGTGCGCTCGAAGCTCGCCAGAGCTTTGGCAACGCGGTCGAAGTTAATCAAGCTGTCGCCAAAGGCGGCGGAAAACAACGGGGCGTAGCCTTTGATGCGTTGGAGCTTTGCAACCACTAAGTCAGGGGTCATCCCCATTTCATCGGGGTTGCTGATTGGCGCGATCACTTGCGACTCCAAGGTGGGCGAGCGGCCATCCCAGAACTGCGATCTGCCCCAGGCGCGGTTGATGAGCGTGGGGGCGTGACGGACCCCAGTCTTGCCATCCACGCCGCTCGATAGCGCAGTGCTGCCGGAAAAGGC
Organism: uncultured Acidobacteriaceae bacterium; assembly: GCA_963758105.1. Lineage (GTDB taxonomy): Bacteria > Acidobacteriota > Terriglobia > Terriglobales > Acidobacteriaceae > Telmatobacter. The sequence continues at coordinate 1,468,869 of CAVWUC010000002.1, read as the reverse complement.
GTGGCCCGGCTCGTGGCAGAAGGCGCAGGAGACCACGCCGTTGGCGGAGAGGCGGCCGTCGAAAAACAAAACCCTTCCCAGTTCGACCCGCGCTGGCGAGTAGCCATCGTCTGCCGGCCAGGGGATGGGCGGCAGGCCCAAAGGCGCGGGAAGATCCAAAGACTTAGCGGAGGCTGGTTTGCTGGGCGCGGAGGCGGAAAACACCGTGGCGGAAAGCAGAACGAGCGTCAGAAGCGCAGCGATGCCGGCGAAGCTGAATTGCGGCCGCAATCACCCCTCCCCGCCTACTGCTTTCGATTTCAGGAGGTGCGGCATGTGCGGCGTGATGAAGCGGAAGCGCCGCCCGATGATCATCTTCAGCAGCAGATGATCGGTGCTGCCCGTAACTCCCACGGCTACTCCCAAATTGAACTCCCAGTTCGGACCGAAATCATAGTCGATTGCGGGCACAATCTGGTGCTGTTGCAAATCCACCCGGTCAAACCCCGTGATGGACCCCAGTGACCCATAGTATTCGAGACCGGCGCTCAACTTGCGCGTCAACGAATAGGCGATCTTGAGGTTGGGTGAGAACCCCACTCCCTCCGAAACGCTGGGTCCATGAAATGACCGCTCCAGCGCTGGATTGAATGCAACGTACCAGGGACCCCATTGTTTGTCGATGATGGGCCGGATCTCCCAGGTCCAGGTGTCCGCGTCGAAGATCGGCCGCTGGTATCCGAGTTCCGTCGAGAGGCTCACTCCCACCGGCCAGTGCCAACTGTCCGGCACGCGAACCCGGGGACGGATGTGATCGCCAACCCACTTGTAGCCCTGGCCGGGACCGTAGCTGGTGAAGATATAAAATCCTGTCTCGAACCAGCCGGTCCAGCCTTGGGTAATCTCCACCGTCTCGTGCAATTGATGCTCGTCGGGAAGTACGCCGTTGACCGAAGTCTTAAAGCCTTCAAAGGTGTAATTGCTGTGAAGCTCAACCATCGTCCGCTGCGGGGCGATTGTGTCGGATCCGTAGACCTGGATCTCGTAGTTGCCTTGCGCGTGAAGCGGAAAAGCGGCCGCTGCAATTAAGATCGCAAGCAGGACAATTTTCGATAGCGGCCCCACCGCGAACTCAGCACATCGATTCATTCCGGAATTTCCAACTCAGAGGTCTCGGATGTAGAGTATATGCGCTTGCCATGCCTTCGATACAGCAAATTTGCCGCCAGAGCAGGCAGCAGCGGGAATGGCGAGGCTCTGGCGGCTCGTACCTGCCCGCCTGACGAGCCCGCTCGTGTGGCTGCGGAATCTATTTCGCGGACACTGCTCCCGAAGGCGCCCGCTTCCCAACGATCACACAGCGGTCAAATCTCATACCAGGACGAACCATTCATCAATTTCCTGTCACCGGAGGCATGCACGGCCACTCGGATATTGAGCCATGCTCAGCATCTTCCGCTGAAGGCAAGTCGCCTTGTCATGAAGTGAGACCTCGCATGGGAAACTGGGACTGACGGCTTCCAGATCGAGCAGTCTTCAGGATTGGTCCTGGTAAACGCCGATCGCTTTCTGGATTTTGCGGAGGGGCGGCGGAGGTTCTGGACGGAGGGCTGAAAGCTGACCCCCAGGCTTGCGCCTTTCCCCCAGGCTTGCGCCTGGGGCTACCATCTTGCGCCCGCTACGCGGGCTGATGCGATTGAAGGCGACGTTTATACCCCCAGGCTTGCGCCTTTCCCCCAGGCTTGCGCCTGGGGCTACCATCTTGCGCCCGCTGCGCGGGCTGACGCGATTAAAGGCAACGCTTATACCCCAGGCTTGCGCCTTTCCCCCAGGCTTGCGCCTGGGGCTACACGGGCTGACGGGCAGCGGGGTGGATGAACGAGGCCAGCAGGACGGCAACGATGCCGACGAGGAATACGCCGTCGAAGGTGCCCGCCCCGCCGATGGATGCGACCGGCGCGCCCAGGCCGGGAACCCTGCTGAGATTCATCAGGTCCGCGCCGATCAGCGTGCCCATGCTTCCGCCAATGTAGGCGAGGGGTGCGGCTTGCCGCCAGGACAACACAAGCGCGCAGACCAGGGCGATGATGGGAGGGATGAAGATGGGGAGGGTGATTCCGACTCCGCGGACGGGCTGCGCCAGAGAATGCGTGACCAGCGCCACCGCGGCGACGGCCAGAACGGACTTGACGACAAGCCGGTTGCGGAAGGCCAGATAGAGCGAGAGCATGATGGGGATGAGCGCTCCGCCTACGTTGATGGCCACGACCGTGGCGGGCCAATGATGGACCATGGGCACCACATAGCGCATGCCGTAGTGATTCACCACAACTCCGGAGATCACCTTCTCGGGCGGAAAGCGGGCCAAGGGAATGTTGATGGAGCTGCCGAGGAGGGTGAACATGAGAATCCACATGGCGCTGCGCGGGGAGATGCCCATCTGTTCGTAGGCATAGCGGAGAACCCTGAGCTCGAGAAGGGTAACGAGGACCAGGATGAGAAGAAACAGGGCCAGCAGGAAAGGCCATTCGACGGGGAAGTAGTGCATTCCGGAAGGTTGCATCGGGCTCCCTCTGCGATAACAGCGGCTGCGACGATAGTGTATACGGCTTGGCCGGTGCGCAATGCTTCGGCGGGCAGCCGGTAGAGGTGACCGGTTTCCCGCACCGTACAATGTGAAACACAATACGCCGAAATTGGGCGGAGGCAAAACGGGTGGAATGTATATTTTCAGAGAGTGCCGCGGTTGGGTTAGAGAATGCGAAGGTTGCGTTTTTGATCGCTCACTTGTTTTGATTGCTCAGGCAAGGACCGGCAGGACAGGGATAGAGCCCTGCTGTTTGGCTTCGGCGACGACGGCGTCGAGATGGGCGAGAACTTCGGGGACGCTCATGGTGTAGAGCTCGCGGCGGGAGTCGTAGCCCTCCTCAATGAGCTGCTTGAGATAACGGCCGGCGATCTGCACGGTGATCTGGTCGGTGATGACCTTGCCGCTGCGCTGCTTCTGCTGCTGCCAGGCGGTACAGGGCAGGGCGATCCAGAGGGGTCGGCCGTTGACGTCGAAACGGACATCGACGGCGTCAGCGTGGCGGGTGGCGATGGCCACTATGGTGCCCTTCCAGCGGCAGTGGAGGTCTTCGCCGCTCCAGCGGTCGGTGACGTGGAAGTCTTCGTACATGGTTTTAGCGTATCATCACCCCACGGACGAGGACCTGTCTGTCCACCCCAGCGAACAAAGATCGTTCGCTGGGGACCCCGTGTCCGTGGGGACCCCGACCACCTGCGGTGGGGCAGCCGCGGCTTGCGCCGCATGAGGTTCGTAACCAACTCCGAAGACGGCCGCCTGCACCCCACGGACGAGGACCTGTCTGTCCACCCCAGCGAACAAAGATCGTTCGCTGGGGACCCCGTGTTCGTGGGGACCCCGACCACCTGGGGTGGGGCCGGCGCCTTCGGTGCGGGAGCGGGCGCTTGAGCAACAGGAGGGTCGTGGAGTCCCAGGCGCCTCCGCCCGCGGCGGACGAGGCGCCTGGGGCACCCATCTTCGTTGGCAAGCGGCGGGGCGGGTGGTGGCTCAGTTTGAATTTGAGGCCTTCAGAAATTCCAAGCACGGCGTGCATGAGGCAGAGTCGCCCAGTCGCTTGCCGCACGTGTCGCAAGGGATAAAGACTTTCTGAATGTTGATTTTCTTCGCTGTAGCCTTGGTCGCTCCGTAGAATTCTTCCCGACTGAATCCGCTTTGCGAAATTAGGCTCTTGATAAGTGTCTCGTCAAATTCCTCGTAGTCATCGACGGGCACGACTTTGCGGGGGCGGATGGCATCCCCCTTCCGTTCATAGCACGGGTGCTTTCCGACACGAACGAGACGGAAACGCAATCCGATGAAAATGGCAACCATCTCGGATTGTTTTAGGGGTGGGTACTTTCGCTTTCCCATGCGGGGTCTTTGCTCGCTTCAACAGTGAACAATCCTCGATTCTTGGTTGAGAGTTGTCTGGATTACTGTAGTTGCGAGTCTGGACTTGACACCAAACAGGTGGGTGAGACGATCCCATAACACCTGCTGATAGTAGCGTACCCATGAAGCGAACGGCGCGCGTCTTGGGATCAATCCGACAGAGGGCTCCGCACTCGACAGCACCGCATGAACATAAGAAAACATAGCAATCTGAAGACGGCGGATAGCTTCCTCCCGGGTGGCCCCGCGAGATAGCAAATTCAACGTCAGGCACTCCCCATAGAACACGCCGCGCCGCTCATACACGAATGCCTTAACATCAATTTCCTTGTTGCAGTGCATACAAATAAGTGAAGGCACCATGATGGTGAGCGAGCCGCAGCAAGGGCATTCGCGGACCGTTTCAATCGCCTCTTCGAGGCTTTCTGATAGGGGGAGCACTGCTGGGCGATCATCCATTTGCGTCGTCTGGGCGGCTGACGGCATGGGGTAACTCACTTTCAGGGGGTTTGGCTAGATCGGCTTGCCTTACGCCAGCGCGCTGCGCTTGCATTCCTGGCGATTTCTATTCGGCGAGTCGCGCTAATCGTCTTTGCGCGCGAAGCACCGCCAACCAGGCCACCTTTTCGCGCGGCCTCTTTGCGCTTATTTGGTAAGGCAGGCTCCGCGAGTGCAGCTTGTACTGTGCGGAGCGCACGCACGTTTAAGTCCATGCACACCTCTCCACTTCTTTGACGCCTCTCATGGGGGGAGGGATACCCAATCTCCAGTACAAAATGTGTGCAGACTCCGGGTCACTACAATATATCGCGGTTTACCCCATCACGGAATGACACAATAGTTACTAGGATTATTAGCACTAAAGTGACCTATGTCATACAACTTTTGTACCATATTCAGCCGCAAATTGCAAATTATGCTTGACTACTATCCTTCGCTCAAGCATAATTATCAATATGAACTTGCTGAGCCAATCCGAGCGAGTGAAGATCGTAGCAGCCTTGGTTGAAGGAAACAGCCTTCGGTCCGTCTCTCGCATGACTGGCATCGCCCGGAACACGATCACGAAGCTGCTCGTCGATCTCGGTGAAGCGTGCATGGCCTACCATGATGCGCACGTTCGCAACATCCGTGTGCGCCGTCTCCAGTGTGATGAAATTTGGGCATACGTGGGAGCCAAGGCGAAGAAGGTTTCAGTCGAAAAGAAAGAGATTGGATGGGGTGATGTTTGGACCTGGGTAGGCATCGACGCTGATACCAAACTGGTCGTTAGCTACCTCGTGGGTGGACGCGGCGCGGTTTGGGCCAGGGATTTCATGGACGATTGCGCCAGCCGGATTCATGGCCGCGTACAGGTCACCACAGACGGTCACAAAGCGTATCTAGAGGCCGTAGAGGGCGCGTTCGGAATGGATGTGGACTTCGCCACTCTCCAGAAAATTTACGGCGCATCTGAGGAAACAGAGAAAAGGTACTCGCCAGCGAAGTGCATCGGCTGTGAGAGCAAAGTTGTGACGGGCAACCCCGACCCGCAGCACATCTCTGCCAGCTACGTTGAACGGCAAAATCTGATGATGCGGATGCACATTCGCCGGTTTACCCGGCTGACCAATGCCTTCAGCAAGAAGCTAGACAATCACGCTTACGCCGTGGCGCTCCACTTCATGTACTGCAATTTCGTTCGCATCCATTCCACCCTTAGAGTGACGCCAGCGATGGAAGCTGGATTGAGTGAGCACGCCTGGACAATCGAGGATTTGGTTGCGATGGGCGAAGCTGCAATGCCGAAGCCGACAAAACGCGGATCCTACAAGAAGAGGGAAACAAATTCAAACTGAGCCACTACCGCGGGGCGCGCGTTCTGGCGCGGGGATGGGAGGCGCTGATAGAATCATAAGGTTGCAGGGACGGCGGCGCCGGCCGTGTGGGCCCGGCGGCAGATCCGATCAGGCTCAGGGCCGATCGGATCAAAACAGATCAGTTCAAGAAGGACAAGAAAAATTCCGTGGATACACAGACACGTCATGCGCTGAAACAAGATAAGTTTGCCCTGGCGGCCAAGGGCAGCGTCAGCTGGCTGACCGAGCACCGTTCCGGCGTGCTGCGCTGGGTGATCAGTTGCGCGGTGGTGGCGGCGGTGGTGGTGGGCGGGCTGATTTTCTGGAACGTCCGCGGGGCGGCGGCGGACCGGGCGATGGGCGCGGCGCTGGATACCTATAACGCTCCGCTGACCCAGCCGGGAGAGCCGGCCGAGCCGGGCGAATATGCGACGGCGCGGGACCGCTCCAAGGCCGCCCACGACAAGTTTGCGGCGGTGGCGGCGGAGTTCGGTTGGCTGCCGGAAGGCGCCAAGGCGCACTACTTTACCGGCATCACCGACGAGGAGCTGGGACAGACCGCATCGGCTGAGTCGGAGCTGAAGATTGCAGCGGGGTCGCACGACCGGAACCTGGCCAACCTGGCGGAGCTGGCGCTGGCCGGGCTGTACCGCCAGACGGCGCGGGACGGGCAAGCGATCGCGATCTACAACCGGCTGGCGGCCAGACCGTCGGAGACGGTTCCGGCGGTGGCGGCGGAGCTGGACCTGGCCGACCTTTACGCAGCCGAAGGCAAGCGGGACCAGGCGCGGGCGCTGTGGGCCAAGGTGCAGGACGCGGATAAAGGCGGCGCCGCCGGGTCGATCGCCGCAGAGAAGCTGGGGGCCAAGCAGTAAAAGCGGGTTGGGTTAAGACGAATCTCGCGGGGGCTGCCTCCGCGAGATTTCCTTTTTTGTCCTGAACTTAGGCCCGGCCAGCTCGACCGGTGCACGGCAGGGATGGGGCGAGCATTTTGGCCGGCACTCGCGTCTGGTGGAGTATGAGCGCCGGACAGGCAGTATTCTCAGGTTGGATGGTTATTCCCGGGAGCGCAGTGGACGAGCGATACCTCCAGGACGCCAAAGACGCTCTGCTTGCGTCCCTTGTGACCCAGTACGCAGGAACGCTCTACCGCGTGGCCTATTCGGTGTTGCGCAATGCTGCCGACGCCGAGGACGCGGTGCAGGAGACGTATCTGCGGGTGCTGCGGCACCGGGAAACGCTGGACGAGGTGCGTGACCAGCGTGTGTGGCTGATCCGGATCGTGTGGAATATCGTGCTGGACCGGAAGCGGCGCGCCAAGACGCGTCCGGAGACCGACGACGTGGCCGAACTGGCGCGGGTGCTGCCGGCCAATGAGCTGTCGGCCGAGGAGCGCACGGCGGCGGCGCAGCACCACGCGCATGTGCTCGCCTGCGTGGAGCAGTTGCCGGCCAAGGAACGCGAGGTGCTGATGCTCTCTGCCTTCGAGGAGCTGAACAGCGTGGAGATCGCCGAGGCGCTGGGAATTACCGAGTCCAGCGTGCGCTCGCGCCTGTTCCGCGCGCGGAACCTGGTGGCCGAGCTGCTGAACCACAGAAGGAGTCTGCGATGAAGGAGACATTCCAGAACGCTACGACTCAGAAAGCCGGGCTGGGCACGGCGGAGGAAACGCTGCGGCTGATCGCCAGTCTACCGGCTCCGAAAGGGCTTGAGGAACGTGTGCGAGCAGGGCTGCGCGCGGTTCCGCGCACGGGCCGGATCCTGCCGTGGCCGGTGGCGGCGATGCCTGTGACCGGGCTGGCGGGAAGCTGGATGCGGGGCGCGGCTGCCGCGGCGATCGTGTTTGTGGTGGCCGGAGGCGGGTGGGGAATCTACTCCCACGTGCAGCCGGCAGAGCCGGACCGGGTGGTGGCCATGCCTCCGCATGTCGGCGCGGCCCAGGGATTCTCAAGCGCCGGAGCCATACGTACCCCGCAGACGCTGAACGGGCCGGTTCTTTCGCAGGCGGTGAAGCCGCGGACGGGCAAGGCGAAGAAGGCACCTGCGGTGCGGCGGACGACGAAAGCGGCGGGACAGAACTCCAAAGTGGTTTCCGGGCAAAGCGCCGCGCCGCCGCGGTGAGGCGGACGCCGACACCTGCGGTGGGGCAGCTGCCGCTTGCGCGGCTTGAGGTTCGTGGTATCCCAGAGCAACTGAGCCTGCCAATGCCGGGAAAATCAGCTGCGAGTGAGAGCGCGGATGACGACGCCCAGCAGGGCCAGGACCACCGCGCCCCAGAATGCCGGAATAAATCCATGCACGCGGAAGCCGCGCACGATGCTGGAGGCGAGCAGGATCATCAGGCCGTTGATGACCAGCAGAAACAGGCCGAAGGTGAGAATGCTGAGGGGGAAGGTGAGGATCTTCAGGACCAGGCCCAGGCTTGCGTTCAGCAGGCCGATCACCAGCGCGGCGATCAGCGCCGGCCACAGCCCGGCCACATGAAATCCGGGGACAAGTTTGGAAACCACCAGCAGGGCGATGGCGTATAAGAGCCACTGAACCAGCAAACCCATCGTTTTTCTCCTTGATGCAGGCGTGCGAAGCGGGTCCTCGGGGTGCGGTCAGGCTACCGGAATCGCGCGGCGGGCGCAAGCTGCTGCGTGGGTTCGGGGAAGGCTGACCACGGGAGCTCAACCGAGGGTGAGCCCGGTTTCGGGTTGGTTGAGATGGCCTGACCTGCTGCGCGCCGAAGTTCCTGGGCACAATGACCTTGCTATTGCGCCTGCGCCTGGACGTAAATCGCAACTGCGGCGGAGGAGAAATCCGCCGGCGTCATCGGCCTCGGCGCCATCTGGATCTTCCCGCCCTTCAGCATGGGCATCATTTTGAGGGATCCGGGCTTGGCTTCGACGGCCAGAAATCGGTGCTGGCCCGCGCCCACCATGGGCATGGTGAAGTTCGCCTGGAAATTTCCCAGCGGTCCCACCGGCGCATTGCCCGCTTTGGCGCCCTGGATAGAGTCGACAAAGATCGCCACAGAGTTGCCGGGAGTGAACTTCGATCCGCGCAGCACCACCGGCAGACCGACCTCGACAACCTCTCCGGGCGGATAGAGGGTTCCGTTTGCGGTGTTTACCATGGCGAGGCTGGGGCCGCATCCGCCGACCTGGCAAACGGTGATGGTGGCGGTGGCGACCGGGCTGTTCAAACCGCCGGCATGAAGCTGATGGACGCCGGGGGTGGTGGTGGCCGGGATGAGGACGCTGGTCTGAAACGATCCGCCGGCCGGGTTCACAGCCATGCCTCCCACCTTTTGCGCGGTGTTGCTATCGAGCCAGAAGGCGATGTCGCCGCTGCCCGCGGCCTGGGTTGCTGTCTTGAGCAATTCGCTGGTGGGGGCGCAGGTGATTGCGTCGCACTCCTGCACATAGAAGCCGTAGCCGGTGGCCGGCTTCAGGTTGGTGGCATCGTAGGTGAGCGCGCTGGTGGTGATGGTCTGCGGCGGAGGGCCCCAGGTGAGGTGCGAGGTTGGAGATCCGAGCACGGTTTTGTTCCAGGCGATGGTGAGCGCATTGGTATACGTGCCTTTGAAGAAGGTGGCGGTGACGGGAAGCATCTGGCCGGCGACAACTTCAGGCTGCGAGACGGCGATGGTGGGCGCAAAGAGGCTGATGTTGTTGGCGGCGGTTTTGTTTTCGATCTGCGGCTTGGCGGGGAGCGGATAGACGAGGCCGAAGTCGAGATCCAGATTCGGCACTTCGACGGCGATGACAAACGGGCGCAAGCCGCCCAGCCAAGCGAGGTAAAGATTCTTGAAGAGGTCGTTGAAATCGTTGTTGACGTTGGTTACGTTAGCGTCGAGCGTTTGAGAAACCACGAAGCCCATGAGATCGGACGACACCTGGTCGCGCAAGTGCTGATCGGTTACGGCGGCAATCGCGGTTCCGACGCCCACCGCCGCGACATCAATGCCTTTGGCGATGAAGGCCGCCGCGGCTTCCGGCAGCGAGCTGCCTCCACTGACCCCGACGCTGGCGGCTTCGCCAAGGGTCTGCGTCATCCATTGGGCGAGGGCGGCGTTCAGGGCGCCGGTTACATCGCCGCCAAGGAGGCCTTCGCCAGCGATGCTGTCGGCGGCGGTGCAGGTGATGGGGAGAGTGAAGTCGGGAGCACCGGGCTGCACGGGCGTACAGGTGATGGTGATGACCACGTCGAAGACAAAGGAGTAGACCGGGTCCTGCGGCTCGGTGGGGCAGTTACCGCCGCGATGACAGGTGTGCGGTGAGGCGACCCAGAAGATGACGCCGTTGAGCGGAGCATCGTAGTTGAAGCGGATGCGTCGGCCGTTCACGGTCTGCAGGGCGCTGTTTTCCCAGGTCTCCTGGAAGTTGGCGGTCAGATAGCCTTTGGGGTTCATAATGCAGGGCTGGAACGTCATAGGCGCCATTGGGAGCGGCGCTGACGCGCTGCAGAATCTGATGCTGCACGTCGTTGCAGACGCCGGCCCGCATCGCGCTCCACAGCGAGTCGAAAAATCCGGTGCGAAAGAGCGGGTTGTTCTTTGCAGGAATGACGCCGCCGGGCAGGCCGGCAAGCTGATCCTGCTGCATGGAGCCAAGCTCGGCCACGCGCGACGTCCCTTTCTGATCGAAGAAGCCCAGATTGAGGCGCAGCGGACCGGCAATGTAGAAGTCGGACTCTGGATTTTTCCAGGGAATCAGTTCGCCGGAGGCAGGTTTGCTGGCTTGGCCGGCGGCGCACGCTGCCACGCCGGCCAGAAGAATGACTATCGCTGCTTTGAGGGCCCGACCAGGGGAAAAACTGTGACTGGCGAGAGAAAATCCCGCATTCATGGATTCGACCTCCTTCAAAGCAGAACGCCAGATTTGGGGACTCAGGGAGATGGGGGCCCAAGGGGAATTGGACCCCAGTATAGCGCAAGGAAACCAGGGACGGTTACTCATTTTTGGAAGGATTGAGTTACGTTGGCGCCCCCAGGAGTGTTCCAGTTTGGAACAGACGTTACAACATATCGAAGATGCTCGATTCCTTGCGACCCAGCTTTGCGCCGGCCTGACGCTATCAATTTCATTTCCGGTTTGGGGTCCGGCCGGAGAGGCCGAACCCCTGTCCCAGTATTCTTGCTGCTCAGAACTGGGAACTCAGAACTCGGTGGCCAGCTCGGCTGGCGTGGGTTCCGTGCTCTGGAGCATGTCATAGAGCGGATGGGCCGGCGTGAGCGTGGGATTTTCCTCCGCAAGGGAAATGGCAAGAATGCGAATCTTGCCGTTGTTGGGCAGGGTCAGGGTGCGCACATTCTCCGGCTTGTTGATTGCGTAGGCAAACAGATACGAGTACTCGTACGGCTGGTTGAGTCCGTCTGCGGTGTGGTGGTGCGAGGCATACCAAGCCAGGCCGGCCGGCTTCACGTATCCGGGCTCGAGGGCAACGTAGTCCTGCGGAAAGCGCGGCGAGGGCATCATCTGCTCGCGCTTCTGCTCATCCGCAGGAGGCCAAACCGCGTGGTGGGCTGAGATGGCCCAATCGCGCGTATCGGTTTTCTTAAAGATGCGCGTATCCCACTGGCCGATAAGGCCGCCCCAGTCCTCGACCGTCACGTTGGCCGTATACGGACCGACCTGGAAGGCTGCCGGCTGGTCCTGATCGGCGGCGGGGGCAAGAATATAGACGCGGTTGAAGCGGCCGGCAGGGAGCTGGATGGTCTGGCCTTTGGCAGTGACTGCGTCGGGCACGCCGGTCTTCCACCCCACGGACGAAGACCTGTCCGCGGGGACCCCGGTTGCGCGACCCAAGGGCGACGATCCGGGCAAGGGGGACGAGTTGTGGCTGCCGACCGGCGCCGAAGCAACGGTGGCGGCGCGGGTGCTGCTGGTGAAAGGGATGCGACAGAACTTTATCGAGCGGGATTTGGATTACAAGCGGTTCCAGGTGGAAGCGGTACAGGGGAAAACCGCACGGGTTGTGACGCCGTGAGCTGCGGCGGGGCGATGGGGTAGAGTGAAGGCATGTTTGCGCGACGGCTTTCAATTCAGCGGATTACCCCCGCGGGCGAGCGGCTGGCGTGCCCGATCCGCTGGATTGACCACTTCGCCATGCGCAACTTTACCAACGACAAGATATTTGACGATACGCTGCCGGTGGGCGATGGGGTGCTGGAGATTGGGAACCGGGTTTCGGTGGAACGGCTGCGGACGGCGATGGAGGATTGGTTTCGGCGCAAGGGGTACTTGAAGGCGGGGGAACGGCTGGTGGTGACGGAGATGGAGCGGGGCTGAGGGGATTGCCGCCGGGGATCGTTTTCTGTCTCAGGGGTTCGTTGCATCCGCCAGGCGCTATAACCGCGGGTCCCTCGACTCCGTTTGGCCTGTGAACCGGCCAAACTCCGCTTGAGTGGGCAGCCCTGCCTCCCCATCAAGACGGGGAGATCGAACGAGCAATCATGACTGCCAGGGGATGGCAGCCGGATACATGGTTGGTGGAACCAGTTCCACCGCGGGATTCAACGAACGGGCATGGCAAACACACAGGTTTTTCTACTATGGAACGAAGCTCGGAAAAGAACTCCGATCTTCGTTCCTGACTCAAGTGTGGGGGTGTGAGCGGCGGCGTCAAGGGTCAAGATGAACGCCAAAGAACGGCGCCCTTGACCCCGCCGCTCACACCGACGCTGTTCTGTGGCTTGACAACAGCCAACGTCGTCATACACAGGATGAGAGAGCATAGATATAACTCGCTGGTGAGGCGCTACCTCAGGCGGCGGATTGGCGCTGCTCGGGTTTGGCCTGCCAGAGCTGGAGCTCGGCTTCGCGGCGGGTGCGGAGGCCGGGACTGACTTCGCCGCCGGCCAGGTCCCAGCGCAGGAGCTGCTCGGCGGCGTCGTCATAGCGGCCGCGGTTGAGCGCCTTAAGCAGGGTGGAGGCGGCTAAGCGGCCGGCGCCTATGTTGAAACAGAAGTCGACCAGGGCGTCGAACTGGCCCTGTGTGAGCGGAACGCTGACCAGGTGTCGAACCATCTGTTCGGCCCCGGACAGGTCGCGGGAGAGCAGCACGGCGGCCTGGGGCTCGGCAATACCATCAGAAAACGACTCGTGGGGCAGCAGCCGGTGGCCGTAGCCGATGGTCGGCAAACCGGCTACATCCTTATATATATGTTCGCGAAAGCCCTCCGATCGCTTGACCAGATCCAGTCCTGCCGCGCTCAGCTCCATAACTTACCTCCCCATCCGGGCCAAAGCGGACCCTGAATCTTACCCTAGCAACCTGGCGGAAATAATCTGCATTTAACTTTGTATGCCACTTGCGGCGGAGCAGAAGCCGCTTGCGGCACCTGCGGTGCGGCAGCCGGCGCTCACGCGCCATGAGGTTCGCCGCCTGAGGTAGGGCCAAGCGGCGCTGGAGCGCCATGAGGTTCGTGGCTACCTGCCTTGGGACAGAATCAGCTTGCGCGGCTTGAGGTTCCTGGATTTCCGCCCTTTCTCCAGAAAAGAGTCCGGCGCGGCGGAGGGACTTCAAGCGAGCGCGGAGAGGTTGCTGAGTTGATCTCGGAGCTGACCTGGGATTCAAAAACCAGCCTTGGTACAGACAAGAAGGAACACGCCAGGTGAGGCGTTTTCGGCTAATCTGCGGTTGATTTGCCGCACTTTTCCCGAAATGATCCTTTCTGTGCGATCAATCAGAATTCTGCACAGAAAATGGTGCACAAATCGGCAAAATTGTAAGCCGTTCTGACGGAACAGTTTAGGCAAAAATCTGCACATTTTGCCCATTTTCCTCAAAAATCCCAGCGTATTTGTTGACAATAGTTCGCCAGAAGCCTTGTCAACTCAGTAAAATAGGCAGATGGTTAAAAAACGGAAATCACGCAGCACGAGCCTGAAGACCCCGCGCAGGACTTGGATACTGGCGGGTGCTTCCTCGCTTGCACTGGCCGCCGTGGTGGTGACAGTTTCCACGGTGGTGGTGCACGCAGATGCGCGACTTTCGCGACCTGCGACAACCGTGAGCTCACCCGCCCCAGTAACCGGACCTACGCCGATCGATCTTAAACCGATCGATCCTACGCCGCAGAAGGAGGCGATTAAGCAAGGCAACCGGTTGCACGGGATTGCCTCCTGGTACGGGGGACGGTTCAATGGACGTAAGACGGCAAGTGGAGAGCGGTATGACATGTACGCGATGACTGCCTGCCACCCAACCCTACCCTTCGGGTCGGTGGTGCGGGTGGTCAACAAGATCAACCACCGGTCGGTGGTGGTGCGGATTAACGACCGCGGGAACCTGGTGGACGAGGGACGGATCATCGATCTCTCCTATGGCGCGGCCGAGCGGCTGGGCATGGTCGAGGCGGGTTTGGCCAAGGTTAACCTGCATGTCCTTTCGCTGGGCCGGGAGAAGGGTAACCAATAGGGAATCCAGGGGATTACGTGGAAGCGGCCAGCCAGGCGGGCTGGCCGTTTCCGTCTCCGGATGAATTTCCCGCCGGGCAGCGGCAGGCAGCTATTCGTTGTCGGGGTGGGTATAGGGCTTTTGCAGGTAGAGGCGGGCCTCGTTGAGGGCGCCCTGGGTGTTGTCGTTGGTCTGGATGGCCAGCCGGTACTCGTTGACCGCGCGGTCGCGCTGGCCGGTGACGTTGAAGATCTTGCCGATGGCGATGTGGCTCCAAACCTCGGTCCAGGCAGGTTCGTCGTCGCCGCGCAGAGCATCGCGGTAGGCGTTTACGCTGGCCTGGTAGTTGCGCTGCTCGAAGAGCAGCTCGCCGATCCGGTAATCGGCCAGAGAACTCTGGGGATTGGCCTGCAAAGCCTTCTGGTACTGGAGCAGCGCGTCGGGCAGGTCGCCCTGGGCAACCAGCTGCTGGCCTTTGAGGATGGCCACCCTAACCTGCAGGTCGGGGGTGGTCTTCAGCACCCAGTCGTCGGGATCGATGCTGATGTGGCGGGGGCGGCCGAAGGTGTCGACCACGTACTGGGAATCGCTGCCCACCACCTCGATCTTCCGGTCTACGGTCTTGCCGTCGGTCTCGATGCGCAGATTGACCGGCATGCGGAACAGGTCCAGGTCCTGCTGGATCTCGCCGATGGTGCGGAAGCCCTGGTTATTGCCCAGGCGATAGACGGCGTACTTGTCGTGGAACTGCGGTGCGCCGGTGCCGTCGATCCACTGCGAGAAGAAGGGGGTCAGATTCAGCTGGCTCTGCTCCTCGGCCACCTTTTCGAAGTCCTCGCTGCGGATGGAGCGGTCGGCGTACTGGCTGAGGGTTCCGCGCAGGATGGCCAGGAAGGTCTTGTCGCCCAGCTCCCCGCGGAGCATGTGGAAGAACATGGCGCCCTTTTCCAGGGTCATCGACTGGAATGCCGGCGAGAAGGCATCGAGGTGGGCGGCCGAGGACAGGGGGATGGTGTCATAGGCCAGGGCGCCGGCGGCCACATCCTCCAGGGCCGTGTCCATGGCGCTGCGCCCGCTCTCGTTCTCCACGTACATCAGCTCGCCGTAGCGGGACATACCGTTGGTGATCCAGGCGTCGTTGAGGGTTTTGGGGCTGATCTCGCAGCCCCACCACTGGTGGGCCAGGGTGTTGGCCAGCAGGCGAACACCGGTGCGGTCGCCGACCCGGGAGCCGAGAATGGCGGCCAGCTCCGGCGCCCAGGCAGCGGGCAGCGTATCGTTCGGAATCTCCACCACGTTGACGCGGGTCGTCTCCGGCTCGCCAAAGGTGTCGGTAAAGAAGTCGTACTCGCGCGCCGCGGTCTGGGCGAGCTGGTTTCCGAAGGACTGTTGGCTGACGGTCAGGTACACCTTGACGTTGCCTTCGCCGGCGGTGTACGGCCCCAGGTAGCGGCCGGCGATGACCGTGCCGGGGAAGCCGGGCTTGGTCCAATTGAAGTCGTATTCGTCGCCGGGCTTGCCGCTGGCCAGGGTGACCGGGTGCGACGCTCCCAAGCTGCCGCTGGCGAAGACCTGCATGCCCTGGGGGACGCGGATGTGCATCTGCGCGGTGAAGCGGTCGGTCATGTACCCGGTCATGGGAAACCAGCGGGCCGGGTAGAGCAGATAGGTGATGGGCTCCTGAATGGCGGCCAGTTTGAGCCCCGGGACGGGACCATCCTCGCTGCCGGTGATCACGCCCTGGTAATCAAAGGTCCAGTGGACCGGCTGTCCGCTGACCAAGGGCGTTGCCGGGGTCACGCGGATGTTGCCGTCGGCGGTGCGCTCCCCGTCCAGGGTCTTGCCGCTGTCGTCGGTGATGCTGGTGATCTTGAGCGCCGGGTGAAAGCCGAAGGTGACCACGTCCGTACTGGAGGGCGCGGTGAAGGTGACCTGGGCCTTGGCGCTGAGGTGATGCGTAGTGGTATCGATCTCGGCGTCGATCACGCAGCCGGTGATATTGAGCTCCGGCCGCGTGGCGAGCTGTGCGCGCAAGGGAGGCGCGAAAGCCAGTCCGGCCAGCAGCAGCCCAAACGCACCCCGCAGCGGGGACAATCTGAAGCCAGGCAACGCACTCCATTCTTGGGTACGCATTGCAGTCATCATCGCATTGCCGCCGCCAGGCAGCGAATCTTTATGTCCGCTCACTAAAACCTCAGGATGGCAGGGCCGTTGCGCCTCCCCGCGGGGAAGCAGCGCCCATCAATTCCAGAGTAACGGACGCGACCCGCCGGATCGCGACCTGGCTACCGCCCCCGGCGGCGAGAATCCGCCGCATGTCCTCAAGCCCCTGCGTCATGGACTGGCGAGCCGGCCCATCGGGTAGCAGGAGCTCGATCTGTTGGACGATATTCCCGGCCGTGAAGTCATCCTGAATCAGCTCCGGAACCAGGCGCCTGCCGGCGATCAGGTTAACCATGGCCACGTGGGGCACCTTGACCACGCGTTTGGCGATCAAGTAGGTGAGCGGCGAGACTCGGTAGACAACCACGAAGGGATTGCCGATCAGGGCGGCTTCGACGGTGGCCGTGCCGCTGGCGACGACGGAGGCGCGGGCGTGGAAGAGCGCGGTGCGGGCGTCGGAGACGAAATGCAGGGCGAGGTTGGGGGCTTTCTGAGCGGCGAGGCGGCGGACGGCCTCGCGCTGCGCGGCGGTGAGTGTGGCAGCGAGCGGAAGGACGAACTGGAACGGGGCGGGGCGGCGGGGATTGGCGGCGAGCCTGCGCGCGGCCTTGAGCATCTCCGGCAGGTTGTCGCGGATCTCGCGGGGACGGCTGCCGGGCAAGAGGGCGATCCAGGTGCGGGCGGGGTCAAGGTTGTTTTCCCGGGCGAACTCCTCGCGGCTGATGGCAGGGGCGGGCAGCTCGGCCAGGGGATGGCCGACGAATTCGGCCTCGACGCCGCGCTCGCGATAGAAGGCCTCTTCAAAGGGAAAGATGACCAGCATGCGGCTTACGAATTGGCGCACCAGCCGGATGCGGTGCTGCTTCCAGGCCCAGAGCTGCGGGCTGACAAAGTAAACCACCGGAACGTCGAGGCGGTGGAACTCGCGGGCCAGACGGAAGTGAATCTCGGGGAAGTCGATAAGGACGGCCACGTCGGGACGACGCGCGCGGATAGCGCGCTTGAGCCGGCGGAACTCGCGGTAGATGCGGGGCAGATGGAGCAGGACTTCGGTCAGGCCCATGACCGCGACATCTTCAGAGCGGACGATGCGCTGGAGGCCGGCGGCGGCCATGCGCTCGCCGCCCATGCCGTAGAAGGCGGCGGACTGGCCGCGGGCGGCGAGCTGCTCTCTGAGTTCGCTGACCAGCAGGGCGCCGTAGTGCTCGCCGCTGGCTTCGCCTGCCGAGATGAAAATGGTAGGGTTCATCGGTGGAGCTGTACGCTCCACAATCATAGCGGCTTGTCAGGCACCTGCGGCACCTGCGCCGATGCAGCCGGCGCTTGGGGCGCCTGCGGTGCGGCAGCCGACGCTTGCGCGTCTAAGGGTTCGTGGCTTGCCGGTCGGGCGCGGGAAAGCGAAATGCCGGAATATGTGTAACGAGGAGAGCGGCAATCGTATCAGATAGGCAAAGGACGGCTGGTTTGGACGTAGACTGATGGTGACGGCTGGGCCAGCGCGAACGGAAAGCCGGAGGGGTAAACGACCATGTGCCCTATTTGCATTCTGACAGCGGCGGTGTTTGGACCGGGGTTGATCACGGCGTGCGGGATCAACTGGCTGGGGAAACTGCGCGGGAACAGCGATGAAGACGGCGCGGCGGGCACGCTGACGCTGGGGCTCGGCGACGGCGAGAGCGAGCGGGCGACAGGCGAGGCTGAGCGCGAGCACGCAGCCTGAGATCGAAACGCCGCGAACATGGAGCCACGCGGCGCGCCACACCTTTCCAGAGGAAAATTTGAAGGGCATTTCCGACGCCGGGAGAGTTTTGCGCCACAAGAACGTAGCGCGCGGAGGCAAGGTGGGCGAGCCGGCAATGCTGCGGCGAGGCGAGGACAGCGCCCGTGGGCGGGCGTTGATGGTTTTCCAACCGGAGTGCTCGCGGGCGACGCGTAAAAATTCATAGTAAAGAAACGGGAATTCCCTCGTACATTATTGGACGAGGTGAAATGTGCGAATTTTTCCCGCAGTTCTTTCGAGATGCAGGCTCCTGTTCGGCGCGGTCCTCGCCGCGGGGGTGGTTTGCGGAGGACTGTTTGCGGCAACGGCGGCGGGGCAGCAGCCTGCGACTGCACCTCAGCCTGCGGCTGATCCTCGGTCCGCGGATGAGCCTGACCCCGGGCCGGCTCCGCCGGCCGTGATGCAGCCGCTGATCCCGAGCGCGCAACTTGCTTTTCTGAGCGGCTTTGCCGGCCAGCCCACGAAGGTGCTGATGAAAGACAAGCAGTTTCGCGCGCTGATGAAAGAGGTAATTCCGCGCAGCTTTTATCACTTCGGCCACAACATGTTTCTCACGGAAACCATGGATATGGCTCTCGAAGACTCGTCCCTGCCGGTTCAAGTCGTGGACGGGCGCTACGTGGTGGTCTCAGGGTACAGCGTCTTCCCCTACCCGCGCCTGCGCGGCCGTGGATTCCTGTGGTTCGACATGCAGCAGGGGATTGCGCTGGGCGTCTTTTATTTTCAGCCAAGCAACGGCGAGCCCACACCCACGCTGACCGTCTTTTCCAAGCAACTGACGGATACTTATCTGACCATGGGCCAGCTTCCCGCGGCCTTTGCGGACGAGCTGTACGCGTGGGTGGGTCCGGCAGGCATTCCGCTGGTCACGCCGCGCTACTTCATTCCGGAGAACGGCAAGAAGTACGCGCTGCTGCACGACGAGGACTATTGCGCGCATCCGCCGAACACGCCGGCTCCGCCGCAGATTCTGTGCGAGCAACTGAATGCGGACGCTGCCGAAGCCGATATGGACGCGGCCTACTTTATGCAGGAGACGGGCAACGCGGCCGATGCGACGGCGTGGATGCTGGAACCGGAGCAGGTTGCGTGGATCGGGTTGCGCGAGCAGACCTGCGGCGCGGGGCTGGCGTGCCGGATCGCATTTACGCGGCGGCGGACTGCGGTGCTGATCCACAGGCCGGTGCGGCGGCGGTAGGGCGCGGCGCGCGGGCGGAGACTGCCTGCTCGCAGGGCTGCGCGGTCAGATGCGGAGGAAGATTTTGCGCTGGTACATCCAATAGAGCATGAACCAGTAGGTGATGAGGGTGAGGGCGCCGATGACAACCGGCTCGACGGCGGCGCCGAAGATGTTCAGGACGCGCATGCCGAGATTGATGCGGAAGCTGCTCTCGACGAAGTCTTCGCAGACATGCGCAATGACGTAGGCGGCGATGGAGTTCATGCCGACGATGACCAGGGGGAAGACGATGCGGCGGTGGTTGCGCATGTCGACCAGCCAGGCGAAGGCGGCGAGGAAGAGGAAACAGACGCCGCCGCTGAACAGCGTCCAGGACGGGGTCCAGATGCGCTTGACGATGGGGCAGACGCCGGTGAAGTGAAGCAGGAGACCGGCGGCGATGAGCACTACGGCGGCGACCAGGAAGCGGCGCAGGGGAATGCGCGGGGCCGATTGGCGATACCAGCGTCCCGCGGCCAGGCCCAGAAGCTTGGTGCCGAGAGTGGGGATGAAGCTGAGGGTGAGATAGCCGCCGGTGTTATAGAGGAAGCGGCTGGAACGTGGGAAGAGATTGAGGAACCAGAGGTCAAAAGCCTGGCCGAGATTGCTGTTCTTGTTCCAGTGCGCCGCGAAGCCGGTGAAGAGATGCGAGTGCCAAGCGGGCGGGACGCCGACGGCGGCCCAGTTGAAGTTGGGGCCGGGTGCGGGATAGAGAGCCCAGGCGAGCCAGTAGAAGAAGAGAGTCGAGCCGAGCGCGATCCATTGCCAGCGGGGACGTGTATAGGCCAGCAGAAAAAGGAAGGTGTATCCGAGGCCGATCTGGGTAAGCGTGTCCTCAAAGGTGAATCTGGTCATGGTGCTCTCGGTGGAGCGGAGAAAGATGCCGAGGGCGATGAGCAGGAAGCTGCGCCAGACGGTGTGGGCGAGCATATGGGGGAAGCTCTGGCCCTTGCGCTGGCGGCTGGCGATGGAGTAAGGGAGCGCGACGCCGACCAGAAAGGTGAAGCCGGGCTGGATGGTGTCATGCAGGCTCATGCCGGACCACTCGACGTGGGACTGGTTGTAGCCGAGGAACTGCCAGATGGGATTGCCGGGGAAGGAGTGAGCGACATGGCTGAAGTGCATCACCTCCGCCATCATCAGCACCATCACCAGGCCGCGGTAGGCGTCGACGGCGAGGTTGCGGGGCGGGGCCTGGATGGTGATCTGCGAGGGGGCGGCAACAGGAGCGGCGAGGGGTTCGGCAACGGGAGTCATTTGGCGGCCTCCGGCGGGGAAAACCCGGCGGGAATCACTATACAGGGTGGGTGGTGGAGTTGGCACTGCAAAACAGCAAGTCAGCCGCGCCTGCGGCGCGTGGTAGCAAGTTAGCGAGTTAGCGGCACCTGCGGTGCGGCGGACGGCGCTTGCGCGCCTTGGGGCTCGTGGATTTCCAGGCGCCCAGAAGGGAGGCACCTGGGGCGCCCGGCCAGCCTGCTTGGTTTCCCATCCTTTTCGTGATGGGGCTGTGAAAAGGACGGGGTAAGGGACGGACAAAGCAAGAGCAGGTCCTTCGATCCGGCGCGGCGGACTGCCCAGGATGACAAGCGTCGCTAGGCGGGGACGGGGACGGCGCGGCGGGCGCGGACGGCGGCGGCGAGCTCGGCGAAGAGGGCGCGGGTTTCGGCCCAGTCGATGCAGGCGTCGGTGATGCTCTGGCCGTAGACGAGGGGCTGGCCGGGAACAAGTTTCTGCGCGCCGGCGACGAGGTTGCTCTCCAGCATGACGCCGATGATGTTGGGGTTGCCGGCGGCGACCTGCGAGGCGACGTCGCGGCAGACGGCGCCTTGGCGGGTGTAGTCCTTGCTGCTGTTGGCGTGGCTGAAGTCGATCATGATGCGGGGCTCGAGGCCCGCCTTTTGCATCTGCTGCGCGGCCTGGGCTACGCAGCCGGAGGTGTAGTTAACGGTCTTGCGGCCGCCGCGCAGGATGATGTGGCAATCGGGATTTCCCGTGGTGACGAAGATGGCCGACTGGCCATGCTTGGTGTGGCCGAGGAAGGTGTGGGAGTGGGCCGCGGAGAGAACCGCGTCGATGGCGATCTGCACGTCGCCGGAGGTGCCGTTCTTGAAGCCGACCGGGCAGGAGACGCCGGAGACGAGTTGGCGGTGGACCTGGCTCTCAGTGGTGCGCGCGCCGATGGCTCCCCAGCTGACCAGGCCGGCGATGTACTGCGGGGAGATCATGTCGAGGAATTCGGTGCCGGAGGGCACGCCCATCTCGGCCAGGTCGAGGAGGAGATTGCGGGCGAGGCGGAGGCCGTCGTTGATCTTGTAGGACTGATCTAAATACGGGTCGTTGATGAGGCCCTTCCAGCCGACGGTGGTGCGGGGCTTCTCAAAGTAGACGCGCATGACGGGGCAGAGGTCGGCGGAGAACTCGGCGATGGCGTCCTTGAGCAGGCGGCCGTATTCGCGGGCGGCTTTGGTGTCGTGAATGGAGCAGGGACCGGCCAGGACGAGCAGGCGGGAGTCGCGGCGGTCAAGGATGGACTGAATGGCGGCGCGAGTGTCGTAAATGATGGACGAGGCGGTCTCAGAGACCGGCCGCTCCTCCTCGAGAAAGACCGGCGGCAGGACGACCTTGGTCCATTTGATGCGAATGTCTTCGGTGGTATGAAACATGGCTTTTTGTGGGTGCGTCCGCTCAAAGGCCGGCGAAACCGGCGGTTGAGCGGAAAAGGCCTCTTCTAAAATCTATCAGCTTGCCGCCCGAATCTATCAGCTTGCCGCCCGGGCAGTTGCGGTGCGGGGGCCGCTGCTTGCGCGTCCTGATTCCGCCCCTACGGGGCGGAGGGTGGGTTTTGGGATGCGTGGTCCCAGGACTGCGCTGCGCTTGTCCTGGGCTATTCTCCTTGCCTCCCTCCGGGAGGCGATGCCTTGACTCCCGTATTGCAACAGTCCTTCGGGGCGGCCGCTCTTTCAGAGATACGGGTATGACAAGTGGAATTACGCGGGGACGGCGGCGACGCGGCGGGCGCGGACGAGGCTTGCGCGTCCTGGGGTTCGTAGCTTCCCGGGTCTTCTGGTGCGCGGGGATCGTAGCAGCGGGGATGGTTCGGAGAATTTGCATTCGGATTCAGAGCAGGGAGGCGCGGGCGCATCTATATGCACAACGGTTGAGCTGTATTTGCCGGCAACGTAGCGGCTGGGTTGCGGGTGGGTCAGCGATTCCGGTATCCCGCAGCAGGGACCATTGGGTAGACTTCCGTGGTGACTTCGGTTGCAGGGCGAGTTCAGGGGGAGCCGTATGAGCAAACTATGCCGCGCAAGTCTGGCGCTGCTTTTGTGGGCGCCGGCGATGAGTGTGCCGGGTGTGGCGAACGCGCAGCAGCCCGCCAATCCGGCAGGAGCCGAGGCAACTCCACAACAGGGTGAGGTGCAACAGACGCCGGAACAACAGACTCCGCAGTTGGTGCACCGTCCGGTGGCGGAACCGCCGATGATCGGGATGAACCCGCAGGGCCCAAGCCCGATGCAACTGAACGTGGTGGTGACGGATAAGTCGGGCAAGCCGGTGGCCGGACTGGGACAGCAGGACTTTACGCTGCTGGACAACGACAAGCCGCGGCCGATTGTTTCCTTTCATGCCTACGCGGGCGCCGCGCATCCGCCCGATCCTCCAGTGGAAATGATTATCGTGGTGGATACGCTGAACATGGCGAGGACGGATACGGCAACCACATTGCGCTACTCCATGCTGACGCAGGAGGGCATCGACAAGTATCTGCAGGGGAACGGCGGACACCTGGCGCTGCCGACATCGGTGTTTGTGTTCAGCGAGAATGGAATTCGGGGCCAGCTGGCGCCCACCACCGGCGGCAACGCGCTGGCTAACGACCTGACCAACCTTGAAACCGGGATGTCCGGCGTGGGCTCCCAAACCAGCCGCCTGATCGGGATCGACAGCTTCCGATTCTCGCTGTGGGGGTTGACGGAGATCGCGAAGCATGAGGCCGAACGGCCGGGCAGAAAGCTGGTGCTGTGGGTGGGGGAGAGCTGGCCACTGCTGACTAACTTTCAGGCCAACAGCAACGGAAAACGCGACTTCTTCGAAAACATCGTGACGCTATCCAATCTGCTGCGCGAGGCGCGGATTACGCTCTACAGCATTTCACTGGGCGTGCCGAACATGGAGACGACGTACTACCGCTCGTACTTGAAGGGAGTGCGGAATGCCAAGCAGGCGTCTCCAGTGAATCTGAATGGGAAGGTGCTTGCGGTGCAGAGCGGAGGCATGGTTCTGGGCCCGGACTTCGATCTGACGCGGCAGATCCAAGCCTGCGTGGAGGATGCGAGCGCCTACTACACGATCTCGTTCGATGCGCCCAAGGCCGATGGACAGGACGACTACCACGACCTGCGGGTGGAGATCGACAAGCCGGACCTGAAGGCTCGGACGACGACCGGCTACTACGACGAACCCTAGGCCTAGGCGGCGGTTAACTCGTCAAACAAGTGAAGGCTTGAGGGGCAAGGTGCGCCGCCATGCTTGCTTGACGGGAATTTTGAGTATTTCTAGAATTCAAACAGGGGGTATGCGCCCATTTTCCGGTAAGTTTTGAAAAGATGGGTGCTTCAAGATTCGCAGGCCCGGGGCGGGCCGCAAGGGCAAACGCGGGACGCCGCCAGGGTGGGCAGAACGGGGAGCGAAAACGATGCCGGAGATGCGTCTGAGTCCGCGCGAGCGGCTGGTGCTAACGGCGATCATCGAGCTGTACATCGCCACGGGCGAGCCGGTGGCGTCGCAGGCGCTTGCGCATTATCTCGCCGACCGGGAGGGGTTGAGTCCGGCCACTCTGCGCAATGTGATGGCCATGCTGGGCGAAGCGGGACTGCTGGAGCAGCCGCACACCTCGGCGGGACGGGTTCCGACGGCCGCGGCATTTCGTTACTACGTAGAGCAGATTACGCGTCGCGATGCGCAGGCGGGCGCGATGGCACAGAGCGGTCCGGTCATCGATCTGAGCGCGGCGCGGCGGGGTCAGATCGAGGACTGCTTCACGGGGGTGGCCAGCTCGCACGAGTACCTGGAGCGCACTTCGCACGTGCTGGCGCTGATCTCCAGCGGTCTGGGGGTGGCGCTGGCCAGCTCCACAACGGGCCAGGTGCTGGAGCACATCCACTTTTCGCGGCTGTCGCAGGGGCGGGTGCTGGCGGTATTAGTGACGCATTCGGGGGTGGTGCTGGACCGGGTGCTGGCCCTGGACCGCGAACTGACCCACGTGGAGCTGGATACGGCGGCCTGCTATCTGAACGAAAACTTCCGCGGCTGGCTGATCGAGCGCATCCGCGCCGAGGTCGGCCGGAGGCTGGAGGAGGAACGGGAGGCCTACAACCAGTTGCTGGCCTCGGTGGAGGAGCTGTGCCGCAAGGGCGCGCTGGCCGGCGATGAGACCGCTCCGGCCATCTTTGTGGACGGGATGGCCAACCTGATCAGCGCCGAGCAGGACCGCGAGCGGCTGCGCCAGATGCTGCTGGCCCTGGAGGCGAAACAGCGGCTGGTGGAGCTGCTGAACGCCTACGTGGACGGCAGCCGGCAGGAGGTGCGCGTGGTGGTGGGGCTGGACCAGGCCTCGCCGGCAATGCAGGACCTGGTGCTGATCGGGGCGCCGGCGCGGCTGGGCGGCTCCAGCCTGGGAACGGTGGCCGTGATCGCACCCACCCGGATCCAATACCAGGAGATGATCCAGGCGGTGCGCTACATCGCCGGGCTCTCCGAGCGGATTCTGGACATTCCGGCCAACTGAGAAAACTCAAGGCTGGGCGGCGGGCGGTTCGGCGGCGAGCTGCGCGGCCCGTGGAGGAGAGGCCGCGCAAATTATCATGGAATCAGGAGCCCTCGATTTATCGGCGATTGCGCAGAGGGTACAAGAATGCGGGAACAGGAGAAAGAGTTGAAAGATCTGGAACCCCTGGAGATCACGCCGGGCGAGCCGTCGGAGGAGCCGGGCGCGGAGACAGCGCGAAAAGCTGCGCCTGCAGCCGCGGCGGAAGAGACCGCGCCCGCGGCCGCAGAGCCGGTGAGCCGCGCGGAGTACGAGCAACTGAAGAACGAGCGCGATCAGCTGCTGGAGCGGTTGGCGCGCCTGCAGGCGGAGTTCGAGAATGCCCGCAAACGGGTGGAGCGCGAGAAGCTGGAGTATCGCGACTACGCGGTGGGCAACGTGGTGGAGCAGTTCCTTCCGGTGCTGGACAACTTTGAGCTGGCGCTGAAATCGGGCGGCAACGCGCACCAGCTTCGCTCCGGCGTGGCACTGATCGTCAAACAGATGCAGGAGGTGCTGCGCCAAATGCAGGTGACGCCGATTGCCACGGTGGGCGCAGTCTTCGATCCGCGGGTGCACGAAGCGCTGGGATCGGTGGAGCGCGAGGACCTTCCGGACCAGCACGTGGCCGAGGAGATCCGCCGCGGCTACAAGCTGCGCGAGCGGCTGCTCAGGCCGGCCATGGTACGGGTGGCGCATCATCCGAAACCGAAGAGCGAGTGAGTATACGGACGGCGCAGGGGCGCGGGCACGGAAACTGACGAACAAGCGAGCGTACGAAGTGAGTAGATCAGGGAGTGAGTGCTGATACAGAGTGAGCAAAGCTGATTATTACGAAGTGCTCGGCGTATCCCGGGAGGCCAGCGAGCAGGAGTTGAAGAGCGCCTATCGCAAGCAGGCGCTGAAATACCATCCTGACCGGAATCCCGGCGACCACAGCGCAGAGGAAAAGTTCAAACAGGCCAGCGAGGCCTACCAGGTGCTGAGCGATGCGGAGAAACGCGCCGCCTACGACCGCTACGGCCATGCCGGCGTGGGCAGCCAGGGATTCGGCGCCGGACCGTTCGGCGGGGGCGTGGATATCGGCGACATCTTCGGCGACCTGTTCGGCGAGATGTTTTCAACGGGGGGCGGAGGCGGGCGCCGCGCCTCGCGCCAGCAGCGCGGGGACGACCTGCGGTTCGACCTGACCATCGACTTCGAGGACGCGATCTTCGGCGCGGAGACCGAAGTGAAGATTCGCCGGCTGGAGACCTGCTCAACCTGCCACGGAACCGGCAGCGCGTCAGGACACGGGCCGACGACCTGCGGCCATTGCCACGGGCGCGGCCAGATCCGCTACCAGCAGGGATTCTTCTCCGTGGCCCGCACCTGCGCGGCCTGCGGCGGCACCGGCACGGTGATCGGCGATCCCTGCAAGACGTGCCGCGGCGAGACGCGTACGGCCAGCGAACTCAGGCTCGCGGTGAAGGTGCCGCCGGGCGTGGAGGAGGGAACGCGCATCCGCTACGGCGGCGAGGGCGACGCCGGGCGCGGTGGCGGTCCGCGCGGCGACCTGTACGTGGTGCTCTCCATCCGGCCGCACGACCTCTTCGAGCGCAACGGGCACGACCTACGCTGCGTGATCCCCATCAGCTTTCCCCAGGCTGCGCTGGGCGCGGAGTTCGAGATCGCCGGCATCGACGGGCCGGTGAACCTGAAGATTCCTGAGGGCACGCAGAGCGGGCGGGAGATCCGCGTGCGAGGACGCGGCGTTCCCTACCTCAACGAAAAGGGAACCGGCGATCTGATCGTGAAGGTGCTGGTGCAGATTCCACGCAAGCTGAACCGCGCGCAGCGGGAGCTGGTGGCGAAGCTGGGCGAATCGATGAGCGTGGACAACAAGCCGACGGCTCCGGGGCTACTGGAGAAGGTGAAGGACTTGTTCAACTAGCGGAGCGAGCGGGGCAAGCGGAGCTGGCGGTGCTAGAAAAGCAGAGCGCGTGCAGAGGGAAGTGAGAAGGCCCACCCCTCGTTGGACAGGGCGATTCCATCAAACAGAAAAAGCGCGGCTGCTGGCCGCGTTTTTTGCCTCTGAGAGAGATTTTGGTGGAGCTGAGCGGGATCGAACCGCTGGCCTTGATCTCGGGTTTGCCTGTGATCTGGCCGGAGATGGCGAAACCTGGCGCAAAGCGTGTTGACGAGGGCTAATCCTGACGAATCCGCACAACCACTGCCCAAGGTGCGCCGTCCCCTGTAGGATAAATGCGCGATTTGTCTTGAGGAATTCCAAGGATGAAAACTGAAGCCGCTCGTGAGGTCGCGCGCAGAGATTTTCTTAAGCTGGCCGGTGCCGCCAGCGCGATCGGATTATCATCTTCGGCGTTTGCCAAGGGCGCTGGACGTGTAGTGCTGATCGTGGATTCGGAGAACGCGGCGGCTTCGAGCGAACCGGTCAGGAGAGCCGCCGGACAGCTTCGCGGCGCGCTCGCTGCGAAAGATATCTCGTGCGAAACTGTGTTTTCGGCAGAGGCGGCCAGCGGCGCTACTTTCTGCGTCGTGGTTGCAGGCGAGGAATCGCGATACGCTGCTGGATTCCCGCGCGCCGCGGCGCTCACGGCTTCCGAGAGCTTGCGTCTGTCCCCAGGCCGCGCAGGGCAGTCGCCGGCAACTCTGGTGGCCGCGAAAGATACGCGCGGCTTCATGTACGGACTGCTCGAATTGGCTGAGAGGGTGCGGTTCGGTGCAGACCCGATAGCGGCGCTGCACCCGGCCAGGGTGATCGAAGAGAAGCCTGCGAATGAGGTGAGATGCGTAAGCCGCTATTTCTGCTCTGAATTAGAGGACATTCCCTGGTATTCCCGGAAGGCCTTCTGGAGCGGATATCTGGACCGGCTGGTCGCCAGCCGCTTCAACCGCTTCACTCTCGCATTCGGGCTGGAATATGACTTTCCTCGCGGCATCACGGACGACTACTTTTACTTCGCCTACCCGTACTTAGTCGATGTGCCAGGCTATCCGAAGGTGCGCGTGATGCAACTTGCCGCTCCGGACGGCACAAGGCTGGACTCGGCGGTGCCGCTGAGCAAACAGGAGCGAGAGCGGAACTTCGATATGCTGCGTTTCATCGCGGCGGAGACGGGCGCGCGCGATCTGCAGTTTCAATTGGGCATCTGGACGCATGCCTATCAGTGGATAGACAGCCCGCAAGCGTACCACAGAATTGAGGGTCTTAGTCCAGAAACCCACGCGAACTACTGTCGTGATGCACTCGCCATAATTCTGAAAGCGTGCCCGGAAATTGAGGGACTGACGCTGCGAGTACACGGAGAAAGTGGGATCCCGGAAGGAAGCTACCCGTTCTGGCAGACACTCTTTGAAGCGCTTTCGAATGCCGGCCGCACGATAGAAATCGACATGCACGCCAAAGGCGTCGATCAGAAGATGATTGACATTGCCACTTCAACCGGAATGTCCGTGAAACTCGGGGCCAAGTTTTCAGCCGAGCACCAGAGCCTTGGATATCAGCAAGCCGACATCCGCGCGCTTGAAATTCCCCGCCAGGACCTCGCGAAGGCTGAGTTCTCACCCTTCAAATTCAGCAGCGGATCGCGCAGCTTTACGCGCTATGGCTATGCCGATTTCCTGCGCGAGGGTGCACCTTACCGGTTGTGGTTTCGCCTCTGGCCGGGAACACAGCGGCACCTGCTCTCTGTCGATCCAGAGACGATCGCCGGCTATGCGCGCACGGCGAGCTTCTGTGGTGCGGCCGGTCTTGATCTGATGGAGCCACTTACATTCAAAGGACGAGAAGGCTCTGGGATGGCTGGAGGGCGTTGCGCGTATGCGGATACATCGCTGACTCCGGAGAACGATTGGCAAAAGTATGAGCTTTACTATCGTGTGTGGGGACGCAAGCTCTACGATCCGGACGCCAACCCTGAAACGTGGCGGCGATACCTTCGTTCCGAATTCGGCGCCGGGGCAGAAGCAACGGAAAAATCACTGGCGCATGCCAGCCGTATTCTTGCTCTGCTGACGTCGGCTCATTTGCCTTCGGCGAGTAACCACGATTTGTGGTACGAAATGCCGACGAATATGCCCATTGTTCTCGGCAGCGAGCCCTCTCCGTACGGAGACACTCCGTCCCCAAAGCGTTTCGGCACCGTAAGTCCGCTGGATCCGCAGCTGTTTTCGTCGGTTGTGGAGTATGTGCAAGCCCTTGTGGCGCATGAGCCCGACGCAAAATACTCGCCCCTGGAGGTCGCGCAGCGGGTGGAGGAGTGCGTGGTAGCGTCACGGCTGGCGCTCGATGAGGCAAGGCGCTCGGTGCAATCGCGGAGCAGCATCACGTTCCGCAGGATCGAAGAGGATGTCGATATCCAAATCGGACTGGGGACCTTTTTCGCGCACAAACTTCGTAGCGCCGTGCTGTACGAGGTCTTTGAGGGATCGGCCGATCCGGAGGCTGGCGAGCAGGCAATCGTGCATTATCAGCAGGCGAGGGACGCATGGGCGGCAATGGCCGAACGTCCGCGTAGCGTGTATCGCGCGAACGTGTCGTATGGCAGCATACCCAGGCGCAGCGGGCATTGGAGCGATAGGCTGCCTGGAATCGATGCCGACTTAGTGGCGATGAAGGCCAAGGTACAAGCGAATCTTGTCGAAAGCCCGCATCGCGGGTCCGCCATCGATGAGGCGATGACGGCGCTCAGACGACCGCAGGAGACTCGCATCACATGCGCCCATACCGCGCCGCGCCGCTTTACCCCGGGGCAGGCGCTCGCATTGTCGCTTACGGTCTCCGGGGGCGAGGGCGGACAAGCCGTGCGAGCGGTGCGGCTGCGCTACCGGCACGTGAACCAGGCGGAACGATGGAGAGTTGTCGATGCAAACGCTGGGAATGGTGCATACGCGGCGGCAATCCCTGCTGAATACACGGAGAGCGAATATCCGCTGGAATACTACTTTGAGCTGCAGGACACGGCGGGGAAAGGGTGGATACATCCGGGGTTCAACAAGACGCTATCCAATCAGCCCTATTTTGCGGTGGAGAAGCGAAGTGGCTAGCGAGACACTACGATGAAGCTATATGCGTGGAGGAAAGCAGATGAGTGACCCACTCGAAATGACGCGCCGGGAATTCATTCGCACCTCGGCCCTTGTTACCGCGTCCTCAACGCTTTCACGGGCATCTGAACTTACACCGGTATTGACCGCGACCGGAGCGAGGGGTTCTTGCGCCCACGCTGTCAAGGGCGGAATAAAAGTAGTCCAGTAGGGCGGAGGAAAAGGGAGCCAGCAGAGGGTTGAGGGTAGAGTCTTCAGGGGAGGAGGGCCGCTTCCGCTACGCTCCAGAGCCTCTTCTCCCCCGAAGCGCGTTCGTAGGGGACGGTTCAGCGGGCTGAGGGCGGGATGCGTTTGCGGCGGCTTTGCTTGAGGCGGTAGGAGTCGGTGTTCATCTCCAGGATGTGGACGTGATGGGTGAGCCTGTCGAGCAGGGCGCCGGTGGAGTTCGAAGCACAGCACGCCTGCAGCAAACGGGAGGCCGGGTGGCTGCCGGCGAGCATGAGTTTTCCCAGGCATCGGGAAATCTATTCCGATGTTCTGGACCCAACATGCCGGGACGAGCGCGAGGCTCGCCCGGGCCACGGATCGGAATGAGTTTCGGCGAGGTATTCCTTGGTGGGTTGCTCCCCAGCAGAGCCCGCCTCCGCTTCCTCCGCTGGAACGAGTTCTCTCACACGGGCCTCCGTTCGCCAAGCAATTTGCAGCGAACGGCGAACTGTCGACTACACCCCTGTCTCACAAAAGGGCGCACTCCAAGCCCCAGAAGCCACAAAGTTCAACAAGGATCGGCTGATACGGTGCAAGTACTTCAATTGAAAAACCACTTAATTTCTACAAATTTCAATAGGCTTCCATAAGTCGATTGACCTGTTCTGGCACACATGGAGCCACTCAGAAAACAAACCCTCGAAAAAATGTCTCGCGAGAACGGCCCCAGTGAATACAATTGTGGCGTCCAGGAAGCCATAATGATCCTGGCTTAAACCGTTTCCCGGGCCCCCGTTTCTCTTCCCTGGCTGGTTGTCGCCGCTGAGGGTGACGCCTGACAGAATGGGCGAAAAAGCGGTCCGGACAACTTCTTACGATTGGCGGTGTTTCTCAGGCAAGAAGCCGGTCGATTCGAGCACTGGGGAGAGTTTGAACCAATACCGGGCCGAGCCGCGTTCCCATCAGCGCTCATGGGATCGACGAGGGATGAAAGGATTGGGAACTACCAACAGTAGAGCCCTAGCGCGGTGCGTTTATGAAGGTGCACGTAGCCGCTCTGTTTGCCCTGGTCAGTGCGTTGGCCGCGATCCCTATCGGCGCGCAAACGCAGCGCGCGCTGCTCATCGGCATCAACATATATCAGCCCGCGGGCACCACGGCCGAGCATCCCGCCGGCTGCATCTACGGCCGCTGCGAGCTGGGGACCTTCCAGAATCTCGATGGCGCGGTCAATGACGCCCAGGCCATGGCCGATCTGCTCACCAGCCCCAAGTTTGGCTTTCCCGCCGGCCAAGTTGTGCTGCTTACCAATCCCGCACCGGCTCACCCGCTGCCCGGAATTACCATCCTGCCCGCCTGCGAGACCACGCGCGACGGCATTCTCGCCGCCATGCAAAAGTATCTCGTCGACCTTCCCCGCAAGGGCGACACGGTGGTCTTTTACGACGCCAGTCACGGCTCGCTGCGCGTCAACAGCAAGGGCAATAAGCTCACCGTCCTGCTCAACGGCCGGTATGTGCACGCCGACAGCACGCTGGTGCCCTCCGACGCATACAAGGGCGGCTACGACGTGCGCGACCGGGAGATGACGCGCATCTTCAACGCCGCACTGGACAAGGGCGTCCATCTCACCGTCATCTTCGACAGTTGCCACTCCGGCGGAATAAGCCGGGGCATCGGGCCCGTCTACCGAGAGCGGGCTCTGGCTTTTGATCCGCGCGACATCGACGAGGCGCCGGACCTGATGCCCGATGGCCAGCCGCGACCCTCGCCCACGGAGCGGGGCGACAACCCGGCGCTGGTCTTTTCGGCCGCGCAGCAGGACCAGACCGCTAAGGAGATGCCGCTGACCGGCTCGAACCCACAGCCGCACGGAGCTTTCACCGCAGCGCTGCTTGAGGCACTGCAAACTCTGCCCGCCGACACACCCGCGGCACTGGTCTACGAACGCGTGAGGGCGGTTCTGGAGGGCAGCAACGTGCCCGATCAGGAGCCTGATCTCGATGCCGGAGCTGCGCGGCGCCACCAGCCGCTCTTTGGAGGCGCGGCGGCGGCCGCGGGCAAGATCCGCGCCGCCGCGCTGGGCACCGGCGAGGACGGCACGGTGACGCTCGACATCGGACAGGTTTCCGGCGTCGGAACAGGGAGCGAATTCACGGCGATGCAGCCCAACAACAAGGGCGAAACCATCGCTCTTCGCGTCGTCAGCCTGCAGGGTCTGGTGCGGTCCTCGGCTGAGGTCGTCTCACCCGCCAACTCCAGCGTCGCACCCGGCGAGCTTTTTGAGCTCACCAAGTGGGTTCCTGCCGATTCGCCGCCGTTGCGCGTCTGGCTGTGGCCCTCCAATCTTTCGCAGGACGAGATCCTCGCTGCAGCGGCGCAGGTGCGGGCCTCGGGAGCCGCCCTGGTCACGGATCCCGCAGAGCAGCCGTGGACGCATGTGCTGAGCTGGGATGGCTCCAACTGGATCCTGCTGAGGGCGGGCATCACCACGGCAATCAGGCTGGGCGCCCCTCTCACCGCCGAGGCGCTGCGGCGCAAGCTACCTGCCGGCGCGGAATTGTGGGCGAACCTGCCGCCGCCCTCGGAACTGGCACAAAAGCTCGTTCCTAGCGGAACAGGAAGCGCTGTCAGCACGGCCGAGAATCTGGCTGTGGCGCATTACGCTTTGACCGGAGTGTTGACCCCCGATGGCCCAGCCTACGCGTGGTACCACAAGAGCGAACTGGCGGCAGGTCCGCCGGCGGCAAATGCGCCTGCTCGCAGTCCGGGCTGCTCGGCCACCTCGCAGTACCCGGTGCGCAGCGACTGGGTTACGGTAGCCGGCGCCGCGGCGATCGAGCCAGGCAGCACGTTGCTGAACCGCTACGCATCACTGCTTGCCAAGGTTCACGGATGGCTTGAACTCGCCGACAGCCCGGCCGGCGCTTCCACCGACGATTACTACTCCCTGGCCTTGATTCCTTCCACAAGCGAAATTCCCTTGGCCGCAGACCAGACAGCACGCCAGGGAGATGAGTTGAGGATGGCCCTGACTTCCAGCGCACGCGTCCTCGACCGTCGATGGGTGTATGTGCTCGACATCGACTGCCACGGCCAGGGGACTGTGCTTTATCCCCGCAGCAACGCGGAAAACCAGTTTCCCAACGATGCTGCCGCCGGCCGGCAGTTCTTTCTGCCCGGCGCGCCCGTTCTGCGCGTTGGACTGCCCTACGGAGTAGACACGCTGATCCTGCTCAGCACGGAGCAGCCGCTGGCCGACCCGTATATGCTCAACTTCGAAGGGGTCGCCAGACGCGGCGAGCAGGGAGCGGCATCGCCTCTGGAACGGCTCCTGAACCAGACCAGCGCCGGAACCCGAGGATTCTCTGGGGAAGTACCGTCGAACTGGGGCATTGGCATCACCACGGTTCACAGTATTCCCCGGGAGGCGGCATATTAAGCCGCACGAACCAGGATTGAAACCCGCCGGTGGTTTCATCTACTCAGCCAGCCACGATGGAGGTAGAAAGATGTCCCTTTCACGCCGATTTTTCCTCGCCGATGCATCCGCATTCGGTCTGTTAGCCGCGCTGCTGCCTGAGATGGCAGCTGCCCAGAACGCG
Organism: uncultured Acidobacteriaceae bacterium; assembly: GCA_963758105.1. Classification (GTDB taxonomy): domain Bacteria; phylum Acidobacteriota; class Terriglobia; order Terriglobales; family Acidobacteriaceae; genus Telmatobacter. The sequence continues at coordinate 1,434,877 of CAVWUC010000002.1, read as the reverse complement.
CCCGCGCAGGCGCCCACCGAGGATTTGCCGCACGATTCGTATGACTTCTGGAACGGTTTTTTCGACTCCGTGAATCCCTATAGCGAGAACTACGGAAGCAAGGCTGCGACACGCGGACCGGCAGATCAGCTTCCTGATCCGCAGGCGCAAACGCAGTATCTGCAGTACAGCACCAAGAAGAAGGCACTTCGCTACGCCTCCGATATCGAAAAGGAGGAGCTGCTCGATTACGAGGGCGACGTTACGGTCAGCATTGCCATTGCCCAATACCGGCCGGGAGCAGGAGAGGCCAATCTAAAGGCTTCGCAGTTGCGCATCGATACCTCGCAGATTCACCCTCTCATCAATGTCGCGGCGCCCCTGGCATGGACGGCCATCGCATCGATTTCTCCAAACACAGCCGGCAAGATCAGTCTCGACGACATGGGCTTCCGGTCGGTACAGGCAACTCAGGGCACCAGCAAGATCCTGCTTACTAAGGGCACAGGAAAGATGGCGGTCAACATATCTAAGGCCGCGCAGCAGTCGATGTTCATAAAGGCTCTGAACGTCATGATGGAAGGGGCCAAGGCCGCTGCTCCCATGGTCAGCCTGCCTGCCATCAGCGTTCCCGCTCTTAGCACCTTTACTGAGGCGCTCAGCTATTGGGAAGACCGCACCAAGTTTCTAATGGCCGGGAACCTGACGACTGCCGTGGCGACGCAACAGGCGCTGGACGATCCCGACCGCGAGCCGCGGTATATAGGCCTCGTCTCCGGCGACTATCTGATGGTTCCCCGCAGGCACGTCGAGGAGCTGTCTAAGGCCCTGCCGAATCTCGACATGGCGCAAGGCTACCTTGTGGCCAAGGATGCAGATCCCAACCTGCCGCTTGATCAACGCGCGCAAACGGCGGTTCCCGGGGTTACTTATGCCTCAATGCGGGTGGGTGTGAAGCCGGCGGAGGACTCCTGCTCGGGCTCGGGCAAGGGCAAGTCGTCCGGCTCTCCCCCCGACATTCCTGGCGGCTCTTCTTCAGGCTCCGGCACCAAAAAGGCCGGCTCCTCACCAGGTTCCGGGAAGAACGCATCCGGCTCTGGTGGCTCACATTAGAACGGTTCCTGGCAGGGTGGGCCGCAATCAACAGCGCAAACCGCGTTGTATCACGGGCCGGCGGGCTACAGCAGTCTTCCAGTTGGTGTGAGGCATGCGATGAATCGCAGGAACAGAATCGCCATCGTGATCCTGGCCGGCGCGTGTCTGCTGGCTGTTGCGGGCGCGCAGGTTTCCAGCCTGCAGGACTCCATCGCGCAGTACGAACAGAAGGTCGCAAAGGCCCGATCCGATCACAATAGGCGCGAGCTGCTCATCTACCTCAATGTTCTCGCCTCGTTCTATCGGGAGTCCGGCCAGCTGCAAAAGGCGCTCGACTGCCTCAACGAGGCGCTTCCCATCGAGCAGAAAGCGAACAGTCTGCTGGGCCAAGCCATGACCTTCAACATCATGGGCCGGGTCTACACCGATCTGGGGCAGGAGGAGAAAGCCCTGTCGTTTCTTAACCAGGCTCTGCCTTTGTGGCAGACGATCGGCCAGCGCACCGGCGAAGCCGACGCGCTCACCTACATCGGCCGCGTCTATAACAACCTTGGCCAGCGCGAAGAAGCGCTCAAGAACCTGAACGATGCCATGGAGATCTGGCACGACATCGACAACCCTGACACTTCCATATCGGCGCAAGCCGCCCCGCCGGCCCATCCCTCCGGCCGGATCGGAAGAAGAATCGAAGCCGCGAGACAGAAATTCGCCTCGGCGGCTTCCATCTCCTCCGCCAGTACCGTTGGCGAGGCGGGAACGCTCGACAGTCTCGGCAGAACCTATTCCGACGAAGGCCAGGGCTTCGAAGCGCTCAAATACTTCGGCCAGTCATTGCCTCTCTTTCAAAAGGGTGGCGAGCGCGCCGGTGAGGCCCTCGTCCTCAATGACATGGGCCCGGCCTACGCCGAGGTCGGCCAAAAGCAGAAAGCCCTCGAGTCCTTGAACCAGGCCCTCGCCATCTGGCGCGAAATCGGCAGCCGTCAGGGCGAGGCGCTCACGCTCAACAACATCGGCCGCCTCTACCGCGACCTCGGCCAGCAACAAAGCGCAATGGATTACTACAACCAGGCGCTGCCCATCTGGCGCGAGGTGGGCAACCGCAGCGGAGAGGCGCTGGCCCTCAGCGACATCGGCCGCGCCTACGCCGACCTCGGCCAGCCGCGCAAGGCGATCGACCACGCCAATCAGGCTCTGCCCATCTTTCGCGAGACCGGCAGCCGCCGCGGCGAAGCCATGACCCTCAACAACATGGGCAGGGATTATACCGATCTGGGAGAACCTGCCGAGGCAATGAAGCTCGAATTGCAGGCGCTGGCAATCTGGCGCGAAGTCAAGGATCAGCGCAACGAAGCTCAGGACCTCATGACGATTGCATGGTCCTACTCGGCGCTCCAGCAGCCCGAGAGTTCGCTGGCCAGCGCTCTCGCCGCCTTATATCTGGCAAAGGCTGTGGGCGATCCTGAGGTGGAGGGCGCTATCGAGACCTCCTTGCTGATGGGCTTCCGTAAGCAGCATCGCCTTGAAGAAGCCATTTTCTTCGGACTCGAAGCCGTCAACTCTTATCAATCGATTCGGAAAAATATCACGGGCCTGGACAAGGCTCTCCAGGCTGGCTTTGCGCAATCCAAATCCGGCGCCTATCGCACGCTTGCCGAACTGCTGGTTGAAGCCGGTCACCTCGGCGACGCAGAGCAGATTCTCGATCTCCTCAAGGAACAGGAGCTCAAAGATCTCGTCCCTGGTTCCGCTCCGGGCGCCGGCGCCGCCATTGAGCCGCTCAAGCTCTCGGCCGCGCAGCAGAAAGTTGAATCGATGCTGCCCGATCTCGAAAAGAAAGCGCGCGACATCGAGGAATGGAATCTCCAACTCGCTCAGTTGCTCGCCGAGCCTGCACACACCCCCGCCGACGATGCGCAGTTGAAATCGCTGGCCGCGAATCTACAGCAGACGGAGTCGGCCATTCGCGATACTTTTGACAATACGATCATCCCGGAGCTCGACAAGCAATCCGTTCCCGGCACGGCCGCCGTCGGCTCAACTGCAAGCTATTTGCAAAGCTCGCTAGCCAGGCTCGGCCCCAACGTGATGGGAATCCGCGTGCTGCTTGGGGAAGATCACGCGTACGCGATCGTCGTCACCGCGAACTCGCGCAAAAAGTTTGAACTTCCCGCCTCCTCTGCCGATCTGCGCGGCAAGGCATTTGAGGCGCTCAAAGCCATTGCCTCGCCCTCGACCGATCCACGGCCGCAACTGAACCAGCTCTACACCATGATCATGGCCCCGCTCGAAGGCGAACTGAAGACCATCGAAGCGGCGAGTGAGGCGCAAGGCAACGTCCCCACGCTCTTGTGGTCGCTTGACGACGCGCTGCGCTACGTACCTATCAGCGCGCTCTATGACGGCAACCATTACATGGTCGAGCGCTTCCACAATGTCCTCTTCACGCCCGAAAGTTACGGCCATGTCGCGGATGTACCCATCCAGAGTGGCGAACCGCCTAAGGCGCTGGCCATGGGCCTGTCGAAGAGCTACGACGGGATGCCCGCCCTCCCTGGCGTCATTCCCGAACTCGACTCCGTTGTCCATGATCCCTCCGTCCCCGACTCGCACGGCCCCATGCAGGGAAAGATCCTGCCCGACGAACAGTTCACTCTGGCCGCGTTGAAGACCGAACTCGGCCCCGGCAGCGGATTTCCCGTCGTCCACATCGCCAGCCACTTCGTCCTCATTGCCGGCACGGGCGACGAACCCTTCCTCCTCATGGGCGGCAACAACGTGGGCGACGCGAACGGCTTCGAGTGGAATCTCTCTGAGATGGAAGACTCGTCCGTCACCTTCCACGGAACGCGCCTGCTGACTCTCTCGGCCTGCAGCACGGCGAAGGATTACAAGTCCCGCAACGGCTTCGAGATGGACAGCCTGGGCATGGTCGCCCAGCAAAAGGAAGCCGAAGCCGTCCTCGCCACTCTGTGGGACGTGAACGACTTGAGTACGAGCCGACTGATGAGCGATTTCTACTCGAGATGGCTCAAAAATCCCGCCGCCGGCAAAGCCGAGGCGCTGCGCCAGGCACAGCTCACTTTCCTGCGCGGCTCAGCTGCCACGCCGGGCAGCGGAAGCGGCCGCGGTTTTGAAGCCGTAGGGCAATCATCGACGGCCCCGAACGCCAGCCTCGGCTACGCCCATCCGTACTACTGGGCGCCCTTCGTCCTCATCGGCAACTACCAGTAGCGCTAGTGGGGAGGCAAAAAGTGCATCAGATCTCCCATTCTCCGAGCCCGTTTACCTGAAATAAACGGGAACCACGCGCTTGGTAATGGAAATCGAACCGGGAAAGGGAACAATATGATGAACTCATCGCTCCACCCCATCCCGCTTGCCGCTGCGCTGCTTGCAGCGGCTCTATTTACCCCATGTGCTCTCGCCCAGCAGGAGATTGCTCCTCCTCAGGGCAAGGGTCACGTCGTTGTCTTCGTCTCCGGAATCGCTGGCCCCAAGCACGACAAGGCCCTTTCCGAAGCCATCGCCGCTCTTGGCTACGATGTTTACGTTTGCGATGGCAGGAAAATCGCAAAAGCGCCGGGTGGTTCTCTGCGTGCTGCCATTCAGGCCGCTCAGCAATCGCCGCATGCGCTGCCTGGCAAAGTTGCGCTCGTTGGCGTTTCTCTCGGGGGCGGATTCTCGCTGGGTCTCGGCTCAGAATGGCCCGACGTTGTCGCAGTTGATATCGTGTGGTACCCCGCCACTGGTTTTGCCAGCAGGCTTCCCGGTTTCACTAGGCGCATTTCCGTCCCGGTGTTGATGTTCGCGGGAGAGTCTGACCATTTCGAGAATTGCTGCCTGATCGAGACCGCGCTTGCCATTGAAACCAGCGCCAAGGCGAACAATGCGCCCTTCGAGCTTGTTACCTATCCCGGAGCCGACCACGACTTCATCAAGGGAGGAAGAAACTACAATCCCGCCGCGTATGAAGATGCGCTCAATCGCACCGCGGTCAAATTGAAAGCGGCCTTCGCCGGCCAAAACAGCACGTCAATTGGCGCCGGGCAGAGTCCCGACAAATAGACCGGTTTTCATGATGCATAGAGCATGCCCTGCATGTTGGAACCAAGCCAGGGTGTTATCAGAGCTGATTTTGGCAAGCATCTTCACGAATTGCGAAGAGCGGCGTCAAAGTGGACCAGTGGGAAGACAACGTTTTGCGGGCTCGATCTTGCCGTCGGTCATCGACCGGGCGCCAATACTTTATATCCGGCTCAATCTCCTGCATTGGGGGTGATGCGCCCCCCTTCAAAACACCCATAAGCTGTACAACAGCAGAAGCATGGCCAGGACCGTCATGGCAGGGTAAACCAGGTCAGAGGGACGAGAATCGCCCTGCAGCCTGTCAGCCGTTGTCTGTGGAATACGCACTGTGCAAGTGGAAGTGTGCATCGCGGGCCTTCCTTTCAATCGTTTTCAGAACTTACCTATTTTTTCCATCCTGCCGCAATTATGGCTTTTGGATGCATTGGCGACTTACATCTTAAGTGGTAGTGAGGTGCGATACGGGTGGTAGGGCGCGGTTGTGCTGTTGGGATACGGTGCACAGCCGGCTGAGCGAATCGGGCCGGCGCTGGAGAACGAGCGCGCGACTGGCAGGGTTCGCGAATGGCCGATGCCTGCCTGCGTACCGGCGGAAAGAGTGGCAGCACAGGCAGAGCATTTGCGGTTACTCACTGCGGGGATGATCCGCATGGATTACGATCGGGTCAGAGATCCAGTCGCAGCACAGAGAGGGATGGCACGAAGGACGGAGCCTAACCGCCTATGTGGAGATTGAGCGTTTGGGGAATTGCGGAATGCGCCAAAAGCAACGGCGGATCTCCGCCCCAGAGCGGGTGCCATCTGGCGGGGACAGTTCTGTTCTTGAAAACGCTCATCGCGCATTTGCAATTGCCAAGAATGGCCGCCGCGCGTCTTCGGTGAGGGTCAGCCGGCCTGGCCCGGTGCGCTTACGGGCCTTCTAGGAACTTGTTGAAATAGGTACACCGTCTGCGGTGTTGTACGGCGTCTGTTGGTCTTATAGGTATGCGTGGAGACGAGCGGGTTCAGGACGGGATGTTCAGCTATGTTTCATTGGAGCAGCGTGTGCCGCAGGATCACCCGCTGCGGGGGTGCGCAAGCTGACCGACGCGGTGCTGGGGAGGCTCAGCCCGGAGTTCGACGCGCTGTATGCGGAGTCGGGGCGGCCGTCGATTGCGCCGGAGTACATGCTGTGGGCGCTGTTGTTGCAGGTGTTCTACTCGGTGCGCTCGGAGCGGCTGCGCAGCGAACTCGAGGCGATGGCGCGAGCGCAAGGCGGCAGCAATGGACAGGCCGGGCAAAGCGGGCAGGATAGGAATGGGCAATATGGCCGGGGGTCCAGCCAGCAATCCGCAAGCGCCAATGGGCAAGGGCGCAGCGGGCTACAGCCGGGCGCGAACGGCTATAACGGCCAGCGACAGGGCGGGAACGGGCAAAATGGTCGGCAACCGGCTTGGGCAGTCGGTCAGCAGCCGTTGAGCCGTTCCGGACAGGGCCCAGGCGCACGCGGCGATGTACGCGGCAACGTAAGCAACGGCCTGAGCGGCGATACCCGCAACGGTGGAGGTGGCGCCGATGGCAGGGTGTGGGGCAACTTCGATACCGGCAGCAACACACCGCGGGCCCGAGGGCAACAACAGGCTGCGCCTACGGATGCCTCAGGCAATCCCGCGGACTCCGAGCGCACCATCGAGCAGGGGATGCGCGATCTGAACCAGCTCCGCCAGATGGTCAACGACGATCCCCAGGCCGCGCAGGATGTGGCCAACCTGGAGCGGCAGATGCAGCGCCTCGATCCCAGCCGCTTCCCCGGCAATCCGGCGATGGTGGAGCAGATGCACCGTGAGCTGCTCAGCTCCGTCGACAAGCTGGAGCTCCAGTTGCAGCGCGATAAAGCCGCGACCAATGCGCGCACCGGGAAACCCAATACAGTTCCGGCCGGCTATCAGGAGTCGGTGGCCGAGTACTACCGGCGGCTGAGTAAGAATCCCTGACATGTGACCTAAGTTGTCCCAGTGATTTCGGCTGTATTTGCTCCGTAAGAGAGCGCGAGCTTGTTGCACAAATGGGGACAACAAATGGGGACAACAAGAGGAATCGCTAGGAACTGGCTCAGGGTTGGTCGCAATTCGGAGGACAAACGTCGAATCGGATGAAAGTTCGGGATGTCTTGCCGACTGACTTCGTTGGTCGGGGCGGAGGGATTTGAACCCCCGACCCTCTGCTCCCAAAGCCGATTTTGCCGTTTATTGAAGCCTGTTGAATTTGAGTGAAAATAAGCGCTTTGGATTGAAGAGCTTACCATTAAGCCGTCGATCTTCATTGATCTTTGTGGCTCTTGGGTGCTTTGACCGCTACAAATTCGACTACAACAAGGAGAAGAAGCAAGGTTACCTCGGGGCAAGACTGCGTCCTACTTGTCCACACTCAGGCTCTTCGCTACTTCTAAAGCAACCCCTTGGTATAATCCCTGGTTCTTGTCGTCTTCATAATTTCTCAATACCGTAACATACACATGTGTCTTTGCTTCACAGAAGAACGCTGTGTTGATCATATAAGGAACATGCCCCGGCACATCCTCCGGCGGCACAGCGGCTTCTTTTGAGACGATTTCTCTCAGAGTGTGACATGCTCGATTTCCTCTGTCTGTATTAAGAACATCTCGCTTCGACAAAATATCCACCTGCTGAGTGTAATGGTCAATCACCCGCGTCAAGGATGATTGAGATGCCTCTACTACAGAGATCATTGCTTGCCCTTTTCCGATCACAATTCCTTCTGCCCCGCCCTTAGAACTCACAATTGTCAGGCGGTCTTTGGAGATCCCCCTTCGATTCCAACCGCTCGGATATTTAACAGAAAAGCCGTTACTGCTTGTAAAAGACCTCCACACCTTTGGCAGAGCGTTCTGTGCAGGGCAGGAAACTGTGAAGGTCAAAACGAAAATGCAGAGAAGAGGCACACGCACTGCAGTCACCTCGATCTGCAAAACATGGTAACTCTAAATTTGAGGATTCGAAGATTTTCTTTGGGTGAGCAAATTGGGGGGAACCGCTTAATAGCGATATTGATCGCTTACAGGTATACGGTCTTCCATTACGTCGGGAACGATGTCACAAATCCTCGGTTGGGGAGTGGGGGGTGTTCTGCAAGTCGTTGAATCTTTGGTGGAGCTGAGCGGGATCGAACCGCTGGCCTCCTCGTTGCGAACGAGGCGCTCTCCCAGCTGAGCTACAGCCCCACAACTTCTCTAGTTTACCAGCGGTTGGCGTCTTGTGGGAAGGCGGCAAGGGAAGGCGCCGTCGCCTGCTTCATCGCGCGTAGATAAAGGTTCCGCAGAGCGCAGTCGAGTGCGAGATGGCATCAAAAGTGAAGACGGGCGGGTCATCTCCGGAGAAGAAGGCCACCTGGAGCGACTTGCCGGAGACAAACGTTGCCATCCACTCGGTATCGTCGCCGCCACAGAGCGTATTGTGGTGCAGAAGGCGCCGGCTGGCCGGGATGTTGATTCGATACAGCGCCCCCGCGGGGCCGATGTTCACGTCCGCGTCGAAGACCGCCCCCACCTCCGCCGCTTTGAGCGCGCGCACCGGAACGAGCGGGAATGCAAAAAAGTCGAGCGTCACCGTTTTGCTGGAGATCACGATGTCGCCGGTGATCGCCTTTGCGGTGCTGCTGGCCTGGCGCCAGTAGCCCTGGTCCTGCGCCGGGCATGAGGCGGCGCCGGCGAGCGCAAGCAGTACACCGAGGATCAGTTTTTGTTTCATCATTCCAGGATTTGCTGCGCCCCTGCGGTGGGCAGCCGCCGGCACCTGCGGTGCGGCAGCCGGCGACACCTGCGGTGCGGCAGCCGGCGCCTGCGCGCCATCAGGTTCGATGCTTTTCACCCTTGCGACAGAAGAAAGCCGCAAGGATGAAAGCAAGTTTGGGTGAGGCGACTACAACTGGTTCATGTTGGTCAGGAACTCGGCGTTATTGCGGACCTTTTCCAGGCGGCTGATGAGCAGCTCCATGGCCTCGACCGGCGAGAGCGGGTTGAGCACCTTGCGGAGAATCCAGATGCGCTGCAGGTCTTCCTTGGGGATAAGCAGCTCCTCCTTACGGGTGCCGGAGCGCTGAATGTCGATGGCCGGGAAGACGCGCTTGTCGACCAGCTTGCGGTCGAGGATGATTTCCATGTTGCCAGTGCCCTTGAACTCCTCGAAGATGACTTCGTCCATGCGCGAGCCGGTATCTACCAGGGCGCTGGCAATGATGGTGAGCGAGCCGCCTTCCTCGATGTTGCGGGCGGCGCCGAAGAAGCGCTTGGGCCGCTGCAGGGCGTTGGAGTCAACGCCGCCGGAGAGCACCTTGCCGGAGGGCGGGACGATGGTGTTGTAGGCGCGGGCCAGGCGGGTGATGGAGTCGAGCAAAATGACCACGTCGCGCTTATGCTCGACCAGGCGCTTGGCCTTTTCGATGACCATCTCAGCCACCTGGACATGGCGCGCCGCCGGTTCGTCGAAGGTGGAGCTAATGACCTCGCCCTTCACCGAGCGCTGCATGTCGGTGACCTCCTCGGGCCGCTCGTCGATGAGCAGCACGATGAGCACGACTTCGGGGTGGTTGGTGGTGATGGAGTTGGCGAGCGACTGGAGCAACATGGTCTTGCCGGTGCGCGGCGCAGCGACGATCAGCCCGCGCTGCCCCTTGCCCACCGGCGTGAGCAGGTCCATCACGCGGGCGCTGATGCCCTCCCGCACCGTCTCCATCTTGATGCGTTCCTGGGGATAGAGCGGGGTGAGGTTGTCAAAGAGAATCTTGTTACGGGTCTCCTCGGGCGACTCGAAGTTGATGGCTTCGATCTTGACCAGGGCAAAGTACTTTTCGCCCTCGTGGGGCGGGCGCACGTTGCCGCTGATGGAGTCGCCTGTCTTGAGATCGAACTTGCGGATCTGCGAGGGGGAGACGTAGATGTCATCAGGGCCGGGCAGATAGTTGTAGTCGGGCGAGCGCAGGAAGCCGTAGCCGTCGGGCAGGATCTCCAGCACGCCCTCGGCGAAGATGTGGCCTTCCTTTTCGCTCTGCGCCTGGAGGATCTTGAAGATCAGATCCTGCTTGCGAAGGCCGCTGGTGCCGGGGATCTCGAGGGTGCGCGCAATGCGGCTCAGTTCGGTGATGTTCTTTTCTTTCAGTTCTGCGATGGTCATGTTCACCTGCAACAGGTAGGGATGGGAGTGAGGAAATGAAGGAGAGGGAAGAACTCCAGGAAAAAACAGGATGGGAGTTGAACAACTTGCCGGCGCCGGCCGGGCTAGAAGCGTGACCCAATCATAAACGAAGGATGGAAAGAGAGGCCGGAGGCAGTTTCCCCGGCTCAAATCGTATGGAAACTGCGGCCTGGCTTAAAGGTACAGCGTATGAAGACAAAATTCAGGCGGCGCGGCGGCGTTCCACGGGCTGGGCCGCGGGCGTCGCTGCCGGCTGGATGGCGCTGGGATTCGTAGCATGAAAGCGGGCAAGAACCTCATTCGCCGTATCCTGCAGCCGTGTATTCGGCTTGTGCAGCTTGCGGGTTGCCTTGCTGGCCAGTTGGCAGAGCTGGTAGCGGTTGGACACATGAGAAAGTGCCCCAAAAACCAAATCGGAACGCATTGCGATTTTCTCCTTCATCTCAAAAAACCTGCCCGGAGGGGACATTCCCGTTCCCACCGGTACAGCCGGGGAGCCAATTCAAGCCAGGGCTGCCCCCAATACGGCTCCCTTATTTGACGCGCCAACCATGGATACAGTTCAGAAATTTGACGCACTTTCGCGCGTCTTCCACAGGCCTCACGCCTCAGTTGGGATCCACATTGCCGTCCAGAGAACTCATGTTCCCTCTCCCCTTCCCGGCGAACAGCTAAGCGTGAGGGGGCATCCAGAATTGAGCCTCAGCTCAGTAAGATGCAGGAAACGACAGAGAGACACGCCATTGCACAGTGCAATCTGTCTTCGTGGATGGCAATTTTGACTCTATACCCAGTCCTGCCACCGGTCAACTGCTTTTTTGCGGGGGAGAAGGCAATTTCCGCCCCTGGGGAACCAACAGGATAGTGCTGGCAAGCCCTTTATTTCCAATTCGATATAGAGGATCCTCCGGTTTTTGGGTATGGGTCCGGCAGTGGATACAGGGGCGAGTCCGAACCCTAAACAGCGCATTTTGATTGGTGAAACAGGTGATTGGCCGGCGCCGGAACCTTGCTTGTTGCTTGCGGGCCGTCTTGCTTTCGGGTCGGGCGGCGCGGTGGGGCGCCCGCCGGCCGTCGGGATCGCAGAGGATGGGCTTGCCGTGCGCGTCCACCCCGCACTGTGGCCGCCGGGATGGTAGCCGTGCCGGGGAGCGACCAGCATCTCGTCCAGGCGAAAGAGGGAGAGGAACAAAAATCCGAAGACGGGGACGGCAAAGAAGAGTGTGTCCAGGAGGGAGCTGATCACCGGCTCGTTGATGGCGACCTCCGCGCAGTTGCGGGCGTGCGGAAGATGCGTCTGCCGCACGGATTCGGGTTATCGGTGGAGGATTAAAGGCTCCTTAGAATCGAAGGTAGCGAGAGTGAGTGATCAGTGGACAGTGGTCAGTGATCAGTCCCGAGCTTTCTCTGGGATTGTGCTGCATTCGCATTTTGGAAGCGAGCTCAAACGATCTCAAATTGACATTCTTCATGGCGAAGGCTGTCAGCTGACCCCCTGACCCCTGATCACTGACCGCTGCTTTTCTACGCCCAGTAGCTGCGGTCCAGCGTCCTGTATTGGATGGCCTCGGCGAGATGGGAGACGCTGAGGTTCTCTGCGCCTTCCAGATCTGCAATGGTGCGGGCGACCTTGAGGATGCGGTCGTGGGCGCGGGCGGTCAGGCCCTGCTGCTGCATGGCGCGCTCCAGCAGGCGCTCGGCGTCGGCGCCCAGCTCGCAGTAGACGCGGATCTGGCGGGTGGTCATCTGCGCATTGGAGTAAATTTTTTCGCCGCGCTTGCGGAAGCGGTGCTGCTGGCGCTCGCGGGCGGCCAGCACACGGGCGCGAATCTGCGCCGAGCCCTCGGCCGCGGCCGAGCCGCGCAGTTCCTTATATTGAACCGCGGGAACTTCGATATGAATATCGATGCGATCGAGCAGCGGGCCGGAGATCTTGGCCACGTAGCGCTGGATCATGGGCGGGGTGCACATGCACTCGCGGGACTTGTCGTTGAAGTAGCCGCAGGGGCAGGGATTCATGGCCGCGGCGAGCATGAAGCGCGCCGGAAAGGTGAGCGACATGGAGGCTCGGGCGATGGTGACGGTGTGATCCTCGAGCGGCTGGCGCAACACCTCGAGGACATTGCGGGGAAACTCCGGCAGCTCGTCGAGGAAGAGCAGGCCGTTGTGCGCCAGCGAGACCTCGCCGGGGCGGGGCACGATGCCGCCGCCGATGAGGCCGGCGTCTGAGATCGTGTGATGAGGCGAACGGAAGGGGCGCTGCGTTACCAGGCCCGCGGCGGGATCGAGCACGCCGGCGACGGAGTGAATCTTGGTGGTCTCCAGCGCTTCCTCGAAGGTGAGGGGGGCAAGAATCGAAGGCAGGCGCTTGGCCAGCATGGTCTTGCCGGAGCCGGGCGGGCCGATCATCAGGATGTTGTGGCTGCCGGCCGCGGCCACTTCCAGAGCGCGCTTGGCCGTCTGCTGGCCGCGCACATCGCAGAAGTCCACGGAGAACTGCAGCAGCGCGCCGAGCAGCTCACCGCTGTCGATGCGGTAGGGCTCGCGCTGGATGACGCCGACGACCGAGCTGTTGAGCAGGTCGATCACATCAGAGAGCGAGGAGACGGGATAAACGTTGATTCCCTCGACGACCGCGGCCTCGGCGGCGTTGGCGGCAGGCAAGATGAGGTTGGGGATATTCTTCTCGCGCGCCAGGATGGCGACCGGCAACATGCCGGGAACGGACCGGAGGCTGCCATCGAGTCCCAGCTCGCCCACCAGCAGGAAGCGGCTCAGGTTATCGACGCGCAGAGCGCCGTAGGCGCCGAGGATACCGATGGCGATGGGCAGGTCGAATCCCGACCCCTCCTTTTTGAGGTCGGCGGGAGCGAGGTTGATGGTGACGAAGGTGGGCGGGATCATGTAGCCGGAGTTCTTGATGGCGGCGCGCACGCGGTCGCGGCTCTCGCGCACCGCCGCGTCCGGCAGGCCCACGGTATGAAAAATATCTTTGTCGGAGGGGACGCCGCTATAGTCCACTTCGACATCGATGAGGTTGGCATCGATGCCGTAAACCGCCGCGCTGAGGACCTTGAAAAGCATGAGGAGAGAGTTGAAGCGAGTGTACCAGAAGCAAGCGAGCGGTGAATAGAAGCAGCCCGCGCGCACTTCGCCGCCGTGCGACGAGGGCCATGGAAGCCGCTATTCATGCGGGGATGGAGCCTATGCGCGCGAACAGCGCGGGCGCGCGGGCGCCGCATGTATCACGCTGCGCGCGAAGCGATGAGGGGGCAGAGAGGTCTGCAATCTTCCCGATTCAGGCGCACTCGCGAGTTCAATTGATCGCAAATGCGGGCCGGTGAAGTTCGATTTCTTGAAACGGCGCTGGATGCAAGACGAAAAAATTGTTGACCATTTTTCCACCACCACGTCGTTTTTTTCTTGACACCGTTGATTCATAAATCTATACATTCATCAACTGCAATATAAGTATTGCAGAATCGATGCAACTCATCGAAAAGGGAGAATAGGCAAATGGCAACCAAGAAGGCAGCCAAAAAGGCACCCGCCAAGAAGGCCCCCGCGAAGAAAGCCGCGAAAAAGGCCGCGAAGAAGAAGTAGTTCTAACCATCAACAAAAGGCAACACAGAGGGGGGCGCTCTAAAGCGTCCCCCTCAGTGTTTATGCGCGTATCGCGGAGATGCGCGCCGGGCTTGCGCAACGGGATTACACTTGTGCAGGAAGGAACGGAAGGCCGAATGGTGAGCCGCCGCCGCTGGATTGCCGAACACTGGGATGAAGCGACCGCAACCATCGTGGGCGCGCAGGCCGAACACATGGCCCGCGTGCTGCGCGCGCAGCCGGGCATGCGCAGCGATGTGGTGGCCGGCGGGCACGTTTTTCACGCCGAGGTGGCCGCGGTCAGCCCGCAGGAGGTGCGCTTCAACCTGATGGCCGAGCTCAAGGCCGATCCGGCGCTGCCGGTGATGCTGGTGCTCTCCGTGTACAAGTTCGACGCGATGGAATGGGCTCTGGAGAAGGCGACGGAGCTGGGCGTGGCGGCGGTGGCCCCGGTGATTGCGCGGCGGACGGACAAGCACCTGGCGCAGGCCGCGGCCAGGCGCGTCGAGCGCTGGCGGCGGATCGTGCACGAAGCCTCGCAGCAGGCGCGGCGCTCCGATGTGCCGCTGATCTACGAACCAGTTCGACTGGCGGCGCGGGTGCGGGCGGCGTCCGACGGCACCCACATCGTGCTGGCCGAGCAGGAACGCACCACCACGCTGCGCCACGCGCTGGACGAGGCGATGGACGCGGCCGCCGAAGAGATGCCGGCGCTGACAGTCGCCATCGGGCCGGAGGGCGGATGGGCTCCGGACGAGGAGGCGCTGTTTGACGCCAATGGATGGAAAGCGGCGTCGCTGGGACCGCGCATTCTGCGCGCGGAGACGGCGGCCATCGCGGCGCTGGCGGTGATTGCTTCGTATCTGGAGTAGCTGTGTTGAAGCATCCGTGCCTTAAGGGAAACCATTGTGCTCAATAAAAGAGAAAAGGCAGGTCCATCGACTCCGCGGTGCGAGCAATCCGGATGGATTGCTCGCACCGCTTCGCTCAGGATGACAATGGAGAAAAATCTGCGCCTAAAGCGAGAGGCCGCGGCGCCAGGGGATGAAGTCGATCTGGCCGTTCAGCTCGGCCTTGCTGAGGCGCTCGCCGCCGGCTACCGACAGGGCTAGTTCGAATAGCTCGGCGGCCGCCGAGGCGATGGTCTTTTCGCCGGTGACGATGGGGCCGGCGTCGAAGTCGATGATGTCGCTCATGCGCTCGGCCGTGGCGGCGTTGGTGGCGATCTTGACCACCGGCGCGATGGGATTGCCGGTGGGCGTGCCGAGGCCGGTGGTGAAGAGAACGATGTTGGAGCCGGCGCCGACCTGCGCGGTGACGCTCTCGACGTCGTTGCCGGGCGTGCACTGCAGCGTGAGGCCCTGGGCGGAGACGTACTCGGGATAGTCGATGACGCCGGTGACGGGCGCGGTGCCGCCCTTGCGCGCGGCTCCGGCGGACTTGATGGCGTCGGTGGTGAGGCCGTCGCGGATGTTGCCGGGCGAGGGATTCGCCTCAAAGCCGGAGCCGACGGCGCGGGCGCGGGCCTGGTAGCGCTGCATCAGGTCGCGGAAACGCTGGGCCAGCTGGTCAGAGGCGCAGCGGTTGATCAGCTCCTGCTCGACGCCGTGCAGCTCCGGGAATTCGGAGAGGATGGTCTTGCCGCCCAGGCCGACGACGAGATCGGAGACGTAACCGACGGTGGGGTTGGCGGAGATGCCGCTGAAGCCGTCGGAACCGCCGCATTGCAGGCCCACGGTGAGCGCGGCGAGCGGCGCGGGACGGCGCTGGGCGCGATTGGCCTCGGCGAGCGCGGCAAAGGTCTTGTCGAGGGCCTGGGTCATCAGCGAGGTCTGGTGACCCGAGCTCTGCTGATCAACCAAGAGCACGGGCTTGCGCAACTGGGGATCGCGGGCGCGCAGCTCGTCCATGAGCAGGCCGGCCTGCGCGTTCTGGCAGCCGAGGCTGAGCACGGTGGCGCCGGCGACGTTGGGGTGGTGGATGTAGCCGGCGAGCAGGCCGCAAAGCGCCTGGGAATCCTGGCGGGTTTCTCCGCAGCCGCCCTGATGGGTGATGAAGCGGACGCCGTCAATGTTGGGGAAGAGGCGCTGGGCGCGGAACGCGGCGCCCGCCTCGGCAATGCCGATCGCATTTGCCGCGTCTCCGTATTTGCGCCGCGCGATCAGCTCGCGGACGTGCTGACGATAGGTGTTGTTAGCGCGGCCGTAGCCGAGTTCCTCCTCCAGAGCCTGCTGCATCTGCTCCACGTTGCGGTTCTCGCAGAAGACCAGGGGCAGAACGATCCAGTAATTGCGCGTGCCCACCTGGCCGTCGGCGCGATGGTAGCCGAGGAAGCTGCGGCTGGCCCAGGGCGAGGGATCGGGCAGGGCGATGGGCGCGGGCTTGCGCTCGGCGGAGTAGTCGGCGGCGCGGTGACGGACGTTGCGGGTGCTGATGAGGCCGCCGCGGCGGATCGGTTCCACCGCTTCGCCGACCACCATTCCGTAGAGATAGATGAGGTCGCCGGGCTTGAGATCGACGAGCGCCAGCTTGTGCTTGGCGGGGATGGACTCGGTGAGGGTGCAGGACGACTGGCCGAAGCGGACCACCGCTCCGAGGTCCAGGTTGGTGAGCGCCACCAGGAGATTGTCGCGGGGATCGAGTTGGAGAACGGTTTCCGGCACGGAGGACTCTTTTCGCGATGGCATGAAGGAAGACTGCGGACAACAGAAGGATACAACTCGGGCGCTGCGGTGGGAACCCGAGGGGCTATCTTCCGTGGATGATATCCAAGATGCTGAGGATCGCGTAGAGGACCACGCCGGCGCTCATGACACTGCAGAATACCCACCCACAGATTTTCAGAAAAGCGGCTACGAATTTTCCCCCAAATGCAGGCTCCACTCCGAGAGTGAAGACACGCAGAACTCGAGTTGGGTTGTGTGCCATGCACCACCCTAGTATGGCCACCCCTGCCGCAACGACCAGCATGAGGAGATGCGCGAGAGCCATTTTGTATATGGAGGCACGATAGCAGACACTCCGCGCTAGAGATGCGCGTAGTGGAGAAGCAGCCCGGCCAGCGCACCGCCGGCCAGGTCGCCGATGAGCGGGATGGGCGCGTAGCGCCAGTTCGAGCTGCCTTTGCCGGGGATGGGCAGCAGCGTGTGGACCAGGCGCGGGCCCAGGTCGCGGGCGGGGTTGATGGCGTAGCCGGTGGTGCCGCCGAGCGAGAGGCCGATGCCCCAGACGAGGCTGGCCACGAGCCACGGGCCCACGCCGGCTGCGGGTCCAGTCATCGAGACGCCGCGGGAGAAGATTGCGCCCGCGACAACCACCAGCACCGCGGTGCCCACCATCTCGCTGAAGATGTTGGCGACGGGATTGTAGACAGCGGCGTTGGTGCAGAAGACGCGGAGCTTGGCCGCCGGATCGTCAGTGAGCGCCCAGTGCGGCGCAAAGTGCAGCGTCATCAGCGTTGCGCCGGCCATGGCGCCGAGAAACTGCGCCGACCACATGCTCAGCAGGCTGGCGTAGCTGCCGCTGTTGATGGCGGCGGCCAGGGTAATGGCCGGGTTGAGGTTGGCGCCGGGACTGCCGAAGGCCTGCGCCACCAGCATGCCGCAGAGCACGGCCAGCCCCCACCCGGTGGTGATGACCATCCAGCCGGCATCGGCCGCGTACGACTTGCGCAGCGTTACGTTGGCGCCCACGCCGTTGCCCAACAGCACCAGAACCAGCGTGCCCAGAAACTCACCTAACCAAACAGAATGCATCACGCAAGCATTCTAGTAGGGAGTAGGGAGTGGGGGATAGAAGCTTCAAGCTGCTAGCTTCTAGCTCCTAGCTCGGGGGCATCGGCGGGACTGAGAGATGGGGCTCAGGAATGGGGGATAGAAGGCGGGGCTAGCGGAGTTAGCGAGGCTAGCGAACGTGTGCGAGGTACGGATGCTGTGGCGTGCGTGGAGTGGGCGCGACAGCTGACGCGCTAGTATTGGAGGCAATGCTGGAGGGGGATGGGCATGGAGCGGATGAAGGGAATTCTCTCGGGAGCGGTGCTGATGGCGATGGCGGTGAGCGGTGCGGCGGCGCAGCAGGCGGCGAAGGGGCATTGGGCGATTGTGGTGCATGGCGGCGCGGGCGTGATCGAACCCTCCGCGCTTGGGCCGGAGGGTGCGGCGGCGTATCGCGCGTCGCTCGAAAAAGCCGAGGCGGCCGGAGCCGCGGTGCTGGACCGGGGCGGAACGGCGCTGGACGCGGTGGAGGCGACGATCCGGGTTCTGGAAGACGATCCTCTGTTCAATGCGGGGAAGGGTGCGGTCTTTACCTCAGCGGGCAAGAACGAGATGGACTCGGCGATCATGGACGGCGCGACGCTGCGGGCGGGCGCGGTGGCCGGTGTGTCGAAGGCGCGGCACCCGATCAGCCTGGCGCGCGCGGTGATGGAGAAATCGCCGTACGTGATGATGATCGGCCCGGGGGCCGACGCGTTTGGCGCGCGCAACGGGCTGGAGCAGGAACCGCCCAGCTACTTCTTTACCGAGGCGCGCTGGCAGTCGCTGGTGAAGCAGTTGCAGAAGGAAGGCAAACCGATTCCGCCGCGGCCGGAGGGCGTGCCGCCGCCGGGCAAGGTGGTGCCGGTGGCGATGATTGAGGAGTCGCCGGACGCGCACCGCTATGGCACGGTGGGCGCGGTGGCGCTGGACCGCATGGGCAACATCGCGGCGGGCACCTCGACCGGCGGATTGCAGGGCAAGATGCCGGGCCGCGTGGGCGACTCGCCGATTATCGGCGCGGGGACGTATGCGTCGAATCAGTCGTGCGCGGTGTCGGCGACGGGCAGCGGCGAGTACTTTATCCGGCTGGGTGTGACGCGCGAGGTGTGCAACCTGGTGCAGTTTAAAGGCATGCCGTTGCAGCAGGCGGCCGATGAGGTCATCCACACGGAGCTGCCGGCAATTCACGGCGACGGGGGCGTGATCGCGATTACGCCCGACGGGCAGTTGGCGTGGAGCTTCAACACCCCGGGGATGTTCCGCGCGCGGCAGGTGGAAGGCGGCAAGGTGCAGATCGGCATCTACAACGACGAGCCGTAGCCACCTGCGGTGGGGCAGCCGGCGCTTGCGCGCCACGAGGTTCGATGGCTTTTATCCTTGCGACAGAAAAAAGTCGCAAGGACGCAGCCGCCTGCGGCGTGGCAGCCGGTGTGGCGATCTTGTGGCGGGGCTCACAAGCGGGCCGAACCAATCCCCTGCTAGAATGTCCGCCATGGAAACCATCCAGTTCAATCTTCCGCAGAGCAGGATTCCGCAGGTTTGGTACAACATCCAGGCGGATCTGCCCACGCCGCTGGCGCCTCCGCTGCACCCCGGCACGCTGAAACCTCTCGGTCCGGACGACCTGGCGCCGCTGTTTCCCCTGAGCCTGATCCTGCAGGAGGTGAGCGCGGAGCGGGAGATCGAGATTCCCGGAGAGGTGCGCCAGATTTACGCGCAGTGGCGGCCCTCGCCGCTGATACGGGCGCGGCGGCTGGAAAAGGCGCTGGATACGCCGGCGCGCATTTACTACAAATACGAGGGCGTGAGCCCGGCCGGTTCGCACAAGCTGAACACCGCGCTAGCGCAGGCCTACTACAACAAGAAGGAAGGCACCAAGCACCTTGCGACGGAGACCGGGGCCGGACAGTGGGGTTCGGCGCTGGCCATGGCCTGCGCGTTTTTCGGGCTGGACTGCAAGGTGTACATGGTGCGGGTGAGCTACGACCAGAAGCCCTACCGGCGCGCGCTGATGGAGGCCTTCGGCGCGTCGGTGACGGCCAGCCCGAGCAACGAGACGGAGTCAGGCCGCGCCATTCTGGCCGAGCATCCGAATTCAAACGGCTCGCTGGGGATTGCGATTTCAGAGGCGGTGGAAGTGGCCGCCAAGAGTCCTGACACCAAGTACGCGCTGGGCAGCGTGCTGAATCACGTGCTGCTGCACCAGACGGTGATCGGCCAGGAGGCAATCGAGCAGATGGCGCTGGCCGGCGAAGAGCCGGATGTTCTGATCGGCTGCACCGGCGGGGGATCGAACTTTGCCGGACTGGTGATGCCCTTTCTGGGCCGCAAGCTGAAGGGAAAAAGCCAGGCGCGCGTGGTGGCCGTGGAACCAGCTGCCTGCCCGAGCCTGACCAAGGGGCGGTTCACCTACGACTTCGGCGATACCGCCCACCTGACCCCGCTGGTGAAGATGCATACGCTGGGCAGCACCTTTGTTCCTCCCGGCATTCACGCCGGGGGGCTGCGCTACCACGGCATGGCGCCGCTGGTCTCGCACGTGATCAACATGGGACTGGCCGAGGCAACCACGGTGCAACAGCTCGACGCCTTCGCCGCCGGGATTCAATTTGCCCGCGCGGAAGGCATCATTCCCGCGCCGGAGGCCAACCATGCGATTGCGGAGGCCATCCGCCAGGCCGTGGAGGCCAGGCAGGAAGGCAAGCCGAGGACGATTTTGTTCAACCTGAGCGGGCACGGGCACTTCGACATGCAGAGCTACATCGCCTACCAGGCGGGCAAGCTGGAGAACTACGAATATCCCGAGGAAGAGATCGCGATGGCGCTGGCGGGATTGCCGGCGGTGGGGTAGGAGCGGTCTTGGGGAAGGAATCGGCAGAGCAGCGCAACACACAACGGCCATCCCCGCGGGGATGGCCGTTGTGCGTCTGATGCGTGGTTATGACTGCCCGTGCTACGGTTGCACGGCGACGGCCCGGGACGCCATGTTCCGCGCCTCGGCCTTTTCCGCCATGATCTTGTGGGCGTTTTGTTCAAGGGCTTCGGCCTGGGGCATGAAGCCGATGGCCTTCTGAATCTCCGGGTCCGAATCGGCGCTGACGCGCAGGCCCTGCTCCTCGCCGAAGGCGATGGCGATGATCTTGGCTTTTATGTTCACCTTCAGCCAGTCGCTGACGCCCTTGATGTCAGCCTCGGTCCAGGGGATGCCCTGATCGCTGAGGAACTTTTCGAACGCGCCCATCACTTCATCGTCCACCTGGAAGTTCTTTCCCACGGTGTGGGTGGCGACGTAGACCGGGGCGAAGTGGAAGAAGACGTCGCGGTAGATCAGATCGTCCTGGAAGCGGTTGGTCTCGGGAGCGGGGATCTTTTCGTCCGGAGTGATGCCGCCGCCGCCGTAGACGGTGCGGCCGGAGTCAGTGAACTTGACCTCCGTATTGGAGGAGTTGGAGGGAAGGGCGCCGGCGTGGTTGTAGTAGTAGTCGTAGAGGGAGACGCCGGCGTAGTTGCGCTGGATGAGACGGCCGGAGGGTGTGTAGTAGTGATAGGTGGTGAGGGCGAGGCCGGTGTCTTCGCTGAGGTTATAGACGGTCTGGACAAGGCCCTTGCCGAAGGTGGTTTGGCCCACGATCAGGGCGCGGTCATGATCCTGCAGCGCGCCGCTGACGATCTCGGCGGCCGAGGCGGTGCCGCGATTGACCAGGACCACGATGGGGAAGGTTCGGCCGCCGTTGCCGTGGGTGGCGGTGTAGACCTGGTCGGGATAGGCGCGCCCGCGCTGCGAGACGATGACCTGGCCCTTGGCCAGCAGATGGTCGCAGACCTCGACCGCCTGGCTCAGCAGACCGCCGGGATTGCCGCGCAGATCGAAGATGAGGCCCTTGAGGTCGGGGAAGCTGTCGATGGCCTGATCGACTTCGTCGGCGGTGGTCTCCTGGAACATGCGCAGGTGGATGTAGCCGATGCCGGGACGAATCTCGTAGGCCAGATCGACCGAGGGGTCGGGAATCTCGTCGCGCACCAGGTCAAAGACCAAGGGCTTCGGCTGGCCGTAGCGCGCCATGCTGACCGACACGTGGGTGCCTTTGGGCCCCTTCAGAGCCTTGGCCACCTGGTCGGCGTTCCAGCCGCTCGCGGATTTGCCGTCGATGGCGACGATCACGTCGCCGGGGTGGATGCCGGCGCGGAACGAAGGCGTTCCCTCGCGGGGGAAGATGACGTAGACCTTGTTGTCCCGCTGCTGGATGGTCATGCCGACGCCGTAGTAGCGGCCGTGCTGCTCTTCGCGCATGATGGCGTAGGCCTTGGGGTCGTAGAACGTGGAATGGGGATCGAGCACATGCAGCATGCCGGGGATGGCCCCGTCGTAGATGGCGTCATCGGCCTTGTCGCCGGTGAGCGGCTCGGCATAATTCTGCTCGACGATGGAGTAGACGTTTGTGAAGTTCTTGAGGCTGTCGCGGAGCTGGCTTTCGTCCGTGGAGGATTGCGCCCCGACCCGGCCCTGAAGGAAGGTGCCCACAACGGCGCAGACGGCAAAGAAGAGAATCAGGGAAAAGAGTGCGCGGCGGGCGCGGAGAGTCATAGGCGGAACGAACCTCCGGACGTTATCGGCTGCAGGCGTCCATCTGCGGTGAAACCATGGCCAGAATTCCCGACCGTAGCGGCCGGCTGGGCGGCTTGCGAGCCCTGATGAAAGCGGAGCACGGAGCAGGCGCTGAGGTGGATCTCCGGCTTCCTCACCATCCACCTTCCATCGATACGGCTCCGCAGCGCCAAGCCCACTCGCAAACTGCCGTAAAAATTAAGCTTGCCCGGTTTCGGCAAGGCGTCACGAAAGAAAATCGCTCAGAAGAACCGGGCAGAGCAGTCTTTGCATGCAGTATACCATCCACTCATGGACGCAGGCCGGCGCGTTCGGGTAGCCGCCCGCGGGCGATGCCGTCGGTCCTCGGAGGATGGATTCTGGGGCGGGGTTGGCGACACCGCTTCCGGCGCGGAAGCGCGGCTTGGCTCGCTCATCTGCTGCCCAGGCATTTACAATGGCGTCTATGCTCCAGGTGGGTTCGATGTCCACCTGCCATGTGGTCCTGATGATGACTCCCAGATTTGTATTCACTCCCGCGGCATTTGTGTTCGGCGCGTTGTTGCTTGCAGGTTCCACCCTGACGCCGGCTCAGTCCTCCACGACGCAAAGTCCCTACGGCGGGGTCCCGGTCGAAGAGATCATCGCCCGCGTCAACGACCAGATCATTACGCTCTCGGACTATAACCGCGCCTTGAAGGAGAGTGACGACGAGGCTCGCCAGCACGGCGCCACCACCCTGCAGGAGATCAACGCCAGCCACAAGGATCTGTTGCGCGACCTCATCGACCAGCAGCTCTGGCTCTCCAAGGGCAAGGAGCTGGGCATCACCGAAGAGACCGAGCTGGTGAAGAAGCTGGACGATATCCGCAAGCAATACCACCTGGACTCGATCGACGATCTGGCCAAGGCAGCCGAGCAGCAAGGGATTCCATTTGAGGACTTCAAGGCCAGCATCCGCAACAGCCTCATCACCCAGGAGGTGATGCGCGAGGAGGTGGGCAGCAAGATCACGGTGACTCCGGGCGAAGCGGAACGCTACTACGAGCAGCACAAGAGCGACTATACCCAGCCGGAGAGCGTGCGGCTGAGCGAGATTCTCATCTCCGTGGGCAAGCCGGGAGCTTCCGGTGCGGAGGTGGACGATCCCGCGAAACTGGGCGCGGCCCAGGCCAAGGCGAACGACATCGAGGCCAAGCTGCATGCCGGGGGTGATTTTGCCCAGCTGGCGCGCAGCTTCAGCGACGGTCCCACGGCCGCGCAGGGCGGCGATCTGGGGCAGTACCAGCACGGCCAGCTGGCCGCGGAACTGGAAGCCAAGACCTTCCCGCTCAAGGCGGGGCAGTATACGGACCCCATCCGCACCCGCCAGGGCTTTGTCATTCTCAAGGTTACGGAGCACAATCCCGGCGGCCCGGCGCCCTACAACGATGTGAAGGACCAGGTGGAAGATGCGTACTTCATGTCCCGCATGGAGCCGGCCATCCGCGCCTACCTGACCAAGATGCGCGTCGAAGCCGCCATGGATATCGCCCCGGGCTACGTGGATACCGGGGCCAGCCCGAATGAGACCGAGCCGATCTTCAGCGCGTATACGCCGCCATCTCCGAAGAAAAAGAAGAAACTGGAGCGCACGCGTTTCCGTGAGAGCACGCATTCGTTCCGGCAGAAGACCCGATCGACGGACGAGCAGGCGGCCGAGCCTGCCGATGAGAAAAATGACAAGAATGGCAAAGTTGAGCCGGTCAATCTGGCCACGATGAAGCCCGGCAAGAAGGAAAAGATCCGCTTTGGCCAGGCGCCTCGCGAGACGCTCCCCGAGGCCGCCACCGGCTCCAGCGTGGAGAATGCGGGTGCACTGCCGGAGACGGCGTCGAATGACCAGCCGCCGAATCCGCTGCAGGCCGCTCCCCCCAAGCCGGAAAAGAGGACCCGCTTCAGCGACCGCGCCCGGGAAGAGAAGAAACATAAGACCAAGAAAACGCCGCAGACCGACACGCTGACGCCAGCGCCGCCGGATGCAGCCGAGGTGGCCGACCGCGAGACACAGTCCGCACCGCTCGGCCTGGGCGGCGATACGTCCGCCAAGAAGAAGAAAAAGAAGGCCACCACCACCGGCGAGAAGACCCGCCTGGCCGACGAGAAGAAGCACGAGACTCCCGCGCAGAACCCCGAAGCCACGCCGCAGCCGGCGACTCCGCAGCAATAGCGGCGGCCGCATCAAAGCGGACAAAGCGCAAGAGCTTTGGGCCGCAGAGAGCTTCGGGCCTAGGATGGATCTTCCGGGCCCGATGCGTTTTTTGGCAAGCGCCGCCGGTTGCGTTAAGCTTCTCGGCAGCATGAAAGACATCTACATCGCCGACCTGGCCGCGTTTGACGAGGGCAGACCATTTGACAGCTTTTTCCTCGTTCTGCAAAAGCAGCAGCGCACGACCAAGACCAACAAGCCTTATCTCAACCTGGTTCTGGGCGATAAAACCGGCCAGCTGGAGGGCCGCGTCTGGGAGCCAGGCGACCCACGCATCGCCAAAGACTTCGACAAGGGGGACATTGTGAAGGCGCGCGGCAGTGTGTCGCGCTTCGATGATCGGCTGCAGATGAAGGTCGAGCAGCTGCGCAAGGCGCACGGCGGCGAGGCGGAGAAATCCGACCTGCTGCCGGCGACCACCTACGACGTGAAGGAGCTTTGGAAGCAGCTGGAAGGGTACGTGGAGAGCTTTACCAACCCCGAGCTGAAACTGCTGCTCACGACGATGCTTTCAGACCCGGAGATTGCCGCGGCCTACCGCGAGGCGCCGGCGGCGCGGCAACTGCATCATGCCTGGCTGGGCGGACTGCTGGAACATGTGGTGAGCCTGCTGAAGCTGGCGGATAAAGTGGCCGCACATTATCCGCTGCTGGACCGGGACCTGCTGCTGACCGGCGTGGTGCTGCACGATATTGGGAAGATCCGCGAGCTGACCTGGGGCGTGGGCTTCGATTACTCGGTGGAGGGGGTTCTGCTGGGCCACATCCAGATGGGTGTTGACCTGACGGAGAAGGCGATTGCCGGGCTGCCGGATTTTCCGGACCGGCTGCGCACGCTGGTGCTGCACATGATCCTGTCGCACCATGGCAAGCTGGAGTTCGGCTCGCCCAAGCTGCCCATGATTCCCGAGGCGCTGGTGCTGAACTTCCTGGACGATCTGGACGCGAAGATGCAGGCGGTCACCGGGGAGTTCGAGAAGTGCCTGCGCGAAGGAAAGGGTCCTGACGAGATGACCGGAAAGGTGTGGGCGCTGGATAACCGGCAGTTGCTGAATACGAAAGAGTGGCTGAAGGGCGGGTAGCTTATCGACAGCCCTCACGCCCGCTCGCGATGCCGCTCCACATACTCGCGCAAAGCGGAGTTCATTCGCGTCTGGTACCCCTGTCCCTGACGCTGGAACCAGTCAACGATGTCAGCGTCCACGCGCAGTGACAGCGGCCGTTTGATCGGACGGTAAAACACTCCGCGCGCCGCCTTGCTCCAATCGGTGATCGGAGGCATCTCTGCCGTATCGATCTCGCTGTCCGGCATCGCCGCAAGAGCGTCCAGCTCAGCCTGCAGCTCCGGCGTCAATGGTTCGGGGTTACCTCTCTTCATAATCTTGTCTCTCATAGCTGGTCGCCCTTCTTGCGCTGATGATCCTGCCCACGCTATCCTCATCCTCAGGCCAAGTATGCGCAGCATAGAGGACAACGACCCCATCCGCGCTCGGAGAACCCAATGTCCTCCACCGTTCCTCGTTGGGGTGCGGGTCGGGAACCGTGATAGCAAAGGGATCGCCCAACGCGCGTTCGGCTAGCTCAAAGCTCACCTTGTGCTTTTCCAGGTTCTTCTTCGCTTTCTCAGCGTCCCAGGTCCAGTGCAAGGCGTACTCCGTATAGACATAATCGTATATACATTTGAGATCGTTGTCAAGAGCGGCCCAAATCCCTCACGCCACAAACCAGTCCCACTGTTCGCGGGTGAGCGGGACGACCGAGAGGCGGCCGATGAGGACCAGCGGGGAGTCTTTGAAGAGCGGCTCGGCCTTGATGGCAGCGAGGGCTTTGGGGGTCTTGAGGCGCTTGCCCACCTTGACCCTGACGATGGGGATCTTGGGGTTGCTTGGGTCCACGCTGAGGACGGTTCCGGTACCGACGGCGGTGCGCTGGTCGCCGGTGTGGTAAAAGATCCACTTCGTGCCCGGCTTCATCTCGCGCAGGTACTTTACGGCGGTGGGGTTGGTTACGCCGTCCCAGACGGTCTCCTGGTCGCGCAGGAAGTCATCGAAAGAGTAGACATCGGGCTCGGTCTTGAAGAGGAAGCCGCTCATGGGTCAGTGGACAGTGAACAGTGGTCAGTGGACAGTGGACAGTGGACAGTGAACAGTGGTCGGTTTCTGGGGCTGCCCGAGAGAATCTACCCTGGTTCACGCATGCAGAATACACGAAACGCTCCTCGTCGTCTGGGTTGAGGCAGGCAGTGCCGCGACAAGCGGTCTTGTCGCCTGCCAACTTCGGCTTGTCCGGCGCCGCGCCCTCCTGATCCCTGATCCCTGACCCCTGCCCCCTGACCACTATCCCTCCATTACAATGGAATCAATATGATCCGTTTCTCAACTGCCGGGGAATCGCATGGAGAGGCGTTGATTGCCCTGGTCTCCGGGTTGCCTGCTGGCGTTCCCGTCGATTTGGAGTTCATCAACCGCGATTTGTGGCGGCGGCAGCAGGGCTACGGCCGCGGCGGGCGCATGAAGATTGAAAATGACCAGGCTCACATCCTCTCCGGGGTGCGGCACGGGAAAACCATCGGCTCGCCGGTGGCTATCGAGATTGTGAACCGCGACTGGAAGAACTGGGAGGAGAAGCTGCCCGTCGGGGCCGGCGATCCGGCCAAGCACCAGGCGGTGACTTCGCCGCGGCCCGGGCACGCGGACCTAGCGGGGGCGATCAAGTACAACTTTCCCGACGCGCGCTACGTGCTGGAGCGGGCCTCGGCCCGCGAGTCAGCCAGCCGCGTGGCTGCCGGGGCGCTGGCCAAGCTGCTGCTGCGGATGCTGGGGATTGAAGTGGCCAGCCACGTGATCCGCGTGGGCCGCGTGGAGCTGGAGCGCGCCGCCGCGTGGGAGGAGATTGCGGCGCTGGCCGGGAAGGATGAAATCGTGCTCGCCTGCGTGGACGCGGAGACCGAGGCGCGCATGAAGGGCGAGGTCGAGGAGGCATCGCGCACCGGGGATACGGTCAACGGCGTCTTTGAGGTGGTGGTGCACGGCGCGCCGGCCGGTCTGGGAACCTACGCCAACTGGGACGAGCGGCTCGACGGGCTTTTGGCCTGGGCGGTGATGAGCCTGCAGGCGGTGAAGGCCGTCGAGATCGGCCGCGGCATCACGGCGGCGGCATCCTTCGGCTCCACTGTGCACGACCCTATCCACTATGCGAACAAGGACACGGGCCGGTCCACGCGCTTTACCCGCCCGCACAACAACGCCGGCGGCATTGAAGGCGGAGTTTCAAACGGCGAGGATATTGTGGTGCGCGGCTACCTGAAACCGATTTCAACGCTGCGCAAGCCACTCGAGTCGGTGCGCTTTGACACCCGCGAGCCTACCAGCGCAAGCTACGAGCGGTCTGACATTTGCGTGGTTCCGGCGGCGGGCGTGGGCGGCGAGGCCATGGTCGCGCTCATCGTGGCATCTTTGGCCCAGCAGAAGTTCGGCGGCGACTCGGCCGGCGAGATGAAACGAAACTTCGACGGCTACATCGAACAGATACGGAGATTTTAGTCACAGAGATGATTCTGAAGATTGTCAAATTTCCCGAAAAGGTGCTGTCGCAGCCCGGGGAGCCGGTGACCGAATTCAACGACGAACTGCGCAAGCTGGTGGCGGACATGTTTGAGACCACCTACGCGAGCCAGGGCATCGGGCTGGCCGCGCCGCAGGTGGGCGTCTCGAAGCGGGTGGCGGTGATCGACCTGAGCATGGGCAAGGACCCCAAGGATCGGCTGGTGCTCGTCAATCCCGAGATTATCTCCAATGAGGGAAAGGTCTACGAGGAGGAAGGCTGCCTGAGCTTTCCCGATATCCGCGAAAAGGTGGTGCGCGCTGCCAAGGTGCGAATCCGCGCGCAGGACGAGTACGGTAAGTGGTTCGAGATGGACGGCGAGGAACTGCTGGCGCGCTGCATGCAGCACGAGGTCGACCACGTGGACGGCATTCTGTTCATCTTCCGCATGAGCGCGCTGAAGCGCAATCTGAACCTGCGCAAGATCCGCAAGATGCAGCTCGCGGGCGAATGGTAAAGCCGTGAAGCTGGTCTTCTGCGGGACTCCGCAGTTTGCCGTACCGACCCTAAAGGCGCTTCTGGCCGCGGGGCACGAGATCGCGCTGGTGATTTCGCAGCCCGACCGGCCGGTGGGCCGCGGCCAGCAACTGACTGCCCCGCCCGTGAAAGAAACCGCGTTGGCCGCCGGAATTCCGGTTACGCAGCCGGAAAAGATCCGCAACAATCCTGAGTTTCGCGCGCGGCTTGAGGCGATTGCGCCCGAGGCTATTGTTGTTGTGGCGTATGGGCGGATCATTCCGCTCTGGATGCTCGAGCTGCCGCGGATGGGCTGCATCAACCTGCACGGATCGCTGCTGCCGAAATTTCGCGGCGCAGCGCCGATTCAGTGGGCTTTGGCCATGGGCGACGCCTACACCGGCAACACCACCATGCTGCTGGAAGAGGGTCTGGATACGGGGCCGATTCTTCTGCAGCAGACGGTGGAGATCGGGCCGGAGCAGACCGCCGTGGAGCTCTTCGACGTGCTGGCCCGCGCCGGCGCGCCGCTGATGGTGGAGACGCTGGCGGGACTGGCCGGTGGGACGATCAAGCCGCAACCGCAGAACCATGCGTTTGCCACCTTCGCTCCGCTGCTGGACCGCGAGGACGGCAGGATGGATTTTGCCACGCGCACCGCTGCGGAACTGCACAACCGGTGGCGCGGCTTTCAGCCCTGGCCGGGGGCGTTCACTGCGCTGGGCGGGAAAAAACTCATCGTGCACCGGATGAAGGTTGCGGATGCGGGAGGACTGAAAGCTCCGGGGTTAGTCGCGCCTGGGACGATCCACGTGGAAAACCATCGGCTTTACGCTGCCTGCGCCGCTGAAACCTGGCTGGAACTGGTCGAGGTGCAGCTCGAGGGCAAGAAGCGCATGGCCACGGCGGAATTTCTATGTGGGACTCCGCTGGCCGAAGGCGCGCGGTTGAGCTGATGAGTGCAGTTTCTCCAGCGCGTAAGGCGGCTTTCGATCTGCTGCTGAAGGTCGAGCGCGGACACGCGCACTCCGATGAGCTATTGCGCGGCAGGGCAGTGAGCGCGCTTTCCGTTGCCGACCGCAACCTGGCGACCGCGCTGGTTCTCGGCGTGCTCCGCTGGCAGATTCGGCTCGACTTCCAGATACAAACGCTGCTCAAGCGCCCCAACGCCAAGCTCGATCCCGAAGTGCTCATCGCCTTGCGCCTCGGCGCGTTTCAGCTTCTTCATCTGGACCGCATCCCCGCCCACGCCGCCGTCGGCGAGAGCGTGGAGCTGGCCATGCAGGCCGGTCACCGCTTCGCCTCCGGCATGGTCAACGCGGTCCTGCGCAAGCTGGCGAAGGCGGAGGTCCATTTTTCCGACGCGACCGCAGCGGAAATGGCGCTCGCGGAGGCGCATCCGACGTGGATGGTCGAGCGCTGGGCGGGCTTTTACGGTCTGGAGGCTGCGCGCGCGCTTTGCCGCCACGGACAAACGCAGCCCGCGCTGACGCTGCGGCTGGCTGATCCCGAGGTTGAGGGGGAGCTGGCCGCAGCGGGGGTGAAGCTGGAGCCGGGCGAGCTGCTCACGGCTGCGCGCACGGTGGTGAGCGGGGACGTGATTGCGACGGCAGCCCTCCAAGAGGGGCGTGTGCGCGTGCAGGATGAGGGCTCGCAGCTTGTGGCGGAGATCGCCGGAAGTGCAGGGAACCCCAGCCAAAACAAGAAGAAAATTCTGGATTGTTGCGCGGCGCCCGGCGGCAAGACGCTGATTCTCGCCGAGCGCAATCCCGAGGCGGTCATTCTGGCCTGCGAGTCGAGCCCGAAGCGGCTGGAGCAGTTGCGCGCGCGGCTGGGCGCTTATGCAGCCCGGGTAGAGTGCCGGCTGGCCGATGCGGCCGCGCTGGAAGAGCGGGGATTCGATCTGGCGCTGGCCGACGTGCCGTGCAGCGGCACGGGCACATTCGGCCGCAACCCGGAGACTCGGCATCGGCTGCGCGTGGAGGATTTTGCCCGGCAGGCGGAGCGGCAGCGGGCGCTGCTGCGCGGGGTGCTGGGCGCGGTGCGAGCGGGCGGGCGCGTGGTGTATTCGACCTGCTCGCTGGAGCCGGAGGAGAATGAACAGGTTGTAGCGGCGGTGCTGGCAGAGACGCATGCGGCGCGGGTGGTTGCGCTGGGGCCGGTGCTGGATCGGCTGCTGGGCGAGGGGATTTTGACCGGGCAAGGCGCGGCGCGGCTGCGGGGCTGCGTGACGCAAGAGGGCGCGCTGCGGCTACTGCCTGGAGTGGTGCGCACGGATGGATTTTTTATTGCGATGATCGAGCGGGTGTAGTTGCGCAGACGATCAGGAACGCGGCTGAGACGGCTAAGCTATTTTTATGCTGATTGTGCGAGTGGCTCGGAACGTTTCTCACTCGATTACATGGAAGCTGGTCTCTTCGGTGGCCAGGGAGCTGCCGCCGACCCAGATCGTGTAAGTGGTCGGCTCCACGGTGCGCTGGCTGTCGACGTTGTAGAAGCTCAATTCGTCGAAGCCCAGTGGGAGATCAACGTGCTTCTGCTCGCCGGGGGCGAGCGTTACGCGGGCAAATCCCTTCAGCTCGCGGACGGGCTGCTCGACGCTGGCGCTGGTGTTGCGGATGTAGAGCTGCACGACTTCAGTGCCAGCGACCGTGCCGGTATTTTTCACGTCCACGCCGACAGTGGTGACGGGCCTGGCTCCGGAGGCGATCACCTCGCTCACGGGAACATCGTTGCGGCTGAGCGTGGGCTGCGAAAAGCTGAAGCGCGTGTAGCTGAGCCCCCATCCGAAGGGGAAGAGCGCGGAGTTTTCCTCGTCGATGTAGCGGGACATGAACTTTTCATCGGAGGTGTAGGGCATGTGGCTGAGGTCGCCGTGGGCGGGGCGGCCCGTGGGAAGCTGCGCGTAGTAGAGCGGTTCCTGACCGACGGCGCGGGGGAAGCTGGAGGGTAGCTTGCCGGAAGGATTCGCTTCGCCGAAGAGCACGTCGGCCAGAGCGGGACCGGCCTCGATGCCGGGGCTCCAGGCTTCGAGGATGGCGGGCACATGGGCTGCGGCCCACTTGAGCACCAGCGGACGGCCGGCCAAAACCACCAGCACAATGGGCTTGCCGGTGGCTGCTACGACCTCAAGAAGCCGCTGCTGCGCGCCGGTAAAGCCAAGACGGGTGCGGCTGGCGGCTTCGCCCTCCATCCAGTTGGCGTCCTCGCCCAGGGCGAGAATCACGAGATCGGATTGTTGCGCTACGGAGACGGCTTCGGCGATAGTCTTGGCGTCGTCGGGCAGCGGCAGATTGTCGACGTCGGGGTTCGGGTTGCCAGCTTCGATCTGCTCGAGCGCCAGTTCATTGCGGCCGCTGAGCAGGCCGCAGCCGCGCGCGTAGAGCACGCGGTCGCCGAGGCGCTGAGCGAGCGTCTGGCGGAGGGTAATTACGTCGTGGGGATTGCCATGGCCCGCCCAGGCGCCGAGCATCTCCTGCTGGTTGTCGGCCAGAGGGCCGATGAGGGCGATTTTGCCGTTTTTTGTGCTCAGCGGCAGCAGGGGGCCGTGACCTTCAACGGCGTCGTTCTTGAGCAGGACGAAGGTCTCTTCGGCGATTTTGCGGGCCACGGCGCGGCGCTCCTCCGTAGCCTGGTAGGCAGGGCCGGGCGTCGTATACGGATGGTCGAAGAGACCGAGGGCGAACT
This sequence comes from uncultured Acidobacteriaceae bacterium, assembly GCA_963758105.1. Taxonomy (GTDB): domain Bacteria; phylum Acidobacteriota; class Terriglobia; order Terriglobales; family Acidobacteriaceae; genus Telmatobacter. Next base: position 1,402,592 of record CAVWUC010000002.1, on the reverse strand, counting down.
TGACGCGCAGGATGCGGCGCACGGCTTCATCGACGACAGACTCGGGGATGGCGCCGTCGCGCACCTGGGATGCGAGGACGGTTCCGTAGAGGCCGCCTTCCATGTCCATGTCCGCGCCGGCTTCGAGAGCCTTGCGGGCCACGGTGGCGTCATCGGCGCCGATGGAGTGGTTGCGCAGCTCGGCTATGGCGCCCCAGTCGGAGACGACGAAGCCGTCAAAGCCCCATTCCTTGCGCAGGATTTGGGTGAGGGTGACGGGATCGGCGGAGGCGGGAATGCCGTTGATGGAGTTGAAGGAGCTCATTACCGTGGCAACGCCGGCCTCAACCGCAGCGTGGTAGGGCGGGAGATAGACCTGGCGCAGGGTGATCTGGCTCATGTCCACGGCGTTGTAGTCGCGGCCGGCGATGGCCGCGCCGTAGGCGGCGTAGTGCTTTACGCAAGCGGCTACGAAATCGGGCAGGCTGAGGTTGTTCTGCTGGTAGCCGCGGACCCAGGCGCGGGCCATGGCGGAGCCGAGATAGGGATCCTCGCCGGCGGACTCGACGATGCGTCCCCAGCGGGGATCGCGGGCGATGTCGACCATGGGCGAAAAGACCCAGTCGATGCCGTCGGCGCGTGCTTCCACAGCGCCGGTGCGGGCCACGGTTTCAACGGCGGAGGGGTCCCAGCTGGCGGCCAGCGCGAGAGGGATGGGGAAAATGGTGCGATGGCCGTGGATCACGTCCAGGCCGAAGAGCAGGGGGATGTGCAGACGGGAGTTTTCGACGGCGAGGCGCTGATAGTGATTGGTGGCTTCGGCTCCGACGACGTTGGCGAACGAACCCACCTCGCCTTTGGCGGCCATCTGGTCGTACTTGAGGTTGGAGGCGCCGGGGCCGGTGGCGTATCCGGCAGAATACTGCACCAGCTGCCCGATCTTTTCCTCCAGCGTCATCTTTTTAAGCAGCGCCTCGACGCGGTCGTTGATGGATTTTGAAGCGAGCTGAGGGTTGGGCACGGGCCGGGTCTGCGCCGGGGCGGAGAGCCCGGCGAAAACGGCCAGGAACAGAAGCACACACAGGCTCGGATCAGAGCATGCCGGGAAAGTCTTCATCGCGTAGCCATGATAAACAATGGCCCCGTAACTTTGCCCTGCAAACATCTCTCGCCCGAATGGCCGGTTATGCTCTACTGATGCCAAGGACGCACATGATCCGCTTTATTGCTCACTTCCGCAAAGCCCTGGTTCGGGCCTTAAAGCACGATGTGGTCAACACGGCCAAGGCCGCGGCGTACTCCGGCATGCTGATGTTTTTTCCCGCGGTCCTGCTTTTCACGACGCTGCTGGCGCAGGCGCCGGAGGGAACATCGCGGGCGGGCGAGATACGGGCCGCGCTGGAGCAGTTTCTGCCCTCCGACACCATGTACCTGATTCAGTCCTATGTCATCACGCGCCGCATGCGCTCATTGCAGGTGCTGCTGTCGGCTTCCACGTTGAGCTTGTGGGGCGGGCTGGGGGTGATGCTTTCGCTGATGGAGGGATTTCGCCGCGCCTACGATCTGCCGCCTTCGACCTGGGGATTCTGGAGACGCCGGCTGCGCGCGCTGCAGCTGGTGCCCATTGCGCTGGCGCCGCTGTCGGTGGCCACGCTGATGCTTGTGTTCGGCCGTCAGATCGAATTGTGGATGGTAGACAACGCCCGGCACGAGATGCGGTATATGGTGCTGTTCTTCTGGCGCATGGTGCGCTGGCTGGTAGCGGTGCTGACCAGCCTGACGGTTCTAAGCGCGCTCTACCACTTTGGAACTCGGCGCAAGGAGCACTGGTTGTGGGTGGCCCCCGGCGCGCTGGCCGGGACCGTGATCTGGTTTCCGGCGACGCTGGCTTACGGCTGGTATGTCACCCGGGACGCCGACTATTCCATGTTCTACGGCTCTTTCGCCGCAGGCATCGCGACGCTGGTCTGGCTTTTCATCTCGGCTTTCAGCGTTTTGCTGGGAGCGGAACTGAACGGCGTTCTCTACGGCGGCCGCCAGGAACATCTTCTGCCGCGGAAGGAGGATTCGGTCGCACCACCGCCGGATGCGCCCTGTCAGTGAGCACCCCCACTGACCATCGCAACCCGCGCAATCCATAATCGTTCAGGGTCATGTGCCTGCAAACCCGCAATGTACAATAAGGGCAGGATATTCCCCTTTCGCGCCGTTTCGCTTGCCAATAACTTAATTCACTCAACCTGGGCCTTGTGTGGAGCTTGCCTGATGCCGTCCGCCGAATTTAGCCCCATCGAATTTCCCTCCCAGCGCCGAGCCAAGATCGTGGCTACCCTGGGTCCCGCCAGCAAGAATGAGAGCGTCTTCCGGGACCTGGTGCGGGCGGGGGTCGATGTGGCGCGCCTGAATTTTTCGCATGGCACCTACGAGGAAAAGCTGGCGCTGATCCAGATGATCCGCAAGGTAAGCCGCGAGGAGGGCAAGCCGCTGTGCATTCTGGGCGATCTGCAAGGGCCGAAGATCCGCACATCCAAGCTGAAGGATCATCAACCGGTGCTGCTGAAGGCCGGGCAGCGGCTGACCATTACGCCGCGCGACGTTCCCGGCACCGCATCGCTGGTCGGCACCACCTTCAAGACCCTGGCCGAGAACGTGGAGCAGGGATCGCGCATCCTGCTCTCCGACGGTCTGATCGAGCTGCGCGTGCACGAGATCCGCGACCACGACGTCAGCTGCGACATCATCAACGGCGGACTGCTGGGCGAGAACAAGGGGATCAACCTGCCCGGCATTCTGGTGCGCGTTCCCTCGCTCACCGAGAAGGACTCACAGGACCTGGAGTTCGCGCTCAAGAACGGCGTGGACGCCATAGCGGTTTCCTTTGTTCGCACTGCCGAGGATGTGATTCTGGTGCGCAATCGCGTGGCGGCCTACGGCGGAGAAACCTGGATCATCGCCAAGCTGGAAAAGCCGCAGGCGATTGAGCATCTGGACGCGATTCTCACCGTTTCCGACGGCATCATGGTGGCCCGCGGCGATCTGGGCGTGGAGGTGCCGCCGGAAAGCGTGCCGGCCATTCAGAAGCACATCATCCATCGCGCCGCGGAGTTCCGCAAGCCGGTGATCACCGCGACGCAGATGCTGGAATCGATGATCGAAAATCCGCGTCCCACCCGCGCCGAAGTCTCTGACGTGGCTAATGCCGTTTACGACGGCAGCGACGCGGTGATGCTTTCGGGCGAGTCAGCGGTGGGCAAGTATCCGGTGGAAGCGGTGGCGATGATGGCGCGCATCGTGGTTGACGCCGAGTACCACATCAAGGAGCAGATCTACACCGAGTCGCGCGAGCGGCGCAGCCATCTGTCGATTGCCGAAACCATCTGCGAGGCCACCGCCCACGCCGCCGACGACCTGGACCTGCGCGCAATCGCGCTGTTCACGGAGTCGGGACAGACGGCGCGACAGCTCTCCAAGTACCATCCCACGGCGCCTATCTACGCGCTCAGCCCGGTCAACGTGACCATCAATCGCCTCAGCCTGCTGTGGGGCACAACCCCGATTCGCTGTCCCAAGGTCAACAGCACCGAGGCCCTGGTGGACGTGGCTGAGAGCCTGCTGTTGAAGAACGAGCTGGTACGCAACCGCGAAGTGATTGCCATAGTGGCCGGCACCCGCACCAAGTCGGGATCGACCAACTTCATGCGCCTGCACGTGATGGGCGAGCAGAGCCTGGAAGGCGCTCGCTTCCACTTGAGCCGGGATCAGGAAGAGGCGGTGCATGAGGCCATGGAAGTGAAGCCCAAGCGGAGCCGGAAGCGTACGACTTTCAAGCGGTATCCGACGCCGAATCCGCCGAATATCTCGAATCCGTAGGGTTATTGGCTCCTGGCCTAAGCGTGTACTGCGATGGCAAATGCGCAAGGCGCTTTTATCGGCCAATTTCCGGGACAGACAATCCCCGGCAGATCTTTCGTGCCAGCAAATCGGCAACCTCGGTGTGGCGGGGAACTGCTTCGGTCTGTCCAGTTTTAGGATTGGACCACAGCGAATGGGCTGCGCCTTCGCGCTTGAGATAGCAGCCGTGCACGCGTAAGTGGCGCAAAAGGGATTCGCGCTTCACTGGACGGTGACGGTCTCTCGAATTGCATCGGAGGGCGCGCCACGCAGTCCGTCTTCACGGCGGTCCTCGAGAATCAACTGGATTGCCGCGCTGAGGCTCGCACGGCATTCTTCCATCGTGCGCCCCTGTCCGTTAGCCCCTGGAATCTCAGGAGACCAGCCCACAAACCATTCGCCGTCACGCTCGATTACGGCTGTGAATTCATTCCGCATGGATTGAGTATAGAACGGAAAGCTCCGTTTCAGGACGCCCGGGACCCACGAGGCACCCCGGCGGGGTGCCCCGATCCTGGAACGCCCGGCGTTACTTCGCCGCCAGCTGGCGCAGCACATACTGCAGAATGCCGCCGTGCTTGTAGTACTCGATCTCCTGCGGCGTGTCGATGCGAATTCTGGCTTCGAAGTATTTTTTGTTTCCGCTAGCGTCGGTTGCCGTGACGGTGATCAGGCGAGGGTCCGAGATAACGCTCTGGCCGATGTATTTCTTCTCGCCTTGGCCGGGTGCAGGGCCAATGGTCATCAACTTCTGGCCGGTCTGCATTGCTTTTAATCTGACTTGGAGATCACGGAGATCGTAGGTCTCCTCGCCGCTTAGGCCGAGGGAATCGGCGTTCTTGCCGGCTTCGAACTCAAGCGGCAGAATCCCCATGCCGACCAGGTTGGAGCGATGAATGCGCTCGTAGCTCTCCGCGATGACGGCGCGCACACCCAGCAGCTTGGGGCCCTTGGCCGCCCAGTCGCGGGAGGAGCCTGAGCCGTACTCCTTGCCCGCCAGAATAATCAGCGGGACGCCGTGCTCCGCGTACTTCACGCTGGCGTCGAAGATGGACATCTGCGTCCCTTCTGGCAGCAGGCGCGTGACGCCGCCCTCGGTGCCGGGAGCGAGCTTGTTGCGCAGGCGGACATTGGCGAAGGCGCCGCGCATCATCACCTCGTGATTGCCGCGCCGCGAGCCGTAGCTGTTGAAGTCCGCCGGCTTGACGCCGCGCTCGGAGAGATATTTGCCCGCCGGGCCGTTGGCCTTGATGGAGCCGGCCGGGGAGATATGGTCGGTGGTGACCGAGTCGCCCAGCACCGCCAGCACGCGCGCGCCCGCAATGTCGTCCACCGCGCCGGGCGTCTTCTTCATGCCGTCGAAGTAGGGGGCCTGGCGGATGTAGGTGGAGTCGCGTTCCCACTGGTAAACGTCGCCGGTGGGGAAGCGCAGGCCCTGCCAGTTGGCGTCGCCTTTACTCACTGTGGCGTACTCCCTGCGGAAGCCTTCGCTGGAGACGCCTTTCTCAATGGCCTCGGCCACTTCCTTCTGCGTGGGCCAGATGTCGCGGAGGTAGACGGGCTGGCCATTCATGTCCGTGCCGAGCGGGTCGGTCGAGAAGTTGTGGCCGATTGTGCCGGCGAGGGCGAAGGCGACTACCAACGGCGGGCTCATCAAGTAGTTGGCGCGGACGTCCACGTTCACGCGGCCCTCGAAGTTGCGGTTGCCGCTGAGCACGCTGACGGCAACCAGGCCGTGCTCGTCGATGCTTTTGGAGACGTCGGCGGGCAGCGGGCCGGAGTTGCCGATGCAGGTAGTGCAGCCGTAGCCGACCACGTTGAAGCGCAGCTTTTCCAGATAGGGCAGCAGGCCGGCCTTTGCATAATAGTCGGAGACCACGCGCGAGCCGGGCGCGAGCGAGGTCTTCACCCACGGGGGAACGGTGAGGCCTTTCTCGACGGCTTTTTTCGCCAGGATGCCCGCGGCGATCATCACCGAGGGGTTTGATGTGTTGGTGCAGCTGGTAATGGCCGCGATGACGACCGAGCCGTGATCGAGATAAGGATCGGGATCGACGCCGAAACGCTCTTTTACGGTGGTGGTGACGTGGACGGGATGGAGGGACTGATTGGCCGGAGCGGAGGCCGAAGCCGTTGGACCTTCGTAGTCTTCGACGGCGACGGCCGAGTCGGTGACGGTCTGGCGCTCCCACGCCGCCGCGGTGCGCGTGCCCAGGGGCTTGGCCGTGGGCGCAAGCAGATTCGGCAACTGCTGCTGGAAGCTGGATGCAGCGTCCTTCAGCAGCACGCGATCCTGCGGCCGCTTCGGTCCGGCCACGCTGGGCTCGACGGTGCTCAGATCGAGCTCGATGGTCTGCGTGTACTTGGCCTCCGGTGAGCCGGCGGTGTGGAACAGGCCCTGCTCCTTATAGTAGGCCTCGACGAGCGCGATCTGCTCCTCGCTGCGACCGGTGAGGCGCAGATAGCGGAGGGTTTCGGCGTCGACGGGGAAGATGCCGCAGGTAGCGCCGTACTCGGGAGCCATGTTGCTGATGGTGGCGCGGTCGGCCAGAGGCAGCTCTGCGATTCCGGGGCCGTAGAATTCGACAAATTTGCCCACCACGCCCAGCTTACGCAAAGCCTGGGTGACGGTCAGGACGAGGTCAGTGGCCGTGGCGCCCTCGCGCAGCTTGCCGGTGAGCTTGTAACCGACCACCTGCGGGACCAGCATGGAGACCGGCTGGCCGAGCATGGCCGCCTCTGCCTCAATGCCTCCTACTCCCCAACCCAGGACGCCGAGGCCGTTGATCATCGTGGTATGCGAGTCGGTGCCGACCAGCGTGTCAGGATAAGCCGCCATTTGGCCATCGACCTCTGCCGTAAAGACCACGCGGGCCAGGTACTCCAGGTTCACCTGGTGGCAGATGCCCATGCCCGGTGGGACGGCGCTGAAGTTGCGGAAGGCCATCTGGCCCCACTTGAGAAAGGCGTAGCGCTCGCGGTTGCGCTGGAATTCGAGCAGCGTATTGGCGTCGTAGGCGCCGGGCGTGCCGAACTCGTCCACCTGGACCGAGTGGTCGATGACCAGCTCGGCGGGAACCAGCGGGTTCACGCGCTGCGGATCGCCGCCGAGAGCCTTGATGGCGTCGCGCATGGCGGCCAGATCAACCACCGCCGGCACGCCGGTGAAGTCCTGCATGAGCACGCGTGCCGGCATGTAGGCGATCTCGCGGCAGGGCTCGGCCTTGGCGTCCCAGCGGGCCAGGAACTCGATGTCCGCGGCGGTCACATTCACGCCGTCCTCGCGGCGCAGCAGGTTTTCCAGCAGGATCTTGAGGCTGAAGGGCAAACGGCTCAGATTCAACCCGCGCGCTTCCAGCGCCGGCAGGCGATAGATCGTGTAGGAGCGGTTGCCGGAGTTCATTTTTGCCTGGCTGGCAAAGCTGTTCATCGGGGAAACCTTTCTTTCCGCGCGCGGGCGGATGCACTCAGAAATTCTAGAGCGGTTCGGTGCGGTCCGCGGCATCTTTCATCCGCGGAAGCGTGCGCGGTTCTGAAGGCCGAAGAACCGGAATCAAAAAAACGAATGGATCAGCGGGAAGAACCGTGGCCACGGATGGGCCGTCCGCGGCGGAAGCGCTTGAGCAGTGGCGGCACGGCAATACGATCTTCGCGATAATGCAACATGGCCAACAGCAAAATTCTATCGCGCAGGCGGGGCGAGAGGGAAACCTGAGCAGGTGAAGCCGGATTTCGATCTTTTCGAGCGGTCCGCTTCGGAAACCCTCCGGAGCCCGGCTGCGCAGACCTCGATTGCATTCTGTTCTGCCGAAGCTCTACGATCTTGACGAAAAATCAGATACAGAACAAGGTTGGGGATGATCGAGCCCGGTTCCGGATGATATGGTTCACCCAGCGGGTGGGCGCCCGCGCCGGACCGCTGATCGCGAGAAGGGAGTTCGACCGCGTTCAAATGGAGATACAGCAGTTTCAGGTTGACCGCTTGAAAGTGGAGGTCCATCCGGACCGCGTATCCGCAGGCAGAGCCGCAGCACAGGCCGCCGCTGAGTCCCTATGTCAACTGGCCTCCGCAACTGAGAGCTTCGGGGTGGTCTTTGCCACTGGCGCTTCGCAACTGGAAATGCTGCATGCGCTGACCGCCATTCCCGTCCTTCCCTGGGACAAGGTGGTTGGTTTCCATCTGGACGAATATGTGGGCCTGGATGAGAACCATCCTGCGTCGTTCCGGCGATACTTGCGGGAAAATCTGACCGCGCGGGTGAAGATGCGGGCATTTCATGAAGTCGACGGGAGCTCCGCCGATCCGGCTGCAGTGTGCCGGGAGTATGCGGCAAAGCTGCGCGCGGCGGCGCCGAAGCTGTGCCTGCTGGGAATTGGCGAAAACGGGCACCTGGCCTTCAATGAGCCTGGCGAAGCTGACTTCGACGATCCGGCGGACGTGAAGGTGGTGACGCTGGATGGGACCTGCCGGCAGCAGCAGACGGCCGAAGGTTGGTTCGGGAGCATTGTGGAGGTTCCGGCCAACGCCATCACGGTGACCATCCCCGCGCTCTTCCGCATTCCCCGACTGATTCTAAGCGTGCCCGGGAAACGCAAAGCGGGAATCATGAAGCGCGTATTGAGTGAGCCGATTGCGCCGCAGTGCCCGGCCACCATTCTTCGCACGCACCCGGACGCGACCGTTTATCTGGACCCCGACTCGGCAGCCGGGCTGAAGGATCTGGTCGATCGGCTGGTTGCCCTATGAGCGTTCGCACACTGACGGGCCGCAACACCAGCAATGGCCAGTGTTTGCGCGTGACGATGGAGGATGGCCGCATTGCGGCCATTGAGCGGGGCCCCGAAGACGAGGCGCTGTGGCTGGCTCCCGGGCTGATCGATCTGCAGGTGAACGGATACGGCGGCTGCGATCTGAACGCGGAGACAGCGGACGCCGACGTGATGCTCGAGCTGGCGCGACGGATGGCAGCTACCGGCGTTACGACATTTGTGCCCACGCTCATCACCGCTCCTGAAGAAAGAATCATTCGGGGTCTGCAGGCCATCGCGGAGGCGCGCTCGGCCAGCGCGTTCGCGGCCCGCGCCATTCCATATGTTCACGTCGAAGGGCCGCATATCGCTGCGGAGGACGGAGCGCGCGGCGCTCATCCGCGCGAGTGGGTGCGCCCGCCAAGCCTGGCCGAGTTCGAGCGCTGGCAAGCCGCGTCAGGCAATCTGGTGGGGATGGTTACGCTCTCGCCGCATTGGGATGGAGCGGAGGAGTACATCGCTGCGTTGGTGACGCGGGGCGTCAGCGTGGCTATCGGGCACACCCACGCCGCGCCGGAGCGGATTCACGCCGCCGCCGCGGCCGGAGCCACGCTCTCTACGCACCTGGGCAATGGCATCGCAGGGATACTGCCGCGGCATCCGAACCCGATCTGGGCGCAGCTTGCGGATGAGCGGCTCACGGCGAGCTTCATCGCCGACGGACATCATCTGCCTGCGGACACGCTGAAGGCGATGGTGCGCGCCAAGGGAGTCGAGCATAGCATGCTGATCTCCGATGCGGTCGCGCTGGCGGGCAGGCCGCCCGGCGTTTACGATGCGCCAATCGGCGGGCGGGTGGAATTGAGCGCCGATGGGCGGGCCAGCGTGGCCGGCACGAACATCCTGGCAGGTGCGGTGCGGCCGCTCAAGGATGGAGTCGCGTGGGCCACTGCCTCCGGCGTGTGCAGCCTGGGCAACGCAGTGCGCATGGCGACGGAGATTCCCGGGCGTTTTGCGGGGCGTCGTGGCTTGTTGCGAGTGGGCGAGGCCGCTGATGTGGTCCGCTTCGCACTGGACACCCAATCCAAGAGCCTGCGCCTCGATACGGTACTCGTGGATGGCGTGGAGTTGCGGGACGCAAGCGACTAGGGCCTGTTAACACTACTGGGGTGGTGGCGACAGGAGCCGATTTTTTTGAGTTCTAGAAGCGAGGAGCGACGCATACCCGGGGTCCCCACGGACAGGTCTCAGTCCGTTGGGTGGATACCGGGTGTCTGCTAGCGACGAGCGACAACGAAATCGGGAAAATCGGCCCTGTCCCTTCGACTTCTGCCCAAACGTGCAAAGTTCGCACGTTTGGGGTCCAGGGTTGCGGCCCCAATCGGGTCATGCTTCGTTATCGTCCTAGGCGGTGGGCCCGCCACAGCCGTCGTCCTCCCCCTCGCCTGACCCGATTTTGGCTCGCAACGTCATCCGCCCCAGTAGTGTTAACAGGCCCTAGAAACCCGCGGCAGGGATGGAGCGGTCCCTCATGGCATCAGAGTAGCGGCGCGCGGCTGCTTCACGAGGCGGAAATACCGCTGGGCGCGGGCCACATCCTTGAGAATTTGCGCCTTCAGCGCCTCCGGCGAGGGCCACTCTATCTCGCCGCGCAGGCGCAGCAGGAACTCGAGTTCGAGCGGGGTCTGCTCGTCGAATTCGAGGGGTTCGAAGTCGAGGATGTGCGACTCGACGGCAAAGGAGGCTTCGCCGAAGGTGGGGCGATTGCCCACGTTGGTCACAGCCTGAAAGGGGCGTTCGCCGACGGTGAGCCGCGTGACATAGACGCCGAAGGCGGGCAGCAGGTCGTGGTACGGGGCGAGGTTTACCGTGGGCACCAGCAGGCGGTTTCCAATTCCGCGTCCGCGGGCCTGCGTGGAGAGTACGCCGAAGGGACGGCCCAGCATCCAGCGGGCGCGGCGCACGTCGCCGGCGATGAGCAGCGCGCGGACGGTGGAGCTGGAGACCTCCATGCCGTGGACCTGCACGGGTTCATGGACGTGGACGGCGAAGCCAAGTTCAGCGCCGAATTTCATAAGCTGCGCCACGCCGGCCCGGGCGCGATGGCCGAAGCGGAAGTTGCCGCCCTCGTGCAGGGCGCGCACGTGAAGCGTCTTCACCAGGATGCCGCGCACGAAATCCTCTGCGGAAAGGCCGGCCAGCGCCGCGTCGAAGGGCAGCACCAGAATGGCGTCGACGCCGCTGGCCTGGAGCAGGCGCAGGCGCTCGTCGATGGGCGTAATCAAGGGTGGGGCACTGGCCGGGCGCAGAAACTGCTCGGGGTGCGGATCGAAGGTGATGGCCACCGAACGCGCGCCGAGCTGACGAGCCTCGGCGGCAACCGCGGCGAGAATCTGCTGGTGGCCCCGGTGCACGCCGTCGAAGTTGCCAATGGCGGCGACTGACGGGCCGAAGCCGGCGGGGATCTCCGCGAGCGAGCGGTAGACGGTCACCGTGCGTGCGGGGTGGTTGCTCACCGGGTCATTGGCTCCAGGTTGATGGGAAGTTCCAGTCCATCGTGGGCCAGGCTGACGCCGGCCGGCAAGGTGCGGTTGGTCGCTTCGTGGCCAAGGTCGTGGGCGATATGAGTAAACCATGTGTGGCGGGCGCCGATGCGCCTGGCCCAGCCCAGCGCCTTCTCCACGGTCGAGTGGGCGGGGTGAGGCTTGTGGCGCAGCGCGGAGAGGACCAGGTGGTCCAGCCCCTGCAACAGCGCGAAACTGCGCTCCGGAATTTCGCTGACATCGGTGAGGTAAGCCGCGTTTCCGAAGCGGAAGCCGGCAATCTCCAGGTCTCCATGAAGCACGGGGACGCGCAGAAACTCAACGCCGTGCACGAGGGTGTTCTCGTGCAGAGGCTGGAGCTCGACGCGGGCGCGGTTGGGATAGGTGGCGTCCGGCGAAAACGTGTATTCAAAGATCCGTTCCAGAACTTCGGCCGTCTCAGGCGAGGCATAGAGCGGAATGGGGCCGTTCTCGCGGACGGCGCGGAAGCTGATGGGGCGCAGATCGTCCAGGCCGAGGATGTGGTCGGCGTGGGCGTGGGTGTAAAACACGGCGTCGACGCGGGTTAGCCTGTTGCGCAGGGCCTGTTCGCGAAAGTCGGGGCCGGTATCGATGACTACCGCGCGTTCGCGGGGGCCATCCGCGGCTGGCTCCTGCCAGCGCAGCAGCACCGACGGGCGCAGGCGCCGGTCGTGAGGGTCGGCCGAGGCGCAGACGGCACAGGAGCAGCCCAGCGTCGGGACTCCCATCGAGGTTCCTGTACCCAGAAATGTCAGCCGGCCATCCATATGCCCCCGTTATATCCGACTATTTTTAATGCTTCTCCGGCGGCGCGGGCGGCTGCATGTTGATCATGCTGGTGAGCTCCAGGAAGGCCATGCGCAGCTCAAAGAGGATCGATTGCAGCGTTCGGTCCTCGTCGTTGGTGAGGTTGCCGCGGGTTTTTTCGGCCAGGATGCCGAGCAGATCGATAGAGGTGCGCGCGCCCAGGATGTCCACGCGCGGGGGCTGGCCCTCCTCTGTCCCCGCGCCCATCTGAATCATGGCAGAGACGTAAAACTGCTGCACCAGGTGCTCGAAGGTGATGGGCGGCTGCGCGCCAACGCCGGGATTCTGGGCGCGGATCAGATCTTCAAGCCGCTGCGCGGAGGCATCATACTCCGCTTTCTGCTCATGGCTTTCCTGCGCGGTGGGCGCGGCTGGCAGCTCAGCCTCAGCCGCATCGGCGCCGGCTGCCGGCGCGTCTTCCGCTGCCGCGTGGCTCACGGGCGCGTCGTTTGCCGGGACTACCAGCCGCGGTCCGGCGGCGGGCGCGGAACTGGGTTCAGCCTGGGTCTCGGACTCGGCCTCCGGCGCGCGTGGCGGGGCGCTCTCGAATCCTTCCTCCGCCTTGATCTTGCGGCGGTCAATCACGGTAAATCTGGGGGGCTCGCTCATAGGTCAATCCAATCCAATCTGTCTTGCCGAGTTATTTCCGCAGCTTCAGGCTGGGCGGCGCGGCCAGCAGGCGGGCGGTCCAGGTGTCGGTTCCGGCCTTGTAGGTGAGAGGTTGATCGGAAGCTTCGGCTGCGGCGGTGATCATACCCAGCGCGAAGACGCGGCTGGCCTTCGGAAGCGGCAGCGCGGCTGCACTGGTGATCTGGCCGGCGGCGGTTCCATCAGGGAGGGTCAGCTCGGTTCCGGCTGCGGGGACTGGACTGGAAACGGGGCCGGTCAGTTCCAGGTGGCGCAGATGGCGGTGAACATTGCCACGCGAGTGGATGCGCTCGACGATCTCCTGGCCGAGGTAGCAGCCCTTATTGAAGTGCAGCGCGCGCGCCTGCGAGGTTTCCTGGGGCAGGTCGCGCTCGGCGATATCGATGCCGTAGGCGGGGATGCCCTCGGCGATGCGGAAGGCTTCCAGTGCCGCGCTGCCGGCCGGCTCGGCCCCGCCCGTGCGCAGGCACGACCAGAGCTTCACCAGTCCGGCGCAAGGCAGGAAGAATTCGTAGTGGTGCGCGAGCGTGCCGTATCCGCGCAGAATCCTCAGGTTCCAGCCGTTCCACTCCACGTTCGTTGCCGCCATGGGCTGCGGAATCGTGGGCAGGCCCACCCGATCGAGCACCGCATCGGCGTCCGGACCCGTGAGCCCGACGGCGGTTTCCGCTCCCGCCGCGCAGGCCGTCTCCTCTCCCAGCGGAACCAGCTCCACATCATCCATGATGATGAAGTGGTTGAGGTGGGCAAGCAGCTTGTCATACTGATCGGCGGCAATCACCAGCTCCAGCGTGGATTCGCCGGCAAACGGCGTTCCCAGCAGGGGATCGATGCGTTTGGGGTCGGCGGTGTCGGGCATGCGGCGCAGCGGCGAAGCCTCTTCAGGCCCCCGCCAGACGGTCAGGTCGCCCTGGATGCGGCCCTGTGCGTTCAATATGAGGTTCCATGCGCCCGAGTTGGGGAACAAATCGTTTACCGTGTTGGTCACCATGCCGCTGAGCCAGCGGAAGCGGTCCTGTCCGCGCACGGCCACGCGCCTCAGCCAGCCCAGGTCGTGCAGGCCGGCCCCATAGGCCAGGGCGGCTGTTTCCCTGGCCGGCGCGTCAAACTCACGTGGGGTGAGAACTCCCCGGTACGGGCACAACTTGCCGGCTGCGAGTGCATGCGGCTTGGCGGAGGATTGAAACAGTTCAACGAGCGGGGTGGGCGACGCTGTCTGGACGAGGCCGGTTTCGGTCATAGGGGAACTTTTCCGCGGTCCGGCGTAGTTTTTTAGAGCTCAACTTCCCGCTTGGCCGCATCCTGATTATAGCCTTGTAGGAGAAGAGCAGGCCGCACGGGGCGTAACCCCAAAACCGGCCCAGGAAGCCGGGGAAAGCGCGCCGAAACCGGGTGGAGGCGCCGTTGCCGGCGGTGAATCCGGAACAGTTCAAGGAGAAGGAATGAGCAAACGGCAGCCAGCGTGGTTAGGGCTCGTACGCGCAGGAGCCTGGACCGCGATTTTTTGCCTGGCGGCGGCGATCGCGGCCGCGGCGCAAAGGGCTGCGCAGCCGCAGCCGAGCCCGCAACCGCCGTCCGAGGCGCAATCGCAGGCGGGCCGGTCCTCCGACAAGGACAAGTCCATCCATATCACCCCGGAGCAGGCTAAGCAGCTCTTTGGCCTGGTGGACCAGCTCATCCAGTTCTCCTCCGATGAGACCGGGCTACCCATCAAAAGCACGGTGAAGCGGAGGCTGATTACGCGCGCCGAAGTGGAGAGCTACGTGCGCGAGAAGTTCGACGAGGACGAAGGCGCCAAGAGGCTGCAGAAAGACGAGATCGTGCTGAAAAAGTTCGGGCTGCTCGACCCGGATTTCAACCTCAAGCCGTTTCTGCTGCAACTTCTGGGAGAGCAGATCGAGGCTTTCTACGACTCGAAGACCAAGACCGTGAATCTGCTGGACTGGGTGAGCGTGGACGATCAGAAGCCGGTGTTGGCCCATGAGCTGACGCATGCCCTGCAGGACCAGCACTCCGACCTGGAGAAGTGGGACGACCAGACGCCGGATAATGTCTCAGTGAACGCCGCCGGCGACGTCGACCACGTGGCCCGCGATGAGATGGATACAGCCCGAGACGCCGTGGCCGAGGGCCAGGCCACCGCGGTGATGATGGATTACATCCTGAAGCCGCTGGGCAAGAGCCTGATCAAGGACCCTGAGATCATCAATGTGGTCCGCCAGCAGATGAGCAACAACGAGGACACGCCGGTGATGGCCCGCGCGCCGCTGATGCTCTCTGAATCCCTACTGTTTCCTTATCGCGACGGCTTGAGCTTCGAGCAGGATGTGTGGATGGACCAGGGCCGGTCGGCAGCCTTCGCCGGGGCGCTGGACCGCCCGCCGACCTCGAGCTGGGAGATCCTCAACCCGCGCGACTACGAGCAGCACCGCATGCCCGCCGTGCCCTTGTTCCCGGATATCCATCCGCTGGTGGACGCGATGTATGTTCCCTACGACATCGGGCAGATGGGTGAGCTGGAGGTGCACATCCTGACGGAAATTTACGGCGGCGAAGCAGCGGCGCGGCGGTTTACCTCCGCGTGGGACGGAGGCATCTACTGGGCCGGCCAGTTGCGCAGCGCCAGGACTCCGGCTGAGCAGGCCAGCACTAAGTCGCTGGCGTACTTCTATCTTTCGGCGTGGACGAACGAGGCCTCCGCGCAGGGCTTCGCCGACCTTCACGCCCAGAACCTAGGCCGCCAGTATATGCACCTCAAGGCGGAGCCCGACCCGCAGGCTGACAATCTCCCTGACGGGGAAAGCGAGCAGATATTCTCCACGGAAGAGGGCCCGGTGGTGATCACCACGCGCGGCAAACTGGTGTTTGTGGCGGAGAGCTTCCCGTTGGATTTGGCGCGCAAGCTGGCCGCGCTGGTCCTGGACGCGCAAGGAACCGGCGAGCAGAGGATGGCACAGGCGGCGCGGCCGCTGCGCTCGCCCGCGCAGGCGCAGCTTCGGCGTGTCAACGACCCGGCGCCGGAGCCGCTGTCGGGCAGCCTGATTCGCTTCTTTGCGGACTTCGGCGTGATGAAGTCGGGCGTGGACGCGGCGGAGCGGGCGGGAAAATAGGTCGCGCGGGAAACTTCAGGCCGCGTTCTTATTCACCAGGTATTCGTCGAGCAGGACAGCGATCAGCACCGCGGTGGGCACTGAGACCAGGGCCCCCACAACGCCTTCCAGCGCGGAACCGATCAGCAGGGCGACCAGGATGGCCAGACCCGGCAGGTTCACGCTGCGCTGCATGATGCGGGGCGTCAGAAATGCGTTTTCGATACTCAGATAAATCACATAAAAGATAGCCACGCCCAGCACGCGGCCCCAGGAGTCGAAAGCGGCCACCAGCACGGCCAGAAAAATGGAGATAGCCACGCCCAGCACGGGAATGATGTTGAATAACCCGGTCAGCAGGCCCAGCGCATACGCATAGCGGACGTGGAGGCACAGGTAAACCAGGGTGCTGGTGACGCCAAGAATGAGCATCAGGCTTCCCTGGCCGACCAGCCATTTACCCATGCGGTTCTCCGCTCGCTGCAGCGTCTTGTCCAGCCGGTCCCGGCGATCCGGCGGAAAGAAGGAGAGAAACCAGTGGTAGGCATGGTCCCCTTCCAGGATGAAATACACCGTAAGAATGACACCCATGATCAGCTCGAGCAGATTGCCGGCCCAATCCCGGATCGAGAGCAGCACATGCGTGGCTGCCTGGCTGGCAAAACTCTCCAGCCGGGAACTGACATCGGCAGTATTCAAGCGATCGGCGAAGGGTATCCGCTGAAGCTTCGCCAGCAGCTCGGGCACGCGTTCCGGAATCTGCCCGCTGAACGCCTGCAGGTCCCGTACCACCGGCGGCAACGCGAGAAAGCCGAAAGCGGTCAGCAAGCCGGCCATGGCCAGCAGCAGGACCAGAATCGCCGAGCCCTTTAAGGGTTGCCAGCGCCTGATGCGAAACCCTGCCGTGCCGCGCACCAGGGGTGTAAGCACAACGGCAAACAGGGCACTGACATAGAGCAGCACCAGCACATCGCGGATTAACCATGCCAGGTAGCAAGCCAAGGCAAGGATAAAGGCGAAGACGATGTCACTGCGAAGACTGCGCGGGTTGCTTTGAGGCTGAGCCATAGACGGGTTTTTGCAAAGCCGGAGTAGGCGCTGCCGGACGGCGCTTACTCCGGCTGCGGCAGAGCCTGATCAGAGTGTAAGCGCGCTGGCACAGTCCAGGAGTCCCATGGATCGAGTTTCGGCCCTCGGATTCACTGGCTGCGGAAAAACTCAAGGATTTGAAAGGGCACGGCTTCAGCCCTGCCGTACACAGCACGGAATCGACGCGGCCTTTCGGCCCGAGGGGTTTTTTTCGGGAAGATCGCTCGAGACCGGGCTTTTGCGCAGCCGGCTCAGCCCCTTATTGCTCTCCGCCCAGGATCGATCCCACGATGCCGCCCAGCAGCGCGCCGCCTGCCACGGAACCGGCGTGGCTGTTGTTTTGCGGCAAATACTCGCTGATCTGGTGGGCCAGCCGCGAGATGGGCAGCGTCTGCAGCCACACCGTTCCCGGGCCGGTGAGCACGGCCAGGAAGAGGCCGTCCCCGCCGAAGACCAGGTTCTTGATCCCCGGAACCATAGTGATCTGGAAGCCGACCGAGGCCTGGAATGCGCCCACGTGGCCGGGATGGACTAGCAGCGTCTCGCCCGGAGCCAGGTTCTTCTGGATCAGCTCGCCGCTCAGCTCCAGCCAAGCCGTTCCCTGGCCGCCCAGCCGCTGCAGGATGAAGCCGTCGCCGCCGAAGATGCCCGCGCCCAGCGACTGCTGGAAGCCCACGCCGATGGAGACCTGATCGGTGGCGCAGAGGAAGCCGTGACGGTGCACAAGGTACTCGTTCCCCGCGCCCAGCTCAACCGGCACGATGTGGCCGGGCATCTTGGTGGCGAAGGCGACCTGGCCGGGGTATTGGACGGCGCGGTACTCCGTCATGAACAGGCTGCCGCCGCCGGCCACGCGCTTAATGATGCCGAACAGCCCGCCGCCTCCGCCCATCTGCGTGTGCGTGGTCATCTGGATCGAGCCGGTCATCCAGGAAAGCTCGCCGCTCTCAGAAAAGATGCTCTCGTTGGGGTCGAGCTGGACTTCCAGAACGGGCATGGTGGTGCCCTGAATCTTTGCCTGCATGGGGTCTCCCCTTCGTATACAGTTTACCGTCGATGATGCCGCGGGCGTGTGAATGCTGCGAGGGAACAGAGGGTTTCCCGGGGGGAAAAAGCATCTCCCAGGGCTCGTTATGGATTACGCTGCGGCCCGCGCGAGAGTTCCCGGTCGGCTGGAGCTGGCGCTGTGGCGGCCAGGTGTTTTCAGCAGGGCGCGGGAACCAGGCGCAGCGCGTTGTAGTCGCGGCCGAGCAGGATGCACAGCGCTTCTACCGCCATGCCGTGATCTTCGCGGCCCTCCAGGCCGGAGACGGTCACGCTGCCCACCACGCCGGCACCTTTCACGCGCAGCGGGAACGAGCCGCCGTGTTGGGCGTAATCCGCGATCGGCAGGCCCTGTTTTTCCGGCAGGTTTTCATTGTTCTTTAGCAGCTTGAGGCGCACGCCGTAGGAGCTGCGATGGAAGCGGGCAACCACGTTGCTCTTGCGGCGCACCCACTCGAGGTTATCGGGCGTGGTGCCGTCGAGCGCCATGTAAAAGAGCGGCTGGCCGAAGCGGCGCACATCCGCAACGATCGACAGGCCGCGCTCGAGGGCCATCGAGCGCAACTGCGTGCCCAGTTTCCAAGCCACTTCCGCATCCAGGCGCGGCAGGACCAGCTCCCGCTCCTGCAGCGCGACCCGTTCCATATCCTCGTGCAATCCCATGGGGTTCTGTCTCCTTGGCTTGTCTGGCGCGGCGGGGCGGATGGCTGCGCAACACGTCTACTTCGCCACGGTCAGCGTTACCAGCATACTCTGGTCGACGCGCGTGCCTGCGGGCGGCTGCTGGGCCATAACCGAGCCGGGTCTGATCGGCATCTTCGGTGGCGCATCGCCCTGGCCCACGGGCGCGATGCCGACATCTACATAACGCGGCGGCGCGGACTTGATGCCGACCTTCGCCAGAGCTGCCTCGGCGCTGAGCAGCGGGAGGCCGGTCAGGTCGGGCATGACGTAACCGTCGGGAGCCTCAGTGTCCGGCGCGGCCACAAGGAGGTTGATGCTGGGCTGGGCGATACCCTGCGCGTGAGCCGCCGGATCCTGCGCCAGCACCGTGCCCTCGGCGACGCCGGCGTCGGGAAGCTGGGCGATCGCGCCCACGTCCAGGCCCTCGCGGCGCAGCTCCAACTCGGCCACGTGCGCCTCTTTGCTGACGACATCCGGCACGTCCACCTTCTGCGGACCCAGGCTCTCCGCCACGCGCACGCCCCACTCGCGGCGGACCACCGTGCCCGGCTCGGGCGACTGCGAGAGGATGTGGCCGGCGGCGATGTCAGAGGAGTAGTAGCGGTTATCCACGTCGAGCTGGAGGCCAAGGCCGGCAGTCTCGCTGAGCGCCTGGGCCACGGTCATGCCCTTGAGCGACGGCACCTGCACCTCCGCGCCGTGAATTGCGAAGTGCATGGTGGTGATGGCAGCCAGCAGCGTCACCGTCACCAGCAGCATCAACAGCGAGGCGAAGCGAAAGAAACTGACGATCCATCGGGCGCTCATGGTTGCGGTTCACTCCATCCGGCGGCAGATCGCGCTCTACCGTAAATTATCCGTCGCCGGCTCGGGATGGATGGTGACGCGCTGTACCTCAGGGCACTCCAGTTTGAAACGGTCTTCCAGCGCGGTGATCACCAGGTGCACCTGCCGCATGGGCAGGTTGTCCGGCAGGGTGCAGTGGCAGGAGAGATCGATGTGGTCGCCGGTGCGGCCGACCAGGATCTGGTGAACGTCCTGAATCTCAGGGAAAGGCGCCGCGGCGGCGCGCAGCGCTTGCTCGATCCTGCGGTCCTCCTCCACCATCTCCTGCGGCTGCTCGATGGTGGCCGGCTCGCTTTCAATGTGGGTCAGCACGGAGTCGATCTCCGGGGCCTCGCGGAGAATCTCAGCCTCCATGGAGGTGACGAAGCCGTGCGCCTGCAGCAGCGGCATGGTCTCGTCCAACTCCACGTGCAGCTCCACGCGCAGCTTGCCGCGGTGCGACTGCACGCTGAGTTCGTGCACGGAGACGTTGTTGCGAGCCGCCACGGCGCGCACGCGGTCGAAGATGCTCTCCGCGCGGGCTTCGCGGGGCACGGTGCGGATGACCACGTCGGCCGTGGGCAGCGCGCGGTGCACGGCCGCCGTAGCTGCCTGCACCAGGTCGCCGGTGTGCTCGAAGGTGTAGCGGCGGGGCAGCGCCAAGGTAAGGTCGGCGAAGTAGCCGGCTCCGGCGCGGCGGACGCGGGCTTGCTCGATGGCGAGGACGCCCTCGACCTGCTCGACTTCGCGCACGAGGCGGCGGCGGGTTTCGGCGGGAATTTCGTCGACGAGCACGGCCACGGTTTCGCGGCCCAGCAGCAGCGTGAGGCGCAGGATCATGAGGGAGACCAACACCGCGGCGCAGGGGTCGGCATAGCGCAGCCAGCCGATGCCGAGACGCGTGCCGAGCCAACTGGCGCCGAGGCCGGCGAGGACGGCGAGCGTGGCCCAGATGTCGGAGGCGAAGTGGAAGGCGTCAGTGGCCAGGGCCGGCGAGCCGGTCTGGCGGGCGACGGCGCGCAACTGGCGCGAGCGCCAGAAGTCCACCGCGATGGAGGTGAGCAGCACCAGCACCGGCCAGAGCGGGTGGCGCAGCAGCATGGTGTGGCGGACAATGCGCTCGATCGCCTCCCAGATGATCCAGGCGCAGGAAAAGGCCATCAGCACGGCTTCGCCGAAGGCGGAGAGATTTTCGATCTTGCCGTGGCCGTAGGTGTGGTCCTCGTCGGCGGGCTTGTCGCTGACCCGGACGGAGAAGAAGGTGAGCGCCGCGCCCGCCATGTCGAGGCCGGAGTGGGCCGCGTCCGAGAGCACGCCGAGCGAGCCGGAGAGCAGGCCGGCGGCGAGCTTGAGCAGGGTCATGGCCGCGGCGGCCAGCATGGAGCTGCGGGCCACGCGGCGCTTGGCGGCGGAGACCTGAGCCAAGCTAAAAACCGGCGGACTTGCGGTTGCGGAGGTCATCGATTTTTAGACTATAGGAGGCTTGGTTGCGGTGTACAACCCGGCGATGCCGAAGGTGTAGGGCTGCCAGGCGCAGGCTGCGTAGCCAACGGATTGCATGAGCGCGAGCATCTCGGACGGCGGAGGAAATTCGCCGACCGAGGAGGGCAGGTAGTTGTAGGGTGCATTTTTGCCGCCGGAAACGCGTCGGCCGATGACCATGCGGCCGATGGCGGGCAGCACGCGGCGGAAGTAGACGGCGTAGGCCTTGCCGATGAGACCGTTGGGCTCGCTGAACTCCAGAATGCCGAGCTGGCCGCCGGGTTTGAGGACACGATGGAACTCGCGCAGGCCGGCCTCGTAGTTGGCCAGATTGCGGAAGCCGAAGGCGCTGACGATGAGATCGAGCGAAGCGTCGCGGAGCGGCAGATGGAGCGCATCGGCTTCGAGCGGGATTGCGTAGGGAGCGGTTGTGGCGATGGGACGGAACGCGGGACCGCCGAACTTGCGCGCGCCGCGGGCAAGCATGTTGCGGGAGAAGTCGGCGGCGAGGATGGGACGCGCACCGCGCGGGCGATGACGGAGCAGCGCAAGGGTGAGATCGCCGGTGCCGCAGCAGATGTCGAGGACGGTGGCTTCGGGCTGAACAAGGATGGGCAGGAAGCTGCGGGCGGCGCGACGCCACCAGAGGCGGTCGACGTTGGCGGAGAGCACGTGGTTGAGCAGGTCGTAGCGCGGGGCGATGGAGTCGAACATCCGGCGGACGGCCTGCGCCGCGCCTGCTTCGTCCTCGACGCCCAACGGCCTGGCTCCGGTTGCCGGCATGTGCTCTCCCTTGCGGTCTGCGGGATTGCGGGCGCGCGATGCGGCCCGCTTCCTTATCGTAACGGGCGAGTGCGCGGAGCGAGGACGCGGCTACGGAAAGGGCTTGCTGCAAGGATGGTCTGATGGGAATAAGCGAGCGGGGAAAACGGCGCAGAAAGGCGCAAAATGGGCGCATTTCCGGCTCAATCCAGGCTGTGCACGCGAGGCGCTCAAAGCAACGCTTTTTTTTGACCCCAAAGCAGCCCTCAACTGCCCCTTAGATACCCCTTAGATACCCCTTAACTGCCCGAAAACGCCCCAAAACGGCCGTTTGCCGAACGAGTGTAACTTGTTATGTGTCATATAGATAATCCATTCCGCACAGCAAAAATGATGATCTACAGATGGACGTTTTGGAGGGGGGGAGGGGGTGGGGGGGTGGGTACGGGTACGGACCGGGCACATGTCCGACATTTTGAACTGGGGACATGCCTGACACTGCGCGGGATCGATGGGGGGAGATTGGGCATATAGCTATTGTGCGCGGGGTGAGGGTAATTTTCTGCAAAGAGGTGGACGAGCATTGGTGTATACGGTTGGTATAGATCATTTGGGGTTCGCCGGGAGGATGCTGTGATGGAAATCGATGAGTCGCAGTTTGGCTACAAGTACGTCCCGGAGCACCTGAAGGAGCGGGTCCGCAACTGGCGCGAGCTTTCGGGCAGCGAGCGGATGGAGCTGACATGGGAGTTAAGCGTGGCGGCGTGGGAGAAATTGGGTGTAGTCTACGATCCGAGCAAGCCGATGGATAAGACGATTAGGCGGTTTCGCCGGAATGAAGCTGGTGAGCTCGAACCTTATTGATCTGGCGGGTGTGGAAGCGATTCGTGAGGCGAATCCGGAGAAAGACGGCTGATCGACCGAATCGATCCCAGGTCTCAGAAGCGAGACCTGGGGCACCCGGCGATTTGTGATTTGTTAGAGCTTGTTTCAAAAATGGCGGGGAAGGCTTGGCCTTCATCCCTCAGGGGTTAAAACCCCAATGCTTTTTCAACCTTTTTCGGCACGAGTAAACTCGTGCCCTGTTACAAACCGGATTTTTGAAACAAGCTCTAGGTAGAATAAATTCGGACTCGCAGGCTTCATTGCAAGCTTGGGGAAGAGTCACCTGGAAGGCGCGATGACACTTCTGTGGATATTGGTATCCATAGCTATTTTTGGAGCCACATTCGGATGGTTTTCTGACAAGTCGAAGCAGATCCAAGAGAGCCGTCTCAACAAAGATCTCCGCGAAAAGCTGGACGGAAGAGCGCGGGAGTTCGAAGAGCAGTGCGAAAAGCGGAGGGAAGAATTTGCGGAGAGGGAAGCCTATCTCAAAGGCCTCCATCGCGAGTTCGATTCTGGGTTTCTCAAAGGTCGTAAATGGCTTGCCCATTTCGTCGCCGAAGCTGACCGCGCATTGGATGAGTCGGTCGTCAACAGACTCCGCAATAAAAGCCACCCGGCACGGAAATCAGCAGAAGAGGTGTCGGAGGCGCGGGCCGAGCGGCGCGCGCTCAAAGAGCGGACTAAGTTTCTTGAGTTTCAATTGCTCTCCTACAAAGAGTATTTCCCTTTTCTTGAAGAATTCGAAGAGATGATTTTGGATGAGGCGATCCCACTTTCAGGCGATGAGAGCAATTTAGAGGCCCTGGAAGATGCCGATCCCGTGTTGAAATACGTGCCGAAAGCAGAATTTGAAAAACTTCCTATTAGTGAAAGGAACCAGCTCGCTCTCGATCGTTATCTCAAGTCCAATTTGAGCCAATCCGCTATCGGGCGGTTTTATGAGCGATACCTTGGCTATCAGTTTGAGAGCAGCGGGCGGGCGGTTGATTACTTCGGGATTGTGAAAGGGTATGAAGATCTTGGACGTGACCTCGTCTGCAAGAAAGATGGCAAGACACTCATCGTTCAGGCGAAGTGCTGGGCCGCAGAGAAGCTCATTCATGAAAAACACATATTTCAGTTGTTTGGTACCACGCAACTTTACCTAATGAGCGCCCTTGGGGAAGGTCTTTTCCCTCCAGATGTACGTGCGATCTTCGTAACAACTACCTCCCTGAGCCCCGTGGCGCGCAAGGCGGCGGAATGGCTGAAGATCGAGGTACGAGAGGGCGTCCCGCTAGACAAGGCCTATCCGCTGATCAAATGCAACATCAATCGAGCGACTCAGGAGAGAATCTACCACTTGCCATTCGACCAGCAATACGATCGAACAAAAATAATCCCGGCGCTCGGGGAGATGTACGTTCGAACTGTCGAGGAGGCCGAGTCTAACAGGTTTCGGAGGGCCTATCGGCATCTCCGGCCATTTATGTGACGCGTGCAGATGCCCGGGTCTCGTTTTTGGGACTCCCGGGGGCGCGAACGATCGACAGCACGGACTCACTAGCTACTGATCACAGACAACTGCCGACCGCGCTTACTGCAGCAGGGTGGGTTCGTCGTGGTTGCCGTTTAGCTCGTCGGGGGGGATGATGACGGCGGCGGCGACTTTGTCGTCGGGCTCGAGGCTGAGCAGGCGGACGCCCTGGGTGGCGCGGCCGGCGGCGCGAATCTGCTTGGTGTCGACGCGGATGATCTTGCCGAACTGGCTGATGACCATCAACTCGCTTGTTTCGTCCACCAATAGAATCGACGATGTCTTGCCGACCTTCGGCGTAGCCTTTAGGTTCGCAACGCCGGAGCCGCCCCGTGAAGTGAGACGATATTCGTCCGCGTTGGTGCGCTTGCCGTATCCGTTCTCAGTGACGGTAAGAATAAGGCATGGGCTCAGGCCCAGTTTGGCGTCCAATTTACTAAGCTTTTCTTCAAGCGATTTCCCCTTCTTCCGCGCCTCTCTTATTTCCGGTGTTTCCTTAATTTTCTTCTTGTCTGTTTTTGAGCCGATATCGGCGCGAAGTTGTTCCCGCAAGGCACGGATGGCAGCCTCGTTAAGGTCTAGCTCGTCGCGGATAGCTGCGAGCTCTTTCTCTAGTCTCGCATTCTCGGCAAGCTCGTCGCGGCGCATATCGCGTGTTTCTGGCGAATCAGTCACAGCTGCTCCGATAACATAATCACTCTTCTTGAGCGCTATGCCTTTGTTACCAGCGGCCACGCGTCCCATTGGCCTGAGGCCCGTCGATCTGGGCTTTTCGCCGTCTTTGACAGGCGGAATTACCCTGTACGTCTCCTCAAACCGGATTGCCATGCCGTCGTGTGTGGCTAGAAAGATGACCTGCTTTCCGTCGGTGATGCGGGCGGCGACCAGCTCGTCGTCCTTGTCGATTCCAATCGCAATGATGCCGCGGGCCATGACGTTCGAGAAGTCCTTGAGCGGGGTCTTCTTGACGGTGCCCTTCTGGGTGGCGAAGAAGACGTACTTGCCCTCTTCCTCGAGGTCGCGGACGGGGAGGATGGCGCGGACGTTTTCGCCGGACTGGAGGTCGAGCAGGCTCTGCATGGATTTGCCCTTGCCGGCTGCGCCGACGTCTGGAATCTCGTAGATCTTGAGCCAGTAGACGCGGCCGGTGTTGGTGAAGCAGAGCAGATAAGAGTGGGTCGAATCGACGATGAGCTGCGCGACGAAGTCCTCCTCGCGCGTCTTCATGCCCATGCGGCCGGTGCCGCCGCGGCGCTGCTGGCGGTAGATGCTGATGGGGGTGCGCTTGAGGTAGCCCTGATGGCTGACGGTGACGGCGACCTGCTCGTCGGCGATGAGGTCCTCAAGCTGCAGCTCGGCGGACTCGTCGATGATCTGGGTGCGGCGGGCGTCGCCGTACTTGTCGCGGACGTCCTGAAGCTCCTTGACGATGACCGAGCGCAGCTTCTTCTCGCTGGCGAGGATCTCTTCGTACTCGGTGATCTTTTTGCGGATTTCGGCGAGCTCGGCGAGGATTTCGTCGACGGAGAGCTGGGTGAGGCGATAGAGCTGCAGCTCGAGGATGGCGTCGACCTGGCGGAGGGTGAGGCCACGCTCCTCGTGGGTGAGGCGCTCGCGGTCGAGGGCGATGACGATGTCAGCGCCCTTGCCCCAGGCATAGAGGTTTTCGCGGGCTTCGGCGCGGGAGGCTGAGGCGCGGATGATGCGGATGACGGTGTCGAGATTGTCGAGGGCGATCTTGTAGCCCTCGAGGATGTGCTCGCGCTCGCGGGCCTTGCGCAGCAGGAAGACGGTGCGGCGCTGCACGACATCGACGCGGTGGTCGATGAAGGCGCGAATGGCCTGATCGAGACCCAGCTCGCGGGGCTGGCCGTTGAGGACGGCCAGGAAGATCATGGAGAAGCTCTCCTGCATCTGGGTGTGCTTGTAGAGCTGATTGAGGATGATCTCCGGCTGCGCGCCGCGCTTGAGCTCGATGACGATGCGCATGCCGTCGCGGTCGCTCTCGTCGCGCACGTCGCCGATATCGTCGATGACCTTGTCGTTGGTGAGCTCGGCGATGCGCTCGATGAGCTTGGACTTGTTGACCTGGTAGGGAATCTCAGTGACGACGATGGCCTGTTTTTCCTTGGTCAGGTTCTCGATGGCCACCTTGGCGCGCATCATGAAGCGGCCGCGGCCGGTCCGGTAGGCCTCTGCAATGCCGGCCCTTCCATACAAAAAGCCGCCGGTGGGGAAGTCGGGACCCTGGACGTGCTTGAGGACTTCAATGAGGCCGGCGCGGGGGTTCTTGGTGAGCTCGATGGCGGCGTTGAGGATTTCCGTGAGGTTGTGGGGCGGGATGTTGGTGGCCATGCCGACGGCGATGCCATTCGAACCGTTGACAATCAAGGTCGGAATTCGCGTAGGCAGCACTGTCGGCTCATCGGTTGTCTCATCGAAGTTGGCCATCATATCGACGGTTTCCATGTCGATGTCGGCCATCATCTCTTCCGCGATGCGCTCCATTCGGCACTCGGTGTAGCGGTACGCGGCGGGCGGGTCGCCATCGACGGAGCCGAAATTGCCTTGGCCGTCGACCAGCGGATAGCGCAGCGACCACGGCTGCGCCATGCGCACCAGAGCGTCATAGACAGACGAGTCGCCGTGGGGGTGATATTTCTTCAAGCATTCGCCGACCACGCCGGCGCATTTCGAGTACCGCTTGTTGTGCTGCAGGCCCTCGCGGTCCATGGCGGTGAGAATGCGACGGTGCACAGGCTTGAGCCCGTCGCGGGCGTCGGGCAGGGCGCGGCCGATGATGACGCTCATCGAGTAGGCGAGATAGGAGCGGCGCATCTCCTCTTCGATGTTGATAGGGGTCAGGTTCGCGCCAGTGTTGGGCGGCGTACCGCCATCGAGAGGGAGTTGGGGATTCTGATCGTCTGCCATAAGGCTTTTCTAGGCTTGCGGGAGGGCGACGGAAACGGTCCGGAAAAAGAGAGGCCGGTCCGCAAGCTATATTCTTGATTTTACGCGTTCGGGGCAGGGTTAAGCAAGGCGAAAGGGTGGAAATAAGTCCTTATTTTGCTTGATGTTATCGGTGCGGGCCGGAGGGGGGTGCGCGGAATGCAAAGGGACCGGCGGGAGGGCGTGATTAAGCGGGAAGTTTCGCACGGTTCCAGGCCGTTTTTTGGCGCTTTTGCAGCCCTGAAAAGTGAAAAAAGCAGAGCCTGCAGGCGGATATGTGGGTCAGATCAGGCCGGGCAGGCTGAGCAGGCAGAAGACGGCCTGGAGCGTGAGCAATGCGCCAGCGGCGTAGAGAGCCATCCGGCCGCGGGGGCCTTCGTAGGCGTCGGCTAAGACTCCTGCGACAAAGGTCAGCAGAAAGGGGAGCGCCCAAACCCAGGGACTGCCGGGGGCGCCGGTCATCACGAGCAGAAACAGGACCAAAGCGCAAAACAGCGGAGCTGAATTGCCGAAGTAGCGCGAGCGGCCGAGGCCCAGGTAGAGCACGAGCGCCGCGGCGGAGGCCAGGGTGATGCCGGCGTTGGGCAGAGCGGAGAAGAAGCGCCGGGCCGGGTCCGCGGAGAACCAGAGGAAGCCGGCCGCCGAGCGGAAGACGTAGCTGAAAGCGTCGGGCGAGAAGCCGTAGCAGGCGAAGACCAGCACAAGCGCGCCGATGGAGGCCATCATCACCACGGGCAGTGCCTGGCTTCTGCGGCCCTCGGCCACCCAGAGCATGAGGACGAGGCCGAGCAGCGCCGCCACCGGCAGGGCAGCGATGTGCGAAGCGGCGGCGACGCCCAGCGCAGCGGTGAGCAGGGCGATGCGCGGACGCCAGCACGCAGGCGGGCCCTGCATGGCGTGGGCCACGCCGATGCAGGTGTAAACGCCGGCATAGACGCCAAGAGCGGCGAGCACCTCCGCGCTGGGTGTGAGGCAGGCCTTGAGGACGGCGGGAGTGAAGCAGTAGAGGCCGAGAGCCGTATAGCCGCCCAGGTTGCCGTAAAGACGGCGCGTGACCCACCACAGGCCGCCGCCCAGCGTGCATCCTGCCAGCAGAAACGGCAGCCGCAGGAAGAGCAGGATGTGGGTCATCTGGTGGCGCAGCTCCCAGGTGCTAATCTCTGCGCCCTGGGTCTGCACGACACGGTCCTCGGGCTTGCGCATGAGGTCGAGGCCGCGCTCAGCGAGGAAGTTGAGCGTGAGCGGCAGGCCGGCGAGGCGGTAGACCAGGATGCCATCATGGATGTTGCCGCATGTAGTGTAGTAGCCGGGCACGGCCTCCGGGCGCTCCCAGGTTTCGCGGCCGCAGCGGGCGTACTGGTAGTCGCGGTCGGAGAGCGTCTGGCGGCTGGTGAGCCAGAGTCCCTGCGCCAGAAACAGCAGCAGCAGACTCGCGGCGATGCGCTGCGGGAGACCAAACTGAAAGCGGCGAAGGGACGCGAAACGGCGGGTGGTCATGCGGAGGAGCCTTTACCAGTCTAAACCGCGGTTTCAGGAGGGTCCGATTCTCGTTGCCGCTGCGGAGTGTTTGCAGATGTTCCTGCGGCGCGGGGGTTGTGCTTGAGCGCCAGCAAACTTTGCCCCTTGTCCTCGAACGTGAAAAAAGGCCGCCCCGAAGGGCGGCCTTTTCCGGCATGGCAGGGGCTGCTTCTCAGTTAAAGATGGCTCCGATGGTCACGTTGGTATTCGAATCACTCAATACGACCGTGCAAGTGTTAGGTCCGGCTGCAGTGGAGGGGTTGGGACTGACTGAGCTGCAGCTGGAGGACCATCCACCAAAATTCCCCGCTCCCGCTGGAGCAGTCAATACCACGGTATTGCCGATCGGATACGCTGCCGAGCAGACTGAGCCGCCAGTTCCGGTCCAGCCTGGGCCGCAATGGATTACATCCGGCGTACCCGTGGCGGAAGGCGCCGTTA
Organism: uncultured Acidobacteriaceae bacterium; assembly: GCA_963758105.1. GTDB lineage: Bacteria > Acidobacteriota > Terriglobia > Terriglobales > Acidobacteriaceae > Telmatobacter. The sequence continues at coordinate 1,373,667 of CAVWUC010000002.1, read as the reverse complement.
CCAGCCAATTGGTGGTGTTCAGGCCTTCGTTATAGATAGTAATCGTAGCGTTGAGGGCCGGCGCCTGCGAACCCGGGTAGCATGTACCGGGAGTCTGCGATGGCGAGCCCGGAGGCGGAGGCTCAACCAGCGGACAGCTGAAGGTCGCCGAGGCGGTCTGAATCGTGCAGGTCGACGGATCGTTCGGCGTTGTGCAGTACGTGGCCTCGGCAATAATGTTCGCGCTTCCGCTCCCGTAAGCCGTTACGATGCCGCCGGTGGTCCCCGTATTTGTGCCGTTGCTGTTGTCGACGGGAAAGACATCGGGCTCGGAAGAGATCCACGTAAGGGAGGTCGAGTTCGTCAGGTCTTGGACGTACGGTGCCTGCGAAAAAGTTCCCACCGCGAGGAATTGGCCGGTATCCTGCAAATTGTCCACCGTGATCGAGCTGGGAATGATGGTGAGCGAAACCAGGACGTTGCCCCCTTGGCCTGTGCTTGTGCCTGTACCGGTGACCGTGAGCGTGGCGCTGCCGCTCACCACGCCATTGAACCCGTTTACACTCGCGCTAATCGTTGTAGTCCCCGCGGAATCCGCCGTGGCCACTCCTTGTGCGTTTACGGTGGCCACCGCAGGAGCGCTCGAGGTCCAGGTGGCCGTGTTGGTCAAATTCTGCGTGGACGAGGGATGGCTCCCGTGGCTGTAGGTCCCGGTCGCGGTGAACTGCGCTGTCTGGCCGACTCCGGCAGACTGGCTTGATGGGGTAACCGCAATTGAATCAACCAAGGAAGTGCCGCAACCGGCAATAGGCAGCATCAGAACAGTCAGGATCAGCGCCTTCGAGCAGGATCGATCAAACATGGTTGCCCCCTGATTTACCGGACGCTCAGAGGCTCGACCTGCTGGCATCCATCGCATGGCCTTTCCTCGAATCATAAGCCGTCCGTGGAGGAAACCGATGCGCCCCGGAAAGCCTCCCGGTTGATGCAGAATCAAGACAGTTAATAACGTTACATACGTTGTAGGCGCGGCTCCACGCGCTCCCGGACTGAATCCTGTTCAGGCGCTTTCTCTCCAGGTTGCGGCGGATCAAACCGGCTTTGCCCGGCGCGGCCCGAGCCGCTACACTTCCCTCAGCATGGCCATTGCCCGCGAAAACTCTCCGGAGCGGCTTGTCAGCGCCGCGCGCGCCGACGAGGAGCAGGATTTTGAGCTTAAACTGCGGCCGCGACGGCTGGGCGAGTTCATCGGGCAGTCAAAGGCCAAGGAACAGCTGGGGATCGCGCTGGAAGCGGCGAAGATGCGCGGCGAGGCGCTGGATCACGTGCTGCTCTCCGGCCCGCCGGGGCTGGGCAAAACCACGCTGGCCACCATCATCGCCAACGAGCTCGACGTCGGCTTTCAGCAGACCTCGGGACCGGCGCTACAGATTCAGGGCGACCTGACGGCGATCCTGACCAATCTGCGCGAGCGGCAGGTGCTGTTTCTGGACGAGATCCACCGCCTGCAGCCGGTGCTGGAAGAAAAGCTCTACACGGCCCTAGAGGACTATAAGCTGGACATCATCATCGGACAGGGACCGGCGGCGCGCACCCACGTGATGGAGATTCGGCCGTTCACGTTTGTGGGGGCGACCACGCGGCCGGGACTGCTTAGCTCGCCGCTGCGCTCGCGTTTCGGCATCCTGCTACGGCTGGAGTTCTATACCGAGGAGGAGTTGCGCATCATCGTGGCGCGCTCGGCCGATGTGATGCAGATTCCCGTCGACGAGGACGGCGCGGCGGAGATCGCCCTGCGCTCGCGGGGCACACCGCGCATCGCCAACCGGCTGCTGCGGCGGGTGCGCGACTATGCGCAGGTGCGTGGCTCGGGGATCATCGACCGGCCGACGGCCAGCGCCGCGCTCACCATGCTGGAGGTGGACGCGCACGGCTTCGACGAGATCGACCGGCGGCTGCTGCTGACGATTATTCAGAAGTACGATGGAGGGCCGGTGGGATTGGGCACGCTGGCCGCGACCCTGGCCGAAGAAGAAGACGCGCTGGAAGAGGTTTATGAGCCATTCCTCATCCAGATCGGCTTTCTGGACCGCACCCCGCGCGGCCGCGTGGCCACGCGCCTGGCTTACGAGCACTTCGGCCTGGCCGTGCCGGGTCGGCAGGCGGGGCTGTTCTGAAAAAGCAGCAAGTTAGCGTGCGCTTCGCGCACTGTTGGCGAGTTAGCAAGTTAGCGTGTGCTGCGCACACGTTAGCGAGTTGGCAGGTTGGCGATGCCTTGGATGAAGATAGCTGGCGCGGTGCATCCGGCCCGCAAATCAAACCACTTATTTTCTAACTAAACAGGAGACGATCATGGCACTTACTGAATCCACCATGCTGAAACTGGGAACGACCGCGCCGGAGTTTGCACTGACGGACGTGGTGAGCGGCAAGACCGTGCGCCGAGATGACTTTCGCGGCAAGAAAGGGCTGCTGGTGATGTTTATCTGCTCACACTGCCCGTATGTGAAGCACATTGAGAAAGGGCTTGTGGCGCTGGGCAAGGACTATGCGGGCAAGGCGCTCGGAATCGCGGCGATCAGCAGCAACGACGCGGAGAACTTTCCCGAAGATAATCCGGCGGGACTGAAGCGGCAGGCGCAGAAGCAGGGCTTTGTCTTTCCATATCTCTACGATGAGACGCAGGCCGTGGCGCACGCGTACAAGGCTGCCTGCACGCCGGATATTTTTCTCTTCGACTCGGATTTGCGGTTGGTGTATCGCGGGCAGTTCGATTCAAGCCGTCCAAGCAACGGAGTCCCCGTGACCGGCGAGGACCTGCGCGCGGCGATGGATGCGGTGCTGGCGGGCAAGCCGGTTGCCGGCGATCAGCGGCCGTCGATCGGGTGCAATATCAAGTGGAAGGAGTAAGAAGAGCAGCGGGTTAGCAAGTCAGCGAGTTAGCGAGTCAGCGAAAGGCAAAGCGATCCGGCGATGAATCTGCCGGCTCGCTTTAATTTTGTTGGAGCGATTTCTCGAGGGAAGGCTGCTCATGCGCGGAGCGTAGTCGACTAGCTCCGCTAGCGCCGCTTACGCCGCTCGCTCCGCTTAGAGGCTCAGCCCTTTCAGATAGGCGCGGAACTTATCCGCGAACTCCGGGCGCTTGAGCGCGAACTCGACGGTGGCCTGCAACATGCCGAACTTGTCGCCGGCGTCGAAGCGGCGGCCGGCAAAGGTGTAGCCGAAGACCTTTTCTTCGTTGAGCAGGGCGAGAATGCCGTCAGTAAGCTGAATTTCGCCGCCGGCGCCGGGCTTGGTCTGCTCGAGTAGTGAGAAAACCCGCGGGGTGAGGACATAGCGGCCGACGATCGCCTGCTTCGACGGAGCCTCTTCGAATTTGGGTTTCTCGACCATGCCAGTGCAGTTGTAAATGCGCGGGTTGGCGGAGTCCGGCGAACCGGCGAGGACACCGTAGGCGCTGATCCCAGGCCCTTCGACGGTCTGCGTGGCCAGCACCGATCCGCCGCGCTCGTTGAAGAGGTCGATCAATTGCTTCAGACAGGGCAGCTCGGCCTCGATGACATCGTCGGGCAGGATTACCGCGAAGGGCTCGTCGCCGACCAGTTCCCTGGCGCAGAGTACGGCGTGGCCCAGGCCGAGCGGTTCCTTCTGGCGGACGTAACTGATGCGCGCCAAGGAGGAGACGCTGCGCGAGAGAGCCAGTAGCTCCTTCTTGCCCTTGCACTCCAGGATTGCGTCCAGCTCGTAGCTGATGTCGAAGTGGTCTTCCATGGCGCTCTTGCCGCGGGCGGTGACGAAGATCATGTGCTCGATGCCGGAGGCGATCGCTTCTTCCACGCCGTACTGAATGATGGGCTTGTCCACCAGGGGCAGCATCTCCTTGGGGATAACCTTGGCGGCGGGCAGGAAGCGCGTGCCCAGTCCGGCGGCGGGAAAAACCGCCTTGCGTACGCGTTTGCTCATGGTGAAGTCCTCGTTCTGAAACAGGCCGCGCGGCGTGCGGCCGTAATTTCATTCACAGCATACTAGCTGGCGCGTGCAGGCGGTCCACCCCTGGCGGGGGATGGGCTGTGCACATAGATGTACGCGAGTCAGAGAGCCGGCGAGTTGCCGCCCAGCAGAGCCTCGCGCACGATAGGGATGGGCGGGAATCCCTGCCTCAGAAAATCGTCATGGAATTTCTCCAGCGGGAAGGCCGATTATGCGCCGACCGGAGCCGGCGCCAGCTCGCCGAGCAGCTCGCGGATTGCCAGCAGGATCTCATCGGAGCGCGTGGCATTCAAAGGATATTTCAGCAGTCCCTGCGGCGCGAACTGCGCCCCGCGTTTGGCGTTGCGCGCGATCAGCCGCATAAGTTGCTGCGGATCGACCTTCGCGTTTTCCATGAAGCGGATCTGCAACTCGCCGCGCTTGCGGTCGATCTGCGCAATGCCGATGCGCTCGCACTCCAGGCGTACGGCGGCCGCCTCCAGCAGGTAGACAGTTGTGTCGGGCAGCGCGCCATAGCGGTCTTCCATCTCCGCCCGGACCTCGGCCACGGCAGCCTCGCTCTGGGCACCGGCGATCTTCTTGTAGAGGCGCAGGCGCTGGTTTTCCTCCGGGACGTAGCTTTCGTCGATGCGGAGGGCGATGCCGAGGTTGAGCTGCGTGGTGGGATGTTCTTCGCGGGACTCGCCCTTCATCTCCTTGACCGCTGCCTCCAGCATGGAGGTGTACATCTCGAAGCCGACCGCCTCGATGTGTCCGCTCTGCTCGCCGCCGAGCATGTTTCCTGCGCCGCGCAGCTCCAGGTCGAGCGCGGCGATCTTGAAACCGGCGCCGAGGTCGCTGAACTCCTTGAGCGCGGCCAGGCGGCGGCGGGCGACTTCAGTCAGCTCGATGTCCTGAGGGATGAGCAGGTAGGAGTAGGCGCGGCGGCTGGAGCGGCCCACGCGGCCGCGGAGCTGATAGAGCTCACTGAGGCCGTGGCGGTCAGCGCGGTTGATGAGGATGGTATTGGCCAGGGGAATGTCGAGGCCATTCTCGATAATGGTGGTGGCCACCAGCACGTCGTACTCGTGGTGCATGAAGGCCAGCATGACGCGCTCCAGCTCCGACTCGCTCATCTGGCCGTGGCCGACGGTGACGCGCGCGGCGGGGACCAGCTCCTGGATGCGCGCGGCGATCTCGTAAATGGACTCGACGCGGTTGTGGACGAAGTAGACCTGGCCGCCGCGCTCCAGTTCGACTTCGACGGCCGAGCGCACGATCTTCTCGTCGAATTTGGCGACCACGGTCTGGATGGCCATACGGTCCTTGGGCGGCGTCTCGATAATGCTCATGTCGCGCAGGCCGACCAGAGACATATGCAGGGTGCGTGGGATGGGCGTAGCAGACATGGCGAGCACGTCGATCTCCTTGCGCATCTGCTTGAGACGCTCCTTGTGTCGGACGCCGAAGCGCTGTTCTTCATCCACGATGAGCAGGCCAAGGTCCTGGAACTTGATGTCCTTGGACAGCAGGCGGTGGGTGCCGATGAGAATGTCGACGCGGCCGGTTTCTACCTGCTCGACGATCTGCTTCTGCTCCTTGGCGGTGCGGAAGCGCGAGATCATCTCAACGTGAATGGGAAACTGGGCGAAGCGCTGCTTGAAGGTTTCAAAATGCTGGAAGCCGAGGATGGTGGTGGGGGCGAGGACTGCGACCTGCTTGCCGTCCTGCACGGCCTTGAAGGCGGCGCGCATGGCGACCTCAGTCTTGCCGTAGCCGACGTTGCCGCAGAGGAGGCGATCCATCGGTGTGGGCGATTCCATGTCGTTTTTGATGGCGCGGATGGCGGCGATCTGATCATCGGTCTCGGTGTAGTCGAATGCGTCTTCAAACTCGCGCTGGAACTCGTTGTCCCTGGAGAAGGCCGTGCCTTGCGCTGTGGTGCGTTCGGCATAGAGCTTGAGCAGCTCCGCGGTCATGTCTTGCATGGCCTTGCGCACGCGGGCTTTGGTTTTGGCCCACTGCTGGGAGCCGAGCTTGTTGAGCACGGGCGCGGGGCCGGTGTCGGTGGAGCGGTATTTCTGGATGAGGTCGAGGCGGGTGAGCGGGACGTAAAGTCTGGCCTGCTCGGCGAACTCCAGGATCATAAACTCAACCGGCAAGTTGTCCTGCACGATCTCCCTGAGTCCCTGGTACTGCGCGATGCCGTGCTCGACGTGCACCACGTAATCGCCAACGGATAGGTCGCGGAAGTCGGAGACGAAGGCTGCGGTCTTGGAGCGACGGGGCTCGGGACGGGCGGCGATGTCGGCTTCGTCGGAGAGGTCGTTCGCACCGAAGACGACCAGGTTGGCGTCAGCAAAGCTGACGCCGGTGGCGATCTGGGCCTTGACGATGACGGGCACGCGCAGGTCGCCGGCCATATAGCTGGACTCGTCGAGCATGGTCTCGCTGCCGGGATGGACGAAGCGGCTGCCGAGGCGGTAGGGGATCTGGTACTCGCGCAGCACGGTGGCCAGCCGCTCGACGTCGCCCTGGTGGGGCGCGGCGAGGACGATGCGCGACTCGGCGGCCATGAGGTCTTTCAACTGCTCAGTGAGCGCGGGGATGGAGCCGTGAAAGCGGAGGGTGGGACGCGTGCTCAGCTCGATCTCGCCCAGCGTGTCATCCCCGGCGAGCACGTCGATCGCGCCGAGCTGATCGAGGTCGAGGCCCATGTGCGACGCCAGCGAGGCCTGCAGGATTTCGGGGCGCAGGTAGATGTCTTCAGGGCGGATGAGCGAACCGATTCCGGAGCGTTCGTGGCGCTGCTCGACCTTGTTCCACCAGCGGTCGATCTGGTTGCGGACCATGGCCGGCTCCTCGACAAAGAGGGCGCAGCGGGGCAGCAGCGCGAGCAGGGATTTTTCCGCTCCGGCGACCGAGGCGAAGAACTCCCAGCCGGGAAAGACGCTGACGCCGCTGGCCGCGGCCATCTCGGCGGCCATTTCGTCATCGGCGTTTTCGACGCGGGCGCGGCTCAGGCGCGCGTGGACGGCGGCCAGCAGGCGCTCGGTCACGGGCGTTTCAGTCAGTGGCAGCAGGAGAGTTTCATCCAGGCCTGATTGCGAGCGCTGGGTCTCGGGATCGAACTTGCGAATGGTCTCAATCTCGTCGCCGAAGAACTCGATGCGCACAGGGCGGTCGGCCTCGGGCGAGTAGACGTCGAGGATGCCGCCGCGGCGGGTGAACTGACCGGGCATCTCGACCAGATCCATCTGGGTGTAGCCGACGGAGGCGAGATGGGCGGTGAGGACTTCGACGTCCAGCTCTTCGCCGCGTTTCAGGGTGACGGCGAGGCCGGCGTAGTAGCTGCGGTCAAAGAGGCGCAGGGCCGCCGACTCGACCGGCGCAATCAGGATGGAGACTGCGCCGGTGGCCAGCTTCCAGAGCGCGGCGGCGCGCTGCTCCTGCACGCCGGGGTGGGGCGAGAGGTTTTCGAAAGGCAGGACGTCGTGGGCGGGAAAACGGACGACTTCAGCGGGATCGACCGCGCCGGTCAGCTCGCAACCGGCCTTGAGAACGGGCTCGAGAGCTTCGGCGGCCTTGTTGTCGGCAACGATCACGATCACCGGTTGGCGGGCGGCGCGGGCCATGAGCGGAATGTATAGCGCCCGCGCGGTCGCGGTGAGTCCAGACACACATCTCCGCCCCGCAGCGAGGCTGAGATGCCTGCGAACGCGCTCAAAGCCCGATGTATGCTCCAGCTCCGCGAAAATCTCGCGGACAAACGGGAGGATCATGTGACTCCAGTTTAGCAGCGATGGAGAAGGCGGAAATTCGCGGGTGGTGGGTCCGGTTGAATCCACGGGTTAAGTCTGGAGTTGCAGGATTGCCGGTCACTCGAGAACGATGCCAGAAAGCGAGGCGTCGTCAGCTTGATCTCAGGGCAGACGATAGAGCGTTAGCTTCAGCGGAGAGCCGACGACAAACATCGAGCCATCGGGTGAGAACGCGGTCCACGACTGCTCCTCAGCGAGTTTATCCGGCGTTACTTCAGCAACTGGCTCCCATGTCTCGACTGAATAGATGATAAAACGCTCTTGCTTAAGGGAGTGCATTCCGGAGAAACTCGCGACCTGCAACGCAAATCGCTTTCCGTTCTGCGAAACACCCGCGAATGAAAATTCGCCTTTCAAGGACAGCGTTTTAACCAAATTGCCACGCGTATCAACGATCAAGGGGCTCTTGCAGCCGGGTTCAAGAACAAGATCGTCGGATAGAAACTGCGGTCTGCCGCCGCACTTGCCGTGATACAGAAGGTGTCCTCCAGTTGCATCTGTGTAGGTGATAAAGCTAAGGTCCTTCGGGTAGTCGGAAATCCAGTGGACGTTGTCTGTTACGAAGCCCTCATTGCTTACCGACGTATCGACAGATGCATTCGCCGTAAGCTCCGTGGCTTTCAGAGTCTGAGCGTTTATCAGTTCGAATCCTGGGCTGGTAGCATTTCCGAGCGTAGCGCCGTCTGGTGACACATTTTGGACGCGCCCGTGCTTGTGTCCCGTCGCGTAATAGTCGAAGCTGTCTTCGTCTTTCAGTTCTGGCGTAAGCTTCATGACGCTGCGCCCCGATAAGATAACATGCGCATCATTAGTTGCGAACATCATCAGCGACCCAAATGCGAGAAACTCCCGGGTATCTTTCACCTCTCCTGTCTGTGCGTCCAGTGCTAGGACTTGATAGACTGTTGCCGAAATCTGGGCCCCCTCGACTCTGCGCATTCCGACACGCGACGCAATGACGATACGGTTGCCAGCGAACACAACGCTGCGAGTCGCTGCAAAGGTCGAATCTGTCTGAGAATCCAGATGCAGGTCGCTGATTGACGCGCCTCCAGCATCAAAAGTAACGCCCGTCACGGGTTCGCTCCTTGTCAGCGGCCCTACCGACCACATACGTGTTGCCGATGACGAGGCCTGAGCAAAACTAATCGCAATCGATCCCAGCGCCAACAATGACGCTGGTACTAAACGTCTCAGAAACCACAATCTATATTTCACCGAGCTTTCCATTCTGGCCTTTCAGCCACATGCCAATATATCCGTTGTTGCCCGCCTTCGCACCCTTTTGCTTACCCCGTCGCAGGGCTCAGCGGGGCGTGATAGCCGGAACCTCCTCCTCCGGGCTGAGGATGGCGTGTTGGCTGCGCAGGATCTTCTGCAAATTGGCGATGGGGACATCCTGCACGGCGAGTTGTCCCTCCACGGCCAGCGCGGCGGCGTCGCCGGAGGCCTGGCCGATGATCATGTACTGCGGCTCCATGCGGACGGATGAATAGGCGGCGTGCGAGGCGGAGAGGCAGACGGGGACGAGCAGGTTGGTGGCCTGCGCGCGGACTGGCGTGATGACGCGATAGGGAATTTCGTAGGGCTTGACGCCGACTTCGACGTCGCCTTCATTTTGCACGGCGCCGTCGGGCATGGCCACGCGCTGCTCGTTGTGGGAGTCGCTGTTGTAGGAGCCCATCCCGATGGAGTCGGGCTTGGTCAGGTCGGTTTGCAGGTCGGACTGGCGCATGACGTAGGCGCCGATCATGCGGCGGCCCTCGCGGATGTAGAGTTGATTGGGCCAGCGGGCCGTGTCGGCGAACTCGTCTTTGGGCAGGCCCCACGCATTTACCTCCGCGCGCAGGCTGGCGGGGACGCTGGGATCGTGGGAGACGAAGTACATGAAGGATTCGGTGTAGAGCAGGGTCTGGCGCCAGAGGACGGCGCGCTGGGCGTAGGTGCCGTCGGGATATTTTTTGCTGTGGCCGATGAAATCGGTGGAGAACGGGCCGTTGTTGTTGAAGTCGGCCTTGTGATTGGGGATCATTACCGGGTTGGTCACATCGTGCAGGTTCGCCTCGCGGCCCAGATGCTCGGGGAAGCTCGAAGAGGTAGCGCTCCAGTAGCGCGAATTGTGCGCGGTTGTAACCGGCGGGGCGAGTGAATGGCAGGCGATCCGCGGGGTCGTTGGTGAGGATCATGCGGAAGTTGTAGGCCTGCTCGTTGGTGTCGCCGGAGCCGGCGCGGCCAGTGGGCCGGGGCTGATCTCCGGCAGCAGGTGATGCTGGCTGTCGTAGGCGGAGATGGGCCAATGGAACTGGTGGCCCGGGGTGTGGGCGCGGACGCCGGCCAGGCTCTCGCCGTACTGCGAGGATGGTTCGCGGCCGACGGTGTAACGGACGCCGGCCTGGGCCATGAGATCGCCCTCGTAGGTGCAGTCGGCGAAGACTTTGGCGCGCCAGCTTTTGCCGTCCTCGGTGGTGATGGAGAGGATGCGCGTGCCCTGGCGGTCAACGCCGTTGTGCTGGCGCAGGCGGGCGTGGAGATGGACGTGGACGTGGGCTTGGGCGAGCATGTCGTGAAAGATAGCCGCGTCCACGTGAGGCTCGGAGCGCCAGTTGGCCGGCTTGTCAAGATTGTCGAGGCCATAGTGGGCCGCAGCGCGCAGGTAAAAGTCGCGGACATAGCCGCCGATGACGCCGGAGTTGCCGATGTCGGTGGCCGAGAGCCCGCCGGTGACCATGCCGCCGAGATGCGCGCTCGGCTCCAGCAGAATGACGCGCAGACCCTGGCGCGAGGCTGCGTAGGCGGTCATGATGCCGGAGGCCGTGCCGCCGTAAACGACCAGGTCGGCGGAGGTTGAGGCGGGAGCGGGCGCGGCGGCGGCGTGGAGGCTGAAGGCGACGAAAAACAGCGCGGCGATGGAGCGAAGGAAGGCGGAATTCAAGGCAACTCGCATTTCAGGCATTGCAACCTCCAAAAGCGGCCGGCAAAAAACAAAAAAAGGACGGAGGGTTTAGTCGTCTCCGAGAGCTTTGGCGAATGAGTAGAAGAAGTCCAGCGACTTGAAGTAGGAATCGATGGGGAGGCGCTCGTCGCGGGCGTGGGCGCGGTCGTCGTCGCGCTCCAGGGCGATGCCGGAAAAGCCGTAGCAGGGGATTCCGGCCTGGGCAAAGTAGATCGAGTCGCTGGCGCCGTTTTCCATCACCGGCGTGACCGGGGTTCCCGGCCAGATAGCTTCGACCAGACGGGTGAGCGGCTGGAAAACCTCGGGATTGGGCGGAGGCGGCACAATGGCCTTGCGGTCCGGCGCGGTGTCAAAGACGTCGCCTGCGTCAGAGACGTATTTGATGTTCAGCTTGGGATCGGCGAAGAGATCCATCAGTTGATGGCGAATCTCCTCCGGCGAGTGGCCGGGAAAGATGCGGCAGTTGACGATGCCCTGGGCGGACGGCGGCAGGGCGTTGTTGGCGATGCCGGCGTTGAGGCGCGTGGCTACGCAGGTGGTGCGGAAGTTGGAGTTGAAGCTGGGCTCGGCGCTGAGGCGCGCGGCGGCAGCCAGGTCGGGCGGGTCTTGCAGGATGGCGCGCATGTCGGCAGCGGTCTGGCCGGTCTCGCGGGCCGCGAGATTTTTGAAGTAAGTGCGCGTGACCTCGTTCAGCTCAAAGGGAAAACTGTAGGCGGCGAGCTTGTTGAGCGCATTGGTCAGCTCGTAGATGGCGTTATCCGGGCGGGGCAGCGAGCTGTGGCCCCCGCGATTGGTGGCGGTGATCTGGTAGTCGGCGTAGACCTTCTCGGTGGCTTCGACGTTGGCGACCATGGCATGGCCTTGATCGAGCTCGACGCCGCCGGAGTCGGGATTGATGACGTAAGCCGCGTCCACCAGGTCGCGATGCTGCTGGACCAGATAGCTGGCGCCGTTGAAGTGGCCACCTTCCTCGTCGGCGGTGAGGGCCAGGATGAGATCGCGGCGGGGCTTGTAGCCCTCACGGCGCAGGCGCAAGAAGGTGGCGACCAGCGCGGCGTCGCCGTCCTTCATGTCCTGGGTGCCGCGGCCGTAGTAGTAGCCGTCCTTCTCGACAAACTGGAAGGGATCGGTGGACCAGTCGGAACGCAGGGCCTGGACGACGTCCATGTGGCAGAGGAAGAGGACGGGCTTTTCGTCTGGAGTGCCGGCGGCGCGGATGCGGACGACCAGGTTCATCTTGCGGGGATTGACGCCGACCAGGTGGACGTCCTGAGGCGGGAAGCCGGCATCGAGAAAGCGCTGGCGCATGGCCTCGGTGGCCGTTGTGACGTTGCCCTGGGGCGAGTCTGTGGTGTTGATTTCGATGATCTGCTTGAAGATGGCGCGGGCCTCGGCGCGGTCAGCCATTGACGCTTTGGGCAACGGGCTGGAGGGCGAAGGCGTCTGGGCGACGGCATGTGCGCCCAGACTGGCGGCCACAACGAGGAGAAGAAGCGGCACAGGCAGGAATCTTGCGGACATGGACGCATTGTAAGACAGGGCGGGCGAAGAACGCCGTGATTGGGAGAGTGCGGAGCGGGTTTGCGCCTGCCGGGGGATCGATTTATTGTGATCGCACCGAGTCCTTCGAGGTGCGGGATGCGTAATGTGATGCGTAATCGAGTGATTGCCGCTGTGTTTCTGGCCGTGGGATGCGCGGCTGCCGCAGCGCAGCTGCCGGATCAGCCGCCGAAACGGCCGCGGATTACCGGCATCTCGCATGTCGCCCTCTATGCGGCGGACCCAGCGGCGACGGAGAAGTTTTATACCCAGATTGTGGGCGCGGTGAAGGAGGCGGACCCGGAGACGCCGCAGGGAGTGCGGTACATGATCAGCACGACGCAGTGGATTGAGGTGCTGCCGCTGCCGGCCGATGCGGGGATCAACCGGCTGGACCACACTGCCTGGAACACCGACGACGCCGAGGGACTGCGCAAATACCTGGCCTCCAAGGACTGGAAGGTTCCGCCACAGGTGGAAAAAGGCGCGGACGGAAGCTTCTGGTTCATGGTGAAGGACGCGGAAGGAAATCGAGTTGAATTTGTCCAGCTGCCCAACGTGCCAAAGCCCGTGGCTACGCCGGAGGCCATAGGGCACCACATCATTCACTTCGGATTCCTGGTGCACGACCGCGCCGCGGAGGACGCGTTCTACCGCGACCTGCTCGACTTCAAGCCGTACTGGTACGGCGGACGGACAGACACCGAGGTGGATTGGGTGAGCCAGCAGGTCCCGAGCGGCCACGACTGGCTGGAGTACATGCTGGTGCAGCCGGGCGCGACGGCGGGGACGACGCGACGGTCGCTGGGCGGGATGGACCACTTTTCCATTGGCGAAGTCTCCGTGCAGGACACCTACCAGGTGCTCAAGGACGAAAACCGGCTGGTGGGCAACGAGAAGACCGAGCCGAAGATGGGGCTTGATGGGAAGTACCAGCTGAATCTGTTCGATCCGGATGGAACGCGGCTGGAGATGATGGACTTCCACGCGACTGAAAAGCCGTGCTGCTCGCCGTTTACGGCGCCGGACCCGAACGAGTAGGAGGGGTATACCCCCCACCCCCCTATTTTGGGGCTAAAATCCTCCCGTACATGAGCTTACGGACGGGTTCGCGCTGTAAAATCCTCTAAACATTGGAGTTATTTGCAGAATCGTCTGCCATAAGGACTTAGAGGCATTTTCCGGGGCGTTTCCGGCGATTTTGTACCGCATTGTGGTGAGGGCCGGTCAAGGACATTGACAGGTTTTGAGCCTGCCAGGCTGCTGGGTACGCGGTTCTGGAGCCAATAGGATTATTGTGCGCCGGGAGGGGCAAATTATCTGCAAGGAAGGGAGCTGGGTGTACGAGCTACCCAGTTGCATCTCTCGTTATACCCTGCGCGGCGATCCGAGTGCGCTGTCGCTGAACAGAGACGCGGAAGTTGAAGAGGAGCCTGTCCGGTGCTGTCGAGACCCGAACGTAGTAGCACAGTCTGAATCATAGGGTCGAATCGGTAGATTCCGGTTTGGCGGTGATGCGGGCTCAACGGTTCACTCGCCATAAGCCGACATTTCGCGACCAATCCGTGTCGATGAGTGACTCGGCGATTTGGCGTAATTCGAGAAAGAGGATTGTTAATCTTCGGTTGCGCCGCCCACCGGAGGTTGGCGTTTCCCACTCTTGCCGCTATTCTGAATGCTCACCCGATGCGTTTCAGGATCCGCATTCCACTTTTGCTTGCCTGCGTGCTCTTCGTCTCCGAGCCGCTCCATCCTCAACTGCCGTTCTATACCGATGACACCGGGGTCACCGAGCCGTGGAAGTGGCACTTCGAGTTCTTCAATGAATATGACGCTCTCCAGCTTCAGTACCCGAATCTCCGGCAGAATACCGCAAATTTCAAGCTCAACTATGGCCTGCCCCACAATCTTGAACTGGATATAGACGCTCCTTATCTCGCCATCTATCGAGCTCCAGGCAGCCAAACCTCCACGGGTAATGGAGATACGAATACGGGAATCAAATGGACTTTCCATAATGAGTCCAAAGGTTCGCGGCTTCCGGCTCTCGGCGCCAGCATTTATATCGAGTTCCCAACCGGAGATGCCCGGCACCAGCTCGGCTCGGGATTGACGGACTACTGGCTTAACTTTATCGGGCAAAAGTCCCTTTCCGAAAAAACCAGGATGAATGGGAATCTAGGATTCCTCTTCGCGGGCAACACCAGCACCGGCGTGATTGGGACACAAAACACCCGCGGTCATGTGTACACCGGCGGCCTCTCGATGCTCCACGATTTCACTCCCCGGCTGACGCTGGGAGCCGAGCTCTACGGCGGCTATGCGGACAACGGGAAGCTGGGCCGAAGCCAGTTTCAGGCCATGGCCGGAGGGCAATACACGGTCCGTCAAGGCCTGACCTTCTGCTTCGGTTTGCTCGGAGGCAAATACGTCGCCAGCCCGCGCATCGGCGGCCAGATTGGGTTTTCCATGGACTTTCCTGCCATCTGGTTTCCTTCACCCCGCCCCGGCGATGTGCAATAAATGATTCATCGCAACCGCCCAAAATCGTTTTTGGGGGTTTAATTGAGGTGCCTATGGCTTGTAAGCCGGAAGTGCTAAGAAATGTTCCTCTCTTTGCCCTGTTGGATGATCAGGAGGCGGCCGTACTGGCCGGCCAGGTCGAGCTTAAGACATTCGCGCCGCGCGAGCGCATCTACAAGGCCGGCGCCTCCGCTGCGCAGGCCTACGTCGTGATCTCGGGCAAGGTCAGGGTGTCCACCGTGGATGAAGACCAGCAGGAGGTGGTGATCGACGAACCTGGAAACGGTGAGTTCTTCGGTTTCGCTGCCATGCTCGAACAGACGCCGCACCATACCAGCGCCATGGCGCTCGAAGAGTCCCAATGCCTGGAGGTTTCCCGGGAGGACATTGCGACCCTGCTTAGCCGGAAGCCGATGGCGGGTATGGATCTGCTCACCGCGCAGGGCCGCCAGATCCATGCTGCCCAGGGATTGGTGCGCATTCGCGCCAGCCGGAATGCGAATGAAGTCATCGAGAAGGAGGCAACCTCAGGCGAGCGGACCGCCGACGCGGTGGCCCGGTTTGGCGGCTCCTGGACCTTCATTATCTGGTTTTCTATTGTGCTGTCGGTCTACATAGCAATCAATGTTCAGCTCGACAAGCAGGCGTGGGATCCCTATCCATTTATTCTGCTCAACCTGTTCCTATCCATGCTCGCTGCCATACAAGCTCCAGTCATCATGATGAGCCAGAATCGGCAAGACACAAAAGACCGGCTGCGCTCCGAGCTGGATTTCGATGTGAATCGGCGCGCAGAGTCGGAGATCCAGGGTCTGGCGCGAAAGCTTAGTCTACTGAATGACAAGATGGACGATGTCGCGGACATGCTTCGGGAGAACGCATTCGAAAAACAGCTGCCCGAACCGGAAAGCTCAGCCGGACAATAGACGCGCGCAATAGCCGCACGCGAGGGCCGCTGTTTGTAAGCATACTTTGCGAATCGGGGCGGAGACGTCGCAGGCCGCCGCCGATTGCGCCCGGATGGTGGGCCGGAGCCGAACCTTCGACAGTTGCCAACAGGCCAATTCACTCATGGAACCTGTCTTACGCGCAGAAGCGGGGATAGATCCTCGGAAACGCCGCAGGGTCCACGAATGGGGTTGAGGCTGGATGGCCGCCAACTCGGAAATTAGACGTTAATGCAGCGCCGGCTCGAGCCGTGGATTCAAACTGACCCACTACCGATTCTAGCGGTTTTTCGAGGCGTGGGATATACTCGGAGAAGCCTTATAACGGTGGGGAAGTCCCTGTCTTATGAGAGAAGCGGCCGCGGCAGCCCGCCTGGCCGGACAAAGAGAAGAAAATGCCCAAGTTGAAGACCCATACGGGCGCGAAGAAGCGCTTCAGGAAGACTGGTACCGGCAAGATCATGCGGGGCCAGACGAAGACGCGCCATATTCTGTCCTCGAAGTCGCCCAAGGTGAAGCGCAAGCTCGGCAAGAGCGTGCTTGTCTCGGACGGCGACTACTTGAAGGTCAAGCGCATGATTCCCTACGCCTGATCGCTGAGCCGCCCCTGAGGGGAGCGGCGCAGGCAGGGCCCCAGCGAACGCGTTGCGCGGGCCCCCGGCCGGCGGATTTTCGGCAGCCGAGAGATCGAGGCTTGAAACCAGCGAGTGAAGAGGCGCAGAGCAGAACCAGGGTTACCGTAGCCTGGGCATCGTCGAAGAAGGTCGCCGCTCCCTGATGGTCGCGTCGACTTGAGGTTATCGGCTTCGGGATGCATCAACCCTGGTTCTGCTGTAGTCCGGACGGGTCCGGGCCTCCTGCCTCCAGCCGCGTAACCGACGAACGCAAAATGGAGAAACCCCAATGCCCCGCGTAAGACGCAGCACCAAGCGGAGTGACCGGCGCAAGAAGATTCTGAAGCGCGCAAGTGGTTACTTCCTGACGAAATCGAAGCTCTACCAGGCGGCCCAGGAGGCCGTGGAGCGCGGCCTGAAGTTTGCGTACACGGGCCGCAAGCAGAAGAAGCGGCAGTTCCGGTCGCTGTGGATCGTGCGCATCAGCGCGGCAGCCAAGCTGAACGGGACCAGCTACTCGCAGTTCATCAACGGCCTGAAGAAGGCGGGCGTGGAGCTGGACCGGAAGATCCTGGCCGATATCGCCGTGAAGGACCCGGCGGGATTCACCAAGCTGGCCGAGCAGGCGAAGTCGGCGCTGGCGAAAACGGCGGCCTAAAGACCTCCCCACGCACGAAGACCTGTGCGTGGGGACGCCGGATAAAAGCGGCAGCGAGTCAGCGAGTCGGCGAGTCAGCGAGTTAGCAAGTCGGCGAGGCAGCGAGTCAGCGAAGGAGCAGATCGTGCGACTGGCGGAAAACAGGCGGCCCGGAGTCCTGATGGATTCCGGGCCGCGGTGCGTTTGGGGCTGTGTTCCCGGTCTTCTAACGCTCCAGTGCGCCGGGCCAGCGGCGGAGCTCGATGAAGACGAAGGCGACGGCCAGCACGATGGGGACGCTGGGGCTGACGACCAGGGCGGGGCCGTAGGAGGGTTCGCGGGGCGCGGCCAGAAGCATGGAGGCGATGGCCAGGATGGCATCGAGGACGATCCACACACAGGCCAGGCGCCGACGCCAGAAGGCCAGCGCGCAGGCCGGGCCGACGGTAACGCAATTGACGAGGAAGGAGAACATAAACAAAGGCGTGCCCTTGTTTCCGGTGACGATCATGTAGGTCATCACGAACAGGATCAGCTGAACCAGCAGGGCCCCGCCCCATAGCAGGCCGATGACCAGCAGCACGCGAAGATAAAACTGTTGTAACCGCGATTTTTCAGTCATGGCGGCTAGAGCCTGCTATTAACTTTCGCACGAGCGGCGTTGCGATCGAAAATCGGGCCAGAACCGGGGCCCCCGCGGACAGGTCTTTGTCCGTGGGGTGGAGACGAGGCGGAGTCCGAAGGCTGTGGCGGGCCCACAGTCGAGGACGACAACAACGTTTGGCCCGATTCCCACCCCAGCGACCAAGACCCGTCGTTGGGGACCCCGGATTTTCGACGCAACCCGAGGGGCTGGGGCCAATTTTCCCCATTTCGTCGTCGCTCTTCGCTCGAAGATTCCCGATATTCGTCGCTCCTCGCTCCTAGAACTGAGAAAAATTGGCTCCCAGCGCCGCCCGCGGGAAAGTTAATAGTAGGCTCTAAGAAATCCGTTTACAGCCTGCTGCCACAGGTCGGGCTGGTCGACGAAGTTCATATGGCCAGAGTCGGGCAGGATGACGAGCTGGGAACCGGCGATCTTCTCGTGCATCTCGCGGCTCAGGCTGGGGGCACACTCATCGTGGTCGCCGACCAGGATCAGCGTGGGGACGTGGATGGAGTGCAGACGATCGACGTACTCAACTGACTTGAGATTGCCGTCAATGACGAACTCACCGTCGGAGCCCCACATCTGACGATACAACTCCCAGTCGGTGGGCGCGCCGCCGGTGGGGTCGTAGCTGGCGTCGGGGCGCGCACCGTAGAGGAACGGAAAGTAGCCCCAGCCCCAGGCGAGAGTTTCGTACTCGGCGGAGTAGCGGCCGTGCTCCCAGGGAGCGCGCTTGCCGAAGAGGCCGGCCTGCTCAAGCTGGTTGAGGCGGGCTAATTTGTCGGGCGGCATCTGGGCTTTTTCGTGGGCCAGGACGACATTCATTTCGCGTGTTGACGCGAAGGTGCTGTTGAGGATGAGCGCGCTGAGGTGTTGCTGGTACTTGAGGGCGTAAGCCTGGGCGAGGACGCCGCCATAGCTGTGGCCGAGCAGCGCGATCTTGCCCAGGTGGAGCGCGAGGCGCACGGCTTCCACGTCGTCGGCCATGTTCTCGACGGTGTACTGGCTGAGGTCCTGCAGGCGCTGGGAGCGGCCGGAGCCGCGCTCGTCGATGAAGATGAGGCGGTGGGTGCGGGCCAGGGGAAGCAGCCAGGGCAGAAAGTAGGTGTGGTCGGCGCCGGGACCGCCGTGGAGGAGGACCAGCGGCGGACCCTGGCCGAACTCGACGTAATAGATGAGCACGCCGTGGGCGTCGACGTAGCCCTCCTGCTGGGGGTAGACGGCGAGGGCGGTCTGGGCGGGGGCGCGCGGGGTGAGGACAGCCGAAGCAAGGACGCCGGCAAAGGCAAGCGCGAAGGCCAGATGCTTCATGGGCTTCATGCTACGCCAGAGGCCGGGCGGAGGGTATCGATCTTCGGTACATTCGTTGCAAGCGCGCGGCGAGGGCGCACGGCTGGCCCAAATGGTGATTTATTCTGATGATTACGCATGAAGAACGACGAGATACCGAATCTGACAGCATTTGACGAGGCTGCGCTGGACCGGGCGTTTGGCGCTGTCGAGGCGCAGGCGCGTAAGGCCGCGGCGGAACTGGGCTCGGCGGAGGCAGTGGAGGCGTTTCGCGTGGAGTGGCTGGGGCGCAAGCAAGGCCGGCTGACGGAGGTCTCAAGCCGCTGGCTGAAGGCAGCGCCGGCAGAAGCGAAGAAGCCGCTGGGGGTGCGCTTCAACGCGCTGAAGGCGATGGTGGAGGGCCTGCTGGAGACGGCGCTGGGCGCGGGCCAAAACGCGGTTTGGGGCGACGAGGCGCTGAAGCGCGAGGCCATCGACATTTCGCTGCCGGGCACGCGGCGGCTGACCGGCGCCGAACACCCGATCACCAAGACGATGAATGAGATCGTAAGCGTGTTTGCGGCGCTGGGCTACTCGGTGGGCGTGGGGCCGGAGGTCGAGACCGACTTTTACAACTTCGAGAGCATGAATTTTCCGCCGGGGCATCCGGCGCGCGACACGCAGGACACGCTGGTGGTGGCCGGGCAGGAGCGACGGCCGCTGCGCGACCGGCTGCTGATGCGCACGCACACTTCGCCGGTGCAGATGCGGACGATGGAGCAACAGCCGCCGCCGGTGCGGATCGTGATTCCCGGCAAGGTGCACCGCAACGACGCGGCCGACGCGACCCACTCGCCGATTTTCCACCAGGTGGAGGGCCTGTGCGTGGACAGGAACATCACCTTCAGCGACCTGAAGGGCACGCTGGACCATGCCATGAAGGAGCTGTTCGGCTCGGCGGTGAAGACGCGGTTCTTTCCCTCGTTCTTCCCGTTCACGGAGCCGAGCGCGGACGTCCAGATAAGCTGCATCTTCTGCGGCGGCAAGGGCTGCCGGAAGTGCAAGAACTCGGGGTGGATTGAGCTGCTGGGCTGCGGGATGGTGGACCCGGCTGTATTTGCGTTTGCGGCGGAGAAGCAGCCTCTCTACGATCCCAAACGGGTTTCAGGATTTGCCTTTGGAATGGGAGTCGAGAGAATTGCCATGATGAAGTATGGCGTCAGTGAGATCGGGCAGTTTTATGCGGGGGATGTGCGGTTTTTGGGGCAGTTTGCGTAGTTGTTTCGCGAGTTGGCGCGCTACGCGCGTGGCAAGTTGGCGGGTTGGCGAAATGTGCGCGTGAGCAAGCCGCATTTAAGCGCGGTTTTTGGGGCAGTTTGTTTAGGGGTTTCGCGGGTTGGCGCGCTACGCGCGTGGCAAGTTGGCGGGTTGGCGAAATGTGCGCGTGAGCAAGCCGCATTTGAGCGCGGTTTTTGGGGCAGTTTGTTTAGGGGTTTCGCGGGTTGGCGCGCTACGCGCGTGGCAAGTTGGCAGGTTGGCGAAATGTGCGCGTGAGCAAGCCGCATTTAAGCGCGGTTTTTGGGGCAGTTTGTTTAGGGGTTTCGCGGGTTGGCGCGCTACGCGCGTGGCAAGTTGGCGGGTTGGCAAGATGCGTGCGTGACAAGCGGGTTGGCGGCATGAGCAGAACGAGGCATTATCGCGATTTGATCGCATGGCAAAAGGCGATGGAGTTGGCGCGAGCTGTGTATGAAAGAACCGAGACGTTTCCTCAATCGGAAACCTTCGGGCTACGGATGCAGTTGCGCCGGTCAGCGGTGAACGTTGCAAGTCGCGTTGCGGAGGCGCACGGGCGGCTCAACGATGCGGAGATGCGAAAGGGGCTTGGAGCTGCCCGAGCCGCCATCAACGAGCTGCAAACGCAGATTGAGTTGAGCGCCGGGCTGGGCTTTTTCGAAGGCTCATCGAGTGAAGAACTGTTGGATCTGGCCACACGCGTTGCCAAGTTGACGAATGCGTTGCTCGGCGTTCTTGAGCCTGATGCTGCGAAGGCCGGAGAGAGTTACCCTGCAAAATCGCCACGCGCGTAGCGCGCCAACTTGCGAAGGAAGAAATCGAGACGATGAAGATTCTGACGAAATGGCTGCGGGCGTACCTGCCGGGACTGACGGTGGACGATGCGCAGCTTGCCGAAGATCTGACCCGGCGCGGGATTGCCGTGGAGGGAATCTACTCGCTGGGCGAAGGGAGTGGCTCGCTCTACGAGATGGACATCACCACCAACCGCGTGGATGCGATGAACCACTACGGCGTGGCGCGCGAGGCGGCGGCGATCTACGGCTTGAAGCTGCCGGCGCTGGAGTTTGCGCTGCCGGAGGCGCGGCCGGCGAAGACGCCGTTTGCGGTGCGGATCGAGGCTGAGGACGCCTGTGGGCGCTTTACGGCGCGGGTGCTGCGCGGGGTGAAGATTGCCGAATCGCGCGACTGGTTTGCAGGCGCGGAGGTGGAGACCTACTTCGCTCTGCTTGAGCAGAAGATGATCTCGAACGCCGTGGACGCAAGCAACTACGCCTGGCTGGCAATGGGCCAGCCGACGCATGCCTTCGACCTGGATAAGATCGAGGGAGGAATTGTGGTGCGGCGGGCGCGCAAGGGCGAGCTGCTGAAGACGCTTGATGGTGTGGAGCGCACGCTGGACGCCGAGGACCTGGTGGTGGCCGACCACGCCAAGGCGCTGGCATTGGCCGGCGTGATGGGCGGCTGGGACACGATGATTACGCCGGAGACGAAGAATGTGCTGGTGGAGGCGGCGTGGTTCGAGCCAATGGCGGTGCGCAGGACGGCGCGACGGCACGGGCTGCATACGGACGCGAGCCACCGCTTCGAGCGTGGAGCGGACTTCAATGCGGCGCCGGTGGCCTCGGCGCTGGTGAGCGCGATTCTGCTGGCTAACGGCGGATGGATCGAGGGCGAGCTGGTGGACGTGCGCGTGGCGGCGCTGGAAGAGCGCACGGCGCGGCGCAAGCCGATTACGCTCGCGCTCGGCGAAGTGCACCGCATGCTGGGCGCGACAGTGGACGAGGAGGGCATTACCGCGGCGACGGTCGAGGGCGTGCTGACGGCGCTGGGATGCAAATTAGCGAGTCAGCGGGCCAGCGAGTCAGCGAGTCAGGCACCTGCGGTGCGGCAGCCTTCTGGACGAGATTCGTGGAAAGTGGCGCTGCCTAGCTGGCGGTTGGATCTGGAGCGCGACATCGACCTGGTGGAGGAAGTGGCGCGCGTCTACGGCTACAACCGGTTTGCGAACACGCTGCCGGCCTTCGGCGAGGGGGTGCGCAAGCAGCCCTGGATGGAAAAGGAAGCGGCGGTGCGCGCGACGGTGCTGGCCGCGGGCTTTCACGAGGCGATTGGCAGCACCTTCTGCTCAGCGGCGGAGGCCGCGCTGACCGCGCCGCAACCAGGGCTGGTGGTTCCGCTGGGAAATCCGCTGAGCGAAGAGGCGGACGTGCTGCGTCCGTCGCTGGTGCCGGGAATGCTGACCATGATCGGGGGGAATCTCAACCGCGACGTGAACGATGTGCGGCTGTTCGAGCTGGGAACGGTTTTCAGCGGGGCAGTCTCGAACGGCACGGTGGAGAAGGTGGACGAACGGCCGGCGCTGGCCTTTGGCGCGGTAGGCAGCCTGCCGGAGCAGGGCGCGCTGCATGCACCGCGGGCCATCGATTTTTATGATCTGAAGGGGGTGGTAGAGCAGGTGCTCGGGCGCTTCCAGGCGCGGTCGGCTTATTTCGACCGCTTCCCGGCCGAGGCGGGCCTGACGCCGGCGTGGCTGCATCCCTATCGCGCGGCGCGGGTTGCGGCCGAGGGCACGACGGTGGGCTGGTTCGGGCAGATCCATCCCAACGAGGCCGCTGCGCGCAAGCTGAAGGAGCCGGTGCTGGTCGGCGAGCTCTATCTGGACCGGCTGTACGATCTGCCGCTGCGCCGGACTGCCGTTCGGGAGGTTTCGCGCTTCCAGCCGGTGCGGCGCGACTTTTCATTGATTTTGGACGAGAGTATCGAATGGGAAAGGATTGACCGCGCGCTGGCCGGTTTGCAGATTCCGGAGCTGGTGGAGTGGCGGGTGCGCGAGGTCTTCCGCGATGCGCGGATGGCCGCGCACGAATACTCGTTGCTGCTGGGCGCGACCTTCCAGGCGCCGGACCGCACGCTGCGCGAGGAGGAGCTGCAGGAGTTCCAGGCGCGGGTGGTGGAGGCTGTTGGCAAAGTGGGAGCGCGGCTGCGGGCTTAGCGGCGGAAACCAGCTTATTCGGCGCTATACTTGGCCTGCGTAAGGAGGTTTGTTTTATGCCGCAATTTTCCGGGGAATCCGATGTAGCAGAAGATGCCGCGACCTGGCAGCAACCTGAAGAAGCGGTCGCCGATGCGGGAACGCTGGCACTGAGCGCGGATGAGTTTGCCGCGCTGGAAGAGCGGATTCGCCGAGTCGTGGACCAGATCAAGCAGGAGCGGCAGGCGCGCGCCGCGGCTGACGAGCGCGCCGCCAGGGCCGAGGCGCAACTGCGCGAGCAGGAGCCGCTGCTGGCGCGACTGCAGAAGGAGAACGACGGGCTGCGCGCCGAGCGCGACCACGTGCGGCAGCGCGTGGAGCGGCTGCTGGCGCAATTGGACGCGCTGGAACTTTGAGATCCGAATTGTGAGGGCAGGGATGGCAGAGGAAACGCGCCGCGCAGGCGACTACGTCACGGTAGAGATCTACGACCAAACCTATCACCTCTCCGGCCAGGACGCGGAGCACATTCGCGAGCTGGCTGCGCGAGTGGACGCGAAGATGCGCGCCGTGGCCGGGCAGGGCAACACGGTGGACTCACTGCGCGTGGCGGTGCTTGCCGCGCTGAACCTGGCCGACGATCTATCGCAGTCAGAGTCGGCCGATCCGATGCTGGGCCATGCACGCGCCGCGAGCCTGCGCGGGCTGCTGGACGAAGTGCTCGACGTTGATTGCAAAACCGGCTCGTAGATGGCGCCGTTTGTACCTGAGCTTCCCAAAAGCGGAAGCGCCGGCACTTTAGCACACTGCGCCTGCCGGGCACAAGACTTGTAATTCTCGGGAGACCCCCGTACGATCCGCAATAGAAACCGGCCTGCAAAGCAGGTGGGCGATCAACGCTGGTTGAACCAACATTCAGCGAACAGGGGCTTAACTCGACAATCGGTTCTGTGTGCCGTGTCCGCCAGTCCGGAATGCCTAATGAACCGCGGAAAGCCCCACCGTCTTAGGACGGGTTCACCGGCGCATCAACCACGGCCCCGCGGGTCGGGTTCTATCTCTTCTTCTCTATCTCCATCGCGCCTCTGATGGCGCCTGGGCGGCTGCTGATGCCGTATGCTGGCTGGAGATGGCCCCCGTACTTTTCCACATCGGTTCCGTGCTGATTCCGTCGTATGGCGTCATGGCCGCGATAGGCGTGCTGCTGGCGCTTTTTCTGGCGCAGCGCACGGCGCGCATCGCCGGCCTGGACACCGGCAAGGTGTGGAACCTCAGCGTGGTCTCGCTGTTCGCGGCGCTCGCCGGCCAGCGGCTGCTGCTGATCGCGCTGAACTGGGACGCGCTGCGCCGGCACCCTTCGTGGATGCTGACCTTGGCGATGATTCATCATCCCCTGTTGGCCGCGGCCGGGGCGCTGGTGGGCGTGATGGCCGCGCTGATTTGTCTGCGCCGGCAGAAGATGGCGCTCGCCGCAACGGCCGACGCGCTGGCCGCGCCGCTGTCGGTGGGGCTGGCCTTTGAGCAATTCGGCGCACTACTGGCCGGATCGGGTTACGGCACGGAGACCGCCGTGCGCTGGGCCGTCACGTATACGAATCCACTGGCCGCGCGCTGGAGCGGGACGCCGCTGGGCGTGGCGCTGCAGCCGGTGCAGGCGTATGCGGCGCTGGCCTATCTCACGCTTGCGATTCTGTTGCTGGTGTGGCTGCCGGCGCGGCGGCGCGCGGGCGATGTAGCCGGATTGTGGCTGCTGGGAACCGGAGCGGCGGTGTATTTGACCGAGTTGTGGCGCGATCCAGAGGGCCGCGGCCAGCTGCTGGGCGGAGCGCTGGATGGACCGCAGGCCGCGGCGGTGGCGCTGGTGCTGGCTGGAGCGCTGGTGCTGTTGGAGTGGGGGAATCGGACGGTTGCGAAGGCGGACGGCGAAGCGCGGCACGAGTAGAACGATGCGATATCGCAATTGGGTCGCATGGCAAAAGGCGATGGAGTTAGCGCGAGCCTTGAATGAACAGACCACAGGCGATATTCGGTTTTTGAGTCAATTTGTTTAGTTGTTTGGCAAGTTGGCGCGCTACGCGCATGGCAAGTTGGCAAGATGGCAAGATGTGCGCGTGACAGGCAGGTTGGTGGCATGAGTGAGCCGGCAAAAGAACGCGTGATCGAAGCGCCGGCCGAGGCCGCGGGACAGAGGCTGGATCAATTCCTGGTTCACGCGCTGGCCGGGCAGGGCGCGAGCGTAAGCCGCTCGCGCGTGCAGTTGCTGGTGGAGCAGGGCGACGTGCTGGTGAATGGCGAGCGGGTGAAGGCCTCATGCAAACTGCGCGGGGGCGAGCACATTGCGCTGACCGGCGAGCCGCATCCGGCCCCGCTGAAGGCTGTTCCGGAGGCGATTCCGCTGGACGTTGTGTATGAAGACGCGGACCTGGCGGTGGTGAACAAGCCCGCCGGGATGATGGTGCACGCGGGTTCCGGCGCGAGCGACGAGGAGCGCAGCCGCGGCACGCTGGTGAACGCTCTGCTTTACCGCTTCAATGCGCTCTCTTCGGCAGGGGGCGAGCTGCGGCCCGGCATTGTGCACCGGCTGGACAAGCAGACCAGCGGGCTGATGGTGGTGGCCAAAAACGACCGCGCGCACGCGGCGCTGGGCGAGATGTTCTCCGGACGGCGGATCAAGAAGACCTACATTGCGCTGGTGCAGGGAGCCGTGGCGCGCGAGCGGGGCACCATCGATGCCAGCGTAGGACGCGATCCGGTGCGGCGCACGCGCATGACGACGCGGACCGGCGAGGAGGGGCGGCACGCGGTTTCGCACTACCAGGTGCTGCGGCGCGTGGCCAGCCGCTTCGGCAGGTTCACGCTGCTGGAGGTGCGCATCGAGACGGGACGCACGCACCAGATCCGGGTGCACATGGCGTCGATCGGCCATCCGGTGGTGGGCGACACGCTGTACGGCGGCGCGGGTCAGCTCACCGACCAGGGGGCAGTGCAAGCTGCGCCGTCACGCGCAGCGCGACGCAATGCCGCACCGGAGCGGCTCAGGCTGGGGCGCAACTTTCTGCACGCGGCCAGGCTGGAGTTTACCCACCCGATCACCGGCAAGTTATTGAACCTGGAGGCGCCGCTGCCCGCGGAGCTGACCGGATTCCTGGAGCGGCTGGAGGCGGAAGCTCCCGCTTTTGCCGTCATCCGATGTGCGCGGCCGGGGAGCCTTTGATAACCAGAACGCCATTGATAAAATAAAGGGGTGATGAAGAGACGGCTTGTGGTCCTTTTGTTGGCGAGTGCGTTCCCCGCATTTGCGCTCCAGACCCAGCAGGCGCCAAGCCAGCCGGCGACCGCCCTGGCAGCTGTGCAGGCGGCAGCGGCGAAGACACCGGCACCGCCGGCGACAGCACAGCCGGCCGCACCCTCTGGGCCCACGACCGACGTGAATACGCCGACCATCAAGCTGGGCGTCAACGAGGTCAACCTCATCTTTACCGTTACCGACCGGCACGGGCACTACAACCCCGACCTGAAGCAAAGCGACTTTGCGCTGCTGGACGACCAGAGGGCGCCGCTGCGCGTGACTTCGTTCCACCAGGAGATCAACCTGCCGCTGCGGGTGGGCATTCTGATCGACACCAGCACCTCGATCCGCTCACGTTTCCAGTTCGAGCAGCAGGCGGCAAGCGAATTTCTGCTGGAGATTCTCAAGTCGAGGGCTGACCGCGCGTTTGTCATGGGCTTCGACGTCGCGCCGAATTTGACCCAAGACTGGACCAACAACATCGATGGGCTGGAGGACGGCATCAACCAACTGCGCCCGGGGGGCGGCACGGCGCTCTACGATGCTGTTTACACGGCCTGCCGCGACAAGCTGCTGGACGAGTCGCGCGGCCAGGAGCCGGTGCGCAAGGCTATCGTGCTGCTCTCCGACGGCGACGACAACCAGAGCCGGGTCTATCAGGACGAGGCCATCAAGGAGTGCCAGCGCGCCGAGACGATCATCTATGCGATCAGCACCAACTGGACCCCCAGCCGCGGCCGCGGCGACAAGGCTCTGGCGGAGATGGCCGAAGAGACCGGCGGCGAGGTGCTTTATCCGCCTACGGCCCAGGACGTATATAACGCCTTCAAGTCGATTGAGGTTGAGCTGCGCAGCCAGTACGCACTGACCTACACACCGGCCGACTTCAAGTACGACGGGGCCTTCCGCTCCATCTACCTCTACTGTTATGACAGGCGCTATATCGTGCGCGCCAAGAAGGGGTACTTCGCGCCGCGGCAATGAGACGGCGGTGAGGTGCGGTAGCGGGGCCGCGATCGGGAGCCGGCTTTGCCGGGGGTCAGGATCGCGGCCCTGGTTGTTTGGGCGGGATCTTTAGAGCGGTTTCGCTTCACACATCAACATCGAGAGGACGTGGAGGGTGGCTTTTACTTCCACCCCAGCGACCACGACCTGTCGCTGGGGACCCCGGCGAGGAAAAAGCCACTCAGCCGCATGGATTCTGTAGGCAGCAGAATCGACACCGCTGTAGCGGGACACGGGTTCCGTTTCAGGACGCTTTTGTCCCTCTGAGTCCGGATTTGGCACATCTGATGTTTCCTCGCAATCCCATCTCACGGTTTTCTTTCCCTTCACGATGAAATAAGCGTAGGCAGCCCGGAGCATTCTGAGGCCGGGGTGCCGGGCGGCCCGGGGATTGTCAAGCCCGCGGCGGCGCGCCGCCTGAAGGAGCGGCAATCTGGAATCGACAGAAACCGCGTGAAGACTGCGCGGAGCGGGAGCAATGCGGTGATCCGGCAGGCTATATCGTGCGATGTATGCGGGACGGAGAAGAAGCAGACTAATCACTGGTTTGTGGCCTACGAAGCGGGAGGGGAGCTGCGGGTGAGCGGCTGGAACTCGCGCAACCGTCTGCGTCCGGGCACCAAGCATCTTTGCGGGCAGACCTGCCTGCACAAGCTGATGGATGACTTCATGGCCAGAACGCTGCAGGTGCGGGCGGCCGCCGCTGCCGCGGAGGAACCCGAGGCGATGCGGCCGGCCGCCGGCAGCGACACCAGCCTGACGGCCAAGGCCGCCTATCAGGAAGATGAATCGTCAGCGCAACTGACTCCGCTGCCCCCGGCACTGGTTCCCGCGCGGACCCCCTTGCGCAGCCAGCCGGAGCTGATTACGATGCCCGGCCGCCCGCGGCCCGAAGACACAATGCCGGTTCTGGAGGAGGCGGCCCGGCTTGCATCGCGCAGCCGGCGCATCGAGGCCTGGGAGCGCGAGCGCGAGCGGGAAATGCGGGCGGTGGGAATCCGGCCGGAAAACCCCATCCGCAGGCGCTCCGGAGCGTAGGGCCGGGCTGCGCACGCAAGACAGAGCTTGCGCAGCGCAAATCAGGGCGCGCAGGGAAGAGCGGAGCCCACGCAGGAAAGAGAAAAGACGAGGGGAAAGGAGAAAAACCCCGTGGAAATCGACCTGCTGTTCCTGTTGGCGGCGCTGTTGCCCTTCTTGCTCCCGAGCCGTCCGCACAGGCAGGTTGCGACTGCTCTCCGCGACGAGATGCGCACCGCGCGGCCTATTCTGCCGGTGCGGAGGGGTCGAGCATAGCCAGCAGCCCGGCCTCCGTGAGGACCGGGATGTTAAGTTCGTGTGCCTTGTCCAGCTTGGAGCCGGCTTCCTCGCCGGCAACGACATAGCTGGTTTTCTTGCTCACTGAGCCGGCGGTTTTGCCGCCCGCGGCCTCGATCCTGGCCTTGGCTTCGTCACGAGTGAGGGTGGGCAGCGTGCCGGTGAGCACGAAGGTGAGGCCGGCGAGTTTTGCCGAGCGCACTCTTTTCTCCGCTGTCATCTTCACGCCAGAATTGCGCAGGCTTTCGACCAGCGCGCGGTTGGCCGGCTGCGCAAAAAACTCGACAATCGCCTGGGAGATACGCGGGCCGACTTCTTCGACGCGCTCCAGATCTTCCGGCGTGGCAGCGATGAGCGCGTCGATGGAGCCGAAGAACTCTGCCAGCAGCTCGGCGGTGCGCTCGCCGACGAAGCGAATGCCGAGACCCATGAGCACGCGGGCCAGGCCGGCATTTTTCGACTGCGCAATTTCCTCAAGAAGCGAGCGCGCAGACTTTTCCGCAAAGCGGTCCAGTGCGATGAGCTGTTCCTCAGTGAGTACGTAGATATCGGCCACGCTGCGCACCAGGCCGCGATCGAGCAACTGCTGGACGACGGCTTCGCCGAGACCCTCGATGTTCATGACCTCGCGGCGGCCGAAGTGGAGCAGGCTCTCGCGGAGCTTGGCCGGGCAATCGGCGTTGACGCAGCGGTAGTCGACCTCGCCCTCGGCGCGGACGACGGCGCTGCCGCACTCGGGACAGGTTGTCGGAAAGACGAATTGCTCTTTGCCGCGTGGGTGGTCAGCATCGTCGAGGACTTCGACGACCTTGGGGATCACATCGCCGCCGCGCTCGACCTTGACCCAGTCACCGAGCCGGAGGCCAAGGCGCTCGATGAAGTCAGCGTTGTGCAGCGTGGCGCGGCTGACCGTCGTGCCGCCGATGAAGACCGGGGTCAGCTCGGCGACGGGGGTGAGCTTGCCGGTGCGGCCTACCTGCACGGTGATCGCATTCACCTGGGTGAGGCCGGACCTGGCGGTGAATTTGTAGGCGATGGCCCAGCGCGGGGCGCGGCCGGTATAGCCGAGACGGCGCTGCGCCGGGTGCGAATCCACCTTGAGCACCACGCCGTCGATTTCATATCCGAGCGATTCGCGGCGGGTTTCGGCGGAGTCGATGAAGGCAATCATTTCGTCGACGGTGCGGACCAGTTTGCGGTGAGGATTGACGCGGAAGCCGAGCGCCTGAAGGGCGTCGAGGGTAGCCTGCTGACCACCTTCGGGCGGCCAGTATTCGCCCTCTACGAGAAGAAAGTAGGCGAAGAGGACCAGGCGGCGGTTAGCGACGATCCCGGGCTCCAACGTACGCAGCGTGCCGGCGGCAGCGTTGCGGGGATTGACGGCGGGCGGCAGGCCCTGCTGCTCGCGCTCCTCGTTGAGCCGCGCAAAGGCCGCCTCCGGCATGATGACTTCGCCGCGCACCTCGAATCTCTGCGGCAGGCCGGCCTGGCCCAATGGCGTGGCGGGAATGCTGAGCGGCACGCTGCGGATGGTGCGGATGTTGGAGGTGACGTCTTCGCCGGTCTGGCCGTCGCCGCGGGTGATGCCGGCGGCCAGGCGCGCGCCGCCATCGGGTGCGGGCTCGTAGTGCAGCGCGACGCTGAGGCCGTCGAGCTTGAGCTCGGCCATGTACTCGGCGTGCGGAAGCGCCGCTTCATCCCGCGGCGCGCCGGCCATCAGCTCGCGCACGCGGCGGTCCCACTCGACCAGCTCCTCGGCGGAGTAGGCGTTATCCAGCGAGAGCATTGGACGGGAGTGACTGACCTTGCGGAAGCCCTCGGCCGGCTTGCCGCCGACGCGCTGTGTGGGCGAATCGGGCGTGAGCAGCTCGGGGTGGCCGGCCTCCAGCCGCTTGAGCTCGTTCATGAGCGCGTCGTAGGCGGCGTCGTCGATCTCGGGCGCGTCGAGGACGTAGTAGAGGTGCTCGTGGCGGCGCAGTTCGTCGCGCAGCAGTCGGACGCGCTCCGCGGCGGCCGGACCTGTGTGGGTGTCCTGACCCATGGGCTGGATTATAAGAGGCGCGGTGCAGGATAGGATGGGGACTGAGCGCTATGGAACCCGTCACACACCTCCTGACCGGGGCCTGCATTGGCCGGGCGGGACTGAACCGCAAGACAGCCTACGCGACGCTGGCCGCAGTGCTGGCCGCGGAGGCTCCCGATCTGGACGTTCTGTGGGGGCTGGCCGGTCCTGTGGAGGAGCTGAAGCATCATCGCGGCATTACGCACACGTTCATTGCGGCGCCGGTGATTGCCGGAGTGGTGATGGGCGCGGTGTGGGTGGTGCATCGCCTTTCAAAGAAGCTCAACCGAAAAGCAAAAGCGCCCACGGCGCAGCCGGTGCGGTGGGGATGGATTTATATGACGGCGGTGATCGCCCTGCTCAGCCATCTGCTGCTGGACTGGACGACCAACTACGGGCTGCGGCCGTTTTATCCCTTCAATCCGCGCTGGTACGCGGGCAGCCTGGTTTTTATCGCCGAGCCGGTGTTCTGGGCTCTGCTGTTGCTGGCGCTGGTGGTCCCGTGGCTGCTGGGGCTGGCCGACCGGGAGATTGGCGCACGGCGGCAGAGGTTTCGCGGGCGCGACTGGGCCATCTTTGCGCTGGCGGGGATGGTGGTGCTGGGGTGCCTCCGCTGGACGGAGCAGGGGCAGGCGCGTGCGATGATCGCCAACACGCAGGTGGCCGCGGCGCCGGTGGTGCGCGTGGCGCTGGAGCCCTACCCGGTGAACCTGTTCCGCTGGCACGCGATCCTGGAGACGGCGGAGTTCTACCAAACCGCCGAGGTGAATACATGGACGGGATCGATTGTGAGCGATCCGCACAGCGATGTGATGTACAAGCCCAGGGTGACGCAGGCCGTGGAGGCCGCGAAGCAGACCCTTCTGGGGCGCGTGTACCTGGACTGGGGACGGTGGGCCGTGGTCCGCGACGTGGGCCAGGAGCCGGTGGCCGGGATGAAACCGCCCGAGCTGCCGCCGGGGCGCACCTGGACCACGGTGGAGTTCACTGATTTGCGCTTTGCCTACTCATTTCCGGGCGAGGGGCAACGGCTGGATCGTTCGCCGCTGGCCGGGTGGGTGTATATCGTGGACGGCCGCGAGGACGCGGGCGAGGCGATGGGCGGGCGGGAGCAGAAGTAGATCTTTTGCCTGCTACGGAAACATTTGTTGGCCGCGTGAAAGATTTCAGATTGACCCGGCGGCTCGGGGACCGCAGAATGAAAGGACGTGACTGCGCGGGCACGCGGGTGTTTACTGCCCGGGAGGGCTGTAGCGCAGTCCAGGAGATTGAGGTCAGCATGTTTGCCTATCTGCTTTTGCTGCTTGCCGTTCTGACTCGGGTGATGCCCCACGCGGGGTGGCTGAACTTTACCGCGGTGGGCGGCGCGCTGCTCTACTTCGGCGCGCGGCGCTCCTGGCGGGAGATGCTGATTCCGCTGGCCGCGCTGATGGCCACGGACTACTACCTGACCACCTACGCGTATCACTACAGCTTCCGCTGGGAGGCGTACGTGACCACTTGGGCGTGGTACCTGATGGCGATGGCGCTGGGTCTGATCCTGCTGCGTGCGCGGACGACGTTCGTGCGTGTGGCGGCAGGGGTGCTGCTGGGGCCGACGTCGTTCTTTGTGGTGTCGAATTATGCGGTGTGGGCGGGTTGGGGGTCGATGTATCCCCATACGATGGGCGGGCTGGTTGCCTGCTATGCGGCGGGCTTGCCCTTCTACCGCAACGACCTGCTCTCAACGGCGCTGGTATGCGCAGTGGCCTTCGGAGTGCCGGTGGCGCTGCGGCGGATGCATCTGGTTCCGGCTCGGGTGATGGTGAGAGCGAAGTAAAAGACTGGATTGGACTGCGGGCACGCCGGTTTCCTGACCGGCGTGCCCGTGGTGTTTCTGGCTTATTGCGAGGGAGATTTTCCACGGGCCGGAGTTCGGGTTAGGGCCTGTTAACACTACCAGTGCGGATGGCGTTGCGCGCGAAAATCGGGTCAGACGAGGCCGAGCCCGAAGGCTTTGGTGGCTCCAAGGTCGAGGGCGAGAACGAAGTATGGCCCGATTTTCGCCGCAACCCGAAGGGACGGGGCCAATTTTCCTCATTTCGTCGTCAATCGTCGCTAGCAGACACCCGGTATGCGTCGCTCCTCTTTCCTAGAACTGAGAAGAATTGGCTCCCGTCGCCACCGCCCTGGTAGTGTTAACAGGCCCTAGTTGTTGGGTGGGCTGGCGGTGCGCTTCTTGCTGAACCACCACCAGGCGAAGCCTGTCAGAGCCAGCGCGCAGACCACGAGGACCACGTTCAGGCTGTGGTGGGCGACGATCTGGACAGCGCCGGGGCCGAGCTTGAGGACGAGCAGGGAGAGCAGCAGCCAGCGGACCATCCTGCCGCAGAAGACGGAGAGCAGGAACAGCGTCACGCGCATCTCAAAGACGCCGGCGGCGAAGACGAAAGCTTTCCATGGGGTGGGCGGTGGCAGCATGGAGGGTATCATCATGGCCAGGAACTCCTGGCGCTCGAAGCGCGCACGCATCTGCTCAAAGCGCTCGCGGTTGATGCGCTTGAGCAGGAAGAGCTCGCCGCCGGCGCGGCCCAGGCCGTAGGGCACCAGGCCACCGATGGCGGAGCCGGCCGCGGCCAGCAGACAGCAGAGCCAGAAGCGGCTCTTGTCGTTCCAGACGTAGAGAGCAATGAAGACGTTGATGGGGACGGGAATGGACGAGGAATCAAGCATCGCCAGCGCGCCTACGCCCCAGAGTCCCAGCTTGGCCATTGCGGGAAGCAAGACCAGCTTCCATTTGGCCATGATTCGAGCAAAAAGCTGCTTCAAAAAGAATCCCTTTCCGCGGGTTCAACCGTCCATGTAATAGGGTCTACGAACACGAGCTGGGATGGCGGCGACGAGAACCAATTTTTCTCAGGTCGAGAAACGAGGAGCGAACTGTAATGAACTACTCGGGCGACGAGCGATGAAGATATGGGGAAAATTGGCCTCGTCCCTTCGACTTCTACCCAAACGCGCACAGTTCGCGCGTTTGGAGCGCAGGGTTGCGGCAAAAATCCACTCATACTTTGTTGTCGTCCTCGCCTTGGAGTCACCAAGGTCTTCGTCCTTCGCCTCGTCTCCGCCCCACGGACGAAGACCTGTCCGCGGGGGCCCCGGTTCTGAGCGGATTTTTGCCCGCAACGCCATCGACCCCAGATCCTGTTCGCAGACCCTAAACCATTGTACGGGCGGGGGCATGAGGCAGAGAGGCAGCCATGCGCGCGCCCCGGCCGGCCGTCGCTGGCTTCCGGTTTCGGCGGGATGAGAGAATAGGTAGAAAGGACCCAAAACGGAGCGGGCGTGGCGAGGGCGCGCCCGGGAAGCTCCCCAGGGACAAATGCCCACCAGCGAAGCGCCAGTCAAAGTGAACGAGCCCCACGAGCCGCCGCAGCAGGAGCCGAGCGCGCAAGAGGACGCGCCGGAGCGGAACGGCGGGGGCGCAGAACTGCGCGCGGACAGCTACACCGGCGGCTCGCGCTGGATCAATTACAACACCCACGAACTGCTGGAGATGATCAGCGAGCTCGAAGATGAGCGGCGCTGGGCGCGGCTGCGCGAGGGGTTCTGGATCGCGCTGCTGGTTCACTTGGCGCTGCTCTCGGCGGTGACGTGGATTCCGAAGTACATCTTCAAGGTTCCACCGGTGATCGATCCGTTCACCGCGATCAAGGAGCGCAAGGACCTGGCCTACCTGGACCTGCCTCCGGACGCGCTGCGCCAGATCCAGCCCAAGCTGGTTCCGCGGAAACCGGTAATCATCGACAGGAAGACGCTGGACGAGATCAACAAGATGGCGCCGCCCACGCCCGAAAGTGCGCCGCCTCCGCCGCCCAAGCCGGAGGAACAGACACAGCCGAAGCCGGCCGCGCCTCCGCCGATTCCGCCCAATCAGCAGTCGCATATTGAGGCGCCGCGTCCGGCGGCGGTGCCGGCGCGGCCCAATTTTGCCATGAACTCCGAAAACCCCGTGGACCAGCTGCGCAAAGATATGCAGGCCGCCGCACGCAACCGCGGCATGAACAGCGACATGGGCGATCTGAGTCCGAACCGCATGTTGCGCCATCCGGGCGCGGGCGCCGGAGGCATCAGTATCCTGTCCGACACGCAGGGTGTGGATTTTAGCGCGTGGCTGCAGCGCTTTGTGGACGAGACGGAGAATACCTGGGATCCGCTGATTCCCGACGAGGTGAATCCTCCGATCGACAAGCAGGGCAAGGTGGCCATCCGCGTCAAGATTCTGCCCAATGGACGGATCATGGACGATGGAATGGTGCTGGAGGGCCGCTCCGGCGACTCGGGTCTGGACCGCGCGGCATGGGGCGCGCTGACCGGCTCCAACTACCCGCCGCTGCCGCGGCAGTTCCACGGGCCTTACCTGGAGCTGCGCGTCTTCTTCCTCTACAACATCGATCCCAACGCGCAGCAGTAGCGCTCCTGCTGCGCAGGGGCATTGCTGTGCGTGCTGCCGGGTTATTTTGCCGGCGGGGCGGGCGGTTTAGGCTCCGTTTCAGCCATGAAATCGGCCAGGTAGTTCTTCCACACCGAGGCGACGGTATGCGTGCCGTGGCCGCGGGTCTGATCGGTGATGGGCAGCAGGATGAAGCGCGCGTGGGGCATGCGCGTGACCATCTTCTCGGCGATGCCCAGCTCGGGCGGATTGATGAAGTCGTCGGCGGAGTTGATCCAGAGCACCGGAGCGGTGATGCGGTCGAGGTGCGGGCTGGGGTCGTAGTTCCGGCTGGCATTCAGATAAAAAATCATGTCGCTGGCGTCGAGATGCGGCATGGAACGGGCGAGGTAGTTGTCCACATACGTCTCCGCGGCCTGGCGGGTGGGCGCCAGTTTCTGCATCTGCAGCGGGCTGGAGCCCATGACCAGCAGCAGCTCATCGGCGGTGCGGATGCCCTGTTCCGGCTCGGTGGTGTAGTCGCCGCCCATCCAGGCGGGATCCTGCTTGATGGCCTGGATGGCCATATAGCGCATCATGCGGTTGCGGCCGGCAATCTGGACCGGCAGGCACGCCAGGGGCATGAGCGCATCGACAAAGGTGGGGTAGGTCTCGCCCCAGACAAACGCCTGCATGCAGCCCATGGAGGTGCCCAGGATCAGGCGCAGGTGGTCGATATTCATCACGTCGAGCATCATGCGCTGGCTGCGCACCATGTCGTCGTAGTCGTAGGCGGGGAAATGCGCGCGCAGGCCGTCAGAGGGCCTGGAGCTTTGCCCGTGGCCGATATCGTCGGGGAAGATGAGGTAGTACTTCTGAATGTCGAGCGGCGCGCCGGGGCCGAAGAGCACGTTGGAAAACACGGGATTGAGCAACGAGCGCGCGCTGCCCCCGGTGCCGTGCAGCAGCAGGATGGCGTTGTCCACGTGACCGGCGGCGTCGCGGTGGACCGTGCCCAGCGTGAGGTAATGCAGCCGCAGCAGGGGCAGGGATTCGCCGCTGCCGAACTGGAAGTTGCGCAGGACCACGCTGCCGTTCTGGACGGGCCAGCCGCCCGGAGGCGCGGGAGGCAGGCCCGGCGCGGATGTCGGGGTTTGGCCGAGGGCTGCGCCGCAGAGAAGACTCGCGGCCAGCCAAAGACAGGCAGTACGAAGATGCATGAGGAGGCTCCCGGGGCGTGCGGAACGAAGTGCTTTCACCTTCCACTGTTGCCGAAGGCGGTGTCAAGACGGAATTAGGGCGATTCCAATTGTTGTGTACCCCATCCACTTTGGCCTCCCGCCTTGCGACAGTGATCCGCCGCGGTCCGCCGCGGCGGACAAGGACGGGGCACGGGTCCTTGGGTACAGCCATCATGGAACCGCGCTAAGCGTGTTCTCTCGCCGCGGGTAGTTCCGCGGTTGCGCACGGGATCAGGGAACAAGCGGCCCAGATGTGCTTTTCAGGGCGGGCTTGACGTCGAGCGTGGGCCGGGTGGCAGATGGCTGCACTGAGGCTTCATCAAGCTGGGTCCCAGGCTCATCGGCCGGGAATTTCTCGCCGTCCCTGCCGGCGATGGCCACGCGCATCACGTTGATCCAGATGGGCAGCGCCACCTGGGCGCCGGTTTCCTTGTCGCCCAGCGACTGGTTGTTGTCGTAGCCGACCCAGACACCGCAGGTGACCGAGGGCGAGAAGCCGAGGAACCAGGCGTCGGTAAAGCCGCTGGTGGTGCCGGTTTTGCCGCCCAGCGGGTGATTGAGCTCGGCGGCAGCCGCGCCGGTTCCGTGCTGGGTGACAGCCTGGAGAAAAGTCATCATGGTCCGCGCAGTCTTCTGGTCGATCACCTCGGTCACCGCCGTCGGATCTTCCCACAGTGTGATGCCGTCGGCGTTGGAGACCTTGCGGATGAGCCGCGGCTGCACGCGGATGCCGTCGTTGGGAAAGACCGCATAGGCGGCCACTTGCTGCTCGAGCGTGATTCCGGCCGCACCGAGAGCAACCGGAAGATAGGCGGGAATCTCGCTGGTGATGCCGAAGCGTCGGGCCACGTCGATGACCTTGTTGATACCGACGCGCGCGGCCAGCCTGAGGGCCGGAATATTGCGCGACTCGGCGAAGGCAGTGGTCAGGGTCATAGCTCCGCGGTAGTTATTTTCGTAGTTGTGCGGGGTGTAGCCGTTGAAACTCACCGGGGTGTCCATGACGATGTCGGTGGGCTTGGCGCCGGCTTCGATGGCCGCGGTGTAGACGTAGGGCTTGAAGCTGGAGCCCACCTGCCGCTCCGCCTCGGTGGCGCGGTTGAACTGGCTAAGCGCGTAATCGCGCCCGCCGACCATGGCCAGCACGTCGCCGGTGGTGTTGTCGATGGCCATCAGCGCCCCCTGCGCGCCGGAGTCCTGCTCCAGGGTGGCGCGCTGCGTGCTGCCCTCCATCGCGTTGCCCAGGTGGACGTAGATGATGTCGCCGGGCTTGACCAGTTCATTGCCGTAGCGCACCCCGGTCCGCTGCCAGTCCTCGGGGAGCAGGACGATTTCAGAGGAACCGACGCGGGCAAGAATCTGCAGCGGCAGGACGCGCGTGACCAGGGCGTGCACGTAGTCACCCGGACCGGACACCGTGTTCCAGTCAGGATGCTTGTAGCCGGCCAGGGTGACGCCGGCGGCAAGGACGTTTTCCAGATTGCCCTTCCAACCGCGATGGTGCTCGTAGGCGGCCAGCCCGTCGGCTACGGCCTGGTTAGCTGCCTCCTGCAGGTCCAGATCGAGCGTGGTCTCCACCTTCAGCCCGTCCTCGTGAACCTGGTCTACGCCGAAGTGGTTTTCGAGCTCGCGCCGCACCTCCTGCTGAAACCACGGGGCCACGGACATGTCCGGCTGGTTCAGGTGCAGCCCGAGCGGAGCGTTACGCGCCTCCTCGGCCTGTCCCGGCGTGATGACCTTGTCGTGCTCCATCTCGGTGAGCACCAGGTTGCGGCGGCGCAGAGCCTTGTCGGGATAGAGCAGAGGCGAAAAGGCGTAGGGGGCCTTGGGCAAACCGGCGAGCAGAGCTGCTTCAGTCAGCGTGAGGTCTTTGGCGTGTTTGGAGAAGTAGAACTCCGAGGCGGCCTCAAAGCCGTACATGCCGCTGCCCAGGTAAATCTGGTTGCCGTAGAGGGTAAAGATCTGCTGCTTGGTGAAGGCGCGCTCGATCTGGATGGCCAGGTACGCCTCCTGAACCTTGCGCTCGATGGTGCGGTCGGAGGAGAGGAACAGGTTGCGCGCCAGCTGCATGGTCAGCGTGGAGGCGCCCTGCGAGCGGCCATGGGTGCGGATATCGTGCCAGGCGGCGCCGATGACGCGGAAGACGTTGATGCCCCAGTGGGATTCGAAGTTCTTGTCTTCAATGGAGATGACGGCCTGGCGCAGTACCGGGGCAAAGCCGTCGTAGCCGACGATCTCGCGCCGCTCCAGCGCGAAGGAACCGATGATGCGCCCCTTGCGGTCGTAGAGATCGGTGGTGGTGGAAGGCCGGTAATGCTCCAGGTCATTGATCTGGGGCAGATTGGCCGAGTAAACCAGCATGAGCCCGGCCAGCGCGCCTGTGACCGCCGCCAGCAACAGCAGCATGACCAGCGCGGCCCTGCCGGCCAGCTTGCGCCTGCGCTGCGAGGGGACCTGGGCAACCTGCAGCCGTTGCGGCCGGAGAGGACGCCGGGGTTCGGCAGGCCGATGGGGGATGGCAGCCAAAGCGATTCAGCCTCTTGGGCATGCCGCACGCGCGCTTGGGAAGAACATGCCTCAGCCTCAGCCTAGCACCACTGCAGCTGGCCGGGTGGGGCGGGACCCGATTCGCGTACCACGCCGTGCAAGATCGGGACAGTCGGTTTCCCGCGGAGAGTGTGGGCGGTGCGCGGAAACGGGCCGCGTGCGCGCACGGCGATTCTTTTCAGTGGGGATTGGCCGCAGACATTTGCTTAGACGTTTAGTCCTGGCTTTGCGGCTTAGCTGGTCTTTGCCTTCAGCAACTCTATCCCCCTGTCCAGAATATCGTCGGTCTTGCTGGTCGGAGTCTCAAACTCATCATCTTCGCTCTGCTGGTCCACGGCCACGGTGGGCGTCACCGCGTCATCCTGAATGATCTTGCCGTCCGGGCTCTCATATTTGGCAACAGTCAGCAGTAGCGCCGCGCCGTCAGGCAGTTCGATGGTCTTCTGCACGGAGTCCTCGCCGAAGGTCCGCTGGCCTACCACGTCGCCGCGCTTGTCTGCTTCAATGGCGGCCGCGATTATCTCAGCTGGTCCGTAGGTGCCGCCATTCACCAGCACCGCGAGCGGCGCATCGGTAATCCACTGCGCCGGGTCGGCGCTGAAGGTCTGTTCCGGGTACTTCTGGCCTTCCAGCGTCGCCAAGGTTCCCTGCTTGATGAAGAAGTTGGCCAGCCGCACTCCCAGTTTGGGGTCGTCGCCGGTGGAGTCGCGCAGATCGAGTAGAATCTTGCGTCCCTTGCCGTCGGCCTTGAGGATCGCCGCAATTTCATCCACCCGCGCGGCGGTGAGGTCGCCGGGCTTGATGTAGAAGATGGTCGAGTTCTCGTACTCCAGCTCGACGATGGGTGGCAGCGGAGTCACGGTGCGGGTGAGCGTGATCTTGTCCGGGCCGTTCTTGAAAGGCTTGAACACGGAGAGCTCGACCGTGGTCCCGGGGTTGCCCTCCAACATGAGCCGGGCCAGGGCAAGGGACAGCCCCAGGGTCGGCTGGTCGTTGATTGACTCAATCACGTCGCCGTCGTTCAGGTGGGCTTTCGCGGCGGGCGAGCCGGGCAGCACGCTGACTACCGTCGCGTTTCCGTAGCGCTTGGAGATGGTGAGGCCCACCTGGGCCTCACCTGAGGCCGGCTTCTCCTTGTAGATTTTGTATTCGCTCGGGGTCAGATAGCTGGAGTCGGCGTCGAGCGAGTCCAGCAGGCCACGCAGCGCGCCGTTGGTCACGTCCTGGACATTGGGCGTGGTCACGTAGTCGGTCTGAATCTTTCTCAGCACCTCGGCGTAGACGCGCATCTGGCTGTAAGCGCCGTCCTGCTCACTGAAGGCATGCACGCCGAACATCCCGAATTCACCCAGCACATATCCCAGCCCGAGGGCAGCGAAGATAGAGAGGGAAATTACAAACACGAAACGCTGAAAGAATCGCGACACACACACCACCGGGGCGGCCCATGGGGAAGCAGGCCGCACACACTCTATAGACGCAATCATAGCGCAGGAGGCGCCGGCAGCGGCGGCTCCAGGCGCAGATGGAGGGGGAAACTGGTGGCGGAGGGCAGGATCGAACTGCCGACCTACGGGTTATGAATCCGTCGCTCTTACCATCTGAGCTACTCCGCCGGAGGGTGCAGGACGAGGGCCTGCGAGGGAAGACGGGCGCGCACCGCGCTGCGCCCATTTTGATGATACGGTTGGTCCCGGGGCAGGTCAAACCGGGTTGCGCACCAGACTTCAGGGCGGTAAGGCAGGCAGGCTGTCGCGCGGGGGCGATCCTGTAAACTGGTCACGATGAGTGCCTTGCGTATTGCCGCGGTCATCCCGGCCCGGCTTCAGTCCACGCGGCTCAGCCGCAAGGTGCTGCGCGAGCTGGCCGGCCGGCCCATGGTGGAGTGGGTGTGGCGCGCGGCCGCCGGCAGCGGCCTGATGGACCCGGTCCTGGTGGCGACGGATTCGGACGAAGTGGCCGCCGTCTGCCGGGCGCGGAGCATCCCGGTGGTGATGACCTCGCCGGAGTGCCCGAGCGGGTCTGACCGCGTGCGCGAGGTGGCGCGGCAGGTGGACGCCGACATCTACGTCAACATCCAGGGCGACGAGCCGACGCTGACAGCGGAGTTTTTCCCGCCGCTGCTCGGTCTGTTCGATCGGCCTGAGGTGCAGGTGACCACGCTGGCGGTGCCATGTCCGCCCGAGGAACTCAACAATCCCAATGCGGTGAAGGTGGTGACGGCGCTGGACGGACGGGCGCTCTATTTCTCACGTGCGACGGTTCCCTACGACCGCGACAAGACCGGCTTTTCCGGCTGCCGCAAGCACCTGGGCATCTACGCCTATCGCAAAGAGGCTCTGAACCGGTTTGCGTCGCTGCCGATGTCGCCGCTGGAGCGGGTGGAGCGGCTGGAGCAGCTGCGGCTGCTGGAAAACGGCGTTGCAGTGTATGTGGCCGCGGCGCCGCGCGACACCATCGGCGTGGACACCGAGGAAGACCTGCACCGCGCCGAGGCGATCCTGGCCAGGCAAGCTGCCGCTCAATAAGCCGCATTGCCGCACGGACGGACTGTCCTGCCCGGCACCCACAATCACGCAATCGAAGCGGTTGCCCCGCCCGGATTCCACCCGGCCCGCGTTCCCGGATTGTCAAATAATTTTTTGATATACCTGTTTTCAAAATAGGTATATCAAGCATAGACTAGGCTGCAAGATGGCAAAGAGCACAGAATACCGAGACCTTTTCCCCGGCGCGCTGGAGATGATGATCCTGCAGTCGCTGCGGCTCAGGCCCATGCACGGGTACGCCCTGGTCAAACACATCCAGCAGGTCTCCGCCAGCCTGCTGCAGATTGAGGAGGGTTCGCTCTACCCGGCGCTGCAGCGCATGCTGCGCGAGGGCTGGCTGGAAGCCAAAGCGGGGGTCTCAGCCAAGGGACGGCCCACGCGTATCTACCGGCTGACCCGCGCGGGACGCAGGCACCTGGAGCAGGAGATCAGCAGCTTTGAGAAGATGTTCGCCGGGATCAGCCGCGTGCTGGCGAGCGCGGAAGGCCAGGAAGCATGATTGGCCGGCTCAGGTCGCTGTTTTCTCGGCGCCGCCGTTATGAGGACATCTCTGTCTCAATCCGTGAGCATCTCGACGAACGGATCGAGGAACTGGCCGAGGGCGGTATGGCGCGCGCGGAAGCGGAGCAGGTCGCGCGGCGGGAGTTCGGCAACGTGACAGTGATGGAGGAGCGCAGCCGCGAGGTGTGGCAGTGGCGCCGGGTTGAGGCGCTGTGGGCCGATGCGCGCTATGCGCTGCGGCAGATGCGGCGCGCACCCGGCTATGCGGCCGGGGTGATTGGCACGCTGGCGCTGGGCATCGGCGCGGCGGCGGCGATGTTTACCGTGGTGGACCATGTGCTGCTGCGGCAGACGACATATCAGGACGCGGGGCGGCTGGTGGCGCTGCAGGAGTCGAATGGCTCGCCAACCACATTCACTTGGCCCGCGCCGTGGCTGGACATTGCGGATTGGAGAGCGCAGAGCCGGTCGT
This sequence comes from uncultured Acidobacteriaceae bacterium, assembly GCA_963758105.1. Classification (GTDB taxonomy): domain Bacteria; phylum Acidobacteriota; class Terriglobia; order Terriglobales; family Acidobacteriaceae; genus Telmatobacter. The sequence continues at coordinate 1,331,109 of CAVWUC010000002.1, read as the reverse complement.
TCAGCGAGATTGCGTATTCATCCAATGTGGCAAGGAGATTCACCCAGGGACGCAGTTACCTGGTAGGGCAGTCGTCCGCGCTGCAAGTGGACGCACAGCGGGTGAGCTCGAATCTGTTTACGACACTCGGTGTGCAGCCCGAACTGGGGCGCGGGTTCTCCGCACAAGCCGAGAGTGCAACGGCGAATGCCAACGCCGGCGAGATCGTGTTGAGCGATGCGATCTGGCGGCAGGTATTCGGCGGTGACCGCAATGTTCTGGGCAAGGCCGTGCGGATCAATGACACCACATACACGGTGACCGGGGTGATGGCGCCGGGGTTCAGTTATCCGGCCAGCGCGGCGTCTGCGCCGCAGGTGTGGGTTCCGGCGGAGCTGACCAGCGATGATACGGGCGGGCGCCAATTCAAGGCGCTGCAGTTCACGGTGGTGGCGCGGCTGCGGCCAGGCGTGAGCGCAGCCAGCGCGCAGGCGGAGATGACGCTGATCCAAAAGCGCGTGGCGGCAGAGTATACCGATGCGGATCTGCGCAAGGATCACAGCGCGATCCGGGTGCTTCCGTATAGCGAAGTGCTGGTGAGCGGCGATGTGCGGCGGTCGCTGGTGGAACTGCTGGGCGCGTCGGGCGTGTTGTGGTTGATCGCGCTGGTAAACGCCGCCAGCCTGATGCTGGCGCGCGGCTCGGCACGGCAGCGGGAGATGGCCATGCGCGGCGCGCTGGGCGCCAGCCGCATGCGGCTGATGCAGCAGATGCTGGTGGAGGCGGCGCTGCTGAGCGCCGCTGCCGGAGCCCTGGGCATCGGGCTGGCGCTGGGACTGGTGAAGCTGCTGGCGCACGAACTGAGCCAGGCGCTGCCGCTGCCCGCTCCAGCCAGGGTGGATGGATGGGTTCTGCCCGCATTAGTAGCAATGACCGCTGTGTCGGCGCTGCTCTCCGCGGCGTGGCCTGCCCTGCTGGCGGCGCGCGCGCCGATTGAGCCGGCGCTGCGGCAGGGCGGCGTGCAGGCGGGAATGGGGCGGCGGCAAAACCGCGTGCGCGGCGTGCTGGTGGTGGCGGAGATCAGCATGTCGCTGGTGCTGCTCACGGTCTGCGGGCTGCTGTTGCGCTCCATCTACGCGCTGCGCCATGTGGATCTCGGCTTCCGCACGGACCACATCGTTGTGGTGAATCTGGCGATCCCGTCGTATCGCTTTGATGGGCAGAACCTGACCCAGGCACTCTACGAGCCGCTGCTGGAGCGGGTGCAGCACGTGAACGGCGTTGAGAGCGCAGGGCTGATCACGCAGGTGCCGCTGGGCAAGACCTTTGTGCTGCACCTGGAGATGCAGTTGGGCGGGCGCGGCGTTATGGCTTTTATGAAAGCCGTGAGCCCGGAGATGCAGAAGGTCTTTGGCTTCCAGATGGCGGCGGGGCGGTTCTTCGGGCCGCAGGACACGGCCGGCTCCGAGCCTGTGCTGGTGGTCAACCGGGCATTCGCGCGCGCATTTTCTCCGGATAAGCAAGATCCGGGAGCGATTGTGGGCCAGCAACTGCTGAGCCTGCGAAAGAATGCTCCGATGCACGTGATCGGAGTGCTGGACGATGAACGGCAACGGACCGTGGCGGAGCCGGCTACGCCGGAGGTGGAGATCGCGATTCCGCAGATCACCCCGGAGAGCGGTTTCTACCAGCCGATTGAGGGCGTGGCGATGGACCTGGCCGTGCGCACCAGCCGGCCCACGGCGGAGATGATTCCCGCGCTGCGCGCGATCCTGCGCCAGGCGAGCCCGGAGCTGGAGAACGCGAACATCACCACGATGGACCAGATCGTGGAGGACTCGTATGGCAGCCAGCGGCTGGCGGCGCACTTGCTTGAGATTTTTGGCGGGGCGGCGCTGCTGCTGTGCCTGGCGGGACTGTATGCACTGCTGGCCTATGTGGTGGCGCAGCGGACGCGCGAGCTGGGCATACGCATCGCGCTGGGAGCGACACGGGCGAGCCTGCTGGGTCTAGTGCTGCGGCAGGCGGCGGCCATGCTGCTGGTCGGCGTGGCGGCTGGCGCAGGCCTGGCGCTGCTGGCCGGGCGGCTGGTACGCGGATTCCTGTATGGAGTGAGCGCGTACGATGGGTGGACGCTGGCCGGTGCTGCGGTTCTGCTGCTTGCCGGCGGTCTGCTGGCGGCATATCTGCCGGCGCGGCGCGCGGCGCATGCCGATCCGATGGAGGCCTTGCGCGCAGAGTAGCGGCGGGCTGACGGAAACTCGAGAAAGAATCCGAATTGCGCGCAAGAATCGGGTAGCGGAGCGCAGCCCGCATCGGCGAGGATGATCTTCGTGAGCAGCGGGAGAACAACGAAGGCGAGCGTGGCGAATGCGCAATCACTCGATCCGGGGACGGCATGGCGGCAGCTCGTTGCGCGCGACCGGAATGCGCAGTTTGTCTATGCGGTGACGACGACCGGCATCTACTGCCGGCCGGGCTGCGCGAGCCGGCGGCCGTTGCGGCGTAACGTGCGTTTTTTCGGCTCGCCTGCCGAGGCCAGCGCGGCGGGCTTTCGTCCCTGCCTGCGTTGCCGGCCCACAGCGACTGCGACCACTGTGTGGGGCAGCGTTTTGGACAGGGTTCGTGCGTATCTCGAGACTCATCTCGACCGCCGTGTTTCTCTGGGTGAGCTGGGGCGCGTTGCGGGGCTGAGCCCGTTCACCGTGCAGCGGCTTTTTAAACGAGAGATGGGCGCGAGCCCGCTGGCATATCAGCGCGCGCTCCGGGCCGGGCGGCTGCGCCGGGCGCTGAAACAAGGAGATTCCGTGACCGATGCCGTGTACAACGCAGGATTCAGCTCCTCGAGCCGCGCCTACGAGGGCGCGCCGCTGGGCATGACGCCGGCGCGCTTTGCCCAAGGTGGCCGCGGCGAGGAGATTGCTTTCGCATCCGCCGCGTCGCCGTTTGGATGGATGGTTGCCGGCGCGACAGCGCGCGGGCTGTGCTGGCTCTCGCTAGCGTCAACCCGCGCCGAAGCCGAGGACAGCCTGCGCGTTGAGTTTCCCCAGGCGGAGTTGCGGCGCGACTCGTCGCTGGCGCGATGGATCGAGGCGGCGGTAGGGGCTGTTGCCGGTAAAAAAGGCGCCGCTACGTCTGCCGCAACACAGTTGCCCGACGCCGGTCAGGCGCTGGACCTGCGCGGAACCGCATTTCAACTGCGCGTCTGGCAGGCGCTGCGGCAGATTCCGCGCGGCGAGACGCGCAGTTACAGCCAGTTGGCGCGGGAGCTGGGCGACCCGCAGGCGACGCGCGCCGTGGCCCGCGCCTGCGCTGCCAATCGCGTGGCCCTGCTGGTGCCGTGCCATCGCGTGGTGGGCGCGGACGGCGCGCTCACCGGCTACCGATGGGGCATCGAGCGCAAGCAGAAGCTGCTGGCCAGTGAGGGCGCCCGGCTGAAGCCGTAGTTCCCTCGTCCCGGCGCACAGATGAGAATGTCAGTTTGGACGATTACGGCATTTCTCCTTCACAGGTAGCCTCGATTGGGGTTCTTCGCGGCGCCGATTTCTTGTTGAAATCGGCGCTTGAGTGCGTTGGCTCCGGTATACGTCTGAAGGAGAAATGCTTTAGCGCGTGAAACCGCCTGCGGCGTAGAGGGTCTGACCGCTGACCCAGCCGGCGTCGGTGGATGCGAGGAAGGCAGCAGCGGTGGCGATGTCCTGCGGCTGGCCGACGCGGCCCAGTGGCGTTTCGGCGGCGGCGTTCTTCTCGAAGTCGCTGCCCGCGATACCGGTTGCCTGCGTGCCTTCCGTGATCACCAGGCCAGGGTTGAGGGCGTTTACGCGAATGCCGCGGGCACCGAGCTCCTTGGAAAGGGAGACGGTGATGGAATCGACCGCGCCTTTGGTGGCGCTGTAGACGGCTCCATTCGGGAAGGCCATGCGGCCTACCACCGAGCCAATGTTGATGATGCTGCCGCCCTTGGGGTTGAATTTGGCCACCGCGGCCTGGGTGACCAGCAGGAGACCCAGGACATTCAGGTTGAACTGTTTGTGAAAGTGCTCGGGAGTGATCTGCTCGAGCGGGCTGAACTCGTAGACGCCGGCGTTGTTGACCAGGATGTCAATGGGGCCGAGCTCGCCGGCCACCGCGGCCACAAGGGGCTCGATGGAGGCGGGATCGCTTACATTGGCCTGGACGGCGATGGCTCTGCCGCCGGCGGCCTCGATCTCCGTCACGATTTTTTCCGCGGCGGCCTTGCTGCCGGAATAGTTGATGGCGATGGAGGCGCCGCGCGCCGCCAACTCACGGGCGATGGCCGCGCCAATGCCCTTGGATGCGCCGGTAACCAGCGCGACTTTTCCCTTGAGACTGCTCATATACCGCTCCCCGGCCAAAACGCCTTGACTTCGACATTTCGACAACTATCGAATTGATTAAGGGGCCGGGGAAATGGATTCAAGAGTGTTGCGGAAAATTTTCGCTGGGCTCTTTCAGCGGCTGGAGCAGGAATCCTGCCCGAGCGCGGCCAGGCCAGCCGCCAGCGCGGCGAGAACGCCGGGCCGCAGGCTGAGGAAATGGAACTTGCCCTCGCGCCGGACATGGATCAGGCCGGCGGTTTCGAGCTCCCTGATGTGATGGGAGAGCGTGGCGGCGGAGATAGGCAGCGCGGCTCGTGCCTGGGCGCAGCTCATCGGACATTGGGCCCTGGCGATCTGCTCCAGCAGCTCAAAGCGCCGCGGATCAGCCAAGGCTTTAAGCAGGGCGGTGCGGCGGGTTCGGGTGAGCCGGGCGGTTTTGCCCGCTGCATGAGGCGCGGCGATGGATTTTGGTGGGGCGACGGCCATGGGGGCTCATTCCTGGCGGTACGGATTTCATGGGGTATTGTAGGCCCGCGGCGGGCGGATTGGGTTCAGGGGCAAACGGTTGTCTTCATTTTCCCGGGCCCACAAGTGCATGCGCAATGGCGCACAACCAGCGCCAAGAGCCGCTAATGCTCCTTTTCGATCCGATAAGTACAGCCTTATCGCGCCTCTCCACCGGGTCGAAGGGCCTGCTCCTGCAGAGCGGGCCCTCTGTTTATCCGGTTGAAACGCTTTCTAATGGTGAGCGCCGCCGTGGCTTCCACCGCCGTGGCTTGGAGCATGCTGATAGCCTGCGGCATGTTCGTTGGCCGCGTCGTGTCCGGCATTGCCTGCGTGGCCTCGCCCGTCCCGCGCTTCATTCCCGTGAAAAGTATTGAACGGCTGCGCGCCGCGAGCAGGCAGCGGCCCTCTGTAACCATTGCGGGGATCGTAGCGGTTATCCACATGGCCGTAAAAATTTTTGGGGCCATGGAACCAGGGGCCGGCGCCAATGAAAAGACCGCCAACAAACCAATCGGGCCCGTAATAGCCATAGGGCGCGCAGTCATAGGGGGGATATTCGAAGTACCCGTAAGGGCACACCGGCGCCGGTCCGATGTTAACGCCAATTGAAACCTGAGCCGACGCCGCGGGCGCGCTGCTCAGCAGCGCAACCGTGAGAGCCAAAAGAACAAACAACTTCCATGCGGACATAGAACCTCCTTGCCGATGAAACCTGATTCTAAGGCAAAACTGCAGGTTCTGTCTGCATGCATTTCAATGTCAATTACCAGCTTCTCCAAGCACTCTCGGTGACCCGGCCACCGGGGCAGGTTTTTATGTTCTTCCGACCGGAGAATCAACCTGAATCTTGCACCATGGCTGACGTAATGGCCCCGGCGCCAGCGCGATAGCGTTCCGCCGGCAATTCCTGAGGATGGTATTCTCAACAGGGAAGGAGCAATCTGCGCTTATGGCAACTTCAACACTGGAAACAGCCGACCTGGCCTACAAAGTGGCCGATATTTCCCTGGCCGACTGGGGCCGCAAGGAGATCGACATCGCCGAGCAGGAGATGCCGGGGCTGATGGCGATCCGCAACAAGTACGCGGCGGCCAAGCCGCTGGCCGGGGTGCGCATTACCGGGTCGCTGCACATGACCATCCAGACGGCCGTGCTGATCGAGACGCTGGTGAGCTTAGGCGCGGAAGTGCGCTGGGCGAGCTGCAACATCTTCTCCACGCAGGACCATGCGGCGGCGGCAATTGCCGCGGCGGGCGTGCCGGTTTTTGCCTGGAAGGGCGAGTCGCTGGAGGACTACTGGGATTGCACCTACCGCGCGCTGACCCACAAGGGCGGCCTGGGACCGCAGCTGGTAGTGGACGACGGCGGCGACGCGACCCTGCTCATCCACAAGGGCTATGAGCTGGAGAACGGCGACGGCTGGGTGAACGCGCCCTCCGGCAACCACGAGGAGCAGGTGATCAAGGACCTGCTGAAGAAAGTCCACGCGGAAGACCCGCAGCACTGGCACAAGGTGGTGAAGGACTGGCGCGGCGTCTCCGAGGAGACGACGACGGGCGTGCACCGGCTCTACAAGATGATGGAGCAGGGGAAGCTGCTGGTCCCGGCGATCAACGTGAACGACTCGGTGACCAAGTCGAAGTTCGACAACTTGTACGGCTGCCGCGAGTCGCTGGCCGACGGCATCAAGCGCGCCACCGACGTGATGGTGGCCGGCAAGGTGGCCGTGATCTGCGGCTATGGCGACGTGGGCAAGGGCTGCGCGCACTCGCTGCGGGGCATGGGCGCTCGCGTGATCGTGACCGAGATCGACCCGATCAACGCACTGCAGGCGGCGATGGAGGGTTTTGAAGTCGCCACGGTGGAGGACACGCTGGGCAAGGGCGACATTTACGTGACCTGCACCGGCAACACCGACATCATCACGCTGGAGCACATGAAGCGGATGAAGGACCAGGCCATCGTGTGCAACATCGGCCACTTCGACAACGAAATCCAGATGGACCGGCTGAACGCGGAGCCAGACGTGACCAAGCTGAACATCAAGCCGCAGGTGGACAAGTACACCTTCCTGGGCGGGAGCAGCATCTTCATCCTGGCCGAGGGACGGCTGGTGAACCTGGGCTGCGCGACAGGCCATCCGAGCTTCGTGATGAGCAACAGCTTCGCCAACCAGACGCTGGCACAGCTGGATCTGTGGGCCAACCGCGACAGCTACAAGCCAGGCGTCTACGTTCTGCCGAAGAAGCTGGACGAGGAAGTGGCGCGGCTGCACCTGGAAAAGATCGGCGTGAAGCTGACCAGACTGAGCCAGAAGCAGGCCGACTACATCGGGGTTCCGGTCGAGGGGCCGTTCAAGCCCGATCACTACCGCTACTGAGCCGCGCCCACGGTTTTGAGCAGCCGGGTCCGCGTGAGTGGTCCCAGCTGTCAGGTTTTTAAGGTGCCTTGGAATGCACTCCGCGCTGAGTTTCTCATTCGAGTTGTTTCCGCCGCGCACGCAGGAGGCCGCGGCAAAACTGCCGTTTGTGATCGAACGGCTGGCCGCGGTGCGGCCCAACTATTTCTCAGTGACGCATGGCGCCGGCGGTTCAGGCCAGGAGGGCACCTACGAGACGGTGATGGCGGTGATTGAGCACGCCGGCGCCGAGGCCGTGCCGCATCTCACCTGCGTTGGCTCCACGCGCGCGCATGTCGCAGCCCTGCTCGATCGCTACCGGGCTGCCGGCCTGAAGCACATTGTGGCCTTGCGCGGGGACTTGCCGGCCACGGCCATGAGCGCCTCCGCGCCCGGCGAGTTTCATTACGCGAATGAATTGGTCAGCTTCATCCGCGAGAACCATGGGAACGCTTTCCGGATCGAGGTGGCCGCCTATCCTGAGATGCATCCGCAGGCGCCCAGTCCCGGCGAGGACTTCGAGCACTTCCGCCGCAAAGTGGAAGCCGGCGCGGACGGGGCGCTGACCCAGCTTTTCTACAATGCCGATGGCTACAGCGACTTCATGGAGCGCTGCGCCAAAGCCGGCATCCGCATCCCGGTCGTGCCTGGGATCATGCCCATCACGGGCTATGCCAACACGGTGCGCTTCTGCAACGGCTGCGGCGCGGATCTGCCGCGCTGGGTGCGGTTGCGCCTGGAAGAGCTGCAGGACGACAAACCGGCGTTGCTCGACTTTGGATTGGAGGTTGTGACCCGCCTGTGCGAAAACCTGCTGCGCAACGGCGCGCCCGGCTTGCACTTTTACACGATCAACCAGGCCGACCCCACGCTGCGGCTGTGGAAGAACCTGGCGCTGCCCGTGCCTGCGTGAGCGTGAGCGGCTGGATGGCGAGGCTGCACTGCCGCATCTCAAAAAAGACCTGGCTGAAGCCGGCAACGAGAGCAACGAAACCGAGGACGCGGGCCAAAGTGCATTCTCTCTCCGCGCCTCTACAGCTATTTTTCAAAATAAACTGGCGAATTCGATCTTTTCCTGATTATTTCGTTGACGGGTAAGACCTGCGCGGGTCGATAATGGCTTGCATTTTACGGGCCATCGAGGAGAAGACCGTGAGTCTTGAAAATCTGCGTGATTCCGTGAAGCGGTATAACCGCCTGTTCATTGCAACATCCGTGCTGATGGTTGTGGTCGGAATTCTGGCCATTGCGTTGCCTCTTGCGGCTGGGATCGGCGTATCGATCTTCGTGAGTTGGCTTATCTTCCTCATGGGATTTGCTTATCTGGTTTATGCGTTTGCAGCCAGAGGTGTGGGCGGGTTCATCTGGCGCCTGCTCCTGGGCATTTTCTATGTCGTGGGCGGCTTCTATCTGGCTTTCCACCCCGGCCTTAGCCTGGCTTCGCTTACCCTGGTTCTGGCCATCATCCTCTGCGCCGGGGGAGTGATGCAAATCTTTGGCTACTTCAGCTTGCGTGTGCTGCCGGGCTCGGGATGGATACTCTTCGACGGCATCGTTACGCTGGCGCTGGGCTTGATGATCGGGCTTAGCTGGCCTTCGGGGTCGGCCTGGGCGATCGGGACGCTGGTTGGCATCAACTTTCTGATCAGCGGACTGACACGGCTTGCCTATGCGGGAGCCGTGCACAAGATCATTACCGCCTGAGCGGGGTTGAAGCCTGCGCTATCCCCGCTTTCGCGCGGTCAGGCGGCGATAGAACCGCCAGGCGCCGCCATGGAGCAGCCGTGTCTGTTCCGCCTTGAGGGCCTGGTAGGAACGCTCCACGTAAATGTCAAACTCCGGCGGCCAGCCGATCATCGAGCGGCGCTCCGAGTAGTCGCCCTCCGCCCACTTCGAGAGCAACGCCTTATAACCCACCACGTGGGTCACAAAGTCGAGCAGACAGCGCGGCATCTCTTCCTCGACGATGAGGTGGGCGTTCTCAATGATGATCTTTTCGCGAACGTCGTTCAGAGGCATGAAGATGGTGGTCATCCACAGCACCCACTCCTTCAAATCCTCGTCGCGGATGGGATGGCACTGGGTCTTGCCCTGCTTCTTGAGCAGCGAGCGATAGGCAATGTTGCCCGCGACCGTGGCCACGTAGAGCGGTCCGTAGAACTCATTGATGCGCTGGTTTACCAGGCGCAGCAGGTCGGTGCGCCGGGCCATCATGCGGGTGCCCATAAAGGTGACCAGATAGCCGGCGAAGGCCAGAATAATGGTCAGCACCGCCGCGTTCTGCAACGAGCTGGGAACAATGAATGAGGTCGCGTCCATGGATTGCCTTGCCGGAAAGTATACGCGCGAAAGCGATGGAGCGACTCTGACAGCGTGGCGTGGGCGGGCACGTGGTTCTGATTTGGTACTTGTTGTGGCCGGCGGGACGGCGCTCTGCCTATTGAGGAACGACCTTGATCTCGAAGAGCTTCGGCCACAGCTTGCCGGTGACGAAGAGCCGGTCGTGAACGCTGTCGTAGGCGATGCCATTGAGCACGGCCTCCGGACTGGACCGCTCGCTCTGCGGCAGCAGGCCGCTCAGGTCAATCCAGCCCAGCACCCTGCCGGTGGCGGGTGAGATGCGGACGATGCGGTCGGAGTGCCAGATGTTTGCGTAGATCTGGCCGTGGATGTATTCCAGCTCGTTGATCTCGGTGACGGGGCTGTCGTGATCCCGGACGACGATGCTCCGCACCTCGTGGAAGGTCGTCGGATCGTAAAAGCGCAGGGTATCGGTGCCGTCGCTCAGGATCAGATCCCGCCCGTCCTGCGTCAGTCCCCAGCCCTCGCCCGCGTAATGAAAGGTGTGCAGCAGGCGGAAGCTGAAGGTGTCATAGACGAAGGCCAGGTGAGCCTGCCAGGTGAGCTGGATCAGCGTTCTGCCCCAGTCGGTGAGCCCTTCGCCAAAGTACTGGCTGGGCAGGTTCACAATCTGCTGCACGCGCCCGGTGGTCAGGTCGTCCATGCGCAGAGTGGAACGGCCGCGCAGGCCAGCGCTCTCATACAGACGTCCATTCACGTAGACAAGACCCTGCGTAAACGCCTGCGGATCATGAGGATACACGTGGATCACGCGATAGGTATCCGCGCCCAGGCCGGGGGTGACGGCCAGCAGAAAGAGGCAAAGAGAGAGGATCGCGCGGCGTGGATTCAGGAAGCGCATGATTCAGTTGGACGTCAATCCACGTCGTTGGCCTTGAGGACTTCGACTAGGCGATTGTTGGCGAGCTGGGTATCGACGATCAGCACCGCACGCGCCTCGCCGCCGGTCAGGGCCATGACCGCGGAGGTGTACCTGGGCGTCATCGCCCCGCTGGGCCTGGCTGGCCGGCTTTTCACTTTCCTCCGTGGAAGCGGCCAAAGGCGCGGGCCAGCATGACCGACATGAATAGCATGCCCACGCCCGCGGCGAGCATGTCCGGCGCGCTGCGAAGGTCGAAATGGCCCACGCGGCAAACCAATATGTAGGCGACGGCCAGGTTGAAGAGCCCCCAGAGGACATTCACTGTGGAAGAGGACAGTCCCACGCCCGGAGGCGAGGCAAATGGGGTCTGGAAGGAGCGTCCCGAGATGCCGTTGCCGAGGTGGGGAATGCTGTTGGCCAGGAAGGCTCCTCCGAGGAAATAAGCGACCGCATAGTACCAGTGCATAGAAGACGCCTTTCCGATTGCGCCTATGGTAGCAGGGTTCGGCGGGCGAACTGCCGCGCGGAATCGACGAGCTGCGGAATGCCGGAGAGCCTGGCTAGTTTCAAGTTCCCAATTGGCTCACTCAGAATGGAGCCTTTTCCAAGCACTCCTCTAGGAGATGTTCAGCCGTCGATTGAAGGTCAAAGACGTGATGATAGGCGTTCGAGAGGATTGCTTGTCCCGAACTGTCGTCAATCTCGATGAGATAATCGCCTACGCACTCCCCAACGTCATAGCGAATTCGACTCCCATCCGGGAAGAATTCAAGATGTAAATTGGCAACAGGGTTCAGCCTAATCACATGGAGTTTGTTGGGTAATTCATCATGACATCTGTAATGTTCCTCAGCAAGTGTCTCGTTGACTTCTGAACACTTGGCGACAATCAATTCCCTAATCGTGTTCCAGAAATCAGGCGCAAGTGCTTTCTTCTTCCTTTCTCGATCGAGATATGCCGCGCTCTCAGTTTCGGTCATTTTGCGTTCCTCCGCTCGTTGCGCTACTGCGTTCTTGATTTGAGCCGCTAGTCGTTTAGCAAATTCGCTCATCTTTCTTCACCCCTCCCGGCTAACGTAAATGATGCGACTCCAATGTTACAGCGATAAATAGACACACAGAGAAGAAGACTATTACTCCTACAGTCAGTCGAGCCCACCCGTGGAATCCGGCCATCATCTTGTAGACATAATTGGCCGCGAAAATACCGGGTACCATCATTACTGCAATCCAAAGAAATTCCCCAATAAGAGACGCTATGTAATGAATGTGAAGCAATAGGACAACAGCTGTGCCCACCCCTAGTGCAATCACTATCGCGACTACTGACTGCCAGACAGTCTTGGTGGGTGGAGGCTCTTTTTCCAAGTCTCCATCCATGCCCCCAAATTCATCGTCGTACATAGTTAATCCTTGATGAGTCCAGCGAGGAGATACCCAACTAATTCGCGGGAATTCAATCCCTGTAGGAATTTCGTGCCTAGACACTCGGCACAGAACGCCGTGCCGTTGTAGTATACGAGAGCCTTACCGGGAATTCCTCCTTGGCAGCGGATGTTCTCACCGGCTGGAATCTTCTTGATTTCGATATCTCCAATTTTCATCGGTGAACCACCTTTCATACATAGTGAGCCGATGCGTTCTGCGATTTCAATAGAAATCGTAGGTTTTTAAGAAATCGCTTCTCTTGCTCCCTTCCAAACTCAGTTGAGTGGTTTCAGATGATGTGAGCGTCCCCTGTCGATATACCCTAGCTTGCACCTAAATACACAAGGCGCAGCAGAAGGAGGACGGCGAGCAGGCAGAGCAGCCAGTCGCTGCGGCGGAGTTTCCCGGCGGCCAGGTGCAGCGCCGCCCAGGCGATCAGGCCGAAGCCGAGGCCGTTGGCGATGGAGTAGGTGAGCGGAATGAGCAGCAGGGTGAGAAAGGCCGGCACGGCGATGAGCGGCTCGCGCCAGAGGACCTCGGCGATGGTGGAGAGCATCATGGCGCCGACCAGGATCAGCGCGGGCGCGGTGGCCGCCAGCGGGTGCTGATGAGGCCGAAGATGGCCGCGGTGGCGAAGAGAACGCTGAGGACTTCCAGAGTGGACATGGGTGCAACCCGCTGCGGTTGTCCCCGTGGTAAAGGAGGGTGGCAGGATGGTTGTACTTAGCTCAGCAGCTTAGCTGCGTCCCTGGGGAAGTGGGGACGGCTCGTTCTTCGCCGTCACTGAATTTTTTCAGGCCGCAGTGAACGCACTTTTGCGTAGTAAGGCTGCGTTGATAGAACCAGCGGGTCGTGGCGAACCACTTGCCGCAGCGCGGGCAGTGGAAATAGGTGAAAAGGGACCAGGCTAAGAGAAAGAAGAGAACATAGGCCGAGCCCAGGTAGCCGGGCAGTTTGGCAGGAACTGGCATGCGCCCCATCCAATCGAGAATCAGCACAACGGGAACAAATCCAACCAGCGACAGCAGCGCGATGCGTCTGAGGCGCCGGTAGTTTCTCCAACTCGATGAGTAGTCTGCCATGGCTCCTCAGTTTAGCAAGCGCGCGGCGTCCTTGGCGAAGTAGGTGACGGCGAAGTCCGCGCCGGCGCGGCGGATGCCGACGAGCGACTCGAGGATGGCGCGGTCGCGGTCCAGCCAGCCGCGCTCGATGGCGGCCATCAGCATGGAGTATTCGCCGGAGACCTGATACGCGCCCATGGGCACGCCGAAGCGCTCGCGCGCGGCGCGGACGACATCGAGGTAAGGCATGGCGGGCTTCATCAGGATCATGTCCGCGCCTTCGGCGAGGTCGAGCTCGATCTCGCGCAGCGCCTCGCGCAGATTTGCGCCGTCCATCTGGTAGGCTCGGCGGTCGCCGAACTGCGGCGCGGAATCGGCTGCCTCGCGAAAGGGACCGTAAAACGCCGAGGCGAACTTGGAGGCGTAGCTGAGGATGGGCGTGTTGGCGCAGCCGGCCTTGTCCAGCGCGGCGCGGATGGCGGCCACGCGGCCGTCCATCATGTCGCTCGGCGCGACGACGTCGGCGCCGGCGCGGGCCTGGCTGACGGCGGTGCGGGCCAGCAGCTCGAGCGTGGGATCGTTGTCCACGTCGTAGTTGTCGCCGTTCTTGACGACCACGCCGCAGTGGCCGTGGCTGGTGTACTCGCACAGGCAGACGTCGGCGATGAGCACGAGCTTTTTCGCGGCGGAGGATTGCTTGAGCGCACGTAGCCCCTGCTGCACGATGCCGCTGTCTTCCCACGCGCCTGTGCCCTGCTCGTCCTTTCGCTCCGGCAGTCCGAACAGCAGCAGGCCGCCTACGCCCAGGCTCGCGGCCGCTTCGGCTTCGCGCACGGCCTCCTCCACGGAGAGATTGAAGACGCCGGGCATGGAGCTGACTTCGCGGCGCACGCCCTTGCCGGGGCAGACAAACAGCGGGTAGATCAGGTCGCCGGGCTCAAGCGTAGTCTCGCGCACCAGCGCCCGCAACGGCTCGCTGCGCCGCATCCGGCGCATGCGCATCTCCGGGAAACTCATAGCTGAATTGTAGTCGAACGCCGTTGAAATCGCTGTAATTGCAAGATTCCACGCGCGGCGCGGCTACTCCGGCTGGACGCTGAAGCGCGGGGAGCCGGGTTATGCTCTGCATCGCGGCCCCGCGCCTTGCGTTTCCCCGCGTTTAACCAGCTCTTGAGACATTCCTGATGCATGGGCCGGTACACTGAAGGGGATCATGAAGCGAAGAACGATCGAACATTACGAGATTGTCCGCAAGCTGGGCGCGGGCGGCAGCGGGGTGGTCTATCTGGCCAACGACACGCTGCTGCAACGGCCCGTCGTGCTCAAAGTTCTGCGCACCGGCCTGCTGACCGCTGAGCAGATGCGCACGACCGTGCTGCGAGAGGCGCGCCTGGCCTCGGCCATCGAGCACCCCAACGTCTGCGCCATCTACGAAGTGGGCGAAAGCGGCGATGAAGGCTACATCGTGATGCAGTACGTCCCTGGCCAGTCGCTGGATCAGTTGATCGCCCGCGGCCCGGCCAGTTTGCAACTGGTGCTCTCCGTGGGCATCCAGGTGGCCGACGGCCTGCAAGCAGCGCACGCGCTGGGGATCTTTCACCGCGACCTGAAGCCGCAGAACGTGATGCTCACCGACGGCGGGCTGGCCAAGATCCTGGACTTCGGGCTGGCGCGGCGTCTGAGCCCGGAGGATGCGGCCTTCGATCCCTCCAAGCCGGGTTTGGCCAAGAATGCTTCCATGGCCGCCACCTACACGGCGCGCGGCGGCACCATCCGCTACATGGCGCCGGAACAGTTCGTCACCGGCCACTCCAGCGCGCAGTCGGACATCTGGGCGCTGGGCGTGATCCTCTACGAGCTGGCCAGCGGCCGCCATCCATTTTCGCGGCCCGATGCGGAGGACTTCCAGACCATCCGCGCCATTCAATTCTCAGAGCCCGAGGATCTGGAGCCCATCGTCCCCGGCATCTCGCCGGAGCTGAAGAGCGTCATCGCCAGGTGTCTGGAAAAAAATCCCAGCGCGCGGTATGCCTCGGCCGCCGAAGTGCGCGAGGCGCTGAAGACCATCATGAAGGCCATGCGCATCGAGACAGGCACGATTCCCGGCGATGCGGCGGCCAACCTGCCCACCACCGAGGCCGAGGCCGAGAAGCGCAATACCGGATTTCTGTCGATGCTGGCCGAGCGATTCCGCGAGTCGGCAGCCAACCACGAACTGCAGAACTCGCTGGTGGTTCTGCCCTTCACCAACCTGGGCGCCACGGAGGTGGCTCCGCTCTACGGCTTCGCGCTGGCGGATGCCATTGCCGCGCGGCTGGCGCGGATTCCCGGCCTGGTGGTGCGCCCGTCCAGCACGCTCATGCCCCTGCCCATCGCGCAGATGGACCCGCTCTCCGTGGGGCAGAAGCTGCTGGTCTCGTTTGTGCTGGCGGGGAACTTTCTGCGCTCGGAGAACGGCTTCGACCTGAACTGGCAGCTGCTGGACGTGGCCGCGCAGAGCGTGCGCTCCGGTGGCGCCATCCGCGTGGCCTCGCTGGACCTGATCGCGGTGCAATCAGAGATTTCGAACGAGGTCTTTGCCGCACTGCATGGGTTGCCGGCCGGCGAGCAGTTCGACGCGCAGCGCTTCGGCACGCGCGCCGGAGCGGTAGAGATATCACTGCCCGGCCCGGTCAGCGAGGATTACCTGCAGGCCCGCGCCCTGCTCAGCTCGTTCATGGTGCGCACCGGCTCGCGCGCCGATCTGGACCGCGCCCACGCGCTGTTCACCGGCGTCACCGGCAAGGACCCGGAGTTTGCCGCGGGCTGGAGCGGGCTGGGCATCGCCGAGCTGCAGTATGTGCGCCACGGCTTCGGCGGGCAGATTCACGTGATGCGCGCGCGCCGCGCCTTTGACGAGGCTCTGCGCCTCGACGCGGACTCGACCGAGGCCAACCTCTACCGGATTTACATGCTGCTTTCGCGCGGCGAGAAGGAGTCGGCCCGCCATGGCATCGCCAACCTGCTGGCCGGAGCGGCCAACGACTGGAATGTGCACATGGTCGCCGGCCTGGCCCTGCGCGGCGACGGCATGTACGACGAGGCGCTGGCGCAGTTCAGCCTCGCGCTCAAGCTCAACCCCGCCAGCGCCGCCATCCTCTACAACCACCGCGCCCGCGTCTACCACTATCAGAATCAGATCGAGCTGGCCGGCGACGAGCTGGAAAAAGGACTGGCCCTGGAACCGCGCCATCCGCTGCTGCGCACCTCGGCCGGCTACCAGCAGATGCGGCTGGGCAATCTCGATAAGGCCATCGAGATTCTGGAGGGCGTGATCCGCGACGATGCTTCGATGCGCATCGCCGTGCCCACTCTGGCGCTCTGCTACGTGCAGGCCGGAGACCGCGCCCGCGCCGCCGCGCTGCTGAAGGACGAGACGCTGGCCGCCGCCGAGGCCGATAACGAGATGGCTTACCGGCTGGCTACGTACTTCGCCGTCGAGGGCGACTCCAGCGAGGCCCTGCACTGGCTGCGCCGCGCCATTTATTTGGGCAACGAAAATTATCCCTGGTTCCAGAAGAATCCTGCCTGGAACAACCTGCGCACCAACGCCGACTTCGAGCGCATTTTGGAGGATCTGAAGAAGGGCTTCCGCAAAAACCAGAGGACCTGGAAGCGGCTGCTGGAGCAACTGCCGCCGGAGGAGGAGTAAGGCTGCCGGTCTGGCTGGGCAGCCCTCCGGCCGCGGCGCAAGATTTGGGCAGGATGCGCTCGGTAGTGTCTGACGAATCGAGGCAAACAGGCTTTGTAACCGGGCCCGGCCGGGGAACCCGCGCAGCGCGTGGGCTGGCCTGCACCACCCGCCCCCGGAGCGCCGGATAACTCAGCACAAGCCGACTTCCCGGGACCGATCACTAGGATGATGGCCTAACCGGCACATGCAAAGGGACTTGGCGCGCGGAGAGCAGGTCCCCGGGCATCGGAAGCTCTACCCGTATCTCCCGAAGACGATTGCGGAATGGGCTAGTTCGGGCAGAGGGTCGCTGCGCAGAGAACCCCATGCGCATCTGAGAATACTGCGTTCGTCAGAGGGGTAATGCGATAATATTTCCCTTCAGGACTTTGGGCTGGGGCGCGCATGATTTGTGAACGCTGTGCAGCTGAGGTGAGCGAATCTTCTGCGGAATGCTCCAGTTGCGGGACATTCGCAGGATACCCCAACGTTCGAATGGCCGAGAAGGCCGAGGAAATTGAAGCGCTTGAAGCTCGCTACCTTCAAGCGTTACTTGACGCCGAGGAAAGGGGTGTCCTGGATAAGGTTGAGGAGTTCGAAGCCGAAGTACAGACAATGTCACAGGCGGTGGTCGGAATGAACATCGACACCCTATGTAGGCTGGCCACCAGCACCAACGAAATCTATTCCAACTACCAATTGATGGTTCATGCTCAGACACGCAGGCCAGCATCTTTGTCCAATGACCAGAGACGACTCGCGGTGGATGGCAAATTGTGGGGCACCTTCGGAAGCGAAATCAGATACGCCGCCCTCTCTCTTGACCGGAAGGGGCTGTCCTCGTACGGAAACTGCTCCGCGACTCTTCGAAACCTGCATGTTGAACACAGAGCGTCAATCCTCGAAAAGAACTCGTACGAGTTTGTTGAAGCCTCACCGTCACAGCCTTTACCGCTCGGCTTTAGAAGCACTTGGAAGAACAGGCACCGTGTTGCCGTCGCCAAGTGCGCAGAGCGCATTAATGCAGCGACCCTGAAGGAGGAATTCGCCGTAATCCTGATGGAAAGTGGGACCGCCCGTTATCAGGACGATTTCATCGAGGTCCATATTTTCGGCCCCTTCGACTTCAAGGCCATTGAGGCCATCAGCGCGTCGGCGAAGATCACGAACAAGCGCGATCAATTGACACTCAAGATTATTAGGAAGAGAGCGGCAACGGAGGGAAAAACTTGGCTTTAGCGGAAAAAACCAGGGAGATAGTGATCCTGCCGGCTATCGGCAGGGCAGTTCTGACTATCGGCGACGATAAGTTCACTGTCTCCTCTGAAAGTGCGGACCCGGAGCCCTATCAATTCGAGGAATTTTGCAATTTGACCGTGGAGGAGTCGCGGGGCACACCCGTGCCGGACGGCACTGACCTTGACTCAATTCGGGAAATAGTGAATGCGGAAAGAGACCGCGGCGACCTCCTCTTCTTCTTTCTTGCCAGCCTCGACAGGTCACTAGGCCCTGAACTCCGGCTAGAGGCGGCCCAATTCGTAGAAGACCTGCTTAGCCAGGTGTGGGTGGAGCATTTCGCTCAAGATCTTCTGCTTTCGGAACCGTTCCGCCCAACCATCGATGCGTCCCTGGATCCTGATTTCCGAGATCTGACCAGATATTCGAATCTGGTTAACGACGTAATCGTCCATCAACCAGCAATCGTGCTCTTCTGGAAGGGCTGGAACGCGCTGATCGAAGAAACGGATCCCTTCGCGCTCTCGTTCGATCTTGAGGAATTACGCGACTTGCTACTTCGGTCGGGTTTCGTTTCGCGATTTGTGCGTTCTATCCACGCGGCTGACCTAATAGGGTTTAATCGTCATATCGTTGACTTCATCTTGAGCGAAGAGGCCAAGGAAAAGTTCGGCTCAGCGCCCCAGCTGCTCAATAGCCTAAAGAACATCCTTGAGAGGCATAATGCCTTTCAAAGGCTACAGCTACCTTTGTCCGGCTTGTCGTATTCGGGAGGCGAAAAAGAGAGCACCACCTGGAACGCACGAGGCTCTCGGGACCTTCCGGACCACGAGGTCTATGTGCAAGTAACACAACAGATCGAAAGCATCAAAGGTCTCCTCTTTACCGGGCCACAAGCCCTGATTAACAAGGCAATAAGGGAACTATTGGAATATCAGAGACACCACGGCGACCCGGAGTATCTCGTCAAGACTTTGTGCAATTTGGCAACGACAGCTATTGACGCCAATCAGACTGATCTCGCTGAGCGGCTAGCGGACGAGGTCGGCGACCTGGGCATCGAAGATGTCGTTGCCGAAAGCGTGCGGGCCGAGGTATCGAAAAATCTTGGCCGTTTCGCAGAGGCGAAGTCCCGTTATGAATCAGCTTTGCTCAAGTATGGGGAAAGCCGATATCTGCTGAACGGGTTTGCCGATGTTCTTAAGGACTGCGGGGAGTTTCAAAGGTCGCTCTCTCTCTACGAAAAGATCGAGAGCGACTATCCCGATGATCCAGTTGCCCCAAACGGAATATCTACCGTCTACATTGCCATGGGGCAGCCAAACAAGGCGCTCGCTAAGGCGGAGGGGAATATTGCTGCGTTCGGCGATCCAGTATCACGAATAATTTGCGGGAACATCCTTCGCCACTTGGGGAGATATCATGAATCACTCACCCTGATGGATGGATCGCTTCGGCTTTTCGGGCAAGAGCTGGGAGTCTGGGGCGGGTTTATCCGATCCTTGACCCTTGTCGGTCGCTATGAGTTGGCACTTGAGAAATGCGAGGAGTGCATCGCCATCTTTCCCAAATCGCCGCTCCCAAGATACATGCATGGTGAGGTGCTACGAAAAATGGGTCGGTTGCAAGATAGTCTTGCCTCATTCAACCGATCACTTAAAATCTTCCAAACGCATCGTGGCCTCCAGATGGGCAAAGCCACTGCGCTTCTCATCTTGGGCAAAGCCATCGAGGCGACCGAGCTGATTGATACATCTGATCTTCAGTCCGAGCGTGACTGGATGGCATATCAAGTCTGGGCTTTTGCGCATGCGCGACTCGGGGACTACGGGAAGGCCCTTGAGTCGCTCGAATGGGGCTTGGAAAATGTGCCCTGGCGCAGTCTGCGCTCCCTATTCTCTGACACGATTGGCTACGTCAAAATGCGAATGGGCGACCACTTGGCGGCTATCCACAACTTCCGGGAAGGCCTAAAGACGGCAGATAGGTCAAGAAGAAACGGGCTATGCCTGCTCCTCAGCCGGGCATATTCCGAGATCGGCCAGATATCCGATAGCGTTCGGTATCTCAACCAGGTGAATTCAGCGGAATCCGTGGTAGTGCAACTCAAGGCGGCAACTCATCCGGGGTTACCCTTAGTCCGCGGCGTCGCGCAAGAGTCGCAAGCGGTCGAGCAAAACGAATTTCAGATTCTCCTAGCCGCAGCGTAGCGACCCCGGCATTCGCCCGAATCAATAGCATGATTCGTCTCGCTAAACGCCCTTGTGGGAAGGGCGAGTGGCCCGCTGCGCCCCGGCCAAACCCCTCACCACCCACAAGCGATCCCCCGAAAAAATCTACCCCGCGCCGACCCTCCATCTCGCCAGTAATCAGATGGTAAACTCGCCCCCAAAACGGCAAAAAAGCCGTTTTTTTCGAACGATTTCCTGTTTTGGACGACCTGCAGGTCGTCGAAATTCGCAATTTGGATGACCCGCCGGTGTACATTTTTCAAAAATCAAAATTTGTTCTTTTTTGCCATTTCGTCCACCCGCAGGTCGACGAATCTTCCCACCGGCAACGACCCGCCTCCAGCCCCCAGCTTCTCGCTTTGAGCGCTCCAGCCCAATCCGCCTCCAGCCGTGCCCGAATGGAGCCAACCGGCGCCTCGCGCGCCTGCAAGAAGCTAAGAGCTAATAGCTAACAGCTAATAGCTGGTAGTTAATGGCTAGAAGCCGCAGCGGGACGCGGATGTGAAGAGGTGCTGCCTTCCGTCAACCCCAGCGCCCACTTGATGGCTTCAAAGTACATGGTCCGAATGTCTGGGTCCTGCCACGACTCCTCGGTGTGGCCAAGGGTGGAATAAAAGACGCGGCCCTTGCCGTACATCTTGCACCACGCCACTGCAAAGTCGTGATCGGTGCGGTGAATGCGCGGGTTGTTGTCATAGTTGAGCTTGGTGGGATCGAGGCTGAGCAGCACATTAACCTTGTCGCGCGACCACGCCTTGGGCTGATAGATCTCGTCGTATTTCACGAAGGCCGCGGGAAAGTGGCGCACGGCGGGGAAGCTCGGGTCTTCATTGATGATGGGTGCGTTGAAGGTCCCCCACGGATGCTGGTCGAACCAGCCGCCGATCATCTCCCCGTATTCCGGCCAGGTGTAGTTGTTGTCGAGGGCGGCGTGGATGCCCACAAAGCCTTTGCCGTCGTCGTGTATGAACGAGAGCATGTCGGCCTTCTGGCTCGCGTCGAGGTCCAGCTCGCCGGTGGTGTTGGCGAAGACCAGGAGGTCGAAGTAGTCAAGGTTCTTGGCGTTGTTCTTGAGGGGCTTCTTGGTGATCAGCTCGGTGTCCGTGCGCATCTCGGTGTCCCAGAGACCGCTCTGCTTGCCCATGTTGTAGATGGCGGCCATGGCGTCGGGAATGGAGTCGTGCTCGAAGCCTTTGGTCTGGGCGATGACCAGCACGTGCTTGAGATGGATTTGCTTGGCGTGCGGCGGAGGCGGCGTGGAACCCTCCGGCGCCATCTGCGCCTTGGAGCGGATGCCGAGGGTGAGCACTGCCAGGGCAGACAGGGCAGCGAAGAGGAAGCGGAATTTGCGGAAGGCGTGCATGGAGTCTCCTTTTTGAGGTCAACGATTTTTTAACTCACAGCGAAGCGTTTCAGCCGGCCGGGCTTTCGGCCGCCGCGCGCCTCATGCGGTTTTGCATTGGAGGCGCGGAGATTTCATGCCGGACCGGCAGGGCAGTCCGCTTCGCGGAGAAGTGTAGCAGCAGGCGGCGCCTTTCCTCGATGATGGCCAGGTCCCAGGGCGCCAGTGGGCGGAACTGGCCGCACAGGAGCGGCTCGCCACGGAAGAACCATGAAAACACCTCTACTCGAAGGTGAGCAAGACGACCTCCGAGTTGCTGCCCACGCGCATGGGAGGGCCCCAGGTTCCACAGCCGCTGGAAGTGCACACCTGCAACGCACCAAAAGCGTGCAGCCCGTGGGTGAATTCACCGAAGATGCGGCGGGTGAGCCAGGTAAAGGGGAAGATCTGGCCGCCGTGGGTGTGGCCGGAGAGCTGCAAGCTGATGCCGGCCTGTTCCACCAGCGGCAGGCGGTTGGGGGAGTGGTTGAGCAGGATGCTGGCGCGGGTACGGTCGATCGAGAGCCTGTCCAGGGTGGCGCGCAGGCGGAGGAGGTGGGTGGTGTCGTGGTAAGGAACGCCGAGGATCTGCAATCCATCCACTTCTGCCTTCTCATTCGACAGCACGTGGATGCCGGCGCGCTCCAGTGCGGCGGTCTCCTCGGCTATATGGCCGAACTCGTCGTGGTTGCCGGTGGAGTAATAGATGCCGTTCGGCGGGGCGTGCAGGCGGAAGGGCTCCGCAAAGCGGTCGGGATCGATTTTGGTTCCGTCGAAGAAGTCGCCGGGGATGAGGATGATGTCGGGCGCGAGGCGGGCGGCCAGGGCGGCGACGCGGCGGCTGAAGCGGAGACCATTGATGGGACCGAGATGCAGATCGCTGACGAGCAGGGCCGTGCGGCGGCGCCAGGACGGGGGCAGATTAGGCAGGCGGACGGCGAAGCGGCGGATACGAATCCAGCGGGCGTTGATGAGGCCGTAGATGCCGACCAGCGCGGCGAGCAAGAAGAGCACGGCGGCGATGATGGGGCGCGCGTGGGCCATGCTGGGATTTAGTCCGGGGTGCAGGCCGACAGCGGCGAGCGCATACCAGGTTAGCCAGCAGAGGCAGGCGGCGAAGAAGAAGAAGTTGAGGAAGCCAAGCCATGTGGCGGCGAGGGTGTAGAGGAGATTGGCAGCCGGGTTGGAAAAGCGGAAGACGAGCAGCGCGGCGGGGACAAAGCTGAAGGTCAGGGCCATCAGCACATCGCGCAGCACCAGGGCTGCGGTCGGGTCGGGCACGCCCCAGAAGGCCACGATGGTCTGGTAGAGAAAGCCGTGGGCAAGAAAGAGAATGACTTGAATGACGGCGATTGCCAGGATCGGCCAGGCTTTCAAGCGAAGGGTCTCCTTGATTGCATGATTGCACATCAGTGGTCAGGAAACAGGGACTAGCGGATCACTGATCACGTTCTGGGGCAACGAATTCCAGAAGCGCGCGGGCGAGGCCGCTGTATAGAATGATTTGCCATGAAAATCTTCGGACAGAAGAGGACGACACGGCGCTCGTTCCTGTCGCGGGCGGCGCTGGTGACGAGTGGGCTCTCGGTGGGGCTAAATGCGACGGCGGGCAGCCTGGCTGCACAGACAACAGGAGCGCAGACGGCGGACGCCGCATTCACGACGTATCAGCAGCGCCGGCGCGAGGATCTGTGGGGGTTGCTGGGCGATCTGCCGTGGCAGCATAAGCCCGCGCCGCCGCAAATGATCCGCAGGGAAGATCACGGGACCTACACGCTGGAGCGGCTGGTGATGGACTTGAACGGCGTGGAGCCGGTGCCGGCGCTGCTGCTGATTCCGAAAAAGATCAAACGGCCGGCGCCGGGACTGCTGTTCATTCACTGGCACGCGGGGATGTATGGACTGGGCAAGGAACAACTGCTGGTGGGAACGAGCGTGCAGCCGGCGTATGCGCCGGTGCTGGCGGAGATGGGCATCGTGACGCTGGCCGTCGACAGCTGGTGCTTCGGCGAGCGGCAGCACGACACGAACGGGCTGCGCGGCGAACAGGACACCTTCAAGCTGATGCTGTGGCGCGGGCAGGTGCTGTGGGGCATGATGATGCTCGACGAATACCGCGCGTTCCAGTACCTGGCGTCGCGGCCGGAGGTTGACCCGCAACGGCTGGGCGTGACCGGCATGTCAATGGGTTCGACCAAGGCGTGGTGGCTGGCGGCGCTGGAGCCGCGGGTGCACTTGACGATCGATATCTGCTGCCTGACGGATTTCGACGCGCTAATCGCCGCGCACGGGCTGAGCCATCACGGCGTGTATTACTTTGTGCCGTCGCTGCTGAAGGAGTTCGACACGACGGGGATCAACGAACTTACTGTGCCGCGGCCCCGGCTGAGCGTGAACGGACGCAGGGACCTGCTGACGCCGCCTGCAGGCGTGGAGAAGGTGCGCGACAACCTGATGCCGCTTTACCGGAAGTACGGGCGCGAGGAGGATTGCCGGATCGAGCTGTTCGATTGCGCGCACCAGGAGCTGCCGGAGATGCGGAGCCTGGTCGTGGAGTGGTTGCGGCGATACATGGTGGAGGCGTAGGGTTCGGCTAGGAGACTTTGTTTCGCCGGTAAAATTCTAGGTCCATCCTGCACTGGAAAGAACATTCTCCAGTTTGTATGGCTACACGTCGGACAAAGACGGAATTCGACATGCAATCATGGAGAAGCCGACCCTAGATTTTGACGACGCAAAATTCTTCCTCGTGGTCTGTTCTGCGTTCATCAACTTCGTTACTGCCAAAGTTAAGAAATAGGCAGTTTACCCATGAAACAATAGCCTCAAGATGAGGGATGCGCGCGCCAACACGCTGGGGCTGTATGTTTCCGTGCCGTTCTGCCGGTCGAAGTGCACCTATTGCAACTTTGCGTCGGGGGTGTATCCGGCCAGCGAACACGCGCGGTACGTGGAGCGGGTGATCGAGGATCTTGGAGCAGCCCGGAAGTGGACCGAAGAGATCGGATCGGAGCTCCCGCGGCGCGTGGACACGATTTATCTGGGCGGGGGTACGCCGAGCTTGCTGGAGCCGGGGTTGCTGACGCGGCTGTTCGGGGCGATGCGGACGGAGTTCGCGGTGGATGGGGATGCGGAGATCACCATGGAGTGCGCGCCGGGGCAGATTCCAGACGCGACGCTGGCCACGCTGGTTGAGTCGGGCGTGAACCGGGTGAGCCTGGGCGTGCAGTCGTTTGTGGACAGGGAGGCGAGGGCGAGCGGGCGGCTGCATACGAGGGCGGTGGTGGAGCAGGATCTGCGGCGGCTGCGGGCGGCGGGGATTACGAACCTGAACGTGGACCTGATTGCGGGATTGCCCGGGCAGACGCTGGCGTCGTGGGAAGAGTCGCTCAAGGCGCTGGTGGATGCGGGCGCACCGCACGCCAGCGTGTACATGCTGGAGGTGGACGAGGATTCGCGCCTGGGACGGGAGATGCTGGCCGGTGGGGCGCGCTACCAGGCGGGACTGGTTCCGGGCGACGATGCGATTGCACGGATGTACGAGCGGACGATCGAGCGGCTGGGCGAGGCGGGGCTGGGACAGTATGAGATTTCAAACTTCAGCCGTGCGGGGTCTGGGTCGCGGCATAATCTGCGCTACTGGGAGCGGCGGCCGTATCTGGGAGTGGGGCTGGATGCGTCTTCCATGCTGCGGGTGCAGGCGAGCGAAACGGAGCGCGATGAACCCAAGTACGTGGTGCGCACGACCATAACGGACGATTTGAAGGCTTTTCTGGAGCAGCCGGAGACAAATGCCATGGGCAAGAAGCAGCGCGCGTGGAGCGGAGCCGCGGAGACAGCGTGGCTCTCGCCGGAGCGGCAGTACGAGGAAGCGTGGTTTCTGGGTTTGCGGCTGAATGCGGGCGTGGATGTTACAGCGCTGGAGCGCGAGTTTGGGGCCGAGCGCGTTGAGTCGGCACGAGCGGTCGTGGACCGGCAGGTTGAGGCAGGGCTGGTGGAGGTTGAGGGGCAGACGGTCCGGCTGACTTCGCGCGGCCGTCTGCTCTCGAACGATGTATTTCAGGAGTTCTTGGATCTGGGAGCGGGGGCCTGCGCCACACCGCTGATGTAAACGCGTGATTTTCCCTCTTTGTTTCTAACTCTGTTGGTGAAATCCTTTTCAATTTGTGGCTTGTCGGAACGGCGTGCGGCGGGTTTGTGCCGATCCCGCTTGGCGCCGGTTTACCAGGCCACGATCTCGTCACCGGTGGAGGCAGCGAGGAAGGTGACCGGGGCCGGCTCGGGGAAGAGCGAGGGGTTGAAGCACTGGATGGACTCGGGGCCGTTGATCTTGGCGGATTGGAGGGCCTGTTCGGCTTCGCGCAGGACGACGACCGGGGAGCGGCCCTGGCTGGCGGCGATGCCGAAACAGGCTGACAGGCGGATGGCGCGGCCGTCGACGCGGTAGGGGTCGGCGAAGACTTCGAGGCGGATGCGTTCGGCAAGCAGCACGGCGTTGACCGGGCTGCAACCGGGCAGACCGACAAGAAATTCGTCCTTGCCTGTGCGGCCGAGCAGGTCGTAGCTGCGCAGCAGACGCGCGGTGCGGCCGGCCACCTGGCAGAGGAGATCGTCGCAGGCCTCGGTGCCGAGGCGCTCGTTCCAGTGGCCGAAGTCGTCGATGTCGAGCAGAACCAGGCAGAGCGAGGAGTTCATGCGCTGCACGCGGTCGGTCTCGCGGAAGAGCATGCCGAGGAAGGTTTCGCGATTGTAGACGCCGGTGAGACGGTCCATCTGGGCGCTGAGGGCGGCGTTTTCGCGCAGCGTGTCGAGTTCGCGGGCCAGGGCGCGGGTGCGCAGCGCCGCATTTAGCCGGAGCTGCCAGTAGGCCTGCTCGTCGGCGCGGAGGATCACGTCGTCGAGGATGCCTTCGGCGAGGCGATCGAGCCATTCCTGCGTGACCGTGTCCACAATCAGGACAATGGCGGTGTGTTTGGTGTTGTCGCTGGCGCGGGCGGCGGCGAGCAGGCGTCCGATGCTCATGCCGGGCAGATTGGCGTCGAGCAGGGCCAGTGCGGGCGAACGCCAGGCGATCATCGCGGCGAGCACGGAGTCAGCGGAGAGAGCGACTTCCACGCGCGCGCCGCTGGCCTGGAGCACCGGCTCCAGGGCGGCCAGCAGGGTGGGTTCCGGTGAAGCGAGCAGGTAGGTAGGTGGGTTGTTGGCGAGCATCCTGAAAGAGCCTCCACAGGGGATGCATCGACTTGGATTAGAAAAGATTTAGAGACGCAGGGCCGTGGATGAGGAAATCTGCATAACTTTTGGGGGCTGCTGCGCACCTAAGGTAATGCGGCAGCTGTGGCGCGGTTGGACTTGGCAGCAGAGGCTAAGCGCTTCGGGACACCAGATATTTATGTCCAGAGAGCGCGGAAAAGGTGATGCATTCACCGTTGGTGGTGTCGAGGTGAGCCGGTACGGACGCCGCACTTCCAACCTCTCGAACGATCACCTGCTTTCTTGGCCAGGGATTCATCAGCCGGCATGGAATATCGCGCCGCGCTTCAATCTCGACGTAGTCAACCCCGTCTGCGTACTTGCAGGCCGAAACCAGGAAGCCGCCGCGCGCCTGGAAGTTGCGAAAAGCAACCTCATCCCGCTTGGAGATAAGGTCGTCTGCGGGCGGATCCCAGACCGGCACCGGGAAGAGGTGGATGCGTCCGCTGCGGCTGTTGAGCAGCATTTCCGCGTCGGTAGCAGCTCCTCTTCGTGCGCGCGCGGCCGCGGCGGCGGTTGGCGCACCTTCCCCGGGCCGATTCGGCTCCGGCGGCGGCACGCCCAGGACAATCAACGCCTGATTGGTATTTCCGGAGGGCAAGGTGAGAACGCTGCGGATCATCATTTCCCGCGGCTCCCGCGAAGAATCAAGATCGATCTCGTCCGCCAGGATCGCGGGATAGGAGGCGGCATCTCCAAAGTGGTCGCCGGGCAGACGAATCGGCTCCAAACCCGGCATCTCGGCGAAGACCAGGCCCGACAAATCTCCGAAGGCCTGTTGCGCCGGCGCCAGACCTTGCGGCCTCTTCCAGGTTGGATAGGGGGCGATTTGGGCCGCCACTTCGCGCCAATGCGCGCGGAGGTCCACATCCACCCCGAGAAGTTCGGCAGCATCGGCAGCACGCGTCAGCCCCCAGCGGAACATGCAGAGCGAACTGATGACATCCTTGTTGCGCGCGAACTTTGGATAGAATCCCCAGTCCTCGGGCTGCATGCAAGGAATGACGTGATAATAGCCATCGTCGCCCTTTTTGGCGTAGGCGGCATAGAACAGCGCCATCTGTTTCATCAGGGGATAGCATTCCTCGCGCAGGACTTTGATGTCCCCGCCATAGTCCCATTCGTCCCAGGACGGCCGGATGATCTGGGCCATGGTTTCCAAACAGGATTCGAGGGTGATGGTGGTATGAACATATTTGTCCGGCTTGACCGGCGGAAGATAGCCATGCACGATCAGCATGCCCGGCAGGTTGTACATATAGCGCGCATTTTCCTGGGCTCCGGGCATCCAATGCCAGACCACCTGCTTCCACATATCCTCGCTGTCTCCCCAATTGCGAACAAAGCGGGAAGTGGTGAAGATCTCGTTGTAGCAGGGAGCGCTGTCCCACTGCTGAATATCTCTTTCCAGCAGGGCATAGGACGCGCTGCATTCGAATTGCCGCATGTCGGTTTTGGTGCCGCCGCCGTGGCTGTCGGCATAACTCGCGTAGATTTCACGGATATCATCCGTGCAAGCCATTCCGGTTGAGCCGTGAAAAACGCGGCCATTTTCACGCCGGTCGTAGAAATTGCTCCACCATTCGGTGTTTTCCCGCACCACTCCATCGAATCCGCCCCTTTCTGCATTGGCCAGGCGTTCTTTCGCCAGGGCCAGCAGATCCGGGCCATCCATGGTGGTCACGATGGTGACCAGGGCATCCAGTTGACCGTTGCTTCCCGGCGTGAGGGTCGCCGTTGCGGCCGCGCCCGGAGCGTCGGCGATGGAGGGCGCGGGCACGCCATTTGTGTTCCACTGCACATCGGGTAATGGGGGCGGCGTGCCCAGGCCGGTCTTGCCTTCCACCGATTCCAGCTTTGCTTCTGCCGGTGCGGAGACCACGCCCATCAGCACGTACTCAAAGCCTTGCGGAAACGTCTTCTCCGCCGGCATCTTCTGCCGAATCCAGAAGTAGCGGCCGTCGGCGCCGCTGGTGGGCGGATCGATCGGTCCGTTGAAGGCCTTGTCGGCCTCTGCCGCGGGGTTGAGATAGGTCCGGTTGTCGGGTTTCATATAAAGCAGGTGCGAGGTGTCCCGATGCCGATAAAGGCGAAGCCAGACAGGCGTATCGATTCCGGTAAGACTGCCGCGGATGGCATAAACATTACTGGTCATTCCGAGCACATAGTCCACCGAGGCCTGCGCGCCGCCCCTGGCCACATGCAGATTCACAACTCCATTGGCGCAACTCTGCACGACCCGAGGGGCGGCGGCTCCGGCCAGCGCATCGATGCCCAGAATGATCTGTCCAACCGGCTTTAGAGAAGGGAACGCGTATCGCATCGGCTCGCGGAATGGGTCATGAGAACCGCCTTCCTTCCAGAGCCACCCCAGGTCTTTGGGGCGGAGTGAATTCCCTTCGACCCCGACATAATTCTCATTCACCTTGGCAAATGCGCCATCGATAATGTCCTGGATGGTTGGCGGCTTGAAGTCGTGAATTCGCCGGTCCCATACATTGTTCTTGTTCATGCTGATGGTGATCCGCTCCGGCGGTCCCCAAATTGAAGTCCGCATCTTCAAGTTGTTAATCGCCATGGCGGGGCTGCCGGACCGGCCTGGGCCAAATCCCGGCTCCGGATTGGTGGGATTCAGCATGCTTTCCAGCGCGACCGATTTCGCCGCTTCGCGCAGCGGAATCTCCCGCTGCCAGGGAAGCGGCCTCGGCCCGGCTTCCGCTGACGCTGCCAGTCCGGTGAGAAGGCGGGGAGCTGCCAAGGCCGCGCCGGCGGTGAGCGAAGTCTTAAGAAAACTGCGCCGTTTCATTCGCATTGGATTGAATCCCCCCGTGGTTTGGGCCTGTTCCCGGAGGAACGGGCGCTTGAAGTTCTGAGCCTACCAGGGAATCCTACTCACAAAACCCGACCTTTTGATAGTAGGGTGATTGCCACCTGCGGTGGGGCTGACGACGCTTGCGCGCCTTGAGGTTCGTGGACTCCCGCCCTTGCGGCAAAGACAAAAACGTGGCAAGAGTGGGGCATTCAGGCTTCTTGCGGCGGGGTTCAGTCAACGAACTCCACACGCGGCGCGATGGGAATGACGCCGCGCTCGTGGCCCAGCTGGAGCAGCCGGGTGATGGCCTGGCGGCCGTCGGGGCCGTAGTCCAGCGTGCGTTCGTTCACGTACATGGTGACAAAGCGGCTGGCCAGGCGCGCGTCCAGATCGCGGGCGAACTGCATGGCGTATTCGAGGGCCTGCTCGCGGTGGTCGAGGGCGTGCTGGATGCTGTCGCGCACGGCTTTGGTAACGATGCGGAGGGCCTCGGGGCCGAGGGAGCGGCGGACGGCATTGCCGCCCAGGGGCAGGACGAGGCCGGTGGTTTCGCGCCACCAGACGCCGAGGTCGAGGATCTTCTTGAGGCCGAGGGAGGCGTAGGTGAGCTGGCCTTCGTGGATGATGAGGCCGGCGTCAAAGTGGCCAGCCAGAATCTCAGGAATGATCTGGTCGAAGGGGACGGTGACCGTTTCGAGATCGGGGTTGAAGATTTTCAGCGCCAGGTAGGCCGTGGTGAGCGTGCCGGGGACGGCGATCTTGACGCGGCCCAGATCGGCCGTTGTCAGCGGCTTGCTTGAGACGATCATGGGGCCGTAGCCCTCGCCGACACTGCCGCCGCAGCTCATCAGCGTGTAGGTGTCCTGGATGTAGGGGTAGGCGTGAAAGCTGATGGCGGTGACGTCGTAGAAGGCGTCTTCGCGGGCGCGCCAGTTGAGGGTCTCGATGTCGCAGAGGGTGTGGGAGAAGCGAAAGCCGGGGACGCGGACCTTGTTGGTGGCCAGGCCGTAGAACATGAACGCGTCGTCGGAGTCGGGACTATGGGCGATGGAAATATCGATCGGGGCGATGGTATTGAGTGCATCAGGCTGCTTCTTGCTCACTTCGGGGTAGGTCCTTTCAGACGAAAAAACTGCAGGGGTGCTTATTCTACTTGAGGTGCGGTCAGGGTGTGGTTCGGGGCAGGCGCTGGAAACCGCAGGCCAGGCCCGCGGCAGCGGCAATTTTGAGCGCCTCGCCGGGCAGGAAGGGCAGAACCGCCATGGCCAGGGCAAGTAGCGCCGCGTGGGTGAGGAGAGACAGCCAGAGCCAGCCGCAGGCCAGAATGGCCAGGTCGCCGAGCGCGGCGCTGAGGGCCGCGGAGGCGAATCTGGAGGCGAATCTGGAGCGGCTGCGCCGCCAGAGGAAGGAGATCAGGGCCGCCGCCAGCGGATAGGAGAGCAGGTAGCCGCCGGTGGGGCCGAAGAGATGGGCCAGACCGCCGAGGACCGGGCCGGGGGCAAAGACGGGCAGGCCCGCGGCGCCCTCAAGCAGGTAGGCGCCCAGCGTGGCCGCGGCCAGACGCGGCGAGAGCACCAGGCCGAGCAGCAGCACGGCAAAGGGTTGCAGGGTGAGCGGTACGGGCGTGAAAAACAGGGGCACGGCCACATGCGCGCAGGCTGCCGCGAGCAGGCTGCCGCCGAGGACAATGCCGGCGGCGCGCAGCAGGGCCGACGAGAAGCGGGCTGCCGAGGTGGAAGCGGACAGGGACAGCGGGACAGCGAGTTCCTTGCTCACGGGGTCTCCCTCAGAGTTTAAGATCGGTTTCTTCAGCTTGCTCGAAGGCCTCTTCCGCGCCGATGGCGGGCCGGTTGCGCATCTGCCGGTGCTGTGCGCGGATGTGATAGGCCACGCCCGCGGCTGCGACAAGCAGCGCCACTACCGAGACGAGAAGGGAAATCATCAACCAGCGCATGGCGACAGACTATGGCAAGGATAGCAGACGGGCAGGCGTGGCGGTCCGGCGGTTCTTTAATCCGGGCGCACGGAGGCGAGCAGCCAGTCGAGATAAGGGTGGCTGACGGCGGCTACGTCGAGGGCGAGGAACTCCGGGGTCTGGTAGGTGTGGAGCTGGCGGAGACGGATTTCGAGGGCCGCGAGCTGCGCGGAGGTGGTCTTGAGCAGCAGGAGGGTCTCCTGCGCGGACTCGATCTGGCCCTGCCAGCGGTAGATGGAGTGGACGGCGGGGATGAGCGTGGCGCAGGCGGCCAGATGCTCCTCGACCAGGGTGCGGGCGAGACGCTCGGCTTCCTCGGGCGTGGCCGTGGTGGTGAGGACGATACGGGCTGAGGGGGTGATGTCGAGCATGGGCTGTCTCCGCGTCGTCAGGCGCTTTCTCGAACTACTGTATTCCAAAAGGCGCCGGAGGTGAAAAAGCGCTCTGGGGCGCGGCGCGTTCAGGTGTTTGGCTTGCCGAGGGCGAGCCGGTGTTGCAGTATGGATTTTGCGGTTGGCAACGGAGAATGCGCAGGGAGAGGTCAGGATGGCGACGATCAGGTTTGGGACTTCGGGATGGCGTGCGGTGGTGGCCGAGGAGTTTACCTTTGCCAATATCCGGCTGGCGGTGGCGGGGATTGCCGCCTACGTGAAGACGCAGCCGGCTCCGCATCGCGTGCTGGTGGGGCGCGATCCGCGGTTTCTGGGCGAGAGCTTTGTGGCCGAGGCGGCGCGGGTGCTGGCTGGGGCGGAGGTTACGCCGATCGTGATTCCGGAGGCCGCGCCGACGCCGGCAATCGCCTACGTGGTGCGCACGATGAAGACCTCCGGCGCCATCAACTTTACGGCTTCGCACAATCCGCCGGAGTACAACGGGATTAAATTCTCCACGCACGACGGCGCGCCCGCGCTACCGGAGGTGACGAAACAGATTGAGGCGGCGATTGCGGGAATCGAGGCCAGCGGGGCTGCCATTCCAAAAGCTGAGAGCCCAGAGGGCGAGACCGCGGACGTGAAGCCGGCGTTTCTGAAGCGGCTGGCGGAGCTCGTCGATCTGAAGGCGATTGCGAAGGCCGGGATCAGGATTGTTTATGACCCGTTCTGGGGCGCGGGGCGCGGGTACAGCTCCGACCTGCTGCGCGCGGCGGGCGTAGCTGTGGAAACGGTGCACGATTACCGCGATGTGCTGTTCGGCGGGCACGCTCCGGAGCCGGACGACCACCTGCTGGGCGACGCCAAACGGAAGATGAAGGAGATTGGCGCGGCGCTGGGGATTGCGACCGACGGCGATGCGGACCGCTTCGGGATTGTGGATGGGGACGGGACGTTCATCCAGCCGAACTACATCATTGCGCTGCTGTTCGACTATCTGGTGGAGACGCGCGGCTGGCGGAACGGCGTGGCCAAGAGCGTGGCGACAACCAACTTGATCAATGCGCTCGCAGAGCATCACAAGGTTCCGCTGTACGAGACGCCGGTGGGGTTCAAGTACATTGGCGAGCTGATTATTGCAGACAAGATTGCGATTGGCGGCGAGGAGTCGGCGGGGCTGACCATCCGCGGGCACGTTCCGGAGAAGGACGGCGTGATTGCCGGACTGCTGATTGCAGAGATGGTGGCCACGCGCGGCAAGAGCCTGGGTGTGCAGCTTCGGGAATTGTTTGGCAAGGTTGGTTCCTTCTACCCGGTGAGGGAGAACTTCCGCTTGACCCCGGAGGTGAAGGCCCGGTTCACTGAGAAGTTGCAGGCCGATCCGACGGAGCTGAGCGGGCGCAAGGTGAGCAGCGTGGTGCGGACCGATGGGCTGAAGCTGATTCTGGATGACGGCTCGTGGGTTTGCTACCGGCTCAGCGGCACGGAAGCGGTGGTGCGCGCCTATACCGAGGCGCGCAGCGAACAGGATATGCAGGCGCTGCGGGCGGCGGCGGAAAAGTTCGTGCTGTCAGCGTGAGCGCGGGCTGAGCAGACGGACTTCGAGGCAACGGGCTTCAGGATAACGAGCGGGGAAACATGCTGGAAGTAATTGCGCAGACAGAGAAGCGCGCGGAACCGGCGGCTGCAAGGCGGCGTCCGCTGCGCAGGCGTGCGCTGGATTGGGCACAGCGGATCTGGCGCCCCGCCGGAACCCTGGTGGCCGTGGGACTGGCCGGGCTGCTGATGTGGCACGTGGTCAACGGCAAGGACGGATTGTCGGTCTGGCAGCAGAAACGCGCCGCGGACCGGCAACTGCAGAAGGAGATCAAGGAGCTCGAGCAGGAAAACACCGAACTGCAACAGCGCAACGGCCGGCTACAGTCCGATCCGGATGCGATTGAGCACGAGGCCCGCGAAAAGCTGCACTACGCCAAGCCCGGCGAAGTGATTTATAGGCTGCCCGCGCCGCCGGCGGGCACCTGCGGTGCGGCAGGCGGCGCTTGCGCGCCATAAGATTCGTGGATTCCAAGATGAAAACTTAGAAGTCGACGTGCATGCGCAGCGAGCCGAACCGGAAGGACGAGCGAAAGAGCCTCCGGAGCACGCAGGGGCTAAAGCCCTTGCGTTTTTTGCGTGGAGTATGCCGGGGTTAAGACCCCGGCCTACCGCGCCGAAGGAGTTTTCCGCGCTGAGTGGGGTAGATTGCACCGGGCGCTGAGAATTTCACCTCAGAATTCCGTGTGGAAGCGAAACGACGAGACCGCGACCGGGCCGCGGACCTGGTTATAGCCCGGGTTGTCGATGTGCTGGAAGTCGTAGGAGGCGTAGAAGCCGCGCCACAGGTGCGCGGTGTAGAAGGTTTCAACGATATCTTCGCGGCCGTAGGTGAGGCCGCCGTCGCCGAGTATGAAACCGAGTCCGCCGAGAGCGAGATACTGCTGGTGCGCGGCCACGATGCCGTTGGAGACGAATGCGGCTCCGGCGCGATCGTGGGCGCGATGCCAGGTGCTGCCGGGCGCAAAGCCGCCGATTTCGACGGTGCAGTCGTCCTCGGTGTAGGCGAAGGATTCGTTGTGGCCGTCGCTCCAGCCGAAGCGGCCGAAGATCCCGACCTGCGGGGTGATCTGCTGCTCGAAGTTGAGGCCGATGCCGTATTTGTGGCGTCCCTGACGGCGGGTCGCGATGATGTTGGGCGTGGCCGTCCGATGGGCGAGAAACTCCGCGTTCGCCTGCTCGTAGCTGCCCATGTCGGCGTGGTTCAGATAGGTCAACAGGCGCACCGTGCCGGGCCGATGCGCGATCAGATTGCCGCGCGCTTCGAGCTCGAGGTTTTCAGCGCGCGCGCGGGCAACGTCGGCGTCGAGGTAGACTCCGTTCGCGGCCTTCGGCATCAGCGCCTCGGCGAAACGCGCCGTCCACCAACGATCGGTGTATTCGAGCATCGCGCCATCGGTGTAGCCGCGGGTGTTGGCGGCGTAGTCGTATGCGCCGTTGGCGTCGACGGTCCAGTTCATGAACTGAAGGTGGGTGTCGGAGCCCCAGGTATTCTGATCGAGAAAATCTTCGAGGTCGAACTTGCCGAAGAGCAACTCGAGGCGGCGCGCGGGCAGTGAAGTGGCCAGATGCAGCTCATCGCGGCCGGCCTCGACGCGGTCCTTGCTGAGCGGGATGATCTGCCGGATCAGGAGGCGCGCGAGATAGGGCGACTTCGAAAGCGGCACGCCGTTGGCCAGCCGCACGGAGTCCAGGTTGGTGTAGCCGGCCAGGCCGTTGGCGTTGCCGATGCCGGAGCCGGTCGCGTCCTCAAGGTCGGCGAAGACTTCAGTGTTATGGGTGAGCTGGTAGCCGGTGTAGAGGGTGACCACGTGGGTGGTCGCGCTCTGCTCCCATGGAGTGAGGCTGTTGGTTCCGGAGTACTGCGCGTAGAAGGCCGGATGCCACTGCATGATCACGTTCGCCTGCCCCGAAACCCAATAGCGCCGGGTGTCGGAGTGGGGAAAGAGGGTGACGGGATCGCTGGGCGTGGTGGCGGATCCGGTGGGCTGGCCAGCGCCAGGAGTGGGAGCCTGCGCTGCGGCCGCGCCGGAAGCCAGGGCGCATGCGACGGCCAGGCAGACGAGTGCGCGGACGAAGGAGCGGGAATCGGGGCGCGGGCTGCAAGACCGGGGCATGGGAAAACCTTTTGAGCGAGATTTGGGGGCGGGGATGGGCATACAATGGAAGCGGAACTATACCCCCACTCCCTAGATACCATACCCTGGGTGGGTATTGTCAAGGATAAAGGAGCGGCCATGTCGCAGCACGAGCGGGAAAAGATCAAGCTGCTGCAGCGGCTGAGGAAGCTGCGCGGGCAACTGGAGGCGGTGGAGCGGTCGCTGACCGCAGATCAGGAATGCGGCGGGCAGCTGATGCTGCTGGCGGCGGTGAGGGGCGGGGTGAACGCACTGATGGCCGAGGTGCTGGAGACGCACATCCGTTTCCACCTGGTGGACGGGGCCAAGGAGCAGATTGCTCCGGAGCTGGCCGAGGATCTGATCGACCTGGTGCGCGCGTATCTGAAGTAGAGTCATGGGGAAGAGGGCCGGCGGTCGCGCCTGTCTGCGGGCGCGCGGACGCAGACAGGCATGATCCGGCCGTGGCAATGCTTATCCTAGTGCGCCGATGGAACGGCCTTGATGAATCTTTGGTTGAATTTTCATTCTGGTGTGCTGCTGTTTTGTCTCTGGAACTTTCTCTTGACGGCGGCTCTGCGGCAATCGCCGACCGGCGCGTGACTTTCGTTGCCGATTATTTTCCGGTTCGCGCGTACTCTGATCTTGCACCAACCGCGTTTGAGCGGCCTTTCGGGCTGGCTGCGCGGCCCGCTTTGATCCGCGAATCGGGCAAGCGGGGCTGGTGCAGGAAAGAGGACACTCATGGCAAACTCCCCCCGCAGGAAATCCCAAAAATCTTCGCAGAAGGCTTCGCAGAAATCTTCCCAGAAATCTTCGCAAACGGCGGCCAGGCAGGCGCGGTTTGCGGCGCAGACGCGCGTGTTGCTTCCGGGCAGCGAAAAGGCTGCCTTAACCGAGGCCGCAAGGCTGGGAACCACTCCACCGAAATCGAAGCTGACGGTTTCGCTGATCGTGAAGCGCAAAAAGCCGCTCAAAATTGACCGGAGCGGTCCGGTGCGCGTGAGCCGCGCTGAATACGCGAGGCAGCACACGGCCGATCCGGCGGCCATCCGCCTGATTCGCGCCTTTGCGCGGGAGTTCCATCTCAAAGTCGAGCCCGATCCGACGGCTTCGTTGCGCCGCACCGTGAAGCTGACCGGCACGGCGGCGGATATGCAGAAGGCCTTCGGGGTGGCGCTGGAGCAGAGGACCATCGAAGGAGCCGAATACCGCGTTCGCGAGGGCGGGATTCACCTGCCGGCGTCGCTGCTGGGTGCGGTGGAAGCCGTGCTGGGGCTCGATAACCGGCCTCAGGCCAGGCCGCACTTCCGCGTGCACAGGCCGCGACCGGGCGACGAGAGCGCGCCCACAAGCTACATGCCGCCGCAGGTGGCCGCGGCCTACCAGTTTCCCGCATCGGCCAGCGGAGCAGGGCAGACGATCGGGATCATCGAACTGGGCGGCGGTTACCGGCAGGCGGATCTGAGCGCGTATTTTGGGACGCTCGGACTGGCCGCGCCGGCCATGACGGCGGTTTCAGTCAACGGCGGCAAGAACGCGCCCTCGAAGGCCAGCAGCGCCGATGGCGAGGTGATGCTGGACATTGAGGTCGCGGCCTCGGTGGCGCCGGGGGCGAAGTTGGCCGTGTACTTCGCGCCGAACACGGACCAGGGCTTTCTGGATGCGATCACCAGGGCGGTGCACGACACGACGAACAAGCCGAGCGTGCTCTCGATCAGTTGGGGAGGGCCGGAGTCATCGTGGACCCGTCAATCGATGACCGCGATGGACGCGGCCTGCCAGTCGGCAGCGGCGCTGGGCGTGACCATCACGGTGGCGGCGGGGGACAACGGATCTTCCGACGGCGCGACGGGCAACAATGTGGACTTTCCGGCGTCGAGCCCGCACGTGCTGGCCTGCGGGGGAACGAAGCTCGATGCGCAGGGAGCGACGATTATCTCGGAGGTGGTGTGGAATGAAGACGCGAGCGACGACGGCGCGACCGGTGGCGGTGTGAGCACGGTGTTTCCGCTGCCGGTGTGGCAGGCGAAGGCTGGGGTTCCGGCGGCGGCGACGAGCACGGGCGGGCGCGGCGTGCCGGATGTGGCCGGGGACGCGGACCCGGAGACCGGCTATACGGTGCGCGTGGACAGCGAGACTTCAGTGATTGGGGGAACGAGCGCCGTGGCTCCGCTGTGGGCGGGGCTGGTGGCCGTGGCGAACGCGCAACTGGGGACGCAGGTGGGCTTTTTGCAGCCGGTGCTTTATGCGGCGGGGACGGCTTCGGCCTTGCACGATATTACGGTGGGGAACAACGGAGCGTATTCCGCGGGGCCGGGATGGGATGCGTGCACGGGGCTGGGCTCGCCCATTGCCGATAAGCTGATTCCGCTGCTGGCGGCGGCGTCCGCAGCTAAGAAGCCGACGAAAAAGAAGAGCACGATACCTGCGCAGAAGAAGACCGCAGCGAAGAAAGCTACGAGGAAGGCCGCGAAGAAAACCAAGAAAACGGCGGCGAAGAAGAGCGTGATGAAGAAAAAGGCGGTCAGGCGGATGGTTTGACCGAAAGAGGCCCTGTCCGGAGTAACCCCCGGACAGGGCCTCCAAGATTTTCTTTTTTGGCTTTGTAAGTGTCGGGGTTAAAATCCCGACCTTCCGACCGAAGGAATTTTTCGGCAACATGGAAAGTCGTGCCGTCGCACAAGGCTTTGCCTTTTAAGTCGCGTCCTGATACGAAACTGCCCGTCTGCCGGGAGCAGACGGGCTGAGTTTCTTTGTGCGGAAGCTGGGTTGAAGTGGGAGCTGCGTTCATTTGCCGGCGGCGAAGGCGGCGGCTTCTTTGTTCAGCTCCTCCGGTGTGGTGGCGTGGGAGTAGAAGACGATGCGGTAGCGGAAGGTGGCGGACTGGCCCTTCTGGAGAGTGAAGTTGATGGGCGGCTCTTTGGGATTGAAGGCGTGGGGGCCGAGTGGGTTGGCGGCGAAGAGACCGTAGCCGCGCGCGTGCCAGGTGGTGGGGTAGCCGGGGTTGCCGGGGTGGTCGAAGATGGCAATGGTGACGGTGTGGCCTTCGGGATTGTGGCCGGTGAGGGCGCACCACGTGCCGCGCGTGCCCCAGGCGGCGTCGCCCTGCTTGCCCGCGCTGGTGAGGTAGACGCCGGTGGCATCAGGCGAGGCGGCGGCGACCCTGGTGGCGACGCCGTGGGAGTCAGTGAAGGTGCGGTCGGTGGCGGTGGGCGACTCAAGCCAACTGGCGACGCGCAGTCCGAGCATTCCATCCTTTTCGTCGTTGAAGACGACACGGTCGAGGGCGCGCAGCGTAGCGATGCGGTCAATGACGCGCGCTTCGGGGACTCGGGCTCCGGGGATGCGGACGCCGGGCAGGCGGGCGAAGACGAAATGCGTGGTTTCTTTGAGGATGGGCTCGCCGGCTCCGGTGACCCAGGTGGATTCGGTGACCAGCGTGCCGCGGTTGGGGCCGCTGGATGTGGAGACGATTTTCTTGAAGTAGATGGTTCCCATCTTCGGCTCGCGGGAGGCGGGGATGGCTCCGGAGTTGTTCCAGAAGTCGAAGCCGTTGGTGTTGGCGTAGTTGAACCAGAGGCCGGCGTGGTGGGGATGGTCAGTGCGCTCGCCGGGGCGGGGCGAGAGTGGGAATCCGCGGGTGAGCGTGACGCCGTCGCTGTCGATGATGGGGAAGAGCACCGGCTTCATCAGCGTGGTGGGCCAGATATACGCGGTGAAGGGCTTGCCGTCGATGGTGATGTCAACGCGGCGCTGGGCCACATCCGGAACGACCTGCACGCCTTGAGAGGGCACGGCGGCGTAGGCCACCGCGCCGAGCAGGGAACAGACAGCGAGAAGTCCGAGAACGACCAGCTTACTCATAGACCTTGCCTCCGGCTATGACCTGCTGCGTCTTATCGTCAAAGATAACCTTGAGTCCGGTCTGGATGGCCGCCACGTTCATACACAATGCAATGGAGTGGCTGTAGCCGGCTTCGATCGGAGCGTTGGGGGTCTTGCGGGAGCGAACGCACTCCATCCAGTTGCGCATGTTGGCGGAGGTCATGGGATCCGCGCCGGTGTCGGCGGCGGTGGACTCGACCTGGGCGTGCTCGACCAGCGAAAAGCTGGAGAGCTGGTTGGGCTTCATGCCCATGGCCGCGGCGTCATGCGCCTGGAGGCCGCCGGTGGGTGTGACGGTCTGCTTGTCCATGTCGATCATGCCGCCGTTGGAGTAGTAGAGCTCCTTGACGCCGCCGGCGGAGTTGGTGAAGCGCGAGGTGTACTGCACCTGGAAGCCTTTGCTGAGGTCATCAAGCGGGCCGTAGTCGAAGACGGCGGTCATGGTGTCCCAGTTCTGGCGGCCGTCCTTCCACAGGTAGATGCCGCCGTTGGCGACGACGCTGCGCGGGTGGGGCAGGCCGGTGAACCAGTGGACGGTGTCGATCTGGTGGACGAGCCATTGGTCGGGAATGCCGGAGGAGTACGGCCAGAAGAGGCGGAACTCAAGATACTTGCGCGCGTTGAACGGTTCATACGGCCGGTTGAGCAGGTAGCGCTTCCAGTCCGTGTCTTCTTCCTTGAGCAGCGGCACCACGCCGGGACGGCGCCAGCGGCCGGGCTGGTTGACGTTCCAGGTCATCTCGACCATGACGATGGGGCCGAATGCGCCGGACTGAATGTACTGGGCGGCCTTCTGGTAGCTGGGCGTGGAGCGGCGCTGGGTGCCGATCTGGACGATCTTGCCGGTGCGATGGACGGCGGCGAGAAATTTGTGCGCATCGGCCATGGTGTGGGCGGTGGGCTTCTCGACGTAGGCGTCGCGGCCGGCGTTGACCGCTTCGACGCCGTGCAGGGCGTGCTGGAAGTCGGCGGTGGCGATCAGCACGGCATCGACATCCTTACGGGCGTAAAGCTCGTCGTTGTTGCGGACCGCGGCGATGGGGTTGCCGCTGAGCTTGTGAATGTAAGCTGCGCCCTCTTCGCGGCGGCGGTTCCAGATGTCAGAGACGGCCACGAGCTGGAAGTTCATGTCTTTGGAGTTCTGAAGGAACGCGGGGATTAGCGCGCCGCGCATACGGTCGCCGCAGCCGACCACGCCGACGCGGACACGGTCGTTGGCGCCGGCGATGGCGGCGTAGCTGGAGGCGTTGGAGGCGAGAGCGGTTGCGGCCAGCGCGGCGCTGCCCGCCTTGAGAAACTCCCTGCGGGTGTTTTCCTTGAATGGCATTGCGGGGTCCTTGTCGGTTGGTTTTTGAGCTGAAACAGGTCCTTGTGCCGGGACGACGATCATGGTCAGACCATAGGGCAGCCTGCGTCAAGCGCTGAAGGTTGCCTGAGGACAAGTGGGTTGATACAAAGGTTCGTCGCGTGTGCAGAGTATTGAAAAGCAGGTCCTTCGATCCGCCGCGGCGGAGCGCGCCCGGGCGCGCCTGCCTTCGCTCAGCGACACGGTTCATTTTTCGCTCGGGACTACTGAACCTTTCGTTCAGGATTACTGGGTGATTTCAGTGCGATGACGGGAGAGTTTTTGTGGGTTTTGTTGACTGCGGGAGGTTCGGGCAGGAGCTAGGCGTTGGAGGGAGCGCGCATGTGGTCGATGGCGGCGGTGAGGTCTTTGCCCAGGGTCGCTTGGGCTTCAGGGGTGAGCTTTTCGTCGCGGCTGGTGAGGTAGAAGACATCGATGGCGGTTTCGCCTTCGGTGTCGATCAGCGCGATCTTGATGTTGCACTCGTGGGAGCTGAGGGTGAGCGCGATCTGGCGAAGAAGGCCGGGGACGTCCTGGGCGACGACTTGCAGAAGGGTGGAGTGGGTGGACGCTTCGGAATCGAATTCGAGGCGCGTTGCGACTTCCACCTTGAGACTGTCGGGGTGGTTGAGATGGCTGCGGGCTTCGAGGAGCCGCTCGACGGCGATCTTCTGCGCCACCACGTCGTGCAGGTTGGCGAGGAAGCGTTCCCGCTCGCTGGGGTTCAGCTCCAGGGTGCGGAAGACGTCAGTGAAGTGGAAGCTATCGACGATGACGCCGGCTTCGTTGGAGTAGGCGCCGGCGCGGACGATGTTCATGCCCCAGGCGGCCAGGGTTCCGGCTACGTCGGCGAAGAGGCGGGTGCGGTCGCGGGTGATGACGGTGAGGTCGAAGAGCTGGTTGCGGGGACGCAGGTCGAGCTGGACTTTGTCCTGGTCGAGACTGAGGGCCATCTGGAAGTGGCTGCGGATCTGCTCGGGCAGGCGGGTTTGCAGGTAGCGCTGGGGCAGGCCCTCGAGGAATTGCTTCAACTGGTCGTGCTGGGCGGCGGGGACCATGGAGCGGATGCGGTTGAGCAGGGTGGGATCGATGGCCGCGTGATAGCGGACCTCGTCCACGCTGCGGTCCATGAAGTTTGACGTGGACATGTAGAACTGCCAGAGATTCTCCGCCTTCCACGGGGTCAGGGCCTCGGGGTTGACGGCCTTGATGTCAGAAAAAGTCATCAGCGTGAGCATCTTCAGCATCTGCGGGCTGCCGATCTTTTCGGCAAAGCTGCGCACGTTTTCCGGATCGAAGATGTCGCGGCGCAGCGCGGCAGACATTTCAAGGTGCAGGCGAATGAGCTTGAGGATGGAGTCGCGCTCTTCGGCGTCGAAGTCGAGGCGGGCCAGGAAGGCATCGGCTAACTCGACGCTCTGACCGGCGTGCTCGCCGCTGCGACGTCCCTTGCCGGTGTCGTGCAGCAGGAGGGCCAGCATGAACAGGTCGAGCCGGTCGATCTCCGGCAAGAGCTGGGCCAGGCGGTGCTCGAACTCGTGGGCGGGCTGGCGCAACCCGTGGACGTTGTCGATGGTCAGGAAGGTGTGCTCATCCACGGTGTAGCGGTGATAACTGTCGCGGATGACGAGGGCGTCGATGCCGTGGAACTCGGGGATGAGCATCTCCAGAATGCCCAGGGCGTGCATGGTGCGGAGGGCATGGGCGGCGTGGGGGGCCAGGAGCACCTCGCGGAGGGCGTTCCAGAGGTAGGGCCCCTCGGGGATGTGGATGGCCAGGGCGGGCAAGGCGTCGGTGATGCGGTCCTCGGCGGCCTGCGAAAGGGTGTAGCCGTGGGTGGCCATCATGGAGAAGATGCGCAGGATGGCGCCGGTGTCGTTGAACTGCGCTCCGGGCACGATGTCGATGCGGCCTTGGTCGAGGAAGAAATCGGTGCCCGCGATGGGAGTGCGGCGGCGGCGGAACTGGCGGTAAAAGCTGACCGGCGCGGGCAGGTGCTCCATCAGCAGGACGGCACGGCGGTAGATGACACGCGCATGGCGATAGTAGGTGCGCATCCAGTAGGAGGGATCAGCGGTGCCGCGGGTTTCAAGGCCGATGGAGTTGGCGGCGGCCTCGTCCTGCGACTGCCAATCGAGGGTATTGTCGTCGCGGCCGTGGCGGAAGTGAAGGAAACAGCGGGCGGCGGCGAGAAAGTCGAAGGCCGCCTCGGCGTCGCCGCGCGCGCTCTGGAAGACGCCGCCGCGCTGGCGGGGCCACTCCTTGGTTTCCTTCAGGTGAAAGAGCAGGGCGAACCAGACGGCGAGGTTGTAGTCGCGCAGGCCTCCGGGACATTCCTTGAGGTTGGGCTCAAGGTGAAAGATGGTGTTGCCGAACTTGGCGTGTCGGGCGCGGGCGATCTCGCCCAGCTTTTGCGAGATGGTGTTCCACTCGCTCAACACCAGACCGGGAAAGGCGACCTGGTGGAGTTGCTGGTAGAGCGGGAACTGGCCGGCCAGAAAGCGCCGGTCGAGGGTGGCAAGGGTGAACTCGAGATTGTCGGGATCGAAGCGGCCGGCTTCCTTGACGGTGCGGGAGCTGGGGCTGGCGCGCAGGCCAATGTCCCACATGCCCTGGATAATGGCACGGATGGCTTCCTTGGATTGCTCCTCGGCTCTGTCGTCGGCAAAGGCGAAGAGGACGTCGATGTCGGAGTAGGGGAACAGGTCCTTGCGGCCATAGCCGCCCAGAGCCAGCAGGGCGACGTTCTGCACCGGCACATCGGCAAATGCCCGGCGCCACATTTCGATCAGGATGCGGTCCACCACCGCGGAGCGCCGGCGGATGGCCGCGGTGCCGTCGCCGGTGCGTTCGCAGGTCTGACGCACCAGCGTCATCTCCCGCAGATACTGCTCCCGAAGATCGTCAACCGTCCAAGCGACAGAATTCATGAGGATGTGTGTTTCGAGCAAAACCAGGGTTACTGTTTCCTTTTACCCTTTGTAGAAGGCTGCCGCTTCCTGTTGGTCGCGTCAGCTTTTGGATCGTGGTTTCGGGATACACCTACCCCGGTTTTGCTATAGCCTGCCGAAGCAAGAAGGAATTGTTACAAGCATAAGCGATGTTGGCGGGAAAGGGGGATATTCGCCATTTTTGTGCCGAAAAACCGGACCGAGCCGCGCGCCGCTCGAGCATTTTCGGAATACATGTGGACTTTTTGAGAGCCGTAGCAGGTGGCTTTTTCTTCCACCCCGACGACGAAGACCTGTCGTCGAGGATCCCGGCGGAAAAAGCCACTTAAGTGCGTGGCTTCGGTCTACAGCAATTCCGAAGATGCTATAGCCTCGCGGGACCTCTTCGAGCCCTTTGAGAGTCCCCGGAAAACGTGCTTTCCCGGGAAACAGCAAGCCCCGGATCGGTGGAAAAGCGCCGCTCCGGGGCCCTGAAGTTGTTTAAGCGCTCTGCGCCTTACAGAGCGCTGTCGCCGCGCTCGTCGTTGCGGATGCGGATGGCATCATCGACGCGGCTGACAAAGATCTTGCCGTCGCCGATGCGGCCGGTGCGCGCTGCCCCGATGATGGCCTGGATGGCTTTATCCTTCAGCTCGTCGCTCAGGACCATCTCGATCTTGACCTTGGGCAGCAGATCGACCGTGTATTCGCGGCCGCGGTAGAACTCGGTGTGACCCTTCTGGCGGCCGTGGCCCCGGGCCTCCAGTATGGTCATGCCTTCAATGCCCGCTTCCAGGAGGGCATCCTTGACCGCATCCAGCTTGGAGGGCTGGAGAATAGCTTCAATCTTGAGCATATTGGAACTGCCTCGTTTGACAGCGTATCAG
Source organism: uncultured Acidobacteriaceae bacterium (assembly GCA_963758105.1). GTDB lineage: Bacteria > Acidobacteriota > Terriglobia > Terriglobales > Acidobacteriaceae > Telmatobacter. The sequence goes on along the minus strand of CAVWUC010000002.1, from coordinate 1,286,439 downwards.
GAAGTGCGGCGGGTTTGCCGCCGCCTGCCGTAACTTTTTTGAGGACCGCGGGCGGTGGTTGGGCCGCAGGTCACGAATTGAAGTCATAGGCTTCCTCGCCGTGCTGGCTGAGATCGAGTCCGGCAGCCTCCTGTTCCGGAGTGACCCGCAGGCCGACGATCTTATCGACGATGAAGAGCAGCACCAGTGTACCGACAATGGAGATGGCCCAGGCAGTGGCGACCCCGCAAGCCTGGTTGAGGACCTGGCTCCAGTGGCCGTCCATGCCGCCGGTGGGAACGTTCTTACCGTAGATGGGGTTGATGAGGAAGGTAGCGAAGACGCCGGTAAGCAGCGCGCCGAGGGTTCCCCCGGCGCCGTGGATGCCGAAGGCGTCGAGCGAGTCGTCGTAGCCGAATCTGGCCTTGACGATGAAGACCATGAAAGAACAGACGAAGCCGGCGGCGAGGCCGATGAACAGCGCGGCAAAGGGTTGGACAAAGCCGGAAGCCGGGGTGATGGCGACCAGTCCGGCGACTGCGCCGGAGATGGCGCCCAGGGCGGTGGGCTTGCCGTTGTGAATCCACTCAAAGATGGTCCAGCCGAGGGCCGCGGCGGCGGTGGCAAAGTGCGTATTGACGAAGGCGCTGGTGGCCAGGGGGCTCGCAGCCAGGGCGCTGCCGGCGTTAAAGCCGAACCAACCCACCCACAGCAGACAGGCGCCGATGAAGCTCAGCGCCATGGAGTGGGGCGGCATGGCGGTGTTGGGGTAGCCGGCGCGCTTGCCCATGTAGAGGCAGCAGACCAGCGCCGAGACGCCGCTGGTGATGTGCACCACGGTGCCGCCGGCAAAGTCCAGGCTGGGGATGTGGCCGGTGCCGGCGTTGAGCAGTCCGCCCGCGCCCCAGACCATGTGGGCCATGGGGCAGTAGACAAAGATGGACCAAAGGGAGAGGAAGATGGCCATGGCGCTGAACTTCATGCGCTCAGCAAAAGCGCCGGTGATCAGCGCCGGGGTGATGATGGCGAACATGAGCTGGTAGATCATGAAGGTCTGTTCGGGGATGGTAGCGGCATAGTCGGGGTTGGGGGCGAGGCCGACGCCGCGCAGGAACAGATGGCTGAAGCCACCCACAAAGGCGTTGCCGCGGCCGAAGGCCAGCGAGTAGCCGACAATGGCCCAGATGATGGTGACCAGGCCCATCATGGCGAAGCTCTGCATCATGGTGCCCAGCATGTTCTTCTTGCGCACCAGGCCGCCATAAAAGAGGGCCAGTCCGGGGCCGGTCATCAGCAGGACCAGCGCGGCGGAGGTGAGCATCCAGGCGTTGTCGCCGGCCGATTGGGCGCTGGCGCTGGCCGCCTGCGCATTCTCGACGGCCTTCTGCAGGGCGGCGATCTGGGCCTGGGTGACGGGAGCCGAGGACGCCGTGCTGATGTCCGGAGCGACGGCAAAGGCAGCGGCCGGAAGGGCGAGAATGGCGGTGAGAAGCAGCAGAGGAAGGGCGCGACGAGTCAACATCATAGATCTTGCACTCCCGGAAAGATGCAGAGGGCCGAGGCCATGCGATGAGGCGGAAGGCGGCCGCCCGTCCGGATACAGTCAGATATGGCGCACAGACGGCGGCTGTGCGAATGGAACTGGCCGCCGGTGCAGGATGAGCGCTCGAGAATCTTCAGGTGCGGCCGGACCGGCCCGCCCGAGGGTTGTGGATCTCAACTCTCAATGTTCTCTGTCTAGGATTTTAGGAATCGCGGTATAAGGAACTCGTGAAGATTTTCTAGAAAATTGCTCAAAACCCCGCAGAGAGTTCAAATTGCTCTGGCAATTTCATGAATCCTGCGCTATAGGATTCCACCCCCGCGGGTTCCGCGGACGCGCCTGCGGCGGGCGATGGAAGGCGCGCCGGAGGCGACCGTCTCTGCCATGCAATCCGGCCGGGCGGGCGCTTGTCCCAAGGGGCCTGCGGCGGGCCGGCGTGGACGGCTCAGAGAGCGGATTCGCCGCGCTCGTCGTTGCGGATGCGGATCGCGTCGTCGACGCGGCTGACGAAGATCTTGCCGTCACCGATGTGACCGGTGCGGGCGGCGCCGAGAATCGCCTCGATGGCCTTCTCCCGCATCTCGTCGCGGACCACCAACTCCAGCTTGACCTTGGGCAGCAGGTCGATGGTATACTCGCGGCCCCGGTAGAACTCCGAATGGCCCTTCTGACGGCCGTGGCCGCGGGCTTCCGAGATGGTCATTCCGTCGATCCCGATTGCGATGAGCGCTTCTTTTACCGCATCCAGCTTGGCGGGCTGGATCACTGCTTCAATCTTGAGCATTGCAAAAGTCCTCGTTTGCGAAGCTTGTGGGCAAAGGCCCGGTTAAGCGTTGAGGTCGTAGCCTTCCTCGCCGTGCTGGCTGAGGTCGAGTCCGGCGGCTTCTTCGCTGGCAGAGAGGCGCAGGCCCATGGTCATGTCCACCACAAAGAGCAGCACCAGCGTGCCGACGATGGCCAGCGCCCATCCTATGCCCATGCCGACTGCCTGATTGAAAACCTGATGCCAGTTGCCGTCGATGGCGCCGGTGGGCCGGGGATGGCCGGCGGCGTCGCGGCCGAAGGCGGCATTGATGGCGAGGGAGGCGAACAGTCCGGTGAGCAGAGCGCCCATGGTCCCGCCTATGCCATGCACGCCGAAGGCGTCGAGTGAGTCGTCGTAGCCGAAGTGTTTCTTCACGTGGAAGACCATGTAGGAGCAGACGATGCCGGCGATCAGGCCGATGGCCAGGGCGCTCATCGGCTGGACAAAGCCGGAGGCCTGGGTGATGGTGGCCAGGCCCGCCACGGCACCGGAGATGGCGCCCAGGGCGGTGGGCTTGCCGTTCTGGAGCCACTCGGCGGCGACCCAGCCGATGGCCGCGGCCGCGGCGGCAAACTGCGTATTGACAAAGGCGCTGGTGGCCAGCGGACCGGCGGTCAGGGCGCTGCCGGCGTTGAGGCCGAACCAGCCTACCCACAGCAGGCCGGCCCCGATGAAGCTGAGTACCATGGAATGCGGCGCCATCGCCTCTTGCGGGTAGCCGGCGCGCTTGCCCAGGTAGAGGCAGCAGACCAGCGCCGAGACGCCGCTGGTAATGTGCACCACCGTGCCGCCGGCAAAGTCGAGGACCGGCCAGTGGCCGCCGGCCAGGTTCAGGATTCCGCCCACCCCCCAGATCATGTGCGCCATGGGGCAGTAGACCAACAGCGACCAGAGGCAGAGAAAGAGCGCCATGGCGCTGAATTTGACCCGCTCGGCAAAGGCTCCGGTAATAAGAGCCGGGGTGATGATGGCGAACATGAGCTGGTAGATCATGAAGGTCTGCTCGGGGATGGTGCCGCCGTAGTTGGGATTGGGCGCCAGACCGACGCCACGCAGAAAGGCGTGCTCCAGCCCGCCGATGACGCCGTTGCCGGCCCCGAAGGCCAGTGAATAGCCCACCAGCGCCCACAGCACGGTGATCAGGCCCATCATGGCAAAGCTCTGCATCATGGTGCCGAGTATGTTCTTTCGCCGCACCAGGCCGCCATAGAAGAGGGTCAGGCCGGGGGCGGTCATCAGCAGGACCAGCGCGGCAGAGATCAGCATCCAAGCGTTGTCGCCGGAGGCCTGTGCGTTCTGGACCGCCTGCTGCAGGGCCTCAATCTGGGCCTGGGTAGCCGGGGCCGAAGGGGCTCCGTGCAGGTTGGGCGCCACCGCGTGAGCCAGGATGGGAAAGCACAAGAACAAGAGCCCGAACAGCAATTTTGAGCGACAGCGACACATGGACGGCTTCACTCCTGCATGGCATAGGGCGCTTTGGCCCCATGTGCTTTGGCGGAGTTCCGGCCGCCATTCCGGATCAGGATGCGATGATTGCATCGCGCCGGCAGCACACATCCACCTGCCTCCGAATAGCTGCCGGAGGAGAAAACCCAGTGAGCCGGGCAGCCGCAGCGGCTACCATCTCAGGCAAGGGCAATATTGCGTCAAATCTTACATGATTACCGCAAAAACACGAAAGTCCTGATGGCATTTTTATTTCTTTTGCGCTAGCCCGCGACGGCCACCGACGGCAGCGCCGGAGCTGGAGGTATAGTAGAGACATGGCGGATGTTGCGGAACGCGATCGTTATCTTTTCGGGGCGCTGGAGAGCAGCGTGCTGAATCGCGGCAAGCTCAGGGAGGTCAACTACGGCTTCGAGGAGCACGAGGGCGTCTTCCTCACGTCGCTGGACTTCGCCGTCAACTGGATCCGCAAGAACTCTGTCTGGCCCATGACCTTCGGCCTGGCCTGCTGCGCCATTGAGATGATGTCCATGGGCGCCTCTCGCTTCGACGTGGCGCGCTTCGGCGCGGAGGTCTTCCGGCCCTCGCCGCGGCAGTCCGACCTGATGGTCATCGCCGGGCGCGTCTCGCAGAAGATGGCCCCGGTGATTCGCCGCCTCTACGACCAGATGCCCGAGCCCAAATGGGTCATCTCCATGGGCGCCTGCGCCACCTCCGGCGGGGTCTTCAACAACTACGCCCTAGTGCAGGGAGTGAATCAGGTCATCCCGGTTGACGTGTATGTACCAGGATGTCCGCCACGCCCCGAGCAACTTTTATATGCAATTACGCTTCTACAAGAGAAGATACAAAGAGAGCCGCGCAGCCTGCTCAAGACATTGAATGCCTGAGACAAGGGTATGGCGGCTGATTCCCCGGGGGATTACAAAGGTAACCATCATTCATTACGAGTGGTTCGCGTAAGGTCATATGCGCGACAACTCGTTGAAAAAAATTGTGGTTGGGTGGAAATGCTTTCATGCTAATAATGTGGATGTCGGGAGCATCCAGTCAGCCTTTCATTGCGCATTTGGTTCAGAATCTTCAGATTTCGATGATGTCCGCAATCGCTCTTTCCATCTGGTTATCAAGTTGAATTGCGGAGGATGAACGCTTGGATACGCACGTTTCGAGATCGGTTGGGCGGATACTGGCTCTGGTGTTTGCAGCCATCCTGCCCGTAGCACTCAGCGCACAGGTGACCGCCGCTCCGAGTGGGAAGACCGCATCCGGAGATCCGCCTTCCAAGTGGGATATCTTCGCGGGCTACAGCTATCTTGCCCCCAAGGCAACGGTCGGGCCGGATACCTTCAACGCCATCAACATGGGCGCGATTTTAAGCATCTCGCGGTACTTCAACAAAAATGTGGGCGTAACACTCGAGGGAGATGAGCACTTGCTGCGCCCGGAGAACGGAGTCGTAACGGGGACCCAGCCGCAGAATGATTTCAGCGGTGGTTCGGGTGGCATCATCGGGCGTTTCCCTTCCGACAACATTACTGCGTTCGTCCATGCACTGGTCGGAGCGGAGCAGGCCGGCGCGTATGGTCTTGGATATAACGATGTATGGGGCCCGGTTATCACCGTCGGTGGCGGATTGGACTACGAAACGCCGCTGCTGCAGCATCATCTTGCGATTCGCATTTTCCAGGCGGATTATCAGTGGACGCGTGAGTCTTTCCCCAGTTCCGGTGCAGGGATCGGCGTCAATGGCCCCAGCTATCCGGCGACGAGCGTCAACATGGCGCGACTGAGCGCCGGCCTGGTGTTCCACATCGGGTCACTTGCCCCGCCCGTGCCGGTGACGCTGGCTTGCTCAGCGAATCCGGAATCGGTCTTCCCCGGCGACCCGGTAACCGTAACGGCGACGGCCGGTGGGCTTGATCCGAAGCTGAGTGCGGTTTACTCCTTTACGGGCGCGGGCGTGACCAGCAGCGGCGCCACCGCGACCGTGGCCACCGCCTCACTGGCGCCCGGCACCTACACGGTGCAGTGCATGGTGAAGGAAGGCAAGCCGGGCAAGGAAGGCCTGAAGCCGGGCCAGAGCGCGAGCAGCTCGGCCAGCTTTACCGTGAAGGCCTTTGAGCCGCCGACCATCAGCTGCTCGGCCAGCCCCAGCACCATCCAGCCGGGCCAGACCAGCACCATCACGGCAACCGGGATGAGCCCGCAGAACCGTCCGCTGACGTATACCTACACGGCTTCGTCCGGGACGATCAACGGGACCGGCACAACTGCGAGTTTCGATTCGACCGGAGCCGCGCCCGGCACTGTGAACGTCAACTGCAACGTAGCGGACGACAAGGGCAATAGAGCAACCGCAAACGCGATGATCACTATCGTTGCTCCGCCACCACCGCCGGAACCCTCGCCAGAGCAGCTTCGGCTTGAGGCCCGTCTCTCGCTGCACAGTGTATTCTTCGCAACCGCTCAGCCTACGGCGCAGCATCCCGAGGGCGGTCTGGTGGAAAGCCAGCAACAAACTCTGACCACCCTGGCTACGGATTTCAAGAACTATCTCGCCATCAAGCCGGATGCCCACCTGACCCTGACCGGCCATGCGGACGTGCGGGGATCGGTCGCGTACAATCAGGCGCTCACTGAACGCCGTGTCAATCGCGTAAAGCAATTCCTGCTTGCGCAGGGTGTTCCCGAAGGCAGTATTGATACACGCGCCGAGGGCAAAGAGCAGGAACTCTCCGCCGACCAGGTGAAGGCTCTGGTCAATGAAAACACTGAACTGACCGACGCCCAGCGGCAGAAGGTTCTACGCCAATTGAAAGTCATTGTTTTGGCGCAAAACCGCCGTGTGGACATTACGCTCAGCACCACAGGCCAAAAGTCGGAGCAGCTCTATCCGTTCAACGCTGTTGATGCATCGACTCTTCTGAGCGCAACAGCTCCAGCGCCCAGCAAGAAAGCCATGGAAAAGAAAGCGAAGTAGATCAGATGAGGGGGGCGCATGTGCGCCCCCCAATCACAACAGATGTGCCTAGAGGTTACGGCCAAGCGGCAGAATGCGAAGGAGAATGACATGGATGCGTGGAATTTGAAGACTGTTTCATTGGTCTCGGCGGCGATGGTGCTCGGCCTTTTACCGATGGGGTGCAAGAAGCAGCCTCCCATCACGGTTGCGTGCAACGCAAGCGCCCCCGCCGTCTACCCTGGCGAACCCCTCACGGTAACCGCGACTGCGGGGTCGGTGAGCACTAAAAAGGACAACAATGTGATTTACGGCTGGAGCGGAGATGGCGTAACTGGAAGCGGCACTTCGGCCACGGTGAATACGGCGTCTCTGGGTCCCGGTTCGTACACTGTCAATGCCAACGTCAAAGAGGGCAAGAAGGGCAAGGAAGGCTTGAAACCCGGCCAGTCCGCGGACTGCTCGGCGGGTTATACGGTGAAGGCCTTCGAGCCGCCCACGATCAGCTGCTCAGCCAATCCCACGACCATCAGGCCGGGCGACACCAGCACCATTAGCTCAACTGCGATGAGCCCTCAAAACCGTCCGTTGACCTATAGCTACTCGGCTACGGCGGGTACCATCAGCGGCAGCGGGACAACGGCGGAATACTCTTCGGCAGGTGCGCCGACGGGTGCGGTGGGAATCACCTGCAACGTATCGGACGACAAGGGTCACACGGCGACCTCCTCGACCACCCTCACCATTCTAGCGCCGCCGCCGCCGCCGCCGCCGTTGCCGCATACGCAGGCGCTGTGCTCAATCAGCTTTGCCACCGATACGAAGCGGCCGACGCGCGTGGACAACGAGGCGAAGGCCTGCCTGGATCAGGTCGCCCTAGACCTGCAGCAGCAGCCCGACGCCAAGGTGGTTGTGGTCGGCGAGTCAACCACCGCGGAAAGGACTCCTCCCAAGCGGAGCCACCGGCACGCCAAGGGGGCGGAGTACGCCGCCCAGCGCGCGGCCAACACCAAGGAGTACCTGGTCACCGATAAGGGCATCGATGCCTCCCGCATCAGTGTGGCCACCGGTACCTCAGACAGCCAGACCGTGGAAGACTACCTGGTGCCCGCCGGCGCAAGCTTCTCGGCGGATGTGCCTGGAACCACACCGGTGGATGAGTCGGTGATCAAGCCTCAGGTGCGCAAACCCCTGGGCGCCGCACCGGTCCACCACCACAAGGCGGCCTCTTCCGCCAACCCGCAGTAAGCCGGCGGGGGCGCTGACTTGAAGCGAATGCGTTCGTCAAGTTATACCGGAACCAAAAAAGCTTGGCGAACGCAAACATCAACCATGCTTCTGCAATCGTTTGAGGCTGACCGGGAAGACGGTCAGCCTCTTTGGTTTTGTGCGTCTCCTTGTGTCCGGGTTTTCTTTTTTGAGCCGTGGAGTTTATTGTTTGAAGAGACGAGTGAAGCGATTCCCTGATTCTCTGAGCTGGCGCGGCTGGCTGGCGCTGGCTGTTGCGACGTGGATCGTTGCGTTGGGAGGGCAAGCCTTGTCGGCGCAGGCCCCATGGGGCCCGGTTGGCCCCGACGGGGGTGACGGGCGCTCCTTTGCCCAGGTCCCCGGACACCCCAACCACCTTTACTTGGGCACCACCAATAGCTGGATCTACGAATCCACGGACACCGGCGCGCACTGGCGCCGTCTTGCCCGCATCGGCGCGGCCGACGGCCTCATTCTCGACCATATCGTCGTGGATGAAGCCCATCCTGCCACCATCTACGTCGCCGCCTGGAGGGCGGACCGCGATGACGGCGGCCTGTGGGTGAGCCACGACGGGGGCCATGCCTGGAGCGAGGTCGAGGGACTGCGCGGGCAGTCGATCCGCGCCTTTGCCCAGGCGCCTTCGAATCCGGCGATCCTCTACGCCGGAACCCTGGAAGGCGTCTTCCGCAGTTCCGACTCCGGCGTTTCCTGGACGCTTGTCAGCCCACCCGGTAGCCACGAAATTCATGAGATCGAATCGCTGGCCATCGATCCGGACGATCCAGACATCGTCTTTGCCGGCACCTGGCATCTGCCCTGGAAGACCATGAACGGGGGCAAGATGTGGCACAGCATCAAGCGGGGACTGATCGACGATTCGGATGTTTTCTCCATCATCCTCGATCCGGTTACGCCGCAGGTCACCTTTCTGAGCGCTTGCAGCGGCATCTACAAGAGCGAGAACTCCGGCGAGCTGTTCCACAAGATCGCGGGCATACCCTCCACCGCGCGGCGGACCCGGGTGCTCAAGCAGGACCCGCAGAATCACGAGATTGTCTACGCCGGAACCACCGAAGGGCTGTACAAGACCATGGACGGCGGCCGGACCTTCATGCGCATGACGGCTCCCGATGTCATCGTCAACGACATCTTTGTGGATCCCGCCGACTCCGACCATGTGCTGCTGGCCACCGATCGCGGCGGAGTGCTGGCCAGCAACGATGGCGGAGCCACTTTTACCGCTTCGAACACGGGATTTTCCGGTCGGCAGGTGGAGGCGCTGCTGGCGGACCGGCGCAATCCCTCCCGGCTCTATGCGGGCGTGGTCAACGACAAGAGCTTCGGCGGCGTCTTCGTCTCCGATTCCGGTGGAGCGGACTGGGAGCAGATCGGCGATGGGCCGGGCGGCGGGCTCGACGGCCGCGACGTCTTTGCCCTGGCCCAGGCGCCGGACGGGACAGTCTTTGCCGGAACCAGTCACGGCATCTTCGCGCTCGACGCCGGCCTGGCGGGCGATTCGCCCACCTGGCAACCGCGCAATACCATCGCCAACACTATCGAGAAGATCGTCACGAAAACCATCGATCACCAGCGCGTCAACGTGGCGAAAGAGGTGAAGGACTCGGTCTATCAGCTCGACACCCGGGTGAATGCCCTCGATCTCTCCAGCGATGTCTGGCTGGCCTCCACCAGCATCGGCCTGTTCACCAGCCGGAACCAGGGCGCGACCTGGCAGGGCGGTCCGGTGGCGGGCGAGGACGATTACCTCTCCATCGCCGTGCATGGCTCGGCGATGGCCGCGGCGCGCCGCGACGGGCTGGCATTCTCCACCGACTCCGGCCAGACGTGGACGCCCGTCGAGATTCCTATCGGCATCACCCGCATCGACTGCGTGGCCTATTCGGCCGAGGGCACGCTCTGGCTGGGAACCAGCGAGGGCGTCTACTTCCTGCGCGAGCATGCAAAATCCTGGATGTGGCTGGAACGGCTCCCATTCCGCGATATTAACGACCTCTTCTATGATGCGCACACCAACAAAGTGCTGGTCAGCTCGGGGGAGAGCGAATTGATCTATGCCATTGACCCGAAAACGCTGAGCTGGCGTTGGTGGCAGACCGGCTGGAAGGTCGCTCTGGTTCGCTCCGCAGGCGGCCGTCTGGTGGCTGCAACGCTGAACGACGGGGTGATCCTGGAGCCGCAGGCAACCGGCCTGGAGAGCGAAGCCCAATAACCGGGTTCCAGGAGAGTGTAAGCAAACCTGCATTTTCTGTATCATCGGAATATGCAGGCTGAGCCGGCAGTTTTCCGCGAAACGATCGCCCTGGAGGGCCGCTCCTTCCGCACCCACGACCCGCGGCTGCAGCCGATTGCCGCCAAAGTGCTGGCCGGCGGGCGGCTCGGCTTCGACGACGGCCTCACCCTCTACGCCACGCCGGACGTGCTGGCCGTCGGCTGGCTGGCCAACCACGTCCGCGAGCGGATGCACGGCAACGTCACGTATTACAACATCAACCGCCACCTGAACCCCACCAATGTTTGCGTGGCGGCCTGCAAGCTGTGCGCCTTCGGCCGCAAGAAGGGCGACCCCGCCGGCTACACCATGGCCCTGGAAGAGGCCTGGGCGACAGCGGCAACCGGCTTGACCGAGGCGGTCACCGAGCTTCACATTGTCGGCGGCCTGCACCCCGATCTGCCCTTCGAGTATTTTCTCGACCTGGTGCGTGGCCTCAAGCAGCGCTTCCCCAAGGTTCACATCAAGGCATTCACAATGGTCGAAGTGGCGTTCCTGGCGCGGCGCGCCAAGCTGACCATCGAGCAGACGCTGGAGAAGCTGCGCGAGGCCGGCGTCGACTCTATGCCCGGCGGCGGCGCGGAGATCTTTGCCGCGCGCGTGCGCTCCATCATCTGCGACCACAAGATCGACGGTGAAGAGTGGCTCTCGACGGCGCGGCTGGCCCACAAGATGGGCTTCAAATCCAACGCGACGATGCTTTACGGTCACATAGAAAATGACGAGGACCGGGTGGACCATCTGCTCCGGCTGCGTGCGGTACAGGATGAGACCGGCGGCTTTCAGGCCTTCATCCCGCTGGCATTTCACCCCGAGAACACACCCCTCGACCACCTGCCCGTAACCACCGGACTTTCCGACATCCGCCAGATCGCAGTGAGCCGCCTGCTGCTGGATAATTTTCCACACATCAAAGCCTACTGGCAGATGCTCACCCCCAAGATCGCGCAGATCGCCCTGCGCTTCGGGGCCGATGACTTGGACGGCACGGTGATCGAGGAGAAGATTTACCATGACGCCGGCGCCACCACGCCGCAGGGGATGACCCGCAAGGAGCTCTGCCGGCTGATAACCGAGGCCGGCCGGATTCCTGTCGAGCGCGATACGCTTTATAACGCCGTGACGCGGACGGAAGACAGTTTTACGATTGCTGTGTAAACCGGCGCGCGGTGGATCCGTGGCCGGCCTTGAGCGCTCCGGAAGCGCGGGCGTGGGAGCGGCAGTTCGTTCCGCCGCACGGCGCCGGACCATTGATGCGAAGGTTCCCCGATACTTCGGTTTGCTAAAATAGAACTGCGTCGATTGTCTCCTTTTTCCCAAGTCCGTCTTACATCTGACCGGTTTGCACTCTGCGTGCGCCCGCACGTCTGCGCCGTGCGCGGCTTTACATTCCGGCCGCGGCTGTTTCGGCAGCCAGGAGGGACGGCATGACCTCAGGCTCAAGCCGGCTGAATCTCCGCGCCTTTGCCACCAGTCAGCCGCTCGCCCTTGCCTTCCTGACTGTTCTTACCGTCCTCCTCTTTCTCGGCGTCGGCGGCCTATCCCGCGCCTACAACGCTCAGCAGCAGGCGCTGGCCGGCCGCTGGTCGTCGCGCGGCTCCATGGAGTTGCAAGCCCGCCGCTTTGCTCCCGCAGTCAACGACTTCCGCACCGCGCTTCTCTACTCTAGGGACAATGACGAGTACCAGTTTCACCTGGCCCAGGCGCTGATGGGCGAGGAGAAGTACGACGAGGCCGAGGCCTACCTGACCAGCCTCTGGGAGCGCCATCCGGAGGACGGCGAGGTCAACGTCGAGCTGGCCCGCATCGCCGCCACCAAGGGCGAAACCGAGCCAGCGATCCGCTTCTATCACGACGCCATCTACTCGATCTGGCCCGCCAACCAGGAGCCGGAGCGCCAGAGTGCGCGCTTTGAGCTAATCAACTTGCTGCTGCGCGATCACGCCTACCAGCAGGCGCAGGCGGAGCTGATCGCTCTCTCCGCGAATCTTGGGGACGACCCGGCCGAGCGCGCCCACGTGGGCGATCTGTTTCTGCAGGCTCAGGACAGCGAGCATGCCCTGGCTGAATACCGAATGAGCTTGCGCGGCGATCCGCACAACCAGGCTGCCCTGGCCGGGGCGGGACGGGCCGCCTTCGAGTTGGCACGTTATCCCGAGGCTGCGCGCTACCTGCGCGAGGCGATCGAGGGCGCGTCCAACGATACAGCCAGCGCAAGGCTGCTCACCATCGCCGATCGCGTGCTCCAGATGGACCCTTACCGGCAGGGAATCACGGCTGCCGAGCGCGACCGCGCCGTGGAGGAAGACTTTGCCGCTGCCGGCGCACGGCTGGACGCCTGCACCGTGCTTTCTTCTTCTCCCGGGCTGGCGCCCTGGCAGGCGCTGCACCAGAACTGGATGAAGTTGAAGCCGCATATCACTCGGGGCGGTCTCCGCCAGGATCCTGACCGGGTGCAGGCCGCGGTGGAACTGGTCTTTGAAATTGAACATCAGACTGCAGGCGTCTGCGGCCCGCCTGACCAAGCCGATACCGCCCTGCTGTTGATCGCGAACATGCGTGAGGGGTCCTGACGTGGCGGCTTCGTCCATGCATTCATCCAGCGCCACGGCGGATACCGCACGGCACGCTCCTGCGCAATTCACCGGCCTGCGCGGCTCTCTGCTCAGTCTCGTCTTTCGCGAGGATCGTTTCTTCCTGGTGCTGTCGGTCTTCATCGGCATCTTTTCCGGGCTGGCCGTTGTTTGCTTTCACTACGCCATGGACTGGTGCCGGATTTACCTGCTGGGAACGGGCGCGCAGCCGTCGACCATACGGCTCATCCTGGCGCCGACCCTCGCCGGCCTGGTCATCGCCGTTCTGGTGATTCACGTCTTTCCCACGGCGCGGGGCAGCGGCGTGAACCAGACCAAGGCCGCGGTCTTCATCTACAACGGCTATATTCCCTTGCGCACGGCGATCGGCAAGTTCATCACCTCGGCGCTGGCCATCGGCGCAGGGCACTCGCTGGGGCCGGAGGACCCCTCGCTGCAGATTGGCGCCAGCCTGTCGTCGGCGCTGGGGCGATGGCTTCACCTCTCCCGTGAGCGCATGCGCCTTATCGCCCCGGTGGGCGCCGCGGCCGGCCTGGCCGCTGCCTTCAATGCGCCCATCTCCGCGATTCTGTTTGTCATCGAGGAGGTTATCGGCCGCTGGACCGCGGGCATTCTCGGCTCCATCGTCCTTTCGGCCATCTCCAGCGTTGTGGTCTTGCGCTGGTTCCTGGGCTCGGAGCCGCTGTTCCGGATTCCGGTGGTGGAGATGCGGCGGCCCTCGGAGCTGATCGCCTACGCCATTCTCGGCATCGTCGGCGGGCTGGCCTCGGTCGTGATGGCCAGCGCCATCGCGCTGCTGCGCCCGCGCTGCAAGAGCCTGCCCCCATGGACGCAGTACTTCCAGCCTGCCGTCGCCGGCCTGCTTATCGGCTGCATCGCCGTGCTGGGCGCGCCCCAGGTGATGGGCGCGGGCTACGAGTACATGGACGAGGCCATTCACGGCCAGTTCACCTGGCAGTTTCTGGCCATTCTGGCGCTGTGCAAGATTCTGGCCACGCTGTTCTCGTTTGTCAGCGGAACTCCCGGCGGCCTGTTCGCGCCTGTCATGTTCATCGGCGCCATGTTCGGAGCCGCGGTGGGCGGCGCCGAACACGCGCTGCTGCCGCACCTGAGCTGGTCGCCCGGCACCTACGCGCTGGTGGGCATTGGCGTGCTTTTTGCCGGATTCCTGCGCACGCCGATGACCTCAGTTTTTATGGTCCTCGAGGTCAGCGGCAACTACTCCATCATCCTTCCGGTCATCGTCGCCAATACGTTCTCCTACGTGATCTCGCGCGCCATCTTCCCGACCGCGGTCTTCGATTTGCTCACCCGGCAGGACGGCCTGGAGCTGCCCTCCATGGAGGAACAGCGCGAGGAGAGCATTCTGCGCGTGGAAGACGCGATGCAGACCCCGCCGGCTCCCATCCTCGATGCCACCGCGCAGACCGAGTGGGCCTCCCAGCTTGCCCAGCCCAAAATCCCGGACGTGCTTCTCGTTCGCCTCCACCCCTCCGGCTGGAGCAGCATCGCCCGAAAAGAGCTCGAATCCCAGATTGAGCAGGCTCAGCAGGAGGGTAAGGACAGCCTCAGCTTCATTACCATGATGATGCTTGAGGATCGCCAAATCCCCTGCCTGCATCCCGACCAGCCGCTCGACATGGCCCTGCGCTACGTGGACCGCTGGCCGTTGGTGCCGGTGGTCAGCCGCGCCGATCTGGGCCAGATCGAAGGTGTTGTGACGCAGGAAGGCGTGCTGGAGCGCTACCGCAGCGTTGTCTGAGCGCATTTTTCATACCGACGAGGACCAAGTGTTTCAACGCCGCGCCACCTGTCCGCCCTTCATGACAAACCGTACGTGCTCCACCGCCGTGATGTCGTCCAGCGGATTGCCGGGCACGGCGACGACGTCGGCGAAGTAGCCGGGCTTCAACTCGCCGATCTGGCCCTCCCAGCCGAGCAGCCGCGCACCTTCAATCATGTCGGCCTGCAAGACGGCCAGCGGCGTCATTCCGTAGCGCACCATCAGCTCCATTTCGACAGCCTGCGTGCCGTGTGGGAACGGACCCACGTCCGTGCCCACCGCAAAGGGGATGCCGGCCGCGATCTGCTTCCTGAATTCGGCAATCTTGTAGTTCAGCATCGCGCTTTCGCTGGCCGCTTCCGTGGCTGAAGTGGCGTGGTGCGCAAAGTAATCGAAGATGGCGAAGGTGGGCACAGCGGGAATGTGTTTCTCGCGCATCAGCCGCATGGTTGAGTTGCTGAGCTGTGTGGCGTGGTCGATGGAGGCAACGCCGGCCTGCGCTGCGTAGAGCGTGCCCGGCTCGCCCATGGCGTGCACCGCGACCACCGTGCCCAGGCGATGCGCCTCCGCGACCGCTGCGGCCAGTTGCGCCTCCGTGTACTGGTAAGGAGTCTGCAGAACGCCATCCACCATCTGGTCTTCGCCGGTCTCGTAAATTTTGACGAAGCTCGATCCTTCCTTGTGCTGCCGGCGGATGACCTCGATCAGCTCGGCGGTCGAGTCGGCGTAGTCGGCGTTGGAGAGCACGTGCTGGGCGGGGTTGAAGTGAACCGCGTCCTCGTGGCCGCCCAGGATGCTGATGGCGTTGCCGCTGATGCGCAGCCGCGGGCCGGGAATCAAACCCTGGTCAATGGCGTCGCGGACGGCCGTGTCGGCCGAGCCTGCGCCCTCCGTGCCCATATCGCGCTCGGCGGTGAACCCGGCCATCAGGTCGGCTTTGGCGGCCTGCTCGGCCAGGATGGTGCGCCAGGGAACCGACTCGCGGACCGTCTGCATGTCCTCGGCGCCGGGGTGCAGAAACAAGTGCACATGCGCGTCGATCAGGCCGGGCAAAAGCGTGGTGTCGCCCAGGTCGATGACAGTAGCGCCCTGGGGATGGTCCACCGATGAGCCCACGGCGCGGATGCGCTCGCCCTCGACCAGAATCTCTCCGGGCCGGAGAATCTTGCCGGTGTCCACCTGCAGCAGCCGAGCGGCGTGGAGAACGATGGGCGCGGGCGGCTGGGTCGCCGCTTGCTGCGCCGCGAGAGCCACGCACAGGACCGCAAGCGCTGTCGCCACAAGCGACGCTCGCATGAAAAGGCGGGAGCCAGAAGAAAAATTCGGCATGGATAAAGACTATGCCGCATCGGGCATGAATTGTCGATGAGTGTTTGCGCGGGGCTGCGCCGGTTTACCGGAAAGGCTTGCCGCGAGGCATGCTGGATTACCGCGGACAGGTGAGCAAATGGTTGTAGCGGCCCATCCAGTAGGGCAGCAGAAAGAACGCTCCATCGTCCTCGCGCTTGCCGGCGTTGCCGCCGTCCAGCACGAAAGGATTGTCGTTCCATTTCATCGTCCGGCGCTCGTTGGGCGGAATGCTCTCCACGGCCTGCGCCAGGCCAAAGCGATCTTTGTCCGGGCGCAGCGCAAGGCCGGCGCGCCCGGAGTTCACCACCGTCCAGTTCACGGTGCTGAGCGGAATGCGCTGGAGCGCCTGCAGAGATGCGGCGCAGTCGTAGTCCCTGGAGCCGGCGCCGGCCGCGTAGATGTAGTTCCATAGCGGGCTCTTCTCATCGCGCACCCGCCGCCACAGCGTGGCCAGCGCCGCCTGGTACGGGCTGCGGAGCGCCGGATCGCTCTCTGCGCTCACCAGCGGATAAAACGAGAGAAACGCCAGCTCTTCGTCGGAGAAGTTGTTATCGTGCGGAGTCTGAGCTGGAATCTCCGTGATGTTCCTCACGTAGCCCAGGTCGATCCCAATGTGCCGGTAGGCGTCGAGGAATTTTTTGTCGCCGGTGATCGCGTAGGCCACGCGGATATGCGAGAGCAGCTCGGCAGAGTCGAGAGCGCGCTCGTTGGGGCTGAGTGTCTTCATGTAGTCAGGGTTGTAGCGGCCCCAGGTGGTGACGCGCCCGCCGTAGCCGATCAGTTGCTCATGGTCCTCGATCAAGCCGCCGGCGACGCTCGCAACCGCCGCGCGGATGGCGGCGCGCTGGGGGCCGTCGGGCAGCAGGTTGTACGCGACCCAGTAGGCGAAGAAGTGGCCGACCAGCTCGTCGGAGCTGGTGTCGCCCTTCCACTCCCACTGGCCGTCGGGCGTCCAGTGCCACTCGCCGTCAGCAGAGCGGTAGTCGCCCTTGTGCCGCATGGAACGCGCCGGAAAGCCGGGAATGCCGGTGATGGCAACCAGCCGTAGCATGGCCGCAAGCGAGGTCTGCGCATTCCTGAGCGCATCGGGCGAATGGGTGGTTGCGTAGCGGAAGCACTCGGCCGCAACGTAGATGGAGGTCCACAGGCCGTCGTTATCATTCGGGGTCATGCGGAACGAGGCCGGATCACCCGGCCGCAGCAGGTCGCAGGGCGAGACGAGGCCGTAGCGGTAATGGCGCTGCGCAATGCGCTGCTCAAAGAGGACGCTTTTCCGCTCCAGGCTGTAGGGCTCAAAGCCGATATACGCAATGCCGGTCCGGGTGCGGATCCACGCATGGTTCCTGCCCGCCACGATTCCGCGCACGTCGTCATCTGGCAAGTAGCGCCGACCTTCAAAGTAGTACGACCGCGCGCCTGCCGCCGCGCCGGGCAGGAAAAGAATCGCTCCGTGCACGGTGGCCAGCCAGAGTTTGCCCGACTGCGCGCTGGCGACTCCTGTGACCGCCAGAATCGGCAGGCCCTCCTGCCCGGTCCAGATTTTATTCGAGCCGCCGGGACCGGTCTCCACCAGCCCATCCGGAGTGGCCTGCCACAGGATTCTGCGGCTATCTTTGAATATGGCTGGAGCCGGCTGATTCAGCGCCTTCAGAACGGCGGGCGGAACCTCGGGGCTGTCCAGCGCGTAGGTGCGGCCGACGATCTGCAGGTAGTTCTCCGCTGGCGCAGGGATTGGTTGCGGCGTGCAGAATCCGTACTGGCCGGCGGCAAACACGAGCGCAAGGGTCGAAGCGAAGAACAGCAGCCGGTTCCGCCGGAGACACGAGAGGCTTTTGGCGATTTTCACAAAACAGGAAAGAGTTCTGGCAGGATTTTTCACAGAAGTTTTGAGCCGCGTTTCGATTTTCTCCGCCCTGCGAGCATATACCGCCGCCCGCACGGCTCACCATTGCTTAGTATGCGGCGATTCCCGTCAGGTGCTGGCCCAGGATCAGCGTGTGAATGTCGTGTGTGCCCTCGTAGGTCTTCACCGACTCCAGGTTCATCATGTGCCGCATGATCGGGTAGTCATCGGTGATGCCGTTGGCGCCCAGAATGTCGCGGGCCATGCGCGCGCACTCCAGCGCCATCCACACGTTGTTGCGCTTGGCCATGGAGATGTGTTCGTGGCCCGCTTTGCCGGCGTCTTTCAACCGTCCCACGTGCAGCGCTAGCAGTTGGCCCTTGCTGATCTCGCTCGCCATCCAGACAAGTTTTTCCTGGATGAGCTGATGGCTGGCAATCGGCTCGTTACGAAATTGCTTGCGCAGCCTGGCATAATGCAGCGCGGTCGAATAGCAGTCCATGGCCGCGCCCAGCGCACCCCAGCTGATGCCGTAGCGGGCCTGGTTGAGGCACATTAAGGGGCTCTTGAGACCGTCCGTGCCGGGCAGCACGCTGGCCGCCGGCAGATGCACGTCCGCGAGCACCAGGCCGCTGGTCACCGAGGCGCGCAGCGACCATTTGTCATGTACATCCCGCGTGCTGAAGCCGGGCCGGCCGGTCTCCACCAGAAATCCGCGGACCCGCTGGTCCTCTTGTTCGACCTTGGCCCAGATGATGGCCACATCGGCGATGGAGCCGGAGGTGATCCACATCTTTTCTCCGTTGAGAATGTACTCATCGCCCACTTTGCGGGCAGTCGTGGTCATTCCGCCCGGGTTGGAGCCAAAGCCGGGCTCGGTCAGCCCGAAGCAGCCGATCTTTTCGCCTCGGGCCAGTGCCGGCAGCCAGGTGTTTTTCTGCTCTTCGGAGCCGAAGGTGTAAATCGGGTACATCACCAGCGCCGACTGCACGCTGACAAAGCTGCGCAGGCCAGAGTCGCCGCGCTCCAGTTCCTGCATCACCAGCCCGTACTCGACATTCGACATGCCGGCGCAGCCGTAGCCCTCGAGGTTTGCGCCGAAGAAGCCCAGTTCGCCCATCAGGGGAACCAGCTCGCGCGGGAAGCGGCCCTCGCGAAAGCAGTCGCCGATGATGGGCACCAGATTGTCGTCGACGAAGTCGCGCGCGGTGCTGCGGACAAGCAACTCGTCTTCGCTGAAGCTTGCGTCGAGTCGGAGAAAATCGAATCCCTCAAAGGGAAAGGCCATGCGCGCCGCCTTGCTGTAGAAGTCCGGGAAGGCCAGCCTAGCAGATTGCGAGCTGCCCTTGGAAGCCGGAAGGCTCAATACGGCGGCCCTGACCCTGCGGGCGCTACCATGAACGCGTAGGGTGTGCGCGATGCTGCAGATGGCAATCCTCATGGTCTCGGTGCACGCGGCCTGGCTCTTCGGGGTCATCTTCGGCGCCCTGGGGACGCGCCGGCGGCCCGTCTGGAGCGTAATCCACGTGCTGGCTCTCATCTGGGGCATTGTTGCCGAGGTAGGTACGTGGCCCTGTCCGCTGACCTTGGCCGAGGAGTATTTCACCGCGCGCACCACTCCGGCCGCCTACCAGGGGAGCCATCTGCTGCACCTGCTGAACGCGATCGTCTATCCCGACCTGCCCGGTTGGCTGGTGGCAAGCGCAGGGGTGGCTGTCTGCGTGGTGAATCTCGGCGTTTATTGCTGGCGGCTATGGAGAGCATACGGCCGGCAATGGGCGGCGAGATGAGTGAGGTTCGGCGCTTTGCGCATGGAATCTGAGCCGGTCAGGCCTTGCCGAGGTGCAGGCGCATGACAGCTTCCATCTCTAGGCGAGAAACTCGCGGACGAATGGATTGTCGGTGTGGACCAACTCGTGCAACGAGCCGTCGAAGATGAGCCGTCCCTCCTCAAGCATGAGGAAGCTCGTATTGGGGTCGGGGTGGCCCTCGGGCAGAGGAACCATGCCGTGCTGCTGCGGATCAAAGCGGTGGGTGCAGAGCGCGAACGCGTCCTGCAGCCGGTGCGTCACCAGCAGCGAAGCCGCGTGGAAGACGTTGCGCCCCTTCATTACCAGCTCGATGATAGTGTTCGATGTGACCGGATCCAGGCCGCCGGTGGGTGAGTCGTAGAGCAGGAGCTCCGGCTGGCGGATGAGGGCGCGGGCAATGGCTACGCGGCGCCGCATGCCGCCGGAGAGACTGCTGGGAAACAGGTCGAATGTTTCGTCCAGCTCGACAAAGCTGAGAGCTTCATGAACGCGCCGGTCGATCTCCTCGTCAGGTACGCGCTCGGCGATAAGCTGATAGGCGACGTTGTCGCGTACGGTGAGCGAATCGAAGAGCGCGCCTTCCTGAAAGACCATGCCAGTGCGGGTGCGCAGCGGGAAAAGTTCGCGCTCGGGCATAGCGGAAATATCTTCTCCGAAGAGCAGGACGCTGCCCTGGTCGGGCTGGTAGAGGCGGTTGACCAGCTTGAGCAGTACGCTCTTGCCCACGCCCGCCGGTCCCAGCAGAATGCGCATTTCGCCCGGCGCGACACGGAAGCTCACGTCCTCAAGAACCGGCGGGCCGTCGAAGGCGATCGAGACATGGCGGAATTCCACCACCGGCGAAGCATCGGCGGCCGGGCTGTCGTCGCGCTGGGAGGATGTGAGCGTCGGATTCATCAAAAGATAGCAAGCAAAACGCGGGTGAGCAGAAAGTCAGCCACGATGATCAGCACCGAGGCATTAACGACGGCCTGAATCGTGGAACGGCCCACGCCCTCAGTGCCGCCCGAAGTCCTCATGCCGTAGAAGCACCCGATGGAGGCGATGATGAAGCCGGAAAACAGCGGCTTGACCAATCCCTGGACGATGTCCGGGTAGCGGAGCGATTCCCAGGCCATGGAGAAATACTGTGGCCCGTCCTGGTGGTTCATGAAGATAGTGACGAAGGCTCCGCCCAGGATGCCGAAAGCGTCGGCGACGATGGTGAGGAAGAAAAGCATGGTGATGGTGGCAAACAGGCGCGGGGTGACCAGCTTGCGCATCGGGTCCACGCCCAGGGCGCGCATGGCGTCGATCTGCTCGGTGACCACCATGGAGCCAAGCTCGCTGGCCATGGAGCTGGCGTTGCGGCCGGAGACCATGACGCCGGTGAGCACCGGGCCCAGCTCGCGGATCATGGTGAGCGAGACGAACCGGCCGGTGACGGCGGTGGCGCCGAAGGACGCCAACGTGGCCGCCGACTGCAGCGCCAGCACTGCGCCGGTGAAGAAGCCGGAGAGCAGGACAATCGAAATGGAACCGACGCCGATGATGTCGGCCTGGATCAGGAAGTCCGCCCAGTAGCGCGGCGGCCGGAAGAGATTCATCCAGGCCCGATAGGCGAACAGGGAGTAATCCTGCAAGGTGAGCACAAGCTGCTTGGCGGGTCTGTCGATGATTTCCAAAGCCATAAGATTTGCCTGCTTAAGCCGCGCCGCGGTTCATGGACAGAATAGCGCATGGGGGTGTGCACAGGACCTCGCAGGACAGCCGGTTGTAGGATTGTCTGGGGCGTCCCTGCGATGCCCCGGGACTGCGTGCGGGGGTGAGGAAGGCAGTTTGCCGCGCGCACGCGGCCGGCAACGAGCGAAATTTCCGGAGGCAGGCATGGCGGACGGCATCACGGCGAGCAGGCGGAGTTTTCTGAAATTGGGAGGAGCGGCGGCACTGGCTTCCTCGCTGAACCCGGTGGTGACGGCTGCGGAAGGCCAAGAGCAGCAACCCCTCAAAGGCGCGCAAAGCGGCACGAAGCCCGGGCAGACGGGGCTGGTCGCACTGGCGAATCCCCTGCAGGGAACCGATTCCACCTCGTTGTTTTCTCGCGGCAACACCCTGCCCATCATTGCCGTTCCCTTCGCCATGGCGCACTGGGCGCTGCAATCGAGCAACATGAATCCCTGGTTTTTCCAGCCTAACGACCAGCGCCTGCAGGGAATCCGCTGCACCCACCAGTTGAGCCCGTGGCTGGGCGACTACGGCCAAGCGACTTTCCTGCCGTTCAACGGCGACCCGGCGCCGGAGGCTTCGGCGCGGGCCTCGTCTTACCGGCCGGCGGAACTGAATATCGCACCCCACGCGCTGAGTCTCCGGCTGATGCGCTATCGCTGCGTACTGGAGCTGGCGCCCTCGGAGCGCTGCGCGGCGATGCGCTTCACGTTTGAGGAATCGGGCGCGGCCGGGGTGTACATCGACCTGCCCGGCAGAGACGCCGAGGCGCACTGGGACTCAGCCTCCGGAGCCATCACCGCGCTGACCCGCGAAAATCGCGGCGGCGTGCCGAAGAATTTTGCTGCTTACTACGTGATCCGCTGCGATGCCGCCATCACCAGTTTCGACGTGAAAGAAGTACGCGGGCAGCAGATCGCAGTGGTACGCTTTGCCGCGCAGGCTGCAAAGCCCGTGACCCTGCGCGTGGGAACTTCATTCATCTCCTTCGATCAGGCAATGCTCAACCTGAAAAATGAGATCGGCGACAAGCCGTTCGACCAGGTGAAGAGCGAGGCCGCCGCGGTCTGGGAGCAGGCTCTGGGCCGAGTGCGCATTGAGGGCGCCAGCGACTCGCAGCAACGCGTCTTCTACTCCGGCCTGTATCGCGCGCTGCTGTTTCCGCGCCTCTGGTACGAGCGCGACGCTGCGGGCAGCATCGTCCACTTCAGCGTGTACAGCGGCAAGGTCGAGCCCGGCGTAATGTATGCCGACCATGGCTACTGGGACGACTATCGCGCCTGGTACCCGATGATGACGCTGCTCTATCCCGAGCGGCTGAGCGAGATTCTGCAGGCCTGGGTCAATGCGTACAAGGAGGGCGGGTGGCTGCCTCAGTTCCCCTGCCCCGGCTACCGCAATTGCATGACCGGCAGCCCCACCGATTTTGTCTTTGGCGACGCCGTGGCCAAGGGCATCCAGGGCTTCGACGTGCAGGCTGCCTACGCGGGACTGAAGAAGCAGGCCACGCAGCCCGTCGTACCGGGGCTGGGCTACGGCCGTCCGGCGGTGGCCGAGTACGAGAAGCTGGGCTTCATTCCCTGCGATCTGGTGGTGGGCGGCCTGGCCGAGACACTGGACTCGGCCTACGGCGACTACTGCATCGGGCAGGTGGCGCGCGCCGCCGGCTTCGAGGCCGACGCCGAGATGTTCGAGAAGCGCTCGCGGAACTGGCGGAACGTTTTCGATCCGGCCACCGGCTTTCTGTGCGGCAAGAATGCGGATGGCGCCTGGGTCGAGCCCTTCGACCAGTACACCTGGGGCGGCCCGTATGTGGAGGGGGGCGCGTGGCAGTACCGCTTCTTCGTGCTCCACGACCCGCAGGGGCTGATGCAGGCCATGGGCGGGCGCGATGTTTTTCTCTCTCACCTGCAAGAGCTGGTGAGCTTGCCGCCGATCTTCCACGCAGGCATGTACGGGCGCGAGATTCACGAGATGTCAGAGATGGCCGCGGTGGATTTCGGACAATACGCGCACTCTAACCAGCCTTCGCACCACGCGCTCTACATGTTTACCGCGGCCGGCCGTCGCGACCTGGCGCAGCACTGGATCCATCGCACGCTCAACGAGCTCTACACCCCCGACAACTTCTGCGGCGACGAGGACACCGGCTCCATGTCCGCCTGGTACATCCTCAGCTCGATGGGCATTTACTCGCTCTGCCCGGGCAAGCCGGAGTGGACGCTGGGCGCGCCGCTGTTTGAGAAGGCGGTGATTCACTATCCCGAGGGGCGCGAGATTCAGATTGAGGCGCACAGCACGAATCCCGACGCGTTTCTGAAGAAGGTGACGCTGAACGGCGCCGAGCACAAGGAAAACTTCGTGCTGCACGTGGAGTTCCTGAAAGGCGCGAAGCTGGTGTTTTCCAGCTAGGGAGAGGCGAACAGGGAACAAGTGGAAGGCTCGCCGTGGCGAGGAACAGGGAATATGGAACAGACGCCCTGTTCGCTGTTTTTCTATTCGCGGCCCTTTTTGCGGATCTCGATGGCCAGGCGCTTGATCTTCTGGTTCAGCGTGGAGAGCGGGATGCGGAACAATTCGGCGGCCTCAGTCTGGTTCCAGTTGCAGCGCTCCAGCTTTTCAATGATGATGCGGCGCTCGATGTCTTCCAGGATGTCAAAGAGCGAGGCGTTGGGGTTGTGCTGGAGCAGCGCGTCCTGGAAGGTGCGGCCGGTGATGTGGCCGGGCAGCAGGTCGGCGGTGATGACCGGGCCGCTGGACAACACTACGCCCCGCTCGATCGCGTTCTCCAGCTCGCGCACGTTGCCCGGCCAGTCGTAATCCATCAGCGCGCGCAGCGCATCGGCGGAGAGCCCGCGTGGCGCGAGGTTGTTCTCCGCTGAGTAGAAGTCGAGGAAGTGCTGGGCCAGCAAAGGAATATCCTCGCGGCGGGCGCGCAGCGGCGGCAGCTCGACGGAGATCACGTTGAGCCGGTAGAAGAGATCCTCGCGGAAGCGGCCCTCGCGGACCTCCTGGCGCAGATCGACATTGGTGGCGACCAGGATGCGCACGTCGACCTGAATCTCCTGGATGCCGCCCAGGTGCATGAAGCGGCGGTCCTGCAGTACGCGCAGGATCTTGGCCTGCGTGTCCATGCCCATGGTGGCGATCTCATCCAGAAAGAGCGTGCCGCCGTTGGCGACTTCGAACAGGCCCTTCTTGGAGGCGATGGCGGAGGTAAACGCGCCCTTCACATGGCCGAAGAGCGTAGACTCGAGCAGCTCCGAGGGCATGGCCCCGGTGTTGATGGGGACAAAGGGCTTGTCCTTGCGCGGGGAGTTGGCGTGGATGGCCTTGGCGATGAGTTCCTTGCCGGTCCCGCTTTCGCCCTGGATCAGAACCGTGGAGCGGCTCGGCGCAACCTGCGCCACCAGGTCAAAGACGCGCAGCATGCTGTCGCTCTTGCCCACGATGTTGGTGAAGTTATAGCGCTGTTTGAGCGTGCGCTTGAGCTGCAGGTTCTCTTCCTCGGCGCGGCGCCGAGCGATGGCCGAACGGATGTCGGCCAGCAGCTTCTCATTGTCCCACGGCTTCTGGACAAAATTTTCCGCGCCGGCCCGGATGGACTCGACCACGTTGTCCACGCTGCCGTAAGCTGTGATCATGATCACCGGCAGCTCCGGCTGGCGTTCTTTGATCTGCGGCAGTAGCTCCAGGCCGCTTTGGCCGGGCAGGGCCAGGTCCAGCAGCACCAGGTCAAAGCTGTCCTGATCCAGAATCCGCAGCCCTTCCTCGCCGTCTCCGGCCATGCGCACCCCGTAGCCTTCCAGGGTCAGCAGCACTTCCAGCGATTCGCGGATGCCCGTCTCGTCGTCGATCACCAGAATGCTGGCTCCGGCCGGGCTCTCGCCGGCAGACGAAGAAACAGGCAGATTCAAAGTCATATCAACTTCAGACATGGACCGACTTTCTTAACAGCGGAAACTCAAGATGAAAAGTGGTGCCGGCGCCGATCGCGCTCTCGACATGAATCTTGCCGGCGTGTTCCTGGATAATCCCGTAGGAGACGGAAAGGCCCAGGCCGGTGCCGCCCCGGTCGCCGGGCCGCAGCGTGGTCTTGGTGGTGAAGAAGGGATCATAGATGCGCTTTAGGTGCTCGGGCGCGATGCCGGAGCCGGAGTCGGCGATAATCGCCTCCACGTGCCCGTTCATCAGCGTGGCCACGCGCAGGCGGCCGCCGCCGGGCATGGCGTCCTTGGCGTTGAGCAGCAGGTTCAGAAACACCTGTTGCAGCTTGCCGGGGTTGCCGTTGATCGTCGGCAGATCCTCGCTCAGTTCCAGTTCCACGTCGATCCGCGTCGTCTTGAACTGGTGTTCCAGCAGCGAGAGGGTGTCGCGGATGACCTGGTTCAGGTTGGTCTCGCGGAACTCGGTGGTCGAGGTGCGCGAGAAATTCAGCAGGCCGTTGGCGATTTCCGCGGCGCGAAAGCTCTGCTGGGTGATCTTTTCCAGCACCGGAGACAACCGCGCGTCGCCCTTGAGCTGCTTGGCCAGCATCTGCGCGTAAGAGCTGATGACCGCCAGGGGGGTGTTGATCTCGTGGGCCACGCCCGCGGCCAGCAGCCCGATGGAGCTGAGCTTGTCGGCCTGGGCCAGCTGGTTCTCCAGCGAGACGCGGTCGGTGATGTCATCCACCAGGATGATGCGGCCCACGGTGACGAAGTCCCGCGACAGCAGCGGGGCGATGGCGATGTTGGCGGTGCGCTGCTCGCCGGCGCGGGTGGTCAGCGGGAACTTGTAGAGATGATGCACGCCCTGCTCGCTGCGGAAGCCCTCCATGGCCTCGATCAGTTCATGGGGAAAGACGGAACGGAGGTCCTGGCCGAGGGCTTCGCCGCGGCTCAGCGCGTACATGGCCTCCATCTGCGCGTTCCAGCTCTCGATGCGATCGCCCAGGTCCACCGCCAGAATGCCCACGTTGATGGATTCGACGATGTTCTCGTTGAACTCTTTCAGCCGTTCGAACTCGGCGATCTTCTCTTCCAGCCGGTTGTACAGGCTCGCGTTCTGCAGCGCGATGCCGATGTAGCTGGCCAGCGACTCCAGCAGCTCCACGTCCTCGCTGGAAAGAAAATCGCCGCCCAGGGTGCGGCCCAGGCCGATCACGGCGATGGTGCGCGTCGCATCGCCGTCCTGCACCCGGCAGGGGAGATAGTAGTTCAGGTCCAGCAGCGCGGCGGTGCGTTGCTCGCCGGGTGGCAGGTGCAGCGCCTGCTGCGCGTTTTCCAGGAAGATGTGTGAGTGGCTTGCGGCCTGGTCGAAGTTGAGAAAGCCCAGCGCCAGGGGCTTGGCTTCAGGCCGATTCTCAGAACCGTTCTCTGCGGCGCCAAACTCGGGCGGCAGCCCGTGCGCGGCGGCCAGCCGCAGCCGGCCCACCTCATCGGTCATGAACACCGCGACGCGTGCCACCAGCAGCGTGCGCGGCAGCCGCTCCACGATCGACGCGAGCAGCGCCTCAAGATTCGTCTCCGAGTTCAAACCGCGGCCGAAATCGACCAGCGCCTTGCGGTAGTCGTAGCGATGCCGGTCGAAGGCCTTGTCCACCCATCCCTGAATCCTGCGCTTCAGCGGGTCGAAGATGGCCGCTGCCAACACGACCAGGAAGAATAGGCCCCACTCACGCGCTGCCTCCGGCATAAGATTGTGGCCCACCACGCCGACCAGCGCGACGGTGGCGAAGTAGCCCCCGGCCAGCACGCCAGTGGCTAGCGTGTAGGCCACGCTGCGCTTGAAGATCAGGTCGGTGTCCATCAGCCGGTAGCGGATGATGGCCCAACTGAAGGTGAGCGGAAGGAAGACCAGCGACAGGCCCGCCAGGTCAGTGAGCAGCTTGGGCGGATCCAGGTTGAGGAGGTAGGGAACGGCATAAAAGACGGTAAAGGGAACGACCGCCAGCAGGGTGCCCGCGTTCACCCACTTCAACTGCTGGCGCAGCAGCGGCGAGTCCGCCCGCCGGTAGCTGATGAGGAACAGCAGCGCTGCCAGCACGTAGAAAGCCGCGTCGTAGGCGGTCGTCGTCTGGTTCATCCGGTGCAGCAGCAGACCGGAGGCCTGCCGCGTCCCGACGTTCCACAGCCACAGCCCCAGCAGCCCGGCGCCGGTCGCATAAACCAGCGGCAGCAGCCACAGGCGGCGGATATTCTTGAACCGTTCCTCCGGGAAGCTGAGCGCAAAATGCAGGAAAAGCGCGGGCTGCAGGCACTCCGCCAGCACATTCGACCAGAAAACCGTCCAGTCCAGCACATCCAGTTCGCCCGTGTACTTCAGCGTGAACAGCGCGAACGAGACTAGGCAGAAGAGGTAAAAGTGCATGGAGCGGGGTGCAGTCCAGCGGCGGAACAGCACGTAGATGCCGATGGCAAGATAGATGAGCCCGATGATGCGCTGCGCCGGCCACATGCTGCGGTCACTCGGCACGGGAATCACCTTGACGGGTGAATCAAGTCGGATGCCGTCTCGGGTGATGGTGTAGTTGGCTTGGCCGTAGACGCCAGCCCGGTAGAGAGCGCGCTCCAGGTCGGCCAGATGCGCAATTGGCGTATCCATGTGGCCGGAGCTGACCACGGTCAGCAGGTCGTTCACCTGGATGCCGGCGCGCTCGCCGGGCATATCCGGCAGCACCCTTTGTGCCTGCAGCCCGCCGGCCACCTCGCGCCACCAGACGCCGTCGTCAGGCTGCTGGAACTGACGCTCCTGGCGCAGGTTCAGAACCGCCAGAACCATCAGGCCGGCCGTAGCCACGGCCAGCAGAGTCGCCTGCAAACGGTTGAAGAGGCTGGAGTCCATGGGAGCTTTCTACGTCAATACTGCATGTTGCACGTCACTTGCCATGCGGCAGGGGGGTCCGGTTACCTTGGTACGTAACCGGCAATTCATTGAGGATACGCACGATAGAGACTCAGAGCTGCAGGAAAGGTTACCCGGCTTGCAAGAAATTTCCGCGCAAGATACATGAAAACATAAGCCGTATCCATCGAACAGAATCATTCTATGAGATTAGGTAGGCACTTGACTAGAGGCGGGTTAGAGTGCCGCTTGCCGTGAGAGTTTTTTGGTCGAGCCAGTGCGGAGTGGACTGGTCCGGGCGGCAATCGTCCGGCTCAACGCTGGCCATAGGTTGCCTTGGGCCCGTGCTTCCGTAGGTAATGATGCTCGGAGACGTGGATTGGGATGCCTACCTCCGACGCGCCCAGTAGCACGCTGCGGAAGGCCAGCCGGGCAATGTACTCGAGAACATCGGCGACTTCGACGGCCTCGGCGGCGGATTTGCCCCAGGCGAAGGGTGCGTGACCGGCCACAAGCACGCCGGGGACGGCCAGCGGATCGAGATTCTCCGCGCGGAAGCGGCGGACGATCACCGCGCCGGTATTGCGGACGTAGGCCTCTGCGACCTCGGTAGCGGTGAGCGATTCGGTGACCGGAACCGGGCCGTGAAAGTAATCCGCATGGGTGGTGCCAAGGCAGGGAATGGCGCGGCCAGCCTGCGCCCAGGCGGTGGCGAACTCGGAGTGCGTGTGCACGATGCCGCCGATCTGCGGAAACTCACGGTAGAGCAGGGTGTGCGTGTCCAGGTCGCTCGACGGGCGCAGGGAGCCTTCGACGACTTTGCCGTCCAGGTTAGTGACTACCAGGTCGGCGGGGGTGAGCGCGGCGTAATCGACTCCGCTGGGCTTGATGACCACCAGAGGCTCAGCGCCGCTGCGGTCGACGCCGCTGGCGTTGCCGAAGGTGTGCGGTGCCAGGCCGCGCCGGGCGATCTCCCGGTTGGCGTGGAACACTTGTTCACGAAGCGCGGCGAGCAGCATAGGCTTGGCCTTGACGGGCAAGCGCCGCCGGACGGCGTTTGCCGCATCCAGTGTAGCAGCGGGCGCCGTTGCACTGGCCCCGCACGAAAATCCTGAGAAACCGCAGGAAAATGCTCTGGCGGGAAGCAGCCGGCATGGTAGCATGAACCCGAATCGCTTCCCCCGCACGCCCAGTTCAATTTCGTTGTCCTTCAGGAAAAGGAGTTGGATGCGCCGTCCTCTTGTTGCAGCCATCAGCAGTCTAGCCTTGTGCCTTGTCTTCTCCGCCAGAGCCTGGGCGGGCAAATTGAACCCCGCCGACTATCCGCTGCGGGTCCATATCTGGGGGCTCAACGATCAGACGAACCATTACTACTACGGGTCGTTCAACCAGGCCGACGGCGAGGGCCGCGCGAATCTTTACCAGAACGGTGAACCGCTGGGCTTCGATTTCAGCTACAGATGCAGCGTGCGGCTG
This sequence comes from uncultured Acidobacteriaceae bacterium, assembly GCA_963758105.1. Taxonomy (GTDB): domain Bacteria; phylum Acidobacteriota; class Terriglobia; order Terriglobales; family Acidobacteriaceae; genus Telmatobacter. The sequence continues at coordinate 1,256,777 of CAVWUC010000002.1, read as the reverse complement.
CATGGAACCCCGGGGTTCGAGACGCTGATGGCCCGCTGGAAGAAGCCGGGCTCGGAGCTTGAGATCCTGCTGCCGGTTTACGGCAAGCCAGACGCGATGGATGTCTGCAATCTGAAGGTGGTGATGAAGGACGGCATGGCCTACTACAAGCACGACGGTCTGGTGGGCGAGGAACCTGCCGCCGACTTCAAGCGCTGGATGGTCAACCACAAGTACGACCCGGAATACGGGCTGAACGAGCCGATTCGGACTCCGCAGCCGCCCGGCGCGGCCCCTCCGGCGCAGCAGTAAACCACCCAGCACAACGCTTCACTGGTCTTCGGGGCGGGCCGGCGAGTTGGCGTTCCCTGCCCTGTTCTTTGCCGCGTGAATTTGCGCTTATCACTGCGCCACGGCGCGGACGACTCGCCTCCTCGCCGCGGCGCGATGCTTGCTCCGGTCAGCGCAGGGTCATGGGCTTGGGAACGACCGATCCCAGCTCGGCGAACTCACTGCCGGTGAGCTGGAAGCTGGCCGCGCTGATGTTCTCTTCCAGGTGCTTCACGCTGCTGGTTCCGGGGATGAGCAACGTGAGCGGCGAGCGGCGCAGCAGCCAGGCCAGGGACACCACCGCCGTGGAGACATTGCGCGCGGCAGCGATCTTCTCCACCACTTCGTTGGCCTTCTTGTTCTGCGCCATCGGGCTCCAGGGAATGAAAACGATCCCCTTGGCTTCGCAGAAGTCCAGCACGTAATCCCACTCGCGGTCGCTGAAGCTGTAGCGGTTCTGCACGCAGACGATGGGGACGATCCTAAGCGCGCGCTCGATGTGTTCGCGGGTGACGTTGGACAGGGCCACGTGGCGGATCTTGCCCTGCTCGCGGAGCCGCGCCAGCGTCTCCACGGACGCATCAAATGACGTCGCCGGGTCGGGGACATGAAGCTGGTAAACGTCGATCTGTTCAAGGCGCAGGCGCTTCAGGCTGCCCGCGACCGCCTCCTCGAGATGGGCCGGGGAGGCATTATGCTGCCAGATGGCGGGACCATGGCGGATCCAGCCGCCCTTGGTGGTGATCACCAGGCCCGGCGGATAGGGATAGAGCGCCTCGGCGATAAGCTCTTCGGAGACAAACGGGCCGTAGGAGTCGGCCGTGTCGATGAAGTTCACGCCCAGCTCCACGGCGCGGCGGAGCGTGGCCAGCGCGCCCTCGCGGTCCGCCGGAGGGCCCCAGATGCCCTTGCCGGTGATGCGCATGGCGCCGTATCCCATCCGATTGACGGTCAGGTCGCCCAGGGTGACGGTTCCGGCGCTTGCGGCCGATAGATTTCCAACTTCAGCAGGCATTGGAAGGACTCCTTGATAAGTGGACAGTGGTCAGGGAACAGGAATCGGTGATTTGCAGGCGGGGCAGAAAACCACCGCGAAGGGCTTTTTGAAAACCGGCTCCACGATGGCTTCTCCCCTTTCGATTGCCCGCCTGCGAGCGGTTTAGACAGTGACTTCCCAGCCCTTTTCGTATGTGCGTCCCCAGAGTTTCATGGCGTCCGGATCGTTCAGGATGTGTCCGATCTTGGTATCCAGCTTCATCTCCCGGTCCATAAAGTAGGCGATGTTGGAGATCAGCAGCATGGTCACCGAAATGTTGGCGATTTCGATGGGCGAGTGCAGTGTGTCCAGCCCGCGCACGGAGTTGATGAAGTTGGCAAAGTGCGCATCGGTCATGGAGTCCTGGCCGATCAGGTCGCTGGTCGAGGTCGTGCGGCCGGTGGTGAACTTGTCGGTCATCTTGCCCTTCAGGTCGTAAACCTCGTAGCCGTCGCGGTCCATCACCACGCTGCCCTTGGTGCCGACGACCAACTCGCCGCGGTCGCGGTTGTAGAGCCTCATGCCGTTGCAGCAGCGGCCTTCCCAGGTCAGCGTCTTGCCCGGATATTTGAAGTCGGTGACAAGGGTGTCGTAGAACTGCCAGTCGTCGTGAAACTGATAGCGCCCGCCGATGGCGGTGACCGCCTCAGGATAATCGACGTTAAGCGCCCAGCGGCAGATGTCCACTTCGTGGGTACCGTTGTTCAGGGTCTCGCCGGTGCCGTATCGGCGCAGCCAGTGCCAGTTATATGGATGGATGTTGTCCTTGTACGCGCTGCGCGGCGCCGGTCCCTGCCACAGGTCCCAGTCCAGCCAGTCGGGCACCGGGATCACCTTGCCGATGCCCATGGAGCCGCGGGTATTGGCGTACCAGGCCTTGGCAAAGTAGGCGTCGCCGATCAGCCCATCGTGAATCTCGTGGACCATCTTGATGGTGTGCGCCGAGGAGCGCTGCTGATCGCCCACCTGCACCAGCTTGCCGTACTTCTTCTGCGCGGCGACGAGCAGCTCGCCCTCGCGCGGGTTCTGGCTGGAGGGTTTTTCCACGTAGACGTGCTTGCCGGCCTTCAGTCCCAGCACCGCCAGCGGGGTGTGCCAGTGGTCGGGCGTGGCAATGGAGATGGCGTCCACGTCCTTGGAGGCCAGCGCCTGGCGGAAGTCGCGGGTGGCCGAGGGCGCGTAGCCCAGCACCTGCTGTGCGGTAGCGGCGAACCTGGCGCGGATATGGTCGTCGGGATCGCAGATATAGGCCACGCGGGCGATCTTATTGTTGTTCTGCAAGGCGGAAAGATGCGCATGCCCGCGGCCGTTCAGGCCGTTGACGGCAAAGTTGAGCCGGTTGTTCGCGCCCATAATCTGCGCGTAGCTCTTGGCGCTTGACGCCATGGCCGTCCCCGCAACGCCGAGCGCCAGGCCGTCTAGAAAGGTTCGCCGGGAAATCATATCTTCTCCATTCTCAAGTGGGTACAACCTGCAGCGGAAACAAGCCTTTCGCATCGCCTTGGGTTGCCCCGATTATCGCTTGTCAAACGATGCAGAACTGACTTGCTTGCAACAGTTTGTTGGGTGAAACGATCAACGGTGAAAAGCGAATGCGCGACGCCGCCAGGCGCACATTTTTGCTGCGTCTGCCGGGTCATTTCGCCGGGACACAACATTATATGCCCGCCCGCGGAGGCCTTGCCCGCGCAGGCTTTGCGCCCGACCGCCGCCCACCGATGCGCGCAGGCGGCGCAGGCTCAGCCGGGCGGCTCGCTGCGTCTTTAGTTGTTGGGACGGTCAAAGGGCTGTAAACTTGCGCCGTATAGGGGCGTCTACCCTGATGATGGCAGCCGGTACAGCGCTTGAACCGATGACCATGGCTACCGCGGAAGAGATTGCCGCGCAAGAGTTTTCGTCTGTCGTTCAGGCCCACCGGCCGCAGATCTTCCGGTTTCTGCTGGCTTCGCTGCGCGACGTGGACCTGGCAGAGACCCTGACGCAGGAGTGTTTTCTCAAGGCGCACCGGAACTGGAAGAGCTTTCGCGGGGAATCCAGCCCGCTGACCTGGTTGATGCGGATCGCCATTAACCTGCAGAAGGACCACTGGCGCAACCGCCGGTTGCAGTTCTGGCGGCACACGCGGATCAACTCCGTGGATCTGGATGAGGCCAGCGACTGGCTGCCCAGCGGCGAGAGCTCCGCCGAGCAGCAGTTGCTGGCGCGCGAGCAGGTCAGGCAGGTTTGGAAGGCTGTGGCCAAGCTCAGCGAGCGGCAGCGGACGGTTTTTCTGCTGCGGTACGTGGAAGAACGCGATCTGAGCGAGATTGCGCAGGCTACCGGGTTGAGCGAGGGAACGGTGAAGGCGCACCTTTCGCGGGCGCTCACCAAGGTGCGCATGGAACTGGGGGGGAAGCGATGAGGTTCGGGATCGGGGACAAGAACGCGGTGAAAGAACGGAAGGTGCACCGCAATGGGCGCGGAGACGAAGCCCTGGACGAAATGCTGGATCAGGCGCTGCGCTACTTCCGGTTGAGCGTGCAGGCCTGGAGCGACGCGGTCTATAGCCGTCCGCGCACCATTGCGCACGAAGTGCGCCACCGCAGTTGGCGGCTGGCCGCCGGCTGCGCGCTGGGCTGCGCGCTGGCAGCCGGCAGCATTAGCGGCGTGCTCCAGGAGCGCCATCAGCGGCAGGAGGCGGCCCGTTTGGCCGCGGCGGAACGCGCGGCGGCCGAGCAGCAGCGGCTGGCGGCAGCCCGGCAGGCTCGCACCGCCGATGCGGATCTGATGGCCACGGTCGACAGCGATGTCTCGCGCGCCGTTCCGGAGGCCATGGAGCCCCTGGCCGCATTGATGGGTGGAGACGCGGATCAGTAATAACAGAAGAAAAGCGAGGGAGAACTTCGATGAGAGTTAAGAATGCACGGTATGTAGCCTTGGCGATGGCGGGAGCTTTGCTGGGCGGTATGACTGCCGCGGCTCAGGAACCGGGTGGCATGGGCCCAGGCCCTGCCGTTATCATGAGCCGTCAGCCCCCGTTCAGAGGGGCCTTCCGGTTCCGGGACATACATGGCCGCTGGTGGAACAATCCCCACATCGTCGCCGAGCTGAAGCTGACCGACGACCAGCGCAAGGCGATGGACCAGATTCTCTTTCAGCACCGCGAGCAGTTGATCGACTTGCAGGCGAACCTGGAAAGGGCCGAACTGGGCATGCAGCCGCTGATGAACGCTGATCAGCCCAACGAAGCGGCGATCGATGCCCAGATCGACAAGGTGGTGGCGGCGAGGGGAGATCTGGAGCGGGCCGATGCGCGCTTTCTGCTTGCCCTGCGCATGAAGCTGACGCCGGACCAGTGGAAGCAGTTGCAGGCTGACCGCAGCAACCGCCCCACCATGGGAGGAATGCGCGGCGAGCAGCGCCGCAACTGGCGGCCGCGCGGGCCGAACGGGCAAAACCCGCCGCCGGCGCCTCAGGCCGCGCCGGCGGCTCCGCAGGGCGGCGCAGCGCCGGGCACGGGCACCGAACAGTAAACGGGTTTCAACAGGGGTTTCACAGAGAACAGGCAATACGGTCGCAATCGGAACCAGTGGCGGCGGGAGGCGATGCTCCTGCCGCCGATTTTTTTGCTTGGCCCTCGGTGCAACTGTCGCAGCGTCGCGGGATGTCGGCGATCAGTGTCTGCATCGAAGCCGGACAATCGGGGGAGCGTATTGGGACAGCAAGTGAAGCGGACTTGGACAGCGAATGATCGAATCCGCGACAGGTTGTTCCGGGGCGCGGCAACCCGGCTGCCAAGATTTCTAAAAAATATGACTAAAGTTATTCCCGCCCGCTCCGATGAAAAAGTTGGATGCAGAAACGCCCATCCGGCACGAGCCGAGGGCTTGGCGGACCGAGAGAAACCCCGCCGGCGAAGGCGATCATTTAGGCATCCGAAAAGGAGCACTTCCATGGCCCTTGGTGTTTTGAACAATCTGTCAGCCATCTACGCAGAGAACAACCTGAACAACACGAATAACAGCCTGCAGACGGTGCTGCAGCAGCTGTCTTCGGGTTCAAAGATCAACTCCGGCGCCGATGATGCCGCCGGGCTGTCGCTCATCAACGGGCTGGAGGCGAACTCGACGGCCCTGACGCAATCGACCACCAATGCCACCGAGGGCGTTGGCCTGCTGCAGGTCGCCGATGGCGCGCTGTCGCAGGTGACCGCGCTGCTGGACCGCGCCGTGACCCTGGCCACCGAGGCCTCGAACGGCACCCTGAACGCCACGCAGGACGCGGCGGCCAACCAGGAGTACCAGTCGATCCTTTCGGAGATCAACAATATCGGATCGACCACCACCTACAACCAGGTGCGGGTCTTCACCGGCGACCAGGCGGGCGTGGCCATCTATACCGGCGACTCCTCCGCCTCCGGTTCATCTCTTGACAGCCTCTACTTCGCCAGCCTCAGCGCCTCCAGCCTGGGCGACGTAGGCGGCACGGTGCAGCAGAGCAGCGTAGGCCAGTTCGTCGACCTTTCCAAGGACACCGCCGGCCCGCCTGCCACCGTCGCTGCAGCGGCTACAGGCGATGCCGTCACCGGCGGGCTCACGTTCACCATCACCAACGCCGACGGCACCATCAGCACCGTGAACACGACGGCCACCACGGTCAGCGGCCTGATCGCCGAGATCAATAGCTCGGGCATCGCAGGCGTGACCGCCAGCTTCTCCAATGCCGCGGCCGTGGGCGATACGGGCGTGAACGCGGGCGACACGGGCCTCCAGATCTCGAACACCAACTCCGATGTGACCATCGCGCTGAACGGCCTGGCGGACACACCCACGGGCCAAACCGCGACCTTGACCGCCAACAACGCGGCCACCACCACCATCAGCTATGTGTGGTCCGCCAGCGGCGACACGTCCGCCGACCTGGCCACGACCAGCCTCGCCAACCAGATCGACGCGCAGAACACAGTTTCCGTTCTCAATACGGCCATCAGCGATATGGCCGCGCAAGACGGCTACATCGGCGCGCAGATCAACACCCTCAACTCCATCAGCCAGGTGATGAGCACGCAGCAGGAGAACGTAGTTTCGGCGCAAAACGCGGTTCAAGCCACCGACTACGCCGCGGCGACCTCGAACATGTCAAAGTACGAGATCCTTAGCCAGACCGGCATCGCCGCGCTGGCGCAAGCCAACAGCGTGGAGCAGGAAGTAACCAAGCTTTTGCAGTAAACGATTGACTGCAGTTCTTTCAAGACAACCCAGGGACGGGCGGCGGCAGGGGCAGAACCCTTGCCGCCCATTTTTTAAGAACAGCTATTAGCTACCAGCTATCAGTTATCAGCTCGAGCATTTTCGCTTCACTCGCAAGCATGACAACTGATCGGAGGGTGGCCCGCCGCGGCGGGCCGCCCGGCTGCGTGGATTCTGTAAAGAGCAGAATCGACAACGCATTAGAAGCTAATAGCTGATAGCTAAAAGCTGCCCCGGATACCAGACGCCGGTGGTGAGGTAGTCGTGGATGGAGACGGCAGTCTTGCGGGCGGCGCCCATGGCCAGGATCTTGCCGCGGTGTTTGAACGGTGGCAATTCGTGCCGGCTCCGCGATTTGCGCGGTTTTCCGAATATGTGGAACAGTAGAATTGAGGAAAGACACCAAACTGTTGGCTCATGAGGAGACGATGGATGAAGGGTATTTTTGTGGTCGGAGCCGGCCCTGCAGGGCTGTTTGCCGCCCGGCAGATCGCGCTGGCCGGATACGACGTGTTTTTGTTCAACCGGGACATCAAGCCCGGAGGTTTGGCAGAGTATGGAATTTATCCGACAAAAGACAAGATGAAGTCCGGCTTGCGGAAGCAGTTTGCCAAGGTGCTCGATCTACCCAACGTGCACTACTTCGGCAACGTTCGAGTGGGCAACTCATACGACGTGACCATCGAGGAACTGGAGGCGATGCGCCCGGCGGCGATCATCTTTGCCTGCGGCGCGCAAGCCAGCGGGAAACTGGGACTGCCCGGCGAGGATGCGAAGGGCGTCTATGCGGCCAAGGATTTTGTTTATAACTACAATCGCCTGCCGCCCTATGCGGAGATGGATTTTTCGACGGGTAAGCGGGTCGTGATCACGGGCATGGGCAACGTGGCTATCGACATCGCGCACTGGCTGCTTGAAGACAGCCCGTACCGCCCGCTTCTTGAAAGCGTGGTTGTGATCGCCCGCCGCGGGCCTGTGGAGGCCAAGTTCGACGAGAAGGAGATCGAGTACGTCGAATGGCATATTGCGCGTGACGAAATGATCGCCGAACTGGCGCGGGTGAAAGAGAGGTGCGCGCGCTGCAACCAGGACGTTTCGCCGGAAAAGCTCTTCGAGCAGCACTTCCGCAAGTTGAAGAATCCAGATTTCACATCCATCCCGCCGCGGCTATCTTTCCGCTTTCTTACATCGCCGACCGCCATTTTGAAGGACGAAGATGGCCGCATCGCCCGGATCGAGGCAGCCGAAAACGATCTCGTGTTGAGAGAAGACGGCAGCACGAAGTCCGTTGCGACGAAGGAGCGGACGATCATCGAGGCCGACACGCTGATCTTTGCCATCGGGGATAAGCAAGATCCCAATATCGGCTTGCCGATGGGCCCGCACGGGTACGCCACGGAGCCGGATTCGGGCTCGTCTCCAGAGCCGCATTTCAAACTCTGGAATCCGGAGACCGGGCAGGCGTTTCCAGGCCGCTTTGTCGTGGGTTGGGCACGGCGGGCGAGCACGGGCTTGGTTGGAATCGCGCGCCATGACGGCGAGCTGGGCGCGGCACAAGCCATTGAATTCGTCAGGAACGCGCCGGAGAGCAACACGCTGGACGAGCAGGAAATCCTAGCCCGGCTGGAGAAAAAAGGACTGCATCCGGTGACCAGGGCCGACTGCGGCCTGGTTACCCCTTGAATCTGCATACGCCTTTTCAGGAGAAGCGGATTCGGATCGAGCATCGTGCTTCTCCTCTCCGGCGCGGGGAGGCTGGCGCGGAGGCGGCCTGCTTCCTTTTCTTGCGTGCCCGCCGCAGCGCGCAACTGCGCCAGCTCGGCCTATGACACGTGTCACGGGTCGGCGCAAACCCTTTTCTGCCGCTGCCGCGCAGCGCCTACATACGCTGCGAGACCTCGCCGTGTTAGCTCTTCACTTTCCTGCCCGAGGCGGCAAAGCGCGGGATGCGCCTCAGGCCCCACTTGTGGGCGCGGAAACTGAACGTCGTCGCCAGCACGCCCAGCCCGTATTGCACGCTGCGCCTGAAGTTGATCGACGAGGCCCCCTCAAAGTACTTCGTCGGGCAGGAGATCTCGCCGATCTGAAATCCGAACATCACCGCCTGCGCGATCATTTGGTTGTCGAAGACAAAATCGTCGGAGTTTTCCAGCAGCGGCAAGGTCTCCAGCAGTTCGCGCGAGAAGGCGCGGAATCCGGTGTGGTACTCAGAGAGCTTCACGCCCAGCCACAGGTTCTGGAAGGCGCTGAGGAAGCGGTTGGCGATGTATTTGTAGAGCGGCATGCCCCCCTTGAGCGCGCCCGCGCCCAGGATGCGCGAGGCCAGCACCATGTCGTAGACGCCGCTGGCGATCATGCCTGCCATGGCTGGAACCAGCAGCGGGGTGTACTGGTAGTCGGGATGCACCATCACTACGATATCCGCGCCGGCCGCCAGCGCCTCGCGGTAGCAGGTCTGCTGGTTGCGGCCGTAGCCGTAGTTGGCGTCGTGCACGAAGGTCAGCACGCCGAGCTGGCGGGAGAGCTCCGCGGTGCGGTCCTTGCTCGAGTCGTCCACCAGAATCTTGATATCGACGATGTCGGAGAGCTCCCGCACCGTCATCTCCAGCGTCTTTTCAGCGTTGTAGGCCGGCATCACCACTGCGACGCGCTTCCCGTTAATCATGCTTCGAACTCCTGCCTCTATTGTCCTCAGTGCGCGGCGGTCTGCGCAGGATCGGGATACGGAGTCAAGGTCGCCGGGGTGGTATCCGGTTCGACAAGCCATGCTATGCGGTCCCGGTAGTGACGCAACAGCTTCAGATCATCGGCCGCACCCATGTCTCTTGCCCATACGACCTTGGAATCATCGATATCAGAGAGGTTGTAGACCCACTCGTCGTCGACTTCGTGGCCGGGAAGATAACGGACGAAGACCAACTGTTTGCCGGGAAGCCTTTCGAGGCGGGCCTGGATTTGGGCGCGCTCGACGCCGAAATGCCCAGGGCCGACCCAGGAGGAGCCCCACGACGAGGAAGGCCACTCGTCCACCTGGAGGTGAAGGGGCGCGGCGCAGAGCCTCAGGGCGGCGAGCAGCAAGCAAAGCACAACGGAAAGCCGGACCATTGTACGGCCCACGGGCGCGTGGTTTGGCGCCCAAACGCGCAGATGGCGCATGGCCTGCAATCCCAGCGCGTAAAAGACAGCGGTGAAGACGGCGAGGTAATGCGCGAGGAGGAAAATCTCGATGACCATGCCGGCGATGAGAACCAACATGCACAACACCAGAAAGCGGACGCGGCGATCGAGGAGCACGCGGCGAAACATGACCAGGGGCGGGAGCAGGGCGAAGCCGGCAAAGAAGAAGACGCCGCGCACGGCCTTGACGAGGGTCCAGAGAGGAAAGCCGGACCAGGTATGAATCTGTCTGTAGGCTGTCAGCTCGAGGCCGGCATAGAAATTGCGCAGATCCTGGTTGCGGTAGTGCGGCTCGGGGCGGGCGGATTGCCAGACGAAGTAAGGGGCCATGGCGTATTCGGCGCGATCGACGGTGTAAGGGAGGGTGGTGGGGTTGCCGAAGGCGCGGTAGTCGTAATAGCCGAGCCAGGCGACGGCGGCCACGACAATGGCCAGGGGCAGGGCGGCGCGGCGCATCAGCACCACGGGGCGCGGGCGGTTTTTGCCTTTGAGGATCCAGTATCCCAGGGCAAGGCCGACGGGCAGACAAAGCAGCAGGCCCTCGTAGGGGCGCGTGAGCGCGACGATGGCGATGCCAAGGGCCATGAGGATGCCATAACGCATACGCGCGGTGCGGGTGAGGCGCGGCAGCGCGCCCAGCACCAGCGCTCCGCCAAGGGCCAGCAACGTCCCGCCGCCGGTATAGGTGTTGATCCAGTAGCTGAACAGGCCGAGGCGCAAGACAGCCAGGAGTGCTCCCAGCAGAGCCCCACGTGGGCGGGAGAGCCAGGCTTGCAGCATCCAGCAGAGCGCGGCGCAGAAGAGCGCGTCGACGCAGAGGATGGCGAACCAGGGATTGCCGAAGAGAACCTGACCTGCGGCCAGCACCAGGCCGTGCCCTGGGAAATACATGCTCTGGTAGGTAGGCCATACGGTGAGCTGGATGCTCTCGAAGAACGGCCATAAGGCCGGCGGCGGGTTGGTGAGGCGGCCGTGGACAAAGGTGTCGGCGGCAAGCAGAAAGCTGAAGTCGTCGACGCAGAAGGGAAGCGGAACAGGGATGACCGGCAGCATGGCCAGGCGTAGCAGCAGCGTGGAGAAGCCGACGGTCAGCACGGCGAGGCCCTGGCGGCGCGCCAGGCGGCTGAAGGCGCGCTCAACACGCGCGAACCATGAGGAGCAGAGGCGGGGCCAGGCGAAAGATGCAGCAACTGCGATGAGCGTGAGCCCGCCTTCGATCATGAGCAGCGAGGTGTGGTGAGAATTCTCAGAGGGCAGAAGCATGGCGATTCAGTCGCGGCCAGTAGCCGTGAAGGGGTGGACGATTCGGGGCCATTTCCTGCGTGGTCCCAACATACGCTCCGCATGTGTGGAGCGCCGGCGAGGGTGACGGGGCATCTTTGCGGGCGGCTTGCCCGGGAGCTTCCGCTTGATTTTGCGCTTTTCCCTCGGCTCTTCCGCTCTCCGGGGCAATGTGCCGGAGATACGCCCAAAGATAAAAAGCGCTCATCAGGAACAAAACGGGCACGGCCGGCCGCATCAGAAGCACCGCGAGGAGCCTTCCGCCGAATCCTGCTGCGTACCCGTGAAAATTCTTTGTGAGGAGGTCGAGAACTAATAGGGGGAAACCTGCGGTCAGCATGATTGCCGCGGTATTCAGCAGGAGCGCAAGCCACGCGACGATGCCCTCCTCGGCCCAGAGAATGGCGCAGCCAGGAACGGTGAGCAGCAGGAGCTCGGCGTCATGCACGCGGTGATAAACGGGCAACATGGAAAGAGCCGCGATCCCGGCAAGCGCAATCCATGCTTGCCTCTTCGAGAAAGGGGATCTGAGGGTCGGCACTGCAAACGCCGCGAAAATCGCTGCGCACACCAGGTAGGAGAACGGATTATAGAAGCGAGGATCGTCGCGGAAGATGCTTACAACCGACTGAAGGTCGATGACCCCGTTCAGTACGCGGTTAATTGACTCCGGCCCTGGGTCATTGATGCCACCCTGCGCCGAGGTTGCGGCCACGTTCGCGTGTAGCTCCTGCGTCCAGTGCGGGGCCGCGGGCGAGATCCAAATCGCAGCCGTCAATGCCAGCAGGGCTACGGGCAGCAGGGCGAGGAGCGCGCGTTTGCGGCAGGCGCCCCCTGCGAGGAGGAAGTAAAGCCAGACGAGCCCCACATCCTGGGGTTTGGTCGCAAGTGCGATTGCCATGCAGACGACGCCCGCGGGAACAAACCGCTCCTCGAGGAAACACCAGGCGGCGATCGCGCAAAGGCCCACTGCGATCCCGGCGGCGTTGCCGCGCGCAAAGAGAATCTCGGTGTTAGCGAGGATGATCCAAACGAGAAAAAGCGAGATCCTGGGTGCATTTTTTCTCGCGAGGCCCCACACCAAGAGGGCAGAAAGGGTCAGAGTTGCTGCCATAAGGGCCGTCCAAAGCAGCGAAGCCGACCTCCAGGGGAGCAGAGCAAAAGGAGCAACCAGGAGGAGCGAGGTCGGGAGGTTGATGCAAACGGTGACGCCGGGGCGGAACAGGCGCAGTTGGGCGGGGTCGGAGGGAAATCGCCCGCCCTCCGCCTGATACACGCGCAGGAAGTCGGCCGGCTTGTACGGGTCGGCGTGGCGAACGACGCAGCGCGCGCCGTAGTAGATCGCCTTGAAGTCCATAAGCCCGGCGGTGGAGCTGTACCCAAGGCGGGAGCCCCAGAGAATGGAGATGCCGCTGCTCAGGAGGAGGCAAATCAGGCTGATCCGCTGTATCGATGAAACTCTGGACGCCATTCTCAACTATTCTAGCCGCGCCGGAGCCCGGTCAACGGCAGAAACGCGGATTGTGTCTCAAGGGTGCAAACCCCGGAAGGCGCAAATGCTGAAAGGAGGGTGGGAGAGGGGGATGGGAGAGCACGCCGCAGCAATGGGGGGCGCCACGTGGTTCTCTCCCGTATGAGCGCGATGATGGGTTGTGCCGCCCCTGCGGCGGAGCCGGAGGATGGTGGTGATGCTCGAAGACAACTGCGTGCTGATGTTCGTGAAGGCGGCTGCGAGGGCGCGCGCCGCGCAGATTACAGCAGAGCCAGGGTTGATGTATCCCGAAGTCGCAGCCCTCAAGTTGACGCGACCATCAGGGAGCGGCGACCTTCTACAAAGCGAATCAGGACACGGTAACCCTGGCTCTGCTCTTGAGGGGCCCGCCTCAGGCGGCTATAGCGGTTTCACAGTTACTGTATCCCGAAGCCACGCATTCAAGTGGCTTTTCCATCAAGAAAAAGCCGCCTTCCCCAACTGCAAAAAATGCCCACATGTACTGTGAAACCGCTCTAAACGCGGCAGCGCAGACACACCGCGCCCCGCACGTTACAGAAAAGACAACTTGCCCGCGCAATGAGCCCGTGGCTTAGACGATGGTGGTCGAAAGGATGGCTTCCAGATTGTTGTAGGTCGTAAGAAGGATGGCAGCGAGGCTTTGCATCCCGGCCGTCACGCCGAATGCGATCAGCGCGATGAGCAGAGCATATTCGACCATATCCTGCCCATCTTCCAGTCCCGCCAGCGCGTACAGTCTATTGATCAGGTTCCAGAGTAATGGATACATACGATACCTCGAAGAATCCCTTGCAAACCGCCGCTTCCGGAGACCACCCCCGGTATGCCGGATTCGCTGTCTCTCTCATCCCGCCGCGCGCCCGATGGCGGCGCTCGGTCCCGATGACGCCTCGCCGTAAAACCCAGGTGATGCTGGCGCTGAAACTGCCTTTGGTTGATGCCGTGTAGGGAGACCACATAACCGCTCTGAACGGTCTGTGCATCTCCCCGCACGGGCGCTAGGCTAGGACGTTTGATCTTGCTTTACGTGATCCAGCCGGGGACTAGGGGACGTTGGTGGCCAGCACGGTGCTGATGTTGGTGAAGGCGGTGCTGATTCCAGTTGCCAGGGCGCTCATGGCAACAGTGCAGCCGAAGGCGATCAGAGCGATCAGCAGGGCGTATTCGACCAGATCCTGACCTTCCTCGCCGTTCTTCAGGTCCTGGAACTTAAAATACAGCTTCCAAAGCATGGTGTTCATTGTGTGTCCTCTCCGGTTTTCATTTTTCCCAGCCTAGAGCCGGGGCACTCCTCTTACTGCATGTAGCGTGCCATTTGTGGAGAATACCTCAATATCCTTAACGATGAACAACTTGGGATCAACAACATAATTGAGATCCCGAACCAAACTGTATACTGATGTTTACAGCGTGCGCCAAGCGGCGTGCTGCTGTATACGGTACCTGGATTCATGTTACTTAAGGGGTATGAAAAGCGACTACCCGGCTCGACCTGCAGCCCGCGGCCGGTTGGCCTTCTCTGTACCAGTGACCAATAGCTTTTTATCAGAAACGGGCTCGCCTCGACAAGGGATTTACGGTCGCGGGCCGGTCAAAGCGACAGGTCCTGGTCGCTGCGGTGGAAGTAAACGCCATCCGCCGCGGCGGACACGGTCCTCAACATTCCACATGATTTGGAGAACCGTTAGAATAGCCCCTATGGCGAAACCCAACGCCCCCGGCAACTCCAGCCGCACCGTTGCCGACCTCGCCCTGGTGCTGGTCAGCGGATGCGGCCTGGCGCTGGTTGCCCTGTTCCTCTGCCTGGTGCCGCTGGAAGGCAACCTGGACGGGTCGCGGGATTTCGTGGTCTACTGGGCCACCGGCCGGCAGCTCGTCCGCCACGCGAATCCCTTCGATCCCCAGGCGATGATGCGGATCGAGCGCGCCGCGGGGCTCAATCCCGGCTACGGCGTCCTGTTCATGCGCAACCCGCCCTGGGCGTTGCCGCTCGCCTTGCCGCTGGGATTTTTGGGGTTGCGTCTCGCCGCGCTGGTCTGGTCGCTCGTGCTGGCCGCCTGCCTGGCGGTCTCCGTGCTTCTGCTCTGGCGCATGCAGGGCCGCCCTGCAAACCACCTCCACTGGCTCGGGCTCTCCTTCGCGCCGGCGCTGCTTTGTCTCTTCCTCGGCCAGACCTCGTTGTTCTCTCTGCTGGGCTACGTTCTTTTTCTGCGCCTGCACCGCGAGCGGCCGTTTCTCGCCGGCGCGTCGCTGTGGCTCTGCGCGCTCAAGCCGCATCTGTTTCTGCCCGCCGGCGTGGTGCTGGTGGCCTGGATTCTTGTCTCCCGCGCCTGGCGTCTGGCGGCTGGCGCCGCTGCCGCGCTGGCCTTGAGCTGCGCCGTCACGTATGCTCTTGCGCCCTCGGCCTGGCCCGAATATCTCCATACCATGCGCACCACCGGCATCGAGCGGGAGTTCATCCCCTGCCTGAGCGTCGCCCTGCGCCAGTGGATCAGCCCCCGCTCTGCCGCTCTGCAAGCGCTGCCCGTGATTCTGGGCTGCATCTGGGCGCTGGCCTATTACTGGCCCCGCCGCCACGGCTGGGATTGGCGCAGAGACGGCAGCCTGCCCCTGCTGGTCTCGCTGTTCCTCGCTCCCTATTGCTGGCTCTACGATCAGGCCCTGGCCATTCCGGCTCTGCTCTGCGCCGTCTATCGCACGCGTTCCCATGTGCTGGTGGCCGTGCTGGCCTGCGCCAGCCTGCTCATCGAGGCAGAGCTGATCTGCGGCATCAAGATCCCTTCCGCGCTCTATCTCTGGGCCGCGCCCGCCTGGCTGGTCTGGTATCTGCTGGCGCAGTCCGCGCCTGCTGCTGAGCAGGCCGTCCCGCAGCCTGCAGGCGAAGGCGCGTGAGGCCGTCGGTCACACTGGCTGTTCAGTCTGGCTCGCGCCATGCGCCTGCTTGCTGGGCTTCATCATCCCGCCCTCGTCGCCATTCTTGCCCTGGTCCGCGCCGTCGTCTGGGTGCTGCGGGACGAGACGGTCAGGACCGTGCGCTCGTCGCGCCGCCTCCCCTGCCGTCTTCGGCCGGCAAGAGGGCCAGCACATCGCCCTTTTCGGTGCGGCTCAAGCGGATGGTCCCCTCCGGCAGCTCCAGCACCGAGTGCGCGGATAAGCACGCCGACAGCCTCCACGGCGGCACGGCGTTGCACAGCTTGCGCACGCGGTGGTTTTTGTCGATGTAAACAAGATCGATGGGGAATTGCATGGCGAAAGTATGCACGGCCTCGCAGGGCACAATCCACAGGCCTTCGCCGGTAGCCAGGTGCGTGCGTCCCAGCAGCCCCTTGCTGCGCCGGGCGGCGCTGCCGGCGACCTCCATGCGTGTGGCCAGCACCGTCTGCCGCGCCGGATTGGTGACCAGCAGGCGCGCCTGCCGAGCCGCCGCGTGGGCGGCGCGGCGCTGCCCGCGCCACAGGTCAAACCAGCCGAGCGGATTCATCCGGTTGCCTCAGGCTTCCGCGCCGGCCACCCCGCGAAAGGCAACCGGCGAACTCATTGCGGTGAGGACGAAGAGGAAGACCCGCCGCTGGGCATACTCGTCGTGGTCTGAACCACCAGTGGCTTCTCCGGCTTCATGCTGTCGACCAGCGTCTCCACCGGAATCGTTGCCGGCGGCGGGGCGGGCGTGTTGGCAGCCGTCTTGGCGTCGGGCGTGTGCATGGGGGTGGGGGAGTTCGGCGGCAGGAACGGGGTTGGGTACTTCGGCACGGCTATCTCCGTTCCTGCCGGCACGGGAGATACGATCTCCGGGGTCACGATCACGATCAGCTCGCTTTTGGTCCGCGTCTTCTGCATCGACTGGAAGAACTTGCCCAGGATGGGGATATCGCCCAGGAAAGGGATCTTGTTGTAGGTCTCGCTGTCGCGGTTGTCCAGCAGGCCGCTGATGGCGAAGCTCTGGCCGTCCTGCAACTGGACCTCGGTCTGGACATTGCGCACGTCGATGGCGGGGATGGTGAAGCCCGAGATTTCGAGGGCGTTGGTGAAGTCCAGCGAGCTGACCTCCGGCGCCACCTGCAGGCGGATCATCCCGTTCGGCATAATCGTGGGGATGAAGGTCAGCCGCACGCCGTACTCCTTGAACATGATGGTCACCGCGCCGACGCCGCCGACCCCGGCTCCCTGCACCACCGGGTAGGGATATTCGCCGCCGGCCAGGAAGCTGGCCTGCTTGCCGTTCACCGCGAGAACATTCGGCTCGGCCAGCACCTGCACCACGCCCCTGGTTTCCAGCGCCTGGAGGGTTGCGCCCAGGTTCACGCCGGGAAAGAAGGCAAACAGGTTCAGACCATTGGAGACCGTCGCCGCGGCCGGCGACCCCGGCGCGGGCAGGGACACCGAGGGCGGCGAAAACTGCCCGGTCGTGACTGCGCCAACCGCATTGCCCAGTCCGGTGTTGAAGAGATTGATGCCGAGCTGTTTTTCCAGGTTGAGGTCCACGCTGGCAAAGCGCACCTTGAGCAGGATCTGCGGGTCCGAGGGCGGCACATCCACACTGAGCAGGTTCACCACCTTGCCTGCAGTGGACGCGATCTCGACCGCGCGACTCGAGCTGGTCAGATCCTTCACCGTGCCGCGCAGAAAGACGGTCCCGTTCGCGTAGCTCACTTGTAGTGTCTGCCCGGGCAGCTCCATCCGCAGCTGGCGCCTGATTCCTTCCAGGCTGTCCGCGGAGGCCACCTCGCTGAGCCGCACCGTCACGTTGAAGAATTGCCGTCCGCCGCGAACGTCCCAGAGGATCAGCGAGGTCTGTCCCGGGGCCTTGCCGTTCACCATCACCTCGGTGGGGCTGACGGCGCTGGCCTCGGCTATATCCCCCAGGCCGACGGCGATCCGCATCAGCGGCCGCGCGCAGTCCACCAGGACCGTCTTGCCCACTGAGACATAGAGATCGTTGGTTGAGTCCTGAACCGAGCTGCCCGCCGTTTGCTGTACGGGCTGGGTCTGCGCCGCCAGGGTGGGCGCGGCCCACAAGCTAAGCGTCAGCGCGCTGCAACAAGCGATGGTCAAGCCTGCCTTTGCTTTCACTGCTGCCCCCCGGGAATAGCGAATTTCTCGCTGGCGCGATTGGAGCCGTTGATGACTTCGATCGAAAATGCTGGGGCCGCCGCCGGCCGGGCCCTGCGCACCGCCGGCTTGGCCACCTGGCCGCCGAACAGGCTGCTGGTGTCCGTGCCCGGCACCGGAGCCACGCTGGTGTCGAGCCGGTTGCGCAGCACCAGCTGGATCCTCACCTGGCGGCCGCCCGCCAGGCTGAGCTTCTCAGCCTGTTCCGGGGTCACTAGCAGATTCACCACCTGCACCTGCTTGGGCTTGCCCTCGTCGTCCTTCTGGATGTCTGTGCCCGCCGAAAGCACCTCGATGTTCTGCAGGATGGTGCGCGAGACGTTGCCCTGCGCTGACAGGCTCTCGCCCGGCGGAATGCCGGCGATCAGCACGTCCACGCGCATCCCCGGCGTCACGAATCCGGCTACCCCCACCACGTCGTCCACCTTCACCGCGCAGGCGCGCATCCCGGTGGGAATCGTGGCTGCCAGGCCGCCGCCGGAGCCGAGCGGCGCCAGGAGGCTATCCAGGATCGGCTCGCCCTTGTACAAATCCGAAATCACGCCCCGGCCCACCGCATTCACCGGGTTGGTGATCACGCCCTGGGGCAGCGTTCCCACAATCTCGATGCTGGACAGGTCGGAGGGGGTCAGAACGGTTCCCAGCTTGATGTCCGAGCCCGCCGTAACCACCCGCGTCGTGGCGATGTGCGGGACGGCCACCCGCGCGGTGACTACCCGGAAGATCAGGTAGGAGCTGCCCCCGGCGATGACGAAAGCGAGCAGAAGGATGGTGAGAAGTCGTCGATTCATTCCAAGCCTGTTTGAGCCGACTCCCTGGCCGGCCCTCCCTTTCTGTTCCCTCAGACCTCTGCGTTACCGCGTGCGCCGCGCCCGCCCCTATGCCATGGGCCGTGCAAGTGTGAACGCGACTCCAGTGTATTCCGTTGCTTTCTACATTATCCCTAGGAATGCGCTTCGTCTTCTACATGGGGTATCAAGAAAGCTATGAGTCCAAACCAAAGTAATGAACCTAACCGCGGCAGGAGAGAATGAGAATCAGACTACAATGATTCCTGAAGGGGAACGGCAGACCTTGTGCGTCGCTTGTCCTGTTTGGGCGCGTCCGCAACGCGAGTCGAACCCGCAGGCCGGGACGGGCGTCCCGTGGAGGGGGTCATTCGTTCATGGGGTCCTCCCATACGATCACGCTATTCTCGGACGTTTCTCTATCCGGCCGTCCGTCCTTCTCCTTTCTTGTCTCCATCCTGATGCACGGCGCCGCGGCCGGCCTGGTCGCGCTCGGCGTCCTGGGCACCCCGCAGCTCGCTCTGCCGCTTACCGCCCAGAGGTACACGGTTCGCAGTCTTGACCTGCGCGCACCGGAAGTGCGCCGCGCCTACAGCGATTCCGTTGCCTATCCCGGGCCCTCCGCTCGGACCAGGCGCGCTTCGCGGCCTTCGCCGCCCGGCGCTAAGCCCCCTGCGTCCGCTCTGCACCTGCCTCAGACCGCGCAGGCAAAGCTGGGACCCCAGACGCTGATCCAGCCGGACGTCCGTGATCCCGTGGTCCTCGCTCACGTGACTCCGCTGCCTAGCGTCGTCATCTGGGCGCCGGAGAAGACCCCCGTCAGGAACATCGTTCCTCCCCAGCCGCATAAGCTCACCGCGACCGACGTCACGCCCTCCATCGCTCCGGCCAATGAAGAGGTGAATCTCTCCGACTTGCGCGTCTCAGCCAGCCAACAGGCCGTGCAGAATCTCGCGCTTCTGCCCGCCACCTCGTCGCCAGTGGTGATCCACGCCCCCGATCTGGCGCAGGTGCCGCCGACCTCCGCCTCCGATACCATCGCCCAGCCCACACCCGCCACCGTGGTGTCGCTCTCCGATCTGCGCATGCAGAACGGAACGGTCGCGCTTCCGCCGGCCAACCAGACCAAGTCGGCAACCGCTCCGGGCGCTCTGTCGCCGGGGCAAGCTGATGGCGCCAACAACCCGGCCGCAGCGGAAGCCTCAACTCCTGGCGGCTCCGGAGCGCAGACCGGCGGCAAGGGCGCCGGCCACTCCGCCGTTAAGTTGGATGCCTCCGCCGGCCAGTCCGGCGGCCAGTCCACTGGCCAATCCAGCGGCCAATCCAGCGGCGTCCATGCCGGCCAATCGCCGGGCTCCAGTAACGCTTCCAGCCCCGGCGTCGGCGCCGGCAGTCCGGCTTCGGCCTCGGTGATCAACCTGCCCCACGGCGGCCAGTTCAGCTCGGTCGTCGTCGGCAACGCCATCTCGGACGAATACCCTGAGATCACGGACCTGTGGACCGGTCGCATGGCCTACACCGTTTATCTTCACCTGGGCCTGGCCAGGAGCTGGATCTTGCAGTACTCGCTGCCGGCCTCGGCCGATGCGGCCGCCGCGGGCGAAGTCGCTGCCCTCGATGCGCCCTGGCCGTACAACATCGTGCGTCCCAACATTCCCGCCGGCTCGGTCGACGCCATCATGGTGCACGGCTTCGTCAATCAGGCCGGCCGCTTTGAAGCGCTCTCCATTGCCTTCCCGTCCGGCTTTGCCCAGGCCCCGTTCGTGCTAGGCTCGCTGGCGCAGTGGCAGTTCCGCCCCGCCGCGCAAAATGGCCAGCCGGTCCGCGTGGAAGTGCTGCTGATTATTCCGGAAGATCAGGAATAGATGCCGATGCCATTTTCATCTGGCTTCCTGGTGCGGGATCACTCCGCAATCACCATCGCTGAAGTGCTGTTAAAGTTGATGGTCGCAACCTTCCAGTAAGGAATCCCAATCTTAAAGGGATGGGTGACTGTTACCTGAACCTCATTGCCGGAAGCATTGCATTGTTTCGCGCAAGCTGTCCCGGATGTGGGCGTACTGGCGCTTGCTGAAAGCCAGGTCGTGGTGGCTTTCAGGCTGCTTGAAGCAATGTCCGGATAGCCAAGCGCCTGAACGAAGCTCTGAATGTCGCTGCTGGTTGCGCCGGATCGGCAGGTGTAAGGGAAGAATCCCGACGCCGTGTGGAATCCCGGTATATTCGTGCAGGACAGCGATCCGCGCACCGCGGCCCAGCGGCTGGCCCGGCGCGCTGCGTCGCAAACGTCATGGCAGGTGTAGAACGCATACGAAAACTCGATGGCGCCGAACAACAAGGGAATGAAGACCAACAATGCAAGGACGCCTTCGATGATGCTAGCCCCTTCGTCGCCATCCAGGAATCGAAGACAGCGGAATCGGGGAATGACCGGGCGCCGTCGGTCTGCGCACTGCGGCGCTGGCAGCTTGTCAACTGTCGCCGCCACGGCCCTGCTCATCGGCTACACCTTCATCCGCGCGCATCGTATCCCGCAGCATCGCGCCGCCATGATCACGGCCTTCGTCTTCTCCACGCTGCTTCTGGTCGGCACGGACCTCGCCGCCGTCCTGCTGCTGCTCACACTGCTCGGCGGCTTTACGCGCGAGGGCGCAACGACCAACTCCGGCTGGTTCGCGCTCATCGTCGCGCTCATGTGCATCCCCTTCGGCGGATTGCTGCTGACGCTGGGCGTGGCGAAGCGGCTGAAGAACTTGATGGACCAGGAGAACTAGGGGCTGGTGCTTGTAAACGTCGTGCCGGTGTAGGTGTTGCCGGATGTGCAAACGGACGTGCTCGGCGCGCTCACGTTGGACCATGGATCGTTTTGCGGCGCGATGCCGGTCGTGATCGGCGTTGGATTGGTCTCGTGCCCCACCGAGCTACCCACCGAATCGAGATATGCCGCATCCACCGTTCCGCCGTTACCGGTCACTTTGACTACATTGGAGCTCGTCGAGTTCACATAAATCCCGCAGGTGGCGGAATCGATGTTATACGAGCCCTGGACGTTTAATCCGGTCCCGCTGCTCGCCAGTACCCAGATGCATGTATCGCCGACGTCATCGCCGGCTACCGCTTCGGCGCTGACGGTAAACGAGTTGAGTCCCTTCAAGCGCATGAGACTGCCAAACAGCCATAAAGCCCGAAATCCGGCATCTGCTGGTTCTCGTGCTCGGGCGCAGCTGGTACGGACAGAAACATCTTCTGCGCTGGTCTGAGTGGCGAAGACGATACCAATTCCTCGCCCAGTTCTTCCACTGCAGAAAACAACGCCTCCTGCTCTTCGCTACTTCGTTACAACTGTCGTACTACTGCGCAATCACCAGTTGTGACGTACTGCTGAAAGTGAAAGTGTTCGCTTTTAAGAACGGAATGGTAAATGAAAACGGATAGCTCACGACGACTTGCACCGCGTTTCCAGGCTTGTTGCTGGTGCTACTGGAGCAAGTGGTCCAGGTAGCGGGCGTGGACCCGGAGAGGCTGCACCAGGTTGGGGTAACGGTTAAGGATTTTGGGACGATGCCCGGATAAGAAAGACTCTTCACATAGGTCTGAATCTCGGCTGCCGTCGCGTCGCAGTCCGCCAGGTTCGGAGTGTTGGTGCACGAGGCCGAACCGCGCACCATAGCCCAGCGGGCGCCCGCCTGGGCAGCTTCAGAGACGACGTGGCGGCTATAAAGCGCAAGGCATACGAACATGATGCCGATCAGCAACGTCAGGAGCATTGAGGCCGATAACGCGAACTCCACCACCGCTGCGCCAGAGTCGCCGATGACGCCTTGCCTGCGAGGTTTGGCTCCGTGCAAGCGGGCAGGCTGCGCCAGCTGCATGAAGAGCTTGCGCAAGCAGCCTCGGTGAGCTTTCGACCCACCGCGACTGGCTGCCGGAATCCCCGTATGACTCATTGCAAAACCTTCTGAACAGCCTTCCCATACAACGTAAAGGATTTCGGAAGGCCGGGGACATAATAAAAAGGCGGAGTGATTGTTGTCTGCGTATTCACCGTAAGGATCTTCTCAATGTTGGCGCCCGAGCAATCTGTTGGCTGGCAGGTGGAACTGGCGCCGTTGGAGCAGATGCAGGAACTCGAGGGGGCGGGTGTAAAGGTCAACGAGACGTTCGGCGCAGCTGCGGTAGACGCATTCTCTATCCCCGTCGTATCCGCAGCGGTAATGGTGGTCTGCGAGCCATATTGAACCCCGGCCATCGCTGCATTCTCGACGGCGATGGAATCGTAGATGACAGTGGCCATTTCAACTGCTCCGAATAGGAGCAGAAACAAAAGCGGGATGGAAATCGCGAGCTCCACGAGGGACTGCCCCGCCTCCGATTTCATCCCGGCGCAGGCGCGCAGCAGAGAGCGCGAACCGTTGCGGCCATTTGATCCGAAAATTTCCATGTTCACTCCACCATCGCCGTATTGGCGGTAAGCACAGTGCCGTAATTTGCGCCCAGCACAGAACTGGTATTCACGCTGGAGGCATAATCCGTGATGTCGATGGTCCCGCTCCCGGTCTCGTCAAGTCGATCGACGATGAGATCCAAGGATACTGTCATCGTGCCGGAACCAGTCAGGGTCGCCTGCGCGTCAGGGGCGTAGAAGATGCCTTCAATCGTCGTTCCGGACGAGCCGGTGATCGCCATAGTGTTGCTGTCGGTTCGCGACTGGAAGAAGAGCACGCCGTTGTAGGCTCCTGAAGTTGGCGCTACCAGGTCCAGGTTGCTGCTGCCGGTGACGGTGGTGGTGCTCTCGGTATAGAAGGTTTCGGCATTGTCCGTAAGCGGGCCGGATCCGGTAAGCGTCAAGTTGCCGCCGACAATGATAACCCCGTTATCAGTCCCCCCAGCCCCGCTGGCAATCGTCAGAGACGAGCTGCCGGTACTTTGAAAGTTGCCGTCGATGGTGTAATTCCCGGCGCCGAGAATCATGCCTCCACTTCCGGTGTTCGTCAGGTTGGTAAGGATGGTGTAATTGCCTGGAGTAAGAGTCAGCTTTCCGCTCCCCGTATTGGAGATGGAGGTGTATGTTCCAGGCCCCATCGAATTGTTCGTGCTGCCGACATAGCTCGGGTTACACGCGGACGAACTCGAAGTTGCCGTACAGGAGTTGGGGTTAGGGGTAATCTGAGGGGTGGGCGGGGGCAAGTTGGCGAGCGGGTCAGCGGCAGGAGCCATTCCAGTGACCGGCGTAGGCGAGAGCTTTCCCGAGCCGACAGAGGTGTAGTTGCCGCCGATGCCAATTGCAGCAGCAGTGATCTCTCCGCTTCCTACTAGCTCGAGTGCATCGGAAGCGGTTGAGTCATCGTAAATATTGCAGTGAGTTGCCTCGAGTGCGCCTGAGCCGGTCAACGAAATGTCAACTCCCGATCGGGCCAGTGTGAGAACGCACCCCGATCCGGCACCGATGGCTCCAGCCACTGCCCTGCCGGAGACGGTAACAGCTTTGACGTGGAACACTCTCATGAAAAAGGTTGGGTACGGATCCTGGACGATGGCCTCGACAAGTCCGCTGGTGCCGGTGTTCGGCCCGTCCTTGGGAGGAACCATCATGCAGACCTGGACGCCGGTTACGCTGGTACCGCATTCCCCCGTCGTGCAAGTGCCCGTTTCCCCGTTGGCTGTAGCCGCATCGCAGCCTTGCGTCACAGCCGACGAAGCCGACTGATTATATTTGTAATCCAGCGCCCCGGCTACGGCTGCGGCGTCTGCAGCAATCTGCATTTGCCGCTGGGTGCGGAACAGCAGGCCCACATCGATGGCGAGCGCTGTGAATCCCATCAGGACAGACAAGGATAGCGCGGTGATCACCAACACGGTGCCGTTCTCGTTCTTGAGAGATTTCATCGTCCACCTCCACTGGCGTGGCGCCCGGACACCGGCCGCCGCGCCGTCTTCCCGATGTTCCTGCAACCTCTTCACTTTCCCTTCCGCAGCTGCTGCAAAAAGCGCTCCAGCTCCTTGCGGTCGGTTCCGCTCACCAACTGGCCTGATGCGTCACGCGCCGAACCGGCCGGCAGCACAAACTGCAGGCCCACGCCATCCTTGCCCCAGCGCACCGCGCGAGTATGCACTGAAATGGATCGCTCCGTGCTCACTTCGCCGTCCTCGGTCCTCTGCAGCGTCATCATGATCAGCGTCCCTGGGTACCAGCGCTCCTCCGTCATCACGTACAGCCCGGTGGAACTGATGTCCCGGATCTGGTGCGCCTGGGGAGCCCCGCCGTTCCAGTAATACGCGGCCAGCCCCTCGGCCTTATCGTGAGGCGCCTTGCGCGGATCCGGCGACCACCAGCGCTGCAGCCAGTTCTGCGGCGGCCGCGCCCCCTTCGCACCCGGTTCGGCCAGGTCCATCTCCAGCGTCTGCTGCGCTTCCGGCTGCTCCTGCCCGCCCCGCTCCTGCAGTTGCACCACCCCGGGCCCATCGCTCCACAGCGGCTTCTCCCGCAGCAGCACCGCGCTCTGCACCACGCTGCCTGTCCCATAGATCTGTCCCAGGCGGCGCTCCATCTCATCGGCCACGCAGATCACCAACTGGTCGCCCGGCTGCGTCTGCGACGAATAAATCGAGTGCGCCGGCAGCGCCAGCACACTGGACGCTCCCGGTCCCGCCGCTGCCGCCGTGGGGAAGGAGGGAAACGACTCGACGACCTCCAGCACCCGATACTCGTCGTCCAGGTAGATCAGGTCGATCGGCGAGGGTAGGCTGGCCTCCGCAATCCTGCGGACGGGCGCCAGCCACAGGCCCTCGCCCGACTTCAATACCAGCGATACCGCCGGCTCCTCCAGACCCGAGCTGGCGCATTCGGCTGCATCAATCTCCAGTCCAAGAAAGCATTCGCGGGTCTGGTTGTACGCGCAAAGTTTCTCCGCAGTCATGGTGCCTCCCGCGCGAGGCGATTCTGCCCCGTACCAATCTTCTTCGAGCGTTCTCTTCGCGGATAAATTCCATTCACCCGAATGCATGTTTCATTCCTTCCCGATCTCGCGGCTGCCTCGCCTCCGTAACGCCTGGTCTCCGGCTTGCTGCCGCGATGTCAGTCGGTGAGCCCCGCAAGGAACACCTCCCCTTTCCCCTGTCCGCTCCAGCTTGCCGGGACATTTGCTTTCCCCGGTGCCGCGTCGTTCAGCAGGCTGTTCCAGCCCGGATGGCGCCCGCCGTGAGGTTCCACGGCTGCGCCAGGTCATCCCCTCGCGTTACTTGACGCGGGTACGGCGGCGCTGAATCAAAATGACCAGCACTATGACAAAAAGTACGCCTGCTATCCACCGAATCAATGTAGGGCTCATTAAGGACTCTCCTCTCGTTCGACAACTTGTTTAACAGCTTTCCGGCCCGTGCCGGATGCCGGCTCGCGTGTTCTCAAGACCCGCATTACCGGCCCATACAACTTTCCAACCTGCACGCAGCGTCTGTCCGACTGCCCGGCGCCAACTGATCTCCACGCGTTCACTTGACCCGGGTGCGGCGGCGCTGGATCAAAACCGTCAATACGATTACAAAAAGAACACCGGCCTCAATCCGGATAATTTGAAGCTGCCCATCTCGTGCTCCCCCCTTCCTTAGTGAACGCCAAACGACTTCGTGAACTCATCGATCATCATGATGACGGAAGGCCCCAGCACCACCACAAATAGCGCCGGGAAGATAAAAAACACCAGCGGAAAGAGCAGCTTGACGGAGGTCTTGGCCGCCATCTCCTCCACCTGCTGCACCCGCTGCGTCCTGAGCGTGTCGGAGTGCACCCGCAGCGTCCTGGCGATGCTGGTGCCAAACTGCTCGGACTGGACCAGCATCGTGACCAGATTTCGCACCACTTCTACGTCGGTGCGCTCGGCCAGGTGCTTCCAGGATTCTTCGCGCGGCCGGCCCGCCCGCTGTTCCAGCACCACCACACTCAATTCGTCGCACATCTCCGGATGTGCCTTGCGCAGCTCATGTGCAGTGCGCACCGTCGCATGGTCCAGGCTCAGTCCCGCCTCGATGCAGATGATCAGCAGATCCAGCACGTCCGGCAGCCCCAGTCGAATCTTCTTCTGGCGCTTCTTGATCTGCCTGCCCAGCCAGAAATCCGGCCCCAGATAGCCCAGCCCCAGCGCGAGGACATAGACTGGGAACGGGTTCTGCTTGGCAGCGCCGCTCGCCAGCGCCACCGCGCACAGCAGGATCGGAATCACAACCTTGGAGCCGTAAAAAACCTTAATCGCCGATTCGCCGCGGTAGCCCGCCCGGGTTAGCCGTTGCTGCGTCACAGAAATTTCGGCCTTGCTCTTGGGCAGAAGGTTCTCAAAGTGCTCCACCACCCCGCCAAGCGAAACTCCCGACTTCTGCAGCGTCGTCAGCAGCGACTTCTGCTTCTGGCCGCTCGGATTGATCACCGCGGAGATCCGCTGAATCATCGCCTCCCGGTAGAACATCAGCAGTCCTCCGCTGGCGATCAGCAGAAACACGGCGCAAAAGGTGAAAATCGCAAATCCCATGGCTTGCCCTCAAACTTCCATGTTGACGATCTTGTGAACGATCAGACCGCCAATCACAATCATGACCGCGGCGGTCCAAATCAGCTTCACGCCCAGCGGAGTCGTCCACAGAAGGCTCATCATTTTCGGGTTGACGAGGTAAATGGCGATGCCCAGCGCCACCGGCAGCACCGTCAGAATCCACCCCGTCAGCCGTCCCTGCGCGGTGTGCGTCATCACCTGCCGCTTCAGCCGGAACCGTTGCCGGATCACGTAAGCGGTCTTGTCCAGCACCTCGGCCAGATTGCCGCCGCTCTCCTTCTGGATCATGATCGCCGTCGCCACAATCCGCAGATCCTGGACGGGCATGCGGTTGGTCAGGTTCTCCAGGGCCGTGTTCAGTTCAAGTCCGTAATTCTGCTCATCGAAGCAGATCCGGAATTCCGTGCCCACCGGGTTGCCGCATTCGCGGGCCACCAGGCTCATGGCGGCGTTCAGGCTGTGCCCGGCGCGCATCGCGCTCACCAGCAGGTCCAGCGCCTCCGGCAGTCCCGCCTCGAACTTGCCAAAGCGCCTGCGGCGCTTGAACTGCATCCAGCCCAGCGGCGCGGCCCCAACCGCTGCTCCCACCAATAGCGCGGCCGGTAATGACCCGAAGCGGGATTCGATCAGATAGGCCGCAATCAACGCTCCGGCGGCGCACATCGTCATCAGTCCGCCGGCGGTCCACTTCAGCTCCGCCTGGGCCAGCAGCCGCTGCAGCCGCGGCGCCAGCTCCAGCTTCTGCAACTCGCGGTTCAGCCAGGGAATGGCGCTGAGCTGTTCCATCTTGCGCAAATTCAGCACCTGTTTGCGCGCTTCCGGGTTTTCGTTGGCCAGCGCGGAGTCCAGCTTGGCGAGGGCCTGCTTGGCCTGCTCCGAGGAGCTTGTTCCGGCCACCATCAGCAGTGTCGCCACCGCGAAGACGCCCACGAAAACCAGAATCACAATCACCAGCATGGCGGTTGCCCTCCTTCTTGTCTGTCGCTCACTACCCGTTCCGTAAAACCTGCTTGCTGCCGCCTTCCGCTCGCTTCCCGCCGTTTGCCAGCCGCTTCTGCGATTCGCCCGCTGCCCCCACTCAGTTCACCACCATCTCCTGCTCGAATATCGCCGGCGGCAGGATGATTCCCGAAACCTTCAGCCGCTCCAGAAATCGGGGCCGGATGTGGGTGGGCTGGAAGACGCCGATCACCTTGCCGTCCGGCCCGATCCCCTTCTTCTGGAATGAAAAAATCTCCTGCATGCTGATGACATTCTCTTCCATCCCGGTGATCTCGGAGATGCTGGTCACCTTGCGCGTGCCATCGCTCAGGCGGCTCGCCTGGACGACGATGGTAATTGCCGAGGCTATCTGCTGGCGAACGGATTTTTCAGGCAGATTCAGGTTACTCATGGCCACCATCGATTCCAGGCGCGAGAGCGCGTCGCGCGGCGTATTGGCGTGGATGGTGGTCATCGATCCTTCGTGGCCGGTGTTCATCGCCTGCAGCATGTCGAAGGCTTCTTCGCCGCGCACCTCGCCGATGATGATCCGGTCGGGCCGCATACGCAGGCTGTTGATCAGCAGCTGCCGCTGCCGGATCGCGCCCTGGCCTTCAATATTGGGCGGCCGGGTCTCCAGCCGCACGATGTTGTCCTGCGCCAACCGCAGTTCCGCGGCGTCCTCAATCGTGACCAGCCGTTCGTGGTTGGGAATGAAATGCGACAGGATGTTCATAAACGTGGTCTTGCCCGCGCCCGTGCCCCCGGAGATCAGAACGCTGATGCGCGCCTTCACCGCCGAAGCCAGAACCTCCATCATCTCCGGCGAAATGCTCTTCAACTGCACCAGCTGGTTGGCGGCGATCGGCCCGGTCCCAAAACGGCGGATCGACATCGAAGGGCCGTCCAGCGCCAGGGGAGGAATAATGGCGTTCACGCGCGAGCCGTCGGGCAGCCGCGCGTCCACCATGGGCGAGGACTCGTCCACCCTGCGGCCTACCCGCGAGACGATGCGGTCGATGATCTGCAGAAGATGGCGGTCGTCGCGAAAAGAGATTTTGACCCGGCTCAGCAGTCCGCCCCGTTCCACGAAGACGTGGTCTTTGCCGTTGATCAAGATGTCGGAGATGCGGGAATCGCGCAGCAGCGGCTCCAGCGGGCCCAGCCCGAAGACCTCATCCAGCAGGTCGGCCTGGATCTTCTCCTGCTCGTCGTAGTTCAGCGGAACCCGCTGCTCGGCGATGATCTCCTTGACGATGCCGGAGACCGCCTGCCGTGCCTGGTCGGAATTGACGCGCGACAGCTTCTCCAAATCCAACCTTGAGATCAGGGTTCGGTGAATCTCCGATTTGTACTTCTCCAGGTTCAGCAGTTCCATGAGTTTCCTTCCATCGCCATCGGGTCACTTCCAGCCAGCCACATGCAAAAGCACTATCCAAACAGGCTGAAAGCCTTCTTCTTCTTCACCGGCGCTTCCTGTCTGCCGCTGGCCGAGTGGGCCATCCGTCGGATCAGCCGCGAAATCGGCGAGTCGGTCAGCGTGAGCGGAGTCGCCGTAATCTGCATCTTGCGCACCGCCTCGTAGTCGTTCGGAACCTTCCACTGCGCCGGCCGGGTCAGCGCCCTGGTGATGTGTTCATCCGAAACGCCCAGCATGCGGCTCTCGTACCGGTTGATGATAATCTCCAGCTTCGGTCCTGCCCCGCTGAAAAAATGCTCGATCAGCCGGTTCGAGTTGCGCAGCTCGGGAATCCCCGCCTGCGTCACTAGGTAAATGGTATAGGCATCCTTGAACAAAGCTGTACCGGTTAAATCCAGACGCGAACCCACATCGACAATGATGTTGTCGAACTCCTGCCGCGCCACCGCCAGCAGCCGGTCGATCGCCTCGTTCTCCGCGTGGTACTCGGGGAACTTGCCCGGAGCCGCCAGTACATACAAGCCGGAGCTGTGCTGCACCAACAGGGTGGAGAGAAGGTTGGCGTCCAGCCGGGCGTGATTCTGCAGCGCGTTCACCGTCGAGTACTCGGTCACAATGCCCAGGTTCAGCGCCGCATCGCCCAGCGGCAGGTCCAGATCGATCAGCAGCGTCCGCTGGCTGGTGTCCTCCGCCAGCGCTACCGCGAAGTTGCACGCCAAGGTGGTCACCCCTGCGCCGCCCTTGGCGCCCGTGAACACCAGCGTTTTGCCGCCCGCCTTCCTGACCGGGCGTTCGATCGAGCGCCGTGCCGCGGCCCGCACCAGCGCCTCAGCCAGAGTATTGTGGTCGAGCGGAATGGTCAGAAACTCCCGCGCCCCGGCGCGCATGCAGCGCACCAGCATGTCCGGATCGGCCTTGGCCGAGCACACCATCACCGTGACCGTGCCCCCGGTGCTTAGGCTCTCCACCAGCTCCAGCGCGTACTCTGGGTCGCTGTCCAGGTCGATGATGATCACGTCGCAGGGCAGTTCCAGCAGTCGCGGCACGTCGTCCAGCCCCGGAGGATATGAGGCAAATACGCGCAGGGTGTTGTCCTGGAACCAGGCCAGCGCGCCGGAGATGGCGCTGCGCCGGCTGTCATCCGGCCCGATCAACGCGACCGACAACCCCCCTCCGCCGACCGCCTCCAGCGGTTTGTCCGCCGGGCGGACGGCAGTGCCCGCGTCCTGGATCGCTTCGTCTGCGGTCGTCCAGGGCTTCCCCGCCGTGTTCAACGGCGGGTCTGGGTTCAGCATGAATGAATCGGTTCCTTTCGCGTGCGACATTTTGGACTCCAATCCTTAGCGAGCGAAGAATGAAATCAGCGTGCCGATGGCGATCGCCGGTGCGTACGCCATCTTCCGTTTCAGGGGGTTGGAAAGAGCCGGCTCCAGGTCGCGATTCTGCTTGCGCCTACGCCAGCTGAAGATCAAATCGCCCGTGCCCGTAAACAGTTCCTTCAAAAATCCGCCCATCGCCGCCCAGCACAGGACCATGATGCCGCCTGCAATGCCGGTGAGAATCAGCGCGATAAACAACTGGTAGGGGCCGATCCAAGCCCCGATAGCTGCGCTCAGTTTCACGTCGCCTGCGCCCATGCCGCCCATCCAGAACAAAAAACCGTAGATCAGCAGTCCCAGTCCCACTCCTTCCAGGCTATGCTCAATCCCGCTCCGCCCCTGCAGCCAGGCCGAGACCGCAACTCCGGCCACCAGGAAAGGAAGAACCAGCCAGTTCGGAATCCGCCGGCTGCGCAGGTCCATGAAACAGGCCACGGCCAGTACGATTACCGTCGGCCACCACGCGAACGAGTGCATGTTCAACCCCCTTTCCCGCCACAGCATACAAATGACACCGCGGAACGAGCAATTGCCAAACCAAAGTCACGAAGGGAGAAAAAGTCCTGAATTCAATGAGTTACCCAAGATCGCCCGGATGCGGTGTACACAGGGGTTTACGGCCTGTCCGCGGAGTGGCGCGCAGCGTTTACACCCATGAGACCCCGGCTACGACGGTTTAAAACTGCCTCTCAGGTGGTGGCTGGGCCGGCAGGTTGCGATCGCCAATCCTCGCCCTGCCCGACTTCGCCGGCACGGGCCCGATGGCAGAAAAAGGAGACGGCTTGCTTATCACTTTATCACTCTAACTGATGTTCCCGGTGATTCGAGAACCCGGAATAAGTTCTGCAACCGTTCGCGCCACCTGTGCCCTCCCGTTCCGAAACAACATACCACAGATTTGTTAAGTGAACAGTATTACCTTCGGCCGGAAATGTTCATCCCAAAGCATGCTCCCGCC
This sequence comes from uncultured Acidobacteriaceae bacterium, assembly GCA_963758105.1. Lineage (GTDB taxonomy): Bacteria > Acidobacteriota > Terriglobia > Terriglobales > Acidobacteriaceae > Telmatobacter. The sequence goes on along the minus strand of CAVWUC010000002.1, from coordinate 1,225,061 downwards.
GAAGGCGCGGGAGAAGGCGCGCAGGTTTGCGGGACTCCTGATTTGGCCCGGCGCTGGTGCTCGCCTCAGCAAACTCTCGCGGCATGAGCTTCGTTGACATGCGGGTGCAAATCTCCCATCCAATGGACGCGCCATTAGGGAAACCTCGCAAATGCGGCCTCCGTGGATCCACCGACAAGAATGTAGTATCGCGGGTCAGGTATCTTTTCTGATGACTGTGAGGGATTTGTCGAATTGCCTGTCCGCTGCTCCCTGGGGTACGGTAGGCTGGTGCATCGAGGTTCGGAAGAAGACAGTTTGTACAGCGAGGAGCGGACCTCATGCGCAGATCAATTGCGTTGCCGCGGTTCATCTGGGAATGGGATGGAGCAGGTTTCGAATCAAGCGAGGTTCTTCCGGCAGACTCCGCAACCGTAAGAAGAATGCTGGGCTCTCCTCCATCTGAAGAAGACGTGGTGGAGCAGTTGGACGGCCCAAATGCGTTTGTCGCAGTAGACCCTGCCATGCATGAGGTGCGCCGACAGGGTGAGCATGCAGCTGCTCCGGGTGACCAAGGTCACGTTACACAGGTAATGGTTCCCTGTACGGCAAAACTGCTAGACGGCCGCCGTCGATGCTTCTCGCATCGCCGCCGGGGTGCCTCTGGCCACCACCATTCCCGTTGTAACCTCAATCATTCAAAACAGTTAACGCCGTCCTTCGCTCCTCCGGCGCGCTCCGGGCAAAAGCCCTCTCTTGTACGGAGATGCGTTGTCTCCAATCGCCGCAACGCGCATACTGTCTTCCACCTATTACCAATGTGGCATTGATCGGTTACCACCAAGGTGGCATTGATCCGTTACCAAGGTATGATTGACCTGCCTTCCAACTAACCCTATCTTCTTCCTTACGCACCCATAATTCTTGTCGGGGCGGGGAACGCGGTCAATCGATCCAGCCTTCATTCCCTCTGGCTTGGCGGGGGGCGCCAGAGCAGCCACTTCCCAACGTGTTGCATTAGGTATCACCGAAAGGTTGCCAAAGGGGGGATGTGGCTGACACCAGTCAGGGCGTCTCTGACACAAAGTAGAGATTGTTGCTCTTCTGGCTCGGGACGAAGATGCCAACCAGTTACCCGCTTTATCTGAAGGGGGATTAAATGCCTAGCCCGAATATAAAACCAGACATGATTCATGTTGGCCTGTTTACCGAGGATCGCACGCTGCACGCGCTCCTCTCCTCGGCGCTTGGCAAGGAGTTCCAGGTCCTGCTGGAGTCCGATGCCGAAACCGTGAACGGCCACGTGTCCTCGGGCGGGTGCGACGTCCTGGTTCTCGATCTGAACTCCGCCAGTCATGATTCCCTGCGGGAGCGCATCGGGATTTCCCGGGAGTTGATCGACTCCCAGGTCCCCGCCTTGGTGATGGCCGACGACGGCCTCCGCTCCACCGCCTTCGAACTGGTCCGCAACGGGGCATTCGGCTATTGCCGCAGGCCGCCCTCCATCCGCGACCTGAAGACCATGATCAGCTGGGCCTACGAGAACTCCTCCCTCAAGCAGCAACTGCATTCCGTGCAGCAGAGGCTGGAGGAGCCCGCAGGCTGCGGCCGCCTCATCGGCTCCAGCCCGCGAATGCAGAAGATCTACCAGCTCGTCCGCAGTGTCACCAACCTTAACGCTTCCGTCCTCATCTACGGCGAGAGCGGCACGGGCAAGGAGCTGATCGCCCGCGCCATTCACAATCTCGGCTCCCGCGCCGACCGTCCTTTCGTCGCCGTCTCCTGCGGAGCCATCCCGGAAACCCTGATCGAAGCCGAGCTCTTCGGCCATGAAAAAGGCGCCTTCACCGGCACCGTGGGCGCCCGCGGGGGCTACTTCGAGCAGGCCGCCGACGGCACCCTCTTCCTCGACGAAATCGGCGACCTCAGCCTCTACACCCAGGTCAAGCTGCTGCGCGTGCTGCAGCAAATGGAATTCAGCCGCCTGGGCAGCACCAAGCTCATCCCCCTGCGCGCCCGGCTCATCTTCGCCACCCATCAGGATCTGGCCAAGCTGGTGGCTGAGGGCAAATTCCGCCAGGACCTCTATTACCGCATCAACGTCATGCGCATCGATTCGCCTTCGCTGCGCGACCACACCGAAGACATTCCCCGCATGGCCCTGCACTTCCTGCGCCACTATGCCGAGGCCTTCCAGAAGCCGATGGGCGCCATCGAAGCCGATGCCATGGTTTTGCTGCAGAGCTATTCCTGGCCTGGCAACGTCCGCGAGCTCGAAAACGTATTGCAGCAGGCCATCATCCTCGCTCCTGGCAGGATGGTTCGCGCCGAGGACCTGAACCTGAAGGTCCAGGAAGACGAGGTTGCCGAAGCCGGCGATGACGATATCGTCGATATTGCCGACTACCAGCCGGTTGGCTCCTTCGAGCGCCGGTTGCGCGACTACAAGGTCAAGCTTGCCGTCAATGCCGTCCGCGAGCACAACGGCAACAAGACGTTGGCCGCCCGCAGCCTCTCCATCTCCCGCGCCTACCTGCACCGCCTAATCCGCCTCGCCGGGCCCGAGCAGCTGGAAGGCCTCGACATTCGTGACATCCGCGAAACTGCCACGGCCTAGGTCTGTGACTGCATTCTCATGTACTATTCCGTGCCCCGTCCTTTCGCCTTTTTTCTGGCGAAGGGGCGGGAGACCACGAATTCAAAGATTCCAAATCATTCGGTCAGAGTGGAGCGCACGATTCTGAGCGCCAACCCACCTAGCCATCCCCGAACCAATCGTTCCCGCTTATCCCCTCACGGAAGGCTGAATCACCGGAGTCGCCGCAATCGCGCTCTTGACTTCCGGGCTTCTGGCCATCAGATTCAGCAGCGCCTCCGTCACCCTCTCATCGGTTTGCGCCGCGAGGGTAAGCTGCACCGGATACCGCGCCCAAAGCTGGAAGGCCCCGCTGCTGTATTGCAGACGAGACTCAATACCGGGCGCTTCAATCGAGGCGTGCATCCAGTTCTGCACAACATGATGCTGTTGCTCGATTTTTGAGCGGTATCCCTCATACACCGCGGCTACCTCTTTCAGAATGGCGTCGCACGCCACTTTGTAGTTGGCGCCGTCGCTCAGCTTCACAATGAGTTCGTGCCAGGCGTATTCGGTGCCCGGCATTTGCTTGTAGAGCGGAGTGCCGGCCTGAAACAGTACGGCATTGGAAAACATGGCCACGCGCCCGGTTGGCTTCAGCTCGGTGCCGCTCCCGGCCAGCTCCATTATGTAGAAACGGGCCAGTCCCACGTCGATCACATCGCCCGTGACCGAGGCGACGGTGACGCGATCGCCGACTTTAATCCCATACCGGCCAATGATGAAGAAATAAGCCGCCACCGAGAGAAGGATTGTTTGCAGGCCAACGGCAATGCCGGCGGTGAGGAGCCCCGCAAAGGTGGCAAGCGAATTGAATTGGGTGACAAAGCCGAAGAGGATGACGATGAACGAAAGGAACGTGACCATTACGCGGCGCACAATAAGAATCTGGCGGCGGCGGCGGAGATCCCGGATGTATTTGTTGGTTGCGCGCGTCCACAGCTCGCCCGCCCCGATAATGATGACCAGCACCAGCCCGATGATCGCAACGCGCAGCAGCAACGCGTGGAAGATGCTGAGATATTCTCGCTCGACTGAGGACCGCCAGGCTGTGATGTTAGCCCGGCTCTGCTCCAGAAGGATGATCTCCTGGCTTAGCGGAACTGTCACCGCCGAGAGCGCCTTAAAGCGCGCGGTGACGGAGTCGATCGTTGGCTGGCCAGCCGCTGTCGCGCCAGGCGCGCTTGCCGATCCTGCCTCGGCCTGCTGGGTGAGCTGGCGGCCCTGCTGAATCAGGGCGCGCAGGCTGTCCAACAGCGGTGCCCGCAGAGCCAGAGCCTGAGCGTGCAGTTTGTCGTTCTCGTCAAGCAGCATGTCGAGCGAGCGGCGCGATGCAAAAAGATCGAACAGCACCTTGCCCTGGCTAAACACCCCCGAGGAGCGTGCAGATTCCAGCGTGACCAACTGTGGAGCAGCGGTCTTGTTGTTACTCTGGAGCGTGGGAAGCGACTGACGCAAGCGATTGATATCCGCGCTCAGTCCGTTCGTCCCCTGCCCCTCTGACATGCTGGCGATCCTCCCAAGTGCGTCTTTCATGGCATCGGACAGAGCCTGCGAGCCCTGCAATTGCTGCAACTGCGCTTGCAGCGCAGCCGTTTTCGACGCCCGCGCGACGGCCATCTGCCGATGCACGGCATCTTCATGCGCGTGTAGCTGCGCGATCTGCTGGTCTATGCTCTGCTCGGTCGCGGCCAGCCTCTGCTGTTCGCTCTGTCCGGCGCCCGCTTGCGCGCTGGGCTGCTCCGCGTTCAGCAGCGCCGCTTCCGCCTCGGCAGACTGGAATGCCAGCTTAGCGATCTGCGATGATAGATCTGCCCCCTGATCGCGATAGACCAGGTCATTGGGTTCGCCTGCGCTTTGGATCGGCTGTCTGGACGACTGGTAAAACTGGATCACCGCGTTCAGGTGGGCAATGATCCTGCGGCTGCGCTCTGCTACATCGGACGCGGAGACAGCGCCCTGCTGCGAGCGTCCCGTAATCGCGAACAGAGCCAGCAAAGCGGCGACGGTGAAAAACGGGGAAATCCTGCGGACCAACAGCGGCATAACGCCTCGCACAACTCGAAATTCGGGCCTGAAACACCTGATGCGAGTTTTCAGCATATTAGATGCAAGCCTGGCATGAATTTGCGTCTGTTTGCTGCCCGCTGTTAGCTGAAAGCTGTCCGCTGCTTTTCTTGCAGATCATTTCCCCCATTTGTCGCACAATCATCTCAAAGCATTTTTTCAGTCGGGTGCCCGCTTCGCTCTCCGCTGAAAGCTGGTAGCTGAAAACTGGGGCGGAGGTGGCGCCCGTAACTCCTTTGCTGAGAGGATTCTGCAAATAACTTCAATGGCTAGAGGATTTTACGACGCAAGACCCTCCGTAAACCCATGTGCCGCAGGATTTTATGCCCAAAATAGGGGGGTGGGGGGTACCCCCGTCCCAGTGCAATCGTAACTCTGCCTGCCCGCAGCTCCGCGTTCGCGGAAACGACCGCAGAAATCAGGTATGCACCCGGTATGCAGTCGGCCCGGCCAGCACCATGCCGCTCTTCTGCCGCCCGTGGATGTACCAGAAGCACCAGCCCGTCTCGTGGTTCCGCTCACCCTCCGGCGATGTAAGGTCCGTGTAAGTGACGCTTCCATAGAGGTAGATCTTATCCACCCACTCCTCCAGCCGCTTCAGCCGCTCGTCTGAGCCGCAGAACATCTTGGCGTCCACCCGGCCGAATTTTTTCAGCACCATCGATTCGCCGGGCAGCAAAATCACCTGCGAGCCCTGCTCCTTCCACTTCCCGTCGGGGAACTGCGGTGTGCCGGGCAGCTGCGCCTCATCGGCTGCCACCATCGCCTCGTCCCTCAGGGCGGTGATTTGCGCCGATGAGTGGCCGCGGTTCACGGCCACAATTGAAAAGCTGTTCTCCTTTTCTATCGCCCGCTCCGCAACGACCAGCAGCCACGGCCGTTCGGCTCGCTGCCGGGCCTGCACGTGCATCAGCGCTGCCTCGGCGCTGGTCCGTGCCGCCTCTGCCGCGTTTTCCGCGGCCCGTGTCTGCCGCTCGATCTTTCTCAGCAGGGAGACGGCCATCATGATGGCCGCGTAGCCCATCAGCACCAGCACCAGGCTTGCGGCCCAGGTAATTTGGTCGCGCAACAGAAACGGCGTCACGACCGCCGGTGGATTCACTACCGTAATGTGCGCCGGCTGGTAGTCGCACGGCCCGGTCAGGCAATCCGTCTTCGCGTTGCCGCTCGCCGCAGCCCTATTCGCTGCGGCGGCGGCCGCGCCCGCGCCGCTGGTTGCCGCTGAGTTCGTCGCCGCTCCGCCCGCCGCGGGGCTCGCTGGCGTAACCTGAGCTGCCGCTTTGCCCGGTTGCGCAGACGCAGCCGCGGGATGATTGCCGCCCGTCTGGCCATAGCCGCGCTCCGGCGCCAGTGGAAGAACCAGCAGCGACAGAACGAGAGCCGCGTGCTTTCCGTTCATGGCGCCACTGTATCACACCGCATGACCGCCCCCCTCCGTGCCGCGTCTGCATCAGAAAAATGTCTCCACCGCGTCGATCACCTGGTAATTCGCATCCACCACCGGCAGCGTGCGCCACTTGTCGAATGTCAGGCAGGGATGCGCGATGTCGAAGCCGATCATGTCGCCCACGCGCAGGTCGTCCCCATCGGCAATCTGCAGGTACGCGTGCTGGTCCATCATTTTGGTCAGCGTCCAGTGCGCCGGCGCCGGTTTCGGAGCCGCCTCGCCCGGCCTGTAGGTCAGCGCCGGAACCGGCAACCCGGAGTCGAAGGCCGCGTCCCGCTTGCCCATGCCGATGATCGCCTTGCCCGCCTCCGGCAGCGACTGTGCGTACGCCCAGATGTGAAGCGCCGGCAGCAGCCCCTCATGCATCCGCCGGGCAATTGGATTATGAGCAAGAATGCGTGCCTGCGCCTCGCGGTACGCGCCCACGTCGTGCGTCAGGTAGCAGCCGGGCCGCAGCACGATTTCAACCGAGCTGCCAAACTGCGCCGCGGAGAACTCCTCGGCCACCACGTCGTACCACGCCGAGCCCGCGCCGGAGAGCAGCGCCGGCTCGCGATCGAAGCGCCTTTCCGCCCTAAGCCTGCGCGTCACCTCCACTGCCCGCTGCAAAAAGGCGCGAATCAAAGCCTCGTCCTGCAGCACGCCTTCATACATCTCGATCCCACAGAGAGCCACGGCGTCTTTCCACTCGGCCAGCGCATCCAGAACCGCTTGCATTTGCGCGTCGTCGCGCACCCCTGCCCGCCCGCCCATGACGCCTAGCTCCAGCAGCACGCGCAGCCGCTGCCCGCGCGAGCGGAAGAACGCGCCCAGCTGGCTCACCAGCGCCGCCGAGTCCACCAGGCAGTAATACTCGAATTCGCGATCTTCGAGCAGCCGCGCCACGATGGCCATATTCTCCCTGCCCACCAGCTGATTGGCCATCAGCACGCGCCGCACCCCGTGCGTGGCCGCCGCCCAGGTCTGCTGCGCCGTCGCCAGAGTGATTCCCCACGCGCCCCTCTCAATCTGCATCTGAAACAGCCGCGGCGCCATGGTCGTCTTGCCGTGCGGAGCCAGCTTTAGCCCGTAGGCCGCGATGAATCGCTGCATCCAGTCCAGGTTGTGCCGCAGCCGGTCCGCATACAGCACCGCCGACGGCAGGCTCAGGTCTTCCCGCAGCAGATTCCATCCCAGCCGCGCAATCTCTCCCTGCCCGGCCGCGCGCTCCAGCAGGCCCAGCCCTTTGTTCAGCCCGGAAATTGACAGATCCATTTGTACCGTTGCCCGATCGCTCACCGCCCGCTTCTCCCCTCGGATCCGCGTCCCGCGCAGGTCTTGGAACCGCATTGCATATAGCCTATAGTCTTAGAGGACCGATATGTCGAGTTGTGACACGCTGATTCGCAACGCGCGCGTGGTGGACGGCAGCGGCGCGGACCCTGAAATCCTGGATGTGGCCCTGGGCGATGGCCGCATCACCGCCATCGCTCCGCGTCTCGCGCTCCACTCGGCCGAGCTGGTCGATGCTGAGGGCCTCGCTCTCGCGCCCGGCTTCATCGACGTCCACACCCACGACGACCTCTGTGTCCTGCGCTCGCCGGAGATGCTGCCCAAGCTGTCGCAAGGCGTAACGACGGTTATCGTCGGCAACTGCGGCATCAGCGCCTCGCCGGTCCTTCTGAAAGGCGCTCTGCCCGATCCGATGAACCTCCTAGGCCGCGCGGAAGACTTCCGCTATCCCACCTTTGCCGCCTACGTTGACGCCATCCGCGCCGTGCGCCCCGCCATCCATGTCGCGGCCCTCATCGGCCACACCGCACTGCGCAACAACCACATGGACCACCTCGACCGCACCGCCACCAAGCCTGAGATCGAGGCCATGCGCACCCAGTTGCGCGAGGCGCTCCACGGCGGCGCGCTCGGCCTCAGCACCGGCCTCGCCTATCTATCCGCCAACTCCGCGTCCACCGACGAAGTCCAGGCGCTTGCGGAGCCACTCGCCCAGGCCCGCGCAGTCTACGCCACGCACATGCGCACCGAAACCGAGACCATTCTCGACTCCATGAGTGAAGCCTTCGCCATCGGCCGCCGCAATCAGGTTCCCGTCGTCATCTCGCATCTCAAGTGCGCGGGCATCGCCAACTGGGGACGCAGCGCCGAGGTCCTGCTGGCTCTCGATTCCGCGCGCCAATCCCAGCCGACCGGCTGCGACTGCTATCCATACGCCGCCGGCTCCAGCACGCTCGATCTGCGCCAGGTCGACGAGCGCGTCAAGATCATGATCACCTGGAGCGACCCCCACCCGGAGATGGCCGGCCAGACCCTCGCCGAGATTGCCGCGTCCTGGGGTCTCGCGCAGATCGATGCGGCGCGGCGTCTCATGCCCGCCGGAGCCATCTATCACAGCATGTCGGAGGATGACATGCAGCGCATCCTCCGCCATCCCGCCACCATGATCGGCTCCGACGGCCTGCCCAGCGATCCCCGCCCGCATCCGCGCCTGTGGGGCACGTTCCCGCGCGTGCTGGGACGCTACTGCCGCGAAGAAAGGCTCTTCCCACTGCCTGAGGCGGTGCGCAAAATGACCGCTCTGCCCGCGCAACGCTTCGGACTCACCGGTCGCGGCCTCATCCGCGAGGGCAATTGCGCCGATCTGGTGCTCTTCGATCCCGACAAAATCATCGACACCGCGACATTTTCCGATCCCATCCGTCCCGCCACGGGCATCGCCCGGGTCTGGGTGAACGGTATACTTTCCTACACCGCTCAGGGAGCCACCGGGCAGCGCGCCGGGCGTTTTCTCGCGCGCGGCAGCCGGTCATGGATTCAGTAATACCGGGTGCAGTAGTTCAGGGCGCAGCAAGTTCCGGGTTCAGTAAGTCCATCGCACAAGGAGCAGCAATGAGCATCAAGCGCTATGGCGTGGAAGGCGGCAAGGGCAGCGGAGGCCAGCATCTTCCTTTTGCACGGGCCGTCGAGGCCGATGGCTGGTTGTTCGTCTCCGGCCAGGTCCCCATGGTCGATGGCGAACTGGTCGCGGGCAACATCAGCGTGCAGGCCCGCCAGGCGATCCGCAATCTGCTCGCGATTCTCAAGGAGGCCGGCTACGGTCCGGAGCACGTCGTGCGCTGCGGCGTCTGGCTCGAAGATCCCCGCGACTTCTCCGCCTTCAACGCGGTCTTCCGCGAGTTCTTCGGCGAGCATCCGCCCGCGCGTTCCTGCGTCGCCTCCAGCATGGTTGTCGATTGCAAGATTGAGATCGATTGCGTCGCCTACAAGGCTCCTAACAGTTGATCCGCAAGCTTTTCGTCCGTTCCGCCAGCAGTGCAATTGCCTGAAGGGAGCCTCGCGCGCAGCCCGGCCATGATTGATCCTCACAGTCTTTTTCTGCTTCTCTCCGCCCTGGCTTCTGTCATCGGCCTTATCCTGCTCGTCGCCGTCCTCAAGCTCAATCCCTTCATCTCTCTGCTGCTCGCCTCGCTGGCGCTGGCGATGGTCGCGGGCATGCCGCTCTCCACCGTGGTGCACTCCTTCGAGGCGGGCATGGGCAACACGCTCGGCCACATCGCCATCGTCATCGCGCTGGGCACCATGCTCGGCAAAATGATGGCCGAGTCCGGCGCCGCCAACCAGATCGCCTATTCGCTTATTCGCCTCTTCGGCGAAAAACGCATTCAGTGGGCCATGGTCATCATTGGCCTCATTGTCGGCCTGCCCGCCTTCTTTGAGGTAGGCTTCGTTCTGCTCGTGCCCATCGCCTTCACCGTGGCGCGCCGCACCCGCACCTCGCTGGTCATGGTGGGTCTGCCCATGGTCGCCGGTCTTTCCGTGGTCCACGGTCTCGTTCCCCCGCATCCCGCCGCCATGCTTGCGGTCACCATCTTCCATGCTGACGTGGGCCGCACCATCTTTTATGCCCTGATCGTCGGCATTCCCGCCGCCATCCTTGCCGGGCCCATCTACGCCAAGTTCATTGACCGGCACGTCCATATCCCCACCGAGAATCCCATGGCCGACCAGTTCGTCGACCATGGCGAAGAGGCCAGCCTGCCCGGCGTAGGCATCTCTCTGTTCACCGTGCTGCTACCGGTTCTGCTCATGCTGGTCGGCAGTTGGGCTGACGCTGTCTCCACCAAAGGCGCCTGGGTCAACGAAGCGCTGCATCTGGCCGGCAATGACGACATGGCCCTGCTCATCGGCGTGCTGCTGAGCTTCATCACGCTGGGCAGTAGGCGCGGATTCACCCGCCAGACCATCCTGCGCTTCAGCAACGAGTGCCTCGGACCCACCGCCGCCATCACCATTCTGGTCGGCGCCGGCGGCGGCTTCGGCCGCATCCTTCAGGACAGCGGCGTCTCCCACGCCATCATCACTGTCGCCTTGCACAGCCATGTCTCGTTGCTCCTGCTGGCCTGGTTGCTGGCCGCGGCCATGCGTCTTGCCACCGGCTCGGCCACCGTGGCCATGACCACCGCCGCTGGCATCGTCGCTCCGCTCGCGCTGGCCAGCCCGCACGTGCACCCCGAGCTGATGGCCATCGCCACCGGCGCCGGCTCGCTCATCTTCTCTCACGTCAACGACGGCGGTTTCTGGCTGGTCAAGGAGTATTTCAACATGACCGTCCCGGAGACCATGAAGACCTGGTCCGTCTGCGAGACCATCATTTCCGTCTCGGCTCTGCTTTTCACCCTGGGCCTGGCGTGTGTACTCTGATACAGAATCTGCCGGCCGCATTTTTCAGTTAACCTACGCGGCCAGCTCCAACAGCGTTTTCGGTTCTGTTCTTTACAGAACGAATGTTGCCGAGTGGCTGTTCCCTTAAGGAAAGGCCACCTTGCACAAATCGAAATCGTCACGCAGTTAATCGAAAACGCTCGAACAGCGTTCCTCCAAGGATGGATCCCATGACAGACAAGATTGTGCGGCAGGCCTTCTCCCGCAGAAATTTTCTTAAGACCGCCGCAGCCGTGGCAGTCGCGCCCGCCGCTCTGAGTGCGGCGCAGCCCGCCGCGCACGCCCGCAAAGACAAGTACCTCGCTTACGCGGGAACCTACACCATCCCCGTCGACGGCAGCGGCAACGGCGAAGGCATCTACCTGTTTGAGATGGACGTGCACACCGGCGCTCTCACCAACCGCCGGCTCGCCGCCAAAATCGAGAACCCTTCCTGGATTGAGATTCATCCTTCCCGCAAATATCTCTACACCATCAACGAGGTCACGAACTTCCGCGGCAAGAATGGCGCCGTCACCGCCTACGCCGTCGATCCCGCTACCGGCGATCTCACATTCATCAACCAGGCCAGCACCGAAGGCCCCGGCCCCGCTCACCTCAGCCTGGACGCAGCCGGCAAATATGTTTTTGTAGCCAACTATCTCGGCGGATCCATCGCCGTGCTCCCGATTCACGGCGATGGCTCACTCGGCGAGGCTGTCGATGTACATCGCGACCTCGACCATGTCGGCAGTCTTCATGCCACCCACGCCTGCCCCGGCAGCTTCGCCGTCAGCGGCCACGATGCTCCCCACGCGCACATGATCCTGCCCGATCCGCGCAACCGTTTCATCCTGCAAACCGATCTCGGCCAGGACCGCCTCTATATCTATCGCTTCGACGCGGCCACCGGAAAACTCACCCCTGCCGCAACGCCCTTTGAGCAGCTGCCCACCGGCGACGGCCCCCGCCACTTCGCCTTTCATCCCAACGGCCAATGGCTGTACACGGTGCAGGAGGAAGGAAGCACCGTAGTCTTCTTTCACTACGACGCGGCAGTCGGAGCGGTCTCTCCGCAACAAACCATCTCCACGCTGCCCGCGGGCTTTTGCGGAACCAACTATTGCTCGGAGATTGTCATCTCGCGCAACGGCAAATTTCTCTACGCCGCCAACCGGCTCCACAATACCATCGCCGTCTTCGCCATCGGCGCCGGGGGACACCTGACGCACATCGGCGATACCTGCACCATGGGCGATTATCCCCGCCACTGCCGCATCGACCCCACCGGCAACTTCATGTTCGTCTGCAATCACCGCGGTGACAACGTCACCTCGTTTCGCATTCATCCCGAGACCGGCCTGCTCACCTTCACCGGCCACTACGCGCCGGCAGGCAGCCCAGCCGTCATCACGTTCTATGCCTAGCTACTGGTTGTTTGGAGTTGGGAAAAAGGAGGCGAGCCGCATGGCTGCGCCTCTTCTGTTTTCGGGGCGGCAGGCTGAATTCGCCGCTCGCTCCTAAGCCTTCTTGCCGAGAAACACCGGCGCAATGTGCCGCTGGTACAAATTCTCCGTCACATTCTTCGCAATCACAGCTTCATTTGCTTCGAGCAACCGCAGATAGCGCCCGTCCATCTTCGCCGCCACTTTGAATCCCACGTGCAGCAGTTGCCGTAAGTTGCTGTTGTACTCCGCGGCGCCGCGCACATGCCTCAGCGCCGCCGTGTACTGCTCAGAGCTCCAGCCGCGCACCGCTTCCGGCGTCGGCAGCTTCCCCGGGTCGATGTCGATCACTGTCGCATACGGCCCGCACAACTCCTCGCGATGCGCATACGCCTCCGCGTAAATTTCCTTGGCCAGCTCCAGCCCATCGCCGCCGGCCTCGGCCAGCCCGATCAATTCCTCCAGCCATGTGGTCCCCGCCGTCTTCAGGTGCACGCCCGCGTGGAACCGCTTCATGGTTTCGTGGATTGCCGGGTAAATGGAAAACTTGTCGCTGCCCGAGTGCACGCTCAGCTTCAGATTCTCGGGCAGCCTATACTGCCGCACCGCGTGCGCAATCGCCGCCACGTCCAGCGTCATCTCGCGTTCAAACTGCGCCACGTCGCCCGCATAATCCACGCCCTTGTTGAAACGCCCGCTGAACTTCGGCGCAATCGTCTGGATCGGAATCCCCTCCTCGGCGATGGCCGCCAGAATGATCAGCAGTTCCACCGGACTCTGCGCGCGGTCGGTCTCGTCCATGGAAACCTCGGCGATAAAATTGCCTGCTCCCTTCGCCTTCTCGATCGCCCGATAGACCTCGCCCGCCCTCAGCACCGCGCCCAGGAATTTATGCGTTGTTCCGTGCAGTTCTTCGCGCGTGATGGTGAACGCCGCATCCACGCCCCGCAATCGAATCGTGCCCAGCAGCTCGCCGTGCCGCTTCACAAACTCGTTAATCCGCGCCGCCGGCGCAGGCTTGCCGATGAAATCCGCCACATCGATGGTGAAAAAATCGCATGGCTCCAGGAACCGCCGCACAGTCTCGGTGGTGATGTGGTCTGCGTCCACAAAATACGGCAGCTTCCAGTCGAGCGCCTTCACCGCGGCATCGGCAGCCCGCCGCGCTGAGAGCGGTTCGGAGCCAATGATGGTGTGTTCGCGGTTCGATTTGTTCCACACCGGGATCACTTCCGCACCGTGATCGAGCGCCTGCATGCAAGCCCGCAGTTGCGCCTTGGCTTGGTGCGCAAACCTGTCTCCGACGCCAACAGAAAACCGATTGAGCTTCACCTTCGGAATCTCCCGCCTTGTTTCCGCCTCGAATAAGAGGTCGGACCACAAGTATACCGGCGCGTCCCGCCGCGTCTCCTAATCCAGCGCCTTGTGAAAGCGCAGGATCGCCACTGTCAGCAAACCCGCTCCCAACACCCCCATGGCCGCCATCTGCGGCCACAGAATCGAAAAACCCACGCCCTTCAGATAGCTGCCTCGCAACACCACCAGGAAGTACCGCAGCGGCACCGCATAGGTGAACATCTGCATCCAGTGCGGCATGGTGCTGATCGGGAATCCAAAGCCCGAAAATGCAATCGCCGGCATGATGAAGAAGAACGCCGTAACCATCGCCTGCTGCTGCGTCGAAGAAACCGTCGAGATCAGCAGCCCCACGCCGAGCATGCACAGGATAAAGAGCACCGAGCCGGTGAGCAGGACGGAGAAGTGCCCGCGGAAGGGAATCCTGAACCACCACGTTCCCACCGCCGCAATCAGCGAAACATCGAAGAGCCCGATCAGGAAAAAGGGAAGCGTCTTACCAAGGATGAACTCCGCCGGACGGATCGGCGTTACCATGATCTGCTCCAGCGTTCCGATCTCGCGCTCGCGTACCACGGCAAAGGCCGTCAGCGTCACCACCATGACCAGCGTCAGGCTTCCGATTACGCCCGGCACAAAGAACCAGCGGCTGCTCAGCCCCGGGTTATACCATGGTCGCGGCTCCAGCTCCACCGTGGGAGTCGCTTCGGCCAGTTGCGGCGCGATGCGGTCAATGCGGTCCCGCTCGTACCTCTGCGCAAAGCCAAGCGCAATCTGCGAAATATAGCCCGACGCGATCAGCGCGGTGTTGGAGTTGGTCGCGTCCACAATCACCTGCACCGGCGCGGTCTCGCCGTTGTACAGCCTCTGTGCGAATCCGGCGTCGATCTCGATGCCCACCGTGGTCTTGCCCTGCGCGATCAGGTCGCCGATCTGCCGCGAGCTGGTCAGCTCATGCTGCACGTCAAAGTACGGGCTCGACGTGAACAGCGAAATCAGCTCGCGGCTCTCCTGGCTGTGATCCAGATCCACCACTACCATCGGCACGTGGCGAATCTCGTACGTCGCCGCATAGCCGAAGACCAGCATCTGGATAATTGGCGGCCCGATCAGGATGAACCGCGTCCGCTTGTCGCGGAAGACCTGGATGAACTCCTTGATCAGCATCTGTTTAAGCCGCGCCAGCATGGATTCTCCTTTACGTCAGCCGCTTGTGAAAGGCGCGCGTCGCCAACAGCGCCAGCAGGCAGGCAAACACGGCCAGCGGGATCAGGTCCGCGTACAGCAGTGCCGTGGGCGTGCCCTTGAGAAAAATCTTCTTCAGGATCGAAACATAGTAGCGTGCCGGCAGAATGCGCGTGATCCACTGCAGCGCCACCGGCATCTGTTCGATCGCAAACAGAAAGCCGGAGAGCAGAAACGCCGGCAGAAATGTGATGAGCAGCGCCACCTGGCTGGCCGCAAACTGGCTCTTCGCCAGAACTGAAATGAAAAATCCCAGCGACAGGACCACCACCATGAACAGCGCCGAGCTGACCAGCAGCGTTGCGAACGAGCCGCGAAACGGAACGCCAAACCAATCGATCGCAATCACCGAGCACAGCAGCACGTCGAACATGCCCAGCACAAAATACGGAGCCAGCTTGCCCAGCATGATCTCCATCGCGCTCACCGGCGTTGAGATCAACTGCTCCATCGTTCCGCGCTCCCATTCGCGCGCAATGGTCAGCGAAGTCAGGAACGCGCCGATCACCGACATCACCAGCGCCAGCACTCCGGGAATAATGAAGGCGCTACTCTCCAGATCCTCGTTGTACCAGGTGCGCGTCTCGACGCTCACCGGCGCTGGCTGCATGGGCTGTCCGTGCCGGCTCATCCAGTCCCTCTGCACCTGCGATGAATATCCCTCGACCACCGCCTGCGTGTAGCCGGTCAGCACGTTAGCCGTGTTGTCGTCGGTGGCGTCGATCAGCGCCTGTACCTCCACCACCCCGCCCTCGCTCAGCCGCCGCGAAAAATCCCACGGGATCACGAGTCCCATCTTGGCGCTGCCGTCGTCCAACGCCCGCGTCAGCGTCGCGTAATTGTTCACCACGCGCACCAGGTTGAAGTACCGGCTCGCCTCGAAGTGTTTCAGCAGGTCCTGGCTCTGCTGGCTTCCGTCGCAGTCGTAGACGTACACCGGCAGTCCCTTCAGGTCCAGATTCACGCCGTAGCCGAACAGTAGCATCAGCGCCACCGGCATCAGCACGACAATCAGCAGGCTGCGCGAGTCGCGCAGAATCTGGATCACCTCCTTCATGGCAACGGCCAGTATGCGGTTGAGGTTCATCGTCTCGCCCCTCCCGCATCGCGCTCCGTGGTGACGGAAACAAACACGTCTTCCAGCGTAGGCGGGATGGCCTCCATGCGCTTCACCGTTACCCCGCGCTGCTTCAGATAGGCTGCAATCTGCGCCATCGCCGCCTGCGCATCCGCAACCACGATGTGCAGCGCATCGCCGAAGACCGCCGCATCCATCACGTCTGGCGCAGCCTGCAGCGTCTCCACGGCGTCGCCCAGCGGCTCGCACTCCACCAGCAGCAGCTCGCCTCTCATCCCATCGCGCTTCAGTTCCGTGGGCGTGCCCAGCGCCACCATCCGGCCACGAAAGATCAGCGCCAGGCGGTTGCAGTACTCGGCCTCTTCCATATAGTGCGTAGTCACAAACACCGTCACGCCTTCGCCCGCCATTTGGTGAATCAGGTCCCAGAACCGTCGCCGCGCGATCGGGTCGACGCCGGAGGTCGGCTCGTCCAGAAACAGGATCGACGGCCTGTGCAGCACCGCGCAGCCCAGCGCCAACCGCTGCTTCCATCCGCCCGGCAAGGTGCCGGTGATCAGGTTCTCCTGTCCCTTCAGGTTCGCCATCTCCAGCGCCCACTCCATGCGCTCGCGGAGATCTTCCCCGGGCACGCTGTAGAGTCCGGCAAACAAGCGCAGATTCTCGATGACTTTCAGGTCGTTATAAAGCGAAAATTTCTGCGACACGTAGCCGATGTTCTGCCGCACCGCCTCCGGCTGCCGGCCCACGTCATACCCGGCCACCGTCGCCCTCCCGGACGTCGGTCGCACCAAACCGCACAACATGCGGATGGTCGTCGATTTCCCCGCTCCGTTCGGCCCCAAAAAACCAAATACCTCGCCCCTGCGCACTTCCAGGTCGAGCCCCTCGACAGCCACAAATCCGCCGAACTGCTTGCGCAGATGCTGCACAACGACGGAGTTGCTGCTTTCAGCCACGAGCCAAACCTCCGCCGCTGACCGCGTCCACAAACAGATCCTCGATGGTCGGCGTCACCTGTTGCATCGCTGTGCACGCCACCCGCGCGCCAGCCAGCCGCGCCTTGAACTCCGGAACCCGCCGCGCCGCATCGTCCACCGCCACGTGCAAGCCGTCGCCGGTCAGCACCAGGCTTGAGATGCCCTCCGCGTGCTCTAGCGCTTCGCGCAATTTGCGCGGCTCCGGCCCGGTCACGGAGAGAACGTCCTTTTTCAATTCCGCTTTCAGGTTTGTCGGCGTATCGCAGAACAGCAGCTTCCCCTCGTGCAGCAGTGCTACGCGATGGCAACGTTCCGCCTCGTCCAGATATGCGGTCGAGGCCAGTATCGCAACCCCCTCGGCGATCAGCTCATACAGAATCCGCCAGAAGTCCCGCCGCGAAACCGGGTCGACGCCCGTCGTCGGCTCGTCCAGCAGAATCACCTTTGGCCGATGAATGAGCGCGCAGACCAGCCCCAGCTTTTGCTTCATTCCGCCGGAGAGTTTGCCCGCCAGCCGCGCCCTGAACTCCGCCATCCCCGCGGCCTCGAGCAGTTGCGCGGAGCGATCCCGGCGCTCCGCCCGCTTTACGCCGAACAGGTCCGCGTAGAAGCGGATGTTTTCATCCACCGTCAGATCCTCGTACAGTCCAAAGCGCTGCGGCATATAGCTGAGCGCGTGCTTGGCGCCCTCCGGGTCGCGCACCACGTCGAAGCCGGCCACCTGCGCGCTGCCTCCGTCCGGTGGCAGAATTCCGGCCAGCATGCGCAGCGTCGTGGTCTTGCCGGCGCCGTCCGGTCCCACCAGCCCAAAAATCTCTCCGGCGCGCACCTCAATGCTCAGCGCGTCCACGGCGCATATGCCGGGGAAGCTCCGGGTCAGCCCCTCGGCCACAATCGCGGGTTGGGTCTCGCCGTTCATGGCTTCGCTCGCGGAGCGGCCGCGCCATGCATGTTTTGCGCTGCCAGAATCAGGTGCGCATCGGCCGGCATGCCTGGCTTAAGCTCGTGATTGGGATTGTCGATGTCGATCTTGATCCGGTAGACCAGCGTCACGCGCTCCTGGTAGGTCTGCACGCTCTTCGGCGTAAATTCCGCGTCCGGCGAGATGAACGAAATTCGCCCGTGATACTGCTTGCCAGGATACGAATCCGTAGTGATCGTCGCGTCCTGGCCCCAGTGAATGCGGCCCAGATCGGTCTCTGCCACGTACGCCCGCAGCCAGATGTGATCCAGATCCGCCAGCGTCACCACCGGCGTTCCCGATTCCATCACCTCGCCCAGCTCTGCCTGCCGCACCGTGATCACTCCGGTGAAGGGCGCGTGCAGCACGGTATAGCCTAGGTCGATCCGCGACAGGCCCAGGTCGGCCTTAGCCTCTTTCAGGTTTGCCTCCGCAATGGCGATGTCTTCCTTGCGGCTGCCCTCCTCGGCCTCGTTGTAGCGCTGTTGCGCTGCCTTGAAGGTCGCCTGAGCGCGCTTCAGCGCGGTCGCGGCCAGGTCGCGGTCCTGCGCGGAGACTTCGTCTTTCGCATACAGCCGTTGCGCCCGATCGTTGTCGAGCTGCTTCTCCTTGAAGTCGGCCTGCGCGTCCAGCATTGCCTGTTGCGATGCCTTCAGCTCCTGCTTGCGCGTCCCCGCCAGCGTCAGCGCCAAGTCCGACTTGCTTACGCCCACCGCCGCTTCGTCGATCTGCACCTTCTGCCTGTAGTCGGCGTTCTCCAGCCGCGCCAGCAGCGTCCCCTGCTCCACCTGCTGGCCTTCTTCCACTGGCAGCTCGTTGATGCGCCCCGCCACCTTAAAGCTCACCAGGCTCTCGTGCGCTTCGATATTGCCGGAGAGCGTCAGCTCGTTCGCGGGCGCCGGCTTCTTCGCCAGTCGCGGATAGAAGTACACGCCGGCGGCAATCGCAGCCGCCAGCAGAATCACAATCGGAATCACTCGTTTCATGGCTTCAAACCTCGTGTGCCAATCTCACCCATCGCGGCCTCGCTCCTCCCGCCGCCCGCAGTCAATCTCACTGATTCCCCGCGTACAGAAGCATGTTTTTCTCCGTATCGCCCTGGGCGCGGGCCAGCGCGAACTTCGCGTCCACGTGGCTGGAAACGGCCAGGATGTAATTCTCCTCGGCGCGCGCCAGCTCATCCTGCGCCGTCACCACCTCCACGTTGTTTGCCGTGCCGGACTGAAAACGGTCCTGGGCCTCCTGCAACTCCCGTCGCGCCAACTCCTGCCCCTGCTTGGCCACCGTCACCTGCTCGACCGCCGACTCCAGGTTCAGCAGCGCCGCGCGCAGATCTTCGTCGATGCCGCGCCGCAGATCGGCAATTTGATCGTCGATGCGCTTTAGGCGGCTGGCCAGCTCGGCGGCCTCGCCTTCGCGGTCGCGGTCAAACACGGTGAAATCCACCTGCCCCTGAATCAGCCCGGTCGCCTGCACGCCGCCAATGCTGCGCCCGATCCCGCCAAAGTTGCCGCTCACGCTCACCTTCGGATACAAGCGCGCGCGGTTGGCCTTCTGCTGCTCCACCAGTTCCTCGCGCTGCTCGGCCAGCGACCGGTAGTCGGCGCGCGCGGCCAGCGCGCCGGGCAGGAGCGCCTCGGTCTGCTCCTGGTTGACCGCGCGGTACTCCAGCGGCTCGGCCAGTTCCACGGGCGTGCCTGGATCCATGCCCAGGTTGCGCTCCAGTTCCAGCAGCGCCTGCTTCGCTTCATTGTGCGCAATCAGCAGCGCCTGCCGATCGTTGGCCAGTTGCACCTCCGCGCGCAACACGTCCACGCCTGTCGCCGTTCCCGCATCGTGCTTGTCTTTCGCCAGCTTGTAGAGCGTCTCTGAGTCGGTCACGCGCGTTTGCGCTGCCGCGCTGCGCGCCTCGGCCGACTGCGCATTCAGGTAAAGCCCGGCCACCACCCGCACAATCAGGTCGCGTGCGTCTGCCAGGTCCATCTTGTCTGCCTCCACCGCCATTTCGCTGGCCTTCCAATTTCGATAGCTGGCCAGATCAATCACGTTCTGCTGCGCATACATGCGAAAGTCGTAATTCGAAAAAGGCCCCACCACGCTGGGAATCGGAATGCCCGGCAGCGAGAGCCCGAAGGCGCGCAGATCGCGATTCTGCGCGTTGGCATAGACCTCCCCGTTCACCCGCGGCAGCAGCGCCGCTGCGCGGCTGCGCTCGCTCGCACCCTCGGCCTCGTCCACGCGCGTCGCGCCCAACAGCACGCTCAGGTTCGCGCGCAGCGCCCGCTCAATTGCGTCCTTGAGCGTCAGGCGATAGGGAACTGGCTCTTGCGCCGCGAGCCGCGCGCCGGGCGCGAGGCCGGCAATTCCGCCTGCCAGCAAAACAGTGGCGATGGTTCTGAATTTCCCTCTCATGGCTTCTGCTCTTCCCTGGAGCCGGCAACCGCTCTCCAGAAATGTTGAAAGCTGTCCTCGATCCATGCGTCCAGCGCGGGCTCCTCGTGCAGCGACCAGAGCAGCACTGTGCCCAGGACCGCCTGCAAAACCTGAATCGCCACTTTTTCCTTCTTCAGCCGCGGATCGATCTCGCCGCGCTTCTGTCCCGCGGCCACAATCGTCGCCAGAATCCTGCGTCCTTCGCGCATATTGCGCTCGATCAGCGCGCGTACCTTGGCGCTGGCCAGAAAGCAGGAGATCAGCGCCCGCGCCAGATCGGGGCTGCGTCCCGGCTCTTCGGCCGCCCGCCGGAACAGGTGGTGCAGTACGGAGTGAATCTGCTCCTCGCCTCTTGCTGCGTGCTCCGCGGCCTCGCGCACCTTGCCCAACTGGATCTCGGCCATCACGCCGAGCACGTGGTCTTTACTCTCGAAGTAGTTGAAGAAGGTCCCTTTGCCCACGTCTGCAGCCTCGGTGATCTCTTCCACCGTTACGTTAGGAAAGCCGTGCTGTGAAAAAAGCTGCAGCGCGCACCGGAACAGCCGCAGCCGCGTCTCGGCCGCGCGCCGCTCCCGCCGTCCCATGCCGTGCAGGTGGGGCAGATTTTCGCCGGCAAAAGACTGGGGAGTTTTCGTATATTTCGAAGTGCGACTGATACTCATAGTTGACCAGTGGTCATATTTAAGCGCGCAAATACTTAGAAGTCAAGAGGCAAGACGCGATGCGCCTTGCCTTTTGCGGGTAAGTCTCTATGAAAGAAGGGGTTCTGCGCCTAAGTCCGCTCGGAGCCTACTTGCTCACCGACGCCTTGGCCAGGATTCCACCGTCGCAAACCAGGTGCGACCCGGTCACGTACACCGACTCATCGGACATCAGCCACACCGCCGCCCGCGCCGGCTCCTCCGGCTGCGCCAGCCGCCCCGCGGGAACCTCGCGCGCAATCAGTTCGCGAGTCTCCGCAATCTCCTGCGGCGGTTTATTGCCCCACATCAGCTTGGTCTCCGTCGATCCTGGCACCAGCGCATTCACGCGAATGCCGTACTGCGCATAATCGACCGCCATGCAGCGCACCAGAGTTGAGATCGCCCCCTTGGTCGCGCTGTACGCGCCCGCTCCGCCCGCCGCCAGCCCTACAAACCCGGTCGGCGACGAGGTGCACACGATCGATCCGCCCATTCCGCCCTTGATCATGTGCCGCAGCCCGTGCTTGCAGGTGAGGAAGACGCCGGTGAGGTTGACTTCCATAACCAGATTCCATTTTTCCAGCGGCAGCTCGTGGATCATCCCCCGGTGCCCCACCGCCGCGTTGGCAAACAACCCCCACGGCTCACCCAGTTTCGCCGCCACCTGGTCGAAGGCCTTCTCGACTTGCTCTTCCACGCTCACGTCACACGCCAGACCGAGCGCGCCGTCCGCTCCCGCGCGTAGGGCCTCGTCGGCCACCTGCTGTGCGGCGCTTGCATCAATATCAAATATGGCAATCCGGTCGCCGCGCGCGGCGCAGAACAGAGCCGTAGCCCTGCCGATCCCGGCGCCTCCGCCGGTGATTACGATGGTTCGGGCTTCCTTCTTCTGTTGGTTCATGGCTGCGTCATTCGCCTCCCATTGCGCGACTCATTCTTCTAGCCGCCTCCGCCGCATGTCAAGTGCGCCGCGCACTCCGCCAACATGCAGATGAACTCCTCTACCCAATCGGATACCATGGCAAGCAACCATGCAGTTCAGGCGCGCAAACCGCATTCTCCTCGCCGCGGCCGTTCTTCTTCCCGCCGCCGCGGCCCGCGCAATCCCTGCCCAGGCCGGCGTCTCCCGCGCGCTGGCCCAAGCCCGCGCCGCGCGCCTCTCCGATCTGCATTACCAGCTCGCCTTCACCCCCCGCGAGCACGCTTCCACCGTGGACGGCAGCGAAACCCTTACCTTCACCAGCAGATCCGGCGGCGATCTCCTCCTCGACTACCGCGACGGCGTGCTGCATTCCGCCCAGCTCAACGGCCAGCCCATCCCGGCCACGCTCGACAATGGCCATCTGCATCTCGCCGCCCGCGCCGGCCGCAACACCGTCACGCTCACCTTCTCGAGCAACGCCGCGCCCGCCGGAAAGGCCATCACCCGTTATGAAGACAAGGACGACGGCAGTGAGTACCTCTACACCCTCTTCGTGCCGATGGATGCCAGCATGGCCTTCCCCTGCTTCGATCAACCCGACTTGAAGGCCCGTTTCACCCTCGATCTCGACCACCCCACCGGCTGGATTGTCATCGGCAACACGGCCGCAACCGCCGTCTCCGCCACGCACGCGCGCTTTGCTGAGACGCTCCCCATCAGCACCTATCTCTTCGCCTTCGCCGCCGGGCCCTTTGCCGCGATCCGCTCCGCCAACCTCGCCGAGCCCACCCTTTACGTGCGCAAATCGCAGCTCGCCCGCGCCCGCCAGGAAGCGCCGCAGGTGCAGCAGATGGCCGCCCGCGGCATCGCCTGGTTCTCCAGTTACTACGTCCGTCCCTTTCCATTCCCCAAGTACGAAATCATCCTCATTCCCGGTTTCCCGTTCGGCGGAATGGAACACGCCGGCGCCACCTTCCTCAATGAAGACGGCGTTCTCTTCCGCTCCGCGCCCACCGCCAGTGATTACTTCCGCCGCAATCTTCTTGTCCTCCACGAAACCTGCCACCAATGGTTCGGCGACCTGGTCACCATGCGCTGGTTTGACGATCTCTGGCTCAAGGAAGGCTTCGCGCAGTACATGGCTTACAAGGCCATGGCCGACCTCGATCCCGCCTCGAACCCGTGGAAGCATTTCTACGAGGACATCAAGCCGATCGCCTACGGAATCGATGAGACGCAAGGCACCACGCCTATCTTTCAGAACATCGCCAACCTCAAGGACGCCAAATCCGCCTACGGCGCCATCGTCTACCAGAAGGCTCCGGCGGTGCTCAAGCAGTTGAACTACTTTCTCGGTGAAGACGCTTTCCGCAACGGCCTACGCCTCTACCTTGCGCAGCACGCCTACGCCAACGCCACCTGGGCCGACCTGATTCGCGCCTTTGAAACCTCCGCCACCCATCTCGGCGAGCAGAAGGACGTGCACTCCTGGGCCGCTGCATGGATTCTTCACCGCGGCATGCCGCAGGTTGAGGTTTCCTGGTCCTGCCGCAAGGGCCGTATTGTTGCCTTCACGCTTCATCAGCACAACGTCCTCGGCCAGGGCTATCTCTGGCCCATCAGCCAGCAAATTCTCGCAGTCATGCCCACCCCGTCCATAGGCGCAGAGCCGCAACCGCTGGTGCTGCGTGTCGACTGGAACTCCGCCAGCCACGCCGTTCCTTCGGTCATTGGCCATTCCTGTCCGGCCTATGTCTTCGCCAACTACAACGACCAGGCGTATGGCCGCTTCCTGCTCGATCCCATCAGCCTGACCCCCATCGCGCCCGCGGTGCCAGCGGCCGATCCGCTGCTCCACTCCATGCTCTGGGGTGCGCTCTGGGACAATGTTCACCTCGCTCGCTCCGCGCCGTCCGCGTACGTCGACCGCGCGCTGGACGATCTCGCCCGCCGTCCGCAGTCCGACGAAGCCTTCGTGCGCATCCAGGGCGCACGCATCGCCACGGCGTTGCATTCCTATCTCACTGATGCGGCGCGCCAGGCGCTTGTGCCCCGCGTTGAAGCCGCCTTCGCTGCCGCCATGCTTGAGAGCAGCAACCTCGACGTGCGCATCTCAAGCTTCCGCACCTTTACTACCATTGCGGAAACCAGGGCGGCGCTCGCGCAGGTCAAGGACCTGCTCTCCGGCAAGCTTGCCGTTCCCGGCGTAGCGCTCAAGCCGCTCGACCGCTGGAATCTCGTGGCTCATCTCATCGCTATGAACGACCCCGAGGCCCAGTCCTTCTTCGCCGCGGAGAAGGTCCGCGACTCAAGCGGCGAAGGCCAGAAGTACGCCTACGCCGCCGCGGCCGCCGCGTCCTCGGCCGCCGTTAAGGCCCGCTACTTCGATCAGTATCTCCACGCGCCCTCGATCCAGGAGGACTGGATCACGCAGAGCCTGCGTACCTTCAACTCCTGGAACCAGGCCGCCCTGACCGCGCCCTACCTGACGCGGGCCCTCAATGAGCTGCCCGACATAAAGCGCCATCGCAAGATCTTCTTCCTCGGCGCCTGGCTCAGCGCCTTCATCGACGGTCAGGACACCCTCCGAAACAGCCCCACCGCGCAGGCCGCCGTGCGTGCCTGGCTGGCCGGCGGACCCATCGATCCCGACCTTCGCCTCAAAGTCCTCGAAGCCTCCGATGTGCTCGACCGTACAGTCCTTATCGGCCGGCGCTTTCCCTATTAACCGCGTCCCGCACATCGCCCGCGTCATACAATAAGCAGGTAAGGCACGAAGAGAGGGCAGGCCGGAGTGACCCGCGACTCCATCACCATCTCGGCCGGCTCACGCATGCGCGCAGCCATGATCCTGGCGATCATCGCCGATGTGCTGCAGCTCGCCGTGATGCCTTTTTTCGTCGAAGGCGCCGAATCGCCCGCCGATGATCTGCTCGACCTCGGCGTCGCCGGCATTCTGGTCCGCCTGCTCGGCTGGCACTGGGAGTTTTTGCCGTCCTTCGTCGCCAAGCTCCTGTCCGGCGTCGATCTGGTCCCTTTCTGGACGCTTGCGGTCATCAATGTTTACCGCAAATCCAAACGCGCCGTCGTCGCCGCGGAGGCCGCCCGCCAGAATCCGCCTCACCAGCGCAATGCCGGCAGCGCCTGAGCCGCGATTGCGCCGTTCCCTGCGCGGCTGCATCGCGTCGCACCCCTCCCGCGCTCAACGCGTCACTTCTTCACCCGCAACAAACACCCGCGTCCGCAGCGGCGCGGCCATAAAATAAGCCAGCTCGCGGTAGTCGCCAAACTCATGGATCAGAAAGTCCGCTTCCTTGCCGCTTTCCAGTGATCCATTGCGTTCTCCCAGTCCCAGGCTCCACGCCGCATTGATAGTCGTGGCTGTCAACGCCTCAGCCGGGCTCATCCACATCTGCACGCAGGCGAGCGAGACAATGAAGGGAAGGGAAGCAATCGGGGACGAGCCCGGATTGAAGTCCGTGGCCAGCACAATCCCCATTCCCATCTCAATCATCCTCCGCGCCGGTGGATATTCCGTGCGCCCCAGCGCAAAGACCGATCCCGGCAGCAGCACCGGCTGCACCCCGGCGCGCCGCAGCAGCTCCAGAGTCTCCGCCGTCGCGGTCTCCAGGTGGTCAGCCGTCGCCGCGCCCAGCTCCGCGGCCAGAGCGGCCCCGGTCCCTGGCCGGAACTGCTCGGCGTGCACGCGCAGCCCCAGTCCGTGACTCCGCGCCGCCATGAGCACGCGCCGAGCCTCCTCGACATCAAAGGCGTGCTGGTCGCAAAAAACATCGCAAAACCGCGCCAGCTTCTGCGCCGCAACCTCCGGAATCAGCTCTTCCGCAACCCAGCGCACATACTCCTCGCGTCGCCCGGCGTACTCCGGCGGCGGCGTGTGCGCGGCCAGCAGCGTCGGCACAATCCGCACCGGTCCCTCGGCGTTGAGCCGCGCCAGCACGCGCAGCATGCGCAGCTCCGTCTCGCGCTCCAACCCGTAGCCCGCCTTCGCCTCCAGGGTCGTCGTGCCGCAGCGCAGCATCCAGTCGCGATGCCGCCGCGCCTCGGCTAGGAGCTCCTCCTCGCCAGCCGCGCGCGTCTCTTTCACCGTGCGTAAAATCCCTCCGCCCGCCGCGGCAATCTGCTGGTAGCTCGCTCCCGCAATCCGCTGTTCAAACTCCGCCGCCCGATTTCCGGCGAACACCAGGTGGGTGTGCGCGTCCACCAGTCCCGGCGTGACGCATCGCGCTTCCGCATCCACCACGCAGTCCGCGCGGGCGATCCGCTCTTTCAGTGCGGCCCGCGTTCCAGCCGCCGCGATCAGCCCATCCTCGATAAGCAGCGCCGCGTCCTCAACCCGGCCCAACTCGCCCAGCTCCGCGCCCACGCGGGCGCGCTGCGGCCCGGCCAGCGTGACCAGTTGCCCGATGTTGACCACGGCGAGCACGCGGCTCACGCTGATTTCTCCGCCATCGGCATCGCCAGGCCGTGTGCGCGCGCAGTCTGCCGCGCCAGCTCATATCCCGCGTCGGCGTGACGCACTACGCCCAGCCCCGGATCGTTGTTCAGCACGCGCCGAATCTTCTGCGCAGCCATCTCCGTCCCGTCGGCCACGGTCACCTGTCCGGCGTGTAGCGAGTAACCCATCCCCACGCCGCCGCCGTGATGGAAGCTCACCCAGGTCGCGCCCGACGCGGTGTTCAGCAGCGCGTTCAGAATGGGCCAGTCGGCCACAGCATCGGAGCCGTCCAGCATCTTCTCCGTCTCGCGATAAGGGCTGGCCACCGAGCCGGTATCCAGGTGGTCGCGTCCCATGGCGATGGGCGCGGAGATCTCGCCCTTGCGCACCAGCTTGTTCATCGCCTCGCCCATCCGCGCCCGCTCGCCTAACCCCAGCCAGCAGATGCGCGCTGGCAATCCTTGAAAAGCGAAGCGCCCGCGCGCCAGCCGCAACCAGCGATTGAGAGTCTCGTTTTCCGGAAACAGCTCCAGCGCCAGACGGTCGCTACGGTCGATGTCCTTCGGATCGCCGGAGAGCGCCACCCAGCGGAACGGTCCCTGTCCGGTGCAGAACAATGGCCGGATGTACTCCGGCACAAAGCCCTGAATCCGAAACGCATCCGTGCACCCCGCATCGAAGGCGAAGCGGCGAATGTTGTTCCCGTAGTCGAAGACCACGGCCCCGGCCTGCTGCAGCGCCAGCATCGCATTCACGTGCTCCACCATCGTCTCTGTCGCGCGCCGGATATACTCTTCCGGATCCCGCTCCCTCAACTCAGCGGCCTCGCGCAGCGTGAGCCCCTTCGGCATATATCCGTTCAGCGGATCGTGCGCGCTGGTCTGGTCGGTCACCACGTCTACCTGCACGCCGCGCCGCGCAATCTCGGGCAGCACGTCGCCGCAGTTGCCCACCAGCCCCACGCTCAACGCGCGCCCCTCGCGCCGCGCGGTTTCACATATCTGCAGCGCCTCGTCCAAATCCTCGCTCAGCAGGTCGCAGTAGCGCGTTGCCACGCGCCGCTCGATGCGGCTGCGGTCCACCTCCACAATCAGCGCCACGCCGCCGTTCAGCGTCACTGAGAGCGGCTGCGCTCCGCCCATCCCGCCCATCCCGCCGGTCACCACCAGCCTTCCCTCCAGCGTCCCGCCGAAGTGCCGCTCCGCCAGCGCCGCGAACGTCTGGAACGTCCCCTGCAGAATCCCCTGCGTGCCGATGTAAATCCAGCTTCCCGCCGTCATCTGCCCGTACATCATCAGACCCTTGCGATCCAGCTCGTTGAAGTGCTCCCAGGTGGCCCACTTGCCCACCAGGTTGGAGTTGGCAATCAGCACCCGCGGAGCCATCTCATGGGTGGGAAACACGCCCACCGGCTTGCCCGACTGCACCAGCAGCGTTTCCTCGTTGCCCAGCCCTTCCAGCTCGCGCACAATCGCGTGAAAGCACTCCCAGTTGCGCGCCGCCTTGCCGATGCCGCCGTAGACCACCAGGTCCGCGGGCCGCTCGGCGTTCTCCGGATCCAGGTTGTTCATCAGGCAGCGCAGCGCCGCCTCCTGCTGCCAGCCCTTGCAGCGCAGCGTTGTGCCGCGCGGCGCGCGAATCGTCGCAGCCGTTGCCGTTCCCATAGGCCCTCCCGTGAGCAGCCGCAAGCGAAGGGCAAAAATCACTCCGCAGCGGCCGCGCAAAAACTTGCCCTCAGCATACTCCCGGCGGTCGCGCGCTGCCTATGTGTCCGGTTGCCGGATCGTTCCGCGAATCGTATCCTTTCTCCCGTGGCCAACACGTTGGTCGAATGCGTTCCCAACTTCTCCGAGGGCCGCGATCCCGCCAGGGTCGACGCCATCATCGAAGCCATGAAGATTCCCGGCGTCTATCTCCTCGACCGCGAGATGGATGCCGACCACAACCGCTGCGTCATCACCCTGGCTGGCGAGCGCGAGGCCGTGCAGGAGGCCGCGATTCGCGGCGTAGGCCGCGCCGCCGAACTCATCGACCTCACCCAACACCAGGGAGCCCATCCTCGCATCGGCGCCGCCGACGTCGTCCCCTTCATCCCCATCAGCGGCGTCACCCTCGAGGACTGCGTCGCCATGGCCCGCCAGGCCGGCGCCGAGATCTGGAAGCGCTACCGGGTTCCGGTCTATTTATATGAGGCCGCCGCGACCACGCCCCAGCGCCAGAACCTCGAAAACATCCGTCGCGGCCAGTTTGAAGGGCTGCGCGACGAGATCGCCGTCAACCCCGCGCGCAAACCCGATTTTGGCGAACCTCGCCTGCATCCCACCGCCGGCGCCACCGTCGTCGGCGCGCGCAAATTCCTCATCGCCTACAACATCTTTCTCAACACATCCGACGTCGCCATCGCCAAACAGGTCGCCAAGGCCATTCGCTTCTCGTCGGGCGGCCTGCGCTTCGTCAAAGCGGCCGGATTTCTGGTGCGCGGCATGGCCCAGGTCTCGATGAACCTCACCGACTTCGAGCAGACGCCCATCCATACCGTCTTTGAGTTGGTCCGCCGCGAGGCGGCGCGCTACGGCGCCGCGCCGGTATCGAGCGAGATCATCGGCCTCATCCCCAAGCTCGCGTTGGAGCAGACCGCGGAGTGGTTCCTGCAGGTGGAAAACTTCGATTCGTCGCTGATCCTCGAGAACCGCCTCGCCGCCGTGATTAGCGGCGGGACGGTCGTTGGCGGCCTCAGCGCCGGAATCGCGCCCTTCATTGATCAGCTTGCCGCGCCCGCCGCAACCCCTGGCGGAGGCAGCGCAGCCGCAGCCGCCGCGGCCATGGCCGCCGCTCTTGCCGCGATGGTCGCCACCATGTCGCGTGGCAAAAGAGCCTACGCGCAATACGAAAATCAGCTCAACGAGGCCATTGCCCGTCTCACCGCTCTTCGCGCGGAGTTGCAGTGCGCCATCGACGCCGATGCTGCCGCGTACGGCGCCGTCTCGCAGGCCTACAAGCGCGCGAAGGAATCCCCCGATGCCGCTGCGCAAATCGCATCCGCGCTGGAGCAGGCCACGCGGGTGCCTCTTACCGTGGCCGAGCGCGCCGCTGAGCTGCTCCGGGTTGCCGCGAGCCTCAAGCCCATTACCAATCCCCGCATGAGCTCCGATCTGGTAGTGGCCGCCGCCCTCGCCATGGCCGCGTTCCAGGGCGCTCTGGCCAACATCGCCATCAACCTCGACGCTATCGAAGCCGACGCGCCCGCGCTCAAGGACTTCGCGGCCCAGTCCAGAGCGCGCGCCGCGCAGCTGGCCACCCGCGCCTGATCTCGCGCGGACTTAAAGATTCTGTTTGTTCATCTCGCTCGCCAGGTACTCAGACGCGCGCATCGCCAGCGCCAGGATCGTCATGGTGGGGTTTTGCCAGCCCCCGCTTACGAAGGCCCCGCCGTCGATCACGAACAAATTCTTGTGGTCGTGGCTCTGGTTCCATTTGTTCAGCACGCTGCCCTTGGGGTCGTCGCCCATCCTGCAGGTGCCGATCTCGTGGATGCTGTACCCCGGCGGGTTGGGTATGGAATTGGTGGCCAGCATCTCGAAGCCTGCGGCCGCGGCTAGCTCGCGGCCGGTATCCACCGCGTCTTTGGCCATATTGTACTCGTTGTCCGTGTAGTTGGTCTTCACGTGCAGCACCGGAATGCCCCACGCATCGTTCCTAGTATTGTCAATACGCACCTGGTTCTCATAGCGCGCCAGCACCTCGCCCATGATGTTCATGTGGAAGCCGCTGCCGTGGTACTCCTCCACCTTGCGCTGCAACTCCGCGCCGTATGCGGCGAAAGTCTTCGCCGCGATCCCGCTCGTGCTGCTGCTGACGTTAAACGCGTAGCCGCGCAGAAACTTGTCGCTGCGCGTGGTGATGTTGCGGAAGCGCGGCACGATGGCGTTGCCGCCCATGATGCCTTTGCCCTTGCCGTTGCGCGCCTCGGGCACGGAGCAGACCACCCCCGCGCCGTAGATCTGGTCCATTAGGTAATGGCCCAGCACGCCGCTCGAGTTGGCCAGGCCGGAGTTCAGCAGCAGCCGCGTACCCTCCAGCGTGCCCGCCGCCAGCACCACCACCCGCGCCCGCGCGCTCATCTCGCGGCAGTTGAGCCGGTCTATGAAGTTGCAGCCGTTAGGCTGCCCACTATTCTTGTCCACCGTAATCTCACGCACAACCGCGTTCGCAATCGAGGTCAGCTTGCCCGTCTTCTCCGCGTCCGGCAGCAGGATATTCACAGAGCTGGCCAGTCCGTTGACGCCCAGCGCGCGCCGCTGCTTGCAGACCGGAATCTCCAGTGGCTTGGCGGCTGTAATGAACCGCTGCATCGACGGTGTCCATGGATCGTCGTCGATGATAAAGTTCCCGTTCGGCATCTGCGGTGGCCCGTCCAGCGCGCCCTCCACGCGGAATAATCCCTCCACACGCGAGTAATAAGGAGCCAGGTCGGCATAGCTGATCGGCCAGTCGTCGCCGTAGCCGTCGTGCGATTTGCCCTTCAGTTCGTAGTTGCTCAGCCGGAACGACTGCCGCGACCAGAACAGCGACCGCCCACCGAACAGCCGCACCCGCACCCAGTTGTAGGGCTGCTCCGGATCGAAGGTATATGGAACCTCGCGCTCGTCCACCCACACGTTGGCGTTGAACTCGTTCGCCTGGAAGACGTGGTCCACCTGGCCCGGCGGGCGAAATCCGCGATAAGGCAGCTCGTAGGCGGGCAGGCGTTCGGTGTCGCGGGTCACATTGGCCACCGGCCCTGCGTTCAGCATCAGGCAGCGAATGCCCTGCTCCGTCAGGATCTTGGCGGCCATTCCGCCCGAGTGTCCTGACCCAATGATCAGCACGTCGTAGATTTCGTTGCTCATGATCCTTGTTGGTTTCTCCCGCCGCGCATTGCCCTCTAGCGTGGATAGGTGGGCATGAAGCGCGACGCCGGCAGAGCCAGTACATGCGCTTGCTCGCAGCCCGCGCCGCTGCGCAGTCCGTCCGGCTCAATCGGCGACCAGTACAGTCCCACCTCTGTCCTCGCCTCCGTCGGGGGAGTCGCCGTCTCGGCCCATGCCTGCGAGTTGATGGTCGCCGTGCGGATGTCGTCTTGGGCTATATTGATGAATCCGGCGTAGCGCTCGGCCGGCGGATGATCGCTCATCCAGGCGCGCATCCACGGCTTCAGCAGCGCGCCCGCCTGCTCTTCGTTCAGCCGCGCAAAGGGAGACTGATACTTCGCCTGCGCCTGCGCGTCCAGCCAGTCCAGCCCGCCGGTATACAGGTCCTTCTTCGTATCCGCTGAACTGCCGACAAAGAAATCCAGGAACTGCGGCGTGCCCGCCTGCACCGCTCCGGGCTTGCCCTCCAGCGGCGGCAGCAGCAGGTTGCTCAGCTTCGTCAGCGTTTCCATCTGCCGCGCATTGAAAAATGCCGGCACCGCCTGCGTCGCCCCGTCGGCCACCGCCGTTTGCGGCAGCGGCGTCAGCGGATTCAGGCCCAGCGTCCAGGGAACCGGCGCCGGAGCCGGCAGCGAAGCGCGGCTCGGCTCTTGCGCGCGTGACAGCTTGGATGCAAAGACAAGGGGAAATAATGTGCGTACGAAATCTCGTCGCAGCACGGCGACCTCCGGGGACGCATCCACATTAAATCGCCGCGCGGCGCTCGGTCCAGTGCTCCCATCCCCACTGCGTCGGCTTCAAGCCGCCGGCAGCAGCACGGTCACCGTGGTCCCTGCGCCCTTGGTGCTATGAATCGCGATCGTGCCACCGGCGTTCTCCACGATGCTCTTGCAGATGGCCAACCCCAGCCCCGCTCCGCCGGTCTCTCGCGAGCGCGAAGAATCCTCGCGGAAAAACCGCTCGAAAACGTGAGGCAAACTCTCCGGCGCAATGCCCGAACCGAAGTCCTGCACCTCCACCACGGCCTTCCCGGTCTCATCGCGGCTCCGCTGTGCCCGTACCACAACCACGGCCCCGCGCGGGCTGTGTTGCACTGCGTTCATCAGCAGGTTCGTGACCAGCGCCTGCACCGATTCCGCGACCACAGGCACCCGCACGCCTTCCTCGATCTCCGGTTTCAGCATAACGCCCCGCATCTCGGCATCACTCGCCAGGATTGCCGCCGCTCCCCGCACCTGCTCGGCCAGATCGGTCGGCGTCTCCGGCGTTGCTGCGCGCTCCTCAAACCGCGCCAGCGTCAGCATGCGCGCGACCAGCTCTTCCACTCGCTGGTTGTCGCTTAGAATCCGGTCCACTCCCGCGCGATACTCCTCCGCCGGCCGTTCTCGCATCGTCAAAACCTGTGCGCTCGACCGCACCACCGCCACCGCCGTCTTTAACTCGTGCGCCGCATCGCCGATGAACCGTCGCTGCATCGCAAATGCATTCCGCAGCCGCGCCATCGACTGCGCAATCGCCTCTGCCAGCGGCCGCAGCTCGCTTGTGTGCAGCGCCGCCTCGGGCGGCGAAAACTGCATCGTCGCCGCGTCGATGGAGCTGGCCGTCGCCGCCAGCTTCTCAAGCGGGCGCAGCAGAGTGCGCAGCAGCAGAATGAGCAGCACCGCGGTCACGCACAGCAGTCCGATACTGAACAGGACATAGAAACTAGCCGCCTCCAGCGTCTCGTTCCAGATGTGATCGGCGCGAATCGCGTACAGCACTGTGACCGGCCGCCGGATTCCCTGACCGTCCGTCTCCTCGCGGTCGATGATGCGCAGCGCCTCGCGTTGCAGCACGCGGTAGGGATGTCCGTTCAGCCTCATGTTGCTGAAGCCTTCCTTGCCTTGCCGCGCCAGTGGCGCTTCGTCCTTGGTTGCGCCCACTAACTTGCCCTGCTCGCCGTACACGGTGTAAAGGTCGCCGCGTCCGGGCGCAAACTCCTCCGGGTCCACGATCACGTTATCTTGCGGATCCTCCGCGTCTTGGATCGCACCCACCAGCGAGTCGGATCGTCCGCGCAGGGTCGCATCCAGTGCGTGCAGCCGCGCCTGCCTTTCGTGCAGAATCGCCGTCACCGCGAAGCACGCGCCGCAGACCAGCTCAATCGCCAGCACGATAACCGTCGCCCGCCCGATGATGGAGTTGCTCTTCATCCCTGCCGCCGCCCGCCCGCCGTCAGCCGGTAGCCGCGTCCCCGCAGCGTCTCAATCACGGTGTTTTCCGTCGCCGCGCGCAGTTTCCGCCGCAGATTCGAAATGTGCGCTTCAATCACGTTCGAATAGTGTTCCCAGGTGAAGTCGTAGAGATGTTCCAGCAGGTTCCGTTTGGAAATCACCTTCCCCGTGTTGTGCATCAGATATTCGAGGATGTGATACTCGGTCGGCGACAGCTCCACCGCGCGCCCGCCCGCGCTCACTGACTGCTCGGCCAGGTTCAGCGAAATGTCGCCCGCCGTCAGTTCGGTCTGTCGCAGCCCTTTGCCGCGGCGGATCAGCGCCCGTGCCCGCGCAATCAGCTCGCCTAGGTCGAACGGCTTGGTCATGTAGTCGTCCGCGCCCAGGTTGAGCAGCTCGATGGTGCTGCGCGTCTCCGCAATCGCCGTCAGAATCAGCACCGGGGTCACGCCGTTCCGCGCGCGCACCGCCTTCAGAACATCTTGCCCCGCGACCTTGGGAATCATCAGGTCCAGCAGGATCAGGTCGTACTCCACCGTCGCGCAATAGAGCAGCGCCTCTTCGCCGTCGTGGCTGACGTCCACCGCGAAGCCCGGCCCCTCGCGCAACGCCACCGCGATATTCTCGGCCAGCCTCGGCTCGTCTTCAACCACCAGAACACGCACGGCGGATTCTCCTGTCTCTTCTCGGCCCGCGGCGCCATTCATCCGGCAGCGTTCCGGAGACGTCTCCGAAAACGTTCCCCGAAACACCCCAATCCTCGCGCAGCCCCAAGCCGCTGGGCCGCGCTCGTTCAGTTCAGCCCTGCGGCGTCTCCTCTGCATCGCGCCGGTTCTTCGTCAGCAGGAAGTACACCACCGGCGTCACCACCAGGCTCAGCACCATGGAGATCGTCAGCCCGCCGATGACCGCGATCGCCAGCGGCTGCAGCATCTGCGAACCGGAGCCCAGCGCGAAGGCCAGCGGAAGCATGCCGCACACCGCCGCAATCGCCGTCATCACGATGGGCCGCAGTCGGCGCTGCGCGGCGCGAATCATAGCCTCGGCCGGCGATGCTCCCTGCGCGCGGAACCGCTCGTCGGCGTCCAATAGCAGAATGCCGTTCTTCGCCACGATCCCGATCACCATGATCAACCCCATGAACGAGGCCACGTTAAACGTCGTATTGGTCACCAGCAAGGCCAGGATTACGCCCGAAATTGACAGCACCGAGGAGGCAAGAATCGCCGCCGGAGCAGGAAAGTTGTGAAACTCCGCCAGCAGCACGCCGAAAACCAGCATGAGCGCCAGCAGCAGCACCCGCAGCAGGTCGCGGAAGGATTGCTGCTGCACCTGGTAGGTGCCTCCGTACTCGACGCGCACCGCCGGCGGCAAATGCAGGCCGGCCACGGCCTCGCGAACCTTCGTCATTACCCCGCCAAGGTTCGAGCCCGCCAGATCGCCCGTGACCACCACCAGCCGTTGCAGGTTTTCGTTCAGGATCTCGTTTTGCGGAGGCAACTGCTGAATGTCGGCCAGCGTGCTCAGCGTGGCCGTGTGGCCGCTGGGGCTATTGAAGACTGTGTTTTCAATCTCGGCCAGCGAGCGGCGATGATCGTCTCCCAAACGGATGCGGATAGGGAACTCGCGCCCGTTCGCGATCAGCGGATTGGTGGTGATTCCGTCCAGGATCGCGGTGGCGTCATCGGAGACCTCGGCTGGAGTAAAGCCAAACCGCGAAGCCGCCACCGGGTCCACCTGGAAATTCGTTGCTGGCGAGCTCAGGGTGTTGTCAACTCCATTCTCGACATCCACCACCCCCGGAATCTTGCTGATCGCGTCGCCCACGCGCGGCCCCAGTTCGTTGAGCAGCTTGGGGTCGTCGGAAAAAATCTTCACCTGGATCGGCTCCGGCGCATTCGATAGGTCGTTGATGTTGTCCTGCAAAACCTGCGTCAGCTCGATGTCCAGCTCCGGCTTCGTGGCGTTTACCCGTTGCCGCACTTCGTCCATCACCTGCCAAACCGAGCGGCTGCGTCGGGCCTTGAGCTTTACCGTAAAATCGCCGGTGTTGGCTTCCGTCACCGCGGCCAGGCCCAATTGCAATCCGGTGCGCCGCGAAGTGTTTTCCACCTCGGGAATCGAGTGCAGAATGCGCGTCACGTTTTCGAGCACGCGGTTGGTTTCGTTCAACGAGCTGCCCGGCGGCATGATGTAGTCGAGAATAAAGCCCCCCTCATCCATGTCCGGCAGCAGGTTCGTGCCCAGCGCATGATAGCCGGCCCACGTGCCGATCACCAGCGCCACGCACACCGCGCCCAGCCGGAGCGGCCGGGCCAGCGCCCACTCCAGTACCCGCCGGTGTACGCGCAAAACGCGGCCGAGCACCGGGCCTGGACCTTCATGCCTCTGGTGGTCGCGGTTCTCGCGCAACAGCACATAGCTCAATCCCGGGGTCCAGGTAAGCGCCAGCGCCAGCGAGGTGACCAGCGCCGCGGCCATGGTAATCGCCAGGGCGCGGAAAAATACGCCCGTCACCCCGGTCACAGAAATCAGCGGCAGAAACACCACCACCGGCGTAATCGTGGACCCCAGCAGCGGCACGGTGAGCTCGTGCAGGGCCTTGCGCACCGCCTCGCCGCGAGGCTCCCCGTGGTCGCGGTGCATCACGATGTTTTCCACCACCACGATGGCGTCGTCGATCAAAAGGCCGACGGCCGCGGCAAGCCCGCCCAGTGTCATCAGGTTGAAGCTCTCGCCGAGCAGCCAAAGCACCACGACGGTCACCGAGAGCGTCACTGGAATCACCAGCCCGGCGATCACCGAAGAGGCCCAGTCGCGCAAAAAGAGGAGGAGAATGACGCAGGCCAGAAGGAGCCCGATGAAAATGGCGTCGCGCACGCTTTTGATCGAGTCGCGCACCAGTTGTGACTGGTCGTAAAACAGTTGCAGCTTGACTCCGGGCGGCAACCTGCTCTGGAGCTGGACCACCTCCTTGGCCACAGCGTTGGCCACCGCCACGGTGTTACTCGAGGGCTGGCGCGAAATGCTCAACAGAACCGCGTTTTTCCCGTTCGCGGTGACGATGGTGTAAACCGGCATGATCGAGGGCTCGACAGTAGCCACGTCGCCCACGTGCACCGGCGCCCCGCCCGGAGTAGTCTTCACCACCAATTGCCGTATCTCGGCGGCGTCGTGTACTTGTGCGCCCACCAGCCCCAGGATTAGCTCGTGATTTGTCTGGTAGAGGCCCGGCGATTGCACGATATTCGAGGCTTGAATCGCGTTCGCAAAATCGGAAATCGTGACCCCGGAAGCCTGCAGCTCGGCGAGGTTGGGAACCACGTGATATTCCGGCGTCTGCCCGCCCTGCACCAGTACCGTGCTCACCCCGTCCACGCGGTTCAACGGCGGTTTCAGGTCGTAGGTGGCCATCTCCCATAGCTCCGTCTGCGGCACCGTGTCAGAGGTCAGACTGTAGCCGAGGACGGGAAAGGACGCAAAGGTCAGCCGGTTGGTGGTGATGCGCACCGTGGACGGCAACTCCTGCTGCACCTGGGTAAGCGCCGCGTCCACCAGTTGCAGCGAGAGCACCATGTTCACGTTCCAGGTGAAGGACAGATCCACTTCCGCCGATCCCCGGCTGGTCCTGGAGGTCACGCGCTCGAGGCCGGGAACCGAATTGACCGCGTTCTCGATCGGCCGCGTGATCGTCACCTCCATCTGCTCCACCGGCATCACGCCGTTATCGATGCCGATGATCACGCGAGGAAAATTCGTCTCCGGAAACACGGAGATGGGCACCTGCACCGCCAGGTAGATGCCCGCCACGGTCAGCACAATCGCAAAGAAGAAGATCGTCCGCGTCGCGCGTGCCAGCCAGAAAGGCTTTGCCGCGGCGCTCGATTTAGGCTCGGCCATCAGTCGTCCCCTCCGCCCTCATCGGCCGCGCCCACCTTCACATGCGTGCCCTCATCCAGCCCGTAGGCGCCCACGGTGATCACCTGGTCGCTGGGCGCAAGCCCGCTCAACACCTGCACATCTTCGCCGTCGGTGATGCCCAGCGTCACCGGCTTGCGGTGCGCGGTTCCGTCCGCGCCGATCACCATCACCGACTTGCTTCCGTCCTCGCCCGTCAGCACCGCCGTCAGCGAAATCTTCCAGGCGTTCTCCACCGTCTTGCCCGTGATCAGCACCTTCACCGGCGTTCCCGCCTTCAGCGCCCCGCTTCGGTTGTCGATCTTCAGCCACACCTCCACCGTGGTGCTGCCCGGGTCCAGCGCCGGGCTGATTAGCGACACCTTGGCCTTCACAGCTTCTTCCATGCCCGGCACGAGCACCGCGGCGGCGTCGCCCACCTTCATCTGCTGCACAACACTCTGCGCCAGGTGTGCCTTGGCTAGCAGCGTTGTGGTATCCATCACCGTGATCAGCGGCGTGCCGGCAGCTGCGGTCTCGCCCGCAAATAGCGGCCGGTCGGTGACCACCCCGTTGATCGGGCTGCGAATCTCCGAGTAGCTCACCTGCGCGTCCGCCCCGTTCACCTTGCCCTGAGCTGACAT
Organism: uncultured Acidobacteriaceae bacterium; assembly: GCA_963758105.1. Classification (GTDB taxonomy): domain Bacteria; phylum Acidobacteriota; class Terriglobia; order Terriglobales; family Acidobacteriaceae; genus Telmatobacter. The sequence continues at coordinate 1,187,015 of CAVWUC010000002.1, read as the reverse complement.
CAACTGTCCCTGTGCGGCCTTCAGTTCCGCCGCGCGGCTCACCTTCTGCATCGACTCCAGGTGCGTCTTAGCCGTGTCGTATGCGGCCTGAGCCACCACCAGCGCCGCCTGCGCCGTGTCCAGATCGCGCCCCGGAATCGCGCCCTCCGCGAAGAGCTGTTTGCGGCTCATCACAATGCTCTGGTTCAACTCCAAATTCGCCTTCGCCTGCGCAAAATCCAGCTCCGCCCGCTGCACGTCCTCGGGAACCTGCGCCTTGGTAGCCGTCGTGTACGCCGCCTGCGCCGCCTCATACGCGCCCTTGTTGTCCAGCGCCGCCGCGGTCAGGTCCGCGTTCTCCAGGGTGGCCAGCAACTCGCCTTCCTTTACCTTGTCTCCCCGCTGCACGTAGAACTTCTTCACTGGCGCACTGATTTTCGGCTCGATCGCCGCCTGCGCAATCGGTGCCAGCACCGCGTCGGCGGTGATGTGCTCCGCAATCGCGCCCTGCTCTGGCTTCTCCGCCTGCACCGCCACCTGCACCGTGGGCTCTGCTTCCTTCTTGCAGCCTGAGAGCAGCGCAGCCATAGCCAGCACGCCCAAAACTGCGCCGCGCGCCGCAGACCGCAGCCGGAGGAACGTCATTTCCTTGGGATTCTTCATCGCTTACAGGTTTCCTGTCAGGGTTTGCAGATCGGCCAACGCCGCCCGGTAGCGCATTCGCCCATCCTCGCGCGCATTCTCCGCGCCCTCGTAGGCGGCTTGTGCATCCACCACTTCCAGCACGTTGGCCTCGCCGCCGGCATAGCTCAGTTTGGTCAGGCGTAGGCTCTCGGCCGCGGTCGCCACGCTCGCATCCAGTGAGGCAAGCTGGTTCCGCGCCCCGGCCGCCTCGTCGTAGGCCTCGTTCAGCCGCGCAATCAGCTCCCGCTGCGTGGCTGTCAGCGCCACCTGCGCCGCCTGGCGGCGAATCTCGCTTTGTTTCACCTTGTGTTCGGTGGCCAGCCAATCCCAGACCGGCAGGTCCACGCTAACGCTGGTGGAATAGCCGAGATTACTTGCCTGCGAGCCGCTGGGGGTCAGCGGGCCATTGACGGCAAATTCATTGGCGTCGATGCCGTAGGTAAAGTTCAGCACCGCCGCCGGCAGGTACGCCGCCCGCGCCGCCAGCACGTCGGCCTTGCTCACCTCCAGTGCCGCCAGTACGCTCTTCAGCTCGGGATTATTTTTCGCCGCCGCCTGCTCCACGTCCTCGCGGCTCGCCAGCGGTGCGGGCGTCTCGTCGGCCAGCTTATACGGAGTGTTCGGATCGGCAAACAGCAGCACGCCCAACTCCAGCCGCGCCCTTTCGTCTTCCAGCTGCGCGTCCTGCATCTCGCGCGCCCGCGTCTGTTCCTCGAGTTGCGCCTTCACCACGTCGGCGTGCGCGGCTTCGCGCGCCTGTTCCCGCTTCTCCGTCAGGCTCACAAAGTCCGCTGCCTCGTCGTGAGCCCGCTCCGCAATCGCCGCGCGCGCATCGCTGGTGATAAGGCCAAAGTAAAACCTTGTCACCGTGGCCACCAGTCCCCGCCGCGCAATCTCCAGCGCGGCAGCCGCCTGCGCCGCGGCCCCATCCGCCCGCCGCACCGCCGCCGGACCTGCCATATTGAGCCTTTCCTCTACAATACCCTCCTCAATGTACTCCCGCGGTCTCGAGTCGTTGGCTACGAATTTGGGATCAGGAGACAACACGCCTTCTCCCCCCTCCGCGTATATACCATTGGGTTGCGTGTAGATGTCCTGACTGAATGCGCGCGCAGTGGGCAGCAGCCCGGCCCGCGCTATCGATTTGTCCAGCTTGGCTGCGCCGTTCTCCGCCACCGCCGCCGCGTACATCGGTTCAATCGCCTCCGCCCGCCGGATCGCCTCCTGCAGCGTGATCGTGATTACGCCGTTCGTCTTCGCAGCCGCCGTCTGCCCTTGCAGCCCGGCACAGCCCAGGCAAGCGGCCAGCACCACAATCATCCCTCTACGAGAAAATCGCATCTCCATCACCATAGCCTCGTTGGCTTAAGAAAATCTGAAGATGTGCGCAGCCCGCCTCAGGACTGCCTCCACTCCCGGACCCCATCGCCCGCGCCCTTCAGATTGGCCAGCCGCATCTCGGAATACTTCCGCGACAGGATCACCCCGTCCGCGCCTCCGCGAAACGCAGCCAGCACCGCGTCGCGCACCCCCTGCGGCGTGCATTTGCTGTGGTCGGGCGCCGTCGGAATATCAATATCGATCCCCGGCAGCAGCAGCGTCTTCGTTCCCGCCAGCCCGTCGTGCGCCCGCTTCGATTCCCGGTACACATAATCCGCGGAAAGCCCCGTGAACGGAATCTCCGCCAGGCTCTTCTCCCGGTAATTCAGCACGCGGTAGTGAAACTCCAGCAACTCATCGCCGGGAACATCGCCGTAAATCGTGCGTCCCACATTCCCGATGTACTCCGCCAGCCGTTCTCCGCCGCAGTTGTTGTACATCACGATCTTCAGAAAATCCGAGTGCGGCGCAATCGCCTGCAGGTCCTGCTCCGCCCGGTAGATCGGATTAAAGGAGTTATTGTGCCAGATGTGCCAGCCCGCCTCGAGCGTCGGTTTCGTCTCCTTCACCTTCGCGTAGATCGCGGCATAGGTGTCGCGCAGGCTGTCGGTCCACAGCATCTCCCACGCCAGCATCTCTGGATATTTCAGCATCAGCCGCCACAGCGTCACATAGTAGCCGTCCACCGGCCGTTGGCTCTGCCGGCTCGCCTCCACAAATTTGGCCAGCTCCAGGAATCCCTGCCGCGCGCGCTCCGGATTGATCCCCTGCTTCCGCGCCCGTTCCTGGCAGTAGCTGCAGAAGCACGTCACGCGCATCGGCTGCCCCGGGCCGCCCGCATGAGCGCCCAGCAGGTTGCTGAAGGCGCCCTGCCGCTCCGATCCCCACATGATCCCGTCCACGTCGTAAGTCCGCGTCCAATCTTCCACCATCCCCAGCAGCCAATTGCGGTAATTCGGATTGTTGAAGCACAGCGTCGCGGCGTTGCTGCCCGAAAGCTCTTTCTCCTGTAGCTGCTCGATGTTCGGCAGGTCCTTGCGGAACACATCCTCAAACCAGCAAACCGTCTTCAGCCCGCGTTTCCGCGCCGCCGGCAGCACCGCATCCAACACGTCGAAGTCGCCCAGGTCCGGTGCGCGAAAGCTCTTGAATGCAGTGTCCTTGAAGTATTGTGGGTCCACCTTCGTGTAGCACCCGCCAAAAAACGTCCCGGTGTCATATTGTTGTTTGCCGTGATCGGGCAGCGGCTGACCCGGCACCTGCCGACCCGCAATCCCGCGCCCATAGGTGAAGGTCGCCACAAACAGCGTGTTCACCGCGCCGTCCTGCTCCAGCACGTCCAGCGTCTGCTCCACGCCCTCGTCCACAAACGACACCGCACCCACCTGCACGCCGATCATCGCCTCTGCCTTCACCGCGTCCGCCATCGCTCGTGCTCCCGCCGCCGCCATCGCCGCCGCCGCCGCGCCCTGTAAGAATGTTCTCCGCTCCATGCTCGTTCCTCTCTCCGTCCATTCTGCGTCAGTCCAGCCCGAACCTTCCATCGCCCCGACCGCCCGGCTCATCGCTCGCATCCCTGCATACGCGCGCCCGCGCTCGACACGCTCTGCGCCGCGCATCTACCATGAGTCGCAAGTGCCATCACTTTATCAGGAGCAGGGATGATTTCCTCCGCACTGTTGCTCTCTCTTGCCGTTGTCAGCTCCGTTGCGCAGGCCGCTCATGTCACCACCCCACCATCCAACCTGCCCAACCCCGCCGCTGTGCAGCAGGTCATGCAGGGCAAGCGCACCAGCGCCAGCGCGGCCTGGTGGGGCTTCGATCCCGTCGATTCCACCGCGATCCTGCAAGCCGCCTTTAATTCCAAGGCCAAGCGCATCCTCATTCCCTATATAGGCAAGCCCTGGATCGTCCGCCCCCTCCAGTTGCGCGGCAATCAGGAGATCGATCTCGCTCCCGGCGTCGTCATCCTGGCTAAGCGCGGAGAGTATCAAAGCGTGCAGGACAGCGTCTTCACGGCCACTGACGTTTCCAACCTGACCATCCGCGGCTACGGCGCCACCATCCGCATGTGGAAGCATAACTACCAAAACCCGCCCTACAAAAAAGGCGAGTGGCGCATGGGCGTCTCCCTCCGTGGCGTCAATCACGTCCTGATCGAAGGCCTGCGCGTCGAAAACACCGGCGGCGACGGCTTCTACGTCGATGGCAGCAAGAATCATCTCTGGAGCCAGAACGTCACCATCCGCGACTGTATCTCTGACAACAATCATCGCCAGGGCATCAGCGTCATCAGCGCCGTGAATTTGCTCGTCGAGAACTGCACCTTCTCAAACACCTCCGGCACCGCGCCCCAATCCGGCATCGACCTCGAGCCCGACGCGCCCAACCAGCGCCTCCAGGACATCGTCATTCGCAATTCCATCTTTGAAAACAATCAGGGCAGCGGCATGAACGTCTACCTCAAGCAGTTCAACGCAACCTCCGCGCCCGTATCCATCCTCTTTGACCACTGCCTGTCGCGCATGGTCGAAGGCGCCGGCGGCGGTAGCGGCATCTCGGTCGGCGCGGTGCGTGACGCTGGCCCCAAAGGCATCGTCGAGTTCCGTGACACCACCGTCGATAGCGCCGGCATGTCCGACGTGATCGTCGCCGCCAAATCCGCCGATGGCGTCGAGCTCCGTTTCGTCCGCTGCCATTGGAATCATGCATGGTCTTCTCCGCACCCTGAATACTCCGGCCCGCGCGTGCCCATCTTGATCGTGCTCCGCCAGCCGAAAGTGACTCACCGCCTCGGCGGAATCGATTTCGTTGACAGCTTTGTCTATGACACGGCGGACCACCCCGCCATCCAGGTCTACGAAGGCTGCGTCAAATACAGCGTCAAGGGCTGGTGGTGCGATCCCGATGAAACCAACTACGGTGTCTATAGCCTCCACGGCCATCTCTATGTCGAAAATCCCACCGGCGTCCAGGCCGACCTTGACCACCCCACCGACAGCGACCTCCAGGTGACCGCGCCGCAGCAATGATGCGATCTGGCCAAGAAAGCCCCTCTCCAGGCAAATCTCGTCCAAGCACGGTCAGATAATCTTCATCTCGCGCAGCGCGTCACCCACGGCCGCCAGGTTGGCCACCTTCATCTCGGAGTACTTCCGCGAGATCACCAGCCCCTTAGCGCCTCCGCGAAAGCACGCCTTGGTGCATGCGTTCACCACCGGAGGGCTGCACCGGCTGAACTCCAAATCGACATTCGCAATGTCCACATCCAGTCCCGGCCAGATCTCCGTCTTCGTGCCCGTTACGTCGTTCACCGCGCGCGCCGTCTCCCGGTAGACATAATCCGGCGAAAGCCCCGTATAAGGCAGCTCCACATAGCCCCGCTCGCGCAGATTCATGATCCGATATTCGAATTGCAGCGCCTCGTCGATCGGCATGTCGCCATAGATGGTGTTGCTGGTGCTGGTGATGTAGGTTTCCATGCGCGTTCCGCCCAGGTTGTTGTAGACGGTAATCTTCATGTAGTCGGAATACGCTGCGATGTCGGTCAGATCTGTCTGCGCGCGGAAGAACGGGCTGAAGCTCAGTGCGTGCCACACGTGCCATCCCACCTGAACTGCCGGCCGAATCGCCTTGGTCTGCTTGTAAATCGCCTCATAGGTCTCGTGCACGCTGTCGTTCCACATCGTTTCCCATGCCAGGATCTCCGGATAGCGGAACAGAATCCTCCATAGCGTGACATAGTAGCCGTCCGTCGGCCGCTGGCCTCCGCGGCACCATTCCGCCCACTTCGCCAGCGTGTGAAACCCCTCGAAAGCCCGCCCCACATCGATGCCTCGCGCCTTCGCTTTCGCCTGGCAGAACTCGCAGAAGCAGGTCACGCGCTTGGGGTCGTTCCCTTTGCGGTTGTGCACTGACTCCACCATGTTGCAGAACGCCCCGTAGCGCTCCGAGCCCCACATGATGCCGTCGATCTCGTAGGAGCGGACAAAATCCTCCTGCAGAGCCAGCCAGAACTGATGCGTATCCGGATTGTTGAAGCAAACCGTGTGCGCATTGCGGCCCTCCAGATCGCGCTCCTGAAACCTCTCGATGCCCGGAATATCCGCGCCGAATACATCCTCGCTCCACGCAAACACCTTCATCCCGCGCTTCTTCGCCGCCGGAATCACCAGCTCCAGGCAATCTACCTTGCCGTAATCCGGAGCCTTCCTCGGTTTCAGCGCAGTGTTCTTGTAGTACTCCAGGTGCGGCGTGGCATAGTCGCCGCCGTGTCCCTTTGAGAAATCCTGGTACTGCTGCACCCCATGATCCGGAAATGGATGCCCCTCGATCTGCCGCCCCGTGATCCCGGTTCCGTAGGTGAAGCTCCCCATAAAAAGAGCATTCACGCCCGCTTTTTCCTGCAGAATATCCAGAACCTGCTCCGTGCCCTCGTCCAGAAAGGAGATCGCGTCGATCTGAATGCCGATGACAGGCTTCTCCGGCAGGCTGGCCCCAGTTGCCTGCTGTGCGCCTTCCGCGCCTGTTTCCGGCTCCGCCACCTGCCCTTGCAAAGGCTTTGCTACGCTTGCTCCCCACACGGAGGCCACAGTGGACCCAGCTCCGGCGAGAAAACTGCGACGATCCATCTCCACCATGATTCCCTCCTCAAATCCGGGATTTCGCTGCTCAGATCCCCGCATCCTCGCAGCCGCGTGAAAAACGGGGTTTTTCACGCCAGAACAGCATAAGTCATGGCAGCTCACACTGGTTGCAATTCCCGACGCCGGCGTCCTGCTGCGCTTGAGCTCCTCCGTTCCACGCGACACGGCCAGCTTCATCTGGTACAAAGTACCTTGCAGTTCGCAAGGGGATTCGTCGTGCGTCTATTTACAGCATCCGCTTTGATCTGTTTCCTCGTACTCGGCGCATCGGCCGCCACCCAATCACCCGCTCCCCAACAAGCTGCGCCCGTCAGCCTCCGCCAGGGCTTTGAGAATCCCCCACAATCTGCCAAGCTCCGCTGCTATTGGTGGTGGATCAACAACTTTACGACCGAAGACACCATCACCCGCGAACTCACCGCCATGAAGGCCAAGGGCTACGCCGGCGTCATCCTCGTCAACGACTACGCCAACGCCGACCACATAGGCCAGGAGCGCTCGCCCGAGGGCCCCAACTACGGCACGTCCCTCTGGATGAAGCTCTACCTGCACGCACTCGATGTCGCCAACCGCCTCGGCCTCGAAATCAGCCTCACGATCACCGACGGTGGCAACGTTGGCATCCTCGGCGGTCCCGGCGTCGGCCCGGAAGACGCGCTCAAGTTCATCACTTACTCGCGCACCAACGTCTCCGGCCGCTCCAGTTCCACCATCCACCTGCCCGCGCCGCCCAGCGAAGCCAACTTCTACCGCCAGATCGCCGTCCTCGCCTACCCGCTCCGCCACGGTGCGCCACTGCCCGGCGAGCCCGGCAGCAATCGCGCCGCCATTCGCGCCCTCATCTACAAAACCACCGTCCGCGAACCGCGCGGCGATATGTGGGTGCCCTCGCAGTATCTGCTCAACGATCCCTCCGTCCCCGGCGAGCAGGATACCGACCACGCCGACGTCCGCGACCTCACATCACGGACTAGCCCCGACGGCACGCTTCACTGGACCGTCCCCGCCGGCCAGTGGGAGATTCTGCGCATCGGCTACACCTGCACCAAAGAGCGCGTCACCATCCCCCTCGGCAGCGGCTATGCCCTCAACGCGCTCAGCGGCCAGGCATTCGATCATTATTGGGACCGCGTGATCGCTCCCATCCTGGCCGCCAGCAAGCCATATCTCGGCAAGAGCCTTCGCTACTTGGTCACCGATAGCTGGGAGGCCGGCGGCGCCAACTGGAGCGAGGGCTTCCGCGAAGGATTTCAGCGCCGCCGCGGCTACGACCCTGTCCCCTACCTCGCCGTCTTCGCCGGTCGCATCGTCGACAGCCGCGACGTCAGTAACCGTTTCCTCTCCGATGTCCGCCGCACCGCCGCCGACCTCATCGCTGAAAACTACTACGGCCGCTTCGCTGCCCGCGCCGCTGCCTATGGTCTCGGCATCCACCCAGAGGCTGGTGGCCCGCACTCGCCGCCCATCGACAGCCTGGAGAACTTCCGCCACTCCGCCTTTCCGCAGACCGAGTTCTGGGCCGCCTCGCCCATCCACCGCACGACCGACGAGGATCGCTTCTTCGTCAAGGAAGCCGCCAGCGCAGCCCATATTTACGGCAAGCGCTACGTCGCCGCGGAGAGCTTTTCCACCATCAACATGCCCTGGTCCAACTCGCCCGGCCACAACCTGAAGCCCACCCTGGACCGCGCGATCACCGAGGGCCTGAACCGCATCTTCTGGCACGAGTTCACCTCCTCACCCAGCGAGTACGGCAAGCCCGGCATCGAGTACTTCGCTGACACGCATCTCGACCCCAACGTCACGTGGTGGCATCAGGCCGGCCCCGTCCTGCTCGCGCTCAATCGCGCCCAGTTTCTCCTGCAACAAGGCGAGCCCGTCATCGACCTCCTTTACTACTGCGGCACCGAAGTTCCGAACTTCTCGCCTCTCAAGAGCTTCGATCCCGCGCATGTGCTGCCCGGCTACGACTACGACGTCACCAATCAGGACGCGCTTCTCCATCGCATGCAACTCACCGGCGGCTCGCTCCAAACGCCTGAGGGCATCCGCTACCGCGCCCTCGCCCTGCCCACCACGCGCCGCCTCGATCTGCCTGACCTGCGCCGGGTTGAAAGATTCGTCCGCTCCGGCGGCGTCGTCATCGGCCTTGAGCCCACTGAGCCCGAAGGCTTGATCCCTGCCGCACAGATGGCGGAGTACCAACGCCTCGCCGCTCGCCTGTGGAGCGGCAGCGCTGAAGGTTCGAGCGTCCACTACGGCAAGGGAACGATCTACTGCACGCAGAATGCGCACCAGGCCTTCGCCGCAATGCAGTTAGTCCCCGACTTCACCTACCGCTCCAGCGACGCTGCGGCCTCCTTCGACTTCGTCCATCGCCGCACCGCCTCGGCGGACATCTACTTCGTCCGCAACGCGCGTGACGTTGCCACCAGCGCCACGTTCGCTTTCCGCGCCACCGGCCGTGCTCCGGAAATCTACGACACAGACACCGGCTCCATCACGCCTTTGCTTGTCTACCGCTCCAGCAAAGAGCAAACAGAAATCCCCTTGAGCATTCCCGCCCAGGGTTCTTTATTCATCGTCTTTGACCGTTCAATCGCGCGCCACGCCGTCGATCTCGCCTGCGATGGCCGCTCCATCTTCCCCTCGATCCAGCAGGGCATCGGCGTCTTCGCCTCCGCATCGCCAGTCCCATCGCTCGAATCCGAATCCGCCGCAGCCTGCACCCTCACCTTTACCGACGGCAGCAAGCAAACCCTCGCGCCCAGCGCCACCACCTCGAACCCGCAGCTTGCCAGCTCCTGGCTCATCAACTTCCCCTCCGGCTGGGGTGCGCCGCCTTCCATCACCATGACCACACTGCAATCCTGGACCGATTCGCCCGACCCCGGCGTCCGCTACTTCTCCGGCACAGCCACCTACCACAACACCATCGAGGTGCCGCCCTCGCTGCTCGGCTCTGGTCGCCAGATTTGGCTTGACCTCGGCGATGTCCGCGAGATCGCCACTGTCTCCGTAAACGGCAAACAGCTCCGCACCGTCTGGTACCCGCCGTATCTGGTTCGCATCGATTCCGCGCTCCACGCCGGCGCCAATCAGCTCTCCATCGACGTCATCAACCTCTGGCCCAACCGTCTCATCGGCGACCTGCAGCCAGGAGCCGTCCAGTACACGAAAACCAACGTCCACGCCTACAAGGCAGATTCGCCGCTGCTCCCCTCCGGACTGCTCGCACCCGTCCGCGTCTATGTCATAGAGCAGACGGCAGTTCGCTGAGAGCGGTGCATTCGTCCGCCAAAAAATGCCGGAGCGGTATTTCCGCTCGGGCGTCAAGCGTCTGCGAGCTGTGGAAGGTCATGGCCGTTCGTCAACCATGATTGCCGGGGGGCTCATCAATCTTCGGCAAAGAAGTGTGAGCCAGCTCACACTCCCTCGCACATAGTTCTTTGCTACTCTTTTCATCGAGAGCCCAGGGCTATACGTTTCGCCGCGCCGTTCCTGGCACAACTATGGCCGCAGTCCGCCTTCCGGGCTCGGCCGCGTCACGGCGTGCACAACGCGTGTCCAGGGAACGTGCGGATTTCGAAGACCGGCCGGCAAGGCGACGAGGAGCTGCCATGCTTTACCTTCTGGACACCGCCGATGTGCGAGCCATCGCGCGATGCTTTGATCTCTATCCGCTCGCCGGAGTCACCACCAATCCAACCCTGGTTGCCCGCGCCAGGCGCCCGCTGCTTGACCTCCTCGCCGAAATTCGCTCCCTCATCGGCGAGCGCGCTATGCTCCACGTCCAGGTCATGGGCAGCGACGCCGAAACCATGGTGGCCGAGGCCATGCGCCTCCGTGACCGCTTCGGCCCGGCTGTCTTTCCCAAGATTCCCGTCACGCCGCAGGGCCTCAAGGCCATCCGCCTTCTCGCCGGTTCCGGCCTCGCCCTCACCGCCACCGCCATCGCCGCGCCGCAGCAGGCGCTGCTCGCTGCCCGGGCAGGCGCAGCCTTCACCGCGCCCTACGTCAACCGCATTGACAACGCCAGCGGTGACGGCCCCGGCGTCGTCAGCCAAATGGTCCATCTCTTTTCTAGCTTCGGCCTGCCCACCCGTGTTCTGGCCGCTTCGTTCAAGAATGTGCAGCAGATCCACGCCGTGGCCATGGCCGGGGCCCACGCCGCCACCATGTCCCCCGACCTGCTGGAGGAAGTTCTTCACCATTCCCTCACCGACTCCGGCGTCGCAGGGTTCAACCAGGACTGGGCCGCCGCCTATGGCAGCGGAACCACCGTCCTCGATCTCATCCCCGCCGCTGGCGATTCTCCCTCCGCCCCGCACGAAAGGGAACTGGCCGCTGCCGACTCCGGATCCCCGAGGCCGCGATGACCGGGGACTGGGTCATCGGCGTCGATCTGGGTGGCACCAAGATCGAGATCGGGCTCATCAGCCCGCGGAACACCATCGCCATGCGCGTCCGCATCCCCACCCATCCCCGCCTCGGACCCGAGAGCCTTGTCGATCGCATCGCGCATGAGGTCGGCAAGCTCTCCGTCCATCTCCCGCCCGGCCAGCGCATCGCCGCCCTCGGCCTGTGCAGTCCCGGCCCGGTCGACTACGAAGCCGGAACCCTGCTCGACCCTCCCAACCTTGCTGGCCTGCACTACGCCCCACTCCGGCGCATGCTCTCGGAGCGCCTCGGCATTCCCGCCCGCATCGACCATGACGCCAAGGCTGCCTGTCTCGGCGAGTTCCACTATGGAGCCGGCCGGGGCGAGCGCAGCGTCACCTACATCATTGCCGGAACCGGCGTCGGCTCCGCCACCATCCTCAACGGCCAGCTCCTGCGCGGCCTCAACAACACCGCCGGCGAAATCGGCCACGCCCCGATCGACCTCAACGGCGAGCTCTGCTCCTGCGGCTCGCGCGGCTGTTTTGAGACGCTGATCGCTGGTCCCTGGCTGGTCCGCCGCTATATCAGGAAACTGCACGCCCTCAATCAACAGGCCCCCATCAGCAGCGCCGAACTCACCGCAGTTGACGTTGTCGATCGCGCTCTCGCCGGAGACGAGCTGGCCCGTCAGGTGATGGAAGACGCAGGCCGCGCTCTCGGCGCGGCCGTCGCCACGCTCGCCATGGTCCTCGATGTCGATCTCTTCGTTATCGGCGGCAGCGTCGTCAAATCCGGCGACCTGCTTCTGGAGCCAGCCCGCCGCGCCGTCCCCTCACACTGCTACCGCTCCGTCGGCTGCGCCATCCGCATCGTGGCCACCGAGCTCGCGGAAGACGGCCACGTCCTCGGCTGCGCCTGGATGGCCCGCGAGGCGCTCGCCGAATCCCGCTCCCTCGCGCCGCTAATCTCGGACCACGCCCAATCATCCTCCGCGATGCGCCTCGAAGACGTCGAAGGTATGGTCTTCAATGTCCAGCGTTTCTCCGTCCACGACGGCCCCGGCATCCGCACCAACATTTTCTTCAAGGGCTGCCCGCTCCGTTGTGCCTGGTGCTGCAACCCGGAGTCGCAGCGCTTCCAGCCCGAGCTCGCCCTCGCCGCGCAGCAGTGCGTCCACTGCGGCCAGTTTGAGGATTTCTGCCCGGAGATCTGGTCGCACGGCGCCGTCACCCAGGCGGAAAAAGACAAATTCGGCGCCCGCGCCGAACTCTGTCCCGGCGGCGCCATGCGCTGGCTCGGCAGCCGCCGCACCGCCGGCGACATTCTTGCCGAAGTCCTGCGCGATCAGCCCTTCTACGCCGAAGGCGGTGGCATCACCCTCACCGGCGGCGAGCCCACCGCCCAACCCGGCTTCGCTGAAGCCCTTCTGCGCCTGGCCCGCCGCGCCGGCTTCTCCACGGCCCTCGAAACCTGCGGCCACACCCGCTGGAAGGTCTTCGAGCGTCTGCTCCCCCACCTCGACCTGGTCCTCTTCGACCTAAAGCACATGGACCCCGAGGCCCATCGCCGCGCAACCGGCGTCGATAACGAAGTCATTCTCGCCAACCTGCGCCGTCTGGCCGAAGTCGGCGCACTTTTCGAGGTGCGCGTCCCGCTCATCCCCGGCGTCAATGCAGATGCGGAAAACCTCACCGCCCTCGCCCGCTTCATCGCCGGTCTCGCCGGCCCGCACCGACGCGTCAGTCTCCTGCCGTATCACACCCTCGGCTGGAACAAGTACGCATCCCTCGGCCGTCCCAGCCCAGCCAATGGCCACGGTCCCATCACCGCGGAGAAGCTCGGTGAATTTGAGCGCATTCTCCAGGCGCACCAACTCGAAGTCACGGTAGGCAGCTGATGAGCTCAACCCTTCTCGACCTCAACGAGCATCCCGCCCTGGCCTTCCCGCCCGGTGAATGGAAATCGGCCCGCGCATCCGGGCGTCATCAGCGCATCCGCCGGCGCCTGCTTGAAAATCAGCGCGCGATTGATCTCGTCCGCGCCCGACTTACCACCGAATCCTACCGCCGGACCGAAGGCGAGCCCATGGCCCTCCGCCGCGCCAAAATGCTCCTCCATCTCGCGCGCTTCATGCCCATCGCCATTCATCCTGACGAGATCCTGGTCGGCAACCGCTCGCTGCTCCCGCGCATGGGCGTCATCGCGCCGGAAGGCGCCGTCGACTGGGTTGACCGCGAGCTCGACACGCTGCCTACCCGCCCGCAGGACCCCTTCAACATCACGCCCAGGCAGATCCGCGAGCTGCGCGAGGAAATCTTCCCTTATTGGCGTGGCAAAACCCTCGAAGACACCGTCGCCGCCCGCCTCGATCCTGAAGTCCGCGCCGCCGTGCGCAGCAAGGCCTTCACCCTCAACCAGATCGACCACGCCCAGGGGCACATCCTGCCTGACGTCCCCGCCTGGCTCGGGCTCGGCCTCGGCGGACTACGCGCCCAGGTCCTCGCCGCCCGCCAGAAGAATCCGCAGAGCGAAATCTTCTACCAGGCAGCCCTGATTGCCCTTGATGCTGCCGCCATCTTCATGCAGCGCTTCGCCGCGCTCGCCGGCGAGCAGGCCAAAACCGAGCCGGATACCGCTCGCCGCGCCGAGCTCGCTGAAATCGCAGCCATCTGCGCGCATCTCGCCGAAAACCCCGCCCGCAGTTTCCGTGAAGCTCTGCAGACCGTCTGGTTTCTCCTCGTCCTGCTCCAAATCGAGTCCAACGCCAGCAGCTTCTCCCTCGGCCGCTTCGATCAGTACATGCTGCCTTACCTCCAGCGCGACCTCGATTCCGGTCGCCTCGCGCTGCCCGCCGCGCAGGAGTTGCTCGAGTACTTCTGGCTCAAGTGCAACGAAATCGTCCTCCTGCGTAGCAGTTCCAGCGCCCGCTACTTCGCCGGTTTCCCCATCGGCTTCAACATCACCACCGGCGGCCGGCTCCCCGATGGCCGCGACGCCGCCAATCTCCTCAGCTTTATGTGCCTGCGCGCGCAGGCCGACCTGGGCATGACCCAGCCCAACCTCTCCATCCGCATTCACAGGAACAGCCCCCAGGATTTTCTTGAGACCGCGGCCTTCGTCATCAGCCGCGGCAGCGGCATGCCCCAGGTCTTCAACGACGAAGTCATCATTCCCGGCCAGCTCCAGCGCGGCATCGCGCCCGACGATGCGGCCAACTACGCGGTGGTCGGCTGCGTCGAGCTCTCCACGCCCGGCAAAGCTCTCGGTTGGAGCGACGCCGCCATGTTCAACATGGTTCGCGTCCTGGAGCTCACCTTCTTCGGCGGCGCGGACCCTGCGACCGGCATGCAGATCGGTCCGCCCACTCCCACCCTCGATCAAATGGAGTCCTTTGAAGCCCTCCAGTCCTGTTACGCCGCGCAGATGGAGCATTTCATCCGCCTCATGGTCGTCGGCTGCGGCGTCGTCGAGCGCATCCACGCCGAAGTCCTGCCCTCGCCGTTTCTATCCCTGGTCGTCCAGGATTGCGTGGCCCGCGGCCTCGACGTCACCGCCGGCGGCGCGCATTACAACTTCTCCGGCGTGCAGGGCGTGCAGGTGGCCAACGTCGCGGACAGCCTGGCCGCCGTCGAGTGCGCCGTCTTCCGTCGGCAGTGGGTCAGCGGCAAGAAAATGCTTGAAGTCCTGCGCGAAAATTTCGCTGGCCAGGAAGTTTTGCGCCAGCGCCTGCTCAACTGCGTGCCCAAGTACGGCAACGACGACGACAGCGTGGACCGCTTCGCCCGCCAGTGGGCCGACCGCTACAGCGAGCTGGTCGGCGGCTGCTCCACTCCACGCGGCGGAGTCTTTCAGCCCGGCTTTTACACCGTCTCGGCGCATGTCCCCATGGGCGCCCACGTCGGCGCCACGCCCGACGGTCGCCGCGCCGGCGAGCCGCTGGCCGACGGCGGTCTCTCGCCCAGTGCCGGCCGCGATCTGAAAGGCCCCACCGCCGTGCTCAACTCCGTCAGCAAGGCGAACCTTGCTCTCGCCTCCAACGGCACGCTGCTCAACATGAAGTTTCTCCCCTCCTTTTTTGAGGGCGAGACCGCGCTGGCCAAATTCGTCACGCTGCTGCGCGGTTTCAGCCGCCTCCATATTCCTCACGTCCAGTTCAACGTGGTCTCCGCTCAGACCCTCCGCCAGGCCCAGTCCGATCCCGCCAGCTTCCGCGGCCTGGTCGTCCGCGTCGCCGGTTACAGCGCCTACTTTGTTGAGCTTGACCGCAACCTCCAGGACGAGATCATCCGCAGAACCGAGTTCGCCTGACCCGCGCCCGCCTCGCTCCGCGAATCAGCGGCGATGTTCAGCGGAAACACACCTTCAGCATCGAATGCCCATGCGCCGGCCGCCCGCTGCGCCCCGAGTGCGTCGATCATAATAGAGTGTTGGCCTGTGCAGGAGGGAAGCTATGAGTGAATTCAGCCTTGATCCGCGTCATACCGCTCTTGTCGTCATCGACCTGCAAAAGGGAATCGTTGCGCTGCCCGGAGATCCCCATCCCACGCCCTCCGTCATCGCCAACAGCCTGCGCCTGCTGGCCGCGGCGCGCGCGGCCGGCGCCCAGCCCGTCCTGGTGCATGTGGGTCGCTCCCCCGATGGCGGCGATGCACTCCAGCCGGTCGCCGATGAGCCCATGCGCATGACCGCACCACCGCAGCCGGACTGGAGCGAGCTGCTGCCCGATCTCGACCGCCGGCCCGGCGACCTGGTCGTCCTCAAGCGCCAGTGGGGCGCGTTTTACGGCACCGATCTCGACCTCCAGCTCCACCGCCGCGCCCTGAAAACCATCATCCTCTGCGGCATCGCCACCGAATTCGGCGTCGAGAGCACCGCCCGCGACGCCTACGAGCGCGGATATCAGCTCATCTTCGCCGAAGATGCCATGACCGCCCGCGCCGCCGAGAGCCACGCCAACGCCGTCTCCCGCATCTTTCCCCGCATCGGCCGCGTGCGCTCCACCGAGCAGATCGTTGCCGCGCTCAGCGGCGGCCAAACCTCCAACTAGCGGGCATACGATTTCATCCGGGAGCGAAGCATTGGCATCGCAGCAGACGCCGCAATTCGGCCAGGCCGGGACCACATGGCAGCCCAGCCATAACGTCTGGCTCATCGCCGTCTCCGTCATGCTCGCCACCTTCATGGAGGTGCTCGACACCTCCGTGGCCACCGTCTCCCTGCCCCACATCGCCGGCAATCTCTCCGCCACCCGCGATGAGTCCACCTGGGTGCTCACCAGCTATCTCATCTCCAACGCCATCATCCTTCCCACCTCAGGCTGGTTGGCCAATCTCCTGGGCCGGAAGCGCTATCAGCTTATCTCCGTCGCCGCCTTCACCCTGGCTTCCATGGCCTGCGGCGCGGCCACCAGCTTGGGCACGCTCATCGCGGCGCGGGTTCTGCAGGGCGCCGCCGGCGGCGGCCTGCAGCCCGTCTCCCAGGCCATCCTGCTGGAAAGCTTCCCGGTAAACAAACGCGGCCAGGCCATGGCCATGTACGGCATGGGCATCATCGTCTCCCCGCTCCTGGGACCGCTGCTGGGCGGATGGATCACCGACAACTACTCCTGGCGCTGGATCTTCTACATCAACGTCCCTGTCGGCATCGTCGCGCTGCTCATGATCCAGGCCTTCGTTGAGGACCCGCCCTACATTGGCCGCGAGACCGGCGCACGCATCGACTACATCGGCTTCGGCTTTCTCGCCATCGCCCTCACCGCTGTTCAGGTCGTGCTTGACAAAGGCCAGGAGGCCGACTGGTTCGGCGCCGTGTGGGTGCGCTGGTTCGTCGCCATTGCCGCCATCGCCCTGGTCGCTTTCATCGTCCGCGAGCTGCGCACCCGCTCGCCCATCGTCAACCTGCGCGTCTTGGCTAATCGCAACCTCGCCACCGGAACCTTTCTCATCGGCCTTTTGGGTGTCATCATCTACGGCACCACCGCCCTACTCCCGCTTTTTCTGCAGTATCTGATCGGCTATACAGCCTTCGATAGTGGATTCGCCGTCGCCCCGCGCGGCATTGGCGCCATTCTCTCCATGATTCTCGCCGCCGGCCTGATTGGCCGCGTCGACGAGCGCATTCTCATCACCGTCGGTGTGCTCATCCGCGGCGCCTCGCTGTTCATGCTCGGCGACCTGAACCTCACCATGAGCATGGGAAGCGTCGTCTGGCCCAACATCGTCAACGGATTTGCCAACGGCTTCCTCTTCGTCCCCCTCACCACCATGACCGTGAAGACGCTGCCCAACGAGCTGATCGGCACCGGCACCGGCCTCTACAATCTCCTACGCAATCTCGGCGGCAGCCTGGGCATCTCCATGGTCGCCACCCTGCTTACTCGCAGCGAGCAGGCCCATCAGAACTTTCTCGCCGCCCATCTCACCCCCGCCGATCCCGTCTACTGGAGCACCCTGCAGCGCCTCACTCATTTCTTTGCCATCTCCGGCGGTGCCGCCGGCGCCCAGCGCATGGCCATGGGAATGCTCTACCGCGATCTCGTGCGGCAGGCCACGCTCTGCTCCTATATTGATGACTTCCGCCTGCTGGCCTTCCTCAGCCTGGCCTGCATTCCCTTTCTTCTGCTCTTCCGCAACCCCTCCGCCCATCACCAGCCGCATGCGCAGCCTCCTGCCTCGGCGCCCGGGCGCAACCAGCGAACCCTCCCGCTCGGAGCCTCGCCAACCCGCTGAAATCGGGCCTCCCGCTCACCTTGCTGTCGCCACATCCGGCATTTCCTCTTACGCTGCGCACCCAGCGCCTTGAAGCCGGTCAGGGCTGACGATGGATCAACCTCGCGGGGGAATTGGAGAAATGGACTGCCGGCTTTCAAGGATGTGCTTTCGCATGGACCGCCTTTCGGTTTAAGCTGCCAGTTGAAAAGGTTCGCGCGGATCGCTGGTGGTGCCGCTGCCCTCCACGAACTGAAGACGGCCGCCGGCCGCTCCCCGCGGCGAACCGCCGTCATCCAATCGCAATCGATCAGTCCTTGACTCAGATTCACGCAGATGCGAAGGGAGGCTGAAAGATACGATGTCTGACTCTGCCAACCTGAAACGAGCCAAACTCCTGAATTCTCTCTTCCGGGATTATGCCGGCCCTTCATTTTCCATTCGCTTGTGGGATGGATGGCAATGGACCCAGTCGCCCGCTGTGAAGCCAGCCTTCACCCTGGTCGTCGAAACCCCCATGGCGCTGGCCCTGCTCACTGCCGAACCGAACGAAATCACGCTGGGTGAAGCGTTCATCCATCGGGAGTTGGAGATCGAAGGCGACATTTTTGGGGTCTTTGCCGCTGCTGAATATCTCGTCAATCGTCCCCGCAGTTGGAGACAGGGACTGATCGAAATGCTCGCCCGTACCCTCTTCAACGCCGGGCAAAGGTTCAAACTCGGGCCTCGACACTCGATGAAAAGAGATCGCTCCTCGATCTCCTACCACTACGATCAGCCGGCCGAGTTCTTCGCGCCGTGGCTGGGAAGATCGCTCGCCTACTCCTGCGCGTACTTTCGTAACCCAGACGATTCTCTCGACCTCGCCCAGGAGCAGAAGCTCGACTTGATCTGTCACAAGCTGCGGTTGAAGCCCCTGGAGCGGTTTCTGGACATCGGCTGCGGCTGGGGAAGTCTCGTCCTCCATGGCGCCGCCGCGTACGGCGTCCGCGCTCATGGCATCACTCTCAGCCGCCTGCAGGCCGAGGTCGCGCAGCGCAGGATTCGAGAGGCGGGACTGGAAACGCGGTGCGAGGTCGAACTGCGCGATTACCGTGAATGCGACGATCTCCGCGGATCATTTGACAAGATTGCCAGCATCGGCATGTTCGAGCACGTGGGACTGAAGAACCTGCACCTGTATTTCAGCACGGCGCGCCGCCTTTTGAAGCCTTGCGGTGCCTTCCTCAATCATGGCATTGCGCGCTCTCCATCGTCCCCGCTGCGCAAGGACTCTTTCGTTGATCGCTATGTGTTTCCTGACGGAAAGCTGGTCACGCTCACCCAGGTCATTGATGCCGCAGAGTCGGCGGGACTGGAGGTGCGCGATGTGGAGAACCTGCGCGAGCATTATGAGCTCACCTTGCGGCGATGGGTCGATGGACTGCGCGCCAATGCCGCCGATCTGCTGCGCTATGTCTCGGAATCCACCTATCGCATCTGGCTGCTGTATATGGCGGGATCGGCGGCCGCCTTCCGCAGGGGGGATATTGCGGTCTACCAGGTTCTGCTGAGCCGGCCCGATCGCGGCATCAGCCGGTTTCCTCTGGTTCGCGAAGACTGGTACGCGGCGAATCGGTGGGATCTGGAGATGAAGGTATGACCGTTTCGTTTCCCGGCACACCGCTGCTCACCTTCGGCCTCTGGCTGCCGGTCATTCCGCATTATCCTGCTCGCTCAATCAAATTTAGACAGATTTTTTTTGCCATCGCCCCTGTCCTTAACCTGCCCCATCCCGCAGCGCCTTCACGGCTGCATGATAGCCGCACATTCCGTGAACTCCGCCGCCCGGCGGCGTAGACGCCGAGCAGAGATATAAGCCCGGAGCTCCCGTAGCGTAGGGTTTCATCGCGGGCCTGAAAAGGAATTGCCGCAGCGAGAGCTCACCGCCGTTGACGTCGCCTCCCACCAGGTTGGCGTCCATCGCTTCCAGCGCGGCCGGCGAGGACGCGCGGCGCGCCAGCACACAGTCGCGAAAAGCCGGGCGCAAAACGCTCCAGCTGCATTTCGATGCGGCCGGTCATATCGGCGGTTGAGCCATTCGGCACGTGGCAGTACGCCCACGCCACATGCCTGCCCTCCGGCGCGCGTGTCGCGTCAAAGAGCGAAGGTTGCGCGACCAGCACGAAGGGGCGGTCTGCCTCAGCCCCGTGGGTCACCGCAAGTTCCGATTGCGCGATCTCGTCCAGGCCGCCGCCCAGGTGCACCGTGATGGCCCGGCCGCACTCCCGGGCCCGCCATGGAATGGGCGCGGAAAGCGCGTAATCGATCTTGAACGCTCCCGGCCCGTAGCGGAATCGGCGCAGGCGTTGCGCGTAACCGGGATCGAGATGATCGCCGGCAATCGAGAGCAGTTGCCGCGGCGTAACGTCGCAGAGAATCGGCCCGCCCTGCGGATTCAACTCGCCCAGTGCGGTGATCCGCTTGCCGGTCTCGATTTCCCCACCTAATTCGACCAGGTGCGCCGCCAGCGCGTTGGTGATGGCCTGCGAACCGCCCCGCGGGATGGGCCAGCCCACCGCGTGGGCCGCGGCTCCCAGGATCAGGCCGACTGCTGAGCTGAGCGGCCGGTCGAGCGCCAGAAAAGAGTGCGCCGCCAGTCCCGCGAACAGCGCCCGCGCCCGCTCGCCGGTAAACCGGCGCCTCGCCAGCCGCAGCGCCGGCTGCAATGCATGGAACCCGAATTGCGCCATCAGGAGTGGCCGCCGCGGAATGTGCGCCACCGGACCCAGCGCCTCGTCAGCGAACTGCGGCCAATGGTTCACCAGCGGCTCAACCAGCCGGCGCCATGCGCGGCCGTCGCGGCCAAGAGCCGCTTCGGCCTCAGTCAGATCGCGCTCGAGCATGACCGCGGTGCCGTCATCCAGCGGATGCGCCAGGGGCGCCGCCCCGTGAATCCATTTCAGTCCCAGCCGCTCCAGCGGGAGCGAAGCAAACAGCGGCGAGCCCGCCGCCATCGGATGCACCGCTGAACCGAAGTCGTGGCGAAAGCCGGGCAGCGTCAACTCCATGGTGCGCGCCGCGCCGCCAATTTGCGCCTCGGCTTCATACACCTTCACCTTGCGTCCGGCGCGGGCCATGGTAATGGCCGCCGCCAATCCGTTCGGGCCTGATCCGATGACCTGGGCGCGCGGCGTGACCTCAGTCATGGGGCGGCAGCTCCTCCGGCCATTGCTCCACCTCAAATTGACCGTCCGGTAGTCGCGTCAATTCCGGGGCGTACAGTCCCATCAGTTCGCGCTTCCACCAGTCGCCCGTGCGTCGCTTTTCAGCAATCGAGGTAAACCAGTACTGCCACAACACTGCCCGGACGTAACGCGGCGGCGTATTGCCGAACGGATTTGACTTGAACAACTCCAGCACAGCCTTGTCGTTTTCCAGCAAACGTTCCTCGGTCAGGGGCACGATGTCGTTCTGCCGCCAGTCGCCCAGCGAAGCGAACCACAGGTTCCAATCGAAGCGCGGCTGGTAAGGAGCATAAAGGCCGGGCGCCTGGTTGAGCGCCTGCGGCTTGAATCCAAAAAGGTACGGCGTCCAGTGCTGGCCATCGTTCGAACCCTGAAACTCGATCTCGTATCGGCCGCGCGTCATCATCGCAAACAGCCCGTACTGGCTGGCGATGCGAAATGGGTCCAACACCTCCATCGGCATGCTCGGCAGTAGAGTGCCGGGCCACGGCAGGTGAATCAGTTCCGCGGTCGTCGCGTAGGCAATCCAGGTGAGCAGCACTGCCGGGACGGCCACGCGCGCGGCGTTCAGCCAGGCAGCGTTCCACAGGGCCGCCGGCCCGCGCGCGCGCGCCGGCGTTTCTTCGTCCGGCTCGGCAGCAGGTTCACCGCCAGCATCGCCTTCAGCGTTGCCATTGGCGATCACAACCGAAAGCAACTCCGGCTCGCGAGGCGCCGCATCCTGCTGGGGCAGCGCCGGCAGCTTATCTGAAATCCGCCGCGGCAACAGCACCCGCAGGCTCCGATCGTCCAGCAGCAGAATGCCCAGCGCCAGCACCAGGTAATTCAAGAAGGTGTAATTGGCGGTGAGAATCACGCCGATCTCCCACGGCGTAACGATGCAGAAGCAGACCAGCCGCGCGCGGCGGGGCAGAAAAAGCATCCACACCACGCCCAGCTCCATGGCCAGCGTGCCTGCCACCGTCGCCGCATGAAACCAGTGCGGCAAGTGTGCCACGTAGTATCCGATCCACGTGGGCAGCGGGCCGTTCTGGTAGTAATCGTCCATCGCGGTGAAATTACGCCATTCCGGATCGCCGCTGAGCAGCTTGACCAGCCCCGATTCGAAGTAGATGCGGAACCATTCCCACTGCAGCAGAAACAGGCTGGCGCGCGACGCTGGGCCGGCCAGGCCCAGCCCGGCCGCATGCCGCGCGGCGCAAAAAACAGCACCAGGAACCCCGCTTCCAGCAGCATGCTGTCTGATTGGTAGCTTGAGAACGCCTGGGCCGCGGCCACAAACGAGAGAAAGCAGACGAAGCAGACAAAAAAACTCAGGCGTGGCCAGAGATTGAAAAACGCCGCAACCGAAGCGGCCAGCCCCAGCCAGATCACGACCATCATCATGACCGACCCGGAGGCGAACCAGAACAGCGTAGGTGCATACCAGTAACTGAGCCGGCCCATGGCATTGTGCACCGCGGGCAGAAAGCGCTGCACCGGCAAAATGCCGTCGGGTCCGTTCAAGCCTTCGATCTGGAACAGCAAGGGGAAAAACGCCGAAAAGTAGATGGCAGCGAGGGCGCGCAAAAAAATCCAGCGCGTCGCAAACCGGTCGCGCGGACCCGCCTGCCCATCGAAAAGCCAGCGCAGCGGGCTCGCGGCCAGCCTTGCGGCTTGCCTGCTGGGCACGAATCTGCGCGGGGTGCCGTCCATAATCCCGACCCACGATCCCGATTTCGATCCAGGCCTTTCGTGCTCTGGCCCTGGAGGCCGAAGGGCTTTGCGATCAATACGTCCTTCTTGCCACGTCCTTCCTGCCGTAGATTATCAGCACTTACGCCCCTCCACCGCTTGCCCTTGACCAGGTCCCGTGCCGGACCACCCTTGCGGAAGAACTCCTGGCGGCCTCATCGATCTCATGCCGGTACACCTTGTAGATCGGCCAACCCAACACCCGTGTCCAGTCGTTATCTCGTATCGATCAGAGAATACCCGAACCGAATCTATCGCAGAAACCACTGAAAATCAGACCGCTTCACAGATTCCTGCGCAGAGCCCATATTTGCTGCGATCTGATCAGCCTGCTTGCACAGCCGTAGTCAATTTATGTCGTGTTTCTTCTGGGGCCAAAGGCAGGCTTACGGCAATTCGCGCGCCGCCCGCATCTCTATTCATGACTTCAACGGTCCCGCCGTGCGCCCTAGTCACCGCATCGACAAAAGCGAGGCCGAGTCCATGACCGGTCGAGGTCGCGCCTTTTACACGGCGAATGAAGAGGTCCTTCAGCACCTCCGGAT
This sequence comes from uncultured Acidobacteriaceae bacterium, assembly GCA_963758105.1. Classification (GTDB taxonomy): domain Bacteria; phylum Acidobacteriota; class Terriglobia; order Terriglobales; family Acidobacteriaceae; genus Telmatobacter. The sequence goes on along the minus strand of CAVWUC010000002.1, from coordinate 1,163,730 downwards.
CGAATCCATTGCCGTTATCTTCGAATGTCAGGCTTGCCATGTCGTCGCTGCATTGTAGTGAGACACCGACGCTGGATGGCGAGGTGAGGTGTTTCAGTTCGTTATCGAGCAGGTTCGCGATCATGCGGTGAATGAGTCCTTCATCACCGAATCCGATAACCCCACTTTCGCTGCGCAGCCTGATCTGCACTCCCTTCTCTGTCATTGAAGGTTCGTAAAGATCCACCATTGCCGCCAACAGTTTGCTTAGATCGATTTCAGTTCGTGTAAGCCGCAGTGCGTCGGCGCGAGCCTCAGCGACATCCAGCGTCTTGTTCAGGAAATCAGTAAGTTGGTCAAGTTCTTCGATAGCCGAAACGATAGGCTCCGTATGCTTCTCTTCGTTCGTGCTGGAGAGTGACATCTCGAGTTTTCCTCGAATTGCGGTCAGCGGGCTCCGAAGGTCATGTGCCAAAGCATCGGTGATCGTGTGCAGCTGATGCATCGAGCTTTCAATGCGGTCGAGCATGCGATTCAGTGTGTGCGCGAGCTGACTGACCTCATCGTTGCGGCGTGTTGCCGGCACCCTCTCGCTCAGATCGGAATGGCCTATCCTCGACGCCGCCTCAGTTATCTTGCGGACATGGCTGAGCATTCGCCGAGTTGTCAGAAACACGACTCCAAAGCCCAGTAGCACGATAAGAAGCCACAACAGAAAGAAGCGAAGGCGCATCTTCCCCAGCACCCGAAGCTCGTCTCGCTCGGAAAGTCCGAGATAGATATGGCTACCATCGCTCATCTTCAGACTGGCTACTCGAAATGGAACCGGGAATCCCGCCACGCGCACATCCGTTGGTTTTTCCGGTAGGGATTTCGTCGTTTCGATCGCCTCCAGATTTGACTGTCCGTCACCGGCGCCCACCCAAAGCAGAGGAAGTCCTTCGGTGTTGGTTTGCAGAAAGAATACGGAATTGTTGGCGTTGCCCTCTGAGGCTGATTTGTTTGGGACCTCCCGCGCTGCGAGCTCTGCGATCTCACGCACCACTCGACCGTAGAGCGCATTCTTCGGAGTCCGCGCCGCAACGTCTCCGAGTACTCCAACCTCACCGGAGAGCCACGCATCACTCCGACGTTGGATATCGCTGGACACAAACTGGTGGATAAACACAAAGATGACCAGCGTGCCGCACGCGAATGCAACCGTAGCCAGGAACGAAATGCGCCACGCCGCGCTGCGCAATGGCGGTTTATCGGTCTTTAAGGACATATCCCACTCCTCGCTTCGTTCTGATCAGCGGCTGCTGACCGGCGCCATCCACTTTGCCGCGGAGCCTATAAATGTGAACATCCACTACGTTCGTATCGGGCTGGATGCGCATTCCCCAGACCTTATCCAGGATCATTGAACGCGTCACCACGCGTCCCGCGTTTCTGCACAGATATTCCAAAAGTACAAACTCCTGTTGCGTCAATTGCAGCGTTTGTCCATCGCGTGTGGCTTCTCTCCGCAGCAGGTCCAGTTCCAGATCAAGAACACGCAGGCGCGTGGCTTCGCTCGCTTGGGGGCTATTGCGCTTGAGCAGGTTGCGTAATCGGGCCAGCAGTTCCGCCAGCGCAAACGGTTTCGTCAGGTAGTCATCGCCACCTTGTTCCAGCCCGCGAACGCGGTCGTCGACCGAGCGGCGCGCCGAAAGGATCAGCACAGGAGCTCTTACACCCATCTGGCGCAGGTGAAGAATCAGGGCGATGCCGTCCTGGTCAGGGAGGCCAAGATCGACGACGAGAATATCGAACGGACCCTCAGCTGCCAGCCGCTCGGCGGTTTTGCCGTCGGATGCTGCCTCAACCTCGTATCCTGCTTCTTCCAGCGACCGCCGCAGGAAATTCTGGATTTCGATTTCGTCTTCCACCAGCAAGAGCCGCATGAGTGGATATTAGTGCATTTGCGGAGGCGCTTGCACCGAGCAGGCGATTGCGAGGCTGCACGGGCGAACGCCGCTCTTACCAAGATGAACGCACTGTCATTCTTGCGTTAGGTTAGCGTCATCTGTTTTGGATATGGTTTGAAGATGAATGAATCTTAAAGAAGCACGGATGTTTCGGCGCTTTCCAAATCGTTCAAGTTTCCGTCTCATCTCTGTGATGAGGAACGGTCGGAAGTGTAACGGCCGGCGTCTATTTCGCAGGGCCAGCTCAATTCCAAGCGCAGTCAGGCTCGTCGGATCAAGGAGCAACTTGCATGAACTTGCAGACCGTAAAAGGCGTGATTGTAGGGGCAACGCTCGCGTTTGCGATGCTGGTCCCGCAATGTTCACATGCCCAGACATCCACCTCGGACTCCGCGGCTGCCTCCAGTTCCACGCAGAGTCAGGGTTCGCAACAGCCTGCTGCCAAGCGAAAGCAGACCGGGTCATCGTCGAGCCTGCCTAGCGCCCCGGAACCCGAACAGGCGCCACAGGAGCCTTCATTACAGAGCCTCGGTTTCAGCCAGCAGCAGATGACGCCGAATCCTGCTTTACAGGCCAGGCTGAACCGGCGCACGGAGATGCTCAAGATTCATCAGCGGCTCGGCCTGATCACCCTGGCGCCCATGGCTGCCGCGCTTATCACCGGGCCCATGGCCAAGGCCAAGGGACGCAATGGCCAGACCATCACTGAGCCCACCAACGCCAACCTCGATCTTCACGCGGCGCTGGGCAGCACCACGGCCGCGCTTTACTTAACCACGGCTTACTATGCGATGTTTGCGCCCAAAATTCCGGGAGTGAAGAAGCGCGGAGCCATCCGCGTGCATGAGGCGCTGGCTTTCATTCATGGACCGGGCATGATTCTCACACCGATTCTCGGCGCCATGGCCTTCAGCCAGGAACAGAACGGCGAAAAGGCCCATGGCATCGCATCGCTGCACGGCACCGTGGCCACGGCCACCATGATTGCCTATGGCGCTTCGATCGTCGCGGTGGCGTGGCCCGTACACCTCAAATTCTGGGAGAAGCGATGAAGTTCAGAATGCTGGCTGTTATGCTTTCGCTTGCGGCATTCCCCGCTTTCGCGCAGAAAGCCTCGCAGTGGGTGCTGATTCAGTCCACACTCACCTATCACGCGTCGTCTCCGGTGCACGAAGTGAACGGCGTGAGCCATGCGGCCAAGGGCAAGGGCATTTGCCAGGACGGCCAATGCATTTTTCTGCTCGCTGCGCCGGTAAAGTCGTTCAACTCGGGCGACAGCAACCGCGACCTCCATATGATCGAGGCGACGCGAGGGGCCGACAATCCCATGGTGGTTGTGCACGCGAAATTCCCAGAGGCTCAGCTTCAGCAGCCCACGATTTACGCCGATCTCGAAGTGCAGTTTGCGGCGCAAACCGCGCACTACTCGCATGTGCCGTTTCAGCGGGAATCACAGAGCGGTGAGGTACGCATCACAGGTACGGTGCCGTCCACTTGTTCCGATTTCAAAATTCAGCGCCCGTCGTTCCTCGGCATGTCCATAAGCAACGACATACCCGTGTATGTGGATGCAACGTGGAAGCAGACATAACTGCGTTTACTGTGCCGGATTAGGCCCGCAACAGAGTGAGTACGTTAGAGGACACGCTTTGCACACTGGTTTAGTGCTTCCTTCTGACCGAAAGTAGCGTTACAAGCTACGTGTCCGTCACGCAGGAGTCTTTCCAATGCGCTTTACCGCTCGTCGTATCTTATTGCTCTTTGCAGCAGCAGCGGTGTCCGCGGTCGTGTCCGCGGGTGCTCAAACGCTCCATCAGAGGCCGCGGCAGGCGGCTGAGACGCCTGTTGCGACACGGACGACAATTGCCAAGCCGGCAATGCCGTCGCCGCTGCATGTGGTTTTGCCCAAAGGCACGAGCCTGCAAGTGGAAATCACGCGACGGTATCCGATGAAGGACGGCGAGTCACTCAAGGGAGAATTGCTTTATCCACTCTATGCGTCGGGGCAACTGGCGATCCCGAAAGACAGCGTGGTTTTTGGCAAAGTTGTAGCGCTCGAGCCGGATGAAGAGACCCGTCGGCGCGCGCGTTTGCACGGCGACTTCACACCGTTTCATAGGGCCAAGGTGCGTTTCGATGAGGTCGCGCTGCCAGGCGGCGCCCTGCCCATCTCCGCCGCGGCGGTAGCGGGCGGGACTCCCGTGCTGCAACTAACTGCGGCCGGTGCGGCTCCGAGACATGCATTTATACGGCGCCAATTCGCCCAGGCGAGGCAGCAGGTGCACGACCAGATCAACTGGTTTCTGTCTCCGGGGCTGGGCGGCCGGGCGCTGGAGATGCTCTATCATCAGCTTCCATATCATCCCGAGGAGATTACTGCCCACACCGCGTGGTCATTCGAGCTGACCGCACCGCTTGCGTTGCCTGCGCCGTCCGCGCTGGCGACAGATCCCGCGCCAGCCTTGGAAGCCCACGAGAAGCAGGAAATCTGGACCGTGAACGCCCTACTTACGCACCAGCTAACGTCAGCGCGTGCGCATTCGGGCGATCCGGTTCAGGCACTGGTGGTACAACCGGTTTACGACAGAGAGATGAAGCTGGTGGTTCCACAAGGCTCAACGTTGATCGGCCACGTGACCGAAGCAAAGGCGGCGCGCTCGTTCGGACGCAACGGAAAGTTGCGGTTTACATTTCAGCGGGTGCGCTTCCCGCAGGGATTTGCTACGCCTGTCGAGGGATCGTTGGCGGGGGCCACGGCGGAAAAGATCCAGGACCTTCAGATGGATGCGGAAGGGACCGTGACTCCGCGCAACAAGTCCAGCGCGGTTGCGCCTATGCTGCTGACGCTGCTGGCCGGTCGCGCGCTCGATCAGGATGGCGGTGGAGGGATGGTGGTCAAGCAAGGCGTCGCTTCCAACGGATTTGGCCTGGCGGGACGCATTGTAGGCGTGACGGCTGGGGCACCGAATCTTGCTGCCGGCATTGGGTTCTATGCTGCGGGGCTGTCGTTCTACGACAACTTCCTGCGCATGGGTCGCGACGTAGTATTCCCCAAGGACACGCGGCTCGAGATCGAGACAACGCCGCTCCGCGCACCGGTGCTCAAGCCAGAAGGGCACTGAGGGCTAGGGGGGCTTCCGGCCGTTTGGCGACTTTCGAATCAGTCGAGCGTGAACCACACCCATTCATCAAGATGAACGAAACTTCATTCGCTTAGGCGCTTTCAAAGCCTCAGCCGACTCGTCTTATGTGTTACTTGAACCGGTCATAGGATCGCGATTCTCGCATGAATCCCGCTCCTGGACCAATCGCCACGAGGGTTCAAGACGAATCTGAGGATGAGCGTGTCAACACAACAAGTCGTGACTGAATTGAATGCGCATGAGATGGTGGACTTTTTCAGTTTCTCATTATTCCTACCCTCATCTCTCGATCCCAATTTTGAGGAAGCGCTTCGTCATGTGCTCAGCAATCCGGGCAGCCTGATCCGTCCTAATCTCGTTGTTCAGATGGCGACAGCTTATGGATTGATTCTTGAGTCTTCCAGGAATCTCGCAGTTGCCTTGGAGTATTTCCATACTGCATCGCTTTTGTTCGATGATCTTCCCTGCATGGACAATGCGCTGGAGCGGCGCGGAGCTCCTTGCACGCATTTGATCTATGGGGAAGAGGGGGCCATTCTCGCCGCACTTGCTTTAATCAATCGTGCCTATGCGCTATTGTGGCGCGCCGTAGCAAGTTGCCTAACCGCCGCGCAGGCAAAGGCATTAACCTTCGTTGAGCAATGCCTTGGAGTGGAAGGATTGCTCAACGGCCAGAGTCTCGATCTTCATTACTCCACGCTACCGCGGACCCTTGAGACAACCGACCGCGTGGCACGCGGCAAGACCGTCTCCATGATTCGCTTGACGCTCGTCCTGCCGGCGATCCTGGGCGATGCGGCTGCTTGCGAGATTCGGCAAATCGAGCGCATCTCCATTTTTCTGGGGCCTTGCCTATCAGATTGTCGACGATCTCAAAGATCTGCTTCAGACCACGCCTCAGACTGGTAAAACCACTGCGCGTGATACCCTTCTCGACCATCCTAACGTAGCTGTTGTGATCGGAGTCGACGGGGCGGTGCGCCGGCTCACGCGCCTTATAGACATGGGCAACCGAATGCTTAACCGGCTGCTCCGGACACGGCCCGAGCTCGATTTCCTTAAGCGTCTACGTGACCAACTGCAGCGCGAATTGGCCACTGTCATTCAGGGATCGCAGGTTCTCCTGGAGGAGGTGGGTCGATGATCTTCCTCAGACTCATCTTCACTAATCTCATGCGACATCGTGTCAGGTCACTGATCAGCGTGACTGGTATCGCCTTCTCCGTTGCGGCCATGCTCTCGGTCGTGACCATCCTCGATGGCGCTGTTGGGATGTTCTCGAACATTCTCTCGAGCGATAGCGAGATGATTGTCTTCGAGCGCGACGTATCCGATCTTTTCTTCAGCAGCGTTCCGTCAGAGGCTGCCGCGCGAATCTCTTCGTGGCCTGTCGTGGCGCAAGCGAGTCCAATTCTATTTGGGATTGTAACCAGCCCAGGTCATCCTATCGTGACGTGCTTCGGAGTGACCCGCTCGGACTCGCGCATAAAAAATGCGACGTGGATCGCCGGTAATAAGAGCAGCTTTGGGAATGACAACCGAAGCGTAGTTCTCGGTCAGCGCGCCGCCGACTTCATGGCAGCATCTATCGGAAAGCGAGTGGAGATAGGTCACTCCACATTCCGGGTGGCGGGCATTGTGCGAACCGCAAACGGATTTGAGGATGGCGGCGTGTTCATGCCGCTTGCAGCCGCCCAGGAGTTCTTCCACAAGGAGAACTCGTCATCTGTAGTCACCATCAAGCTCCGGAACAAGAACGACGTGCCTGCGTTCAAAGCCCTGATCCACGCTCAATATCCGAATCTAGTCGCGCTCGAAGATAGGGAGTTTAGCCGGACTTACTCGCAATTCAAGATCCTCAAGGCGACCGCCTGGGCGGTTGGCGGATGCGGCCTATTGCTTGGAGGTCTGGGTGTAGCAAACACCATGATCATGTCAGTGTTCATGCGGATTCGCGAGATCGCAATTCTTCGAGTGAACGGTTTTTCACATTTGCAGATCGGGAGCGTAATCTTTGGCGAGTCTGCTCTTGTCTCTATCGCCGGCGCGCTCATCGGGCTCATTGTCGGCAGTGCTGCTCTCTACGCGCTCAAGTTCATTCCCGCCCTCGATGGCTATATCGATCCCGGCATTCATCCACTGCTGATGATTACCTTGCTGCTCCTGGCGTTGCTGACCGGAATCGGCGGAGCGCTCTATCCAGCAGCCTATGCCGTGCGAGTGGGACCAGTGGAGGCGTTGCGATTCGAATGAGAACCCTGCCGGATGAAGGCGACGATCAGCCCGTCGTGCTGCGCGCAGCCGGTTTGTGGAAGAGCTACGACGATGGCGCCGTTTCGGTATTGAAGGGCGTCGACTTCTCGTGCTTTGAAAGCCGCACCGTCGCCCTGTGCGGACCATCGGGGTGCGGAAAGAGTACATTGCTTCACGTTTTTGCAGGCCTGGATAAACCTGATCGAGGCAAAGTGTGGGTGAATGGAACAGAACTGATCGGAGGCCGCAATCGCTTGCGCTTGCTCCGCTATGGGATTGGCTTCGTCTTTCAATTACACAACCTCATTCCCGGCCTAACGCTTGCGGAGAACTGCCTGATCCCGTCATTCGCTGCCTGTGTGCCGCGGCGCGAGGCCGAGACTCGCTTGCGGGAGCTCGCGGGACGGACGGGTCTGAACCATCGCCTCGATCACCCGATTCAAAAACTCTCTGGCGGTGAGCGGCAGCGCACGGCGCTGTGCCGTGCGCTGATGAACCATCCGCGCATTCTGCTGGCCGACGAACCAACGGGGTCGTTGGATGAGCAAAACGCCAGGATGGTCTTCGATCTCCTGCTCGAACTGGCCGCGGACGAGGGCGTTACGCTCCTGATGGCCACGCATGACCGCGGCCTGGCGGCACAGTGCGATCGCATGGTTGAAATGCACGATGGAAGGATTCATGAACCCGCGTACGCTCTGTGATCTGCCGCGGTTCCGTGGCCCGAACGTTGTGGCCCAGGCAGCATGGCACGGTCTTATGTGGCTGGTCGCTGCCAATTCGGTTGGTGTGCTGCTCGCGGTCCTTTTGCTTTTTCCCGGACTCTATTCTCTGCTCGGAGAATGGACCTACGGCCGCTGGATGATGGTCCACATGGATCTTGAGCTCTATGGCTGGACCAGCCTTCCACTTCTTGGCTATTTGTTTCACGTTTACGGTGCGGAGCGGGGAGCAATGAGCCGATGGTGCCGGCCGGTTTTATGGGTGTGGTCTACGGCGCTGGCGGTTGGCGCGGTCTCATGGCTCACCGGGCACTCCTGCGGGAAGTTGTTTCTCGACTGGGCCGGTTACGCTCGCATTTTCTTCTCAGACGCGCTGCTCACACTCTGGTTTCTCTTGGTTTTCGCATTAGTTGTCAATTGGACAAGAGAAGATGAGACAACGGTGGCAGTTTGGGCAGCAAAGCTTTCGGGCCTAGTGGTCCTTCTTTCAGTGCCTTTTGTGCTTTTCCTTGCGTCGGAACCTAATGGCTATCCTCCGATCAATCCCTCAACAGGCGGACCAACCGGCGCGAGCCAGCTTGAATCATCGCTGGCGATTGTGCTCATCGGACTCATGCTTCCCTTAGGAATTGCGAAGAGGAAGCTGAGAAAGTCGCGCGTGATCCCCCTCGCATGGACCATGCTCGTCATCCATGCGCTCTTTTGCGCTGCACTTGGCCGCACCGATGCCAGCCACCACGACCCCTGGCAGTACCTCAGCCTCGGGACCATTGTTGTATGGCTGCCTTTCGTACCGGCATATTACCGGGCCTTTGATTGGCATGCGGGTGCCCGTCGCTGGCGAACTGCTGTCTTGTGGTGGTGGGCTGCGCTGCTTGTCACCGGCGCCATCATGTTTTTGCTGGGCGTTCTCGACCACTTCAAGTTTACTGACGGTCTGGTCGGCCATTCATTCATTGCGATGGCAGGTTTTGTGTCGAGCCTGATCATCCTCGTCATGGCGCAGCTGCTCGGCAACGGCGCGCGGATCTTCAATCGCGCTCGTTCGTTCTTTATGTGGCACGGCGCCGTCATCGCCTACGCGCTGCTTATGACCATTGCCGGATGGCGCGAAGGCTTCACTCCCGCATTCACTATCGTTCCGGGCATTGAAAGAAACACCCTATATCTTCTCCGTCTTGTTACCGGAATCGTGATGTTGTCTGCCTCGATTGACTGGCTCGCCGACTGCACCGCATTGCTTCGCGAGCCGCAACCCGTTTCCGAAGATTTCACACTGGAGAAGATCGCATGAACCGATTCATTCTTCTCGCCTACCAGCTGCTTGCCGGCGCCTCAGACGCGACAACTGGCTCGCTGCTTCTCATCGCTCCCGCGTTCACGCTGCGTCTCATGCAACTGCACGCACCCGAGACTGCAATGGTGTACCTCTCCTTTATTGGAGCCTTCGTGTTTGCGGTTGGTCTTGCGTATCTATACGGCGCCTATTTGGTCGCCTGTAAGGGATGCAGGCGAAGGCTCGAAATAGTCTGGCTGCTTACGGCCTTTACGCGCACGAGCGTAGCTGTATTTGTAATTTCTCAGGTGCTGGTAAGTGCACTTGAAGCCGGCTGGCTCACCGTCGCGCTTACAGATGGAACGCTGGTTCTGATACAGGCGATCGGTTTGCGCAAAGGGTGGCTGGCGAGTGTTGCGAAGTAACCGCTTGCTCTCCGGCTGGCAAGGCTTCTGCCTTGTCGCCATCACCTATGTCTATTTCCTGATCTTCGCCCAGTTTGCATTCCTCAAGCGCCTGACCGTGCTGGGAATTGCCGATACGCACTTGAAGGCAGCGATGGCAACGATGGCTACTGGGGGAATTCTGCTGAGCCTGCTTGCGCCTCGCGTGAACCGCTGGCCCTCTCCGTCATTGCGTTTGCGCCTGGCCTTTGCAACCAGCGCCGTTGCATCGTTGCTTTCGCTTCTTCAGCTTAGTCTCGCCGGCGCGATGCTTGTCTCGCTTCTCATTGGCGCAGGGCTTGGACTGCTCACTGTCACTCTCGTTACCCATCTTCGCTGTTGGACTGGCGCGTCCAGTCCGTTCCTGGTTGTCGGCATAGGGACGGGAATGGGCTATTTCATTTGCAACATTCCATCGTTTTTCGACGCGAGTCCCGAAGTCCAGTCGCTTGTGTCGAGCATCCTTTGCATCGCCGCAGTCGGAATCACAATGTTTCCAGCACCTGAAGAAACCAGCAGGCCCAAGGAGGTTGTTCCGGTCCCTTTCATTGTGGCGCTGGCCCTATTCACCGCTCTCGTGTGGCTAGATTCGGCAGCTTTTTTCATCATTCAAAACACAGCCGAGCTTAAGGCCGAAACATGGCAGGGAGCAACACACCTTTGGTTGAATGCGATTCTCCATCTTGGAGCGGCTTTGGCGAGTGCGTGGCTCCTCTCGCGCCGCAATCTATCGATGGTGCTTCTTTGGGCCGTCGGAGCTCTGGGCTCGGCATGCTTGTTACTGCGTGGCCCTGAGTCCGCGCCGCTCGCATCCATCCTCTACCCGATCGGTGTTTCTCTTTATTCGGTTGCTCTCGTCGCGTACCCATCATTGATTGCATCCGCGGCAACGCTCGGCGAACGAGGCCGAATCGCGGGCTGGATCTACGCAATCGCCGGTTGGATCGGCTCGGCACTTGGCATCGGCATGGGACAGGACCTTGGCCACGTGCCAGCGGCTTTCGTGCTTGCAGCTGGCGCCATAGCCCTGATTCCGGTGGCGGCTCCGCTTTGGCACTCCCGCCTGCGCGAAATCAAGCTCACAGCTTTTGTTCTTGGCGCCGCGTGGTTGCTCAAGTTCTCGACCGAACATGGAAGAACCTCCGAGCAGTTGTCCCAAATCGATCGCGGTCGCCAGGTATATATCTCTGAGGGCTGCATTCATTGCCATACGCAGTATGTAAGGCCCGGGACGACGGACGTACTCATGTGGGGACCGAGCCGACCAATCGCCGAGATCCGCGAAGACCGGCCGCCACTCATCGGCAATCGTCGTCAGGGCCCGGATCTTTCGCAGATCGGTGTTCGACGATCTGCTCTCTGGCTGAAGATGCACTTCTTTCATCCGGCTGAGGTCAGTGGCGCATCCATTATGCCTTCGTATGGTTTTCTCTTTCGCGATGAGCGCGGCGACGACCTGGTGGCCTATCTCGAATCATTGCGCGCGTCCAACTTAATCGCTCACATGCGCGAAGAGGAAACGTGGCGCCCTTCCGCGGAGGCGTGGGCGCATGCCTCTTCAACCGAAGGCGCACGGCTATATGCGCGTTATTGCGCTACATGCCACGATGCGGGAGGGCAGACGCGCCTGCGCTGGCAGTCAGATTTTCAGAAACTCCCCACCGAGTTTCCCAACGGTCCTTCCTTCTATGTTTCGGGTGCGAAGTCACAACAGGAGCTGCAGCTCCAGCTCGCGCGCATCGCAAAGTTCGGCATTCCGGAAACCGATATGCCGGGACACGAATACCTCCCCGACGGGCAGATCAGTTCCATCAGCCTCTGGTTGTCGCAGATCATTGCGCAATCGGCCGGCAAACGCTAACTTCACGAACCTTAACGTCCAAGACCATGAGCTCGACTACCCAATTTTGGAGAAAAACCTATGAAAATGCTTTTGCCATTCCTTTCTCTCATCGTTCCCATGTCGATCGCGTCCGTTGCCGGCGCGCAGAGCGAAACGTTCACCGCTAATCCGACCACGAGCCAGGTGGCTTTCGCCCTCGGCGATGGCGGTCATCACGTGAACGGCGTCTTTCACGTGCAGAGCGGCAGCGTCAGCTTCGATCCCAGCGCGCAATCTATCTCCGGCCTGATCGTGGTGGCAGCTGGCAGCGGCGATAGTGGCGACCCCAGCCGTGACAAGAAGATGAACTCCGAGGTGCTGAACAGCGACCAATACACCGAGATTGCTTTCGCGCCTAAAAGCTACCAGGGTACCCTCGCGCCCACTGGCGACTCTTCCATCCAAGTCTCAGGCGTGTTTACACTGCACGGCGCGCCGCACAATATCATGGTTCCTACGCAGGTCCATATCCAAGGAACGGATCTTACGGCCAAGGGGCATTTCGTAGTCCCCTATGTCAACTGGGGGCTCAAGGATCCCAGTGTCTTCATCCTCAAAGTAGCCAAACAAGTCGACATCGATTTGGAATTGAAAGGGCAGGTTGCACCCGTAAAATGAATCGATGCCATACTGGTGTACGCCAGCTCTCAAACGCAGCATAGGTGCAAGCTACTTTGCGGATGCTGCGGCAGCAGCCTTTTTCGCCGCCACCCCGTCCAGTCACGACGGCCTGATCGAGCATCAGCCGGCTCTCCGGATCCTTAAGGCCGCCGCCCCGCTCCACTAGTTCGACTACCTTTTCCGAGGACTTGAAGTGCAGCTTCCTGGGCAGGGGAGTCTTCAAGTCCTGTTCCTGGAACTGGCAGTGCCAGCCATAACGGCATTGAAACGACAGATACACGCGGTGCCGGACTTCCTGGGTGGTCATAGATTCAGTATAGGCGAAGAAAAGGCGAATCTTAGCCGTCTGCTTCCGCCGAAAACCGGACCTCAAATCAGATATCTGGGGACCGATTGTCGCCTTACTTTGGCTTTGCTGACCCATTCTGGACGAGCACATTCAGCCTCGGTGTCTGGTCGCTGGCGTAGTACGCACGCACTCGGATAACGCCGTCTTTTCTGGTGGTTACGCAATACCTGTCCTCGAAGGTATCGTCAGGGTAATACACCCGCCACCCCTTGTTTTGGCTTCCGTAGTTTCCGCTCGCGCTTGTATCGCACTCGGGCCCGTCGGAGATCACGGTGATGTTCGGTTTCCCAATTGCGAGAAAGAGATCCGGCCAGTAGGCAGACCGGCGTGTTTCCGCTCACCGCGCGCAACGCCAGATGTCGATTGATGCTGATATCGCCGTCGATGCCAAGTGCGGTAGTGAAGTGTGGGATCCGCCCGATCGTCGGCGACGGATTGGTCGAGGAAGGGCTGGATTGGTAGGCATGATCGTAGCTGAGAATGCCGGGGCAAAGATAGGCCTTCAACGAGATGTATTTATTCGTGTAGCCCGACCGCAGCCCGAAGGTCACCAGGGTGGCGTTCCCGCCGGCGCGGTCCGATGGCAGCGGGCTGGCATTCGACAGGTAATTCACGTCCGAGTCTAGATTCGCATAGGTGGCGATCCGTCCCCAAACCCAAAGTCGCCGCCGGTAAGCAACTGCTGGCAGTGCGAGCAGTTCGCCGTGTTCATCGGCAGATAAATGCCGTTGAAGTGGGGGAAGAAATCATACCTGGGCGAGCGCAGAATCACCACATCGTCTCCCTGGCACGAAATGCGGGGCGTATCAATCAGGTTGATACCGCGCTCGATGGCTCTGAGGCAGGTGGCCACGGCCACATCGTCCGGCACAGCACCCCATTCCAACCCGCCGATGGCTCAGGTACCCAACCCGATCCTGGATACTCAAACGCCCGCAATAGTTGTTGTTTCCATTCAGCGGTAGCCGCGCGTCCTGAAGCGGGAAACCGCCACAAAGATCGTGTTGGCGTCCGTTGCGGGCGTGTTCGAGCCGATGTCGGCGTTGAACAGGTGCTGATAGCGGTAGCCGATGGAAACCGACTGCCGCTGCTTGCGATAGATCATCAACCCGCCGCCAATGTCCACAGTGGCCATGTAATGCGACCCGGTCGGCGCAAGCACGCTGTCGACAAAGTAGATGGCCCCTTCATTGGTGGAGAGGAACGGCTGGACGCGGCTTTCGGGACAGAATGAAGCGCGCATGCCCAGCGGGCTGAAGCCGCTGCCATAGGTGCGCCTGCGCATAAATTCCGGGTTGGTCTGTCCGCTCACCGGCTCATCTAGCATGACCATTACGTTCATCTCCGGCGCATAGCGCAGGCTCACCTTGCCTCCCGGATTAAGCAGGTAGGAGTAAGTCAGGTCCATTGGCATGTACTTGGTGTCATTGGCCGTTCCCCACAGGTCGCCGCTCATCCATGACACTCCCCACCAGGCGCCGAACTCATGCACGCCGCCCAAATGGGGCCAAAGCGGCAGCACCGCGGCATTACGAGCGGTCTGCACAACAGCGGCCTCGCCCGTACTTGTCTCTCCCGCCGCTGCTTTCCCGGCGCCCGAAGCCGGCTGCGAGCTGGCAGCCACATCGTCCGGTCCCGGCGGCTCGCTGAAGAAACTGGAAGACTTCACCTTGCGGCCGTCCCGGTACCACGGCGGACGGAAGCGCAAGATATTGGCCGCGGCGCGCGACGGCGTAAGGAAGCTGATGAGCAACAGGGCGGGCGTTCCCCGCGGCTTTTCCTCAAACCTGCTCACGACATACTTGTCCAGCGCATCCTCGGCCACAGTCCATCCCAGGCCGCCCACCGGCGTGGACACCAGCTCCACATCGCCGGTATCGTTTTGCAGAACCCCATTGACCACATCGGTAGTATGGTCGCCGTTGTGCCCAAAGCCGGCCTCGCCAAACGGCCCGAACTTCCACTCGAAGCTATACGCCGTGGAGTAGGCCAAGGCCCGCAACCGGCTGTGCCAATACTCCCGATTATTGCCGAACTCCACCGTCATGCCCTTGGGGTCGTTCTGGATCCAGAGAGAGTTGGTAATGCCACCCATGATCGGATGGCCCACCCAGTCGTCCAGGAAGGGGTTTCCGTCGTGCCACTGGCCCCAACGCCACCCGAGCACGCTGTTGAACCAGCCTTCGAACCAATTACCCTTCTCGGTTTCGTACCTGTACCAGTAGCTGGTGTAGAGGTTGCCGGTGTTCTGGAAGGCATTGAAGACCGACGACGAGATGATCAACTGATGCCAGTGCATGCGGCACTCCCTGGCATGGGTTTTGTCGTAGGGGCACTGATCCAGGGGCACCCGGCCTGCGGCGCTGGGCGAGACGCCAAGGCGCGGCGGATCAGCGGCCGGCTCCGCGAAGTTGAGATTTTCCGTGAACGAGGAGGAGTTTCCCTCGAGCGCGGTGGCGGAGGCATTGGGCGGCTCCAGCGCCGGCATTGGCGCCTCGGGCAAATCGGCCGCCGGCGCAGCAACACCGCTCGAAAGGGGAACGGAAAGCGGCGCCGCATTTTCCGCAATCGTGTTCTGTGCCGGGTTGCTCGCGCTCTGCGCTTGCGCAATCCGGTCCCGGCCCGCAACGCCGAACGCCAGAATCAAGATGAAAACAAGGAGGGCGCTTCTGCGTCGCAGCTGAGCCGCGAAATTACTCATATGCAACTCTCCGTTTTGGGAAATTGCAATTCAACTGGCGGCTAGCATACGGGAAAGAGTCTATTCGACCATCGACCGGTCAAGCCCGCTAGAAAGACCATTTTCCGGCGGGTGAATTGAGCGTATCAGGCCGGCGCTCAAGTGACAAGAATGAAGTCTTCGTACTTGTGACAACCAGAAGAATTGACAAGGTACCGCGGTGCGGACGATGCGAGAATCGTTGAATGCTGCCCGCACAGCCCATCCATCTTACCGCCGCCGAGTCCCGGGTTTTGGGTGCCCTGGTTGAAAAAGAAGCCGCCACGCCGGATTACTATCCCCTTTCTCTCAATGCGCTGATCAACGCTCCGTTGTTGCATCGATCGAGCGAGGGCCGAGCTTCCCTCTTCTCAGCGCGTTTACGCGGCGATATTTAGGGAACCTCTGCGCAGGTGGGTGATTTTGTAGCGACGGCGCGGTTGCAGTTGGTTCTCTGGTTTGTGAAGCAGTTTTCTGTCGCAAAATGCTGGTTTACGGTTGTTTGTTTGGCCTCTTGAGGCCGTTTTCCGGCCTCCGGAGACACTACGCCCTCTGTGGGGCCAGCCGGTTGCGATGTTGGTTCAGGTTCACCAGCGCGAAGGCCGCGCACAGCCACTGGTGGTTCTTCCATATGCCTCGGTAGCGCACCCTGGTAAATCCGAAGACACGCTTCAGGATGCGAAAAGGATGCTCTACTTTGGCTCTCACTCGGGCCTTGGTGGTGTTCTTGCGCTTGGCTTCTTCATATACATAATCCTTTGGAATCAAAGGAATAAAGTTAATAACAGGCTCTAGCAACTCAACGCCCAGCCGGGAGATGTTGCTGGAGATACTTGCCATCCGCGAGCGGACCATCAAAGGCCTCTAGATTGTTCGGTGGGCTTTCACTTCCTTGTTGCCGGAGTAGATTCGGCCGCAACCGTACCCGGAGCCCAAATGGCGAGGAGACGGCGAGGCGCTCAAAATGGCTTCGCAAGCCTGGTCAGCCGTTGTCATGCATCCCGGCTGTTGTCATGCAAAATCGCCCTAAAAGACTGAATTGGCTATAAGATAAGGAAAATGCGGACAATGTGGAATTTGCATAAATGGCTTAATTTCTGTCATTTATCAATGGAATCAGAAAGTTGAGTAAATGTATGGCGGAGAGAGGGGGATTCGAACCCCCGATAGAGCTTTTAGGCCCTATAACGGTTTAGCAAACCGCCGCCTTCAGCCACTCGGCCATCTCTCCGGTCTGCTGGGATTATACCGGAATCGCCGTCCCGCGTGAGCCGCACCCGCTCCTCCCGCCGCATCACGTTGCTGCCGCCGCCACGCCCCGCCCGTCCTCACTCCGCTCACCAGGTTCCTCGTCACCGCCAGGACCGCCCGCTGTCTCTCCTGCCCCGCGCCCCGCATCGCATTTTCCCCTTTTGAGCTCCGCTCTCGGGTTGATACATTCACCTTTTATGCGGCCCGCACGCCAACCCGTCAGCCGGATGCGCATGATCCCGCTCATTGCCGCCATCTATTTCATGGTGGCCGGCGGCCCTTACGGCCTGGAAGACATTCTCGGCGGCGCCGGCTTCTTCCGCGCTCTTCTCATCCTGATCATCCTGCCCGTTCTCTGGAGCCTGCCCACCGCCCTCATGATCGGTGAGCTGGCCGCCGCCATCCCCGCCGACGGCGGTTTTTACATCTGGGTCCGCCGCGCCATGGGACCTTTCTGGGGCTATCAGGAGAGCTGGCTCTCGCTCGCGGCCAGCATCTTTGACATGGCCCTCTACCCGGCGCTCTTCGTCCTTTACCTCGGCAAATTCGCGCCCGCGCTCACCGCCGGACCCGCGGCCTATGCCTGGTCGGTCGCCGTGGTCGTGCTCTGCTCCGCCTGGAACCTTCGCGGCGCCCCATCGGTGGGCCGCGGCTCCATCGTTCTCTTTGCGCTTCTGCTCGCGCCCTTCGCCGTCTTCGTCGTGCTCGGCTTCGCGCGCGGCCTCGCCCTGCATCCTCACGTGCAGTGGGGCTCTCCGGCTGGCGGGTTCAGCGCCAACTCCGCATTTTCCACTGCCGTCCTGGTCGCCCTCTGGAACTACATGGGCTGGGACAACGCCTCCACCGTCGCCGCCGAAGTCGAACACCCGCAGCGCACCTATCCCCGCGCCATGATCCTCTCCATCGTCCTGGTTGCCGTCACTTACATCTTGCCGCTCGCGGCCATGGCCCTCGCCGGCCTCTCGCCCGCCAGCTTCGTCACCGGCGACTGGGCTGACGCCGCCTCCGCCCTCGGCGGTCCGCTCCTCGGCTTGGCCGTCGTCGCCGGCGGCTGCATTACCGGCGTCGGCATGTTCAACGCCCTGGTCCTCAGTTACACCCGCCTGCCCATGGCCATGGCGGACGATGGCCTGCTGCCCCGCCTGCTCGCCCGCCGCAATCGCCGCGGCGTCCCCTGGGTCTCGGTGCTCTTCTGCGGCCTCGCCTGGGCGCTTGCGCTCAAGCTCCCCTTTGAGCGCCTCATCTCCATTGACCTGATCCTCTACGGTTCCAGCCTGCTGCTCGAGTTCGCCGCCCTTGCCGTGCTGCGTTTCCGCGAGCCCGCGCTCCCGCGTCCCTTCCGCGCCGGCAGCCTGCCTGTCGCCTGCCTGCTCGGCGTCGCGCCCGCCGCGCTCATCGCCTACGCGCTCTACGTCTCCCGCGGCGAAAAGATCATCGGCAGCACTTCGGCACTGCTCTTCGCCTCCGGCGTCGCGCTGCTCGGCCCCATCCTCTACGCGCTCACCATCGTGCTGCCGCTCCTGCGCCCACCTACCGCCGTTCCTGCCAGGATCCCCGCCGACGAAACCCTCCCCGCCAGCGACGAATAGCCGCCGCTCCGTCTCAGCGCCCGGCCTTCTTATGCGTGTGCGCCTTTTCCGCCTTCTGTTTGTTCTCCTGGAATTGCTTCGCCGCCAGCACCACCCGGTCCCGCGCGTAGGCCGCGTCGCGCCAGCCCTTGATCTCCACCCGCTTGCCCTCCAGGTCCTTGTAGATCGAGAAAAAGTGCGTAATCTCCTTCAACATGTGCGGATACACGTCCGTGTAGTTCCACACGTTGTCGAAGCGTGGATTGTTCTTGCCCACCGCCAGCACCTTCTCGTCCAGAGTGCCCTGGTCCAGCATCTCCAGCAGCCCGATCGGCCGCACCTCCTGCACGCACCCCGGAAAACTCGGCCCCGGCACCAGCACCAGCACGTCCAGCGGGTCGCCGTCGTCGCTCAAGGTCGACGGAATGAACCCGTAGTCCCCCGGGTAGTGCACCGGCGAGTGCAGGTTCCGGTCCAGCTTGAACACGTGCAGTTGCTTGTCGTATTCGAACTTCTGCGTCCCGTCCAGCGGAATCTCGATCACCGCGCGGAACACCTCCGGCGCGCGCTCGCCGATCGGCAGATCCAGGTAATTTATCATCTCGGTAATTTTCTCCTTGGGGAATGAGGAAACTTGGGGAAAAAGGAAACGAAACCGGCCGAATTCCCCCAGTCAGCGGGCCGGCTGCCTCCGCGCCTGGCGCACTTACTCCCGAGGAAGGCGCGGAAATCCCGCCATCGCCACCCGCCGGAACTTATATAATCACGGATGATGAAGGCACATGTCTATGTCACGTTGAAGACATCGGTCCTGGACCCGCAGGGCCAGACCATCCAGAACGCCCTGCGCAAGATCGGCTTCGCCGGCGTCACCGCCGTCCGCCAGGGCAAATACTTCGCCCTCACCCTGGCCGACGACCTCGCCCCAGCCGCCGCCCGCGCCGAGGTCGAGCGCATCGCCCGCGAAGTCCTCACCAACCCCGTCATTGAAGAGTTCACCTACCGCATCGAAGACTAGCCGCGCGGCGGGTCGGGCGCTCCGCGAAGAAAATGCCACGATGGGTTTCTGGAAGCTGATCTGGGTATTCCCGCTGGTGTTAGCCCTGCACAACGCAGAAGAGGCGTTCTGGCTTCCCACCTGGTCGCAACGCTTTTCCCGGTTGCGCTTCTCGATTGAACCGCGCCGTTTTCGTGTCGCGCTTGTCCTGATCACGTTGTTGGCTGTCTTGTTGTGTTGGATGAGCCTGCGCGACGGTCCGCATTCCTTCTGGGTTTATCTTCTGGTCGGCGCATCCTTTGTCACGTGGGCCAATGTCTTTGTCCCTCATCTTGCTGTCACGCTGGTGACCCGTCGTCTGATGCCCGGCACGCTGACCGGCGTGGTACTTGTTCTGCCTTCGCTCACATATTTGCTTGTCGCGGCGTTTCGCGATCGCGTCGTCGCGCCCTTGCCTTCTCTCGTAACCGCCGGCGGATTGGGCATTGTGCTCCTGTGCCTGTTGCGAAGTCTGCTTCTCGTGCCTCGTCGCTGATCGGCATCCTCCGTGTTTTCGCGCGTCTTTTTGTACGCGCTCCGGCCCCAAATCCATGTCCGGCTCGCTCCACATCAGAATCGCCTGCGCTGCCCGTGTCAGGGCACGGCTTTAGCCGTGCCGAAGAAGCCCAATAAGAGCCGGGCTTTAGCCCCTGCGTGTTGTATCTTCCGTTGATGATTCTGCCTTCTTGCCCTCTTCCAGTTTCCGCCTCTTCAGATAGGCCGACCCATAGGCATATTCCCCCGGCCTGCTCACTAATCCTGCTTTCACCGGATTATTTTTGATGTAGTTTTGATGTTCCACAAAGCTCTCTTCGTCTTTGATGCGCACATCCGAGAATCCCCGCTGCCAAACCTCACCGCAAAATCCAAGCTCCCGGTTCGCCCGAAACGAGAACCCGCCTTTGATCAACTGCATGGCTTTCTCAACGCTCATGTCGCCCGGAATCGTGATCAGCACATGCACATGATTCGGCATAACCACAAATTCATGCACCGTAAATTTTCCGGCACGCATGTACGAGTGCAAAACCTCGATGAAGAGATTCGCCATGCGCTCGGTCTGGAGCAGCCGCCGTCCACCGTCGCATCGCGTGGTCAGAGAATACGTTCGCGATTTTCCGGTTGCGTCGTTAGGGTTCGATGGCCTGACAGGTTTTGCCATTTTAGAAGCCGCGCTCTGACATACGTGGAAGAGGTAACCACATTCTAGCCGCGCACTCCCCCCGGAACGCGGTGCCATCCAGGCCCGCTCTACCGCGCCCCCTCCGGCCCTGCATCCATATCCGGTTCCGTCCACAGCAGGATGGCCTGCGGCAGCGGGAAGTAAACAGCGCAGGTCGCCCACAGCAAAATCGCCTGCGCTGCCCGTGCCAGGGCACGGCTTCAGCCGTGCCGAAGAAGCCCGATAAGAGCTGGGCTTTAGCCCCTGCGTGTTGTACCTTCCGTTGATGATTCTGCCTTCTCGCCCTCCGCCAGCTTCCGCCTCTTTAGATACGCCGCCGCCTCCGGCCCCACATCCATATCCGGCTCGGTCCACAGCAGGATCGCCCGTGGCAGGCTGATGCAGAGCAGGAAGACCGCCATCAGCAGAGCACGGGGCCATTCCACACCCCCTCGCAGCGCCGCAGCAACAAGTGGCCAAAGCGGATTGGGCCGGCGGAAGGACCCCGCGAGGAACGCCCCAATCACCACCCAGGTCAGAGCGCGGTAGGCCAGGTAGTGCGCATGGTCGCGGCGATGCGTCTCGCGTTCATCACCACGGCTGCGCATATCGCCGGCAATCCCCGTGAAAATGATCACCAATCCAACCAAAAGAATCATGCACCCGCACAAGATCCACGCGTCGGTGGTCTCTTTTGGGTTGATGAAGGACCACCAGGCGACGCAGATCACGGCCATCGCGGCATAAAAGAGCCCCACAAACCAGCGCCGCCGCGCCTGCGATGCAAACGGGATGCGAATCTTTCCAATCGCGTATTCGGTATTCATGCTCTCTCCTTGGCCGCGGTCTGCCCGGCTCCGTACACCTGCTGGCTCAGCAGCTTCAGCGGTTCGGTCGAAAAGATCGCCTCAATCGGCAGTTCAAAATATGCGGCGATTGCGAACGCCAGCTTCAGGCTCGGCCCGTACTCGCCCCGCTCCAGAAATCCGATGGTCTGGTAGTTCACGCCCACTGCGTCGGCCAGCTCCTGTCGGCTGATGCCGCGCTCGGCCCGCAGCACCGCGATGCGGTTATAAAGCCCGCTCTCGCCGGGCGAATCGGGATGGGATCCGTTGTTAGCCATGACAATATATTGCGTTAACACAACAAACTTGTCAAGATAAAAAATAACAAGGATGATCACTGCCGCCCGCCGCCCACTGTCCGCTGTCAGCAGATCGCTGTCGGCTGACTCGAGGACTCGCTGACCCGCTGTTTAATGCAGATTATTTCCCCGGTTTGTTGCACAATCATTTCAGATCCTCCCTCAGACGAACGCCTCATCCTCGCCGCGCGTTGCGCGGAGAGGGTGAGGACCGTCCAGCGTCCTGGCCGCGCAAGCGCCGATCGCTCCTCCGCATCGGGGGCACCGATCCCGCCATACGGGACGAATTGAAGGAAACAGCCCGAAAATGGCTCATAAGTCCTTTCACAAGAAGATTCTGCAAATAACTTCAATGGTTAGAGGATTTTACAGCGCAACCCCCAGCGTAAGTTGATGTGCCGCAGGATTTTATCCCCAAAATAGGGGGGTGGGGGGTAGCCACCAGATCAGCCTCCACAGGGGGTGCCCGGCCACCGGCCCTGGGGACCGTTGCCCATACCGCCGCCCACTGTCCGCTGTTAGCTGTCAGATGATGGCTGACTCGCCGACCCGCTGACCCACTGTCCCGCTGTCCCCTGCGCCCGTCGCTTAGAATGCAACCATGTGCGGAATCGTCGGTTACGTCGGTCCCCGGAAAGTTGTCCCCGTCATCGTCGAGGGGCTGCGCCGTCTCGAATATCGCGGCTATGACTCAGCCGGCATCGCTGTCGGCAGTCCATCCAGCCCCACTCTGGAACTCCGCCGCGCCCCCGGCAAACTCTCCAATCTGGAAGAGGTCCTCCACGGCCATCCGCTCGAGGGCACCTTCGGCATCGGCCATACCCGCTGGGCCACCCACGGCCGCCCCACCGAAGAAAACGCTCATCCCCACCGCGACTGCTCCGGCCGCATCGTCGTCGTCCACAACGGCATCGTCGAAAATTATCTCGAGCTGAAGCGCGAGCTCAGCGACCAGGGCCACAATTTCGTCACCGAAACTGACACCGAAGTCATCGCCCACCTCATCGAGCAGATCCAGAAAGATGCTGAATCCGCAGGCTCGCCATTATCCCTCGAAGACGCCGTCCGCCGCGCCGTCCGCCGTCTCGCCGGTGCTTTCGCCCTCGGCATCCTCTCCGCAGCCGAGCCGGATAAGATCGTCGCCGCCCGCCAGGGTCCGCCCGTGGTCATCGGCGTTGGCGAAGGCGAGTCCTTCGTCGCCTCTGACGTTCCCGGCATCCTCCACCACACCCGCAACATCTACTTCCTCGCCGATGGCGACATGGCCATCCTCACCCCCGCCGGCGTCCAGCTCACGGATTTCGACGGCAACCCCATCCACCGCGAGATCACCCGCATTCAATGGGACCCCATCCAGGCGGAAAAGGGCGGCTACAAGCACTTCATGCTCAAGGAAATCTGGGAGCAGCCCCGCGCCGTCACGGACACCACCCTCGGCCGCGTCTCCCTCGACTCCGGAAAAATCTTCCTCGGCGAGATGAGGATCTCCGACGAGGAACTCGCCGACGCCTCCAGCATCAACATCGCCGCCTGCGGCACCAGTTGGCACGCCGCGCTCGCCGGCAAGTACATGATCGAGCGCCTCGCCCGCCTCCCCGTCGATGTCGACTACGCAAGCGAGTACCGCTACCGCAATCCCATTCCCGACCGCAACGCTCTTGGCCTGCTAATCACCCAGTCCGGCGAGACCGCCGACACCCTCGCTGCGCAACGCGAGATGATCGCCCTCGGCTCCAAGACCGTCGCCATCTGCAACGTCGTTGATGCCATGGTCGCCCGCGAGGCCCACGGCGCCATCTACACCCATGCCGGCCCTGAAATCGGCGTCGCCTCCACCAAGGCCTTCACCTCGCAGCTCACCGCGCTATTCCTGCTCGCCGTCAAGCTCGGCCAGCTCCGCGGCCGCATCGATCCCGAGCGATCCGTCTCCCTCATCGCCGAGCTCAGCCGCATCCCCGCCAAAATTGAAGAACTCCTCCACTCCTGCTCCGCCCAGTGCGAGCAGCTCGCCAAAGATTTCTCCACCCCCCGCGACTTCCTCTATCTAGGCCGCGGCATTCATTTCCCCATCGCCCTCGAAGGCGCGCTCAAGCTCAAGGAGATCTCCTACATTCACGCTGAAGGCTACCCCGCCGGCGAAATGAAGCACGGCCCCAACGCCCTCATCGACGAAAATCTCCCCGTCGTCGTCCTCGCCACCTGCGACCCCGCCGATGCCGCCGCCAAGCTCCGCTACGAAAAAACCCTCTCCAATATTCAGGAAGTCACCGCCCGCTCCGGCCGCGTCATCGCTGTAGCCACTGAGGGCGACTCAACCATCGGCGCCCTGGTCGAGCACGTCATCCCTGTCCCACCCGCCTTTGAGTTGCTCTCCCCGCTGCTTGAAATCATCCCGCTGCAGTTGCTCGCGTATTACATCGCCGTGCGCCGCGGCTGCGACGTCGATCAGCCCCGCAACCTCGCCAAATCCGTCACTGTCGAGTAGCGCGGCTCACAGCGTCGCCGCCTCTCCGGTCATCGCGCACAGAATCGTCCTCGCCGTCGCCTCTTCGCCCGCGTGCGAGCAGATCATCAGGTCGTACAGGTGCGGATCGATCCAGTTCTTCCCCCAGTACTCCTGCAGGTACTTCGCCCGCCCCGCGTCCACGGTGCGGATTCGCTGCTCCACATTCACCCCCGACGCAAGCCGGCTCAGCAGCCGGCTGATCCGGTCCCGGTACGGCGCGTACACAAACACGTGGAACACATCGCGCTTATGCTGCAGAACGCACTGCGACCCCCGCCCCACAATCACGCAATTTCCATCCGCATGCGCCTTTTCGATCACCTTCTGTGAAATCTTCACCATCTCGTCGGCGTCGAAGACCCCGGCCTCCTTCAACTCCAGCCCCGCCGCCAGCGCCGCGCTGCGCATCGCCTGCTGGTTCAGACGCCGCAGCCAAGAGTCCATACGCTCGTCGTAGTGGCTCACCACCTTCGACGGCACGTGCGCCGCGTACGCAATCGCGTCGATGATGCCCTTATCCAGCAGCTTCCAGTCCAGCTGCTTGGCAATGGCCTCGGCAATCCGTCCTCCGCCGCTGCCGAACTCCCGGTTTACCGTCAAGACTCGGTATCCCATCGCTTTCTCCTCAAGTATCCAAACCCCTTACATTACTCCTGTCCGCTCCGCCCATCCAGCTCCGCCGTCACGGCACCCAGGGCAATCTCATGATTATCTTTCTTCGCCAAAAGAGTTTTCCCTTCGAGCCTGATTGGTCCGCATCGGGCATCCGTCCCGGAGGGACGAATCGCAAATAGCCCAGGGTGCAGTCCGCCGTGCTTGCCCGCCGTGGCGAGGCGGACGGGACCCTGGGTAAGCTGAATGATTGAGTTAACCCGCCCCGTAGAGGCGGAGCGAACTCATCCGGGCCTTCCTTCCTTCATGCAGACGATTGCCCTGTCACCACTCTCGGGAGAAAAACCTCTCACGCCCGTCCCGCAAACTCCCGCGTCTCCGTGTACACCCTCACCTTGTCCCCCTCCTGAATAAATAGCGGAACCTTGATGTTCAGTCCGGTTTCCAGGCGCGCTGTCTTGGTCACGCTGCCACTGGTGTCCCCGCGCGCCCCCGGCTCGGTATAGGCCACCCTCAGCTCCACCTTCTCCGGCAGCTCCAGCCCGATCGGGTTCCCGTTGAACTTGTTCAGCCGCACGATCGCGCCCTCGGTCAGGAACTCCAGCGCGTCGCCCATCATGGCTTCGCTCAGTGTATGCGTCTCAAAGCTCTCCTGATCCAGAAAATACGATCCATCCCCGTCCCTGTAAAGGTACGAAGCCTCCACCATCTCCAGGTCCGGCTCCTTGAACTTCTCGCTCGCCTTGAAGGTCCTGTCAAAGACCGCCCGCGTCAGCAGGTTGCGCATCTTCAGCCGCACCAGCGTCTGCCCGCCCCGCGCCGTCGGCGTTGAAACCTCCACGTCCAGGCAGTAATACGGTGTGTTCTCCAGCTCAAAGTACATCTTGCGTTTCACGTCGATCGCATCGATCAGTGCGGCCATGCATTCCTCATGAAATAGGAAGGTCCGGAGCCAAAATCCAGGGAAAATCCCGCCCGGTTCCCCATCCATTATAGGAACGCCCGCCGCCCGTCCAACCCCATGGTCATGTCTCAGCCCGAATCCAGAAGCTCAGCAGTTTCCGGATTGCCGGTAATACGCACAAGAACGCTGAATCCTGGCGCGAAGGGCGTTTGCCGTTACCTATCGGATCTGACCTGCGCAAGTTGCGCTCGATAAGTGCGTTGCCCTGAAGGCGTCAACTGACACTGAACTTCCAGATTGCTCGTGACTCGGAAACAGACGCGCTGAATTCCAGCAAGGATGACCGTGAACTCACGACTTTCCGGCCTGGTCGCCATATTCCCAGTCATATGGAACGTCTGTGTCGCCAAGAATAAACTTCACCAGCTCCGCAAAACCCGCCTCGGCGCGAACATCATTTCCCAGGATCAACACACACCTCTCGCTGGCCTGGATGCAGACCATGGTGTTGCCGGTTTTGCCGTCATGCCCGCCCTTGTAGAAACCTTGCCCTTGCGGACCATCAAACGTCACCACACCCAGCCCTGCGTAGAGGTCCTTGCGTTGTTCATCGGGCGGGAGGTCAGGCAGGAAGTTGGGAAACTGGTGGGCCGTGGTGATGTGCAGCACCGGCTTTGTGATTTCGGCGCGCGCTGCGGGACTGAGACCATCGCCCCGCACCAGAGCAGCGGTGAACTTCGACAGGTCGGTAATCGTTGTGTTCATCGAACCCGCCGCGCGCACCTTGCTGCGCTTGTCATGCGGCTCTGGCAGCCCTTTGCTGTTCCAGCCATCGGCAACGTTCGGGTCCTGGCCGTTCTGGAACATCAGGCTCGTGCGCGTCATGCCCAGACGGTCAAAGTTCGCCTTGGTCAGCTCGCCCACATCCAGCCCCAGTCCCTGCGACTTCCGCCCATGTTCAATCACGAACTGCAGCAGGATGAAGCCTTCGCCGGAATAGCTGAAGTGAGTGCCCGGTTCGAAATGGATATGCAGCTTCTGATCGGGTTCAAAAAACCACAAATTAGGAAAGCCCGACGAATGGTTCAGGCACATCCGCGGCGTGATCTTCTCCCAGCGTGGATCGTTGGCAAGGTCCTTGTATGGTGCGTACTTGTTCGCAAAGGAAGGATCAACGTCATACTCAGGCAGCGGCTTGTCGAGATCGTACTTGATCGGAGTGTCGAGGTTGAGCTTGCCCTGATCGACCAGTTGCATCACCGTGTATGCGAACACCGTCTTGGTCAGCGACGCGCCGTACATGACGGTGTTGGTAGTCAGCGGATCTCCCTTGGCGTTGCGGATACCGTAGGCCT
The DNA here is from genome assembly GCA_963758105.1 of uncultured Acidobacteriaceae bacterium. GTDB lineage: Bacteria > Acidobacteriota > Terriglobia > Terriglobales > Acidobacteriaceae > Telmatobacter. Next base: position 1,136,856 of record CAVWUC010000002.1, on the reverse strand, counting down.
GCACATAGCCAACCTTGCCATGATCGATGACCGCAACGGCCATGCCATTGGCATGGGTCCGGGTCATGATCTTGCCTACTTCTGCATCGATCGCCTTACCGTCCGGTATGGTTTGTGAAACAACCGCCAACGGAACGCAGAAACTAGCACAATGTACCGCTAAGTGGAGCAAAGGATTTCTCAATGTTTTCATGCTGATACATCCTATCAAAGCTGGATACTGACGGAAGTTAGCCGTTATTCGGCATAGTTTATGCCAAATGGCCGATGCACTCTTCGACCACAGATAGGGAACAAAAAGTCGGCATGCGTTGAGGAATCCACCATACGTGCGATGGATCCGTTCGGTTCGTCGCTTACCCCGACCGCCAGGCTGGCGTAACGGCGCCTCAAGCCTCCAATTCAACTCAACTTACCGCCCACGCCCCGCTTCCGCCCGCATTGACGCCCCCGCGCCCCCTTTGCGAAACTCACCCGTATGCGATACAGCGGCAAGATTGAATATGCCCAGGAGCGCAAGATCCGGGAGCGGAACACCCGTCTCTACCGCCTGGCGCACTGGCCCCTTTGGATTTGGGTCTTTTTCCTCACTCCCGGACCCCTCACCTTCAGTCTTTTTGCCCACGGATTCTCCCGCTGGAACACCCTCTGGCTCATCGCCGTCCTCATCGGCACCGGCATCGGCCTGCTCCGCGGCTGCATGCCCGGCACCGAGCCGCGCCCCTACATCCTCCGCTTCGACGAGGACAAGCCCAATCCCCTCTACCGCAAGGTCTGCTACACCTTCGCCTGGAACGCCGTCCTCAACTTCGCCCTGCTCAACCTGGCCGGCCTGGTCATCGCCGTCCTTACCGGCGTCTGGCGTCTCCAGCAGATTTACCTCTACGCCTACGCCCCGCTCTGCGCCGCCATTCTTCTGCTCGGCATCCTGGGCAAGCTGCCCCGGGTCGGCCCATCCACCAAGGGCGAGGGCATCGAGCGCCGCTACTTCTACGGCTCCGTCTGGTCGGTCACCATCGCCCAGACCCTCCTGCTCACCCTCTGGAAGACCCTGCCCGAAACCCGCGAGGCCAGCTTCACCAAGCTCTGCGTCTATGTCGGCGCGCTGGTGGTCATGGGCCTGGCCGCCTGGCGCGGCCTGCTCCCCCGCACCCGCCCCATCCTCCCCGGCGACATCATGATCGATTAGCTCAGTCCCGCCCGGTTTTGCCCCAAATCGTGTGATCCATCTCACACTTTCCCAGGCCTCGACCGGGGTATACAGTAGTCACCATGTGCCTCGCCATTCCCGGAAAGGTCGAAGAAATCACCACCGACGGCCTCATCCGCATCGGCCGGGTCAACTTCGGCGGCATCGTCAAGAACGTCTGCCTCGACTACGTCCCCGAGGTCCAGGTTGGCGACTACACCATAGTCCACGTTGGCTTTGCGCTCTCCAAAATCGACGAGGAAACCGCCCGCCAGACCCTCGAAGACTTCCGCGCCATGGGCGTCCTTGAAGAGGAGTTGGCCACCGAAGATGAGGCCTTTGCCCGCGCCGCCAGCCGGCCCCAATCTTCCTGCCCCGATGGCAGTTGCTCGTGCGAGAGCAGCACCTCTTCTAGCTCCGCTAACCCCGCTAGCTCCGCTAGCCCCGCTGCGGATCGCCAATGAAGTACCTCACCGAGTTCCGCAACGGCGAGATTGCGCGAGCGCTGGCGCGGGAGATTAACGCGGTTGCGAAGCATTCCTGGAAGATCATGGAGGTCTGCGGCGGCCAGACCCATTCCATCATCAAGAACGGAATCGACCAGTTGCTTCCCGCAGGCATCGAGATGATTCACGGCCCTGGCTGCCCGGTCTGCGTCACTCCCCTCGAGCTGATTGACAAGGCCCTGGCCATCGCAGCCCAGCCCAACGTCATCTTTTGCTCTTTTGGGGACATGCTCCGCGTCCCCGGCTCCGAAAAGGATCTCTTCCACGTCAAAGGCGCCGGTGGCGATGTCCGCGTCGTTTACTCGCCCCTCGACGCCGTCGAGCTGGCCGTCAAAAATGCCTCGAAGCAGGTCGTCTTTTTCGGCGTCGGCTTTGAGACCACCGGACCCGCCAACGCCATGAGCGTCAGCCTGGCCAAACGCCGCGGCCTCAAAAACTTCTCCCTGCTCGTCTCCCACGTCCTCGTTCCCCCGGCCATTGAGGCCATCCTGCAATCCCCCGGCAACCAGGTGCAGGGTTTTCTCCTCGCCGGCCACGTCTGCAGCGTGATGGGCTACTGGGAGTACCCGCCCATCGCCGAAAAATACGGCGTTCCCCTGGTCGTCACCGGCTTTGAACCCCTCGATTTGCTGGAGGGAATCCGCCGCGCGGTGGTGCAACTGGAATCCGGCCGCCACGAGGTCGAAAACGCCTACCGCCGCATCGTCACCTTCGAAGGCAACCGCTCCGCTCAAAAATTACTCGCAGAAGTCTTTGAAGTGACCGACCGCGCCTGGCGCGGAATTGGCGTCATTCCCAGGAGCGGCTGGCGTCTCAATGCCGGCTACCGCGATTTCGACGCCGAGCTGCGCTTTGAGATCACCGGCATCCACACCCACGAGTCGTCACTTTGCCGTTCCGGCGACGTTCTCCGCGGAGCCATCAAGCCCGCCCAGTGTCCGGCGTTTGGAAAAGAATGCACCCCGCGCCATCCCCTCGGCGCCACCATGGTTTCCAGCGAGGGCGCCTGCGCGGCCTATTACAACTATGGCCGCTTCATCTCCGCCGAAGAGCTTGCTGGCGCCGGAAAATCCTCGTGAAGTTACCCTTCATGAACCAACGCCGCTTATCCACCTGCGAATCAGCTAGCAGCTAGAAGCTAGGAGCTAGAAGCTCAGTGACACAGCACGCACAGCCCGATTTTTCGACTTGGTCCTGCCCACTCCCGCTGGCCGACTATCCCGCCATCGTCATGGGTCACGGCGGCGGCGGAAAGCTGGGCAACGAGCTGGTCGAGCACCTGTTTCTCCCCGCCTTCCGCAATCCTGCTCTCGAAAATCTCGGCGACGCGGCCCTGCTCGATCTCCCCCCCAGAATGAATCCTGCCCACCTCGCCATGAGCAGTGACTCCTTCGTCGTCCAGCCGCTGTTCTTTCCCGGCGGCTCCATCGGCGATCTGGCCGTCAACGGCACCGTCAACGATCTGGCCGTCTCCGGCGCCGACCCGAAGTTCCTGAGCGCCAGCTTCATCCTCGAAGAAGGATTTCCTCTCGCCCAGCTTGCGGCCATCGTCGCGGACATGGCGAAAGCCGCGGCGACAGCAGGAGTCCAGATCGTCACCGGAGACACCAAGGTGGTGGAGCGCGGCCACGGCGACGGCTGCTACATCAACTCGACCGGCATCGGCGTCCTCCGCGCCGGCATTCAGGTCGGCCCGCATCGCGCCCGGCCCGGCGATGCAATTCTCGTCTCCGGATCCCTCGGCGACCACGGCATGGCCATCATGAGCGTGCGCGAGGGCCTGGAGTTCGAGAGCCCCATCCGCTCGGATTGCGCCGCCCTGAACGGCATGATCGCCGAAGTCCTCGCCGCAGCCGGCCCGGCAGTCCATGCCATGCGCGACCCGACCCGCGGCGGCCTCGCTTCCACGCTCAATGAAATAGCCCACTCCTCCGACGTCGGCATGGCGATCGACGAGGCCAGCCTGCCCATCCACCCTGAGGTGCAATCCGCCTGCGAGCTGCTCGGCCTCGATCCCGTCTACGTCGCCAATGAGGGCAAAGCCGTCTTCTTCGTCGCGCCCGAGTCTGCCGACGCGGTCCTCGCTGTCCTTCGCGCCCATCCCCTCGGCCGCGAGGCCGCCCGCATCGGCCAGGTCACCGCCGAGCACAAGCGCATACTCGTCGCCCGCACCGTTCTCGGCGCCAACCGCGTTATCCCCACCATGATTGGCGAGCAGCTCCCCCGCATCTGCTAGCTATTATTGGTTCCTGCGTAAATAATTTCCTTGCGTCGTCCCTACGGGACTCCGTGACGAATTTGTGGAATCCCTTTTCCCCACGCTGAAGCGCGGGGCTAACCAACCCTGCGCCTCCGGCGCGTTTGTCCGGACATTACTTATGCAGTCCTCAATAGCCGCGGCGATGCTCGGCCGGAAGGCGCCGGCACGATTCTCGGGGCAGGGAATCTGTCGGCCTGCGGGTGGACGAAAACGGAGAAGGGGCTTGTCGACCTGTGGGTGGACGAACGGGCAAAAAGGAACTAATTCTGATTTTCGAAAAATGTACACCGGTGGGTCGTCCAATTTGCGAATTTGGGCGACCTGCAGGTCGTCCAAAATAGGAAAACGTTCGAAAAAAACGGCTGTTTTGCCGTTTTTAGAACGGTTCTCCAGTTTACGCAGCGTTACGGCGGGAATGGAAGGCGGCCCGCCGCAGCGGGCCGCACTGCGTCCGTGGTTTTCCTCTACACCAACTGGAGAACCGCTATAAGCGGAATTTAAGTACCCCCGTAAGCCCACCCCTCCAACAATCCGACCGGTTTTTCCTCTGCTCCCTCCCATCCCCGCCGATAGATGAGAGAAAGCAAAGATCGCGGAGCGCCCAACCAGGCCGGCGCGGTTTTTCACGCTCGCGAAAGGCCGGAATGCGGACTTCAGTTAGAACAAACTTAGGCCTTGTTATCGTTCTCCTGCTGGCGTGTTGCCCCTTGACTGCCCAGCTTCCGGCCCATCGCATCCCGCAGCCCATCGACGAGTCACTGCCCGTCACCCTCGCCGGCAACGTGCATCCGCTCGCCCGTCCGGAGTTCGATCAAGGTGCGGTCGTTCCGGAAACCCCGCTCAACCGCATGCTCCTCGCGCTCGCGCCCTCCGCCGCGCAGCAGGCCCAGCTCGATGCGCTGGTCGCCGCGCAGCACGATCCCGCTTCGCCGCTCTATCACCGCTGGCTTACGCCCGCCGAATACGCCGCGCGCTTCGGCGCCAGCCCACGGAATCTGGCGCTCGTTACCGCCTGGCTCACCCAACACGGCTTCACCATCGAGGAGGTCCCCGCCGGCGGCAGCCTCATCGTCTTTTCCGGCACGGCCGGCCAGGTCTTCGACGCCTTTCATACCGAGATTCACCGCTATCGCATCAACGGCGACAACCACATCGCCAACTCCCAGGACCCGCAGATTCCCTTCGCGCTCGCCGGGGTGATCAGCGGCATCGTCTCCCTCAACGACTTCCACAGCGTCTCTGAAATCGCCGCGCGCCGTCCGCTGGCCGCAACCGCCTCGCACCCTCTCTACACGGCTGGCAGCACGCATTACCTCTTTCCCGCCGACTTCGCCACCATCTACGACCTCAATCCGCTTTACACCGCGGGCACAACCGGAGCCGGGACCCTGATCGCGGTCATCGGCCGCAGCAATATCAATCTCAGCGACGTTGCCGCCTTTCGCTCCGCCTCGGCTCTGGCGGTCAACCCGCCCACAGTGATCCTTTCCGGATCCGATCCAGGCCTGGTCCCGAGCGATCAGGTCGAGTCCACGCTCGACGTTGAGTGGGCCGGCGCGGTCGCTCCCGCAGCGGCGGTCAAGCTCGTCGCAGCCGCTTCCACCGCGACCACCGACGGCATCGACCTGGCCGCTGAGTACGCGGTCAATCACGGCCTCGCGCCGGTTCTCAGCCTCAGCTACGGCAACTGCGAACATGCCATGGGAGCCGCGGAGCTGGCCTTTTACAACAGCCTGTGGCAGCAGGCGGCCAGCCAGGGCATCAGCGTCTTTGTGGCCTCCGGCGACTCGGGCGCAGCCGGCTGCAGCGCGGCCTCGGCGGCTTCCGGATCAGGGGTCGCGGTGAATGGCATGTGCAGCTCACCCTACTCGACCTGCGTCGGCGGAACGGAGTTCGACGAAGGCTCGAATCCAGCACAATACTGGTCTGCGTCCAACGGCGCGGGCTCCGGCTCGGCCCGCGGTTATATTCCCGAAGAAGTTTGGAACGAAAGCGCCGCAAACGGCGGCTCCGGCTTGTGGGCCTCCGGCGGCGGCATCAGCGCCGTCTACACGCAGCCCGGCTGGCAGGCCGAGGCGGGCGGCGCAGCCGTAGCGAACGGCATGCGCGCCGTGCCCGATGTCGCGCTCCCGGCCGCCGACCACGACGGCTACATCGCCTATGAAAACGGCGCCTATCAGGTGATCTCCGGCACCTCCGCCGCCGCGCCTTCCTTCGCCGCGCTGATGGCGCTGGTCATCGAGAACCAGGGCGGCGCAGGCCAGGGCAACGCCAACGCCGGGCTCTACCCACTCCTCAACGCCGCCGCCAATCCCTTCCACGCAACCCCCTCCGGCAGCAATTCCGTTCCCGGCGTCGCCGGATACACCGCCGGCGGCGCAGCCTATAACCCGGCCACCGGACTGGGCTCGGTCGATGGCTCCCTCCTGGTCTCGAACTGGGGCGCCGCTTCGGGCAGCGGTCACGCCTCCCTCGATTTCGCGCTCACCGCCTCCGCCACCAGTGGAACCGTCGTCGCCGGCAATTCGGCCAGTTTCTCCCTCCGTGTCATTGAGAGCGGTTCAGCCGCCAGCGAGGTTGCGGTGTCGGCCAGCGCGCCCGCCGGAGTCGCGGTGACCATACAGCCTTCCATCCTTCTGCCCGGTTCGCCGGCTGTGGCCACGGTCGCGGTCAGCGCCGGCGCTGCGGCCGGCCCCCAAAACATCACCTTCACCGCATCGGATGCATCAGGAAACCAATCCATCGTCTACACCCTGACCGTGCTCCCCGCGCCTACCCTTGCGTTGACCTCCGCCCCGGGCACGGTGGCGCTGGTGCAGGGCGGAATCGCTGATGCCGCGTTCACTGCATCCACCGGCGGCTCCTTCTTTGGCAATATCAGTTTCAGCATTGCCGGCCTGCCCTCGGGCGTGACGGTTGCCTCGCCGGCATTCTTCTCCATTTCGGCCTCGGGCGCGGCCACGGTCACCACGATGCTCACATTCCGGGCAACCGCGCTGACCCGGATCGGCTCGACGGAAATCACCGTCACGGTCGCCGGAGACGGGCTGGTCGCCACCCGCAGCCTCACCCTCCAGATTTCGCGGCCCCAGGCCTGCGCCAGCCTTCTGCACACCTCCAACTCGCGTTGCAGTCCGCTGCCGCGCAACCCGGCGCGGCGGCGCTGACCGCGCAGCGCTCAAACCTCCGGCGCCGAACTCTCGATGCGCGCTTGCGAATGGGTCCGGTCAGGCTTCAGGAAAAGTAAGCAAATGCCTGCCCGATCCGCGCCGGCAGGGCATTCAGGTCGTTGCCCAGCGCCGGGCTGATTTCCAGCACCGCGGCCGGCGCCGGCGTAAGCGCATGGAGCGCCTGAGCCGTGGCCTTCCAGTCGATGCTGCCTTCGCCGGGCCACAGGTGTTCGTCCTTGATCCCGTGGTTGTCGTGCACGTGCAGTGAGGCGATGCGTCCCCCCAGGATGCCGATGGCCGCGCCGATTCCTTCGCTCATGTGCGCATGGCCCAGGTCCAGGCAGACGCCCACATTGGTCAGGCGGCCCAACTCGAGGATCGTCTTCAGCCGCTCCGGCGTGGTGGGTTCGCTGGCCAGGTTTTCCACCAGCAGCCGCACCCCCAGCGGCCGCGCGAACGCGCCCAGATGCTCCAGCGCAATTTGCGCGTATTCCAGGGCGCGCGGCGACCAGCTGTCCGTCCGTTCGCCCAGGTGCACCACCAGATTCCGGAAGGGAATGTGCTCGGCCGCCTCCAGGGAGCGCTTGATCTCGTCCATCGCGTCGATGCGCCGCGCCTTTTCCGGGTGCAGGACGTTCACCGCCGGCGCGCCCGCGCGGCCCATCTCGCGGTCGGGAAACATCGGAGCGTGCATCGAAAAGGCTGCCTGCGGGTTGGACTGGAACCACTCGGCCAGCTCCAGGATATGTTCGCGGCTGGTGTAGTCGAAGTGCTGGCGAGCAGCAAAGATCTCAACCGCGTCGGCCCCCCCGCGCGTGGCCAGGTCTAGCAGCCCCGGGTGCAGGCGATGATTGAGCATCAGGTGCGTCGAGAGAACGCGCAACATGATCGGAAGGCCCCCTGCCGCAGATAAAAGAAGAAAATGAGCGGCTCTTCTGATTGTCGCATTTTTGCAACAGATTAAAGATTAAAGAGCGGCCGGGGTTGCTGCCGCCGGCGCAGGCGCCCGTGCCGCGGTCAGCGTTGGATCGTCCGGAATGAAGATCTGGAAGACCGTCCCGGTCGGCTTCTGCGGCGCAAAACGGTGCGGGCAGGCGGCACGGCTGCGCACCGCGGTCAGCGCGTGATGCTTTTCCAGGATCTCCTGGCTCACCCACAGTCCCAGCCCGGTTCCGGTCACTTCCTTGGTGGTAAAGAAGGCATCGAAGGCGTGCTCCATCACATGCGACTCCATGCCGCTGCCGTTATCGGCAATGGTGAAGCGGATCCCGGTCTGCGCCGGGTCGCGCCAGTTGTGCGAGCGCCGCGCCCGCACCGTCAGGCGCCCGTCGCCGCTCAGCGCGTCAATGGCGTTGCCGATGAGGTTGGTAAACACCTGCCGCATCTCTCCGGCAAAGCAGAACAGGTCCATCTCCGGGTCGTAGTCGCGTTCCACCTGGATATTCATCCCGTCCAGCCGCCCGTGAAAGAGGTTGAGCACGGAATCGAGCAGATCCGACATTTTGGCCCGCGCGGGCAGCGTTGACTGCCGGTAGAAACGCAGCGTCTGCTGCGTGATCTCCGCGATGCGCCGGGCTTCGTGCCCGGCCATGGCCACATAATTCCGCGCCGGTTCCTCCAGTTCGCAGAAGCTGCCCAGCAAAAACAGCAGATTGGTGATCGCTTCCAGCGGGTTGTTGATCTCGTGCGCGATCGACGCGGCCAGGCGGCCCGTGGCGGCCAGCTTTTCCGTCCGCCGCAATGCTTCTTCACTGCGCTTGCGGTCGGTGGCGTCCAGCACGATCATCCCCGCCCAGCGCACCTGCTGTGGGGTGGTGCGCACCGGGTAGGCGCTCACGAGCCAGGTCCATGGCTGCTCGCTACGGCCGCCTCTTCCGTTGATCTCCAGGCTGCGCACCGGCTCCTCCCGGGCAAAAACGTGCTGCACCGCGCTCTCCAGCTCCCGCGCCACGGGCTGCGGCAAAAGTTCCAAAAGGGTCCGCCCCAGGTGCCGGCTGAGCGGAAACCCGGTCATGTCGGCAAAGAACTGGTTCACGCGCACAAAACGGCAGTCGCGGTCCAGGAAGGCCAGTCCGATGGGCGCGTTTGCCAGCATCGAGTCCAGCAGCGAGAGCGTATCGTTCAGTCCCGCGCGCTGTTCCTCGATCGAGGCCACCATGCGGTTGAAGGCCTCGATCAGGTCGCCGATCTCGTTGTGCACCACCACCGGCAGCGGAAACTTCCCGCCGCTCTCCGGCGAGTTCATCAACACCCGGGTACCGCGGTGCAGAATGGCCAGCGGCCGGGAGATCGAACCGGCCATCAGCACCACCAGCACCGCGGAAGCCAGAATCCAGATGACGCCGAAGATGGCCGTGTCCCGGAGAATCGATTGCAGCTGCGCACGCGCCGAGGTCTTGTCGAACTCCACCCAGGCGAATCCCCGCAGGTCCGTTCCCGTGTAGATGGCCTTTACGCTCTCCCACTGGTTGCCCTCCAGGGTGAAGACTCTGGGTTGATCGTGCCGGATCAGCGGAATCTGCGCGCGCTCGATGGGACTGAGAGCCACCTCGTCCGCTTCGCCTTTGCTGACAAACAGCATGTTTCCGGCCGGATCGGTGACCTTGGCGATAAGCACCGTGGGCGCCTCGCCCATCATCGTCACCGACAATCCCACCCAGCCGGGCCGCTGCTCCAGCAGCGCCTCCCGGGACTGTAGCGCCAGCGAGGCTACTTCGTAGTCCAGGCGCTTCTCTGCGAGTTCGTGAATATCCTGCATCTGCTGCTGGACCAGCAACAGGGCAAAAAGCCCTATCGACAGCACCTCCAGCAGCAGCAGGCCCGCCAGCATCTGCCATCGAATCGTACGTGGCCACCAGCGCATGGGCAACCTCACCCGTTCGACTTTCGTGAGCCCAGTGTACCCGAGACCTATAGCGTCACGCCCACCTGCTTCGTCCCGGCCCCCTTACTTCTTCCCCGCCAGCGCCGCCGCAATCTGCCGCCCGTGAAAGCGGCCGTTCTCGATGAAAATCTCGTTGGTGCGCGAGCCGGCCACAATCACGCCCGCCAGGTAGATCCCCGGCACATTGCTCTCCAGCGTCTCCGAGTTGCAAAGCGGCAGCCGGTCCGGCCCCTCGAAGCGCACCCCGATCCTTTGCAGAAACTCGAAGTCGGGGTGGTAACCGGTCATCGCGAAGACAAAATCGTTCCTCACCGTGACCTGGCCCTCCGGTGTTTCAATCACCGCCGTGTCCGGCGTGATCTCCACCACCCGCGACCGGAAGTACGCCTTGATCTCCCCATTCTTGATGCGGTTGTCGATGTCCGGCTGGATCCAGTACTTCACGTGCCGGTGCATCTCCGCGTCGCGGTGCACCAGCGTCACCCGCGCCCCGTGCCGCCACAACTCCAGCGCCGCAATCGCCGCCGAATTCTTTCCCCCGATCACCAGCACATCGCTCTGGAAGCAGGGGTGCGGATCGTTATAGTAGTGGCGCACCTTGCTCAGGTTCTCGCCGGGAATCCCCATCAGGTTGGGCAGATCGTAGTAGCCCGTGGCCACGGCCAGCTTGCGTGCGTTCAGCGTTCCATGCCGCCCGAAGCGGTCCTGTGTGTGCGCGGTAAACGCCCCGTCGGTCCCGCTGATGCGCTCCACCCGCTGGTACTGGAAGACTTCCAGCTTGTAAAACGCCGCCACCAGCCGGTAGTACTCCAGAGCCTCGTTGCGCGTGGGCTTGGCGTTGGGGCTGGGGAAGGGAATCCCGCCGATCTCCAGCAGCTCCGAGGTAGTGAAAAAGGTCATGTGCGCCGGGTAATGGAACAGCGAGTTGCACAGGCAGCCCTTGTCCACCAGCACTGCGCGCAGCCCTTCCTTCTGGGCCTCAATGGCGCAGGCCAACCCCGTCGGCCCCGCGCCGATGACCAGCAAATCAATCGGTTTGCTCGGAGCGCTTGCAGGTATCGCCATCTCGTTCATGGCTCTAGCTTAACCTGTCGCCGCCCATGCAACGCTCCCATCCGTCCTGCTCCCCGCAAAAGCGTTCTCCCGCTCCGTCAAGCCCCCCGCCTGCGTCGCAACAATGGTAGAATGGTAGACGTAAATGGTAGAAGGGTAGAAAAATGGCGATCAGCATCAAAAATCCGGAGTCCGAGGAGCTGATTCGCGAGTTGGCTTCTCTCAAAGGGGTCAGCCTGGTTGTTGCCGTCACGGAAGCCACGCGCGCGGCGCTCGAACGGGAAAAGGCGTCCAGGCGCGAGAACCGGATGGAGTGGCTCGATCGGATCACAAAGGAAACCGCCGCGATCATGAACGACGGCCGGACCTCCAAGGAATTGATGGACGAACTCTACGACGAAGAGACGGGCTTGCCCAAATGATCGTTGACACGTCAGCCATCATTGCCATCCTCAAGCGGGAGCCGCAGTGGTCGTCGCTTTCGAAAACCCTGGACACCGCGGCATCTTCTCGCATCTCGGCGGCGAACTATCTCGAGGCCTCGATTGTGGTCGACGGATGGAGAAACCCCATTCTGAGCCGCGAGCTTGACGAATTGATCGAGAGATTCAGGATCGTCATCGAGCCCGTTACCGCCGAGCATGCGCAGATCGCCCGCCAAGCCTATCGCGACTACGGCAAGGGTTCCGGCCACCGCGCCAATCTCAACTTCGGCGACTGCTTCAGCTACGCCCTCGCCCGCGCCAAACGCGAGCCGATGCTTTGGAAGGGCGACGATTTCGTCCACACGGATATTCGTCCGGCCTAAGCACGAGCCGCTTCGTGGTCTATTTTTGCTCCGCCGCGTACATCTATCCTGCCGCACCATGGGGGTCAGCGTTTGCAGGTTCCAGACGAAATGCTGAACAGGTGACATTGGAAAGAATAGGATGCCTATTGGGCCTTGGTCCAGGCAGCTGCTCCGGGGCTTCCCTGCGATCGAAGTCTTTGTGCTGGTTCCATTTGCGAACATTTGGGCACAATGAAAGGAAAGTCGTCGGCACGCAGGCTCTGGTAGGCGTATGCTTGAAATAGCAGCCCGTTTTTCCCTTCTCGCCTTCGGCATTCCAGGCTTCGCTCCAGACGAGCATCTTTCAAGTCGGCAACCGAACGACTGGAGCTGCCATGAGTCTCATCAAAAAAAGCGATGTAAAGAACCACCTGTCTCCCCGCCACCGCACACAGATCCATCTGTGCCAGCCCGAAAGCCAGCCCGATGCAACCGGCTTTTCCGTGGCTGAACCGGACGCGACCAAAGCAAATCCATCGAGTTTTACTGACGATTTCGTTGCCGAACATTCGTCATCTGGCACATCCATCGCGCCGGCCGGTCCTGTGCCCGGCTCCCTCCGCCCGCGGGCGGCCATAGTTCCCAAAAGCGCGCAAGCTTGAAGCCGCACTCCGTTTTCCTGCGCACGGACTGCATCCTGCCGGATCGTCTGGATCCCCTCACGGAGCCGGTTGGCGAAAACCGGACGCTTGTGGAAGAGATCACGGCGCCGGTTCTCGACACGATGATTCGCCAGATGGGCTGGCACTTCGAGTGGGTGGCCCGCCCCTGCGCGCGAAGAGGCTTTGGGCTGACGGAAGAGGATGCGGCCCGGCGAGCGTTGGCGCGTGCCTTGAGGGGAGTGGCGAGGCGATTCAACGCCGCCGAGCTGATTACCGTTCGGGCCAAAAAGGTTCTCGGCTTCCACACCGCCCACCTCACATTGCAACCCCGCACGATCCAGCAATACACGTGGCTGGAAATTGCGGAAAACTGGCATCGATTGGCAGTGCCCGTTAGATGAGCCGAGTAACGCAGAGCATGAGCGACGGGCGCTGCGCCATGCGTCAGGCGTCCGCACTGAGATCGTGCAGCGTATCTCAAGCACGGATCGAACCGCGATTGAAAAGAGGATAGGATGTCTTTCACCGAGATAATACGTTCCGAGACACAGGCTGGAAGCACTGATACGTCAGCTCCTTTGCCCGTCGCGTTGAAAGCCAGCCGCCTGCCATTGCCCACGCGCATCGCTTTTGTTGGGAATTATCTGCCGCGGGAGTGCGGCATTGCTACGTTCACAACCGACTTGTGCAACGCGCTCGCAGCCGAATACGGAGAAGGACGCCTGTTTGCCATTCCCGTCAACGATCCTGATTCGAGCTACGACTATCCGGAACAAGTGCGCCTGGAGCTGACGCAGGAGGATATTGCCTCCTATGAGCGGGCCGCCGATTTTCTGAATTTCAACAGCAACGATCTCGTCTGCTTGCAGCATGAATACGGCATCTACGGCGGCGCCGCGGGCCGCTACATTCTGGCCTTGCTGCGCAGATTGAAAATGCCGCTGGTCACTACGCTGCACACGGTTCTGCGCCAACCGGACGCAAATCAACGGATCGTGCTCGAAGAGATCGCACAGCTCTCCGATCGCCTGGTCGTCATGAGCGAACTGGCGGCCCAACTGTTGCGCGAAGTGTATGCGGTTCCCAGCGGAAAGATCGATGTGATCCCGCACGGCGTGCCGGACATGCCGTTTATGGATCCCAACTATTTCAAGGACCGGTTTGGCACGGAAGGCAAGTCCGTTCTGCTTACATTCGGCTTGCTGTCTCCGAACAAGGGAATTGAAAACGTCATTCGGGCGCTACCGGCGATTCTGGCGCGGCATCCGAACGTGGTGTATATCGTCTCCGGAGTGACGCATCCCCATATCCGCCGGCGCGAAGGCGAGCGCTATCGCGAAGAGTTGCAGGCGCTGGCCGAGCGGCTTGGTGTTTCTTCCCGTTTGATTCTGAATAATCGCTTTGTGAGTGCGGAAGAACTTGTGGAGCACGTGGGCGCAGCCGATATTTACATCACGCCCTACCGGCAGGAGGCGCAGGTTGTCTCCGGCACGCTGGCCATCGCGCTTGGAGCCGGCAAGGCAATTATCTCCACACCTTACTGGCACGCCAAGGAACTGCTCGCGGACAAGAGAGGCGTGATTGTCCCGTTCGAGAATCCGGATGCCATCGCAGAGGCGGTTGTCGCATTACTAGAGAACGATGCAGAGCGCCATGCCATGCGGAAGCGAGCGTATCTGCACTCTCGCGGAACAACATGGCCGACGACCGCGCGGGCCTACATGGCAACCTTTCAGCGGGCGCGCTTCGAGCGCTCGTTGCAGCCCAGGGCTGCCCAACTGGACGATGCCGCCTTGGAACTGATAGACCCGATGGAACACCTGCCGGTTCTGAACACCGCTCATCTGTTAACCATGACCGACGACACGGGCATGTTGCAGCACGCTATCTTCTCTGTGCCCAACACACGCGAGGGCTATACGACCGACGACAACGCACGGGCACTCATCGTGTCCACTCTTCTGGATAAGAGTATTGGGCGTGAGCACAGGGAGGACCATCTCAACCTCTCTCGCCGGTACCTGGCTTTTCTCTGGCTCGCATTTGATTCCGATGTCGGCCGCTTCAGGAATTTCTTTGGCTACGACCGTACATGGCGGGAAGACGTTGGATCGGAAGACAGCCATGGCCGCGCGTTATGGGCCTTGGGATCGGTGCTCGGCCAATCGCAGAATGCGGGGTTGCGCGGAGCGGCAGGAAGACTCTTTGAGGCTGCCGTGCCTGCGGTTTTAACGTTCAGCAGCCCGCGTGCATGGGCATTCAGTGTTCTCGGATTGCAGGCCTATCTCGACTGGTTCCCCGGCGACAGGGCCATTCAGAGCGTTCGCAACATGCTCGCCAATCGCCTGCTGGATATTTACGAGCGCAGCCACTCCGAGAACTGGCATTGGTTTGAAAAGAGTCTCGCGTACTCGAATGCGAGGCTGCCGCAGGCGCTCATCCTGGCCGGTGGGCGTAGCAATAACAAGAAGATGATCGAGGTGGGAGTCGAGTCGCTCGAATGGCTTGTAGCTGCTCAGCACTGCGGTGACGGAGAGATCTTCGTGCCTATCGGCTCCAGCGGATGCTTCTCCGAGGGCGCTGAGAAGGCCCGCTTCGATCAGCAGCCCGTCGAAGCCTGTGCAACGATCGCTGCTTGTCTTGAGGCATACAGGCTAACGCACGACGAGCGCTGGAGTGCGGAAGCCCAATGTGTCTTCAGGTGGTTCCTGGGCAAAAACGATCTGCAGGTACCGCTTTACGATGCAACAACGGGCGGATGCAAAGATGGACTTCATCCCGACCGCGTCAATGAAAACCAGGGAGCCGAATCAACGCTTTCGTTCCTGATGGCGCTCCTGGAAATGCAGGGAGCGAAAGTGGCCCACGCAGAAGAAACGTACCAGGAAATGAGTATCTCCCATTGAATCCACTTATTGATCCAGCGGCTTTGCCGGAGGCTAGTGCTTTGGAACAGGCGAAACCGGGGCCATGCGCGGACCTTCCGCTGTTCACGCGCTATTCCGGCAATCCGATCCTTAGCCGGCAGCATTGGCCCTATTCAATCAACAGCGTCTTCAACGCCGGAGCCGCGCGGCTACCCGGCGGAGACACCTTGTTGCTTTGCCGCGTGGAGGACCGCAGCGGCCTGTCGCACTTGTGCGCCGCACGTTCGCAGAATGGAATCGACGGATGGCGCATCGATGCCCAGCCAACGCTAATGGCGAATCCCCAAGAATACCCTGAGGAAATCTGGGGCATCGAAGATCCACGCATCACCTATGTTCCGGAACTCGAGCAATATGCGGTGGCGTATACCTCCTTTGCGCGCGGCGGTCCTGGAGTTTCACTGGCGCTCACAAAGGACTTCCGGAGCTTTAAGCGGTTCGGCGTGATCATGCCGGCCGAAGATAAGGATGCCGCGCTGCTGCCGCGAAGAATCAACGGCTACTGGGCCTTGATCCATCGGCCGATGACTACGCTTGGCGCTCACATGTGGATTTCTTACTCACCCGATCTGCAGCATTGGGGCAACCATAAAGTCATCCTGGCAGCGCGGCGCGGGGGATGGTGGGACGCGAACAAGATTGGCCTATGTTCTCCGCCCATCGAAACGCCAAAAGGCTGGCTCACGATCTACCACGGAGTGCGGCAAACCGCCGCGGGGAGCATTTATCGCCTGGGTCTCGCCCTCTTTGACCTGGAACGACCGGAGGTCTGTCTGCAACGGGGTGACTCCTGGATGTTCGGTCCCGAAGCCCCATACGAGCGCGCTGGAGATGTGAAGGATGTTGTGTTTCCCTGCGGCCAAACCATCGGTGCGGATGGGGACACAATTCATCTCTACTACGGGGCTGCCGATTCCTGTGTGGCCCTGGCTACAGGCAGCATCCGTTATCTGCTCTCATGGCTCGACACACATTCCAGCGCGGGAGACGGAACCGAGCAGTGATGCATGCCGTCGTTCCACTGAAAGGAAGTTCCCGATGAACGCTGATGCGATGACCTGGCCGCGTTGGCTGCCGAGAGTGCTGTGGATGCGACGAATGTGCCCCCGCTGCAAGTGCGTTCAATTCAAACCAGCCGAGTTGCACTCCTTCGATGATCTCTTAGGCATGTTTGCTCTCCGCCCGGTTCGCTGCAAGTTTTGCTGGCGGCGGTACTACTGGATTTCCCTGCGAGGCGCATGATGAGCATCCAACAATATGACTCCGGTTTCACGTCGAACGATCTTCTAGAAAGCCTTATCGCGGAACATACCCCGGCAGCGCTGAATTATCAGATCGTTGCCCAAAGCGCGGAGGACGTGCGGAACATCGAAAATGCGCCGGCCGTCAGCATGGGACCGTACTTGATCAAGTCCGGGCAGAGGAGCCTCTTGACGGCAATCAGCATCTATAGTCTCCGGGGAGAGAGCCGTGAGCAGATACGACTGCTTTATATGAATCCCGCGGCGATTCGGGTCTGGGAAGAGATGGGGAAAGCGCCCAAAATCATTGGTGCGCAAACTCGCCCGCCTCACGCAGCTCTCCTCACGCTTGGTGTCCCTTTCAGTCAATAGCCGGTCAACGGCCGCATCGGTACCCGTAGGACTGGTTGCATAAAAAGCGCTTTGAAAGGGCACGGCTTTAGCCGTGCCGTTAAAGGAGCATAAAATCAGGGGTTTTAACCCCTGAGCCGGTCAATGGCCGCATCGGCACCCGTAGAACTGGTCGCATAAAAAGCGCCTTGAAAGGGCATGGCCGGGGAACCCACCCAGTGGGTGGGTCGCGTGCCGTAAAAGGAGCATGAAATCAGGGGTTTTAACCCCTGAGGGACGCTTCCTGATCGTGCCGGGGGAGTTATGCAACCAGTTCTAGTCCGCCACGTTTCCTTGGCCGGTTATCGGGACCTTGTGCCGCGTCCATGCAGATTGGTCGGCACGAAATCCCAGAGCCGTGAACGAAGCGCAGCGGAGCGAAGGATCTGCAGTTGCTCTTTTGGAACGCAAAACTGGCAAATTTCCGCATTGCCGGCCAACACACTCGCGCCCCTTGATAAGCAGATAAGTATGAGAAATCGAGATGTGAACCAGATTTTCGTGGCAGCGGGCGCCACACTCGCCATTTCGTAGCTACTGCCGGGCGGATTGGATTTCATTCACGATGCGGGTGAGGTGATAAACCTTGCTCAGCCCTTCGAGCAGGGCGCGGCTGTCGACGGCTACGGCGCGGTTCCTGGCCGCGTCGTAGCCGAAATCGCCGCCGATGGAAAAGATGTTTCCATCGAAAATCAGGCCGACGATTTCGCCATTCTCGTTGATCAGCGGACTGCCGGAGTTGCCACCAATAATGTCGTTTGTGGTGCACAGGTTCATAGGTGTAGACAAGTCCAGGCTCGGCTTGGCGTTCAGCCAGCTATCCGGCAGGTTGAACGGCGGCGCGCCGGTAGCGCGCAGGAAGAGCCCGCCAATCGTGGTGTAGGGCTGCACGAAATGGCCGCGCGCGTCGGTAAACCCCTTCACCGTGCCGTAGCTGAGGCGCAGAGTGAAAGTCGCGTCGGGATAGACGCTGGTGCCGTAGATGGCAAAACGCGCTTTGGCGATGCGTTCGGCAGCGGCGCGCGTGGGGGCCTCGATCTGAGCCTCCGACTGTTTCACGAAGGCGAGCAGGTCGGGCTCGATGCCGCGGACGAACACGATCATGGGATCGGTCGAGGCCTCGATGGCGGATTCGCCGCCGTTGTAGAGATCCTCACGGACCCTCGCCTGATCGAGATGAGTGCCGCTGACGAGGCGATTGGCGAGCTGTTCGGGAGATTCTTTGCCCAGCATCTTCACCACCAGCAGATCGCCGACACCGAGCTGGCGGCGCGCCTGGGAAAGAATCCAGCGGAGCTGCATTTCCTCCAGGTCTTTGTAAATCGGCACGGGCGCGGCGAGATCGCGGTGAATGCCGACAAGCGCCTGATCGGTGTACCCGGGCAGGCGTTCGCCGTTGGGCAGCATGCGCTGATCGGCCGAGCGCACCAGCGTGATCGCGTTGCTCAACAGGTCTGAGTAGCGAAACAGGCCCGTGGCAAAGCCCTCGTCGAAAAGGTTGGCGCTTACTTTTTGGATTTGCGCGATGTCGTTCCAGGCGGACTGATCGGCGGCGAGCTTAGGATTGGCCTCGACGGCGCTGCGGAGGCGCTGCTCTTCGCGGACTTTCGTCTCGAAAAACTCGGGATCGAGGAGCGCCTGCTCGCGGCCGAAGATGACTTTATAGGTGTTCTCGTCGAAAAACAGGGCTTCGGTGCCTTCCTGGGCGCGTTCCGGGCTTTCGGTAACAAAGCGCTCGAGCAGGCCGCGGCGTTCGGAAACCGCAGGAATGAAATTGGGAAGAACCGTATCGCGCTCGAACGCAAGCTGCGATACAGTAAGCTGGCGGCCGGTCCCGCCGGGATTGCCGGAAACGAAGACGAGTTCTCCGTCCTTCGAGCCGTTGGCGCTCCATTTCAGATAATTGGGGCTCGAAATCGGATGACCGTCCTCATACACGCGCACCAGGCCAATGTCGAAATCGTAGCGCGGAAAATTGAAATTATCGGGGTCGCCGCCGAATTGCGCGACCGACATTTCAGGCGCAAAGACGAGGCGCACGTCGGTGTATTTCTTGTAATGATAAAGATCGTAGACGCCGCCCTCGTAAAGCGAGACGACCTGGCAGAGAATCGCCGGATCCGAGCCGCAACTTTTTTCGAGCTCAGCTTCCTTCGCATGCAGCGCGGCAACTGCAGCGGCGCCCGTTTTTCCCGCGATGGCTCCTTGTACATCGGCGGTGACGTCGCTGATCTGCATGAGCTGATCGAGCTCGAAGACGGGACATCTCCTCTCTTCGGCCGGGGTCTGGGCGATGAAACCGTTCTGGACGAAATTTTGCGCGGACGTAGAGAGTTGCTGGACGCATTGCAGGACACAGTGGTGGTTGGTCATCACCAAGCCTTGCGGAGAAATGAAAGAGGCGGAACATCCCTCCGCAATGCGCAGAGAGGACAAGCGTACGTGATTCAGCCACTGTTGGGATGGAGCGAAACCGTATTTCACGCCGACCGTGTGGGAGGGGAAATTGTTGAAGGTCCACATACCTTCGTCGGCGCCCAGCAGCAGCGGCGAAGCGATCCACACGACAAACACGATTTGCGCCAAGGTAACGAGCCGGTTTCGTGATTTCAATTTCAAATCCTCGCGCTATTTGGATGCCGCCGTCAGCGATCCGTCGAATCGTGCCCGAATTTTTTACACCTGGGTTCGCTCTGGGGCGCACCTTTGTGCGCGAACGCAGAAATGTCGATTATGCAGCCCGCAGTAGCGTCTTAAGTCAGAGATTCGCTTGCAAAGGCGGCCACGCTGGCGAGGATTTCGTCAGCGGTTTTGGTCCTTTTTTCGCGCCGGAGTCGTAGCCCGCCCTTGACTCCTCAAGGGAAAATCGAGCTTTTCAACGAGTGCATAATCGAGTCCCTCATCCGTAACTCTAATCCTGTTTACCATTCTGGGCGGTTTACCGGCAAGCCGGAGAATGGGAAGAAGCAACCGCAGATCTTTCGACTCCGCTACGCTGCGCAAGATGACACTGCATTCTGATAGACCACTACGACGACAACGCGGTTTTGAGGAGCGTGGGCGTATGACCGCCAACCCAGAAACTACTTAGCTCCCGGACGCAAACCGGCCCTCCCCGCCGCCTGCTGCCCGCTGTCCGCTGTCAGCTGTTAACTTCCTGCACATAATTTCCCTCCTTTGTTGCACAATAACCATAGCCACTCCTGCACCACGTATCTGGCGACGGAGGGAGCCGGAGGTTTCAGCCTCCGGAACCCGGCCAGGTAAAGCAAAACGGCCTTCAGGCCTGGGGCCGCTCACGGTGCCAGGATGCAGGACAAAAATCGGGATTTACCCGAAAAAACGCCTGTAACTCCTTTTGGGAAACGATTCTGCAAATAACTTCAATGCTGAGAGGATTTTACAGCGCAACCCCCTGCGTAAGTTGATGTGCCGCAGGATTTTATCCCCAAAATAGGGGGGTGGGGGGGTACCCCCGAGCTGTGCTTACAGGTCCCGGCCACGCCGGGCGGACGGCGTGCCCATCCTCACCTGAAACGTCGAGGGCCCGGACGGTGCAAAGCACCATCCGGGCTCCCCGCTGACTCGCCGACTCGCCAGCTTTGCTGACCTGCTGCCTCGCTCAGATCTGGTAATTCACCCCATTCCCCAGATACCCCATCCCCGTCAGCACCCCGCGCATATACGAAAAGCTGGCAATCACCCCCGGCATCGGGTCATCCCCATGCACCTCGTACTCCAGGTCCACAAACCCCGGATACCTGATCGCAATCAGCGCCTGAAAAATCTCGCGGATGGGCAGCTCGCCGTCGCCCACCGCAACCTGGCTGTTTTTATCCTTCAGGTTGGTCAGGTCCTTGATGTGCAGATCGTAGAGCCGCGGCCCGGTGGCATGGATCGCCTCCACCAGGTTCGCGTTGGCGCGCGCGGCATGGCCCAGGTCGATGCAGACTCCGATCCGCGGATCGAGATTCTTGATCGCCTTGAGCACGTCAAATGGCGACGGGAAAAACTTGTCCTCCGGCCCGTGGTTGTGGATGGCAATCTTGATGTCGTACTCCTTCACGAACCGCTCGATCCACCTCAGCGAATCCGGCGTCGGGTCGCCGGCCACGATCACCCCGATCCCCGCCCGCTTCACGTACTCGAACTTCGCGCGGATATCCTTCTCGTCGTCGGTCTGAAAGTAGATCGCTCCCGCCGCGTGCAGCCGGATGCCGGCCGCCTTGTAGTCGGCTACCGCCTGCGCCTCGGACGCCGGATCCATCGGCAGATGATCCTTGGCGTCCTTGCAGTTCAGGTCGCGCACATGCAGTTGCTGCATGAAGCCGATCATCTGCGCGCGGGTGAAGTTGCGGAAGGTATAGCTGGCCAGACCCAGATGAACGGGCGAGGGCTTGCCGCTCTCCGGCAGCGCCTCGGCCGTCGCCGGAATTCCGGACGCGGCGCAAGCCGCCCCCAGCAGCGCGCCGTTGCGGACGAACGTGCGGCGGGACAATGTCTCTTTCATGGATGAACTCGCTCCCCGATTCTCCGCAGCTCGCCCCGTTCACAACGCCCGCGGCAGGCTTCCGGATTCACCAGCATTCTACTGCTTGCCGAAGCGATACACGACGCCGCCGGTAAATCCGCGGTCGTACTGCGCGGCCCCGCCGATCCCGGTCAGGAAGTACTCCGGGGCCAGCCGCAGCGACACATTCGGCACCATGTTCCACTCGCCCATGACGCTCACGCTGGCGGCGTAGCTGGTGCTGTTGGGATAGAGCAGGCATTGGCTGCCGCCGGGGGGGCAGATCGAGCCGAAGCCGCTGGTGTCGCCGGTGAAGTTGCCATGCGCATAGCCCCCCAGCACCCGCCCGGAGATCGCGTACTTGGGCTGCAGGTAGAAGCGGTAAGTCGGCCCGGCCATGGCCGCATAGGTGCTCACCTTCGGCCGGGTAATGGAGCTGAAATTCAGGCCCACATAGGCGACTCCGTCGTAGCCGCGCCCATCCACAGTCACGCCCAGCCGCTCGCTGAAGTAGCGCGTCAAACCCACGTCCCAGCCGTAATAGGTCGTCCGCTGCGCGTTCGGGCCGGGTGTGAACCGCAGGTAGCCCAGGTTCACGTACGCGTCCCACAGGTTGTCGTAGGCTTCATGGATGGCGGCCGCGCGCCGCTGTTCCCGCCGCGCACGGATGCGCGCCTGCACGCTCGTCCCTTGATCCGTCTCGCTCTGCGCCGGTTGCGTCTGGGCCGGATTCGAGGCTGTCGGGTTGCTGCTCGAACTCGAGCTCTGCGCAATAAGAACCGGCGCGGCGGTCACACTAAGCGCCAGCAGAAGGGCAAGACGGCGAAATGAAGACATCGGCTTCGGGTTTCCTCCACGGGAGTGCGGAAGCTCACTGCTGCCCGCGGGCAGCGCTTCCCCCATTCCGTATTAAATCATCTGGACCGAGGCTTGTGCGCGCGCCCTCACGGCTTTCAACCCATGTCCGCCGGTTTTACCTGTTTTTTCCGCACACAGTCTCCGACGCGCCCGGCGGAATTCCTCCCGCACTGCCTGTGAATCACCCCCAACCCCTGTCGCAACAGGAATATACTTTTGCTGTCGGTCGCGGGCGGTGTGGGATGAGACCTATCGTCTCTTTGCTGGTGTTCGTGCTCGCCGCCGCATCACCGTCCTGGGCGGCAAACAAGATCCAGCTGGTTACCGTCGCCCAGCTCGGCCAGTGGCTTGCCGGCGCGCACGGGCAGTCCGACGGCAAGATGGCCAAAGAACTGGAGACCATGGTCCCCACCGAGCGCGTCTCCGCAGCGCGGCTCGCCCAGTGGCAATCCGCGCTTCCCGGCCGTCACAGCCGCGACGCGCTCACCGCCCTTGCCGACAAATCCATTCTCCTTCTGCCGCCGCCCGCGGAGATGCTCCCCGATCCGCCGCCCGACCCCAAAGCTCAAGGCGCGATTCTCTCGCACGCCATCGATTACGTCGCCCAGACCCTCATCAAGCTCCCGGACTTCTCCGCCACTCGCACCACCCAGCACTTTCAAGACGACCCCGTCCGCGTAGGGGATGAGCACATCATGGTGGTTCCGGAAGCCGCAAGCCGAACCGGGTTTTTGGGGACTACCGCCCTCAAGAACATCGGCGGCGTTTCGCAGCAGATCATTGCCGCCCAGCCACTGCACTACACCATGCGGACCACCGTCCAGGTCAGCTACCGCGACGGCGTGGAGATGTGCGGCGACGAAAAGATGGACCGCGCCTCCATCAATCGGCCTGATACTGGTCTCACCACCGCCGGCGAGTTCGGCCCCATCCTCTCCGTCGTTCTCGATGACGCCGTGCACGGCTCGGTGGAGTGGGGCTACTGGCAACAGAGCCCTCTCGGCAACCTCGCCGTCTTCCGGTACAGGGTCGCCGAAGGCCACTCCAGTTACCTGCTCGCGCTCAAGCATGGCATGCGCGAGGAAAAGCTGTTTCCGGCATATCATGGCGAGATCGCCATCGATCCCGCGACGGGCGCCATCCTGCGCATCTGCATCGTCGCCAACTCGCTGCGCTCTCAGGAGGTCATGGAGAGCGCGATCGTCGTTGATTACGGCTCCGTCGCCCTCGGTGGCAAAGACTACATCTGTCCCCTCAGGGGCGTGGCGCTTCTCCGTACCGTCCTCGATAGCGGCAGTCTGCAAACTCAGATCAACGACACTACCTTCACCGGTTATCACCTGATGCGTGGCGATGTCCGCATCCTGCCCGCGCAGCGTTAAGCAAGTGAACCCGTTTGTCCCGCACCACGCGATCGATTTTGCACGGCAGAAAGGAAAGATTGACCCCATGATGATCGCAATTTCAGCTACCACTGCAGGGCGAGTTCAAGCTCTCCTCGGCTGTGCGGCCCTTCTGTTCCTCGCCGTTCCCGTAGCGCACTCCCAGTCCGCGCCTCCGGCCACGCAGTACAACCTCCAATTGCAGGTCCCGCTCGTGGTTGAAGACGTCGTCGTACTCGACAACCACAACCAGCCCGTCCACGGCCTTACCTCCGCCGACTTCAGCGTCACCGACGAAGGCAAGGCGATCACAGCGCGCTACTTTGAGGAGCACTCCGCAGCCGCTCCGGCTGCCCCCGCGCAGTCCGCCGCTGCGTCCCTTCCGCTCATGCTGGCCCCTAACGTCTTCACCAACCGCAACGCCGTGCCCACTGGCGCCCCGCTGAACATCCTCCTGCTCGACGCCTTGAACACGCCGATGAACGCACAGGTCAGCGTCCGTAGGCAGATGCTCAAGTTCCTTACCACCCTGCCGCCCGGCGTGCCCATCGACATCTACGGCCTCAGCACTCATCTTTATCTCCTGCAGGGATTCACCTCCAACCCCGCGCTGCTCAAAGCCGCCATCAACGCCAAGGGATCCGGCGCGCAGGCCTCGGCTCTGCTCGACAATCCCGTCTCCGGTGGCCCGGGAGCCGAGGCGGAGGGCCTCGCCGAGCTTGGCGAGCTCCTTTCGGTCAAGGGACAGTACCAGGAACTTCTCGCCATGCAGCAATTTGTGCAGGGGGATGTTGCAGCCGAGCAGATTACGCAGAGGACAGAACGTACCCTTGAGGCGATGGGCCAGTTAGCCCGTTATCTCTCCGTCCTGCCCGGCCGCAAAAACCTCATCTGGTTCTCCGGAGCCTTCCCGCTCGACATCATGCCGAACGGCACCCAGACGGCAGCCGCGGCGGTGGCCTCGACCCAGATGGACAGCAGCGCCCAGGCTTCATCCGCTATGTTCAGCAACTCACCTCAGGCCCACTTTGGCGATATCGTACGGGTGACGGACGATCTGCTCCGCCGCAGCCAGGTTGCCATTTACCCGGTCGACGCTCGCGGTCTCTTCACGGATTCCGCCATGGATGCTTCCAGGCCGACCTCCCAGAACGGCACCACCTTCACACAGCAGGAGCTCAGGGGCGGCGGGAGCCCTGGCGGAAGCGGCTGGGGTACTGAGGGCGCCGATGCGGTCAGCAATTTCGGCAGGGAGACCACTGAGGAGCACGCGACGATGGACCAGATGGCGGCGCAGACCGGCGGCAAGGCCTTCTACAACAATGGCGACCTCAAAGCTGCCGTCCAGAGCGCCATCGCCCTCGGGTCCAACTACTACACCCTCTCCTACACGCCGCCCTCCGGCAAGTGGGACGGCAAGATGCACAAGATTGACATTAGGGTGAACCAGCCCGGACTCCATCTCGACTACCGCCGCAGGTACTATGCCGACAATCCATCAGAAGATGAACACGGCCATCCCCTGCCGCAGCCCAGCGCCATGCAGGCGGCCATGATGCACGGCGCGCCCGATCCCGGCGGGCTGATCTTCAACGTCAGCGTCACCGCCGCGGACAACACCGCGGGGCAGCTCATTCCCGACAGCCGTCCCGATCCAAAACTGATGCAGCCGCCCTATCGCACCTGCACACTCAACGCCCGCCTCGACATCCACAGCCTGAACCTGATGCCCGACGCCGCCGGCGCTCACGAGGGCACCATCGAGTTCGCCATGGTGGTCTACGACGCGAACGGGGATGTGGTGAATCAAAGAGCCCGGTTCGGGCACGTCGTCCTGCTGCCCGACCGCTACGCGCAGGTGCTGGCGAACGGCCTCATCGTCCGCCAGTCCATCGACGTGCCAGCCAAGGGAGCCTACTTCCTCCGCGTCGGCTTCCACGATCCCGCCAGCGGGAATGTCGGCGCCGTCGAAATCCCCGTTGCCGACCTGCAGCCTGCAGGCAACGAACCTCAGGGCGCGCAAGCGCCGGCTGCCTCACCACAGGCGCCCCGGTAAGACAATAGCTGGCGCATTCACGCGTTGTACTGCTACAAATGCGGCTGCAGTTTGGAAGCATGGGAAAGGAATGCACAAAATGAAAGGTCGATTGGCATTACCCGTGGTGATCCTGGCCGTGGCGGCAACCGCCTCTGCGCAACGTAATTCACTGACGGCCCTGCCGGAGCCGATTCGGGTAGATGGCGGCCTGATCTCCGGCACTCCTGCGCCGCAATGGACATTTGGCATCCGCGCCTTCCGGGGCATACCCTATGCGGCCCCGCCGGTCAACGATTTGCGCTGGAGGCCTCCGCAGCCTGTCATTCCCTGGCAGGGCGTGAGGGCGGCCGACCATTTCGACGCCGCCTGCATGCAGGCGCCCACCGATACCGAAGGCAATGCCTGGAGGGAAGGCGCTCTCCCGGTAAGCGAGGACTGCCTGTTCATCAATGTCTGGACGCCGGCCCACACCCCCGCCGATAAACTGCCTGTCATGGTCTTCATCCATGGAGGCGGCAATACCCGGGGCGCTTCTTCTGAAAACCAATATGACGGTGATTATCTGGCCAAGAAGGGCGTGGTCTTTGTCAGCTTCAATTACCGGATGAACGTCTTCGGATTCCTCGCCCATCCCGACCTGACCCGGGAATCCGAACATCACTCCTCCGGCAACTACGCGCTCCTCGATCAGATCGCCGCTCTCCAGTGGATCCAGCGCAACATTGCCGCCTTCGGCGGCGATCCGGACCGAGTGATGATCTTTGGCCACTCCGCCGGATCGTCCAGCGTAAGTTGCCTGGTGGCCAGCCCGCTTGCCAAAGGGCTTTTCCAGCGCGCGCTGATGGAGAGCGGCAACAATCTCTCCAATCGAACCTCCCTGGCCGCCGCCGAGAAGACCGGCGTCCAGTTCGCGCAATCCGTCGATGCCGCCTCGATTGCGGAGCTGCGCAGCAAATCGGCTGACGAGATCCTCAAGGCCTGGGTCGCCTGGCATCAGCCCACGGGAACCACGAGAACTATGGGACCCATGGGAACCATCGTCGACGGCTGGGTGCTGCCCCAGGATGCCTATTCCATCTTCGCTCAGGGCAAACAGAACGACGTGCCTCTGATCGTCGGCACCGTGGCAGACGACACTCCCGGCCCGGTGATCGCTCCCAAAGCTGCCGATTACTCCGAGTACGCCAGGAAAACCTTCGGCGACCTGGCCGGCACGTACCTCAAGTTGTACCCCGCTGCCACGGATGCCGAAGCTGCAAGCGCGGCGCATGCCTTTCGGACCAATAGTGCGATGGCCAGCGCAAGGCGTCTAGCCCGCCTGCAAACCAGGACCGGGACTTCCAGGGTCTATTGGTATTACTTCACTCACATCTCCCCGATGCCTGCCGGTCTCATGTGGGGCGGGCGGCCGGCGCAATCCTGGGGCGCCTATCATGGCAGCGAGTTGATGTATGTCTTCAACGCCTTTCCCCTGCAGGACTGGCCTTGGCGTTCGGTGGACCTGAAGTTGGGCGAGGTCGTTTCTTCCATGTGGGTCAATTTTGCCCGCAGCGGAGATCCCAACGGCGCCGGCTTGCCGCAGTGGCCGGCCTATGACGCGAACTCCGATCGGTTGATGAACTTCAGTGATGCTCCCAAGGCGGAGAAGGCGCCGTACGAGGACAAGCTGAACTTCATTGATGAATATGTGACCCGAGAGAGGATGTCGCCGAATCCAGCGCATTGAGCTCCGAGCGCCGGGCGGCCCAGGTCTTCCACCGTGGCGGATCGCGGCGGATGAGACCTGGGAAACCACGAACCCATAGCGAACGATTGCCTGCCCCATCCTTTTCACAGTCTGGCGCCGCGGCGGCCGAAAAGGGTGGGAGATCACGAACCCCAGGAGGCGCAAGCGTCAGCGCCTTGCCCTTTTTTCTGGCGCAAGGACGGGAATCCACGAACCCCATGCCGCGCAAGCGGAACGCGTCCCACCGCCGGCTCCTATCAGGGCGCCCTTGAATTCGTGACAGTCGTCTACAACGCCGGCGGCGATCAGGTGAATGCAGCCACCAATGTCGGTCGCGCCAACCTGCCTCCCGCGCGTTACGTCCAGCCGTTGTCCAGCGGAATTTTGATTCGCCGGCCCATCGACCTACCCGCGAAAGAAGTGTACTTCCTGTGCTTCGGCGTACACGATTTGGCCAGCGACCGGGTCGAAGCCGTCGAGAGTCCCGTCTGCGGCCTGAAATCGCTGCAGGCGATGATCCAGGCCGCGCGCCGGAGTGCTCCGCCCAGGCAATAACCCTGCAAGAACAGCGGCTTCCGTGCTTGCCGTTACCCGGAACAAAATTTGTGCCGCAATGCCTCAGAACCGGGGTACAATTCTCGCAATTCGCATCCCGCCGGAGTGGCGTTGAAGAGGGTGGTGGATCTTCCCCTCGCTGGGATCGCCTGGTATACCCGCCCCTGGTTCGGCCCTCGGAGTTTCTTGCCCTCCCTAAGGGTTTACTGCCCATTGCGGCAGAAGGGAGGCCTATGAATTTCTTGGTGTTCACTCCTCTCCTATCACATCCCATTCGTGCCCGGGTCCTGCTCTGCTTGGGGGGCCTTCTGGGCCTGGCGGTCCCCGCGGCTCGGCCGCAGGCCGTGCCAGGCGCCTCCACACCCCCTCAGGGCCAGATCAACCTCCAGTTGCGCGTCCCCCTGGTGGTCGAGGACGTGGTCGTGCTTGATCGCGACAACCAGCCCGTCCATGGACTCAAGGCCGCCGACTTTACCGTCAGCGAAGATGGCAAGCCAGTCAAGCCGCAAGACCTCGAAGAGCACCGGGCGCTCCCGGCCGCGCAACAGAACTGGCCGCGGATGCCGGATCTCGGCGTGAACGTCTTTACCAACTACACCCCCACTCCGGCCAACGCTCCACTGAACATCCTGCTGCTTGACAGCCTCAATACGTCCTTGACCGACCAGGCGTACGTCCGCCAGCAGATGCTCAGTTACCTCAAGACGCTGCCCCCGGGAACGCGCATGGCCATCTTTGGCCTCGGCTCGCATCTGTATCTGCTGCAGGGATTCACCTCCGATCCGGAGCTGCTGAAAATGGCCATCGACTCCAAGCGGGGCGCGATGCGAGCTTCAAATCTGCTCGACAACCCGGGCTCCGACGCTCCGCTCAATCACCCCTCCAACGATCTTTCCAAGATCATGGACAATGAGTTGATCGTCGATCCTACCAGCCTGGAGATTCTTGCCGACATGATGCAATTCGAGGAGGATACGCAGACCTACCTGACCACTCAGCGGATCGAATATACCCTCGAGGCCATGCGCCAGTTGGCGCGCTATCTCTCCGTCCTGCCCGGGCGCAAGAATGTGATCTGGTTCTCCGCCGGGTTTCCCATCGTAATTCTGCCCAACGCCGACCGGCAGGACCCGTTTTCCGCGGCCGCAGAATATTCCGACGATGTGCGCAAAACCACCGATCTTCTGGCGCGCAGCCAGGTGGCTATCTATCCGGTGGATGCCCGCGGCCTCTTCAACAACCCCGTTGATAGCGCCTCGGAACAGGGACCGGACACTAACGTTCCCAACCCGGCCGCCCGGAAGCGATTCGCGACCAAAAGCCCCACCGCCGGCGATACCAGCTCGTACACGACCACTCCCGGCTACCCCACGGCCTTTGCCGCCTCGAACAGGGACTTCCAGCAGGAAATCGCCATCGAGCACCTCACCATGTCCCGTATGGCCGAAGATACCGGCGGCAAAGCCTTTTTCAACACCAACGATCTCAAGCAGGCGGTCGATAGCGCGGTCAGCTTCGGCTCCAATTACTACTCGTTTACCTATACGCCGCCCATGCGCGCGTGGGACGGCAAGTACCACGAGATCGAGATTCGGGTGAATCCCTCTGGGAAGCACCTCTTTTACCGCAAGGGCTACTTCGCCGACGATCCCGACGCTCAGGCCCACGGCAGGAAGGTTCTGCCCGTCACCGCCATGCAGGCTGCCATGATTCGTGGCGGCCCCACTCCGGCCGAGATTCTCTTTGACGTGCGCGTCGTTCCCGGCGACGGCACTAGCGACAAGCTGACTGTGCCCAGCAAGCCCAACAAGAAGCTGATGAAGCCGCCCTTCCGCAGTTACATCCTCGACGCGCTGCTTGACATCCACGGCGTGAAGATGGCCCTCACCGGAGGCGGCGACTATGTGGGAGCTATCGAATTCACGGCGGTGGTCTACAACGCCAAAGGCGAGCTGGTTAACGCGGCCACCCTCATTGGCCGAGCCAGCCTGCCCGCGGAGCGCTACGCGCAAATGTTGGCGCATGGCCTCTCGATCCGCCAGTCAATCGATGTGCCGGTGAAGGGCGAGTACTTCCTGCGCGTCGGCGTGCACGATCCGGCCAGCGACCGGATAGGCGCGGTTGAAATCCCCGTCTCCGCGCTGAAATCAAAACAGGTGATGATCGATGCCGCGCATCTGAACGCTTCCGCAAAGCACTGAAGCGATTCCAGGACGACGCTACCCCGGAGCCGATGTCTCCAGATCGACCCGACCACCAGGGAATCGGCGGCCTCGCAGGAACTCAGGAGGGCGGGTAATCCTGGAATCGTGCAGCCCTGCCAGCGCCTGTTCCAGTCTCGGCGGGTAGCCGGATAAGGCTCTCCGCCAATCCGTTCCACGCTGGCGCGTCCATGAAGGGAAATTCACAGTCCGGCTGAGGCGGGCAGCCCGTGTCATGTCGTAGGATTGAAGGGCAACGGAGGGGTCGAACGATGGGTCGTTTTTTGCTGGCATTCGTTTTGGGAATCGCACTGGTTCCTCTGGCGGTGTTCGCGTGGCTCCGCTTTGGAACGGTTCCGGTGGCTGTGGCTGACCCGCCGCTGCCTGAGGAGCGGCTCATCACCCACGTTCCCCTCGAAGCCCGCATCGAGCGTGAGTTGGAAGCCCCACCCATCCAGCCCGACGAGGAAAACCTCGTTGCCGGCGCGCGGATTTATCGCGACCAATGCGCCGCCTGCCACGGCTTTCACGGCAAGCCGTCCAGCTTCGCCGCGCACATGTATCCCCAGGCTCCGCCGTTGTGGGAAAAGCACGACAACAGCGAAGTGGTTGGCGTGAGCGACGACCCGCCCGGCGAGACATATTGGAAGGTCGCCAACGGAATCCGCCTCACCGGCATGCCGTCGTTCAAAGGGATCCTCAGCGACCATCAAATGTGGCAGGTGAGTCTGTTGCTGGCCAACGCAGACAAGCCGCTGCCCCCGGCCGCCATCGATATTCTCCTCGACCGGCCTCCGGCTTCGGCAAGCGTGCCGGCGAAAAAGTGAGAGGCGCGCGGCGGCAGCCGGCGGCGCCGATACCAAAGGAGCTGGATCGATGAGCGCGCTCGACACCTTGCGCAAGGGGCTCAAGTTTTTCCTCATGAGTATGGGCGTCTCAACCCCCCCGAAGAAACCCGCGGCGAAGCCTGCGCCTAAGCCGGAATCCGGGAAATAGAACCCTCTGTTGCTGCCGCCGCAGGCAGATTTTTCTGCGACCGGGCGCGCGGGCAGGGTATCGAAAGATGAGAAGCGCCGATTTGTCTGGCGAGGTTCTTCCCCATGGCTGATGTAGAGAAAAAGGGCCTTTTCAGGGCGTTTTGGGACTTTTTTGTCCTGTTCAGCGGCGTCTCGACGGCCTCCAATCTCTCCCGTACGCAGAGCCGCCCGGTTCGCCATCGCGGGCTGTTCTTGTTTCGCACCCCGGCCGACGAGCCGGCCGATCACAAGCCCAGCTCGCTCTGAGCGGGGATCACCAAGCTGCCCCGTACAATGAAGAAGGAAGCTTCATCTAACTAATGGCCGACGAAGACCAGAAGAACTCCCGCAAGCCCGACGAAGACCCGATCGGCAAGGTGTATGACTCCCGGCTGGCCCGGCGTCTGGCGCATTACGTGCGCCCCTACTGGGTGCAGGCCACGGTGTCCGCGCTCGCCGTCAGCCTCAAATCCCTCAGCGACGTCATCGGCCCTTACCTGGTCAAGGTCGCCATCGACCGCTACCTCACCGGCCAGCCCGGTCCCGCCACCAGCTGGCTCACCCGCCATCTTCCCGCCGACCCCTACCGCGGCATCACGGCTCTGGCGGCCATTTATCTGGGCGCGCTGCTGTGCTCCTATTTCTTTGAGTTCATCCAGACCTACCTGATGCAGTGGACCGGCCAGAAGATCATGTTCGATCTGCGCCGCGACATCTTCCGCCACATGCAGCGCATGCACATCGGCTTCTTTGACAGTCATGCCGTGGGCCGGCTGGTCACGCGCCTCACCTCCGATGTCGACGCCATCAACGACATGTTCACCGCCGGCGTGCTGGCCATCGTGGACGATTTCTTCAACCTCTCCATCATGGCCGTCGTCATGCTCACCATCAACTGGTGGCTGGCTCTGCTGGCCTTTGCCGTTCTCCCGCTTATCCTCATCGTCACCCGCATCTTCCGCGACCACGTCCGCGAGAGCTACCGCCGCGTCCGCGCCGCCATCGCCCGCATCAACAGCTTCACCCAGGAGCACATCTCCGGCATGAGCGTGGTCCAGCTCTTCAACCGCGAAGCAACGCGCCTACCACGACTTCGAGACGGTCAACCGCCAGCACATGATCGCCTTCAAAGACACCATCTTCGCCTACGCGCTCTACTACCCGGCCGTCGAGCTGCTCTCCTCCATCGCCATTGCCCTGGTCATCTGGCGAGGCGGCTTCAGCGTGCTCAGCACATTCCCGGCGCGGTTACCATCGGCATCCTGGCCATGTTCATCCAGTATTCGCAGCGCTTCTGGCGGCCCATTCAGGATCTCAGCGACAAGTACAACATCCTGCAGGCCGCCATGGCCGCCTGCGAGCGCATCTTCAAGCTGCTCGACACCCCGCCGGAGATCGTCAACCCCGCCCATCCGCTTGACGGTGACGGAAGCAACCGAATTGAATTCCGCCACGTCTGGTTCACCTATCAAAAGCTCACCGAAGCGCAGCAGGCCGCCGTCCGACCAGGCCGAAGCCAATGAATCCACCGCCGCGGCCTTGGCGGCTATCGATGGGATTGAGTGGATCCTCAAGGATGTTTCCTTCACTATCGAGCCCGGCCAGACGGTGGCCATCGTCGGCCACACCGGCGCCGGCAAAACCACCCTCACCAGCCTGATGATGCGCTTTTACGATGTAACCGCCGGCCGGATTCTGGTCGACGGCGTGGATCTGCGCGACCACAACCTGACCGCGCTGCGCCGGCACTTCGCCGTGGTTCTGCAGGACCCATTCCTCTTTACCGGCACCCTGGCCGAAAACATCCGCCTGGGCAACGATGACATTACCGAAGCCGAACTGCGCCAGGCCGCCCGCGACGTGAACGTGCTGGACTTCATTGAGTGCCTGCCGGAACAGTTTGACGAGCCGGTGCAGGAGCGCGGCAACTCCCTCTCCACCGGCCAGAAGCAGCTCATCAACTTCGCCCGCGCCCTGGCCTACAATCCCCGCATCCTCATCCTCGACGAGGCCACCTCCAGCGTGGACACCGACACCGAGCTGCGCATCCGCGGCGCCCTGGAGCGCATGGTCGAGGGCCGCACCAGCGTGCTCATCGCCCATCGCCTCTCCACCGTGCAGCGCGCAGACACGATACTAGTGATGCACAAGGGCCAGTTGCGCGAGATGGGCTCGCACCAGGAACTGCTGGCCCAGCGCGGCCTCTACTGGAAGCTCTATCAGCTTCAATACAAAGACCAGGAGACGAACGGTTTCTCCGCGCCGACGCGGGAACCCTCCGTCGCCCCCGCCGTCTGAGCGCGCAGCCGGCCGCTTAGCGCAGCCACATGTCGTAATCGGAATCGATCTGGAAGTACGTCACGCCCAGCTTGAGCATCTTCTCCACGTCGGCGTGCGCGGCCACCATGTGGTTGGTCCCGGCGTAGTGCTCCGCGTTGATGGACACCACCGCCGGAATCCCCGCCTTCTTCGCCAGCGCCAGGCCCTCCGCGTCCAGCGTCCTGCCGTGCTCAAAGAGGAAGTAGTCGTGTGACAGGTCCTCGCCCGCCGCCAGCTTCTTCTTCATCTCGTCCTCGCTGATGCTGATCCGCGCCTTGCCTTTGAAGTACGCCCGCGCCTCCTCGGTCCCGATGAAGAACGCCCCGTCCAGCAGCCCGTTCTTTCTCAGCGTCGCTTCCATCGACTGGTAAAAGGCGAGGGGATGGCCGGGCGGCTTGGTGTCGATCATCAGCTGGACCTTCCCTTTGCACGCCGCGGCCAATTCGCTGAACTCCGGCGGCCGCGAATGATCCTCGACGGCCCTGAGTTGCTTGATCTCGGCCATGGTCATATCGGCCGGAAATTTGAAAACGCCGAAGGACTGCATGAAGTCGTCGTGATGCACCACGATGCGGCCGTCTTTGGTCTCCTGCAGGTCGATCTCCAGCATCCAGTAGCCTCTGCGGATGCCGTCCCTGGCGGCGCCGATGGAATTCTCCGGATGGTGACCATCGACCACGCCGCCGCGGTGAGCGATGATCCGGATCGGATCCTGCTGCGCGGAGCAGGTGGTTACGAGCAGAGCCAAAGCAAAAATCAGGCCTGCGGTCCGGACCGCAAAACGCGGTCTTGCCCAGGTTTCAATGTGCATGAAGATCTCCGTGAGTTGGAATGAAAAGAGCCCGGTCGAGCAGGGAAACCGCTCTCCGCTGTGCGGCAGAAGCGTCTCCGGCGCAGTATACACGCGGCGCTTTGGCCAGAGATGAATGCCCGGCGCAGGCGGCCGAGGCCGCGGCCAAGACTACGGGTTGCAGGCCGCCGCGCGCAGTGCTCCTCCCGTGCTGGCTCTTTACTGCGCCGGAGCTTCGCCCTTGACGAACTTCCGGTTGCGGATGTCAATCCTCCGGTTGCAGGCGTGGCAGGGAAAGCCCGGCTTCTTCACAAGGCTGCTCACCGCCGCGCCGCACCACGGGCACTCGCCCTTTAGTTCGTTCAACCCGATCATCGGCCCGGCCAGCGGCGCCAGCACGCCCCCGATAATCAGTGGAACGCCCAGAAATGCGCCCAGCCCGGTCAGGCAAAGCATCACACCCACAATAATCATGATGGGCGCGGCGATCACCCCGAACGCCAGCCCGCTCCAGGCGTTGCGGAGGGGCGCTTTTTCTCTCTCCTCCGGCTGCGGGACCGCGGCCGGAGCTGAGGCTCCGCAATGGGGGCAGAATCGCCACGAAGCCGTAATCTGTGTTGCACATTCGGAACATATCCGGCTCATGGACTGGCCCTCCTTTGACAGGTACAAAGCATAGCTCGACCCGTGGGAAGGGAACTGTGAGCCAGCTCACACGCATTTTAAGCGCAATGAGAACAGCCGCATCGGCCAGCCGCCGCCGTCCGCCGGAGCGTCTATATTCTTTGCTGGCGTGGGCTTGCGGCCGGCAAAAGCAAAGGCCCTTCCTGTGCGGGAAGGGCCTTCCTTTTCCTTCAGGCTTCTTGATAGCAGGCCTTACTTGGCAGCGACCAGCGGACGGGTGGAGAGCGAGCCGTCCTTGTAGCCCTTGGCGATCTCGCTGATCGGAATGGGCTTGTAGTCGCCCGCGTGTCCGGCCTGGCCGAACTGGGTCATGCGCAGAGCAACCACCTTGGCCATGGCTTCGCGGGCCGGCTTCAGGTAGTCGCGGGGATCGAACTTCTCCGGCGTCTCCCAGAGCACCTTACGGATGGCCCCGGTGATGGCCAAACGGTTGTCGGTGTCCACGTTGATCTTGCGCACCCCGTTGCGGATGCCGAGCTGGATTTCCTCGACCGGCACGCCCCAGGTCGGCTTCAGCTTGCCGCCGTACTTGTTGACGATGTCCTGGAGGTCCTTGGGCACCGAGGAGCTGCCGTGCATGACCAGGTGGGTGTTCGGCAGCCGCTTGTGGATGGCGATCAGCACATCCATCTTCAGCACCGAGCCATCCGGTTTCTTTGTAAATTTGTAAGCGCCGTGGCTGGTGCCTATGGCGATGGCCAGCGCGTCCACGCCGGTGCGCTCGGCAAACTCCACCGCCTGGTCCGGATCGGTGATGTGCTCCAGACCCGACCCGCCCGCGCCGTGGCCGTCTTCCACGCCGCCCAGCACGCCAATCTCGCCTTCCACCGTCACCCCGCGCTCATGGGCGTAGTCCACCACCCGCCGGGTGACGGCGACGTTCTCCTCGAAGGTGGACGGGGTCTTGCCGTCTTCCTTGAGGGAGCCGTCCATCATCACGCTGGTGTAGCCCAGCTCGATGGCGCTCCTGCAGGTGTCAAAGCTGTTGCCGTGGTCCTGGTGCATGGCAATGGGAATATCGGGGTTCAGTTCCGCCGCCGCTTGGATCAGCTTGAAAAGGTAAAGGTCCTCAGCGAACTTGCGCGCGCCGCGGCTGGCCTGGACGATGACCGGCGAGTTGGTTTCCCGGGCCGCCATCATGATGGCCTGGATCTGTTCCATATCGTTGACGTTGAATGCGCCGACGCCGTAACCGCCCTTGGCGGCCTCGTCGAGGAGCTGCCGCATGGAGACTAGAGGCATAATGAATTCTCCTTCTCGGATGGGTCCGGCCGCCTGTTTGCTCGGGGCCCCGTCAGGGCGAATTGCAACCGTAGGGGCGGCTGGAACTGCAATCATGATTATGGTAGCAGAGACGCGCAACGGAGATGTGTGCGAGGAGTCACAGGCGGGAACCCTTCGGCGCAACGTCTTTTATTTGGAGTCTGTACGGAGCGAGAGGTTGCCGCTTTATGGAATAATCGCCCGGTGAATGCTGCCGCCTCTCTTGCCCATGACTGGTATCTGCTGGCCTGTGTAGCCAGTACGGTGCTTCTGCTGCTGTTGCTGATCGTCCGCCTGCGCCTGCATGCGGCGCTGGGGCTGTCGATTGCCGCCGTCGCGCTGGGCATCGCCTCGGGCATGCCGCTCAAGCAGGTTCCGCTCTCCTTTACCGCTGGCGTCGGAACCATGATGGGCCACATCGCCATCATTCTCGGCATGGGCGCCATCCTTGGCCAGCTTCTCGCCTCTTCCGGAGGCGCGGCCTCGCTGGGCCGAGTGCTGGTCGAGCTCGGCGGACCGCGCGGATTGCCCTGGGCGCTGCTCGGCCTCGGCATCGTCGTCGGCATGCCGGTTTTCTTTGAGGTCGGTCTGGTTCTGCTCATGCCGATTATTGTTGAGTCGGCCCGGCGCAGCGGCCGTCCGCCCATTCTCGTGGGGATGCCGGTGCTGGCCGGCCTCTCCATCATGCACGGCCTCATTCCGCCCCACCCCTCCGCCATGCTCGCGGCTACCCTCTATCACGCTGACGTCGGCCGCACCATTTTCTGGGGACTGGTCGTGGGTATTCCCGCTGCCGCGCTGGCCGGCCCGGTACTGGGCTGGTTTCTGATCCGCCACTGGGAGCGGAAACAGGCGTGGCTCCCGGTTGGCGAAGGCGCAGGCATTGGCGCGCCGCCAGAACCCCGGCAGTTCGCAGCCGCATCCTCGCATGGGCCGGCTCCGGCCGGAGCGGTGGTCGCCCTGGTCGCCATTCTCCTGCCCATCGCGCTCATCTTCGTGGGCAGTTGGGCGGACAACCTCTACGCGCCCGGAAGCGTCTTCAACGGAATCATGCATCTGGCCGGCAGCCCGGATATGGCCATGGTCCTCGCCGTGCTCGTGGCTCTGGTCACGCTCGGCCGCCATATCCCCATGAGCAACCCGGCCGCGGCGCCGGGTGATGCAACCACAGCGCCCCGCTCAGTCAAGCCGCTTCACCGCGGCGAGATGCTGCGCCGCCTCACCGCCGACTCCTTCGGCCCCATCGCCGGCGTGCTGGTCATTCTCTCCGCTGCCGGTGCGCTGAGCGGCATTCTCCGCGACTCCGGCGCGGCGCAGGCCACCGTGGGCCTGGCTATGCGGCTGCACATGCCGGCGCTGCTGCTGGCCTGGGCCATGGCCGCCGTGGTGCGGGTCTGCATGGGCTCGGCCACCGTGGCCACCGCCGTCACCGCCGGCGTGCTGGCGCCGATGGCCGGACACCTGGGCGTCAACCCGGAGTTGCTGGTGCTGGCCACCGGCAGCGGCTCGCTGATCCTCTCGCACGTCAACGACTCCGGCTTCTGGCTGGTGGGCTCGCTGTTCGAGCTGGACGCAAAACAGACCCTCAGCACGTGGTCGGTGCTGGAGACGCTGCTCTCGCTGGGCGGGCTGGCCGCGACGGTGCTGCTCTCCGCGGTTTTGCACTAGCCCGGATACGCGCCGGAGATGTACTCCTGCAGCGCCTGGATGGTCTGTTCCTGGCCGCTGATGACCCACTTGACCAGGTCGCCGATGGAGACGATGCCGCGCACTTTGTCGCCCTCGAGCACCGGCAGATGCCGGAAGTGGTGCTGGGTCATCATGGCCATGCACTCGTCGACCGTGTGCTGCGGGGTGACGAAGACGACCGGGGTGGTCATGATCTCGCTGACGTGCGTTTCGCGCGAGTGGTGGCCGAGCAGGATGCCCTTGCGGGCGTAGTCGCGCTCGGAGATGATCCCCACCAGCCGGCCGTTCTCCAGCACCACCAGCGCGCCGATGTTGTGCCTGGCCATCTTTTCCAGGGCTTCGTAGACCGACTGCTCCGGCGTGATCGACTGGATCTCGCCTGCGCCCTTGTTCCTGAGCACCGCTCCGATCGTATCGGTAATCTTCATCGGACCCTTCCTCTCCGGACTCCCACCAGACGCGCATGTCCTTGTTGGTGAGCTCTGCCGGATGCGGCAATGAGCCACTATAGCCCATCCGGAATGCGCAAGAAAAGCGGGGAATCCCAGGAAGACCGCCCAAAAAGAAACCGCCGGGTCCAGCCGCCGCAGGCGCCTCATGCCGGCGTCATATGCCACTTCTTCACCAGGATGGGCTTCTGATCCGCCGGCTTGGGGACGAAGATGTCCTGCCACTGGATGCCGCACTCCCGGACCATCTGGATGGAGTACTCGATGCGGCCAAGGTTGGCGTCGCCGTTGTTGGTGCCGAAGGAGAACTTTGCCCCTGCCGCTTTGGCGGCCTTGATGAAGGTTGCGCTGGGAATCTTGTAGCGGTTGTTCATCTCGATGGCCACGTCGTTCTCGACGGCCGCGTCGATCACCCGCTTCATCCGCTCCGGGGTCCAGAGCGCGTCGTAGTCCGCGGCGATCTGCCGCGGCAGGAAGGTGGGGTTGGCGTAGATGTCGATGGGCTCGTGCATGATGCCTTCAATTCGCTTCACCAACATCTCCATGAAGGCCTGGGCGTCGGGGATGTTGCCGGTCTCCTCCGGAATCCAGATGCGCATCCGCCGCCCGCTGTCGTCGCGGAAGGTCATAGCGTCAGTGAAGCAGTAGTCGAAGCGGGCCACGGACTCGGGCGAGGTCAACGTCATCCACTCCCGGCCCTCGCCTTGCAGCCCGACGAAGCAGGGCTGGTTCTTCATCGATTCCAGATACGCTTTCACGCTGTCATCGTCGTGCACCGGGAAGCCCAGCCCGCAGTTGATCGCGATGCCGTAGTTGATGCCGAGGCGGCGCGAACTCGCGAGCGCCTGCTCGAGGGTCAGGCCGCCCTTGAGGTGCACGTGGTAATCGACCACCGGGTAGTTCTGTTCGCCGAGGAGCATGATCTCCTTGTAGAGGTCGTCGGCGACGGGGATTTCGTCGGCTGGCGTGGTGAGGTCGTCGGGCAGCGGACGGACGCGGATGTTGCGGAAGTATGTGGTGCTGCCTGGGTCGTGCCCTTGCAGGGCGAAGGTGCCGTGGTTGAGGACGCGGTCGAAGTTGGGATCGGCGCGGAAGGGAGGGTCGGGCTCGACGTAATCGACCACCAGCATGTCATTGAGGCGGATCTGCACCTCTTTCGCGCGCACCAGAATGTTCATGCGGAACCACTGGTTGTCTGGCATGAACTGCTCGCTGACGTTGCGCACGGCGTAGAGCGAGCCGGTCTTTTTGCGCTCGCCGGGGTAGGTGTTGGCCACCTGCACCTCGAAGCCCGCCTTGGGAAATCCCGTGGGCTGAAAGGCGGTGTGGAAGTAGACGCCGGAGTTGGCGTGGGGCCGGGTCATGACCTCCACGTTCAGCTCGAAGTTTTTGAAATCGGCGTTGTGAACGGGTCCGACGTAGAAGAGATGCGAGCGGTTGCCGTGGACCAGGATCTGGCCGTTAACGACCGAGAAGGTTCCTTCGTGCTCGCTCGGCTTCCAGCCGTCGAGGGTCTTGCCGTCGAAGAGCGGAATCCAGTCGTCGCTGCTACCGGAGTCGTAGGCGGTGGCATAGGCGGCAGCGGGTGCGGCCAGCATCAGGGCAAGAAGATCACGGCGTGAGAGCAAGGACATGAAACCTCCCGGAGCAGGTTCTGAACTGAATCAGCGAGTATACGCCAGCGCGTGGGATCGCTCCAGCAAGGCTGAAAGGGCAGCATTCAAAGCCGTATCGCCCCGACCGGAGATGAGGGACTTGCTTTATCGTTCCGCGCGAACGGGTGAGAGATCGCGCCCGTTTAATTGCCCAGCACCGCGCGCTGGGCGGCGAAGATCTCCTGCAGTCCCGCCACGCCCAGATCGATCAACCCATTCAGCTGCGCTCGCGAGAAGCTCCCTTTTTCCGCCGTGGCCTGAGTTTCGATCAGGCCGCCGTCGGCGGTCATCACCACGTTCATGTCCACTTCGGCCTGCGCGTCCTCCTCGTAGCAGAGGTCCAGCAGCGGCGCGCCCTCGACAATGCCCACCGAGGTCGCGGCCACCAGTTGCCGGAGCGGAGAGGTCTTCACCGTTCCCGCCGCCACCAGCGCGTTCAGCGCCAGCGCCAGGGCCACCGCCGCGCCGGTGATGGCCGCCGTGCGCGTGCCGCCATCGGCCTGGATCACATCGCAGTCCAGGATCACCGTGCGTTCGCCCAGCGCCTGCATGTCCACGGCCGCGCGCAGGCTGCGGCCGATGAGGCGCTGGATCT
Organism: uncultured Acidobacteriaceae bacterium; assembly: GCA_963758105.1. Taxonomy (GTDB): domain Bacteria; phylum Acidobacteriota; class Terriglobia; order Terriglobales; family Acidobacteriaceae; genus Telmatobacter. The sequence goes on along the minus strand of CAVWUC010000002.1, from coordinate 1,096,075 downwards.
CGTGGGTGCGCCCGCCGATGCGGCCGCGCTCGCTCTCGCGCGGGGTGCGGGTGACGGTGGAGCGGGGCAGCATGGCGTATTCGGCCGTCACCCAGCCGCGGCCGGAGTTGCGCAGCCAGCTAGGCACGCCGGGCTCGATGGTGGCATTGGTCAGGACGCGGGTGTTGCCGAGGGAGACCAGCACCGAGCCTTCGGCGGTCTGGACGTATCCGGGGGTAAGCATCAGCGGGCGAAGCTGGACCGCGCTCCTGCCGCCGGGACGGAAGAATGAGCCTGTCGCGTGCATAGGGCGATTGTACGGGAGCAGCCTGCAGGCGGAGGCGGCGGAGAGGTACCGGAACGGGCCATTCCCGCTAAGGGAAAACCGGGTAAAACGGCCCCGGAATAGGAATCAAGCTGCAATCTCTTGTAATGAAACAAGTTAGCGTCGATTTCCAGGCCGCTTCTCTCCCATTTTGGGCCAAGTTAACCCCACGATCCGTCCGGGGCTATCTGGAAACTGGAGATCCAAGGTTTCCCTTATCAGGAACTTAGCAAACCTGTCCCCGTTTGGCACGCCACGTGTAACAGAAGAGGACAAATCCCACACCGGTTGCCGGAACGGGAGGCCCCCACAGACGGATCAGGGGCAGGGAAGAGACCGATCCCCCAACCCGGCCAGGGAGGCGTACAGAAAGGAAACAACCAATGCCGCAGATCGAAGCAAGAAACAGTCTAGGCATGATCGAGCACAAGCGGATTGAAACGGTCATGGAAACCCTGGCCACGCTGCGCAACCCGGGCGAGACTCTGGACGAGGTGGTGCACGACGCCAGAAACATGATCACGGCGCTGGGTCTGTATTGCGACCTTCTCCAGGAGCCAGGCGTTCTGGCTCCGCAGTTCCGCCACTATAGCAACGAACTGCGCCTGGTCGCCGCAGCCAGCCGCCATCTGGTCGAAAAACTGGTCTTGCTCGACGTTCGCCAGGCTCCCCAGACTTGGGCAATGCCCGGCGCCCAGCCCGAGCAGGCTGGGCTGCATCGCGCCTCTTCATGGGAGCAGTTGCCCGCGGTGCCGATCGACAATCTCGCCCGGGAGGTGCTGGCCAGCCGCAATCTGCTGGCGGCTCTGGCCGGCCCTGCCATCGCCCTCACTGTGGATGCTGTAGGCGGGGCCCTGCCGGTGTGGCTCTCCGGCGAAGACCTGACCAGGGTGCTGGTGAACCTCGTCCGGAACGCCACCGAGGCCATGCCCCAGGGCGGGTGGATCCGCATCGGCCTGCGCGAGCTGCAGGGCGACCCCGGCGCGGCCGATAGCGGCGTCGCCGGCTCGTTACATAGTCTGGTTCTGACCGTTGAAGACAATGGCCCCGGCATTCCCGCCGAATCGCTGGAGGCGGTCTTTGCCTCCGGCTACACCACCCGTACAGGCAGTCCCGCAGCCAATGGCGGCAGGGCACCGGCTCATCGCGGGCTGGGCCTGGCCATCAGCTGCTCGATCATCGAGGCCGCGGGCGGCCGGATCCATGCTGTCACCCGCATCCCTTCGGGAGCGCGCTTTGAGATTGTGCTTCCCATCGCTTCCCGCTGATTCCACGCGCTGTCATTCTGCGCCCAAGTATCCAATCCCGCACGAGGCGAATACAATGCTTGCAACTGCTCTCAAGACCGGAACCATGGAGTTTATCCCTCAACTTGCTGAGCCGGCGGTGCGCATGCGTCTGCTGGTGGTGGACTCGGATCCCGCCGTGCGCTCGGCCTGCGCGGAGATCGCCGCCAGTCTGGGCTACAGCGTGGAAAGCACCGGTGACCTGGGCCACGCACGCAGCCAGATGCGCGGTCGCGCCGCCGATATCCTGCTGGTCAACCTCCCGGCAGGGAACGGACAGGGCCTCGATCTGGTCTCGGAGATCAAGCTGCTCTATCCGGACACCTCGGTGATCGCCATGACGGCCTCGGGCTCGGTGAACACGGCGGTCGAGGCCATGCGCTGTGGCGCCTCCGACTACCTCACCAAGCCCTTCGCCATGGACGAGCTCTCCACGGTGCTGGATCGCGCCGCCCAGAGCCACATGACCGACACCACCACCCGCCAGTTGCGCGAGCAGCTCCGTCTCTCGCAAGGACTGGGCGCCATGATCGGCCGCTCGGGGGAGATGGAGAAGCTCTACCGCATCCTCTCCAAGGTCGCCCAGAGCTCCCATCCGGTGCTGATCCTAGGCGAAAGCGGCACCGGCAAGGAACTGGTGGCCCGCACCATCCACGCCTACGGCCCCAACGCGCAAAAGCCATTCCTGCCGGTAGACTGCGGTTCGCTGGTGCCTACGCTGATCGAAAGCGAGCTGTTCGGCTACGTCAAGGGCGCTTTCACCGGGGCCAACCGCTCGAAAGACGGTCTGCTGGTCTCGGCCGAGGACGGCACGGTGTTTCTGGACGAGATCGGTGAGCTCTCGCTCGATCTGCAGGCCAAGCTCTTGCGCGCCCTCCAGGAAAGAGAGGTTCGCCCGGTCGGCGCCACCCACCGCGTGCCCATCAAGGCGCGCATCGTGGCCGCCACCAACCGTGATCTGGCGGCCATGGTCGAGAAGGGAACCTTCCGCAAGGATCTCTTCTACCGGCTCAACGTGGTGAACCTGCGCCTGCCCGCGCTGCGCGACCGCCGCGAGGACATTCCCCTGCTGGCCGCGCACTTCCTGGACCGCATCAGCCGCGAGCACGAACGCAAGTTCACGCTCAGCGACGAGGTGCTGCGCACCATGATGCGCTACGACTGGCCGGGCAATGTGCGCGAACTGGAGAACTCGGTGGAGCGGGCCTGCGCCCTCTCCTCCGGCCCGGTGCTGCACCTGGGTGATATGCCTACGCAGCTGCAGCAGCAGGGCCTGGCCGCCCGGCAAGCTGCCGCGGCTTCCGAAGAGACCGGCGGGGAAACCGGTCCGCCGCCGGTCAGGACCCTGGCCGATCTGGAGCGCGAGGCCATCCTGGGCGCCATCCGCACCCTCCATGGCGACAAGCTGCAGGCCGCCAAACTGCTGGGCATCGGCAAGACCACGCTCTATCGCAAGCTGAAGGAGTACGGCATCGCCGATCCGCTGCGCGAAGAGTAACGAAAGGGAGCTATCAGCTATCAGCTTTTAGCTTTCAGTTCGTGCATGCGCGGATTGGCCGTACCGGAACGACCCGCGTTCGCACAGGCAAACATCCGGAAGCCGGAGCTGAAAGCTAGAAGGTGGGAGCTGGCGGCTGGCAGCTAACACCAGAACGAAGGAGCGGGATATGAGCATCTTAATGGTGACTGGAATTGAGGGAGCGCGGAACTGCGCCGCCGTGGTGGCTGGACAGCTGGGCATGGAGGTGGAAGTGGCCGAAGGACGCAAAGCCGCGCTGGCCGCCCTGCGCCATAGCGAGTTTGTCGCAGTGGTGGTCGATGAGACCCTGGCCGAGTGCGACCCGGCCGCCGCGGAGGCCATCTGGGAGCGGTCGGGGCTGGCCATTCCGCTGCAGATCAACTTTGCGCTCTCCGGCGTGGCGCGCCTCACCCGTGAGATTCGCGCCGCCCTGCATCGTCGCGAGCGTGAGCAGGCGCTGGCGCGCCGGGCGGCGGCCGAGGCCATCGAAGCGGAGCTGAAGTCCACTCTGGCCGGCCTGCTGCTGCATTCCGAGCTGGCTCTCTCCGGCAGCGAGGCCTCCTCACCGGTGGCGGAAAGGCTGCGCGTCGTCGCCAATCTGGCTGGCAATCTCCGCCAACAGTTGAGCGCCTCGCGCGAGCCCACGGGCAACGCGGCCGCCTGAACGCCGCCCCCGTCCGCCGGTCCGAAAGCGGCCAGCGGCGCGGCTGGCGAACAGTTCTGGAAGGACGGCGGGAGCAGCCGCTCTGCGGCGCCCGGGAAAAACGGCCCGGAAAACCGCCGCCCGGCCAGAAAATATTTCATTGCGTTGCACGCGCATCGCCGGGGCTTGATCGCCCCAGCGTATTTTTTGCCCGTTCTGCCGGAAGGCCGGCCGCCCGGGGCGCACGAACCCTCCCGCGCGACCCCTCGCGCGCATTTCGTTCTTCGATTTTCCCGCACCCGCGCGGTATAGCAAAAACCCAGATCGCTGTGCCCGAAGCCATCCCGTTCAACTGGCCTTTTCCTCAAAAAAAGCCAGGCTGCACCAACTTTCCCAGGACATGCGGCTCCGGGTCTTGCTTTAATCTGAACGGAGTATGAAAGACACCGCTGTTCTGCTCATCGATTGCCCCGACCGCAAAGGCCTGATCGCGCGCGTTTCCGGCCTGCTCTACCAGCGCGGCGCCAATATTCTCCACGCCGACCAGCACCAGGACCACGATCTCGGCTTGTTCTTTATGCGTGTGGAGTGGGCGCTCAATGGACAGCTGGGTGACGAGGCCGCGTCGCCGGGCGCTCCGGCGCGCCGCTTTGATCTGGAGGGTTTTCGCGCGGCCTTCGCTCCACTGGCCGCCGAGCTGAACATGCGCTGGCAGCTGACCTCCGGCGTGCGGCCGCCGCGCATGGCCTTGTTTTGCTCGCAGTATCTGCACTGCATGGCCGACCTGCTGCACCGCTGGCGCACCGGCGAGCTCGACTGCGAAATTCCGGTCATCGTCTCCAACCACCGCGACGTCGAAAATCTGGCCGCCTTTTACGGCATTCCCTTCGAGCACATCCCGGTCACGGCTCAGGCCCGCGCCGAGGCCGAGGCACGGCAACTGGAGCTGCTGGCCCGGCACGGCGTGGAGCTGGTGGTGCTGGCGCGCTACATGCAGATTCTCTCGCCGGGCTTCGTCGCCCGCTATCCGGCGGCGATCATCAATGTGCATCACTCGTTTCTGCCCGCCTTCACCGGGGCGCGGCCGTACCACGCGGCCCACGCGCGCGGGGTGAAGCTGATCGGGGCGACGAGCCACTACGTGACCGAGGTTCTGGACGATGGGCCGATCATCGAGCAGGACGTGGCGCGCATCTCCCACCGCGATCAGGTGGAGGATCTGGTGGCGCGTGGACGCGACCTGGAGCGCATGGTGCTGAGCCGCGCTGTGCGCTGGCACCTGGACCGGCGCATTCTCTGCTACGGAAACAAGACGGTAGTCTTCGACTAGAGCGATACGCGGTTGACGATTCCGCTGCTCACTCGCGCGCCGGGCCGGCGAAGAGGAACTCCCATGTGGAGTCGAGGAAGAGCCAGCGCTGGGTGCTGAACCAGCTGGTGGGCAGGCTGGGAATATGCAGCAGGGAGTGGCCGCGGGTGCACATCAACTCCACGCCGCTCCAGGCCAGGAAGGTGCGCGACGGCTGACCTACCCGGGCCGGATGCGCGACCCGCCGCAGGCACACCGGGCAGCGCCGGCGCTGATCGAGGATGGCCCAGCGCAGGCCGAAGAGACAGATGAAATACGTGGAGACAATCTGGAGGTAAAGCGCGCTGGCCGTGGTGAGCTGGGGGTGGCCATAGGCCAGGTCGAGGGAGACAAAATAGGCGATGGCGACCAGCAGCGCAGCCTTTGCGCCAAGGAAACCCCAGCGCGCGAGCCTGCGCGTCCACGACAGCCGGTGGCGCTCCGCGCTATAGTCGGCCAGTGCGATGGAGGTGATGGCAGGCAGGCTGAGCAGGGCCAGAAGCGCGGCGAAGACAAAGATGGCCCAGGAGCCAGGCATCTGGCTATAGAGGGAGATGCCAAGCAGATCGTCGGGCGAGCGGTGCGCCTGGTAGGAGGTGATGGGGAAGACCGGCGACCAGATTTTGGCTGCGCCGGCCGGGGTGAGATGCGCAACCACGTAGCCGGCTGCTCCGTGGGCGATCTCGGAGTCCGGTTCCAGCAGCCACGCATCGACCTTCCCCGGCAACTCCCAGGAACCGTCGGGCGCGACCCCGGCGATGCGCGCGTTGCGCTGGCCCACGCGGACGATGCTGCCGGCCACATGCGGATTGGCGGCGAAGTTTTTCTTCCACTCGCTTTCACTGAGGATCAGGCTGGGCATGTCAGCGGCGGCGCTGCCCGCTTTGCGATAGCGAACCGGCAGGCCGAGCAGCGCAAACAGATTGGCGCTGGCGTGCCCCACGCGCATTGCAGCCTGACCGCGCACGCCGCGCAGCGCGGACTCCGGACGCAGATCCTCGCTCGTGACGCGGTAGAAGGCGAAGCCGTCGAAGTACTGCTGCCTGTGGTCCTTCCAGGCGCGATATTGCCAGGGAAAGATGTCCGGCGGTGAACCATTGCCGTCGTCGGCGTACTGGATGAGCACCAGACCCGAGTTGACGCGCACCGGGGCCAGCTCGCGCTCCACGCGCACGCCGGGCAGCAGCAGCGCGGCCAGACAGCTTGCGGCCAATACCGCGGCAAGAAGAAGCAGGCAGTATGCGGGCGAGCCGAAAGCGCGCGTGGGCGCTGGCGGATGGTCCCGATGCCGCGCAAGACCACTGAGGCAGAGCGCATCCGGAAAGGCGCCCAGGCAAAAGACCGCAATAGCGCACTCGCTGCGCCAGGAGCTGTATCCCTCTGGCGCGCAGGACTGGCGCACATGCCAGAGCTCGGCTCGCCACTCGCGCCGCCACTCCGCGCGCTGACTGCCGGGAGCCAGCAGGGACGCGCAGCCGAGCAGCGCCAGATCGAGGAACCGCACGGCGGATTCGCGCGGAAGGGTCATACGTGCCGGACCTCTTCATCGGAATTGGAGGGAATCAGCCGCTCCAGCAGCGGATAGCGCTTGCGCGCGGCCTGCAAGGTAGTGCGGCCGGCGGGCGTGAGCTTGTAGTACTTTCGTGGCGGGCGCTGCTCGGCGTCGGCAATCGACTGCCGCTCCCACTGCGAGCGGATCAGCGCATCCTGTTCCAGGCGGCGCATGGCCGGGTAGACGGTGCCGCTGGGCAGGCCGGTCATCTCCATAATGCTGAAGCCGTAAACGAAGCCAGCGTCCAGCGCCTGAAGAATCATCGCCGCGGTGTGGGAGAGGGCCGCCTCTTTGGCCATAACGCATTGTAGCTATGTAGCGATCTACTTGACAATACGTTATGCTGATTGCTACATAGGAGGTGACGCATCATGCTTGAGGTGCAGCACCTTTACCGAAGCTTCCGCAGCATCCCCGCCATTGAGGATGTCAGCTTCCGCATCGAACCCGGTGAAGTGGTCGGCTTTCTCGGCCCCAACGGCGCGGGCAAATCGACCACAGTGAAGATTATTACGGGAATGCTGCGGGCCAACGACGGGCGCATCCTCTTTCAGGGGCAGGACATTCGCAAGGACATGAACGGCTTCCGCGCCGCGCTCGGCTACGTACCTGAAGAGGCGCATTTGTACAGCTACCTCTCCGGCCTCGAATATCTCCAGTTGGTCGGCCGGTTGCGCGGGCTTGCCGAGCCGCTCATTGAGGCGCGGGCCACGGGGCTGCTGCGCCTCTTGAACCTGGAGTCCTGGCAATACTCGCCGATCTCCTCGTACTCGAAGGGAATGCGGCAGCGCGTGCTCATGGCCGCGGCCCTGCTGCACGATCCCAAACTGCTGATCTTCGACGAGCCGCTCTCCGGGCTCGATGTGGTTTCAGCGCGCCTGTTCAAAGACCTTCTGGAACTGCTGGCCGCGCAAGGCAAGGCGGTTCTTTATATCTCGCACGTGCTGGAGGTGGTGGAGCAGATCTGCAGCCGGGTGATCGTGATTGCCAAAGGCAGGGTGCTGGCCGATGCTCCGCCCGCACAGTTGAAAGAGCTGATGCGCCTGCCGAATCTGGAGAGCGTCTTTGCGCAGCTTGTCGCCCAGCAGGAGACGCGCAGCCTCGCGCGCGAAATTGCCGAGGTTATGCAGGCCGTCCATGGCTGACGATTTCCAGCGGCTTCTCACCATGTCCGGGCCCGAAGCGCTTTCCTTGAACGCCCAGGCTGCGCTCGGGGCCGTGCGTCAGCCTGAACGCCGCCAATTTGCCCATCTGGTTCGCCTTTTTCTTGAGCGATTCTTCAACCACGAAACCGCCTCACCCGATGGCGACGGAAAAACCCGCCTGGTGCAGGTTGCCTGTGCGGTTGGCCTGCCGGGATTGATGGTCGCAGTGTATCTCTGGCCGATCTACCACCCCATGCTCGGATGGCGGACGGCTGAGTCAAGGCGTACCGGCGCGCCACCCTACTGGCTGCAGGTGAATCACCACTTCTTTTTTGTGCTGTACTCGTTTGTGGCCATGGGACTGGCCACGGTCTTTGAGTGGGATCTTTTCTTTCCCGACCTCCTGGACATGAACGTTCTCGGCCCTTTGCCCATCGCGGATACGCGCGTCTTCGCGGCGCGGGTTACAGCGATCGCCGTCCTCATTGCCGGTTTTCTGTTCGACGCAAATATCCTCGCTCCGCTGGTGCTCCCCTCAGCCATCGACCCACCGAATTTGCCGCGGTTTTTGGCGGGGCATCTTTTGGCCGTTTTCGGCAGCGGCTTGTTTGCGGCGGTTTTTGTGCTGGCGGTTGAAGGCGTTCTGCTGGCCGTGCTGGGCGAGCGGCTGTTTCGCCGCGTGTCGCTGGCGCTGCAGGGGGCTGCCATTGCCGCGCTGTTGATCGCGCTGCTTCTGTTTCCCGTGCTCTCCGGCGTGGTTCCGGTCATTCTGCAGTCGGGCAGCGCCTCTGCGTTCTGGTTTCCGCCCTTCTGGTTCCTGGGCGTCTACCAGCGGCTGATGGAGGGTCCGGCTGCGCTGCCGATCTTTGCCAGGCTGGCGCAGATTGGATGCACAGCGCTGCTGGCAACCGCCGTGGTTGCGGTGATGGCGTACCCGATTGCCTACGCGCGCAAGGTGAAGCAACTGGTGGAGGGCGCTCCGACACGCGCCAAACGCAACCGAATGCACGGCCCCATGCATTGGCTTCTTCATGCGCTGGTGGTGCGGCAGCCGGTCCGACGCGCCGTCTTTCACTTCATCGGACAAACCCTGCTGCGCGTGCAACGCTATCGGATTTACCTGGTGATGTACGGAGGCGTGGGGGTGTCCCTGGTGGCGACGGCGATTCTGCGCTTTACGGTGGCGCACGGCCGCGCGCAGATAGAGATTTCGGTCGACGGTATCCGCGCGGCTGTCGGCATGGTGGCCTTCTGGATCATCGCCGGAATGCGCATGGCATTCGTCTCCTCCGGCAATCAGCAGGGGAGCTGGATCTTTCGTCTGATCCATGGCCGTCCGCCTCGGCTTGCAGCGGCCATGGAACTGCTGGGCGCAGCGAAAAAGTGGGTCCTGCTTTTCTCAGTCCTGGTCACGTGTACATTCTGCCTGGTCTTCTGCGCCATCGCTCCGGCGCAACTGCGCGGCTGGCAACCGCTCGCGTCGATGCTGCTGGCGGCTGTTGGGGTTTGCGTTCTGCTCACCGACCTGTTTTTCATGAACGTGAAGATCGTGGCCTTCACCGGCCAGCCCACGCGCCATGAACCGAATCTCGCGTTTGCGGTGCTCAAGTACCTGGTGGCCTTCACGCTGGTTTCCTCGCTGACGCCCGCCTTGGAGATATGGATACAGAGCAGCGTCCGGCACGCGGCGGCAGCGGCGGCGGGAATCGCCGCGGTTCATCTGGTTCTGCGCCATCGCCATCGCGGAATCATCCGTGTACACTCTGACCTTCCGGCTCTCGAAGACGGCGAAGAGGAATTCCCCATGCGGCTGGGGCTCCGGTATTGAGGATAGGGAGCAGGGAACAGCGACCGGCTCCTGATCGCCAGCCTCCGCTTCTCCTTTTCTATGGTGAAGAGCCTCTATTGCGCTGCCGCACAGCAGACGAAAACCGCACCCGCCTTGAGAATGCGCTTCGGTATAATCGCCGCAACTTCTCCTCGGAGTTGCAGCCTTGCTGTCGAAGAGTACGGGATCATCGAAAAGCGGAATGCGGCGGCAAAGGCAGGAGAGCTTCGGCCTTTCGCCGGAAAATCTCCGCACCCTGCGCGCCTTGAAGACGCCGGCGCGCATCCAGCAGTTTATCGACGCGCTCGAGTACCAGTACGCGAACACGGCGTGGTCTCCCCAGCGCGTCCTGCGCGAGCGTAAAGGCCATTGCCTGGAGGGAGCGCTGCTGGCCGCTGCCGCCCTGCGCGTCCAGAGCTATCCGCCGCTGCTTATGGATCTGGAAGCCGTGCAGGACGACGACCACGTGGTGGCCGTCTACCGCGAAGGCGGCCTGTGGGGCGGTATCGCGAAATCAAACTTTGCCGGGCTGCGCTTCCGCGCGCCTATCTACCGCACCCTGCGTGAGCTGGCGCTCAGTTACTTTGAGCACTACTACAACCTGCGCGGCGAACGCACCTTGCGCGCCTATTCGAGGCCGGTGAACCTCGCGCGCCTGGACTCCCGCCACTGGATGACCTCCGAAGAAGACGTTCTGGTGCGTCCCGGAGTCGCTCATCGCAGCGAAGCATTACCCGCTTTTTCCCGACAAAGTGGCGCGCACGCTGCCCCGCCTCGACCGCCGCAGCTTCGAGGCGGGAATGCATGGCTGGGTGAAGCACTGACGAGAGACGCGGGTGGCGTGGTGCTCACCAATTCAGGTCAGCGCGGGCCTGGGTGGTCTGCCGCCTGGAATTCATCCAAACGGCGATGCGGTTTCGCAGGGGTGGAGTGGAGTTGGTTCGCATCGAACCCGCGTCCCGCCAGACCCCAAACGGCGGTACAATGCGAGCAAACCGGTGCTGAACCGGGAGATTCCTGCGCATGCCGGCATTGAAGGACATCCTCGATCAGCAGGTTCGGGAGGCGGCGCCCGAATTATACGAAAGCCTCGACCGCAACCGCGTGCGCTGTTCTGCGTGCGGGCATTGCTGTCCCATCGCCGATGGCCAGGCGGGTGTCTGCAAGGTCCGCTTCAACCGGGGCGGAACGCTCTATGCGCCCTGGGGCTACGTGGGCGGAGTGCAGTGCGACCCCGTCGAGAAGAAGCCATTCTTTCATGCCTATTCCGGGGCTCTCGCCTACAGCTTCGGCATGCTGGGGTGTGATCTGCACTGCTCCTACTGCCAGAACTGGGTCACGTCCCAGGCGCTGCGCGATCCGCAGGCTGTTTCTCCGCCGCTGCGCGTCACTCCCGAGACGCTGGTGCAGGAGGCAATCAGGAACGGGGCGCGGCTGCTGGTGAGCACCTACAACGAACCGCTGATTACCGCGGAATGGGCGGTGGCCATCTTCAAGGAAGCAAAGGCGGCGGGGCTGGCCACGGCGTTTGTCTCCAATGGGAACGCTACCCCGCAGGCTCTCGAGTTCCTGCGCCCCTGGGTGGATTTGTATAAGGTCGATCTGAAGAGCTTTGACGAGCAGCACTATCATCGCCTCGGCGGGCGCCTGCAACCGATTCTGGAAAGCATTCGCCGCTTGTATGCGATGGGCTTCTGGGTGGAGATTGTCACCTTGGTCATCCCCGGATTCAACGACTCAGAAGAAGAGCTGACCCGTCTGGCCGAGTTCCTGGTGAGCGTCTCGCCGGAGATTCCCTGGCACGTTACTGCATTTCACAAAGACTACAAGATGACGGATCCGGACAATACTGACGCTGCGATGTTGAAGCGCGCCGCGGAGATCGGCGGCAAGGCAGGCCTGCGTTACATCTACGCAGGCAATCTCCCCGGCGAGGTGGGCGATCTGGAGAATACCTGCTGCGCCAATTGCCACACGCTGCTGATCGAACGATTCGGATATCTGATTACCGGCTACCACCTCACCCCGGAGGGCTGCTGCCCGAACTGCGGCAATCGCATTCCAGGACGCTGGGACATGGCTTTCCGCGGCCAGATCACGGCCCATCCCTATGTGCCACCTGCGGTGGGGTAGACGCCGCTTGCGCGGCATGGGGCTCGTTGATTCCTACCCTTTTGCTGGAAAAGAGCGACAGGATGGGCCCGGCCATCCGCGGCACGGTTGGGGATGAGATGCGCGGCCGGGGTTAGTGGGTGAGGATGGTTTCGTTGCCTAGAATGCGGTAGAGGGTGGAGCGGCTGATGGCCAGCTGGCGGGCGGCGCGGAGCTTATTGCCGCGGTTGAGTTCGAGCACGTACTGGACATGATGGCGGATCACCGCGTCCAGGGAGAGGTCCGCGGGACGCGTGGCGGGTTGCAGGTGGGTCTGCGACTCGAAAGGCGTTTCCGGGCCGGAGGGCAAGGCGAGGTCGGCGGCGCGAATGACGCCGTTCTCGGCTTCGAGCAGGGCGGTCTCAAGCACACTGGCCAGCTCCCGCACGTTGCCCGGCCAGTTGTGCTGGAGCAGACGGGCCAACGCGCCGGGACCAAGCACGACGGAGCGCTGCTGATAGCGGCGGCAGAGGCGGTCGAGCAGCGACTGGGCCAGTGGGGCAATGTCTTCGCGGCGCTGGCGCAGCGGCGGCACGGCGAAACGGACGGCGGTGAGCCGGAAGGCGAGGTCGGGGAGCAGCAGTCCCTGCCCGGCCATCTGGCGCAGCGAGGTTTGCGAGGAGGAAACCAGGACGGCGCGGCCGGGCGGACGGTCCTGGAGCGTCTTGAGCACGCTGAGCAACAGTCCCTGGCCGGGAGGGGCGAGCAGATCGACGCGGTCGAGATAGAGGAAACCGGTCAGCGTGGATGGATCGGCGTCGGTGGCCAGCCACTCGCGGGCGTCGCGGCGCTGGAAGCTCGCCGCGGCTAGCGGGGAACGGCTGTAAAGGTAGCGCGCCAGGGTGTACTTGCCGGTGCCGTGCTCGCCCTCAAGCACGGCAACCTGGACGTGCGGGGCGGCCATCTCCGCCTGCATGAGGAGCTTGCGCCAGGCCGCGCTGACCCCGATGATGGCGGCGAATTGCGGAGCCTCGGCCTCAACCAGACTCATGCCGGAGGCAGACGGGCTGACCCCGGAGACAGACGGGCTGATCCCGGAGGCAGACGGCTGGAACGGGAATGGAGTCGCGCTCTGCATGGTTCGCAACGTGCCAAGCCTCCGTGGCCGGGAAGCACGATCCGGCCCACACGGGTCTTATCGACTGCGGGGAAGAAAACATGATGGTGGAAAGCGGGTTGCGGCGAGCGCTGGGAAACCGGGCGATTCAGCGATTTCTTAGGCTCCGCGGAGGCAGCATCTGATTTCCGCCGGGATCCCGCTCAGAGTGCCGGCTTAGCCTCTTGTTTCCGGTGGGCTTGGCTTCGGATTGCCGGAGGGCTCAGCGGAAGCGCTTGGAGGGCTCGTCGGAGTAGATCATGCCGTCGCGAATGTGGACGACGCGATGCGCGTACTCGGCGATGTCGGGCTCGTGGGTGACGACGACGATGGTGTTGCCGCGGGCGTGGAGAGCGCCGAAAAGGGCCATGATCTCGATGCCGGTCTTGGAGTCGAGGTTGCCGGTGGGCTCGTCGGCCAGGATGATGGAGGGCTGGTTGACCAGGGCGCGGGCGACGGCGACGCGCTGGCGCTGCCCGCCGGAGAGCTCGCTGGGCTTGTGATACATGCGGTCTTCCAGGCCGACGTCCTTGAGCGCCTCCTTGGCGCGTTCGATGCGCGCCGCGGCGGACGTTCCGTTATAGATGAGGGGCAGCTCGACGTTGTGCAGGGCCGAGGCGCGGGCCAACAGGTTAAAGGTCTGAAAGACGAAGCCGATCTCCTTGTTGCGGATGCGGGCGAGCTGGTCGTCGTCGAGCTCGCTTACCAGTTGGCCGTTGAGCCAGTAGCGGCCCTGGGAGGGCGTGTCGAGGCAGCCGATCAGGTTCATCAGCGTGGATTTCCCCGAGCCTGAGGGGCCCATGATGGCGACGTACTCATTGTGGCGGATGCGCAGCGAGACGCCGCGCAGGGCCTGAACCTGCTGCTCGGAGCCCATGTCGTAGGTGCGCCAAAGATTCTCGACGACGATGACGTGGCCGGACGGCGAGTCCGCCGCCTGGGGAATTACCTCGCCGATCATACTGTTCAGGGCCATCCAATCTTATCCTACAGCCTGATGATGCCTGCTCACCGTCGGCTGGGAACGGGGTAAACCCACCCCTGCCTGGCGGCTATAGCGGTTTCACAGTCGCCGTATCCCGAAGCCACGCATTCAAGTGGCTTTTTCATCAAGAAAAAGCCACCCTCCGCAACTGCGAAAAACGGCTACATGTACTGTGAAACCGCTCTAGGAGCTGCTGCCGGAGGGGTTGACCGGCTTGGTGGTGTCGCGTTTGACCAACGCGTTGTTCTTGAGCACGCGAAGGGTTTTGTAGGGGCCGGTGACGATCTCCTGGTTCTGGCTCAGGCCGGAAAGCACCTCGATGTTCGTGGCGCCGGTGATGCCGGTGGTGACCGGGACGAAATGGGCACGCAACTTGCCGTGGTTATCCTTGGCGACAACGAACACACCCTGCACCGGCTGGGACTTTCCGCTGGAGGATGAGGAAGCGGCCTGCACGCTGTTCTTGCTCTTCGGCAAATCGTCCTGCGGGTTGTGCATGGTTAGCGCCTGGATGGGCAGGACAAGCACATTCGTCTTGTGGGCAGTGGTGATCGTAGCCGTGCAGGAAAGACCGGGACGGAGCTCGTCGGAGGGGTGGTCGAGCGTAACGACGACCTTGAAGTCCTTGGCCTCTTCAGTGCCGGTGGTGGACTGGGAGGTGGCGATGCCGGTAGAACGCAGCAGGGCCTGGTCGCCGACCAGGGTCACGTGGCCCTTGAAGACCTTTCCGGGCAGGGCGTCGACGGTGACATCGGCGGGCTGGCCGAGCTGGATGTTGACGATGTCGGTCTCGTCTACCTTGACCTCGGCGGTGACCACGCTCATGTCGGCGATGGTCATGAAGGTGGAGCCGAGGGTGTTCTGGATGCCCTCCACCACGGTTTCACCTTCGCGCAACGGCACATCCGTGACGATGCCATCAAAGGGCGCGATCGCTTCGGTGAGGTCGAGTATATTTTTGTCGCCCTGGAGCATGGCTTGCTGGGTTCGCAGTTGAGCGCGGGCAGAGGCGGTCTGGGCTTTGGCCTGGTTGAGGCTGGCGACGCACTGGTCCACCGTGGCGACATCGCTGTCGTAGGTGGCTTTTTTGAGGTCGTAGTCTGCCTTGGCGACGATGCCGGCCTTGTAGAGGGGCTGCTCACGCTGCCAGTCCAAGCGCGCCTGCTCGAGATTGGCCTTGGCCTTCTCGACGTTCGCATCGGCGACTTTTTCCGCGGCGATGTAGGAGGTGATGTTGGTTTTGGCGGCGGCGATGGAGGCTTCCTGGCCGCTGACGGTCGCTTCCTGCTGCACGTGCTCGACGACGGCGACCACCTCGCCCTTCTTCACCTTGTCGCCTTCCTTGACGTAAAGGTGGGTGATGCGGCCCATGGCAGTTGCCCCCAGGTTCGCGTAGGTTTGGGGCTTGATTTGACCGGTTCCGCTGACTGTCGAAGTCAGATCTTCGCGAACCACCTTGGCGGTCAGCACCTTGGCGTAGGCGGACTGCTGCTTGACGACCATCAAAGCAACCAGCCCGGCAGCCACCACAACGGCAAGAGAGATGAGCAGAATTCTCTTCATCAATGCACGTACTCAGGGATTTCCTTCTTACTAGTGTACGCAATTCGCGCGGGCAAAGTTTCGGCGGGCGCTGGAAATGGGACGCTCGGTTATTCGAAACGGTATCCCATCGCGTGCGGTGCGGCAGCCCGCGTTTGCGCGCCAACAAGGCCGTGGATTCGCGCCCATTCGACGGGGAAAAAGCGAAAAAATGGGGCGCGGGCCACCCGCGGTGGGGCAGCCGCCGCTTGCCCGGCCTGGGCCAATCAGGCTGGAAAGACACCGGAAAAGCAGCCCTCGGGGGGTGACTTTGAGGGACTGCCGGCGTCCAACCGGCATACAACTCCAGCAGGGCAGCTTGCCCAGCCCTTCCGGGACTCGTAGAATGGGGAATCGCAGGAGTTTATGGCCATGACGCAGAATGGACGTTCTCTTTCTGCTTGCTATGCTCGGTTGCGGCCTGGTTGTGGCGCCCTCCGCCAGGCTGCGGGCACAGCAGGCGGACAACTCATCAGCGCAGCGGGCGGCGCCGGCCGCTGGTCCGGACCAGGACCAGGCACCCAACCCTCTCAACCGCAAGCTCTCCGACAAGCAGGAGTTCAAGCAGCGCAAGGAGCTGCGCCAGGAGTTAAAAGGCACCTACAAGACCTGGCTCAACGAGGACGTGGCCTACATCATCACACCCGAGGAGCGCAAGGCCTTCAAGAGCCTGGGCAACGACGAGGAGCGCGATGCCTTCATTGAGGCCTTCTGGCAGCGGCGCAATCCCGATCCGGATTCACCCGATAACGCCTTCCGCGAGGAGCATTACCGGCGCATTGCCTATGCCAACGAGCACTTCAGTGCGGGCGAACCGGGATGGAAGACCGACCGCGGCCATATCTATATTGTCTTTGGCAAGCCCGACGAGATCGAAGACCATCCGGGCGGCATGTACATGCGCACGGCGCAAGAAGGCGGCGGCCCCACCGCCTCGTATCCCTTCCAGATATGGCACTACCGCCATATCGAGGGCATCGGTGACGACGTGACCATGGAGTTTGTGGACGACTGCCAGTGCAACTTATACCACTACTCGCTTGACCCGGATGCCAAGGACGCGTTCCAGGCCGTGCCCGGCATGGGCTACGTGGCGCGCTTAGAGCCTGAAAATTACATCGATCCCGACCCCAACCCCACGCATTTCAAGTACGACCTGGAAAACAAGCAAGACAGCAACAGAGCGGGGGATAGACAGGCGTCTGATAACTTCCAGCGCATCCATCAGTACACCCAGCTGTTTGCGCCGCCGCCGGTGAAGTACAAGGACCTCGACGCCTTTATCTCCGAGCACAAGATTTTGAGTGGGCCGGTGTTTCCCTTTGACGTGCGCACCGACTTCGTCCGCGTGACCGACACCACTGACCTGGTCCCGATCACCATCCAGATCAAAAACCGAGACATCACCTTCGTGACCAAGGACGGCGTGGCCACTGGCGAAGTGGACATCTTGGGCAAAGTCACCACCATCACCGACAGGACCGTGCAAACTTTTGAGGACGCGGTCCAGGTGGAGGAGCCGGCCGAGCTGCTGGAGAAGTCACTGAACAGGGAATCGGTTTACTGGAAGGCGCTGCCGCTGCCTCCCGGCCTCTACCGTCTGGATATCGCCATCAAGGATCTGAACAATCCGGATCACGTGGGCATTTACGGGCGCGGCATTCAAGTTCCCGTCTACCGCGACGATCAGCTGGGGACCTCCTCGCTGATCCTGGCCGACGTGATGCACGAGGTTTCGTCGCATGAGATCGGCGGCGGCAATTATGTCATCGGCAACACCTTCATCCAGCCGCGCGTGAGCGCGAATCCGGCCACGCCGGTCTCCTTCAAGCGCGATCAGGATCTGAGCTTCTGGATGCAGGTCTACAACCTGGGCATCGACGATGCCACCAAGAGCAACAACGCCACGGTGACCTACCAGATCATCGACCAGGCAACCGGGACGCCGATCCTGACCAAGGAACTGACCTCAGAGGAACTGGGGCCGCATAGCGATCAGTTGACTCTGGAGAAAACTTTGCCTATCGCTGGGCTTCCTCCAGGAAAATACAAGGTGAAAATCACGGTGAACGATAGCGTGACAAAACAAAAGATTGCGCAATCGGCACCTTTTGTCGTGGAATAGTAGCACTCCCTCGCAAGGCAAGAACCGGGCGGTAGATCCGGGGACGTACGTGGGGTTCATTCTGAATGAAGTTGCCAGGGATGCCCGCGGGTGATAAACAAGGGTGATCATGCGCAGGGTGCATTTCGCCAGATTTGCCGTGCTGATCGTGTTGGCCGCGGCTCCTGTCTATGGAGCCTCGAGAGGATCAGTGTCAGGCGTGGTGCGCGACTCGGCGGGAACTCCGCAGATCGGAGCGGTCGTGCAGCTTTTGCGCCCCGACCTGAGCGTGGTGGCCAGCGTATACACAGACGAGGACGGCCGCTTCCTGATCAAACCCGTGCTTCCCGGGCGCTATGCGCTCAAGGCGATGGCCACCTCGTTCTTGCCCTCGCTGCGCGAAAACCTGCGCATCCGCACCAGCACGGTCGTGAATCTGACCCTGAATACCCTTTATGAAGTGATGCAGTGGCTGCCCTCGCAGCCGCGCAACGGCAAGGCCCGCAACGACGACTGGACCTGGACCCTGCGCTCGACGGCCAACCGGCCTCTGCTGCGTTGGTTGGAGGATGGTCCGCTGGTGGTGGTCAACGACGGCAGCGGAGCGGCGCCCAAGCTCAAAGCGCGGCTGATGGCCACCGGCCAGGCGGGCACCTTCGGCGAAAACGGCGAGCGCTTTACGGCCACGGTGGAGGATACCCCCTCCAGCAGCCGCGAGCTGTTGGCGCGGGTGGACTTCGATCCGAACAGCGATGCGGGCATGGAATCGATGCTGGGCTTCCGCCAGGATCTGGGCTACGCCGGCTCCGTGCAGTCGGTGGCTGCGGTCGCCGTGCATCCGGATGTGGAAGGCAACGGAGACCAGGGCCTGGACGAGGCCGCAATCCGCAACTCGGAGACGCTGCAGATGGGCGACGAGTTCGACGGCGAAGTGGGATCGAGCCAGGTGGTGGCGCGGATGAATGGCAACGCGCCGCAGATGATGGCCGTGGCGCTGCCATTCCTGACCCTGGGCTGGCACGATGGCGACTCGGCCATCCGCTACCGGATGAGCACCTTTGCGCCCTCGCCGGATACTGGTGAAACCGAGGCGGTCGCGTTGCTGCCGGCAGTCTCGATGCGCGGCGACAGCCTGGCAATCGAGCATGGCCTGCACCAGGAGATCGGCTGGGAGCGGCAGACGGAAACCTCAGGCATGTCGGTGATGGTCTATGCGGAGAACATCGACAACCCGGCGCTCGAGGCGATGACCCGCTTTGCCCAGGACAATGGCGCGATGAGTCCCGCCGTGGCGGCGATGCTGCTGGATCCGGACAGCGGTCTGATGCGCGTGGCCGGACCGGACTATTCCAGCGCCGGCGTCGAGGCCAGCGTGGAGCGCACCTTTGCCGGCGGCAACCAGGTCCGCCTGAGCTACGCCAACGGAAACGCTCTGGTGATCGAGAACGGGCCGCAGACCCAGAATCTCTCGCTGGCGACGCTGCTGGCCGCCGCCCGGTCGCGCCGCGCGCAGACTTACACCATCTCGCTCAGCGGCACGCTGGACGGCACCGGGACGCGCTGGCGGGCCAGCTACCGCTGGCAGGCCGACGACACCCTGACCGAGGTGGCGCCCTACGCGGTTGGTACAGCGGCTCCGTACCTCACGCTGCATCTGCGCCAGCCCATCTGCCGGCCGCACGACGGAACCACCGGCATCGACGCGCTGATGGATGTGCGCAACCTGTTGGAGCAGGGCTACCGCCCCTACCTGCTGAGCGACGGATCGCTGTTCGTTTTTGCGCAGGGTCAGCGCGCGGTCTTCGGCGGCCTGGCCTTCACCTTCTGAGCGAACTCACCGGCATCCCGCACAAATCCGTTGCGTTGCGTTTGCAGTTTTGTTGAAGAACTGCGTGTGCAAGCTCGTGCAGTGTGCGCGCGCCGGCTGAAGTGCGCGGCATGCGGGCGGTACAATGGGCGGAGCGTTTCGCGGCCTGCATCTTCGCCGCGACCGCTGGCGACGATTCCACTTGAATGAGGGCCTCATCATCATGAAATCCCTGCTTCTTTCCGCCTACAGCAACCTGGAGATTGCCGATCTGCCCGCGCCCGAGCCGGGGCCGGACGAGGTGCTGATCCGCGTGGAAGCGTGCGGCATCTGCGGCAGTGATGTGCACGGCTACGACGGCTCTTCGGGGCGCAGGATTCCGCCCATCGTGATGGGCCACGAGGCGGCCGGAACCATCGCCCGGCTGGGCCAGGGAGTCCGCGGCTACGCCCTGGGCGACCGGGTCACCTTCGATTCGATGATCCACTGCGGCCGGTGCGCATTCTGCCAGCGCGGCCAGACCAACCTGTGCGACAACCGCCAGGTGATCGGCGTCTCCTGCGCCGACTACCGCCGCGCCGGCGCGTTTGCCGAGTATGTCGTTGTACCGGCGCACGTTCTCTACCGGCTGCCCGGCGCAATTACCTTTCCCGAGGCGGCCATGCTGGAGCCGGCCTCCGTGGCCCTGCATGCAGTCCGCGTTACTCAACTGGCCGGCGGCGAGACGGCGGTGGTCGTCGGTGCCGGCATGATCGGGCTGCTGGTCCTGCAGGCGGCCCGCGCGGCCGGATGCAAGCGCGTTTTCATTGCCGACATCGACGAGACCCGTCTGAATCTCGCCCGTCAGGTGGGCGCCGACCAGGCCATCAACTCCAAAGAAGTGGACGTGCCCGCCTGCGTGCTGGAGCTGACCGGCGGGCGCGGCGCGGATGTGGCCTTCGAGGCGGTGGGCCGGAACGAGACGGTGGCGATCGCCATCGACAGCACGCGCAAGGGCGGCACGGTGACGCTGATCGGCAACATTGCGCAAGAGGCGACGCTGCCTTTGCAGAAGGTAGTGACGCGCGAGATCCGCCTGCAGGGATCGTGCGCGATTGCGGGCGAGTATCCGCAGGCCATCGAGCTGATCGGCTCGGGCAAGATCCAGGTGAAGCCGCTGATCACCGCGGTGGACCCTCTGGAGGAGGGGCCGCGATGGTTCGAGCGGCTGCACGCGCAGGAGCCCAACCTGATGAAGGTGATTCTGACGCCGGGGGCGTGACCGGACGCGAGCCGGCGAGCGAGAAGACGATGAGCGAGAATTTCTTCGACCTGACCGGGCAGACGGCGATTGTGACCGGGACCAGCCGCGGGCTGGGTCAGTATCTTGCCCGCGCGCTGGCTCGCGCCGGCGCGGACCTGGTGCTGACCAGCCGCAGCCGCGACACCCTGGCGCCCTTTGCCGCGGAGATTCGCGCGCTCGGCCGCAGGGCCCTCTGTCTCGAACTCGACGTGCGCGACCACCAAAGCATCCAGCGCATGGCGGCCGATGCCGAGCAGGCCTGCGGCCAGATTCACATCCTGATCAACAACGCCGGATGCAACATCCGCAAGCCCGCGCTGGATGTGACCTGGGAGGACTGGAACACCATCCTCGACACCAATCTGCGCGGCACATTTTTTGCGGCGCAAGCTGTGGCGCGCGGCATGATCGCGCACGGCTACGGGCGCATTGTGAATATTGGCTCGGTGACCAGCGTGGCTGGCTATGCAGGCCTTGCGCCCTATGGCGCCAGCCGCGGCGGCGTGCGCCAGCTGACCATGAGCCTGGCCGACGACTGGGGCCGGCACGGCGTCACCGTGAATTGCCTGGCGCCGGGATGGTTCCGCACCGAACAGAACAAGCTTCTCTACGAAAACAGGGAGTGGCTCGATTATCTGGTCGACCGCATTCCGGTGAAGCGCCCCGGCCAGCCCAACGATCTGGACGGAGCGGTGGTGTTCCTGGCCTCCGAGGCCAGCCGCTACGTCACTGGGCAGACGCTGCTGGTGGATGGAGGCATCTCCACCGGCGCCACCCGGGCGACGGTCGAGCCGAAGAGCTGAACGCGGGCGTGGCTGCCGCCCGGACCAGGATGGAAATGGGACAGCGGGAGCGAACCCTAAAATTCACTTGCATCCTGCAAGAAAAATCGGGAAAAATCGCAGCATGGCGTTCCCCATTCCGGGCCTGCGGCCCGAAGCGCCTGCACGATTAGAAAAACTACAAGGCGGCTTCAATGCGGGGGCAGGACTGCTGCGAGGAGGGGTCATGAGCTCGGTGCGGGTGCTGGTGGGAACGCGCAAAGGCGCGTTTATCCTGAGCGCGGACGGAAAGCGCGAACGCTGGAAGGTAAGCGGGCCGTTCTTTGCCGGCTGGGAGATTTACCACGTGAAAGGTTCGCCGCTGAACCCCGAGCGGATCTACGCGTCCCAGTCCAGCAGCTGGTTCGGGCAGACCCTGCAGCGCTCCGACGACGGCGGCGCCACCTGGGTGCCAGTGGGCAACAAATTCACCTACGAAGGCACGCCGGGGACCCACCAGTGGTACGACGGCACGCCGCACCCGTGGGAGTTCAAACGGGTCTGGCACCTGGAGCCCTCGTTGACCGACTCCGAGGCCGTCTATGCCGGCGTCGAGGATGCTGCGCTCTTCAAATCAACCGACGGCGGCGCGGCCTGGCAGGAACTGAGCGGCCTGCGCGGCCACGATACCGGACCCCATTGGCAGCCGGGTGCGGGCGGCATGTGCCTGCACACCATCATCCTCGATCCCGCGAATGCGCAGCGAATGTACATTGCGATCTCTGCGGCGGGGGCCTTCCGCACTGACGACAGCGGCAAGAGCTGGAAGCCCATCAACAAGGGGCTGGTTTCGAACTTCATGCCCAACCCGACCGCCGAGGTGGGCCACTGCGTGCATCACGTGGCCATGCACCCCGAGCGCCCCGATGTGCTCTTCATGCAGAAGCACTGGGACGTGATGCGCAGCGACAACGCGGGCGAGAGCTGGCAAGAGGTGAGCGGCAACCTGCCCACCGACTTCGGGTTCGTCATCGACGTGCACGCGCATGAGCCGGAGACGCTGTACGTGGTGCCGATCAAGAGCGATTCCGAGCATTTTGTGCCGGACGGGAAGCTGCGCGTCTACCGCAGCCGCACCGGCGGCAACGAGTGGGAGCCGCTGACCAAGGGATTGCCGCAGGAGAATTGTTACGTGAATGTCCTGCGCGATGCTATGGCCGTGGACCGGCTCGATGACTGCGGCGTGTACTTCGGCACCTCCGGCGGCCAGGTCTACGCCTCGGCCGACGGCGGCGACAGTTGGTCGCCGATCGTGCGCGATCTGCCCGCCGTGCTGTCAGTCGAGGTGCAGACGCTGGCATGATCCGGGTGATGCTGCCGTATCATCTCCGCACCCTGGCGGGCGTCGGCGCGGAGGTCGAGTTGGAGGTTGCCGCGCCGGTCACGGTGCGGCGGACTCTCGACGCGCTCGAAGCCCGCTACCCGATGCTGCGCGGAACCATCCGCCAGTACGAAACCGGCCAACGCCGCGCCTTCCTCCGTTTCTTTGCCTGCGAGGAGGATTGGTCGCACGAACCCTTGGACACAGAACTCCCTGCGGCCGTAGCCGAAGGCCGCGAGCCACTGATCATCCTGGGTGCGATTGCGGGCGGCTAGAGCAGAAGCTCCTCCCCTAGTGTTCGTCCTTGCCCGGCCGGAGCATCAAATCGCGGATGGCCTCTCTGGGGTCCTTGCCTTCATCGAGAATCAGCTCCATTTGCTCGGTGATGGGCATTTCAATGCCGCGGCTGCGCGCCAGGCCGAGAGCCGCGCGCGTGGTGAACACGCCTTCGGCCACCTTGCCGCCTAGGCTCTCCAGAATCTCTGGCAATTTGCGCCCCTGGCCCAGAGCTTGCCCCACCGTCCGGTTGCGGCTCAGCGAGCCGGTGCAGGTCAGCACCAGGTCCCCAACCCCGGACAGGCCGGCCAGGGTCTCGCGGCGTCCTCCGCAGGCCACGGCCAGCCGTGTGATCTCCGCGATGCCGCGGGTCATGAGGCCGGCGGCGGAGTTGTAGCCCAGGCCGACCCCGGCGGCGATACCGGCGGCGATGGCGATGACGTTCTTCAGCGCCCCGCCCAGCTCCACGCCGATGACGTCGGTGGAGGTGTAGAGGCGCAGCGAGTCCGACGAGAACTCCTGCTGGATGCGGGCGGCGACAGCGGGATCGGCGAAGGCGACGGTGACGGCCGTGGGCTGGCCCTGCGCGACCTCGAGGGCAAAGCTGGGGCCGGAGAGCGCGCCAATCCAGGGACTAGGGACCAGGGACGAGGGACCAGCAGAGGCCGAACCGGCAAGGCATTCGGCGATCACCTCGGTCATGCGCAGGAAGGTGCGGTCCTCGATGCCCTTGGTGGCGCTGACCACGATCTGGCCGGCGCGCAGGTGCGGTCGCAGCCGTGCCATCGTGGGCCGGAGGAACTCGGAGGGAACGACGGAAACAAGGATCTCCGCGTCGGACGCTGCGGCGCAATCGCCGGTGATGGCGATCTCCGGCGGGAGGGGAAAGCCGGGCAGGAAGGGCTTGTTCTCGCCGGCCTCGGCGATCTCGCGGGCGAACTCCGGACTGTGGGCCCAGAGCGTGAGCTGGTGGCCGCCGCGGCGATGGAGCGAGAGCGCGATGGCGGTTCCCCAGGCGCCGGAACCGAGGATGAGAATACGGCTCATGCAGTTTTCTTTGCTCCGAAACGGGATTCCTGGCCGCGCAGCAGGCGGCCGATGTTCTGGTGGTGCTTGGCGATGATGAGCAGGGCCACGATGAACTGCACGGCGATGAAAAAGGGCGGGCGGTCTCCGCGGATGAGCAGCCAGGCGAAGATGGGAAAGCTGATGGCGCCGAGGATCGAGGCCAGCGAAACGTAGCGGCTGAGGAAGAGCACCACCGCGAAGACGCCGATGGCGGCCAGCGCAGCCAGGGGCGTGGCGGCCAGAAACACTCCGAAGCCAGTGGCGACGCCCTTGCCGCCGCGGAAGCGGAGCCAGACGGGGAACATGTGGCCGAGGACGGCCGAGAGCGCGGCCAGGGCCTCGAAGTCGCGGAAGGGAACGGCGGGCGCGAGGTGCGTGCCCAGCAGCCAGCCCAGCCCCACCGCGGCCATGCCCTTGCCCATGTCGCAGAGGAAGGTGGCCGCGCCCAGGCCCTTGCCGCCGGCGCGCAGCACGTTGGTGGCGCCGATGTTGCCGCTGCCGGCGGTGCGGATGTCCTGGTGCCGGAAAATGCGGACCAGCAGGTATCCGGTGGGGATGGAACCAAGCAGATAGGCGGCCAACCCGGTAAGCAGGATTGCGAGCACCATGACGAGACAGAGTTTAGCAGGTGCCACCTGCGGTGCGGCCACAAACGGCGCGGCAGCCGCCGCTTGTGCGGCATGAGTTTCGTGGCTTCCCGTTCTTTCGCTAAAAAAAGCGAAAGGAACCTGCCCCCTGCCTGTTTTTCGTTCAGGAATTTTCACGCGCCGAGCGCATCGCCGGAGGGTTACATCTCAACCAGGGCGCGGCGGGCGGAGCTGACCTCGGCGGCCAGCACCTGCAGGATCCTGAGCGACAACATCGGCTCGCTCTGCATCAGGGCGGTAAAGTCGCAACGCGAAATGTAACCGAGCCGCGCGCCTTTGCGGGCGATGGCGGTGAGCGTATATGGCTTGTTGCCGACCACGCCGGGAATGCCCACCAGGGATCCGGCGGCAAGCGGCACGGAGACAATGGAATGGCCGTCTGGGCCGGCCATCTGCATCGTGGCGCTGCCTGTCTGAATGAGGTAAACGCCGTCCGGCTCGTCGCCCTGGCGGAAAAGTACACGGTCTTCCTCGCAGACAATCGCCACAGAATGCTTGCTCAGCGTTTCGATCAGCTCCGGGGCGGCAACAAACGCAGATGGATCTAATTTCACGTCACGTCTCCGCGGATCAAGACACGGGATGAACGGCCACAGATGACTTTGGGCTTGTGAAATCTATTCTCACAGGGAGCGGAGAGAAGTCTTGTGATGCAGGTCACGCTCCCTTGGTCAACAGGGATCGGACTTGCCGAAGTTGCGCCTGAGCGGACAGTTTGCGGATGGACGATGGCTTTCGGGAAAAGCCCGGGGCGGCAGGTCAGCTCTCTTCCATCTCCGGGATGCCGTTCTTAACCATATCGACGGCCAATTCGAGATGCACGCCCCGCGAGCCTTTCACCAGCACCACGTCGCCGCTTTGCAGATTGTCGAGCAGCCAGCGCCCGGCGGCCTCGGCGTCGGTCAGAAACAGGGAAGCGACGCCTCCAGCGCAGGCGGCCTGGGCCAGGTACCGGGCATTGCCCTGGACGCCGGCCACCAGGTCGAGGCCGGCCTCGGCGGCGGCCTGACCGCAGGCAGTGTGCAGCGCCGGGCCGTGCTCGCCCATCTCCAGCATCTCGCCGGCCACCAGGATGCGCCGCCGGGCGGGATAGGCGGCCAGGGTGCGGATCATGGCGCGCAGGGCCTCGGGATTGGAGTTGTAGCTGTCGTTAAGCAGGGTGGCTCCGGCCAGCTCGATGATCTGGCCGCGCTTGTCGCCGGCGCTGAGCCGGGCGAGCGCGTCCAGGGCGGCGTCGAGCTCGATCCCCGCCTCCAGCGCGACTGCCAGGCCGGCCATTGCGTTGTAGGCGTTGTGCGCGCCCAGCATGTGCAGAGTAAGACGGCGTTCCTGTTCTCCGGCGCGCAGGCGCAGATGCAGGCCGGAGGGAGATTCGCTGACCTGGATGAGCTGCGGATCGGCGCACGGTCCCGCGCCAAAATAGACGGTGCGGCCTAGAAAGTCGCGGCCGAACTGGGAGACGTAAGGGTCGTCGCAGTTGAGGAAGACCGCGCCGCTGGAGGGCAGGGCGGCTACCAGCTCCAGCTTGGCGCGGGCAATGCCGGCCTGGCCCTCGGCAAAGTTCTCGATGTGCGCGCTGCCCACGTTGGTGACTACGCCCCAGTCGGGCATGGCGATGCGGGCCAGCGCGGCGATCTCGCCGGCGTGGTTCATGCCCATCTCGATGACGGCGAATTCGTGCTCGGGCTCCAGCCGGAGCAGTTGCAGGGGCAGGCCAAAGCCGTTGTTCAGATTGCCCCGCGACTTGAGCACGTTGAACTTTGCGCCCAGCGCCGCGGCGATGGCTTCCTTGGTGGTGGTCTTGCCGGCCGAGCCGGTCACGGCCACCAGCCGCTTGCCCCACTGCCGGCGCACGTGCGCGGCCAGCGATTGCAGGGCCAGCAGCGGATCTTCGGCGATCAGCAGCGGAACAGACAGGGCCGCGTCCGGCAGCGAAGCCACGCGGGCGTGGGAGACGACGGCAGCAGCGGCCCCGCGCTCCACGGCTGCGGCCACAAAGTCGTGACCGTCGTGGCGCTCGCCGCGCACGGCGAAGAACAGCTCGCCGGGGGCGACCGTCCGCGAGTCAATGGAGTAGCCATCGACGGCCAGCGCGCCGGCCTGCGCGGTGCTCGCCGGCGCCTCCAGCACCGTTCCCGCGCCGATCGCCGCTTCAGCCAATGTCAGTTTCATTGCTGTTCACCATAGCCCAATTGCCGCAGCGAGGAAAGAGCAATCTCCGCGTCGTCGAAGGGAATCGAACCGGTAGCGAGAATCTGCTCCTTTTCGTGGCCTTTACCGGCCAGCAGGACCACGTCGCCGGGAGCGGCGGCGCGCAGGGCGAGGCCGATGGCCGTGGCGCGGTCGGGTTCAATCGTGTAGGCGGCGCCGCTGGCCTTCAGTCCCGGCTCAATCTCCGCCAGGATGGCCTGGGGCGGCTCGGAGCGGGGATTGTCGCTGGTGGCGACGACAAAATCGCTGCCCTCACCGGCAGCTCGCCCCATCTTCGGGCGCTTGGTGCGGTCGCGGTCACCCCCGCAGCCGAACAGCGTGATCACGCGCTTGCCGTTGCCGGCGGTCATCTGCCGTGCCAGCATCGTGAGGTTGCGCAGCGCGTCGTCGGTGTGCGCGTAGTCCACAATCACGCTGAAAGGTTGGCCGCAGCTGACCAACTGAAAGCGGCCGGGAACGGGGCGAAGCCTCGGAACGGCGGCAATCAAATCATTAAAAGCCACGCCGCGCGCGTGCGCAGCGGTAAAGGCCGCCAGCAGGTTGAGAATGTTCACCTCGCCGGCCAGCCGCGAGACCACGGGCGCCGAACCGGCCGGAGTCGCAAGCTCGATCTCCGCGCCTCCAGGCGTAAGCGTGTAGCTCTCCGCGCGCCAGTCGCCCTGCTTAATTCCATAGGTCCGAATCTCCGCGCCCGCTCCGGCTGCCGCGGCGGCCAGCTCATCGGTGCGCGCGTCGTGCGCATTGATCACGGCCACGCGCGGCGCGGGATAGATGGAGCCGTCGAAGAGCAGCCGCTTGGCGGCGAAGTATCTTTCCAGTGTCTGGTGGTAGTCCAGATGGTCCTGGGTGAGGTTGGTAAAAACGGCCACGTCAAACAGCAGGCCGAAGGCGCGCCCCTGATCGAGAGCATGGCTGGAGACCTCTGCGACTAATTCGGTTGCGCCCTGGCTGACGCCCTCGGCCATCAGCTCAAATAAATCTCTCGACTCGGGCGTGGTGTGCAGCGAGGGCCGCACCTGGCCGGCCACATGATATTCAATCGTCCCGATCAGCACCGCTTTGCGCGCGGCGGCGTTGAGTAGCGATTCGGTAAGAAATGCCGTAGTGGTCTTGCCGTTGGTCCCGGTGATGCCGGTGGTCGCCAGCCTGCGCTCGGGATGACCGAAAAAAGCCGCAGAAGCCTGAGCCAGCGCGCGCCGCCCGTGCTCGACCTCGAGAACCGGCAGCCCCGCGCGGTAGACGAGCAGATGATCGAACGTCCGCGATGAATCCGTGATGATCCCGGACGCGCCGGCGGCGATGGCCTTCTCAACGTAGCGGTTGCCGTCGGTTGAGCCGCCTTTCATGGCTACGAACACCGCGCCCGGCCTGATCTTGCGCGAGTCGTACTCGATGCCGGCAATGGCCGCATCCGAGCCGCCTGTAGTCCCGACCGATGTGACTTCCGCGATGAGATCCTTCCAGTTCATTCCGGGTTCCATTGTAGATGGGGGGCGGGTGGCGCGGATGCGGACTTGACATGCAACCAAACAGTTGCCTATTATGGCGACCATGGGCGCGGATCTGGATAAGGTGTTCAAGGCGCTGGCAGCCCGCGAGCGGAGGCTGCTGTTGGACCGGCTGCGGGCGCGGAATGGGCAGACGCTGGGCGAGCTGTGCCGCGATATGAAGATGACGCGGCAGGCGGTGACCAAGCATTTGCGCATCCTGGAAGCGGCGGCGCTGGTGGCGCCGGTGTGGCGCGGGCGGGAGAAGCTGCACTTTCTGAATCCGGTGCCCATTCACGAGATCGCGGATCGATGGATCGACAAGTACGAGCGAGGCCGCCTGCGCGCATTGGCGGAACTGAAAAAGAGATTGGAGGAGGAGAGCAATGGCTGAATCGCAGTTTGTGTATGTGACTTACATTCGCAGCACGCCGGAGAAGCTGTGGCGGGCGCTGACGGAACCGGAGTTTACGCGGCAGTTCTGGGTGGGGACGACGCAGGAGTCGGAGTGGAAGCCGGGGGCGGCGTGGAGGCTGGTGAGGCCGGACGGCGCGACGACGGACAGCGGGGAGATTGTGGAGATCGATCGGCCTCGGAGGCTGGTGCTGACGTGGCAGAACCATATGTTTCCGGAGGCGAACGCGGAGGGATTTTCGCGGCTGACCTATGAGCTGGAAGCGAAGGGCGACGAGGTGAAGCTGACGGTGACCCACGAGATGGACAGGAAGGACTCGAAGCTGATCGGGAAGGTGTCGAATGGCTGGCCGCACATTCTGTCGAGCCTGAAGACGCTGCTGGAGACGGGGGAGTCGCTGCAATCGACGCGGGTGTGGCCGAAGGGGCTCTAGCGCTCGCCCGCGCGCCTGCTAGCGTTCACAGCGGACGACGATCTGCGTTCCCACGGGGACCATGGTTCCGGACGGCGGAGCTTGCTCCCGGGCGATGCCGTCGCCGGCAATGCGGACTTGCAGACCGGCAGCTCCGGCCTGCTCGATCACCTCACGCACCGAAAGCCCGACCAGCGAGGGAACGCGCAGACGCTTCTCCTCGGGGATCATGACCGTTCGAGCAGCCGGCTGCGCAGTGGCTGACTGCGCGGGCTGCGGCGCTGCGGCCGTCGGCTGCTGGCTGGAAGAATTCGCCGCGTTGGCCGGGGGCGCGCCGCCTGGAATCGGGTTTGCACCTGAATTGGCGGCGTGATTCGCTGGCTGCGCGGAAGCCGGCGTCGCGCGCAGGGGATCGTCGCTGGGCAGGTCATTCACCGCGGCATAGAGCGCGTTCACGTCCTCGGTCTGCGAGTCGTCCTCGGTGATGGGCGGCTCTTTCTTCTGCGCCAGCTCGTTTACCGGTCGCAGCGGGATGTCATGCGGGACCCCGAGGTATTCGAGCACCTGCTGTGCCACCTCGGTAAAAACGGGCGCGGCCACCTCCGTGCCGTAGTACAAGCCCTTGGGCGAGTCCAGCACCACGGCCACGGAGATCACCGGATTGTTCACCGGTGCAAACCCGGCGAACGAGGCGATGTGCAGGTTTTTGGCGTAGGTATGCGTGACCGGATCGACCTTTTGCGCGGTGCCCGTTTTGCCCGCCGAGGAGTAGCCGTCGAGCTGTGCGGTTTTCCCCGTCCCGTAGAGCACCACACCCTCCATCATCTGGCGCATCTGGGCGGCGGCCAGCGTGGAAATGACGCGGTGCGCCCCGTCGGGCAAGGGGCTGGGCAGATCTTCGCCTGGCTTGAGCGCGACGGCTTGCGGCATGGGCGCGGGCTGGTCAGCGGGGTGATCCACCTGGCCGGGCATTAGCACACGAGGCGGCAGGTAGATGCCGCCGTTGGCGATCGTGGAGACCATCGAGACCAGCTGAATCGGCGTGACGGCCACCTCCTGCCCGATGGCGACGTAGCCGATCGAGGCCGGGTTCCATTCCTTCACTGGCCGCAGCAGACCCCGCGTTTCGCCGGAGAGCTCAATCCCGCTCCGCTGGCCGAAGCCGAAATTGCGGATGTATTGGTCGAGACGGTCGGGGCCGAGCATCATGGCAACCTTGATGACGCCGACGTCGCTCGAGCGCGCCAGGGCCGTAGCCACGTTCACCTTGCCAATGCCGCGGTCGCTCTTGTCGTCGTGAATGATGCGGCCGAAAAGGTCGATCTGCCCGCCCTGGCAGTCGATCACCGTATCGGGCGTGACCAGGTGCTGATCGAGCGCGGCAGCGTAGGTGACCAGCTTGAAGGTCGAGCCCGGCTCATAAACGTCGCCGATCGCGTGATCGCGCAGCAGCGCGGGCGTGGCATAGCGGAACTGGTTGGGGTTGAAGGTGGGACGGATGGCGAGCGCCAGAATCTGGCCGGTGTGGACGTCCTGCACGACCACCGTGCCGTTGTCGGCGTGGGTCGTCTCCATGGCGTGATCGAGAGCGCGCTCGGCGAGGAACTGGATGTTCTCGTCGATGGTGAGCACCAGGTTCTGGCCGGGCTGGGGCTCCCGCTCGGTCGAGCCCAGAATCCTGCGCCGTGCGTCCATGGCCGTGCGCATGATGCCCGCAACCCCGTGCAGGCGGCTGTTGAATTTTTCCTCCATGCCGCCCAGGCCGTTGTCGTCCATGCCCACGTAGCCGAGCACCTGCGCGGCGATCTGGTTGTCCGGATAGAAGCGCTGGAACTCTTTCTGGAAGTAGATACCCTTCATGTTGAGCGCGTGCACGGCGGCGGAGACCTGCGGCGTGACACGGCGCGCTACCCAGGCAAAGTTGCGCCCGGTGGCGAGCCGGTCGCCGATCTCGCTCTCGGTGGTGAAGGAATCTTCGGGGTCGGTGTGGACGATAGCGGCCAGCGCGTGCGCGGCGGTCTGCTGGTCGTCGATCTCCGAGGGATCGGCGTAGATCGAGTCGACCAGCACGGTCATGGCCAGCTCGCGCAGGTTGCGGTCGTAAAGCACGCCGCGCCGCGGAGCCACCTCAAAGGTGCGCGATTGCTGCTTCTCCGCGCGCGCGACGTACTCCTGATGGCGTACGATCTGCAGCCAGAACAGACGCCCGGCGATGGCGCAGACCCAGACAAAGAACAAGAGGCAGATCAGCCAGAAGCGCGCCCGGCGCAGGGGAACGACCCGTGCCGTAATGCTGCGGTTGCGGATGGCGCGAACGGCTGGCTGCATGTAGGTCGCTCCGCGCAGTTGAAGCGCCGGCTGCGCGGATTATCGCACAGGAGGCGCAGGCGGAGCTGCCTGGGCCAGCACCGCACCCGCGGCTTCCGGCTGGGCGCTGGGATGAACGATCTGGCCGGGCTGCGGCTCGCCCAGACCAAGCTGGCGGGCCAGGGCGTCAATGCGGGCCGGCTGGGTCAGCTCGGCCTCGGAGAGTCGCAACTGGCGGTTTTGTTCGCGGAGCTGCTGGAGGACCTGCTTCTCCGACTCCACCCGGTAGCCGCTCTCAATGGCGTAAAAGTGCTGCAGGCCGTAGATCATCACCAGCGAAAACAGCACCGTGACCGCGGCGGAGAAGATGCGCATCTGCCGCGCGCGCACCGGATCAGGCGCCTTGACCAGCCGCGAGTTGTCAAAGCGTTTGGGAAAAGAAACTTCAGGCGTGCGCACGCCGCGGCGGCGTAACGGCTGCTGCGCCAGCAGCTCCGCATTCCGCTCCGCGGCGCGGGCGCTCCAGCTGCGGCCGGCCTCAAAATAGGTTGTTGTGCATGCCGCCATGGGGTTTTTCCTTCCGTCAGCTAAGAGCTTCTAGCTCTCAGCTTTCAACTTTGTTTCCTACCGCACCAGCTTGGTTCGTCCTGCCATCGGCAATCTTTCGTTCGCCGAAGATTCTCACGCTTCCGAGCCCCATGCTGAGAGCTGAAAGCTAATAGCTAAAAGCTGCTTTCCGTTCCGCCGCTCTCAGCTTCGCGCTGCGGGCGCGCGGGTTGCGATCGATCTCTTCCTCGCCCGCGGTCACCGGCTTGCGGGTCAATATCTCCCAGATCCCCCGGTGGGCGCCCTCGCGCAGGCTGTCCTTCACCAGGCGATCTTCCAGCGAGTGGAAGCTCAAGACGGCCAGCCGTCCGGAGGGCTTAAGCAACGCGGGTGCGGCCTCCAGCAGCGCCTGGATCTCGTCCAGCTCGCGATTCACATAAATACGAAGAGCCTGAAAGGTGCGGGTCGCCGGATGAATGCGCTCGTGTTTCATTGGCGGAGCGGCTGAGGCAACAATCCGGGCCAACTGCCCCGTGGTTGTCACCGGCCGCCCCCGCACAATGGCTCTGGCGATTCTCCGCGACCTCCTTTCCTCTCCGTACTCGTAAACCAGGTCGGCCAGCTCGCGCTC
Organism: uncultured Acidobacteriaceae bacterium; assembly: GCA_963758105.1. Lineage (GTDB taxonomy): Bacteria > Acidobacteriota > Terriglobia > Terriglobales > Acidobacteriaceae > Telmatobacter. Next base: position 1,063,302 of record CAVWUC010000002.1, on the reverse strand, counting down.
GCTCGCCTCGTTTACCACTTGTTCGGCAGTCGGACCGGAACGCGTATCCATCCGCATATCCAGCGGTCCATCCGCCTGAAAACTAAATCCTCTTCGCGCCTCGTCCAGCTGCAGGCTGCTCACGCCGAAGTCCGCCGTCAGCCCATCCAGCGAAGCCGGCTCGACGTGCCTGGCAATCGAGCTGAACGCCTCGTTGACGAGGGTTACTTTGGGGGCCTGGCTGCCCAGTTCGGCGCAAACCGCATCCAGATGTTCCCTGGCCAGCGCCAGTGCCTCCGGGTCGCGGTCGAAGCCGATCAGTCGGCCCTGGGGTCCCAGCATCTTCGCAATCGCTGCCGCATGCCCCGCCAGCCCGAGGGTGCAGTCGGCGTAGCTTCCGCCGGGTCGCACCTCAAGAAGGTCGATCGTCTCTCTCAAAAGAACACTCACATGGCGTTCGGTCGTGTTCGTCATGTGCTCCCCCTGGGGGGATCTCGGTACTGCCACTTACAGGTCGTACTCGGTGAGCGAATCGATCTCCTCTGCGGTCAGGGGATTGGCCTTGACCCGCTCTCTCAGCTTCTTCATGCTGGTCACCCGCAGATAACTGCCCTCGCCTGAAACCTTCACATCGCCGCTCAACTCCGCGGCTTCCTCCAGCTCCTCGGGCAGTTGCAGACGGCCCTGGGGATCCATGTCCGCGCGCCCGCCGTAGAGGTTGTAGCGCTCCAGCAGCTTGATCCGCGCCGGATGGCTCTTGGGCATCTTCAGAATCTTGCCCAGGCGCCGCTGCCACTCGGGGAGGGGATAAATCTCGGCTGTCTCCCCGTCCTGCGAGGTGATATAAAAGGCGCTGAGCTCCTTGCCGTACTTGCGTTCGATGAAGCCTTTGAACTCTGCCGGCATCTTCAGCCGGCCGCGCTCGTCGAGCTTGGCCTTCGGGTTGCCGCTGAATCCGATCTCCAGGTCGTCCCAGGTTTCCACACCGCCGGCTGCCTGGCTTGAAGAGTCAGGTCCGCCATCCGGCCGGATTTCAGGGTTCTCGGTCACGATCTGGTCTCACAGGGCCCAAACTGCTTTTCGCGAGCCTGGATTTACCCTTTTTGGCCCATCCAGTCCCAACTGGACCCAGTATTGCGCAAAACACCGGCCGGTGGAAGCAGAAAATGCAGGGGTTGTGGAAGAAAATTGCGTGCGGGAAGGCGCGGAGGGGTTACGGGAAGGGTTCTCCACAAAATGTGGATGAGATGGCAAGGCAGACCACAAGGAATAGTGGATGTTTCCTAAGTTGGTTCAGGGAAGAAAGATAGGAATTGAAGATTCGGGTGGGATGGTCTATGGCGAAAATGAGGCGAAACTTTTCTTATCAGACCTTCTTTGGCCGTGTCCGCCGCCGCATAGGCTCCACCACCACCTTCAGCAGATAGAGGAACACCAGCGCATTGACCAGCAGCAGGCAGGCCCGCGGCGCCGTGGCCCGGTGCAGCAGATGGATGGCCTCAAAAGGGAGAAACGAGGCGGTAAGCAGGAGGGTAAGGTACTCAGCCCATGCTTTTTCCAGGTAGAGGCCGATGCCTTCGATCAGGCAGAGCGCCGCGTAAACAAAGACCACCGCACTGATGCGGCGAAGCATTTGCTCGTCAACGATCGAGGCTTTTTCCAGCACGAGATTGACGAAGTTCGACTCCGGATCGAAGCGGAGTATGGTGAAGAGCTGGGTGAGAAAGTCGTCGATATCGACGTGGATGAGGTGCAGGGCCCCGATGCCGATGCCCGTAAAGAGCGCCGCCTGGGCCATCTTGAACAGGGCAATCAGCGTCAGCCACCGGTTGCGGCGTGCTCGAATTGCGGGGGACTGTACCGGGGAAGCCGTCATGATGGGGGAGATGGCCTTCATTCTTTAGTTTACGGTATGCGGCGGCGGACGGATTCCGGAAGATGGATGCGGGCGGCGGCGACTATAGCATTTTCGGAATTGCTGTAGACCGAAGCCACGCACTTAAGTGGCTTTTTCCGCCGGGGTCCCCGACGACAGGTCTTCGTCGTCGGGGTGGAAGAAAAAGCCACCTGCTACGGCTCTCAAAAAGTCTACATGTATTCCGAAAATGCTCTAGCACGGGGTCATTTGGATCGGGAGGCAGTTAGTATCGGAATATGATGCAGCGCTTCGAGACCCAGCCGCTGCTGCCGTATCCGGTGGAGCTGGTGTTTGCCTTCTTTGTCAACCCGGCCAACCAGCCTCACCTGATGCCGCCCGTGGTGCAGACGCGCATTGAAGTCGTCCGCATTCCCTGAACTCAGAAAAAGCGATTCCCGTCGCCACCATCCCGGTAGTGTTAACAGGCCCTAGTTTCCCAGAATGGCAGCGAAATTGGCTCGCAACTGCGCCGGCTGCGCCGGGGCGCTGAGCGTCTCTGGTCCCGGTTTGTTTTCTTCCCCCAGGCCGGCAATCAATTCCGCCGCGGGAACCGCGCCTCCGAAGAGCCATCCTTGCCCGAGAATCGGCCATGAGGAGCCGGCAAAATACGCGGCCTGTTCGGGAGTCTCTATGCCTTCGGCGATCACCATGAGGCCGAGCGACTCGGCCATGGCCAGAATCTGCGGCAGAATGCCGCCGATGATCGCCTGGGTGCCGATGGTCCGGGTAAAGGCCTTGTCAATCTTGATAGCGTCAACGGAGAGGTCCTTCAGGTAAGCCAAGCTCGAGTACCCGGTTCCGAAGTCGTCGATCTCGACGCAGTGGCCGCGGCGGCGAAGCTCATGGATGGTCTCAATGGCCGCCTGCCGGCGTGCCGTGGAGCTTTCCGTCACCTCGATGGCCAGACTGCGGGGCTCCGCTTCGTACTGGGTCAGCGAGCGCTCCAGCATGGGAAGAAACTGCGGATCGACCAGGTCGGATGCGGTGACGTTGATATTGAGGCGGAAACCGGGATTGCCGCGCAGCGTTTCGCCAAAGTCACGCAAGACGTGGCGGACCTCCAACTCGGTGAGTTCGCCCACAAAGCCCTGCTTTTCTGCGAGCTGCACAAACACATCCGGGCTCACCGCGCAGCCATGCTCATCGGTCCAGCGGAGCAGGGCTTCGGCCGCAACGATGCGGCGGGTGGCGAGATCGACGATGGGCTGATAGACAAGCTGCAGATGGTCGCGGCGGATGGCGCGGCGCAACTGCTGGCTCATGCTGCGCCTCCGCTGGTAGCCTAAGAGGCAAATCAGGCCCACCACCACGCCGGTCAGGCCGCCCAAAGCAGCCGAGAGCCCGAGCTGCATCCGGTCGGCCAACAGCGCGGCGGAGTAAAGGGTCTCGGTGAGCGTGCAGGAACGCGTAACGGCAGAGCAGCGCGTCGCGTAAATCGTGTCGCCCACGATGCCCTGCCAGTCGCGGTCGACGACCGCGCCCAGCAGCCGCGAATTCCTGCCATCCGGGCGGACCCAGCGTTGTATGGAATCGCCCAGGATAAAGACCTCGTAATTGTTGTAGATCTGCTCCCAGTACGATTCGAACCCCGGATCCTCAACAACGTAGTCATCGCCCTTCTGGATGAGGAAGACCGTCCTCTTCCCGGGGGTATAGAGCGGCAGATTGGGGTAGACTTTGAATCCATCCCAGAGCGTGACGCTGGGCTTATACGAAGTGGACGGCAGCCCCGACGTGCCGAAGTCGGCCGAGCAGGCAATTTTTCCGCCGTACATCCGTCCTGCATCCCGCAAGTAGGCGGAGTGATAGATGAGCTTGCGGAACCAGGCGATCTCCGCGGCCGAGCAGGCGGGGTATTTCGATGCGTTGAGAGTATCGACCAGCGTGCCGGACTCCTGCATAAACGAGTTAAGCAGTCCTTCCAGCTTGGCTGAGTTCCCGGCGAGCCGCGCCTGGGCCATGTGCAGAGTATGAATGCGGCCCAGCAAAAATCCGCCCATGGCGCCGCTGGCGGCCAGCAGCAGGATTACCGCCGCAATGTTCCGAATGCGCTCCCTGGAAAATAGCGTCATAAAAGGCTCCCGCCTTCGTTTTATTTCAAAAGTACCGTTGGACGATTAATTAGGTACTATTGTCACACGATTTCCTGGATCTTTCTAATAACGAATCGGTTAAAAGGCATCCCACTTTAGCGGCAGTCGCCCGGTAGGGGGCAAATGTTAGCAAAAGAATGGGTTACCGTGGCGGAAAACGGGACAGTGGCAGGAAGCTGCGGCCGAAAGAGTGATGGAACCGGAGCCCGTGAAGAAGCCCGCGGCTGCGGGCCGCTTCATTTTTTTAAATTGAGCAGCCCCTCCCGGTCCAGCACGTAGCCGTTGAGGATGAGCGTGGAGATGCGGCGTGCGTTCCAGATGTTCAACGTCGGGTCGCCGTCCACCACCAGTACATCGGCGCGCCGGCCGGGGGCGATGAGGCCAAGCTCGTTCCACCCGAACTGAATGGCGTAGTTATTGGTGGCCGCAGCCAGGGCCTCGCGCGGAGAAAGCCCGAGGCGAATCAGCAGCTCCAGCTCGGTGTGCAGGGAGATCCCGGCCAGGGAGCCTTCGGCCGATGCGCCGGATGCGGCCAGGTAGTGCGGAAAAGCCGTAAAAATCGTCTCATTGATCCGCCAGAGGCGCATCGCGGCCTGGTCGGCTTTCTTGCGCTGACCCTCCTCCAGCCAGCGCTGCGCGGCCGCGGGCGTGCGGCGAGCCCAGCCCGGCAGCGGGTAGTCCATCTCGCCGGTGGCGCGGTCGGAGGGCTCATACATCCGTGAGGGGTTGAGCAGGCGCGCGGCCGGCTCTTTCCATAGATTGCGATGGCCGGGCAGATCGACGAAGTACAGGCTGAAGGCGGGCATCAGCGCGGCATGGTGCGTGGCCAGGAAATGCGCGTAGGCGCGCAGGCGCAGATCGGTGGGCGGTATGCGCTGCGCGTAGTCGTAGGCGGTGCGCGCCGAGGGACCGTCCGGGTCGTCGACCAGCGGCTGCTGCAGCTCGACGGGAATCGCGCCCAGCTCGTACTGCCCCATGTGCGGCAGCGCGTCGACGCCGGCCTCGATGCCCACCTGATAGGGCGTGGCCACGAACTCGCCGTAGGTGGCTAGGCCCAACTGGTGGGCACGGTCGATGATCCACTGTGTATTGGCCGCGGTGACGTTGTGGCTCAGCAGGACGACGCGCGTCCCCATGCGCGCCGTGCCCTGTAGCTGGTGGAGAGTATCGTCCGGGCTGAGCTCGACCGGGTGCGCGCCCTCGCGCAGCCGGGAGGTCCAGCCGGGCTCTCGCGCCAGCAGGCTCCAGTTGTCGGTGGTGCCGACTGTGTCCATCAGATACAGATGTGGGCTGGGGTTGGCGGCCAGATCGACGAAGCCGTATTTGCTGTTGCTGCGCGCCACCACCGTGGTGACGCCCATATAGAGATTGGCGTTGGCCTCACCCTGGCTGTTCATGCCCGCGTAGCCGTCGATCAGGCCGGGGATAAGGAACTTGCCGGCGCAATCGATGACCTGCGCGCCCTTGGGGATCGGCACCTCGAGACTGGAGCCGACCTGGACGATGCGCCCGTCCTGCATGATAACGACGGCGTTCTGCAGGTCATTGGCCGAGTCACCCCACTTGGTCAGGTCGATCAGCGTGCCGCCAGCCAGAACCAGCAGCGGCGAGCCGGAACCTTTCACCGTCGCGGCAGCCGGCGCCTGATTGCCCCAGGCCAGGGCCGGCCAGCAGGCCGGACAGCAAAATACCGCTAATAGCGGTCGGAACGTGTTGAAATATGCGCATAGAAATGGCAGGTCTGGCTAGGATCATCCGCTCCGGCAGTTTAATTGATTCAGCTGGCCACCAGCGTAGGCCGACGGCGGCTCAGGAAGGGCAGCACCTGGGCCTGGGCCTCGTCCACGCTGAGACCGTAGCGGGCGCGCAGCTCGTCCACCTTGCCGTGTTCAATGAACCGGTCAGGCCAGCCGATGCGTACCACCGGGACCGCGCAGCCCAGCTCCTGCAGCGCCTCCGCAACCGCCGAGCCAAAGCCGCCCATCTTCACGTGGTCCTCAAAGGTGACGAAGGCGGCGACGCGCCGCCCGTAATCCGCGAGCAGCTCGTGGTCCAGCGGCTTCACGAAGCGGGGATTGATCACTGCGGCGGAGTAGCCGTCGCGTTCCAGGCGCGTGGCCAGCTCGCGCGCCAGCGAGATGGTGGGTCCCAGCCCGAGAATGGCCACATCGGAGCCGTCCTTGAGAACCTCGGCCTTGCCCACGGGGATGGATTCGGGAGCCGCCTTGCAGACCACCCCGGCCACCACGCCGCGCGGGTAGCGGATGGCGCTGGGACCGGGCAGCTCCAATGCCGTCTTCATCATGTCGGCCAGCTCGTCCTCGTCTTTGGGCGCCATCAGAACCATCTCCGGAATGCCACGCAGGTAGGCAATGTCAAACAGGCCATGATGGGTCGGCCCGTCGTCGCCCGACAGCCCCGCGCGGTCCATGCAGAACAGCACCGGGAGCTTCTGTAGGCAGACGTCGTGGACGATGGGATCGAAGCCGCGCTGCAGGAAGGTGGAGTAGATGGCGCAGACCGGGCGGAAGCCCCGCGTGGCCATGCCGGCGGCGAAGATGACCGCGTGCTCCTCGGCGATCCCCACGTCGTAATAGCGCTTCGGCAGCCGCGTGCGGAAATTGTCCAGTCCAGTCCCGCTGGGCATGGCCGCCGTAATAGCCACGATCCGCTCATCCTCCGTGGCCAGATCGGCCAGCGTATTGGCAAAGACCTCGGAGTACGTAAGCTGGCCGGCGGACTTGGTGCTTCCCGTCTCCGGGTCGTAGGGGCCGAGGCCGTGAAATTTCTTCTGCCTGTCCAGCGCCGGCTGAAAGCCGCGGCCCTTCTGGGTCAGCACGTGCAGCAGCACGGGATGGGTTTCGCCTTTGAGAAACTTGAAGGTCTCCACCAGCAGCGGCAGGTTGTGCCCGTCGATGGGCCCAAAGTACTGCAGGCCCAGCTCCTCGAACATCATCGAAGGCCATAGGAAGCCCTTGGCCGCTTCCTCGGCGCGCCGCGCCACGGTGGCCGCGGTCTTGCCGCCGAAGCGTTCGATGACGCGGTGAGCCGAGTCGTGCAGGTGCTTGTAGTGCTCGTTGGTGACAATGCGGTGGAAGTACCCTGCAATGGCGCCCACGTTGCGGTCGATGGACCACTCGTTGTCGTTGAGCACCACAATCATGCGGCGGGTCTGCGCGGCGATATTGTTCAGAGCCTCGTAGGTGATGCCGTTGGTGAAGGCGGCATCGCCGGCCACCGCGATGATGTGCTCCTGGCCGCCGGCCAGGTCGCGGGCCACCGCCATGCCCAGCGCAGCTGACAGCGCCGTCCCGGCGTGCCCGGCCCCGTAGCAGTCGTGTTCGCTCTCGGTGCGCAGCATAAAGCCGTTCAGGCCGCCGGGCTGGCGGATGGTCGAAAAGCGCTCCAGCCGCCCGGTGAGGATCTTGTGCACGTAGGCCTGGTGGCTGACGTCGAACAGCAGCTTGTCTTGCGGAGTGTTGAAGACGTAGTGGAGGGCCAGGGTCAGCTCCACCACTCCCAGGTTGGGACCGAGGTGGCCGCCGGTCTTCGACAGCGTCTGGATCAGAAAATCGCGGATCTCCTCCGCCAGCTCGGCCATCTGCGGGTAATTCAGGCGCTTCAGGTCGGCGGGGGAGTGGATGGACTCGAGCTGCGTTCTCATGTACATCCTTCTCCCGGGAAGAGCCGGGTCTCAGGAAAAGCTCCGCGCGCCTGTCTGGGACACACGCACCCAGCTTTGCCAGCCGCTAGTATAACAACCCGGCGAATTCCGCCGCTGAACAGTTAGACGGGAACGCAAAGGCAAGGTCAGGGCGGGCTCGCAGGGCCTGGCAGGCCGGGGTGTTACAGGCTGCGGAAAAACTCATCTGGCGTGGGCTTTGTAACAAGGGCACGGCGGGGCACCCTCTGGGTCCCGGGCCGAAAAGGCCGCAAAATATGAGAGGGCTTTAGCCCCTGCCAATTCTTCGTTCGCTGCTCCCTGTTTTTCCGCAACCTGGTTAACCACGGCATCCGCAGCACCCCAAAAAGACCCTGCGCCTGAGCCCCTGAGCCATGCTTTCGGGATTCTTTCTCGCTTGGATCTCCATGCGTCAGACATTTCCTGCTCCTCGTCAGTACCGCGCAGCCGCGGCCTGCAGTTGTAGGATGGGCACAAAGGCCGAATTCGGACCGAATTCGCCTGAGGGAGGGTCGGCAAAGTGACTCGCGCCAAAGTGACCAGAGCTTGGCGGGCAATGGGATGTGCGGCGATGCTGGCTGCGGGGATGTTTGCGGTTTGCGCCCCACCCGCAGGATGGGCCCAACTGCCGGAGCCGGGCAGCCTGAGCTCCAATACTCCCAACCCGCTGACGGATTCCACCGTCGATCCTGCCAAAATGCTGCTCTACGGTCTGGAAGCGCGCTTTGCCCAGGACGTGGCCGCCAAGGGCGGAGCGGCCTTTGCCGACTGGTTTGCCCCCGACGGCGTGGTGCTGGGCAACGGCCAGCCACCGCTGATCGGCCTGGTGGCCATCGAAAAGGGCGTGAACTGGTCGCCCAAAGACTACCAGCTCACCTGGACCCCAACCGATGCGGTTCTCAGCCCGTCGGCAGACATGGGTTACACCTGGGGCCACTTCGAGGGCCACAGCAAGGACGCCAACGGCAATCCCATGACCACCAGCGGGCGCTACATCACTGTTTGGCGCAAGCAGCCGGACGGCCATTGGAAAGTGGTTCTGGACGCCGGAGCCAACGAGCCCGCAGTCGCCGGCGACTGCTGCAAGCTCCCCGATGTGCACTAGCAGGCTGCCGAAAAACGCAAGGTTTTGGAAGGGCACGGACCAGAGGAAACTTTCATCGCGGGTCCGGTGCGTGCCGAGGCCTCCCTTTAGTAACCGTACGAGTAAACCGACAGTCTAAAAAATGCAATTACTTCCGTTGTAAGCCGCTACGACAGAATTCCCCTATTTGTGTCAGAGCCATCGCGGCCTGGACACACCATACTGACAATTGGGTGAGTGCATCCTTGGGCGAATCGCAAGGCCAGCCAATTGGTGATAGCCATGGGATGGCTTCGCGGCCGGAGTTTAATATCTTCGACCGCAATCCCGATGCTGCGCTCGACGAACTTGCCGCGCTGGCCGCGGTGCTCAGTGACGCCGACTATGCCTACATCGGCTGGATGGACTTCGGCCGGCTTTGGTTTAAGGCGCGCTTCGGCTTCAACGCGCGGGAACAGACCTACGCCACAACTGCGTGCCGGTGGATGCTGCAGACCAGCGCGCCACTGCTGATCTTGGACGCCGGGCAGGATCAGCGCTTTCCGCCGGGGGGAATCCCGCTGGCCGGGGCGCGGCCGTGCAACTCCTATGCCGGGGTGCCGCTGATTGACAGCGACGAACGGCTGATCGGCAGCCTTGCGGTTCTGGCCCAGTTGCCCAACCGCTTCAGCAAAGAGCTTCTCACGCTCTTGGAGACTTTGGCTCGCCAGGTGGTCACCCGGCTGGAACTTTACACCTGGACCAAAGCCCAGGAGCAGGCGCAGCGCGCCCAGCTGCGGACCGAGCACGAGCTGGCCGTGGAGCGCTGCTTTGTGGCCGCTACGCTGGACTCGATTCCCGCACTGGTCGCGGTTCTCGATACCGCCGGGCGAATGGTGCGGATGAACTACGCCTGGGCGCAGGTCACCGGCGTGAGCCCGGTCGATGCGGTTGGCCGTCCCTTCGTGGACGAGATTCTGGAGGCCGGCGACCGGGCCTGGGCGACGGACAGACTGCGCGAAGCCGCCGCCGGACAGGTCTCCGGCCCGCATGAAACGGATTGGCGAATCGCCGCGGAGCGGACGCGCCGGGTGAGCTGGACCCTCCGCCCGCTCAAAGGGCCGAATGACGAAATTCAATATCTGATTGTCAGCGGCCAGGACGTCACCGAGCAGCGCCACGCCGAGCTGGCCCTGCTCTCCCGCGAGGCGCGCTACCGCGAGATGGTCGAGAACAGCCTCGGCTTCGTCTTCACCTGCTCGATGCAGGGCCGCCTGACCTCGTTGAACGCCTTCACCGCCGATACCCTCGGCTACCGGGCCGAAGCGCTCATGGGCCGCGCCGTTGCTGATCTTCTCGACGAGGCGGGCCGGCTCACCTTCGCCGAGTGCTTGCGCTCTCTCGAGTCGCGGGAACAGTGGCAGGGCGCGCTGCCGCTCCGCCGCAGTGACGGCATTTACCGCCGCATTGCCCTCCGCTCCCATCGCATGGAGCTGCCCGGCGAGCAGCCCTTCGTGCTCAACCACGGCATCGACATCACCGAGCAGTACGAGGCCGAGCAGGCCCTCCACATTGCCACCCGCCAGCGCGAGCTGATCCTGGAATCGGTCGGCGACGGCATCTTCGGCGTCGATCTCGCCGGCTCGCTCACCTTCATCAACCACGCCGGCGCGCGCATGCTCGGCTACGCGCCGGAGGAGCTGATCGGCCGCGACATTCTCACCGTACTGCGCCATTCTCCGGCTGACGGCACGCCCTACACGCGCGCCAACAACCCCATTCTCCAGGCCTTGCACCGCAGTGAGACGGTGCGCATGCGCGACGACATCTTCTCGCGCCAGGACGGCGTCGCCTTCCAGATGGAATACACCGCCAGCCCGCTCATTGAGGACGGTCATGTCTCCGGCATGGTGGTCGCCTTCCAGGATGTCTCCGAGCGCCTGCGTCTGGAGCACATGAAAAACGAATTCATCTCCACCGTCAGCCATGAGCTGCGCACCCCGCTGACCTCGCTCCGCGCATCGCTCGGCCTCATTTCATCCGGCTCGCTCGACAAGCGCCCGGAAAAACAGAAGCAGATGGTCGAAGTGGCCATCGACAACTGCGACCGGCTGATCCGTCTGGTCAATGACATCCTCGACTTCGACCGCGTGGAAAAGGGCAAAATGCCGCTCCAGATCGAACCGGTCGAAGCCGTCGAGCTGCTGCGCCGCGCCGCCGACGTGGCCCACGGCCCGGCCACGCAGGCGGAAATTACCTTCAGAATTGACGCGCCCCCGGCCCGCGTCCTGGCTGACGAGGAGCGGCTCTTGCAGGTGCTCAATGAGCTGGTGACTAACGCGATCAAATTTTCTCCGCCCAATACACAGATCAAGCTGGGCGCAGTGCCTTCGGGCAGCGATGCGGTGTGCTTCTACGTGGAGGATCAGGGCCGCGGCATCGCCCCGGAGAAGCTGGAACAGATCTTCGAACGCTTCCAGCAGGGCGACGCCTCAGACTCGCGCGCTCTCGGCGGCACCGGCCTCGGCCTCGCCCTCTGCCGCAGCATCGTCGAGCGCCACGGCGGCAGAATCTGGGTCCAAAGCACCCCCGGCAAAGGCAGCCGCTTCCAGTTCACCGTCCCCCTCGCCCGCCAGTAACGAAGGTCGGGCGGGCACAGAGCTCAATTGCAACGTCACCCCAACGTCGTCTCCGTCAGCACCTCGGTCGCCCTGCTCATCTTGGCCGTCCGCTCGATCTTGTCCCAGTTAAAGGGCTTCCCGTCGATGGCCCGGATGAGCGTTCTGCCCAGCACCACGGAGAAGACCTGGCGGTAGGCAAAGCGCTGCAGCCAGATGTGGACCAGAAGCCAGATGTCGCCCTTGTTCGCCGGATGGCGGCGCCCCAGCGAAAACGCAATCGTCGAGGTGATGAAGTCGATCAGCAGAAACGCGCCGAAGTAGGCGATGAGCTTTTCCAGGCTGGCGGCCGAGGCCGACTCGGGGTGGTAATACCGGTTGAGGAAGTAGGTGCCGACGCCCATCAGGAACCATAGGTCGATGAACGGCGAAACCAGCGGCAGCAGCATCTGGAAGATCAGAATGTTGGGCAGCGCGAACAGCCCCATGGCCTTGCTGCGCACAAACGCCGCGCGATGCTTCCAGATCGCCTGCAAGGTTCCAAACGACCAGCGGAACCGCTGCCGCATCAGCCCCTTTGCATCCACCGGCGCCTCTGTAAAAGCTAAAGCCCGATCCTCGTAGTCCACGCGGTAGCCCATCTCCAGCAGGTGCATGGTCAGGTCGGCGTCTTCAGCCACGGTGTTGAGCGGGTAGCCGCCTGCTGCCTTCACCGGCGCCGTGCGCCAGGCCCCGATGGCGCCCGGAACCACGGTGATGACGTGGAAGAGGTCGAGGGCGCGGCGCTCGAAGTTCTGGCTGGTGATGTATTCCAGGGCCTGCCAGCGCGTCCACAGGTTAACCTTGTTGCCTACCTTGGCGTTGCCGGCCATCGCGCCGATCCGGGGGTCCGCGAAGTGCGGAATCAGCCGGGAGATGGCGTCCGGGGCGATGACCGTGTCAGCGTCGATGCCCACATAGACCTCTTCGTCGGTGAGTTCCAGCGCGTGGTTGAGGGCTGCGGCCTTGCCTTCGTTGGCCTTCATCAGCACCTGGACGAGGCCGCTGGCGATCTCGGATGCGTAAGCTTCACGGGCCACTTCCGCGGTGCGGTCCGTCGAGCCGTCGTCGACCACGATCACCCGCAGGTTCTTGTAATCGGAGTTGAGCACTGAACGGATGGTGCGCACGATCACCGCCTCTTCGTTATAGGCCGGGATCAGCACCGCCACGCGGGGGGTGTAGGTGGGCGATGGCTCGCGCGCCGGGCGGCTCAGACGGTCGATGATGGCCAGCACCCCGATGAAGATCAGCCGCGCGCTCATCAGCACGTCGCCGGCGAAGAACACGATAAAGATAAGTTTGCCGAACAGCTCCACGCAGGAGAACGCGATCGAGTCAGGCAGGGCGCGCAGGTACTGCGGCCAGCTGAGCCGCGGCATCACTTCCGCGGTGGTCTTGTTCATCAGCGCGGAGACCTGCACGATCTTGTAGCCGTGTGCGCGCAGCGCGTCGATCAGCATCGGCAGCGCGGCCACCGTGGCCGAGCGGTCGCCGCCGCCGTCGTGCATTAGGATGATCGAGCCGCGGAACTGCGGCTTCACCTTCATCGTTGCCAACTGGTCCAGCACCGACCGCGTGATCTCCTGCGGCGACTTGTGCGGATGCTCCTTCCAGTCGTCGGTGTCGATTTTGCTGCCGATGATGGTGAGCCCCTCGCGCTGGATGCGCACCACCGGCGCGGCCTCGTCGTCGGTGTCCGGCTCTTCGTCGTTGTCGTAGGGCGGACGGAAGTAGAGCGGCTGGACGTCCAGCTTGCTGGCGAAGAGGCGGTCGGTGAGACGGATCTGGAGATCGAGCTGCTGCGGCGAGATCTCGCTGATGTCCGGATGCGTGTAGGTGTGATTGCCGATCTCATTGCCCTCGCGCATGACACGCTGCATGAGGCCGATGTTTTCGGCAGCCTCAGCGCCGATCATCATGAAGGTGGCATGGACGCCTCGCTCCTTGAGGATGTCCAGGATCTTCGGTGTCCACTTGGGATCGGGGCCGTCGTCAAACGTGAGCGCGACCTCGTTGGGGTGGTAGCCGTACTGCTCGATGGTGTAGGTGCGGGGATAGACGTCCATGTGCTCATCGATGATGAGCTTCTTGCGCGGGTCAGGCTCGTCGGTATCCACGGTGACGGTGCGCTTGCCGGCCTGGGGCAGGCCGGTCACGCGCAGGATGTCGCCGTCGCCTTCGGTGTCCACGTCGTGACCGGGCTGGACGGAGTTCAGCGCCTGCAGCGCCTCGGGGCCGCTGGGCTTGTCCCACACGTTCCACAGCGAGCTGTCCTCTTCGCCCAGCCGCCACAGCGCGAAGGTCTGCAGGCCCAGCTCGCGGGCGGCGCGCATTTCATTCAGCACCGTGACGCCATCGAGGAACCAGACGACGTGGCGCTGGTTGTCGTCCTCGTCGATGTACTCATAGTGCGGATTGAGCGAGTTGTAGTCGAGGTCGAGGTCGGCGTCGGCATCGGAGGCTCCCTGCCAGGCTTCAGAGACGGAGAGATCATCAGTGTTGACGACCTGGGGCTTGCGGTGACGACGGCTCTTCGGATTGGGGATGGACATCGCCCAGTCGTAGCCGTAGTTGCCGATCGCGCAGATGATCTTTTGCTTGGGGACAACCTTGAGAACGCGCTGCAGATTGGCGACGAACCAGCTCTGGCTGGCCACCGGGCCCGGATCGCTGTTCTCCTGGTGCTCGTCGTAGTTCATCAAGATGATGCCGTCGGAGTTGGCGGCAATCTGCTTGAGCTCCGAAGCATCGGTGGAGACCACGACGTTGACGTAGAGACGCAGATTGCGCGGGTGCATCTGCGCATAGAGCTCGCCGATAAAGCTCACATATGCCGGTTGCGCATCGTCGGAGAGGCTTTCAAAATCGAGCGAGAGGCCGCGGTAAACCGGGTACGCCGTGAAAAACCGGATGATCTGAGATTCCAGTGTCGCCCGGTTGTCGGGGTCCTTCAGCACATCGCCGAAGTCGCCGTCCCAGCTGAGCGTGTTGGAGTTGTAGTTGTTCAGGTGGGGAAAGATTTCCGTGCCCTCACGGTTTTCCTGTATCACGTGCTTAATGCGGTTCAGGTCGTCGGGATCGTGCACCACGTTGCCGTCCACGATGGGATATTCGCGGTGGCTGTCGTTGTTGATGCCCAGCAGCGTCGGGTTGGGCGAGTCCACATGCAGCCACTCCGGAAAAAGCATGTCGATCTGCTGCACGTGCTGCTTGAACGAGGAGTAGCTGGCCTCGTCGTAGGGGACGTAATAGGCGGCGCGCAGGCCTTCGCCGGAGTTGAGGGGAATCTCAGAGGGTTTACGGCTGGTTTTGCGGTGCGCCGGGCGCGGAGCATAGGGCAGACGTGCCAGGACGGTGTGGTCCGGCAGCGCCCTGAAATTATGTCTCGGCACCGGCAGCAGCAGTTCCGGCAGCCGCTGGTTGCGCAGGACATTGAAAATAAAGCCGGCCAGCACCAGCGTAAAAAGCAGGGCCGAAGCGTCCAGAACGCGCCGTAGCCGCTTCCAGCGCTTGCGATGCGGATCGAAAAAAATCTGATTATCCAGCATGCCTCATCGCGATTCGCCTGCCAGCGCAAACCCTCAAAAACGTCTACCCTATACAGTACTAATCGTATGGAACCCCCTTCCCGGAGTCAATTGACGGCCGAAGACAAAGGGCTTGCTTCCCTGCGCTCGGTCTGGCCCGTGGCCCTCGCTCTGGCCGCCGGCCTGGCGCTGCGCCTGGCTATGCTGGGCCAGGTCTACGAGGTCAACGGCGATTCGCTGATCTACGGCGGGCTGGCCCGCAACCTCCTCCAGCATGGCCGCTACGCCCTCAACGGCGCTGGCGGCGCGCTCGTTCCGACCCTCATCCGGCTGCCCGGCTACCCCCTCTTTCTGGCGCTCTGCTTCCGCCTCTTCGGCATGGAAAATTATCGAGCGGCGGTCGCGGTCCAGATCGGCCTGCAGCTCGGCGGCTGCCTGCTGCTGGCAGGCTTTGTGCGCAGGATCGCCCCGGTGCCGCTCAAAACCGGAGCAGCCATGGCCACGCTCTGGCTGGCGGCGCTGTGCCCGTTCACGGCCTCCTACGCGGTGCTCCCGCTGACCGAAGCGCCCACCCTGTTCACCATGGCTCTTGCTCTTTGGGCGCTGGCCCGCTTTACTGAGCGCTCGGGGTCCCCAACCGCGGCTCCCGGCCGATGCGGTGTTGGGCCAAACTGGACCAACGCGCTGCTGTTCACCTTTGCCGTGACCTGGGCGGCGTTGTTGCGGCCCGACGGCGTGTTGCTGGGCGTGGCCCTGGCTCCTGCGGCGGTGGTCGCGCTCGGTCGCTGCCCGATGCCGCGGGTCAAAAGAAGAAACATCGCGCTGGTCTGTGCCGTGCTGGCGCTCTCGCCGTTCATCGTATGGACCGCTCGCAATTGGGAGATCTTTCACGTCGTTGAGCCGCTGGCCCCGCGCCTGGCCGCCGATCCCGGCGAAGACGCCTATCCCGGCTGGGAAAGCTGGGTGAAGACTTGGTGCCTGGACTTCGTTTCAACCTACAACATCTACTGGAACGTCCCCGGCGGACCGCTGCAGGTGAGCAATCTCCCCACGCGGGCCTCCGACTCTCCGGCGCAGTACGTGGAAACCGCGGCCCTGATCGCCGAATACAACCGCAACGGCGACCAGCTCACTCCGGATCTCGACGCCCGCTTTGCCCGCCTGGCTGCCCGTCGCACCGCCGCCCACCCCCTGCGCACGTATCTGATTCTGCCCCTGGGACGGCTGGCTGACATGACGCTCCGTCCGCGCGTCGAGAACCTCAACATCGACCTCGACTGGTGGGTCTACGCGCATCACCACTTCGATACCGCCTTCAGCTGGGCGTATGTGGGCCTGAATGCTTTCTATTTGCTGCTGGGTCTGTCCGGCCTGTGCCTGCGCACGCGCCTGTGGCCATCGATGGCAGCCTATCTCGTGCTGCGCTCGGCGCTGCTCCTGACCGTAGCGGCTCCCGAGACCCGCTACACCCTGGAGTTCTTCCCCATCCTCTTCCCGCTGGCCGGAATCGCGCTCTACCGGTTGACGTACGTGGGGTTGGGCGCGGTCTTGAACGTGAAAGCGTCGCGCGGCAGCCTTTGATTGATGCGGATGTTTGTGTAGGTGCAGATGCGGTAGGCGCTCGGCCCCTCGTCGAAGCGCTGGCGCAGGCTCACCGCGCGGTCGGGATCGACCCAGATGGTCACATTGGCAAAGATCTTGCGCACTGCCGGATCCTTCGCCACCAGCTCCAGCTTGGCCGTCTGCACGCCCTCTATCGTCTCCGAGCCGAGGTACGTCACATCCCATTTGGCAGCCAGATCTTTGCCGCTGGCGCCAAAGCCGAGCATCAGGTAGCTCTCATACTTGCTCGAATTGATGAAGCGCGTCACCTGGTTCGTGGGCCGGTCGTAAAAAGTAAGCAGGCCGCCGCTGACGCTGGCCACGCGGGTAATGGGCTGCCCGTTGGCCTCATTGATGTGCGCCGCCATCTTGAACGCCGAGCCGCTGCGCTCGTAATACACCACGCCCTTCTGGATGTCCGAATCCGCGATCGGCTGCAGGGTCTCGGTATCGAAGGTGAAGTCGGCCGAGGTGGTGTGGAAGTTGGCGGCGGCCTGATCCAGCCGGTTGAGCACACTCTGGAGCGTATCGGCCGCGTGCGCTGCCGGTGCGGCCGCGAACAAAGCAAGCGCAACGGCTCCCGCAAAAACGAATCTTTTTCCTGACTGCATAGGTTTCCTTAGTTGATTTGACGCGCACTGATCCCCGAAGAAGCAAAAAAATCAATCGAGCGCCATGACCTCGTAATTTTGCCGTGATGCTTCTGAAGCAACGAGCCCCAAGCCGGGTGCCCCAGGTCTCGTCCGCCGCGGCGGATGAGATCTGGGATACCGGAAACCTCATGCCGCGCAAGCGGCGTCTGCCCCACCGCAGGCGCCTACAGCGGTTTCGATTCTGCTCCTAACAGAATCCCGGAAGCCAAGTGGCTTTTTCACCGCCGGGGTCCCCAGCGACAGGTCGTAGTCGCTGGGGTGGAAGTAAAAGCCACCTTCCACGATCTCCAAACGTCAACATGTGAATCGAAAATGCTCTAGTGGTGAACCCACACCCTCCAGGCCAGGTTGCCCTGGTCGTCGAGAACAGTTTCCCAGCGCTCCACGGCGACCGCGTCTCCGGTGACCGGCTCGATAGCCTTGCGCAGGATCTGCCTCACCTCGTGTTCCGAGGCCCCGGGCGGCACGTTCACGTCCGCCGCTTGCACGGTGACGATGAATCCGAGACTGCCGTTGCCCGTGAACTCGATAGGATGCATCGGCGCGGCCAGGGTCGTGGGCCGGTCGCCGTAGTTCCACAGGTGGGGCGTGACGAAAATGAACAGCAGGATCGCCGTCACCATGATGTCGTAGTGGAAGCTGCCGCGCTGGTAGGTCCAGTAAAAGTAGCTGAGCAGAATCTGCTTCACGCTGCGCCGGGTTTGCGGTTCTGCCTCGACTGCGTTCTTCCGTTCCATCACAATTCCCTCGTAATGCGTTCCTGGGCGCCCATGTAGGGCCGCAGCGCCTCGGGAATCACCACCGAGCCGTCGGCCTGCTGATAGTTTTCCAGAATGGCCAGCCAGGTGCGTCCCACGGCCAGTCCGCTGCCGTTGAGCGTGTGCACAAACTCCGGCTTGGCCTTCCCGCCCTGTGCCCCCGGCCGGTAGCGGATGTTCGCGCGCCGCGCCTGGAAGGCGTCGAAGTTCGAGCAGGAAGAGATCTCGCGGTAAAGCTGCTGCCCCGGCAGCCAGACCTCCAGATCATACGTCTTTGCGGAGGAGAAGCCGGTGTCGGCGGTGCAAAGCAGAACCCGCCGGTACGGCAACTCCAAAATCTCCAAAATCTCCTCGGCGTCGCGGGTCAGCCCTTCGTGCTCGGCGTCGGACTCCTCGGGCCGCGTGAACTTCACCAGCTCCACCTTCTGAAACTGGTGCTGCCGGATGATGCCCCGCGTGTCCTTGCCCGCCGCGCCGGCCTCCGCGCGGAAGCACGGCGTGTACGCTGTCAACCGGATCGGCAGCCGCGCCTCTTCCAGAATCTCATCGCGGTAGAGATTCGTAACCGGAACCTCCGCTGTGGGAATCAGCCAGTGGTCGTTGTCTTTATACTCTCCGCGCGCTGCGGCCTCGGCGTCTGCGTCCGAACAGCGAAACAAATCCTCGGCGAACTTGGGCAGCTGGCCGGTCCCGAAGAGGCTCTTACTGTTGACCATGAACGGCGGCAGAACCTCGGTGTAGCCGTGCTTCTGCGTGTGCAGGTCGAGCATGAAACTGATGAGAGCGCGTTCGAGGCGCGCGCCCGCGCCCAAATAGACGGCAAAGCGCGCGCCGCTGATCTTGGCCGCGCGCTCCAGATCCAGAATCCCCAGCGCCTCGCCCAGTTCCCAGTGCGGCTTAGGCTCAAAGTCGAATATCTTCTGCTCCCCCCACGTTTTGACCGTGACATTATCGGCCTCCGACGTGCCGGCAGAAACTTCATCCCGCGTCAGATTCGGAATCCGCGCCAAACTGAGCCGCATCCTCTCGTCCAGCGCCGCGGCCTTCTTGTCCAGCTCGTCCAGCTTCTCCTTGAGCGCGCGAGTCTCCTCCATGCGCTTAGAGATTCTTTCAGCGAGGTTCGCATCGCTCGTCCCGACGTATGTGAGGGCGTGTGCCATTTCCGGAGGAACATGAGAGCTTTGCTGTTGCCTCTTCAACGGCCCACCTGCTGGCTCAGCTCATTGCGCCGCGCCTTCAGCCGTTCAGCGGTAGTGATGGCCTCGCGCCGGCGCTGGTCGAGAGCGCGAAAATCCCCCAGCAGCGCGCCCGGATCAACCCCCCGCGCGCGCAGCTTCGCTTCAACCAGTTCCAGGTGGCCCCTGACAAATCCCAGATCGAGCATGCTCGTACCAGTTTAACCCGCCGTTGCGCAGCCGCCGCGCTCAGCTTTTCTCCTCGCGCTGCGGCCATCCCGGCAGCCTCTGATCCCCGGTAATCAGCCGCGCCCCGCGCGTAAACGTGAAGTACGTCCAGATCCACGCCACAAACACCGAAACCCGGTTGCGGAACCCGATCAAAAAGAAAATGTGCACCGTCAGCCAGGTCATCCACGCCGGCAGCCCGCTCATGTGCGCCTTGAACGGCCACTCCACCTTGGCCACGGCGTCCATGCGCCCGATGGTGGCCATGTCGCCCTTGTCGAAATACCGGAACGCGGGCCGCTGGGCGCGCGCCAGGTCTGCGGCAATCATCCGCGCCACGTGATCGCCCATCTGCATGGCCGGCTGTGCCACGCCGGGAACCTGCCGTCCCTCCTGTTCCAGATGCGCCAGATCGCCGAGCACAAAGATCTCCGGCAGTCCGGGAGGATTGAGCCGGTCGTCGACAATCACGCAGCCCCGCCGGTCCAGCGGAGCGCCCAGCATCCCGCCCAGCGGCGAAGCCTGCACGCCCGCGGCCCACAGGGTAACGACAGATTCGATCCGTCCGCCGCCCGCATCAACCCATCCCGGGCCAATCCCTGTGACATTCGTGTTGGTGTGCACTTCCACGCCCAGCCGCGTCAGCGCAGCCTCGGCCTTGGCGGAGAGATCGGGCGGGTAGGCGCCAAGGATGCCCGCCGAGCCCTCCAGCAGCAGCACCCGCGACTTCGCCGGATCGATGTGCCGGAAATCGTGGCGCATGTAGAGCTGCGCAATGTCGCAGATGGCCCCCGCCAGCTCCACCCCGGTCGGCCCGCCGCCGATCACCACAAAATTCAGCGGCGGATGCCAGCCCTGCTCCATCATCTGCCGCTCGGCCAGCTCAAATGCCAGCAGCACGCGCCGCCGAATCTCAATCGCGTCCTCAATTGTCTTGAGTCCCGGCGCACTCGCGGCCCACTCATCGCGCCCGAAATAAGAATGTGTTGCCCCGGCGGCCAGCACCAGGTAGTCGTAGCCCATCCGCGCGCCGCTGCCCAGCGATAGCATGTGGCCGGCCACGTCGATGCCCTGAACCTCATCCATCAGCACCTGCGTATTCGCCTGGTTGCGCAGGATCGTGCGGATGGGCTGCGCGATGTCCGCCGGCGACAGCACCGCCAGCGCCACCTGGTACAGCAGCGGCTGGAAGGTGTGGTGGTTGCGGCGGTCCAGCACGGTCACGTCCACCGCCAGTCCGGCCAGGCTCTTGGCCGCGTGGATGCCGGCGAAGCCGCCGCCCACGATGGCCACGCGCGGCCGCCGGCCCTCCAGATCAGGGGGTACGGTCAGTTGTCCCAAGCTGCGCTCCTTCCGTTCTATTTAGAGATGCGGAATGCCGGCCTGCGGTCACAAGCCCCAGGCGCGAACCGGCCATGCCAGCCCAGCCGGCAAGCAAAGCACGTCAAAAACGGCGGCAAACCCCCAGTGTGCTGTAGCATCCAGCTTATGATCGCGGGAGTTTCCTGGGTCTGGTGGCTCGGATTTCACGCCGTGGTGGCGGCGCTGCTGGTGGCCGACGCCCTCTGGTCCGCCCGCCGCCCCTCCGCCTCGCCCGCCTCGTCCGCATGGCTCGCCACGGCGCTGATGGTCGCATCCGCGTCTGCCTTTGCCGCCTGGATCGCCTTCACCCAGGGCCGTCAGCCCGCCCTCGAGTTCGTAGGCGGCTTCGCCGTTGAATCCTCGCTCAGCGTGGACAATCTCTTCGTCTTCCTGGTCATCTTTCAGGGCTTCGGCGTGAGCCCCGAGCGCCAGCATAAGGCGCTCTTGTGGGGCGTCGGCGGAGCCGTCCTGCTGCGTGCGCTGTTTGTGGCCGCGGGCGTCGCGCTGCTCCGGCGCTTCGATTGGATTCCGTTGATCTTCGGCCTGTTTTTGCTCTACACGGCCTGGCGTCTCTTGCGCGGCGGCTCGGCCCGCGCGGTGCTTCCCGCGTGGGTGCGCAAGCTCCAGCCCGCAAGCGATTCGCTGCTGCCGGTGATCCTGGCCGTGGAGATCAGCGATGTGCTCTTCGCTACCGATTCCATCCCCGCCGTGCTGGCCATCAGCCGCAATCCCTTCGTCGTCTACACGTCGAATATCGCCGCCGTGCTGGCCCTGCGCTCGCTCTACTCCGCGCTGGCCGGTCTGCTCTCGCGCTTCCGCCATCTGCACTACGGCCTCGCGGCTCTGCTTGCCTTTGTAGCCCTGAAGATGCTGGCCAGCCGCTGGTTCGAAATTCCGATTACGCTTTCGCTCGCCATCATGGGCGCGATCCTGGCCGTCTGCGCGCTGCTGTCGTTAAAAGCAGGGAATAGGGAATAGGGAACAGAAAACGACCCATTTGAAGTGTGGCGAAAGGGCGGTCGCGGGCTTGCAGTCCAACCATCCCAGCTCGACTGGCTCATGCGCTACCTGCTTTTTATTCCCTATTCCCTATTCCCTGTTCCCTAGTCCCTAGAACTGGTTGCATAAATCAGCTTTGAAAGGGCACGGCCGGGGAACCCACCCCGTGGGTGGGTCGCGTGCCGTAAAAGGAGCATAAAATCAGGGGTTTTAACCCCTGAGGGATGCTCCTTGATCGCGCCAGGGGATATATGCAACCAGTTGTAGTCCCTATTCCCTATTCCCTATTCCCTGTTCCCTCGTCTCACCACTTTTCAAACCTCACCCGCCCATCGCGCCCCAGCACGGAGTGCCTGAGGAAGTTCGCGTCGTCGTGCTTCGGGTAGTCGTTGCGGAAGTGCGCGCCGCGGCTCTCCGTGCGGGCCAGCGCGGAGGCCAGAATCGTGCGCGCCACGCGGCTCAGGGCCAGCGCCTCATTCAGCCGCCGGCCGCCTTTGCCCTGCTTCACAAACTCATCCAGCGCCGCCGCGCATTCTTCCTGTGCCGCAATTCCCAGTCGCAGCGTACGCTCCCCGCGCAGCAGCCCCGCATAGCTCCACATCGCACCCTGCAACTCGGCAATGATCTGCTCCACGCGTTTCCGCTCGGCCGGGGTCAGCGGCTTGTGCGCCGGCGCGCGCTCATCGAGGGATGCAGCCGCCAGTCCGTCCGCAAGCATTGCTTGTGCCGCGCGTGCGCCAAAGACCAGCCCCTCCAGCAACGAGTTGGAAGCCAGCCGGTTGGCGCCGTGCACGCCGGTGCACGCGGCCTCGCCCGCCGCGTACAACCCTCCCAAACTCGAGCGCCCCGAGAGATCCGTCTTGATGCCGCCCATCAGGTAGTGCGCAGCCGGCCGCACCGGAATCAGGTCGCGGCCCAGGTCCAGCCCGTGCTGCGCCAGGAACGCGCTGATGCCCGGGAAGCGGTGGTGTAGATCGATGCCGGTGACGTGGCGAAGGTCGAGATAGACGCCCCGTGCAGATCCATCCTCGCCCATCCCTTCGCGTGCGATCGCGCGGGCCACCACGTCCCGCGGAGCCAGCTCCAGCAGCGGATGGTAGCGCTCCATGAAGCGCTCGCCGCGCTCGTTGCGCAGGTACGCGCCCTCGCCGCGCAGCGCCTCGGAAAGCAGGAAACGCGGCGCGCCCGCCAGCCAGAGAGCGGTGGGATGAAACTGGTAGAACTCCATGTCGGCCAGCTCCGCGCCGGCCTCTGCCCCCAGTGCAATTCCGTCGCCAGTGGCCACCGCCGGGTTGGTCGTGTCGGAATACACCTGCCCCGCGCCGCCGGCGGCGATCAGCACGGCGCGCGCGCTCACTCGGAACGGGCCGCGCTTGTGCGCGTGCGGGTCGGCGCCGGCCAGCTCGGCGCCGATCACGCGTCCGCCCGCCGTGATCAGCTTCGTGACCATGGTCCACTCGGCAAAGCCGATGCGCTTGTGCACGCGCGCAAAGGCCGCCAGCGAGCGGCTGATCTCCGCGCCGGTGGCGTCACCGTTGGCGTGCAGAATGCGCGGCAGCGAGTGCGCGCCCTCGCGCGTGCGCAGCAACTCGCCGCCCTCGCGGTCGAACTCCGCGCCCCACTCGATCAGCTCGGCCACGCGCAGCGGACCCTCCGCCACCAGCGCCTGCGCCGCGGGCTGGTAGACCAGCCCGTCGCCCGCGCCCACCGTGTCTTTCAGGTGCAGCGCCACGTCCTCGTCGCCGTTCATGGCCACGGCGATTCCGCCCTGCGCGTAGTGCGTGTTCGATTCGCCCAGCGATTCCTTCGTGACTACGAGAACGTCGCCGTGCCGTGCCAGCCCAACAGCCGCGCGCAGACCGGCCACGCCCGCGCCCATCACCAGAAAATCCACCTGCTCTGTTTTCACCATGAATATTCAGGCTACAGCAGTTCTCCAATTGGTGTAGAGGGAGCCACTGAACTAAAGTGGCTTTTTCCTTAAGAAAAAGCCACCTCGCATGATTCTGAAGACTCCACGCGAATTGGAGAACTGCTCTAGCACCTGCCATCCACCCCACGGACGAGGACCTGTCCGTGGGGACTCCGGTCTTTGGTGCGGCAGCCGCGCTTCACGCAGGGGTTTCGCGCCGCGCGATCGCCAACCCGGCGGGCAGGAATCGCTCGCCAGGGCGGGGCCGGATCTGTGGCGCGCATTCGCTCATTTCTCTTTCGCAACCGCGCGCAGCGTCACAATCTCGTGCGGATGCAGCGTGAACGTAAACTCCTGATCGCCATCCATCGTCACCGGCGTCCCCCCGCGCTCCACGGCATCGGTCTGCGTCACGCTATCGAGATGAACCCACGGCATGTGCACGGTGACCGTCCGCTCCGTGCCCGCAAAATCGAGAAAGCGCAGAATCGTGCCATGGCCGTCCTCGGCCGGCTTCCACGTCTCCAGCAAAACCCCCGGATCGCTGACAATGAGGAAGCTGTCCTCCTTGCCGCTGAGCCCATGAATCGACCCCGCGCCCACCGGCCCGCCGGCCTCGGCTTCCTCTTCGCCGCGGCTGACGGCCTTGTCCTGCGTCGTCACGAAGTTGTATTCGAGCGGCGTCATCTCCTCCCACCCCATGCGGCTCAGCTCGGCCGGATCGGTCGCCGCCGCGCTGGTCACGATGTAATGGAAGTGGAAATGCCCGCCCTGCTCGCCGCGGTAGTTCGTGTCCCAGTAGTTGTTCATCGCGTAAGAGAAAATCGCTCCCGGCCGCTGCCCGAACTGCTCCGGCCACGCCCCGCGGTTGATGTCCCCGAGCGTGATTAGCGGCGCGTCCAGCGGAAGAATCGCGGCCGACGCCCCATTCTGCTCCGCCGCAACCCAGTGCTGCACGGTGAACCACTCATGCCCCGCGCCGGCATACATATCCTTCGCCGGATCGACCACCCCCGTCTGTATCTCGTACTGGAAGCGCGGTGCGCTGAAGTCGAACGGGAAGGCAAAGTATGCGGCCTCCTTTGCGGTCACCGCCTTCTTGTCTACGTTCTCGATGATCTCGATCTTCTTCTCGTGATTGAAGAGCAGAATTTCAGTCTCGATGGAAGGCGTATTCACGTCCTCGCTGCGCAGATGCGCTTCCATCCCCAACGGCGTCCGCTCCACGGAGACGATCTGCCCGTTCTCTGCCCCGTGAATCGTGAGCTCCGGCTGCGGCGAGACGTGGTTGTACTGGATGAGCGTATTCGGCATCTTGTCGCCGCCGGTTACGTAGAGATACTGCCCAAACCGGTAAGGGCTCTGCTGGTTCACCAGCTCGCGCCGCTGTTCCTTGTCGTAGATGCTGCGCACCGCGCCGCTCGCGGCGTCCAGGGTCACTGTGTAGTAAGGGCTCTCGAGAGCCGTCGTCTGCTCCGTAGTCGCCGTGGGCAGCGGCTGCTCGCTGCGCCGCAGCTTGTACACCTTGTACCCCACCCCCGGAATCTCCTCCGCCGTAAACCGCACATGATGGAAAGCCCGTCCGCTGCTCAACACCTCAAACGGAACCGTCTGCCCGCTTTGCGTGTCCACGATCTCCTCGCCGTCGGGCAGGTCCACGCTCACCAGCCCTGAGCGTTTCCAGTTCAGCGTGTTGAAGACGATCAGGCCGCCCGGCCGGCGGGAATCGCATCCGTCAGGTTGGCCATGCTGCGCTTCACAATAAAGTCCGCCTGCGCATGCGCGTTCACGGCAAACTGATCCTTGATAGCGAGCTGCTGCACGGCCTCCTGGCTGGTGGGATCGTTGACGCTGTTGTAGGAGTCCCAGGTGTGCTCGTCCATCAGCACCATGTTGGTCCACATGCGGTTCAGCTCGTCGGAGCTGATCGCCAGCGCCGGGTTTGTAATCCGGGTCAGCGTGGCCAGCTTTTCCGCGGTCAGCGCGCGCGGTTCGTTCCAGCGCTCCATGCCCTCGTAGTAGGCGTCCGATCCGGCCCCGTCCTCCCAGTAAGGTCCGCCATCCCCGCGTATCGTCGGCAGATCCCCGCCGAACTGCTTCTCAATGTCCTGGAGCGCCGTTTGGAATCCCGAGTATGCCAGGTGCGGATAGGCGTAGACGCTGTTCCATTTATCCGCCAGCTCGGCCTGTTCCGGGAACAGGTCGGTGTTTTCCACCTGCGTGCCGAACATCACCACCGCGCTGGCGTGGTAGTTGGGGTGCTCATACATCTGCAAAAAAAGCGGCAGCGTGTCGCGCCCGCCCGTCAGCACCGGCGGCAGACCGAAGAGCATTTGCATCTGCATGTAGTGCCGCGAGTACCAGAGCATCACGCGCTTTCCGTCCGGCCCCACCCACCACATCGGCGTATTTTCATTCAGCCGCCCTTGCAGCAAAACAGGAGCCCGGTAGTTGTCGCTGCCTGCGGCGAAGTAGGGAATTCCCGCCGCCGCCAGGATCGACGCGTAGGACCAGGTGTACGACGGAACGTCGGTGATGTTGGCGTAGTTGAAGGGCGTGCCGTACTTGCGCGCGAAATCCGCGCTGGGATAGAGCGAGCGGATCAGCGTCTCCGCCGTGGGCAGCCCGGTGAGCAGGCTCGCGTACTGGGCGGGAATGAAAATCTGCTGCTTCTGAATGGCCTCGATTGCGCGCTGTCGATCCGAATCCGTCCGCGTCTTCAGAAACTGCTCCAGGTCCCAGTAGCCGTCCAGGCTGAAGCGGAAGGCGGGGTGATCGGCGGTCATCTCCATCGCTTCGTCGATGGTGCGCGCCTGGATCGCGGCGACCTTGGCCTGGTAGTCGGAGTAGCCCACGTCCACGTGGATGTGCGGCACAATCCACACCGTCCACTTCTTCTGCGGATCGATGGCTTGCTTGAATTGCTCGTGGATGCCGGGCGCGGCCAGCCTCAACTGCGCCTCCGTCTGCGCCGAAAATTCGGGAACGAGGAACTCCACTCTCTCTTCGCCGAAGTCGTACCCGCCCTTCAAAGCCTCGCGGTCCTGTTTCCCGGCAATCACCAGATCGGCGCTGCCGCCGGCGCCAACCCGCCTGCCGCTGCGGATGAACGCGTCCACACGCTCGCACAGCACGCCGTTCTGCTCGTGGAAGAAGATGGTCGGCTCAAGCTGCGCGGTCACCGCGCGCGCCGCGGCGGCCGTCGAGCTGTCCAGCTCCAGCGCGTCGTAGGTGATGCGCGCGCCGGGGATCGGTTCGTCCGCGTCTTCCACCGCCTCCAGCGTCATGGTGTTCGCGCCCGCATCCAGCAGGCTGCCGGGAAAGCTGAACTCCACGTCGGCCGCGGAGTAGGCCGGATCGAACGAGTCTGTCGAATCGCCATTCTCGTAGTCCAGCTTGGGATGCAGGTAGAACCGCCCCTGCTTGCCGTTAATCCCCACCTCCACCGCGGGCACGCTGGTCCCCTTGATGAGCACGGCCAAGTGAAAGTCGTAGCTCGCCGCCGGATGCTCGACGGTAAAGCTGATGGTGCGCGGAGCCGCGCCCACTTCGTTCTCGTCCGCGGGCTTGAAGACCACGCGCTGGTTGCTGTACCAGTCCTTCGCCGCCGTGCTCTGCCCCACCACGTAGTCGATCTTCTGCTTCGGGTCGCCTTGGGCCAGCTCGATGGACGAGCGGTTGAACTCGCCGATCTTGAAGATCGGCGTACCTTGCTTGTGGGCCGGCTGCGCGGCCAGCGGCGCGGAAATCAGCGCAGTAAGCAGCGAAGCAACAAAGGCCAGCGCGAACCCTCCGATGGCAAGGTCTCTTCTCAAGGCAATCCGTGGCGAAATATGAATCATGGCGCTCCTTCCGCTCTGCGCGGCGCATTTTCCTGCTTGTCCGCGCCCTCTTAGGCCGGTGTTTTTTTCTGACCCGGTTTTCTCCAGCCGTTGTTTGATCCGCGTTTCCGGTCCGCATTTACGGTTCTGGAAAAGCCACGCAAAAAACGACCTGAACATCATAATCCTGAGCGGGCGGGGGTGGCAGGTGAGGGTGATCGCCCGAGGGCGTTGCGTGAAAGACGCCCCTTGTGAATGGAGGGCTGCCTGGTAATGACCGGATGGGCGATCACGCGCTCAAAGCGTTCCAGAGCGTGGCCACAACCAATCAGTCAGACTGCTCAGTCAGCGCAGCAGTATTTACTGAAGGCGCCCCTCTGTCTGGTTTGCGACGGACAGTTCGCCAGGCGTGGAGAGCCCGCACCGCTTTTCAGGCCCTTCGATGCCACGCTTGACCGCATACATGCGCATGTCGGCAACACGGCAAAGCGAGTCCGCATCCTCGCCGTCGTCGGGAAAGAGCGCAACCCCTACGCTTACGCCCACGCGGATCGACTGATCGCCCAGCTCAAAGGGCTCATTCAGCAGGCGCCGCAGCTCCTGCCCGACGGCCGCGGCATCCGAGTGGCTGGCCGGATTCTCCAGGATCACGCTGAACTCGTCGCCTCCGGTTCTGGCCACGGTGTCTGAGCTGCGCACTCTTCGGGCAAACAGAGCGCTCACCTGCCGCAGCAGGTCGTCTCCAGCCTGGTGTCCCAGGGTGTCGTTAACCTGCTTGAAATGATCCAGATCGAGGGACAACAGCCCCAGAGCTTCTCCTTTGCGGCGGGCACGGGCCAGCGCGTTGTCAAACCGGTCCTGAAAGAGCCGGCGATTGGGCAACCCGGTCAGTTCGTCGTGCCAGGCAAGATACCTGCTGTGTCTCAGTTGATCTTCCAGCAGCATCAGCAGCACTCCCATGGCCACTACAAATGCCGGAAGATGCCAAACCTCGCTCTCTACTTGAACCTGCGGCCAGCGCAATTGTTGCAGAGGCTCCAGGACAAAGACCAGCGCCCATCCGAAGAATCCGCAAACCGTCACGCTTGCCCCTGCGGTCGCGCCGCGATTGGTCCAGGAGGCAAAGAAGCAACAGCCGGCATAGACCGCGAAGAGGTACCCGTCCCAGGCGACAGCTACACCGTATGGACGCTGGTTCTGCACCATGAGCAGGAAGATCGAGAGAACCGCGCACATCGCAACGACCGTCCAGTGTCGCGGGTCGTTGAGGGTGCGGATCGACCCGAGGATCACCGCCAGCGGCAAGACGGTTACCAGCACCGCGGCAAGATTCATCGCCCAGTGCCGCCCCGAACTGAGACAGAGAATCGTCATATAGACGAAGCTCGCCGTCGCAAGCGATCCAAGCAGCCATAGGCTCGATGGCCGGTCGCGCTGGGGCATGGAGGCGTGGCCAAAAAGCAGGCCGGCCCAAACCAAAGCTACAGAAAAGACGATGTAGTCCAGTCCCCCCCATAGGCCATGAACCTGGGTCAATAGAGCGGCGATCGAGTGAATCAGGATCATCACCCAGCCCAGCATCCAAACCCTGGAAACATAGTTCTGCTTATCCTGCGACACGGAGCCAAACGTCCAAATCATCAGAACGGCGCAGACCAGGTCCGGAATTCGGGTCCAATTCACCACGCGTGTCTCTTTTCTGAGAAAAGCCGCTATCGTGTTCAATCGGCCATTACAGCATTTTCGATTCCGCTCTGGACAGAATCCACACAGTCAAGCGGCCCGCCGCGGCGGGCCACTTTCGATGCGCCCCTCATGCCAACATGTGAAGCGAAAATGCCCTAGCCGCACATTACCATTAGGTGCCGGCTGAATTCTATGGAATTCAGCCAAAACTTAGGTAACTCCTGCCAATCCTGGCCTCCGTGATCGATCGGCTCAATACGGGAAACAGGAGCACTCCCACGCCGGGTGTTTAAGGTCTTCCGCCGTCGCGGATGGCGGCGGATGAGACCTGGGAGTCCACGAACCCCAACTCGCTGCCTCGCCGACTCGCTGCCGCTTTTATCCGGGGTCCCCACGGACATGGGGTCCCCGGCGAGCGGTCTTTGCTCGCTGGGGTGGACAGACAGGTCCTTGTCCGTGGGGTGGAAGCGCCGCACCGCGGGTGCCGCCCACTTGCCGGTTGTACCCCCGTCTCGATAAAGTGAGTCCCACGCGGCATCTGCCGGGCCCGTCTCCCCGGCGCGCCGCGCCAGCGTCCATCTTTCTTCCCTAAAGGACCTCGCATGTCTTCTCAGCCTGTTTCCTCTGTTCCCAACCAGGACATCGACTCCACGCTGCGCGAGGACCGCGTCTTTCCCCCGCCGCCGGAGTTCAGCCGCAAGGCGCACATTCGGAGCCTGGCTGAGTACGAGGCCCTCTACAAGAAATCCATCGAAGACCCGGAGGGTTTCTGGGCGGGCGCGGCCGCGGAGTTGCACTGGTTCAAGCCCTGGGACAAAGTGCTGGAGTGGGACGAACCCTGGGCCAAGTGGTTCGTCGGCGGCAAAATCAACCTCTGCTATAACTGCGTCGACCGCCACGCTCTCGGTGCCCGCCGCGGCAAGACGGCTCTCATCTGGGAAGGCGAACCGGGCGAGATTCGCCGCCTCACCTTCGCCGCACTGCACCTCGAGGTGCAGAAATTCGCCAATGCCCTCAAGTCCCTCGGCATTCAAAAGGGCGACCGCGTCGCCATCTACATGGGCATGACCCCGGAACTGGCCATCGCGCTTCTCGCCTGCGCCCGCATCGGCGCCGTCCACTCCGTCATCTTTGGCGGATTCGCCGCCAACGCCATCGCCGACCGCGTCAACGACGCCGGTTGCGTGGCCATCCTCACCCAGGACTCCAGCTACCGCCGCGGCAACGAGATTCAGCTCAAGCGCACCGTCGACGAGGCCATGGCCGCCTGCCCCACCGTCAAGCACCTGGTCGTTTACCGCCGCTCCGGCTCCCCCGTCCCCATGGTCGTGGGCCGCGACCACTGGTGGCACGACCTCATCGCCGCCGCCGCGCCCGCCTGTCCCGCCGCCGAGATGGATTCCGAAGATCCGCTCTACATCCTCTACACCTCCGGTACCACCGGCAAGCCCAAGGGCCTGGTCCACACCACCGGCGGCTACGCCGTCCAAACCTACCTCACCACCAAGTACGTCTTCGACCTCCGCGACGACGATATTTACTGGTGCACCGCAGACATTGGCTGGGTCACCGGCCACTCCTACGTGGTCTACGGCCCGCTGCAGAACGGCGCCACCGTGCTCATGTACGAGGGCGCGCCCAACTGGCCCGATTGTTCGCGCTTCTGGAAGCTCGTGGACGACCACCGCGTCAGCGTCTTCTACACCGCCCCCACCGCCATTCGCGCCTTCATCAAGTGGGGCGACCGGCACGTCGAGAATCACAGCCTCGCCTCGCTTCGACTCCTCGGCACAGTCGGCGAACCCATCAACCCCGAAGCCTGGATGTGGTACCGCGAAAAGATCGGCCGCAACCGCTGCCCGATTGTGGATACCTGGTGGCAGACCGAGACCGGCGCCATCCTGATCACCCCCATCCCCGGAGCCGTCGCCACCAAGCCCGGCTCGGCTACCCGACCGTTCTTCGGCATCGAACCGGAGGTGGTGAACCGCCAGGGCCAGCCGGTGCCGCCCGGCCACGGCGGCCTCCTTATCGTTCGCAAGCCCTGGCCCTCCATGGCCCGCACCATCTACGGCGATTCGGAGCGCTACCGGAAAACCTATTGGACCGAGGTGCCCGGCTGCTACTTCACCGGCGATGGCGCGCGCAAGGACGCGGACGGCTACTTCTGGCTGATGGGACGCGTTGACGACGTCATCAACGTCAGCGGCCATCGTCTCGGCACCATGGAAGTCGAGTCGGCCCTGGTCGCGCATCCCAAGGTCGCAGAGGCCGCGGTGGTGGGCCGTCCCGACGAGCTCAAGGGACAGGCGATCGCGGCCTTTGTCTCGCTGGAGAGCGGCAACCTGCCCTCCAATGAACTCAAAGACGAGCTGCGCCGGTGGGTCTCCAAGGAGATCGGCTCGCTGGCCCGTCCCGACGATATCCGCTTCACTGATGCGCTGCCCAAGACCCGCAGCGGCAAGATCATGCGCCGCCTCCTCCGCGAGCTGGCCTCGCACGGAGAGATCAAGGGCGATGTGACCACGCTCGAGGATTTCTCCGTGATTGCCCGCCTGCGCGAGGCGGAGGAGGGCTGAGCTTCATCTTTCTCTCTCCCCCGGAGAATGGGTCCGGCGCTAAGGAATGCTCTGGGCAAACAAATGAGGCGTCCGCCGCCGCGGACGCCTCTTCTTCTTAAGCCGCACGATCTTTCTCAGCCCTTCTCAGAACCGGTAAACCACGCCAAACATGGCCCGCGAGCTCCGTGTCCGGTGCGAAGAGTAGCCGGGCTGAGGGTTGATCAGCGAAAACGCTGCGGCGATATCGTCGCCCTGGGCGCGGATGGCAAAATGCTGGCCCAGCGCCCACTCCGCGCCGCCGCCGCCCCCGCCCGCGAAAGAGGTGGAGGGATTCATATTTTCACCCCCGGTGTGCTCCACCCCCAGCAGTGCGTGGACATAGCCGGTGATCGGGCCCCAGATGAGCAGATGGAACTCTGGTCCGGCCAGAATCGAGTACACCGACGGGTTGCCGGGATTGCCCCCGCCGCTGCTCCCCAACGGCGCTTTGAAGTACGCGCCCTCCAGGGTCAGCCCGAAGTGCCTGCCCCAGTCGCGGGTCAGCGCCGCGTCCCCGCCCTGCAGGCCGTGCCGCGCCAGGTTCACCTGGTTAATGCTGGTATAGCCGTAGCCCACGGCGGCTTCGTATTTATAGGTGGGCGCGGGCTTCGCCGGCTTGGCCGATTCGCTCTCCTGGGATTCCTGGTCGACCTGGCAGGCAGCCGCCAGGGGCATCAGTGCGGCCACCGTCAGCGCCGCTATTGCAAACAAATGCGTCCTGTTCAACGTCAAAGTCTCCCCATTCTCAGGCCGCAGCCTGCCGGCCACACACATCTCTCGCGCGCGGCAGGGCCACGACTGGAATGCGCTACCTCCATAGACTATCCTCTCCACCCCGTTTCCATGAAGCCCGGACCTGCCGCCGGAATCGCCGGTAGCGCCGTCGCCGGCAGCGGATGCCCCCCGCGCGCACTGCGTGCCATCCGCCCACCCCAATCACAATCAGCAGGGTCAGCGCCGCCTCCGGCCCGTATGCCGCCGAGCTCAGCGCGTCCAGCCCAAAGACGGGAATCCCCGCCAGCGGGCCGATCTCCTCGGCGCGCTCCTCGCTGGTCGCCAGCGGCCGCCCAAAGAGCAGGTTCAATATCCGTGTGGGTGAGGCCATAGAAGACGTTCGGCAGCCGTGCAGCCAGGGAATCCTGCCGTCCAAGGCATTCTCTCACGCCCCATCCGGCCAATCGTAAACAGGCCGCAGCCTCGCCGTCCCGCCGTAAACGCCGCGCCCAGCGCCGTCGCCGGCAGCAGCGCCCCCCGCCGCACCGCGCCCGCAACTCCACGGAAACGGACTACACTGTCCCCAACATGCCCTCAGCACGAACTCGCGGCCAAAACTCGGGGCGCGTTCCCGTCAATCCCGCCAGGGACGCCACCACCATGACCTGCGATCCGGCCACCAACGGATTTCAGGTGAGCGGCAACTACGGCAGCAGCTACGTTCTCGGGCAGGACGGCGAAGAGCTGACCCAACTCGGCGCAAATGGGACATGGCAGCGGACCAACGTCTTCGCCGACGGCAGGCAGCTCGCCACCTATGACGGGAACGGGCTGCACTTCCAGATCACGGATCCCTTGGGCACGCGGCGGATGCAGACCAGCGACGTGGGCCAGCCGGAGACGGACATCCAGAGCCTGCCCTTCGGCGATGGCCTCGCCGCCTACCCGGACCAGTACGCCCCGTCCACCGCAGACGACGCCACCCCGCTGCACTTCACCGGCAAAGAACGCGACCCGGAGACCGGCGAAGCCAACGGCAACGACTACTTCGGGGCCAGGTACTACACAAGCAGCATGGGGCGCTTCCTGATCCCTGACTGGTCGGCCAAAGTTGAGTCTGTGCCTTACGCGAGGATCGATAATCCCCAGACCTTGAATCTCTACGCCTATCTGCAGAACAACCCTCTTGCAGGCGTTGACGCAGATGGGCACTGTGCCAATAAAGACGAAGCAACCTGCGCCAAGATCACCCTGGACATGTTTAGGAATAACATGGAGGCTGGCGCAGCGATGAATGCGGAGGCGGCCCAACCACTGGCATGGTCCAGCTTGTCCGGTGCGCAGCAGTCCGTACTGTCTGGGGGGCAGAAAGCCTGGAGCGGAATGTCCGCAGACGCACAGGATAACTATGCCGCCATCACAAATGCCCTCGGTGAAGTGAAGTTATCGGACGGTGCGACGGGCCTATCAGAGATAGACTCAGCAAGTATGAGAGCCGATGGACGAGAAATGAACGTGACTTGGGCACAGGGCGCGGAGAAGGCATTCCAAGGAGCAGGTTTTCACGAGGTAGGTGACTCTTTGCACCATGGTACCAGTTTCAAACCAAAAGGAATGCGAGTAGAAGGCTTACATCTGGTGTTTCCTTCTCAACGTGGACCTGAAAGTCAAGTTCATATCGACTATCGCTCAGGCCTACCGCATTTCGGCCGCGATAATGATGACGTTATAGACAACGAAGAAAAATATAGGCAGTGGTACGGGCCATTGCCCGGACTTATCCCGTAGGAATCGAGGTGTAACATGAGAAAGTCGGGTTTCCTCTCCACGGTTATCTGTGCGGCATGTTTAATAATACCGTTCAATGGAGGAAGAATTTTGCTTGGCATGGCCCAACATGGCCAGCGATTGACGCCACAGGAAGCGATCGCCGCAGCTCGCCACAATGCGAAGCCGGGAAGCTCATTTACGGTCCTCAAGGAAATTTTAGCGAATGAAGGTACGAGACGTATCGGAGACCAAGCGCTCGAACAGGCGCAGGCCCACAAGGTCGAGCTCTACGAAAGTGGAATTCTTGCCGATCTCTTAAGGTCCGGTGGATTCCTTCTCGCAGAAACTGAACCGCGGACTAATAACGTGACCGCGTTCCACCTCATCTCGCTGGGGCGCGACGGCGTCCCCAAGGACGCCCAGTATGAGTGTGACGGTGCTGTTAAGCTGGCCGACGCAAAGGAGCTGGTCAAGGATACGACCGAATTTACCGAGGCGTTGTATTCGACGCGCCCGTCCGATGCTACATCCTTGGAGAGTAGATTCTATGGCGGCAGTTTCCCCGAATGTGGCCCATCCGAAGAATGCACCCTATTCGCTATTCCGCGTTCCTTTCTGAAAATGGGAGCTGACCAAAGCGAATATCAAGAGGCAGCGGCGCTTTACGGTGGTCTAGACCTTTTGGGCTTCCGGTATGCAGCTTCCATGCCCGTGTTTCCCGCTAATCCCTTGGCAGCGACCCAAGCAGCGGCGGATAAATTTGAAACGCTGAAAGCGGAATTTTTCCGAAATAACCACATGGACCCTGACTTCGACCTAGACCTGGAAAACATAAGAAGCATAGAGCAGCTTCGGGAACGGATAGACGTGCTCAGAAGGCTCGACAGGTTCATAGAAGAGGCTCTGAAGAACGAAGCCAACCCGGACCTTGTCAGAGCGAACATTTCCATTGCTATGATCCCATTGCAAGTTGGTCAAGGTGGTCCCTTTAGTCAGGATGACAAGACGATCTATAGCTCTAGCACGGTGTCCCTACTTGTGATCTATTGGCAGCGCCTCCCAACGGGCGGCTTTGCGGTCAAGGTCATCTCGGAGGCGGGCTGATGGAAGGGAACAGTTGGGCACGGCGCTACAGCCGAGTAATCAATCATGGGCGATCAAGGATTAGTTGATGCTGAACGAATCACAACATGAGGGTCCCCCGGGACTCTGTTCTGAGACTTCGGGTGTAGCTGCGATTGCACTCCCGCTCGTACGACGCCCATCGGCGCATGTGCAAAGGAACATTGCCGGAGGACCTATTTCTACCGGCAACCGGACGATGGAGAGCGTGCAGAGCAGCGCCTGTTCCGATCCCGGGGTCCCCACGGACAGGTTCTTTTCCGTGGGCTGGAAAGCCGGCAATGTGGCTGCCAACTATGGATTAAGGGAAGGAGAAGCTTGTGCAGGAGCAAGAGCCTATCTCTGAGAAGGCCGTGAGCGAAGCGGAAATCGAGGCGGCCTGAAACGCTCCCCAAGCCCCGCGGCCCCGCGGAAATCCCCCACCCCCGCAGCCGCTGCACCCTCGCCCAACCCCTCACCCGCCCGCCAATCAGTCTCGAAGATCCGCCGTGCCGCCCATCCGGGCGTCGCCGCAGCCCGCACCTGGAAGCCGGCTGTCCACTGTCCACTGACCACTGACCACTGACCACTGACCACTGTCCACTGACTAAACTCCCGTTTTTTTCGAACGTATTTGCATTTTGGACGACCTGCAGGTCTACGAATTCTCGAAATTGGCCGCCCCGCAGGTCTCCTTTTTTCAAAACTCAAAATTCGTTCTTTTTTGCCAAACCCCATTCGCGAAATTCGTCCACTCCCAGGTCGGCGAATTCGCCCTCCGCCAGCCCGCACTCCGGCCGCATTGACCTTCCAGCCTCATTCAGCCGCAGGAGACATCGGCTGCCCCATTTGTTCATTGCCGGACACAGAATCGGCCCACGCGCTAAGAGCTGGAAGCTACAGGCTGCAAGCTACAAGCTACGAGCCAGGAGCCAGTAGCCAGGAGCTGATAGCTGAAAGCTGAAAGCTGATAGCTGGTAGCTAGAAGCCAGAAGCCAGTAGCCAGAAGCTAGTAGCTACGAGCGGTTCACTGACCACTGACCACTGACCACTGACCACTGACCACTGATCACTGTCTCTAAGGATGCTGCTCAATCGAAACCCCCACGGTCGACGTGTCTCCGCTGGCCGCCACGCCCACCAGCTTCGTAGCCACCCCCGGCAGCGAAGCCGCCGGAAAGCTGACCGAGCCGTCCACGGCGGAGGTGGCAATGGCCGACTGCGTGGCCAGCAGATTGCCCGGCGCGCAGACCTGGTGCGCCGCGCAGGGAGGCGTCCACGCGTAGAGCGCCTGCGACAGCGCAACCGTCCCGCCGGCCATCGGGTTGCCGTCCATGTCGTAGACCCGCAGCGCGATCTGGCTGGGCGTCCCGGAGAGCGATAGGCTCTGGCTGGTTCCGGAGATCGGTTCCAGAATCGCGTACTCCGGCCGCGCGCCGAGGGCCGTAAACGTGACGCACTGGTTGGTGCCGTTCAAACACGCGCGGATCGTCGCCGCCTGGCCCTCCGTGAGTGGACCCACGCTCAATGCCTTGGTGGCAATGCCATTAGAGCCGGTGACGACAGCGGCGCCGCTCTCCGGTGTGATGCCGCCCGCCCCCGTCTGCCAGCTCACGGATTGGTTGGCCAACGGCGCGCCGTTGTTCAGCGCCAGGGCCTGGACCGTCCAGGTAAGCGTGGAGCCGGCGGCCAGCGAAAGCTGCGGCGTGAGCCCGGCCAGCACCGGCGGCGTCCCGCCCTGGAACTGCGCCTCGAGCTTGGCCCCGTTGGTCAGCGACGCAGTCACAATCGACCATGTCCCATCCGTCGCGATCGCGTTCATGGTGGCGCGGCCGTCAGCCGTGGCCGTGACCGTGCAGCTGGGCAGCCCGCAGCCCAGCGTAGCCGTCCCGCTGGTGGCCGTATAAATCACCGTCACGCCCCCTGCCGGCGTCAGATCGGAGCCCAGCGCGGTCACGCTAAACGGCATCGGCACCCCAATCGAAACCGTATTCATCGGCGCCGTAACCAGCGTGAGCGAGTCCCCCGTCCCCGCGTCGTAACTGACGCCCCCTGGGACGACAGCCGCGGCATAAGTCGCCGCTAAATCGTCCACCTCCACGTCCACGGAACCCGCCGCCCCCGGCGGCGCGATAGCCGTAATCTCGTTCCCCGAAATGCTGGTGACCAGCGCGACCTGGCCGCCGACCAGAACCGTATCCGTCTGGCGGAAGCCCATCCCATGGATCACAATGGGGCCGCCGGAGGCGGGCAGGCGGGTGGGGGAGACGCTGTCGGCGTAGAGCACCCATCCCTGGTAGGCGTAGTCGGGCCGGCCGTCGCCGCGCTCGTCGGCAATGCCGAGCCGGACCACATCGTCGCCGTTGGTCGCCACGCGCAGCCAGGTCTCGCCCGTGGCCAGGCCGTTGAGCCCGGGCGCGGCGCCAATGGCCGTCGAGCCGACCGGATCAAACGCGTCCCAGACGCCCAGCACCGGCATGGCCTTGGCTTCGGTGGGGGCGTAACTTTCGTCCAGCGCCTGGGTGACGAAGGTAAAGATGCGGTTCCCGCGCACTGGGAAGATCAGCCAGTCGCTCTGCCCCACCTGGCTGAGACGTCCGCTCCACATGCCGCTGGCGGGCAGGTTGTCCGGCGAAGCCTGCGTCCCCAGAGCGTCCTGATTGCCGCCGGCGGCCGAATCGTCGGCGGTCACGGTGAGGGTTTTGGTGCTGCCGGCCGTAAGATTCTCGACGGTGACCGTCGTCAGCGTGCCGGAGGGCGCGACCTGGCCGTCGAGGTAGGGGCCAACCGAGTTGGCAAAGGTATAGAGCGGGTTGATAGCCTCAAAGCTGATCTGGTAGCTGGCCGTGGTCACGCCCGGAGGCAGCGGAATGGCGCTCAAATCAAAGGATCCTTGCAGATCAGCGTCATTCGATCCCCAGTTGGTCAGCAGGTTGCCGTTCGCGTCCTTCCACCCGGTCACGGGGTTGCCGTGGTTTCCGTTGAAGTACGCGCCGGAGACAAAGGTGACCGTGTACTCGTAGAGGGGATTGCCGTTGGCGTCCAGCGGCCGCGCCACCACATTCACGCCCTGCATACCGGCCCCGGTGCGGAAGCTGACCGTGCCCTGGATGGAGACGGTGTTGGCCGCGGTGATCACTTTGCCGGAGAAGCTCGAGAGGTTCTGCGCGGTGACGGGATAGATGCGGCTCAGGGCCGCGATGTCGTCCCAGCTCAGCTGTGTTGGATTGGGGATGCAGGCGCCGCCGGTGGTGCCGCAGGCGCCGCTGAGCGGCTGCATCACCGGCCAGCCCAGCGTGCCGCCCGTTTCTCCATTTTGAAGTGCGCCTGGGTTCACCTGCGAGTAGTCCATATTGAGAACCCGGCCGAAGGCGCGCTCCAGCTCGAAGCTCATCATTTCGATCTGATCCGCGGTGGCAGCGCACCGGCCGTTCAGCACGATTACGGCGTGGGCGATGGTTGCGTCCGGGTTCACGTTGTCGATCCAGACCCACACGCCGTTGTTCTGGCAGTTGGTGGGTTCGCTTGCGCCGGAGCCGTAGAGCGTGTTGATAACCGAGCCGTCGGCGTCGTAGACGACGGCGACCGGGTAATTCGTGGCCGTTGGGGTAATGTCGGAGGGCGCGGTGATAGGACCCAACTGCGTGGTCTGTTCGCCGGTCACGGTAAAGCCGCCGCTGCCCACCTCGATGTTGCTGCCGTTGACGTCCTCGTTGAGGCTACCCTTGTCGGTCAGGGTCACGGCCGCGGTGGGCACGGCGCTCCACAGAGCCGCGGCGGAGTCCACCATGGCGGTGGCCTGCTGGTTCGTGACCGAGCCGTTCAGCGGCCCCTGGTCCACGTAGTAGTTCACCTGCCCGCCCGGCCAGTGGATCGGCTGGCCGAGGACGCCAGGATTGAAGTAGGTGGCGCCGGCCACATATGCCGGTCCGCCCGCGTGGGCCAGGGCGGCGGCGAGCAGGAGAAGCCCGGCGCAGAGCAGCCGGCAGCAGCGCGGCAGGCACGCAGGAAGCGCGGAAGGAGAATGCGGCCCGGGACAGGCCGTAGTGCCAGGCGGGACGATCGAAGCGGAGATCGGCACGGAGAGCCCTCCAACGGGAGGGATTTAGGGCAAGCGCGGGACCAGGCAGATTAGGAACGTCTTAGAAGGCTCTAAGAGAACGGCGACTGGGATGCGGAAGCGAGACGCAAACCGGATTTGATGGGTTCACTCTCATCTTTCCGGCCACGGCTGCGGGAATGTGGGTCCGGGGGAGCGATCGGTAGGCAGAAATTTCAGAAAAATGGGCTGGAGGTTGGAATTTCCGCACTGAGGGACGCACGGCTGAGGAAATTCTCATGGACCTGCACTCAAGACCAGCTCCCAAGACCAATCACCGATGAGAGATTTCTAATCTTTCCCGGCCAGCAGGCGCGCTTGCGGGTCGTGCCTGCGGCTCGGAACGCGACCGCCGCGAACGATACAATGCGAGCGAGCCGCAACCGGCCTGCGACGCGGCGGTTTGCCCGGTCTGCGGAACGCGCCGCGCACATAAGGAGAGCAAATGACGAAACGCGAGATCGCGCTTGCTTTGGTATTTGCCTTGATCAGTGCGGCTTCGGCCGCGGCGCAGGCCACGCATTGCGCGATAGAGGCGGTTCTGACCCCGCCCTTGCAGAGCCCCGGCGTGGTGGCCGATGAGCTCAAGCACTTCATGCTCGCGCACATTCCGGCCCTGCCACAGCCGGCCAGCGCGGCCGAATGGGAAAAGCAGGCCGGCAAGCTGCGCGCCCATGAGCTCAACGTCATCTACCACGGCTGGCCGCGCGAGTGGGTGGACGCAGCGCCGCGCTTTGAGCAGGCCGGCGTCATCGAGCGTACCGGTTATCGGATCGTCAAGCTGCGCTACGAGATCGTTCCCGGCTTCATCTCCACGGCCCTCCTCTACGAGCCGGCGCATCTGAACGGGAAGGCCCCAGCGATCCTCGACGTGAACGGGCACGGTCCCGGCGGGAAGGCCGTCGAGCACAAGCAGAAGCGCTGCATCAACCAGGCGCGGCGCGGCATCCTGGCTCTCAGCCTCGAATGGATGGGCTATGGCGAGCTGGCCGGCGAGGAGAACACGCACAACCACATCGGTCTGCTCGATCTGGCCGGCGACAACGGCGTGGGCCTCTTCTACCTGGCCATGCGCCGCGGCCTCGACTACCTCTACAACGATCCGCGCGTGGACCGTTTGCGCATCGGCGTCACCGGCCTCTCCGGCGGCGGCTGGCAGACCATGCTGCTCAGCTCGCTTGACCCGCGCGTGGGCCCGGCCGTCCCAGTGGCGGGTTTCAGTTCGCTGACCACCGCCATCGAGCACCCGGAGTACGCCGGCGATGCCGAGCAGAACGCGCCGGACATGCGCGCCGAAGCTGACTACGCGCAACTGATGGCCATGCGCGCCCCGCGCCCCACGCTGCTGATCTACAACTCGGTGGACAGTTGCTGCTTCCGCGCCAACGTGGTCAAGCAGGGCGTCTACGACGACATCAAGCCCTTCTTCGCTCTGCTGGGCAAGCCCGGGAACCTCCAGTGGTACGAGAACCTGGTCCCCGGCAATCACAACTACGAGATTGACAACCGCCAGCACTCGTACCGCTTTTTCGATTCAGTCTTCGGCCTCAATGTCCCGGACAAGGAAGACCCGGACACCGACACCGAAGTTCTCAGCGAGGATGATCTCAATGCGGGCATTCCCAAGGCCAATCTCACCATCGTCGGGC
Source organism: uncultured Acidobacteriaceae bacterium (assembly GCA_963758105.1). Lineage (GTDB taxonomy): Bacteria > Acidobacteriota > Terriglobia > Terriglobales > Acidobacteriaceae > Telmatobacter. The sequence goes on along the minus strand of CAVWUC010000002.1, from coordinate 1,022,251 downwards.
TGGCCCGCCAGGTGGCCGAGGCGATTCACCACGCGGCTCCCGCGCAGGCTGATGCGGCGTGGGTGGCAGCGCAGCGCGAAAACCTTCGCGAAGTGGTGCGATTCAAACCGGTGACGATCGAGCACGCGTGGCCCATCAGCGCAGCTCTGGAAAACAATTTAGAGAGCCGCGCCTACCGCTTCGAGTTCAGCAATGGGCTGAGCGCGACGGGCGTGCTCTTTGAATCCGCCGTGCAGCCGGCCAAAGGCGGACTGACCATGATCATTCCGGATTCCGGCCGCAAGACGGTGATGGACGAGATCGGCAACGATGTGGACCGCGGCCAGTGCGTGCTGGTTTTTGAGCCGCTGTTCTTCGGCGAAAACGTGCCGGGAACGCCGGAGCATCCCGGCATGATCCAGTACGCGCAGATGCTCTCCAGCATCGGCGAGCGGCCGCTCGGCCTGGAGGCCGCGCAGATTGCCGCTGTAACGCGCTGGCTGCAGGCGGGGCGCATCGACGGCACCTCCACGCCCGGCGCCGAACTTGCGCCCGCAGGCAAACCGGAACCGGTGCATTTGGTGACCATCGGGCCGCGCTCGGAGACAGATGCGGTGGTGGCGGCGGCACTGACGCCGGCGCTTTACTCGGCTATCGATGCGCGCAAGGCTATGGCGACCCTGGCCGAGGTCTACAAGCAGCCGCTCACGTATGAGGAAGCTCCGGAGCTTATGTGCCTGGACCTCTACAAGGAGTTCGATTTCAATACGCTGATTCCGATGGCCGCGCCGGTGAAGATCGATTTGAAGGCGACGGAGCCGGCGACGATTTTCTGGAACTAGGCTAGATCGATTTTTTCGGTGTGACTGTCTGCGGCGCTATTCGATGGGGAGAACCCCCGGCTTTGCCGGGGTGGCAGTAGAAGTTTGACATTTGCGGGAGTCGCTCCCGGTTTGCGTTTTTCCGTTCTTGTCGCAAAAATGTTCGATAGGCGCGGAGCATGGGCGCCGTCCCTACGGGACTCCGGATCAATTGTTGGTTTCGCCAACCCCACGCTTCCACCCCAGGAAACAAAGGCCGTTTCCTGGGGACCCCGGTGAAGCGCGGGGCTAACAAACGCTGCGCCTACGGCGCGGGTGACGGGCTACTGCCGAATGACCGCTTCTGCACAGGCCCCTTTGAGGGGCCAACCGTCATAAAGCCTCCGGTTCCACCGGAGGATATTTACTGCGCAAGCGAGCACTGCCGTGCGGAGAGAGCGGCGCGCAATTCAAGCGGATTTTCGGCTCAAAACAGGCACAAAAAGGGTGCTTTTTTGGCGCCTCAAAAGGGCCGAAATTGAGGTTTTCAGGAAATGCCTGCAAAAGGGCTGTCCGCTAAGTTGCTTATTTAGAATGCGTTAAATAAATCTTTGATCACTGCGGCTGAGGTTACCAGCAGGTAGGGGGGTGGGGGCTATGCAGATTGCGCTCTTTCTGGTGCGGATTGCGGTATGAACATCGAGAGTTTCCTTAAGAAATAGTGTGCTACGAAAGGGGGGAATTCTCTGCAAACGAATGGTGCGTGCTGATGGGAGAGCGGAAAAGCACGCACGGGCACCTGGACTCCACATCCCAGGTTACGAAGCTCAAGACGCGCAAGCATCATCCGCGGTGCCGCAAGCGCCGCCGGCAGCGGCTGCCGCACCGCAGGCGGTCAGATCTCGGGGTAGAAGTCGAAGAAGGCGTCGAGGCTTCGCTTGAGTTGGCGCTCGATTTCCTGGCGTGAGCCCTCGATGGAGTGCATGGTGACATGCGCGAGGTTGCCATTGGCCAGTTTGAGGGTTGCGTCCTGAATTTCGGTGACTTCTCCCTCGGGCAGGAGCCGCATTCCGTAGATCAGGGTCAGGTTTGCCATAGAGGACATGATAAAGAAGAACGCGATAGGCTGTTTCAAGCGGGGAGCAGAAGCACGATGACGGAGATGAGCCGGCGGGATTGGCTGAAGGGAGCGGCCTCAACCTTTGCGATTGCACGCAGCGGATGGGGAGAGAGGCAAACGGCGCTGCCGCAGTCAAGGCCGGCGAAGGCCGATCGGCATTTCAGCAGCGAAGCCGTGGAGGCGCTGATTCCGCGCATCCAGCAGCGCATAGCGGACCCGCGGCTGAGGACCATCTTCGCCAACTGCTTCCCGAATACGCTGGACACGACGGTCTGGCCGGGCAGGTACGAGGGCAAGCCGGACACGTATGTGGTCACGGGCGACATCGACGCGATGTGGCTGCGGGACTCTTCGGCGCAGATGTGGCCTTACGTGGCGCTGGCCAGGCAGGACGAGGGGCTGAGGGCGCTGATCGAGGGGGTGGTGCGGCGGCAGGCGCGGATGATCCTGCTGGACCCCTACGCCAACGCCTTCATGCGCGACGCGACGGACGCGCCGCTGAGCTGGGCGGCGCACGACAAGACGAAGCACATCGCCGGCGTGGGCGAGCGCAAGTGGGAGGTGGACTCGCTGTGCTATCCGATCCGTCTGGCGCACGGCTACTGGGAGGCGACCGGCGACGCCGGTCCCTTCGATGCCGAGTGGAAGCAGGCGGCGTGGGCGATCGTGCGCACCTTCCGCACCCAGCAGCGCAAGGACGGGCCAGGGCCGTATTCCTTTGAGCGCGAGACGTTTGTGCCCAGCGATACGCTGCCTCTGAGCGGCTACGGGAACCCGGCGCGGCCGGTGGGAATGATCTATTCGATGTTCCGACCGTCGGACGATGCGTGCATCTACCCGCTGTTTTTGCCGGCGAATCTGTTTGCGGTGGTCAGCCTGCGCCAACTGGCAGAGCTGGCTAGGCAGGCTGCGGGCGACGCGAAGCTGGCCGCCGAAGCCACGGTGCTGGCCGCGGAGGTGGAGCAGGCGCTGGCGCAGTACGGCCGCACGCAGCATGCGCGCTTGGGACAAATCTGGGCCTACGAGGCGGATGGATACGGCAACGTGCTGATGATGGACGACGCCAATGCGCCGGGCCTGCTGAGCCTGCCGTATCTGGGCTGCTGCGCAATGGCGGACCCGCTGTACCAGCGAACACGCGGTTTTGTGCTGAGCACGTCGAATCCGTACTTCTTCCGCGGCACGGCGGCTGAGGGCGTGGGCGGACCGCATGAAGGGTTGCGGATGATCTGGCCCATGTCAATCATGTGCCGCGCGCTGACCACGACGAATGAGGCGGAGATTCGCCAGTGCCTGCGCTGGCTGCGCGACACGACGGCGGGGACCGGCTTCATGCACGAGTCGTTCGACATGGACGACCCGGCCAAATTTACCCGGCCGTGGTTTGCCTGGGCCAACACGCTGTTTGGCGAGCTGATGGTGAAGCTGGCGGCCCAGCATCCGGCGCTGCTGGCTTCGAGCCTGGGCTGAGCCGAAGGGCGCAGCCGCGCATCTACAATCGAGGCAGGAAATCTTATGGCAGAAATTCGCGACACGGTCATTCTGGGCTCCGGCTGCGCCGGGCTTACGGCGGCCATCTACACCGCCCGGGCAGGACTCAAGCCGCTGGTGCTGGAGGGCCACGAGCCCGGCGGCCAGCTCTCCATCACCACGCTGGTGGAGAATTTTCCCGGTTGGCCCGACGGGATTCAGGGGCCGGAACTAATCGACAACATGAAGAAGCAGGCGGCGCGCTTCGGGGCGACATTCGAGCTGGCGCACCTTAACAAAGTCGACCTGGCGGCGCGGCCCATCAAGCTGGAAACTTCAGCGGGCGAGATCTGCGCCCGCACGCTGATCATAGGCTCCGGCGCCAGCGCGCGCTGGCTCGGTCTGCCCAGCGAGCAGGCGCTGATCGGACACGGGGTATCGAGCTGCGCCACCTGCGACGGATTTTTCTTCCGCGGCAAGGAGATCGCGGTGGTGGGAGGCGGCGACTCGGCGATGGAAGAGGCGCTGTTCCTGACGCGGTTTGCGACGAAGGTGACGCTGCTGCATCGCCGCGACCAGTTCCGCGCCTCGAAGATCATGCTGGAGCGGGCCATCGCCCATCCTTCGATCGAGCTGCGCACAAATACGGTGGTTGACGAGGTGCTGGGCGTCGATGAAAAAGAGGTCACAGGTCTTCGTCTGCGCGACGTGCGCAACGGAGAGACCCGCACGCTGGCGGTCAGCGGACTGTTTCTCGGCATCGGGCACGAGCCGAACGCAAAGATGTTTGCCGGGCAGATGGACCTGGACGAGGATGGCTACATCAAGAGCACCGGCAACGTGCTGACCACCCACAACGGGGTAGTGGTTCCCGGCGTCTTTGCCTGCGGCGACGTTCAGGACCGGCGCTACCGCCAGGCCATCACCGCCGCCGGATCGGGCTGCATGGCGGCGCTGGAGGCCGAGAAGTTCCTTGAAGCGTAAGGGCATTGACCACCTGCGGTGGCGCAGACGCTCGCTAAGCGCTCGCAGGAGTTTCATCAAAACTATGACGGCTCTTGCCGAACATCTCGCGCGCGTGGAAGAGGCCATCGCGCAGGCCTGCCGCCAGGCGGGCCGCCCGCGCGCATCGGTCGAGCTGATGGCCGTCTCAAAGACTTACTCCGCCGCAACCATGATCGAGGCCGCGCAGTTGGGACTTACCCTCCTGGGCGAGAATCGCGTGCAGGAATTCGCGGGTAAGTCCGCGGAGTTGCAGCCGCTGCGCACAAGGGCGGAGCGGGCCGTGCGCGTGAATCTCATCGGCCATCTGCAATCGAACAAAGCCGCCCGCGCCGTGGAGCTGTTTGACGCGGTCGATTCGCTGGACTCGGTGCGCCTGGCCGAGCGGCTGAACGAGGCCGCGCGGCGTCTCGGCAAGCGTCTCCCGGTGCTGATTGAGGTGAAGCTGAGCACGGAAGAGACCAAAACGGGCCTTGCTCCGGCTTCGCCCGAGGCGGCGCAGCTTCTTGAACGGCTGCCGGAGCTGGGAAATTTGCAGCCGCAGGGGCTGATGACCATTGCGCCGTTTGGCGTGGCGGAGGACGAAACGCGCGCTTGCTTTCGCGCGCTGCGGGAGTGGCGGGAGCGCTGGGCACAGGCCTATCCGCGGCTCGCGCTCGATGTGCTTTCGATGGGCATGAGCGGCGATTTCCCGCTGGCCATCGCCGAGGGCGCAACGCGGATTCGCATTGGCACGGCGTTGTTTGGGAAGCGCGCGCCGTGGACAGGACGGGCGGAATGAGTGCTTCGATGCTGCGCGAGGCTACAGGCGGCGTAAGGCTGGCGGTGCGGGCGCAGCCGGGCGCGAAGAAGACGGCGATTGTTGGCGTGTATGGCGAGGGAGACGCGGCGCAACTAAAGATTGCTGTGCAGGCTCCGCCGCTGGAGGGACGCGCGAATGCGGCGTTAATTGCTTTTCTCGCCGATCTGTTCGATCTAGCGAGAAATCAGGTTGAGCTGGTCAGCGGCGAGTTGTCGCGGAGCAAGGTGTTTCTGCTGCGCGGGGTGACGCTGGCGCAGGCTGCGGTTGTCCTCGCCGAGTGGATACAAACCTGACTTCGGATATACTTGCCTCGATCGGCCGCAAGGAGTTTCACGTGACCTCACCGGGTCCTGTTTTTCTCAGGCATATTCGTTCTTTATTTCTGCTGTCTTCGTTTCTGTTTGCGTTGAGCTTCTGCCTCTATTCGCCATGCGCAGCAGGGCAGAATGACGATGTCTACGAAGTGTACGGCTATGTGACTGCCGTTGATTCGCCGTCCTCCTTCGATGTGAATGGCACGCCGGTAACAACCTCCCCCGAGACGCGCTTTGGCCTCATGGGTGATAAGAATCCGAGCAGTAGCAGCCCGTTGCGTGCGTCAATCCGGGTCGGTCAGTTCGTGCATGTGGTGTGGCCGCCCGATTCGTCCCCAAAGTCGTCTGCCGCGGCTACAGTATTTGTCCGCGACGATGGGGAGAAGAAGTTGTCGGGCTTCGGTCTCATCGACAAAGTAATCGCGACCGGGTCCGTGCCCATCTTTCAGGCGGACGGCTATCGCATTCGCATCGAACCGGGAACCGCGACTACTTATTCGGGGAGCTTGAAGAGTCTGGTCGATGTGGGCCCGAATACCTGGGTCGAGTACGAGGGCCGGCGCGATAAGACCGGCGACCTGGTGGCCACCAAGGCGCAATTCATTCCCAGCAAATCGAACAAAAAGACGTTGGCGCAGATAGCCAAGGATTCCGCAATCAAGGATGCGATTCCGGCTGACGCAAAACTTATCGATGGCATCGGCAGATTCATACCTGGACATACCAAGTACAGGTTGAGCGATGTGGGCGGCAGCTGGTGTGGCCCGCGTTTGCTGGCGACGGACCAGGCGCTGCAGCAGCGGGTCTGGCAGGTAGGCATGAGCGTGGTTCCCGCCTTTCAGAAGCAGATGGCGCGCGACCAGGCAGTCAGAATTCATTTTCGGTTCTATGCTGTAGACGATCCGAAGATGCGCTCGGATTATACGTGCGAGCAGGGTCTTGTCCTGGTGCCCGAACAGATGGTGAAACGACTGAAAGGCGACGACCAGTTGGCTGCGGTTCTGGCCGACGGAGTGGCTTTTTCCCTGCAAATGCAGTCGGCGAAACTGAATCAAGAATACAACCTGTTAACGAGTGCGGAACTTGCATCTGATGCAGCGGCAGGTTTTTTCCCGTGGGTTTATTGGGGCGCCGAGGTCGGAACTGATATAGCGGGGTACAAAATCTATAAGCAAATGGAGGAACAGCGTGGGCGCATGGTATTGGCGCTGATGGCCGATGCGGGTTACGATCCGTGGGCGGCGCCCGAAGCCTGGCGGCTGCTGGCTCCGAAGAAGCTGCCCAAGAATCCGGACACACTCGACTATCCGAGCCGCAGCAGGTATCAGCTCGACATTCTGAATCTGCAGTACAAACCGAGCGAGGGCGCTGTGGCTCGCAAGTAAGCCAGATGCAGGAATGCGTTTACGGCTCTCCTACAAGATTCGAAAAATCTAGCGGCCGTGGTGGGCGAGCGCGGCGGCCAGAGCTTGTTCGGGCTCGGGGCGGACACGGAAGTCGGCGTGGGCTTCGGCGAAGGCTACTCGCCCTTCGCGTCCTATGACATAGGTGGCAGGCAAGGGCAGACGCCAGCCTGGGTCGCCGTTGATGAAGGGCAGATTCACGAGGATGGAGAGGTAGTAGGCGCGGTGATACTCGGGCACGGTGTAGACGAGGCCGAATTTTTCCGCGACGGCGCTGGCGGGATCGGAGAGCACGGGGAAGGGAAGCCCGTGCTGGCCGGCCATGAAGTCGTTCTGGCGCTGGGTCTGCGGGCTGATGGCGACGAGAAGCGCGTCGTGCTCGCGGACCGAGCCGTAGAGGTCGCGCCAGGCTTCGAGCTCCGTGGAGCAGTAGGAGCACCAGCGGCCGCGAAAGAATTTGACGATGAGCGGGCCGAGAGCGAGGAGGTCCCGGCTGCGAACGAGGCGGCCAGTTGAGTCCTTCAGCGCAAACTCCGGCGCGAGTGCGCCGACGGGGAGAATGCGCTCTTCGATTCCCGAAGCGAACAGCTCGGCGACCGCTCGCTCGCCGACGGCCATGCGCTCGGCCTGGACAAGATGGCGGGTGTTGGCGGTGATCTCGTCGAGTTGGTCCTGGAGGGTGGTCATAGTTGCGCTGCGTTCAACCTCTGCTCCGGAAAATCCCTAGCGCCCGAATTTCTGGCGGCCGAGGCCGAGGCTGCCGAGGCCGCCGCGCATCATCTGTTTGGCCAGGCCGCCCCGGCCCATCTGCTTGAACATTTTGGCCATCTGGGCGTACTGCCTCAAGAGCTGGTTGACGTCCTGCACACTTGTGCCGCTGCCCTGGGCGATGCGCTTGCGGCGCGAACCGGAGATGATCTCGTGGTTGCGGCGCTCCCTGGGCGTCATGGAATTGATGATCGCTTCGAGACGGACGAATTGCTTTTCGTCCACGTTTTTGGAGGCCTGCTGGAGGCCGGCGAAGGGGCCGACCGAGGGCATCATCTTGAGGATCGACTCCATGGAGCCCATTTTTTTGATCTGGCGCAGCTGCTCGCGGAAGTCGTCGAGCGAGAAGCCGTCGCCGAGCAAGGCCTTTTTCGCGAACTCCTCGGATTTCTTTCTGTCGAGGGTGGACTCGGCCTTTTCGATGAGGGACATCATGTCGCCCATGCCCAGAATGCGGCCGACAATTCTGTCCGGGTGGAAGGGCTCGAAGGCGTCGGGTTTTTCGCCGACGCCGAGGAACTTGATGGGCTGGCCGGTGACGTGGCGGATGGACAAGGCCGCGCCACCGCGGGCGTCGCCGTCCATCTTGGTGAGGACGACGCCGGTGAGGCCGAGGCGCTTGTGGAAGTCGGCGGCGGAGTTGACGGCGTCCTGGCCGGTCATGGCGTCGGCGATAAACAGAATCTCCGACGGGTTGAGCAGCTTCTTCAGCCGCTCCATCTCGGTCATCATCTCTTCGTCGACGTGGAGGCGGCCGGCGGTGTCGACGATGAGCGTGTCGCAGCCCATGATAATGGCTTCTCGGCGGGCCTCCCTGGCAAGACGCTCGACCAAGGCCGAGCCGGCGGCCTCGCCTTTCAGGTCGCCCTCGTAGAGCTTGGCCTCGATGGATTTGGCGACGATTTTGAGCTGCTCGCGGGCGGCGGGACGGTAGATGTCGACCGAGACCAGCAGGGGGCGATGGCCGCCCTTCTTGAGCCAGGCGGCCAGCTTGCCGCTGGTGGTGGTTTTGCCGGAGCCCTGCAGGCCGGCCATGAGAATGACCGTGGGCGGCTGCGAGGCAAACTTGAAGCGGGCCGTGTCCTTGCCGAGGAGGGCGATCAGCTCGTCGCGGACGATCTTGACCACCTGCTCGGAGGGGGAAAGAGCGGTGAGGACTTCAGTGCCGACGGCCTTGACGCGAATCTGCTCGATCAGGTCGCGGACAACGTTGAGGTTGACGTCGGCCTCGAGCAGGGCAACGCGAATCTCGCCCAGGGCTTCGGCGATATTCTCTTCCGTGAGCGTGCCCTGGCCGCGGAGGGTTTTGAAGACACGCTGCAATTTATCTGTGAGGTTTTCAAACATAGGTCAACTTCCAGTGTATCGCGGGGGTTGAGATGGCTTGGGCGCGGGGATTGCGTGCAGGGTGAGCACGGTTTTGGCGTTGGAGCGGGCATTTCTGAGAGGGAAAATGGACCCTGAATTGTCCCGTCACTGCCCCGAAACTGCCCCTTTACTGCCCCAAAAGCGCCCGTAAACTGCCCGAAAACGCCCGGATTCTGTCTGCTTGGAAAAGTGATCAACGTTTTATTTTTCAATAGGATGCGATCTTTGACGCGTGAAAAATGTACACCGCTGGGTGGACATTTTGGAGGGGGGTACCCCCCCGGAAGGATGGTAGCGGCCAGAAAGCAGGCGAACAGGGCTGGTGGAGGCGATTTGAATGCGGCTTTTCATCGATTCACCACTATCAGTGTGCGCCAGAAGCGAGTAATTTTCTGCAAGCGCCTGGAGGAGGGCCACGCGAATCTCCCCCATCGCCCCGGCGATATTCTCTTCGGTGAGCGTGCCCTGGCCGCGGAGCGTTTTGAAGACACGCTGCAATTTATCAGTCAGATTTTCAAACCCAGGCCCACTCTCAGTGTGCCGAATACCGTGGAGCCTGGTTCCGAATCGGCGAGTTGGCCGCGCCTTCGGCGCGTGGTGGCAAGTTGGCGAGTTCGCGGCATCTTTCGAATCGGCGAGTTGGCCGCGCCTTCGGCGCGTGGTGGCAAGTTGGCGAGTTCGCGGCATCTTAAGTGCGGCGGGCAGTGCTTGCGCGGCGCGAGGTTCGTGGATTGCCACCCTTGACACGATGGGGCTGTGTCAGGGATGTGGCACCTTGCGCGGTTCGTGGGGCAGGCGCCGCGCGTCGCGCGGGCAGGGGCTAAAGCCCCTTTTCTTTTTTCTGGACTGTTACGGCCCGCGACCCACGCACTGCGTGGGTTCCCCGGCCGTGCCCTGTTATAAAGCCTACTTTCGGCGGTCTTGACAGCGGTTTCAGTCCGCTGGAGCGATGAGGTACTGCTCAAGCTTGCCGTTGGGGCAGGTGTAGGTGGTCAGCTCCAGACGCCGGTTGGGATAGACCAGCAGGAAGACGCGAAAGGTCATGCCGCCGCGGAGCTCCTCGACGGCCTGGCGGATGGAGATCGGCTCGCCGAGCGGAGCGAGGCTGGTTTGAAAGTCGGTGATCGCCTGGGGGGTGAAGTAGGCGCTCAAGTTCGGCGTGAGCAGCGAGCGGTCGATGACGCCGTGGAGGAGGCCGCGGTAAATATCCAGGGCCTGCTGCTCGGCCGGGGCCAGCGGCAGGCCAGCTACGACGGGCGTGGCCAACTGGGCGATGGTGCTGGCGGCATCGACCGCGTCCTGGTTGGTGAGCACGGCCACGGCCACGCCGTCGTCGGGCCAAACTTCGTTGCCGGAGACGAAGCCGGAGACCTCGCCGGAGTGCTCGATGGAGCGCTGCCCCTGGCGCTGGCGCACCTCCACGCCCAGCCCGTAACCGGTGCCGTGGCCGTTGGCGAGCTTGACCTCGGTGAACATCTGCTGGTAGCTCTCCGGCTTGAGCAGCGAGCGGGCCATCAGGCTCTGATCCCAGAGGGCAAGATCGTGCGCGGTCATGGCCAGCTCGCCTGCAGCGAACATCCAGCCGCGGCCCTCCCTGGGCGCGATGCGCAGGGGGCCGAGTGCGTGCCGATAGTAGGCCGCCGGGTCAGCCTGGGTGAGCGGGGTTTCGTCGGAGTTCCACACCGACTTCATGCCCAGCGGGCGGAAGATGCGCTTTTCCAGAAAGTCCATCAGCGGATGGCCGGTGATCTTCTCGACAATGAGGCCGGCGATGACGTAATTCGTGTTGGAGTACTGCCACTGGGTTCCGGGCTGGAAGTCGAGAGGCTTTTTGCCCCAGGTGTCGAGAATCTGCCGCGGGGATTCCGGGCGCAGCATGGGCGTCATCACGTAGTCTTCGGGCCAGTAGTCCTGGTAGCCGGAGGTGTGGGAGAGAAGCTGGCGGATGGTGACCTTGTCGCCCTGGGTGAGACCGGGAATGTACTTGCCCACGGGGTCTTCGAGCGAGAGCTTGCCCTCTTCCTGGAGCATGAGAATGGCGGCGGCGGTAAATTGCTTGGAGATGGAGCCGATGGAGTAACGCATTGCGGGCGTGGCCGGCATGGGCGGATCGAGGCGCGCGAGGCCGTAAGCGTGCGTGTAGACCAGTTTGCCGTGCTGGACGACGGCGATGGAGGCCGAAGGGACACCGGTCTGGGCGAGAACGCCGCTGGCGATGCGGTCGATGCGGCTGCGGAGGGCGGGATCGATCTGGTTGACGGACTGGGCCGCGAGGGGGATGGCGGCCAGGAGCAGGAGTCCGCAGGCGGCAAGTTGGGCAATGGGCTTCATCTTCATCATTAGGGTGTTTCGGACCTTCTGAAAAAGGATAAACCCCGCCTTGATAGGCTAGGTTGAGCGCGGATGGGCTGGGCCGATGCGGAGGCGGGACGAATGGAGCGATTGATTGCGGGACATAAGCGGTTTCTGGCCGAGGTGTTTCCGCAGCGGCGGCATGAGTTTCATCTGCTGGCCGACCGCCAGGCGCCGGAGTGGCTGTTCATTACGTGCTGTGATTCACGCGTGCTGCCCGACCTGTTTCTCGGGACCGGTCCCGGCGATCTGTTCGTTACGCGCAATATCGGCAATGTTGTTCCACTGACCAGCCAGGACGTGGACGGGGTGACGGCCACCATTGAATACGCGGTGGAGGTGCTGAAGGTGAAGAACGCGATTGTCTGCGGCCACTCCGACTGCGGGGCGATGAAGGCGGCGCTGAATCCGGACGGGCTGGCCAAGCTGCCAAAGGCCCAGCGCTGGCTGGACCATGTGCAGGCGGCCTTTGCGCACCGCCAGCCGCTGAACCCGGCGGACGGCGACAGCGCGGAGGCGGCCTCGCTGGCCGCGCTGATTCGGGGCAACGTGGTGGCGCAGTTGTGGAACCTGAAGGCGCAGCCGGCGGTGGCGCGGGCCATGGCGGAAGATCGGCTGACGGTGCACGGCTGGTACTACGACATACTGAGCGGGCGGATTGAGGAGTACGACGAGGAGCAACGGCGGTTTGTGGCCTTTGCGGAATAGCGGGGACGGTCAATCCGCCCGCCTGTGCGCGGGCTTCCGTTCTTCATCCTGCCCGGCGAGACGCATCAGCACCTGGTAGAGCCTCGCCCGATGGCAGCGGGACTCATTGGCGCAGAAGCAGCCGATGGAAACGGGCATGCGCGCAGCAATCTCGACAAGCAGCTCCAGAGATTGGCGGGATTCCGCGTTGGCCAGCAATTCTTTTTCGTACTTAGCGAAGAGCTTGTTGCGGGTTGGCTCGTCCTGGTCCTTGAGCAGTTGCGCGACCAGCTCGGGCGACGGCGCCAGTGCGGGAAACCGAACGTCAAAGCAGCCCACGCGCTTCCAGTCGGCCCTGGGGACGCCGCGCGGGGGACGGCGGGTGACGGCGATGCGGAGTCCTTCTCCGGGGCGAACGGGCGTGCCAATCTGAAAGGTATGGAGTTGGATGCGACGGCTCATGGGACTGCCTCCCTACTTATTTTTAGTGCGCGCCGGGGGGCGGAGCGGCGTGGCTGGGGGGCTTTTTGAACAGCCAGGTGGCGGCGGCGCAGATGAGGGCCAGGACAGCGGTCCAGCGGAAGACATCAATGTAAGCAAGCAGGGCGGATTGCTGCTGCATGAGGCCGTAGAGGAGTCCGTAGCTGCCGGGACGGGCGGACGACGGGCCGATCTGATGGCTGAGGTAGTGGGCGATCATGCCGGATTTCTGCTGCAACTGCCAGGAGGACGGGCCGAGGTTGGAGGCGAGGTTGTTCTGGTGCAGGTCAGCGCGGCGGATGAGCGCGGTGGTGGCCATGGAGATGCCGACCGATCCGCCGATGTTGCGCAGCATGTTGAAGAGGCCTGTGGCGTTGCCCATCTCGCTGTTGGAGATGGTGGAAACGGTCATGGTGGCCAGCGGCACGAAGACGAAGCTGAGCGCAAAGCCGGTGAGGGTGATGGGGATCAGCAGGGTGAACGGTCCGGTGGTGAGGTCGACGCTGCCGAAGAGGAACGCGCAGACGGCAAAGCCCAGAAAGCCGGCGCAGAGCAGCTTGCGGTTGTCGAAGCGCGAACCCAGCACGCCGATGATGGGCGAGCCGATGAACGAGCCGATGCCGCGCGGGCCCACCACCAGTCCGGCGGCGAAGGCCGTGTACCCCATCACCTCCTGGTAATAGAGGGGCAGGATAGCGATGGTGATGTAGATGCACATGCCCAGCAGGGCGATCATGAACATGCCGGTGCGGAGGTTGCGGTCTTTGAGCGCGTGCAGGTCGACCAGCCCTTTGGGATTGGCCCAGGAGCGCCATATCCAGAGGACGAGGGCGACGGCCAGCGCCGCAACCGCCCAGCGCACCCAGATAGCGCCGAACCAGTCGTCCTCCTGGCCCTTGTCGAGCACCACTTGCAGGCAGCCGGTCCAGACGATGAGCAGACCGAAGCCGATGTTGTCAAAAGCGCCCACCTTGGCGTGCCTGATGTAGGGCGGGTCGTGGACGAAGCGGCTGATCATGATGACCGCCAGGAAGCCGACGGGAATATTGATGTAAAAGGCGTAGCGCCAACTGAAGGTATCGGTGAGCCAGCCGCCGAGCGTGGGGCCGAGGACGGGAGCGAGGACGATGCCGAGGCCGTAGGCGGCCATGGCCATGGAACGCTTCTGGACGGGAAAGCTCTCCAGCAGGATCGACTGCGAGAGCGGCTGGAGGGCTCCGCCGCCGGCGCCCTGGATCACGCGGGCCAGCAGGATGACCGCCAGCGACGGAGCCGCGCCGCAGAAGAATGAGGCGATGGTGAAAATGATGACGCAGGTGAGCAGGAAGCGCTTGCGGCCGAAGCGGCGGGCAAACCAGTTGGAGGCGGGCAGGATGACGGCGTTCGAGACCAGGTAGCTGGTGAGCACCCAGGTAGCCTCAGATGTGGAGGCCGAGAGCGCGCCGGCGATGTAAGGCAGGCAGACGGAGGCGATGGCGGTGTCCAGCACCTCCATGAAGGTGGGCAGCATGACCGACGCGGTGACCAGCCATGGGTTTACGCCCTGGGTGAGCGGATAGCGGGCTTGGGCGGCGGGGGGCGTCATGAAGGAAGAACTGTAGAGGTTAAATGATCAGGCGGATGGCCGCCAGTGACGGAGACTGCGGATTCCGAAGTGGGCCCTAAGCGCTTCGATGCTGGAGGTTTGCTACTGACGCCTGCTTTTTTTTGCCGGGGTGCGCCGACCGGATGGGAAGGTCTGCCGGAAATGGGCGCAGAGGTCCGTGACGCCGACGCCGGATCGGCGGTTTCTGCTCGCCCAGGACGGAACAAAGCGGAAAAGGAGAGGGCAAAGCGAGTCTTTATGGAATCTCAATCAAATAAAGTTGACACGAATTCACTCAATCATGCATCTTAAATAGGTCGGGAATCCTCCCACAGGCAGGACTAGGAGCTATGGCAAAGATCATCGGTATTGACCTCGGCACGACCAACTCGTGCGTCGCGGTTCTTGAGGGCGGAGAGCCCAAAGTGATTCCAAATGAAGAGGGTGCGCGTACCACCCCCTCGATTGTCGCCTTCGCCAAAAACGGCGAGCGGCTGGTGGGCCAGGTGGCCAAGCGGCAGGCCATCACCAACCCGGAGAACACGATTTTCTCCATCAAGCGGTTCATGGGCCGGCGCTACAACGAAGTGAGCGACGAGATGAAGATGGTGCCCTTCAAGGTTACTCAGCAGGGCGACCACGTGGCCGTCGTGGCCCAGGGCAAGGAGTACACCCCGCCGGAGATCTCGGCGATGATCCTGCAGAAGCTGAAGAAGAGCGCGGAGGCCTACTTGGGCGAGACGGTGACCGAGGCCGTGATCACCGTGCCGGCCTACTTCAACGACGCCCAGCGCCAGGCCACCAAGGACGCGGGCAAGATCGCGGGGCTGGACGTGAAGCGCATCGTCAACGAGCCCACGGCGGCGGCGCTGGCCTACGGCCTGGACAAGAAGAAGGACGAGACCATCGCCGTCTACGACTTCGGCGGCGGAACTTTTGATATTTCGATTCTGGAGGTCGGCGAGGGCGTCATCGAGGTCAAGTCGACCAACGGCGACACGCACCTGGGCGGCGACAATCTGGACCAGCGCATCGTCGACTGGCTGGTCGCCGAGTTCAAGCAGGAGCACGGCCTCGATCTGACTTCCAAGGGGAATGAGATGGCTTTACAGCGGCTGAAGGACGCCGCGGAAAAGGCCAAGATCGAGCTCTCGACGACGGTGGAAACGGAGATCAACCTTCCCTTCATCACCGCCGACGCCAGCGGCCCCAAGCACCTGGTGCGCAAGCTGACGCGCGCCAAGCTGGAGCAGTTGACCGAGGACCTGATCAACAAGTCCATTGCGCCCTGTGAGCAGGCGATGAAGGACGCAGGCATCACCGCCAGCCAGATCAATGAAGTGATCCTGGTGGGCGGGCAGACGCGCATGCCCAGGATTCAGGAGCTGGTGAAGAAGCTTTTCGCCAAGGAGCCGCATCGCGGGGTGAACCCCGACGAGGTGGTGGCGGTGGGCGCGGCGGTGCAGGCCGGCGTGCTGGCCGGCGAGGTCAAGGACCTTCTGCTGCTGGACGTGACTCCGCTGACCCTGTCCATCGAGACGCTGGGCGGGGTGGCGACGACCATGATTCCGAGGAACACGACCATCCCGACCAAGAAGACGGAGACGTTTTCGACGGCGGCGGATTCGCAAACGGAGGTCGAGGTCCACGTTCTCCAGGGCGAGCGGCCCATGGCGGGGCAGAACCGGACGCTGGGCAAGTTCAAGCTGGGCGGCATTCCCCCGGCGCCGCGCGGGGTTCCGCAGATCGAGGTCACCTTCGACATCGACGCCAACGGGATCCTCAACGTGACCGCCAAGGACAACGCCACCGGCAAGGATACCCGCATCACCATCACCTCCAGCTCGGGCCTGAGCAAGGAAGAGGTGGAGAAGATGGCCAAGGAAGCCGATGCGCACGCCGCCGAGGACAAAGAGAAGCGCGAAGAAGTGGACGCGCGGAACTCGCTGGATGGGCTGGTCTACAACATCGAGAAGATGCTGAAGGAGTCCGGCGACAAGATTCAGGGACCGGAGAAGGCCGAGGTGGAGTCGGTTCTTGCCGAGTCGAAGAAGGTGCTGGAAGGCACGGCGACTTCGGCCGAGCTGAAGGCCGCGCACGAGAAGCTGACCCACGCCAGCCACAAGCTGGCCGAGGTGCTCTACAAGGCGAACGCGGCGCAGGCCGCGTCTGGACCCGGGCCGGGCGGGCCTTCGGATGGGGGAGCTGGTGCGGGACCGGCTGACGGCGCGGCCGGCGGCGAAGCCAAGAAGGAAGGCGAAGTCATCGACGCAGAGTACGTGGACGTGGACGAGAAGAAGTGAGGCACCTGCGGTGCGGCAGCCCCGCCTTGCGGCGGAAAAACTTCGGGGTGGGTGGCGGAAGCTGCTCACCTCTTTGCGTAGATGAGACTCTACTTCGTTCGAAAGGTGTACTTCAAAGATGAGCCGCTTCCGACAATCAAGCTTTGGAGACGGCGAAAACAATGCAAGGAGAACGCAACAGAATCGGTAAGATAACTGAGATAAGAAAGCACACATGCCCACGACGACGAACAAGGATTTTTACGCGACGCTTGGGGTGAAGAAGACGGCGACGGCGGAGGAGATCCGCAAGGCCTTCCGCAAGGCTGCGCGGCGGTATCACCCGGATGTGAACCCGGGCGACAAGCGGGCCGAGGAGAAGTTCAAGGAGATCTCCGAGGCCAATGACGTGCTGAGCGACGAGAAGAAGCGCAAGGTGTATGACCAGCTGGGCTTCTACTCCGACCAGATCGACCCGGCGCAGGCCGAGGCCTACGCGCGCCAGCAGAGCACGGGCGGCCGGCCGCCGGTGGACTTCGGCGGCTTCGACTTTTCCGGCTTCAGCGGGGGCGCGGGCGCACAGGCGGGCGCGGGTCAGTCATCGTGGGGCAGCTTCAAGGACATCTTCTCCGGAATCTTCTCCAGCAGCCAGCACCCGCAGCAGCCGCGCGGGCCGCAGCCGGGCACTGACCTGGAGTACCAGGCCACGGTGGACTTCTGGACGGCGATCCGCGGCGGCCAGGCGCGCATCCAGGTCAACCGCCAGGAGACCTGCCCCACCTGCCACGGCCAGGCGCACACCGGCGGCACCACGGTCTGCCCGGAGTGCAACGGCAGCGGGCAGGTGACGCAGATGGGCGGGCGGATGAAGTTCAACATCCCCTGCCCGCGCTGCAACGGGACGGGACACATCTCCAACGCCTGCCCCACCTGCCATGGCGAGGGGGCGGTGGCGCGCTCGGAGGCTGTGGAGTTCCGCATCAAGCCGGGGACGCGCGACGGGCAGCGCATCCGGCTGCAGGGCAAGGGCAACGCGGGGTTGAACGGCGGGCCGGCCGGCGACCTGTTTCTGATCGTGCGCACGGGCGCGCACCCGGTGTTCACGCGGGTGGGCGACGATATCCAGCTCAGCGTGCCCATCACCGTGGCCGAGGCAGCTCTGGGCGCCAAGGTGGACGTGCCCACGATCGACGGGCGCGCGCAACTGAAGATTCCGCCGGGCACGCAGAGCGGGCAGAAACTGCGCATGCGCGAGCGCGGCGTGGAGAGCGCGCAGCGCGCCGGCCAGCGCGGCGACCAGATCGTTACCGTGAATGTGATGGTGCCGCACCTCAACGATGAGCGCAGCCGGGAGATCATGCGCGAGCTGGGGCGGCTGAATCCGCAGGACCCGCGCGCGGCACTGTTTGACAAGGTCTGAGCGTGGGCCGGCGCGCGAAGCATGCGGGGCCGGATAGCTGGGACGGGTAGATGGGATGAGTTAGGCAATCTGATTCGGGGAACGTCATGACCGCAAAACGCAAGACAAAAGGCGCGTACATGATCTCGGCGGTGGCCGAGATGTATGAGATTCATCCGCAGACGCTGCGGCTCTACGAGCGCGAGGGGCTGCTGAAGCCGTCGCGCACCGAGGGCAACACGCGGCTCTATACCGACGAGGACCTGGAGCGGCTGGAGTTCATCCTGAACCTGGCGCGGGACCTGGGCGTGAACATCGCCGGAATCGCCATCATCCTGCAGATGCGCGAGCGGATGGAGGAGATGAACCGGCAGATGCAGAGCTTTGTGGAGTACGTGCGGACGGAGATGCTGGAGCGGTTCCAGCAGGCGGCTCCGGCGGGCGGCGCGGCCATTGTGCCGCTGCGCCGGCCGGCGGCGGTCAAGCCCGTAGCCGTGAAAAAGCCGTAGTTCCGTGGCCGCTGAGTCGGGCTGCGCGGCCGCTTCGGCCATTTCTCCTTCACCGACAGCCTCTTTTCCGGCGTGATTTCATGCGCCGGCTTTTGCCGCCTTGCCGTGAATCCCTGTTCTGTCCTTTTCCGCTTGCAGGTATGCTGAATCCTGTATGTTGCACGCTCTCCTTGGATTGGCCGTCTTCGGCCTGATCACTTCGACGGTCTTCGCCGGCATGGCGCTGGCGGCAGTGCCGGCCTATCTGCGTCAGCGCCGGCCGGCGCTGGCGCGCCTTGCGGAGCGGCCGGGATATACGCCGCCGCTTACGCTGTTGAAGCCCTTGCACGGCGACGAACCCGGCCTGGCGGCGCACCTGGCCAGCTTTTTCGAGCAGGATTACCCGGAGTACGAGATTCTCTTCTGCGCGCGGAGCGACGACGATGCCGGCCTGCGCGTTGCGCGGCAGGTTGCGGCGCGTTATCCGCGGATTCCGGCGCGATTTTTCTCGACCGGCGAGCCCGACTACATCAACGCCAAGGTGGCCTCGCTGGAAAAGATGGAAGCCGCCGCGGCACACGAGATTCTGGTGATCAGCGACAGCGATGTGCGCGTGACGCCGGTTTATCTGCGCGCCGTCGCGCTGCCCTTTGCGGATGCGCAGGTGGGCGCGATGTGCTGCCCCTATCGCGGCGTGGCGGCCGAAGGCGGCCTGTGGGCGCGGCTGGAAGCGGTGGGCATGAGCGTGGAGATGACCGCCGGGGTGCTGGTGGCGCGAGCCGTCGAGGGGATGCAGTTTGTGCTGGGGCCGACCATGGCCTTCCGCCGGGAGACCATCCGCCGCATGGGCGGCTTCCGCATCGCCGCCGATTACTGCGCCGATGATTTTGTCCTTGGCCACGAGATCCACAAGCTGGGCCAGGCAGTCGTGCTGAGCCATCATCCTATCGACCACATGGTGCTGAACTCCAGCTTCACGGCCTCGCTCAGGCACCAGGTGCGGTGGATGAAGTCGACGCGCTTCTCGCGGCCCAAGGGGCACCTGGGCACGGCGCTTACCTTCAGCTTGCCGTTCGGCCTGCTGGCTTGGCTGGCGGCGTGGCTGCTCGGCCATCCGTGCTGGGGCCTGGCGCTCTTTGGCTGGAGCCTGGCCACGCGCTGGGCGCTGGCTGCCGCGGTAGGGCGAATGGTGGTCGGCGATCGGAGCTGGTTCGGCCTGCTGGTCCTCTATCCGCTGCGCGACCTGATGGGCTTCGGCTTCTGGGCGGCCAGCTACCTGAGCCGGCGCGTACTGTGGCGCGGGCGGGTGTTCGAGCTGCTGCCGGGGGGCAGGATGCGGGCGGCGAAGTAGCGAAGATGAGCAGTTTGGGCCACAATGTAGCTCAAAGGAGGGGAGGATCATGCCCACGAATGCTGTTGTTCGGGCTCGCATTGACGAGGGAGTGAAGGTGCGTGCTGCTGCCGTCCTTGAATCGATGGGGCTGACCGTTTCCGACGCTTTCCGGCTCTTGCTGGTGAAAGTGGCGGCCGAGAAGAAGCTCCCGTTTGAACTGCATGCCCCCAATGCGGATACCGTCGAGGCTATCAAGGAAGCGGAACGCGGCGAAGGAAAGAAATTCAACTCTGCCGAAGAGCTTTTTACTCAGCTGGATATATAGCATCCTGTTTTTAGAGTTAGTAGGGTGTCTAGTTAGAGGAAGGCAAAAGAAGGGCATCGGCGGTCAGGTGAAAGCTCACGGAACGCAGGGACTGAAATATTCGGCGGCTGCCGAGGTGCTCCTCTTTTTTGCGCTTGTGTACGCGATCACTTGGACAATCTGCGGCGCGTATCTTTTGGCGCCGAGGGCTGCGACCGCTGTCTTCGGCACCATGAAGACCGGCTCGGCCGTCTTTTTTGCGGCGGTCTACGCGCCCAGTCTTACCTCTATCGTATTGACACTGCTCCTCGGCGGATGGCCGGCGCTTCGTCGTCTGGGCGCTTCCGTTGTCCGCGTGGCTGGTCATTGGCGGTGGATACTTTTGGGGCTGGTGGGCTATCCGCTGTTATGGCTCATCGTCGCCATGATTGAGGCGCTGGCGACCGGGCGCGGATTGTCGTCCGTGCCATACAGCAACTGGTATTCGGCGCTTCCGTTGGTGATCGCATCCGGTTTTGTATTTCGGGATGCGGGGCCATTGGGAGAAGAGCTTGGATGGCGGGGATTTGCGTTGCCGAGGCTGCTGGCCATCATGGATGCGCGGTGGGCAGCGCTAACGCTGGGAGCAGTTTGGGCTCTGTGGCACCTGCCAGCTTTTTTCATGTCCGGCCTGTCGCAATCTAAATTCCAGTTCGGTGAATTCTTCTTCGTGGTCGTCGGCTTTTCGGTCCTTATGACCCTTCTCTTCATTCACACGCGCGGCAGCGTTCTGCTGGCCGGCATCCTGCAGCATATGTGGTTCAACAGTGTTTCGAAAGCGGGAATCCATCCGGTCGACTGGGTTCTCATCGGGATCGCCACGGCCCTGGTCGTCTTCGGCGGCCGTTTGTGGCACTCCAGCGACATGCCTGGCATCATTTCTTTTCGTGACATGCCAATGGATCGCTGAATGCCGTTCGAACAATAAGGATACCTGCAACAATCCCACGAAAATGAACGGATCGGAGTTGGCAGCCTCTCAATGGCTTACGTGAACCGTGCAAAAGCCGCGCGTTGCCTCGCAGCGTTGAAAGGCGTTACTTTGTCAGCGGGCGGTCTGTCCAGAGCTGCTTATCGGCGATGGTTTTGACCGGGAAGAGGCGGCCGGCAAGGAGCTGCTCGGCGCGGTCCTGGTTCTTGTCCTGGGCGAAGAGCCACTTGCGGTTGCCGGTTCCCCACATTTTAGAGAGCTCGTCCTCGCTGATGTCGACCTTGGGAGCATCGGGGTAGCAGGAGCCCCAGAGGAGGGTCGAGCCCTCGCCGTGCTGGCCGCAGGGCGGCTCAACCATCAGGGTCAGCCGGCCCTCAAGGAATTTGTGGGTGTAGAAGATGACGGAGGACGCGTCAGACTGGTCGCCAAAGATTATGAAAGTGTCGCTGGGCGAGCCGTCCTCGATGATCGCGTCGGCTAACTGCTTGGAGCTGAGCATGGGCTCGAAGCGGGCGAAGGCGATGTGCGCGGCGATGAGAAAGACCGCCATGGTGAGGGCCACGCTGACGGTCGAGGCCAGGTGCTTCTTTTTGAGCCGCAGCAGCCAGCCGACGACGGGGCCGATGAGCAGGGTGATGCCGGCCAGCACCGAGGGCAGGCGCAGCGCGGCAAACGAGGGTCCGGTGAGGTCGAAAAGGTGCGACATGGAGAGGGTGTAGCCGCCCACGGCGCGGTGGGCCAGCAGGGCGCCGATGTCCGAGACGTAAGGCAGATGGCGCGAGGTCCAGAGGCCCCAGCCGAGGGCGACGGCCGACAGCAGGCCGATGACGGCGAAGACCGCGTGGGCGGCGGTGAGCCAGGCGGTGGTGAGCAGCGGCTTGCTGCCCGGCGGCGCGCCCTGCGGCGGGCGCTGCTCCTCAATCCCGGCCAGAACCGCGGCGATGAGAATGAACAGCGGCGGCCAGACAGGGAAGGTGTAGTACTCCTGGTTGGAGGAGATGGAGAAGAACAGCAGCGTCCACGCCGAGAAGATCGCCAGCAGCCAGGCTGTGCGGACCCGGAACTTCCGCTGGAAGACGTAGCTGGCCACATCGGTGCGGGTGGCGTTGTCCAGGTAGAAGTCGACGGTCTGGCCGGCTTCACGGTGCAGGTGCTGCATCCAGACGCGGTGCGTCTTCCAGGCCACGGCGATCACAGCGGGCAGGAAGAGGCTCCAGGGGAAAAGCCAAACCAGGTGGGCCAGCCAATACCACGCGGCGGGCATCTTGTTGTAGTCGTGCGGGTAGCGCCGCGAGAAGAAGCGCAGCAGATGCTCGTTGATGAAGTAGAAGTAGAAGAACCCGTGGACGTTGCCCATGGTGGGGTGGTTGCCCACCGGGTGTCCCTGGTCGGGATTGGCGAGGCCGCAGAGTATGTGCCAGGGCGCGGCGACCGCCAGATAAACCAGTGTGCCGCTGACCAGACGGAGCTGTCGCCAGCGGCGCCACTGGCCGGTGAGCATCAGGTAGGGAATCGCCGCGCCGAAGAAGAACACCGGAGCAATCAGCCCCTTGGTCAGCGTGGCCAGCGCCACGCAGACCGCCGACCAGTAGAAACGCGACGGGCGGTTGGATTCGAGGCCGGTGATGAGCCCGTAGAGGGCGATGAGCAGAAACAGGCTCAGCTCCACCTCGGGAATGATGAACCGCGTAAACAAAAATGGCCCCACCGAGGTCAGGACACCGAGGCCGGCGTAGAATCCGGCGCGCTCGCCCCAGGCGCGGCCAGCCCACAGCCAGGAGAGCCAGGTGAGGCCGAGCATGGCCAGCGCGTTGGGCAGGTGGGTGGCGAAGGTGTTCTGGCCGAAGATTTTGTAGGAGACAGCCACGATCCAGTAGGGCAGCGGCGGCTTCTCTATATAGCGGATCCCGTCGATCCTGGCCGTCACCCAGTCGCTGCTCTCGGCGAAGTGCTGGGCGGCCTCGGCGTGCGCGGCGTCCACGTCGTCCATCAGCGGAGGCGTGAACAGGGATGCGAAATAAACGGCCGTAAAGAGCACGACAAAGAGCGTCCAGACGGTCCGTTTTGAGGGGCATTGCTGCGGGCGGTACGCAGAGTTCTGATCCGGTGTCATCGTCACTTTCTTCGTAAGAATCAAGGATAACAGCCGAATTTGTTTGGAGTTTACGGCCGCCGGTTTGCTGCAAGGCTCCCCGCGCAGTCCGCGGGGGATTCTCAAGCGGCGAAGCGCAGGGCCGGTCGTGTATCGTGGCCCTGAGAGTGTTTACATCAGGCCCAGCGATCCCCACGCGCGTATGACCACCTTTGCCGCCATTGACGTTGGATCGAACTCCTGCCGGCTCAAGATCGCCAAGGTCGCCGCACACCGGCTGAAGACCCTGGCCGAGGATCGCGAGGTGACGCGGCTGGGCGCCAGCGTCTTTGAGTCGGGGCTGATCTCGCCCGAAGCGATGGCCCTGACGCTGCGCACCCTGAAGCGATTCCAGCGGGCGGTGCAGTCGCACCCGGTGGACCGCATTCGGGTTGTGGCCACCTCAGCCATGCGCGACGCGCGCAACGCGGCTGCCTTTCAGGCGTGGGTGAAGGCCGAGACCGGCTGGAACCTTGAAATCATCTCCGGCCTGGAAGAGGGCCGGCTGATTCACCTTGGGGTGATGGGCGCCGAGCAGGGCGCGGGCGGCCGGGCGATCCTGATCGACGTGGGCGGCGGAAGCTGCGAGGTCACGCTCTCGGAACACAAGCGCATCCGCGAGACCATCAGCCTGCCCCTGGGCGCGGTGCGCCTCACCGGTGAGTTTCTGGCCGCCGACCCGCCGCCGCAAGAGGGCCTGGCGCGGATGCGCCATCTGATCCTACGCGAGCTGCGGCGCGCCCACCGCAAGATTCGCCCGGTGAGGGTTTCGCTGGCCATCGCCACCTCCGGCACGGCCGCGGCGCTCAGCGACGCCTGCCTGGCGGCGCGGACGGGCAAGCCGTACAAAGCCGCTGCGGCCAGCCGCTCCACTCTGCTGGCCGGCCTGACACCCACGCCGGCCGTGCGCAAGCTGGCCACGCGGCTGGCCAAATTGGCGCTGCCGGAGCGCGAGGCGGTTCCCGGCATCGGGCCGCGACGGGCGGAGATTATTGTGGCCGGCGCGCAGGTGTACGCGGAGCTGCTGGAAAGCTTCGGGCTGAAGGGATTCCGCTATTCGCCGCTGGGGCTGCGCGACGGCGTTCTGGCGCAGATGCTGGCCGAGCAGGATGCCCGCGCCATGGCCCACCGCGAGTTCGAGCATGAGCGCTGGGAGAGCGTGCTGGCCACGGCGCGGCGCTACGGCGTCGACCTCAAGCAGGCCGAGCCGGTCCGGGCGCACGCGGTGCAGCTCTTCCGCGAGCTCAAAGCGCTGCACGAGCTGCCTGCCGAGTATGAACACTGGCTGGCCGCCGCGGCCATGCTGATCGACACCGGCAAATTCATCAACCACCAGGGCCACCACCGGCACACCCAGTACATCGTCTCCAGTTCCGAAATCTACGGCTACGCGCCGGTGCAGCGCACCACCATCTCGGCCCTGGCGCGCTACCTGGGCAAGAGCCGTCCGCAGCCCGGCGACCGCGCGCTGCGCAACATCCCCAGCGAGGAGCACAGGAACGTGCGCCGCGCGGTGGTACTGATGCGGCTGGCCGTCGCCCTCAACCAGGACCGCGCCAGCGACGTGTTGCAGGTGGCGGCGCGCATCTATCCCAAGCGCGTTTACCTGGAGATCAAGCCCGGGCGCACCGGCGCGGAGCTGGAGTTGTGGTCGCTGCGCAAGGAGGCGGACTACTTCCGCGAGGTCTTCGGCCGCGAGCTGTTCTGCACGCTCTTGTAGATGGCGCGGGCCGGCCGAAGGTCGCCAGGCTCGGGAAAGAGAAGTTCAGAGTGAACAGCAGAGAACGAGTTACGCGCGCCATCCATTTTCAGGGGCCGGACCGGCCTCCCATCTCCCATGCTATTCTTCCCTCGGCTCAGTACCACTACGGGGAAGCGCTTAAGAAGATCACAGACGCGGTTCCGGAGGACTTTGGCTGGAGGCTGCTGCCGGATCTGCCTCCGGAAAAACTGCCGCCCATGTACAAGGCCGGCTTTAACCGGGATGAGTTCGGCACCCTCTGGCATGTCACCGAGCAGGGCCGCTGCGGCATCCCGGTCGAGTTTCCCATTGCCGCGAATTGGGAAAACTACCTGGACTACAAGTGGCCGGTCTTCAGCGCGGGTGTTCCCCGGTATCGGCTCTACAGCGGCCACATGAGCGGGAACAGCGAAGAGTATTACGCCCGCGGCGGCTGGATCGTTTTCTTCGAGCAGATGCAGCAGTTGCATGGCTTTAATGCCACGCTGATGGATCTGGCTGAAGATCGGAGGGAAATCTACCGGTTGCGCGACGACCTTCTGCGCTTCAACCTGGAGTGGCTGGACCGCTGGCTGGCCTATCCCTACCAGGGCCTGCACTTTGCCGACGACTGGGGATCGCAAACCAGCATGCTCATCTCACCCGGGAAATGGCGGTCGTTCTTCAAGCCGGTTTATGCCGCCATGTTCTCCAAGGTGAAGGCAGCGAGGCTGGACGTTTGGTTTCACAGCGATGGAAACATCCTCGCCATCATTCCCGATCTGATCGAACTGGGCGTGGACGTTCTGAACTGCCAGTGCTCGCTGATCGGCCTGGAAAAATTGAAGCCCTTTGCCGGGCAGGTCGCATTCCGGACGGACCTCGACCGCCAGCATGTGCTGCCCTTTGTCTCGCCGGAGGAAGTCAAGCGCTACATTCGCAATCTCTTTGATTCGATCGGCACGCCGCAGGGCGGCATCATCGCTTGCGGCGAGATCATTGAGGACGTACCGCTCGCCAATATCGCCGCGATGTACGAAGCCTTCCTGGAATACCGCTACCAGCAGGGGGAACCGAAAGCGGCGTTGGGCTGATGCGGATGGGTTGACCCTGGGCGCATCTGGAAACTTCCTGCTGAATCAGCAAGGAGGCGGCCTACTTGCGCGCGCGCTTGGGCCGCGCGCTCTTCTGCACGCTGTCGTAGATGGCGCTGGCCGTGCGCGGATCGATGAGCCAATGCAGCAGCGGGGGATGGCGGTCCACATCGATGCGGGCCACCGAGCCCTTGCGCATGCGGATGGCCGCGCCGCCGTTACCGGTGACCAGCTTGCCGAGAAACTGAAAGACATTGGGGTTGTGGCCCACCATCAGCACGCCCTCGTGGCCGGCGTATTTGCCCAGCAGCTTCTGGAAGGCGGCGTAGTCGGCGTTGACGCCCAGCGCCGGGCTGATCTCCACCTTGCCCTCAAATCCCAGCTCGGTGCCCACATACTGCGCCGTCTGCAGGGCCCGCTTCAGGGGGCTGGAGACGATGGCATCCACCTGAATATTGAGCGCGCTGAGCACCCGCGCCATCAGCACGCATTGTTCCTTGCCTTCCTTCACCAGCGAGCGCTTGGCGTCCTGGGCCGGGTTTTCGCGGGGCAATCCGGCATGGGCGTGGCGCATGAGATAGAGGTTCATCGCGATCGATCCGGAGCGGGGCGAAGGCGCCTGCCAGCCCGCTCCATGAGCAACGATAGTAACACGCCGGTAACAATCCCTGGCTAGCCGACCGCGACCGCCGGAAAAGCCGATCAGGGCTGATCTGGGAATCCAAGACTCTCAAGAGGCGCAAGCGTCATCCGCCGCACAGCAGACGGGTGACCATATCTGGCTCGCCAGCAGCCCGCCCAGCCAGACGCGATTTTTCTGGAGGGAAAAACCGGCCTCGCGCAGAGCAGCGCCGTGATCGGGCAGCTCGCGCACCACGAGTCCCGTCATCCACCCAAACGCGCGGTAGAGCCCGCTGACGATAGGCCGCGCCAGCATTCTCTCCACCCCTGCGGAGGGAACGGCGAACTCCGAGACCACCCACAGCGCCGTGGGAGAGGCTGCTGCGCGAAGCCTCGCCGCCAGCGAACAGATTTCATCCGGGTCGAGGCAATCCAGAAAGAAGTGGGTGACGATCAGGTCGTAAGGTTCATCTGTTTCGGATGGCCACAGACGCAGGTCGGCGCAATGCGTGCGCAGCCTGTCTGCGTAGGGGCTCGCGCGCCGCGCAAGAGCGCGCAGCATGGCCGGGCTGGCGTCGACGGCGTCGATGTGCAAGCCGGGATTCAGGCGCAGCAGGCGCGCGGTAAAGCGGCCGTCGCCGTCACCCAGCACCAGCGCGTGCCGCCGATTCCGCAAATCATCCAAAAACGCGCAGCGGCACCACCACAGCCACGGCCCGAAGCTCGCGTACTCCATCCAGCGGTAGAGGCGGACGAGCCGATTGAAGTCGGGCGCAGGATTCAGGATGGTTGCGGTGTTCATCGCAAGGCCAGGGCCAGCAGCAGCAGCGGCGTCACCAGGACGAGGTCGGCGGAGGCGCGCAGGGCCACCGGGGTCAAGCGGGCGCGCAGCCGGTCGAGTTGGGCCAGCAGCAACGCGCTCAGGGCCGCGGCAGAGGCCAGCGCGGCGGCCCGCGGATGAGCGGCGCACAGTGCGGTGGCAAGCAAGGCCGTGGCCAGAACCAGAGCGGCGGCCGGATTGACTCGGTGCGCGCCAGGCAAGCTGTCTTTGCCCGTCTCCCAGCGCTCAATCAGGTGGCAGTTGAGCCAGGCCAGCAGAGCAAACAGGAGCACCAAGGCGAGAAACGGCCAAGCCGGCGCGCCCCGTCCCGCAAGCCATCGTTGATACCAGGCCGGCAGGGCGCAGGCCGCGGTGAACAGCACCCCCACCAGCAACTCTTTCTTCAGCAGCGCAGCCAGCAGCCGCGACCGTCCGCGCCCCGCGTGCACCCCGGTGAAGTAGACCATGGCCGCGGCGCCCAGCACCGAGTCGCGCTGGCGCATGGCTGATGGCATCCGCGCCAGAATGATCCAGGCGGCGGCGCAGGCCGCTGCCGCGCCCAGCGGAACGAAGATTTTGCGGTGGCGCCAGTGGAAGAAATGCCGTTCGCGCAGCCGGTGCGGCGCGGTACGCAGGCTGGCGCGCACGTCCAGCAGGCGGTCCGCGATGTACACGGCCCAGGCGGTCAGCGCCACCAGGAGCGGAACCCAGTAAGGCAGGCGCACGCCGGCGGCCCGGCTGAAGCCGAGGGTCCAGACCGCGGCCACGGTGGGCGCGTCCAGACTGGCCAGGTGCCAGAGGCGCATGAGGCGCGGCGCGTCAAGAATTGGCGTGCTGACGGCTCCAATGCCCGCGCTGGCGGCGCCAATCCGGGTAAGACCGGCCGCCACCCGCGCGCGGGTGGCATCGGATTCAGAGCTGCGGTTTAAGGTAAGGAGCTTTGTGCGCGGCTTGGGGAAGACTTGCAGCACATCTTCAATTGTAAGAGAAGATACGCAGTCAGCCGGGCGCGGCCGTCCGGAATACTTATGCCTTTTCCGGCGCCGGAACATCTAAACAGACAACAGGGCTCGAAGTGCTTCGCGCGGAGGCCCTGGAAGGGAGCAAGAACATGAAAAGGGTGAAGTTCTTTGTTTTGCTGCCTGCCGCATTCTTATTTGCGGCGGCTCCCGCATGCCTGCCGGTTGCCGCGGAGCAGGGCCAGGGCCAGACCACCGTGACCGTGCTGCCGAAATACAAGGAAGCGCCGCCCGCAAATGTCAACATTCAGGACCTGGCGATCCACGTGGAAGGCAAGCTGGCGCAGGTGACCGACTGGACGCAGGCTTCGTCCAGTCCCCTTGAGCTGGTTCTGCTGATCGACGGCTCGGCGCACACCAGCCTCGGCATCCATTTGAAGGAGATTGCGCAGTTCGTCAAGACGCTGCCGCCGAACACCAAGGTCGGTCTCGCCTACATGATGCTGGGGCGCGCGAGATTCGTTGCGCCGCTCAGCGCGGATCGTGCGCAAGTGCTGCAAGCGCTGCGTCTGCCGAACGGCGTGCCGGGAGTGGAGTCCAGCCCGTACTTCTGCCTGTCCTCGCTTGCCAAGCACTGGCCGTCGCAGGACGCGTCGGCGCGCCGAGAGGTGCTGATGATCACTGACGGTGTCGATCGCTACGAACTGCAGTACAACGCGAACGATCCCTACGTGCAAGCCGCCATCGCGGACGCGACTCGCGCACATCTGGTCGTCTATTCGATCTACTGGGTCAGCCAGGGGTGGATCGACGCCACCGGTTATGAGAATGACGCCGGCCAGAACCTGTTGCTGCAGTTGACCTCAGTGACTGGCGGCAAGAGCTACTGGTTTGGACCCGGCCATCCCGTCACCTTCACTCCGTATTTCGACGATATGCTGCGGCGGTTCCAGAACCAGTACGAACTTGGCGTGAGCGCGCCACTCGGCCGCAAGCCGGAGGTGGAGGCGATGAAGCTGAAATTGGCCGCTCCAGGCTCGGAGGTGAGCGCGCCCAAAGAGATCTACATTGCGCCGGGGCAGCCTTGATGCGCGAATCTGATGGGCGACTATGACGTGTCGGGTCAGATATGCAGGTAAAGCGGCACAGTGCGCTCAGTCGGCCGCGTGCGCTGTGCTGCTGGCCGCCTTCGATGGCCGCGCTTTCCGGTGTGCTCTTGTGTTCGTGGGGCGCGGAGCGCTTGCTTCGACCGCGAGTCTGCCCTCGCGAGGAATTGCCTCCAACCCCACCTTTCCCTCGGCTAACTGGATGAGGAAATCCTGGCTGGAGAACGCCGGAGCCTCCTTGTTCACCTTGTTGGCGCGGATATAGCTTCCGTCGGGCTGCTGAAGCCGCGCCTTGACGGTATCGGTCAAGTAGGCGGGCAGGATCTCCTCGTGTATGCGCTTGAGCACCGCCCGATCGCGCACCGGAAAGACCACCTCGCAGCGCTCGAACAGGTTGCGCGGCATCCAATCGGCCGAGCCCAGGTAGATCTCACTGTCGCCGCCATTGGCGAAGTGATAGATGCGCGAGTGTTCCAGGAAGCGGCCGACGATGGAGCGCACGCGAATCCGCTCCGAGAGCCCTTTCACGCCCGGACGCAAAATCGAAAGTCCGCGGACGATCAGGTCGATCTCCACGCCCGCCTGCGAGGCCTGGTACAGCGCCTCGATCACCGAGGGTTCCAGCAGCGCGTTCATCTTGGCGATGATGTGCGCGGGACGGCCCGCCTGGGCGTGCTCCTGCTCGCGGCGGATCAAGCGCAGGAAACTCTCCGCCATGGTGAGCGGGGCCACCAGCAGCGGGCTGTAGTCGTCGACCTCGGCGTGGGCGGTGAGGTAATTGAAGACCATGTGGACGCGCTCGGTGATCTGCGGGTCGCTGGTGAGCAGGCTCAGGTCGGTGTAAAACCGCGCGGTGACGGGATTGTAGTTGCCGGTGCCGAGGTGGCAGTAGCGGCGGGTTACGCCGTCCTCGTCGCGGCGCACCAGCAGGGCCAGCTTGCAGTGCGTCTTGAGGCCGACCACGCCGTGGAAGACCTGCACCCCGGCGTCCTCCATGCTGCGGGCCCAGCGGATATTCGAGGCCTCGTCAAAGCGGGCCATCAGCTCCACCACCAGCGTGGTCTCCTTGGTGGCCGCGGCCTCAATCAGCGCGGCAAAGACCGGCGAATCCTGGCTGGTGCGGTAGAGAGTCTGCTTCATCGAGACCACGGCCGGGTCCTCAGCGCCCTGGCGGATGAACTCCACCACCGGGTCGTAGGAGTCGTAGGGATGGTGGAGCAGAATGTCGCGCTCGCGCAGCTCGTCGAAGATGGTGTTGGACTGGCGGCTCAGATGCAGCGGGCGCGGCGTGAAGGGCGGAAACTTCAGGTCCGGCCTCTTCACATTGTCATAAAAAAACATCAGCCGCGAGAGGTTCGCCGGCCCGTCCACGCGGTAGACCTGATCCTCGTCCAGCTCAAAGTTCACCCGCAGCCGCTCGGCGATCTCCGGGTCTGCGCCGGCCTCGATCTCCAGGCGCACGGCGTCGCCCTTGCGGCGGTTGTGCAACTCGAACCGGATGGACTCCAGGAGCGAGCGCGCCTCTTCTTCCTCGATATACAGGTTCGAGTTGCGCGTCACGCGGAAGGCGGTGTGGGCCAGCACCTCGTAGCCGCGGTACATCCCGGCCAGATTCTGCGCGATCAGGTCCTGCAGCAACAGGTAGTCGAAGGAGCCTTCGGCCGAAGGGAGGCGCACAAACCGGGGCAGCGCACGCGGCACCGTGACCACGCCCAGCACCTGCGGCCCTCTGCTGCGGCGTTTGGCGCGGAGCAGCAGGGCCAGGCACAGGGCCTTGTTGAGTACGCGCGGGAAGGGATGGGCCGGGTCGATCGAGATCGGCGTCAGCAGTGGATCGACCTCGCGCTGGAAGTAGCTCCGGGCAAAATTGCTGGCCTCCTGGTCCAGCTCCTCCCAGTCGAGCAGCCTGACGCGGCTGGCGCGCATCTCCGGCAACAATCGTTCGTTCCAGCAGCGGTACTGGGCGGCGACAAAGGCGTGAATGTCGGCGGTGAGTGTGGCCAGGGATTCGTCGGGCCTCAAGCCGTCGTAGCCGGGCTCGCGGTATCCGTCCTCGATGCGTTGCATGAGGCCGGCCAGCCGTATTTCCACATATTCGTCCAGATTCGAGCCGGTAATCGCCAGGAACTTCACCCGCTCCAGCAGCGGATTGGCCGCATCCTCGGCCTCTTCCAGGACCCGCTTGTTGAACTCCATCCAGGAGTGGTCGCGGCCGTTGAAGAGCTTTTGTTTGCGCGTGGTTCTGGCCATTTCCTTGTCCTCTGCCGTGTTGGAAGTCTACCGCGTTTGCGCCCGGTTGCGGGAGGGTGCGCTTAATACCGGTCGAGAAAAATTCCGCCAAGGGACCCCGTTCCATCCGTGGGCAGTAACCCGGTGAACCGACTGCAAAGAACGGCCGTGCGCAGCTCCGGGCAGGCTCGGAGCCGGCGCGGCGGCGGGTGTGCCCGGCTGCGGAGGCAGGGAGTCATTGACCCCGCTCCGTTGCCGGCGGCGTCCGCCCCACCACAGTCGCCTGCCCCTTTCGTTTTTTTCTGGTCCGCCGCGGCCGAGACAGGAACCCAGGAACCTCATGCCGCGCAAGCGGCGTCTGCCGCAGCGCAGGTGGTTCGATACAATCCAAGTTAAGAACCCTCCAGTTCTTACTTTGCATCTATTAAGGGGAAATCATTTTCCGGTTTTTTGAGGGGAATTCATTTTCCGGTCTTTGCGCTTCGCGGTGAGTCGAAAAATCTGATGGTGACAAAATACGCAGGAAAACTGAGCGCGGGAGGCTGTGCTTTGCTGGCGGGGCCGGCGTCCCTGGCTGCATTGGCGGTGTGTGGGCTGGCCGCGGCGGCCCAGCAGACGCCGGGCCTGCCGCAGGGACCTGCGCCAGGAACCTCGAGCTACCAGGGCAGCGTGACCCAGGGCGAGGCCACGGCCGGGACCCTGGATTTGTCCCTGGACGACGCGATCCAGCGCGGGCTGCGGGCCAACCTCGGCATCATCCTCAGCGACACGCAGACGGCGGAGGCGCGCGGCGAGCGGCTCAGCGAGCTGCAGCCGCTCTTGCCGAGCGTGAATGCCAGCGCCATGGAGACCGTGACCCAGGTGGACCTGCCGGCCGAGGGCCTTCGGCTGCCGAGTTTCCCCAAGATCATTGGGCCATTCAGTTATACCGACGTGCGCGCCTCGCTGAGCTGGTCGCTGGTGGACGTGACTTCGCTGCGCAACTACCTGGCCGCGCGGCACAACTTTGCCGCGGCGCAATTATCGGCACAGGACGTGCGCGATCTGGTGGTGCTGACGGTTGGCAACGCCTACCTTCTGGTTCTGGCCGATGAGGCGCAGGTGGCCAGCGTGGAAGCGCAGGTAGCCACGGCGAAGATCTCGTTGGGGCAGGCGCAGGCGCGCCACCAAGCCGGCACCGCTCCGCTGCTGGACGAGCTGCGCGCACAGGTCGACGAGCAAACCCTGGAGCAGCAGTTGATCGTCGCCCGGGACTCACTGGAAAAGGACAAGCTGGCGTTGGCCCGGGCCATCGGGCTTCCGCTGGCGCAGCGACTCAAGCTGACGGACGAGGTTCCTTATGCGGCCTTCGACCAGATGGACGTTGAGGCAGCCATCAACCAGGCCCATCTGAACCGCAAGGACCTGGCGGCGCTGGCCGAAGAGGCGCAGGCGGCCGAGCAGCAGCGCAAGGCGGCCACGGATGCGCGGCTGCCGGTGCTGAAGTTTGACGGCGACTACGGCGACATCGGCACCACGCTCTCGCACTCGCACGGCACCGGGGAGGCGGCCGGCACGGTGAGCGTTCCGGTGTTTAAAGAGTTTGAACTGCGCGGCCAGGCAGAGATCGCGCAGTCGCAACTGGACACGGCCAAGGCCGAGCAGAGCGACCTGAATGCGCAGGTGGACGCCGACGTGCGCGACGCGCTGCTGGATATAGCATCGACAGAGAAGCAGGTTCAGGTGGCGCGCTCCAGCATGGCGCTGGCCGCCGAGGCGCTCAGCGAGGCGCAGCAGCGCTACGCCAACGGGATCAGCGACAACCTGGCGGTCAGCGAGGCACAGCAATCGGTGGCCCAGGCCAACGATCAATATGTCACCAGTCTCTACCGGCACAATGTGGCCAAGCTCAGCCTGGCGCGCGCCCTGGGCGCGGGAGACAGCTACAAGACTTATCTGGGAGGGAAGTAAACGTGGCCGATTCCATACAAACACCCAGCCCGGCTGAAACCGCGGAGGAGACCGAGATCGAGCAGCCGACGTCTCGCCGCAAGGGCATTGTCGCTGTGTTGGTCGCGGTCCTCGCGGTCGCCGCGCTGATCTTCTGGTGGCGCTCCACCTACAGCGAGGACACTGACGACGCGCAGGTGAACGGCCACTTGATCCAGGTCAGCTCGCGCATCAACGGGCAGGTCATCAAGGTGGACGTGGAAGAGAACCAGATGGTCAAAGCCGGCGACCCGATCGCCGAGCTCGACCCGCGCGACTACCAGGTGGCCGTGGAGCACGCCGAGGCCGCGCTGGCCAGCGCCCAGGCCGCGGCCGCGGCGGCGCGGGTGAACGTGCCCATTATCTCAGTGAACACCAGCAGCAACCTGCGTTCGGCCGACGCCGATGTGACCGGCACGCGCGCCGGCGTGGAACAGGCCGAGCAGCAGTTGGACGCGGCCCGCGCCCGCGTGGCCCAGGCCCAGGCCAACAACTTCAAAGCGCAGTCGGACCTGGAGCGTTACAAGCCGCTGGTGGCGAAGGATGTGATCAGCAAGCAGCAGTATGACGCGGCCGTGGCCGCCGCGGACGCGGCCAAAGCCGCCGTGGCCGACGCCCTGGCCAGCCAGCAGGCGGCCGCCGACGCGGTGCGCGTGGCCCATGAGCGCGCGACCCAGGCGCAGGCCATGCAAAGGTACGCCCTGACCGGACCCCAGCAGGTGGCCTTGCAGGACGCGCGCGCCCGCCAGGCTGAGGCGCAGGTGGGAGAAGCCCAGGCCCAGCTCGATCAGGCTAAGCTGAACCTGAGTTACTGCAAGATCGTGGCTCCGGTGGCCGGCATCATCACCCGCAAGAGCGTGGAGATCAATCAGAACGTCTCCGCCGGTCAGAACCTGCTCACCCTGGTTTCGCTCGAGGACCTGTGGGTGACGGCCAACTTCAAGGAGACGCAGCTGCGGCACATGAAAGCCGGGCAGCCGGTGGAGATCGCCGTGGACGCGACCGGCAAAACGTATCAGGGCCGGGTCACGCAGATCGGGGGCGCCACCGGATCGGTTCTGAGCCTGTTCCCGCCGGAAAACGCCACCGGCAACTACGTGAAGGTGGTGCAGAGGGTTCCGGTGCGCATCGATTTCACCGACCTCAAGGGCGAAGACCCGAATCACCTCCTGCGCCCGGGATTTTCCGTGGAACCCAAGGTGCGGGTGAGATAACCCAGGCCGTCCCAGGCCATTCGAGCTTCCGGTCCTGCACAAAGGATGGGGAGCTTTTCTCTTTTTGGCGCGTCCAATCTCTCAATTCGGCGCACAGTTCCGTCCGGAAAGCCGTGCCGGAAAGGCGACAGGAACGCTGGGTCCGGCCGCACCGGGTGTGGGGGCAGGTGGTGTGATACCGTTGCATTACGGCGTCCCTTGGCCGGGGATATAGTCTCCCGGCGCATTTGTTTCTTGCACACAATTTTGTGCAATCGGGAACGGCGGGCACACTCAGGCAGAATGTCTCAGCAGCCGGAATCGATTTCGTCCCAGCTCGCCGCGAGCCCGGCTCCGTGCCTGGCAATGAGTCCGGCCCTGCTCCCGATTCCGGGCCTAAATCCGCGCCCGATCCCATGGCCCCTCCGGCAGCCGTCTCGGAACCCGCGCCGCCGCCCACGCCTATTCCCCCACCGCAGCAGATTCCCCGCTGGCTGGAGCGCGCCGAGCTGTTTCTGCGGGTTCTTCTGCGCCTTTATCTTGGCCTGGTCCTCTGCTACGTGCCATGGTCGCGGATGTTCTGGGATCGCAACCCGCTCTTTATCATCTTTCCCACCCTCGCCAACTATGCCGCCAATGGCGCGGTGCGCGGCATGATCTCCGGCCTGGGCCTTTTGAATCTATGGATCGCCTTTCAGGACGCGATGCGCCATCGGGATGAATAGGCTGTCATCGGATGAGCTGGCCGGCAAGGGACGATCCAGTCCATTAGGATAAAAGAGTCATGGGAGTCAAGCAAAAGCCCGCCGCGAACGAGCCGCAGGCCGCCCGCCAGAAGGCCGCAGAAGCTGCCGCAGCCACTCCGGCCCAGCCGGCCGCCAACGGCGCGCTTCCGCCGCTGGCCAACGCCCCGCTGGCCTATGAGAACCCGGCCTTCCTCAACAGCGCCGATGGTCGCCTGATCCGCATCGTCTCGGAGTACATGGAGCCGCTGGCCCGCTTCCGCCGCGAGAAGATTCAGGACACCGTCGTCTTTTTCGGCTCGGCGCGCTTTCGCAGCCTCGAGGACGCCGATCGCGCCCTCGAGCTGCTCGAAAACACCGGCTCCCGCCAGCCCGCGCCCAGTGACGAGCAGCCGGCCACCCCGCCGGACATCGCCTCCGGCCGCGCCTCTGTGCTCCAACTCAAGCGCGCCGTCGCCGCCGTGGAGATGGCCCGCTACTATGAGGACGCCCGCCGCCTGGCCCAGCTCCTCACCGCCTGGACCACAACCATCCCCTCGCAGAAATCCCGCTTTGTCATCACCTCCGGCGGCGGCCCCGGCATCATGGAAGCCGCCAACCGCGGCGCCCACGAGGCCGGCGGCAAGACCATCGGCATGAATATCCGGCTGCCCTTCGAGCAGGCGCCCAACCCCTACATCACCCCTTCGCTCAATTTCGAGTTTCACTACTTCTTCATGCGCAAGCTGTGGTTCGCGTACCTGGCCAAGGCCCTGGTAGTCTTCCCCGGCGGCTTTGGCACCCTGGACGAGATGTTTGAGCTGCTCACCCTGGCCCAGACCCGCAAGCTGGCCAAGAAGATCACCGTGGTCGTCTACGGGCCCGAGTACTGGAAGAAGGTGTTCAATCTGGATGCGCTGGTGGATACCGGCACCATCTCGCCGAAGGACATCGATCTCTTCCAGTTCGCCAGCACCCCGGAGCAGGCCTTCCAGATTTTGCGCGACGGATTGACCAGGAACCATCTTGCCGCGGAGGCGGCCGCAGCCAAGGCCGCCGGCCAGGAGCCCTATGCCGGTGACGAGCTGATGGCCGGCTGGGACCTGGGCGATTTCCTCGGCACCGAAAGCGCGCAAGCTGGGCACCTCAAATCCGGAGCCGGCAAATCAGGCGGGTGATTCCGGCAATTGAGGCAGAATCTTCTAGGCGGATCCTATCGTTCGGCAGGATTTGCCGGCAGTTGTGCCGGTTGTGACGGCTGCTTCCGGTTTTGCCTGTAACTCCTTTGGTTCCCCGGCGAATTGAAGGGTAATTCTCGCTCCATTAACCCAGCATTTACGGGCCGCTGAGGATACTAGGCACAGGATTCCGAAGAATCAGGCAGAGCAACACGGAAATCCGAGTACGACTGCGCACACAACTTCGGAGCAAACCCGGATCGTCAAGGAGCGGATATGCCCAGTGCGGCCATCTCATACCAGTGGCGGGACAAAGAAGCCACGCGCACGTTCCGAACCGGCGTTTCGTTGCACAGCCATACCAACCAGTCCCAGGAGACCCTGGACTTTCTGGCCAACTTCGGCAACCAGTACCCGTTCATCCGGCCGATTCTGTCCCGTCTGGAGCGCCGGTCCCGCCAGGTACACGGGGTACCGATCGACTACGCCGCCAGCTACTGGACCCCGCCCATGACCCCCAAGCTGGCCTTCGATCTGGAGCGGCGTCAGATCGAGCAGCTCGGCCTGTCGGCCATGGTTTCCATCACCGACCACGACAACATCCGCGCCCCGATGCTGCTGCGGACGGTCCCCAGCGCCCGCAGGATTCCGGTGTCGGTGGAGTGGAGCGCTCCCTACGGCGGCTTGCAGTCCTTCCATCTCGGCATTCACAATCTGCCCAGCGCCCGCGCCGGGGAGTGGATGGACGCCCTTGCCGGATACACCGCCCATCCGGATGACGCGCGGCTGACGGAGATCCTCCACGCCCTTCACCAGGAGCCGGATGTGCTGGTGGTCTTCAACCACCCGCTGTGGGACCTCTACCTTATCGGCCAGGAGAACCACGAGTTCCTGGCCAACGAGTTTCTGCAGAAAAACGGCAACTACCTGCACGCGCTGGAGCTGAACGGCCTGCGCAACTGGGACGAAAACCGCGCCGTGCGGCGCCTGGCCGAACGCTGGAACATGCTGCTGATCTCCGGCGGCGACCGCCATGGGGTGGAGCCCAATGCCAACATCAATTTGACCAACACAGCGAGTTTTACGGAGTTTGTGCATGAGGTCCGCCGCGAGCGCAAGAGCCACCTGCTCTTCATGCCGCAGTATGCGGAACCGTGGAAGCTGCGCATCCTCCGCTCCACCATCGATGCGGTGCGCCATTATCCCGAGTTTCCCCAGGGCTCGCGCACCTGGGACGAGCGCGTCTACCACCCCGACGCGAACGGGGTGGTCCGGCCGCTGTGCGAGCTATGGCCGGGGGGATCGGCGCCGCGGGCGTTCTCCGCCCTGATCGCGCTGGTACAAAGGATGGATGGGAGCCTGGTCTCCGGCGGCCTGCGCATGGCCTGGAACGACGCGCAGCAGTTGCGGCATGCGCTGGGCGAAAACGAAGGCTGAGCAAGCCGCGATCGCGCCGGCCGAAGTCCGCGGAGATTTGAGCGAGTTAATGATCCAATCCGCGCCGCGCGTGGCCTATTTTCCCGACTCGTTCCATGAGGTGAATGGAGTCGCGCATACCAGCCGCCAGTTCGAGGCCTTTGCGCGGCGCCGGAACCTTCCCTTTCTCTGTGTCCGCGCCGGCGGCCGCAGCAGGAGCGGCGCTCAGGCCCTCCATGAAGACGGCAGCGTCTGGACCCTGGAGCTGCCGCGCGGCTTTTTATCGTTTGCCCTGGAAAAGGATCTCCGCTACGATCCCGCCTTCATTCGCCACGTGCCGCTCATCGGCGAGGCGCTGGAGCGTTTCCGCCCCGACCTGATCCACATCACCGGCCCCAGCGAGCTAGGCATGCTGGGCGCCGCTTTGGCGCATTACAGAAAGATACCGCTGGCGGCCAGTTGGCACACCAATGTCCACGAGTACCTGGCCCGCCGCTCTCAATGGTTCCTGCGCTTCCTGCCCGAGCGCCCATCGCAGGCCGCGGGACAGAAGATCGAGGATCTGACCCTGGCCGTGACAGCTCGGTTTTACTCCCTCGCCCAGGTTCTGTTCGCGCCCAACCCGCAGCTCTGCGCGATGCTGGAGCGCGCGACCGGCCGCGACTGCCATGGCATGCCCCGCGGGGTGGATGCGGAGCTATTTCATCCCGCCAAACGCACGCGAAAGAGTGAAGACCGCGAAGCCGTGCTCGGCTTCGTGGGCCGTCTCTCGGTGGAGAAGAACGTGGGGCTGCTCGACCGCATCCAGCAGGAGCTCGAACAGCAGGGTCTCACCAGCTTCCGCTTCCTGATCGTCGGCCACGGCTCCGGAGAGTTCTGGCTGCGCGAGCGGCTGCATCGCGCCGAATTCACCGGGGTCCTGAAGGGCGAAGCCCTGGCCGCAGCCTACGCCAACATGGACCTGTTCGTCTTTCCCTCCCACACCGACACCTTCGGCAATGTGGTCCTGGAGGCCCTGGCCAGCGGCGTTCCCGCAATTGTGACCCCCGACGGCGGCCCCTGCACCATCGTCCGCGACGGCGAGACCGGCCGGGTTGTAGCAGACGAGGAATTTTCAACGGCCATCTCCGCGATTCTTGCCGATCCCGCCGAACACAAGCGCATGCGCGCCGCCGCCCGCGCCGATGCCCGCAAGGCAAGCTGGGACGCGGTGTTTGAAGGTGTGTACGCGCGGTACGCGGAGATTCTGCGGGGCACGGGAGAGCCCGCCATGTGAGCCGGCGCAGTTCGTGGCGGAACAGCTTCGCGCCGGCAGGCATTCTGTATGCGCCTGTTCGGCCAACCGAGCCCTTACCCTGCGTCCATCGCGTCCCCGAGATCGTCTACAGGCTCAGGAGGTCTTGATGTTCAAGCGCCTGTTACTGCTCAAGTCGATTCCACTCAGTCCGGATTTCGGCCGGTTGGCCCTGCGCGTGATCGTCTTCCTGCCGCTGTTTCTGAAGCACGGCACGGAGAAGCTATTCCACTTCGGCGCCATGGCGCAGCATTTCCCCAATCCGTTGCACATTGGCGCCGTGCCCAGCCTCCTGTTTGCGACGCTTGCGGACGGCATCTGCACGCTGCTGCTGATCGTGGGCCTGGCCACGCGCTGGGCGGCGCTGTTCTGCTTTGTGAACATCTTTGTAGCCTGGGCCTTCATGCACCACTTCGTGCTCTTCGGCCGCAATAGCGACCACGGCGAGCTCATTGTGCTTTACCTGGGCGCGTGCGTTGCGCTGTTCTTCACCGGCGCCGGCAGGTTCAGCATCGATGCGCTGCTGGACGGCCGGGGAAAAGAAGCGGACGAACCCGTCGCATAGGCCGGCACGGCGCGGGCGCAGCTTGCCCTGAAAATTGGAGGAAAGGGGCCATATCTGAAGGAGAGATGCCTTTAGAACCTGTTGAAAAACTGCCGCGGGCAAGGATCAGGGGCTAGAGAGGCTGCGGAAAAACAGGGAAAGGCGAGCGGAGATTTGGCAGGGGCTAAAGCCCGCACTCTATTTTGGGGCATTTTTGGCCCGGCTGAAGCCGTGCCCTTGTTACAAAACTGCCATCAGATGGTTTTTCCGCAGCCTTTAAAGCTCACGTTGATTTTGCTGCGATTTCGGCACGACTGAAGTCGTGCCCTTTCGCGCTCGATGCTCCGAATTCGAGTTTTTCAACAGGTTCTTAGTCGATTCTCGATCCGCTCGTGAGATCGAGCGCGAATGGCGTTTCGCGGTCGCTCCGCATCTGCCAGCCGAGGCCGCGCAGCACGCTGCCCTCGACGCCGGTGACGGTGACCCCCTCATCGGAGAGCTTCTCCGACTCCCAAGCCTGGCCCTGCGCGCCCCACGCAAGGATCGAGTAATGCCCCACAAAGAGCAGCAGCCCGTCAGCGGGCAGCGGCAAAACCCCGAGCACCGGCCGGTAGGGCAGCATGGTGAACCGCTCCGGCGCGGTGGTGTCGATGACGTACGCGTAGCCACCTGCCACGGCGCAGATTTCATCCGGGTTTGGACAAGACCAGATGCCGGTCGGCACGAGGGGATCGCGAAAGCCCAGCGCGCAGGTGGCAAGAAGCTCCTGCGCGGAGGGCGAATCTTTCGGAGCAAATTCCGTCGCAGATTCCGCAGCCGGAGTAATCAGCATCTCCAGCGCCCCGCGCTCGACCTCCTCAGCCTCGCGGGGATAAACGTAGTGGCGCGCGGGGAGGATGAGCGGCCGCGCGGCCAACTGCCGCGCCTGCCAACGATGCGGGAAACTGAAATCAAGAACCGGCTCGCTCACGTCGCTCAGGCTCCCACAAATTGCTCGATGCGCAGGATGAAGTCGCCCCCGGTGCGGCAGGCAAAGAGCCCGTTGTAAAGGGCTGTGCGCGCGTTCCCCACGTGCAGCAGTCCGGTGGGCGAGGGCGCAAGCCGGACGCGGATCTTTCGCGTGCTCATCACAGATTCGATAATAGCCGCTGGCGCAGGCGGCGAATCTTGCCGCGGAATGCCGCGCGCTTCATGCGAAGTGTTGCCAGCCGCCGCGCGCCATGGGCTGAGCGCCCTCGGGTGTGAACAGCAGGATGGCAGGCCGTCCCGGCCTGCGGCGGACGATACGCCCGATCTGTGCAATGGGAACTCCGGCAATCGAGCCGGGAACGCGCGCCGTTGGAGCCGCGGTAAAGAGCAGCTCGTAGTCCTCGCCGCCGTGGAGCGCCTGTTCGAGCGTCGCCTCGGCGTGGACGGGCAGGGCGCGGGCATCGATCTCGGCCGCGACACCAGACTCCTCACAGAGATGGCCGAGATCGGTGGAGAGCCCGTCGCTCAAATCGATGCAGGCCGAGGCCAGGGCCGCGCCGGGCCAGCGCCAGTCCCTGCGCGATGCGCGGCTGGGGATAGAGATGAGGGGCAAGCTGCGCCCTGAGCGGGCGCGGAATTGCCTGAATGGGGTGGTCCAGCACGGCGGCCAGCCGGGCCAGCCAGGCCAGGCCGGCCGCGGCGCCGCCCAGGCTGCCGGTGACGTAAAGAAGATGGCCGGGCCGCGCGCCGGAGCGCAGCAGCGCCCGCCCGCGCGGCACCGCGCCGGCGAGCACAATGTCGGCCAGCGCTACGGGAGACTGGGCCAGGTCGCCGCCGGCCAGGGGTGTGCGGTGCGCCGCGGCCAGCGCCAGCAGCCCGTCCAGAAAGCGTTCAACCCAGGCGCGGCCTCGGGCCACGGGCCGGGTGAGCGCGCGGGGCAGCCCGAGGGAAAGAAACGCGGCCGCGGGACGCGCTCCCATGGCGGCCAGGTCGCTCAGCCCGCGCGCCAGCGCCCGGTGCCCAACCGACTCCGGCGGGTGCCAGTCAAGGCGGAAGTGGCGGCCCGCGATGGAGAGATCGGTGGTGATGGCCAGCTCCTCGTTCGCGCGCAGGCGCAGCAGGGCGCAGTCGTCGCCGATGCCCAGGGGCAGGCCGGCCGGGACTGCCGCAGCCCGGCGCCGAATCGCGGCCAGAAGAGCCAGTTCGCCGGCGGGCGCAGCCTTGCGCTGGGATTTCTTGCCGGGTTTGCCGGTTTCGATCCGCATGGTTATGAGCATAGGGCAATCGAGCTGCGCCGGGGCAGTGCAGCACGGAAAAGACTGCGGAAGGAGCGCGGCGGTCCGATTTGCATGGGGAAAGGGGAGGATAATCGGCAGATTGCGTCTCAAACATGAGGCGAAAACGACAAACGCCGGCCGATTTTTCCGCTTTTGGGCCGGGCGAATCAGGTTCCGCGGCAGGGCTTGGCCCGATGGATCATCACGAAAGTTACGTAATGTTACGTTGACCCGGCGTGGGGCCCTTTGCTAGGCTTGACGAAGTTTACAGGCCAGCGCCCAGTGCGGTATGTGCGGGAACGCACGGATTGGTGTTTTTGCATTGCTTTGCTCTTCGGCTGCGTTGCTCATTTCAGCGAGTCCATGGCGAATTGCGGCCCTGCCGAGGGCAGGATAAGAGGTGAAGATGCTGGGCAAGCGCTATTACATTCTGTTTGTAGCCAGCGATGAGGCCGGGCGGATTCGCAAGATTCCCGTTCCGCTGCGCTATGCGTACGGGTTTCTGGCGGCGGCGCTGGTGGGCGCGTTCACCATCGTGGGGCTGGCCGGCTCCTACACGCGCATGCTGCTGAAGACGGAGAGCTACAACCAAGTTCGCGAGGACCGCGAAAACCTGCGCAAGAACTACAAGGAGATGGCGGCGATCGCCCACGACCGCGGGGTGCAGGTGGCATCGCTGGGCGCGCTGGCCAACGAAGTGGCCGCGCTCTACGGGCTGCGGCAGAACCGGCTGGATGCGTCCAAGCCGGCCTCCCGCGCGGCGGCTCCGGCGCCGGGCAGCCTAGCGGTGAGCGACGACGTCAACCCGCAGCAGGTCAAGCTCTCCATCGACCAGTTTGATGCGCTGCGCACTGAGGCGATGACCGGCGAAGTTTCACGCGCGCTGGAAAGCGGGCTGACGCCGAGCTTCGTGGGTGACTGGACCATCCTGGCTGACGCGCCCTCGCTGTGGCCGGTGCAGGGGCCAGTGGCATCGAGCTTCGGCGAACGCCTGGACCCGATCAACGGCGAAGGCGCCTTCCACACGGGAATCGATATCGACGCGCCCTATGGAACGCCGGTGCGGGCGGCCGGCGACGGCGATGTCTCCTCGGCGGCGATGGAGGCCGGATACGGGCGCGAGGTGGTCATCGATCACGGCCACGACATCAGCACCGTCTATGCCCATCTCTCCGCATTCGCAGTGATCCCCGGCCAGCATGTGGTCCGCGGGCAGATCGTCGGCTACGTGGGTGAGTCCGGGCGCGCCACCGGGCCGCACCTTCACTACGAGGTGCGGGTGCA
Organism: uncultured Acidobacteriaceae bacterium; assembly: GCA_963758105.1. Lineage (GTDB taxonomy): Bacteria > Acidobacteriota > Terriglobia > Terriglobales > Acidobacteriaceae > Telmatobacter. The sequence continues at coordinate 978,820 of CAVWUC010000002.1, read as the reverse complement.
CAATGTGCCGGTGAATCCCCACAAATACCTGCGCGCCACCTTCGAACAGATATCGGATTCGGACAGCGCCGCGACCGGCTCCTAGGACCAATCTACAGGGCGGGATGGAAGAAGCGGCTCCCGGATGGGAGCCGCTTCTGTGTTGAGCCGGGCCCGCCGGAACCGGCCTTGGTTTTGAGTGCGGGGCGATGGCTACGGTGCGGACGCGGAGGTTCCTGGAGCATTTCCCGAATTAACATGGACTTTTGGGGGCATTGAAAGGTGGCTTTCTCTTGAGGAAAAAGCCACGAGAGCGTATGGCTTCGGTTTACATCAATTCGGAAAATGCTGTGGCCCGCTACCGCATCCGCCGGCGAATCTGGCAGCCGTCCAGCGCGAAATTGAAGACCCCGGCGCCGACCACTTCCATATTGATCCGCTGCGGAATCGGGAAGCCTTCCAGGGACTGGTAGGCGATGGAGGCGTGCATCTCCTCTACCGGTCCCGGCGGATTGCTCCTCGGCTGGATGTTCGCCAGGAAGCGGTTGACCAGCAACCCCTGTTCGGTGGGCTGGAAGGTGGGCGCGAACTGGACCGAGTTGCCGCTCTCCTTCACGTTGAATTGCTGCAGTAGCATCTGCGGGTTGAAGATCTCGGTGATTTCCGTCCCGCCTTGTATCCCATGAATAGTCGTCCCCGCATCGGTATGGGTGAGGGAGAGTCCCTGCGGGCTCGCCGGCAGCACTGAGCCGTCCATGAACGGGGTCCAGAACTGGAGGAAGCCCATCAGCGTCTGCTCGGTTGCATGTTGCATCCCAGTGATCAGGGAGTTCGAGTCCAGGCCCGGCGGCGTATCCGGGTTTGCAGGCGCAGCCCAATCCAGCGTGGAGCCGCCGTCGAACCGGGCATGCAGCGTGATGACCACCCTGTTGAGCAGGACCACGCGCGCGTCGCTGGCCGTAACCGGGGTGTCCTTGTTGGCGCCCCGAAACAGGGTGAGCCAGTCGGGATGGACGGCGCAGTCGAAGCCGGTCAGGCCGGTCTTTGCAGTGGAGTAGTAGAGACTCGCGGCGCGGGCCAGGAAGGCGGCTTCCGCATCCGGCTGCGCGGGCGCAGAAGTTGCCGCGGCCGGCGGCGCGGGCGAGCCGGCAGGCGGGTTCTGGCCATGGCCGACAGAGAGACAGGCTGCCAGAAGAACCGCGCTGAGGCGTGCTGTGCGTGCATTCGAACGATGGGGCATAGCGGGTCCGCTTTCACGGAAGTTTGGGTTATTGTCGTCTCCCGGTGCGTCGTTCGGCAACCGACGCCGCATGGTGTATTGTGGGCTCGGGAAAGCTCCTCGCTGCCCAGGAGGTTCTGCCGTGCGTCTGCGCCCAGCCTTTTTTGCCGCCTTGTTGTCTCTGATTTTGCCCTCCCTCAACCTGCCTTCCGCCGCGCAGGCCCCCGCAGGCGAGTCTGATCATGACGCCCAGGCGCAGCTGGCCTTTGCCCGCGCCCGGCATCTGCGCCACGGCATCAATGCCTCGCAATGGTTCGCGCAGTCGCCCGGCGACTACTCGGCGGCGCGCACGAACCGCTATACCGATGCCGGGGACATTGCGCTGATGGCGCGTCTGGGCTTCGATCATGTGCGCCTGAGCATCGACGCGGTTCCACTGGAGCAGTACCCGCAGGGCAAAGACGGGCTGAACGACGATTTTGCCGGCCGCCTGGACCGCGCCGTCGACACCATGCTGGCCGACGGGCTGGCCGTCGAGATCGACCTGCACCCGGAGGACAACTACAAGCAGCAACTGCGCACCAGCGACTACGCCGTGGACCGGCTGGTGCTGTTGTGGCGCAAGCTGGCCGCGCACTATGCTGACCGTGATCCGGAGCGGGTCTTTTTTGAGATTCTGAACGAGCCGGAGGTCAACGATCCCTACCGCTGGGCCGGCATTCAGGAGCGCGTGGCCGCGGCCATCCGCCAGGCCGCGCCGCGGAACACAATCATCGCCACCGGCGCCAACTACTCCGACATTCCCGACCTGCTGGCCATGCAGCCGATGGCCGACGGCAACGTGATCTACAACTTCCACTTCTACGAGCCCCACCAGTTCACCCACCAGGGCGCTTCGTGGGGCGCGACCTGGTGGCGCTATACGCATAACATTCCCTACCCGGCCAGCGACACCGACGCGGAGATGCAGGAGAAGCTGGCGCAGGTGCCCGACCCTGCCAGCCGCTATCAGCTGGAGACCTACTTTCTCGACCACTGGGACGCAACCCGCATCCGCCTGATGATCGACGAAGCCGCAGCCTGGGGCCGCGAGCATCACGTCCCGCTCATCTCGAATGAGTTCGGTGTCTACCGCAACTACTCCGACCCGGTTTCGCGCGCCGCCTGGATTCACGACGCGCGCACCGCTTTCGAGGCCGATGGCATCGGCTGGGCGATGTGGGATTACCGTGGCGGCTTCGGCGTGGTGACCAAGCAGGACGGCCAGCCCGCGCAGGTGGACGGGGCGATTGTGGGGGCGCTGGGACTGACGGGCCGGTAAGAGCGGAGCTGGCGGCCCCAGGAGGGCCTGGGAGCGCACTTCCAGCTCCGCAGACTCCGCTAATTTCGCTCCCGTTTACTTCCCGGTATAGATTACGTGCCAGATGGAGCGCGAGCCGTCGTCGGAGACGAACAGGGATCCATCCTTCGCCACGGTCACGCCCACGGGCCGTCCCCACACCGTCCCATCGGGCAGCACGAAGCCGGTGAGAAAGTCTTCGTACTCGCCGGTCGCGTGGCCGTCGCGCATGGGCAGCCGGATCACCTCGTAGCCGGCGCGCTGGGCGCGGTTCCAGGAGCCGTGTTCGGCGGCGAAGCCATCTCCGTGGTACTGCTCGGGGAACTGGGAGCCCTTGTAGAAGAGCATCTCCAGCGAGGCGAAGTGGGGCTGGAGCAGAATGTCCGGGGTGATGACCCTGGACTGGAGTTCAGGATGCTTGCCCGGATGGCGCGGGTCCTGATGGCCGCCCATGTACCACCATGGCCAGCCGTAAAAGCCGCCCTCCTGTATGTGGGTGATGTAGTCGGGGACCAGGTTGTTGCCCAGGCCGTCGCGCTCGTTGGTGGAGCACCAGAGTTGGCCGGTGATGGGGTTAATGGCCTCGCCCACGCAGTTGCGAATACCCGACGCGTAAACCTTGATGAACTTGCCTTCGGGTGTGAACTCCAGCACGTTGGCGCGGTGAAACTCCAACGGGTGCGTGTCGGAGTCGTCAACATTGGAATGCGACCCGACCGAGGCAAACAGCGTGACGCCGTCCAGCGAAAACGCCAGGTCGCGGGTCCAGTGGCCGCCGCCGCGGAGCCGTCCGCCGCCCGGCAGCTCGGCGAGCTGCTGCATCGGGCCGCGCGCGGTCAGGTCGCCGTTGCGGTAGGGGAAGCGCACGATGGCGTCGGTGTCGCCGATGTAGATCCACTGGGGGTCAGGGCCAAGAGGATAGAAGGCGATGCCGAAGGGCTGATGCAAGCCGGTTACGAAGACCGAAGTCTCCCTGGGCTTGCCGTCCGCGCCCACTCCGCGGAAGACGCGAATCTTGCCGGTCTCGCTCTCGGCGAGGAAGATGTCGCCGTTGGGCGCGGTGCGCAGGAGGCGCGGATTATCGAGGCCGGCGGCATAGAGCTCGACCTTGAAGCCTTTGGGCGCGATGGGCCAGGCGTTGGCGGGGCGGGGAACCAGCGTGGGGCCATTATCAACGGATTGCTCCGGCGCGGGCGCGGGCAGATCGGCCACGGTGAGGTGGCGGCGAATGCCGGGAGCTTCATGCGCCGCATCAGTAAATGCGGCCTGGCCGGTGAGCACCGGGCGCCTGGCCGCATCGTCGGCGAGAGCCGCGAGGCAAAGCGAGAGAGCGAGAGTGCAGGCGAAGACAGAAATTCGGATTGACTGGGGTGAACCTCTCATGGGACCTCTCATGGGGATGCGGAGTTTTCCTGGTTCCGGCTGAGCGGGTCTTCGGATGTGCTGCCCGCCACGGGGAAGTACAAAATCAGTTTACTTCGCTGGTGCGGCTAATTGGATGCGGCCGGAGCGGGCGAAGTTTCCGGAGGCGCAGCCTGCTCGGCGAAGGCCTGGCTGAGCAGCGAGGGCGTTAATGCGGCTGTAACCACGATGCGGTCACGGCGCTGGGTGATCTGGGCGGTGCGCAGCAGCTCCTTCAGCGCGTTGTTGGCCGCGTCCGGGGCAAGCGGCGCGGTGAATCCGCGGGCGAGCGTGAGCAGCGTGTTGAGAGACGCGGCCTGGCTAGCCGCCACCTGGTCGCTGGGCGCAATCTCCTCGACCCTGAGGCGCAGCGAGTTGGGCACGGGCAGCGCGGGCGCGAGGCTGGCGATGATCGTCGAGTTGTCCGGCAGGGGCAGGGAGAAGCCGAAGATGTGGATCGCGCCGCTCTCTGAGAACGGCAGTCCGATCTGGCCCACGCCCCAGGCCAGCGCCAGCAGCGGAATTTCGTGGTAGTGGCGCGCCAGCAGCGTGGAGCCGGCAAAGGGCAGAGCGGCGGCGCGATGGCGGTCGATGATGGAGTGAATCTGCTCCGCCGTGGGGTTGTTGGAGACGGCCACCATGTCGTAGCCGATCCGCGCCACGCGCACGGTGCGGCCCTCGGAGGGAATGTCATAGATGGTCTTGCCGGCGTAGGACTTGAGAGCCGTTGCGTGCGATGCAAGCCACTGGTTGAGCTTCTGGCCGGTGATCTTGCCGACCAGCACCATGGAGTAGGCAACCGGGCCGTTGGGTCCGTTGGGGTTGGGCATGCGATGCAGGGCGATGGCTACCTGGTCGAGATCGCGTTCCCAGTCGATGCCGGTTGCGTCCACAAACTGCTGGTACTCCGGCACGCGCTGGGGCGGCTTCAGGTCCCCGCGCAGGAAGGCGCGCAAGGGCCGTAGATTGATGTAGATGATGCCGTCGGATTCAGGCAAGAGGCGCGCGGCCTCCGGCGGAGCCTTGGAGCGCAGAAAGACGGCCAGGGCCAGCAGCGCCACCACCGCGGCCACAATGAGAAGCGTTCTGCGCGTGCGTCGGTTCATTTTCCCCGCCAGCCGGAGCCGTCAGTTATAACCCTAAACCGGCAGAACCGGAATCAAGAAGCCGGGAATTCCGGCAAAGCCGGAGCCTTTCACAAAAAACGCCGAAAAACCCGCATCAACATTGGCTGAAACGCACATTGCCCATCGTTCTGCCTGCCGCGTTTCCAACTCTCAGGTGAGCGCGGTCGCGGGCCGAAAGCCTTTTTGCCACGCGATCTCACTCTGGCGGAGAGGCACGGCGAGCAGCGCGTAGTAGTTGTCGGTCAGCAGGCCCTCGTAGCCCATCGCGGTTCCGTCCCAGCGGCGCCAATCGGTCGAGTGTCCCTTTGCGTCGCGCTGATCGAACCCGCAAGCGCCGTATGCGCCGAGCATGGGGAAGAGAATCCGGTCGGCTTCCTCTCCGCGGCCCAGATCGTAGAGCGCGGCCAGCGTAAAGAAGGCAAACGATCCGGTCGCGCCGCCGTTCTCGTAGTTCTGGAACCCGTCGGAGTTGTCAGGGAGCACGCCGCCGCCGTAGCGGCCGTCCGCCGCGCGGTGCACGTAGTCTTTGAGGGCAACAGTGATCAGATTGCCAGGCAGGCCCATATTGAATTTGTCGTAACCGACGTCCTTCATCTTGGCGAGCAGCTTGTCCATAATGGCATTGGCTTGCGGTCTTTCGACCAGCCCATAGTGGATGGCGATGCCGTTGACCCAGAGAAAATAGTAGTCGTGCAGTTGGCCGTCGGCGCTGCGCCAACCCCCGAGCACGCCTGTCTCCGGATCGTAAAAACGGTCATAGAAAATGGCGCGGAGCTTGCCCGCGGCGGCATAGTAGCGGGCCGCGTCGGAGGCCTTGCCGAGCTCTTGCGCCATCATGGCCAAGTTGCGATAGGCGCGAAAGGCGAGCGCATTGCTGTAGGCGTCCTCGAAGCCGAAGCCGATGGTGTCCCACCAGTTCGACGGCCTGAAAGGCGGAAATCCGCTGGGCCAACTGCCGGAGTTGCCGCTGAATCCGTATTTGGTGAGGCCGTCGCCATTCTTGTCGGTGGCCAGCATCGATTCCGCCCAGCCGCGGAAGCCTTCGTAATTTGCAGCGAGCCAGGCATCGTTACCGCCCGCGCGCACGCAGTCGGCGGCTGCAATCAGCATGGAAGGATACGTATCGGAGCTCGCGGTAATCAGAAAGTTTGTGAGACCGGGCAACCCGTAAGCCTGCCCGCCGGCCGGCACCCGCTCCAGCGTCTGCTTCACGATGTCGATCGCAGTCAATCCCGGAGCGAGGGGCGGAGTCAACGCGGCAATGTCGGCGTACTCGTAGTAGCAGAAGGCGCAGGTGTCGCTGGCCGTATTGTTAGCAAGCGCCTGGAGTCCGGGATTGAGCTGCAGAGCGTCGAGCCAGTTGCGGCGAAATGCATCGAAGCGCGGATCGCCGGCAATGCCGTGCAACTCAGGGTGAATCGCGGTCACGTCGAAGGTGTAGATGACGCGCTGGTGCGCGCAGGTGGCGCCGGGCAGCGAAAGCGTGGCGGTTTGGCGGGGCCGGTCGGAGGCATAGGTGAGTCCGAGTCCGGGAACGTCGGCAGTGAGGCGCATGGAGCCCTGGCCGGGGAAGTGCAAAAGCGCCGGAGTCGCGAGCAGGCCGTCGTGCTGAAAGAGGCCGAGCACCGTGCTGTGCACCTGATTCAGATTGAAGCGAAAGGTCATGGGGACAGGTTCCGCGGCGGCCGACCATTGCGACGTGGCGACCACTCTCCTGTCGGTGACCTCAAACGTCCACGGCGGCAGCACGCTGTCGTCCACCCACTGCGGACGGTATTCAACACGCAGCGCGCCGGAGGTTCTGGAACTCGACGCCTTAAGCCCAACGCCTGGGCGGCTTGTGTCAATCGCGCTTGGGCCGCGGCGGCCTTTGCCGAGGCCGTCGATATTGAGGCTGAGAAACTCGGGCGCGGTGGGAGAAATTGTCAGCTCGATGCCTGGAGAGGAAAAGCTCAGGTCTTGATCCGCAGCGCGGGCAGCGCGGGCAACGTGAGGGGATCCTGCAAGGAGAGCCGCGGCGGTTGCGCCGACCGTGGTTTTCAGGAAATCTCTGCGTTTTAACATCTCTCTTTCCCTCATTGATCTTTCCGGGGCCGAGGAGGGCATGGCTGCGCCCGGTGAATGCCTGTGAGCGCAAGAAAATACAGCCACTCCCGCCGCGACCGCAGCCACAATCGTCCGGCCGTTCTGCGCGCGCGCCGGGTCATTTCCCCCGCCAGCCGGAGCCGTCAGGATTAACCGTAACACTTCCGGTGGGAGGGTTACTGCCGCGGGGCTGCCGCTGGAGGCGCAGAGGCAGCCGGTGCGGAGACGGCCTCCAGCGTGGCACTGAGATGGACGCTGCCGCCGGTCACGGTGAGCGTCTTGGTCCAGTCCGCAAAACCCTTCTTGCTGACGGTAATCTGGTGCGTTCCGGGCGCAATCGTCACCGTGGACGGTGTATTGCCCACGAACCCTCCATCCACCGTGATGTCCGCGCCCGGCGGAGTGGAGTCCACGATCAGGCTGGCCTGTGCCGCTGGCGCAGCGGCAGGCGCAGGAGCCGTGGGAGCGGCCACGCCGAACCGCGTCATTTCCAGGTGCATATCCCCTTCCACAAACGCCGTGATCTCGGTTCCCTGCGGAATGGTGACGTCCTTGCCGTGCATGAACAGGAAAAGCGGCGCCGCCGGGAAGAACACGATCGAACGTCGCCACTATCGCGCCCGTCATTGCTCCTGTATGGCCGCCTCCCTTGGTGTCTTTCACCGCGCGCAGCGCCACCTTCTCCTGGTCGGCCAGGCGTGCGTAGCTGATGCTTACGTTCAGCTTGCCTGCCCGCCCCATACTCCTCTTCGGTTCGACCTCCGTCACGGTGCCGATGGCGGTGGCGCCTTTAGGCAGCACAACTACGTTGTCCACGCTGACATCTTCGACAACCTCGAACGGAACCTCCTGGCCGACCTTGGCGTCGGCGGACGAGATCGTTTGGCTCAGCCGCAGCTTCACCGGTGTTCCGTCCAGCAACGTGTGCGGTGGAGGCGGGGTTGAGGGTGCGGCCTGCGGCGGTGGTGTGGACTGAGGAGCGGGCTGCGATTGTTGGGCAACGAGCAGAGGGTACAGGGCCAAAAATGCAAATGCGGTAAAGCTCTTGCGCATGCGGCTTCTCCTTGACGTACAGAACTGGTGAAAGCTCATTGGGGAAGCGTGACGATCATCCACCCGTGGGATGATTTGCGCAAGCTGAATCGCGGCTGGCGGGCGGATTGCGGCTCTGTAGCGGGCAGCGTGGCTGGTAACTTTTCAGTCGACTCGCAGGTTACTTTTGGGCGAATTTATGGCGTAACTGAGGGGGAGAGGGGTGGGGTCTGCGTTTTTGGGGTTATCTCTTTTATTATGCGGCGGCTAGCCCTGCGCGGGAGCGCACTTAACGCCATCTGAGCGGCGTAGAGGAACTTGGGACCCTCGAGGGGGTCGATGACGCCGAGGAGCATGCCTTGAGCGATGCAGGCGATGTAGTCGCGGATGTTAGCAGCGCCGTCGAGGCTGGGCATGGCGTCGCGGTAGGCGGTGATGACAGCTTCCGAGGCTTCGAAGCGATTGCCAGGGTGTTCTTCCCCAGATTGCTCGAGGGCGCGCACGGCGGCCAGGCAGCACCTGTGGACGGCGGGGTTGCGTTGAGGCGAATCGGTTAAGAAGTCGACGTGCCTGATGATGGTGGAGGGCAGGATCATGGTTTTTTCTCCCGGGGCTTAACTACAAGCCGTGAGCTATCGGCTCTCAGCATTCAGCGTTCGGTTCCTCGCCGCAAGTGGGAGCTGAAAGCTGATCGCTAAAAGTCTTGCTGGGAGTATTGTGCGCGAGGCGGGGGTAATTATCTGCAAGCGGGGGGATGAAATGATGCGGGGCGCAGGCGGCGGAGCGCGGGGAAATGGGTGGATTGCGGGGCTGGTGGCGGGATGTGGCTGGTGGGCTACTTTGATTTTGGGAGCCTGTCCATCGCGAAAAAGAAGAAAAAGCCTACGACTCCCAGGACGATCAAAGATGCCGGTTTCAGCATGATGTTAAGCAGCATGTTCATGGATGATCGCTTCTATTGGTTGTTCGGCGCTTTGGCCACTTATCTGAGGCTCATCAAATCTCCTTGGGAGACCGTATACCACTCAAAAGCCTTCCCAGCCGCGCTTTCTTGCCTCTTCGAGCAACGTCTTCAATTCCTTCGCTGGAATCATCAGGGAGTATTGCCCGAAAACCCAACGATCAATCATCCTGCCCTTGGTGCCGCTCATGTAATAGGTGAATCGATAATCGATGCGGTTGTCGGCTTCATGACGAAGTTTTTGCAGGTAGATGAGCTTTCGATATGGACGTTTTCCCTGCGGGCAGACGATCTCATCCTCGATGGTTATCAATCTGTGTCCCCCACCGATTTTGGTCATTTTGCGCAGTTTGCCGACGTTCTTGGGATATGGCAAGTTCATCGTTCACAATCCTCTCATTGCAGTGGGTTGGTGAAACGTACCAAATTGTACTCCGCATAGTCAGCTTCGAACCTGGCGATTACCGAGTTTTATCGCGGTTTGCTCAGGCCGGTTCGCTATGCTCCTTGATTTCTGTGCCGTGGTACGCGCGGAGCGTAAGTGTGTCCGCGCCGGCAGGGAGATTGAAAAGCTGGAGAGATTTCTGGGAAGATGAGCGGGGCTCGTCGCAAAGAAGAATGCCCGCCGCAATTGCGGCGGGCATTCTTGTCCGGACTCGGACTATTGAATAACAGTCTTAACGCGATCGCCGGTCTGGAAGCCGGAACCGGAAACAGCAGTGCAGATGGCCGAAATATCGTCCACATCGGTAGCTTTGATGACGCCGACCGTGGTGGTGAGCCTGCGCAGAACGTTGCCGGTAGCAGGATCCTTGATCTCCTTGGTCACGCGCAGCACGTTAAACTGATCGCCGACTTTAACTCCGGACTTGCCTCCAACGTTGATGATGATCTGACCGCTATCGACCGCGGCGACTTCGCCCTCAACGGTGATGGTGCGCGCCGTCAATTTCGGCGCGTCTGCAACCAGGCCGGTGCTGAGCTGATCGGTGGCGGATTTGGTGGCTTCGCCGATGATGGTCTGCTGGAAGTCGCTTGAGCCGAAGTCGGCATTGCCGCCGCCGAAGCCGTGCCAGTTGCCGCCACCGCCCAGCATCGAGGTGGAGGATCGGGAGGATTGGCCCGTTCCATCGGCTACGCCCAGGATCTCACCGGTGTCGATGTTGATAATGCGGGCGGTAACGGCGACGTTAGCTTTGGAATTGGAATGATGGAGCCCGCCCAGGCCGAAGCCGCCCCAGTTGCCACCGCCACCGCCGCCGCCCAAATTCTTTGTCTCGTTGCCAAACTCCGTGATGCTGCCGACGACGATGTAATCAACGCCGAGCAACTTGCCGATCTGTGCGGCGCTGTTTGGGTCAGCGCGATTCGAATTGGAGAAGTTCTGCTCCTTCAGTACCTTGTCAAGGGCCGCACGCTCGATGATCGAGTAGGTTCCGTCCTTCACCAGATCGGTAACCAGGAGATCGGTGATTCCTTTGCCGACGTCCACATTTGTGCCGAACATGGCTGAGGTCGTAGTTTGCACTGTCGCGTAGTCGAAATCCATGACCGCCAGGCGTATCTTGCGCGCGGGCGGAGTTTGAGAATGCGACTCACTGGCCATGGCGCCAGCCAGTAACGCCAGCCCAAACATGCAGGCAGGGAAGACCCTAAGCATCTTCATGAGGTCACCTTTTTTAGGGGAATAGGGGCCCTGACAGACAGGTTCCCCCGGTCGATGGCATGTGTCAAGGCTTTTCTTCAGCATTTCTGCGCCGTACTCTTCGTATTTCTGCGCCGTACGCCGTACGTTGGCGGGCTTAGTTTGCCCCGCACATCCCGGTATGCTAACCTTGATTTCTGTGCCGTGGTATGCGCGGAGTGGTAGTGTGTCCGCGCGTATTTGGGAACTCCGGGAAGGTTTCCGGGTGGCAGAGTGGTTCTCCGGGCGGCGGTTTTTGAGTCGCCGGCAGCGGTAAGGGCAGGGAGAGCCGTCTGAGGGCTGGCGTAGCTCAGCTGGTAGAGCATCTGATTTGTAATCAGAGGGTCGGGGGTTCAAATCCCTTCGCCAGCTCCACATAACGGAAAGCGTGAACGGAACCCGAACGGTAAGATTCAACCGGCGAGCGTGTTTCTCTGACGAACGCCGGGTCTGTCCTCCGCGGTGATTCCCGAGAGGCGCATGCTCCCGAGGACCGGAGATCATCCGGGCGGGGTTTGATGCGCCGAATCCGCCGCGCCGAACTGGTTCTTTGGCGCCGGAGCGGAGCGGTTGGAAGCAGGCCGGATGGGGCGCAGAGTGTGGGTTTTTGCGGCGCCCTGGCGCAGCGGTTTTTGCCAGGGCGATTAGATCGGGGCGCCCGCGTCCGCCAGGGCGGACGTGGAGTGGTTGAGCACAGGTGGCCGAGCGGTTAATGGCAGCAGACTGTAAATCTGCCGCTCCTTGCGAGCTACGGAGGTTCGAATCCTCCCCTGTGCACCATAAAAGCAGGGATCAGGTGTCAGGGATCAGGTGTCAGCAGAAATGCGGCTCGCTTGAGCGCCTGAGCCGATCGAGGGTTGGAGTTTTGCGCGGAGGGCCTGGCGGTGATGGAGCAGCAAGAGGCCGAGCCGGAGCGCGTGACGAAGAAAGGGCACAGCACAGGTTCCGAGTTGGAACGCAAGTACAGGCTGGCCCTGGTGTTGTACGGCGCTCTGGCGCTGCTGGTCTGGTTCACGATGGACGCGGGAACGGTTCCCATCGCGGGCAGGCCGGTGGAGCTCAGGCTGGTTCCGCTTATCATCATCGGCGGGCTGGCATTGCGCACGGTGTTGGCGCGGCACGCGGAGAAGATTCGCAGGGGGAAAGAAAGCTCTTAGCTTTCAGCTATCAGCTTTCAGCTTTTTCGGTGGTGGATTGAGGGATGGTGACTCGCACCGGCAGAATGGAGCTGAAAGCTGATAGCTGGAAGGTGGAGTTTAAGGGCTGATGTAGCTCAGTTGGTAGAGCACTCCCTTGGTAAGGGAGAGGTCACCAGTTCAATCCTGGTCATCAGCTCCAGAAATGCAGCTTTTAGCCGTTAGCTATTAGCTTTTAGCTCGCGCATCGTCGATCGAACTGCGATGGCTTGCGCGGACGCAAAAAGCTAACGGCTGATAGCTAAAAGCTAACAGCTGTTTTAGGGCGGGAGTAACTCAGTGGTAGAGTCACAGCCTTCCAAGCTGTTGGTCGCGGGTTCGAGCCCCGTCTCCCGCTCCAGAAAGACAGCTACTAGCTGCTAGCTTCCAGCTTCTAGCTTGTTCGCTGGCGGATTGAACGGATGAGGCAAGCGCGAGAAAGAACGAGCTGGAAGCTAGTGGCTAGGAGCTAGAAGCTTGTAGTGAGGGTCGCACAGGATGTTTGAACAGGCAGCGATTGCGGTAACGGACGAGCAGGGTTATGCGCAGCTTCACGGGCTGATCGACGCGGTATTCGACCAGCGGGACGTGGAGGTATTTCTGGACCGTGTGAAGCGCTGCAGGCTGCGGATACGCGACTTCGAGGCGATCCTCCGGCGCGGGATGTTCGGCAAGGAGGGCGGCTCGCTCTACGCGGCCCTGCCGATCTCCGACCAGGCGCTGACCCGCGAGCGTTATCTGCGGCTGGTGGAGGCCGTGCCGCTGGATCTGCGGCAGAGATATGGCAGGCTGTTCGCGTATTACTGAGCAAGGCAGCCAGTAGCCAGTAGCCTGAAGTTAAGGAGCTACGAGCTACAGGCTGGATTTTTGGGGCTAGAGTTCGCCGCGGCGAACGCCCCGAGGTGTAACAGGCAGTAGGATCAATGAAAGGATTCGAGGCTTTTTATGGCGAAGGAAAAATTTGATCGTTCGAAGCCGCACGTGAACGTGGGGACGATCGGGCACATCGATCACGGCAAGACGACGTTGACGGCGGCGATCACCAAGGTATTGCAGAAGCACAACCCGAAGATTGTGTTCCGGTCGTTTGATTCGATCGACAACGCGCCGGAAGAGCGTGAGCGGGGCATCACGATTGCGACGGCGCACGTGGAGTACGAGACGGCCAACCGGCACTACGCGCACGTGGACTGCCCGGGGCACGCCGACTACATCAAGAACATGATCACGGGGGCGGCGCAGATGGACGGGGCGATTCTGGTGGTGGCGGCGACCGACGGTCCGATGCCGCAGACCAAGGAGCATGTGTTGCTGGCGCGGCAGGTGGGCGTGCCGTCGATCGTGGTGTTTCTGAACAAGTGCGACGCGGTGGAGGATGAGGAGCTGACCGACCTGGTGGAGATGGAGGTGCGCGACCTGCTGACCAAGTACCAGTTTCCGGGCGACGATACGCCGGTGATTCGCGGGTCGGCTTTGGGCGCGCTGAACGGCGAGGCGCAGTGGGAGGCCAAGATCGACGAGCTGATGGCGGCGGTGGACTCGTATGTACCGCTACCGAACCGTGCCGTGGATCAGCCCTTCCTGATGCCGATTGAAGATATTTTTTCGATCTCGGGGCGGGGCACGGTGGTGACCGGGCGCATCGAGCGGGGTAAGGTGAAGGTGGGCGAGGAAGTGGAGATTGTGGGCTTCCGGGAGACGCGCAAGACGGTGGTGACGGGCGTGGAGATGTTCAAGAAGCAGCTGGACGAAGGCCTGGCGGGGGACAACGCGGGTCTGCTGCTGCGCGGCATTCCCAAGGAGGATGTGGAGCGGGGGATGGTGATGGCCAAGCCCGGGTCGATCACGCCGCACACCAACTTCAAGGGCTCGGTGTACGTGCTGAGCAAGGAGGAAGGCGGGCGTCACACGCCGTTCTTCAAGGGCTACCGGCCGCAGTTTTACTTCCGCACGACGGACGTGACGGGCGTGGCGGAGCTGCCGGCAGGGGTGGAGATGGTGATGCCGGGCGACAACGTGGAGCTGGCGGTGGAGCTGATAACGCCGGTGGCGTTGGAGAAGGGGTTGCGTTTTGCGATCCGCGAGGGCGGCCGCACGGTGGGCGCCGGAACCATCTCGGAGATTATGAAGTAGCCGGGAACAGGGACTAAGGGACCGAGGGACTAAGGGACTAAGGGACTGAGAGCTCACCTGTTCACTGACGGTTGAAAGGATTTGCAATGCGGGAAATTGTGACCATGCAGTGCTCTGAGTGCAAGGAGCGGAATTACTCGACGACCAAGAACAAGAAGACGACCACTGGCCGTCTGGAGTTCAAGAAGTTCTGTAAGCGCTGCCGCAAGCACCAGGTGCACAAGGAGACGAAGTAGAGCAGCCGGAAGCTCGTAGCCAGTAGCCAGTAGCATGTTTTGCGGGGAGAATGGAAAGAGATTTCACGCGTAGCTACGAGCTACAGGCTGATGGCTACAGGCTGTATTTAGGGGCGTAAGCTCAACGGTTAAACTGTCGGTCTCCAAAACCGAACTTGGGGGTTCGAATCCCTCCGCCCCTGCCAGATGGAACGGACGCGCCCGGCGGCACGCTGGACACGAAGGAATGGAAGTATGGGATTGAAGGCAACAATCGAGAACGGGGAAGAGCGGCAGCCCAAGCCGTCGCCGGTGAAGCGGCAGGAGCCGAATGCGATGGGCAATCTGTTCGACAAGGTGAAGGACACGTGGGACGGTATGACCCGCTTCCTTACGGATGTTCGCGCCGAGATGCGCAAGGTGGTGGCGCCCAGCCGCAAGGAAGTGAAGAACACGACCACGGTGGTGATTATTGCGGTTTTTATCTTTGGAATCTTCTTTTTCATTGTGGATGGGATCTTTGCCAACGTGATGAACCGGCTGCTAAGCAGGCTTGCGGGCATGCAGTAATCCGCGCGGTCAAGAATCGAGACACAGCATGGCAGAAGAACTGGAACAACCCGTAACGCAACCGGAGCCGGAGCCGCAAGCCGAGCCGCCCGCCGCGCCGCAGCCGGAGCGCAACCCCAACTTCAAGTGGTACATCCTCCACGCCTACTCGGGCTTTGAGCGCAAGGTGCGCGAGTCCATCGAGAGCCGCGTGCAGGCCTTCGGGCTGAAGGAGAAGGTGGGCCGGGTGATGATCCCCACCGAGCCAGTGACCGAGATCATCGGGGGCAAGAAGCGCACCGTGGAGCGGGTCTTCCTGCCCGGCTACGTGCTGGTGGAGATGGAACTGGACAACAACCTGTGGCACGTGCTCAAAGACACGCCCAAGGTGACCGGATTCCTGGGCACCGGCGACAAGCCGGTGGCGCTGTCGGAGGAAGAGGTCAGCTCGATTCTGTTCCGCAGCGAGGTCTCCAAGGACAAGCCGCGGCTGAAGATCAAGTTTGAAAAGAACGAGCAGGTCCGCATTACGGACGGACCCTTTGCCAACTTCAACGGGGTGGTGGACGATATCAACGAAGACCGCGAGACGCTGAAGGTCATGGTGACCATCTTCGGGCGGTCCACGCCGGTGGAGCTGGAGTTTGGCAAGGTGGAAAAGATTGAGTAACGCAGCTTTTAGCTATTAGCTTCTAGCTTCTAGCCCGTGGCTTCCTGGCGGCCGCGGGTTTGAGGCAAACGCAGGAGCGGCGGTACCAAAATCCGCATCAGAACCAACCAGCTAAAGGCTAATAGCCAGGAGCTAGAAGCTGGTTCCAAAGGAACCAATGGCACCTCCGAAGAAAATTACCGGTTACGTGAAGCTGCAGATTGAGGCCGGCAAGGCCACGCCGGCGCCGCCGGTGGGTCCCGCGCTGGGCCAGGCGCAGGTCAACATCATGGAGTTCTGCAAGCAGTTCAACGCGCGCACGCAGAGCAAGGAGATGGCCGGTCTGATCATCCCGGTCGTCATCACCGTCTACGGCGACCGAAGCTTCAGCTTTATCACCAAGACGCCCCCGGCGTCGGTGTTGCTGAAGAAGGCGGCCAAGGTCGAGAAGGGCTCAGGCACGCCCAACAAGGACAAGGTGGGCAAGGTGACCGAGGCGCAGGTGCGCGAGATCGCCGCGCAGAAGCTCCCCGACCTGAACGCGGCCTCACTGGAGACGGCCATCAAGAGCATCAAGGGCACCGCGCGCTCCATGGGCATCGAAGTCGTGGCCTGACGCCGCAATTGCAAAGCACACCAGGAGGCTCTCCCCGCCGGGGAGGGCCTCTTTGCATTGTGCGGGCGAGATGGTTGCGCGCGCGGCGCGGGGAAACTGTGCGCGATCAACCTGCATGCGGTTCAGGCCTTGCGGGTTGCGATTGAATGCCTGGGGTTGCGGTGGTTCACGCCGCGCCTCAAGCAGAACCAGGGTTACTGTAGCCCGGCCATCATCGAAGAAGGCCGCCGCACCCTGGTGGTCCCACCCCAACGACAAACGGCATTCGTTACATCCCATCGAGCAAAGATCGCTCGCAGGGGACCCCGTATCGTCGGGGGCCCGGGGTGGTCGCGTCGACTTGAGGTCATCGGCTTCGGGATATATCAACCCCGGTTCTGCTGCAACTTGCCGCTGCTACTTGGGCGGAGCCGGCGGGAAAACCTCATGCCGGCGGCCGGGCTCCGGTTTTGGCTTGGGCTTCGGAGGCTTCTTGGTTTCTTTCCTGCCTTTGTCTTTGTTTCCCATGGGGGAAAGTTTGCCACAAAAACGCTATCAGGGAAAGGGCAGAGGCTTTCCCCGATCAGCAGATCGCGCCGGCGGGGGCGCATCGGGCAAGCCGCATCGGGCAGACCGCATGGCCGGAATGGGGATGGAGCCGGCTCGCACCTCGAAGCGGTTTCTCGTCCAGAGGATCCAGTAGTGTCCTATTGGTGCGTTGCGGAGGGAGAAGCATGTTTAAGCCACAAAACCGCCAGCCGCGTTCGTTCCCGACGGATGACCGTTGACTGCGGCGAGAATTTAGCATGGATTACCTCGTCAATCCCTCCGATTGACGCGGCGTTCCACTTTATGCACACGCAGGTCGGGCAAGCCGACACGCCGCTCGGGTCTGTATGCGCGCCTGTCTCCGTTTTCCATCGACCCAGGCAGTACGATGGGTTCGGACGAAATTTGTTGGGGTGCTGCGCTTACCGCCTCTGTCACAGAGGCATCGGCTCCATGTCCATTCCCAGCGTTCGGAACCGCTGCTCCTACTGAACTCGAGAGCAGTCGATTCAGGAGCGGAAATTCAGATCGATGCATCTCCACAAAATCCACGGCTTCGGCTGTGAGTGCGTAGGTGGCGTTGTCTTCGCGGCTCACATACCCCTTCTTGAGCAGATACCAGAGCGTGAAGTCGAGATAATCGCGGGGAAACCCCATCCGCTCTTCAAGTTCTGCCAGCGAAACCTGGGGGAAGTGCGGGTTGGTTCGCCTACGGTAATACAAAACCGCCAGCACCGCCAACCTGCGGTTCAACTCGCCATCGAGCGAATCCATGAAGTCGACCGTTTCCGAAAGCGGCGGCGGCGCGGATGCTTTCGTGTAGGAAACGTTGTAGTCGGCACGTTTCACCGGGTCCGACAGTACGTCGTAGGCAAGCCTGAGAAGGTGAAACATCTCCGCATTGCCGGTTTGAAGATTATCCGGATGCAGACGCGCCGCCAGATAGCGGTACACCCTGTGAACCGTTTCGGCTTCTGCATTGGGGCTGATTTGAAGAAATTCGTAGTAGTCGATCATCGCGGCTTGTCTAGCACTCACTCGGCACCCGTCAAGGTACTACATTCAATTGCCAATGCAAAGCGCTCTACCAGAAAAAAGGCTCAATTCCCAATGGAGCCTCATGGCAATGGAAACGAGCGCGATGGATGCCGTGCGTCTTTTGACGAACCCATCGCGAACCTGCCCCATATGCACGTACCGTACTTGAATCTACGTAGGCTTGCTGTTCCTTATTCTTTTGAGCCCCCGGGCTTTTGTTGAAAGGGAAGGGTGTCCCGCCTACAGCGCGAGTTTTGCAGAGACGGCAGCCGCATGTCAATGAAAAAATGGAGCAGCGGGCACATGCCTTGCTATTTCCGCGTGAAGATCATCTGGATGGATCACCGTCTCCAATGAATATGCATAAGGACCGGCGATTGGAGCATGTTCATGATTTGATTGATCGAATGGTCGTGCGTGAACCTTCAAACCGGAATATCCATTATGACTTTCCCAAAAAGCGGTCAGAATACACCCGGCGGCGTCCTGCGGTTCGAATCGGGGGTGAGAGACCAGCCCAGGGCTGTCCACGCGCCATTTTCGTGAGCCCGCAGGGCAAGAGGGGCTGCATTTCCAGCGTTTTCGTGGGCACCTGTCCGTCCCCTTTCACTTTGGCTGAGTTTTTTCGTCACCGCACCCTCGCTCTCTACGCGGCCAGCAGCGACAACGCTTCGATTCGCCGCAGCATGCTTACAAACAACCGCCGCGTCAGATGGCTCTCTGCCAGCAACAGCCAGTAGTACCTTGCATGCTTTACCAGCCTTGCTTTTCAGGGCGCTTCAATGGTCTTCCACGCTTTCAATGATTACGTATCCCTGCGGCAGGATGCTTGCGCGGGCAGCGGATTCTTGCTCAGCATCTTCAAGGGGAAGGCGCAGGCTGCGCGGAACTACACGGCGCTGCCCGTGAACCCCTGGAGGAATTGCTCGAGTTGCATCTGGTCCACGCCTTGAACCACGCCGTCAAACTCCGAGCGCCGACCCTTGGGATTCTGCAGGACAAACTGGAGGCCGACGCCGTCGTTGCCCCAGCGGACGACGGTCGCATTGACGGTGATGGAGTGCTCGACGGTCGGTTCCCTGCGGTCTGTAAGCGTCATTCTGACCGTCGTGCCCAGGTACCAGCGCTCATTGGTGAGCACGTACAATCCGGTCAGACTGATATCCAGGATCTGTTGTTCCTGCGGAGCGCATCCGGTAAAGAAATGGGCAACAAGGCCAGGTAGTGGCTTGCGCAAAGATCTCCTCGGATCGGCAGGTTCGAACGACAACCAGCGCTCCAACCAGTTTTTCCTGGACTTGGCGGCCGGCTCGGCAGGGCTCGCCGCCTGCGGTTCGGGCCCGGGCATCACAAAGGGAACCTGATAGGGGACGGTTTCCTCAGCCGGTACATCCTGGCCGGAACGCATTTGCCTGAAACGATCCTCAGATTGAAGCAGGCTTCCGGAAACGCCGCGATTCGTCTCATCCTGCGAGGGAGCACTGCGCTGCGAGCCAGGGGCGCCCAGCAAAGCGCCGCCCTCGAGC
This sequence comes from uncultured Acidobacteriaceae bacterium, assembly GCA_963758105.1. Classification (GTDB taxonomy): domain Bacteria; phylum Acidobacteriota; class Terriglobia; order Terriglobales; family Acidobacteriaceae; genus Telmatobacter. Next base: position 959,564 of record CAVWUC010000002.1, on the reverse strand, counting down.
GCAGCGCTGGTCAGCCGCTCCAGGCGCCGCTTCATTTCATCGGGAGGGCAGATCATCAACTGATCGCCCGGCTGGGTCTGCGTGGAACTGATGGTGCGAGCCGGGAGCGCCAGAACACTGGCCGCGAGCGGGCTGGAAAGCGAGACACGGGAGATGGGAAAAGACTCGACCGCGCCGGTGACTACCGAATTCCGGTCAAGATAAAGCAGATCGAGCGGGATGCGCAGGCCGAGCGGAGAGATGCCTCGGAACGGGATCAGCCATAGGCCGACGCCGCAACCGGGCGTCAGCGCGGGAACCCGGTCATCGAGGGCTGCAACGGAGAAATCGGCCGCCTCGACTTCCACACCAAGGAAGCATCCCCTGGTCTGGTTGTAGGCGCAATATTCCCCTTCTTCCGCGCCGCGCAGTACCTCCTGCAAATACCCGGCTGAAGGTTGCTGGCTCGCCGCCTCCCATTCGGGATCTTCCGATTTGGGATCTTCCATTTGGGATCTTCCAATTTGGGATTTACCATTCAGATATTAAGGGCAGTCTACACCCGACCGCCGCGCTTGTGCTGGATTCTTGAAGTTTTTCGTTCCGAGCGCGTCTGAGGCGGCAACGGATGGCGATTCCCGCCTGTTGCCCGAAACGAAGGCCGGGAAACAGATTGTTTTCAGCGAGATCTCCGACAGCTCTCCGTCCCAGCCCCTCTGTTCTCTAAATGTTTTCCTGCCGCCGGCCAACCCCTATCCTGCCGGCACCGGCAGCGCATCGATTCGGCGGACCATGCTTCCAAAGGCAATCAATATGCTTCGCAAAATGGAAGGATTGCGCGGGAACTGGCGGGCACTCCCCCTTTTTTATGGCTTGGCAATGCATTGTTAGGACCCAACCGAGAGACGCCAGCGCGGGCCCCGCCGGGCCCGGCCAGTTTGAAGCCCTCTCGGGCCGATTGCGCGCCCGGCGGCGATCCGCTGCTGGCCTGGACGGAGCTGAAGAACCAGCGCTGGACGATCGTCGCGTCAAACAGGAAGAGCGGAAAATTCCAGCCCTCCGTCACGATCAGCGATCCGGCGCATCGCGCCATCAACCCGGTCGTTCTGTCATCCGGCCCGCGCACATACAACGTCGCGTGGGAGGAGTACGGCCAGGGGAAATTCGCCATCTGGATGGCGCGCTATGCAAACGATCGCTGGTCCCGGCCCACGGAGGTCACTGCCTGATCCGCCGGGAGAGAGGCTAGCCCACGTCTTCCGTGCCCAGCTCGAGCTCATCAAACCGGCGCCACTTGTAGATGGCGATGGACAGGATCCAGCTGGCGGCAAAGAGCACGACAATGCAGTAGCCCAACATGCCAAAGTTTTCGTTGAGGCGGCCGATCTGGTCCCAGGGCGCGCCGGTGAGGTGGAACTGATCGGCGAGCAGGCCGAGAGCTTCAATGCCGCCCACGGCCAGCGCCACCACCACGGAGACCGAGGTGATGGTGATGTTGTAATAGAGCTTGCGAATCGGCTTCACGTACGCCCAGCCGTAGGCGCCCAGCATGAGGATGTTGTCGGTGGAGTCGATCAGCGACATGCCGGCCGCGAAGAGGACGGGGAAGACCAGGATCGAGGCCAGCGGCAGTCCCTTCGAGGCCTCGGCGGCGGAGAGACCCAAGAGGCCAATCTCGGATGCGGTGTCAAAGCCGAGGCCGAAGAGGAATCCCAGCGGATACATGTGCCAGCTGGACCGGATCAGGTTGAACATGGGACGAAAGAGCCGCGAGAGGAATCCGCGATTGGCCAGCAGCAGGTCGAAGTCCTCTTCGACGTAGGGCTCGCCCGCGCGCACCCGCATGAAGCTGCGGCAGATGGACAGCAGGATGATGAGATTCACCACCGCAATGCCAAACAGAAACAGCGCCGAGACCAGCGTGCCGACGACGGCGCCGATGGAGCGGTAGGCGTCGATGCTGTGCTGCAAGGCAAGGGCCGCGGCGGCCAGGCCGATTGAGCCGAGGACCACGATGGTCGAGTGGCCCAGCGAGAACATAAGGCCCACGGCGACTGGCCGCTTGCCCTGCTGCATGAGCTTGCGGGTGACGTTATCGATGGCGGCGATGTGGTCGGCGTCGACGGCGTGGCGCAGACCAAAACTGTAGGCGAGGAACGCCGTCCCCAGCAGCACCGGGAAACGGTGAAAGGCGACGAAGGCCCAGCACCACGCGGCGATATTGAAGGCGATGAGGAGGGTGTAGAGCGCGGCGACGCGGGACCGGGTGTTGCCGGCCCGGTCGTGAACGATACTGGTGAGCAGCGAGGGCATCACGATCCTTGTGCCATCAGGCGGCCGGAGGTGGATCAGGCCGAATTGATCCGGTCAGACCGGCGAGGCAGAGCAAACAGACCTGGTCCCTCGGGCGGCAGCTTGTAGCACGTATTCAGAAAAAGTATCACGAATGGCCGTCGCGCGCCACCGCGCCGGTCACAATAGAAGACGCTCGCCGCCGCAACCGTTCGGCTTAAGTTGCATTCCCGCCTGCCTTTCGCTATCATGAATCCATACGTCTCAGGGAGATCCCTGGGCTGTCAGATGCACCACGGTTTTTGGGCCCGATCCTGGTTCGCCCGGCAGGCAATTGTCTCGGCGGCGAATCGCGGGCTCCCCGCAAAGCGGGGCCGGCAAAGACGGTGGGAGACGGAGAACGAAGTTGGCTGGAAAATCCAGTAAGAATATTGCCAAGGCGCGCGCGGCTGTGACCAAGCCCGCGTATGCACTGCCTGATGCGGTTGGACTGCTCAAGCAGGTGAAGTACGCCAAGTTCGACGAGACCGTGGACCTGACCATGCGCCTGGGCGTGGACACGCGCCACGCCGACCAGATGGTTCGCGGGACGGTGGTGCTGCCGCACGGGCTGGGCAAGACCAAGACCGTGGCCGTGATCGCGGCCGGCGACCGGCAGAAGGAAGCTACTGAAGCGGGCGCGGACTTTGTGGGCGGCGAGGAGATGGTGGAGAAGATCCAGAAGGAAAACTGGACCGCCTTCGATGCGCTGATCGCCACGCCCGACATGATGAAGGTGGTGGGGAGGCTGGGCAAGGTGCTGGGGCCTAAAGGATTGATGCCGAACCCGAAGACCGGGACGGTGACCATGGACGTGGCCGCGGCGGTGAAAGAGATCAAGGCCGGCAAGGTGGAGTATCGCGCCGACAAGACCAGCCTGGTGCATGTGCCGGTGGGCAAGCTGAGCTTTGAGGCGCAGAAACTGGTGGACAACGCCACCACGGTGATCACGGCGATTGTGCGCAGCAAGCCTGCCGCCGCCAAGGGCAAGTACATCAAGAGCGTCACGCTGAGCTCGACGATGGGCCCTGGGGTTCCGCTGGATTCGGCGGTAGCCGACGCGGTCGGCAAGCACTGAAGGCAGGGAATAGGGACTAGGGAATAGGGAATAGTCGGTGCTTGACGCTGTCTGCCCTGTAGCCCACGGCAAGAGATACGAAACGGAGCCCCGATCGGGGCAGTAGGCAGAGAAGGGGAAAGCGGAGCAAGTTCGGGGTGTCGATGGAAGTTCTCCGATCCCTGACCGCTGATACCTGACCCCTTTCGCAGCGGAGCGAAGACCATGGCGATATCGAAGGCAAAAAAGACGGAGAAGGTTGAACGGCTGGCCAAAGAACTGGAAGGCTCGACCACCGCGATCGTCGGAACATTTTCCAAGCTGACCGTGGCCAAGGATTTTGAACTGCGCAAGGTGATCCGCGAGGCCGGGGGCAAGTATCGCGTGGTCAAGAACAAGCTGGCCGCCGTCTCCAGCCGCGGCAGCCAGGTGGAGGCCGCGCTGCAAGGACTAAAGGGCGTGAACTCGGTGGCCTTCACCGCCGGCGACCCGGTGGCGCTGGCCAAAGTCTTCGCCAAATGGGTGGGCGACAACGCGGAGTTTCAGTTCAGGCTGGGCATTGTGGACGGCAAGCTGCTGAGCGTGGCGGACGTTAAGGCGCTGGCCAGCATGCCGGGCAAGCAGGAGCTCTATTCGAAGCTGCTGTTCCTGATCAAGGCGCCGGCGCAGAGGCTGGCCACGGTCATCAACGCCAGCGGCCGCGATCTGGCCGTGGTGCTCGGGCAGGGCGTCGAGAAGGAAAAGTTTCAGGCGGCGTGAACGCCGCCAGCTTCTAGCCTCTAGCTTCTAGCCATTTTGTGCGGAGGTTAAGGGCGTTGGATTTACTGGAAAGAGCTAGAAGCTGTACTTCAAAAGCGAGTAGCTGCATTTCGGGACAGAGCTAGCAGCTAGCAGCTAGAAGCTAGAAGCTGTATTTCAAGGCGGAAAGGGCGCGGGTCTGGCGCATCGGAAACTTTCCACTGCGTGGGGCAGCTTTTTGGACGAGCTGTGATGGCTCGGAGAGACAATTCAACGATTTTCGATTGGAGAAGAAACATGGCGGATCTGGCACAGTTGGAAGAGCAGATTGTAGGGCTTAGCCTGCTGGAAGCGGCGGCTCTGGTGAAGAAGCTGGAAGAGCGGCTGGGCGTTTCGGCGGCGGCTGCGGCCCCGGTGGCGGTGGTTGCCGCGGGCGGCGGGGCGTCGGCTCCGGCGGCTGAGGAGAAGACCGAGTTTCAGGTGATTCTCAAGGACGCTGGTGCGAATAAGATCAGCACCATCAAGGCAGTACGGGAGATCACATCGCTTGGCCTGAAGGAAGCCAAGGACCTGGTGGACGGCGCTCCGAAGGCGCTCAAGGAAAACGCCACCAAGGAAGAGGCCGAGGCCATCAAGAAGAAGTTCGAAGGCGTCGCGACGGTCGAGATCAAGTAAGCGAAATGCGGAAGACCGGGTGCTTGCGCCGGAGGCTGGGACGCGCTAAGATATGTATTGTGCGTCCCTCCGTCTTCTTGAGCCTTTTTTGAGGGAGCAGGCGCTTCGGGGAGGCACATTTTTACGGACAATGAGCGGCAGATGATTTTGAGCACCGGGGAGGAGAAATGCCCGGGCTACAATCGTGTGTGTGGATTAAGTTCCTTTTGATCAATGGCTTATCTGGGTGTCGTCCAGGAGCCGATTAACGGGTGACGAGTGGCTGGCGAACCGCGGTAGCAGCGAGTATTGGGATCGGCGATCGCAACGCAGGAGAATTCGGAAAGGCGCACAGGCAGTGGGCCGCGCTCGTGAGGCATTGTGTCCTTACGGGCTCTTGTCGTCTCACAGCCCCTACGGGTGGAGAAAAGGCGGCATTTTTTTGAGCCGCTCTGAACCTCTCCATGCACCCGGGGGTGGTCCGGGAGCTGCGCTTCCGGGCCGGGCTTGGCCAGTGCGCCACTTTCAGCTTGTGCGCAGTCTAGCGCACCCGCCAGACCGGCGGCAATGGCTGCGGCGCCTTTTCATGCCACTCTCACACAACCCGCACGGCGGGAGGGATTCCCGCTCCGGGCTTGCCTATGGTCCGCGAGGGCGAACCGGGATGGATGGATTGGGGCTGGCCGGCCAGTGAGCCAGTCCGGTTAGTGATTGAGTTTCTCACCGTAAACAGCAGGCGTCCCTGAGACTCGGACGCCGGCCCGGTCCCCGCGAGGCGGAGTGGGGACTGGAGTGATGAGCCTCAGGAGTGATCATGCCCAACGAGAAGCGCGCGATCCGCAGCCGGCTCGATTTTTCCAAGATTCCCACCACCACCCAGATTCCGAACCTGATTGAAGTCCAGCGCCGCTCCTATGAGCGCTTCCTGCAAATGGATAAGCTGCCCAACGAGCGGGACGACTCGGGGCTGCAGTCGGTTTTCGTGTCGGTCTTCCCCATCACCGACTTCCGCTCCATCTCGCAGCTGGACTTTGTCGACTACTCGATCGGCAACTGGGAGTGCAAGTGCGGACATCTGAAGGGCCTGCATCACCTGCGCACCGCCTGCTCGCATTGCGGCGCGATGGTGATCACCGATCCCTTCCTGCCCGGCGACGTGCTCTGCCAGAAGTGCGGCACCTACAACAAGAACACGCCCGACTTCTGCAACAAGTGCGGCGACCCGGTGAGCCTGCAGCTGAAGTACGACCAGCAGGAGTGCGAGGAGCGCGGCATGACCTTCTCGGCTCCGCTGAAGGTGACAGTGCGGCTCACTATATATGACAAGGACCCGGAGACCGGGACCAAGTCGATCCGCGACATCAAGGAGCAGGAGGTGTTCTTCGGCGATATTCCGCTGATGACGCCCAACGGCACCTTCATCGTGAACGGGACCGAGCGCGTGATCGTTTCGCAGCTGCACCGCTCCCCCGGCGTCTTTTTTGAGACGGCCAACAACCGCACCTACTTCCTGGGCAAGATCATTCCCTACCGCGGCTCGTGGGTGGAGTTCGAGTACGACCAGAAGAACACGCTGTATGTGCGCATCGACCGCAAGCGCAAGTTCCTGGGCACCATCTTCCTGCGCGCTCTCGGGCTGCGCTCCGACGAGGAGATTCTCAAGACTTTCTACACCGTCGACCGGCTGGAGATTGCCGACGGCAAGCTGGAGTGGATCGTCCCGCAGGACGCGCACGTCGCCACCCACCTGGTCGGCGCCAAGCCCGCGCACAAGATTGTGAGCAAGGGCGAGGAGATCGCCCACGGCGGGCGCAAGATCACGCTCCACACCCTGAAGTCCATCCGCGCGGCCGCCATCCAGAAGATCGAAGTGGAATCGGCCGAGCTGGACGGCGCCCTCACCGCGTCCGAGGTGGTCAATACCGAGACCGGCGAGGTGATCGTCGAGGCCAATGTGGAGCTCACCGCCGACCGGCTGCACAAGGTGATGGCCGGCGGGGTCAGCAGCTTTGAGGTCTTCTTTCCCGAGCGCGACGACGTGGGCAACATCATCTCCAACACCCTCCGGCGCGACTCCATCCACAAGCCGGAAGAGGCGCTGATCGAGATCTACCGCAAGCTGCGCCCCGGCGATCCACCCACCCTGGACACGGCCACGTCGCTGTTCGAGGGCATGTTCTTCGACCCGCGGAAGTACGACTTTTCGCGCGTGGGCCGACTGAAGTTCAACATCAAGCTCTACGACAACCAGGACGCCACGCCGCTGGATCACCGGACGCTGACGCCGGAGGACTTCTACGCGACCATCCGCTACCTGCTCAAGCTGCGCCGCAATATCGGCATGGTGGACGACATCGATCATCTGGGCAACCGGCGCGTGCGCGCGGTGGGCGAGCTGATGGAGAACCAGTTCCGCATCGGCCTGGTGCGCATGGAGCGCGCCATCAAGGAAAAGATGAGCGTCTACCAGGAGCTGAACACAGCCATGCCGCACGACCTGATCAACGCCAAGCCGGTGATGGCGGCCATCCGCGAGTTCTTTGGCTCCTCGCAGCTCTCGCAGTTCATGGATCAGACCAATCCGCTCTCGGAGATTACTCACAAGCGGCGCCTCTCGGCCCTGGGACCGGGCGGCCTGAGCCGCGAGCGCGCCGGCTTTGAGGTGCGCGACGTGCATCCCACCCACTATGGCCGGATCTGCCCCATCGAGACGCCGGAGGGTCCGAACATCGGCCTCATCAGCTCGCTGTCGTGCTTCGCGCGCATCAATGAGTATGGATTTATCGAGTCGCCCTACCGCAAGGTGAAGGACTCGCGCATTCTCAACTTCGTGGAGATCGTCAACGCCGGCGAGAGCGGCATGCGAGTCGGCGACCACATCGAAAAGGAAGAAGCCGAGCGGCTGAACGCCGGCCTTAAAAAGGCGGGCAAGCGGCTCATCGAGCACATTCCCTACAGCTTCTATCTTTCCGCCTGGGAAGAGGACAAGCACACCATCGCCCAGGCCAACATCGAGTTCGACGAGAAGGGCAACATCACTGAGGATCTGGTGAACGCGCGCCGGCAGGGCAACTTCGTGCTGGTGAACCGGGCGGAGGTGGATTACATCGACGTGTCGCCGAAGCAGCTGGTCTCGGTGGCCGCGTCACTGGTTCCGTTTCTGGAGCACGACGACGCCAACCGCGCGCTGATGGGCGCCAACATGCAGCGCCAGTCGGTGCCGCTTCTGGTGGCCGAAGCGCCGCTGGTGGGCACCGGCATGGAAGGCGTGACCGCGCGCGACTCCGGCGCCGTGATCCTGGCCAAGCGCAACGGCATTGTGGACTCGGTGGACTCCGAGCGCATCATCGTGCGCGTCGAGGGCGAGCATCATCCCACCCAGCTTTCGCGCGAGGTTGGCTCGGACATTTACCAGCTCATCAAGTTCAAGCGGTCGAACCAGAACACGTGCATCAACCAGAAGCCGGTGGTCCGCGAGGGCGAGCGGGTGCTCAAGGGCCAGGTGATCGCCGACGGCCCCTGCACGGAGCAGGGCGAACTGGCGCTGGGCCGCAACGTGCTGGTTGCCTTCATGCCCTGGCGCGGCTACAACTTCGAGGACGCCATCCTGATCAGCGAAAAGCTGGTCAAGGACGACTACTACACCAGCGTGCACATAGAGGAGTTCGAGATCGAGGCCCGCGACACCAAGCTCGGCCCCGAGGAGATCACCCGCGACATTCCCAACGTCAGCGAGCATGCGCTGCGCGACCTGGACGAGAGCGGCGTGATCCGCATCGGCGCCCAGATCGGCCACGGCGACATTCTGGTGGGCAAGGTGACGCCCAAGGGCGAAACGCAGCTAACGCCGGAAGAGAAGCTGCTGCGCGCCATCTTCGGCGAAAAGGCCGGCGATGTTCGCGACGCCTCGCTCACCTGCCCTCCGGGCATCGAGGGGACGGTGGTAGACGTGCGCATCTTCAGCCGCAAGGGGCAGGAGAAGGACGAGCGCGCCAAGCAGATCGAGGCGGAGTACGTGGCCAAACTCGAAAAGAACCTCACCGACGAGATTCGCATTCTCACCGACGAGCGCCTCAAGCGCCTGGAAGGCATCCTGGGCGGCAAGGAAGTGCAGGCCGACCTGCACGACGAGCGCACCAACAAGCGCCTGCTGACCAAAGGGACCATCCTGGACCGCGAGTCGATCGAGCGTATCGCGACGCGCAACCTGAAGCGCATCCGTTACAACGACAAGGATCCGCGGGTGAACGAGCAGATCGACGAGATCGAGGAGATGACCTCGCGCCAGATCGAAGTCCTGCGCAAGATTACCAACGAGAAGGTGCTCAAGCTGCAGAAGGGCGACGAGCTGCCGCCGGGCGTCATCAAGCTGGTGAAAGTCTACGTCGCCATGAAGCGCAAGCTGAGCGTCGGCGACAAGATGGCCGGCCGGCACGGCAACAAGGGCGTGATCGCGCGCATTCTTCCGGAAGAGGATATGCCTTACCTGCCCGACGGAACTCCGGTTGAGATCGTGCTCAACCCGCTCGGCGTGCCGTCGCGCATGAACGTGGGCCAGATTCTGGAGACGCATCTGGGCTGGGCCGCGCACGAGCTGGGGGGCAAGGTCGCTCAGCTCATCAAGGGCAGCAGCGACGCCAGCTACGTTCGCGAGCTGATGAAGAAGGAGTTTGCCGGAACCGCAACGCTGCGCCAGCTGCTGGAGCTCGACGACGAGATGCTGCTGCGGGTCGCCGCCGGCATGAAGCGCGGCATCTGGTTCGGCACCAATGTATTTGACGGCGCGCAGGAGAGCGAGATCAAGGCGCTGCTGGCCTCGGCCGGCCTGCCATCTTCGGGCAAGACCGCCCTCTACGACGGCATGACCGGCGAACAGTTTGAGCAGCCGGTCACAGTGGGCTACATCTATATGCTCAAGCTCTCCCACCTGGTCGACGACAAGATTCACGCGCGGTCGATCGGGCCATACTCGCTGATCACGCAGCAGCCGCTGGGCGGCAAGGCGCAGTTCGGAGGCCAGCGCTTCGGGGAGATGGAAGTTTGGGCGCTGGAAGCGTACGGCGCCGCCTACATCCTGCAGGAGCTGCTCACCGCCAAGTCCGACGACGTCTTTGGCCGCACCAAGATCTACGAGGCCATCGTCAAGGGCGAGGCGGCTATCGAGCCCGGCGTGCCCGAGTCCTTTAACGTGCTCATCCGCGAGCTGCAGTCGCTCTGCCTGGATGTGGAACTGATCAAGCGCGCGGACCTGATCAAGAAACTGCCCGCGCCGGAGGTAGCCGCGGTGGCGGATTAACAGCAAGCTCTCAGCTTTTAGCTGTTAACCCTTAGCTCCGCTGTACCGCAGGTTCGATGATGCGGCTCCGGCGAGCAAGAAGAAGCTAACAGCTAACGGCTAAGAGCTAATAGCTAATCTGGTTTTTCGGGTCCTTCTTGAAGGCGGTAAACGCCGCTGCCCGGGAAGGAAGGACCTAACAGCAATCCCGGGACATACCGCGGCGGCGCCGAAAAGGCTCGCCAAGGAGGGTCGCCTTGTTCCGTTCGAACCCGTTTGAGCTGTCCAGCCCCGTCACCGACTTTGACGCCATTCGCATCATGCTGGCTTCCCCGGAGAAGATCCGCAGCTGGTCGCATGGCGAGGTCACCAAGCCCGAGACCATCAACTACCGCACCTTCAAGCCGGAGCGGGACGGGCTGTTCTGCGCCCGCATCTTTGGCCCGGTCACCGACTGGGAGTGCCTGTGCGGCAAGTACAAGCGCATGAAGCACCGCGGCGTCATCTGCGACAAGTGCGGCGTCGAGGTCACGGTCAGCAAGGTGCGCCGCGAGAGGATGGGGCACATCGAGCTGGCGTCTCCTTGTTCTCATGTATGGTTCTTTAAGGGGTTGCCCTCGCGCATCGGCCACCTGCTGGACATCTCGCTGCGCGATCTGGAAAGCATCCTCTACTTCGAGTCTTATGTTGTCGTGGATCCCGGCGACGCGCCGGTCAAGGAGCGCGAGATCATCAAGGACGAAACCAAGTTCCGTGAGCTGGACACGCAGTTCCGTCCCTCCGGCTTCAAGGCCATGATGGGCGCCGAGGCGATTAAGGAACTGCTGAAGCGCGTCAACGTCGATGAGCTGGGCATCGAGCTTCGCGAGCACATGAAGACCGAGACCTCCGCGCAGAAGAAGCTCAAGTACGCCAAGCGGCTCAAGGTCGTGGAGGCCTTCCGCAAGAGCGAGAACAAGCCGCAGTGGATGATCCTGGACGTGCTGCCGGTGATTCCTCCAGAGCTGCGTCCGCTGGTGCCGCTGGACGGCGGCCGCTTTGCGACATCGGATTTGAACGACCTCTACCGCCGCGTCATCAACCGCAATAACCGGCTGAAGAAGCTGATGGACCTGCACGCGCCGGAAGTGATCGTACGCAATGAGAAGCGCATGCTGCAGGAGGCCGTGGACGCACTGTTCGACAACGGCCGCCGCGGCCGCGTGCTGCGCGGCGCCAACAACCGTCCGTTGAAGTCTCTATCTGACACGCTCAAGGGCAAGCAGGGCCGCTTCCGTCAGAATCTGCTCGGCAAGCGCGTCGACTACTCCGGCCGTTCGGTGATCGTGGTCGGGCCCGAATTGAAGCTGCACCAGTGCGGCCTGCCCAAGAAGATGGCGCTGGAGCTGTTCAAGCCCTTCATCTATCACCGCCTGGAACAGACCGGCCACTGCACCACCATCAAGCAGGCCAAGGAGATGGTGGAGATGCAGGAGCCCATCGTGTGGGACATCCTGGAGGAAGTCATCAAGGACCACCCGGTGCTGCTGAACCGCGCACCCACGCTGCACCGCCTGGGCATCCAGGCCTTTGAGCCGGTGCTGGTCGAGGGCAAGGCCATCAAGATTCATCCACTGGTCTGCACCGCGTTCAACGCGGACTTCGACGGCGACCAGATGGCCGTGCACATTCCGCTCTCGCCGGAGGCGCAAATTGAAGCCAGCGTGCTGATGCTGGCCTCGCACAACATTCTTTCGCCGGCCAGCGGCCAGCCCATCACCGTGCCCACGCAGGACATGGTGCTCGGCCTCTATTACCTGACCAAGGCCAAGAAAGGCGCCAGGGGTGAAGGCCGTGTCTTCGCCAACACGGAGGAGATCCTGATGGCTCTGGAAGCCAGGGAGGTCGAGACGCTCTCGCCCGTCCGCCTGCGCTACACCGGTCCGGTGCTGGACATGACCACGGCTTACGACGACCAGGACATCATCCACACTGAGCCGGTGGAGTTCAACAAGGAGTACATCTCCACCACCGTCGGCCGCGTCATCCTCAACGACGAGCTGCCCGCCGGCCTTCCATTCATCAACGGCCTGCTCAAGAAGAAGGGCATCGGCCAGCTGGTGAACTACTGCAACCAGAACCTCGGGCTTGAGGTCACGGTGGGCATGCTGGACCGCATCAAGGCGCTGGGCTTCCAGTACGCCACGCGCTCCGGCCTGTCTGTTGGGTTGGATGACATGGTCATTCCCGACAGCAAGTACGCGGTCGTGGACGAGGCCGACAAAAAGGTGATCGAGGTCCAGAAGCAGTACATGGACGGCGCCATCACCAACGGCGAGCGCTCCAACAAGGTCATCCAGATGTGGTCCTCGGTGACCGACAAGGTTGCCGACGAGATGTTCGGCAACATGAAGCGCGCCGACGAAGAGGGCGCCATGAACCCGATCTACATCATGGCCGACTCCGGCGCGCGCGGATCGAAGCAGCAGATTCGCCAGCTCAGCGGCATGCGCGGACTGATGGCCAAGCCGTCAGGCGAGGTGATTGAAACGCCCATCACCGCCAACTTCCGCGAAGGCCTCACCGTGCTGGAGTACTTCATCTCGACGCACGGCGCGCGCAAGGGCCTGGCTGATACGGCGCTGAAGACGGCCGACTCCGGCTACCTCACCCGGCGCCTGGTTGACGTGGCGCAGGACGTGATCGTCACCGAGCCGGATTGCGGCACCCTCGAAGGCATCTACGTGGGCTCCATCGTCGAGTCCGGCGAAGTGATTGAGGAACTGAGGGACCGCATCATCGGCCGCGTCTCGCTGGAGCGGATCAAGGACTACGACGGCAACGTGGTGGTCGACGTCAACCAGCCCATCGACGAGGAGATTGCCTCGGCCATCCAGGGCGCGGGCGTGGAGAAGGTCAAGATCCGCTCCGTGCTGACCTGCGAGTCGCGCCGCGGCGTCTGCGCGCTCTGCTACGGCCGCAACCTCGGCTCGGGCCGGCTGGTGGAGCTGGGCGAGACGGTCGGCGTCATCGCCGCGCAGTCCATCGGCGAGCCCGGCACGCAGCTCACCATGCGCACCTTCCACGTGGGCGGCACGGCCAGCCGCGTGGCCGACAAGTCGCGCCTCGACGCCAAGAACAACGGCTTCGTGCGCTTCATCAACCTGAACTACGTCGAGAGCAAGGACGGCACCCTGGTGGCCATGAACCGCTCGGGCTCGGTGGCCATCGTCGACGAGCGCGGCCGCGAGAAGGAACGCTACCAGGTGGTCTACGGCGCGCGCCTGGCGGTGAAGGACAACGAGCGCGTCAAGCTGGGCCAGGTGCTGGCCGAGTGGGATCCCTACACCTACTCGATCCTCACGGAAATCGGCGGCAGCGTGCAGTTCAAGGACCTGCAGGAAGGCATCACGCTCAACGAGGAAGTGGATGAGGTCACCGGGCTCTCGCGCTGGGTGGTTGCCGACGCGCCGGACGAGAAGCGCCAGCCCACCTTCATGGTCAAGAACGCCAAAGAGCACAAGCGCTACCTGCTGCCGCGCGGCGCGCACCTGATGGTCCAGGACGGCGACGAAGTCGGTCCCGGCGACGTGCTGGCCAAGATTCCCAAGGAGAGCACCCGCACCAAGGACATCACCGGCGGTCTGCCCCGCGTGGTGGAGCTGTTCGAGGCGCGCAAGCCGCGCGAGACGGCCATCATCTCGGAGATCGACGGCGTGGTGCGCTTCGGCGAAGTCAGCAAGGGCCAGCGCAAGATCTACGTGACCGCGGATAACGGCGACGAGAAGGAGTACTCGGTCCCGCGCGGCATCCACGTCAACGTGCAGGAAGGCGAGCGGCTGAGCGCCGGCGATCCGCTGATGGATGGCCCCCTCAACCCGCACGACATTCTGGCCGTGCTTGGCGAGAAGGCTCTGCAGGCTTACCTGGTCAACGAAATCCAGGAGGTCTACCGGCTGCAGGGCGTGGCTATCTCAGACAAGCACATTGAGGTGATCGTGCGCCAGATGCTCCGTTGGGTACGCATCGACGAGATCGGCGACACGAACTTCCTGCTGGAGCAGCAGGTGGACCGCTTCCGCTTCCGCGAGGAGAACGAGCGCGTCCTGGCCACCGGCGGCCGTCCGGCCATCGGCCGTCCGCTGCTGCTGGGCATCACCAAGGCCTCGCTCTCGACCGATAGCTTCATCTCGGCCGCGAGCTTCCAGGAGACGACACGAGTTCTGACGGAAGCCAGCATCAACGGGGCGGTGGACAACCTGCGCGGCCTCAAGGAGAACGTGATCGTGGGCCGCCTGATCCCCGCGGGGACGGGCCTGGAGTACTACCGCAACGTGCAGCTCTCGCCGGAGCTCGAGGAAGCCGCGGTGCGCGTGCAGCAGGAGGTTTCGGCGGAGATCGAGGCTGCCGAGCGCGAGCTGGAGATGATGCGTCAGGAGGGCGAAGCCGAGGAGATGGCCGCCGAGTAGGCGCGCCCCGGCTTTACCCACATATGCCAGGCCCGCTCCGGCGGGCCTGATCTGTATGCGTGCTTCCGGCGTGCCTGCACCGGCGCTGCTGCCCTCAGCCCATCACCATCAATGCCGGGACACGGGCCGCACCGGCGGAGGAGTCATCCCGGGAGCCGGCAGGCGCGCTTTGAATCGAGCATTTTCGGAATACGTATAGACTTTCCGAGAGCCGCAAAAGGCGGCTTTTTCTTAAGGGAAAAAGCCACTTGAGTGTGTGGCTCCGGCCTACAGCAATTCCGAAGATGCTGCAAAGGCTGGATCGCCGGCAAAGACTGCCGTATATTTCAGACACATCGATTTTGTGGGCGCCGAAGTCTAATACAAAGCGGGATATTTCGTTTCCCCTGCGCCGCCGAGGCGCGAACTCCGGAGGCATGCGATGAAGCAGGGAAGGGTTAACGGAAAGAATTTGGCCAAGGCGGGGGCTGCGGTTCTGGCTTTTCTGTTGGTGCTGATCGCCGGCTGCAGGCATAACGCCGGCCGTACAGACCAGCAGCTCACGACTGCCATTCAGGCCAAGATCCAGGCGGAGCCGGCGCTTGCCGGCCAGAATATACAGGTCGGCGTGACCCAGGGCATAGCCACGTTGAGCGGGAACGTTTCCGATGAAGCATCGCGCACGCTTGCCGCCTACGATAGCGGCTCCATCAATGGAGTCAAAACGGTGGTGAACAATCTCACCGTTCAGGCAGCGCCCGCCCCGGAAGCGCAAGCCGCACCGGCCCAGGCGGCAGAAGCCCAAGCCGCACTGCCCAAGGCGGCATCGGCTTCTCCTGCGCCCGCGGCGCGCCGGCCCCGCAGGGAAACCCCGCCGCGGGCGGAGCAGGCTGAGGCTACTCCACTGCCGCCACCCCCGCCGCAGCCGGTAGAGCAGCCCGCGCCCCAGCCTCTTCCACTGCCGGCGCCGCCCCCGCAGCCGGTGATCCGGGAGGTCACGCTGCCGGCTGGAACCGTCATTCAGGTCAGGATCACGGAAGCACTCGATAGCAAGACCACCCAGCCGAATGACGTTTTTCATGGTTCTGTGGCAACCGATCTTACCGCGGAGGGGGTGGTCGCCATTCCCCATGATTCGCCGGTGATGGGGCGCGTGGTGGATGCAAAAGATGCGGCTCACTTCAAGGGCAACGCGCTGCTCTCCATCGAGCTGACCCAGGTTAACGCGCGCGGCCAGAAGATCGCGCTGGTCACCGATAGCTACAGCAAAACAGGCACGGGCCGGGGCAAAAATACCGCGGAAAAGGCCGGAGGCGGCGCGCTGTTTGGCGCCATCATTGGCGCGCTTGCCGGTGGAGGCAAGGGAGCAGCGATAGGCACGCTGGCCGGGGGCGCGGCCGGCACCGGCGTGAACGCGGCCACGCGCGGACAGCAGGTGAAGATTCCATCGGAAACGCTGATCAATTTCCAATTGCAGTCCCCTATCACCCTGAGGGTCAGGATTCCGCCGGGAGGCGAGCAACCGGATCAAAGCAATCAGCCGCAACTCCAGCCCCGCTCAAGCTCTTCGGGACCGGAATAGGACATGACGGCAGATTGGAGGGCGGCCCGCCGCGCCGGGCCAGTCGGCAGCGTGGATTCTGTAAAGAGCAGAATCGAAAATGCCGCAGCAGGCTGCTACAGCAGTTCTCCAATTGGTGTAGAGGGAGCCACTGAACTAAAGTGGCTTTTTCCTTAAGAAAAAGCCACATCGCAAGATTCTGAAGACTCCACGCGAATTGGAGAACTGCTCTAAAATTGCTCTCTGGGGCGTACGCACCGCACAGGTGCTATGGACAGGATGAAAACAGTAAGCTATGGAGAGGCCAGAGGGTTGATCGATGCCGAATGGGCCCGAAAAGATGCCGGCTCCAGCAGGCCTTGCCCAGCGCGCCGCGCCGCCGCGCCGCATTCGCGTTCTGGGCGTGCCCCTCGACCTCGGCGCCAGCCGCCGCGGTGTGGACATGGGGCCCTCGGCGGTGCGCGTGGCCGGCCTGGAAGCGCGCCTTGAGGCCCTCGGCCTCGAGGTCACGGATGGCGGCAACATCCGCGTCGAGATCGCTGAAACCCAGCCGACCGGCAAGGGAAACGCCCGCTTTCTCCGCCCCATTGCCGAGACCTGCAAGCGCACTGCCGAAGCCGTTCTCAAAACCCTCGAGGAGGGCGCCACGCCGCTGCTGCTGGGCGGCGATCACTCCCTGGCCGCAGGTTCGGTCTCCGGCGTGGCGGAGTTTTACCGCCGCCGCGGGGAAAAGATCGGCTTGGTATGGATCGACGCGCACACCGACATCAACACCCCGGAAACCTCGCCCTCCGGCAACGTCCACGGCATGCCGCTGGCCGCTCTGCTCGGCCTGGGGCCGGACCCGCTCGGTAACCTGTTCGGCTACGCTCCCAAGATCGCCGCCGCGAGCACCGTCCTGATCGGCGTCCGCTCCATCGACGCGGCCGAGCGCGAAAATCTGCGGCGCGCCGGCGGACCCCGCGTCTACACCATGCGCGACATCGATGAGCGCGGCATGCGCGCGGTGATGGAAGAAGCTCTGGCCATCGCCGGCGGGGGCGCCGCGGGCTACCACGTCTCCCTGGACATGGACTGGATCGACCCCGAGGACGCGCCCGGCGTGGGCACGCCCGTGCGCGGCGGCGCCACCTACCGCGAGGCGCACCTGGCCATGGAGATTCTCGCCGATCACGGCCGCATGACCAGCTTCGAGATCGTCGAGGTCAACCCGGTCATCGACGAACACAACCGGACCGCCGACCTGGCCGTGGAGCTGGCCTGCTCAGCATTCGGGAAGAAAATACTGTAATCACTATGCAAGAACCGGCAAGAGCTCATCCTGCGAAAAGTCGTACTTCTCGTGAATTTCTCTCATCCAATTTAAAGCTGTTGAGACAGATGAAACGGGATGAGAGATGCGGACGGGGAAGCCGTCATAGGTGCGACCGTCAATTGCACGTCCTGCACGCTTCTTCCGGACACCGCCCCACTGCTTGAAGAAGAACGGAATGTTTGCTTGTTCACACTGATCGCGAATTGCAGTAACCCACTCCTTCTTGAGTGGTCTTGCGCCATATCCGCTTTCGCCGCCCACGATCACCCAGTGAATCCCCTTCAAATTGAGACGCCCTAGTCCTTCGAGTAACGGCTCAACGGAAAGGAATCGAACTGCAGCTGGTGTTCTCTGCAGATCGCCAATTCGCGGGATGCCGAACTGCTTATTTTCTACGCTGACTCCCCACCAGATGTGTTTGGACTTCGCGGCAAATCGCAAACGCCCGTGCAGAAGTTCTGCCATACGGGCTGAGCGTTTGGTCAGAATCTGATAGGTATGCCATCTTGCTTTGACCATAACGGTGGCGACCGCTTCAATGTAATCGTCCGGTACTCCATCGTGAAATAGATCGCTCATGGAGTTCACAAAAATCATCTTAGGAGTCAGCCAGCGCAAAGGCTCTCCTAATTTTTCAGGAACCAATCGCAGATCGAAACCTTGTTCGTAAGGGTGGCCGGGCACACCGCGAAAACGCTCAGAGAACACTTCGGCGTAGCAATGCTTGCATCCAGGGCTGATCTTTGTGCAGCCGCGTACGGGGTTCCAGGTTGCGTCGGTCCATTCGATTGTGGAATGTTCAGCCATTTGGGACTGCTCCTACCAGAAGGAAGTTTGATCTGTGCCGTATCTGAGTACGTCGTCCCAAAGCTTGTATGCCAAGCGATGTTTTGAAAACAGTGCCAAATAGTAAAGTGGGACGTTATTCTCGCCCCTCACGAGTTTCATCTCCTTTGGGCCGATCTTCAAGTAGCCAAGGGATCTCATGCTCGACGCGAATTCTTCCGCAATGAAATTCAGAAATTCATCTCGTCCGCGTGGCCGCGATTTCCACCGTTCTCGCCAAGCCGCGTTGCCCAGGGCTTCGTCAAGTTTCGGATTGCCTCCGTCTACGTAGTGGTCGTAAGCGCGGTTCGCATCCATCCCAACTGCAAGCAGCACTAAGAAATCGACCCTAAACGCCGAGATCTTCCGCAGCGTCTCGAACTTCAGGCCGAAATCGTATGGATCAACAAAACAGAGGCTTAACGATCCCTTGCCTGTCCGGCCCACAGGGACCTCAGCACAGATCTTCTCAATTTCCGCGTCGCAGCTGCCGGGTACAAACGTGACATTCGCTTCGGGTGAGAGTCGCTTTGTTCGGGCCTTCAGCGCTGAAAGGAGTTCAACTTCTTCCTCGCAGAAGATGTATTTGTCGAAGGGGTCGGCTACTTCCAGCGCCAAGACGGGGGAGCCTTTGAGGCGCATGTCGGTTTCCCGAATTTTGCTGTACCCAGCGCCTGCGTAAAGGTCGATATAAACCCTCTGATCCCACTTCCTTTTCATTCCAGTGGCGAATAGCTGATCATAGAGCGACACCAGCCGATATTTTGTCTTCGCCCATCTGCCCACTTCTCCGCACACGAGTCCGTCATCTTCCACGCGCAAGTTTTCAATTGAATTCGCCATCCGTGGGGCTCCCGACGAAACCCGTACGCCATGATTCGCTCGCACAATTGAGTATTCGCTTTTTATTCTCCTTTGGTCAAGCGGAATATCCAACCCTTCATGATCGGTTACCACGCTAAACAAGGGTCAACTCAGCATACCCGACTAGAATCACTCTTGATGGCCAGAAAACTCCGCGTCGGCATCGTCTTTGGCGGGCGGAGCGGCGAGCACGAGGTTTCGCTGCTCTCGGCGGCTTCGATTTTGCAGGCGATCGATCGCAAGAAATTCGACGTAGTGCCGATCGGGATTACGAAAAGCGGCCACTGGCTCACGGCTGGCGCGGCGCAGGGATTATTGGAAGGCAACGGCCCTGAATCGGCGCGGCTGCCTGCGGCGAAAAAGAAGCTGCGGGCCGGCGATCCGGCGTCCACGCCGGGCGCGCGTGTTTTGGCCGAGGGCCAGCCCACGCTGCTCGCCCCGGAACCATCCGAGCCCGCCGCAATCACCGCCGTGGACAGCCACGCGGCCCTGGGCGGCCAGTCGCTGGACGTGATCTTTCCCGTGCTGCACGGGACCTTCGGCGAGGACGGCACGATCCAGGGATTGTTTGAGCTGGCCGGCATCGCCTACGTGGGCGCGGGCGTGCTGGGCTCGGCTGCGGGCATGGACAAGGACGTGATGAGGCGGCTCTTCGCCCAGGCCGGCCTGCCGATGGTGAGGCACGTGACCCTTCTGCGCACCGAGTGGGAGAGCGCGCCGCGCAAGGCCATCGCGCGCATCGAGGCGGCGCTGAAGTATCCGGTCTTCGTCAAGCCGGCGAACCTAGGCTCGTCGGTCGGAATCAGCAAGGTGCATAACCGCAAAGAATTGGCTCCGGCTCTCGACCTGGCTGCGAGGTTCGACCGCAAGCTGGTGGTCGAGCAGGGCGTTGGCGGGCAGGCCCTCAAGGCCCGCGAGCTGGAGGTCGCTGTTCTGGGCAACGACGCGCCCCAGGCCAGCGTGGCCGGCGAGATCATTCCCGGCAAGGAGTTCTACGACTACGAGGCCAAGTATCTGTCAGAAGGATCGAAACTCGTGATCCCGGCAAAGCTGAGCAAGGCGGACACAAAGCGTGTGCGCGAGATGGCCGTGGCCGCCTTCCGTGCCTGCGATCTCTGCGGTCTGGCCCGGGTGGACTTCCTGATGGAGCCGGGCGGCAAACGCCGCATCTATCTGAACGAAGTAAACACCATGCCCGGCTTCACCAGCATCAGCATGTATCCCAAGCTGTGGCAGGCCTCCGGCCTCAGCTACAAGAACCTGATCACGCGCCTGATCGAGCTGGCCATGGAGCGCCATGCCGAAAAGAGCCGCACCACCTACAGCCGGGAAAGCTAGACAGTGGACAGTGGTCAGTGGCCGGCTGAACAAGCCGCATCATAGGATTTGCAGCCGGGGATGGAACCGGAAATCCGCTTCCGGTGTCTAACCGGATAGGCACTGCTGCATAGGGGAAGTTCTGTCTGCAGCCGGACAGAGCAGATCGCGGCCCAGGAAGCAGGCGAGAAACTAACCACTGTTTACTGACCACTGATCACTGACCACTTAATTCCAGGCCGCATGCAGTATCCTAACCGGGGGAAAACTCCAATGACTCTGCTCGATGCTCCTGTCTTTGACGCGGCCGCCTACCGGCGGAAGCGCGCGATTCTCATCGGCGTCGCGGTGACGCTGTTTGTGGCGTTTTTCGGCTGGTGGGCCGTAGCCGGGTGCCCGGTGGACTTTCCCTGGCACTGGAATGCCTATATCTACGGCAAGGCCGATGTGAACCGCTATCTTACCGCCGTGGAGCAGAACGATCTGACCAGGGCCTATGGGATCTGGATGAACGATCCCAACTGGCAGCAGCACGCGCAGCGGTACCACACCTATCCCTTCAGCCGCTTTCAGCAGGACTGGAGCAGTACCAGCCCGGACAACGAGTACGGCGTCATCAAAACCCATCGCATCGCGGCCTCGCACGTCTACGGAAACGTGCTGCTGCTGGCGGTGCTCATCAACGGCCGCAAGAGCGGTGCGCTGAACCTGGCCTACGACCCCAAGACGCACACCCTGGACTTCTCGCCGCCGGACATGGAGATCAACCCGGAGTTTTATTCGAAGTAGCCGCCTACGCTGGATTCGCCGCCATCGCGGTCAGTTCGCCCAGGGTTTTTTCCAAGCCCGCCGGGTCTTCGACGTTCAGAGCCCTCTGCGCCGGATCGATCTGCTTCATCAGTCCGCATAGCACCTTCCCCGGTCCCACCTCGACGAACGCCTGCGCCCCCGCGCCGACGAGCGCCTGCACGCAATCCACCCAGCGCACCGCGCCGGTCACCTGGCGGATGAGCGCGTCGCGCGCCCCGGCAGCCGTCACCACCAGGTCTCCGGTCACGTTGGCGGCCACGGGAATGCGCGGATCGGCCAGCGTGAGCCGGGCCAGCACCCGCGCAACTTCCTCCTGTGCGGGCTGCATCAGCGTGCAATGAAAAGGCGCGCTCACCGGCAGCATCACGGCTCGCCGCGCGCCTTTGGCCTTGGCCAGCGCGGCAGCCTTCTCCACGGCCGCCAGCGCACCGGAGATGACCGTCTGATTCGGCGAGTTCAGATTCGCGGCAGCCACGGTCAGCCCGGTCTCGCGCGCTGCCTCCGCGCAGGCCTCGGCCACCTGCGCCGCATCCAGGGCCAGCACCGCGGCCATGGCTCCCTGACCGGCGGGAACGGCCTGCTGCATGGCGCGTCCGCGCGCCTTCACGGCGCGCACCGCATCGGCAAAGCCGAGCGTGCCTGCGGCCACGTGCGCCGACCACTCGCCCAGCGAATGTCCCGCGGCCAGCGCCGGTTGCACGCCGTGCTGCGCCAGCACCCGCCACGCGGCCACGCTCACGGCGAGAATCGCCGGCTGGGTATTCTCCGTCAGCCGAAGATCCTCCTCAGGACCGTTGAAACAGAGCCCGGAAAGCGAAAATCCCAGCGCCTCATCGGCCTCGGCAAAGGTTTGAGCGGCGATGGGGAATTGCTCGGCCAACGCCCGTCCCATGCCGGCGGCCTGCGAGCCCTGCCCGGGAAAGAGAAATGCGATTCCGCCTGTCATCCTGAAAGATTGTATCGTGCCGCGGAATCACAGGAGAGATAAGACCGCGGAGGGGTCAGTTCCAGCGCTTCTTGTCGTCGGGATCGTCGTCGATCTGCCGGCCTCTGCCGTCGAAGCGCCTGGGCGTGCCCTGCGAGCGCATATACACCTCGAACTTGCGCGCGGCGCGGCGGCGCTTCCAGCGGTAATAGCGGTTGCGCAACCCGTACCACTTCTCGCTGAAGGAGACTTGCATGCCGCGGCGCGGCGCCATGCGCAGGTAGAGCAGCCCAGCCGCTGCCCCGCCCAGCTGGGCAAAGGCGTACATCCGCTCCTGGCCGAAGAGCATGGCGAGCACGATCAGCGCGTACATGGCGGCCATGTACTTGGCCTTGATGCCAATGGCGAAAAAGAGCAGAAACTCCATCTCTCCGTAGAGCACGCCGATGGCGACCAGCAGGCCGAAGATGCCGCCGATGCAGCCGTACAGCGGGATCTCAACGGTGGCAAGGCCGAGGGTGCCGCCGACGAGGTAGAGAGCCAACGCGGCCACGGCCGTTCCCAATACGGACGCGGCGTAGAGACCCGTGACCCAGCCGGAGCTGTGCAGTCCCTCCAGAAAGCCGGCCAGGAACCAGAGCGAGAGCAGCTCGAAGAGGGTTCCGAAGATGCCGTAGTGCATGAAGCTGTAGGTCAGCGGCTGCCACAGCGCGCCGTGCAGGAAGGCGGAGGGCGCAAAGGTGAGCAGCGCGTTCAACTCCCCGGCCACGGCGGGCAGCGCGAGCCCAAGCAGAGCCAGGGCGAAGTACGCGCCCAGGTTGGCGAGGATCAGGCGGCGGGTGGCCCCGCGGAAATCGGGAAAGGAGAACGGACTGGCGCCGATTCTGGGCATCGTTCTCCTCAGGTTATAGCATTTTCGGAAGTTCTGTAGAGCGAAGAGGGGTTCTCAAGCGGCCTTTTCCGGCCGGGCTCCCCACGTCCGCCGCGGCGGGCTCGTCCCTGGGGTGGAAGTAAAGGCGAGTTTTCGCAGCTCTCAAGAAGTGTATGTGGATTCCGAAGATGCGCCTAAGCGGTTTGCCAGGCTGTGTGATGTAGGCCCGCGCGCTGCGCGGAGCCGCCTTTCCCGGTTCCTGACCGGCCCGGTTGCTAGGGTGTATCGACATATACGGGCGTGCAACGACGGGAGCCATTTTTTCTCAGTTCTAGGAGTGAGGAGCGACGCATACCGGGGCCCCCGCGGACGGGTCTTAGTCCGTGGGGTGGATACCGGGTGTCTGCTAGCGACGATCGACGACGAAATGAGGGGAAATGGCCCCGTCCCTTCGACTTCTGCCCAAACGTGCAAAGTTCGCACGTTTGGGGCCCAGGGTTGCGGTGAAAATCGGGCCATACTTCATTCTCGCCCTTGACGGTGGGCCCGCCACAGCCTTCGGGCTCGGCTTCGTCTCCGCCCCACGGACTAAGACCTGTCCGTGGGGACCCCGGTTCTGGCCCGATTTTCCCTCGCAACGCTGCGCACCCGTATATGTCGATACACCCTAGGAGGGCCGCAGCCATTCCCGTGCGGCAGCGTCTCATGATCAGGCGGAGACCGCCGCCTCCCGGGCTCCATGCCGCGGCCTCCGTTGCGTGCTCTTGACCGCGAGGCGGGTTCTCTCCAAAAATAACCTTGCGCACTGCAAGGTGCTTGGGTTTCGCAATGCGTGACATTGTCCTGGAAAGCGAGGAGGCTGCCATGCCCACCTGCCCTGAATGCGAAAACGAACTGGATGTGGAAGTGGACGAACTGGAAGAAGGCGACGTGCTTGCCTGCGACGAGTGCGGCAGCGAATACGAGGTGGTTGGGGTGGATCCGCTGGAGCTGGCAAAGGTGGATGCGGCGTACTATGAAGGAGCGGAAGAGCTCTTTGACGAGGACAAGGAGGAGGAGTGAGAGTAAAACCGACAATTTGGGTGACTGGCGCGGTCTTTGCGGCGCTGGCTTTTGGCCTGGTTCCTCTGGCTCCGGGCGGCGGTGAAGCTGGAGCTGGCGTGGGGCCGTGGCCGGCGCAGGCGCAGGACCAGAGCTTCCGCGTCGTGTCGGGCGTGGTCCTGAATCAGAGCAACAACCCGGTGCCGGGCGCAACCGTCTTTCTGAAAAATCTGAAGACCAGATCGATTCGCAGTTTTACTTCAATACAGGATGGTTCCTACCAGTTTGCCCAGGTGAACATGCAGGTGGACTATGAGCTGTGGGCGGAAAAAGGCTCAAAGAAATCCGCCGTCAAGACCGTCAGCACGTGGGACACGCGGACCAAGTTCGTTGCCTACCTGAAACTGAAGTAGGGCAAAACTCTCCGGGGCCCGGTCTTTCTGACACGGACCCGTGCCCGGCAAACCAGCCATGGAAGAAAATCGGAACCCGAAAAACGGCCCGCCTCTCAATTCAGGGAGGGCCGTCAGAACATTTTCGCTTCCCATGTTGAGATCACGGCAGTTGAGAAGGCGGCCCGGCGCGGCGGGCCACGCGGCTGCGTGGATTCTGTAAAGAGCAAAATCGAAAATGCTGTAGCTGCGTTTTTGCCGGCAATCGAATGCTTAACCCTCCAGCTTTTTCGTCACCAGCTCATTCAGCATTGCCGGGTTGGCCTGGCCCTTGGTGGCCCGCATCACCTGGCCCACGAAGAATCCCGCCACGGTCTTCTTGCCCGCGCGGTATTGCTCCACCTGCCTGGGATTTGCGGCAATCACCTCGTCGATCAGCGCCTGCAGTGCGCCCGCGTCGGTAATCTGCTGCGGTTTTTCCCGCTCATAGACAGCCGGAAAGTCCTCGCCCTTGTCAAAGCACACATCGAAGAGCTGCTTCATCTGCCTGGAGCTGATGGTTCCGACCTCGAGCAGATCCGCCGCCAGCACAATCCCCGCCATCGAAACCGGCGAGTGCTCCTGCTCCAGGCCCAGCGCCTTCAGCCGCCCGCCCACCTCGCTGAGCAGCACATTGGCGACCCGCCGCGGGTTCTTCGCGGTCTTCGCCGCGGCCTCAAACCGATCGGCAAACCCGCGCGAGGCGGTCAGCGTGGCTGCATCCTGCGCGGCCAGCTCGTACTCGGCGATCATCCGCGCCCGCCGCGCCTCCGGCAACTCCGGCAGTTTTTTCCGGGTTTCAGCCAGGAACTCCGCTGAAACCACCAGAGGCGGCAAATCCGGCTCGGGAAAATACCGGTAGTCGTGCGCCTGTTCCTTGGAACGCATTGGGTAAGTACGTCCCTCGTTGGCGTTCCACAGGCGGCTCTCCTGCATCACCCGCCCGCCCGACTCGATCACCTCGATCTGCCGCTCGATCTCGTACTCCAGGGCCAAGCGCACAAACCGGAAGCTGTTGACGTTCTTCACCTCGGCCTTGGTCCCAAAGCGCTCCGCGCCTTTCAGCCGCACGCTTACGTTCGCATCGCAGCGCAGCGAACCCTCTTCCATGTTGCAATCCGAAACGCCGGTGTAGAGAAGAATCTCTTTCAGCCGCGTCAGGTACTCGAAGGCTTCGTCCGGCGTGCGAATGTCCGGCTCGGAGACGATCTCCACCAGCGGCGTGCCGCAGCGGTTCAGGTCGAGATAGGTGTGCGTCGCGGAGTCCGGGAACCCCTCGTGCAAACTCTTGCCCGCGTCCTCTTCCATGTGCAGCCTGGTAATGCCGATGCGCCGCGCGCCGCCGCCGGACTTGGGAACGTCAATCCAGCCGTGCTCGGCCAGCGGTTTGTCATACTGGGAGATCTGGTAGCCCTTGGGCAGGTCGGGATAGAAGTAATTTTTGCGCGCAAAGATCGACCGCTCGCGCACCTCGCAGTTGAGCGCCATCGAAGCCAGCGCGGCAAACTCCACGGCCTTCTCATTCAGCACCGGCAGCGCTCCCGGCAGTCCCAGGCAGACCGGGCAGATGTTGGTATTCGGCTCCGAGCCGAAGCGGTTGGCGCATCCGCAGAAGGCCTTGGTCGCGGTCAGCAGCTGCACGTGCACCTCGAGCCCGATCACGGGCTCATACCTGGCCATAATTTCCGGTGAAAGCGCGGTTGCGGGCATACCAGAATTTTAACGCGGCGGAACTGAGCGCAGTCTGAGATCCTTAGCCGCTAGGATGCAACGGGGCCTGTCTCCGTTGCTGGCGCATCCTCTGCCGGATTCAGCAGGCTCACGGTCCGAATGCCGCTATTCTTGGTCAACAGGATGCCGGGACCGGGAATCTCGACCGGTTGGCCGTCTGCATCCACCCACGATGCTTGCTTCAGATAGATAGACCCATCTGCTGAATCATCCGAGTAATACATTAGAACGCCCAGAACATTTTTGCCGTCCCCCAATTCCACCTGGATAGGCTGGCCATCAATCGCCTCAAGTTCAAAAACATCGTTCCAGATGGAATTATGCGTCGTGCGCTCGGTCAGCCGCATGGCGCGAAAGACGCGATTGCCGTCGAACTTGATATAGGCCACCGCGAGCAGCGCGAAGAGCAGGGATACGGCGGCAAGCCAGGCCAACTGCGCAGGCTCCCACAGCACGGTGTCGCCTAACTTGCCAGCGGGGTCATGCAGGATGTGAAACGGCAGCTTTCCGCCATTCAGAGGGATGTAGCAGACATAGATGAGAAAGCTGAAGACGACAGCCTCGACCACGCGCTCGAAATCCGTCTGCGTGCGCCGCGTAGCCAGAGCCTGAACGACGTACGCTGCGGAGAACCCAGGCAGCAGGATCAGGAAAATCTGCAGGGCAAGAAGGGTGGCCGGCATCGTGAGCGGCTCCTTATCTTTCTCTTACTTACTGCTTTGGAGCACTCGATTGTGCTGGCGGCGGTGGCACCTTCACCGGAGGAGGAAGTTTTACTGGTGTACTCGGGTCAAGCTTCTTCCCGCGGTCGTCGTACCCCGGGCCTTTGTACCTGGAGCTGCCGATTTCACCAAGATAGCCCATAAGCGCCTCCTTCTTTCATTATCGCTTTGTGAGGGTCCAATGTCCATCGGAGCCCCGGCCCTCGTCCGGAATCCCTTCCACACCCCTCACTCGTACCGATAGAGCGAAATCTTCTCAATCCGCTCCTCGGACGCATCGAAGCGCCAGGCCTTTCCGCCTTCGTTCTCGTCGCCGTTGAGCCGCCGCCCCGGAATCCACTTGCCGTCCACGAACTTTCCCTCGTCGATCGCGGCAATCCCCGCCTGCGGCCCGGAGCGCGACGTAAACGTGACGTGAAAGCCCTTGCCCGCGCCCAGAAACGCGTCCGGCCCCGTGGCCATAATCAGCCCGAAGCCCACCGCCGAGCTGTCGCGGTTGTTGATTCCGCTCACGTGCAGCGTGTACCCGTTCATGGTGAAATCGGCCGAAGGGTGGTCCGTATTGAGCACAAAGCCATGGATATCGCCCGCGCTCTGGTGCTCCAGGATCAGCGGCGTCAGGCTGGCTAGCAGGCGATAGCTCTCACCCAGCGGATCGGTCTCACTCGCCTCAGATTCGATGGCGAACGGCGAAAACCCAAACCCCGCCTCCTCGCCCAGCGCATAAAACACATCCGCCGCTCCGGCAGCCCCGCCGCGCGTCTCCGGCATATACAGCGGGTTCCCCGCACGATGGTAGCGCCTGCACCACTCCTCGAAGTTCGGCGAATACAGGTCGGGCGAGTAGAAATCGATGCCCGGCCCGGCGGCCTTCCACACGTCCACCACCCACGGCTCGGGCCCGCCGCTGGGATACTCGCCCGGCATGGCCAGATCGCCCGCCAGCCAGGTGTTCACATACATGGGCAGGTTGTACTCCGCCTTGCCCGCCTGCGCCACGGCATGCACAAAGTGCGCGTAGCGCCAGGCCATGAAGATCTCGTCCCCTTTTGGCGTGTCGCCGAAGACCTCCGCCCATGTGCCGCTCATCTTGTGGCCGTTGGCGTCCCAGCGCGCTTTCAGGTCCGGATAGAGCTGGTCCCGGTGCGCCTGCAGGTACGCAGTCAGCTCCGCCGGCGCCGCCGACGCGAACGCCTGATTGGCGGCCTCGGAGTGGTCGCGTGAGTCGCCCAACACGCCCACCTCGTTCTCAATCTGCATCATGAGAACGGTGTGATCGCGGCCGTCCACTTCCTTCAGGTGCCGCATCAGCGCGGCAAAGGCGCGTGAGTCCGCCTGCTGCGTGGCCGTGCCCAGCGTGCTCAGCGTCTCAATCTCCATGCCGCGCTCCACCACCCGCGGAAACCGGTGCGTATCCCGCTTCACCCACACCGGCGCGTAGCTGGAAACGCCGTTCTTCCAGGTCGCCAGCCAGAGGAAGACGATGCGCTCGTGCGCAGCCCGCGCCTGCGCGAGCAGCCCGTCGACCAGGGTGAAATCGAAGTGGCCCTCCTCGGGCTCAATCAGCTCCCAGCTCAGCGGGGTCACCACTGCATTGAGGCCAAGAGCCTGAAGTTTCGGCCAGATCGGCTTCATAGACTCCAGGCTGGACGCGGAGGAGTTGTGCAGCTCGCCAGAGAGCATCAGGAACGGCTGGCCGTCCACGATCAATTGCGTAGCGGCGCCGCGGAGCTCCAGATGAGGCGAGTCCAGATGCGGGAGGCTCGCGTCCTGCGCGGCGGCCAGGCCGGTCTCAAGGCTGGCAAACAGCAGCAGAACAGGCAACAGGCAAAATCGAATTTTCATAGCGTCCGGAAGTCTACCGCATGACCCGCGCTCTCCGCAGGCGCGGCGGCCCGGCCGGTGGCGTTTGCCCCACCGCTGCTTCGGTTAGCTGTCTTATTGCGCGGATGCGGTCTGCTGCGGAGGCGCTGCCGGCTTGGGCCTGGGCGCGTCCTGGCGCTTGGCCGGCGCCAGGATCGCATGCAGAATGGTACCTTCCATGCGCGGCATGAACTCCACCATCCCCGCCTCGCCCACATCCTGAATCAGCCGGTTGATGATGGCGTAGCCCAGGTCGCGGTGCGCCATCTGCCGCCCGCGAAAGCGCAGGCTCGCCTTGACCTTGTCGCCGCCGGTCAGGAAGCGAACCGCCTGGTTCTTCTTGGTCTGGTAGTCGTGCTCGTCCACGGTCACGGAGAACTTGACCTCCTTGACCACGATGACTTTCTGCTTTTTCCGGGCCGCGCGCTCGCTTTTTTCCTTCTCGTAGAGGTAGCGGCCGTAGTCCTGAATGCGGCAGACCGGCGGGACCGCGTTGGGCGAGACTTCCACCAGGTCCAGGCCGCGTTCCCGGGCCGCCTTCAGCGCTTCAAAGGGCGCCATGATGCCCAGCTGTTCGCCATTTTCGTCGATCACGCGGATTTCGCGGGCGCGGATTCGCTCGTTGATGCGGATAAAGGACTTGGCCGAACGTTTGTCGAGTACGATGGGTTCCTCCACATGTTGTTCCCTTGGCATCCGCCCCCAAATCAGGCAGATGCCGCGCCCGCAGCTTCAATCTTTCAGGTGCGCCGCGGACACAAGTACGCAGGCTAAGTATAGCATCGGCTTGGCCGCGCTGGACAAAGGGCCGATCCGCCGTACACACGGCAGGAATCCAGCGCGCTGGAGACCCTCCGCTTCGTTCCACTGCCCCTGTTCCTTGTTGTCATGGTTCCGCTCGTTCTCACCCGCATACGATGGTCACCAGATACCTGGCGTCGAGCAATGGGGAAAAGCGCCACATTCTTGAGAGAGCGCCGTTGCAGCGCATCTTCGCCTCAGTCCGCGGAACCACAGCGCCGGACGCCTGGTCAGCCCCGGGACGACCCGCTCAGCGAGACAGGAGGCAGCGCAAGGGGATGGAGGCGGAAGCTGTTATTCCCAACTGGATACATCGCCAGCCGAACCGGCTCTCGACACAGACTGTGATGGTAGAACCTGTGCTCCAGCCAGTCGCTCAACCGGGGATCGTAAATCTCAGGCCGGTCATTCCAAAAATCGGGTGTCAGCCCGCAAAGAATGTGAAGATGCCCGAGGAGCAGTTCAACTGTTGACACTCTCCTGGGGAAATAGCGTCTGGCGTTTTTCGCGCCGATATACAGTTTGATCACTCCGCGCACTGCGCACTGCGTTCTGACCACCATGGCCGCCTCCGTGCAACTCGGCGTCAAAACAGGCCACTGTGCGCAGCAGCGGCAAACAGAGGCCGCGTCCCCACTCACAAAAATCCATTCGCCGGCCCCAAAAAATACCCGGCGGAACTTCATTCTGCGAAAATCCTGAGCCGCTTTTCCGGGCTTGTCAAGAGGCTAGGAAGGCGCTGTACAAGAGATGCTACGAAGATGCTGTGCAAGGCCTTGCCGCGCAAACCTCCGTGGCCGCCAGCGCCTGGCCGGCCGTCAGCCCGCTCACGCGGACGCGCACCAGCCGGTTGGCCTCCAGCCGTCCCGCCATCTCCACCGGCAGAAAATTCTCCGTCAGCGCCGCGGTGCGCTTCTGCGCGGCCAGAGCCTCCGGCGTGCGCAGCGTGATCGCCTCCAGCGTGCGCCCAATAAAGCGCCCGCGGTGCGCGTGGGTCTTTTCCGCGGCCAGCGCCCGCAGCGCCCCCATGCGCTCCTCGACCACATCAGCCGGCACGGGCGACTCCGCGTGCAGCTCCCATCCCCTGGTTCCCGGCCGCGGCGAAAACGGAAACAGGTGCAGGTAGCCGAAGGGCAGCGCGCGAATCATCTCCAGAGTCTCCTCAAACTGGCGCTCGGTTTCGCCTGGAAAGCCCGCCATCACGTCCGCGCCCAGGGTCAGATCGGGTCCGGCGGCGCCGAGCAGCGCCTCAACTTTTTCCGCGTAGTGCCAGGGCCGGTAGCGCCGGTGCATCCGCCTGAGCACCGCATCCGAGCCGGACTGCAGCGGCAGATGCGCGTGGCGGGCCAGCCGCTTTCCGCCGAACTCGGCCATCAGGGCGATCAGCTCCGCGTTCCAGTCCATCGGCTCAATCGAGCTGAGCCGCAGCCGGGGCAGGGCAGTCTCCGCAAAGATGCGCCGGACTAGACTCGCCAGCGTCGTCGCGGGCGTTCCGCCTTCAGCCATTGGAGTTCCTCGCAAATGGCCGAAAGCAGGAGACAAGTTCTGCATGCCGGCGAGCCGAGAGGCCGCCAAATCCCGCCCCCAGCGGCCCAGATTGATTCCGGATAGCACCAGCTCGTTTCCGCCTGCCGCAACAAATGCCGCAACCTGCCGCAGCACCACTGCGTGGGGCAGACTTTTGGACGGGCCTCGCGTCAGGGGGATGACGCAGAAGGTGCAGCGGTTGCCGCAGCCCTCCTGAATCTTCAGGTTGGGCCGCGTCTGCGCGCCGGGCACGAGTTGCGTCTCTTCGAGGAAGGAATGGGCAAAGCGATCGTCGGCGTAGATTGGAGTCTTGCCCGCCGTGCCGCTGCTCAGTAGCGCCTCGACGCCGACCATCTGCGTCGCCGTCGCGTCCTCTGCGCCCGCCACAGTCCTGTTTGCGGATGCCGTATCAGCGCCACGCCCGCTCAGCCCCAAAATAATCTGCGGCGCAAGAGCCTTGTGGCTGTTGCCCACCACTGCGGCCACGCCCTCCATCGCGGCCAGCTCTTCAGGCGCGCGCTGCGCGTAGCAGCCGGTCACCACGATCCGGGCGGTGGGATTCTGGCGGTGGGTACGGCGGATGAAGGCCCGCGCCTCGCGGTCGGCCTCCGCCGTCACGCTGCACGTATTCACCACGACCACATCGGCCTCGTGGGGCTGCCGCACGCACTGCCCCGCGGCCACCAGACGGCTGCTGACCGCCTCGCCATCGGCGCGCGCCGCCCGGCATCCAAAGTGCTCCACGTGAAATCCCAGCATGCTTCCAGTCTATCGATTGCCCAACCCGCGCGGTAGAGCGAACGCCAGGTTGGAACTTCCTAGCGGCCAAGCAGCAGCCAATTGACAGGCAAAAAGGCGTATTATTTGTCCATCTACTTGGGATAGAAGCGGCTAAACATGAGGCGTCGAGCCATATGCTTGTTTATTCTCTGCGCTGTCTCGGCTTTATTTTCGCTGCAGCGAGCTCAGGCTGAGGTGCAACAACTCGGCACTTGTCGGTCGGCTATTGCGCCTCCGCATGACCCCTCCCTCACCCTCGAAACAGCGAATCATCAAACAGTGTTTCGTCAGGGCGAGATTGTCGCACTTATTGCCAAATATCAGGCGCGGGTCCGCGGGAAATACCTTCTGGATAATAGGAGCTACGACCGTAGTGGCCGATTGGAGGGGATGGAGGTCTTCTGTATCGAACCCGCAGTAGGCATCGACCCCTTGCGCGACTATTTCAATTCTGCGGAGTTCTTCATAGAGGGCGGCTTGTCCTCCGAAGAAGGCCTCGGACCAGCATCGCGCGATGTTGACATCGAGTTAAATGAGTGGGAATCGCTTCCGCCGGGATCATATCGGCTTAGCATAATCGGATACCGCATCAGCGTTGGCAGTGAGAAGGATGTCCACTCGTGGGACGGAAACCCAATTCCGCTGCGTTCCAACACGATTGAGTTTCGAGTTATTGCTGCCGATCCGGAGTGGCAATCAGCCCAACTTGCCGAGGCAGTCGGAGTACTCGACTCGCCCGCGTCCACAGATGACGAGAAACGGCACGCCGCCCGGGTGCTTCGGTTCCTCGGGTCTGAAGAAGCTACGCGGGAGCTTGTACGGCGCTATTGGTCATGGGATCAGAATTTAGATTGGGAATTCGAGGCAGGCTTGTTTGGATCGCCCTACAGCGCCACGGCCATCAATGCAATGAGGGCGCTGGTTAAAGCCAGGCCAAACCAAGCCAGATGGGAGTTCGTGGATACTCTCGTAACCCTGGAATTGCAGGCAGATCCGCATTATCGTCCTCCACAGCGCGACTCCAAAGACTATGAGAGAGCGTTCAACTTGTACCGTGCGGAACATGATAAGCGAATGGTCAGGTACATTGGCGACAGAGCAGCTAGACCTCCAGATTAGATAGGCCACTCAGCTGATTGCTTGATGTCCTGGTATAACCGGCCTTAAGGAAGTAACGGCAGCGCGGAATTGCGCTCATCGCCCCGCACCGCGCCTTCGTTATACTAGGGATAGCTGATCCTGTCCGCAGACTCCTGCCCCGACCCATGCAAGATTCGCTCCCCACTGCTGTTTCCGACCCATGCGCTGACGCCGACGGCGCCGATGTGCGCCGCGCCGACACTCGTCGCATCCTGGGCTTCGTCTACTTCTCCTTCATCTGCTATCTCTCCATCAGCCTGCCGCTGGCGGTTCTGCCTCCCTACGTGCACCTGCGCATGGGCTTCAGCGCGGCGCTGGCCGGCCTGGTGATCAGCATCCAGTACATTGCCACGCTGGCCAGCCGTCCCTGGGCCGGGCGCATCAGCGACCACCGAGGCGCGAAGGTCTCCGTCCTGGGCGGCATGGCGGCCTGCACCCTGAGCGGCGCGCTGCTGGTGACCGCGGCGCTGCTGCACGCGCGGCCGTGGCTCAGCTTCTCGGTCCTGATTGCCAGCCGCCTGGTGCTGGGCGTGGGCGAGAGCCTCGGCTCGACCGGCGCCACGCTGTGGGGCATCACCGATGCCGGGCACGAGCACATGGCCAAGGTCATCTCCTACAACGGCATCAGCGTCTACGGAGCCATGGCCCTGGGCGCGCCCCTGGGCGTGGTCATCTACCAGCAGTGGGGCCTCGTCTCCATCGGCCTGGTCACCGTGGTCATCGGCGCGGTCAGCTTCTTCATCGCCACGCGCAAGTGCCCGGTGCGGGTTGTGCCCGGCAAGCATCTGCCCTTCAAACACGTCATGGTCCGCGTATTCCCCCACGGCATGAGCCTGGCGCTGGGCGGCGTCGGCTACAGCGTGCTGGCCACCTTCGTCACGCTGTTCTACGCCAGCCGCCACTGGAACGGCGCGGCGCTCTGCCTGACCGGCTTCGGCCTCGCGTTCATTGTGGCGCGCCTGCTGTTCATCCACACCATCGACCGCTTCGGCGGCTACCCCGTGGCCATGTTGTGCCTGCTGATCGAATCGCTGGCCATGCTGCTGCTGTGGCGCGCGCCCTCGCCCTGGATCGCTCTGGCCGGCGCCTCGCTCACCGGGGCTGGCTGGGCGCTGGTCTTTCCCGCGCTGGGCGTGGAGGCGGTCAAGCGCGTCACGGAGAACAACCGCGGCACCGCGCTGGCCGTCTTCACGGCTTTTGCTGATGTCTCGTTCTTCCTTACCGGCCCCGTCGCCGGCGGGGTCATCGGCTTCTTCGGCTATGCCAGCGCCTTTCTCTTCGCGCTCTTCAGCATTCTCGTTTCGCTGGGCATCGTGGCCGTCCTGGCCCTGCGCCCGCCGCAGCCCGCCTCCTGATAGGATGGTCCGTCGGCGGCAAGCGCGCTTGCGCGTGGCCTCTGTTCCAGCGCAGAGCCGCCGGCCAGCAGGAGGGTCTTTCCATGAGTTCATCCGAGTCCGGAATTCCGCGGCGCGTTTTCATGAAAGGCGCGGGAGCAGCGCTGATCGCCGGCCCGCGTCTCTGGGGTTTTCCAGCCCTCAGCGCCAGCGCGCCCAGCCCCAACGGCAGCGCCCCCGCCGTCACGTATGACGAGCGTTCCCTCATCTTCCACGGCCGGCGCGAGCTGGCCATCTACGGCGAGATGCACTACGCCCGCTCCACCCGCGCCATGTGGCCCCACCTGCTCGACCGCAGCAAAGAACTCGGCCTCACCGGCGTCGCCTCCTACGTCTTCTGGAACTACCACGAGACCTCGCGCGACGTGTACGACTTCACCGGCGAGCGCGACCTCGGCCATTTCCTCGACCTCTCAAAAGAGCGTGGCCTCCAGGTCTTTTTGCGCTCCGGTCCCTACTGCTGCGCGGAGTGGAACTTCGGCGGTTTTCCGCCCTACCTGCGCGACATACCCGGCATCACCCTGCGCACCTACAACCAGCCTTACCTCGATCGCGTGGAAAAGTTTTTCGTGCGTCTTGCCGAACAGGTCAATCCGCACCTGGCCACGCGCGGCGGCCCGGTGGTGCTCATCCAGGTTGAAAACGAGTACGCCAACGTGGCCGCCCGTTACGGCCAGGCCGGGCAGGAGTATCTGCAATGGATGGCCGACCTGGCCAAGCGCATCGGCTTTGCGGACGTGCCGACGACGATGTGCGAGGGCGCGTCGGAGGGGCCGATTGCCACGCTGAATGGATCGGAGATCACGCCGCAGCGCATCGCTCAGGTCCGCGCCAAAGACCAGCGCGATCCGCTGCTGTGGACCGAGCTTTACCCGGCCTGGTACCAGGTCTGGGGCGAGACCAACCCGATCCGGCGGGACCGCGATCCGCACACACTCGCGCTCGCCATTCTGGTCTTCCTAGCCAACGGCGGGGCGGGGTTCAACTACTACATGGGTCATGGCGGGACGAACTTTGCGCGGAACAGCATGTATCTGCAAACGACGAGCTACGACTTCCACGCGCCGCTGGACGCCTATGGGCGCGTGACGCTGAAGGGCGCGTACCTCGGCCATCTGCACCGCGCGCTGCTGGCGCAGCAGGACTATCTGATGTACGGCGAGCGCACTGTCACCACGTCAGACAGCGGCGCACAGCGCACCGTCTGGACCTGGAAGGGCAGGGAACTGGGGCTCATCCTCAACTACCCGCCCAACTCGGCGAGCAATCCCAGGGCCCACCCGACCAGCGCCCTGATCATCGGCCCAGATGGGAAAACGGTGTTCGACTCCGAAGCCCTCAAGCAGCAGATCCAGTCCTCATGGACAGAGAAGTCCTGGGAACCGGTGGCCGGCGCGTCGAACTGGCGCGCATGGCGCGAGCCCATGCCCGAGCGCCGCGCCCGTGAAGCGATTCACGCCGACCAGCCGACGGAGCAGCTGCTCCTTACCAAAGACCACACCGACTACTGCTGGTACAGCACCACCCTCAACATTGAGACCGCCGGCCCGCAGGAGCTTGTGATCCCCTACGGCGGCGATTACTTCTACGTCTATCTCGACGGCAAGCTGGCCGGCCAGACCGTCGCCCCACTTAAGGAAGACCGCGGCCCCATCACCCCCGACGACCCGGCGCACCCGCGGGTCTACATGAACGGCCACAAGCCGAACCCCAACGGCTATCGCCATGTCTTCAACCTCGCCGATGTCTCCGCCGGCCCGCACCGCCTCGATCTGCTGGCCACGGCCCTCGGCATGATCAAGGGCGACTGGATGATCGACAGCCCCATGAGCTTCGAGCGCAAAGGCATCTGGGAGGGCGTCCAACTCAACGGCTCCCCGCTCACCGGCTGGCAGATGATCCCGTACCTTGCCGGCGAAAAAGCGGGCGTCGTGGAAAAGGGCGCGGCGTGGACCAGCCTGGGCGAGCCGCAAACGCTGAGCTGGTACAAGACACCCTTTCACCTCACACCCCAGATGCTCGCCGCAGACGCCGATTACCGCATCAACGCGGCGGGGCTGGCCAAGGGCATGATGTTTGTGAACGGGCACGGGGTGGGGCGGCATTGGCTGATCGTGAGCCCGGAGACGGGCGGGCAGCCGACGCAGCAGTATTACCTGGTGCCGCGTGACTGGCTGCGCGCCGAGAACGCACTGGTGATCTTCGAGGAGCAGGCCGCCCAGCCCACCAGCGTACAAATCGAGCGGCGCAGCGCGTAGTGGCCCGGCGAGTTGCGGCCAGAACAAAACGGCCACCCTTGCGGGTGGCCGTCAATTTGTCACTGATCACTGATCACTGATCACTGTTTTTCTTACCGCTCGCTCTTCCAGTTGATCAGATCGCCCAGAGTCGTGGTCGAACTCGAGACCGGGTGCTTGTGGCTCTCGGCCTTGTAGCTCTCCACGTGGGCGCGGCTGGCCTCGCGGCCCACGGCGCGCAGGCTCAAGCCCACCTTCTTTTCTTCCACATTGATCTTGATGATCTTGAAGTCGTGCTCCAGGCCGGTTTCGAGCTTGGAAGGTTGACCCGGTTCGTCGCCGGATTCGGAGATGTGGCACAGACCCTCCACGCCCTCCGCGATCTCGACGAAGGCGCCGAACTGCGCCGTGCGGAGCACCTTGCCGTGCACCACGTCGCCAACGCGATGCTGGGCGAAGAAGCTCTCCCACACGTCGGGCTGTAACTGCTTGATGCCCAGGCTCAGCCGGCGGTTCTGCGGCTCAACACCGAGAACGACTGCCTTCACCTTTTCGCCCTTTTTGACCACCTCGGAGGGATGCTTCACTCGCTTGGTCCAGCTCAGGTTGGAGACGTGAACCAGGCCGTCGATGCCGTCCTCGATCTCAATGAACGCTCCGAAGTCGGTCAGATTGCGCACGCGGCCCTCGACCACCGCGCCGGTCGGATACCGCTCGGAGAGGTTCTCCCAGGGATTTTCCATCAGCTGCTTCATGCCCAGCGAAATCCGCCGGTCGGCCGGATTCACGCTCAACACTACCGTCTCGACCTCGTCGCCCGGCTTGACCAGCTTGGAGGGATGCTTCAGCCGCTTGGACCAGGTCATTTCGGAGAGGTGAACCAGGCCCTCGATGCCTTGCTCCAGCTCGACGAACGCGCCGTAGTC
The DNA here is from genome assembly GCA_963758105.1 of uncultured Acidobacteriaceae bacterium. Lineage (GTDB taxonomy): Bacteria > Acidobacteriota > Terriglobia > Terriglobales > Acidobacteriaceae > Telmatobacter. Next base: position 922,022 of record CAVWUC010000002.1, on the reverse strand, counting down.
GGTGACGGAGAGAACGCGGCCATGCACGCGCGCTCCCACCGGGTAACGCTCGGAGGCGTCCAGCCAGGGGTCAGGGGTGAGCTGCTTGAAGCCCAGCGAGACGCGCTGCTTTTCCTTGTCGAACTTGAGCACCTTCACCTGGATCTCATCGCCCACGTTGACCAGGTCGCGGGGATGCGTCAGCCGGCCCCAGCTCATGTCGGTGATGTGCAGCAAGCCATCGATGCCGCCCAGGTCAACAAACGCGCCGTAGTCGGTCAGGTTCTTCACCGTGCCGGTCAGCACAGCGCCCTCGCCCAGGTGCTCCAGGGTCTCGGAGCGCTTGGCGTTCTGCTCTTCTTCCAGGATTTCCTTGCGGCTGACCACCACGTTGCCGCGCTTCTTGTTCAGCTTGATGACGCGGACTTCGATCTGCTGGCCGAGGTAGCCGTCCAGGTTGCGCACCGGACGAATCTCAAGCTGCGAGCCGGGTAGGAATGCCTTCATCCCGATATCCACGGTCAGGCCGCCCTTCACGCGGCTGACCACCGTGCCCATGATCGGGGTCTTCTCCGCGGCGGCCTTCTCGATCGTGTCCCACGCGCGCAGTCGCTGCGCGCGCTCGTAGCTGACCAGGTAGCCGCCCTCCGGCTCCTCGCGCTCGATCACGACATCGATCACCTCGCCCGGCTGAAACTTCACGGCGCCGGTATGGTCGGTGACCTGCTCCAGGGGCACCAGCCCCTCGGACTTCAGGGCGACATCGACCACCAGGTACTTTTCCGTCTGCTTGAGGACGGTTCCGGGAACGATCTTGTCGCCGTAGGCCTCCACGGCCGCGGCTTCGGCCGCCTGCTCGCGCTCAAAGGCTTCCAGTGCGGCGGAGAAGTCGTCCACGGATTCGAAACTGTGCTCGGGGGCGTGCGCGCCGGCAGCTTGAGGCGCTGCCTGGGCGGGTTCGACGGATTCATCTAAGGGGGCTGCCGTAGCGGCAGGCTCGGTTAAGGCATCGGCGTCCAGCGAAGGAACTTCCAGAGTTGCTTCGGACTCAGGGTTGGACGTGGATTCGTACGGCGGCTGCACATTCTCCGTCGCAGGCTCAAGGGTCGGGGTTTCCAATTCGGTATTCAGGGTTGTGCTCTCGGTTTCAGGATTGAGGACGTTTGCCATCACTGCCAGCTCCGGAATTTTCCTCCCGCGGTAATTGCTGCTTGCCGCCGGGAACCGCTCTCGCGCCGTCCGCTGCGGCGGACCACCGTCCGCGAGAACCCAGGGCCGCGTCCCCGGCGTGAATTGCGTGATCTGCCGCAGCATCTTCACGAGGGACAGCCCCGCCAGCCTTTTGCGCTGGAGCAGAGCGGCAAGTCTCCTTGGGAAACACCCGGCAGGCAACGCTTTGCTGGAGGGCGGCCGCAACCCTCCGCCGGTTTCCGGGCGGTGGGTTACGCTCCCCAGTGTAGCAACCGCGGCAATCCCAGGTCAATCCGCGGCGCGGCGGCGCAGCGGCTCATCCGCGCTGCTGAACCGGTTTTCGCGCCGTATACTGTTCGCGGCGGAGACTCACAAATGGAACAGCTCTGGACACCCTGGCGCTTTGCTTATGTCACGTCGGCCGACGGCTCCGTGCGGCCTGGGGTTCCCGCGGCTCTGGATGCATGGCCAGGCGACCTGGGCTGCGTCTTCTGCAACCTGATGGCCTCCATCGACGACGCAATCGCCCACGGCATGGGCAGGGACGAGGCCGAGGCCGCCGGCGGCCTGATTCTGCGCGGCACGCACTGCTTCATCTGCCTCAATGCCTATCCCTACACCTCGGGCCACGTGATGATCATGCCCTACGCGCATCTGGACCGGCTGGCCAGGCTCGACGCCGAAACACTGCACGAGATGGCCGATCTCGCGCAGCTCACCGAGCGCGCTTTGGAGCGCCTCTATCACCCCCACGGCCTCAATATCGGAATGAACCTGGGCCAGGCGGGCGGCGCCGGGGTAGCCGAGCATCTTCATCTGCACGCGCTGCCGCGCTGGGCCGGCGACACCAACTTCATGACCACCATCGCCCAGACCCGCGTCCTGCCTGAAGATCTGGCGACAACCTGGCAGCGGATGCGCGAGGCGTTTGCCGCGGAGCTTTAGTCCTCCGGCGGGTCGGATTCGGCGGCGATGGCGAGCAGAGGTTGCGACCACTCATTCGACTCCATCTCCCGCACATCCGATTGCAGCTTTTCCATTTCGGCCAGCTCCCCATCGCCGTGAACCATCTCGCCGAGCTGGCGGCCTAATGACATCACGCTGCCGCCCTTCTTGCCTTCAATCGATCCAAGAAACTTATTGTAGGAGTCAACGCTCTTGGATAACGCATTTCCTAACTGGGCAACATGCCCCTGCGCCACCACCAGCTTTTCGTAAATTCTCCGGCCAAGCTCATGGATGTCCTTCGCGTTCTTGGTGATTTCAGTCTGTTGCCAGCCGAACTCGACGGCGCGCAGCAAAGCGATCAAAGTGGTCGGCGTGGCCATCACTACGTGGTTCTGCGCGCTGAATTCGATCAGCGAGGGGTCCGCCTCCAGCGCGGCGCTGAACAGGGCCTCGCTGGGCAGAAAGCAAACCACAAAGTCAGGAGCTTTCTCGAACTGCTTCCAGTACGCCTTGCTGGAGAGCTCTTTCAGGTGCGTCTTCACCCTTTGCGCGTGCGCCGCATACCGAACCGCCTGCATGGTCGCATCCGGTGCTTCACCCGCGTCCAGGAAAGCATCCAGCGGCGTCTTCGCATCCACCACGATCTCCCGCCCGTTCGGAAGTTGAATCGTCATGTCGGGGCGCAGGATATTGTCATCCTCGTCGCGGGCAGTCACCTGCTCGATGAAGGAACAGTATTGGACCATCCCCGCATACTCCACGCAGCGTTTCAGTTGCAGTTCGCCCCAGTTGCCGCGTATCTTCGGAGAGCGCAGAGCGGTAATCAACTGCGCGGTCTCGTTTTTGAGCGCATTCACCGAATCGGGAATTGCTTTGCCGATTCCCTCCACCAGTGTCTTGATCTCGCCATAGGCACCAGCGCGCTTCTCCTCCATGCCGCGCGTCTGTGCGTCCAGGCTCTTCAGCGCGGTGTCCAGTGGATCCACCAGATTTTTGATCGCCAGTTCCCTGGCCTTGAGAGCCTCCTGAGCCTCGTTGGCTTGGGCGCCAAGCTTTTCCTTCGCAAGCTCAAGAAAGCTCTGATTGTTCGCTCGCAGGGCGTCGGCTGCGAGGCTTCCGAAGGTGTTCGCAAGATCCGTCTGCATCTGCGCGTATTTGTTTTGTTCGGCAGTCAGGCTTGCCTCGGCCTTGCCCAACTCGCCGGTCAGCGCCGTCACTCGCGCTTGCAGCTCCTCCACTGCTCTCTGCTGGGCTGTCTTTTCGCTCTCCAGTCCCACTGCGCGCTCGCGCAGCAGCCGGCCCTCCGCCTGGGTTGTGGACTTGCCCAGAACATAGCCCAGCGCCACGCCTCCCAGCACCGCAATTGCCCCGATGATCAGAGCCAGCATCGCCTTTTCCTCTTCGCTTAATGTACGCCTTCCCGCTGTGCATTTCCCGCCAATTTCCCTCAGCCTCCTATTCCCTATTCCCTACTCCCTATTCCCTGTCTTACCCGCCTTTACAGGCTTTCATCCGCCCGGTAGACTTGGAGTTTCGGGGCCATGCGCATTTTTTCCTGTGCAGTGGTTGTGTTCCCATGCCGCGGGCCGGTATTGTAGGCAAGCGGAGCCGGACGGAACGTCTGCCCCGGAGAAGATCATCAAGTTCTGAAACAGACGAGGAGAAGCCCGCATGGCCGTAGAAGAGAAAGTCAAACAGATCATCGTCGAGCAGTTGCAGGTGGATGAAGCTGAAGTGACCCCAGGCGCCAGTTTCCAGGAAGACCTGGGCGCTGACTCGCTGGACGTGGTCGAGCTGGTGATGCAGTTCGAGGAGGCCTTCGATCTCGAAATCCCCGACGAGGACGCCGAGAAGATCAAGACCGTCAAGGACGCCATCGAATACATCGAGAAGCATGAGAAGAACACGAAAGGCGGCAAGTAGCTCTTGGCCCGTCGCGTTGTCATCACTGGCCTGGGGCTGGTGTGCGGTGTAGGAAACACCGCTCCCGAGGTATGGCGCCAGCTGCTGACCGGCACCAGTGGCATGGGGCCCATCCGGGGCTTCGACGCCACCGGCTTTCCGGTCACCTTCGCCGCCGAGGTCAAGAACTTTGACCCGCTGAACTTCGTGGACAAAAAAGAGGCCCGCAAGATGGGCCGCTTCATTCATTTTGCCTTCGCCGCCACGCAGGAGGCGCTGGCCCAGGCCCGCCTTGAGATCACCGAGGAGATCGGCGACCGCGTCGGCGTCTTCATCGGCTCCGGCATCGGCGGATTTGAGATCATCGAGCGCGAGCACTCCAACCTGCTGGCCGGCGGCCCGCGCAAGATCTCGCCCTTTTTTATTCCCGCAGTCATCGTCAACATGGCCGCGGGGCAGATCAGCATCCGCTATGGAGCCAAGGGGCCCATCTCGGCCACGGCCACGGCCTGTGCCACCTCGGCCAACTCCATCGGCGACTCGGTGCGGATGATCCTGCATGGCGACGCCGACGTGATGATCGCCGGCGGCACCGAGGCCTCGGTGACGGCGCTCTCGGTGGGCGGCTTCGCCTCCATGCGCGCCCTGTCCACGCGCAACGACGAGCCCACCCGCGCCAGCCGCCCCTTCGACAAGGACCGCGACGGCTTCGTCATCGGCGAGGGCGCCGGTATCCTCATCCTGGAGGAGCTGGAGTTTGCCCGCGCACGTGGCGCAAAGATTCTGGCCGAGGTCATCGGCTACGGCATGAGCGCCGACGCCTACCACATGACCGGCCTTGCTCCGGAAGGAGCAGGCGCGCAGCGCGCCATGCGCGCCGCTCTCAAGGACGCGGGCATCCAGCCCGAAGAGGTTGGCTACGTGAACGCCCACGCCACCTCTACCCCGGCCGGCGACGGCAACGAGTCGCGCGCCATCGAGGGGGTCTTCGGCGAGCATGCGCTCAGCCACAAGCTCAAGATAAGCGGCACCAAGTCCATGACCGGCCACCTGCTCGGCGGCGCCGGCGGCCTGGAGGCCGGCATCTCTGTGCTGGCGCTGGTCAACCAAAAGATTCCGCCCACCATCAACCTCGATCATCCCGATCCGGAGTGCAGGCTGGACTACGTGCCCAACCACGCCATCGACCACAGCTTCGACATCGCCCTGTCGAACTCCTTCGGCTTCGGCGGCATCAACGCCACGCTGATCATACGGCGGTGGAACGAGTAGAGCGGGCCATCATCCTGCCTGGAAACACGCGGCGCGCACTCCGAGCGGGATGCGCGCCTTCTTTTGATCTGCGCCGTTTTCGCCGCGCGCTGTATTCCTGCACGCAGAGCGGCCTTGCTCAACTGCTGATGGCCGCCACGCCCACTCCGACCAGCAGCCCCAGAATCCACCAGCCGAAGACCGCGTAGAATCCCGTCGATCGCCTCGTCCCCGCCACTTTAGCCAGGCCGATCGAGAACAGGACCAGCGTCCAGATGGTGATGAAGTCCAGCGACGTGCACAGCGACCACACCGCCGTCGAAATATCCGGCGGCGCGATGTAAAACCCCAGGTTGGTTCCGGCGGGGTTCTGCGGCAGAAACGCCTCCGGCGTCACCCCGGCCAGCAGCCCGGCAACGCCCAGAAGCAGCTTGATGAGGCCGGGGATGCCGGCGTACCAGCTTACGGCGAAGACCTTGCCGAAGGTGGCGCGGCCGCCAAAGCCGAAGTTGATCGTGCCCAGCATGATCGCCGAGCCGATCAGGTTCAGCAGCAGCACGCCTGCCGGCGCCAGCGCCCAGATCCACTTCTGCCAGACCGCCGCTTTCTTCATGATCGTCGCCTGTTGCTCCGGGGTGAGCTGGTTAAACCGGTCTGCCTGGCGCGGGTTCGACTGGACACTGTTGACGGCGACCTGGTCCCAGCCAACTTTGTAGGTGACCGTGGTCCACAGGCCCGTGCCGATCACGATGAAGAGCAGAAACGGCAGCCACCAGCTGGTGCGGCCGAGGCGAATCTCGTCAAAGGTCTTCGAGGGCTCCAAAAAGATGGAACTGACGCGCTGCCACTGCGACAGGCCGGGGCCCCCGGGTGCGGATGGAGCTGCGGGTTGTACAGCGGGATCAGACATGAGGTTGCCCTTCGCCCGCGATTGTACCTTTGAAAAGCGTGGATGAGGCAAACAAATTCGGAGCGTGGGGCGGAACGCGGCGCCTGGAGGATTGTACGCGGCGCGATCGATGATCAGCCGGCGAAGGCAGATTGCGCCGGCTTGGCGGCAGAACCCGGCTCCGACGGCTGGTCGGAGCCGGGCTTGCTTCGTGCGGAAGAATCGCTGCGGCTCTTCGCCCGGCCAGGGCGGGCTACAGCGGTTTCGCTTCTGCTGCCTACAGAATCCATGCGGCTGAGTGGCTTTTTCCTCAAGAAAAAGCCACCCTCCACGTCCTCTCGATGTTGATGGGTGAAGCGAAACCGCTCTAGCGGGCGGCTGGGAACGTAGTTCCGGTACACGGTGACGTGGAAGCAGGCCTGCTCAAACTCCTCTTCCACGTCGATCTTTCCGGCAATCTCCAGCGGGAGAAGCCAGCGGCGCATCCAGCTGATCTCCTGCTGGCTCAGGCCTTTCTTGGCGATATCCACGGCGGCGCCGGTCAGGTGCGGGCTGACGATGTCGCCCTCGGCCGGTGCGGCATTGCCGTTGATCAGCCGCAGATGCTCCTGGTACTCCACCGTGCGCACCGCCGAGCTGACCTCCAGCGGGCGGTGAAACAGCGTCGCATGCATCCGCGCCAAGTCGGCAAGGAAGCGCGCGGTCCACGGCCGGCAGTAGCGGTGATGCTCGGGCAGGTCGCTGTTAACGGTCAGGTCCGCGGAGACCGGCACGGGCACCAGCAGCTTATGCGCGATGCGGCTGGAAAGGTCGGTTTCGTCCTCGATCCGCTCCAGGCCGTCGGCATCGAGCCTCTCGTTCTGGCGCTCCAGCGAGGCCAGCGACCCGCGCAGCGGCGGCGCGGGGGCCAGCAGGCGGGTGCGGACGAATTGAGGAGCAGAGGCTTCGGCCTGGCCCTCGGCGCGCGCCCGGCGGAGCGTAGACTCCCGGCCCTGCAAAGGGGCGCGGCGGCCACTGGTCTCAGGGACGAAGGTTTCGTGACTGCCGGCAGGCTCGCCTTCATCGCGCCGCACCAGATCGCGTTGGCGCTGGAGGGCCAGCTCGCGGCGGATCTTCAGCCCCGCTGCGCGGCCAACTTCCTCCGGGGTGGGACGCCGCATCCGATGGGAGACCACCGTCACCGATGCATGGGTTCGCGCTTTCTCCGGGAATACGGAGGAGCCGCCGGCCGCGGGCAAAGAAGCTAGGGCCAGCACAAAAACGGTGATAGGTATCTGGCACATGAGGGGGAGTGTGCGGAGAATCCCGAGCCATTTCATTGTAAGACGCATGACCAGCCGGAAAGGGTAACCAGCCGGGTGCGGTTTTGTCCGATAACGGCAGGGAAAGACCGCAAATTCCCGCTCAAGTGAGGGAATTCAAATCAATTGTCGGAATGGTCTCAAGCCCGGGCCGCGGAGGCTTGCGCCAGCATGGAGCGCACCGCAGCCTCAAGCTCCTGCGCCGTTACGTCTTCCACCACCCCGGCGGCGCCAATGCCGAGCGGCAGAACGAACCGCCGTACGCCGCCGCGGTTCTTCTTGTCCCCGATGGTCGCTGCCACCACCTTGGCTGCGCGCAGCTTCAGAGGCGGCAGCGGGCCGTAGAGATGGATCAGGTTTTCCAACCGCTGGCGCTGCGCGGCAGAGATGGTGCCCCGCTGCTGAGCTAATTCGAGTGCTGCGATCATGCCCCAGCCCACCGCCTCGCCGTGCAGGAGGGTTTTGTAGCCGGTGGCCTGCTCCAGCGCGTGGCCCACGGTGTGGCCGAAGTTGAGGATCATGCGCAGGCCGCTCTCGCGCTCGTCCTTGTTCACCACGTTGGCCTTCATCTGGATGGAGGCGACGATCACTTTTTCCAGTGCCTTGGGGTCGCGGGCGAGCACACGATCGGCATTCTCGGCCATGAAGCGGGCCAGCGCGCGGTCGCGAATGATGCCGGCTTTTACGCTTTCCATCAGGCCGGCGCGGAGCTCGCGGCCGGGCAGAGTGCCCAGCACGCCGATGTCGGCGAAGACCGCGCGGGGATGATGGAAGCTGCCGACGAGATTCTTGCCTTCGGGCAGGTTTACGCCGACTTTGCCGCCGACGCTTGAGTCGACCTGGGCGAGGAATGTGGTGGGGACCTGGACGTAGGGAATGCCGCGCATGAAGATTGAAGCGACGAAGCCGCCGACGTCGCCGACAATGCCGCCGCCAAAGGCGATGAGCAGGCTGCCGCGGTCGCCGCCGGCGCCCACCATCTCGCGCAGCAGCCGATCCACGCTGGCCATGGTCTTGTAGCGCTCGCCCGGCTCCAGAAACATCACAATGGGCGGCTCGGGGAAGGACTGCTCGAACTGCTGGCCCCACAGGCCCCAGATGGGTGCGGAGGTAAGCACGAAGACGCGGCGCGGCAGACGGCCGACCGCGCGCTCAATGCGCGGAGCAAGGGAAGCCAGCAGGCCGCTGCCCGCATACACGTCGTATCGGGCGGAAGGAGTTTCTACGCGAATCGTCTGCACAGTCCTGATCTTAAATGACACCTGCAGCGGGGCAGCCGCCGCAGGTGATTGCAGATAATTACCTTCCTCCGGTGCATACTGGAATCAGCGAACCCGTGAAAAACCACCTGCAAACCGCCCCTCGACTCATCCGTCAGGCATGCGCCCGGTCCGTACCCCATCTACATAGCCCCCTCCCCCCCCAAAAATTCCACTTGCAGGTCGTCATTTTGGGCGTGCAAAGAGACTCATCTGACTGATAAAGAACAGGTTAACAATTTTAAAACTCGGGCAGATTCGGGAGGTTTTGGGGCGTCTACGGGATAGTTAAGGGGCATCTCGCGGCAGTTTTCGGTCAACTTTGTCCCGAAAATTCTCGCCCCAACCCCCGCTTGCGCAGGCTCGTTTTCGGGTTTCGAGCATTTTGGAAGCGCATCCATCGCAATCCCGGGAAAAGACCGGCAAATCTCTTATGCGTTGCGGCGGCGGCGCTGGTGGGTGGAGGGGATGTTCATGTCTTCGCGGTATTTGGCTACGGTGCGGCGGGTGAGCTTGATGCCCTGCGACTGGAGCATGGCGGCTAGCTGATCGTCCGTCAGCGGATGAGCGGGGTCTTCGGCTTCAATCAGCTTGCGGACTTTGAGCTTGAGGACGGGCAAGGCCGTGTCCGCGCCTTCGGGGCCGGCGGCGCCTTCACTGAAGAAGGTGCGCAGCTCAAGGACGCCCTGCGGGGTGTGTGCGTATTTGTTGGCGACGGCGCGGCTCACCGTGGAGGGGTGCACACCAATCTCCTCGGCCACCTCCTTGATCATCATGGGCCTGAGCGCCTGGGGGCCCTGGTCGAGGAAGTCGCGCTGGCGGCGGACGATGACATCGCAGGTGCGCAGGATGGTGCTCTTGCGCTGGGCGATGTTGCGCATCAACTGCAGGGCAGAGCGGAAACGCTCCTTCACGTAGTCCTTGACCTCTTTGTCAGTGCCCGCGGCGGTCATCATGCGGCGGTAGCGGCTGCTGAGGCGCAGGCTGGGCAAGTCCTCTTCATTCATGGTGACGACCCACTCGCCGCCGCGCTTCACAAAGACGACGTCGGGCTCGATGAGGCGGGTTTGCTCGCGGTTGTAGAGGCGGCCGGGGCGGGGATCAAGGGTGCGGATGAACTCGACACCGGATTCGTCCTCGGCCACAGTCACCTGCAACGCCTTGGAGAGCTCTTTCGCGTCGTGCCGCTGCAACTGGGCGAGATGTTTGTCCACGATCATGGCGGCGACTTCCATCGAGCGCCGGCGCTCCTCCAGACGGGCCTCGGCCTCGGCGTGGAAGCCGCGGTGGGGGCTCTCTTCGGGTTCCGTGGAGTGGCGCGCGTAGAGGTGGGCGAACTCCTGCTGCTGGGCACGGATCTGGATGGCCAGGCACTCGCGCAGGTCGCGCGCGCCGACCCCGGCCGGATCGAGCTGCTGGACGAGCTCGATGCCGTGGCGCAGCAGGGCCAGGCTGCCGGCGTCCGGCGCGGCGCTGGCCTGGCCGTTCGACGGCGCGGCGTGGGTGGCGGAATGGCGGTCAGACGCGGAGTGCTGATCTTGTCTGAGCTGGTGGAAGGCGGCGGCCAGCTCGGCTTCATCGACGGCGAGGTAGCCGTCTTCGTCGAGGTTGCCGATGACAAACTCAGCCGCCTGGCGCAGCCCCGGCTCCAGGTTCATCGCTCCCAACTGCCACTCCAGGTGATCGGCGAGGGTCGTAGGCTGGGAGAGAAAATTCTCAAAGGAGGGTTTGTCACTTTCCTCGTACTCCGGCTGGGTACGATAGCCGGGATCGAGGTAGTCCTGGAAGTAGGATCCGAAGTCGATCTCCTCAAACGAGTCCTTGGGCGGAGCGGGCGGCTCCTCGGCGCTGCGTTCCAGCTTTTCCTCGCGGCCCGCCACCTCGTCCAGCATGGGGACGGATTCATCGATCTCTTCCAGGACGGGATTTTCCACCAGCTCGGTATCGATCATCTCTTTCAGCTCGAGCTTGTTGAGGGCGAGCACACTGACCATCTGCATCAGGCCCGGAGTGAGGGTCTGGCGTTGCGAGACTTTGAGGGTCAGCTTTGGCTGCAGCAGCGCCATAAATGGGACACATTCCCGAATGTGCGTACAGTTAGTTTAATCGCATTCCCGATAGGGCCATGGTCAAATTGTCCGGGTTCAAGACAGTGATTCCGGATCGGGCACGGCCTGAATTGGGAAATTTAGAGAAGAACTAGGGTCTGCTAACGACGACTGACACAGAAATCGGGAAAATTGGCCCCGTCCCTTCGGGTTGCGGAGAAAATCGGGCCATACGTCGTTGTCGGCCTCGACTGTGGTCCCGCCACAGCCTTCAGCCTCCGCCTCGTCTCCACCCCACGGACGAAGACCTGTCCGTGGGGGCCCCGGTTCTGGCCCGATTTTCGCTCGCACCGCCCTCTGCCCCGGTAGTGTTAACAGGCCCTAGGGTTACCGTGTCCTGTTCAGTTTCGCGGAAAGTTGCCGCTCGCTGACGGCCGCGTCAACTTGAGGGCTGCGGCTTCGGGATAGATCAACCCTGGTTCTGCTGTACCCCGAAAGCGAAATCGCGCGCCGCGAGGAACCGGAACGGACAACCCCCGGCCGGCCTGGTGTGTTGTCCGGGAAGTCCGCTGCGAGTCGAAATTCCGAACCGCGGGTCCTTCGACTGCCTCCGCCGCGGGGGACTTCGCTCAGGATGACTGCTTATTTGTGATACGAGCGTTAGAGACAGGCCGTTGCGCAATCGCGCGGCCTGTCAGCCCAAGGAGAAGCCCTCGCCGAGGTAGAGGCGGCGGACGTTGAGGTTGTTGCCCAGCTCGTGCGGGGTTCCGGAGAAGATGATCTTGCCCTCGGCGATGATGTAGGCGCGATCGGTAACGCTGAGGGTCTCGCGGACGTTGTGGTCGGTGATGAGAATGCCGATGCCGCCGGCCTTGAGGTCGAAGATGATCTTCTGCAGCTCGAGGACGGCGATGGGGTCGATGCCGCTGAAGGGCTCGTCGAGCAGGATGAGGCTGGGCTGGATGCAGAGGCTGCGGGCGATTTCGACACGGCGGCGCTCGCCGCCGGAGAGGGCATAGCCCATGGTGGTGCGGATGTGGGCCAGGTTGAGCTGGTTGATGAGTCTTTCGGCGCGGACGCGGCGCTCGCGGTTGTCCAGGGGCAGGGCTTCGAGGACGGCGAGGATGTTTTCCTCGACGGTGAGCTTGCGGAAGACGGAAGGCTCCTGGGGCAGATAGCTGAGGCCGCAGTTACGGGCGCGCAGATACATGGGCAGGCGGGTGATGTCGGCGTCGTCGACCAGCACGCGGCCGGTTTCCGGCGCCACCAGGCCGACGATGATGTAGAAGCAGGTGGTTTTGCCGGCGCCGTTGGGGCCGAGCAGTCCGACGACTTCGCCGCGAGAGATCTTCAGGTTGACGTTACGAACCACCTGCCGGCCTTTGTATGACTTGCCGATGCCCTCGGCGATCAGTGTTTGCATGGAGAATTCAGGCTCGCTTCCGCCCTTCACTTAGGCGCCGTGGTCGTGGTCATGGTCTCGTGGCCGCCGCCTTCGATACTGACGCTATCATCGCGGGTGCGGAAAATCAAAGCTGCGCCGGTCACGGTTCCCCGCAGCGGGTCGGTCATGCGCGGGGGCGCCGAGGCGGTTCCGGTGAGCACAAATTCGCCGGTTGCGCCGGTGTAGACAAGCTGCTCACCGGTGCCGCGGCGGTCGCCGGAGGTGAGCGTGACGTGGCCGCTCGCGATCATGCGGTCAACTTTGCCTTCGCTGCCAGCGCTCTGGCTTTGGCCGCTGGTGCGACTGGCGGGCGGGACCAGGAAGAGCTCGATTTGATTGGAGATCGAGGTGGCCGTGCTGGTTTCGGCGGTGACCGCGCCGAGAACGCCGCCCTGCATGATGGCCTTGTGCTCGGCGTCGGAGTACTTGAGGTCGCCGCCGCGGACGCGGATGACGGTGGGTGCGGAGGGTTGGGCGCTGGCAGGGCGGGCGGCGGTTGAGTTCGCTGCGTGGCTTGCTGATTGGGCGGGGCTGGATGGCTGGGTAGAACTAAGCAGGACCACGCGGACCGGGTCGGAGGGATTGGTGGTGCGGGCTACGAGGGTTTGCGCCTGGCGGTCGAGGATGATGAGGGGTCCGGCGACGGAGTTGTCCTGCTGCCAGAGGCGGGCGTCGCCGGTGAAGGTGGCTTCGCCGGTGGCCTGGTGAAGCACGGCCTCGGAGGCGATGGCGTGCGCCGGACCCTGGCCGCCGAAAGTGGGCGCGGCGGGGGCGCCTGGATGCGAGTGGTTCGCCTGCGCGTTCTGATCGAGCCAACTGGCCTTGACGTTGCCGTGGGCGAAGGCATCTCCGGATACGCGGGAGAGATCGATGCGGTCGGCTTCGAGCTGGAGGCCGCCGTCTTCGACACGGGGGCTGAGGGTCAAGTGCAGCCACTCGCCGGCGCTCTCGTAGACGGCGCGGCCGGCGGTGGCGCGGATGGGAGCCGGGGGCGGCGGATTGGGCTTGGCCGGCGGCTGCTGGACGAGGACAACGTGGCCCTGGAGGATTGCCGACTCGGGCTGGCCGGAGCTGCTGTTCGCCGGCACGTGGTGGTTGGGGGTCTTGGGCGGGGGCGGGGCGAAGCGGGCTTCGAGGTGGTCTCCGGTGGCGGATTGGCGGATTCCGGTGGGGGTGGTTTCCTCGATGCTGGCGTTGCCTGTGCCGGTCATCTCGGTCAGGGTGGAATTGGGGCCGAAGAGGCCAGTCACTTCGTCAGCCGCCAGACGCGAGGGAGCGGGCGGCTGGTTGCCGCGCTGGCTTAGGGCGGTGACCACCACGCCGCCTGTACCGTGAATCATTGCCGGCTCAACCTGGCCGTGTCCGGCATTGCGGAAGTCGAGGTCGACGACGGGGGACTGCCAGGTGCGGGCGAGATGGACCGGGAGGGATTTGGACCCGGGAGCAGGCTGGGTGGTTGTTTGGCTGCGCAGCAGGACGCCGCGCTGGAGGTGGGCGTGGCGAAGCTGGCCGCTCGGGGAGAACTCGAGCTCGGCGGTGGGCGAGGTTCCGTGAACCTGGCGGTAGGGCGTAATTGAGTCCATCTGGACGCCGCCCTGCAGATAGCCTTGGCGGGGCTGATTTTGCGGGTCGAAATCGAGCCAGCCGGAGGGTGCGGCGAGATGGCTGCCGGTGGAGGTGACGGCGGTGAATCCGCCGGAGGCGTCGAGGCGGATGATCGAGCCATCCTCGCGGAAGTGGAGGACGGCCTGAGCGGCGGCGGCCTGGCCGCCGCGATAGCCGGCGGTGGCGGCGACGAGATCGCAGGTGCGGCCGGTGCGCTCAAACACGGCGTGCGCGGCGTGGAGCTGGACGGGACGGGTGCTGCGCTGGGTGGTCAGCTCCACGGCGCTATCGAGCACCAGTTGGCCGCTGTCAGAGTCGTAGGTGGCGCCCATGGAGCTGCCGCTGGCCTGCAAGGTGGAGAAATCGACGTGCTGGCTGGTGGTAACGATGCCGGTCTTCTGATTGAAGGTGAGGCCGCTGGTATTGACCACGATCTGGCCGGCTGCTGCGGCGCCGGCCATTCCGGCCAGCGGAGCGGCGATGGACTTGCCGTTCATGGTCTGTTGAGGAGCGGCTTTGGGGGCGATGGCCGGGGCCACGGCAGGACGCATGAGGGTGATCTCGACCGGGCCGGCGGCGGTGGCGATGCCGTCTTTCTGGTTGTACTGAAACTCGCCGCCGACGATGCGGTCCACGGTGGCGCCATCAGAGCTGTAGAGATCGATCTCGACGTCGTGGAGGGTGGCAGTGCCCTGCTTCATCTCCACCACACGGGAAGCTTCAATTTTGAAGAGCTCGTGGCCGGCATGAAACTCGGCGTGCACGAAGCCGTTGGCCTCCTGTTGGATCTCAATGCCGAGGCGCTTGGGCAGATCGCGGCGGTTGGAGGGGTTTTTCCAGCGGCCCAGGGCGAGAAAGACGGCGATGGCGACGACGAGCAGAACGCCCGCCGCCAGCAATACCGTCCGCAATCGCTCTATGGTGAATCGCACGTTCAGTTTTTCACCCCGAGACGGGCCGCCAGCCGCTGGGCGAGGCTCTCGCCCAGCTCGCTCCAGAGCAGGCGCGCGGTGGCTCCCGAATCCTTTTCGACCGCGGCGGTCAGCTCGACGAGCTGGCGCACATTTTCTTCGACGCGGTGGGCGGCGTCCTGATCCAGATCGACGTCTTCCTCGAGGAAGGGCGCATCGGAGCCGAAGTCGATGCGGATGTGGCCCTCCTGCTCGTAGATGCCGTCGTCGAAGAGCGGCCCGTAGCCAATGACCCGCACCAGCCGCGGCTGCCGCGCCCGGCGCGGATCGAGGCCCTCCGGGCTTTCAAGTTCCCAGAGGCTCCATTGGATCTGGAACTCGTAGGCGTAGTCGTCGTGGAGCAGTTCGAGGGCCTCAGCGACTGCCTGCGCCGGCTCGACGCCCGGGCCGCTGCGCCCGTAGGTCTGCTGGAAGACCGGCGTCTCGCTCCAACTGACGGGCCAGACGGTGGCTGCGTAGACGGTGGATTCACCGCCGTGCGCGGCGAAGGCTCCCAGGACCGCGGAGAGTTTATCGGCCAGCCCGGCCAGGCGCAGGTTGGGATACCAGAGACTCAGATAGAGCGTGTCGGACATCTCCCTAGATTTTAGACGGGTGGAGATGGGCGGCGATGCAGGGAAAAGGCGTTAAGACGAGGAGGTTGCGGGCGGGGATGGGCGGGTGGACAGGCCGGTTGACTGTCCGCCCGCGCGTTTCAGGAGGTGACGATCTCGCTGAAGTCGGCGATGCCGGAGAAGCCGCGCAGGACTTCGTCGATGAGGGCGAGATGCGCGCCGCGAATTTTTTCATCGGGATCGAGGACCATGACCTTGTCAAAGAAGGCATCGACGGCTGGGCGCAGGGTGGCGATGCGGACCAGGGCTTCGCTGTAGGAGCGCTCCTGCCGCAGCCGGGCGACCTCTGGTGCGAGTGCGGCAGCTGCGGCGGCGAGCTGCCGCGCTTCCGGCGCGAGCGTGACGCCGAAGGCCGGCTGGAGGGCGAAGCCTTTTTCTTCGGCCTGGCGGAGGATGTTCTTGATGCGCTTGAACGCGGCGGAGATCGCGGCGAAGTCGGCGGATTCGCGGGCCTCAGTGAGGGCTTCAGCGCGGGCGATACAGTCGGGGACGTCGTCGGCGCCGGCGGCGAGGACGGCATTGACCACGTCGTAGGCGAAGTTACGGACGTCCTTTAGGTAAAACTGGAGGCGCTCGCGGAGGAAGTCGGCGACCTGCTCGCGATTGGAGGATTCCGCGCCCGAGGCGGCGAGGACTTCGCTGAGCGAGAGCGGCAATCCGGACTCGGCCAGAATTTTGACGATCGCGTTGGCGGCGCGGCGCAGGGCGAATGGATCTTTGGAGCCGGTGGGCGCGCTGCCGATGCTGAACATGGCCACGATAGTCTGAATGCGGTCGGCCAGGCCGAAGAGCCGGCCTTCGACGGATGCGGGGATGGGGTCTTCGATCGAAGCCGGGGTGTACTGGTCGTAGATGGCGAGGGCTACGCGCTCGCCCAGACCTTGCGCGCGGGCGTAGAGGCCACCGATGATGCCCTGCAGCTCAGTAAATTCCTTGACCAGCTCGGTGGTCAGGTCGGTCTTGGCCAGCTCAACGGCCTTGAACAACGCCGCTTCGTCGAATGCCGCCCCGGCTTGCCTCGCGGTCTCCGCCAGCTCAGAAACCACACGAAGATTCTGCTCTGTCTTCCAGTAATAGGTGCCCAATTCCTTTTGGAATGTGACGTGCTTCAGGCTTTCCACGCGGGCCATCAGTCCGGTCTTCTGGTCGAAGTCCCAGAAGAAGCGGGCATCCTTGAAGCGCGCGGTTAAGACGCGAGCGTTGCCGTGGCGGATGATGGCCGCGCCGGTCCCCACGCACTGTGTGGGGTCCCCGCGGGCCTGGGTGTTGAGCACGGCGAGGAAGTGCGGGGCGAGCTTGCCGTTGGCGTCCTCGACCGCGAAGTATTTCTGGTGGTCGCGCATGACGGTGACCAGGACTTCCTCAGGGAGGGCCAGGTACTCGCGGTCGAAGTCGCCGAGGATGACGGAGGGCCACTCGGTGAGATGGACGACGGTTTCGATCAGAGGCTCATCTTCGCGCCAGCGCGCGCCGGGGACGGTGCGGGTGGCCGCATCGAGGGCCTTTCGGATGATGTTGCGGCGCTCGGCTACGTCGACGACCACGCTTCCAGCGAGCAGACTTTTGCAGTAATTCCTTGCCTGTTCGATCACGACGGGGGCTTCACCATGGAGGATGCGATGGCCGCGGCTAGTTTTGCCCGCAGGGATGCCGGCGATTTCGAGAGGGACGATGGAGGTGTCGAGAAGCGCGACGACCCACCGGACGGGGCGGACAAAACGCTCCGGCTTGCCGGCGCGCCAGTACATATTCTTGGCCCAGTAGAGGGCGAGGACTTCTTTGGGCAGCTCGGCAGCGAGCACCTGCGGTGCGGCCACTCCCTTGCGCATGAAGGTTGCACCCACATACTCGCCGCGGGCGGTGGTGATCTTTTTGAGAGCCTCGACCGGGATGCCGGCTTTTTTGGCGAAGGCCTGGGCGGCGGGGGTTGGCGCGCCGTCCTTGAAGGCGACCTTCCATGAGGGGCCGGTGAGCTGCTCCTCGGTGTCGGCCTGGCCCGCGAGCACGCCCTCTGCCAGAACGGCGAGGCGGCGCGGGGTGGAGTAGGTGGTCAGCTTGGCATTAGGAGCGAGAAGGCGCTCGCGGGTGAGCAGGTCCTGAACGCGGTGGCCCAGCTCGGCCTCCGCTGCGGCAATCATGCGGGCGGGTACTTCTTCGAGGCCAATCTCCAGCAAAAAGTCCGGCATAAGCTCTCTCTGTGAAGCAAGCCTCTAGCTGCTAGCTTCTAGCTCCTAGCTTGTTTCCTGCGCAAACCGCCGATTTAACTCCAGACTCCGAAGGCTAGAAGCTAGGAGCTAGAGGCTAGTAGCTGCTGTTGCGCGTAGGATTTGGCTACGCCTACGGCCAGGGCGCGGATGCGGGCGATGACGCCGACCCGCTCGGTGACGCTGATGGCGCCGCGAGCATCGAGGAGATTGAACAGGTGCGAGCACTTGAGGGCCAGCTCGTAGGTGGGCAGGAGCGGAAAGCGCTTCTTGTCACTGGCGGCGGCGTTTTCGTCCATCAGCAGAGTGTTGACCTGGGCCAAAAGGGACTGGGCTTCCGATTCATATAGGTTGAAGTGGGTCCAGAGCTTGTCGACATCGGCGGATTCGAAGTTGTAGACGGAGAACTGCAGCTCCTCGGCCAGGCGGACGTCGCCATAGGTGACCACGGCACCGGTTTCCGGGTCGCGGGCCCATACGATGTCGTAGATGGAGTCGACGTCCTGGAGGAAGGCGGCGATGCGCTCCATGCCGTAGGTGAGCTCGGCCGAGATGGGGTCGAGATCGAGGCCGCCGCACTGCTGGAAGTAGGTGAACTGAGTGATTTCAAGGCCGTCGAGCATGACCTGCCAGCCGACGCCCCAGGCTCCGCCGGCGGGCCACTCCCAGTTGTCTTCCTCGAACTTGAGGTCGTGCTGGCTGAGGTCGATGCCCATGGCTTCGAGGGATTGGAGGTAGAGCTCCTGGACGTTGACCGGCGGCGGCTTGAGGATGAGCTGGAACTGGGTGTGCTTGAAGAGGCGGTTGGGATTCTCGCCGTAGCGGCCGTCCGCGGGGCGGCGCGAGGGTTGCGCGTAACCGACGCGATAAGGGGCGGGGCCGAGGACACGCAGGAAGGTTTCCGGGGCCATGGTTCCGGCGCCGACTTCGACGTCGTAGGGTTGCTGCAGGACGCAGCCGCGGGCCGCCCAGAAGCCTTGCAGGCGGAAGAGCAAGTCCTGAAAGGTGAGCGGGGCGGGCCTGGCTATGGATGCGGGTTGAGTGGAAGACACGGGCGATTCTCTCTTGTCGGGGCTGCGCTGATTTTATCAGCCGGCAGGCTGGATGGACGCTTGCGCGGGTTCAGCCGCCGAGGCGGGCTAGGGCTTCGGCGGTGCGGAGCTTGCGCTCGAGATGGCGTTCGAGGACCTGGAGGGTGAAGCGGCGGAGGTCCTGGGCGCGGCGGCGGGGCCAGGGTTCGCCGGCAAAGGCGGAGACCGGCTCGTGCAGGATGCGCTGGGCAAGCTGCCAGGAGTCGGGTGAGAGGGTGCTCGCGCCGGAGCCGCGATGCACGGCGCAAAACAGGCCGTCGGTGTGGATGTGGAAGGAGATGTCGGCCGGCTGCAAGGTTTCGCCGCAGACGGTGCAGCGGGAGATGTCGGGCAAGAGGCCCATAAGGCGGGTCATCCACAGGGAAAAGTAGGTGAGCGGCATCCAGGGCTGGACGGGATTCGGCTGCGTCGGGTTCGACTGTACGGGTTCCGGCTGCGCGGGATTTGGCGCGGCGGCGGCCTGTTCGAGGACAGAGAGGGCGGAGAGGACGAGGCGGAAGACGGTCTCCTGGGGGTCGTGCTCGGGGAGGGCCTGGTCGAGGAGCTCGGCAAAGAAGCTGAGGACCACCATGCGGGTGTGATCGACGGCAGATGAGAGCGGAGAGCGGATGATTTCAAGCTGATCGAGGCGGACCAGCTCCTGGCGGGGGCGCTCGGCAAACCAGGCGCGGGCCACGGTCATGGGCTCGAGGGCGCCGCCGAAGCGCTTGCGGCTGCGCAGGGCGAACTTGGCCATGCCGCGCAGGCGGCCGTAGTCGCGGGTGAAAAAGCTGACGATCAGGTCGGCTTCGTGGACCGGCCAAGTGCGCAAAATCACGGCTTCCGAGGTAAGTAGAGCCATCTATTGACTATCTTCGCACTGTTTTTCCACAAGGGGGCAGAGGTTACAATATGAATAAGAGGTCACAGATGCCATCCGCTACGGTTACCTTTAACGGCCGTATCACCCTCCCCTTAAATGTACGCAAACAGCTTGGACTGAAGACCGGCGACAGCGTGGATTTTGTCGAGATCGGAAAAGGCAGGTTCGCCATACGGCACTGCTCCGGCGGGGCGGCTGAGCGCGCGGAGGCGGCTCCGGAAGTGGACACCGCGGCAACCGGCGAAGAGCGGGAAGCAACCCCCCAGACGGCTTAACCACGGGGATGGGCGGGGAATCGGGGCCTGCTGCGGCGGACCCTCAGAAGCCGATGCCTGAAAATCAGACAATCGAGAGTTTCTGCTTGCCGCGCGGAAGTGCAGGGTGGGCGGAGTTGTGCGCTGCGGAGGACTGGGCGCGCAGAAAGAAACGCGCATTCCGGCCGACGGAGTGCGCGTTTGTTTCTGGAACTGCCGGATAGTAATGCGTCCGCCGGTCGCAGCGGCTGTTCAGTGCGACGAGGCGGGACGGTCTGCCGCATGGGCCGGAACGGCTGGCTGGAAGTTAGCGGCCGAAGTGGGCGGCGTTCTTTTCAGTAAAGTGGGCCCACTTCTCCGGCAGGTCGTCCAGGGCGAAGATGGCCGAGACGGGACAGGCGGGGACACAGGCGCCGCAGTCGATGCACTCGACCGGATCGATGAAGAGCTGGTCGGTGTCGGCGAAGCCGTCTTCGTCCTTTTTGGGGTGGATGCAATCGACAGGGCAGGCGTCTACACAGGCGGTGTCCTTTGTGCCGATACAGGGTTCTGCGATTACGTAGGCCATCTTCGAGTCTCTCCGCGGAATCGAACTCTCGACGCTGATAGTAGCATACGACCCCGGCGGCTGACTGCGCGAGCTCTTGCCAGCGTTTTGCGATGCGGGAACCAGCTCTACCCCACGGACAAAGACCCGTCCATGGGGACCCCGATCTGCGGTGCGGCAGCCGCCGCTTGCGCGGCAGCTGCGGTGCGGCGGACGGCGAATGCGCGCCGTTAGGTTCGTGGTTTTCCCACGCTGAGGGACAAAAATCCGCCGCGGCTCACTGCCGCGGACGAAGGTGGGGCACCCGGGTTTGTGCGACGGCAAAACCGGCGTGGGCGTCTTCTTTGGTTATTGGGCGGGCTCGCGGGCGGCGCGCTGTTGGGCGAACTCGCGGGGCGTGGGGATGGGCGCCAGGTCGCGGCCGGCGAACATATTTTGGAAAAGGCCGACCAGCTCGGCGTGGAGGCGGCCGTTTGAGGCCAGGACCTCGCGGCTGTCGAGGCGGAAGGGTTGGCCGGCAAAGCCGGTTACGCGGCCACCGGCCTCCAGGATGAGCAGAATGCCCGCGGCAGTGTCCCAGGGATTGAGGTTGAACTCCCAGAAGGCGTCGAGGCGCCCGCAGGCGACATAGGCCAGGTCGAGGGCGGCGGAGCCGGCGCGGCGGACGCCGTGAGAGCGCAGGGTGAACTCCTGGTAGAAGTGGATGTTGGGGCTCGAATGGCGCTTGCGGCTGGGAAAACCGGTGGCGATGAGGGCCTCGGCCAGCTCGGGGGTGCTGGAGACTTTGATGGGGCGGCCGTTCAGCCAGGCGCCGCGACCGCGCTCGGCGGTGAATAGCTCGTCGCGGAGAGGGTCGTAGACGATGGCGGCGACCAGGGTTCCGTCCTGCTCAGGCGCAAGATCGGCGGGACGCTGCTGGGGACGCTGTTCCAGACCCAGCGAGACGCAGAACTGGGGAAAGCCGTGAGCGAAGTTGGTGGTGCCGTCGAGCGGATCGACGTACCAGCGGAGGCCGCCGGCCATGCGCTCGCGGGTGCCCTCTTCGCCGTAGATGCCGTGCTCGGGGAAGAGTTCGCCGAGGCGGGCGCGGATGAGCTTTTCCACGGTGCGGTCGGCTACGGTGACGATGTCCACGTCGCCCTTGTACTCGGTGGCGACGCCTTGTGCATAGAACTCGCGCAGGCGCGCGCCGGCCTCGCGGGCGATGGCCGCGGCCTGGGGAATCCAGTGGAATGCGGGCTGGCTGGAGGGGGTTGCGGCGGTGCCGCTCACAGGGCGGCTCCGTTGGAGTCGGGGTGGTCGTGGAGAGCGGCGTTGAGGACGCGCTTGCGGCCCACCTCGCTGATGGAGCGGATCTGGTGCTTGTAAATGAAGAGGTTGGGATGGCCCTCGCGGGTGAGGCGCAGCATGGAGTCGTCAAAGTACTCGATCCAGCCGCGCACGGTCTCGCCGTCGCGCAGCTTGATCTGGACGATGATCTGGCGGTCGCTGAGAGAGCGCAGGTAGAGGGCTTCCTGGCCGGTATCGCCGGGCGGAGGAGCCTTGGAACGGCGGCGTGAGGATAAAGGCGAGGTCATGAGCATATTGTACTTCGATGCGAAAAACAGGGAGCAGAGACCAGGGGATCTCAAGCTATCGGGAACGCAGCCGGCGTCAGGGGATGGGGATGCCGTCTTCCTTAAAATCTTCCACGGCCTTGCGATTGAGCTTTCTGGCCTTGGCAATGTCTGCTCTGCCCCCGGCTTTATCGCCCCTGGCGTATTCTGCCAGCCCTTGGCCGAAGAGGCATCCGGCGAGCTGCGGCTGAACCTTGTGCCCAGCTTGAAAATCGGCCAATGCCGCATCGAGATGGTTTTCCTTCATCTCGAGGATGCCACGATCCAAATATCCCATGGCGTAGGCCGGACTCACCCGGATGACCGCATCAAAGTCCTCAAGAGCGCGGTTATACTGACCCTCCCGCATGTAGGCTTCTCCACGATTGTCGAGTGGCCACATCCAGTCGGACTTCAAGGAGATCGCTTGATCATAATTCGCGATCGCTAGGTCGTATTTTTTCAACCTCAGGTCGATATCGCCTCGATAGGTCCAGGCCTCGGGTGATTTGGGGTTGAGTTCAACGGCCTTTTGACAAGCTTGAAACGACTCAGCCTTCTTCTTGAGTGTCCAGTTTTCCTTTTCGCATAGATATGCCCATGCGTCAGAGTTCGCGGGAGCGATCTTCGCTGCTTGGTTCAGGTCCGCTAATTCCTGCTTGCGATTCTTGCCCTGATAAGAAAAGCTTCGATGCACGTAGGCCATGGAGGCCGCGAACGGAGTCTCCTTCCCGGATTGGATGAGCCACGTGCACGCTTCCATCTTTCTTTGCGGAGTGACGGAATTCGTTCCCGCCATTTCAGCCATGCAGGCATACCAGTGCATCATTCTGTCTGCATTTCGATCCCAGAACGAAAATTCAGCATTTGCCTGTTGCTGCGCTTCCTCGGCGGGAATTGGTGTGGTTATGTGATTCACTGTATCGATTAAATAGGCCTGTATGACCTGCCCATTTTTATGTGTTCGAAAGAAATATATGATCCCGTTTTGAGTTCTTCTAACCAACAGATCGTCCGGGTCAGATTCTCGACTGACGGTGAATGCATGTACCGGGCTAGAGTGATCAAAAGCGATTTCTCCTGCATCAATTTCTCGGTATTTCCATGGGTTATCGTTTGAGCCGAGCCCAAATAATTCTCCAGTCAATGTTCCATTTCTTCCGAAGTCGGTGATCAGGGGCAGCATCTTGTTCAGCACGTCGGCTGGCGCAGGGACCGTCGGTGAAGGAGTTGGCGCAGCTGCCTTGGGGGTGGGCGCGGACTGCGCGAGCGCAACGGATGAGAGCAGCAGACAGCCAAACATCAGATACAGGCGCACGCAGTACCTCCAGCGCGGCACGCTTCCGGGGGGGAACGCTGCTCACGGTGATTACGGAGAAGGCTGAATCGACAACATGCTAGTTCCGGCGGGAAGGAATGGCAATTGGACTCAAGGTGCGCGCGAGGGCAGAGGGCGCGATCAGTTATCGGTGACCGGCTCGTTGGCGTAGTAGCCGGTTTTGCGGCGGAGGTCGAAGTCGCCGGGGGCGGTGCAGGATTTTACCTTGACAACCCATAACCACTCGGTTCGGTTATGTTTTCAACATGCCGAGCGCCGCAGACAGTCTCTTCAGAGCACTCGCCGATCCGACCCGCCGAGCCATCTTCGAGCGGCTGACGCGCAACGGCGAGCAGAGCGTTCACGCTTTGACGGAACGCGCGGGCGTGTCGCAGCCGATGGTTTCCAAGCACCTTTCCGCTCTGAGACGGGCAAGGCTGGTTCGCCACCGCCGCAAGGGGCGCGAGAGCCACTACCGGGCAAGGCCGGAAGCTCTTGCGCCGCTGGCGGACTGGATGGGCCACTATGGCGCCTTCTGGCAAAGCAGATTGGACCGCCTCGGAGAGGTCCTGGAAGAGATGAACAAATGACGACGCCCGATACCTCTACACGCTCTCTCATTATTGAGAGAGAATTCCCTCATCCGCCGGAGAAGGTTTGGAGGGCGCTCACCGAGAGCTCTTTGATTGAGCAGTGGCTGATGAAGAACGACTTTCAGCCGGTTGCGGGGCACTCGTTCACCCTGCGCGCAGACCCCACGCCGAACTGGAACGGAGTGGTCGAATGCCAGGTGGTCGCAGTGGAACCCTGCAAGACTCTCTCTTACACCTGGGGAGCTTTAGGGCTGGGCAGCGTTGTCACATTTACGCTGACGCCGACCGCAGCGGGCACGCATGTGCGCATGGAGCAGTCCGGCTTCAGGCCCGACCAGGAGGCCAACTATAAGGGCGCGCAGTACCGGTGGCAGAAGTTCATGGGCGGGCTGGAACGCGTTGTCGGCGGGCTGCGATAAGGACTGGAGAGAATATGAAGGCTGGAAGCCGGGCGAAGGATGAGGGCGCTGCAGCGGAGATCAGCAAGCGGATTCATGAGCTGGGGGATTGGAGGGGAGCGATGCTGGCTCGTCTTCGGCAGCTGATCCACGAGGCCGACCCAGAGATTGTGGAGGAATGGAAATGGGTGAAGGCCGCGTCGCCCGGAACGCCGGTCTGGTCGCACGACGGCATTGTGTGCACAGGGGAAGCATACAAGCAGGTGGTGAAGCTGACCTTTGCGCGCGGAGCGTCAATCGAAGACCCGAAGAGGCTGTTCAATTCCAGCCTGGAAGGAAATATGCGGCGGGCTATCGATCTGCGTGAAGGGGAGACGATCAACGAAGCTGCGTTCAAGCAACTGATCCGCGCAGCGGTGGCGGCCAACGCGGCGGCGCGGGCGGAGCAGGCAGCTAAGGAGAAGTAAGGCCGGCTCTCGGGGTGTAGGCCGTACCGTCGGTGATTCGGAGGTTGGCTGGCAGGTTAGTTGCTGATAGCCGGCGGGTTGGCGTAGTAGCCGGTTTTGTGGCGGATGTCGAAGTCGCCGGGGGCGGCGCGGGGGATAGTGACCTGGATGCGGTGGAAGGCCCTTCCGGGCTCTTGATCCTTTGGATAATATCCCAGCAAATACTGCGTGCGGAGGTCGTCGCTGACCCGGGCGAAGGCCTTGTCGAGGCCGCCCTCGCTCTCGTAAAAGCTCTTGCCGCCGGTCTGCTCGGCCAGGGTGATGAGCGCATGCTCGCCGCCGATGTCGCGGCCGGCGCTGTTCTCAATGGGGACGTTGATGATGGTGTAGATCATGACCTCGTTGCGGAGGGCCTGCTCGAGGGCCTGCGCGTAGGTGGCGCGGCTGGCGGTGTCGTCGCCGTCGGAGACGATGACCAGGATGCGGCGGCCGTCTTTGGCGCCCAGGCGCTGGGAGGCCAGATAGATGGCGTCGTAAAGGGCGGTGGCGAAGTCGCCGTGCAGGTGGTCGAGGCCGCGGTCGATCTGGCTGAGCTTGTTGGTGAAGGGGGTGATCTCCTGAACCTCGGTAGCGAACTGCATCAGGCTCATCTGGTCCTGCGGGCGGAGCAGGGCGCGGGCGAACTTGCGGGCCGCGTCGGCCTCTTCGCCCAGGTCCTTGTGAACGCTGCCGCTGGTGTCAATGGCCAAGGTGATGTTGAGGGGTAGCTCGGACTGGCGCTCGAAGACGGCGATGGTCTGGGGACGGCCGTCCTCGGAGAGGGCGAAGTCACCGCGAGTTAGCCCGCCCACGAATGCGCCATTGCGGTCGGTGACGTTGACGAAGACGCTGACCAGCTTGACGTCCAGGTGCAGGGTGGTCTGCTGCGCGGCGAGGGGAGTGGCGGCCAGAGCCAGGGCGAGCAAGGCGGCTGTGCCGGAACTAGGCATCGGGCGGGGCCTCCTGCGCGGAGACGGCGAGCGAGGCCGGGAACGGCTCTCCGGGCGCCCAGACAGCGCCGTCGGCGAAGGTCTCCTTCTTCCAGATGGGGACGGTCGACTTGAGGGTGTCGATGAGCCAGCGGCAGGCCTCGAATGCCTGCGCGCGGTGCGGCGCTGCGACGGCAATCAGCACGCTGGTTTCGCCGATGGCCAGGCGGCCGAGGCGATGCACCATCAGGACATCGCGGATGGCGAAGCGAGAGACGGCCTGTGCGCTCAGTTCATGCATTTGCTTTGCGGCCAGCTCCTCGTAGGCTTCGTAGTCGAGATGGAGGGTGCGGCGGCCGCGGGTGTGGTTGCGGACGATGCCGTCGAAGACGACGACCGCGCCGTCCTCGCCGCGCTTGAGAGCGGCAACGAGTTTTTCGGTTGCGATGGGGTCCCGAGTAAGCGCGGTGTAGAGAGCCGGCTCTGCGTTTTCGCCCGCGTTTTCGATTTGACTTGTGCCTCCCGAGACGGGCGGCAGCAGGCCGACTTCGTCGCCCTCGCGCAGCACCTGCGCGGAGGTGGCGTACTTGGCGTTGACGCTGACGGCGATGCCGCGGAGCCAGGGGGCGGGCCGGCCGGCGGCGACGCGAGCGAGCAGGTCGGCGACGGTGGCGCCGTCGGGCAGCTCGAGCGGGGCAGGGGTTGCGCCGAGGTGGTCCTTCAAAACGCCGAATGGGAGAACGATAACCTGCATTTGTTGAGTAAGGATACCGCTTGGTGGTTAGACGGCAGAGGCGGAAATCAGGCGGAGGGCGAGTCCGGGGAAGGGCTGGGGAGGGCCGTGCGTATCCCCGGTGTGAGGATAATCACCGGACGGGGTACCCCCCACCCCCTATTTTGGGGATAAAATCCTGCGGCACATGAAGTTACGGCAGGGTGTCCGCTCTAAAATCCTCTCAACATTGAAGTTATTTGCAGAATCCTCTGCGCAAAGGAGTTACGGGCGTTTTTGGGACATGAGGCAACCGTCGGCGCTTTTTCGCCCCTCCGGCTTCCCCTAAACACTCTGATTGGATTATGCCTCGAAACGTGGAAATTATCTGCAAGAGAGTGATCAGGGGTCAGGGGATTGGTGAGTACGCCTCGTTGGCGGAGATGGGGGGCGCGCTACGCGTGTGGCAGGGTTAAATCGGTAGTTTCCGGATTGCCGGTTGTTCGCCCAGAGCTCTGGATTCGGCTGGACGAATGAATCGGCGGAGATGCCCGGCCATCTATTCTGAACTCGACTGGCCGTCGAAGAACAACAGAAGGTCGGCGGGAACAGCCGCATAATGATCGGTGTCTAATGAAACAGGTGCCCCGATGCTCGAACTCCGGCGCGTCTCCAAGCATTTCTCCGGCATTCCCGCAGTGGACGACGTCAGTTTCCAGGTGCGGCCGGGCGAAGTGACCGGATACCTGGGTCCAAATGGCTCGGGCAAATCCACCACCATAAAAATGGTCACGGGTCTAATCGATAGGACCTATGGCCAAATTCTCTTCGACGGCCGACCCATCGAGGCGGATCTCATTGCTTACAAGCGACGCATGGGGTACGTTCCCGAGGAGCCGTACCTCTATAACCACCTCTCCGCCACCGAATACCTGGTCATGGTGGCTCAGCTCAGGAACTTGCCGCTGCGAGAAACCTCGGAGCGAATCGATGGCCTGCTCCGCCTGCTGTCGCTCTACGATGATCGTCACGCGTCGATCTCGGGCTACTCGAAGGGCATGCGCCAAAAGGTGCTCATCGCCGCGGCGCTGCTGCATAATCCCGATCTTGTTTTACTCGACGAACCGTTCTCCGGCCTTGACGTAGGCTCGGCGTTCGTTCTGCGCAGCCTGATCCAGGAACTCGCTCGCCGCGGCAAGGTCGTACTTTTCAGCTCGCACGAACTCGACACCGTCGAGCGCGTTTGCTCGCATGTGGTCATTCTTCATCGTGGCAAGGTGGTGGCCGACGACTCGATCGCGCATTTGCGGACAATGATGGAGTTGCCGACCTTGGAGGAGATCTTCTCCCAACTGGCCGTGGAGCAGGATACGGACTCAATTGCCCGGCAGTTAGCGGATCTCATCCATGCGTGATTTGGCTCGCAAGTACCTCGACCGCCTCCCGCTCGAGTTTCGTGTGCTCTACCGCCAGTTTCTTCTGCGCGTGGTTGACTTAGAAGCTCTGTCGATCGAAGCCGATATTCCGAGTTTTTTGGGACAGTTTGCCGGGATCCTCATCTTGGTCACACTATTCCAGGCCATCGGCACGCTTTTGTACCCGCCGCCTCCAACCCTCGCCTGGCACACGGAGCAATCGGCTATATCGAACATGATGCTCGTGGTCGGGCTGATCTCTGTGCTTACCTGGGATAACACTTTTCCCGACCGGCGCGATGCGATGGTGCTCGGGCCCTTGCCAGTGAAACCCCGTATGATCCTGCTGGCGAAGATCGCGGCGTCGGCAGCACTCCTTGGCCTCGCTGTTGTGTGTCTGAATTTTGCTTCCAGTGTGGCGTGGTCGTTGGTCTTCGCCGCATCGCGCGGCATAATGGCATTTCTGCGCTTTCTGACGGCATACTGGTTCACAGTCGGTGCTGCCAGCACTTTTCTCTACTGTTCAGTGCTCGCGCTTCAGGGGCTGACTGCGTTCCTGCTTCCACGCCGGCTTTTTCTTCGTCTCTCGGTGGTTTTGCAACTCGCAGCCTTCGGATTGTTTCCCTCCGTATACTTTCTCGCGCCGTCTATTGAATCGACGGCCGGACTAGCTGCGATTCGCAATCAACCCTTATTCGCCGCGTCGCCCGTCGTATGGTTTTTTGCGCTGTTCAATCAATGCAACGGCACATTGCCGGACGATGCCCTCTGGCTAGCTCACCGCGCCTGGATCGGCCTCGGCTGCGCTGTGTTTGGCGCAATTACATCGCTATTCGTATGCTATCTGCATACAATGCGCAAGACCGTCGAAGAACCTGACCTGGTTCCGGCGGGGCGAGGCTTTCACTTCACGCCGCACCTGGGCAGTTCGCTGCAAACCGCGGTTCTGCTCTTCATTCTTCGCTCGCTTCGGCGCAGCCGGCAGCATCGCGTCATTCTCGCGTTCTTCCTTGCCATTGTTGCTGCGTGCGCGCTCAGCCTTGTGCACCAGGCGCCCAGAATCGGCTCAACCACTCAGATATCGACCGATTTCGCTATCATGACGATCTTGATGATGGTGTTCGCGGTCCTTGGCTTTCGCGCCGTTTTCCCGCTCCCCATTTCACTTACAGCAAACTGGGTCCTGCGGATCACACAACTTCGCCCGTCCGAGGACTACATCGCCGCAGTCCGGCGTTCGCTATTCGTGCTTGCAGTGGTTCCCGTCTGGGTTACCGTTGCACTTTTGTCTTTGCCCTATCGGCCTCTTTTCGAGACCGGCGGGCACTTGGCGATTCTGTTACTGCTCGGTTCCATTCTGGCAGACCTTGCGCTCATCGGCTTTCACAAGATTCCTTTCACGTGTTCCCATTTCCCAGGGAAATCGAATTTTCAATTCCTGTTCTGGGGAGCCTTTGCGGGGGTCATGTTGATGGTGCTCTTTGCCTTGAATGTGGAGTTCCCCGCTCTGCATCATCCCGGCCAGTTCGCGCTGCTTCTCGTCGTGCTTGCAGCGGCTGCCGCTGGACTGCGCATCTTTAACCGTCAACGCGCTCGATCTGCGATCCTCTATTTCGAAGAGCCGCCAGTGGAAGTGATAACCCGCCTTGGGTTGTTGTCAGTTCTCCCGCCCTCATCAGGCTCAAAGAGGATCTGAAATGTTTTTTATCAGCTCGTGCTTCGAGCAAAAACGAAAAAGGCCGGCTGGTTGGCCGACCTTTTATGGCGATTGCTCGCCGTCTGCGGTGTGCAGCCGGCCCTTGCCGGCTGCACTGCGCGCGCAGCTTATATCCTCGCCGCTTATTATGCCACGGCGGTGGGTGCTGCGGAAGGTTGGGCCGGGATAGTATCCGGCCGGGCCTGGAGCAGCGGCAGGGCCACGGCAAGGACGTTGTCGATGCGGGTGGCGTAGTGGATGGCGACACCCTCCAGCAGCTCCGGGTTCAGGTCCTCTTCGACGTTCTGGCGGTTTTCGGCGGGCAGGATGATGGTTGTCATGCCTGCGCGGCGGGCGGCCAGGAACTTCTCTTTGATGCCTCCGACGGGGAGGACGTTGCCGCTGAGGGTGATCTCGCCGGTCATCGCGGTGAGCGGACGGACGGGGAGGTTGGTCAGGAGCGAGACCAGCACGGTGGCGATGGTGACGCCGGCCGAGGGACCATCCTTGGGGATGGCACCGGAGGGCACGTGGATGTGCAGGTCGAGATCCTTGGTGAAGTCCTCGGCCAGCCCGAGAGCGGCGGCGTTGGAACGGACCCAGGTGAGCGCGGCCTGCATGGACTCCTGCATGACGTTGCCGATCTGGCCGGTCATGGCGAAGCCGCCCTTGCCCTTCATCTTGTTGGCCTCGATGAAGAGGATGTCTCCGCCGGCGGGTGTCCAGGCCAGACCCACGGCCACGCCGGGGCGCTTGACGCGCTCGGCGACCTCGGTGTCTACGCGGACCTGGATGCCGCCGAGGAATTCCTTGACGATTTCCCTGGTGACGACGAGCTTCTCCGTCTTGCCTTCGACCACGCGGCGTGCCTGCTTGCGGCAGACGGTGCCGATGACCTGTTCGAGCTTGCGGACGCCGGCTTCGCGGGTGTAGTGACGGACGATGTGGCGCAGCGCCTCCTCGGGGAACTCGATCTGCTCGGCGGTGATGCCGTTCTGCCTGATCTGGCGCGGGATGAGGTAGCGGTTGGCGATGTGCACCTTCTCCTCTTCGCTGTAGCCCTCGAGGAAGATCAGCTCCATGCGGTCCAGCAGCGGAGGCGGAATGGGGTCGAGCTGGTTGGCGGTGCAGATGAACAGCACCTTGGAGAGATCGAAGGGAACGTCCAAGTAGTTGTCGCGGAAGCTGAAGTTCTGCTCCGGGTCCAGGGTCTCCAAAAGCGCGGAGGCGGGATCGCCGCGGAAGTCGCGGCCCAGCTTGTCGACCTCGTCGAGCATGAGGACCGGGTCGTTGGTTTCAGCGCGGCGGATGCTCTGGATGATCTGGCCGGGCAGGGCTCCGATGTAGGTGCGGCGATGGCCGCGAATCTCGGCCTCGTCGTGCATGCCGCCGAGAGAGACGCGCTGGAACTTGCGTCCCAGGGCGCGGGCGATGGAGCGGCCGAGGCTGGTCTTGCCGACGCCGGGCGGCCCGACGAAGCACAGGATCGGACCTTTCATGTCCGGCTTCAGCTCGAGGACGCTGAGGTAGTCGAGGATGCGTTCCTTGACTTTCCTGAGCTCGTAATGGTCCTCGTCGAGGATCTCGCGGGCCTTGTTGATGTCGACTTTGGAGCCGGAGCTTTTCGACCAGGGAAGCAGGGCCAGCCACTCGATGTAGTTGCGGGTGAGCGAGTAGTCGGCGGCCATGGGCGACATGCGCGAAAGGCGGGTGAGCTCCTTGAGGGCTTCCTTTTTTACCTCCTCGGGCATGCCGGCGGCGTCGATCTTCTGGCGCAGATCCTCGGTCTCGCGCTGGTTCTCGTCCTGCTCGCCCAGCTCCTTCTGGATGGCCTTAAGTTGCTCGCGGAGGTAGTAGTCGCGCTGCGACTGCTGGACCTGGTCCTGGACCTCGGTCTGGATCTTGGCGCGCAACTGCTGCACCTCAATCTCCTTGGCCAGATGCTTGTTCAGGAGGTCGAGACGGTCGGCGATGGCGGCTGTTTCAAGCAACTGCTGCTTGTCGTCGGTGGTGAGGAAGGGCAGCGAGGCGGCGATAAAGTCGACCAGGCGGCTGGGATCCTCGATGGTGGAGGCGATGGCGCGCAGCTCGTCGGAGAGGGTCTGGGACTGGGCGACGATCTGCTGGAACTGCTCGACCACGTTGCGCACCAGAGCTTCCAGACTGACGGAGGCTTCGGGCTCCGTGTCTTCAAGGGTTTCGACCTCGGCGACCAGGAAGGGCTCGGTCTGGTTGTAACCGAGCACACGGACGCGCTCGACGCCTTCGGTGAAGACGAAGCGGCTCTGATTGGGCATGCGGACCACTTTGTGGATCGTGGCCAGAGTGCCGACGGTGTGCAGATCGGGGGGCTTGGGTGTGTCAAGGCGCGGGTCGATCTGGGCCATGACGACGATGGCGCGCTCCTCGCCGAGGGACTCGATCAACTGGATGGAGCTTTCCCGGCCGACCGTCAAGGGCAGCATGGCGTGCGGAAACAGGACGGTATCGCGGACGGGAAGAACAGGGACCCGGCGCGCCCGGGAGGAGGTTTTCTCCGGGGTGGGCGAGGACGGAGGCGGGATGGAACGCGAGTGTGGCAATTGAGTGACCTCGTATCAACTTTCCTAACATTAGACTGCGCAGAAAAGGAAAGGATTCACGAACCTAGAACGGATTTTTTGCTCTGACGCCGGGTTGGAATGGGTTTCCTCGTTCATTTTCGCCTCTCGATCTCTCTCGCGGAACGAGTTGCGTCTCATACAGTTACGGCCAGGCGGGGGTAGTGGTTCCAGACCCGGTGGCGTTGAGGGATGGAACCGCTGCCAGCGTCCTGCCCGGGCGCGTCAGGCCCAGCCGGCCCTGCCGAGAGTCCGCGGTGAGGTTACCCGGGAGGGCGCGGGGCTGGTGTGTTTATCGGCGGGGCGGAAACAAAGGTTGAGAGAGCGAGCGGGCGCACTTGAACGGGCGGCAGGTGGTTAGTTTTGGGAGTCTTTTTCTTCCTTGTTAATCGCGGACTTGATCTGCTCCCAGAGTTCGTCTGGCGGCTCCACGCTGGGGAAGAGCTGGCGCGCAGCCGCGGCAATGGTTTCCAGATCAGCCAGCAGGGCGCGACAGCGCGCACAGCTCTGCAGATGGGGATGGGCGGAGAGGTCCTGGCCGGCGCCGACCAGATCCGCCAGTTGCTCCTGAAACGCCGCGCAGCTGATAGGGTTGCGATCGCCGGTCATCACCGCGCCTCCTGCCGGGGTTGGTTGCGCAGGGCCTCGCGCAGTTTGAGCCGGGCCTTATGCAACTGGGACTTGCTGTTGCCAATAGAGCAGCCGAGCATGGTGGCGATTTCATTATGCTCGTAACCCTCAATGTCATGGAGGACGAAAATGAGCCGGTAGCCGGCGGAGAGATTGGCGACGGCGCGTTCCAGGGTCATGCGGTCAATCGCGCCGGTGAGGGTGAGATCGGGAGCCCCGAAGCTGCGGCCGGGGCCTTCGTCGGGAACCGGTTCCATGGCTTCATCCAGGGAGATCAACGATAAACCGCGCTTGCGCAGCTGCATCAGGACAACATTAATGGTGAGCCGGTAGAGCCAGGTGGAAAAGGCCGATTCGCCGCGGAACGAGGTGATTTTGCGGTGCAGCTGCAGGAACGCTTCCTGGGTGAGGTCTTCGGCCTCGGTCACATTGCCCACCATGCGCAGGCATAGAGAATAGATGCGTCTTTTATGCAGAGCGTACAGTCGGGCGAAGGCCTGGTGGTCGCCGGCCTGGGCACCGGCGATGGTCTCGGACTCAAGGGACGGGGGCACAGCGGTTTCGCAGGACAGGGATTCGGTTGCGGTCACCTGAATGGGGTCAATATGCCGACCGCCCGGCGGTTCGGGCCGGAAGGGTCGAGCGGGGATGGGAGGAACCGGCATGTGTTTCCTCGAGGATCGCGGGCAACGAGCAAAGCCAAGCGCGGGATGGGCGCCGCCGGAGCAAAGAAACAGGGATCGAAACCGGATCTTCGCGCCGGGGAGTGAACGGGGATGCGGCTGCGCGGAGCCTCTGTACTCGTTAGTATAAGGGGAGCAGGTGCATGGGCGAAGCTTCCGGGCGGTTGGGCCGTGCAAGGGGTGCGATTCCCCGCGCTGATCTGGAGATATGGTCTTGCGGACAAACCCGGCGGGCAAGGACGGCAAGCTTCGGAATCCCAGGGGAATTCTACTCGCGGGCCTTTTTGTGTGCGGTGTTTTCGGGATGTGGATGATGGCCAGCGGGAGGGGGCTAGGCCAGTCGGCGACCAGCCAGGACGGCCATGCGGCCGCGGCGCGCTTCCCGACGATGGCTTCTTTCCTGCGCGGCGATTCGGGGACGGCAGCAGATTCCGGGAAAGATGCTGATGCGGACCTCGACCCGATGAGTGGGTGGGCGGGACTGCCGGTGCGCGGGATCGCATTTGAAGGAGTCACGGCGAGCCGATTGGCGCCGCTGCCGGAGCACCTGGCCCAGGGCATAGGAAAGCCGCTGAACTTGGAAGAGCTGCAGCGCAGCCTGCGCCAGCTCTATGCCAGCGGTTTGTACGACACCATCGAGGTGACGGGCGAGCGCAGCGGGGACGGCGTGGATCTGGTGTTTCGCGGGACGCCGCGCATGTTCATCGGGACGGTGAGCGTGTATGGGGCCAAGGGAGCGAGCGTGAATACGCAGCTGTTGAGCGCCAGCCGGCTGACGCCAGGGACGCGGTTCACCAAGGCGCGGCTGGAGCGCGCCCTGGAACTCATGCACCAGATCCTGGCCCAGGACGGTTACTACTCGCCGACGATGACGCAGTCGCTCACCCGGCATCCAGATGAACAACTGGTGGAGATCGATGTGCAGGTGAATTCGGGGCCGCAGGCGCGAGTGGGCACGGTGGAGGTGAGCGGCGACTCGGGGATGAGCACGGAGCAGTTTCGGCGCTACGCGCGGCTGCACAGCGGGGCGCACGTGGATCGCGACACCGGCAATCGCGCGCTGGCCGACGCGCTGAAGCACTACCGGGACCAGCAGCGGCTGGAGGCGGAGATCAAGCTCGAGTCCGAGCAGTTCGACGCGAGCACGCGCAGGGTGAACTTCCGCTTTACGATAAACCGGGGCCCGGTGGTGAAGGTGCGGGTGGAGGGCGCGAAACTGAGCGATGAGCAAATCCGGCGCGTGATTCCGATCTTCGAGGAAGGCACGGTGGACGAAGATCTGCTGAACGAAGGCAATCGGCGGCTCCGCGACTACTACCAGAGGCTGGGGTACTTCGACGTGAAGGTGGAGCACCAGCTGGAGAACACGGGCTCGGACCTGCTGGTGGTGGTTTATCGGGTGAAGCTGGGGCAGCGGCGGCGTGTGGAGCGGGTTTCGCTGACGGGAAACCACTATTTCGACAGCGCGACACTGATGGATCTGCTGAGCGTGCGGGCGGCCGATGTTCTGGACCGGCACGGCCTTTACAGCCAGGAACTGGTAGCGGCCGATGTGAACGCTTTAGAGACCGTTTACCAGGACAACGGATTCTCCCAGGTGAAGGTCACGGTGGAGACCAGCACGCCGGAGACGGAAAACGGCGAGGAAACCAGCGGGCCAGCCGGCAATGGGACCGCCGTGGAGAAGACCGCACCGCTGGACGTGGTCTATCACATCGAAGAGGGCAAACAGGAACGGGTGGGTTCAGTGCGGATGGAGGGAAACGAGCACGTGGACGCGCGGGATTTGACGCCGCTGTTGAGCACGATCTCGGGCCAGCTGTATTCACCCGGCAACTTGACTCGGGACCGCGATGCATTGCTGACCAGCTACCTGAGCCGGGGGTTCGAGCAGGCGCGCGTGGAGGTGAGCGAGCAGCAGAAGCCCAAGGCCCCGGACAAGACCGATGTGGTATTCCACATCAACGAGGGGCCGCAGACTTTTGTGCGCAAGGTGCTGCTCACCGGGTTGCATTACACGCGACCGGAAACGGTGGAGGGGGCGATCACGTTGCACCCGGGCGATCCGCTGAACCAGACCGCGCTGACCCAGACCGAAAACAACCTTTACGAGTACGGGCTGTTCAACGAAGTGCAGGCGTCGGTGGAGAATCCGGCGGGCGCCACGGTCGACAAGACGGTTCTGCTGCAGACGATAGAGGCGCGGCGCTGGACGCTGACCTACGGCTTCGGCTTCGAAGCGCAGACCGGGACCCCGCAGTACAACTGCGGAGGGGTGATCGCGAGCGGCGCCCACTGCAATCCCAACGGCAAGACGGGGGTGAGCCCGCGAGTTCTGGCCGACCTGACGCGCAACGATCTTTTCGGCAGGGAGCAGTCGGTCTCACTTCGCGGCAACTACGGATTGCTGGAACAGAAGCTGGATCTGCAGTACCAGATTCCGCGCGTCGAGGGGAACCAGAACTTTGGGCTGTCCTTCACCGGCGGCTACGCGAATAGCCTGGACGTGACCACATATGTGGCATCGAGGCTGCAGGCCGGCGCGCGTCTGACGGAGACATTTCTGAATCCCGGGTCGCTGCTCTCCAAGGCCAACACTTTTGTTTATGAGTTCGATTTCCGGCGCGTGAAGGTGGAGGCGAGCAGCCTGCAGGTGGCGCCGAGCGAGATCCAGGAGGAGTCCACGGCCGAGCGCGTGGTGGGGCCCGGGATCACCTGGATTCGCGACACCCGCGATTCGCCCATGGACGCGCATCGCGGCACCTACACCAGCTTTCAGGATTTTCTATCGGCCAGGGGATTTGGCGCGCAGACGGAATTCAACCGGCTGGATGTTTCCAACTCCAGCTACTACAGCTTCGACAAGGGAAAGATAGTGCTGGCGCGGAATACGCGCTACGGGCAGGAGCGGTCATTCGGTTCGGCATCGGAGCAGTTGATTCCACTGCCGGAGCGGCTGTACGCCGGCGGCACGACTTCACTGCGCGGGTTTCCCATCAACGCGGCGGGACCGCGGGACCCGGAGACCGGCTACCCGGTGGGCGGCGCGGGGGCGCTGATCAACAGCACGGAACTGCGGCTGCCGCCGCCTACGCTGCCGTGGTTTGGAAACTCGCTCAACTTTGTGCTCTTTCACGACATGGGCAACGTTTTCACGAACGCGGGGGATGCGTGGGCCAGCGCCCTGAGGACGCGCCAGCCGGACAGCGCGACGTGCAAGGATCTGACCCCGCTGCCGGCCAACACGCCGTCGAACGCGACCGGGCTGATCGGCCGGTGCAGCTTCAACTATTTTTCGCACGCGCCTGGAATCGGCTTGCGGTATAACACGCCGGCGGGGCCGATCCGGCTGGACTTCAGCTACAACCTGAATCCGCCGATCTATCCGGTGATCTATAACTACTCGCAGACTGACGTGAGCGCCAATCCGTACGTGGGGGAGGCGCGTCACTTCAACTTTTTCTTCAGCCTGGGGCAGACCTTCTGATGAAAAGACGGCGCACATTCCGGGGCAACATTCCGTGGGGTCTGTTCCCGGTGTGCATGGCTGTGTGCCTGTGCGGATCGGCGACGGCGCAGAGCGCGCAGCCGGTGGTGCTGGACCGGGTGGTGGCGGTGGTGAACAACCACGCCATCCTGATGAGCGATCTGGACGAGGACATACGGCTTTCGGTGCTTGATCCGAGCGCGAACGGACGAACGGTTCCGACGCAGCAGCGGGCGCTGGAGCAGCTGATCAGCCGCACGCTGATAGAGCAGCAGATCCGGCAGGAGGACGTGCCTGCGATCGAGCCGACCGCAGCCGAGGTGCAGGCGCGTCTTGAGCAGATGCGCAAGGAACTGCCCGCGTGCGTGCGCCAGGACTGCGCCAGCGACGTGGGCTGGAAGCGGTTTCTGGCCGGGCACGACCTGACTGCAGCGCAGGTGGAAGTTTATATGCGCAATCGCATGGAGATTCTGAACTTCATCGAGCAGCGCTTCCGGCAGGGCATCCGCATCGCGCCGCAGGAGATTGCGGACTACTACGACAAGACGCTGCTGCCGCAGTACCCGGCGGACGAGACGGCCCCGCCGCTCAAGGAGGTTGCGCCGCGGATCGAAGAGATCCTGCTGCAGCAACAGGTGAATATCCTGTTCGACGACTGGCTCAAGAGCCTGTATCAGCAGGGCGACATCGAGGTGCTGGACCCGGCTCTGGCACCGGCGGAGTCGGCCAGCGGCGGGGGAGGGGGGAACGAATGAGCGATCCTCCATCGATCTTCCCAAGGGGGCCTGACGCCGGGCCGCCGGATGAAATTTCTGCCGGGCCTTCAGGTGCGCCCGTGCCGCGGCCGCGGCCCAGCCGGCTGCGCCGCTTCTTCCTGCGCCATCTTCCCCTGTCGGTGGGCGCGATGACGGTTCTGGCGATGGTGGCCCTGGTGGGGCTTTATTTCTTTGCCAGCTCGGGGTGGTTCGAGGGGATGGTGCGACAGCGGCTGGTGGACACGCTGGAACGGACCACCGGCGGACGGGTGGAGATTGCGTCGTTTCACTGGCGGGTGCTGGCGCTGGAGGCCGATGCGGACGGGGTGGTCATTCACGGGCTCGAGGGCCCGGGCGAGGCTCCGTATGCGAGCATCGGGCGGGTGCGGGTGCGGGTCAGTGTGCTGGATTTGATGGCCCCTCGGATTGTGCTGCGCGATCTGGAGATCGACCGGCCCGCCTTCCACTTCATCGTGTACCCGGACGGGGAGACCAATCAGCCGCATCCGCGGCGGGCCACAAAGCACAGGCCGCTGATCGATACACTCTTCCGGCTGCAGGCGGGGCACATTGAGATTGAGCAGGGGATGCTGCACTACGAGGACCGGGCAGCGTCGTTCGATTACCAGGACCGGTACATCCCGCTCAGTTTCAAGGCCGACGATCTTTCCGTGCTGTTGCGCTACGTTCCGGCTGGCGATTCGGCAGTTGTGGTCGGGGAGAGCTACCGGATCGAGCTGGGGGCGAGCGATCTCGCGCTCGAGCGCGGCGGGCCGAAGAGCGTGATTCCCGCGGTACACGGATACGTGCAAGCGACGCTGGACCTGACCCGCAACGCGGTTTACCTAGGCTCGCTGAGGCTGACGGCGCGCAGCCATGAGGGCAAGGACCATGCGCTGGAGATTAGCGGGGCGCTCAAGGATTTCGCTCAGCCCCGCTGGCAGGCGAAGATGGCGGGCGAGCTGGACATGCGGCTGCTGGACCCGCTGACCGGCTACACCGATGCGCCGGAGGGGATGGCGCGGCTGGAGCTGACCGCTGCCGGAAGCGCCGGGGAGTTCCGCATCGATGGCGCGGTGCACGTGGAGGACGGATCGTACATCGGGACGGGCATGGTTGCGAGCGGCGTCGGACTGGACGCGCATGTGCACGCCGATCCGGAACGGCTGGTGATTACTTCGATCGTGGCGCGCTTCCGCCAGGGCGGGCAGATGGCGGGGGTGGTCGATCTGCATCCCTGGCTGCCGGCTCTGCCGGGCGCGGCGAAGCTGGAGCCGGCCAGCCAAAACGGCTTGGGCAAGAACGACGCAGACAAGACTGGCGCGAGGAACCGGAACTTTGCGCCTCCGCCTCCTCCGCCGCTGACCATCCAGGTGAACGGCAAGGTTACGGCGCAGTTCAAGGATGTTTCGCTGGATACGCTGCTG
Source organism: uncultured Acidobacteriaceae bacterium (assembly GCA_963758105.1). GTDB lineage: Bacteria > Acidobacteriota > Terriglobia > Terriglobales > Acidobacteriaceae > Telmatobacter. Next base: position 882,939 of record CAVWUC010000002.1, on the reverse strand, counting down.
GAGATGGTGAGCGAGGCGCCTTACCAGCATCTGGGGCTGGATGCGCTGCTGAGTGGCACAGCCGAGGCGACATGGACGAACGGGGACTCGCGCACCGTGGCGGTCAGCTCTGCGCTGAGCTTGAGCCCGCCCGGTCACGCGCGGCGCGGCGAGGTTCCAGCTAACGGGATCATCGATGCGACCTACACCCAACGCGATGGGGCGGTGGAGCTGCGCCGGCTGGAGCTGGATACGCCGGCCAGCGCCCTGGAGGCGCACGGACGGCTGGGCGCGTACCCGATTACCAGCCCGACAGCGCTGGCGGTGGAATTTCACTCGCACAACCTGAACGAATTCGACTCCGTGCTGCGGGACCTGGGCCTGAAGCGCAACGGAACGAGCGGAACTGCGGCGCTGCCGGTGAAGCTGAGCGGCCAAGTGGATTTTGTCCACGGGAGCTGGGCCGGCTCGCTGGCATCGCCGCACCTGGCGGGGAGCCTGAGCGCGACCGGGCTGGCCATTGAGGCGGCGCAGGGCAAGACCAGCCAGCAGCGCATGATTCACTTCGACTCGGTGTCGGCGGAGGGCAGCTACGCGGCAACGCGGATCAACATTTCCCAGGCCGTGCTGCGGCGGGGAAAGAGCCAGATCAGCCTGAAGATGGCGCTCGAGGCCGCGCCGGGCGGAGAAATGGGGACGGCGGCGGGAATGCACAGGAGCGGGGCGCCGGCCTTTGATGAAAATTCCATCCTGCATCTGCGTTTGCAGGCGGGCAAGGTCGATCTAGCCGATCTGCAACCGTTTATCAGCGAAGAGCTGCCATTGGAGGGCGCGCTCGACGCGCAGCTTGAAGTGGATGGTCCGGTGCACGGACTGGGCGGATCGGGCTGGGTGGAGATGGAGGGCGGCAGCGTCTACGGAGAGCCGGTTGCGCACCTGCGGATGGAGGGCACGCTCGCGAATCAACAGCTGAAGCTGACCTCGATTAGTGCCGGGCTGGCCGGAGGCTCGCTGACCGGCAGCGGCGGCTACGACCTGAACTCGGGAGAGTTTCAAATCGACTCGCGGGGGGCGGGGATCGACGTCTCCCGGGTCGGATGGCTAGGCCAGCACGGGCTCCATGCGGAGGGCAAGCTGGAATTCAGCATGACGGGCTCGGGGACGCGGGCCGACCCGCGGCTGGAGGGCCATGGCACGCTGCGCGCGTTTGCTTTCGAGGGAGTCCGGTTGGGCGGGATGGAGATCACGGCGAGCTCGGCCCACCGCTCGGTGACCTACGACGCGGACACGCGGCTAGAGGGGGCCGAACTGAAGGTGCACGGCCAGACGAAGCTGGAAGGAGACTACGCAACCCAGGCGCAAGCGGAGTTTTCGCGGTTCAATATCGGCACCCTGTTGCAACAGGCCCACATCGCGGGGCTGGGCGGCGAGTCCTCGCTGGCCGGGGTTGCCAGCGTGGAGGGTCCGCTGAAGCGGCCGGAGCTGCTGCACGGCGAGGCGCGACTGAATGAGCTGGCGGCCACGGTTTCCGGGGTTCACCTTCAGAGCGAGGGCGGGGTGCACGCCACGCTGGCCAACGGCCGCATCCAGCTGGACCCGCTGCACATCACCGGCGAAGACACCGACCTGCGCGCCTCAGGCGGCCTGGAGATCGAGGGCGCGCAACGGCTGGACCTGGCCGCGAGCGGCTCGATCAACCTGAGGCTGGCCGAGACGCTTGATCCGGATCTGACCACCAGCGGGCTGACCACGTTTCAGGTGGCGGCGCACGGCACACTGCAGCATCCCGACCTGGAGGGCCGCATCGACTTCGAGAACTGCTCGCTCTCTCTGGGGGACATTCCGAATGGGCTGAGCCAACTGCACGGGACGCTGGAGTTCAGCCAGAACCGGCTGGTGGTGAAGACGCTGACGGCGGTGAGCGGGGGTGGGCTGCTGAGCGTGGGCGGCTACCTGAGCTACCAGCACGGCATTTACGCCGATCTTTCGGTGACCGGAAAGGGAATCCGAATCCGCTATCCGGAGGGCATCAGCTCCCAGGCGGACGCCACGCTGCATCTGCAGGGCACGCAGAACAGCCTGCTGCTGAGCGGGGATGTGCTGATTACGCGGTTCACGATGAGCCCGGAGATGGACCTTGCGGCGCTGGCGGCGCAGGCCAACGCGGTGCAGACCATCGCGCCGGCCAATGCGCCCTCCAACCACGTGCGGCTGGACGTGCACGTGACCTCCTCGCCGCAGTTGAACTTTCAGAACGCCTACGCCAAGCTGGCCGGCGACGTGGACCTTCACCTGCGCGGCACGCTGGCCTCGCCAGCGCTGCTGGGCCGGGTTTCGATCACCGAGGGAAGCGCGGTGATTGCCGGAACCCACTACCAGCTCGAGAGCGGGGATCTGGTCTTTTCCAACCCGGTGCGGATTGAGCCCAACATCGACCTGACCGCGACGGCCACCGTGGAGGACTACAACATTACCCTGGGTCTGCACGGACCCTTGCGGAACATGACGGTCAGTTATCGCAGCGATCCGCCGATGCCAGAGGCGGACGTGTTGGCACTGCTGGCGCTGGGCCGCACCGAGAGCCAGCAGCGGCTTTTCACCCAGCAGCAGGAGCAGACCGGCGCCAGCCAGACCACCAATGCGCTGCTGGGCGGCGCACTGAACGCCACCGTCTCCAGCCGGGTGCAGAAGCTGTTCGGGGCGGGTTCGGTGAAGGTGGATCCCAATTACCTGGGGGCGCTGGGCAACTCGACCACGCGCATTGTCGTGGAGGAGCAGCTGGGGCGCAACGTCACCCTGACCTACGCGACCGAGGTGAACACCACAGGCCAGCAGCTGATCCAGGCCGATGTGGCCGTCAACAGCCATATCGCCCTGCAACTCTCCCGCGACGAGTCAGGGGTTTTTTCCATGGTGCTGAAGGCGACGCGGCGGTACCGGTGAGGGAACAGCGGACAGCTTACAGATGACCGCTGACAGTTCACAGCGGATGGTGCTTTGCCTGGTGAGAATCGCTGTGGCTGGGTGTTGATCCGGCCTCCGGCAGGGAGGGCTCATGCACCTCTCTGCTCCCTTTAATTACGGTTGCTTGCCTCCGTTCCGCTGAAAATTTGCGCAACCGGTTTCTTGAAGCTGTGTCTGTACGAGTAGAGAACAACGCAGGCGGGTAAGCCCTGCCGGTTGTTTGATTCAGATAAGGAGGATTTCGGACGATGATGACGATGCGCAGAAGTCATGCTGGACTCTTCGCAACCGCGCTCGCGGGGGCCCTCCTGAGCCTTCCGCAGTGCGGGTGGGCGGCAGGCCCTGGGGCAGGCTCCGGTTCGGGCGCAGCCGCACAGGCCATGAACGACAGCGCAGCGACCGCGAACGCCGCGGCCAGGTTGAACAAGAAACAGTTCCGCAAGGTGAAGGTGACGGTCGAGAACGGGATTGCGACGCTGACGGGGAGCGTAAACCTTTACAAGTACAAGGCCGACGCGGAGAAGCAAGTGCGCCATGCGCGCGGCGTCGATGCGGTGCGCAACCAGATCGAGGTAGCGGGCCCGAATATTCCCGACAACGTTCTGGAGGCGAAGCTGCTGGCCAAGCTGGCCGTCGACCGCGAGGGCTACGACGTGGTGTTCAATGCGATCACTGTGCATGTCAAAGACGGGGTGGTGACGCTGGGCGGCCATTCCAGAAGCTTCGTCGCGAGCGACTCGGCGGTGGCGATGGTGTCCGCTTGCCCGGGCGTGAAGGGTGTGGTGAATCATATTGCGGCCGATCCGCCCTCGATGGTCGACGACACGACGCGGCTGGAGTTGGCACGGGCGATTTACGGCTACCCCGAGTTGAACAAGTACGCCTTCAATCCGGCCAAGCCGATCCGGATTTTGGTGCAGTTCGGTCGCGTGGAGCTGTACGGCACGGTGGACACGAAGACGGACAAGGAGATGGCTTACATGAGGGCGATCAGCGTTCCGGGGGTATTGAGCGTACAGAACGACCTGCAGGTGGCCAACCAGCCGAGCGAGAGGCAGAACGAGAGGCAGAGATAACTGGGCCGGCGAAGGCGCGCCTGCGCCCCCGGCGCTGGAGATTCGTTGCTTAGGATTCGGCGCCGGGGCAGACGTGCAGGAAGGGGCAGATTTTTGTTGGACTTGATCCGCGGGCCGAGGGGCGCGCGAAACGCTCCATTAGACTGAGGGATGGAGCTTTTCATGCCGGGGCTGTGGTTCAAGACGCGCACCACGCTGGAGATGATCAAGTGGGAACACTCGATCTTCGCGCTGCCGTTTGCGCTGACGTCGATGCTGCTGGCGGCGGACGGCTGGCCGGCGGGGCGGACGGTGGGGTGGATCCTGGTGGCGATGGTGTCAGCACGGTCGGCTGCGATGGCCTTTAATCGCTGGGCCGACGCGGAGCTGGACGCGGCCAATCCGCGTACCAAGAGCCGTGCGATTCCGGCGGGGCTGCTGACGCGCGAATTTGTGCTGGGGTTTACAGTTCTGGCGGCGGCGGTGTTCGTGCTGGCGGCCGGGGAGCTGAACCGGCTTACTCTCTGCCTTTCTCCGGTGGCGCTGGCGGTTCTGCTGGGCTACAGCTACCTGAAGCGGGTGACGCGCTGGTCGCACCTGGGACTGGGCGTGGCACTGGGCCTGGCGCCGACGGCGGCGTGGATCGCGGTGCGCGGCACGCTCGATCCGCGCGTCCTGGTGCTGACCGCGGCGGTGACGCTGTGGGCGGGAGGCTTCGACGTGCTCTACGCCTGCCAGGACTTCGAGCACGACCGCGCGGCCGGACTGCACAGCCTTCCCCAGGCGCTGGGGCTGACGACGGCCTTCCGGATCGCACGTATCATGCATCTGGGACAACTGGGACTGCTGGCCTGGTTCGGGCTGCTGTTCCACTTTCACGCGCTGGGCTGGGGCGGGATCGCCGCGGTGGCGCTGCTGCTGGCTTATGAGCACTCGCTGGTGTCGCCGCACGACCTGAGCCGGCTGAACGCGGCGTTTTTTACCATGAACGGCGTGATCGCCACGGTGTTTCTGGGCTTTGTGGCCGCAGATCTGTGGCTGATGCACTGAATGCCCCGCCGGGAGGGGAAGTTTCGATGGCCGAAAGCGGGTCGAGATCAGATTTTGACAGCTCTCTGTGGTATGGTGCGAGAAAGCAGATCAGGGATCCCCAGCCTAATTATCCGGACAACCAAACAGGAGCAGACAGCTCAGGGATGAAAGTTGCGATCCAGGGCGAACCTGGCTCATTCAGCCACGACGCGGCGCTGAAGCTGGCTGCCGATGCTGTCATTGTGCCGTTTTCGCTCTCCGCGGAGGTGTTTGCGGCGCTGGCGGAGGGCAAGGTGGACGCAGCCGCCATCCCCATCGAGAACAGCCTGGCCGGGCCGGTCTCCGAGCACTACGATCTGCTGCTCAGTCACGATGTGAAGGTGGTGCGGGAGACGCTGCTGCGCATCCGCCACAACCTGATCACCATCTCCGGGGCAGAGATGGGAGATATTGACCGCGTCTTCTCCCACCCGGTGGCGCTGGCGCAGTGCCGGCGGTTTCTGGCCGCGCATCCGCGGATGGAGTCGTTCGCCTTTTACGACACGGCGGGCAGCGTGAAGCAACTGGTGGAGATGCGCGACCGGCATGCTGCGGCGATCGCCAGCGAAGAAGCGGCGCACTACTACGGAGCGCAGATTCTGCAGGCAGGCATTGAGGACAACCCGGAAAACTACACCCGCTTTTTTCTGGTGAGGCGCAGCGGGGACGCGGTTTTCGATGCGGAGGCGAACAAGATCAGCCTGGCGTTTACCGTGGAGAACCGGCCGGGATCGCTGGTTGCGGCGCTCACCGAATTTTCCGTCCTGGGCACCAACCTGACGAAGATCGAGTCGCGGCCGGTGCACGGCAAGCCGTGGGAGTACATCTTCTATGTGGATTGCCAGGTTCACTCCGGCGAGGAGGGAACGCGCGCGCTGGAGGCGCTCAAGACGCATTGCGCCATGGTGAAAGAGCTGGGGCGCTACAAGGAGGCACGCATCGGAGGCTGACGCCGGCGCGGTCTAAAACAGAGGGATTCCGGAGATGCGACGGGGGATGAGCCTGGGCTCATCCCCTTCGTGCTTATCCCAGCTTGACGGCTGTCCGGCCATTACAGCGATTTTCCGGCTCTAGAAGTGATAGGCAACGCCGATGGTCGGAGTGTAGATGTTGTACCACTTGTTGGTTTTCAGCAGGTCGAAGCCGAAGGTGGGGACCTTGACGACAAGGCCGCGATATTCGGCGCGGATGTCGTAGCTGGGGCTGATCTCGTAAGCGACGCCGGCTCCATAGATGGCGCCGAACTCAAACTGCTGCTTTACGTCGATCGAAGTGGTCTCCGCGTCGCGGACGGGCAGGAAGATGAAGCCTCCGCCGCCCGCCTCGACGAAGGGATTGAAGTTCTTGTAGACGAATGAGCGCACGTAGGCGAAGGAGAACTCGTTGGTGCGGTTATTGACCTGGACGAAGTTGGTATTGCTGACGGCATAGCTCATTTTGGCCTGGTAGGTCATGCCAAAGTTGCCTTCCAGGGCGCTGGTGGGGGTGAACATGAACCGGTAGCTGGCCAGTGCGCCAAATTCGCGCTGGGCTTTTACCTGGACATCGGTCTGCGAAGCTATGAAGGGCGGGACGAGTCCCATTCCACTGATGCTGATGTCCTGGCGGCTTTCCTGTGCGTGGCCTGCGGCCACGGCTACGGCCAGCAGGAATGCAATGACGGCGATCTTCTTCATTCGGTCCTGAACCTCACGACTGCGCAACCCTTCGGCTGGCAACGAGCTTGTCGAATTCGGCGCTCCGGTTCGAGCCGGGCCCCGCTCCCTCAGCAATTGTAACTGGCCGGAGCGGGTCATGGCGGAAACGGCGGGGTTGAAATCGGCTGCAGGGTTGGACGCGGCCCGAGGCGAATCGGCGCCGGCCGGGGGAGAAAATGAAATTCAACCGGCTCTCTCAACATGATAGTAAAAGGGCGGACCCTGCTCCCGGGCGAGAGTTCGGACGGTGCGCAGGAAGGCCCGGGCGGCATAGGAGAGCGCGGCCTGACGACGGTGCACCAGACGGAGCACCCGCTTGAACTCCAGCTCGTCGACGCGCACGCGCACCAGAGTCCCGTTCTCCAACTCCTGGGCGACGGTGAGGTGAGGGACCAGGGCCACGCCGTCGCCCAGGGCCACGAAGCGCTTGATGGCCTCGATGGTGGGCAGCTCAATGCCCATGACGAGAGGAGTGCGGTAGCGCTGGAAGGCTTCAATGACCTTGCGGCGGAGCGGCGAGGCGACATTGTGGGCAATGAAGTTCTGCCCGCCCAGATCGTTGATGGAGACGCGGCTGGACTTGGCGAGCGGATGCTGGGGGCTGACGATGAAGGCCAGGGTGTCGCCGTAGACGGCGATGGTGCGGTACGGCTCCGGGTCGGGGTGGTAGGAGATTACCCCCAGCTCGAAGGTGCGCAGGTTGAGCTCCTCAGGGATGTGGGAGGCAAGCATGCGGTGCACGGCCACGTTGATGTGGGGAAAGGCGCGGCGGAAGCGATCGATAGCCGGCAGCAGGTACATGCAGGTATATTCGTTGGCGGCGAGCTGGAGCTGGCCGCGCTGGAGGTTTCTGAGCTCGTCGAGGGCGCTGGAGGCCTCGCGGCGGAGGGCCAGAAGGCGCAGGGCGTAGTCGCGCAGCAGGACGCCGGAGGCGGTCAGCGAGCCGTCGCGCGCGGCGCGGTCGAAGAGGGTTTCTCCCACCGACTCCTCGAGCTTGCGGATGACCTGGCTGACGGCCGGCTGGGTGCGGTGCAGGCGCGCGGCGGCGCGGGAGAAGCTGCGCTCCTCGGCCACGGCGAGAAAGGTTTCGAGCTGGTTGAGTTCCATAACAGTGAACCGCGGACAGCGGACAGCTAAGCGTGAACATTGGCCGATGCCGCTGGATCAGTATAAGCAAATCTAATCAGTTCCACAAAAAGAATAACTTTGCCTTATACTTGGCGGGTGCGAGACACTAAGAGGGCAGAGGACGGACCGCGAGAGGAATCGATGACCTCTAACCATATATTCTTCTTCGATACCACGCTGCGCGACGGCGAGCAGTCGCCCGGCTGCAGCATGACCACGCAGGAAAAGCTGACCATGGCGCATGCCCTGGAAGACCTGGGCGTGGACATAATCGAGGCCGGTTTCGCGATGGCCTCGGAGGGCGACTTTGCGGCCATCGCGACGATTACGCAGGCGATCCGCAAGCCGCGGATTGCGTCGCTGGCGCGGGCCAAGAAGGAAGACATTGAGATGGCGGCGCGGGCGATCCAGTTTGCGGACCGCGCGCGGATTCACGTGTTCCTGGCCTCGAGCGACCTGCACCTTGAATACAAACTGAAGATCGGCCGGCAGCAGGCGCTTGACCAGACGGCGGAATCGGTGCGGCTGGCGCGGTCGCTGGTGGACGACGTGGAGTTTTCGCCGGAGGACGCGACGCGGTCGGACCGGGATTTCCTGGTGGAGATGGTGCGCGTGGCTGTGGAAGCGGGGGCGACGACGATCAACATGCCGGACACGGTGGGCTACAGCACACCGGAGGAGTACGGCGCGATGTTTGCCGAAGTACACCGGCGCGTGCCGGCGATCGACGAGCAGGGGATCATTCTCTCTTCGCACTGCCACGACGATCTAGGGCTTGCGGTGGCGAACTCGCTGGCGGCCATCCAGAACGGCGCGCGGCAGGTGGAGTGCACGATTAACGGCATCGGCGAGCGGGCGGGGAACGCGGCGCTGGAAGAGATAGCGGCGGCGCTGTACGTGCGCGGCGACCGCTTCGGCGTGACGCAGAGCATCAAGCTGGAGAATCTGTATCCGACCAGCCAGGTGCTGGGGCAGATCATCACCTTCCGTCCCTCGCCCAACAAGGCGGTGGTGGGGGCGAACGCGTTTGCGCACGAGTCGGGGATTCACCAGCACGGCATGCTGGCCAACCCGCTGTGCTACGAGATCATGACGCCGACGCTGGTGGGCGTGGCCAAGACGCACCTGGTGCTGGGCAAGCACTCCGGACGCGCGGCGTTGCGCCACCGGCTGGAACAGCTGGGATTCACGCTGACGCGCGACGAACTGCAGCACGTGTACTACCGCTTTGTGGCCCTGGCCGACCGCAAGAAGAACATCTACGACCAGGACCTGATCGGCATTTTGCCGGACAACATCCGCGAGTCGCGGCGCGAGCCGGTCTCCGAACTGGATTGAGTTTGCGCCCGCCCGATGGGGTGGCCGACGAGAAAACTATCCACAATTTTAAGAACAACAAGGAGAGATAAGAATGAAGTTAAAAGTTCTCGTTACCCCCGGGGACGGCATTGGCCCGGAAATCACCGCAGAAGCCATCGGTGTATTGCAGGAGGTTGCCTCCGCCGGCGGTCACACGTTGGAGCTGAATTACAAGCGCATTGGCGGTGTGGCCATCGAGCAGGATGGAACGCCTCTGCCTCCTGACACCGTTTCCGCAGCTCTCGACTCCGAAGCCATCTTTTTAGGCGCGGTGGGCGACGACAAATTCAACTCTCTTCCTCCAAACCAGCGCCCCGAAGCCGGTCTGCTCGGACTGCGGGCGGCCCTGGGCGGCTTCGCCAACCTGCGCCCCGTCTTCGCCTTCAAGGAGCTGACGGTGAACAGCCCCCTGCGGCCCGAGATCATCGACGGCACGGATATTATGTTTGTCCGCGAACTGCTCGGCGGCCTCTATTACGGCCAGCCCCGCGGGTGGAACAAGGAAAAGGGCGAAGCGTGGAACACCATGCGCTACACCCGCGATGAAGTGGCGCGGGTAGCCCGCACGTCCTTTCAGTTGGCCCAAAAGCGCCGCAAACTGGTCACCAGCGTCGACAAGGCCAATGTGCTCGAAGTCTCGCAGCTTTGGCGCGATACGGTGACCGAGGTGGCCAAAGAGTTTCCCGATGTGACGCTGGAGCACCAGTATGTGGATGCGATGTCGATGCACCTGATGAAGCGGCCGCGCGACTTCGACGTGGTGGTCACCGAGAACACCTTCGGCGACATCCTCACGGACGAGTCTTCCGTGATCACCGGCTCGCTGGGCATGTTGCCCTCGGGGACCGTGGGCGGCAAGATCAATTTGTATGAGCCGGCCCACGGCTCCGCGCCCAAATATGCGGGCAAGAACGTCGCCAATCCGCTGGCCACCATCTTGACCGGCGCCCTGCTCCTGCGCCACTCGTTCGGGCTCGATGCGGAGGCCGACTTGATCTTCAAGGCTGTCCGCAAGGTGCTGGAACAGGGCTTCCGCACGCAGGACCTGGCGCGCACCAATCCCGAGGGATTGACGGTGCTGGGAACCCGCGAGATGGGCGCCAAGGTGCGGGAGACGGTGAAAGAACAGCTTGTAGCTAGTAGCCGGTAGCGAGTAGCCGGTAGCTAGTAGCCGGTAGCCGGTAGCTAGTAGATGAAAAGACGGGAGTGCGATGAGCAGCGAACCGAAGACGATATTCGAGAAAGTGTGGGAGCAGCATGTGGTGGCCGAGCCCGCGGGCGAGCCCACGCTGCTGTACATCGATCTGCAACTGGTGCACGAGGTGACGTCGCCGCAGGCGTTCGAGGGATTGCGGCTGGCGGGGCGCAGGGTGCGGCGACCGGATCGCACGATTGCGACGGTGGACCACAACGTGCCGACGACGATCGAGGGGCGGCTCCATATCGTAGATCAGATTGCCGCGAAGCAGATTGCCACGCTGCGCAAGAACTGCGCCGACTTCGGCATCGAGCTCTACGACGTGGACTCGCGCAACCAGGGCATTGTGCACGTGATCGGGCCGGAGCTGGGCATCACCAAGCCGGGCATGACCATTGTCTGCGGAGACTCGCACACGTCAACGCACGGGGCTTTCGGCGCTTTGGCGTTTGGCATCGGCACCAGCGAAGTGGAGCACGTACTGGCCACGCAGACGCTGCCGCAGTCGAAGCCGAAGACCTTCCGGATTTCCGTGGAAGGCGAGCTGCCGCGCGGAGTGACGGCCAAGGACATCATTTTGGCGATCATCGGCAAGATCGGCACCGACGGCGCGACCGGCTGCGTGATTGAGTACGCGGGCTCAGCGATTCGCGCGCTCTCGATGGAGGGCCGCATGACGGTCTGCAACATGAGCATCGAGGCGGGCGCGCGGGCGGGCATGATTGCGCCGGACGAAAAGACCTTTGCCTATCTCAAGGGACGGCGGTTTGCTCCGCAGGGCGCGGCGTGGGATGAGGCGATGCGCGAGTGGAGCAAGCTGCCCACCGATGCGGGCGCGAAGTTCGACCGCGAACTGGTGATTGATGCCTCTACGCTGGTTCCGTATGTGAGCTGGGGGACGAGCCCGGGGATGGTGGCCCCGGTGACGGCCGCGGTGCCGGACCCGGCCGAGGCCGGCGATGAGCTGGAGCGCAAGAGCCTGGAGCGGGCGCTCGAATATATGGCGCTGAAGCCGAAGACGCCGCTGGAGACGATTGCGATCGACCGCGTATTTATCGGCTCGTGCACGAATGGGCGGATTGAGGATCTGCGCGCGGCCGCGCGCATCATTGCCGGGCACAAGGTTGCGGCGAGGGTGAGCGCGATGGTGGTTCCCGGCTCACAACTGGTGAAGGCGCAGGCCGAGGCCGAGGGACTGGACAGCATCTTCCGCGAGGCGGGATTTGACTGGCGGGAGCCGGGCTGCTCGATGTGCCTGGGCATGAATCCGGACATTCTGTCGCCGGGCGAGCGCTGCGCTTCAACCAGCAACCGGAATTTTGAAGGACGGCAGGGACGCGGCGGACGCACGCACCTGGTAAGCCCGGAAATGGCGGCCGCGGCGGCGATTGCCGGCCACTTTGTGGATATTCGCAACTGGGCGGTGTCGGAACCGGCACTTCAAAACTCGCTACAAGGAGGCAAGTAATGCAGCCGTTTCGCACACTGACGTCACTGGCACTGCCGCTGGACCGCACGAACGTGGATACGGACCAGATTATTCCCAAGCAGTTTTTGAAGCGCATTGAGCGCACCGGGTACGGGGATTTTCTGTTCTTCGACTGGCGGCGCACGGCCACGGGCGAGCCGAACCCGGAGTTTGAGTTGAATGACCTGCGCTACAAAGGCGCGCGGATTTTGATCGCCGGAAAGAACTTCGGCTGCGGGTCAAGCCGCGAGCATGCGGCGTGGGCGCTGTCCGATTACGGCTTCCGCGTGGTGATTGCGCCGAGCTTTGCCGATATTTTCTTTTCGAACGCAGGCAAGAACGGCATTGTGCTGGCGCGGCTCAGCGAGGAGCAGGTGGAGCAACTGCTGCACAATGCGAAGAGCCAGCCGGGGTACAAGCTGACGGTTTCACTGGAAGAGCAGACGGTGAGCGACAGCCAGGGATTCAAGGCGATCTTTGAGGTGGATCCCTTCCGCAAGTTCTGCCTGCTGGAGGGACTGGACGACATTGGGCTGACGCTGCGGCACGCGGCGGCGCTGGACGCGTACGAAGCCGGGCACGACAGGCTGGGCTGGCTGAAGGCGAAAAACAGCTTCTAGCCGCGAGCTTCTAGCTCCTAGCTGATGGAGTGCACGGCAGGCTGCATCGGCCGGCAGAAGTCAGGCTTGAAGAATTTGGAAAGTGAAGCGCATTGCAGCGAGAGGCACGGAGTTTTAGCTAGTAGCCAGCAGCTAGAAGTTAGCAGCTCAACAAAGGAGACGACCATGGGAAGCAAAGCCAATACGCAAACATCGACCGACCATCTCACCACGCCTACGCGCCTGACCGGCGCGGAGATCGTGTGGGCCACACTGGTGGGCGAGGGCGTCGACCAGGTATTCGGCTACCCCGGCGGCGCCATTCTGCCGGTGTATGACGCGCTGCGCAAGTTTCCCGTTCGCCACACGCTGGTGCGCCACGAGCAGGGCGCGGCACACATGGCCGACGGCTATGCGCGGGCCTCGGGCAAGGTGGGCGTGGCCATGGCCACCAGCGGTCCGGGCGCGACCAACCTGGTGACCGGCATCGCGACGGCGATGCTGGATTCGATTCCCATCGTGTGCATCACCGGCAACGTCTCCAGCAAGGTGCTGGGCACGGACGCGTTTCAAGAGGTGGACATTACCGGGATCACGCTGCCGGTGACGAAGCACAATTTTCTGGTAACCCGGACGGAGGAGATTGCGCCGGCGCTGCGCCATGCATTTCAGATCGCGCGGTCGGCGCGGCCGGGGCCGGTGCTGGTGGACATTACCAAGGACGCGCAGCAGGGCACGGCGATCTTCGATTTTGAATCTGCCAAACCGAAGGCGGCGCGCAAGCACCCGATGCGCAGGGTGGAAGACCCGGCGCTAACGCAGGCCGCCGAGCTGATCCGCAACGCCGAGCGTCCGGTGATTCTGGGCGGACACGGGATTCTCGAGTCCGGCGCCATGGAACAGGTGCGGGCGCTGGCGGAGCGGACGCAAATTCCAGTGGCGATGACGCTGCTGGGGCTGGGTGCGTTTCCGGCCTCGCACCCGCTGAACCTGGGCATGATGGGCATGCACGGCGAGTCGTGGGTGAACCACGCCATTCAGGACGCCGACCTGCTGATTGCCTGCGGCATGCGCTTTGACGACCGGGTGACCGGAACCCCGGCCACCTACGCGACCAAGGCGAAGAAGATTCACATCGAGGTGGACCCGGCGGAGATCAACAAGAACGTGAAGGTGGACGTGGCGCTGATCGGGGATCTGCGCGAGGTGCTGGAGCAATTGCTGCCGCGCATCGCCAGCCGCGACTGTAGCGGCTGGCAGAAGACTATCGACGGGATGAGGGGCGATTCGGCGGTGCGGGACATCAAGAACCTGCCCGACCTGGGCCATCTCTACGCCGCGCACGTGATCCACGACATCTGGCGCCTTACCGACGGCAAAGCGCTGGTGGTGACGGACGTGGGCCAGCACCAGATGTGGGAGGCGCAGTACTACCATCACGAGCAGCCGCGCTCGCTGATCACCTCGGGCGGTCTGGGGACAATGGGGTTTGCGCTGCCGGCGGCGATCGGCGCGAAGTTTGCCTGCCCGGAGAAGGAGGTGTGGGTGGTGGTGGGCGACGGCGGCTTCCAGATGACCGCGGCCGAGCTCGCGACCATCGTGCAGGAGGGGATCAAGATCAACATCGCGATCATCAACAACGGTTACCTGGGCATGGTGCGGCAGTGGCAGGAGTTTTTCTACGAGCGCAATTACGAGGCGACGCCGCTGGTTTCGCCGGACTTCGTAAAGCTGGCCGATGCGCACGGGATTCCCGGACGCACGGTGCGAAAACGCGGCGAGGTGGAAGGCGCGGTGGGCGAAGCGCGCGCGGCCAAGGGAGCCTACCTATTGAACTTTATGGTGGAGAAGGAAGAGTCGGTGTACCCGATGATTCCGGCCGGCTCCGCGCTGCATGAGATGATTCGCCGCCCCGGCAAAAAGGACCCGCTGCTGGAAACGCCGGACGATAAGTAGGAAACCAGCTATCAGCGAACAGCTGACAGGTGGCAGTTTAAGGAGACCGAGGACCGGTTGGGGCCGGTCAGCAAATTGGCGCAATCGAAACCAGACAGCGCGCGACGTGGGCTTGAACCGCAGCAAGGTCAACTGCCAGCTGTCCGCTGTCAACTGTTAGCTGAAGAGGCTCGTTATGCTGCATACATTTGTTTTGTACGTGGAAGATCTGCCGGGCGTTCTAACGCGCGTGGCATCGCTGTTTCGCAGGTTGAACATCAACATTCATTCTTTGACGGTGGGCGGGAGCGAGCGGGCGGGGCTGTCGCGGCTGACGCTGGCCTGCGAGGCATCGGCCGGGTCCGGGGACCGCATCAGGGCCAGCCTGTTTAAACTGGAGAACGTCGTCGATGTGGACGATATAGCGCAGGCTCCGGCGGTGACCCGGGAGCTGGCGCTGATCAAGGTGGCGGCGGGACCGGGCGAGCGGTCGTACATCTTCGAACTGGTGGAGGTGTTCCGGGCACGGATTGTGGATCTGGCACCGGAGTCGCTGATGATCGAGATCACCGGCGTGGAGAGCAAGGTGGAGGGACTGATCCAGATGCTGAACGAGAAAGAGGGACGCATCCTGGAGGTCTGCCGCAGCGGGAAGATGACGATGCGACGCGGGCACCACACCAGCGGCGTGCTGAAGGCGATGGACACAGGCGCCAACGAGGCTGCGGATGCGAACAACAAAGCGGCCGATGCGGAGGAAGAGAGCGCCGCAAGCAAGACGAAATAGAGGCGGGGCGGACGTTCCAGATTCAGGCGCTGCCGATTTTGACGGCATTTTGGCCCGGACTTCGCCAGGCTGGATGGACATCAACCAATAACCCTCAAAAACAAAGGAAGAAACCGAGAAGATTATGGCCAAGACTTATTACGATCACGACGCCGACCTTTCCCTGATCCAGGCGAAGAAAGTGGCGATCATCGGCTACGGCTCCCAGGGACACGCGCACGCCCTCAACCTGAAGGACTCCGGGGTGCAGGTGAAGGTGGGGCTGGCGCCCAACTCCAGATCGATTGCCAAGGCGCAGAAGGCGGGCCTGGAAGTGACCACGGTGGCCGAGGCGGTGAAGTGGGCTGACGTGGTGATGATCCTGGTGCCGGACCAGACGCAGGCGAAGCTGTATGCCGAGGAGATCGGGCCGAACCTGAAGCCGGGATCGCTGCTGATGTTTGCGCACGGCTTCAACATTCACTTCAAGACGATTGTGCCGGCCGCGGGCATCGACGTGGGCATGGCTGCGCCCAAGGCGCCGGGCCACCGCGTGCGCGAGGTGTTTGTTGAAGGCGGTGGTGTTCCCTGCCTGATCGCGGTGCACCAGGATGCGACCGGCAAGGCCCATGCACTGTGCCTGAGCTATTTGAAGGGCATCGGCGGCACGCGGGCCGGGGTGCTGGAGACCACCTTCAAGGAAGAGACAGAGACGGATCTGTTCGGCGAGCAGGCGGTGCTGTGCGGCGGGGTGAGCGCGCTGATCAAGGCGGGGTTTGAGACGCTGGTCGAGGCCGGCTACCAGCCGGAGAGCGCTTACTTCGAGTGCCTGCACGAGCTGAAGCTGATTGTGGACCTGATTTACCGAGGCGGCCTGGCGTATATGCGCTACTCGATCAGCGATACGGCTGAATACGGCGATTACGTCTCGGGGCCTCGGGTGATCGGCGCCGAAAGCCGCAAGGTCATGAAACAGCTTTTGGCGGACATTCAGGATGGCAGCTTTGCCAAGCGGTTCCTTGCGGATCAGAACTCCGGGCGCAAGGAGTTTCTGGCCTTCCGCGAGGCGGAGGCGAAACACCCGATCGAAATCGTGGGCAAGCAACTGCGGGCGCAGATGCCGTTTCTCGATCCGGTCACCGTGGAAGAAGTGGCGAAGAACCGGTAAAAAGCAGCGCCTAGCTATTAGCTGCTAGCTTCTAGCTGGGGGCTGACGGTTTAGCACGCTCTCTAATTGATCCACCGAAATCTCCGGTAAATACAGGCAGTTAGGCGGAATCCATCGAGCTTTTTCGACCTCGCCCAGTGGGCCAGTAATCATCAATGCCGTCGGATCGAAGATCTTCAATTCCTCAAAGACACGTTTCATCCGCTTGTCCTTGGTGATGAGGAATGTCTCTTCGCGGCGACCCACGAAAGCTAATTCACATGCCATTGCGATGACGAGAATGTCGAATGTGGTTAAGTGGTCGCGGTCATGGTGAGGAGCTAAACGGTGCTCCACCGGGATGATCCTGTCTGCCGCGATGATATGGTATCGGTTGAGCTCGTAGGGATAGAGGAATCTTCCCCAGTGAATGTCGCCTCGGAACTTATCGAGGCACCTCTTATATTCTTCTCTGCTTATCTTTTCCTCTCGAAGTTTTTTTGCGAAGGCATTGAAAACTTCCGCGATACAAAAATTTGGAATGAAAATTGCTGCTTGGGCCCGGGGCTCCTTTTGCTCTCTCAGGTGCTTGAGGGTTTTCTTGATTTTTTCCGTCTCGGGGAGATAGAACTCCACTGCAGCTGACGCGTCAAAGAGGTAAGTTCGCATCTTCTCCCCCTGTTGTTGTGGTCTGCCTCGAAGACCGCAGGTTGGGAAACTTCTTGCGTTCTGCGCTTGACCAGTCCAGAAATTCCGTCGAATCCGCGCCGGCGCCGGTCGAAGACCAGAACTCAAATTCCTCGGCTTCGCTTTTGAACTCAGGAATCGCTTTTTTCGTGCCGCTCATATTCGTCACCTTTGGTCTGGCAAGGGAAGTGTACTCCGACCCAAGTCGCGAAAACAAAATTTGGTGAGCGCGGAGCACCCGCGCGACGGTCGAATGACTATAGTGGATGTGTTCTGAAGAGGACTTGGGGACGACGGATGAAACGGTTTGCGTTGGTGATGCTTGGGTGCGTGGCGATGAGCGCGCCGGTTTTTGCGCTGGATTGCGAGGGGCTGGCGGGGTTGAAGCTGCCGGATGGGAAGATCACGCTGGCGGTGAGCGTACCGGTGGGCGAGCTGACGGGGCTGACGCCGAAGCCACTTGAGAATCTGCCGGCGTTCTGCCGCGTGGCCGCGACGCTGACGCCTACGAGCGACTCGGATATTCGGATTGAGGTTTGGATGCCGGTGGAGGGATGGAACGGAAAGTGCGAGGGAACGGGCAACGGCGGGTATGCGGGGAAGATTGCGTATGGAAGCCTGGCCACGGGAGTGCGCGAAGGATATGCCGTGGCGAATACGGACCTGGGAACGTCGCCGACGGAGTCGGAGTACAGCACAGTGCTGATCGGGCACCCGGAAAAGTGGGCAGACTGGGGCTGGCGCGGCACGCATGAGATGACGGTGGCGGCCAAAGAAATTGTGGCGGCGTACTACGGCAGGACGGCGGAGCGGTCGTATTACGTGGGCTGCTCGACCGGCGGCGAGCAAGGACTGATGGAGGCGCAGCGGTTTCCGGACGATTACGACGGGGTGATTGCGGGGGCTCCGGCGAACGACCGGACGCATCTGCACATGCAGTTCATTTGGGATTTGGCGGCGGCGTCGGAGACGCCGGGAAGCTATATCCCAAAGGAGAAGCTGAAGCTGATTGACCAGGCGGTGCTGGAGGCGTGCGCGCGGGAGAAGACGGTGGCGACGGATGGATTTCTGGCCGATCCGGCGGCGTGCCACTGGGATCCGAAGGAGATTGAGTGCACGGCGGGCGACGGGCCGGATTGCCTGACAGCGGCGCAGGTGGAGACGGCGCGCAAGCTGTACGACGGGCCGCGGAATCCGGCGACTCATGCGGCGATTTATCCGGGGTGGACGCGGGGCAGCGAACTGGATTGGGATTCGATGATTCCGATTGGGAAAGAGCCGCGGTACGATTCGCTTTTCAAGTGGGTCTTCGGCTCGGACTGGGACTGGAGGACGTTCGATTTCAACAGAAGCGTGAAGGAAGTGGACGCGAAGCTGGCGGCGACGTTGAATGCGGTGAACCCGGACCTGAGCGTGTTCAAGGCGCACGGACACAAGCTGATCGTGTTTCACGGATGGGCGGATGTGATTGTACCGTCGCTGGGGTCGGTGGAGTACTACGAGAGTGTGGAGAAGGCGCAGGCGCGGGACGCGGCGCGCGACCATCGGAGCCCGCTCAAGGAGACGCAGACGTTCGACCGGCTGTTCATGGTTCCGGGGATGGGACATTGCGGCGGAGGGCCGGGACTGACCGGGATCGACCCGCTGGACGCGCTGGAGGAGTGGGTGGAGCAGGGGACCGCGCCGGAGGAGATTGTGGCCAAGCGCACGGTGAAGGGCGTGACGGAGATGAGCCGGCCAGTCTGCGCGTACCCCGCGGAGGCGCGGTACATGGGGCACGGCGACACCAATGATGCGGGGAATTTTGTCTGCGCGATGCCGGCGGCGGGCGGCGGGCTGTGAGGTTGGGATGGGGTGCGCCGGCTCCGAAGCTGGACGGCGTAGGTTTGGGGCGGGGAAGATTGGATTGGGGTGAACAGGCTGATGCAGAGCGGGCGGGGCAACGGGCTTGCGCAGCCTGAGAGGGCACGGGCCTTGTAGAATCGACATGAAATCCGCCTCATGCCGGCTTGGGAGGCCACTTGCTCTACTGGCTGCTCTATCAGAAGCTATTTCCGTACTTCCACCCGTTCCGGATCTTCCGCTATCTGACCTTTCGTACGGCTTTTGCGTCGCTGACGGCGCTTCTGATTGCGCTGTACTTCGGGCCGTGGGTGATCCAGAAGCTGCGCGAGTTCCAGATTGGGCAGTTCGTCCGCGAGGATGGGCCGCAGTCGCACCTGAAGAAGACAGGCACGCCGACGATGGGCGGAGTGCTGATCGTGATTGCGATCCTGCTGCCCACGGTGCTGTGGTCGGACCTGACCAATCCGTTCGTGTGGATTACCATCTTCTCGACGCTGGCGTTCGGGGCCATCGGTTTCGCGGACGATTACATCAAGGTGGTGCAGCGGCGCAGCCTGGGCCTGACGGCGCGGGCGAAGTTGATCTGGCAGGGCCTGGTGGGCGCGGTGGTGGCGGTGGCGCTGGTGGTGCTGGAGCAGTTCAAGATGTTTTCCACGCAACTGACCGTGCCGTTCATCAAGAATTGGCGGCCGGACCTGAACTGGCACTGGCTGGGCTCGATCCCGCACCTGGGATTTCTGTCTTTCCTGCCGTTTGTCGTGTTTGTCGTGTTTGTGCTTATGGGGTCGTCGAACGCGGTGAACCTGACCGACGGGCTGGACGGACTGGCCATCGGGTGCACGATTATTGCCGCCGGGGCGCTGACGGTGCTGACCTACGTGAGCGGCCACGTGGTCTTTGCCGACTACCTGGAGCTGCAGCGCATGCCGATGGTGAGCGAGGTGACGGTTTTCTGCGGGTCGATGGTGGGCGCTTCGATCGGTTTCCTCTGGTACAACGCGCACCCGGCGGAGATCTTCATGGGGGACGTGGGATCGCTGGCGCTGGGCGGAGCCATCGGCACGGTGGCGGTGATCATCCGGCAGGAGCTGCTTCTGCCGTTCATTGGCGGCATCTTCATTCTGGAAGCGGTGTCGGTGTTGCTGCAGGTGGGCAGCTACAAACTGCGCAACGGGAAGCGTATCTTTAAAATGGCGCCGCTGCATCATCACTTCGAGCAGCTGGGCTGGCATGAGTCCAAGGTGATTGCGCGCTTCTGGATCGGTGCCCTGGTGTTTGCATTGTTTGCACTCACCACGCTGAAACTGCGCTAGAACGGGTTCCAGAGAGCGCAAGCGGCGATGGAGAATGAAGAGGCGCACCAAAAATAAGCCGCGGGGACAGGCCGCGGGGACAAGTGGCGGAGACAGGGGCCTCAGGGAAAAACTTCGATGATGGAGCTGAAGGGCAAGAAGGTTCTGGTGGTGGGACTGGGGAAATCGGGCCTGGCGGCGGCATTGTTTCTGCGGCGCCGCAGGGCGCAGGTGACCGTCTCGGACGTGCGCAGCGCCGAAGCCCTGGCCACGGATATTCCCGCACTGCTGGAAGAAGGGATCATGGTGGAGACCGGCGGCCATGGCCTGCTGACCTTCCGCCGCCAGGACCTGATCGTGGTCAGCCCCGGCGTGCCGCTGACGACACCCGAGATCGCGCAGGTGAAGAGCTTCGGCCTGCCGGTGATCGGGGAGTTGGAGCTGGCGGCGCGGTTTATCAAGGGAAAGATGCTGGCGGTCACCGGCTCGAACGGCAAGACGACTACAACAACGCTGCTGGGCGAGATTCTGAAGGCGGCCGGGCTGGAGACGCTGGTGGGCGGAAATATTGGCGTGCCTGTGGTTTCGCTGGTGGACGCGAGCACCGACGCGACCTGGTCGGTGCTGGAGGTTTCCAGTTTTCAACTGGAGAGCACAGAGCAGTTTCATCCCGCCATCGCCGTGATCCTGAACATTACTCCCGACCATCTGGACCGGCACGGCAGCTTCGAGAACTATGCGCTGGCCAAGGAGCGGATCTTTGCCGCGCAGGACCGGAACGATTATCTGGTGCTGAACGCGGACAACGCGCGCGCCGCCGAGGCCGCGGCCCGTTCGCACGCGCGGGTCCACTGGTTTTCGGAGGAGCATCCGGTGGAGCGGGGCGCGTGGCTGGAGGGTGGGCACGTGGTCTTCCGGGAGAGCGGGGACGCGGCGGTGGAGCCGGTGATACCGCTCAGGAGAATCCCGCTGAAGGGCACGCACAACGTGGAGAATGTGCTGGCGGCGGTGTGCGCGGCGCGGCTGGCCGGCGCGGACGCGGGAGCGATCCGCAGCGCAATTGAAAACTTCCGCGCCGTCGAGCACCGGCTGGAGTACGTGGCCACAGTCAACGGCGTGGAGTACTACAACGACTCCAAGGCCACCAACGTGGATGCGACGGCCAAGGCGGTGGCGGCATTCCCCTCGGGGATTCACCTGATTCTGGGAGGCAAGGACAAGGGCTCGGACTACACCACGCTGACGCCGCTCTTGCAGGAGCGGGTGCGCGCGGTGTATACGATCGGGTCGGCGGCGGCCAAGATCGAGTCGCAGCTGCGCGGAGTGGTTTCGCTGCACACCTGCGAGACGCTTCCCAACGCGGTGAATGCGGCGGCCATGGCGGCGCGGCCGGGCGACGTGGTGCTGCTGGCTCCGGCCTGCTCCAGCTTTGACCAGTTCGACAGCTACGAGCACCGCGGCCGCATCTTCAAGGAACTGGTGAGCGCGCGGATGGAGATGGGTATAGGCGGGGTGGCAGGCGGGGATCGCGGCCACGCGGGCTGAGCGCATTTTGCGCGGCTGCGAAGGGCAGGAGTGCAGAGTTGCAGGACGGATAACAACGCGGCAACGCCCGGCAACGGGACGAAACAAGCGGGCGCAGGCACGGCCGAGGAGCCATGGCAAAACGCGAAGGGGTGGACAAATGGATGTTCTTCACCACTCTGCTGCTGGTGGTGGTGGGGCTGGCCATGGTGTTTTCCGCTTCGGCGGTGGTGGTGCAGGAGCGCTATCACACGGAATTCGCGGACGTGGGGAGGCAGGCCGGCTGGGCCCTGGCGGGGGTGCTAGCGATGCTGGGCCTGATGCACATCGACTACAGGATTTACAACTCGCCGCGGTTCATCTACCCGGCGCTGTGCGTGACCACGCTGCTGCTGGTTTCGGTGTTTTTCTTTCCCGGCTCGCATAATGTTCATCGCTGGATCCGCTTTGGGGCATTGTTGAGCTTTGAGCCCTCGGAGATCGCCAAGCCGGTGCTGGTGCTGTTTCTGGCCTGGTTTCTGCACACGCGGCTGGACGCGATGCGCGACTGGAAGCATACCTTGGCGCCAGCGGCGGTGATGCCGCTGGTGTTTATCCTGCTGATCGTGAAGCAGCCGGACCTGGGGACGGCGCTGGTGCTTTTCGGGATGACGGCGATCATCCTGGTGCTGGCCGGCATGGAATGGAGGTACCTGTTCGGAGCCGCGCTGGCGGCGCTGCCCGCGCTGGCGGCGCTGCTGTTCATGGTCGCCTGGCGGCGACAGCGAATCCTGGCGTTCCTGAATCCGGACGCGGACCCGCAAGGCGCCGGTTTCCACATCAACCAGTCGCTGATCGCGGTGGGCACCGGGGGGTTGACCGGGCGGGGCTACATGGAGGGGATGCAGAAGCTGTTCTTTCTGCCCGAGGCTTCCACGGATTTTATTTTTGCCAACATCGCCGAGGAACTAGGATTCATCGGCTCGATGTGCATCGTGATCCTGTTCGTGGTCTTCGGCATCCGCGGGCTGCGTGCGGCTTTCCGCTCGCAGGATCCCTTCGCCCGACTGACCGCGTTTGGCCTGACGGCGGCCATCCTGCTGCAGGCATTTTTCAATATCAGCGTGGTGCTGTCGCTGGTGCCCACCAAGGGAATTCCACTGCCGCTGATCTCCTCGGGCGGCACTTCGCTGTTCTTCACGCTGGCCAGCATTGGCATCCTGCTGAACATCACCCGCAAGACAGGCTGACGGGGAAGGATGGAATCAGCATCCTTAGCTGACCGTGGTAACCTGTTTGCTGATTACTTTTGTTTGGCTGTGATGACTGTGCGGCGTGGATGTCCTGGTGGTTCGGCAAGTTGCTGACGGAAAGGCATGGAATTGCCGGAACTTCGCGTAATGATTGCCGGAGGCGGGACGGGCGGCCACATCATCCCCGCACTGGCGGTTGCCACGGAACTGGTGGACCGTCATGGGGCTGAAGTGCTGTTTGTGGGCACCGCGAGGGGGATGGAGCTCCGGCTGGTGCCGGAGGCCGGCTTCCGGCTGCGGCTGATCGAAGCGGGCCCGCTCAAGAACGTATCGCTGCTCAGGCGGGCGCGGACCCTGATGGGTCTGCCGCGCGGCATCCTGGAGTGCCGGAGGCTGATCCGCGAGTTCAAACCCGGCGTGGTGTTTGGCGTGGGAGGGTATGCTTCGGGACCTGCCATGGCGGCGGCGCTTTCCATGAAAGTTCCAACCATGGTCTTCGAGCCCAATGCGGCGCCGGGGCTGGCTAACCGGCTGGTGGGCATGAAGGTGCAGGCGGCCGCAGTGAACTTTTCCGCGGCCGCGAAGTGGTTCCGGAACTGTGAAGTGACCGGGATACCAGTGCGCCCCGATTTTTTTCAGCTTGAGCGGCCGACTAGCGCTGCGCCGCACCTGCTGGTCTTTGGGGGCTCGCAGGGAGCGCGGATCTTCAACACGCAACTGCCCCGGATCATCGCGCCGCTGCTGGAAGCGGTCCCGGAACTCACGGTGCTGCATCAGAGCGGGGCGCGCCACGCCGAAAAGGCGCAAGCGGCTTACGCAGCGAGCGGAGCCGATCCGCGGCGCTGGCAGGTGCGGACGTTTCTGGACGACATGCCGGACTGCTTTGCCCGGGCGCACCTGGTGATGGCCCGCAGCGGCGCTTCGTCGGTGGCCGAACTGGCAGCTGCGGGAAAGCCCAGCCTGCTGGTTCCCTTCGCCGCGGCCGCCGACGATCATCAGCGGCACAATGCCCAGGCCATGGTGGATGCCGGCGCGGCGGTGATGCTGCTGGAGTGGGACCTGGAGCTGCCCGGCATGCTGCTGGAAACGCTGACCGGTCTGCTCACCTCTCCGCAACGGCTGGCCGCGATGGCGGCAGCGGCGCGCACCCAGGCGCATCCGGCCGCGGCCGAAGAGATCGCGGAGCGGCTTGCGGCACTGGCGCTGGAATCGACTCCCGCCGCGCCGGCGAAGGAGACGAATCAAGCGGCGCGTGGATGAACTCCGGCTTCGGCGGGCGAGGCGAGCCAGGTGAGCGGCCGTGCCGGGCCTGTTCCGCTCAGGCGGTAGCAGGGATTATTCAGAGCAAAAAAGAGCCCGTCTGCCGAAGCAGACGGGCTCTTTCTTGAGGAGCTGCGGAGATCTTAACGGCGTCCGCCGCCACCGTGGAAGCCACCACCACCGCCGCCGTGGAAGCCGCCGCCACCACCGAAGTGGCCGCCGGCACCGAAGCCGCCGCCGAAGCTGCGGCCGCCGCTAAAGCCGCCAACGCGTCCGCCGCCAGCGAAGGCATGAGGCCCGCCGCCAGCGAAGCCGCGTCCCCCGCTAAAGCCGCCAACGCGTCCGCCGCCAGCGAAGGCATGAGCCCCGCCGCCATAGGCTCCTCGATAGCCGCCGCCGTTATAGGCTCCGCGTCCGGCAAAACCGTTCACGCCGCGTCCGCCGAAGCCGCCGCGATAGCCGTAGCCGCCACGGAAACCATAGCCGCCGCGTCCCCACCTGCCGCCCCAGCCGTACCAGGGACCAGCGCCGATGAAGAGGCCGTCGTAAAACCACTCGGGCCCGTAGTAGCCGTAGGGCGCGCAGGCGTAGGGGTAATAGGAGTAGTAGCCCCACTCGCAGTCCGGGGGGCCATAATACCCGTAATCATAGGGGACAACCGCAGGGCCGACTCCTACACCAATGCCAACGCCAATCTGAGCCTTTGCCGTCGCAGTGAACGGCAGCGCCACAAGCGTCGCGATCAGAACCAGCCATATCTTCCGCATGACTTCCTCCATGTGCAGCCCCGTCCTGCTCGTTTGGGACCTGGGCCCCGGAGTCGTTCTCCGGATTCAGCACCTGCCGGTTTGATGTTTCTCTTTCCCAACCGGCTCTAGTCCTTCAGACAGCATTTGATCGATTAAGTTGCGGTCCACCAGCAAGAATGGTCCACGCCAAGGGAAAGAGCAAGCCGAATCTGCGGGTTGGAGCGGAGTATGCACGGGGAAAGAAAGCTGGCAGGAAGGTTGGGGGGCGGAAATCCGGATGATGAATGAAAAAGGAGGAGAAAAAGCGGGGAAAAGCGGGCGCAAAAGAACGGCCTCTCCGCAAGGGAGAGGCCGCCGCCCTGGACGAGTGAGGCAGAGCTACCTGCGGAGATGATCGCGGCCGAAGTGACGGTCAAAGGCCGGTCCGACGTAGCCGCGCACCATCGGGCGCAGGACGTGCCCGCGCGCGAAGCTCCAGTAGCCGGGGATCCAATAGCCATTGGCAAAGTAGCCGGCCACCCAGACATATCCCGGTCCCGGGCAGGGAGGAACGTAGGCCACCGGCCCGCGCGCATACATTCCAAACTCGGCCGCCTGCGCCGAAGCTGCAGCCAGCCCAAGGGCTCCGGCCGCCACGGCTGCTCCCAGCATCCAGTTCCGCATGTTTTGCATAACCCCTCCCTGGTGGCGGCCATTGAATCCGGCCTGCCCGGCCTCGCTCGGGGTGGGCTTGGTTCCTGCGGCCCGCCCGGCTTGCCGCATCTGTCCTGCTTCAACAGCGGATGCGGGCAGAGGTTGCGCGCAGGAAGCGATAATTTTCTGCACGCAACTTTCAGCGAAAGCGGTGTTTGATGAGGCGCTTGCCGGCTGTTCTGCCGCGCCGATGCGCGGCGGGGAACGCGCTCGGGGCTGCTGGCTGAGCGCTGCACAGGACTTGGAAGGCAGGCGCGCGGCGGGTGGTACATTGGTATTTCACCCTGCATGTTTGCAACCTCCCAGCACGCGCACTTCATCGGGATTGGCGGCATCGGCATGAGCGGCATTGCCGAGATTCTGCTCAATCTGGAGATGAAGGTATCCGGATCCGACCTGCGCCGCACCGCGGTGACCGACCGGCTGGCGCAACTGGGCGCGACCATCTACCAGGGACATGAGGCGGGGCAGGTAGCCGGAGCGACGGTGGTGGTGACCAGCTCGGCGGTTGCGGCCACCAATCCCGAGGTGCTGGAGGCGCACGCGCGCAAGATTCCGGTGATCCAGCGCGCGGAGATGCTGGCCGAGCTGATGCGGCTGAAATACGGCATCGCGATTGCGGGGATGCACGGGAAGACGACGACGACTTCCATGGTGGCCGCGGTGCTGACGGCCGGGGGGCTGGATCCAACGGTGGTGGTGGGCGGGCGCGTGGGCGCGATGGGATCGAACGCGCGGCTGGGCACCTCGCAGTACCTGGTGGCCGAGGCCGATGAGAGCGACCGCTCCTTCCTGAAGCTCTCTCCAATTCTGGCGGTGGTGACGAATCTGGATCGCGAGCACATGGACTGCTATCACGATATGGCCGACGTGGAGCAGGCGTTTCTCGAGTTCATGGACCGAGTTCCGTTTTATGGGGCGGTGACCGCGTGCGTGGACAATCCGCAGCTGGCGGCGATTCTGCCCAGGGCGCGGCGGCGCGTGTTCACCTACGGAACCGCGGCGGAGGCCGACTACCGGCTGGAGTTTCTCGGGGCAGGACAGAATGGCGCGGGATGCAACGGATCCGGAGAGAATGGTTGTTTCTCGCATTTCCAGGTGACAACGGCGCAGGGAGCGCTGGGTCCGTTCGAGCTGCACGTGCCGGGGCGGCACAATGTGTTGAACGCGACCGCTGCGGTGGCCATCGCGCGGCAGATCGAGGTCGATGCGGAGAAGATTGCCGCAGGACTGAGGGGCTTCAGCGGCGTGGACCGGCGGTTTCAACTGCGCGGCAAGGCGCGGGGCGTGGCGGTGGTGGACGACTACGGGCATCATCCGACGGAGATTCGCGCCACCCTGGCCGCGGCGCGCGCCTGCGGGCACCGGCGCATCCTGGCGGTCTTTCAGCCGCACCGGTATACGCGCACGCAAGACCTGATGGACCGGTTCGCCGGCGCGTTTACGGATGCCGACAGCCTGATGGTGCTGCCGATTTACGCGGCCAGCGAGGAGCCGATTCCCGGCGTGACGGCCGAGCGGCTGGCGGAGCTGATCGAGAAGCCGCGGGCGCGGTTCGTGCCGGACTTTGCTTCCGCGGTGGCCGCGGTGGCCGCCGAGGCGCGGGAAGGCGACCTGGTTCTCACGCTGGGAGCGGGGAGCGTGAGCCACCTGGCGCCGCAGATTCTGGCGGCGCTGGAAACGGACTGGGAGAAGAGCTGACCGTGCAGATTTGAGGCTTCGGAGATGAGGTTTCACGCGCAGGAGTGTGGCCGCGGCCCTGCATTTAAGCTGAAACTATGAAGAAACATGCCGTCATACTCAGCCACCTGGCCTTTGAGGACCTGGGCACGCTGGAGGCTCCGCTCCGGGAGCGCGGGTTTTCGTTCGAGATGATCGAGGGAGCCAAGGCGAGCTTTCCCCTGCGGCGGACGCAGTCCTGCGGGCTGATGGTAATTCTCGGCGGGCCGATCGGGGTCTACGAGCAGGAGGACTATCCGTTCCTGCGCGACGAAATCGCGTGCATCGCAGAGCGCCTTGAGGCGGGCAAGCCGACGCTGGGAATCTGTTTGGGGGCGCAGTTGATGGCGGCGGTGCTGGGGGCGCGGGTTTATCCGGGCGGGCAGGGGCCGGAGATCGGATGGGGTCCGCTGCAGGCTGCCGGGACGAAGACGCCGGAGTGGTTTGCGCCGCTCGTGGAGCCGGGGCTTTCGGTCTTTCACTGGCACGGGGATACGTTTGACCTGCCCGCGGGGGCGAAGTTGCTGGCGAGTACCGAGCGATTTCGGCATCAGGCCTTTGCGGTGGGCGAGTTTGCGCTGGGCTTGCAGTTCCACCCCGAGGTGACCGCGGAGGGGCTGGAGAGCTGGTACGTGGGCCACGCGTGCGAGCTGCACGGGGCGGGCATCGTCGCCGCGGAGCTGCGCGCGGAGAGCCGGAATCGGGAAGCAGCACTGGCGGAGGCGGCCGAGCGCTTCTGGAATTTGTGGCTGGATCACGTTCTATAGTGTGGAGTCTCAGCCGCTCGTGACATATCCGGCGCGACCGAACCGCAGGTCCTTCGACCCCTCACCCCACGGACGGGTCCGCTGCGGCGGACCGCGCCGGACTCCGCTTGGGGTGACAACGCGCTATGGATGCGAGCCTCAGAAACACAAGTAAGCGAAGGACCAAATTGGACTTTCCGATGCCGACCGGGACCCGTAACGGCTGGGATTCCCCCCGGATTGGCGGGGAACAAGCCGGGTAAGGCCGGGCTATAGTGAAGTCTGGCGACTCTCACGACCTAGCTCAGGCGTGACGACAGAAGGCGGTAACAGATACCGTTCCCTGGTATGGGAGGACGATGCACCGGCGGACTCCCGCTTCCGGCGCATGCAGGAAGGTGTGTCCCCAACGGGGCGCATCCGCCGCGGCGGACCGGGCATGCCGCTGGATATGGCGGATCCGGATGATGAGGATTTGCTGCGCCCTGATTGGGGCGGTTCGGGAACGAGACGGCAGGGCGCCAATGCGCCGGCCGGCCGGTGGTGGCGGCCGGCGAGCAAGGCCGGACGGCTGTTGCTGACGCTGGGGGCTCTGACGGTGCTGGGCGCGCTGAGCGCAGGCGTCTTCTTTCTGAAAGCGTATCTGGAGCGCGACGCGCGCTTTCGCATTGCAGGAACCAGCGACATTGAAACCAGCGGGTTGGGCCAGGTGAGCCGCGCAGATATGCTGCCGGTCTTCG
The DNA here is from genome assembly GCA_963758105.1 of uncultured Acidobacteriaceae bacterium. Classification (GTDB taxonomy): domain Bacteria; phylum Acidobacteriota; class Terriglobia; order Terriglobales; family Acidobacteriaceae; genus Telmatobacter. Next base: position 854,086 of record CAVWUC010000002.1, on the reverse strand, counting down.
GCGAAGACATTGGCCGCAATGTGTTCTTTGTGCCACTGCAGCAGCGGTGCCGGGAGCTGGAGGCGATTCCCTGGGTGGAGCAGGCCACGGTGATGCGCATCCTGCCGGATCAACTGCGGGTGCAGATTGTGGAGCGGAAGCCGGTGGCGTTTGTGCGCGAGGATCAGCAGATCGGGCTGGTGGACGCGAACGGCGTTCTGCTGAGCATGCCGGCGACGACCATGGCGCGGCAGCATTATTCGTTTCCGGTGGTGACCGGGATCGATCCGGGCGATCGGCTCTCCTCGCGGGCGGCGCGCATGGCTGTTTACCTGCGGCTGATGGGCGAGCTGGACGCGAACCACCAGCACGATTCCGCGCAGATCTCCGAGATCGACCTGACTGATCCGGAGGATGCGCGAGTGCTGATGCCGGAACAGGGCGCGGATATTTTGGCCCACTTTGGGGAGGATCATTTTCTGGAACGCTTCCAGCGCTACAAGGCGCACATCGCCGAGTGGCGGCAGCAATATCCCCACCTGGCAGCCGTGGATCTGCGCTACGACCAGCAGGTGGTGCTGGAGATGGCGCCGGGAACAGGCGCGGCCGATGCGATTGTGGGCAATCCGTCCGGAGGGGGCGCAGATGCGGACAAGCCGGATCCCGGCGCGCCGGCGGCGCAGGGAAAAACGAATGGGGGGCACGCCGGCAAAGGTGCGGCGGCGAAGAAGAAGCGCGCGCCGGCCCGGCGCTCCGCGCTCAACCTGAGCCGGCGCGAGCCTTCTGCCCCCATGCACACGGTGGAGAGCGACTGAGCGCCATGAGCCAGAGAGCGGACAACCTGATCGTGGTGCTGGATCTGGGCAGCGCATGGACGCGCGTGCTGGCGGCCGATTTGAACGAGGGGGCGCTGCGTTATCGCGGCCACGGGGTGGTGGAGTCGGCGGGAATGCGCAAGGGGCTGATCGGAGAGCTGGCTCCGGCGGCGCGGGCGGTGAAGGCGGCCAATGAAGAGGCGGAGCGGGTGGCGCGGGCCAACATCGACGAGTGCGCGGTGGGCGTCGGCGGGCCGCATATACGCGGCATCAACACCAATGGCGGATTCGAGCTGGGCAACCGGATGCGCGAGATTACGCGCGAGGACGAGCGAACCGCCATTGAGCGGGCGCGCGCAGTGCAACGGCCGCCGGACCGCGAGATTCTGCACCTGCTGCCGAGGCAGTTCATCCTGGATGAGCAGCCTGGGATCTTCGATCCGGTGGGGATGGTGGGCGCGCGGCTGGAGGTGGAGCTGCACATTGCCACCTGCTCCGGCAGCGCGCTGCAGAGCACGGTGACCTGCGCCAACCGTGCTGGCTTAGAGGTTACGGAGGCGGTGTTGGAGTCGATTGCAGCCGCCGAGGCAACGCTTTCGGCCGACGAGCGGGAGTTGGGCGTCTGCCTGCTGGACATTGGCGCACACTCCAGCGAGCTGGTGGTGTTCTTCGAGGGAGCCGTGGCGCATACCGCCTCCGTGCCGATCGGCGGGCAGCACTTCACGAATGATCTTGCGGTCGGGCTGCAGGTGCCTGTGGCGCAAGCCGAGGAGCTGAAGCGGCAGTTCGGCAATGCGGTGGTGACGGCGGTGCCACAGCTGGCGGAGATCGAGATCAACAATCCCCAGCCGCAGACGCTGCGGCTGCGCATGATGGCGGAGATTCTGGAGCCGCGCGCCCGCGAACTGCTGTATTTCGTGAAGGAAAGCCTGCGCAAGGGCGGGGTGCTCGACGCGCTGGGGGCCGGCTGCGTGCTGACCGGGGGCGGAGCCATGCTACCGGGCATGCTGGACGTGACCGAGAGCCAGCTGCGTGTGCCGGCCCGAACCGGCCTGCCGGTGCGTCTATCGCATATGCCCGGCGAGCTGGTTCATCCCAGCTTCTCGACGGCCATTGGAATGCTTTTGTACGCACACCGCACCCGCGTGACGCGCGCGGCGGAGAACAACAGCCTGCGCGCCAAGCTGCGCGCGATCTTTGCAGCGAGTTACTAACCTTGGGGAACTCAGCGATGAATCAGGAGAGCGGAGCTCAGATGGAACAGCCGAGCAGCGAAGCCGGAGAGATGCGCATTCAATACCACGAGGAGCCCTTGCGCGGAGCGCGCATCAAGGTGATCGGAGTGGGCGGGGGCGGCGGCAACGCAGTCAACCGCATGATCGCGGCCCAGATGGAGGGTGTGGAGTTTATCGCCGCCAACACAGACGTGCAGGCGCTGAAGCTGTCGAAGGCGCCGGTCAAACTCCAACTCGGTGTCCGGCTCACTGCGGGGCTGGGTGCGGGTGCGAACCCGGACATAGGCCGGAGGGCGGCGCTGGAGGACTCGGAGAAGATCATCGAGGCGCTGGAAGGCGCGGACATGGTGTTTGTCACCGCGGGGCTGGGCGGCGGAACGGGCACCGGCGCCGCGCCGGTGATCGCCTCGCTGGCCAGCGAGATGGGCATCCTGACGGTGGCGGTGGTAACGCGGCCCTTCGCGTTTGAAGGCAAGCGGCGTCTGCAGCAGGCGGAGCGCGGGCTGAACGAGCTGCTGGAGAGCGTGGACACGATGATCGTAATCCCCAACGAAAAGCTGCTGGCGGTGGCGAAAGATGCGGGTTTCTTCGAGAGCTTCCGCATCGCCGACGACGTGCTGCGCCAGGGCGTGCAGGGGATCAGCGACATCATCACCATTCCCGGCATCATCAACCGCGACTTTGCCGACGTGAAGACGACCATGGCCGGCATGGGGCACGCGGTGATGGGCACTGCGGTGCGCTCGGGCGCGAACCGCGCCATCGAGGCGGCGCAGGCGGCCATGGCCTCGCCGCTGCTGGAGGCGGGGGCGATCGACGGCGCGCGCGGCATCTTCATCAACATCACCGGCTCCAGCTCGCTGAAGCTGACCGAGGTGAACGAGGCTTCCACGCTGATCCAGTCGGCGGCGCACGAGGACGCGAACATCATCTTCGGCGCGGTGTTGGACGAAAAGATGGGTGAAGAGGTGAAGATCACGGTGATCGCCACCGGATTCCGCGACCAAATGCCGGAGCGGCGCGCGCGCATGCTGAGCGTGGAGGATGTGCGGGTGGTTTCCGTGCCCATGGTGGCGGTGCGAGTGGAGAAGCCGGGAACCTGGATTGATGAGCCCGTGGCTGCGCCGGCGATGCTCCGCTTTATGAGCGAGGAGGAGGACGAGGGGCGGGAGGAACGGAGCGGGGAGGAGTTTTTCCCGGCCGCGGCAGCAACAGAAGGCCCAACCGCCGGGTTTGCACAGGAAGAAGCGGAACCCACAGCGCTTCATCCGCAGTTCGACGAGTTGGCCGAGGAACCGTCCTACCTGCCGCTGGCGCATGATTTCACCCCTGATTTTCCCGTCACGCGGGACGTTGGCCGAGAGCTGGAAGAGAGCGATGTCAAGCTGGTGCAACCGCTGTTTCCGGAGAACGACGAGGCAGCCCAGCGGGATCTGGATGTGCCCGCATTCATGCGCCGGGTGAAGTTCTAGGCGGGTTCCGGCGGGCGGCGGATTTCCATTCTAACGCCGGGGTTGTTATAGTGCAGGTTAGTTCCGGAAAAGGGGAGTACGCGGCGGGATGGCGGGGGCAGTTCAGCCGTTTCAGTCCTGGCAGGAGCAGCAGGGGTAGACAATGCCAGTTACGGAAGTCACATCGGACGGAACAGAATTTTGGTCAAAGTAGGCTCCATGCGCGGCAAAATCTGACAGTGAACCGCGGAGCGCCGATAGGTATGACAGGCACGAAGTGCGCCGCCCACGAGCAGGCGCATGGCACGAGATCCGAGCGACGAGAGGATACAACGGGGATGAGGATTTCCTGCATGAGCGTACTGGGCATGATTTCGGTACTGGCGCTGGCTAGTTCAGGCGTCGCGGGCGCGGCGGGGCTGGATACGCCGAATACGCTGCATCATGCCAAGACGACCGAGCCGCACCTGAGCAAGACACATCATGCGTCCACTCATTACGGCGCGACCCATAGCGCCCGATCCGCATCCGCGCATGCGCCGGCACATCGCACGACTGCCTCTCATACGGCGGGAACCCATGCTTCGACCGCGCACGCCCGGACAAAAGCTGCGCCGGCCCGGCTGGGTGCGCATTCCGCCGCGACAACCACAAGCCGGACGAAAACGCGCCGCGTTGCCCTGACCACGCGCCGCCGCCATCGCTACTATGAGCGCTTCCACGCCAGTTCCTTTGCCGACGGCGACATCTTTGCTGACGACGTGACGGCGGGCGAGGACCCGGTGGTCCGGCAGGCCGCTATTGACGCCCTGGGCGATATGAACGGCACCGTCGTGGTGATCGATCCCGCCAACGGGCGCATCCTGGCGATGGTCAACCAGAAGCTGGCGCTTTCACCGGGCGCGGAGCCCTGTTCCACCATCAAGATCACCGTGGCGATGGCCGCGCTTTCCGAGGGGCTGGTCACTCGCGACACCATGGTGCAACTGCCGGGCTTCCGCATGAACATGACCCAGGCGCTGGCCAAGAGCAACAACCTGTACTTTGAAGAGTTGGGCCGGGAGCTTGGTTTTGAGCGTGTGCGCCACTACGCGACCGAGTTCGGGCTGGGCGAGTTGGCTGGCTATGACATCAAGGGGGAGCAGGCGGGCGAGTATCCCGACCATGCGATTCCGGACTCCGAGGGTGGAGTGGGAAAGATGTGCAGCTTCGGGCAGGGGGTATCCATGACCCCGCTGCAGCTGGGCGCGTACGTGGCGGCGCTGGCCAACGGCGGAACACTCTACTACCTGCAGCATCCGACGACTCCGGAAGAGGTTGCCAACTTCAAGCCGATGGTGAAGCGGAAGCTGGACATTGCCAAGTACGTTCCCGATCTGGAGGACGGCATGGCTGGCGCGGTGGAATACGGAACCGCGCGCAGCCTACGCGCCAACTTTACCGAGCTGCCGGTCTTCGGCAAGACCGGAACCTGCTCGGACAACGGAACGCGCTTCGGCTGGTTCGCCTCCTTTTCCGACTCGCCCCAGGGCAGCCTGGTGACGGTTTTCCTCCTGGAAGGCGGACGGCCCACCTACGGGCCGCGCGCGGCGGAACTGACAGGCGAGTTCTACAAGGATCTTTGGGACCACAATTACTTTGCCGACAAGGGGCCGCAGGTGGCTGAGTCCGCGGCTGGGCAAGGCGAGTCCCCGGTACACACGGCCTCGCAGTAGCGGCGGCCTGAATTTTGAGGGAAAACCGCCTGCGGGCGGTTTTTTCGTGCGCAGAACCGGCCGAATTTTCGTTTGCAGCCAATCTGCCATGTGCATCATCGGATAGGCAGGGCCTCTTGCACCCCGCGGCCACGCGCCGCAGGGATGAGGGAGCGGGCGTCTCCATTCTCCGCACGCGCAGACAGGAAAGCATTCCATGGCATTGCCAACTCACATTCTGTTGATCTATGGCTACCTGCTGCTCTTCGCCTGGGTGCTGGTGGAGCAGTTTGGCATTCCGCTCCCGGCTACTCCGGTGCTGCTGGCCGCCGGGGCGCTCTCAGCCGAGCACCAGCTCAGCTTTTCGCTGGCGCTGGCCTCGGCACTGGCCGCGACCCTGTTGGCCGACAGCGCCTGGTTTCTGATCGGACGCCGCTACGGGCACCACGTGCTGCGCATCCTGTGCAAGCTGTCGCTGGAGCCGACCATGTGCGTGCGGCGCACCCAGGATTCGTTTGGCCGCCGGCGCGCGCTGACCCTGATGTTTGCCAAGTTTGTGCCTGCTCTGGCGACGCTGGCTCCGCCGGTCGCCGGCCAGAACGGCATGGAGTACGGATCGTTTCTGCTCTTCGACGGGATCGGAGCGACGCTTTGGGTGGGCGCGCTGCTGGCCGGCGGGCGCTTTTTCGGCGATATGCTGATGCGCGATCCAAGCATGCTGAACTGGGTGGGGCGGTTTTCCGGGGCGCTGCTGATTCTGGGGATTCTCGGCTTTCTGGCCGGACGCATTTATCGGAGAGAGATGAGCCTGAAGAAGCTGGCGGCGGCAAGACTGGACCCCGAAGAGCTGAAGAAGCAGCTCGACGCCGGTGAGCCGGTTTACATTGTCGATCTGCGCCACCCACTGGAGCTGCTGCCGGAGCCCTTCACGCTGCCCGGAGCGCAGCACTTCTCGCCCGAATCGCTGGCGTTGCGCCACCACGAGATTCCCCGCGACCGCGACATCGTGCTCTACTGCACCTGCCCCAGCGAGGCGACGGCGGCCAAGACCGCCATGGCGCTGCACAAGCTGGGAATCAATAGGGTGCGGCCGCTGCGCGGCGGCTACGACGAGTGGAAGCGGCGGGGATTTCCGCTGGATTCGGTGCAAATGGCCCAACCCGACCCCGCGCCCGCCGAGAGTCTTTGATCCCTTCAACCTACCCGGACCCTTTAAGCTTGAAGGTTGAGCGCGGGAGCACCGCACGGGGGCGCAGCCTTGGCTTACGACGACTTACGCGACTGGATGCAGGCGCTGGAAAAGGCCGGCGAGCTGAAGCGCATCGGCGAAGAGGTTTCGCCGGAGCTGGAAATTACGGAGATCACCGACCGCGTTTCCAAAATCGGCGCGCCCGGAAAAGGGATGGGCGCGGCGGGCAAGGCGAAGTCCGACAAGTACGCGGCGGGCGGACCGGCTCTGCTGTTTGAGAACGTGAAGGGGCATCCGGGACACAAGGTGCTCATCAACCAGTTCGGCAGCGAGCGGCGCATGGCCATGGCCCTGGGCGTGGAGCGGCTGGATGAGATCGCGGAGCGCATCCAGGGGCTGATGAACGTGAAGGCTCCCGAGGGGTTTCTGGACAAGCTGAAGATGCTGCCACAACTGGGAGCGCTGGCCAGCGCGTTTCCCAGGACGGTCAGCGCCGGGAGTGCGCCGTGCAAGGAAATCATCCTGAAATCGAAAGACTACGGCGGGCGCGGCGACTTCGACCTGAATTGGTTTCCGATCCTCAAGTGCTGGCCGCACGACGGCGGGCGGTTCATCACGCTGCCCTGCGTGCATACGCGCGACCCGCGGACGGGCAAGCGGAATATCGGCATGTACCGCATGCAGGTGTATGACGGGCAGACGACGGGGATGCACTGGCAGCGGCAGAAGGTAGCTGCGGAGCACTATCGGAACGCGCTACGACTTGCTGCGGCTGAGCACTCGACCGAAAGCCCGCTCACCGCAGGTGTGGCGGCGATGGCGGAGTCGGCGGGCGGAGCGGCGGCGATTCCGGATGGGCCGATCGGCGGGCTGCCGCAGGTGGCGCTGGGCAATCTGAAGGGCTCGCGGCTGGAGGTTGCGGTGGCCATCGGGACCGATCCGGCGACTACGTTCGCCGCGGTTGTGCCGGCGCCGCCGGGGGTGGAGGAGTTCCTCGTCGCCGGGTTCTTGCGCGGCAAGCCGGTGGAGATTGTGAAGTGCGAAACCGTCGATCTGGAGGTGCCGGCCAGGGCTGAAATCATTCTCGAGGGGTACGTGGAGCTGGGCGAGTTGCGGCAGGAGGGCCCGTTTGGCGACCACACCGGGTTCTACACGCTGATGGACGACTACCCGGTCTTCCACCTGACCGCGATCACCCACCGCAAGAACCCCATTTATGCGGCGACCATCGTGGGCAAGCCGCCCATGGAGGACGCGTGGATGGGCAAGGCCGTGGAACGGATTTTCTTACCGGCGATGAAGATGCAGATTCCCGAGCTGGTGGACATTCATCTGCCGGTGGAAGCGGTCTTTCATAACCTGATGATCGTTTCCATCAGGAAGAGCTATCCCGGCCAGGCGCGCAAGGTGATGGATGCGATCTGGTCGCTGGGGCAGGCCATGTTTACCAAGTGCGTGGTGGTGGTGGACGAGGACTGCGACGTGCAGGACGTGGGCGAGGTGGTGCTGCGGGTGGCCAACAACATCGATCCAGAGCGCGACATCCAGTTCACGCTGGGGCCGGTGGACACGCTCGATCACGCCGCGCGGCTGCCCAACTACGGGTCGAAGATGGGCATCGACGCCACGCGCAAGTGGAAGGCCGAGGGCTTTCAGAGGCCGTGGCCAGCCATGATCGAGATGGACCGCGCAACCAAAGCGAAAGTCGACGCGCTGTGGGAGAAGCTGGGGCTCTAGAGCAGAACCAGGGTTACTGTAGCCTGGCCATCATCGAGGAAGGTCGCCGCTCCCTGATGGTCGCGTCGACTTGAGGTCATCGGCTTCGGGATAATTCAACCCTGGTTCTGCTGTAAGCGTGCGGGCGCGAGCAGGCAGACTGGCGGCGTGTGCGCCGCGCCGCCCGGCTCTGGTATATCTAAGTCCATGCGCTGTCTTCTTTCCCGGCGCCTGGCTGGTTGGATTGCAGCCGCGCTGGCGGCCTCGACTCCACTGTTTGCCCAGCATACCGACACCTTCCGCTGGATGGACTTCCACTCGCAGAAGGATCAGGACATTATCGTGTGGGTCACGCGCTCGCTGGCGGTCGAGAACTGGACGGCGATTCGCGAGATCGGCGTGCTGTACGACGCGGCGCTGGTGGAGACGACCGACCGGGCCACGCCGCAGTCGGCGGCCAACGCCGATACCTTCAGCATCTGGAGCGTGTCGCTGACCAATCACCTGGTTGTCCCGCTGATCCGCGGGGTGAACCTGCGCTGGCTGGACTGGATGCGCTTCCGGTCCAACGGCCCGGAGGAGCTGGCGGTGCTCTACGACAACTGCCGGCAGTGCCTGGCCAACACCTACTTCACGGCCTTCTACTACGACCCCGTGCAGCACGGCTGGGCGGCTCGATGGATGCGCGGAGGACAGGGAGGCGCTGGTGTGGAGCTCCAACGTGCCCGCCAACATGGTCTGGACGCAGGTCTACGCGGGGTTCGCCCTGCCGGACGGGCGGGAGATGCTAGGCACCTGGAACCACTTCGACTACGGACGGCAGAAACCCCCCGACGATTTTGTCTACGAATACGATGTGGATCCCTTCAGCGGCTTGGACCGGGTGCTACTGCTGACCGGGATAGACGCCGACTCCATGAAGATGCACATCTGCGACGCTTCGGACGCGGTGCCGGCCTGGCGCGGGGGCAGGATACGCCGCTCTGCATTCCCTATGTGCGGAGGGAGACACCGCGCAAGCCAGCTACCACGCCGGCCGACAATCATGGCCAGGCCTTTCCGCACGGCTCGCGGCCGCGCCATTGAGAGGGAAGGCCCCGCGCGCGGAGCCGATGGATAGGTGGATTTCCCCTGCTTAAAAGCGGCGCGGCTTCGCTCTCAGCCGGCTGAGAACACGCGGAGGTTGACCAGGTTGCGCACCCAGCGGGCGGGACGCTTCTCCCGCGTGGCCACCAGCTTGAAGGGACCGTTGCCGCCAAGGGGCTTGCCGTCCTGGCTGTCGGCCACGATGACCGTGGCGTCATGCACGTCGGGCGCGACCTCGGCCAGGGAATAGACCACCTTGTAGCCGTCAAAACCCTCGGCCACCACGTAGAGCAGGAGATCCTTGCCGCGCGGCTTACCGGGCATGCCCAGGCGGGCGAGCAGATCGATCAGCGGGACGCCGGAGTAGGTTTCATTGGCCTTGGTGCGGCCGTTGTACGCGGTCACGGTGACGTGGGGCAGGGCGGCCAGCGTGGATGGGATCCACTCCACGGAGCGGCTGCCGTAGTTGATGGTGAGCGGGCCGGGGACCTGCGCCGTGATCCGGCTGAAGGGCTGCGAGCCAGTGCCGCCTAAGGGCAGAGGCTGCTTCTGGTTGCTAGCTTGTGCCGGCGGGGCGCCGGACGCCAGAAGAAAGAGAACGGAAGAGACGATCCAACCCATGATGAAGCCCTCCCGGCATTCATCGTATACTGACTTCATGTCGATAGCGCGCAATGTCTACGGCATCGCCAAGGGCATGAGCATCACCCTGAAGGAGATCTTCGAGCCCACTCTGGTCGAGAACTATCCCGACGGGCCGGGAGCCCTGCGCGGAGCGGTCTTCGAGCAGCGCTTCCGCGGTGCGCACGTGCTGCAGCGGGACGAGAACGGGCTGGAGAAGTGCGTAGCCTGTTTTCTGTGCGCGGCGGCCTGCCCCGCGAACTGTATTTACATCGAAGCAGCGGAAAATACCGACGAGGTGCGCATTTCGTCGTCGGAGCGCTACGCCAAGGTGTACAACATTGACTACAACCGCTGCATCTTCTGCGGCTACTGCGTAGAGGCCTGCCCGACCGACGCGATCACGCACGGGCACGGCTTCGAGCTGGCCTCGCTGAACGCCACCAACCTGGTGATGCGCAAGGAAGACATGCTGGTTCCGGTGGAGGCGCTGACGGCGGCGCGCTGACTCCGCATTTCCCAATTCATCTTTCGGCTGCGGGCTGGTTTTGGAACCCGGTGCGAGCTGTCTGCTGATCTCTGCGAATGCTGCGTGCTCCCCTCCTGATCGTTTCCAGGTCGGCGTTATAGCATTACCTGCAAGATGAGAAACGAATCCAAGAGTTCTGTGCTCCGCGGAGGGAAGTTGCATTCCATTCGCGAATTTGCCGTTAAATTGAGACTCGACGTTCTTGTGGCCGGAGTTGCGGCTTCGGCGTTGGCGGTGCTGCCGGTTTGCGCCCATGCGTCCAGGGCAAAAGCCGCCGCAGAGGAGCATGCGCAGACGCAGGCCGCGGCCGATGTGCTGCAGCAGTGGTACGTGCACGAGACCGGGTTGTACCGGACTACCGGATGGTGGAACTCGGCCAACGCGATTACCACGCTGGCGAACCTGAGCCGGGTCAGCCACTCGACCGCGTATCTGCCGGTCTTCGCCAACACGTTTACTGCCGCGCAGACCGGGCCCAAGGGCGCGCCGGGGTTCCTGAACAAGTACTACGACGACGAGGGGTGGTGGGCTCTGGCGTGGATCGACGTGTATGACCTGACCGGGCAGCCGGAATACCTGCGCATGGCCGACTCGATCTTTGCGGATATGCAAACGGGCTGGGACGACACGGTCTGCAGCGGGGGCGTGTGGTGGAACAAGGACCGGCGGGGCAAGAACGCCATCGAGAACGAGCTGTTTCTGGCGGTGGCCGCGGCGCTGGCCAACCGCGAGCAGGATGCGGCCAAGCGGCAGGCCGATCTGGCGTGGGCGCACAAGGAGTGGGGCTGGTTTCTCAACTCCGGGATGATCAACGGCGAGCACCTGATCAACGATGGGCTGGACCGGCGCGATCCAGCGCACTGCAAAAACAACGGCAGAAATACCTGGACGTACAACCAGGGGGTGATCCTGGGCGGATTGGTGGAACTGAACAAGGCCGCTCCCGCCCCGAGCCTGCCGAAGATGGCTAATGCGATTGCGCAGGAGGCGATTAAGCACCTGGCCGACGCGCACGGGGTACTGCTGGAATCGGCGCGCGGAGAGAACGGCGGCGACGGGCCGCAGTTCAAAGGCATCTTCGCGCGCAACCTGATGATGCTGAACCAGGCCTTTCCTAATCGCCGCTATCGGAAGTTTCTGATCACGAATGCGCGCAGCGTGCTGGCCAACGACCGGGACGCGGCGGGGCACTTCGGCTACTGGTGGAATGGGCCGTTTGACAAGGCAGATGCGGCGCGGCAGAGCTCGGCGCTGGATGTGCTGGTCGGGGCTTGCTCCGTGGAGTAGGGACTTGCCGTCCAGGGCACTGCGTGCGGCGGCGTTTTGGTTGAGCGTATTGCGGGAGAACGAGTAGCGATCAGGGTTGCGCGTAGAGGGCGGCGATGCGCGGGGCGAGGCGCTGGAGCAGGGCGGTGAGGCGCTGCTCGACCTGCTTGCCGGCCGCGAAGACCTCTTCGTGGCTGAGTTGCTTTGCGCCCAGGCCGGCGGCCAGGTTGGTGACACAGGAAAAAGCCAGGACCTCAAGGCCCATGTGGCGGGCTGCGAGGGTTTCGGGCACGGTGGACATACCCACCAGCGTGGCCCCCATCGCGCGAAAGGCGCGAATCTCGGCGGGAGTCTCGAAGTTCGGGCCGGAGACGGCTACATAAATCCCTTCCTCGAGCGGCCATCCCTCTTCGGCGGCAGCTTCGGCGGCCAGGGCGCGCAGGCGTTTCGAGTAGGCCTCGGTCATGTCAATAAAGCGGGAACCGGAAGCGGGAAGACGCTGCCCGGAGCCGGGCTGAAAGCCGAAGCGCGGCTCGTTGGGGCCGATCAGCGGGTTGCATCCCATGAAATTGATGTGGTCGGCGAGGGCGACAAGCTGGCCGGTGCGATAACTCTGTTGAATGGCGCCGGCGGCGTTGGTGAGGATGACCACCTGGACGCCGAGCGCACCCAGCACGCGGATGGGAAAGGCGATCTGCTGGGGCGTGTAGCCCTCGTAAACATGGACTCGGCCCTGCAGGGCGGCCACGGGAACGCCGGAGAGAAGACCGGCGACGAGCTGGCCGCTGTGTCCCGGGATGGTGGAGGGCGGAAAGTGGGGGATCTGAGCGTAAGGAACCACGACCGGATCGGCGATGGCGCCAGCCGCGGCACCGAGGCCGGAGCCGAGGACGATTCCGATGCGGGGAGCGAACGCGCCGAGTTTTGCCTGCACGAATGCGGCGGCTTCGGCGACTTGGGCGAAGTTGGACATGGGCGTGCTCAGCCATTTTAGAGCAGTTCTCCAATTCGCGTGGAGTCTTCAGAATCTTGCGAGGTGGCTTTCTCTTCCACCCCGACGACGAAGATCTGTCGTCGGGGACCCCGGCGGAAAAAGCCACTTTAGTTCAGTGGCTCCCTCTACACCAATTGGAGAACTGCTGTACCGTCCAGCGAACGGCGGACAGGGAACAGCCGCACTCGCTGCAAGGGGGCGGCCAGGATGGTCCCAGCGGGCTCGCGATTGCTTACAGGCGTGTCACCTACTACCCCCCACCCCCCTATTCTGGGGATAAAATCCTGCGGCACATCAACTTACGGAGGGGGTTGCGCTGTAAAATCCTCTCAGCATTGAAGTTATTTGCAGAATCTTCTCCCATAAGGAGTTACGGGCGATTTTTGGGCGATTTCCGCGATTTCGTCCCGCATTGTGGCGGGAACCCTCCGAGAACCTTGACAGGTTTTTGGACCAGTTCCTGCCCAGTTTTGGGCCTGGCCGACGCTCTCCTGGAGCCGATGGCCTGGCGGGCGGAGCTGGACCTTCATCTGCATTGTGCAACAAGGCATGGTAATTCTCTGCAAGAAAGTGGACAGGGAACAGGGGCCAGGGATCAGGGGTCAGGGGCAGCGGGCAGTTGGCGGAGTTCGAGCTCAGGGAGTTTTGGGGATAAGCCTTGTTTGAGCCGTTGGTAAACGCAGGCCGACATTTGGGGAGGAATTCCGGCTCAGTTTGCGAGGTGAGTGGCCTACCCTTGTCTTTCTGCGTCCGAGGTACAGATGTGGGCGCCCCAGTTTTGACGTCTTCTTTGCGTCAACGGTGGGAGGCCAAGGTCTCCGACGGGTGGCCTTCCGGCGACCTCGGTCAGGCAGGAAAGCTGGTCACGGCGGGTACGGGAGAAATGCGCCGATTGATCTCTCGTCGAGAAAGTTTGACGCGAAACTCGGATCCTCGAACGCCTTTAGCAGCGCACGGCGAAGCGTTTCTTCGATCTTGTCGTAGAGTTCGACATCTCCTTTAGATAGCGGCTGCCCGAAGTCATACAGGAAGTGTTGGCCGTGAACAAGATTCGAGCGCAAATCGTGCGCCCTTTCTAATTCCGCTTCAGACAGCGGGACACCCACAGTATCGGCAATCCGCTTGACCCTGGAGACAAACTTCTTCTTGCCCTGGTAAAGGTCAATGTTTGTCAATGCGTCAAGCCCGGTAAAGATCAGGACCCAACGGTGGTCTACGTAGTACGTTCGCACGGCGTATTCGTGATGCCAATAGGCGATATGGATTCGCTTCGGTAGGGGCCGTCGCTCTAAGATGTAAGACATCAGGGCCTTGAGTCGGTGTGCGTTTTCAATAGTCAACCAGTTTCTACGACTTCCCTCCGACCAAAAAACATCGACGCTGACACCGCGCGGTTGTTGAGCCTGGACACGGCGCACCTCGCCGTTGACGAGTGAAGCCCGAGCTGCATAGCGAAGCCCGGTGGTCGTTGGATGTACCAAGCGCGACAGCGAAACGACAGCGCCTAGTTGTTCAGTCCCGCCGAAGTCGCTGAAGAATCCTGGCAGGCGCGATTTACGAACGAAAGCGTATAAGTGGCTTTCTGGCTCAATGGCAGGTGCATTGTAATTCGCTGGGCCGCAGGCGAGAGCGATAGTTTTTGCAACACTCGCATTAAGGCGCTCAATCCAAATCTGGTCGCTCAGATAGTATCTTTCCGCAATTGGAGGTGACGCGGAGGCTGCCTCTGAATCTTTCGTAGGGTTCCCGGCGAAATGTAGAATGACATCGAGCCATTCTTCGCCCGATTCAAGCACTGGCATTACTAAAGGAAGGGGGGGCGAGAGTTCTCTTGGCATATTACCTCCCGAGATGTATGCGTTTGAATCTTCCGAGCGCTTCAAGCTGCGTTCACCGGATGAGGCTGCCTCGTGCCGCTCCGAGCCATCCTTCGTTCCGATCTCTCGATACCTCTCAAAAGGCTCTGATTTACATGGTGGGCAAGCCACCCCTGCGCAACCTCGAAAATCTCTTTGACCATTTCCCAATTGCCCTTCCTGTACACGATAGGAACGCTGACTTGGCGTGCCCATTTATCTGCATGCACATGGTTGCGAATTTCGCGCATACCATCCGCGAAATGCGCTAAATCGCCCCGACTTCCGGCCCATGTCGTTTGCTTTGGTGGAAACCATTTGAGCTCTTTTGCGATATTGATGAGATGAGCGAACTTGAATTCCAGGAATCTGTTTCGTTTGGTCTTGAATTTCCAGCCCTTGTAGACCGTGGTCTTCTTGACCTCTTCGGGATAGAGGGAGCACATGGAGTGCAGCATTGCTTCGAGCGCGGCGGCTTGTAGTACTGCCGCTGCGAAATAGGCACGCGCTTTTGCGCAACGCAGAGCTTCCCGGTCGTAGAAGGCAGCCAGCTTCGTCAAACGATCGCTTATTCCCATGTCCTTCTCCAGCGCCTCCTTGCCAATTGATATTCCTTCAATTTTTGCACCGAGTACGTCTAGGCATTATCGTATATGCGGCAATTCCAGAACCCGAGGGGCGTGCGCCGAGGACAAAAGCAGCGTCCTGACAGCGATTACCAAGATCGTCAAACGTCCTTATCTCTGTTCGAGCACGAACATAAGACGCTCATTCTATTGTAATTAACTGAATATGATTAAATAGGTCCCCTTAAGCGCCCTTGCGCCCGGTTTCCAAGAGGGCAGGGCTAGGGCAATTCGGAGGGGTTGGGAGAGGCGGCGGTATTGAGGTCTACGAAGATGCTTGTGCCGGGAACGTAGCAGTTGCCGTCGGGGGCCTGGTTGGCGGGGCAGGCGGCGCTGAACTGCTGGCGGCGCGGGGATTGGGCGTATTGCCAGACCTTCGTTAGAGCCGCCGTTGCCGGAGTGAACGAGGCGGACAACGGCGGAGGCGCGAGCGAGCAGCCGGGCGAGGGCGGGCACTGGTCGTTGGCGACCCAGAGGGCCAGGGGCGGGCGCTCCGCGCTTTTATCTTTTGGTGAGGATTTTTGCGCGTTGAGGCGGGAGGCGATGTCTTCTGCGGTGCTGATGGAGCCGGCTTGAATGCCGGAACAGTAGACGCCGGGGCGGGAGCCGGCGGCGCGCACGGCGCCGATCCAGGCGAAGAGGTAGGCGGCCTGGGCGTCGGCTGCGCCCAGGACGGCGGGGCTCTTGCCTCTTGATTGGACGGCTTTCAGCTCGGCGTAGGTGCGGCCGTTGAAGAGCAGGAGGAAGCCGAAGCCGTATTGCTGGAGGATGGCGCGCTTGCCGGACCAGGAGTTGGTGGTTTCGCCGGGAGGGGGATTGAGCCAGTAGCTGGTGTAGGTGAAGCTCTTGCGCAGGGCGGGCAGAGCGGCGTCGCCGGGATAGTCGTTGCGGTCGAAGCCGGGGTAGGCGTGCGGGTGGGGCTGTTGTGCGTGCGCGGCGCATAGGACGAAAAGAATGATAGCCGGGAGAAGAATTATTCCTTTTTGCGTCATGGGTTGTTGCTTCTCCCTGGATGAAGGTTGAGACGTTCCGGAACGATTGGATTGATTACTCAATGAAACTTCCGGGTAGGCGGTGATACAGGCTGAGCCAAGGGGAACGCCTTCACTGCGGACTTTTTCGAGCGTCAACGGCGCGGCGGGCTTTATTCACCGTGGCCATCATTGATTGGCGTTGCTTTTCAGCGGGAAACGGGGGAGCGGTGATTTCGAGAAACTCCCTTTTGACATGGGCCCAATCGGTGAGCATCTGCGCCGCATTGACTTCGTGCTTGTTGCGCTGCAAGAGCGCGATCATCGATTTGAGTCCCTCTTCGATTGAGTCGGCGAGGTACGCCTTGTATGTCCTTTCATCTCTCCGCCACCAACTCTCCGGAACACCGATCTTGACCATTAGCCAGGTTCCGCTGCGCCGGGGCTTCTGGAGGCCCAAGAGGTTCATTTGCTCGGTATAGCGGACCAATGAGCCATCCAGGTAAATAAGAAAACTAAAGCCCTCGACCGCCGTTGAGTATTCCCCAGTCCAGTGGTGCAAGAGCGTATTGAGTTGAACGCGAACGCGCTCGACTTCAATTGGAAGATCAGGCCCTCCAGTTGCGCCGCCTGATGCAAATCGATTGAGGCTCTCCCTCTTTTCAAGCGGTTTTTCAGTTTTCCTTCGCTGCGCCCCGAGTTGCTCCAGGAGCGTCGCCATCTTGTCTCCCGACATCGTCGCAAGGTCGAGCGGAGTGCAACCATGCATGTCGACCGGATTTAGGAATGCTCCGCGGTCAGCGATGAACTCTACGAAATCTGGCCGCTTGAGTGCAACTGCATGGTGCAAAGCTGTTCGACCTCTTCGATCCTTTCCCTCAAGGTCTGAGCCGCTTTCGAGTAAGACCTTCGCGACTGCAACCTGGCCCTTTCTGCCTGCCCAAATCAAGCCAGTGAGGCCGTAAGAGTCGCGCGTTTCGGGAGAGAGCCCGCCTTGTAACAGTTCACGGACCACTTCCGGTTTACCGGCACTGCAAGCACGGATGAACTGAATCTCAGGGTTCGGAGCCATTTGGATTCAATCTATCACCTCATTATTAGCGTTATGGTTGGGTGGTCGCCTACTCGGAAATTACCTTTTAGTTGTTGCAACTTGAAGGGTGCGACCAAACCGAGCCTTAACGAGCATTCAGCTGTGAAAGATGCCGGGTTCAACCGAGGAAGATGCCGGCGATGGCGGCGGAGATGAGGTTGGTCACGGCGACTGCCAAGATGCGGATCTCAGGGCCGTATTCGGCGATGGCCCGGGCCAGGGCGGCGCGCTCGGCGCAGAGGCTGAGGCCGTAGCTCGAGCTTTCCACGTTGGTTCCGGTCACTATCTCGCCGTTTGAGAGCCGGAGGGCCGCGCCGACGCGGAATCCGGAGCAGGGCGAATAGGAATAGAAAGCGGCCTGGCGGGCGAAGTCGAGGAGGCTGGCCAGGGCGGGATCGGTTGCGTATTGATCGTCCATCGGTTCTCCAATCTCCTTTCTGCCTGGGAGTTGAGGCTACAGCATTTAGAGCAGAACCAGGGTTACCGTGTGCTTTTCATTTTCGCAGAAGGTTGCCGCTCCCTGATGGTCGCGTCAACTTGAGGGCTGCGGCTTCGGGATACATCGACCCTGGTTCTGCTGTACAGGCCGGGAGTCCATGGGCGGCGGAGGGCGGGAAGGCTCGCGGATTGCTGGGTTTGCCGGCCCCGGCTGCTTTCCCGATGAGCCCCGGCAGTTGCTCAAGTTGAGGCTGTGCCTACCGATAAAGGGCTTGAGGGCCGATGTGCCGGAAAGCCCGGATTCGGGCCGGCGGGATGAGTGGGCCAATGGACGATTTGACGAGGGAGTTCCTGATCGAGAGCCAGGAGGGACTGGACCGCATGGAGCGGTGCATGACCGAACTGGAGACACAGCCGCAGGACACCGCTCTGCTGGCCGAGATCTTCCGCTCCGTGCATACCATCAAGGGGACGACGGGATTTCTGGGCTTCAAGCGGCTGGAAAAGCTGGCGCATGCCGGAGAAAACCTGCTGGGCCTGTTGCGCGAGGGCAAGCTGGCGGCCGACGGGGCGATGATTACCGGGCTTCTGGAGCTGCTGGACGGGCTGCGTTCGATCCTGAAGTCGATCGATGCGGGTTGCGACGAGGGCGAAGACGAGGACGGGGTTCTGATCGGGCGGCTGGAGGCGTTGCAGGCGCCGAAGACGGCACATGCGAAGGCCAGGAGGCCGGCGCGGGGGCGGGCTGGGAAAGCGGCGGCGCCGGGGCCGGTTCATGCGGCCGAGCCGGCTGCCCGGCCAGAGCCATCTGCGCAGGCTGTTCGGCCGCCTCAGATTGAATCTAAAGCCGGGGCGGTCGCGCCGGTCGCGCAGGCTGCGGTGGAGCCCGTTGCTCAGGCCGTGAGCGCCACGGACGCTGCCGAAACACATGGCCCGGCGGCATCGCCGGCGCCGGTCTCGGCGGCCGAGAGCACGCTGCGCGTGGACGTGACACTGCTCAACCGGATGATGAACCTGGTGGGCGAACTGGTGCTGACCCGCAACCAGGTGCTGCAGGCCACTGCGGCTGATCCCAACATGACCCTGCTCTCGCGGCGGCTGGATATGGTCACGGCGGACCTGCGCGAATCGGTGATGAAGGCGCGGATGCAGCCGGTCTCGAATATTTTTTCCAAGATGCCGCGCATCGTGCGCGACCTTTCGCATACGCTCGACCGCCGCGTGCGTTTGCAGATGGAAGGGCAGGACACGGAGCTGGACAAGAGCCTGCTGGAGGCGATCAAGGACCCGCTGACCCACGCGGTGCGCAACGCGATGGATCACGGGATTGAGCCGCCGGCGGCGCGCGAGGCGGCGGGCAAGGACCCGGAGGGCGTGCTCAAGCTGCGGGCCAGCCACGAAGGCAGCCACGTAGTCATCGAGATTTCCGACGACGGAGCCGGCATTGCCGTGGACAAGGTGCGGCAAAAGGCGATTGAGCGGGGAGCAATCGCGGCCGACCATGCCCAGCATTTGAGCGAGCGCGAGTCGCTGCAGCTGATCTTTCTGCCCGGTCTGTCGACGGCCGCGGCAGTGACTAACGTGAGCGGGCGCGGGGTGGGAATGGATGTGGTCCGCACCAACGTGGAGAAGATCGGCGGCAAGGTGGAGATCGACTCGCGGGCGGGCAAGGGAACCACGCTGCGGCTGCGGATTCCGCTCACCCTGGCGATTATTCCCGCGCTGATCGTGCGCAGCCTCAACCAGAGCTTTGCGCTGCCCCAGGGCGCGCTGCTGGAACTGGTGCACATTCCCCCGGAGCGGGCCGCAACTGCCATTGAATGGATCGAAGGCGCGCCGCTCTACCGGCTGCGCGGCAAACTGCTGCCGCTGATCTTTCTGGACCGGCTGCTGATGCCTGCCGGCGAGAGCGGGAGGATCGCGGGGAAGGACAACTTTATTGCCGTGCTGGACGCCGACGGGCGCCGCTTCGGCCTGGTGGTGGATGGGCTGGCCGATCCGGAGGAGATTGTGGTCAAGCCGCTCTCGACGGCGCTCAAGGACATCGGCCTGTACACGGGCGCGACGGTGCTGGGCAACGCCGAACTGGCGCTGATCCTGGATCCGACGGCCATCGCCATGAGGGCGGGAGTGGCCATCAGCGCCGAGGAAGAGACCGCTCACGGTCCGGATGAGGCGCTGGACGCGGAGGCAATGAAGTGCGCCGAATATCTGTTGGTGGAGGCGGGGGGACGGCGGGCGGCGGTGCCGCTGGGCGACGTGCTGCGCATCGAGCAGCTTCCGCTGTCGCGTATCGAGCGCCTCGGCTGCCGGCCGGTGCTGAACTTCGACGGGGAACTGCTGCCGGTGGAAGATGCGGGCGGGGTGCTGGCCGCGGCCGACGGCAATCCGGAGGCCCAGATCATCGTGGTGGTCTGCCGCGAGGGCAATCGGCATGTGGGGATTGCTGTTTCTCATGTGCTGGACGTGGCGGCGGGCGGCAATCTGTTCGAGGCAGGCACCAGCCAGCGGGCCGGCGGGGTGACCCTGCTGAAGGAGCGGGTGACGGACATCGTCGACCTGGGCGGCGTGCCGGGGCTGCCGGCGGAAGAGCAGGCAGGGGCGGAATGGGGCCGGCAAACTGAAAGCGGGGAGGCAGAGAGACGGGAAGCTGAGAATCGGGAAGCGGAGGCGATGCGATGAGCCGGGCAGAAGCGGCATTGCAGGCGAACCAGAAAACGGCGGTGATGGAAGAGGTCTGTTCGGTGCGGCTGGACAAGTCGCTGTTCGGCGTGCCGATCGCGCACATTCTGGAGATTGTGGGCGCGGTGCGGCCGCAGCCGGTGCCGTTGGCTCCCGCTCATGTGGGTGGGCTGGTTCACTACCGTGGCGACGTGCTGACCACGGTGAGCCTGCGTCAGTTGCTGGAGCGGCCGCCGGTGGACGGGCCGCAGGCCATCCTGGTGCTGGAGAGCGCGGGCGGCTGCTTTGGGCTGCTGGTGGACTCGGTCTGCGAGGTGCTGACGGTTCCAGAGGCGGACTTCGAGCCCAATCCCTCCATTCTGGATCAGCGACGCAAGGCCCTGTTTGCCGGCGCCTACAAGCTCAAGGACAGCCTGCTGGTGATGCTGGACCCGATGCGCCTTGATCCTGCGTGCCTTGATCCGGCGCGGCCTGACCCGGCGTGAATGGCGGCGCCTGCGGCCTGAGAGGCGCAACCGGGCCGTGCTTGTTTGTGGAGGTAGCGATGCGAGCACTGATTGTCGACGATTCCCGCTTCGTACGCGGCTATCTGCGCAGCCTGCTGGAAGGGAAGGGAATCGAGTGCAAGGAGGCGGCCGATGGGCGGGCGGGATTGGAGCGGCTGCACGATGGATCCGGCTACGACCTGGTGCTGGTGGACTGGTATATGCCGGCCATGGATGGGCTGGAGATGGTGAAGCAGATGAGGGCCGAGGGATTCGACCGCATCAAGGTGATGATGGTGACCACCGAGTCTGAAAACGATGCGATTCTCCGTGCCCTGGATGCCGGCGCCGACGAGTACCTGATGAAGCCCATCGATGAAGAGGCGCTGGGCGAGAAGCTGGCGCTGCTGGGTCTGGCAGAGGTCTGAGCGATGGCGCCCCGGCGAATCCGCATTCTGATCGTGGATGACTCCGCGGTCATGCGCAGCCTGCTGCGCTCGGTGATCTCAGCAGACGCCGGCCTGGAGGTTGCCGGCACCGCCGCCGACGGCGCGGCGGCGCTGGACTGCATCGAAAGCCTGCTTCCAGACCTGGTGCTGCTGGATGTGGAGATGCCGGTGATGGACGGATTGACGACGCTGAGGGAACTGCGGAAACGGGGGTACAGGATGCCGGTGGTGATGTGCAGCGCGCTCACCCAGCGCGGCGCCAAGGTGACCCTGGAGGCGCTGGCTTGCGGCGCCTCGGACTACGTGGCCAAGCCCTCGGGGCAGCCGGACCGCGAGCAGGCGACTCTGGCGCTGGCCCAGGATCTGACGCCCAGGATTCATGCGCTGGCCGCACCGCTGCAGGTGCCGCCGGGCGATCTTCCCGTGGGCTTGCCTTCGCCCATCCTTCTGCCCCTGGCGCCGCGGTTGCGGCCGCAGCCGATTTCCGAGATTGCTTCTGTTTTGGTGATCGGGGTATCGACTGGGGGCCCGGCGGCGCTGGACGTGCTGCTGCCGGCGCTGCCGCGCGAGTTTACGCTTCCGGTTCTGGTCGTGCAGCACATGCCGGAGCTTTTTACCCGGCTGCTTGCCGAGCGGCTGAACAGCCGCTGCCGCCTGCCGGTGCGCGAGGCGGCGGAGGGCGATGCGGTGACCCCGGGAACGATCCGCATCGCGCGCGGCAACTGGCATATGGAAGTTCTGGGGGCCTCGCGCCCGGGCGCGCCAGCGACCATCCATCTGAACCAGGGGCCGTTGGAGAATCACTGCCGACCCGCCGTGGACGTGCTGTTCCGTTCGTCGGCCGAGGTCTACGGCGCCGGGGTGCTGGCGGTGGTGCTCACCGGCATGGGATCCGACGGCATGATCGGCTGCCAGATGATTCGCGGCCGCGGCGGCAGCGTGCTGGTCCAGGACCAGACCACCAGCACCGTGTGGGGCATGCCCGGCGCGGTGGCGCAAGCGGGACTGGCGCAGAAGGTGCTGCCGCTCCAGTCCATTGCTGGCGAAATCCTGCGCATTTCAGGCAGGACCAAGTTACCAGCTCGCGAACTCTTGAAAGCGGCGGTTTAGTCATGCAAACAGACTCCAGCGTCCACTACGACTATTTACGCCAGATCGTTTTTACGCTCTCGCGCAACGTGCTCGACCCATCGCGCGACTACTTGTTCGAGACGCGGCTCTCGCGGCTGCTGCGCAACCAGGGCATGTCGCGGGTGGGCGAGCTGGTGGAGCATCTGCGCCGGGGCCCCAATCAGGGGTTGGAACGCGCCATCGCCGACGCCATGACCATCAACGAAACCAGTTTCTTTCGCGACACCCATCCTTTCGAGCTGCTGCGCACCGAACTGCTGCCGCAACTGATCGAGGCGCGCAGGCAAACGCGCATGCTGCGCTTCTGGAGCGCCGCCTGCTCCACCGGCCAGGAGGCGTACAGCCTAGCCATGATCGTGCTCGAGCACTTTCCCATGCTCACCAACTGGAACATTCGCATCGAGGGCACGGATTTCTGCGCCGAGGCGGTGGAACGGGCCAAGGCCGGCCGCTATCACCGCATCGAGATCAACCGTGGTCTGCCGGCGCGCTGTATGGTGCGCTTCTTCGACCACCAGGGCGAGGATTGGGTGGTGAAGCCGGAGCTGCGCAGGTTGTGCAACTTCCGCCAAGGAAACCTGGGTGCGCCGCGGCTGCCCTTCAGCCGCGCCGACGACCGCTTTGACGTCATCTTTCTGCGCAACGTGATGCTGTACTTCGCGCAGGAGACGCGCAAGACGCTGCTGGCCGGCGTTCACCGGCTGCTGCCGCCCGACGGCGTTCTGTTTCTGGGATCGAGCGAGCAGCCCGCCGATCCGTCGCTGTGGAACGCGGTGCTGGCCGGGGGAACCTGCCACTTTCGGCCCCGGCAACCCGGCACCTGCGGTGGGGCAGGCACGCGCGGTGCGGCAGCGGGCGCTTGCGCGCCATGAGGTTCGCCACCTGCGGTGGTACGGACGCCGCTTGCGCGGCATGAGGTTCGTGGGCTCCCACCCCAGTGGTACAACAGCCGGCGATCAGAGATCTAGGCGTTAAGCGTGGTTGTGGCTGGTTGCTGCTTCATGGGAACGCCCAGCTCGCGGTTCTGGCACTCGCGGATGAATCCCTCGGCGTCCTTGACTCCGCACTCCATGCCGTGGAAGCGGTCAGACATCTCGTGAATCGGCCAGAAGTTGGTGGCTGGATGCTGGCTGGCGTGGGCGAAGCAAGCGGCCTTTTTGCGGTCCACGCTGAGAGCGATATCGACGTAGTCGGTGGGATGGAAGATCTGCGTTTGGCGGCCCTCATCGGCAGCGAAGTAATACAGGTCGAAGGCGCGGCCTCCCTCATGCCAGGCATCGAAGACCAGGTTGAAGGCGGCGCGGTGATCGCGGTGCGAGTCAACCGACCAGTGGGTGAAGACAATGTCGGGGCGCTCGGCCTCGAGCAGCTTGCGGATTTGGCCGTAGCGGGCGCTGTTGACCTCAGTGGCGCCGTCGATCTGGCCGGCAAAGACGGGCCGCGCGTTAAGGATCGCGCAGGCTTTGAGGGCCTCGGCGGTGCGGATGGCGGCTGCCTGCCCGGCCGTCGCTCCCTTGACGCCCGCCTCTCCGCGGGTCAGATAGATGAACACAACCTCGTGCCCGGCGTCGGCATAGAGAGCCATGGCGCCGCCGCAGGCGGACTCAGGGTCGTCCGGGTGCGCGCCGACGGCCACAATTTTCAGCTTGCGCGGCGCATCGCCCGGCTGAGCGGATGCGCCGGGCAGTGGAAACCGGGCACCCAGCGACGCCGCCAGCAGGGATGAGCGGCCCAACATCTGTCTGCGCGTGATGTTTATCATGGCGGATCCTCTTGGATGCTTCCGGAGAACCAGCCTAGCAGACGGAATGATTTTTTTGAGTGCGCGGAATGCATTTTGACGCGCGCAGAGGGAATCCTGAGGGTGGCAGGAGGGATATTGGCGCTTGTCTGGCGGCGGTTCGAGGAGCGGGAGGGTCAGTCCCGTAGCAACTCCCCGACCGCATCGTGGAGGCGGGCGGTGATGGCTGTTTCGGTCTCGGCAGGCGACAGGCGCAGCGGGCGGCCCACGTGCACTTCGATGGCGCCGGAGCGGAACCAGCGCCGGCTGGCCTTCAGTTCGCCCAGGCCGCGGATGGCCATGGGCAGCACGGCCGCTCCGGACTCCCGGGCCAGCAACCCGATTCCCGGACGGAAGCTCGCCAGTTGGCCGGATTGCGAGCGGGTTCCTTCGGGGAAGACCAGCACGTTGAAGCCGCGGTCCAGGGCGTCGCCAGCGTGGGCAAAGCTGGGCTTGAACTCCCGCCGGGGCAGCGGAAAGACATTGAAGAGCGCGGTCAGGAGCAGGTAGATCAAGGGGCCGGGCAGGAAGAAATCACCCGTGGGATGGAGCGGCTCGGGATTGCGGAAGCGGCGAAAGTCCGCCAGCATCTCGCCGGACATGGCCACAGCCATGCGCCGGCGAATGGGGCCGGGCAGCGCGTACTGGAGCAGCGGCGCGTCAAAAGTGGTGACGTGATTGGCGACGATCAGCATGGGGGCGGCGGCGGCGAGCTCAGCGGATGAGGCCGGGGATGCAATCACGCGGGGCTTGGCCAGGAGCCAGACCAACGGACGCATGAGAGCTTCAAGGAAGGCCACGCGCAGCCAGTGGAATGGCTTGAGCCACGGCCAGCGGGAGTAGCGATAGCGCGCCGGCGCGGGAGATTCCGGTTGGAGCGGCGGTGCCGTCGCCGCCAGGGATTGAGGCGATGGCGCGGGCGGTCTGCTTTTGGAGTCCGGGCTTTCCTGCGGCTCCGCGGAGAGCAGCCGGCGGAGCTCGCCAAGAGTTTCCACCTGGTCCAGCAGGCCATGGTCCATGGCGATGCCCAGGCGCTCCTCGATGGACGCAGCCAGTTGCACGCGGCCCAGGCTGTCGAGATGGAGATCCTCGGTAAGACGCAGCTCGTCGCCGACGCCGCGCTGGGACTCGCCGGAGATTTGCGCGATCAGGGCCAGCAGCCAATCCGTGGAGGCGCTGAAGTCGCCATCATCGACTGGATGGGCCGCGCCCATGCCGGCGGTAGCGGTTGCGGACATGAGCCAATCCAGCCATGTGGCCACGGCCGTGCGCCGGACCTTGCCGGTGGGAGTGCGAGGCAGGTCCGGGTCCGGCCAGAGAGCCCAGCGGCGGATGCGCTGATAAGCGGCCAGGCGGGTGTTGGCGTGCTCGACGGCGGCCGCGGCCAGCCGGCCAGGACCGCGAAAGGCCAGCACCGCGAAGGGCTCGGGTCCCTGCGCTGTTTCCTGCGCCACTACGGCGCAGGCGATCACACCGGGCTCCTGCTCGACGGCGGCTTCGAGATCCTCGGGGTGCACATTCACCCCCGCCGCAGTGACGATGACCTCGCTCTTACGGCCAAGAAAACGCAGCTCGCCGGAAGGTTCGGTTTGAGCCAGGTCACCGGTG
Organism: uncultured Acidobacteriaceae bacterium; assembly: GCA_963758105.1. Lineage (GTDB taxonomy): Bacteria > Acidobacteriota > Terriglobia > Terriglobales > Acidobacteriaceae > Telmatobacter. The sequence continues at coordinate 828,392 of CAVWUC010000002.1, read as the reverse complement.
GCCAGCCACTCGTCGCGGCGGGGATGCAACGCGCCCTCCGACCAGGTGGCGGCGGCGATGGAAGCGCCGCGCACCAGCACCTCGCCGTCAGGAGCCAGCTTGACCTCCCTGCCCGGCATGGGCTTGCCGATGGTGCCGTGGGCTACGTGGAAGGGGTGGTTGAGAGTGATGAGCGCGGTGGTTTCGGTCATGCCGTAGCCCTGCACAAGGACGAAGCCGAGGGCATTCCAGAACTGCTCCAGCGGGCCGGGCAGGGCGCCGCCGCCGGAGATCAGCGCCCAGAACTTCAGCCCGAAGGCGGCGTGAATTTTGCGGAAGCGGATCCAGCGCCGCCACGCGCTGATGGGCCTGGGCTGCGAGGCAGCCGCGCGCGCGGCCAGATCCGGGTAGGTGGTTTCCAGGTGGGTTTTGAGCAGAGCCAGCACCCGGGGCACGGCGGCCAGCACCGAGATGTGCTCGCTGTGGATGGTCTCAATCAGGCGCGAGGCGACCGGACGGTTTTCCAGGTGGAGCTCGCCGGCGAAGATAGGAGGCACCCAGAGGCCCATGGTCTGGCCGAAGACGTGGCTCAGGGGGAGGGTGTGCAGAATGCGCAGCGGATGGACCAGTTTTTCGTAGCGCATGTAGGGCTGCGCGCCGTTTCGGATGGGGCCGATGCTGGCCAGGACATTGCCGTGGCTGAGCACCACGCCCTTGGGGTCGCCGGTGGTGCCGCTGGTGAAGAGAATCTGCAACGGGGTCTCGGCGGAGAGCCCCGCCACCGGTCCGGCTTCCTCGGCGGGCAGCGCAGCGGGCCACTGCTCAAAGGGGAGCTGGGAACAGGCGCCGGTGAGCTGCTCCAAGAGGACGGTATCGCCGACGGCCAACTTGGGGTTGGTGTCGGCGGCTACGCGGCGGGCAAAATCGGCGCTTCCGTTGGCGTCGAGAGGAACGGCCAGCACCCCGCGCAGCATGCATCCATGAAAGGCGGCGATCCATTCGGCGCTGTTTTCCGCCCAGAGCAGGACGCGGTCGCCCGGACCGATGCCCTGCCGGACCAGCAAGGCGGCAAACCGGCCGGCCAGCCGCGCCAATTCCCCATAAGTGGTGACGCGGCGGCGGTTTCCCTGATAGCGAACCACGGCAATCTGGCGGTCAAAACCGCGAAAATCGTCCAACAGTGTAGCAAGGTGATCGAGCAAGGCAGCTCCAATCCGCTCCAGAGTAATTGATGCTGCCCCCGGTCTGTTGGCAGCGATATTCTCAAAGGAAGATGAGTCTTCCTGCCGAACCCGCGGATCGCGCTGCTTCGCCCGCCGATTCCCTGGCCGGGGCGGAGCCGCTTGCGGGTTTTCATCCGGTTACGGCGGCCTGGTTCCGCGCCGTTTTCGATGCGCCGACCGCGCCGCAGCGCATGGGCTGGCCGGCAATTGCACGGGGAGAGAGCACGCTGATCCTGGCTCCGACCGGGACGGGCAAGACCCTGGCAGCGTTTCTCTGGTGCCTGGACCGGCTGATGCTGCAGCGCCCCTACGGGGTGGACGAAAAAGGCTGCCGTATTGTTTACGTCTCGCCGCTGAAGGCGCTGGCCGTAGACGTGGAGCGCAATCTGCGCTCGCCGCTGGCCGGCATGTCCAACATGGCGCGGCGAATGGGTGTGGAGTTCCGCGAGCCCGGCATCAGCGTCCGGACCGGCGACACGCCGCAGCGGGAACGGGCGCGCTTCCAGCGCCATCCGGCGGAGATCCTGATCACCACGCCGGAGTCGCTCTACCTGCTGCTGACCTCGCAGGCCGCCGAAGCGCTGCGCACGGTCGACACGGTCATCATCGACGAGATTCACGCGCTGGTGCCCACTAAGCGCGGGGCGCACCTGGCGCTTTCGCTGGAGCGGCTGCAGGCGCTGACGGGACGGCCGTTGCAACGGATTGGGCTCTCTGCTACGCAGCGGCCACTGGAGGAGGTTGCGCGGTTTCTTGGCGGCATCGAGCAGGTTGCGCCAGCAGGCGATCCGGGGTTGAAGACTGCTGCCGGAGTGGAGGAGTCGCCGGCGGCCTGGGCTTCTGAGGTAGTCGACGGCGCGGCAGTGCGCTACCGTCCGGTGACGCTGGTGGACGCCTCCGCACCCAAGCAGCTCAAGCTGCGCATTGAGGTTCCGGTGGAGGATATGGCGCGGCTGGGCGAGATGGAGGAGATTCCCAGCGGGAATGCCGCTCAGGCGCCGCGGCGCGTGTCGCTATGGAACGCGATTCATCCCCGGCTGCTGGAGATTATCCGCGAGCGCAACTCGACGATTCTGTTTGTTAACAGCCGCCAGGTGGCCGAGCGGCTGGCGGGCGCGCTGAACGAACTGGCCGGAGAGGCGATTGCCCGCGCGCATCACGGTTCGCTGGCTGCGCCGCAGCGCTCCATCATCGAGGAGCAGTTGAAGGCGGGGCAGATTCGTGCGCTGTGCGCCACCTCGACGCTGGAGCTGGGCATCGACATGGGCGCCGTGGACCTGGTGATTCAGATTGAAGCGCCGCCGTCGGTGGCCAGCGGCATGCAGCGCATCGGGCGCGCCGGTCATCACGTGGATGCGGTGAGCGAGGGCATTCTGTTTCCCAAGTACCGCGCCGACCTGGTGGCCTGCGCGGCGGTGACGCGGGCGCTGCACGAGGCGCACATCGAGTCGACGCGCTATCCGCGCAATCCGCTGGATGTGCTGGCGCAGCAACTGGTGGCGATTGTTGCGCATCCACCGTGGGCGCACGAGCCGCGGCGCAAGGGCAAGGCGCGGGCGGGCGCGCGAAACAAGAGGGCGCTAACCGCTGAACTGCGATTTGAAGAAGACGGCGTGGTCGACGGGGCTGCGAAGGCTGAAGTCAAATTGGACGCGCTGTATGAGCTGGTTCGTCACGCGGCGCCTTTCGGAGGGCTGAGCTGCGCGGCCTTCGAGGGCGTGCTCGATCTGATGAGCGGCCGCTACCCATCGGACGAATTCGCCGATCTGCGCCCGCGGCTGACCTGGGACCGCGTGCGCAACGTGGTTACGGCGCGCGAGGGCGCGGCACGGCTGGCGATTCTGAATGCGGGCACCATTCCCGACCGCGGCCTGTACGGCGTGTTTCTGGCACACAGCGAGGGAAAGGCGATGCGCGTGGGCGAGCTGGACGAGGAGATGGTTTTCGAGAGCCATCCCGGCGAGACCTTCATTCTGGGCGCGTCCACATGGCGCATCGAGGAGATTACGCACGACCGCGTGCTGGTGACGCCGGCTCCGGGGGAGCCGGGCAAGATGCCGTTCTGGAAGGGCGACGGGCCGGGCCGGCCGCTTGAATTCGGCCGGCGGATCGGCGCGCTGGTGCGTGAGTTGCGCGCTCTGCCCCGGCCGGCCGCGCTTACGCGGCTGGTCGCCGAGCACGATCTCGATCCCGGCGCGGCGGAGAATCTGATGCAGTTCCTTGCCGACCAGGAGGCCGCGGCCGGGGCTGTGCCGGACGATCGCACCGTGGTGATCGAGCGCTGCCGCGATGAGCTGGGCGACTGGCGGGTGTGCGTGCTGAGTCCCTTCGGGAGGCGCATCCATATTCCCTGGGCGATGGCGGTGAGCGCGCGGGTCCGCGCTGGCGGCGGGCCGGAGGTGGAGACGCTGTGGAGCGACGATGGGTTCGTGTTGCGCTTTCCGGATACGGATGAGCCGCCGGACTCGGATTGGTTCCTGGTGGAGCCGGCCGAGGCGATGGACCTGGTGCTGCGGCAGCTGGGATCGACGGCGCTGTTTGCGGGGCGCTTTCGCGAGGCCGCCGGACGGGCGCTGCTGTTGCCGCGCCGCCGAGCCGACATCCGCTCGCCGCTGTGGCAGCTTCGCAAGCGCTCCTACGATCTGCTGAGCGTGGCGGCGCGGTATCCTTCGTTTCCGCTGCTGCTGGAGGCATACCGCGAGTGCCTGCGCGACGTTTTTGATATGCCGGCGCTGGTGGAGATTCTGCGCGCGATCGAGCAGCGCCAGTTACGGGTGCAGGTGGTGGAGACGCGCAAGCCCTCGCCGTTCGCGGCGTCGCTGCTGTTCAGCTACGCAGCCAATTTTCTCTATGACGGCGATGCGCCGCTGGCCGAACGGCGCGCGCAGGCGCTCACGATCGATCAGGGCCAACTGCGCGAGCTGCTGGGCGAGGCCGATCTGCGCGAGTTGCTCGATGCGGATGCGATTGCGGAGGTTGAGGAGGCGGCGCAGTGCCTGGCGGAGAACTATCGCGCGCGCTCGGCGGATGGGATGCACGATTTGTGCTTGCGGCTGGGGGATTTGTCCCGCGATGAATTGGCGCGGCGCGTTATTTCGCCGGATGTGTTGGCGCAGGTGGACCGCCTGGTGCGGGCGCGGCGGCTGGTGGAGGTGCGCATTGGCGGCGAGCGCCGGCTGATTGCGGCCGAGGATGCGGCACGCTATCGCGACGGGCTCGGAATTCCGCTGCCGCCGGGACTGGCTGCTTCACTGCTGGAGCCGGTGGCGCATCCGGTGCTGGAGCTGGTCCGCCGCTATGCGCGCACGCACGGACCGTTCACGCTGCGCGAGGTTGCGGAGCGCTTTGCGCTGGATGCGATGGCCGTTGAGGCCGCGCTGCGCCAGCTTGTCAATGAAGGACGCGCGCTGGAGGGAGGTTTTCGCCCCGGCGGCCTACACCCCAGCGGGTACAAATCACCCGATGGGGGCCCCGGACTCCATCGCGAGTGGTGCGATGCGGAGATTCTGCGCCAGATTCGGCGCAAGTCGCTGGCCCGGCTGCGGCGCGAAGTGGAACCCGTGGAACAGCACACGCTGGCCCGCTTCCTCACCCACTGGCAGGGGCTGCTGGCGCCACGGCGCGGGCACAATCTCGACGCGCTGCTGGATGCGGTGGAGAGTTTGCAGGGCGCGCCGGTTCCGGCGACGCTGCTGGAGACGGCGATTCTGCCGGCGCGCATTAAGGACTACGAAGCGGCGGGACTGGACACGCTGATTGCGGCGGGCGAGGTGACGTGGACGGGCGTGGAGCCACTGGGCGAGCGCGATGGAAGGATTGCGCTGTTCCTCACCGACAAGGCTGCGCTGCTGGCGCAGCAGAGGCCGCAGACGGAACCGCTAAGCGAGCGCGAGGAAAAGATTGTGGCGGCGCTGGAGGCAAGCGGCGCGAGCTTCTTTGAGCCTCTGCACCAGGCGGCGGGTGGAGGGTACCCGGGCGAGACTATCGAGGCGCTTTGGAGTCTGGTCTGGCGCGGGCTGATCACCAATGATTCGCTGCACGCGCTGCGGGCTTACATAGCGCGGCCGGAGAGCAGCCGCACGCCGCGGCGGTTGCAAACCGGGGCGGTGTTTCGCTCGCGGCGCACCACGCCGCCGACGGCGCAGGGGCGGTGGTCGCTGGCGCCGCTGCGGACAAGGGAGGGAAATACTCCAAGAACAACAGGTACGGAGCGGAGCCATGCGCTGGCGCTGCAACTGCTGCATCGCTATGGCGTGCTGCTGCGCGAGTCGGTTGCGGCGGAGAATGTTCCCGGCGGTTTCAGTGCGGTGTACGACGTGCTGAAGGCCATGGAGGAAAGCGGGCGGATCAGGAGAGGATATTTTGTGGCGGGGCTGGGGGCGACGCAGTTTGCGTTGCCGGCAGCGGTGGACCTGATGCGGCAGTTGCGCACGGCTCCGCCGGAAGAGCGGCCGGAGTTTGTGCAGATGGCCGCGGCGGACCCGGCGAATCCGTATGGGTCAGCGCTGAGGTGGCCGGAGCTGCCGGTGGCCGAGGAGGACGCGGAAACCAGCGTCCCCGCAGACAGGTCTTCGTCTGCGGGGTGGCAATCGGCGCCGCGGCTGCTGACGCGCGCCGCATACGCCGAGGTGATACTGCGCAACGGGCAGTTAATCGCGTGGCTGCGGCGGGGGAATCCGAATATTCTGGTTTTTCTTCCCGGCGAGGAGCCGGAGCGGTCGCAGGCCGCGGCGGGACTGGCGCATTTTCTCTGCGCACGCGGGCAGGAGCGGCTGCGCACAGGCGGGCACCACGGGGCGCTCATCACCACCATCAACGGCCAGCCGGTTGCGGCGCACGCGATGGCGCGGTTTTTGATGGACGCGGGCTTTCATCCCGGGCCGCTGGGCATGCATCTGCGCCGCATTCCGCTGCCCCTGGACCGGCACGCGCAGGATGCGCAGAGCGGCGAGGTGCAGTGAGGGATGCCTGAAGGCGATACCATCTTTCGCACCGCGCGGGCGCTGGGACGGGCGCTGTGCGGGAAGCCGGTTACCGGCTTTCGCTCCACCTATCCGCTGCTGACGCGCTGGAACGACGATGAGGCGCTCGACGGCCAGCTAGTGGAGCGCGTGGAATCGCGCGGCAAGTGGCTGCTGATTCATTTTTCCGGAGGGGCGACGCTGGCGACGCACATGCTGATGAGCGGGAGCTGGCACGTCTACCGGCACGGCGAGCCGTGGCAGCAGCCGCGGACGAACATGCGTATTGTGATCGAGAACAGCGATTTTATCGCGGTGGGATTTCGCGTGCCGGTGGCCGAGATGCACACCGCGCAGTCGCTCGCGCGCAACCGCAGAATTCCCCGGCTGGACAACGACGTGCTGAGCGCGGAATTTGACGCCGCGGCGGCTGTGAGCCGGCTGCTGGAGCGCGGGGATGAGTCGATTGCCGATGTGCTGCTGGACCAGCGGGTGCTGGCCGGCGTGGGTAACGTCTTCAAGTCGGAGATCTGCTTCGATACGGGGATTCATCCGTACTGCCCGGTCTCGGCGCTCAGGCGCGGGCAGGCTGAGGCTCTGGTGAAGGCCGCGCGCAGGCTGGTGGGGGCCAATGTGCTGGAGGATTCCACGGAGACCATCGTGACCTATCGGGGACGCAGGCGCCGCACCACGCACGAGGACGATCCGGGCGAGAGCCTGTGGGTGTACGGGCGCGGCGGCGAGCCGTGCCGGCGGTGCGGGGAGGCGATTCGCAGGCGGCTGCAGGGAGTGGACGCGCGGGTGACCTTCTGGTGCGCGCGGTGCCAGCCGATGCCGGATGGGAGGGATGTGGACGGGTGAGCGAGCTGGGCGCAGTCTGCTTGCGAGAGGCCTATGATGGCAGTAACTCTCCAAGGAGACAGTTGACATGGGTGGCGAACTCTGTGTACGCGCAGTGTATCTGGACGGAATGCGGGTGCTTGCCGAAAACGGAAAGCACCAGGTGCTTACCGATCATGCCCTGCAAGCGGGAGCGGATGCGGATGGCTTTACCAGCCTGGAACTGCTGCTGGCCAGCCTGGCGACATGCAGTGCAAATACGGTGATGGCCTTGCTGCAGCGCAAACTGATGCAGCCAGTGACGGGGCTGGAAGTGCAGACGCGTGGGCTGCGGCGGCAGGAACATCCGATGGTGTTAACGGACATTTTCCTGGAGTTCGCAGTGAAGGGTGCGGCCAGCGCGGAAGCCATGGAGACGGCGCTGCGAGAAGCAGAAGAACGGCTGTGCCCGGTGTGGAACATGCTGAAAGGCAGCACGCAGATCCACGCGACGCACCGCCTGATCAGGTGAATCCTAGAGTGCACTCAGTTCGACGGCGGCTTGCCCAGACCCAGGATCTTCTGAATCAGGTTTCGCTTTTCGGCAGAGTGGTCGCAGGTGTCGGTGGGCGCGGTGCCGTCGAGGAAGGCCGCGGCATAGTTATCGGGGCAGGCGTCGTCGGCGAGAAGATTGATCTTCTTGTCGAGGGTGACGAGCTGGACTCCGTCGGGCGGCGTGAACTCGTGCACGTCAGAGTACTGCGGCAATTGCACGGCCTGCCTCATGAACGAGGCCCAGATGGGCGCGGCGGCATGCGCGCCCTGCAGTTCGATGTCGGTATAGTCGTCGTTGCCCACCCAGACGATGCAGAGGAGATTGCTGGTGAAACCGGCGAACCATGCGTCGTGGTCGGTGCCGGTTTTGCCGGCGGCCGGGGCCTCGAATCCCATGTCGCGCACGCCAGCGCCGGTTCCACAGTAATCCAGCCCTCCAACCATACAGCCATCGCTCCCATTGCCTTGTAGCACGGCCTCCATCATGTTGGTGGTGAGATAGGCGACGCGCGGGTCCAGGACCTGGCTGGAGGTGGGTGTGTAGTCGGTGATGACGTCGCCGTTAGGCGAGCGGACGCTGGCCAGCATCCAGGGATCGATGTGCAGTCCGTTGTTGGCGAAGACGGTGTAAGCGCCGGCCATCTGCAGCGGCGTGGCGTCGTAGGTGCCGATGGCCATGGAGGGAGTGGGCTGTGCGCTCTTGATTCCGGCGTCGCGGGCAAGTTGGGCTACGCGATCTAAGCCGACCATGGAGGCCAGACCGATGGTCGCGTTGTTGTCCGAGCGCATGAGTGCGAGGCGGGCGGTCATCTGGCCGTAATACTCATTCTCAAAGTTGCGGGGTGTGTACTCGTAGGGAGTGCCTTGGCCGTAGGTGGTCTGCGCGTCGTTCAACATGGTGACGGGCGAGAAGAGCTTGGTCTGGCCTGGGAGCAGGATGCCTTCGATGGCGGTTTGAAAAGCGGCGGCGTAGACGAAGGGCTTGAAGGTGGAGCCGGTGGGGCGCATGGCTACGGCGTGGTTCAACTGTGAAGCGCCGTAGCTGCGCCCGCCGACGAGAGCGAGGACCTGGCCGGTGTGAGGATTGAGCGCGACCAGCGCCACCTGCGGATAGACGTAAGGGATGCCGCGCCTCCGGTCGCGGGCATGGACGCGGTCGACCAGCACATCAATCGCGTGCATGGAGGAGTCGACCGCGTCGGTGGCAATCCGCTGCAGGTCGGGATCGAGGGTGGTGTAGATGCGCAGCCCCTCGCGGTTGAAGTCGCGGTCGCCCAGACGGCGATCGAGCTGATCGCGGACCAGGTCGACGAAATAGGGCGCCTCGCTGGCGTCCACACTGGCCTGAGCCAGGTGCAGCGGCTGAGCCTTGGCGGCTTCCGCCTGTTGCTTGGTGATGGCGCCGGTTTCCACCATGGAATCAAGCACCAGGTTGCGGCGGCCGATGGCGCGGTCGGGGTGGCGGAAGGGGTTCAGGTAGCTGGGGCTCTGAATGAGGCCGGCCAGCAGGGCGGACTCGTCGAGAGTCAACTGGGTCTCATCCTTGCCGAAGAACACCGGCGCGGCCTCGCCGAAGCCGTCGATGTCGAAGCTGCCCTGGCGGCCCAGCGGCACCTCGTTGGCGTACATGGTGAAGATCTGCTGCTTGGTGAAGCGGTGCTCGAGCTGAAAGGTGATGATGATTTGCAGGAACTTCCTCTTGAAGGTGCGCTGCGGGGTGAGGAAGAACATCTTGGCCAGCTGCATGGTGATGGTGGAACCGCCTTCGACGTAGCGATGGCCGGGCATGATGTCATTCCATACGGAGCCGATGAGGCGCACGTAGTCTACGCCGCCATGGTCAAAATAGCGGCGGTCCTCGATGGCAAGCACGGCATGGACGAGATTGGGCGGGATCTCGTTGTAGGTGATGAGGCGGCGCTTGATGCGGTTGGCGCTCTCGCTCAGGCCGGTGATCAGTAGAGGCTCGAGCTCGTAACTGGCCAGCGGCTGGCCGTGGTCGTCGGTGATGGACTGAACCACGCCGGAGTTGATGAGGATGGTGGCGCTGTCCGGCGCATGATAGGACTGCGGACCGGGATAGACGGTGATGGTCTGCACGCCGACCGAGTAGGTGCCCAGCGGCGAGACTTGCGGATTGCCCTCGATTGAGTAGCCGGCCTCACGCAGCTCGTTGGCGATCAGGCTGATACTGAGCGTCTGCCCGGGGCGGACCTCGCGCGGCGCGGCGTAAATCTTGGCGGTATTGACGAAGAGCGGCTGGCGCAGCCGTTCATCGACGATGCCCTGATATTTGAAATAGGAGTAGGCGGTGACGCCGACGGCCGCCAGCGCAACGGCCGCGAAGGCCACCAGCGCAGCGCGCAGGGCAAGCGTCGCCACGGGACTCCGCCCCGCGGATCTTGCCAGCCTGATCTTCAACGCCATCGCCGCTCCTTTTGGTTCCGCTTCCGGCTATCCGTTTTCCGCCGGAAAGCCCGATCGAATCGCTTGCCTGCAGGCAGGGAAGGCCGCTATTTAGACGCTCGAGCCGAGGAGTTGTTCTTCCTCGACGCGCTCTTTGAGCAGCGCAGCAACTTCATGAAGCGCCACGTCCACGCTCTCCTGCGCGGAGCGCGTGACCAGCTCCACCTGGCCGGCGGCAGCCTTCTTCCCTACATTGATACGGTAGGGGATGCCGACCAGATCCGCATCTTTGAATTTGACGCCGGCACGCTCGTCGCGGTCATCGAGCAGCACGTCCAGGCCGGCGGCTTCGAGCTCCGCGGCAAGGTTTTCGCCGGTCTCACGCAGCGCCGCGTCACTCGCGTTGGTGACCGTGACCACCACGGTGAAAGGAGCAATGGAGGACGGCAGCCAGAAGCCGTCGGCGTCGTTGGACTGCTCGATGGCAGCGGTGAGAATGCGCTCGACGCCGATGCCGTAGCTGCCCATGATCGGCGTGACTTGCTTGCCGTTTTCGTCGAGCACGCGCGCGTCCATGCTCTCAGAGTACTTGTAGCCAAGCTTGAAGATGTGGCCCACCTCGACGGCTTTGCCGACGACCAGCTTGCCGGCGCAACCGTCGTTGGGGCAGGCTTCGCCTTCGTTGACGCTGCGGATGTCGGCCAGCAGAGTCCAGGTGAAGTCGCGGCCGGGGGTGACGTTGCGCAGGTGGTAGTCGAGCTGGTTGGCTCCGCAGACCATGTTGGCGCGGCCTTCGAGGGCGCGATCAACGACGACGATGACTTTGAACGCGAGATCAATCTTTGTATAACCCTTGATGGGTTCGGAGTGAAGTTGGTATTTAACGTCTTCGTTCGATTGGAAATCCGCCCTGTTGATATATTGGGCATATTTCTGTTCGAGAACGTTCGCAAGACCGACCGGTCCAAGGTAGCCCGCAGGCCCGCCTAAATATCGCTCTAATTCCTCAGCCACCATCGGCCGCAGCTCCGCACCGCCAATCGCCCCCAACAACTTGGTCTCGTTCACCTGGTGGTCACCGCGCAAAAAGACCGCCGCTGGCACCCACGCATCCGGCTGGCCCGCAACGCCGCGTTTGAGCGCCATGTAGGCGACGCACTTGATGTCGGAGGCGGGAGAGATTTTGAAGAACGCGGCAACGTCGGCGATGGCGGCGCAGTTGGGCGTGGAGACCAGCTCCGGCTTGCCGTCTCCGGTCGGCTCCATCTCGACGACGGGATCGAGGCTCGAAACGGCCTTGTCCAGATTGGCCGCGTAACCGCAGACCGGACAGCTCGCGATCAGGTCTTCGCCGGCGTCGGAGTAGACCATAAACTCCTGCGACTGGGAGCCGCCCATGGCGCCGGAGTCGGCCTCGACGGAGACGAACTTGAGGCCGCAGCGGGTGAAGATTCTACGGTAGACGCGGTCGTGGAGGTCGAAGCTGCGGTCGAGGCCGGCCTTGTCGATGTCGAAGGAGTAGGAGTCCTTCATGGTGAACTGGCGCACGCGCAGCAAACCGGATTTGGGGCGCGGCTCGTCGCGGAACTTGGTCTGGATCTGGTACCAGATCTGCGGCAACTGCTTGTAGCTGCGCAGCTCGTTGCGCGCGATGGTGGTCATGATCTCTTCGTGGGTCATGCCCAGGCAGAGCTCGGCGCCCTTGCGGTCCTTGAGGCGGAACATGTTCTCGCCCATGCCGGTCCAGCGGCCGCTCTCAACCCACGGCTCTTTGGGCAGGATGCCGGGCAGGTAAAACTCCTGGCCGATCTGGTCCATCTCCTCGCGCACGATGGCGATGATCTTGTTGAGCGAGCGCTGGCCGAGGAAGAGGTAGTTGTAAATGCCGGCGCCGAGCTGGCGGATGTAGCCGGCGCGGAGCAGAAACTTGTGGCTGGCCACTTCGGCGTCTGCCGGGGCCTCGCGGAGGGTGGGGATGAAGAGCCTGGACCAACGATGCATAAAAGAACGCGCAAACTTTCCCGTCCGCCAATGCGGGCGAAAGACAAATGACAGCAGCTCTTATTCTAAATGGATTGGATGGAAAGCCTGGGAACCGCGTGAAACATAAGGGTGTATGATCTGCGCGGAGAAACTGTATGGCGGATGCTGAAAGCGCAGTTCGCATGAAAAGCCTTGGAAGACTCCTCTTCAAGTTGGGCCTCGGATTCGTGGTGCTCGGGGCCTTCTCAATTTTTCTCGGGGTGCTTTTGGCCGGTCTCGGCTCGCGGGGTGCCTGGTCGCCCGGACATCTGGCGGTGCTGGCAGGCGTTGCGGTGGCGCTGAACCTGGGAATTTTTCCTGTGGTTGTGGGCGGAATTCTGTGGGTCAGCGGGCGCGTGCGGGAGGCTCGCATCGCTAACCCGACTCCGAATCGAACTTCATAGAATCATGGAAAGCCTCTTATCTCCTGATAACTGTTTCGTGCTCTAGATCAGCTCCATGCCCCAGAGGTCGTGGAGATGGAGCAGGCCTTCGACGGCGTTGCCTTCGCCGACGACGACGAGGGAGGTGATCTTGCGCTCTTCCAGAATGGCCAGCGCCTTTGCTGCCAGTTCGTTGGCGGCAATGGTGCGTGGATGAGGGTTCATCACTTCGCTGGCGTGGCGGCTGAGGGCCGCGCCGCCCTCGTGCTCGAGCAGGCGGCGCAGATCGCCGTCACTGATGACGCCGAGCAGGCGGCCATCCAGTTGTACGGTGGTGATGCCGAGCTTTTTCGACGACATCTCGTAGATGACATCGGTCATCGGCGTGGAGGGTTCGACGACGGGGATGTCTTCGCCGGTGTGCATGAGGTCGCGCACTTTGGCCAGGCGCTTGCCGAGCTTGCCGCCGGGATGGAGTTCTGCGAAGTCTTCGGCGCGGAAGCCCTTGCGCAGGCTGACCGCGATGGCCAGCGCATCGCCCAGGGCCAGCATGGCGGTGGTGGAGGCCGTGGGCGCCAGATTGAGCCCGCAGGCCTCGCGGTCCACGCAGCAATCGAGAGCAACATCGCTTGCCTGGGCGAGCGTGGATTGCAGATTGCAGCAGAGGCTGATGAGCGCGTCGCCTTTGCGCTTGAGCGTGGCGAGCAGGCGGAGGATCTCTTCGGTTTCGCCGCTGGCGGAGAGCGCGATGACGACATCGCCGGGCATGAGCACGCCGAGGTCGCCGTGGATGGCCTCAGCCGGATGCAGGAATAGAGCGGGCGAGCCGGTGGAGCTGAGCGTGGCGGCGATCTTCTGGGCGATGATGCCGCTCTTGCCCATACCGGTGACCACGACGCGGCCGTTTTCCTGGGCGCAGCGGAGAATCATTTCGACGGCGCGCGCGAAGGGCTCGGCCATGGGGCCGTCCAGCCGCGCGGCCAGGGCCTCAAGCGCCGCCGCCTCGATGCGGACGAGATTGGCAGGCGTGGGATCGGCGGGCGCGGGCGGCTGCGCGCCGGCTTGCGGAGGACGCTGTTTCGGGGGATTCATCGGTTTCTGATGGTAACAGCCTCAGGGTGGGTGCGCCGTGGGCGCGAAGTTCCGTACAATAAGAACATGAGGTCTTTCCCCGTCAGGCGCAACACGCTGGTGATTGGCGCCGTTCTCTTGATTCTTGCGGTCTTCGGCTGGGCCGGCTGGGCCAACTGGGAGTACCGCAAACAGGAAGCGGAGAAGCAGCAAGCGCACACCGCACAGGCAGTGCTGGTGCCCAGCGCGGCAGACGACACGGCGCAGTCGTTCTCTCCGCTGATGGACAAGCCTGCGCCGGCCTTTACGCTGGAGGATCTGAGCGGCAAAAAAGTGTCGCTGGCGAGCTTCCGAGGCAAGGCTGTGCTGCTGAACTTCTGGGCGACGTGGTGCGCGCCGTGCAAGATTGAGACGCCGTGGCTGATCGAGCTAAGCAACAAGTATGCGCCGCAGGGCCTGGAGGTGGTGGGCATTTCCACCGAGGGCGACGACCTGCCGACCAACGATAAGGCCGGCTGGGCCAAGGACAAGGCGGCGATTGCGCAGGCCGTCAAGCAGCTGCACATTCCCTACACCGTGCTGATCAACGGCGACAGCCTCGGCGACAAGTACGGGGGCCTGGATGCGATGCCGACTTCGTTCTACGTGGACCGCAAAGGGGTTATCGTGGCGGCGCAGATGGGGCTGACCTCCGAGTCGGATATGGCGGCCAAGATTGAGAAGGCGCTGACGGATTGAAAAAAGCAGCTAGTAGCCAGTAGCTAGTATCCAGTAGCCAGTAGCTAAAGGCTGGCTACGCGGGCTGGGTGAGTTTGGGGATTGGGATCGATGATGGGCCGATTTGGGTGGATGGGGGTTTTGGCGGTGGGCGCGGCGGCTGTGTGCGCGGTGGGGCAGAACCGGTCCTTGAGCCGCTCCGTGGCGGCGCAGGCGGCTCCGGTGACCTACCTTTTTCCCGAGCAGGTGACGCTGGCGGCGGGCCGGCCGAGCCCGGTCACGCTGCACTTCCGCATCGCGGAGGGGCTGCACATCAACTCGCACACGCCCAGCCAGGATTACCTGATCCCGACGACGTTTTCGATTCCGGCAGACGCGGGCGCGAAGCTGGAAGGCGCAAGCTACCCGCGGGGCAGCGACCTCACCCTGCCCATCGACCCGAAGACGCACCTGAGCGTATATACGGGCGAGTTCGACATCCAGGCGCGCATTGTGGCCTCGCGGGGCAATCACCTGGTGCAGGGACAGCTCCGCTACCAGGCGTGCAACCAGAGCCAGTGCCTGCCGCCGCGGAGCATTCCGGTGGCGATTGATGTGATTGCGCGCTGAACGCGGAGCGTTCGGCGGCGGCAATTAGCTGTTAGCCATTAGCTAGCCATTAGCTGTTAACCACCAGGTACCCCCCCACCCGTATTTTGGGCATAAAATCCTGCGGCACATAGATTTACGGCATAGGTCTCGCTCTAAAATCCTCTTAACATTGAAGTTATTTGCAGAATCCTCTGCCGTAAGGGGTTACGAGCGTTTTCGGGGCGGGCTGGCTCAGAAAACCGCGCGGCGGTTCTGGAACTGCTAAGGACATTGTGCGCCGAGAGAGGGAAATTATCTGCAGGCAAAAAGCAGCTTCCAGCTGTCAGCTTGCGCGGTGGCGGGTGAACATTTTGGCTGAGCGGGCGCGGAGGCGGGACTGTGGCCGGCGGGAGTACACTCCGGGGACGGATTCAACGGGGGTAAGGATGAAGCGATTTTCCTGTGCGGCGGCTGCATTTGGGGTCATTTTTCTGTCTTTTTCGTGTTGTATGGCGCAGATTCCTGCCGGTGCTGAGGACTCGCTGGGCGGGCTGAAGGAACTGGCGGCGCTCGATCCCATCGATGCGCACGCGCACTTGTTCCGGGAAGATCCGGCGGTCATCGTGTTTCTGAAGCAGATGCACATGCGGATTCTCGATATTTATGTCGTGGAGAGCCAGCAAGCGCAGTTGGAGCCGATGCGCAAGCAGGGGAGGGCGATGCTTGGCTTTGGCGAAGGACACGTGGCGTGGTGCACCACCATCAACCCTTACCCATTCGACACGCGGGGATATGCAGCGCAGACCATCCAGGAGCTGAACGAGGACTTCGCCCATGGCGCGATTGCGGTAAAGATCTGGAAGAACATCGGCATGGAGATTCAAAAGGCGGACGGGCAGTACCTAATGCCGGACGATCCGGTCTTCAAGCCGATTTACCAGGATATTGCGGCCCACAACAAGACGCTGGTGGCGCACATCGCGGAGCCGGACGGCTGCTGGGAGCCACCGGCCGGGAATCGCGAGTATACGGGGTACTACAAGCAGCATCCGGAGTGGTACATGTACAACCGGACGGATCATCCCGCGAAGGCGACGATTCTTGCGGCGCGGGACCGGATGCTCGCGGAGAACCCGAATCTGCGCGTGGTGGGGGCGCATTTGGGCAGCATGGAATCCGATCTGGGCGAGCTGGCGCGGCACCTGGACCGGTATCCGAATTTCGCGGTGGATACGGCGGCGCGGATGGAGTACCTGATGCTTGCGCCGCGCGACGAGGTGCGGGCCTTCCTGATCAAGTACCAGGACCGCATTCTGTATGGAACCGACGTTGAGTTCCGTGCGGCGGGCAACGACAATGCTCTGCGCTCGTGGGAGTGGCATTGGCAGCGCGACTGGAAGTATCTGGCGACCGATGAGCAGGTAGAGGTTTTCCGGGGCAGCGGGCAGATGGTGCGTGGGCTGGCGCTGCCGGCGAGCGTGCTGCGGAAGATTTATCACGAGAATGCGGAGCGGTGGTTTCCGGGGGTAAATCAGCTTCCAGCTGCTAGCCACTAGCTGCTAGCTCGCGTAGTGGCAGAGAAGGGTTTGTGGTTGCCCAGGTCCCAGAAGCGAGACCCTTCGACAGGCTCAGGGCAGGCTCTACGCACCAAGGGCGAGGACCTGTCCGTGGGGACCCCGGATGTGGGGCAACCGGCGTGAGCCTGGCAGACGCGCAACGAATGCAGCCAACCGGCTTTCTGGGAGGATGAATGGACACCTTGCCTGATTCTCTCGAACTCGACTTCCTTCCGCGGATCACGGGCTCGTTTTCGTCGCCGGCGCGGCAAAACCCTACCTCGGCGATGATCGAGGCGGCGTACCAGCACCACGGTATTCACGCGCGCTACGTGAACTGCGAAGTTCCGGCTTCGGGCCTGGAAGATGCCGTGCACGGCGCGCGCGCGATGGGATGGATCGGGTTCAATTGCTCGCTTCCGCACAAGCAAAAGGTGATTGCTTATCTGGATGGACTGGGGGAGTCGGCATCGCTGATCGGCGCGGTGAACTGCGTGGTGAACCGCGATGGAAGATTGATTGGGGAGAACACGGACGGTACGGGCTTCCTGATCTCCCTGCGCTCGATGATCGAGCCGGCAGGAAAGCGGTTCGTCATTCTGGGCGCCGGCGGCGCGGCGCGGGCGATCGCGGTGGAGCTTGCTCTGGCTGGAGCAGGCAGCCTGACGGTGGTGAACCGCAATGAGGAGCGCGCACGGGAGATTGCCCATCTGATTTCGGAGAAGACGAAGACCCATGCGGTGGCCACGAAGTGGACAGGAGCCTACCAGCTACCGGGGAAGATTGACGTTCTGGTGAATGCAACGTCGGTCGGGTTCTATCCAGATGTGGACGCAATGGTGAATATTGATCTGGACACGCTTTCTCCGGCGACGATTGTGTGCGATGTGATCCCGAATCCGCCGCGGACCGCGCTCCTGCGCGAGGCAGCCTCCCGCGGCTGCGCGACGCTGGATGGGCTGGGCATGCTCGTGTATCAGGGAGTCGCCAGCATCCGGCATTGGACCGGGGAATCGGTTGATCCGGATGTGATGCGGAGGAAGCTGGAGGAATTTTTTTTGTAGCTTCTAGCTGCTAGCTTCTAGCTCCTAGCTTGCGTAGTGGCGGGGTGGGGTTGGCGGACTCCTAGGCGTCAGAAGCGAGACGCGTTGGCAAGTTCAGGGCGGGCTCTGGGGCGCCCGGCAATAGAAGTGTCGGGTTCACTTTGCAGTCATATCTCTCGCAGCCTCAATACAGACAGCTTGCATTGTTTTTGGTTTCTCGGGCTCGAGTGGACATACCTCGAATTCGCCATAGATAGCAGGAAGAAAATCGTTCCCTGGCTGTGCCCTAAACCGTGAGACAACTTTCTTCACTGTTTCGGGGAGTCCGGGGTTTTCGTTGTCCCCATCCAGAATCTCGCCATTTGCTGCGCTGTACGCTTTTGGCCCGCTGAATACTCCCAAGACCCGACGAGTGCCGATCTTCCATACGCGGACGGCGGGCGTGCCACAGCAAAATGTCAGCCGGCCGTGCGTCCAATAGCACGATTCGGCAATAGCAGGAGTCTTGCATGGAATCTTCCGCTGGAAATCCTGGGCGTCTCCTGCAGGAACAGTGCACAAGAGGATGAGCGCTATTGCGATCAGAGACCTCGCCATACACAACAGCATAATCGAACGACCCGGGGCTAAAGCCCTTCTTCTTGTGAGGCGGCATTCAGGGCCTGATGGCCCCTGCTCCCTCTGCTAGAAGAATTTCCTCCATTAGAGAAGCGATCACTTCTTGAGCGTTTTCGCCTATGCCGTCCAGGGATTCACTAACGACTTGGCAATCTCCTCGAAGTGCTTGACGTTGCGCGTGGCAAGGGTTGCGTGAGAGGCGAGCACGATTCCGGCAATCATGGTGTCGCGGAGGTCGCCGGGACGGCCGCGTCTTTGTCTCTCCGCAGCCAATTCCGCCGCGCGCCTTGCCGCGGTTTCGTCGTAGGTCGCGATTCGCCGCTGCACAACCTCGTCGAGCCAACGCTCGAAAGAGCCCATGAGAGCAGTCCGCCGCTTCCCCGCCGACATCGTCTCCAGGCCGAAGCGAATCTCAAAAACAGTCACGGAAGTTGTCCAGATCGAGGTGCGAGGCTGCTGGTCAAGCCAACGCAAGACGCGCTCATCCGGCTGGGAAAGCATGATCTCCGAAACTACGTTTGTGTCGAGAATAATCATTCGTCAAAGCTGATCGGCTTGAGGGGAACGCCGCGCCACTCGCGAATCTGTTCTCCCTTTTTCAGTCCAGACCCCTGCCCGCTGAAGAGCGCGACAGAGGCCGTGCCAAAGCCAACTGACGGCGCCTCGTCTTCGCGCAGGGCGTTGCGGAGAATATCCCGGGCCTCGGCTTCCATGCTTTGGCCGTTACGCCTGGCGCGGCGCTGCAAGCGCGTCTTGAGCCGGTCTTCCAGGTTGCGAACCAAAAGCTGGGCCATTTCAGCCTCCGTTGCTATCATGATAGCAATTACGGGAAAAAAGCACAACAGCCCATGCGAGCGAACCGCGGCGAGGGAGGGTTGGCCGCGAAGTCTGAAAGGGCCAAGTGACTACGCCGCCGGTTCCCGCGAGGCGGTTTCAAACTGATCGATCTCAACGACGCCTTCCGGAAACTCGGCTGTGATCCGGAGGTTCCCGCCCATTGCCTCGATGTAGTTGCGCAAGGTGGAAACATACATGTCGGTCCGCTTCTCCATTGTGGAGATGGCGCCCTGGTTGATCTTGAGCGCTTTGGCAAGATTCACCTGGGTCAGAGCGCGGGCTTCTCTGATCTGGTTGAGCATCATGCCCGTAGCTGCTACCTTCCGGCGAATCCGTTCCTCCGCTTCCGGCGAAAGCGTCTTGCGAACCTCGCTCCACTTCCTGGCCATCGTCATTCTCCAATCTCTTTGAGATGCAACTCGTAAATTGCCTCGGCCCTGCGAAGGGCAGTCTCATACCAGTTCGCATCACCCGTCTTGTCGCCGCCGAGAATCAGGTACGCGTATCTGCGCGGATCGAAGGCGAAGAGTATCCGGTAAGGGCGCCCGCGATGCTGCACGCGCAACTCCTTCATGTTGGGATACCGGCATCCTTTGAGCGTGTCGACGTCCGGGCGCGCCAACGACGGGCCGAACTGAGCCAGCATATCGACGGCTCCGTTGATGCTCTCCCATTCGTCCTCATGGAGAGCGTTGTACCACGCCGCGAATTCGTCACTGACCTCTACGTCCCAGGCCACGCATTGATTATTACATAAAAGTGATATTTCTTACAAGTGATATTACAGTGGCGGCACTTCTGCTCTTAGGCGCCGGACTTCTTTTCGATTTTGGCCCAGGAGTCTTTGAGGGGGAGGGTGCGGTTGAAGATTTTTTTCTCGGGGGTGGAGTCGGGATCGGCGCAGAAGTAGCCGACGCGCTCGAACTGGAGGGGCTCGCCGATGGCAGCGGCGGTGAGGGAGGGTTCGAGTTTGGCATCGGGGATGATTTCGAGGGAGTTGGGGTTGAGGTTGTCGAATAGGTCGCCGCCCTCGGGGAAGTCGTAGGGATCGGGCTTGCTGAAGAGCTTGTCGTAGAGGCGCACCTCGGCGGAGATGGCGTGGGCCGCGGAGACCCAGTGGAGGGTGGACTTGACCTTGCGGCCGTCAGGCGAGTTGCCGCCGCGGCTGGCGGGGTCGTAGGTGCAGTGGACCTGGACTATATTGCCGGCGGCGTCTTTCACTACACTTTGCGCGGTGATGAAGTAGGCCGAGCGGAGGCGGACCTCTTTGCCCGGCGAGAGACGGTAGTACCTGGGCGGAGGGATTTCGCGGAAGTCGTCCTGCTCGATGTAAAGCTCGCGCGAGAAGGGCACCTGACGCGTGCCGGCGGAGGGGTCTTCGGGGTTGTTCTGGACTTCGACGAACTCGGCAAAATCCGAATTTGGGCCTGCAGGGTAGTTGTCGATGACCAGCTTGAGCGGGCGCAGGACGGCCATGGCGCGGCGGGCGCGGCGGTTGAGGTCGTCGCGCTGGAAGTGCTCCAGCAGTTCAATGTCGGTGGTGCCGTTGGTGCGCGTGGCGCCGATCGCGGCGCAGAAGGCGCGCAGAGCCTCCGGCGTAAAGCCGCGGCGGCGGATGCCGGAGAGAGTGGGCATGCGGGGATCGTCCCATCCGCTGACGCGCTTTTCTTCGACGAGCTGGAGGAGCTTGCGCTTGCTGAGCAGCGTATAGGTGAGGTTGAGGCGATCGAATTCAATCTGCTGCGAGGGGAAGATGCCTAACTGCTCGATATACCAGCGGTAGAGGGGCTGATGGTCGGCGAACTCCAGGGTACACATGGAGTGGGTGACACGCTCGATGGAATCGGACTGGCCGTGGGCGAAGTCGTACATGGGATAGATGCACCACTCATCGCCGGTGCGGTGATGTGAGGCGTGAAGGATGCGGTACATGACCGGGTCGCGCATGTTGAGGTTGGGCGAGGCCATGTCGATTTTGGCGCGGAGGACGCGGCTGCCGTCGGGGAATTCGCCCTGCTTCATGCGCTGAAAGAGGTCGAGATTTTCTTCGATGGAGCGGTTGCGGTAAGGGCTCTCCCGGCCGGTGTCGGTGAGGGTGCCGCGGTGCCGGCGGATTTCGTCCGCGGTGAGGTCGTCGACGTAGGCTTTACCGGCGCGGATGAGCTGGAGGGCCCACTGGTAGAGCTGGGGGAAGTAGTCGGAGGCGTAGCAGAGGCGCTCCCAATTGAAGCCGAGCCAGCGGACGTCGGCCATGATGGAGTCGACGTACTCCTGCTCCTCTTTTTCGGGATTGGTGTCGTCGAAGCGGAGGTTGGTGCGGCCGGCGAACTCATCGGCGAGGCCGAAGTCGAGACAGATGGCCTTGGCGTGGCCGATGTGGAGGTAGCCGTTGGGCTCGGGAGGAAAGCGGGTCTGGATGACGGCGTCGCCGAACTTTTTGGTGCGCACATCCTCGGCGATGATGTCGCGGAGGAAGCTGGAGGGAGTTGGAGTTTCCTGACCTTCCGGATTCGAGTTGGACATAACGGCGTTCCTTATTGCACGTTAGGGGTTGTGAGCGATTGCAGCCGGGTTTCGGCCTGGCGGATGCGGGTGAGGCAGAGGTCGCGGCCGAGGACAGACATGGTTTCAAAGAGCGGGGGCGCGTTTTTGCGGCCGCAGACGGCGACGCGGATGGGCTGAAAGGCCTGCCCGGCCTTGAGGCCGAGTTCGGTGGCGGCGGCGCGGAGGGCTTGCTCCAGCGAATCGTGGTCGAAAGAGGTTGTGGCGAGGAGTTCCCGGGCCTTATGGAGGACGCGGAGGGCGAGTGCGGCATCGCCTTTTTGCGGGATGAGCTCGGCGGGGTCGTAGGGCGCGAGCTCGGGGAGAAAGAAGAAGTCGGCGGCGGAGACGGCGTCGCGCAGCAGCTTGATGCGCTCGCGGATGAGCGGGGTGACGGCAAGAAGTTTTTCCGGAGCGGCTTGAAGTCCGGCTGATGCGAAGAATGGCTGTAGGAGCCGGCTGAGCTGCGGGACGGGCAGGGCGCGGATGTGCTCGGCGTTGAGCCAGAGGGCCTTGGGATCGAAGGGGGCAAATTCCGAAGGGCTCAAGGCTGCTTCGCTGAAATTCACCACGGCGTTGGCGCGATTGACGCCCTCCAGCGTGAAGGCGGCGGTGAGCTCTTCGACGGTGAGGAATTCGCGGTCGTTTTTCGGGGACCAGCCGAGCAGGCAGAGGAAGTTGATGAAGGCGCTCGCGAGAAACCCGGCGTCGCGGTAGGTGGTGACGCTGACGACGGAGCCGTGCTTGCGCTTGGAGAGCTTGGCGCCGTCAGGCGCGACCAGCAACGGGAGATGCGCGAACTGGGGCGGCTGGACGCCAAGCCCCTCGAAGATGAGCAGGTGTTTGAAGGTGTTGGTGAGATGATCCTGGCCGCGGATGATGTGGGTGATGCGGAGGTCGGCGTCGTCAACGCAGGAGGCGAGGTGGTAGGTGGGCATTCCATCCGAGCGCAAGAGGGCGAAGTCTTCGACTTCGTCGGCGGGCTTGGACTGCGGGCCGTAAACGGCATCCACGAAGCGCAGAGTTCGGTCCTGATTGCGGGGGACACGATAGCGGAGAGCGAAGGGCTCGCCGGCAGCTGCGCGACGGTCGGACTCTTCACGGGATAAATCGCGCATGCCGGGATTGAAGAGCCAGGCGCCTTGAGCTGAGGATGGGCCGTCATCACCGGAAGAGCCTGGGCCGGCATGGGCGGGGGTGAAGTCGCGATAGGCCAAGCCGCGGGCGAAGATCGCTTCGGCATGGCGGCGGTGCAGGTTGAGACGCTCGGATTGTTTGAATTCCTCGTCCCAGTTGAGGCCCAGCCAGCGCAGGCCCTCGAAGATGGACTGGACGCTGGCATCGGTGTTGCGCTCGACGTCGGTATCGTCGAGGCGCAGGACCATGGTTCCGTGATTGTGGCGGGCGTAGAGCCAATTGAGGATGAAGGTGCGGGCGCTGCCGACGTGCAGGTAGCCGGTGGGCGAAGGGGCAAAGCGGACGCGCGGGCGGCTGGCTGCTGAGGGGTTCGGATCGGACATCGGCTCGGTTGCTTTCCTGCTTTGATGCTATCGCATGGGCAGGGAGGGCGTTCCCAAGGGCGCGGCTGTGCGTTGCAGGGGCGAACTTTCCGGCAGCGAGACTGCAGGCGAAGAAAACAATCCTCTCCCTCATTTAGCTTGTCTAAAAGTTGCGGCGTGCATGCTTAAGAGTATGCTTAATCCGGTGAAGAACTGGAAATGCCACATCGGCCGGAGATCCGTTCTTCGGCGGATGGCCCGCAAAGGCGCCAACAGGAGATACCCCGTGCCACGCAAATCGCTGATCCTTGCCGCACTTGCCATTCTGCTTCCGGTTGCGGTCGTCGCGCGCGCCCAGGAGAGCGGCCCGTACCAAGTCCTCAAGATTAAGCTGGTCGGCGGCGATGGCGGGTTCGACTACGTGACCGCGGACTCGGAGAGCCGCAACCTGTATGTTGCAAGGTCCGGGCCGGATGGGCACATCGGCGTCTTCAACCTGGACACGCTGACCCAGGTGGGAGATATTCCCGGCACCAGCGCGCACGGAGCGGCGGTGGACACGGCGACGGGGCACGGCTTCGCCACTTCAAACCCGGTGACCATGTTCGACGGTAAGACCTTTGCGATCCTGAAAAAGATCGACGTGCAGGGGCATCCCGACGGCTATCTGAACGACGCGTACAACCACCACTTCTACATCCTGAGCCACGCGGAGCCGAATATCACCGTTCTGGACGATAAGGATGGCGCGATCCTGGGCACCATCAACATCGGCGGCGCACCGGAAGAGGCCGCCACCGACGGCCACGGCAAGATCTATGTCGATATTGTAGACAAGGCCGCCATCGCGGTGATCGACGCGAACACCATGAAGATGGCCGGCAGGTACGATGTTTCCAGCAAGGGCAGCGAATGCGCGGGGCTGGCGCTGGACGCAAAGAACAACATCCTGTTCGCCGCGTGCCGCGCCAACAAGAATATGGTCGTCCTGTCGGCTACCGATGGGCACATTATCACCGATTTGCCGATTGGAAACGGGTGCGACGGAGTCACATTCAACCCGGAGACGATGGAGACATTCAGCTCGCAGGGGGACGGTACTCTGACGGTCATCAAGGAGAATTCGCCCACGGATTTCTCTGTTGAACAGACGGTGGCCACGCCGGCGCGCGCCAAAACGTTGACGCTCGATACCAAGACCGGACATATCTTTACGATTACGGCCGAGTATGGTCCGGTCCCGCCCGCACCGGCGCAGGCTCAGGCGCCGCCGCCGGGCATGCCAGCCTATATGCGTGGTCCCCGGCCGCCCATGATTCCGGGCTCGTTTCAGATTCTTGAGATCGGCAAGTAGGTGCACGGCGGCCCGGCGGGCCTAGGTGATGTCTTCGGTGTCGTAGACGGGATTGACCAGGCGCTTCTTGGGAACGCCGTGGACGGAGCTGAGCAGGTCGTCGACGACGTCTTCGAGCTGGCGCTGGCTCTCGATGACATCGCTCATGCTCTTCAGCTCTTCAGGCTCCTGGACGCGCTCGACCAGGGCGACGGCGTGGCACTGGGCTACGTGATCGAGGTTGAGGCCCTCGGGGGTCTTGGCCTTGATGCTGACGCGGCCGATGGGGACGCAGAGGAGATCGGCGACGCGGGCGCGCATCTCGCCGGCAATGGGGGAGATCCTGGGCGCAGCCAGGATCAGCGTGGCGTCGATGTTGACCAGGCGGTAGCCGGCGTTCTGCAGCTCCTCCATGGCCAGGTTGAGGAAGATGGCGGAGTCAGCGCCCTGCCAGCGGGGATCGCCGGGAGGGAAGAAACTGCCGATATCGCCGGCGGCGACGGAGCCGAGGATGGCGTCAGTGACTGCATGGAGCAGGACGTCACCGTCGGAGTGGCCGGCCAGGCCCTGGGGGTGGTCGAGGGTAAGCCCGCCGAGGCGCAGCGGTACGCCCGGCTCAAAGGCGTGCGAGTCATAGCCAAATCCGATGCGAGTGTCCATGGTCTCCGTGCCTGCGGTTCAGGCCGTGCGCGGGTGCCGGGGGCGGAATTACGGCCTGTTCTTCATTGTGCCTGAAAACCGGGTTGCCGCGCGGGCTTGCGGCCGGATTGCCGTGGCTGCCGCCAGCGCCGGGGCCAGTTTTTCCGGCTGTCGGCTGCGCCTTCCGCCGGGCCCGGCTTCTACTGGGCTCAGCAACTACCTGACTCAGCGGGGGCGCCTGCCGAGATAAAACTCGGCCAGCTCCAGGTCGCTGGACTGGGTAATCTTCAGATTAACCTGAGAACCATGGACGACGGCGACGGGAAGGCCGGCGCGCTCGACCAGGGAGGCCTCGTCAGTGCCGAGGAAACCGTCGGCGGCGGCCTCGGCGAAGACGCGCTGGAGCAGGCCGAAACGGAATCCCTGGGGGGTCTGGGCGAGGACCACGAACTCGCGGGGGATGGTGGCGGTGATGAGCGCGCCGTGGGCGGTGCGCTCCACCTGCTTGATGGTGTCGACGGCGGGCAGGCCGACGATGGCCGCGCCGAACTGGGCGACAGCGTCGATGGTGCGGTCGATGGTGGCGGCATCGATGAGGGGGCGGACAGCGTCGTGGACCAGGACCAGGTCGTCGGGCTGGGCGGGCAGCGCGGCGAGGGCGTTGGAGACGGATTGCTGGCGGCTGTCGCCGCCGGCGACGACGTGGACGCGGCCGGCAAAGCCGTACTCGGCCACCTGGGCCTCGACGCGGGCGATCTCGGGCTGGCGGACGGCGACATAGATGGCCGTGACCCGCGGGACCGAGGCGAAGGCGCGCAGGGAATGGATGAGGATGGGCAATCCGCCGAGCGCGAGAAACTGCTTGGGCTGGGGTCCGGCCATCCGGGTTCCGAGGCCGGCAGCCGGAAGAATCGCAAAGACCTGCATAACGTGTGGAGTATAGCACTGCGTGCAGCGGGCTTTTGGCTGAGGGTGCCGGAGGGCACTGCATGAAGCGGGCTTTTGGCTGAGGGGCGGCACGATGAGCAAGGCGGCTTATCATCGTGGGGTGCGGAAGACGGGCGACAAGGCGGGCAAGCCGGTGCTGAAGCTGGACACTTCGCTGCTGCGGGCGGGGATGCGCGTGGCTGTCGGGGTGTCGGGTGGGGCGGATTCCGTGGCGCTGCTGCTGGCACTGCACGCGCGGAGCGGGGAGCTGGGGATCGTGGTGCACGCGGCGCACCTGCACCATGGGCTGAGGGGCGCGGAGGCCGATGGGGACCGGGAATTTGCGCGGGCGCTGGCCGGGGAGTTGGGGATTCCGTGGCACGAGGCGCAGCTGGATGCGGCGGCCGAGGCCAAAGCCAAGAAAGAGACGCTGGAAGAGGCGGCGCGGCGGCTGCGGTATGCGTGGTTCCGGAGGCTGATGGCGGAGACGCCTCTGGATGCGGTTGCCACGGCGCACACGCTGGACGACCAGGCTGAGACGGTGCTGGCCAAGCTGCTGCGCGGGGCGTGGACCGAGGGGATGGGCGGGATTCATCCGGTGGTGGAGTTTGCGGAGGGGCGGATCGTGCGGCCGCTGCTCAGGACCGGGCGGAGCGAGGTGGAGGCGTATTTGAAGGCGCTGGGTCAGACGTGGCGGGAGGACTCCTCGAACCGGCGCCTGACGTATACGCGAAACCGCATCCGGCACGAGCTGCTGCCGCTCCTGGAAGGCTGGAATCCTCAACTCAAGGAGCACCTGGTGCAGATGGCGGAGCTGGCGCGGGACGAGGAGGCGTGGTGGCAGGCGGAGATGGAACGGCTCGCCGGGCAGATTCTGCTTCCCGGACGGCCGGTGCGGGGCGGCGGACGGGCGGGCGCGGAAGGGTTGGCGCTGGAGGTGAACCGGCTGGCGGAGCTCGGGGCAGCGGCGCAGCGGCGGCTGCTGCGCCTGGCGGCGGAACGGCTGGGCGCGGCGCTGGACTTTGCCGGGACCCAGGCGGTGCGGGCGCTGGCGCTGGAGGGACGAGCCGGACAGAAACGGGAGCTGGCCGGCGGACTGCGCGCGGAGCGGACGCATCGGGAGCTGCGGCTGACCCGGGCGGCGGGCGCGGGCGTGGAGGCTGCGACGGAGTATACGGTGACGGTTCCGGGAGAGATTGAGGCGCCGGAGTTCGGGGTAAAGTTGCGGATTGAGCTGGATGGGGCGGCGCCGGACAGGAATTCTCAGGACGGGGGGCAGACGGCGACGCTGCGGGCGACGTTGAGGGCGTGGCGGGCGGGCGACCGGGTACGGCTGCGGTACTCCGGCGGTCCGCGCAAGGTGAAGGAAGTGCTGGAACGGCTTCGGGTTACGGGCAGCGACCGGGCGGGCTGGCCGGTGCTGGAACTGGCGGGGCGGATCGTGTGGATGCGGGGCGTGGAACTGGAACCGGAGGCCGGCGTGCGGGTGAAGCAGTGCGGGCGGCAGCCTTCTGTTTGAGGCATTCCGTGCAGTAGCCCATTTGGTTGAGCCGGTAGGCTGAGGGGCGTGACCGGAGGTGAAACCGGAGGTACAAGGCGCGCATCAGTCTATACGGATAGTTCTGCGTTTTAGCAGGCGAGGAGTACAATCAGGACACTGCAGATCGAGGCGGCAGCTACCTGTGTATGCCGGGCAGGTGGCGTGTCTTTGCTGTTGATTTTGTAACTTTAGGCACGGCGCGGACGTCAAATTGGGTGATGCGGACGGCGATGGAGGTCCTGTCAGCGGCTTCTCTTCTGCCGGGAAAGAGGAATCCTGGTGAATTCGAGCGTTAAAACGGTCATGTTCTGGGTGTTCATTCTCATCTGCCTGATGCTGCTTTGGGGCGTGGTGCAGAGGGGCGCCAACATGGGCAAGGATACGGAGATTCCCTACTCCGAGCTGTACAGCAAGGTGCAGCAGGGCCAGGTGCTGGACGCCGTAATCCAGGGCACGGATCTGCACGGCCACATGAAGGCGACGCCCAAGGAGGAGTTTCATACCACGGTGGGCAGCAACTACGAAGACCTGGAAAAGGCCATGCTCGCCGCCAACGTGAACTTCTCCATCAAGGAGCTGCAGAGCAACATCCTGCTGCCGCTGTTGTTCAACGTGGGCCCGTTTATCCTGCTGGGCGCGATCTGGTTCTTCATGCTGCGGCAGATGCAGTCGGGCGGGAACAAGGCGCTGTCGTTCGGCAAGAGCCGGGCGCGGCTGCTCTCAATGCAGCAGAAGAAGATGACCTTCAAGGACGTGGCCGGCGTGGATGAGGCCAAGGAAGAGCTGAAGGAGATCATCGAATACCTGCGCGAGCCACAGAAGTTCCAGAAACTGGGCGGGCGGATTCCCAAGGGCGTGCTGCTGGTGGGCCCGCCGGGAACCGGCAAGACGCTGCTGGCGCGGGCAGTGGCCGGCGAGGCCAATGTGCCTTTCTTCTCCATCTCCGGTTCGGACTTTGTGGAGATGTTCGTGGGCGTGGGCGCGAGCCGCGTGCGCGACCTGTTTGAGCAGGGGAAGAAGAATGCGCCGTGCATCATCTTTATTGATGAGATCGACGCTGTGGGCCGCCATCGCGGAGCCGGGCTGGGCGGCGGACACGACGAGCGCGAGCAGACGCTGAACCAGCTGCTGGTGGAGATGGACGGGTTTGAATCGAACGACGGAGTGATCCTGGTGGCGGCGACCAACCGGCCGGACGTGCTGGACCCGGCGCTGCTCAGGCCCGGACGCTTTGACCGGCGGGTGGTGGTGGGACTGCCGGACGTGCGTGGGCGCGAGGACATTCTGCGCGTGCACGTGAAGAAGGTTCCGGTCAGCGACGACACCAATCTGAATGTGCTGGCGCGGGGCACACCGGGCTTTTCAGGCGCGGACCTGGCCAACATGGTGAACGAGGCGGCGCTGAACGCGGCGCGGGTGAACCGCAAGCAGGTGACAATGTATGACTTCGAGCTGGCCAAGGACAAGGTGCTGATGGGGGCCGAGCGGAAGTCGATGCTGCTGACCGACGAGGAGAAGAAGGTGACCGCGTATCACGAGTCGGGGCATGCGCTGGTTTCGTTCTTCCTGGACCACTCGGACCCGATCCACAAGGTGACCATCATTCCTCGCGGCATGGCGCTGGGCGTGACGGTGTTTCTGCCGGGCGACCGGCACAACTACAGGCGGGAATATCTGGAAGCCAAGCTGGCCATGTCCTATGGCGGGCGCGTGGCTGAGGAGATCTTCCTGAACCAGATGTCGACGGGCGCGGGCAGCGATATCGAGACGGCGACGGATCTGGCGCGGCGCATGGTGTGCGAGTACGGCATGAGCCGGCTGGGTCCGCTGACCTTCGGCAAGAAGGAGGAGCAGATATTCCTGGGCCGGGAGATCGCGCAGCACCGCGACTTCAGCGAAGAGACGGCGCGGCAGATCGACCAGGAAGTGCGGCGGCTGATTGATGAAGCCTACCAGAGCGCACACACCATCGTGCAAACGAACGCGGACGCGATGCACCGGCTGGCCGCGGCGCTGCTGGAGCGGGAGACGATCGACTCCGACGAGGTGCGGATGCTGATCGAGGGCAAGGAACTGCCGCCGGTCCGTTCGGTGCTGGCTTCGCCAACCGATACAGGCGGCAACGTGCAGCAGGTGCTGAAGCCGGATACGCGCGGCGGACCGAGCTTCCCAGAGGGATCGCCTTCGCCGGCGTGAGGACGGAGATTTTTCCGGATGGAAACGGGGCCGCTTCAGGCGAAGCGGCCCTGATTTTTTGGCGGGTATGTTTGTGAAGAGTACATATTTCGGGTACGGATGGTTTGGCGCGGAATTTTCGGGGAGGAGACGGGGAGCCGGATGCAGACGAAGACGCACGATGCGGAGATTCAGGATCAGTTCGCGCGGCAGGCGGAGCCGTTTCTGCGGCGGCACGGGCGCGGGAAGGACGCGCTGCTGGACCTGATGGCCGAGTGCGCCGCGGCGCAGGCGACAGACCGGCTGCTGGACGTGGCGTGCGGGCCGGGCATTATCTCCTGCTTCTTTGCGCTGCGAGTGGGACACGTGACCGGACTCGACGCGGTGCCGGCGATGCTGGAGTGCGCGCGGAAGCTGCAGGAGGAAAAGCGGCTGAGCAACGTGGAGTGGAGGCTGGGGCAGTCGACCGAGCTGCCATTTGAGAATGCAAGCTTCGACTGCGTGGTGACGCGGTTTTCCTTTCATCACTACGTGGACCCGGCTGCGGCGCTGGGGGAGATGAAGCGGGTGTGCCGCAGGGGTGGAACCGTGCTGATGGCCGATGTGGCTCCGCGGGGGGAGGCGCAGGAGCGGTTTAACTATTGGGAGATTCTGCGCGATCCCTCGCACACGCGGGCGCTGACTCGGGAGCAAATGCGCGCGCTGGGCGATGAGGCAGGAATGGCGCTGAGGCGCGAGGAGGAATTCAGCCTGGAGACGGATTTGGAGGGGCTGCTGCAGGGATCGTTCCCGAAAGAGGGAGACGCGGAGCGGATTCGCACGCTGTTTGAGGAGGATATTCAGTCGGGGCAGGACAGCCTGGGCGTGGCGGCGCGGCGTGAGGATGGCGTGGTGCGGCTTATGTATCCAGTAGCGGTGCTGACGTGGAGCAAGGGGTGAAATAGGACAGTGATCGATCTGCGCGCTGCGGGCGCGGCGGCGCTTGTATATGATGGCTGCGGCGCCTGTACATTGCTATACCTGCGCCCGCGGAGATGACCATGCCAACCCGCCGGGAGTTTTTGCAAACCAGTCTGGCAGCCAGCGCG
This sequence comes from uncultured Acidobacteriaceae bacterium, assembly GCA_963758105.1. Taxonomy (GTDB): domain Bacteria; phylum Acidobacteriota; class Terriglobia; order Terriglobales; family Acidobacteriaceae; genus Telmatobacter. The sequence goes on along the minus strand of CAVWUC010000002.1, from coordinate 797,890 downwards.
GCGGGCATTCTGCCGTTGCGCGGCTTTGCCTTTGCGGAGAACGAAGCCAGCGCCGCGCCGAAGCAGCCAAACTTCGTCTTCATCCTGGCGGACGATATGGGGTTCTCTGACGTGGGCTGCTATGGGTCGGAGATCGAGACGCCTCATATTGATGCGCTGGCCCGGGGCGGGCTGCGCTTCAGCGACTTTCATAACAGCCCGCGCTGCTGCCCTTCGCGCGCGGCGCTGCTGACGGGCTTGTACTCGCACCAGGCGGGCATGGGCATGATGACCTCCGATGCCGGGAGGTATCCGTATCCGGCCTATTGCGGCGACCTGAGCGAGGGCTGCGTGACAATTGCCGAGGCGCTGAGGGCTGGCGGCTACACCACGCTGATGACCGGCAAGTGGCACCTGACACCGCTAAGCGCGGGCAAACACAACTATCCGCTGCAGCGCGGCTTTGACCGCTATTACGGAATCATCAATGGCGCGGCGAGTTACTTTGATCCGGCCTCGTTGACTGACGGCAACGATGCGATTGAGGTTGCGCGGGCGGATGAGGACTATTACCTGACGGACGCGATCGGCGACCGCGCGGCGCGGATGATCGAAGACACGGCGAAGGAGCAGAAGCCGTTCTTCCTGTATGCGGCGTTTACGGCCGGACACTGGCCGCTGATGGCGCCGGAGAAGGAGATTGCGAAGTACAAAGGGCGGTACAGCAAGGGGTGGGACGCGCTGCGCGCCGAGCGAGATCGGCGGCAGCTTGCGATGGGGCTGGTGCGTCCGGAGTGGGGATTGACGGCACGCGATCCGCGGGTTCCGGCCTGGGATTTGGCCTCGTTCCACGCGTGGGAAGAGCGGCGCATGGAGGTGTATGCGGCGCAGATCGACAGCCTGGACCAGAACGTGGGCAAGATTGTAAGTGCGCTGAGCCGCGCGGGCGCGCTGGAGAACACGATCATCTGCTTCATGTCCGACAACGGCGGAAACTTTGAGGAGATGGGGCGGGTCCGCGAGGGAGCGCAGCGGCCTGCGTTCATGCCGTATCGGACACGCTACGGAGAGCCGGTGGTTCCGGGGAACGATCCTGCCATCATGCCGGGACCGGCGACGACCTATGCGAGCTACGGGATTCCGTGGGGGAACGTGAGCAATACGCCCTTCCGGCTCTACAAGCATTACGCGCACGAGGGCGGGATTGCGACGCCGTTCATCGTGCACTGGCCGCGAGGGCTGCGGAACAGGGGAATTGCGCACGCCATCGGACACGAGATTGACGTGATGCCGACGTTTCTGGAGGCGGCGGGCGTTCGGTATCCGGCGCGGAGCAAGAATGGATCGGCGCCTCCGCCGTTGGAAGGCAGGAGCCTGCTGCCGGTGTTTGCGGGCGGGCAGATTGCGGAGCGGTCGCTCTTCTGGGAGCACGAGGGCAACAGCGCCGTGCGCGAAGGGAGATGGAAGCTGGTTTCGCGGTTCCCGGATGCGTGGGAGCTCTATGACATGGAGAACGATCGGACGGAACGGCACGACCTGGTCGATCAGCAGCCGGATCGCGTGCGCAAGATGGCTGGCGACTACGCGGCGTGGGCGCAGCGAGTGGGCGTGCAGCCCTGGCCGATGCCGGAGACGCCGCCGGGCAACGAGCGCGAGGGCGCGATGACCGCGCCCGCGTATTTGCTGAAGGATCGAATCTGAGAGAAAGGAGCCGTTGCGAGTTGAACGGGAAGGAGCGGGGATGGTGCGGAGATGGAATGAGGGGCTCGGGCTTTGGGGCTGCGCGTGCGGCGTGGAGCAGGCGCGGGATTTAGGTTGAGCGAACAGCCAGGCCTCGCTGGAGGACGGATGCGATCTGGCCGGCGAAGTCGAGGGCCTGCTTGTGCCGGAGGGGGAGTTGGCCGGCGATGGTGAGCTTGGCGAGGCCGTGGATGGCGGACCAGCAGACATAGGCGAGGGGACGGGGATCGCCTTTGGGGAATCCGCCCTCGGCCTGGACGGCGATGACACAGTCGAGCAGCGTCTGAAAGGCGCGCTCGCCGGCCTCGCGGCAGGCGCGGCTGGATTTCCTGGGCTTGGGCAGATCGAACATCACCTGAAGATGCTCCGGCGAGCGGAGCGCGAATTCCAGATATCCCTGGCCGCAGCGGCGCAGGCGGTCCTTTGCGCCTTTGCCGCCGGCCATGGCGGCGCGCATGGAGGCGGTGAGGCGGTCGAAGCCCTGGGCAGCGACGGACATGAGCAGGTCTTGCTTGTCGCGGAAGTGGCGGTAGGGGGCGTTGTGGGAGACTCCGGCGCGGCGGGCGACCTCGCGCAGGGTGAATGCGCGCGCGCCGGCCTCGGCGATGAGGCGGACGGCGGCGCCAAGCAATTCCTGCTTCAGATTCTTGCGGTGGTAGGCTGGTTTTCCCGTAACAGGATCTTTATACCAGAAAATGTTGACAGCAGCAACATCATTGCGCTAACTTAATGTTGACAGTAGCAACATTGGAGATTAGCCATGATCCCTTATAAGCAGCTCAAGGACGAACGCTGGGACGCGGTGGTGATCGGGTCGGGGATGGGCGGGCTGACGGCGGCGGCGCTTCTGGCCAGGAAAGCGGGAAAGAAGGTGCTGGTGCTGGAGCGGCATTACACGGCCGGAGGGTACACGCACAGCTTCGACCGGCCGGGATACTCGTGGGACGTGGGGGTGCATTACATCGGGGAATGTGGCCGGCCGGATGCACCGGGCCGGGCGGCCTTCGATTACCTGAGCGATGGAGAGCTCAAGTGGGCGCCGATGCCGGATGTCTACGACCGGGCGGTGATCGGCGGGCGCGTGTACGAGTTTCCCAGCGGCGAAGAGCGGTTGCGGGAGCGGCTGACGGGTTATTTCCCCGCCGAAGAGGGCGCGATCGAGCGGTATTTCCGCGCGGTGAACGCGGCCAAGAGAGCCAGCGGATTGTACTTTGCGGAGAAGGCGGTTCCCAGGCCAATTGCCTGGCTGGCGGGCGTGCCGATGCGCGCGCCGTTTCTGCGCTGGGCCGGTTGCACCACGCGGGAGGTGCTGCAAGAGCTGACGAAAAACGAAGAGCTGATGGGCGTGCTGACCGCGCAGTGGGGCGATTATGGATTGCCGCCGGCCGAGAGCAGCTTCGGCGTGCACGCGATTATCGCGGCGCACTACTTCGAGGGCGCCAGCTACCCGGTGGGCGGTGCGGCGCGCATCTCGGAGACGATTGCGCCGGCCATTGAGCGGGCCGGCGGAGAGATTGTGGTGGGCGCGGAGGTGAGCGAAATCCTGGTGGAGGATGGGCGTGCATTCGGCGTGCGCATGGCTGATGGGCGGAGCATACGGGCTCCGCTGGTGATCAGCGACGCGGGCGCGCGTACTACCTTTGGGCGGCTGGTCAAGGAATCGCGGCAGGGGCCGCGCAAGCCGCTGCCGGTGCTGCGCGAGCTCAAGCGGATTCCGGGATCGACGGCGCACCTGAGCCTGTATGTGGGCGTGAAGCAGAGCGCGGAGGAGCTGGGGCTGAACGGGACGAACCTGTGGATCTGCCCCTCGCACGATCACGATGGGAATGCGGAGCGGTACCTGAAAGATCCGGAGGCGGAGTTTCCGCTGCTGTTCATCTCGTTTCCGTCGGCCAAGGATCCTGAGTTTCCGCGGCGGCATCCGGGGCGGGCCACGCTGGAGGTGGTAACGCTGGCGAACTACGACTGGTTCGCGCACTGGGAAGATACGCGCTGGAAGAAGCGCGGGGCCGATTATGACGAGTTCAAGCAGCGGCTGGCGGAGCGGCTCAGGGGCGAACTGGAGAAGCATGTGCCCGCGGTGTGCGGGAAGATCGACTACGCGGAGCTTTCAACGCCGCTGAGCACGCGGCACTTTATGAACTACGAACGCGGCGAGGCGTACGGGCTGGCGACGACGCCGGAACGATTTCGCGCGCGGGCGCTCTCAGCGAGGACGGGAATCCGGAATTTATTTTTGACCGGGCAGGACGTGACCTCGCTGGGGGTGACGGGAGGCGCTGATTGGCGGGGCGGTGACGGCATCGGCGATTCTGGGAAAGAATCTGGTGAGTGAGATCGCGCAGCCGCGTGCAACCGGCCGCGGATAGCGCGCCGCCGGGCGGCTACGGCGCGCGCGGGGCGGCTGGTTCGCCGGCGGCGGGCTGCCAGGTGTCACCGCGGTCCTGGCTGGTCCAACGAGAGCCGGAGGCGCAGACAAGGGAGACGATGACGGGGCTGGGCTTTGGCGCGGGTTTTGACGCGGCTGTGGTCACGGGTGCTGACGCGGCTGGGCTCGCTGCGGCGGCTCCGCTGCCGGCTACGGCGCGCGGCGCGGTGATCGGCAGGATGGCCAGCGATATTGCCGGTCCGGCGCAGGGGGATTGCAGAGCGCGCCAATGCTGGTCGGTATCGTCGGAGGCAAACAGCGCGCCGGATGGGTCGAGGGTCAGGATGCGGCCCTGAATCTCGAGGCGGGATGCGGGAGTAAAGCCGCCGTGAGGCCCCGGCGCCGGCGCTCCCCGGAAGACCGTGGCGCTCGCGGCTGCGGCCAGCGGAGGCGGGATGCCGGCAGCGCGCATGGCCGTTTGACCGGGCGCGGAACGGGTAGATGGCTCCACTGTGGAAAGTGTGAGCCGCTGGCTTGTGGGCTGCGTGGCTGCCTGCTGGCGAGCCACCATCTGCCGCTGCAACCCAATTTGTTCGCTCGGAATCGGGCGCAGTGGCGCTGCGGCGGGGGATGGTTCCGCCGGTGGCGCAGCCGAGGCGAATGCGGGCGCGGATTGACCGGGGAGCGCGGAAGGGCCGACAGCGGGAAGTTTCGCCATGCCGAGCTCGATGCGGCCGGGAACTGCCGCAGGCTCGGGTGGGCGATGAGCGGTTCCGCTGTGTTGGGGCGCAGCCGGAGCGGGCGCAGCTGCAGTGTGCGATGCGGCCGCAGTGGGCGGCGGGGTTGGCGCGCCGGCGGGCGCCAAAACGGGAGCACGCCGCACGAGGCTGATCTCAGCTTTGCCCCGTGTGTCGCGGAGATGAATGAACCACGTGAGCGAGACGACACTGAGCAGGATCGCCGCGAAACCGGCGGCGGCCAAGGGCTGCCACAGGCGGATGCGCGGGCGGCTGGCGGGCTGAGCGGCTGCGGCTTGCTGCTCCGGAATCGCCTGCTGGGCCAGGAAGACGACGTCACGGCAGCGCGCGCAGACGGCCAGGTGAACGGCCAGCGCCGCGCGCTCCGGGGGCGTGAGCGCTCGCTCGGCAAAGGCGGCCAGGAGGCCGGCGTCGGGATGGTTCTGCACGGCCTGTGGGTCAGACATGTGTGCCGCCTCCTTCCGCCGTCATGGTCTCTCGAGTAGGGAACGCGGGAGCGGCGGAGATTTGCAGAATCTTTCTTACCGGAATGTCCAGGTCGCGCACATCCAGCTCCATCAGCTCTCCGGCCCGGCGGCGGTCCATGCCCGCGGCGCGCAGGCCGCGGAAAATGCGCTTGCGCAGGCGGGCGGTCAAGCGCTCGAGGCGGCGGCTCACGGTGGAGGCGTGGACCGTCAGCAGCGCCGCCAGCTCGCGGAGGGTTCTGCCATCGAAATAATAGGCGGTAAGAAGGAATCGCTCCTCGGGGTCGAGGCGGGCGAGTTCGTGCTCGACGAGGCTGCGCAGCAGGGGCCCAGCCTGGGCAAATGGCGGCGCGTCCTCAGTGGGCGGATCGGGCGCGGCGGCTGATTCGCTGATTTCTTCCAACGGCGTTTCGCGGCGGTGACGGCGGTAGTGGTCGACGAATCGCTGGGCCAGCACGGTGCGCAGCCATGCGGCAAGCGAGCCGCGGCCGTGATAGCCGCGCAGGGGCGACTGGCGCCGGCCGTCCTTCTCACGCAGGCCGTAGAGATCGGCGTAGAGCGAGTCGGCCAGGTCGCGGGCCTGGGCATCGGAGCCGGCCAGCCGGTAGGCGGCCTGATAGAGGGTGGAGCGGTGGGCGGCCATGAAGCGCTCCCAGGCCGCTTCCCGGCCTTCGGCGCAGGCGTGGGCCAGCACCAGGTCGTCGATGCAGAGCTGGCGGAGGAAGCGAATCTGCTCGCGCGCGGCGGGAAGCGGTGAGTCTTGCCGCGGCTGGCCGAAGCGGTAGCGGCTGCCCACGGCAAGGAGCAAACGCGCGAAGTCATTCTGGCTGACGCCGAGCGAGGGCGCGGCGCTGGCTTGCCACAGATCCCCGAGCGCACGCAGGACCTCCGCGGGGGATTCCATCTGCCCGGGTCGATCGGGAGTGCTGGGAGATTCCATCCGGCCATCGCCTCGCAGCGAACGGAGTGCGCCAACGGCCTCGGCGGCAACCTTATTGTACGGCGGGTTGCGCTGCGGCGGGTGCTGGGTACTGGCGCCGGTTGAATCTCAGCGGGGCCTTCTCAAGATGAAGAGACCAACTGCGAGAGCGAAGATGACAAATACCACAAGTCCATGCCATGGTCCGCTCAGGAATTCCATCGAAATGCGGATAAGCGAGTCCAAGGCCAACTCCGGGGAAGAGAGATGCGCTCTGTCGGGCCAGCGGTCTGAGGTTGTACGTTGATTGAACTCTACGCCTGCTTTGGGCACTGGATGCGGTCTAGATCACGCAACCTGGGGCTGGGGAATACCAGGTCCAAAGGGGAAAAAACCCGCCTGCCACGGCGGAACGGCGAAACCCGCTGGCGTGATCCTTGCGGAGGATGAAGGCGCCAGCGGGTCCCCCCTTGAAGCAAACATCTAAACCTTTCATATCATCATTGGCGCGGATTGGGGTAGTTACTTTGGTACGCGCCGGAAGTTCAAACTTCACTGCTGCGGCGGGCGCTCTCCGCTTTGCCTCGGCGCTGAGGGTTTGGTTCCGGGCGGCGAGGCGGAGGGTCGATTGGGCGCGGCGAGAGGGCCGGGCGGATTGAGAAAAATTTCTGCAACATCAGTCGCGCATTCCGTTCCGTGGATGCCGGCAGAAAGATTCCAGCCGGCGGAGGTGAGGACTCATGGCAAGGAAACCGGGAGGGATGGCGTGTTTATGGATGGTTGGCGGGCTGCTTGGATTGACGGCCGCGATTCCGTGGGGAGGGATGGCGGCGGCCGCGGACCAGGCCGGCGCGAAGAAGACGGACGCGTACCGCGTGTTGAAGCCGATTGAGTCGGGCGAGCTGGTGCTGTATCCGATTGCGCGCAACACGGCGAGCGAGGCCGCCGCGCAATGGCGCTACCTGACGCTGGACGAGGGCCTGAAAAGCGGTCAAGTGGTGATTGAAGAGGCCGGCAAGGCGCGCGGACTGGTGCGGAGCCGCGGGAGAGACGGGGGTTTGGCCATGGAGCCGGGCGGCGACGAGGTCAACACGCTGGTGCTCGAAAACCGCTCGCATCTGCCGCTGCTGCTGCTGGCCGGGGAGATCGTGACCGGGGGCAAGCAGGACCGGGTGATCGGGAAGGACCGGATTGTGCAGGCCGACAGCGCGCCGCTGGACCTGTCGGTCTTCTGCATTGAGCCGGGGCGCTGGACGGAGAAGACGGCCGTCTTCCAGTCCGCGGGCAAGGACGCGCCGATGAGCTTCATGGTCGAGCCCTCGGTTCGCTCACAGGCGATGGTGGAACAGGACCAGGAGCTGGTGTGGAGCGCGGTGGCCCAGTCGATTGCGGCGGAACGGGCGGTGACGGCGCCCCCGGCCCGGCCCGTCGGGCCCGTCGTCGATGGGGAAGGCAACGTGAGGGATGGAGGAGTCAATGTGGGGCCGGTTCCCGCAGTGATCTTCCGCGGAATGCCCGCGACCACCTCCTATGCGCAGGCCATGGCCTCGCCGGAGGCGGTGAAGCAGGTGGACGCGGCCGCGGAAGCCGCTCTGGGCGAGGGCGATGCCACCGTGCAGCGGCTGCTCAAGGAGCGGGCCGTGGGGGCGGTCGCGGCCATTCACGGGCACATCGTGTGGGCCGATGTCTTTGCCACGCCGGAGCTGCTGGCGGCTTACTGGACCAAGCTGGTGCGCTCGTATGCGGCCGAGGCCGTGCATAGCAGCGCAGAGCAGGGGCCGGCTGCGTCGGCGGAGGCGGCGCTGCGCTTTGTGGAGGAGCCGGTGGAGGGCCGCGAGACCAGCGAGGGCTCGAGCACCGTGTACCGTTACACCGAAATCCGAGGGCGGGAGGAGTCGCTGTTCCTGCTGGACTCACTGATTCCGGGCGCGCAGTTCGAGGTGCACCGGACCAAGGCATTCCAAAAGCAGACGGGGCCGGCGCCGATCGAGCCGGTCATATATTGAGAGAGCCGGTATGGAGCGGGCCGGGGTACTGAGGGAGACCGGGAGGGCCCCTACGCGGAAGCTCTTCTTTCGGGGAAAGGCTCTCGCCTGGCTGGAATCAGGCAACTCCGGGCCAGGCAGAGGCGAGGAATGCGGGTCGATGAGGCAGCCTGGCGTCCATGGTTGCGGAGCGGTGTGCTCTAAGCCATTGTTAAAGGACGGCTTTCTATCGGCGCCACTCACTGATCTGCGCTGAGCGGATGGGTCATGTCGCGGGGACGCACCCACCGATCAAACTCGTCCGCGGTCAGGAATCCGAGCTTGAGAGCGGCCTCGCGCAGGCTGATGTTCTGGCGGTGCGCGGTGAGGGCAATCTGCGCCGCCTTCTCATAGCCGATGTGCGGATTGAGGGCGGTGACCAGCATCAGGGAATTGTCGAGATGCTGCTGGATGCGCTGTTCGTCCGGCTCGATGCCTGCGGCGCAATGCTCCCTGAAGGCGCGGCAGGCATCCGAGAGAAGCTCGATGGAAACCAGAACGTTGTGCAGGATCACCGGCTTGTAGACATTGAGCTGGAAGTTGCCCTGCGAACCCGCGAATGCGACCGCATGATCGTTGCCGAAGACCTGGACCGCGACCATGGTGAGCGCCTCGCACTGCGTCGGATTGATCTTTCCCGGCATGATGGAGGAGCCGGGTTCGTTGGCCGGTATTCGGAGCTCGCCCAAACCGGCGCGGGGACCGCTGGCATACCAACGAATGTCGTTGGCAATCTTCATCAGGGCGCCTGCAAGCGTGCGAAGTGCGCCGCTCACGCTCACCATGGCATCGTGCGCCGAGAGCGCCGCGAACTTGTTGGGCGCCGAAACAAACGCCTTGCCGGTCTCTTCAGCGATGCGCCGGGCGGTCACCTCGCCGAAGCGCGGATGGGCGTTGAGCCCGGTGCCGACCGCGGTGCCTCCGATGGCCAGCTCGTACACGCCGGGGAGGGATTGGCGGATGCCGTCGAGCGCCTGGTCGAGCTGCGCAACCCAGCCGGAAATCACCTGGCCGAGTGTCAGCGGCGTTGCATCCTGAAGGTGCGTCCGCCCGATCATGACCACGTCACGATAATCCTGCGCCTTGGCGGCGAGCACGTCACGCATTTCGCGCACGGTAGGAATCAGCGTGTTTTCAACGGCCTCTACCGTCGCGATGTGCATCGCGGTGGGAAACGTATCGTTCGAGGATTGACTGTGATTGACATCGTCGTTGGGATGAATCGGCCTTTTCGATCCAACTTTGCCGCCGGCGAGTTGGATCGCGCGGTTGGCGATGACCTCGTTCGCGTTCATGTTGGTCTGGGTGCCCGAACCGGTCTGAAATACGACCAGGGGAAACTCCGCGTCCCAACGGCCATCGATGACCTCCTGCGCGGCGCTCGCGATGAGCTTGACCTTTTCCTCCGGAAGCTGGCCCAGCTCGCCGTTGGCCAGAGCCGCGCATTTTTTCAAAATGCCGAGAGCCCGGATCACCGGATGGCCCCAGCGGAAACGCTCTACCCCGATGGGGAAGTTGACGCAGGCCCGTTGGGTCTGCGCGCCCCAGAGATGATTGGCCGGGACTGGCACCTCACCCAAGGCGTCCTCTTCCATACGGAATGGATGGGCGGTCTCACTGATGGTCATCGCAAAGCCTCCACGCTGCTCACGGGCCCAGTGCTATTTTGGCAGGACCGTGTGCTGATGTCCCGGAATCCAGCGTACCGCGGAGACCGGCGACCTGACCCCAATTTCCGCCCAGTCCGGTGTACGAAATCATACCCTACATCTTTCTGCTTTGCTTTCTTGAAAAGAGATCTTTTGGCCGGAGAGCAGCGGTGTCAAGGCCGGAGCGAAGCGGAGCCCATTAGGGTCGCCTTGATGCAGCTGATCCACGGCCATACTCTTTGCCTCTGAAGGTGAAGCAGCCTTCCACTGCCGCGCAGACGGCGAGCTTCACCATCGTCGGCCCCCGGCAGCTGCGCCACTCTGCAGACAAGGACATACGCAGGCATCATCACGTATATTGGCCGCGTGCCGAAAAGGCGCAAGGGGCAGGCGGATATGTCTGGAATCAGCCGTCGCAAATTGCTTCAGGACGCGGCATTGTCTGTCGCGGGGTTATCTTTGCGCCGCGCCGCTGCGCTCACGCCTCTTACCCTCGTCCACGATGGCCGATCAAAGTACTCCATCGTGCTCGCGCCCGATGCATCGCCCTCCGAGCAGCGCGGCGCAGAAGAATTGCAGCAGTTCATCCAGCAGATCTCCGGCGCGCGTCTGCCCATCACCACTGATCCCGCCGGCGCTGGCGACCATGCCATTCTGGTCGGCAAGAGCCCGGCGCTTGACTCGCTCCAGCTCGGGATCGACTTCGAGGCCCTCGGCCCGGAGGGCTACGTCCTGCGCACAGTCGGCGAGCATCTGGTGATTGCGGGCGGCCGTCAGCGCGGCGCCATGTACGGCGTCTACGGATTCCTTGAGAAGCTCGGCTGCCGCTGGTTCACGCCCACAGTGAGCCGTATCCCAAGCACGCGCACCCTCCGCGTCGAGCCGCTCGATGAAACCGTCAAGCCCGCCTTCGAATACCGCGAAGTCTACTTCAACCTCGCCTTCGACAAGGACTGGTCCGCGCGCAACCGCATGAACGGCATGAGCGCGAACCTCGATGCGTCTACCGGCGGCAAGGTCGTCTACCACCCCTTCGTCCACACCTTCGCGCTGCTCGTTCCCCGGGAAAAATACTTCAAAGACCACCCCGAATACTTCTCGCTGGTCGATGGGGCGCGCCGCGACCATGCCCAGCTCTGCCTCACCAACCCGGATGTGCTCCGCATCAGCATTGAAACCGTGCGCGGCTGGATGCGCGACTACCCGGAAGCGACCATCTTTTCCGTCTCCCAGAACGACACCACCGGCTGGTGCGAGTGCGACAACTGCCGCCGCGTCGAAGAGGAAGAGGGCGGGGCGCACTCCGGCCCGCTGCTGCACTTTGTCAATGCGGTCACCGAGGCAGTTGAACCCGACCACCCCGATAAGCTCATCGACACGCTGGCTTACTGGTACACCGAAGATCCGCCGGCCAAGGTCCGCCCGCGCCGGAATGTGCGCATCCGCCTTTGCCCCATTGGCGCATGCGAAGCGCACCCCTACGATCAGTGCTCCTACGACGCCTACTTCCTCCGCCACCTGCAGGCCTGGTCGCAGATCACGAATCAGCTCTACATCTGGCACTACAACACGAACTTCTCCAACTATCTTCTGCCCATGCCGGATTTCGATCAGTTGGCTTCCAGCATTCCCCTTTATGCCCGCCACGGCGTGGTCGGCATGTTCATGGAAGGCTGCAAGTATCCCGGCGTCGGCTCCGATGAGGCGCTGCGCTCCTACGTAATGGCCAAGCTGCTCTGGGATGCCAACGCAGACGCCCGCCAGGCCATCGACGAATTTCATGCCGCCTATTACGGCCCGGCCGCGCATCCCATGCGCACGTATTTCGACCTGATGCAGCGCCAGGTGCGGCCCGCCCCGCGCGGCAAAGGCCATCATGCCTGGATCTTCGACCGCGCCGATGCGCCCTATCTGAATCAGGAAATTCTCGCCGAAGCCACCAAGCTCTTCCAGCAGGCCGAGCGCGCAGCCAGCAGCGGGCCGCTCCACGAGAACGTGCGCCGGGCCAAGCTCTCCATCGACTATCTCCGCCTCGCCCGCGCCCGGACCTTCTCCGTGCAGGGCGCGCTCTACCAACCCGCCGATCTTGACGGGCTCAAGGCCCGTTGGACCCGTTTTGTCGCCGACGCGCGCTCGCTCGGCATCACCGCCATCCGCGAGCATGTCGATTTGACGGAGGATGAGCAGGCGTTTTCGACGTTAATGCGTCCCTATCCGGTCATCACGCTTGAAAATGAATCCCTGCGCGTCCATCTCGTCCCGCAGCTCGGCGCGCGCGTCGTGCACCTCATCGACAAGCACAGCGGCAGGGACCTGCTTCTTCGTCCGAATCCCGGCGCGCTGCACTATCCGGATGTGGACGGACTCACGATTTTGGCGCAATCGGATTACGTCTCGGCGCCGCCCTGGAAAGCCGTCTGGACGCCAAGCGCGATTTCGTCCAGCGTAGCCCGTCTCACCGGCCACTTCGACAACGATATGGAGCTGGAGTACACGCTGCGCCTCAACCAGGCCATGCTGGAGACAGCCGCCACACTCCGGAATTCAAGCAACACCGCGGCGATGGCCCTACTGCAATCGCATTGCAATGCCGACGCGGGCGACATCGGCAAGGCCAGCGTGTCGTTCCGAAACCGATCTTCCGCCCCCATTGAAAGGTTATTGATTCAGCCGGCGGTTGAGCCCAGCGGCAACCAGACCTGGGCGGACGCCGAGCAGCCCGATGGCGAGTGGCGTCTTGTTCGCGACGCCAAAGAAACCATCCTCGTCAACCGTTTCTCGCCGGATCAGGCCGCGCGTTGTCAGCTCAACTGGAGCGCCAAAAGCGAAAACCGCGCAGTCCTCTCCGTCCTGTCCATGCGAAAGATACTCCAGCCCGGCGATTGCCTACGGCTGGACAGCAATTACGGAATTGTCTAGCAGGCAGTAGAGGTGAGCTCCTTCGCCCCTATTGAAGAGCGGGCGGTCATCCACTCAGAACTGAGAAATGGTCCTCACCTCGAACCGGTCCGTGAGTGAATTGGCGGAGATAAGCGGCCAATCGCTTCTCATTTTCATTCAGGTGATCTGGAATTTTCTTATCTCGACGAGGATCTCGACGAGGCGGATGGGGATCCGCTCTGCGCGGACAATCGAATAGCGCGCTGTGCCCGTCCCCGTCAGCCGAACCCTCCGGCCAGTCAGGACTCTCCGGCCCCGGTTCCGGGAGAGACTTGACAACCTCCGGGGCTGAGCTTAGCCTTTGGCGCTGAGATAAGAAACATTTTTCGCAGGCAGTCCTGGGTGGGTGACCCATGGGGCTTTGGCCCCTTTTGCCGTGTGCGGCAATTCCGCCCGGGTCTGTGAACGAAGATAAGGGGCCGAAGGAGCCTGGCACAGCGTGTGCTGTGCCATCCACTTTGGACTTATCTGCTCAACAAACCGGAATGACTCAATCCTTCGACAGGAGCTAATGTATGCGCCGCAATGCCGCTGTTCTCACTTCGGTGCTGTTCATCCTCGCCACTTCGCTCAGCGGAGCCAGAGCGCAAGAGGCGCAGAAACCCGATCTCTCGACCCAGCCTACGCTCTACGTGGTGGGCTACGCGCACCTGGACACGGAATGGCGCTGGGAATATCCGCAGGTGATCGACGAGTACATCAAGAAGACGATGGAGGATAACTTCGCGCTCTTCCAGAAGTATCCCCACTATATCTTCAACTTTTCCGGGGCCAACCGTTACCGCTTCATGAAGGAGTACTACCCGGCGGACTTTGCCCAGGTGAAGCACTACGTGTCAACGGGGCAATGGTATCCGGCCGGCTCATCGGTGGAGGAGGGCGACGTGAACGCGCCCAGCGCCGAGGCCATCATCCGGCAGATTCTCTATGGGAACGATTGGTTCCGCAAGGAATTCGGAGTGGCGAGCGCCGAATTTATGCTGCCCGACTGCTTCGGGTTTCCGGCATCGCTGCCGACCATTTTTGCCCACTCCGGGGTAAAAGGCTTCTCGACGCAGAAGCTGACCTGGGGATCCTCGGCCGCTCAGGGCGGGCCGGATTATCCGGAGAATACGCCGGAAGGCACGCCGTTCAATGTGGGCGTGTGGGTGGGGCCGGATGGAGAGAGCGTGCTGGAGGGGGTGAACCCCGGCGATTATTCGGGAGGCATCTACACCGATCTGACCAAGCCGCTGCCGCCTTTGCCGCCTGATCAGGCTCTGATCGATGCGCAGGCAAAGGCGAAGGCTTTGCAAGCGGAGATGATGCAGGCGTACATGAGCGGCGAGCCGCTGGATCAGACGAAGATTCAGGAGATGATCGCACTGCGCAGCCAGATCGCAAGCATGACGAAGGCGCGGCAGGACCAGGAGTCAGAGCGCTTCCAGGGTGACTGGGCGGCGCGGGTGGAAAACAACGGCAAGGTCACGGGAGTCTTTACCGATTACCACTACTTCGGCACCGGCGACACCGGCGGCGCTCCCGACGAGGACTCGGTGCAGCGGCTGGAGGCGATCGTGACCAAGGGTGAGGTTGGCCTGCCGCCGCCGGGATACATTTCGTTCGGTAGGCGCTCCCGCCAGACGTTTCCGGCGGTCGCGGTTGGCGACGGCCCGGTGCGCGTGATCTCGTCGAAGGCCGATCAGATGTTCCTGGACATTACTCCCGCCGAGGAGGCGCGGCTGCCTCAATATACAGGCGAGATGGAGCTGACCAACCATTCGGCCGGATCGCTGACCTCTCAGGCCTACCAGAAGCGCTGGATTCGCAAGGAGGAACTGCTGGCGGATGCGGCGGAGAAGTCTTCGGTTGCGGCGCTGTGGCTGGGTGGGCGCACCTATCCGATGGACCGGCTCAACGATGCGTGGACGCTGGCCATGGGCGCGCATTTCCATGACCTGGCCGCGGGAACCGCAACGCCGAAGTCCTACGAGTTCGCGTGGAACGACGATGTGATCGCGATGAACCAGTTTGCGGATGTGCTGGGTGACGCGACCCGAGCAGTTGCGGCGGCGCTCAACACGGCCACCGACGGAACTCCCATCGTGGTCTACAATCCGCTGAACATCGTGCGCGAAGACGTGGTGCAGGCCGCGGTCAAGCTCCCCGAGGGCACGGATGCGGTCTCCGTCACCGGGCCCGACGGTCGCGAGGCGCCCGCGCAAATTTCGGCGGGCAAGGTGATCTTCCTGGCCAAGGATCCTTCGGTGGGATACGCGGTTTACAGCGTTCGCGCGGCAGCAGCGAAGAGCGGCGAGCCCTCCTCACTGCACGTCTCCGATCACTCGCTGGAGAATGCGTACTACCGCGTCACGCTGAACAGCGACGGCGACATTGCCAGCGTCTTCGATAAGAAACTTGGCAAGGAGCTGCTGGCCGCGCCGGCGCGCCTCGCGATCTCCTATGACAATCCTTCCCAGTGGCCAGCATGGAACATGGATTGGGACCAGGAACAGGCGCCTCCGAAGGATTACGTACACGGCCCTGCGACCGTCCGCATCGTGGAGAACGGTCCGGCCCGCGTTGCCCTGGAAGTCACGCGCGAGACCGATGGCTCCAAGTTCGTGCAGACGATTATGCTTTCGGCGGGCGACGCAGGAAAGCGCGTGGAGATTGCCAACGCGGTCGATTGGAATACCAAGGAGTCAAACCTGAAGGCGGTCTTCCCGCTGACTGCTTCCAACCGCATGGCCACATACAACCTGGGGATCGGAACCATCCAGCGTCCCAACGCGCAGCCCAAGAAGTTTGAGGTGCTGTCACACCAATGGATCGATCTGACCGACGCAAGCGGCGTGTGGGGCACGACGATTCTGACCGACTGCAAGAACGGGTCCGACAAGCCCAATGACAATACGATTCGCCTGACGCTGATCCGTACTCCGGGCGTTCGCGGCGGCTATCCCGACCAGGCGACGCAGGACCTCGGCCATCACGAGTTCATCTACGGGCTGGCCGGCCACGCGGAAGGTTGGCGCGATGGGCAGACCGACTGGCAGGGTCAGCGGCTGAATGATCCTCTGATCGCCTTCGAAGCGGCGAAACATCCCGGCGCGCTCGGCCGTGAGTTTTCGCTGGTGAAGGTCAGCAGCCCCAATGTGCGCATCATGGCGCTCAAGCGCGCCGAACTGAGCAACGAGGTGGTTCTGCGGCTGGTGGAGCTCAACGGCAAGCCTGAGCCGGATGTGCGCGTTTCCTTCGCTGCGCCCATCAAGTCAGCCCGCGAAGTCAACGGGCAGGAGCAGCCGGTTGGGCCGGCGAAGGTGGAGGGCGGAGCGCTGGTGACCTCGTTCACGGCCTATCAACCGCGGACCTTTGCCATTACCCTCGATCCCTCCGCCGCGCATGTCGCCCCCGTCCAACCCCGCCCCGTCGCGCTCGACTATGACCTGGCCACCGCCAGCAACGACGGCGTCGCCACCACCGGAGGCATCGACGGGAAAGGCGACGCGCTTCCCGCCGAGATGATGCCCGATAAGATCAACTTTAACGACGTAACCTTCCGGTTGGCGCCCGCCAAGAGCGGCACGCCCAACGCCGTTGTCGCGAGGGGACAGACCATCCATCTGCCCGAGGGGAACTACAACCGCGTCTATGTTCTAGCCACTGCCGTCGGCGGCGACCAGGAGGCGACCTTCAAGGTTGGCGATCAGGCCAGCAAGCTGAAGGTGGAAGACTGGGGCGGTTTCATTGGCCAGTGGGACGACCGGCAATGGCAGTCCAAGGAAGTGACGATGCCATCGAGGATGGGACGGCCGGCGCGCACCCAGGTAGACGATTATGCGGTGATGACCGGCATCCGGCCCGGCTACATCAAGCGCGCATCGCTGGCCTGGTACTGCGACCATCACCACGACGCAACCGGCAAGAATGTCGCGTACTCCTACTCGTACCTGTTTGCGTACCCCATTGATCTGCCGCACGGCGCAAAAACACTCACGCTGCCGGACAACGATAACATCCGCGTTCTGGCCGTCTCTGTTGCGGACGAAAATCCGCAGGCGACGCCGGCTGAGCCCTTGTATGACACGCTGGGGCGGTCGGAGCCGGCGACTAGCGCACAGCAATGAACGCTGCGTAGCAGAGAAAACGAGCACGATAGAAACTGCCGAGGGCAGTTGGATTTGTGCGGTGCCGGTTCGGCCACTCACAGGGGCAAAGGAGACAGCACCTTTGCCCCTCCTCCGGCCGCCTTGCCAGACGAGTGGAGACAACACCGCAGATTGTTCTCGCGCTGTGCGCTGTTTGCCTACGGTGCGGCCATAGCATTTTCGGAATTGCTGTAGACCGAAGCCACGCACTTAAGTGGCTTTTTCCTCAAGAAAAAGCCACCTGCTCCGGCTCTCAAAAAGTCTACATGTATTCCGAAAATGCTCTAAGGACTCCCAGTTCAGCTGCTTTACCTTACCAATTTGGATTTACCTTACAAAGGCAAATCGCGTGAGCTTTCCCGGCTCAGCTTGATTGGTCTGTTGGAAGTCGGTTCACGAAGAATAAATGGAAGCCAAGCGCACGGCGATGCAAACCCTTGCCGCAAGCAGCAAAATCGAGGGTTATGACACAAACCATGACACAAAAACCGTGTCCGTGACGATTCGCCCTAGTTAAATTATCGAATGGATTTGGTGGACCTGGTCGGGATCGAACCGACGACCTCTTCCATGCCATGGAAGCGCGCTCCCAAACTGCGCCACAGGCCCACATCGGGAGGGATGCAACTTTTCTATTTTCTCCGCTGGGGCGGGATTCGTCAAACCGGGGGCAGTGACGCGGAGCAGAAGGTTATGCGCGCGGCGCGGAGCGGCGGACAGAACCCGAGGATCGCACCAGAGGAGCCACAAAATGAAAGGGATGGAGCAAAAGAAATAGCGGGGGCGGGAACACTTTGGCGGTCTTCCGGTGTCTAAGAGAATGGGAGCGCGGAAGCCGGACAAGGGACAAGCAAGGTTTTCGCTTCCCGCTGACTCGGCGGCAGAGGAGGAGATCGGTGTCCGATTCAGGGCGCCGGGCCGAGGGGGTGCTGACAGCCGGCTGTTTGGGCATTCGGGGAAGGTTGCGGCAAGGTGAACCGCGCGGATGCGTATTCCGACAGGCACGCGGGGCGTGTTCCGGCTCTCTCGATGCGGGCGCCCGGGGCTAAACTGCAGATTTTCCCGGGCTGCGATAGGAATGGATGCCAACGGCCCGGGCGATGCGGTAAGGTGGGAGGACACTGACCTAGCAGGCGGACCTCACCATGGGCAATGTTGCCAATGTACTGACGCTTCAGTCCGATGAAGCGGCGCTGATCGCGGAACTTCAGGCAGGCTCGGAAGAGGCCTATGCCTGGCTGATCGCGCACTATCACCAGCCGATTTTTTCTTTGCTGGCGCGCACGGTGCAGGACCGCGAGACGGCCGCCGACCTGACCCAGGAGGTGTTCGTAAAGGTCTTCCGGGGGATAGACGGATTTCACGGAGAGTCGTCGCTGCGGACGTGGATTTACCGCATTGCCCTCCGCGAGGCGTCGAACCAGCGGCGCTGGTGGAGCCGTCACAAGAAGCAAGAGATTCCCATCGAGCAGGATCTGACGGAGGGCGAGAGCGGGACGCCGTTACAGTTGCGGGACATTCTGGTGGACCCGGCGGAGTCGCCGTTTGAGAACGCGGCGCACGCCGAAATCCGGGCGCGCGTGGAAGCGGCGCTGAACCGGGTGCCGGAGCCGTACCGGACGACGCTGATCCTGCGGGAGATTGAAGGCTTTATCTATGAGGAAGTGGCGGAGATGCAGGGGATAAGCGTGGGGACGGTCAAGTCGCGGCTGGTGCGCGGACGCGCCAGCCTGCGGGCGGTTCTGCGCTCAGGAGCGAACCGGGAACACGATCCAGCGCCGGCGGGGTTCAAGTTGCCCGCGGGAGAGGAGGCGCGATGAAGGGCTGCAAAGCGGTAGAGGCGAAGTTTCACGACTACCTGGACGGCCGGTTGAACGGGAGGGAGATGCAGCGCGTGGCCGCCCACCTGGACGGCTGCCGGGAGTGCTCCGGGGAGTGGTCTTCGCTGTGCCAGATGCAGACCATGCTGGCCGGGCTGGGTCCGGTGCCGGAGCCGGAGGATCTGCTGCTGCGGATTCGCGTGGCGGTGAGCCAGGAGCGGGCGCGCAGCCGGCGGCGGCGGCTCGAGTCCTTGAACCTGGCCTGGCGGAACACCATTGGTCCGTTTGTGCTGCAGGCCTCGGCCGGCCTGGCCAGCGCGGTGCTGCTGCTGGGGACAGTGATCTTTCTGGTGACGATGATTGCGCAGCCGGAGGTGGCGCTGGCAAGCAAGGATGAACCGCTGGGCGAGCCGACGGCGCCGCGGCTGCTGAGCCTGTCGACCGGCGCGGGCAGCGATGATATTGCCAGCGCCGCCGGCCCGGTGGTGGTGGAGGTGTACATCAACAACGCCGGCGAGATGTACGACTATCGCATTCTGAGCGGCCCTGCGGACGCGGCCACCCGCGCCCGGGTGGAAAACCTGCTGCTGACCAGCGTATTTGCCCCGGCGCGGTTCTTTGGCCAGCCGGTGCGAGGGCTGGCGGTGCTGTCGTTCTCCGGGATATCGGTGCGGGGCTAGAGCCTGCCTGCGCAGCTTTTAAACTTGTATCCGGCAACGATACCCGGCTGCCTGACCCTTGCGCCCGCTTTGCCGCGCAACCGCCATCTCCCGTTTGACCCTGTTGGCGCGTCTAACTAGACTTGCAAGCAGGGTCATTCCATGACATTCCGCTCAATGCGAAGCATTGCCGTTCTGGCGGCCGCAGTGGCGTGGCTGGCCGGCGGCAATGCCCCGGCCCGCGCCCAGGAAAGCTCGTCCGCAACCACGTCGTCCACGGGGACGATGCTGCAGCAGGAGAAGGCGCCCTCGCTGGTGGATCCGGCGGGGCCGACCGTCTCGCTGACCGACTCCGAGCCGGTGTTCGTGATGGCCGCCGCGCTGAACGCCTGCGGCTACGACGACGGGCTGGACCAGAGCGACCCGGTGCGGATGAAGGTGCGCCAGGAGATGAACGACGCGCTGGCCAAGAGCGAGGACGCCCGCGCCAAGCGCGACAAGGTTTGCCTGTTCATCGCGCAGCACCGCATGACGGGAACGGTGCTGGACGTCGCGCAGTACATTTCGCTGGCCCTGTATCTAACCCCGCCGCCGGACCTGGAGACGACCGCGCAACTGAGCGAGATGCCGCCCGACTCGACCTCGGTGGCGGACATTATTCCGCTGCTCAAGGATTTTGTGAGCGCGGTGGACCTGGACGGGATCTGGCTGGCGCTGCGGCCGGTCTACGACACCGAGATCGCCGAGCTGCACGATCCGCTTACGCAGATGATCGTGGAGACGAACCTGTACCTGAAAATACCGGCCCCGACCTACAGCGGCCGCCGGTTCGTGGTGGTGATGGAGCCGCAGCTCTCGCCCAACCTGGTCAACGCGCGCATATACGGGAGCGAATACGTGGTGGTGGTGTCTCCTTCGCACGGGCACATCCACATGAACGACGTGCGCCGCACCTACCTGCACTACGTAATCGAGCCGCTGTTGTACGCGCGGGGCAACGCCATCGACCGGACGCTGCCGATCCTGAAGGAGGTGCAGGACTCGCCGCTGCCGTACCGCTACCGTTCCGACCCTATTCCGCTGACCGTGGAGTGCCTGATCAAGGCCATCGAAGCGCGGACCATGGACACCGGCATTCCGAACTACGTGATTCCGGCGGGCGTGAACCGCTCGGAGATGCCGCGCTACGAGCACCAGCGGGAACTGGTGGCCGAGAAGCAGGAGGCCGTCCGCCTCGCCCTGGTGCACCACGACATGACCCAGGGCTTCGTGCTGACCCAGTACTATTACGATCAGATGAAGGTGTTTGAGAAGAGCCCGGTCAGCTTGAATGACTCCATCGGCGAGATTGTATACAGCATCGACGTGCTGTACCAGGCGCATGTCGCGCACGAGATCGAGTTTGACAAGACGTTCGACGGGGATGTGCTGGCGCGCAGCCAGCCGCGCGTGATGACCGGGCTGGACCTGGCCGAGGCGCGGCTGGCAGCCGGCGACGTGGCCGCGGCCTCGGCCATGGCGCACAAGACGCTTGCGCACGGCGACGACTCGCTCCAGGGAGTGGCGGACAGCTCGCGGGCGTACTTCATCCTGGCGCGGGCGGCCCTGATGACCGGCAAGCCCGACGATGCGCTGGCGGACTTCCAGAAGACGGTGGCCACCAGCCGGGACCCGCGGCTGGTATCGTGGTCGCACATTTACCTAGGGCGGATGCTGGACCTCGAGTGCCAGCGCGACCAGGCCGTGGCCGAGTACAAGCTGGCGCTGGCCACGCGCGACGGGCAACTGGATACGCGGCTGGCCGCCGAACGCGGAGTGAAGAAGGCGTATGCAGTGAACGGCCATAGCTGCCAGGAGGATTCGGACGACGTTGCGCCGGGCCCGGCCAGGCTGCGCCGGCGGGTAGTGGTCCGGTGGCGGCTACGCCGGGACAGGGAGCAGCGCAGAAGCCGCAATGACGCCGGAAGGCGGCCGCAGACACTGGCCGGACGTCAAATCTATCGATGAAAAGCCCGCGCGGATGCGCGAGAATGCCGAACGCCACCCCGCAGAGGGAGACAGGCGGTACGGGGAGCGACGGCACGAAGAGAGATGGGAGGGCCGTGGAAGCGACTCTGGCAGATCTGGAAGCCGCGCTCGGGCACCGTTTCAAGGGGCCTGATCTGCTGCTGCGCGCGCTGACCCACCGCTCTGTAAGCGGCCGGCGAGGTTCCGGAACCATCCAGCGGAGCTCTGGCGAGGCGGCGGACGAGAGCGGGGAAGCGCAGCGGCCCGGCGATAACGAGCGGCTGGAGTTTCTGGGCGATGCGGTGCTGGGGCTGGTGGTGGCCGAGGCGCTGTTTACTCTCCATCCGGAATGGCAGGAGGGAGAGCTGACCCGGGTTCGCGCCCTGCTGGTGAGCCGGCAGCACATGGCCGAGGTGGCCGCGTCGATCGGACTGGGCAATCACCTGCGGCTGAACCGCGGCGAGGAACGCAGCGGACTGCGGCGCACGGCGACCGTGCTCTCAAACACGATGGAGGCGGTGATCGGGGCGCTGTTTCTGGACGGCGGCCTGCAGCCGGTGCGGGCATTTGTGAGCCAGACGGTGATGGGCCGGGCGGTGGAGCAACTGGCCGAGGAACTGAGGGCCGGAGCGGCGCTCGGGAACTACAAATCGGCGCTGCAGGAGCACCTGCAGGCGGCGGGGGCCCGCTCGCCCGTCTACCGGGTAAAGAGCGAGAGCGGGCCCGACCACCGCAAGCGATTTCTGGTGGAGGTGCGGCTGCGGACCGGCGCAGGCGAAGGGGACAAGCCGCTGGCCCGGGGGATGGGAAGCACCAAGAAACACGCCGAACAGGATGCGGCGCGGCGGGCGCTGGCCCGCTTGTCGGCCGGCTCGAGCGGCGCCGAAGCCGCCCTGGAGGAGAATGCCGCACAATGAGCGCGCCGACACTGGAGTTCAGCGCCTCCCCGCACGGCGCGCATGCGCGGCATCTGCGGCCCACTCTGCCTGAGGCTGGCGCGTCGCTGCTGCGGACCGTGGTGGTGGCGCTGTTTGTGCTGACGTTTTTGATGCAGCCCTTCCTGATCCCCTCCGAGAGCATGGAGCACACGCTGCTGGTGGGGGATTTTCTGCTGATGAACATGCAGGAGTACGCTCCGGCTGGCATGCTCGGCCGCTGGCTCATGCCTTACCGGCAGGTGCAGCGGGGCGACGTCGTGGTCTTCCACCATGCCCGGCCGCCCTACCTGATCAAGCGGGTGGTGGGCGTTCCGGGCGACCGGGTGCGCATCGTGGACGGGCGGGTCAGGGTGAACGGCGTAGCGCTGGACGAGCCCTACGCGGTCTTTGAGCCGGCCGCGCCCAACGCATCCCGTGACAACTTTCCCGCCACGGTCTACACCGATCCGCAGGTGGACCCGGACTGGTGGCGCCAGATGCAGAGCCTGATCCGCGGCGGCGATCTGGTGGTTCCGGCGGGCCAGTATTTTGTGCTGGGCGACAACCGCAATCACAGCATGGATTCGCGGTTCTGGGGATTCGTGCCGCGGCAGGCCATCGTGGCGCGGCCGCTGCTGATCTATTTCTCGCTCAACCGGCCTTCGACCACCGATGTGCAGCAGGGCGCGGATGATAGACTCGGACACGACAGGGAACTGGAGCGGCTGATCGGTTTTGCCCGCTGGAAACGCATCTTCCGGGTGATTCACTAGGAAATAGCCGCGGCAGACAGGCCGGAGATTTGTTTGCGGACCTGCGTAGCGGAGGATTTGTGCACAGCCCTGATCAGGGCCGGCCGCCGGGAGCAAACCGACCACTGTTTACTGAACACTGACCACTGTATTTAACCACTGACCACGGATCATGAGCCGCAGGATGACGAAAAAAACAGCGCCGGCCAAAAAGACAGGAACTCAGACTCCGCCGGCGACCTCCCAAACTCCCGCCGAGGACCGGGTGGAAGAAACGCCCTACGAAGCATTGGCCAGCATCTGCTCCGTGCTGGTGGTGGGCCTGTTCATTCTCACCTTTATTGCACAGAACTTCGTAATTCCCTCGGGATCGATGGAGAAGACGCTGCTGGTAGGCGATCACCTGGTGGTGGACCGGATCACGCTGGCCCCGCCGGCGAAATGGATGCCGCTGGTGTACTGTCGCGAGCCCCGGCGCGGCGACGTGGTGGTGTTTATCAAGCCGGTGCCGGACCTGCTGAACGGAAGCCTGCAGTACCTCTACCTGGTCAAGCGGCTGATCGGCGTGCCCGGCGACCACATTCACCTGCGCAATGGAATCGTGATCATCAACGGCGTGGCCCAGAGCCAGCCGCACGCGCTGCCCACCACGCCCGACAATCACGTCGATTTTCTGGACGAGTTTCCCTCTGTGCCGCCCGACCCCTCGTTTGGCGCCACCGAGGAGTGGGCGGTTGCGTTCCCGAAGTACGTGGTGAACGGGGACCTGGTGGTGCCGCCGGGCATGTACTTCATGATGGGCGATAATCGCCACAACAGCCTGGATTCGCGCTACTGGGGCTTTGTGCCGCGGCAGAACATCGTGGGCCGGCCGCTGTTCAACTACTGGTCGTTTAAGACCCCGGAGGACCAGTACGAGCAGACCGGAATCGGCAACAGCGTGGCCTGGATGGCGCATGTGGCGCTGCATTTCTTTACCGACACGCGGTGGACGCGGACGCTGCACCTGATTCGCTGAACCGGATCAAGACGATGAGGGACGACGAGCTCGAGCAAAACCAGAGTAAGCTTGCCCTATTCAGTGTTGCCGAGGGTCGCCGCTCCCTGTTGCTCCCACCCCAACGACGAAAGAGCGAGTCGTTGGGGACCCCGGGGATGGTCGCGTCGACTTGAATGCTATGGCTCAGGGAAACAACGACTCTGGTTTTGCTGTAGTCGGACAACCCAGGCGCAGGCGGTGGCGGCTGGTGCTGGCCGTGCTTGCGGTCCTGCTGCTGGTGATGGTGGTCCCTCCGCTGGTCAGCATCGGGCGCTACAAGAGCCGGATCACGCAGCTGATGTCGGCGTCGCTGGGCCGGCCGGTGCGGCTCTCGTCGGTGAGCCTGCGGCTGCTGCCCTGGCCGGGGTTCGAGCTGACCGACCTGAGCGTGGACGAAGACCCGGCCTACGGTGCCGAGCCGGTGCTGCACGCCAATAGCGTCACGGCCTCGTTCGGGCTGCTGGCGCTGTGGCGGGGAAGGCTCCAGATCAGCAGCATCAGCATGGATGAGGCCAGCCTGAACCTGGTGCGCTCGGCGGCTGGCCGGTGGAATCTCGACCCGCTGTTCCGCACCGCGGCCGGCGCGGGCGCGAAGGGTGGGCGGCATGCGCTGCATTTGCCTTATCTGGAAGCGACCAACTCCCGGATCAACATCAAGAACGGCGTGGAGAAGCTGCCGTTTTCGCTGCTGAACACCGATTTTTCCATGTGGCAGGAGAGCTCGGGCGAGTGGCGAATCCGGCTTCGGGGCGAGCCGACGCGCACGGATCTGAGCCAGGAGGGCAGCTACACCGGAACGGTGGAGCTGGAGGCCAGCGCGCGGCCGGCGCCGGCGCTGCGGCGCATGCCGGTGCACCTGGATCTGGAATGGCGGGAGGCGCAACTGGGACAGCTTACGCGGCTGATGATCGGCAGCGATCCCGGCTGGCGCGGCGACCTGACCGCCGAGCTGCACCTGGACGGAACCGCCGACGCGGCCCAGATCACCGCGCGGCTCGAGGCCACCGGAGTTCATCGCGCGGAGTTTGCGCCGGCCGAGCCGCTGGACTTCGACGCGCGCTGCGGGCTGATCTATCACTACTCCGAGCGCTCGGTGGAGAAGCTGGCTTGCGACTCGCCGCTGGGCGATGGGAGCGTTCACCTGGCCGGCGAGCTGCCCGGAGACGCGGAGCCGAAGCTCATCGTGGCGCTCAACCGGATTCCGGTGCAGGCCGCGCTGGACGCGCTGCGGACGGTGCGCAGCGGGATCGGGCCGGGACTGGTGGCGACCGGAACGGTCAGCGGCAAGATCGAGTACGCGGGTGTGGCGCCGGAGGCCAAGGCCGCGGGAGCGGCCAGCGGCCAGCCGGTCAAAAGCAAATCGCCTGCGGCTGCGATGGAGAAGCAGAGCGCGGCTGCGCAGGGACCGATCAGCGGCAGCCTGACGGTGGAGAACTTTGCGCTGAGCGGGGACGGGCTGAGGCAGCCCATCCGGGTGGCCAAGCTGACGCTGGAGCCGGTGATGGCTCCCCGCGGCAAGCAGGGCGTGCCGGAGCAGCCCGCGGCGCTGACGGCCAACCTGGCAATTCCAGCCGGCGGGGCGCAGCCCCTCACTCTGGCCATGCGGCTCACACTCCACGGCTACAGGCTGAGCGTGCGCGGGCAGGCCGCCGTGGGCCGGGCCAGGGAACTGGCGCGCGTGGCCGGCATGGCCGACTCCGCCGTGGTGGACGCGCTGGCCGGCGATCCGGTCGCCGTCGACCTGACCGCCGAGGGACCGTGGCTGCCTGTGGAGCGCAACCCATTTGCCGCGCCGGTCAGCCCCGCTGCGGCTCTGGCGGCGGCTACCGCTGACGCGGATTCAGGCCGGCCCAGCGACGACAGCCTGACCGGCACCGTCACCCTGCGCGACGCCAACTGGAAGGCTGATTATCTCAACAGTCACGTGCTGCTCGCCCAGGCGGTTCTGCACCTGAACCGCTACGGGGACAGCGGCAACCTGCGCTGGGACCCTGTGGTGTTTTCCTACGGTCCTGTCAAGGGAACCGCCAGCCTGACTCTGCCCGTCGCGTGCCCGGGGCCGGAGCCTTGCCTGCCCGAGTTCCAGATTCAACTGGGAGACGTGGAGGCCGGCGCGCTGCAGAGCGCGTTTCTGGGCGCGCATGAGCGCGGGACGCTGCTCGCGACGCTGCTGGACCGGCTGCACACAGCGTCGGCGCCGGCGTGGCCGCGGCTGGAGGGCACGGTCAAAGCCGACTCGCTGGCGCTGGGGCCGGTGACCCTGCTAGAGGCCTCGGCGGCGCTGAAGATCGAGCCGACCAGCGTGGAGATTACCAGCCTGGACGCCGGATTGCTGGGCGGGCGGCTGCACCTGAGCGGCAGCTTCGGGATTCCGCAGTCGGATCAGGACAAGCCGGTCTACACGCTCGATGCGCAATGCACAAAGCTGAAGCCCGCCGCGGTGGGTGCGCTGCTCGGCGAGCGCTGGTCCGGCGCCGGGCTGTATCTTGCGGGCAAGGTCGAGTTGAGCGGGTATACCGGCAAGGACCTGGCCAGGTCGGCCAAGGGCGCGCTGCACCTGGACTGGAAGCACGGCAGTGTCAGCGGCGGTTCGGGCGCGGCGGCCGCGCCGGCGGAGCTGGCGCGCTTCGATGAGTGGACGGCGGATGCGGCCATCGCAAACGGCGACCTTAAGGTGGGGCAGAGCCAGGTGAAGCGGGGCGGGCGCAAGCGCGCGGTGGAAGCCACACTGACGCTGGGCGAGCCGGTCCGGCTGGTTTTTGCCCAGGCGCAGGCGAAAAGGCGCTGAAGAACCTGCCGCTACAATGGAGAAATGGGCTCCCGCGTTGTTGCTTCCCCGGTTGAAATCCGCTGCCAGGGCATTCTCTTTGACATGGACGGCATTCTGATCTCGTCGCTGGGCTCGGTGGAGCGTAGTTGGGCGAAGTGGGGCCGTATGCGCGGAGTGGATACGGCGCTGGTGATTAAAACCGCGCACGGCTGCCGGGCCATCGAGACCCTGGCCAAAATGCGGCCGGACCTGGACGGCGAGGCGGAGCTGAAGATCATCGAGGAGATCGAGATCGCGGACAACGAGGGACTAAGCGTGCTGCCCGGCGTGCTGCCGCTGCTGGAGGCGTTGACGGGCGCGGACGGCGACCGGGCGCGCTGGACGGTGGTGACCAGCGCCACCGAGCGGCTGGCGCGCGCGCGCATGGCCGTGGGCGGCATTCCCGTGCCGGAGCGGATCGTGACCGCCGACCTGGTGACCCGGGGCAAGCCGCATCCCGAGCCGTTTCTGGCCGGGGCGGCGCTGCTGGGGTTCAAGCCGGAGGAGTGCGTGGTGTTTGAGGACTCGACCTCCGGCACGCAGGCGGGACGGGCCGCGGGCTGCACGGTGGTGGCCACCACATTTTCACACCCGATTGAGAGGCTCAACGCGGCGCATTACCTGGTGGGCGACCTCACCGGCGTGAGCGCCAGCCGCGACGGCGAAGGGTTGATCCTGCGTCTGACGCCGCTGGCGGATCGGGCGGCGTGAGGCAGAAATTCTGACTCCCGATCCCTGTCTTTCCAGCTACTCGTCGGCTTCCAGACGCCGGCCGTTCAGTTCCTGAAGAGGACGGGTGTTCATCATGTAAATGGCCGAGAAGGTGTTTAACTGACTGCGGCTGACGGTCATCTGCTGCTCCATGATGAACCACTGGACCCCCTCGGTGCAGGGCGGGGTGGTCAGCGATCCGGGGTAGGTCCAGTAGCCGCGGTCGGCGGGCAGCAGCCCGGCGGTGCTGACCATGTCGGAGATATGGGTGGTGGCGCCGGGCTCCTGGGGCAGATTGGCCCAGAGCGTGGCCAGGGCGGCGTTGGGCTCGGCGGCGTTCTCGATGAACAGCACGGAGACGATGGCGAGCTTGCCTTCTGCGCTGCGATGGACGAGCTGGACCTCCATGTCAGAGAGTTTGCCGTCTATGGTGTGTTCGCTGGGACGGTGAAAGTCGTATTCGATCAGGTTGTAGCGGACGCCGTTGGCCACGATATAGCTGCCCGGATCGACGTGGGCGATGATGGTGTGGCCGTTGTTCTCCAGCCGGACGGGTCCGGCGAGGTAATGAAATTCGATGGGCTGGAGAGCCTTGTTGAGCCGGGCGTGGCGGATGTTCACCGGAGACTGCTCGTGGCCGTGCGAGCAGGCCCGGTAGGACGGGTCCAGACGGCCCCACAGTTCCGGCCCGGTCTTGCCGTTGTAGGACCAGGGCGCGGCGGATTGCGCCGCGGCCATCGCAGCGATGCCGAGGAAAAGTACCGCAAGTCGAGAAAAACGCATGGAATCTCCTGAATCTCTTTCAACCTTTAGACGCCGGGACGCACGGAGAAATTCTAAGTCATCGACGCGGGGTGGAAGAAAGAGAATGGAACCGCGAAAAGCCCGCTGAGACCTGGGAGGTTAAACTGGCTGTGATCGATTCCCCGGAGGGCCTCCGCAATGGGTGGGATGATTGGAGCCTGGCGCTCGTTTGGGAAAGATGCGTCGGTACTGAAGGAAAAGATCAAGCCTGGCACGGCCAAGCGGACGCTGAAGTTCGCCATGCCCTACGCGGGACTGCTGGCGGTCTTCCTGCTGGTGGTGATCGTGGACGCGACGGTCACCATCGTCTACCCGCTGCTGTTTCGCCAGATCATCAATAACGGCATTCTCAAAGGGAACGCGGAGCTGATCATCCACCTGGCTGTGATTGTTGCGCTGCTGGGGGTGTTCGACGGCGCGCTGGGACTGATGCAGACCTTTCTTGCGTCCAGCATCGGCGCGGGGATCGTGCTCTCGTTGCGGACGAAGCTCTTTACGCACATCCAGCAGATGCCGCTTGCCTTTTTCACCCGGGCGCAGACGGGCGCGCTGGTGAGCCGGCTGAACAACGACGTGGGCGGCGCGCGGACAGCGTTTACTGACATTCTGTCGAATGTGGTCGGCAACCTGATTACGGTGCTGCTCATCCTGGGCGCGATGTTCGTGCTGTCGTGGCGGATTACGCTGGGGGCTCTGGTGCTGCTGCCGCTGTTTGTGTTTCCGGCGCGCTTCTGGGGACGCAAGCTCCAGGCCATTGCGCGCGAGAGCTACGACCTGACCGCGGCCATGAACAACCTGATGGTGGAGCGCTTCAACGTGGCCGGCGCGCTGCTGGCCAAGCTCTTCGGACGGCCGCGGGATGAGGGAACGTCATTCCAGGAAAAGGCGGCGAGGGTCTCCAATATCAGCATCAGGCAGGCGCTTTACGGGCGGCTGTTCTTTACCGCGCTGATGACAATGGCGGTCGTGGCCAGCGCGGTGGCGTATGGATGGGGCGGCGTGCTGGCGGTGCGCCATCTGCTGGACGTGGGCACGGTGGTGGCGCTGGCCGCCTACCTGACCCGTCTGTACGCGCCGCTGCTGGGGCTGTCGAACGCACAGGTCAGCATCATGACGGCGCTGGTCTCGTTTGAGCGCGTCTTCGAGGTGCTGGACTTGGCGCCGATGATCCGCGAGAAGCCGAATGCCGTGGTGATTCCCGCCGGACCCGCGCGGATTACGTTTGAGCATGTTTCGTTCCGCTACCCGGCGGCGGCCGAAGTGTCTCTGGCTTCGCTGGAGTCGATTGCCGTGCCGGACAAGCGCAAGCAGAGCATCGTGCTCAAGGACATCAGCTTCGAGGTCGAACCGGGACAGATGGTGGCGCTGGTCGGTCCCTCCGGCGCGGGCAAAACCACGATCACCCACCTGGTGCCGCGCCTCTACGACGTGCGGAGCGGAGCGGTGCGCATCAACGGCGTGGACGTGCGGGAGGCTCGGCTGGACTCGCTGAGCGAGCGGATCGGCGTGGTCACCCAGGACGCGCACCTGTTTCACGACACCATTCGCGCCAACCTTATCTATGCCCGGCCGGAGGCGACCGAAGAGCAGATTCGCAACGCCCTGCGCGATGCGCAGATTCTCGGGCTAGTGGAGTCGCTGCCGGACAAGCTGGAGACGCTGGTCGGCGAGCGCGGCTACCGCTTCTCCGGCGGCGAAAAGCAGAGGATTGCGATTGCGCGGCTGCTGTTGAAGGCGCCTGACATCGTGATTCTGGACGAGGCGACGGCGCACCTCGATTCGGAGTCGGAGGCGGCCATCCAGCGGGCTCTGGAGACGGTGCTGGCTGGGCGGACCTCGATCGTGATCGCGCACCGGCTTTCGACCATCCTCAAGGCCGATCAAATTCTCGTCGTCCAGGACGGAACGATCGTCGAGCGCGGTACGCATGCCAGCCTGATGACGCAGCCGGGGCTCTACGCGGAGCTGTACCAGCGCCAGTTTGCGACCCCGGAAGCTGCCGTGCCGGAGATAGCGTAGCGCGACAAACCGGCCCGTAATAGGAAGCCCCGTCCTCTTCAAAGCGTGATTTAATAAGGTGCAAGGAGGTCGCCACGATGAAATACGCACAGAGGCTCGCGTTTCTCTTCGCTTCCGCGCTTCTTTTCGTTCCCCTCGTTGCCGCCCAGGGCGCCACGTTTCACGCCACTCTTTCGGGCAAAGAGCAATCTCCACCGATCGACACGCCCGCGCATGGCAGGGCCACTTTCGTCTTGAGCAAGAGCGGCGATAGCTTGAGCTTTCGACTCTACGTCGCGGATATCGACGACGCCACAATGGCCCACATTCATATCGCTCCCGCGGGACAGGGAGGCCCCGTCGGCGCCTGGCTCTATCCCTCGCATCCGCCCTCCGTGGTGAAGAACGGCGAATTTACGGGCGTCTTGGCCCGCGGCGCCATTACCGCCGCCGATCTTCAGGGTCCGCTCGCGGGCAAGACCATCGCGGATCTTGTGGACGACATCAAGGCCGGGAACGCTTACGTCAATGTTCACACCAAGGCGCATCCCGGTGGGGAAATTCGCGGCCAGATCCATTAGTAGCTACCGCGTCATAAAAGCAGAGAACCACAGCAGCAGCCCGATGCAGTATAGCGTCAGGTCCAGGACGGAACCATCGTCGAGCGCGGCACGCACGCCAGCCTGATGACGCAGCCGGGGCTCTACGCGGAGCTGTACCAGCGCCAGTTTGCGACCCCGGAAGCTGCCGTGCCGGAGACGGCCTGACTGTGCAGCCGGATCGCGGCATCACCCCCATTGCTTGCCCAGCGCGTCGAGACCGGCGTGGGCGATATCTTCGGAAGTCATGGCAATCCTGAACTCGACCTCGGCATTGAAGCCGAGGAACCATGGCTCGGCAAGCCTGGGGACATCAGAGGGGCTGTTCACGTTGACGATGAAGATCCCGCCCCGGTGGCCTTCGCGCTCGGTAAAGTACACAGCTTCGGGTTTGATGGCGTCCAGAATCTGCTTGATCCTGGCGCCCACGGTTCCGTTACGAACCAAGGTGTTGAATGGCTCAATGGGGAACTGAACCAGCATGATCATGCGCATGAAAAACCTCCCGGCGCCGGAAAATTGAGCTGGGGAACGTGCGGACGCCGATTTTCGGACCTTAAGCGATGCGACGAAACGGTGTCAACGGAAACTTCCACTCCGGACAGTCGGGATCAAGTTTCAACCGGCTGCGCAGGGCTGGAGCGGTAAAAGAGAACGGATGGGCTGAGAACACAAGAAAAGACCTGCCCGTTTGGGCAGGCCTCTTTGGTCGGTGCGCTGATCGCGCCGGGGGATTACTTTGCCTTGATGGCGGCGGCCAAGCCGGCCTGCTCGGCCAGCGCGGCGGCCTTGTCCGTCGCTTCCCAGGTGAACTCCGGCTCGGTGCGGCCGAAGTGGCCGTAGGCGGCGGTTTTCCGGTAGATGGGACGGCGCAGGTTGAGGCTCTCGATGATGCCCTTGGGGGTGAGAGCGAAGTTCTTGCGGACCAGCTCGGTGAGCTTGGCGTCGCTGACCTTGCCGGTGCCGAAGGTCTCGATGCGGACGCTGACCGGCTCGGCGACGCCGATGGCATAGGCGAGCTGAATCTCGGCACGGTCGGCCAGGCCGGCGGCGACGATGTTCTTGGCGATGTGGCGGGCCATGTAGGCGGCCGAGCGGTCGACCTTGGTCGGGTCCTTGCCGCTGAAGGCGCCGCCGCCGTGCCGACCGACGCCGCCGTAGGTATCCACGATGATCTTGCGGCCGGTGAGGCCGGTGTCGCCCATGGGTCCGCCGATCACGAAGCGGCCGGTGGGGTTGATGTGGTACTTGGTGTGCTCGTCCAGCCAGGCGGCGGGCAGCACGGCCTGGATGACGTGCTTGAGGATGTCGGCGTGCAGCTCCTCATTGGAGACGCTCTCCGCGTGCTGGCAGCTGATGACGACGGCGTCGATGCGGGAGGGCTTGCCGTTTTCATCATATTCAACGGTCACCTGGCTCTTGCCGTCGGGGCGCAGGTAGGGCAGCTTGCCGCTCTTGCGGACCGCGGTGAGCTGGCGGCAGAGCTTGTGGGCCAGGGAGATGGGCGCGGGCATCAGCTCGGGCGTCTCATTCGAGGCGTAGCCGAACATCATGCCCTGGTCGCCGGCGCCGCCGGTGTCCACGCCCTGGGCGATGTCGCCCGACTGCTTGTTGATCGACGAGATCACGGCGCAGGTGTTCGAGTCGAAGCCGTAGAGGGCGTTGTCATAGCCGATGGAGGCCACGACGCCGCGCACCAGGGATTGGAAGTCGACGTAGGCCTTGGTGGTGATTTCGCCGGCGATGACCACCAGGCCGGTGGCGGTGAGGGTTTCAGCGGCCACGCGGCTGTAGGGGTCCTGCTCCAGGCAGGCGTCCAGAATGGCGTCCGACACCTGATCGGCAATCTTATCGGGATGGCCTTCGGTGACAGACTCGGAGGTTAACAGAAAACGGTCGCTCAACTTCGAACTCCTTGCCCCGAAAGGGACTGAATGTGCGGGCCCGCGGCGCGCCCTACAGCATTTTCCGGATTACGGCAGACCGAAGCCGTGCACTTAAGCGGCCTGCCGCGGCGGGCCACCTTCCACAGCTCCCAGAAAGTCTATATATATTCCGAAAATGCTCTCAAGGCAGACCGGCCCGATCATGTGCTTCATTATGGTAATTGTCTCGGGCAGCCGGGAGCAACGCGGTTTGCAGGGAATGGGGCCTGGCGCAGGCTCAAAGGCGCGCAACGCCGCCTGAACCGCAGCGGCGCTTTTGAGGAAAAGGAATACGCGGCGGGCTTCCCTCGGTCGGGGCGGCGGAGTTGAACGGTCGTCTGCGCGATTTGCCCGGCCTGAGGCGCGGATCAGCGATGGAGTACAGCGCGCAGGGCGGCGTGATACCAGGAGCGGACGCTGGTATCAGCGCGGACCAGCAGCGCCCGCAGGTGGGCGAGAGCCGCATCGAGAGCGGAGTGCGCGTGCCGCGCGGGCGGCGCGGTGTTCCACCAGCCGGCGCGGATTCCGTAGTAACGGAGGGCGAGGCCGGCCGCGACTGCGACCACCAGCAGGAGCAGAATGGCGCCGAACCAGCGGATGCGCATCTCCACAGCATCGCGGCGTATCATGCGGGCTTTGCCGACGTTGGCGGCGAAGGTGGTCCAGCCGCTGTCGTGGTCGATCATCTGGCCGGAGGCGCGGTAGGCCTTGAGAAAGCGCTCGGTCCAGTCGTTCTCGTCGAGGCCGATGGCGCCGGCGTAGCCGCGCACGATGCCCTTGTTCAGGATGCCGCCGGGAAGCAAACGAAACCGCTCCTGCTCCAGCGCGAGGAGGTGACGCTGGCTGATCTTGGTAACCGAGCTGATCTCTTCCAGCGCAATGCCGCGGGAGATCCGCTCCATGCGCAGGTCTTTGCCAAAGGTACTCATCGATGGCCGGATAAAGGCTGAAATCATCTACATAAAATCCCCAAGATGGTCCACAAATCAAAGGATTTTTACCTCTCCACGATAACTCCGGTTACGGCCGCGGTCAAAGGGATTCATGGAGTGTCCCTTTGTAGTCACCCCTTTTGCGACCTGCGCAGGCGGCGCCTGGCGCGGGGCGTTTCTTGTGCGTGGGCACGGCGGGCCGGCAGGAGCATGAGGCTGGCCGGGCTGTTACCCTGAAGACGAAGGATTTTTTCGCGCCACGCGCCTGCCGGAGATCTGCACGCTCATGAACAAGCTCATCTTTGCCAATTTGCTGCACCGTCCGCTGCGCTCCATCATCAGCGTGCTGGCCGTGGCCATTGAAGTGATCATGATCCTGTCGATCGTCGCCATCTTCATGGGCATGCTCAACGACTCCCGGGCGCGCAACAATGGCATCGGAGCGGATCTTGTGCTGAGCCCGTCGAACTCGAGCTTCATGAACGGCATCAGCGGCGCGCCCATCCCGGTGAACTTTGCCGAACCGATCCGGAAGCTGCCGCACGTCACCATGGTGTCGCCCGCGATTGAACAGTTCAGCACTTCCGGGGGCGACTTTGGCCTCGTCTTCGGCATCGACTTCAAAACCTTTGACGCGCTTCGGCCCTTCGTCTTTCTATCCGGCGGGCCATTTCAGGGACCGAATGATGTCATCGTGGACGATGTGTTTGCAGAGAGCCGGAATCCGGCGACCGGGCAGCCGTACAAGGTGGGAGAAACCATCAAGGTAATGGGCCATCTCTTCCGCATCTGCGGCGTTGTGGAACACGGCAAAGGCGGGCGTAAGATGCTGCCCATTACGACCATGGGGGAACTGACGGGTAACGCGGGGCACGCGTCTCTTTTCTATATCAAGAGCGACAATCCATCTAATGACCAGGCCATCATTCGAGAGATTCACACGACGCCGGGACTGGAAGACTACCCGGTGCAGACGATGCAGGATTTGATCTCACAGATGACCCCGGAAAAGCTGCCCGCATTCAATATCGCACTCGAGGTGGTCACGGGTATTGCGGTGATTGTGGGCTTCCTGGTCATCTTCCAGTCGATGTATACGGCGGTGCTGGAGCGGACCCGCGAGATCGGAATCCTGAAGTCGCTGGGATCGTCGAAGATGAGCATTGTGGGCGTAATCCTGGGCGAGACGGCGGTGCTGGCCGTGGCCGGCGTGCTGCTGGGGATTGCCTGCACCTTTGGCGTGCGTCTGCTCATGGCTCACATGTTCCCAACCACGAACTTTGAGATTACCGGACTGTGGATGATATACGGCGCCCTGATCGCCTTTGCCGGTTCGCTGTGCGGCGCGCTCTACCCGGCCTGGATGGCGGCGCGCAAGGATCCCATCGACGCGCTGGCGTACGAGTAGGGCTACCGCCGCGCGATTGTGCAGCCGTAGTCGACGGCTCACGCGTTAGGCTGGTGACATGGAGCGCATGCGCGTCATCGCCCTCGAAGAAGCCTTCCTGCACCCGAAGCTCCGGGAGATGTATTCGCCGCGGTACATCAAATCACTCGCGATGGTCATCGACCGCCTCGGCGACGTCGGTCCCGAGAGAATCCGCCGCATGGATGCGGCCGGGATTGACCTGCAGGTGCTCTCGCATGTCCAGCCCGGCGTCCAGACGTTAGAGAATGATATGGCCATTCGCCTCTCCAGGGAGGTGAATGACTGGCTGGGTGAGGTGGTGCGGAAATACCCCACGCGCTTCGCGGGTTTTGCGATGCTGCCGACGCAGTCGCCCAGGGAAGCGGCCGATGAGCTGGAGCGAACGGTCACGCAGCTCGGATTCAAGGGCGCGCTCATCAACGGGCACACCCAGGGCCACTATCTCGACGAGGATGCATTCTCAGTTCTGCTCGAACGTGCGCAGGCCCTGGACGTGCCGATCTACATTCATCCCACCGATCCGCCGCAAATCATCAACACGACGTACTACGGCGATCAGCAACCGCTCATAGTCGGGTGGGGATGGAACGTCGAGACGGGAACCCATGTTTTAAGGCTGATGTGCAGCGGCGTCTTCGATCGTTACCCGCGCTTGAAAATCATCATCGGCCATATGGGAGAACTGATTCCCTTTAACCTTCCGCGAATTAATCTTGCGCTTACCGTCGGCAACTGGCTTCTTGCCAATCAGGAGCAGGCCGCCGGCGCAGCCGGGCGGAACGGGATGCAGCGGAGCGTCTACCATTACATGCGGGAAAATGTGTTCATTACGACCAGTGGTGTGTTCGATCAGGCAGCTTTGCAGTGCGCCGTTGCTGAGCTGGGTATCGACAATATCCTGTTCTCGGTGGACGAGCCGATGCGGGATAATTTCGAGGGAGTGGAGTTTCTCAGCAAGGCTCAGCTATCCCGGGAGGACAAAGAGAAATTGGCGCACGGGAATGCGGAACGTGTGCTCAGGCTCTCTTCCGAAACGCCGCACCGCAGGGGTTCAGCCAGTCTGTTTTTGTCTTTCACGGGAAAGGCGAAGGCCAGGATTGGGCGCGCCATCTTGTCACTTCTGATGAAATGAATCACTGCCTATGAGCCGGCCCCTTACCGGAGCTTAGAGAAACCGGACGGGTGGGAACCGCCCGGGGTGCGGCTGCGTATCCTGTTGAGTGCTGGAGACTGTCCTGAACAAGGAGAGCGACGGAAATGGCGCACGCAACGTCTGTCACGCAATCTGAACAGGGAAGAACTTCGCAGCTCGCCCAGCGCGATCTATATATAG
Organism: uncultured Acidobacteriaceae bacterium; assembly: GCA_963758105.1. GTDB lineage: Bacteria > Acidobacteriota > Terriglobia > Terriglobales > Acidobacteriaceae > Telmatobacter. The sequence goes on along the minus strand of CAVWUC010000002.1, from coordinate 761,185 downwards.
ACCGCCTCCGCGTCGCGCTTACGGCCTTCGTGGTTCTGCACCACACGGCCATCACCTACGGCGCCCCCGGTGGGTGGTTCTATATCGAGCGTCAGCCTCAGCACAACCTCACCGGTCTTCTGCTGACCATGTTTGTCGCCACGCAGCAGGCGTATTTCATGGGCTTTTTCTTTCTGCTGGCGGGCTACTTCACGCCGCCGTCGCTGGAGCGCAAGGGGTATGCGCACTTTCTGGGCGATCGCTTTCTGCGTCTCGGCCTGCCGTTGCTCGCGTTCATCGTTGTCCTCGCCCCGCTCACCGTCGGCCTCACCGCGGTCGGCTATGGCAAAGGCTTCTGGGCAGGCGTCAACTATGTCTGGCAGCAGAAAAGAATCATTAACGGGCCCATGTGGTTCGTGCAGGCGCTGCTCATGTTCACCCTCGTCTACTGCGCCTGCCGCGCGCTCTTCGGTGCGAAACTGCAAACCGCCCGGCGCACCGTCCGCCCCGTCCCCGCCTGGCGCTGGTGGCTGGCTGGCGCCGTGGGCGTGGGCGCGGCGGCGCTGGCCATCCGGCAGGTGGTTCCCACCGGGCAGAATGTCATCGGACTGCAGCTTGGGTTCTTCGCGAGCTACATCTTCCTGTTTGCCGTGGGCCTGGCGGCATGGCGTCACGACTGGCTCCGCCAGCTCGCCTGGCGCAACGTCTGGCCCTGGATCGTCACCCTCGCCATCGCCTGGCCCCTGCTGCCCTTGGCGTGGATCGTCTCCATCGAGCGCCAAGGCGCTCTGCCGTCCGGCTCACTCGCCTGGCCGTCCATTCTCTACGCCTTCTGGGAGCCGTTGGTGACCTGGGGCCTGATCGCCGGACTGCTGATGTTGTTCCGCGCGTACGTGAACCGGCCGTCGGCGGTGTGGGAGTGGCTGAGACGGCGCGCCTACACGGTCTACATCATTCATCCGCCGATCCTGGTGGGGATTGCCCTGCTGTTCCACGCGTGGGCCGCGCCGGCGCTGGCAAAGATCGCCGTCACCGGCCTCAGCGCCATCATCGCTTGCTGGCTGGTGGCCGATCCGCTGGTGCGAATGCCGGGGTTGCGGCGAATCTTGTAACAGCGCGGAGCGCGCACGATTACTTGAGCCGTACTAGGCTCTTCGCCGCCTGGATTATCCGAGTCTTGTCACCGCTATCAATTAGCCTCTGCAAGTGATCGGAATCAATCCCTTCAATTCGGCCGAGAATGTAAAGAAACGCGTCGGAGTGCCCCGGATCGTTCCAAAGCGCTCCTTCGATAAGGGGCGCCAACGCTTGTTCGCGAAGCTTACTCAGGAGAACCGGGTCGCGATTTTGCGTGAGATGCATCAGGAGTTGGCTGCTCTTATTCCGATCTGTCCATCGGCCGGAGAACAGCAACTCAATGAACGGCGTCGGATCGACACCCAGGCTTTCGGCATTTGCCGCCGACGCCAGCACAGACAGCGCCCTCAAGGCGTTATTCCGCACTTCTTCGTCCATGTCAAACGTTGCTTCGGTGAGGCTCTGAATTTGCTCGGCAGAGCGATTCGCATATCCGAGCAGGCAAGCGCTGGCGCGCCTTTGTCGCACGTCCGAGGCGTTCTGCAGCACGTTCGCTAACTCAGTTGCTCGGCTGGCAGAGTAAGATCGCAAATCCGACTGAGCGCGCCGGGCTATTGGATCGTCAGATAGCGAATATCCCTTGGAGTCGTCTTCCAACGCCGCTCCGCGCGATACGGCGTCTTGAACGGCTTCCACATCGCGTTGGTAAAGATTCAACGCTGTTTGACTGAGGCGAGCGTGACCGCGGGGAGCGGGGGTGAGAGGGAAGGAACGCGACGACGTCCCGCTTAGACCGATGTAAATGTGCAGGCGATGCCCTGAATCACAGCAGACTGCCGTTATATCGGTCGCTGGCTTTCCAGTCACCTCTTCAATCGAATGCTGGATCGAGCGTTTTGTGAGGTCTAATGAATCGAAGCTAACCGAATCGCCGACACGGATTGGCAGCAGCTCCTCAACTTGTCTGAGGTCGAGTCCTTCATATCCAAAGTAGTCAATGCTGCCGATTTCGAATGTCTTTTTTCCGGGATCGCCAGTCTGAAGGCAAACAGCGGGCCCGGCCAGAAACGCAAGCAAGGAGAAAATCAGGGTTCTATTCATTTGCGGGACTCCACGCTTTCAGGGCTTGTTTGTCTCTGGCCTTGGCCGATTAACACCTGATCCCCCGCGCAAAAAGCGCGCACCAGCTCAGGCCTGCTCGATCGCCGTGAGCGCGCAGGAGGCCAGCCCGTCAGTGAACAGCAGCGGGCGTCCTTCGCCGTCGAGCCAATAATAAATAGGCTCTGTGCCGCTGCCGGTCTGGACGATATGAAAGAAAATCAGATTTGGTTTGCCCATGCGCGCGTCCGGTTGTCAGGCTTGCGGGGAAGATGCCGCGGCTGCATGAAGGATGAGAGCGCGCATCCAACGCGAAAAGGCCGCCAATGAATTCCTACGCATTGTACTGCCGGGGGGGCGCACGCACGGCCAAAACTTCGTAGCGTACGGAGGCGTCGATCGTGGCTAGGGCCGCACAATCATGACTTCGGTGGCTTTGATGAGGGCCATGGCGGTGTCGCCAGGCTTGAGGGCGAGGTCGCGGACGGCGTCGGCGGTGATGATGGCGGTGACGCGCTGGCTGCCGACGGCCAGGACCACCTTGGCGAGCAGACCCTCGATGACGATCTCGACGACCGTTCCGGTGAGCTGATTGCGGCCGCTGATGCGGGCGGAAGTGGAGTGCGTCGAGCCGGGCAGAAATTCGGAGAGCGCCTCCAGAGGGACGCGATGATGCCCGCCCGGCGTCTTTACCGTGCGGATGCGCCCGGCCAGGATCCAATGCTTCATCGCCGGATAGCTGATGCCGAGCTTCTCCGCGGCCTGGCGGGGCGTGAGCAGAGTGGGCGAGTTCATGAGGCGGTGCGCCTTTCTTCGGCCAGGGGCGTTGCGGCGCCTGGCGCGGGGCGGATTTCGCGCATAGAACGCGCGAAAAACGGCTTCGGCGGCAACTGCGCGCGCAGAGCGAGGGACGCGTTCCGCGGGGGAAATCGCCGTAGCCGTATCGTATACGAAAAACTTGGGCTTGCGGAGCCCTGTGACTGCAATCACTCGACAGTATTCCTGCCGGGTGGTACGCTTCGGTTGGCTTTACCCCGTGGTTGCAAAGGCAGCATTTCCCGGGGCTATTTGAAATAGGGAAAATTCAGGGTGGGAGGAACTGTGACAGTTCAGGGTTTGGTGTATCTTTTTTCAGGCGTGAGCCTGCTTTTGTTGGTTGTGGCTAGTCTGTTTGCGCGCCAAGCGCTGGGGTTGGGGAACCGGCGCTGCGGTCATGCAGCTAACTTCCGCCCAGAGCCGACGGGCGGGCAGTGGAGGACATATGAAGGGCAGTTTATTCTCGTGGCGCCGGGGCCGATTTGCCGGATTCATTGCCACGCTGATCGTGCTTGGGCAGGGCATAGCATTTGCGGAGCCGGCCGGAGGCGAAGCCAATCTGAAGCTCCCGGATCTCACTCAGGTCCAGTTTTTGGGCTTCAACGGCCACGCCCTGCTCATGTTCGGGCCATTGTTTTGCATTTTGGGAATGATCTTCGGCCTCTTCATGTACGTTCACCTGAAGGGCCTGCCCGTGCATCGAGCGATGAAGGAAGTCTCGCAGCTGATCTGGGAGACCTGCAAAACCTATCTCATCAACCAGGGCAAATTCCTGCTTCTCCTCTGGTGCTTCATTGCGGTCGTCATCCTCGCCTATTTCGCCGTGTTGCTTCACTTCAGCGCGTTGCGGGTGACGATCATCCTTGCCTTCAGTATCCTGGGCATGGCCGGCAGCTACTTCGTCGCCTGGTTTGGCATCCGCTTGAATACTCTGGCCAATTCACGCACCGCATATGCTGCCCTGGGCGGCAACGCGTATAACACATTTTGCGTTCCGATGAAGTCCGGCATGAGCATCGGCATGATGCTCATCTCCATCGAGCTGCTGCTGATGTTCAGCATCATTCTCTTCGTTCCGGGAGACTATGCCGGCCCCTGTTTCATCGGCTTTGCCATCGGCGAATCCCTCGGCGCCGCCGTGCTCCGTCTGGCTGGCGGCATCTTCACCAAGATTGCCGACATCGGCGCCGACCTGATGAAGATCGTCTTCCATGTCAAAGAGGACGATGCCCGCAACCCCGGCGTCATCGCCGACTGCACCGGTGACAATGCCGGCGATTCGGTCGGTCCCACCGCCGACGGCTTTGAAACCTACGGCGTGGTCCAGGTCGCCCTCATCGCCTTCATCATACTGGGCGCCAAGAGCGCCATCGTTGGCGTGCAACTGCTCGTCTGGCTCTTTGCCGTCCGCGTGGCCATGCTGGTTGCCGCGGTTCTCGGCTATTACATCAACGAGCTGATCGCCAAGGCGAAGTACGGCAAGGCCGCCGAATTCAACTTCGAGTCCCCGCTCACCTCGCTGGTCTGGATCACCTCCGCCGTCACCATTGCCGTCACCTATCCGGTCACCTATATCCTGCTCTCCAATTTGGGCGGAGATCCCACCCTCTGGTGGAAGCTCGCCACCATCACCTCCTGCGGCACCGTGGCCGGCGCTCTCATTCCCGAGCTGGTCAAGGTGTTTACCTCCACCAAAGCCCGCCACGTGCAAGAGGTCGTCGCCTCGGCCCGCGAGGGCGGAGCCGCTCTCGGTCTCCTCTCCGGCTTCGTCGACGGGAATTTTTCCGCCTACTACCTGGGATTTGCGGTCATCCTTTTAATGTCCATCGGCTACGGCGTCAGCACCATGGGATTCGACACGGTGATTCTGGCCTCGCCCATGTTCGCCTTTGGCCTGGTTGCTTTCGGCTTCCTGGGCATGGGGCCGGTGACCATCGCGGTCGATTCTTTTGGGCCGGTGACGGACAACGCTCAATCCATCTACGAGCTGTCGCTCATTGAGAACGAGCCGGACGTGCGCGACGAAGTGAAAAAGGATTTCGGCGTGGACGTGGACTTCGACCGCGCCAAGAAGATGCTGGAGGCGGGCGACGGTGCCGGCAACACCTTCAAAGCCAGCGCCAAGCCGGTGCTGATCGGCACCGCCGTCGTCGGCGCCACTACCCTGATCTTCGCCACCATTATGGCGCTGACCAACTCGCTCACCACCAATCTCGACAAGCTCTCGATTCTCCACGCTCCCTTCCTGCTCGGCCTGGTGACCGGTGGCGCGGTGATCTTCTGGTTCGTCGGCGCTGCCACCCAGGCGGTCACCACGGGCGCCTACCGCGCCGTCGAGTTCATCAAGAGGAATATCCACATTGAAGGAACCGAGAAAGCTTCCACTGAAGACAGCAAGAAGGTGGTGGCCATTTGCACCCGTTACGCGCAAAGCGGGATGCTGACCATCTTCCTCTCGCTGTTCTTTGCCGCGCTGGCCTTTGCCTTCGTGGATCCCTTCTTCTTCATCGGCTATCTGATCTCCATTGCCGTCTTCGGCCTCTACGAAGCCATCTTTATGGCCAACGCCGGAGGAGCCTGGGACAACGCCAAGAAGATCGTCGAAGTCGACCTGCACGAAAAAGGAACGCCTCTGCACGAAGCGACAGTGGTCGGCGACCTGGTGGGCGATCCATTCAAGGACACCGCCGCCGTGGCTCTCAATCCGGTCATCAAGTTCACCACGCTCTTCGGCTTGCTCGCCGTCGAGCTGGCGGTGCAAATGTCCGCCACCAGCGGCGCGCTTTGGACCCACATTCTCGCGGCCGTCTTCTTCGCCATCTCCTTCTTCTTCGTCTACCGCTCGTTCTATGGCATGCGCATCGGCAGCGGCCAGTCTTCTGAGGCGCCGCAGTCGAAGTGACAGGTCGGCATGGGCGCCGGCGCCGCTGAGCGTTAGCGGAAAAGCGAAGGAAACATCCGGCCATCCCCCAGGGATGGCCGGCCTTTTTGCGCGGTGAATTGCGGATCCGGAGTCTTAGCCCTGCGATGCGGCAATCTGGCCCAGGTTGCGCATCTGGAAGCCGTCGGCGTCGAAGTTGGCCGGGTCGAGCCACGCCTCGAACGCCCGCTTCCGCGCCGGCCACTCGCGGTCCAGCATCGAGAACCACGCCGTGTCGCGGTTGTGCCCCTTCACCACCATGTGCTGCCGGAAGATGCCCTCGAAGGTAAATCCCAGCCTTTCCGCGGCGCGGCGGCTGGCCAGGTTTTCGGCGTTGCACTTCCACTCGTAGCGGCGGTAGCCGAGGGAGTCGAAGACGTGGGCGGCCAGCAGAAACATGGCCTCGGTGGCCGCGGTGGTGCGCTGCAGGCTGGGAGCCAGGACGATGTTACCCACCTCTACAGCCCCGTGCGCCGGCTCGGCGCGCATCAGGCAGGCCCAGCCCTCGGCCCTCCCGGTGGCGGCCGGAACCAAGGCCAGAAAGACCATGCCGGGCGCGGCCTGCTTCTGCGCCAGCGCCTGCCGCAGCGCGGCTTCATCGGCAAAGGGGCCGTCTGCCATCCAGGTCCACAAGCTGTCATGGCCCGCGGCTCCGGGGTCCCCAACCACGGGTCCATGTCGTTGGGGTGGTTGGAGGGCCTGCCAGAGGTCCGAGGCGTGGCGGGCGGCGTTGAGCGGCTCCAGGGTGACGGTGCGGCCATGCAGGGTGACCGGCGCGGGCGGCGGGACGGGCTGCCACGAGAGCGGCGCTTGGCCGGAGGCGGACATGCGAAAAGCCTATCAGGCCGAAGGGTTGGATCGTTCATTGGCAAAGTTTGCCAATCGTCCTATACTACAGGCGAGGTGCCCCCATGCCCACGCGCAACATCAATCTGACCCAGGAACTGGACAAGTTTGTCGCCTCCCGTGTCGAGAGCGGACTCTACGCCAACGCCAGCGAGGTTATGCGCACGGCGCTGCGCCTGCTGGAGCGCGAAGAGCGGGAGTACGAGCAGAAGATGGCCGCCCTGCGCGCGGCGATTGCCGAGGGAGATGCCAGCGGCGATGCGGAAGACGGAGTGTTCGAGCGGCTCGATGCGTATATCGATGAGCTCGCAGCGGAGAAAGAGCGGAACTTTGCCTGAGTACCGTGTCTCCAGGATTGCGCAGTCCGACATGAGGAGCATCGCGGAATTCACCACGGAAAAATGGGGTGCGGACCAGGCCAGGCGATATGTTTCCAGTTTGCGGGACAGCCTTCGGATTCTTGCCGGCAACCCTGAAATTGGACGCTCCTGTGATTCCGTGAGCGCGGGACTTCGCAGGCACGAGCACGGCAGGCACGTTATCTTTTACCGGCTGACCTCCAGCGGCATTCGTATCGTCCGCGTCCTCCACCAGCACATGATTCCATCCAGGCCGCGCCTTGAGCCGTGAAGGCCCGAGCCCGCGCCGGCAGGCCCGCCAAGCCGGATATTCCCTGTTTCCTGCCTTCCTGATCGCTCTTCCTTGACTCCTGTTGCCCACCAAAAAGCCCTTTTTTTCGGACGATTTCCTGTTTTGGTCGACCTGCAGGTGGTCGAAATTCGCAATTTGGATGACCCGCAGGTGTGCATTTTTCAAAAATCAGAATTCGTTCTTTTTTGCCTTTTCGGCCACCTGCAAGTCTACGAAAATCCGCCCCTGTCGGCGATCTGATTAGCCCCCGGTTTGCCCTCCCGGCGCGCCGTGCCCGGGGGCCGGCGTCCATCCTGCCCCGTCCGGCAGGCTGCCCGAATCTCCACAGTTCGCACAGGCTCAGCGACAAAGTGCACCATTCTTGCGCCTTGTTCGCGTGTGCAGGCGGAGCTAGGCTGATTGGGGTAGGCGGCGAAGCAGGACGGGGCGCGAATCGGGTCGGCAGGGGAGAGCGAAGCGGGGCGGCTGCACCGAAGAGGGGACAAATTTTAGCCCGGAACCCCGCGCTCTGCAAGGGCATTTGAAGCTTTCCACAGGGAAACCTCAATGTTTGGAATGCGGTTTCCACAAATGACACGAAAATACTAGATATTGTGGTTTTTTGTTGACACGTACCATACAGCGCGCTATTTTTTCATCTGCGGCTGTAAAAGGATCGTTAAGAACCCCGGTAACGATGACCTCCGGGAGGCTGCTCAGAGAAGAGAAGTCTTGGGTTCCTTCGATTCCCCGGTTCCAGTTCTTTAGCGCGCGAGTCAAAAGGTTTACCCGCAAGCCGGTTTCCGCCGGATGGGGAAGGTTTCACGAATTTTGCTGAACTTTGCGGATTGAGAGGGTTCCATGAACGAGGTCCATTTCCACGCATCGACCGCTTTTGAGCAGACTCCCTACACTCAGAGGGGCCTGATCTTTACCCGCCGCTTCACCACCGAGGGAGTTTCGCCCTATGACGAACTGCTCTGGGAGCGGCGCACGGCATCCATTACCGACACCAAGGGCAAAACCATCTTTGAGCAGAGGGACGTGGAGGTTCCGGCCGACTGGTCGATGACCGCGACCAACATCGTGGCTTCGAAGTACCTGCACGGGCAGCTGGGTACGGCGGAGCGGGAAACCGGGGTGCGCCAACTGGTGGGGCGGGTGGCGGAGACCATCCGCAACTGGGGCGTGGCCGGGGGCTACTTTGCCACCGCGGCCGACGCGGAGGCCTTCCACGACGAGCTGGCGCATATGCTGCTGACGCAGAAGGTGGCCTTCAACTCGCCGGTATGGTTCAACGTGGGTTGCGACCGGCTGGAGCCGCAGGCCGACGGGCAAAACTGGCACTGGGATCCGGCCACGGGCGGGGTGAAATACGCGGCCACGGGCTACCGGAATCCGCAGTGCTCGGCCTGCTTCATCAATTCGGTGGAAGACTCGTTGGACTCCATCCTGACCCTGGCCAAGACCGAGGGGATGCTGTTCAAGTGGGGCTCGGGGACGGGCACCAATCTGTCGCCGATCCGCGGCTCCATGGAGCTGCTGTCGGGCGGCGGCCAGGCCTCCGGCCCGCTCAGCTTCATGCGCGGTTTTGACGCCTTTGCCGGCGTGATCAAATCCGGCGGCAAGACCCGGCGCGCGGCCAAGATGGTGATTCTGAACGTGGATCACCCGGACATCATGGATTTCATCGAGTGCAAGGCCAGGGAAGAGGCCAAGGCTTTCACGCTGATCAAGGCTGGCTACGACGGATCGGGACCGGACTCGGAGGCGTTCTCGTCGATCTTCTTCCAGAACGCCAACAACTCGGTGCGGGTTAGCGACGAGTTCATGCGGGCCTACGAGAACGATGGGGACTTCACCACCTATACGGTGAAGGGCCACGAGCCCGTAAAGACTTACAAGGCGCGGGAGATCATGCACAAGATCGCCGAGGCCACTTGGCTGTGCGGCGACCCGGGCATGCAGTTTGACACCACCATCAACCGCTGGCACACCAGCAAGAATACGTCGCGGATCAATGCATCAAATCCCTGCTCAGAGTACATGTTCCTGGACAACTCAGCCTGCAACCTGGCCAGCTTCAACCTGATGAAGTACGTGACTCCGGCGGGCGTGTTCGATATCTTCGCCTATCGGCACTCGATCTCGGTGATCATTACGGCGATGGAGATCCTGGTGGACAACTCCGGGTATCCGACCAAGGCGATCGCCCGGAACTCGCATGACTACCGGCCGCTAGGACTGGGCTATGCAAACCTGGGCGCGCTGCTGATGGCCTTCGGGCTTCCCTACGACTCGGATGCGGGGCGCGATCTTGCGGCAAGCATGACTGCGATCATGTGCGGCCAGGCGTATCTGCAGTCGGCCATCATCGCCGCCAACTGCGCGCCGCTGGCCTCGGCCACGCCGCTGACCGCTTCGGTGGAACGGCAGGGCGGCGCCTGCCCCGGTTTCTACGTGAACCGCGAGCCATTCCTGGACGTGATCCGCATGCACCGCGCTGAGGTGAACAAGATCGGCAAGTCGGAGGCTTCGGGCGAGCCGTTCACGGTGCCGCAGCTTGACGCGCTGATTGACGCCAGCCGCGAGTGCTGGGACATGGCGCTGATCTACGGCGAGCGCTACGGCTACCGCAACTCCCAGACCACGGTGCTGGCGCCGACCGGGACGATCGGCTTCATGATGGACTGCGACACTACCGGCATTGAGCCCGACCTGGCGCTGGTGAAGTACAAGAAGCTGGTGGGCGGCGGCATGATCAAGATCGTGAACAACACGGTGCCGGCGGCGCTGTTCAAGCTGGGCTACGACAACGAAGGGGTGAACGCGATCGTCAGCTATATTGACGCGACGGGGACGATCGAAGGCGCTCCGGGGATCAAGCCGGAGCACCTGCCGGTCTTCGATTGCAGCTTCAAGCCGGCCAAGGGCACGCGTTCGATCCATTACATGGGGCACATCAAGATGATGGCGGCGGCGCAGCCGTTTCTCTCCGGCGCGATCTCGAAGACCGTGAACCTGCCGCACGAGGCCAGCGTGGATGAGGTGGCCGAGGCCTACGCCGAGAGCTGGCGCCAGGGCATCAAGGCGGTGGCCATCTACCGCGACGGTTCCAAGGGGACACAGCCGCTGAACACCAGCCTGGAAGCGAAGCGCGAGCTCTCGGCGCTGGACGCGGCGGGCAGCCGCGTGCTGGCGCAACTGGCCTCCGCGCAGGCGCCCGCCGAGGCCGATGTAAGAGCGCTGGAGGCCAAGATCAGCGAGAAGCTGGAGGTGAGCGTGAAGCAGGTGGTAGCTGCCGCCGCGGCCTTCCAGCATGCGCTGGAAGAGATTGCGGTGGCTGCCGCCGTGCCGACGCTGACGGCCACGCCGGCGCTGGAGGTCAGCCAGGAGGCCGGCATGAATGCCGCGCAGGACCTGAACGCTCCGCCGCGCGCGGTCCGTCACCGGCTGCCTGACGAGCGCGCATCGGTCACGCACAAGTTCTCCATCGCCGGCCACGAGGGCTACATCACGGTTGGCCTCTACCCCAACCACCAGCCGGGCGAGATCTTCATCAAGATGGCCAAGGAGGGCTCGACGGTCTCTGGCCTGATGGACGCCTTCGCCACGTCAATTTCGCTCGCTCTGCAGCACGGAGTTCCGCTCAAGGTGCTGTGCGAGAAGTTCGCGCACACGCGGTTTGAGCCTTCGGGCTGGACGGGCAACGAGCAGATCGGCTACGCGAAGAGCCTGATGGACTACATCTTCCGCTGGCTCAGCCTGCGCTTTCTCTCCGGCACGCAGTTGACGCTGTTTGCCGGACTGGGCGCGCAGATCCCGCGACTGCCGGAGTCGCCCAGCCTGCTGGCTGCGGCTGAGGAGGAAGATGATGCGGCTGGCTCGCAGCAGCACCTGGCCCGGCTGGCCGAAGAGGTGGCCAAGCGGCTGAACCAAGTGAGCGGGCCGGGCTCCGGCGGGGGCGGCGGAATTGCGCCGGCCGCGCAGACCTGGGTTTCAGGCGCGGCCCGCCAGGGGCAGGCGCCCAACCTGCAGGACCGCGGCATCTATCACGCGGCCGAAGCCATGCGCGATATGTACGAGATGGGCGACGCACCCAGTTGCCCGACCTGCGGCGCCATCATGGTGCGCAATGGAAGCTGCTACCGCTGCATGAGCTGCGGCTCCACGAGCGGCTGCTCTTAGCAGCTCCAAGTTATCTTTGCTGGAGCAGAGACCCTCTCTGCTCCAGTTTTCTTGCGCAGGCGGGAGAGTTCCTGTCGATAGGAGCCGGTTTTTGGCACGAGACTGCATGAGATCCCGTTCAGGAATCGGCTGCGCGGTTGCTTCGAATCTATGTGTTTAACTACGTTTTAATCTTGTCGATTCCAAGTAGAATCGCATATATTCATAATTAGAGTACGTAGGGCTCAAGACGGCTTCTCCCACCCTAAAAAACTCAGATTTCGGAGTTCACCGTGCATACCTGTGCGTTCCGAACCGATCCGTTGCACGCCCGCCGCATTTTCATCTTCTCCCTGACTATTCTTATAAGCTTCTCGATTCTCGCCGGGTTCACCCCGGATGCGGCAGCCCAGACCTGGTCGCGTTTGGCCGGAACCGTCTTCGATCCGTCGGGCGCGGTCCTCACCGGGGCCAGCGTGGCTGTAAAGAACGTGGACACGGGTATGATTCGAACCACAACGACCGATGCGTCGGGCCGATTTGAGATTCCATCTCTGCCGGTCGGAAACTACGAAATCACCGTCAACAAGCAGGGTTTTGCATCAACAACCAGAACCGGAGTGCACCTGGCCGTGGGCGAGGACGCAGTTGTCGGCATCCGCCTTGGATTGCGCGGAGAAAGGCGACGGGTGGTGGTGAATGCAGATGCTCGGGCGGTGAGCCTGACGACCGCGGACATCTCCGGCCTGGTGGGTGAACGGCAGGTCAAGGACCTTCCCCTGAACGGGCGCAGCTTCGACGAGCTGTTAACGCTGAATCCCGGCATCGTGAACTTTACCTGGGAAAAGACCGGCGGGGTCGGGGTTTCGAACTCTACGGCTGGAAACAATTTTTCGGTTTCGGGGAATCGGCCTCAGCAAAATCTCTTTCTTCTGAATGGCGTGGAGTTCACCGGTGCGGCCGAGAACAATATGCAGCCGGGAGGCGCCAGCGAGGAGCTGCTCGGCGTCGATGCGGTGCGCGAGTTTAATGTGCTTCGCGATGACTACGGCGCGCAATACGGCAAACGGCCCGGAGCGCACGTGCTCATCGTGACCCAGGGCGGGAGCAATCAATTTCATGGATCGATGTACGAGTTTCTGCGCAACAACGTGTTCGATTCCAGGAATTATTTCGACAAAGGATCGGCTCCGCCTTTTCAGCGGAACCAGTTCGGGGTGTCGGCGGGTGGCCCCGTCCAACGGGACAAGACATTCATGTTCGTCAACTTCGAGGGATTGACCCAGCACTTGCATCAAACCGGGGTTGCGCTGGTTCCGGATACCAATGCACGCAATGGATACCTGCCCTGCAAGCTGGTAACTCCAGCCCCGAGCCCGTGCCCGGCCTCTGGCAATGCGTATGTGGGCGTTGCGCCGAGCGTGGTCCCGCTGCTGAATTTGTGGCCCCTGCAAAGCCCAAACGCGCCGGATTTCGGCGGCATTGCGGAGGCGTTCAACAGTCCCCTGCAGACGATTCGAGATGATTTTGGGACGGCTCGCCTGGATCGCGTCTTCTCGGATAAGGACACGCTCACAGGTGTGTACACCGTGGACGACAGCGCCGACGTGACGCCCACGGCCGCGAATCTCTATAGCACCGATCTGGAGAAGCTGCGGGAACAGGTGGCGAGCGTCGAAGAGACACATATCTTCTCACCGCGGCTGCTCAATGACGCGCGGGTGGGATTTTCGCGGGCGTCTTACTACTACACGGGCGAACCGACGCCCGGCACGCCGGCGGCGAGCGTTCCCGGCTTTGTGGGAGGCAGGCCGGTGGGAACGGTCGTGGTGGGCGGCAGCGCCGCGGCCAATCCGACCGCACAAGTGAGCCAGGCGGGCAGCAATACGGGCAGCAATTTAAACATTGCGCGCAATCTTTACACTTATCAAGATGATGTGACTCTGACCTGCGGCAACCATGAATTCACGGCCGGAGTCTGGCTGCAGCAATTGCAGTCCAACGAAGATCTGGCGCTCACCCAGTATGGGCAGGCGACCTTTACCGGGCTGCAGCAGTTTCTTCAGGGGACGGTTGGGAGCTTCCTTTACGACCCTGCGCCCACCGAGATGAACTGGCGATCGCTGCTGGGGGCGTGGTACGCGCAGGACGCGTTTCGCGTCACGCCAAGGCTGACGCTGTCACTGGGATTCCGAGACGAATTCACCACCGGCTGGAATGAGGCGCATGGCCGTGCGTCCTCCTTTTTCTTCAGCAACGGAATCATTCAGACGCAGCCGCGCATCTCGAGTTCGGCCTTCACAGTGAATCATGCCAGGTTCCTGCCGCAGCCCCGTCTTGGGCTGGCCTACAGCCCGTTTGGCGCGAAGACGGTGATTCGGGCCGGATTCGGAATGTATAACGACCTGCAGGATGAGCTGGGCTACCGCATGGATCAGAACGCGCCGTTCAATCCGTCGTACAGCATTGCCAATCTGCCCGTGTCTGACCTGCCGCTTCCGCTTTCGCCGGTTCCGGGGAATGCAAAGATTGCCCCGGCCGGAGTCCAGCCGGACATGCGCACCCCGACGCTGATCTCCTACTCACTGCGGCTGGAGCAGGCACTCACGGCGAACACGGTTTTCACCATCGGGTATGTGGGCTCGCATGGATACCATGAGATCGTGAGCCTGGACGACAACGAACCGGCGCCTGCAGTTTGTCCTGCGTCTCCATGCCCGGCGACTTACCCGGGTAACTTTCCCGCACCACTGGCGGGAGCAGCGGTTCCCGCCGGCTCTTATTACATTCCGGCAGGAGCACCGCTGGCGAATCCTGCGCTGGGGGCCGCATGGGCGTGGTTTTCTGAAGGGACGTCTTCTTACAACGCATTGCAGTTGGACCTGAACCACCGCATGAGTCACGGCTTGCTGCTGCGCGGCGTTTACACCTGGTCGAAGGCGCTCGACGACGGCGACTCTCTGAATGCGACGGCTGCGGGGAATGCGCCCGGTCTGGTCTCGAATCCATTTGACCTGAGAGCCGACTGGGGACCCGCGACCTATGACGTGCGGAGTGTGGGAGTGATTGACGGAAGCTATGAACTGCCGTTCGGACCGCACCAGGAATTTCTGAGTGGCGCGGGCCATCCTGCCAGTAAATTGGTGGGAGGCTGGACGGTGAATTCGATTGTGACCCTGCAGTCGGGATTCCCGTTTACGCCCGAGCTCAGCTATAACCCATCGAATAATGGAGACACCAAAAATCCGGTGCGTCCGTTTGCTAACCCGGCGTTTACGGGGCCTGTGATGACCGGAAACCCCGCTCAGTGGTTCAGCCCGGCGGCCTTTCTGGCTCCGCCGGCGGGCAGCGGCTTTTATGGAAATCTCGGCCGCGATACTTTAAGAGGCCCAGGCGTTGCCACCTGGGATTTTTCGATGCTGAAGGATATTCCCATCCCCGACCGCCTGGCGACGCAATTCCGCGCGGAGTTTTTCAATATTTTGAATCGCGCAAATTTCAATACGCCGAATGAGGTGGTGTTTACTCCCGCGGGGGTTTCCCCGACCGCCGGGGTCGTCACCAGTACGTCGACAACCTCGCGGCAAATTCAATTCGCATTGAAGTTTCTGTGGTGAGAACGGAAGCATGCGCCGGATTACGCCGGCGAGCTGCCGCGATGCCGCGAACGAGGCTTGATTCTTCTGCAGGATCCGCTGCGATCTTGCCAACATGCGGAGGGAACTGCGCCGCCGGCTACAGCGGTTTAGGAAATACTGTACGGTGAGTCGATGCAGTCAAGTCGACGCGACCGGCAGGGAGCGGCGGCCTTGCAATCACTCTACCTCCTCACCTTATTTCCTAAATCGCTCTAGAGCTTCGCGTGACTGCCGTCGCACATCGTGGGGCTGCCGGTGTGCTTGCAGCCGCAGAAGTAGACGGTCTTGGACTCGGGCGCGACATACTGCACCGGGGTGAAGCCGGTGCCCTTGTGGCTGCCGTCGCAAAAGGGCTGGCCGGCGCTGCGTCCGCAGGCGCACCAGTAGTAGCTTTTACCGGCTTCAACTTGAACAGCGTAAGGACCTTTCTGCGCAATGTTCGGTTCGGGCATGAGGACAGCCTCCCTAAGAATGAGATACAGCGATTATGGCAGACGCAACCGGACCGGGTGCGGCTCTGAGCGCGAAGTTTTGTGGTGGAGGGGCCCTGGCGGAATGAACTCACGTTCCGTTGCTGGCGCTGCCGCCACTATGGCTTGAAAGTGAGGATCGCCTGCACGCGGCGGTAAGGCCCGGCGTACGTTTCTTCTGCCTTCGGCGCGAAGAGCAGATCGAGCGGGCCATTGGGGAGCAGTTGCGCAGTCGCACCTTCGGCTTTTTCCAGCGTCCATCCGGTTTGCAACTGCAAATGCGCGTCGCGGTCTGTGGGGACGTTGGCGTTGAGCGTCAGGGCATGGCCGGCGAGGGTCATATCGACGACACGAACGCCACGAGAGGGCTGGCCAAGTTGCAGAGTGGGCGGGGCCTGGAGCAGCGCAACGCCTCCCTCGACATTGAGGGTCAGCTCGCTGGAGCCGTGCGGCGCGTTCAGGGTCAGGCGCGCGTCGGTCTCCTGCGGATAAGAGTCCTGAGCGACCGCGACGGCCTTGTGGTTGAGCTCGGCACGTACAATGCGCGCCCCGAGGGGAAGTTGCGGGACGAATTCGATGGTGCAGGGCGGGCCTGCGTTGTCAATGGCCAACGTAAAACCCTGTTCGGTGCGATGCAGCGTGAGGTCGAGCGACGCTCGGCCGAGCTGAACATGACGGATCGTAATTCCGTCCCACGTTGCCGGCAGATGCGGAGCGAAGAGGACGCGGTTGGCAGCCGCGTCCACGCGCAGACCCACCAGACCACGGATGGTCGCCTGAAGAAAGCCGGCCGAAGACCAGGTCTGTTCCGGCACGGACTCAAGCTGCGGCCGATAGAGACTGCCCGAAAGCACCTCGTGCATGTGGCCGAGCGAGTCCAGCGAGAACCACGGCAGCAGCGCCTGCCACATGCCGAGAGCCGCCGCGGGGCGATGCTCGGCCCAGAAGGCCTGCGCGAGCAAGGCGGTGCCGAGTGCCGAGACGCTGCCCTTGGCATAGGAAGAGGGATTGTAGCCGGCCGAGCCCGCGCCAATGCTGCGTGTGCCCCAGTCGGTCTGGAAGGCGGATGAGGCAAGCTGGTCGAGCATGGCGGCGTTCTGCCCGGGGCTGAAGAGATGGAGTGTAAGTGCGGCGGCGGGACCGCTGTGATGTTCCGGCGCCTCCGCGCCGGAGGTGGTGTGGCCGCCCACCCAAAACTGCTGCTGCGCGCTCCAGTAGTGGGCGGGAATTGCGGCGGCGGCGCGATGCGCGGCGTGCTCGGCTTCATCTGCTTCGGCCGTGTGGCCGGTGAGCGCGGCCAGATGCGCAAACGCCGAGGCAGTCTGAACAAAGCTTGTGGAAAGGCCCAGGTCGTCGGCGATGCGGTCCTGCTCGTTTGCGCCCTCCTTGCCGGCGGGAATGCGCGGCAGGCCGGATGATGGGTCGATAATCGTCTGGCAGTAACGATACGCGGCGGCGATGGCGTCCCAGTGATCGCGGACAAAGGCATTGTCGCCGCTCGTCGTCACGTAGTCTTCCAGCGCGGCCAGGAACTGGAAGCTGATGTCGACGTGGACGAACATGTAGGGGAACTTGCCGGCCCAGTCTATTAGTCCCGCGCTCTGCGAGAGCTCATGCCAAATCATGCCGGTTTTGGGGTCCTGGTAGCGGAGTATGAATTCGAACTCCTGCCGGGCTCGCGCTGCGTCGCCGGCGCTGAGCGCGGCTCCGGCGGCGATCATCCCATCGCCGGCGAAGAACCAGTTGTACTGCGGACGGCGCGCGCCGCGCGAGGGACCGTAGCCAGCGACGAAGCCACAACCCAGCTGGGGATTGCAGATCCAGGCCTGGTCGAGCGCAACCTCCGACCAGGCGATGGCCTGGTTGACGCGCTGGTCGGGAGTTTCGATCCGCAGGGTCGAATTGAGGAAATCGCGGAGTTGCGCAGCGGACTGGGCTTCGTATTGCTCGCGATTGCGGATGATCTGTTGCAGGATTGCGCCGGAATCGGAGGCATGCGGTGGATTGAGCGCAAGATAGACGCGGGCCGCGCCGGAAATGTCCGGCTGGAGTGTGAAGCCGATGAAGTTGGTTGCGCCGTTCTCGTCGGGCGAGTTGACAACATCATCGTGAGCGACGATCTCCGGCGAGCCGACGGCTGCGCTGTATCCATCGGCGGGCTCGGAGAGCACGAAGGCAGAGAGTGCGGCATTCCATACAGTGCTTTGGCCGCCGAGGCCGCCGGGCCACATAAGGTCAAGGACAGGTACCGCATGGACGACGATCTCGACAGGTCGGCTGCCTTCGATCTGATAGGTGAGGATCACGCCGGGCTGGTCGAGCGGGACGAAGATCCGCTCGCGGACGATGAAGTCAGGACCGAGATAAACGCGGGTGACTGCATTCGGCTCGTAAATGACGCGGGTGAGGATGCTGGACCCGGGAATGGGCGTCGTTGCGCCCTGGGGAAGGAAGGCGACGCGGTAGCCGCTGAGAATCTGGAAGGGATAGACCCAGGCCTCAAGGGTGGAGTTCGCGTAGCCATCAATGGAGGCGCGGCGGCCGTGGACGGCGAGAAAACGCGAGGGAGAGACGGCGTCGGTTGCAAGCGCAAGCTGCGCGGCGGGGTTGCTTGCGGATGCGTTTGCCTGCGCGTGGAGGCAAGAGCATGGCGCGAGCACGGAGATTGCCAGCGCCGCAAACCACACGGGCTGTTGCGCAGGAAGAAGTCGGGCTCGAATGGGAGTAAGTCTCTTCATGGAGAGGCTGCGCGCACACAGCGCGGCACCGATCAGTGTAGCCGATCAGGAGACTCGCGATTTCTCGCTGTGTTTGCGGCTCTATCGGTGTGTTGGCGGAGCGGTCCGCGGCGCTATGCTGGTAGCCGGGCTTCGCGCAGTTGGGTTTTGCCCGGGAGAACGAGATGAAGATTGGCGTCAGCGCGTTTGCATGGACGACGAAACTGAAGGCGGCGCACCTGGAGTTGCTGCCGCGGCTCCGCGAGCAAGGTTTCGATGGATTTGAGTTGCCGATGTTCGATCCGGCGGCGCTCGCCAGCCTGAAACCGCGGAGAGCTTTTGAGGCGAGCGGGATGGAGTGCACGGTGTGCGCGATTCTGCCGGCCGGCGTAAATCCGATCAGCCCGGATGCGGCAGTGCGGCGGAGGGCGCTCGAACATCTGCGCTGTTGCATCCAAGTTGCGGCGGAGGCCGGCGCGCGGCTGATCGGCGGGCCGCTGTATGCGCCGATCGGCTACCAGACGGACCGGCGGCGCACGCAGGATGAGTGGCAGCGCGCGGTGGAGTGCTTCCAGGCGCTGGGCGATGATCTCGATGCGCACGGCGTAATCCTCTCCATCGAGCCGGTGAACCGCGCGGAGTCGCTCTTTCTGAACACGGGCGCGGAGGCGCGGGCGTTGTGCGAGGCGGTGGGGCACGCGCGCGTGGGCGTGACCATCGACACCTTCCACGCCAATATCGAGGAAAAGGACGTTGCCGGCGCGGTGAGGCTGCTGGGCAAGCGGCTGGCGCACATCCACGCCAGCGAGAACGACCGCGGGCTGCTGGGCAGCGGGCACGTGGATTTCCCGGCTATCATAGCGGCGCTGCGCGGGATCGGGTACGAGGGCTACCTGATGATCGAAGGCTTCGGGTGGTCCGCCGGCGAGCCGGATTCGCTGGGCGCACTGTATGGCGATCCGGCGGTCTCGCCGGAGAGGATTGCGCTGGAGGGAGCGCGTTACTTGCGCGGGCTGCTGCAGTGATTGAGTAGGGTTTCTCCCGGCGCGCTTCCGCCGGCTCGGCCCGGGCTGCTATGCTGCGGGCGCTGCATAAAATCGATTTAGAACGGTGAGGTTGTGACGATGTGGTTCCTGGGCATGGACGTAGGCACGGGCGGAACGCGGGCCGTGGTGGTGGACCGAGCGGGCAAACTGATCGCCGCGGCCTCGAGCGATCACGCGCCGTTCCGGACCGAGCATCCCGGCTGGGCGGAGCAGGATCCTGAGGATTGGTGGCGCGCGGCTCAGCAGGCGATTCAGAAGGCGCTCGCGGCCGCGCCCCAGCCGCGCCATCCGATTGCGGCAATTGGATTGACCGGGCAGATGCACGGCGCGGTGCTGTTGGACGAGGCCGGGCAGGTGCTGCGGCCCTCGCTGATCTGGTGTGATACGCGCACGCAGCCGCAGTGCGACTGGCTGACCGCGACGCTCGGTTATGACCGGCTGATCGAGCTGACCTGCAACCCGGCGCTGCCCAATTTTACCCTGACCAAGGTGCTGTGGGTGAAGGAGCACGAGCCGGAGATCTTTGCGCGGGTGCGGCACATCCTCTGCCCCAAGGATTATGTGCGCTATCGGCTGACGGGCGAGTTCGCCATCGACGTGCAGGAGGCCTCCGGCACGCTGCTGCTGGACGTCTCGCACCGCTGCTGGTCGCGCGAGGTGGCCCAGGCTGCCGGGATCGACGAGAGCTGGCTGCCGAAGGTGTATGAGTCGCCGGAGGTCTGTGCGCAGATCAGCGCCGGCGCGGCCGCGAAGACCGGTCTGGCGACGGCCACGCCGGTGGTGGCCGGAGCGGGCGACCAGGGAGCCGGAGCCGTGGGCATGGGCATCCTGCAGCCGGGGTCGGTTTCGGCGACCATTGGGACCTCGGGGGTGGTGTTTGCGGCGACGGCCGCGCCGACGAAGGATCCGAAGGGGCGGCTGCACACCTTCTGCCACGCGGTTCCGGGGCTGTGGCACGTGATGGGCGTGACCCAGTCGGCGGGACTGAGCCTGAGCTGGCTGAAGGAGACGTTCTTCGCGGCGCAGGGCTACGACGCGCTCAACGAAGCCGCTGCGAAGGTCCCGGCGGGCTGCGAGGCGCTGGAGTGGGCGCCGTACCTGCTGGGCGAGCGCACGCCGCATCTGGACCCGGAGGTGCGCGCGGCCTTTGCCGGTATCTCCACCGTACATACGGCGGCGCATTTTGTGCGGGCGGTGCTGGAGGGCGTGGCGTATTCGCTCAAGGACACGTTTACGCTGTTTGCCGAGCTGGGCATTCCGGTCAGCGGCATCCGGCTGGGCGGCGGCGGCGCGCGCGGGCCGCTGTGGCGCAGGATTCAGGCGGGCGTGTACGGGCATGCCGTAGAGGTGCTGACCGCGGAAGAAGGCGGCGCATTCGGCTGCGCTCTGATGGCCGGCGTAGGCGCGGGACACTGGGCCGATCTGGACGAAGCCTGCGCGCAGGCGATTGAGGTGGCGCAGCGCATTGAGCCGGAAGCGGCCGATCTCGCCGCATATAAGACGGGTTACGCGCGGTGGAGGAAGCTGTATCCGGCGCTGCGCAGCCTGCGGTAACCTCCGGCTCATTCCCGCACGGCAACAAGGCGATCGGCACGGCTCGCGCTTGCGCGAAGCGGCTCCGCTGCGCGACCATGGCGTGGATGCCGAAGGGAGCGCAGGCAATTGCTGGAACTAACGGGTCAGACAGCCCTTGTTACCGGGGCGGGAACGGGCATTGGCGAGGTCATTGCGCGTCAGCTTGCCTCCGCGGGAGCGCGCGTGGCGCTGTGCGACATCGATTTTGGCGCTGCGACCGCAGCGGCCGAGAAGATCGGCGGAGATGCATTCGCGCTGGCGCTTGACGTGACGAACCGGGAGCAGGTGGATGAAGCCGTTAGGAAGGTGATGGACGCCGCAGGCGCGATTGAGATTCTGGTGAATAACGCGGGCATTGCCGGCAAGGCCGCGCCCATCTGGGAACAGACTGACGATGACTGGCACAGGGTGATGGCGGTCAACATTCATGGGCCGTTTTACCTCTGCCGCGCGGTACTGCCGTTCATGCGCGCGCAGGGCTACGGACGCATCGTTAACATCGCGTCGATTGCCGGCAAAGAGGGCAACCCGAACATGGTGGCGTATTCGGCGTCGAAGGCCGCGCTCATCGGCCTGACTAAATCGATCGCCAAAGAAGTGGCGGCTGAGGGCATCTGCATCAACGCTGTGTCCCCCGCCGTGATCCATACGAAGATCCTCGACCAGTTGACCCCGGCGCAGGTGGATTACATGGTGCAGAGGATTCCGATGAAGCGGACGGGGCGGCCGGAAGAGCTGGCCGCGGTGGTGCATTTCTTGGCCAGCCGCGAGTGCTCGTTCGTGACCGGGCAGTGCTACGACGTAAGCGGAGGACGCGCTACGTACTGACCGGCAGAAAATCGGCGAAGACGAAGCCGTCGCGCTCGACGATCTCGCCGGTTTCAATCGCTACGGGAGACGCGAACATGGGACCGGCGTAAACGCAGGTGTGGAACTCGCCGCGCTCGCCGCAGGGATCGGTTCCGGGCGGGAGATCGCGCAGCAACGCAGCGTCGAACTCACGGCCTGCGAATTGGCCGGGCAACTGCCTGGTATCCACACAGGAGATGCGGGCGCGGAGCCCGGCGGCGATCATCGCGCGGGCCAGCTCATCGGTTGGAAACTGCCAGACGGGGAAGAGCGGCTCCAGACCGGTGGGCTTGAGCTGCGTTTCGCGATAGGCGCGGACGTCAGCGAGGAAGAGATCGCCAAAGGCGACGGCGCCGATGCGCTCGTTGACCGCTCGCTCGCAGACCTCCGCCATGCCTTGCTCGTAAGCTTCGTTGGAGCATGGCCAGGGCAGCGGCACCATCCAGAGCGGAAGCCCGGCGGCGCGGGCCTGCGCTTCCAGCACCGAGCGGCGGGTGCCGTGCATGGCGACGCGCTGGAATTTTTCGTTCAGGGTGGTCAGCAGGCCGCAGAGCTCGATCTTCGGGTCGCGGCGCAGGAGATGGAGAGTCCAGGCGCTGTCTTTGCCGCTGCTCCAGGAGAGAAGGACGCGCTTCATGGGACGATGATAGCTGCCGCAAACAGGAAATCGGCCTGCCCGGTGCGTGGTGCAGGCCGTTTTTCTTCGCGGATTGCGGATTACTGCAGGGTGAGGTCGGCGTGGAGCGAGGTGTTTTCGCTCGAGTCGCCGACGCGAATGACGAAGCGGCCGGGATCAATGGTCCACTTGTGCGCGGGCGTATCCCAGTAACTGAAGGCGCGCGCGTTGAGGTACAGGGTCACGTGTTTTGTTTCTCCGGGCGCGAGGCGAACCTTCTCGAAGCCCTTCAACTCGCGCTCCGGGCGATCGACCTTGGCAGAGGGATCGGAGACGTAGAGCTGGGCCACCTCGGCGCCTTCCACCTTGCCGGTATTGGTTACGTCGAAGCCGACCGTGACCGTGGAACCGGACCTGGCAGCGGCGGGCACGTGCAGGTTGGAGAAGCTGAAGGTAGTGTAGCTGAGGCCGAAGCCGAAGGGATAGAGCGAATGCTTGCCGGTGGTGGTCCAGTATCGGTAGCCGACCATCAGCCGGTCGCCGTAGCGAATGTGCTCGACGGTGTAGTCAAACTGGCGGCCGCCGGGCTCGGTGACGTGCAAGGTGGTGTCGGCGCCGGGGACGGGGTAGAAGTACGGATACGAGGCGCTGGTCTCCCAGCTATGGTCGAAGGTGACCGGCAGCTTGCCCTCGGGGTCGTGCTTGCCGAAAAGAATATCAGCCACGGCGGTGCCGCCCTCCTGGCCGGGATAGTAAACCTGGAGAAGCGCGGGAACCTTGCCCAGCCAGCGGCTGGTGCTGGTGCCGACGCCGCCGGTGATGGTGACGATGGTGTGCGGATTGGCCGCGGCCATGGCCTCGATCAGCTCGTCCTGGCCCCAGGGGAGCTTGAAGGTGCGGTCGTGGCCTTCGCCTTCTGAGTAGCGGTCAAAGCCAACGGCGACCACCACCACATCGGCCAGCGATGCGAGCTTACGCGCCTGCTCGGTGACCAGGTCCGGCTCATAGGCGATGCCCAGCGAAAGATGATTCATGGAGTCGTGGGGCACATAGTCGGCCTGGACGTGGATGCTCTGGCCGGCCCGGAGGTCGAGCTCCCAGGACTGCGGCGTGTGGCCGTCGACGAGGGGGTCGTTCTCAAGCTGCTTGCCGTCGATGAAGATCTTGCGGATGTCCCGGTTTGCGTTGGCGGCCATCACCAGATATTCGCCTGTTTTATCGGCCTTGAAATCGGCAGTGTAGCGGATGCTCTGCGCAGTGTGCTGCGCGGGGCCGCGTGTGTCGGGCCGCCAGTAATTGATGGCGTTGAGCATAGAGGCGATGGGCGTTCCGGTGAAGTCGGTGCTGGGATAAGTCTCAGCCTGCACGCCGTTGGACCATGCCGTGTGTGCAAAGAAGTCCGTCGCCTCGGGCAGGCCGCGGTCCCAGAGCACGGCAACTTTGGGGCCGAGGAAGTTGGCGATGCCGGTGAGTGTGCTGATGGGCTCAAAGGGCGTGGCCAGCGAGGAACCGCCGCCCCCGGTGACCGCCGGATAGGCGTTGGGGCCGACGATGGCGATGGTCCTGACCTTGGCGGGGTCGAGCGGCAACAGGTGGCCCTCGTTCTTGAGCAGGGTGATACTTTCCAGAGCCCCCTGCAGGGCGACGGCGCGATCCGCGACCGAGTAAGTGGAGTCGGCGGGATCGAACTGCGGACGGTCCATGAAGCGGTAGCGCAGCGTCAGGCGCAGCAGGCGAAGCACCTTGTCGTCGATAGTGGACTCTTTGACCTCGCCGCTCTGGATGGCGGGCAGGAGATTCTGCGCGTTCATGAACCTGGCGTCGGGCATTTCGAGGTCGAGGCCGTTATTGGCCGCGCCCACCGCGTCGTGGGTGGCGCCCCAGTCGGACATGAGCACGCCCTTGAACCCCCAGTCGCCCTTGAGAACCTTG
Source organism: uncultured Acidobacteriaceae bacterium (assembly GCA_963758105.1). Lineage (GTDB taxonomy): Bacteria > Acidobacteriota > Terriglobia > Terriglobales > Acidobacteriaceae > Telmatobacter. The sequence goes on along the minus strand of CAVWUC010000002.1, from coordinate 736,809 downwards.
AGATTGATGAACTCGTTCTGGGTGGCGTAAGCGCCGTTGATCAGGTTGTAGGAGTTCATGACCGCACCAACGTCGGCCTTGGTCACCGCTGCCTCAAAGGAGGGCAGGTAAATCTCGCGCATGGTGCGCTCGTCCACATCGGAGCTGGCGGTGTTGCGAAGGGACTCCTGGTTGTTCAGGTCGTAGTGCTTGACGGTGGCGATGACGCCCTGGGACTGCACGCCCTCGACGTATGGAACCACCATGGCGGCGTTGAGGAACGGGTCCTCGGAGAAGTATTCGAAGTTGCGGCCGTTGCGCGGCGAGCGCGCGATATTGACGCCGGGCCCGAGCAGGAAGTTGACGCCGCGGGCGCGCGCGTCCTTGCCCAGTGCCACGCCTTCACGGCGCACCAGCTCGGGGTCCCAGCTGGCGGCCAGCGAAACGCCGGAGGGATACGCAGTAGTCGGCCCCCAGGTGCGCACGCCCACCGGGCCGTCGGACATTCTGAGGCTGGGCAAGCCGATGGAGGGCATGGGCTGCGTGCCCATGGTGGCGGGGTTGCCGCCGATCAGGGTGATTTTTTGCTCCAGCGTGAGCTTGGAGAGCAGCGCGCGGGCCTGGGCCTCGATGGCCGGCGAGTCCGGCAGGGGCGCCTGCGCGACAGCGCGGGCGGAGATGGCCGGCGCGCAAATCAGCAGAGCCGGCAACAGCGATTTACTGACCAGGACAAGGAGGAAGGCTGGGCGAAACACAGGCGAGTTTTTCATAACAGCGGAAAGGTTAACGCAACGGGCCGTGCGGTGTATATGGTTGCGGGGCGGCGCGGGCGGCCGCGTGGAGAAAAAGCCGGCAGACATGCTGCCACCCCGGCAGAAAGCTGGCACCAGCGTTTACGCTTCACATCTTGGCGCTTTGACATCCTGCAAGGTGGCTCTTTCTTAAGGAAAAAGTCACTCAGCCGCAAGGTTTCTGAAGAGAGCAGAATCTGAAACGCTGTAGGCAGGCTCGGAAGGCGGCGCAAAATCTGCTGCTTGAATCGGGACGCCGAGCATACAATGGGTGACGTCATTCCGGCTCCCCGCGAGCCATGGCTCTGTGCGGCCTGCACGGGCCGATTGCAAAAGGAGAGGCAATGAAACACCTGGGAACGAAGTTGATCACGGCCGGCTTCGTGCTGGCCTTTGGCCTTGGTATGGCGATGGCGCAAAACACGGCCGACCCGCTCCGCAGCGGCTTCAACAATCCGCCGCAGAGCGCCAGCCCGCGGGTCTGGTGGCACTGGATGAACGGCAACATCACCAAGGCAGGCATCAAGCTCGATCTGGAGTGGATGCACAGCGTGGGGGTGGTCGGCTTCCAGAACTTCGACGCCAACCTGACCACGCCGCAGGTGGTGGCCAAGCGGCTGGTGTATATGACGCCGGGCTGGAAGGATGCGTTCAAATACGCCATTACTCTTGGCGATCAGTTCGGCATGGAAATGGCCGTGGCCGGGTCGCCTGGATGGAGCGAGTCCGGCGGGCCGTGGGTTCCGGCCGCACAGGGCATGAAGAAGTACGTGTGGAGCGAGACCGACGTTGAGGGCGGCCAGCCGTTCACGGGCAAGCTGAATCATCCGCCGACGGTGACGGGAGCGTTCCAGGATATGGTCCGGCACGATCAGCCGCTGGCGCCGGGCATGGCGGAGCCGCAGTTCTACGCCGACTCGGTGGTGGTGGCTTATCGCAGGCCGGCCGGCGACGTGCCGCTCGCGGCGCTGCATCCTACGATTACGGCCAGCGCCGGCTCGCCGGACTTCGCCATGCTCACGGACGGCGATCTGGAGAGGACTACTCAGCTTCCCATCCCCGACGTGGGCGGGAGCGCATGGATTCAGTATGCGTTCCCTGAGCCGGTCACCATGCATGCCATCACCTACATGACAGTGAATCCAAGCCGCGGTGAGGCTTACCGCGCAGGCTATATGCCGCCGATCAAGACGCTCCAGGCCAGCGACGACGGCGTGAACTTCCACGTGGTGGCGGAGCTGCCCGACGGACGCTCGCCGGAGCAGACGGTTGCGTTTCCGGCCGTCACGGCGAAGTATTTCCGCCTGAATTTCATGCGGCCGGAGTTCCATGCGCCGAATAACTACACGCCTCCGGCGACGCCGGCCGCTCCGATCACCGACTACCGGATTGCCGAGCTGGCGCTGCATCCCGGTGCCTGCGTGAACCGCTTCGAGGAGAAGGGCGCGTTTGTGCCGGTGCCGGACCTGTATGAATATGCGACGCCGGCGGTGGACCCAACCGACGCGATCGCCAAGGGAGACGTGATCAACCTGACCGGGAAGATGCATCCGGACGGAACGCTGGACTGGACGCCGCCTCCCGGCAACTGGGTGGTGCTGCGCTTTGGCTACTCATTGCTGGGGATCACCAACCATCCGGCGACACCCGAGGCGACCGGCCTGGAAGTGGACAAGCTGAACGGGCCGTATGTGAAGAACTACATGGAGCACTACCTGAACAACTTTAAGGAGACTGTCGGTCCGGACCTGATCGGCAAGCATGGGCTGCGCTTTGTCATCAACGATAGCTGGGAGGCGGGGTCGCAGAACTGGACCGACAACATGATCGCGCAGTTCAGGAAGCTGCGCGGCTACGATCCGGTGCCCTGGATGCCGGTGCTCGCCGGGCACGTGGTGGAGAGCGCGGCGGCCAGCGACCGGTTCCTGTGGGACTTCCGCGAGACCATCGGCGACCTGATCGCCACCGAGCACTACGGCGAGCTTGAGGCCGTGCTGCACGAGTGGGGAATGGGCCACTACTCTGAGTCGCACGAGGGCGGGCGCGCCTTTGTGGCCGATGGCATGGCAGTGAAGAAGTACAGCGAAGTGCCGATGGGCGCGCTGTGGACGCAGACGCCCGGCATCGTCCCCGTGCAATACGGGTACAACGCAGACGACCGCGAGTCGGCTTCCGTGGCGCATATCTACGGGCAGAACATCGCGGCGGCGGAGTCTCTGACCACATGCACCTCGTCGTCGGCGTGGGCGTGGTCGCCGGGCACGCTGAAGCCCTTCGCCGATGCCGAATTTACCAACGGCATCAACCGCTTTGTCATTCACGAATCGGCTCACCAGCCACTGATCGGCAAGGTTCCGGGGCTGACGCTGGGCAACTGCGGCCAGTGGTTCAACCGCAACGACACTTGGGCTACGCAGGCCGGTCCGTGGGTGAAGTATCTGGCGCGGACCAGCTTCCTGCTGCAGCAGGGACACTTCGGCGCGGACTTGGTTTACTTCTACGGCGAGGACTCCAACCTGACGGCGATCTTCGCGCACAGCGCGCCGAACATTCCTGAGGGCTACGGTTTCGACTACATCAACGCGGATGCTCTAATTCACGAGCTGAGCGTGGTGAACGGACGGTTGGTGACGCCAGGGGGAATGAACTACCGCGTGCTGGGCCTCGATCCATATAGCCAGCACATGTCCCTGCCGGTGCTGCGCGCCATCTACAAGCTGGTGGAGGCAGGAGCGATTGTCGCCGGGCCCAAGCCCTTCGACGATCCCAGCCTGGCCGACAATCAGCAGGAGTTCACGCGCCTGGACAACGAGCTTTTCGGTGACGGAACCGGCATGCACAGCGTGGGCAAAGGCAAGGTCTACGCCGGTGAAGATCTGGGCGATGTCTTCAAGGATCTGAATGTGGCGCCCGATTTCGAGTACACCAAGCCGGAGAGCGACACAAGCATTTTGTTCGCGCATCGTAAGCTGGCCAATGGCGACCTCTACTTCGTCGACAATCGCAACAACCGCACCGAGCAGGTGGACGCAACCTTCCGCATAACCGGCAAGGAGCCGCAACTTTGGCACTCAGACACAGGCAAGATCGAGCCGGTCTCCTACACCATTGCCGACGGGCGCACCACCGTGCCGCTGAAGCTGGAGCCGTGGGGATCGGTGTTCGTGGTCTTCCGCAAGCCTACTCAGCAGAGCTCGCGCACGCTGCCCGCCGTGACGGAGACCGAGCTGACGACGATAGAGGGACCGTGGAAGCTTAGCTTCCAGCCTGACCGCGGCGCGCCTGCGTCCATCACGCTGGACACGCTCTCGGCCTGGAACGACAGCAGCGACGAGGGCGTGAAGTACTTCTCCGGCGTGGGCGCCTACACCAATACACTCACCGTGAAGCCGGAGTGGCTGAAGGGCCATGGGCATCTGTGGCTGGACCTCGGCGACGTGAAGAACCTGGCCGAGGTGACGGTGAACGGCAAGCCGCTGGGCCAGGTCTGGCACACGCCCTTCCGCGTGGACGTGACCTCGGCGGTCAAGCCGGGTGCGAACCAGGTGGTCATCAAAGTGACGAACGCATGGGTCAACCGGCTCATTGGCGACCAGCAGCCGGATGCGGTGAGGAAGTACACCTTCATCACGTTCAAGCCGTACAACGCGGATTCGCCGCTGCAGGCCTCGGGGCTGCTCGGGCCGGTCACGCTCGACTCGGTCACTACGGAATAGATGCGGGACGATTCTCGATTTGAGGATTGACGCTGAAAGCAAAACCGGACGCCTTAAGAGGCGTCCGGTTTTTTCTGCGATCAAGACGCGAGCTGCTAGTGGTTGCATAAATAGCGCCGTGAAAGGGCACGGCTTTAGCCGTGCCGTAAAAGGAGCATAAAATCAGGGGTTTTAACCCCTGAGGGATGCTTCCTGATCGCGCCAGGGGATTTATGCAACCAGCTCTAGGGCATCAGCATGATCGGGTTTACCCAGAAAGCCGCGCGATGGCCGGCGGGATCGAGGACGGTGATCTGGCACTGGTACTCGCCCGGAGCCAGATTGCCCGGGGTCAGATCAAAATGGAATGGCGTCATGCCCAGGCGGTTGCCGGCTACCGGCGTGGCGGCCGCAGGCTTCGATTCAAAGGCCTTTTTCCCGTCGCGGTAGAGGCTCACGTACGCCAGCAGCGGAGCCGAAATTTGCGCCGGCGTCTCGCGCGCGGCAGCCGGTCCGCCCGCGTAGGCCTGCAGGTAGACGTACATCTCGCGGCCCGCGTGGAAGACGCGCGTGACGCTGGGAATCAGCTTGACGCCTTCCTCGACCAGCGGATTGTCCGCCTCCTCCTTGGCCTGTTCCTTGCCGCGGGTCACGTTGTAGAGTGCGTCCTTGAGATCGACGCGCTGGCTGCTGAGCACCACCGAGCTGATGGGGACCGTAGTGGTCACCTTGTCCAGGTTAGGAATGACGAACGAGGTCTGGTAGGTGCCGATGCGGCCGGTTTCGTCGTCGCGCGCCAGGAACTTAATGGAGTAGCGGCCGGGGGTAAGCGTGAAGCCGGTGTCGTACTCGACGGGCTTTTTGGCCAGTTCGGTGGCCGTTTCGTCGCTGAGTTTGATGTTCACGTCATCGCGCAGGTTAGTGATGGTGAATCCGCTGACTTCATCCTTGATCTCGCAGACGAAGTCAATCAGCGTGTGCTCGGCTCCGAATTTTTTCGCCAGCGCCAGCTCCCGGCCGGGAATTTTGACCACAATAGGCACGAAGTACTCGGCGCGATTGAGCTGGAAGTAATCGATCTCCATGGCGATGGTCAGATCGGTGATGGGATCTTCAAGCATCAGCGCGTCTTCAAGCTGGCGCTCTTTGTCAGCTGCCGTGAACTGCTTGAACTCCTTGTTTGCGTAGTAGCCCTGGCGATAAGAGAGGCTGGCCTCGCGCTCCGGAGTCAGCGTAATCTTCACCCGCCGGAAGCGGCCGTTCTGCGCGGTGTTGGTGGTGTAGTAGCCGATGACGTAGTAGTCGGCGATGGCCTGCTGCGCCTGCACAATGCCCCGCGTCAGGTCGTTGTTGTCCAGCAGCGCCTTGCCGCCGGTGTCCGCGGCCAGGGAGACCATGGTGTCCTGGGAGATCTGGAAGCGGTCGGTGACCGCCTGCGCCGACGCGCCGGTGTACATGCCCTGATTGCCCGCATTGCCCTGGGTAGCGTCGCCCAGTGGCGCGCCTGCCACTAGGCCGCGCGCATCCACGGGCCAGAACGAAACCCCGTCGCGGATCGCCGCGTCGACGGTGGCGTGCAGTTGCGCGATGTTGTCTACGCCGTTCATGCGCAGGCCGCTGGAAAAATAGATGAGCGACTTCTTCTCGTTCATCTGCTCCAGCATCCGGGCCGCGGTTTGCAGCGCGGAGAGCTGGCGGTCGGTGTTGAAGATGTTGAACTCGCTGTCGTCCTGGCCGAAGGCCGCGCCGGTGTCCGCGCTGGCCGCATCGTCAATGGAATCGACCGAGCCCTGGCCCTCGCCGACGATCATGGTTTGCAGGATGCTGAGCAGCCGGTTGCGGTCGGCGGTGAAGTCCTGGAGGATGTCCACCGATCCGCCATTGAAGCGCATGATGGAGATCAGGTCGGCGGTGGTCATCTGCGTGCGCACGAAGGTCTCCGCCGCGGCCAGCGCGCGCAGTTGATCGCCGGGCTGCATGGCGGACATGTCAAAGTAGAGCACCAGCAGACGCTTGTCTTTGTACTTGTTGCTGTCCGGCGCCTCTGGCGCGAGTTTGGTGCGGGTGAGCGTTTTGTAGATGGTGATATCTTCGTCGGCCGGCTTGCTGCGCGGCAGGGGAGTGGCCGTAGTGTTGAGCTGCTCGTGCTCGAAGATTTTGATGGTCTGCGGCACGCCGCCCTCGGTGACCGTGAAATCTTTTGCCGTGAGGCCGGGGACAAAGTTGCCTTTTTTGTCCTTCACTACGACGGTTTCGACGACCAGCTGTGAATTGATGGTCAGCTTGAAGGATTGGGCCTGGTCCGGGTTGGTGTTGAAGCCGATTTGCTGCGCGCCCGCGCCGACGCCCGCGCCGAGCGCCATTGCCAGCAGCGATGCATGAAGTTTATTCATCGTCTAAAACCTCAGAACGTCCGGTGATCTGCAGGCTGCGCATGGCGCTGGGCGCAAACGGCAGTCCGAAGATGGTGTTGTTCACAATTGGATTCCACTCGGCGAAGGTCGCGTGATTGAGCAGGTTGGTCGCGTCAACTCGCACATCCAGGTTGTACGGTGCACGCAGCCGGAAGGTTCGCGCCATGGATCCGGTGAGGCTGAACTGGTCAGGGCCAGTGATGGAGTTGCGCCCTGCCGTGCCCCAGGCGCCGCTGGCGGGCGCGGTGTAGGCGTTCACGTTCAGGTGGGCGTTGCCACTGGCTTGGTAGAGAGGTGCGCCGGTCAGGTCGGGACGGATGGTTCCGCTGAACCCGGTGCCGGGAACCGCGGCCATGTACACCGGCGACTCCGGCAGGCCGCTGCCCGCGGAGATCTGGGTGGACACCGTCCACTCTTTAATGAGACGGCCGCTCCAGCCGCTCATCAAGGTTCGGCCGCCCAGGCCCATGCCGGTAGTGTACTGCGCCTGCACGGTCAGCAACTGGCGCTGATCGAAACTGGAGAGGCTGCGCTCGGCGCGCGGATTGAGCCAATTTTGCGCGATCAAGGGCTGGCCACCGGAAGATGAGCCGGAGCTCACGCCCAACTGCTCCGCTGTGGTGACCGTTATGTGGCCCAACGCGCCCACCTGCGCATCGTCGTCGATGGCCTTGGCGAAGGTGTACTGCACCGTGGCGGCAAAGCCGCTGCGCAGCCTGCGCCGCAGCTGAATCTGGCCCGCCTCGCGCTCGGAGTTGCCGCCCGAGGTGCGGTAGACGAAGCCCGCCGGACAGGAGGGGCAGGGATTGGCGGCTCCTATTGGGTAGGTATTGGGGTAGAACTCCTGCATGCCGTGCGTTCCCTTGGAGCCCATGTAGGTCGCGGTCATCACCAGCGCCCAGGGCATGTCCGTTTGCGCGGAGAGCTGCCAGTTCTGCGCGTAGCCGACGCGCAAATTGGGATCGATGGCGAAGTTGTCTGCCGTGACGCCGGAGCAGTCGCGGAAGCCGTTTGCGAGAGTGAGCGGGCAGGTGGCGCTGTTGGAGACGTTGAGGCTGGTGGAGAGCGGCGCCTGCTGGGCCATGCTCTCCGCGGCATTTAGATAGACCGAAGTGTCGTCGTAGATGCCGTAGCCGCCGCGGATGACCAGCGTCGAAGCGGGAAGCGGCCGCCAGGCGATGCCGACGCGCGGCTCGAAGCCCAGTTTGTCGGGGCGCACCAGCGAGCCAGGATACTGCGTGCCGGTGAGGCCGCCGATGGGATTGCTGCCCTCGACCGGCGCGGCCGCGGTGAATCCCTGCGTGATGTCCAGATTCACCAGGCGGCCCTTCAGTTCCGTCATGGGCGCGCCGTAGTCCCAGCGCATCCCGGCATTGACGGTCAACTGCGGCAACAGCCGCCAGTCGTCGTTGGCGTAGATGTCATAGACGGACTGGCGAAAATATTTGTCCGGGTTGCCGTAGGCCAGTGCGCTGGTGTCAGGGATGCCGAACAGGAAATCCGCCAGGTCGGATCCGCTGGTTCCCGGCGCGCCGCTGCCCTGCGTGGCCGCTCCCGTAAAGGTGAAGGAGCCGCGCGGATTCTGCTGGCTGTATTCGTTGAATTCCTGTTTGCGGTAGTCGCCGCCGAAGGTCAGGTTGTGGCGCCAGAGCGTGTCCGTAACGCTGAGTGAGAATGCGTCGGTGCGGTTGCGGTTGAACTCGCTGTTGGCGTCGCTGAGCGCGGCGATGCCGCTGGAGAACTGCAGGCTGGGCGGACCCCAATCCGCCGGCGAGGGATCGTTGCCGGTAATTCCGGCCAGGCCGGAGATGTCCTCGCGGTTGGCGAACTGCGGCTGCACCTCGGTGCGCAGGCGGGTGAAGTGATAGCCGAGAAGCGCGAAGATTTGGCCATGCACTCGGTGCGACCAGTTCACGCTCGTATCCAGGCCCAGGGTGTTGGTGTTGTCGACGAAGCCGAAGAGGTTGGTGCTGTTGGCGCGGGAGCTGCGGAATCCGAAGCCGCCATAAACCTGGTCCCTGCGGCCCAGTGTCTTGTTCAGCCGCGACTCCAGCGCGTCGCCGTGCGTGTCGTTCAGCACCTCGGTCTCGTAGTTGTAGAGCGAGTTGTTGGTGACGTTAGGCTGGGGGTAGAGGTTCAGAAGCGCGGCGGCCTGGGCGCTGACCGGAATGTTGCCGGTGACGGGTAGGCCGGTGGTCGGATCGTAGATCGTGATGCGCTGGCCCTGCGCATTGGTCAGGCCGGAGAGATTCCCGCCGCGCTCGTTCGGGTCGGGCACCAGGCCGGTCTGGTTGGTGGCGTCGGCGTTGCGCGTCCACTGGTAGGCGACAAAGAAGTTCGGCCCGTTCGGCATCAGATGAGGAATGCGCAGCGGCCCGCCCAGCGTGGCCACCGTGGTGATGCGGTTGTATGAGGCTTTGGGTATCTGCTCGCCGGTGAGCGAATACGGGCGCGCATCCAGGCCCGAGTTGTCTGCCACGGCGCCGATGCTGCCGTTGTAGAGGTCGCGCGAGTTGGCGCGCTGGTTGCCGAAGGCCGGCGCCAGGTTGAACTGCGAGGTAGCCGCATTGCTCTGGCTGCCGTTGATCAACAGGCCGTCGGCTGACAGCTCGTTCGTTTCTTCGGTCTGCTGCTCGGGGCTCGGCGGCGGGACTGATTGAGCGGGCTGCTGGGGCGAGACAGACGGTGCGGCCTGCGAGGGCGTTAGCGCTGCGGCCTGCGCGGCCGCGGGGCGCGTCTCCAGCGGCTTGGCCGCCTGCGCCTGCGGCAGCAGTTGCGCAAGATCCAGCAGCTTCAGCTCCCAGTTGCCCTGCGGCATATTTGCGGCCACTGTGATCTGCGCGGTGAGCGGGGCAAAGCCGCTCATCTCGACCCGGATCTTCCACGAGCCGTCGGCCAGATCGGCAAAATCGTAGAGACCCTGATCGTCGGTGACCGTGGAGAAGTGTTTGTCGTCCTGCGTGACGGTGACCGTGGCGCCGGGTACGGGCAAGCCGTGGAAGAAAACCTGCCCATGCACATCGCGGGCCGCGGCTGGGGTTGCGGCGAAGAGCAAAACGAGAACCGGGATCAGAAATGTTATGCCTGTGCGCCGCATCGTCGATTGTTACCGCCTGTTGCCTAGTTGGCTGAGGGTTGCTGCACGTGGTCGAGCACCAGCACCTCGACCTGCGCCTTGCCCGCCTCCAGCTTCAGGCCGATCTGATCCTGAATAGCCGTGAACAGCGGCGGCGGCGCATCAACCGCATCGCTCGGCGCGGGCACTTTGATGCCCATGCCGCTGAATTGCGACTCGTCCGGCGTCCACTTGAGCAGAAAGTTCCATTTGCCGGTGAGGCCGGTCTGATCCACTACCGGGCGGTCCAGCACCACCGCCTGCAGGAGGTGGGCAAAGTCGTCCATGGTTGCGTTCTGCACGGCCAGCACGCCCAATCCGCGGAGGCCCAGGCTGGGCAGCGCATTCGCGTCGGCTGTGCTTTTGGTCATCTTGGGGCCGTTCTTCGCGACCGTCAGCACATAAGCCGACATCTCCCGCGTCTCTCTGTGGAACTTGAGCTGGAAGCGGTCGGCCAGTAGTTTCTGGAACATGCTCTTCAACTGGTCGCTATTCGGCGCGCCGGGAGTGTCGGGCTGTCCGTTGATGTCGAACTTCTGCGAATTCATCCAGTCCGGTCCGCCGGCGATCTGCTTGGCATGCACGTTATACGCGAAGCTGATCAGGTCGCTCAGCGTGGTGTTGAGAGTCATGATGCGATCGCCGCGAACCCCGAATCCCTTGCCCTGCTGATCCGGCTTGCTGGGCTTGATGGTGGCCACTTCAAAGCCGGGATTCGCATTGGCGGCCATCGGAGCCATCCGCGGTACCGGAGCAGGGATGGTCCACTCCGTGGCCGGTGTGGCGCGCACCAGCAGCAAGGGAAGCGAGTTCGTTCCCTGATGCCAGATGCCGTCAATCGAGTTGTGGTCGCCGGAAAGCTTGCCGTCGAAGTCGCCGTCGATGAACTGCATTGCGTACTTCAGCTCGCCATCCTGAAAGCTGGCCGAAGTGGCCTGCATACCCTGGCCGCCCTGGTCGATGCTGTACATCGTCACCTGCACGGCGTCCTTGGCGTCTTTGGCGACCTTTACTACGGTTCTCAGATCGCGCTGCGGCGCATGCAGCGTTCCCTGCCAGGTGCCGGTGATGTCCTGGCTCGCGGCTGGAGCCTGGGCCTGGGCAGGACGGGCGCAGATGGCGGTCGGAATCAGTCCGGCGGCGGCGCAGGCAAGGGCAAGCAGCACCCTCCTGCCGAAAGCGAGATTATGCAGAGCACACGCATTCTTCATCGGGATATTCCCTCTCCACGGCCGGCGTAGTGAAATCGCCCGGCGCATTTTTGTTTCGCTTACTTGGGAAAAATGACGTGGCCTAAGCATATACCGCTCGATGATGGTTTGCCTTGCTTCCGTTTGGACAGTCGTATCGTGTCGCGGCGCGCCGGGCGCGCCGCGTTGCCGATTCCTCTCACTCCTTTGTTAGTTCGGCGAAGGATGCTCCACCTGGTCGATGACCAGCACCGGAACCTGCGCCTTGCCCGATTCCAGCTTCAACCCCAGTTGCTCCTGCAGCGCCGTGTATAGTGGTGGCGGCGCGTCGGCTGAGTCGTCGCTGGGCGGCATCGGCCCCTTCATCATGCCCCCGAACTGCGTCTCATCCGGCGTCCACTTCAGATTGAAATCCCACAGGCCGGACAGGCCTGTCTGATCGACGACTGGGCGGTCAAAGATCGCGCGCAGCGTGTGGGCAAAATCAGCCATGGAGAACGCCTGAGCGTTAAACGCCCCCGGCCTCATCATGGCTCCTTCTGGCCCTCCTCGCCCATCCAGTGCCTGAACAGCGCTCTTGGTCATCTTCGGGCCGCCCTTCGCCACCGTCAGAATGTAGGCCTGCAGCACCCGCTGTTCCTCATGGGATTTGAGCTGAAAGCGCTCGGCCAGCAGCTTCTGCACAATACTCGTCCACTGCTCCTTGCTTGGAGCGCCGGGTTGATCGGGCTGGACCTCGATGTCGTAGGTGTCGGAGTTGAACCACGAAGGTGCGTTCACAATCTGTTTGGGCTCCAGATTGTAGGCAAACGCGATCAGATCCTGGAGCGATACATTCGACATGATCAGCCGATCGCCGCCCACCCGGAATCCCTTCATCATCATCGCGCCTGGCTTGCTGGGCTTGATGACGGCCACCTCGATGCCGGGATTGGCGTCGGTCGCCATCGGCTTCATGCGCGGCGGCGGCTGCGGAATCGCCCATGCCGTATCCGGCGTGGCGCGCTCCAGCAGCAGATGCTGCGTGCCCTGTTCTCCAGTCCATGAGCCGTCGATGGAGTTGTGATCGCCGGACATCTTCCCGTCGAAGCTCGAGTTCTCGAACACCAGTGTGAACTTGAGCTCATTGTCGGCAAAGCTGAGCTTCGAAGCCGGAAAATGGGGCGCAACCATGGGACCCATCATATCCAGATTGATCACCGTCGCGGTCAAAGCGCCCGTGTCACCTTTGTTGATCTGCACCACCATGCGCTGATCGCCCCGCGGCGTGTGCAGCGTCCCTTGCCATGCGCCCTCAATGCCGTTGCTGCGCGTCATCATGACCTGGCCCTGGGCCGCGTGCACCAGTCCCACGCCAACCGGCAGAATGACTACCATTATGGCCGCAGCAAACAACAGCAGCTTGCGGCCTATATCCAACTTGAACCGCACTTGCTCTTCCATGATCCGTACGATGCGTTTCTTCAGATCCGACCCCGTAACTCCGGAGACGCAGCTCATCGGCGCTTCGACATAAAACTTGCAGACATTCAAAATGCCCTCGGCGTAGACCTGAGCCTCGCGGCGGGTTTCCAGAACGGCTTCATCGCAGGCGCGCTCGCGCTCCTCCAGCAGCCCCTCGCGCACCCACCAGACCACCGGGAAGAACCAGAACAGCGCTTCCACAAACATATGGACCAGGGCTATCAGATTGTCGCGGCGGCGCACGTGGCAGAGCTCATGCGCCAGGATCGCGTCCAGTTGCGCCGAACTGAGCCGCTCCCGGATGCCCTGCGGCAGCAGAATCACCGGACTGAAGGCGCCGAAGACTCCCGGCTCCATGCGCATCTGCGTAACCAGCACGGGCACGCCCGCGATCCGCATCAGCGGTGTTGCCGCGCGGACAGCGCCGCGCAGCTTCAGCCAGCGGCGCGCCCAGCCGGCCAGCAACAGCAGCGTGCCGCAGCCCCACACGCCCAGCAGCAGCGGCCAGAGCCAGCCGTGCGCGTGTTGTGCGGGCACTTCGTAATTCGTGTTTGCCGGCGACGAAACAGCCGTCTTCGCTGCGTTGGCGCTCGCCGCAAAGGGCTCGGTGAACCCTTCCATCACGATGGAGAATGCCGCGGGCTGCGTCACCGGTGCCTGCAGCCGCGCTGCAAGCCAGCCGCCGGTCGAGATCAGAAGTGAGAGCGGCAGCAGAAATTTGGCCGAGGCCAGAACCCACAGCCGGTGGCGCGTTTGCGCCTGGTTGCGGCGCAGCGCCAGCGTCAGCAGCCACACCCCTGCCGCGAAAACCGTGGACTGCCAGAGATGATTCACCAGCGCGATCGTCCAGTGTGCGGAGCTGAATGCAGGAAAGATCATCTCTTCTCTCCCTTCCGAGCCGCCTTCTGCAGCGCCTTCTCGGCTTCGTGTACATCATCCAGCGAGAGCTTGCCCGATTCGATCAGATGCGCCATCAGCGGCTGGCTGCGCCCGCCGAAGTAGGCCAGCAGGTCGTTGAGAATGCCGCGCTGCCCCTCGGCTCGGGTGATGGACGGCGCGAAGATGTGAAAGTTGCCAACCTTCTTCACGCGCTCCACCACGCCCTTCGCCTCCATGCGGTAGACCATGGTCTGGATTGTGGTGTAGGCGGGCAGGCGGATCGCCGGGAAGCTCTCCTGGATCTCGCGGATGGAGAGTTCGCCGCGGGACCAGAGCGCCTCCATGATCTGAAACTCAAGCTTGGATAGTTTGGTGTCGCTCAAAGGTGATCTCCTACAGGTGTCATAAACACTACTACACAAGTTCGTAAAATGCAAGCCCCGGGTTTTTGCCCTGCGCCGGCAACCCCCATTCGGCACGAAAATACCGGCAATTTTAAGCTGCGCGGGCCGGCCGTTTTCCGGGGTGCCGGAGCTGCAATCCCTTGCCAAATCAGGCTGATCTGGTCTGTAGACGGATTTGACGCTGCAATGGTTGCCGCCGCAGCAGCTCATACGCAAGATTTCCGGACTGGCTGGCGCGCGGTTGCTTTGCGGGGGCTTGGGTGAAGTTCGGGCCGTTTCGGCGCGGGGCCGGTCCGCTTATGGCTGCGCTGCCGGCTGCTCAAAGGAGACGATCTCGACGTTGCGGACGCGTGCCGGGGCCGATCCGGGCGGTGTGATCGTGGAGAAGAAGCTAATCCCCTGGCTGGTTGCCGAGGGATAGATCAGGTTGGTGAGGACGGTTTCGCCGTTTTCCGCGAAGACCTCAACGGAGTTGCTGTCGACCACGATCTCGATGGGGATGGAACCGATCTGCGGGTGCTTGAGCGGCGCGGAGGTGCGCGCCGGGAAATCCGGCGACCAGTCGGTGCGGCCGGAGCGGGTGCGGTCGACAAAGATGCGGCTGGAACTGGTGTCGATCCCGACCAGCGTTTCTTCGTCGGGCGCGCCGCCGCTGCAGATGCGCACACCCGCCTGCGAAGCCTCGCCGGGGTCGAGATCGAAGCGGAGCCGGTAAGCGCGGCCGGGGAGCTTGTGCTTTGCCAGTTTGGCGTTGGCCTCGGCGATCGTCTCAAAGGGCGGCGCGCCCAGGAACGCTGCATAGGGTTTATAGGCGGGGCCGGGCAGGATGGGCTGCTGCACCAGCAGCAGAGGCTCCTCAGAGGGCGTGGGCGGCGGATACTGGGGCGGCTGGCGCAGGAAAAGCCGCCGCGCCACGGTCATCTCGCCGCGGCCAGGCAGGGCCGGGAGCTTGGCGGCGTACCGCCAGTTGTTCATCCAGGCGATCCAGATGCGATCGGGAATGCCATCCGGGCCCGCGGGTCCGTTGGCGAACGAGGTGGATGCGTAGAAGTCCTTGCCCCAGTCGGCCCAGTGCGGGCCGGAGCCGGGATGGTCCTCGACGAAGCGGACCCCATCGAAGGTTCCGATAAAGTACTGATCGGCGCCGCCGCCGGCCGGGCCGCCTGCGCCCACATTCACGCTGAGCAGCCAGCGGCTCCCGGCGCGCTTGCCCGCCGTGCTGAAGACCGGCAGCTCGAAGAGGTCAGGGCACTCCCAGACGCCGGAGATCGCGCCGGCCGGGCCGAATTCGCTGGCCAGCGTCCACTGGCGCAGGTTCGCCGAGCGGTAGATGCGCGCCTTGTGCTCCGTAGGCAGCGCCACCACCATCACCCAGCTCTCCGAGGCCGCATGCCAGAAGACTTTGGGGTCACGGAAATCCTTGAGCCCGAGATCGAGGACGGGATTCGCGGAATACTTCATCCAGCTCATGCCGCCGCCGCGGCTATAGGCCAGGTTCTGCGTCTGGCGCCCGGCCGAGGCGCCCGTATAGACGGCGATGAGGCAACCGGGAGTCTGCGCCGCCAACGCCCCGCACAGGCCGCTGGTGTTGCGGCTGTCCTCGACCGTGGAGCCGCTGAAGATGGCCACACCGTTCTCTTCGGGGATCGCCGTGGGCAGCCTCTTCCAGTGGATGAGGTCCGGCGAGACCGCGTGGCCCCAGCTCATGTGTCCCCACTGGTCGCCGAAGGGGTTCAACTGGAAGAAGAGATGGAACTGGCCGTTGAGCAGGATGGGACCGTTGGGATCGTTGATCCAGTTGGGCGGCGCGTAGAAGTGAATCTGCGGACGCCAGGCTGCGGTTGCTTCCGTCTGCTGCGGGCGCAGCGGCGCTGCGGCGAGCAGCAGGCATGCGGCGAGCGGCAAGAATGCGAGATCGTGCCGGAGGGCGTGACGAGCGCGGGTCGAGAGCATCTGAGGTTCCCCCAAAGGGTATCGCGTTTCCGTGAGGCGTGCAGGGATGACGGATCTGATTTTTGGAGCGCCGCTTGCGCGGAAGAGGCATTCGATGGCGAAAATCTACTGAAATAGAATTTGATAATATGAAAGTAATCTTGACCAATTTTCAACAATCTTGGGGTAACTGTCCTTTTTTTGTGCGGTTTTCGTTGTGGAAATACTTGTTTAGCGTATAAAGTAAATCATCCCGCGTACCTGCTTGCCAGGCCCGTGAAGATTTGCGTCCTGAGGATTGCGTATGGCTTGCCCGAAGTGCCAAGCGGATTCGATCTCCGTTATCCCGGCTGAGATTCGTTTGTACCGCAACAGTCCACGTACGTTGAGCCACCCTCCCATGACTCCCTCGCCGGATGTGCGTGTGTGTCTCGAGTGCGGATGGTCGGAGTTTATTATTCCGCGGTCCTGGCTGGCTGCCGGTTGGCTGCGCTCGATGCATCCGAAGACGGTGACGATCCGGACGGAGTTCAAGGGCGCCGATATCCGCGCTGCTGCCTCCTGAGGGCGCGGCGTCGCCGCGGCCCTGCCGCTGCGGTGGTGATTTCACGCACAGGCTGGCGGTGAGGCTTTTTGCACCCGCACACGCCAGTTGCGGCGCTCTTCTTACCGAGCACTGCGATTGAATTCAGATGTACAAAAAAGCCCCCGGCCGAAGCCGAGGGCTTTTGACTTGCGGTTGAGTCCAGCAGATCAGCGACCGAACTGACCACTGATCCCTGGTCACTGACCACTTTACTCAGTACATGCCGTCCATGCCGCCGCCCCCGCCGCCCGCCGGCGCCGGCTTGGGCTCGGGGATCTCGACCACCAGAGCTTCAGTGGTGAGCAGCAGACCCGCGATCGAGGCCGCGTTCTGCAGCGCCGTGCGGGCTACCTTGGTGGGGTCGATAACGCCGGCCTTGACCAGGTCCTCGAACTTGTTGGTAAGGGCATTGAAGCCGTAGTGTGGGTTGTACGAATCTTTGTCCTTGTCCTTGCCCTCGATAACCTTGGCCGCCACCACCGCGCCCTCTTCGCCGGCATTGGCGACGATCTGGCGCAGAGGCTCTTCGAGCGAGCGCCGAACGATATTGGCACCGATCTTCTCGTCGCCTTCGAGCGTCTTGATGAGCGCGTCGACCGACGGAATGGCGCGCACCAGCGCCACGCCGCCGCCGGGGACGATGCCTTCCTCCACAGCCGCGCGAGTGGCGTGCAGAGCATCCTCAACGCGAGCCTTCTTCTCCTTCAGCTCGGTCTCAGTGGCCGCGCCCACCTTGATGATGGCGACGCCACCGACCAGCTTGGCCAGCCGCTCCTGCAACTTTTCCTTGTCGTAGTCGGAGGTGGTCTTCTCGATCTGCGAGCGGATCTCCTTGACCCGGCCCTCGATCTCGGCCGCCTTGCCAGCGCCGTCGACGATGGTGGTGTTGTCCTTGTCGATGGTGATGCGCTTGGCTTTGCCCAGGTCCTCGAGCTTTACGCTCTCCAGCTTGATGCCCAGGTCCTCGGTGATTGCCTTGCCGCCGGTCAGGATGGCGATGTCGCCCAGGATGGCTTTGCGGCGGTCGCCGAAGCCGGGAGCCTTGACGGCGGCGACGTTGAGCGTGCCGCGCAACTTGTTGACCACCAGCGTGGCCAGCGCCTCGCCCTCAACGTCCTCGGCGATCAGCAGCAACGGCTTACCGCTGCGCGCCACCTGCTCCAGCAGGGGCAGCAGGTCCTTCATCGCGCTGATCTTCTTCTCGTAGATCAGGATGAAGGGGTCCTCGAAAATGACCTCGAGGCGCTCGGCGTCGGTCACGAAGTAGGCGCTCAGGTAGCCGCGGTCGAACTGCATCCCGTCGACAGTCTCCAGTCCGGTGTGCATGGTCTTGGACTCTTCGATGGTGATCACGCCGTCCTTGCCGACCACCTTGACCGCCTCGGCGATGATGGCGCCGATCTCCTGGTCGCCGTTGGCCGAGATGGTGCCCACCTGGGCGACCGAGTCCTCATTCACGGGCTTGGAGAGTTTGCCGAGAGCGCCCCCCTCGGTCCACTTGCCATCCTTGTCGCGGGTGCCGATGATGGCCGTAACGGCCTTGTCGATGCCGCGCTTCAGGGCCATCGGATTGGCGCCGGCCGCTACCGTCTTCACGCCCTCGCGGAAGATGCACTGGGCCAGAACCGTTGCCGTCGTAGTGCCGTCACCGGCCACGTCCGAGGTCTTGGAGGCGACTTCCTTCACCAGCTGAGCGCCGACGTTCTCCATCGCGTCCTTCAGCTCGACCTCCTTGGCCACTGTCACGCCGTCCTTGGTAATGGTGGGTGCGCCGTATTTCTTCTCGATGACGACGTTGCGGCCCTTGGGTCCGAGCGTCGCCTTCACTGCGTCCGCCAGCGTATTCACGCCGCGCAGAATTGCCTGACGGGAATCCTCACCGTACAAAATCTGCTTTGCCATGTCTGTTCAATCTCCTCAGTTCGTAATCATGAAAGTGATCAGTGGTCAGGTTCAATCGGTCCTGGCAGACCACCGGAAAGTTACTTCTTCTTGATGATGCCGAGGACCTCTTCCTCGCGCATGATCAGGAACTCCTCGCCGTCGATCTTGATCTCGTTGCCCGAGTACTTGCCGAAGAGAATCCTGTCGCCTGCCTTCACGTCCAGCGGGAAGACCTTGCCTTCGTCGTTCGATTTGCCCTTGCCGACCGAGATGACCTCACCTTCCTGAGGCTTTTCCTTGGCCGTGTCCGGGATGATGATGCCCCCGTGGACGGTCTCCGCCTCTTCCAGGCGGCGGACCAGGATGCGGTCATGGAGCGGAGTGAATGCGGTTGCTACTTGTGTTGATGCCATTGCTTCGCTTCTCCTTCACACACGGGCAGGGTTGAGCCCCGCCGTGGGATTTTGAGTGATTTTCAAGATAAAATCCTGGAATCTGCTTCACCGGCCTCGGCACGGTGAACTGCGCGGTTGCGAGCAGTCCCGCCAGCAGCCTGCTAGCAGTCTTACCTTCCAATTGCTAAAGATAGGCAGCGTGTGAGCGGTTGTCAAGTGTTTTGTCGAAATATGAGTGCCTAACACTCATATTTGCTCGCAAGAGTGCTCTTGAATGATCGGCAATCCCGTGGGAAGCAGAGTAGGAAGGTTTGCGGTTGTTTCTCTGGTCCCCCGGCAGTCCGCGCCGTACCTTTGCAGATCATTTCCGTCTCCTGTTGCATACTGGTCTTGGAGGCGCCTCTCAATCCCCGCACCGAATCGGCGTCGGCAAGAGCGCCAAAAACAGCACACCCCCTCCCCCTCCCCCAAACGTCCACCTCTAGGTCATCATTTCTCAGGCAGAGAATGAAGTATATAACTGAAAAATAACAAGTTAAAGTTGATGTGCAGACGGCCGACTTGGGGCGTTTTCGGGCAGTTTAGGGGCGGTTACGGGCTGCTTTAGGGCCAAAAATACCCCCATTGAGCCCTTCTTCGCGTCATCTTTTGCGCCATTCGGAACCCAGGAACCTGGGCCTTGCCCGCACTCCCGCGCTCACTTGCGAAAAAAAATAATCCAAGACCGCCATACTGCCGGCACAACTCAGGAGCGCAGCCATTCCCACAGTGCAAAAGTCCCGCCCGCCACAAACAACGCCCCGAACAGAAGCTTGTTGTGCTGAGCCAGCCAGCGGGGCAGGTAGATATCGAAGTTGGGCGCCCGGTCTTCGGTATAGCGCTCCGCGATGCCGGTCAGCGGGCAGTGCCAGCGGTTTGCGGCCAGGACGCCGCACTCCACCAGCGCCCATGCGGCCAGCCACGCCGCCCAGCGAAACCGGTGCAGGTAAGCGGCGACGGGCAGCGCCAGAATGCACCCGGCAAAAAATGCCCAGGCCGCTGTGTGCAGAACTCTGATGGCGCGCAGGCGGTCGTTCACCCCTGCATTTTAGCGGCTCGTCCGCTGCGGCGCGCCCTGCCTGCATGCGGCGCGATAAAATGATGCTCATGTTCCGCAGTTGCAAATTTCGTTTGAGTATCTTGGCTGCCGGCTTTGCGCTGGCAGCTTCCCTGATGGTCCCCGGCACGCAGGGCAGCGACAAGAACCAGCACGGCCGCAAGTACAAGCCGCCGCCGCCGATCGCGCACATTGAGGTCGATGTGGCGCGCGCCCGCGACGGCAAGCCCATTGAGAACGCGAGCGTCATCTTTCACCCGCTGGAGGGCGAGCGCGACAAGGGCGCCGTGGAGCTGAAGACCAACGAGGAGGGCAAGGCGATTGTCGAGGTTCTGGCGATCGGTGACCGGGTGCGGCTGCAGGTGATCGCCCAGGGATTTCAGACCTATGGCGGCGATTGCAGCATCAACAAGGCGAGCATGACCTTCGGCGTCCGGCTCAATCGCCCGGAGGAGCAGTACTCCATCTACGTCCCCCACAGCGGCGCTTCGAACAACAGCGAAGGCAACTGCGGCGAGATTGTGATCAACCCCGCTCCGGCCGCTGCAGGCGACGCGGCTGCACAGCCCGGCCAGTCCCCACCGAAGTAGCGCCGGCGCCGCGTGCTGGGGGATTTTCGCCTATGCCGACCTTACCGCTGAGCGGCAAATCCGCACTGGTCACCGGGGGCGCACGCCGGATCGGCCGGCAGATTGCCCTCACCCTGGCGCAGGCCGGCGCGGACGTGGCCATCACGTATCGCAGCTCGCGTGCAGAGGCCGCAGCCACAGCTTCGGAGATCGAGTTGCTGGGGCGCCGCGCGCTCGCCGTTGCCTGCGACGTGCGCTCCGAGGCTACGGTCCGAGAGGCCGTGGTCGCGACCCTCAGCCGCCTGGGCCGGCTCGACATTCTGGTGAACAACGCCGCGGTCTTTGAAACCGCGGCGCTTGAATCCCTCAGCCTGGCCCAGTGGGACGCCGTTTTTGAGACCAATGCGCGGGGGCCGTTCCTGGTTGCGCGTGAAGCCCTGCCGCACCTGCGCAACGCGCATGGCCGCATCGTCAACATCGGTTCGCTGGGCGGACAGCATGCCTGGGCCGGCCATGCCCACTACTGCGCGGCCAAGGCGGCGCTGCACATGCTGACCCAGGCGATGGCCAAGGCCTTTGCTCCGGAGGTCAGCGTGAACTGCGTCGCTCCCGGGTGGATCGATCTGGACGGGGAGCCCGGCAAAGCCGCGGCGCACTTTGCCGCACGCACGCCCATGCAGCGCAACGGCGCAGCCGAGGACGTGGCGCAGGCGGTGCTGTTTTTTGCGGCTGGGCCCGGCTTTGTCACAGGACAGATTCTTGGGGTGGATGGGGGACTCGGGCTCACCTGAGCTGGATGATTCCTGGAGCGGTTTGTCCGCCGGTTTCCGGGTTCAGCGGCGGCGTGCTACCGCGAGAACAGGCGGCTCCAGAAGCCCCCGCCGGACGGCTTGTCGGATTGCTTTGCCTGCCGCGTCCCAGGGTTCAGCGGCTTGGTGTCCCACAGCCCGATTGGTTCCGGCTGCGCCGGCCACGCCCCACCCTCCACGGCAACCCGCGGATTGCTGATGCACAATCGCTTGGCCGTCTCCTCGCCGCGCCGCTGGACCACATAGTTGTAAGCCTTCTTCAGGTGCGGCGGACGCCATTTGATATGGTGCGCGTCGGTGGCCAGAAAGTTGATCCAATCGCGATCCAGCAAGCAATTTGCGAAGGCCTCGGACGCCTTCCCGCAGCGCCCGTAGAGCGCGTTGGCGGTTACCTGCACCAGGCATCCTCGCCGAACCCATTCCGCCAGCAGCAGCGGCTCCTTCAAAACCTCCGGATACCGTTCCGGGTGCGTTACGATCAGCTTATAGCCGGCCGTCTGCAGCTTGAACAGGGATTCGTCCAGATGCCGCAGCGATGTGTACCCGGGAAACTCGATCAGAAGATAACCTTTGCCGTTGATCGAGTAGCGCAGCGGGTGCTCCAGCGCATCCACAATATTGTCCATATTCAAGTGAAAGTCGCAGCCCAGGCTCAGTTCCACCACTCCGTCCAGCATCCGGCGCAACTGCGCAAGGTGCTCTTCGATCACCTCGGCCTGGTAGGGATATTGATTGCTCGCGTGCGGCGTGCACACGATGTGCGTGATCCCGTCCTCCGCGGCCTCCTGGCCCATCGCTAGCGACGTTGGAATATCCGGCGCACCATCGTCCACCCCGTAAATCAGATGATGATGAATATCGATCATGATTGCTGTCCCGAGCCTTCTCTCTTAGTTCATCATGCGGCCAGGGCCTGCACCATGGAGGCGAAGACCTTGCGCCCATCGGCCGACCCCAGAATCGCCTCGCTGGATCGGTCGGGATGCGGCATCATCCCCAGGACGTTCCGCTTTGCGCTTAGAATTCCCGCAATATTGCTGAGCGAGCCGTTGGGATTGGCTTCGGGGGTAATCTGCCCGTCTGGAGTGGCGTAACGGAAGGCGATGCGGTCCTCGGCCTCGAGCCGCGTGAACTCCTCCGGCGTGCAGAAGTAGTTGCCCTCCATGTGGCCGATCGGCATCTGCACCACTTCGCCTTTGGCGAGCAGGCTGGTAAAAGGGCTATCGGCGGTTTCGGTGCGCAGATGAACCTGCTTACAGATGTACTTAAGGCCGGCGTTGCGCATCAGTGCGCCGGGCAGCAGGCCGGACTCGGTGAGGATCTGGAAGCCGTTGCAAATGCCCAGCACCAGGCCGCCGCCGGCGGCGAACCGCTTGACCGCCTGCATGGCCGGGGAGAAGCGGGCGATAGCGCCGGTTCTGAGGTAGTCGCCGTAGGCGAAGCCGCCCGGGACCAGCACCGCGTCGACGCCCTGAAGCTCTTCCGAATCGTGCCAGAGAAAGGTGACTGGCTGGTGGGCCACCTCGGCGATCACGTGGTAGGTGTCGTGATCGCAGTTGGAGCCGGGAAACACCAGAACTCCGAATTTCATGCTTCTAAGGTACCAGTTTCAGACGAGCCGCCGCATTGGGCTGAGCGGCGACATCGCCGTCCGGACCTGACCCGAATCCGGCCCACATTGCCAATTGCCCGACAATCACGAGCCGGCCAACACCGCCTCCGCAGCCAGCAGCTTGGTAACATCTATGGAGCGGACGGCCCAGCCGGCGATGACCAGGCTGGGCGCCTGGGTGGGCTCCATCTGGGCCAGATTGGCCAGGGTGCCAAGGCGCACCTGCTGGTCGGGCTGCGCGGCGCGCGAGACCACGGCGCAGGGCAGCTCCGCCGGAAGCCCCTCGGCAAGCAGCTCCGCGGCCAGACGGTGCAGGTCGCGGCCCGGCATGTAAACCACGCGCGTGGCCTCTTCCCGGGGCTGCGGGCGCTGGCCGTTCTCCGGGGCGTGATGGCCGGTGGAAAAGATCACGCTGGAGGCATAGTTGCGGCTGGTGAGCGAGCAGCTCAGCGCTGCCGCCGCGGCCGAGGCCGCCGTGACACCGGAGACGACCTCAAAGGGCACGCCTGCCTCCCGCAACGCGGTCATCTCCTCCGAGGCACGGCTGAACAACAGCGGGTCGCCGCTCTTGAGGCGCACGACGGAGCGGCCGGCGCGGGCGCGCGCGATCATAAGGGCGTTGATGCCCTCCTGGGTGATGGACTTCTGGCCACAGCGCTTGCCGACGTGGACGATCTCCGCGCAGGGCGAGGCGAGATCGAGAATGGCCTGGGGAACGAGGTCGTCGTGCAGCAGGAGGTCAGCGGTCTGAATGAGGCGGAGAGCCTTGACGGTGAGCAGGTCAGGATCGCCCGGACCCGCGCCGACCAGAGAGACCGCCGCGTCGGGGACCTTCTGGGGCTGCTGCGCGGGCGGCTGGGAAACGAAGAGTTCGGGATCATCGGAAGGCGCGAGGGCCATCTGGCGCGCGGGGCAATCGGCCGAGGCGCAGACGGGCAGCTCCGCGAGCCGGTGCAGCAAGGCCTTGCGCGCTTCGCCGGGCGGCTGCGCGGCCAGGACCTCGCGGCGCAACTGGCCCAGCTCCGCCAACCACGCGCCCAGATCGGCGGGCAACTGCTGGTCAATCTCGCGGCGCAGATGCTGCGCCGCGGCCGGGCTCTCACCGCTGGTGGAGATGGCGATCTGCAGATCGCCGCGGCTAACCACGGAGCCGAAGAAGAAGTCGCAGTGGGGAACGTCGTCGACGCTGTTGCAGAGGATGCCGCGCTGGACGGCCGCTTGGTAGACGGCGGCGTTGACCGCGGGTTCGTTGGTGGCGGCGACGACCAGGACGTTGCCGTCGAGGTCGGAGGGCTCAAAGGCGCGCGGGACCCACCCAAGGCAGCCCTCGGCGGCGAGCTGACGGAGTTCGGGCAGCGCCTCGGGCGCGACCACGCGGAGGCGGAGACCGGTCTTGAGCAGGCTGCCGATTTTGTCCAGCGCGACATGGCCGGCGCCCACGAGCAATCCGGGACGGCCTTGGAGCTCAAGAAAGATCGGCAGCAGACTCATGACGTACCCAGTCTAATCGCCTACGCCCTGAGGGACGTGGCCCTGGGGCAGGTCGCGCGCGACGGCAAGCACGGCTTCGCCGGCCAGGAAACCGCGCAGTTCCTCAACGGAGTGGCGGCCGAACCAGACGCGCAGGTTCTCGTTGCCGGCGCGGGTGGTCATATAGCGGCGCAGCAGGCGTTCGATGGCCTCCGGCACCAGCGGCGCGGGGCAGCGGTAGCCCACCGGGCGGGCGATGGCGGCGTGCTTGCCGACGGACCCGCCCAGGCAGAAGTAGTAGGCGTCGGTCAGCTTGCCTTCGTGCTTGATCTTCTTGCCTTCCAGGCCGATGTCGGCGATCCAGTGCTGGCCGCAGCCGTTGGGGCAGCCTGTGACGTTGAGGCGGAGCTGCTGGTCGAAGTCAGGTACGCGCTCCTCGAGGTCGTCGACCAGCCAACTGAGGAAGCCCTTGGTCTCGGTGATGGCCAGCTTGCAGAACTCCGTGCCAGTGCAGGCGACGGCGCCGCGCCAGAAGTTCGTGCCCTCGACATAGATGCCGACGCGGTCCAGATCGCTGACCAGATAGGGGGTCTTCA
The DNA here is from genome assembly GCA_963758105.1 of uncultured Acidobacteriaceae bacterium. Classification (GTDB taxonomy): domain Bacteria; phylum Acidobacteriota; class Terriglobia; order Terriglobales; family Acidobacteriaceae; genus Telmatobacter. The sequence continues at coordinate 711,929 of CAVWUC010000002.1, read as the reverse complement.
GGTTGGGGACATTGACGAACACAAGGTTCTGGCTGACGGTTAGGCGGATCGACCCGTTGCCGTAACGCTCGGCCAGACCGGCCGCGGCTTCCAGTTGATCGCCGCTCAGCCGGCCGCGCAGCACCGAGGCGCCGACATAGCTGAGGCCCGGCTGACGCTGCCTATGCACGCCGGCATGGTCGCGGTAGACATCGCTGGGCACATGCTCCGGCGCGGCGGGAAACAGCGGGAAGTCGAGGCGCGCCTGAAGCTCGTCAAGGAAGCGCTCGGCGGTCCAGCCCTCTTTCATGAAGAGGTACTTCATGCGGGCGCGGTCACGGCTGACGCGGAGGCTCTGCTGGTCGCGGAAGATCTCGGTGATGGCGCGAATGACAGGCACCGCCTGTTCGGGCAGAACGAAGGCATTGAGGCGCACGGCCAGATGGGGCTCGTTGGAGAGGCCGCCGCCGACGCGCACCGAGAAGCCGGCCTGGCCATCCCATTTTGTGGCAGTCAGCGCGATGTCGTTGATCTCCGGATGGCAGCACCACGAGCTGCACCCGGTGACGCAGATTTTGAACTTGCGGGGCAGGTTGTAGAACTCGGGATTGGCAGTGAGCTGCCGCGCGGCCTCGAGAGCGATGGGCGAGGCGTCAATCAGCTCATCGGCGGCGACGCCGGCCAGCGGGCAGCCGGTCACGTTGCGCACTACGTCGCCGCAGGCGCCTCTGGGCGAGAGCCCGACGGCATCGAGGGCCTCGACGATCTCCGGCAGCGACTCGATCGTGAGCCAGTGGAGCTGGATGTTCTGGCGGACGGTGATGTCGGCCATGTTGCGGGCATACTTGCGCGTGATTCCGGCGATGGTGCGAAGCTGGCTGGCGGAGAGGATGCCGTTGGGAATGCCGATGCGCATCATGAAGTAATCGGTGGCCAGGCCTTCGCCGCCCTTGCCGCCGACCGCGCCGACGCCGTCGCCCTGGGTATACACACCCCACCACTTGAAGTAGGCCGAGGCCCACTCAGGCGCCACGCTGGGACGGCCCTCACGGGCAAAACTGCGAACTTCATCGAAAGCTTCCCAGGGGTTCTTTTCCCGCTTCAGGCGCTCCATGCGCTGTGCGCCTGTCTCTTTTTTTATCGGAATCGCATCCGCCATGATTCATTTCCTCTTAAAGATAAAAATGCCGCGACAGCGTTTCTGCTTCGCGGCAGTTAAAGATCGTGTTTTTGGAATCAGAGACGTACAGACCCAAATCACCTGCGCGCGTGCATCAGCGTACAAAGGCGACAACAAGTCATCAACGTCATGGGTTGATGATACGCGCGGGCTGGGCTGAAGACAACACCTAAATTGCCGGAGCGGGAGCGGCGGGGCGCGCCGGCGCGTCGATTGGCTTGGGAGACAGGCGTTATGCTTGTCTGGCAATTGAAGTTGTGTGAGGAACAGGGCACAAATGAACCGTCGAAAATTTCTTGCGGGCAGCACCAGCGCGGCCATTGCTACGGCTCTGAACCCGGAGAGCGGCTGGGCTCTGGACCTGGCCTCTGGCGCCGTGCAGCAGGACAAACAAAGGCCGGCTGACCTGGGCAGCGCCACCGGCCACTACCGTCTCGGCGTCAATTACACGCCGTCGCAGAACTGGTGGTTCTGCTGGAATGCGTGGAACGCGGACCCCATCCGGCGCGATCTGGACGCGATCGCCGCGCTGGGCGCCGATCACATGCGCATCATGCTGATCTGGCCGTCGTTCCAGCCCAACCCGGCGTGGGTGAGCCCGCCCCATATGGACCGGCTGAACCAACTGCTGAGCCTGATGCAGGAGCGGCGCCTGGACGCGCTGGTGACGGTCTTCACCGGACAACTGAGCGGGTGGTATTTTCTGCCGCCGTTCAACAAGCCGGGCGCAGCAATCTACAGCGATGGAAAGATCTGGGACGCGCAGCAACTGCTGATTCGGGAGTTGGCCGGGACGATGCGGGAGCACCGCAACATCATCGGCTTCGATTGCGGCAATGAGATGAACACCTGCTGGGCCGCGGAACCGCGCCAGGGCGACGCGTGGATGGCGAAGATGCTGCGGCTGATGAACTCCGAGCTGCCGCACGGAATTCACGTGAACGGCGTGGATCATCAGCCCTGGTTCAAGCCGACGACGTTCTCAGCGCGTGCGCTGGCGGCCAACCCGCTGCCTGTGATTCACGCCTATCCGTACTGGTCGCAGGCGCTGCGCTATGGCGGGCCGATGGATCCGCCGAGCACAAAGATTCTGGCGGCATTTGCGGCGCTGGTCCGCTCCTATGCGGGCGACGCGGGGAAACCGGTGTGGGCCGGCGAGTTCAACACCTGCATCCAGTCGCTGGACGAAACGCAGCAGGCGAAGTGGCTGGAGACAGCCATTACTGCGGGCGTCGAAGGAGGCGTGTGCTGGTACACCTACTGGGACAGCCACGATGTGAGCCGCAAGTTCGCCTTCAATCCGGTGGAATACAGCCTTGGATTGCTGACCAACGACGGGCGCGTGAAGGAACAGGGAAGAGTCTTCAAGCAAATGGCTGAGGCGATCCGTGGTAAGCGGGTGCTGCTGCCGGGCGCAGCGCCGCCTCCGCCGCCGGTCGAACAGACAGTGGACGAAACCTGGAAGTGGCTGCTGGATGTCCTGGGATGGAAGCCGAAGAACGTGTGAATTGCCGCTTTCTTCCTGGTGCGGCTCCCAGGCAACCGTCAACAGACGGGTTAAAGCCGCAGGTTCCGGTGAACACCCAGATTCCATGCCAAAAGAGAAATGCCCTAACGTTCTATCCTCCTGATGTACAGCCAGAGCCCAACCAGCATGATGGCGATGGCAATGAGGCAGATGCCGAGACCGATACGGCGATGGTTGCGCTCCACCATGGCGTCCTGGCCGACTTTTAGGCCCGCATCCGCGATTTTCATGCCGGGTTGAACATCCGCATTCACCAGAACAGGCTGGAACGAATGGATGGTGACGCGAGCCTTGGTGAGCGCATCGCGCGCCTGATCCTGGTTGAGTAGAGCCGCGCTGACTTCCATACCGGAAGACTCGGCGAGACGGAGAGCCTGGTCGGCGTTGGTGATGGCATGGTCCAGTTGAGTGAGGTTGGCCAGGATCTCCGCCCTGTCCCGATCGCACGGGTCGCCGGGGGTGTGACAGCGCATGCAGACGCCGCTGGGGCCGGTGCCGAGCATGAGATCGGAAGGCTGGTGGATGCCGTGATTGCTATGGCAGACCACGCAGCCGGGAAGAGAAGCCGCTTGAAAGGCCTTGAAATGCGAACTCTTTTCGTACATCTGGGCCTGGAAAACGTGACACGTGGCGCACACATTTTGAACCTTGTCCACTCCCGGCGGCACCGCCCCATGGTTTCCATGACATGTAGTACAGGTGGGCGCACTCAGATCGCCGCGCACCACCAGATCCTGGTAATGCACGCTGGTGATGTACTGGGCATACTGATTGGTGGGAATACCGTATGGTTTCATATAGGCCGCGTCGGAATGGCAGTGAGAGCATGTCTTCGCCACGTTGGCGGCGTAGACCGTGGATCGGGGATCGCTGGGCGGCCTTATATTGTGGACGCTGTGACAATCCGTGCACACGGCTACTTTCGTGTCTCCCGCGGCGAGGCGCTTGCCGTGGACACTGGTGTGGTACTCGGCCAATTGGTCGGTGCGCAGGCTGGGGTCGAACTGGCGCATATAGGCCGGATTGGAATGGCATGATCCGCATAGCTGCGGAATCTGGCTGCGATCGATCTTGCCCTTAAAACCGGCCTTGCGGCTCATGGCCTGGTCCGGATCGTAGCTGGTTGAATCCCCTCCATGGCAACTGGTGCAGGTCAAGCCCTTCTGCGCGTGGATGTCCTGGCTGAATTGCTCCTGGGTGACCGTGTAGGGCGCAGGCATCGCGGAGTGGCAATCCAGGCAGGAGTTTGTGGCTTGCCCGTAACCCAGGCATGCCGCGAACACGAGCAACCCGGGCAGCCACCGAGACCCAGTGCGGAGAAACCGCCGGAGATTAATGCGCAAGGTAGCCATAAGCAGTCATACCTATCACGTAGACAAGAGCAAAGATTCCGAGACCGGTGATCCACGCTTTGGTGCGCGCGGGGCGGTCACTCTCAAAGAAAGGCAGCAGCAGCCAGAACAGGCCGATCAGAGCGCAGCCAAGAATGCCCAAAACCTCCCCGTCGACGAACCACACTCTGGCGGGGATGAGCTTGAGCGTCTGGTACATGAACAGGAAGTACCACTCGGGCTTGATGCCCGCCGGCGCCGACGCAAAAGGATCCGCCTTAACACCCAAGTTCCAGGGAAAGAGCGCCGCCAAGGCGCCCAGAGCGCCCATGGCAACATACCAGGCCATCAATTCCCGCAGAAAAAAGTTGGGAAAGAATTTCATCTCCCGGCGCAGAGAGGGGTTGGCGGCCCACTTGACTTCCAGTTTCGGGGGAATGCTCATACCCTGGCGCTGAACCAGAAACAGGTGGATCGCGATCAGCACCACGACCAATCCGGGCAGAACAGCGACATGGAAGCCAAAAAACCGGGTCAGCGTGGCGCCCGTCACCTGCGGGCCACCGCGCAGAAAGATCATGATGGGATGCCCGACGATCGGAACTTCCCCTGCCATTTGCGTGCCCACCGTGGTGGCGAAGAAGGCCAGCTTATTCCAGGGCAGCAGATAGCCGCTGAAGCCGAATCCCAGGACCAAAAACATGAGCAGCATGCCCGTGACCCAGGTCAACTCCCGGGGCTTGCGGTAGGCCTTGAGAAACAGCACGCTGAACATGTGTGCAAAGGCGGTAAAAATCATGAGATTGGCCGACCATGCGTGGATGGAACGAATCAGCCAGCCAAACTGCACCTGGGTCACGATGTACTGTACGCTTTCGAAGGCCTCGCTGGCGCCGGGGCGGTAATAGAGCAGCAGCAATATCCCGGTCAGCACCTGGACCACGAAGAGAAAAAGGGTGATGCCCCCGAAGAAATACCAGTAGGACAGACGATGGAGCGGGACGGTCTTGTGATGCAAAAAGTCTATGAGATCGTCCAGATGAAGTCGTTCATCAAGCCAGCGAAAGAGGGCGGCGAACACGGCTACGCCTCCGCTTTCCGGCTGACGAAAATCTCGTCGCCACGCAGATTGACATCGAACACAGTGAGCGGTCTGGGCGGCGGACCGGAGATGTTGCGGCCATCAAGATCGTAGATCCCGTTGTGGCAGGGACACCAGATCTCGCGCAGATCGGGGCGATACTGCACCGTGCAGCCCAGGTGAGTGCAAGTGGCGGAAAGCGCGCGATACGTGCCGTCGGCTTGCAGAATCAACAGGCCGGGACGGCTGCCGAAACGGAAAATCATTCCTGAATTCGGCTTCAGCTCCCCAACCTTGGCGGCGACAACCTCGCTGGCGCCGAGATTGGCCACCGGAGGTGGGATGAGAAAGCGCAGCACCGGATAGAGAAAAGAGGCAAATGTGGCGAACAGACCGCCGCCGAGGAAGATTCCAATTGCGCGGCGGCGCGCGGGTTGGGGACAGGGGAGTTCTTCACCACTCATCTTCACTACACCCCCTGCCGCAGACGCCAGTCAGCGTCAGAATCGCAAGGCTCATCAGTCGGATCCCCCAGGTCAAGCAGAATGAACTTCCACGGTACGCTGCATCTCGCGCAGCCACATGGTCTGAAACAAATGCATGCGATGTCCAACCACGATGGCCAGATTTTGAGCAATCTTACACCCAGCTGCCGGATTCGCGGCAAAATATGCGTGCAACGCCTCCCGCGGCAAGGCGATCACTTCCGTTTCAAGAAGCGTGGCGGCGGAGAGCGTGAACAGGTAGGGCGGAATCAGGGCCGACCAGCCCACGATTTGACCGGCAGAAATCTCTTCCGCCAGGATGTTCTCTTCCTGGCCCCGGATTTGCATCGGCAAAGTAAGCCGGATGCGGCCTCGTGTGGTGAGAAATAGGCGATCGGCCGGGTCTCCCAGCCGGAAAAGCGGGGTCCCGCTGGGAAGGCTCAGCCTGCTGCCGAGCCCAAGAACCTGCTCGACCTCGACAGACGCGAGACCGTTCAGTAGTTCATATGTCATGAGCACCCTCTCAGTTTAAAAACGGCGAAGCTGTCTTGCTGTGCAACAAGGCTTGCGTGGGAAATTCGAGGAACGATTGTGCGGCAGCCTGTTCCAGCCGGACGTGGTCTTCGATTTGCAGCAACAGCAGCTTAATGGGGACCTGTTGGTGCGGCAGAGCAGACGGCATAGCTGCACGATCCGGGAGACGGTGGGCCGGTGCAGCCGCATTAACCAGGCGAAGATCGGGCTGCGCAGTTGAAATCGTTGGCTCCGATCGCGTCGCCGCTCGAAACGCTATCGCCACGACTGCCATTGCAAATAGGCACACACACAAACCGATCAAGAGCATATCCATGGCAGAGACTCTCCTTCCGCACCTCTTTTCGTACTCGGCTAATATGCTGCTCCATCGCATCCGGCACCGATTGCCAGATCAGATGGCATGATTCATGCATACCTTGCTTAGGGCGCACGCATCGGCGGGAACCCTGGGGGGTGGAGGAGGCATGGGTGAGACAGCCCCCAGGGTTTCGCCGGCTTACGTATGCGAAAGTACGCATCGTAAAGAACGAGTCGCTGTGCGCTGTGTCACATATGTTTTAGATCACCTATTTTTATCGACTGTGCGGTTCAGTAGTGATCTGTATCCCACCATCCAGCCTGGCCCTTCCTGACAGGTGCGCAGTTTTGCACCCTGATTGGAGCGGCGGAGAGGGGCGACAGGGATGGGCCCGGCTTACTCGTGGGGAATTTCCAGAGCGCCGGTGAGGCTGGAGACACGCTCGACCGAATGGGCGCGGCACCAGGACTGGAGGCCCCGGGCAAGGCGTTCGGCGGCCAGCGGGTCGGCATAGCTGGCTGTGCCAACCTGCACGGCGGTGGCGCCGGCGAGCAGGAATTCGACGGCGTCCTCGGCGGTAACAATGCCGCCCATGCCCAGGATGGGAATCTTGACCGCGCGCGCCGTCTCATAGACCATGCGCACGGCGATGGGCTTGATGGCCGGACCGGAGAGGCCGCCAGTGACGTTGCTGAGGCGCGGGCGGCGCGTATCGACGTCGATGGACATGGCCAGGAAGGTGTTTACCAGGCTCACCGCGTCGGCTCCGGCGTCGGCGGCGATGCGGGCCATCTGGGCGATGGAGGTGACATTGGGTGAGAGTTTGACGATCAGCGGGCGGGTTGCGGCGGCTTTGGCGCGGCTGACCAGGTACTCCAGCGATCCGGGATCGGCGCCGAAGGCCATGCCGCCGGCGTGGACGTTGGGGCAGGAGACATTGAGCTCATAAGCGGCGATGCCCTCGGCGTGATTGAGCCGCTCAATCACCTGAATGTACTCGCCCACCGTGCAACCGAATATGTTGACGAAGACCTTGCAGCGCGGGTGACGCTTCATGGGCGCCAGCTTGCGCGCGACGTAATCCTCGACGCCCACGTTCTGCAGGCCGATGGCGTTGAGCATGCCGGCGGCCGTTTGGATGATGCGCGGCGGGGGATGGCCGGTCATCGGCTCGCGAGAGATCCCTTTGGTGACGAATCCGCCGATCCTATCCAGCGAGATGATCTCTTCGAATTCGATGCCGTAGCCGAAGGTGCCGCTGGCGGCGATGACCGGGTTAACCAGTTCCAGGCCCGCCAGCCTGACTTTCATGTCGGGTTTCACGCGCGGGAACTTTCCTTGTGACCGAACCGGTCTGGATTCTTGCTGGCCGATCTTTACTGGCCGCTGCCCGGCTGCGCGGGCCCGATGGGCCGGAGCGGCTCCATCAGCACGCGCCATGGCCGCCGGCGGCCGATTGACTCCGGCAAGCGAGCCCAAGGTGACCGCCAAGTCCACCGGGGCCAACTTTATGATACTCGCCGGGCATGAACGGGTTGCCGTGAAATGTCAGGGCAGGTGACGGAAGCCTGGAGGTTTGCGGACGGCGGATTTGGGAACGTTGCTCCGCGAAAAAAGACAATTCCGGAGGAAAAGACAAGAGGTGGCCTTGCTGGCCGCCTCCTGCTGTTCGAACTGTGAGGGTTCGCAACGCCGTTCCGGGCATCATGCGCTGACCGGCTCCTGGGCGTCGACCTTGACCGGGGTCAGCCAGCCGAAGCGGTCCGGTTTGAGGCCGTTGGCGATGCCAAAGAACTCGTCGGCGATCTTCTGGGTGATCTCGCCCGGCTTGCCGTCGCCCACCAGGATGCGGTCAACCGAGCGGATGGGCGAAACCTCGGCCGCCGTGCCGGTGAAGAAGACCTCATCGGCGATGTAGAGCACCTCGCGGGGCAGGGGCTGCTCGATGACGGTGAATCCCATATGTCGCGCGATGGTCAGGACGCTGTCGCGGGTGATGCCGGACAGGGCCGAGTTGGCCAGCGGCGGCGTGTAGAGCACGCCGTTGCGGACCACGAAGATGTTTTCGCCCGAGCCCTCGCTGACCAGGCCGTTCACGTCCAGGCCGATGCCCTCCTGGTAGCCGTTGATCTCGGCCTCCATATGGATGAGCTGGGAGTTCATGTAATTCGCGCCGGCCTTGGCCAGGGCGGGCATGGTGTTAGGGGCCAGGCGGTTCCAGCTGGAGACGCAGACATCCGCGCCGCCGTGGCCGGAGATGTACTTGCCCCAGGGGAAGTTGGCGATGTAGACCTCGACCGGCGTGCCCTTGGGGCTGACGCCGATCTCGCCGTAGCCGCGCAGGACGATGGGGCGGATATAGCAGGGGGAAACCTCGTTGGCCTCGATCAGCTCCACCACGCCGGCGCAGAGCTCCTCCAGGGTGAAGGGCAGCTCCATACGGTAAATCTTGGCCGAGTCCAAAAGCCGCTGCATGTGTTCGGGCAGCCGGAAAACGGCCGATCCTTGCGGCTGCTTGTAGCAGCGGATTCCCTCAAAGACGCTGGAGCCGTAGTGAATCACGTGGCTCATGACGTGGATGGTGGCCTGTTCCCAGGGAATGAGATTGCCGTTGTGCCAAATCTTGGAGGTGGTCTGGATGGGCATGGGGATCGATTGGCTCCTTCAAAAACACCGCTTGCGCATACTCATCAGGTTATCGCGAATTGGGGAAACCTGTCACGGAAAGGTATTGCAGGCCCGGGCGAGTGTTCTCGGTTCGGCACCCCGGCAACTCAAGAAGCGCGCCGTGGTCCAGCTGTCTTGGAGTAAGCTGATTCGCCTGATGGAACACCTCATGGCTTAAGCGGAGGCGCGTACTGCGGGACCTCAACTTCGCAATCGCCCGGCTTTCCACTCGCGCAGGTTCAGCAGATTAGCTAAAGACCGCGAACGCTCAACTGCGCTGCTGATTACTCTCTGGATTGTGAGTTAGCCAGAATATCCCGCTGCACCCGATTTGCTTAAAACCCGCCTTTACTCCACTTCCTGTTGAGCGCGGTATCCGTCGCGGGCTATGATGTCGTATTTGAGCGGCTTGTGCTTTTCGTCCTGCATGCGCAGCGGCTTTCCCTCGTCGTCGACTAGGGTCACGCGCAATTTGCGGTAGGTTCCATCCTGCTTGGTATCGGTGGGACTGTAGACGAGCTGGTATTTGGCACGGATATTGTTGTTGATATCCGCAAAGATATCCGGCATTTCGGTGATAAACGTGGGAAAGAAGCTCATGCCCCCGGTGACGCTGGCGAAGGTCTTCATTTCGTTGTCGGCCTGCAGGTAATCCATTTCGCGCATCTGGGAGCCGAGGCCACCCATCCCCATAAACTGGCGCATAAAGCCGCCGGTGGAGATGGTGAAAATCGTGGTGTCGCGGGAATCCTTGACCTTCTTCAGGATCTGGTCGAAGTTGACCCGGGACATGGAGTCGCGGCCGGAGGCAATCAGGATGATGTACTTGCGTCCCTCGATACGGCTGAGCCGGTCGATGGCTTCGTAGAGCGCGTCGAAGACGTTGGTCTCCCGGAAGTCGGGGATTTGCAGCGTATAGATGGCGCGTTGGATGAGGCTTTTGTTCTGTGTGAAGTCGACCAGGATCTGCGTGCGCAGGTCAAAAGTCATCAGTGCGACGTAGTCCTGCGGGCGCAACTGCTCGGTGAACTCCCAGGCGGCGTTGCGCATGTCGTAAATGAAGGCGTAGCTGTTGGCAGCAAACTCGCACAGCAGCAAGGCAGTGATGGGCGCCTCAATGCGCTTGAATCCGATGATTTTCTGCTCCACGCCGTTCTCATAGACGCGGAAGTTGCTGGGCTTGAGGCTGGGCACGAACTGATGGGTCTTTTCCAGGAGAACGCCGACATCCACGGTCACCTCTGGAACGTTGAGCTGTAGCGTGATGTTGCCCAACCCAGGCGGATTGGTGACGGTAGGCGCCACCGGGGCCGGCGGCGGGGCTGGTTGCTCGGGTTTCTTCGGCAGAGCAATGACGCCGTTATCGCCGCTGGGGCCACCCGCCTCCGGGGCGGTTTGGGCGGGCTGTTCGGCCCGCTGACTCGCCCGGTGTCTGATTTTGCGTCTGGCTCTGCGCACCGCCCAGGGGCACGGCCGTCAGAGCCACGACGGCAAGCATCACCAGGCAGCGTTGAAGACGGCGCGAGACGGAGAGGGGAATGCTCATCCTTGACATGGCAACCTCTGTGCACACAAGCATACGGGATCACGCGAAACCTGGGACAGTCTTTAAGCTTCGGCGCCGATGCAGCCAACTGCGCAGAGATACCCCTTTTTGGAGCCGGCAGGCCAGCGCCGGTAGGCGCTTGCCTTGCGGCCCTGCAGCCAACCACAGCGGTCGACGCTGTAATCTTATAGACGTGGAAACCTGCCTGAAGGAACCCTGCCGGACGGAAACGTGGATGCGAACGGCGGCGCTGCTCATCCAGCTGGCCATCATGCCGCTGGCGGGGCTGTTACCTGCCCCGGTGGCGGCGCAAACCACGAATTCTCAAATGCGGAGCCCGTCGGCCTTGGCCGAGCCCGGTTCGCCGCCCTTCGGCGGGGGATTCTTCCCCTTGAGCGAGGTGCGCCGGGGCATGACCGGAACTGCGTGGACGGTCTTCCAGGGGACCCGCCCAGAACCCATGGAGGTGGAGATTCTGGGCGTGCTGCGCGGGGCGCGCGGACCCGGACAGGATATGATCCTGGTCCAGCTCCACGGGGCCAAACCGCAGTACACCGGCGTGGTCGATGGCATGAGCGGCAGCCCAGTGTATATCGGCAAACGGCTGCTCGGCTCGATCTCTTACCGCATCGGGCAGTTCAGCAAGGACCCCATCGCCGGCGTTACGCCCATCGAGCAGATGCTGGAGGTGCGCGACCTGCCGCTGGAAGCTGCGCGGAACGCGGCCAGCCCCGGACTCCTCCGCACCGCGACAGGGGTCACCAGCTCGGCGGAGACCTTTCAGACCATGGAGACGCCGCTGGTGATGAGCGGATTTACGCCGCAGGCCATCGAGCTCTGGCGTCAGCAGATGGCGGGCACCAGCCTGGAGCAGGTGATGGCCGGCGGCATGTCCAGCTCATCGCTGCCCGGTTCCTCGTCGGCCGATTCGCCCGCGGCCGCGTCGGCGCGGGCCTCGGTGACGCCCGGCTCGGCGATCAGCGCGCAACTGGTGCGCGGCGACCTGGAGATTGCGGCCACCTGCACGGTCACGTACATTGATCCCAAACAACTGCTGGCCTGCGGTCACCCCATCCTGCAGGCGGGGCCGGTTTTGCTGCCCATGACCACGGCGGACGTGGTGACGACACTGGCCTCGCCGATGGACGCCTTCAAGATCATCAATACGGGGCAGACGATCGGGGCCTTCACCGAGGATCGCGAGTCGGCCATTCGCGGCGTGCTCGGCCTGCAGGCGCACATGATCCCGGTCCACATCGCGGTGGATGGGCCGGGCAGCCAGCGCCACGTGAACGTTGAGGTGCTGGACCTGCCCGCACTCACCCCGCAGGCGGTGATGGTCACGCTATACGATGCGCTGCTGGAGAACAACGAGAGCACGGAGGAAACCAGCTATCACGTGACTGGCATCATCGATCTGGAGGGATACGCGCCCTCGCCCCTGAACCTGTGGGTTTCAGCCGGCGACGGCCAGGCCGCGCCGATGCAGACCGCTCTGCTAACCGGCCAGCGCTTCGAGCGGCTCTACTCGAACGGCGCAAGGCAAGGCTCGGTCCGCTCGATTGATCTCGATGTACAGGCCATTCCTCGGCCGCTGCAGGTGGAACTGGTGGCTGCGCGGCTGGTTTCAAACGATGTCGTCCACGCGGGGGACACGGTGATGGTGGAGGCAACGCTACGCCCCTGGCGCCAGCCGCTGCGCAATGTGCGCATTCCCGTGCGGCTCCCGGACAGGCTCGAATCCGGCAATCTGCGCCTGCTGGTTTCGGACGCGGCAACGCTTGACCGCACCCTCAACCAGCCGCAGCTTCTGCCGGCCCATCCGGTCGACCTCCAGACGCTTCTGGCGGAAGACCGCCGCCAGCACGCGGCGAATGCGCTTTACGTGAGCCTGCTGGTGCCGGAGGCGCAGGCCGCCATCGACGGCCAGACGCTGACCAGCCTTCCGCTCTCCGTGGCGAATGTACTGGAGCCGCTGCGGGCCGGCCAGGGAGTGGAGCTGAACGGCGAGTCCGCCGAAGTGGCGGCCTCAGCCCCGGTGGGCGGAGTTTTAACCGGATTCCAGATTCTGAGCCTGCGCATAGAACCGGGCGGCGGTTTAAACTAGAAACAGTTATTGCCTTCATTGTTTCATGGCACGTTCCGTTTTCGGCCGGTTGTTGATCCATCCGGTACCCTAGTACCCCCTAACGAGGCATCCAGGACGATCATGGCTCAAATCAAGGGACTTGCAGTACATGCAGCAGGTGCAGAATTGTTGCCTTTCCATTACGACCCGGGCAAGCTCGGCGCCCAGGAGGTCGAAATTGACATTACTCACTGCGGCATCTGCCGCAGCGACGTTCACCTCATTGCCAACGATTGGGGGATCAGCCAATATCCGTTCATTCCCGGCCATGAGATCATCGGCACGGTCGCGGCCATCGGCGCCGAGGTTCGCTCGCTCGAGGTGGGCCAGCGGGTCGGCCTGGGCTGGCAGTCGAACTCCTGCGGCGTCTGCGAGTGGTGCATGCGGGGGCTGGAAAATCTCTGTCCCGAGGCCGAAGGGACCTGCGTCCATCGCCATGGCGGCTACGCCGATTCGGTCCGCGCCAATGCGCGCTTCACTATTCCCATTCCCCAGGCCCTGAGCAGCGAGAACGCTGCTCCGCTGCTGTGCGGCGGCATTACCGTCTATAACCCGATGCGCACCCACGGCATCAACCCCTCCTCGCGGGTCGGAGTGATCGGCATCGGCGGGCTGGGCCACCTTGCCATTCAGTTTGCGCGGGTCTTCGGAGCGGAGGTGACTGCTTTCTCCACCTCGCCCGCCAAGGAGGAAGAAGCGCGTGCTCTGGGCGCACATCGGTTCATCAACAGCCGCGACACCAAGGCGCTCAAGGACGCCAACTCGAGCCAGGACTTCATCCTCAGTACCGTCAATGCCGACCAGGACTGGGGAACCTTCGTCCAGGCGTTGCGCCCCACCGGAACCCTGTGCTTTGTGGGTGTACCGCCCTCGCCGGTGGCCGTGCATGCCTTCCCGCTCATCTCCGGACTTCGCGCCATCAGCGGCAACCCGACCGGCAGCCCCATCCGACTGAAGGAGATGCTGGATGTAGCCGCCCGCCACGGCGTGAAGGCGCAAACCGAGTCCTTCCCCATGGGCAAGGCCAACGAAGCGATTGAAAGGGTGAAGAAGAATAAGGTCCGCTACCGCGCCGTGCTGGCAAACTAGGGCATTTCCACAGCTCTCGACCCGAAAATGAAGGGCCCTTACGCATTCGCGTCAGGGCCATCTTCTATTTGGAAGAAAGATCGCCCACCAGAATACGGCTCCTCCGGCTGAAGGCTGTTTTATGCCGCATTCGGATAGGCAAGCGTATCACTCGAGCGCCGCGCCAGAGTTCGTGCGCCGGCCTTTTCACCCTTTCTATTCCGGAATGTGGAATGAAATCCAAAATAATCGCTCCGGCCTGTCTCGCTGTGACTCGTGTCACTCTTTGTCGCTACACCTTGAATCTACGATGGCTTACAAGACGGCCTTGGACCTATGAGACCGCGATTTCCGTACGGCGCAGCCGCATCGGGGTCAGCCTGACTTTTTGCTGAGGTGAAGAATGACTTTTGTTCCGGTAATGTTTTCAGTCTGGGGCGCACTCATTCTGTTCTTTATCGCTGTCAAAGTGTATGCGGGTCGAGTCGGACGCGACGAGGAAGATCAGATCACGCTCAGCGATTCGTCGAGCCACATGAAGGCGGAGCAGGACGCGATCGCGGCGCGCGTCAACAAGCTGGCGCCGCTGCAGCGCGTCTCGCTGATCCTGGTGGGGGCCATGACCCTGTTCGTGATTGGCTACTACGTGCTCGACATCGTTCACCAGTTCAGCTACTAGCTAAGCATGGGAGGCCCGCCGGCTCTGCCGGGGTGGCAGTAGCAGTTTGACATCTCCGGGAGTATGCTTTTTGCACTTTCGTTCGCATAGCCCGAGCCGTCCGCATCAAATGGTTTTTGCGGTTGCTTTTGCTTTCAGCGGTTGCGAAAAGGCCCCTTCGAGGGGCCAGCAACCGTAATGCCTCCGGCTCTGCCGGAGGATACTTACTCATCTGCTCGGCGCGCGGACTGCCTGCGGCAATGCGGCTGTCCGCACATGCGCGTTGGCTCCTGGCGATCGGGTGGTTGAAACTGGGTCTGCCGGGCGTCGCTGGAGTGCCGGTGGCTGGGTCGCCCCGGGTGGAGGATGTTTAACTAGGAGAGGATAAACCCCAACCGCAGACATTGGCCTGCGGAAATAGGGAGGTTCTGGCCCCTGCAAGCATGCTTGCAGGGGCCTTTGTGGGCCGAGCAAGGCCTCCTAGCGGCCGATCAGACCCAGTTTCGACATAATGTCATGGATGTAATAGACGATCACGACGACCGTCATGATGCCAAGGAGCCCAAGAAAGACCCGCACCCAGGGTTCGAGTTTCTTCACCTTCGCCACGATCGCGGCATTCTCGTTCTTCACTTTATCGAACGTATCGTCCAGAACGATCTGGTCCTCCTCGTCGCGGGTCAGACTCATGCGGTATATACAGAGAGCGGCCAGACAGACAGCCAGAGCGCCCCAGATTGTCCACATCACTGGTACAAACGTCATACCCCACCTCCACAATGCTTCCAGCCCCCATGTGCCGGCGAGCCCGTAGATAAACAGATTGGGGTCCCGCAAGCCGGGGTCCTTATGAGCGAACATGATAGACCGGAAAGGGTATGCTTGTATCGAATTAATTTCAGGCGAAATCCGCCCGTCGGCCCACCCTGCAGAGGCGGCCGGCGCCGCGACTTTCTGTGTCCCGGTTGCATCCAAAGTACGAAGCGCCGCCCGGGGGGTTGTTTCCCTGGCGGCCCGGCAGTAGAGTGTAGATAGCGCACGCATTTCAATCCTTGGGAGAAACCATGGCCACAGTAACCACCCCCGCACCGCAAACCGAAAAGAAAACGCCCCTTACCCTGACCGCCCAGGCCATCGCCAAGGTGCGTGAGATCATGGCCACCCAGGATCCTTTGCCCGCCGGGCTGCGTATCGGCGTAGTGGGCGGCGGCTGCTCGGGTTTCCAGTACTCGATGGCCTTTGAGAACCAGAGTGGCATGATGGACAAGGTCTTCAACTTCGACGACCTCAAGGTCTTCGTGGACGCGACCTCGCTGATGTACCTGAACAGCTGCACCGTGGATTACGTTGAAACGCTGGAGGCCGCCGGCTTCAAGTTCGACAATCCCCAGGTGAAGTCCACCTGCGGCTGCGGCTCTTCGTTCAGCGTTTAAGGGCCCGGACGGCACATGCGCAGAGCATCTCTTCGGTATTGCAGTCGATCGAAGCCAAACACTCCGGTAGCCCGCCGCGGCGGGCTACCTTCCTCGGCTCCCAAATAGTCTGCATGTATTCCGAAAATGCTCCAGCAACCCAGGGTTGAATGCGAGCGAGCTCGCACCGAAGGCCCGGCCCCCTGCGGGGCGTGGACCTTTATCATTGCGATGCAAGGCTTGATGGGCATCCCTTACTGCGGGGGCGTAGGTGTCGTGGTCGAGTTGCTGCCGGCGCCGCTCCCGGTGGTGTTGCCGAATCCCGGGGTACTGGAGCCGGCCGGCTGGCCGTTGATGCCGGTATTGCCGGCGCTGCCGCCCTGCATGGTCATTTGGTCCTGCAGCGGGTCGTAGGTGAACTCCCACTCGTTGTAGTGGTTCTTCTTCTTATAAACCAGGATGGATTGGTTGGGTCTGCCCGGCGAAAATCCGATGATGCCGGCCCCGCCGAAGGTCTGCCCGGAGAGCCCGATGCCGGAGGTGGATGACGAACTGGCGCTCGGGTTCGCGATTCCGCCCGCGGCTGTGCTGCCTGTCGCGCCGGTTGCGCCTGACGCGGCCGCCGAACTGGAGGCGTCAGACGGGCTGGTTGAGGTTGTCGAAGTATCGGTCGAACTGAACTGCGAGCTGCCGCTGCTGAGCCCGCCGGCGGCTGTTGAGGAGCCGGTCGCGGACGGGCCGGCCAGGCCGTTGCCGCCGCTGGGGCCAACTCCGCCCAGCGTCGTGCCGGCCAGCGGTTGTCCGAAGAATCCCATCGCCGTGGGGGTCTTGTTCTGGCCCCAGTGGATCGGCTTCCAGTCGTCCTTGCCGGTCATCGGGTCGAAATAGCGCTTGCGCAGGAAGCGGATGTTATCGGTCTTCACCAATGCGTCGATGCTGGGCGGATAGGCGCCGAATTTCCGGTAGTAGAGCTGGATGGCGCGGATGTACTGCTTGCCGCGCTGCATGGTCTCCACCTCGCGGTCGCGCTGAATTTCCTTTGAGATCTGGGGCACGGTAACGGAAAGCGAAATGACCAGCAGCGCCAACAGGAAGAGGGCGATAAGGAGAATGAAGCCCTGCTCTGAGGAACTGCAGCGGATTGGTCTGGGTGAAACCATGGTTATTGTCAATCCCGTTTTTCGTCTCTGTACTCTTTGACAGCACCGGTGCGGCTTCCGTTTGCAGGCAGCGCGCACGCGGCCCGGTCAATTGCCGGTGAAGGGCAGGGTCTGCGTATTGTTGTAGCTCAGGTCGGTGACCTGCACGCTGCCCGGCAGAATCAGGTTGACCTTGTAGCGGTGATCCACAACCTGCCCGACCCTGGCCAGAAAGATATCGTCTCCCTGGACAAAGAAAGCCTGCAGGGACTTGTCCGGAGCCCGCGAGTAGCCGAAGTACTTCAGGTCAATGGGCGGCGGCTTGGGCGGGCCGGGCGGCAATTCAACCTGAGCTGTTTCCGGTCCGGCGCGGGGACTCTTGAGGGGCGTTTCAATCTGCACCGGGGCCGAGTCGGCAGAGAAGATGTTGCGGCCAGTGCCGGCGTACTCGACATTTTCACTCAGTGCCAGGCGCTCCAGGTGCAGGGTGGGGTCCAGGCTGTCGCCGCTGATTTTTTGCGCTTCATCGCCGGACGATGCGGCGGGAGCTCCGGCCGTGGGCCGCGCCGCGGGCGTCCGATGCGAAGGCGTGGATGGAGTGGCCAGGACTCCGTAGATCTGCCAGCCGCCGTAACCGAGAATGAAGGCAAACAGCACCACGACCAGCGCCACCTGACCCTTTTTCTCCGTACCCAGACGCAAGGCCATGGCTATTGGCCCTCCTGGCCGGAGTCATCATCGGAAGGGGCGGGCTCAGACGCGTGCGGAGTGGCGGGCAGGCCGCTGGTCGCCGCATCGCTGGGGCGCAGCCATGTGGAGACGCGCAGCCGCAGGTTGACCAGGCCGCCCTGCTGCCCGGTCAGCGCCATCGCCCGGATAACAAAGAAGGTCTGATTGCGCTCAAGGCTGTTCACAAATCGCATGATCGCCGGGTAGTCGCCGCTGATGCCCGCGTCCATGGTGATTTCCGTCAGATCGGAGCCTGGGGGACCCTGGCTGTACTGCACGCGGGAGAGGCGCACGCCGGATTTCACCTCCAGATCGCCTATGCGCTCGGAGATCGACGAGTAGTTGGGCGGGATGCGCTTGTTGTAAAAGGCCTGCATCTGGGCGCGGGACTCGGCGAGGCGCATGTCCAGGCCCTGAAGCGGGGCAGTCTGCAGGCGAAGCGCCGTCAGCTCCGTCTGCTTGCCGGCCATGGCGTCGCTGGAGCTGCCGCTGGTGGCGGCCCAGTCCAGACCGAAGCGGACGCCGAGCATAATGACGAGCGCCAGCAGGACGCCAATCCCGGCGTAGTGCCAGGTGAGCGCAGAGGCCAGCCGCTCGCGCCAGGTGGAGACGCTGCGTTCGCTCATCGTGCACCTCCACCGGCTGGATTCGGCTTGGGGATGCGAGCCGCGGGCCGCAGCGGGCCGGTATATGACGGCCGGACGGGATGATGAACGCCCCGCGGCGCTGCGGGCTGAGGCGGAGCAGCGCCCTGATCCGCATCCTGATCGACATTCGTACCCGCGCCAGCCGCGCCGGCCTGCGCAGATTCCTGGTTGTTCACGGCCTTGTATTCAACCGGAGCAGGCGGGTTGTAATCGGCGAGCAGATCAAAGGCGGTCCGATTCGAGGCGCTGACCGGCTGCAGCTTCTGGTTGGCGTCCTCACCGGTGTCGGCGTTCTCTCCTACGATGCGGGGAAACAGGAAGCGCCGGGAGTGCTCCAGATTTTTTACCAGATCGAGGTCGAGGTCGCGGGGACCGACGATGTGCAGATGCAGCGTGATGTGGCCGTCCTTGGCGCGGATTGGCTCCAGGGTGGAAACCTGCACGCCGCCTGGCAGCACGGTTTCGAGATCCTCCATGGCCAGCGTCCAGGAGAAGGCCTTCTGGTCAAAGAGGCGGTTGAGCGCGGCAATCTGCGCCAGCAAGCGGGCGTTGTCTGGTTGCTGCACCAGCTTCTGGTAGCCCTGCTGCTCCTGGCGGACGGCTGCAATCTGGCTGTCAAGCGCATGCTCGCGGACGCGGGCCTGCTCGGCCTTGTTGTTCAGGGCGTGCAGCCCCAGGCCCAGCGCGCCGGCCAGCAGCACAAGCGTGGCCATCAGGATGCGCAGCCGCTTGAGCGCCGGCCGCAGATCGGCGAAGGGACGCGTGGCGAGATTGAGCGAGATGCGCATGGTCTTATCGTGCCCCCGCCAGTGCGCCAGCCACACTGGCGATGCTTGCGTTGCCCAGCGGCGTCACCACGCCGGTGTCAGGGCGCGGGGCGAGATCCACAACGGTCAACTCCGGATCGGCGATCCAGCCGGCAAACGTGCCGCTTTCGATGTTGCCCGCATAGTGGAGGTCGCTGGCGCCCAGACCCAGCTTGTCCTCATAGTAGGCCGAGGCCACGGCGATGCCGCGTTGAATCTCACCGCGGCGCTGCTCGGGATCCTCGGGCAGGTCGAGAGTGCGATAGAGCAGCAGGTCCTGCCCATTGACGATCAGCGTGGTTAGGGTGGACGCGCCCAGATTTGCGGCCAGCACGGCCTTCATGGAGTCCACCGTTTCCAGCGCGGCCAGGCTGGCAGGCAACACCGCTCCGGGCTCGTAACCGGCAGCGCGCACGGCGGCCTCATATTCAGACAAAACAGAGCCGGGCAGCACGGCGGTCAGCACCTTGACCTGCGTTTTGTCCTGCGAGAGGACCTGGTAGCCGACCCCGGCCTGCTCGACATCGAAGGGCAACATCTTGCGCAGGCGAAAACGAAGAACCGGCAGTATCTCATCGGATTTTGCGGGCAGGGAATCGAAGTCGAGCATGAAGACACGGACGCAGGCGTCGGGCAGCACCAGAGTTACCGAGCGGGTGCGCGGCGAGACCCGGCCCAGCGCCATCTTGATGGCATTTGCGACAACTTCGGCGGCGTGGATGTTTGCTTCCGCGATGCCGGGCATGAGCGCGCCGGGCGGCAGCGGAACGAAAGCGTAGGAGGGCGCGTGCCCCGGTTTCTCGGAGGCCGCGGCCAGCACGCCTTCAGGCGAAACCTCCACCGCGGCCGGCGGACGCGCGCCGGCTGGTGAAGCAACACTCGCTTTGCTCAGGATCGAACTCACTCTCTTATCTTGACGCCTCGATGAAGGTAACCTTATTGATCTCCTTGAGCGTGGTCAGGCCCCGCCGGACGCGGTCCAACGCCGACTCGCGCAGAAAGCTCATGCCTTCCTTGCGGGCCATCTTGCGCACCTCGGAGGTGGGTTTCTTTTCCAAAATGATCTCGCGGATGGGGTCGGTGAGATCGAGCAGCTCATGGATAGCTGTACGGCCGCGGTAGCCGGTGCCGCCGCACTCCATGCAGCCGCTGCCCTCGCGGAAGCCGAAGCCGCGCCACTCCTCAAGGTCCAGGCCGCTCAAGCGCAGCGTGTCATCGTCGTAGGAGACTGTGTGGCCGCAGTACTCGCAGATGGTACGGACCAGCCGTTGCGCCAGGATGCAATTGAGCGCGGAGACAAAGTTGTAGGCCTCCACGCCCATGTTGAGGAAGCGGCCCAGCACGTCCACCACGTTGTTGGCGTGGACGGTGGTGAAGACCAGGTGTCCGGTAAGCGCCGAGTTAATTGCGATCTGCGCCGTCTCCTGGTCGCGAATCTCGCCCACCAGAATTTTGTCCGGGTCGTGGCGCAGGATGGAACGCAGGCCGCGAGCGAAGGTGAGGCCCTTCTTCTCGTTCACCGGAATCTGGGTGATGCCGCGAATCTGGTACTCGACCGGGTCTTCAATGGTGATGATCTTGTCCTCGTCGCTCTTGATTTCATTCAGCGCCGCATAGAGGGTCGTGGTTTTGCCGGAGCCGGTCGGCCCGGTAACCAGCACCATGCCGTAGGGCTCGCGGATGTAGGCGCGGAAGCGCTTCAGATCCGCTTCGGCAAAACCCACCACGTCGAGCGTCAGGTTGTGGAACTTCTCGCTCATCGACTCCTTGTCCAGCACGCGCAGGACAGCGTTTTCGCCGTGGATGGTGGGCATGATGGAGACGCGGAAATCGATCAGCCGGTTCTTGTAGCGGACGCGGAAGCGGCCGTCCTGGGGCACCCGGCGCTCGGCGATGTCCAGCTCGCTCATGATCTTGATGCGGCTGAGAATGGTGGTGTGGTGCTCGCGGGCGATGGGCGCCATGGCCTCCTGCAGCACACCGTCGATGCGGTACTTCACATGCACGCTATCGTCGTAGGTCTCAATATGAATGTCGGAGGCGCGGCGTTCCAGGGCGGTGAAGATGGTGGTATCCACCAGCCGGATGATGGGGCTGAGGTCCTCTTCGCTGGTCAGCTTCTCGATGGAGATGTTCTCGTCCTGATTTTCATCTCCGGTGAGTACGTCGAAGGTGAGCCCTTCGCTGGCCTCATCGAGCACGCGCTGCGACTGCTCGGTTTTCTTCAGCAGATCGGTGATCTGGGAGAGCGTGGCCACGCGGGCCATAATGCGATGGCCGAGCAGGCCCGCGATCTCATCCAGCACCATCAGCCGCGAGGGATCGCTGACTGCAATAACCAGCGCGTCCTGCTGCTGCTCGATGGGCACGAAGTTGTAGCGGAACATCAACTCGACGGGAACCGTGCGCAGCAGCTCATGCTGAATCTTGAAGTTCTTCAGGTCGACGAACTCGGCGTGATAGCGGCTCGCGAGCTGTTCGGCCTGGGCGCGCTCGTCCGTTCCCGGGGGATAAGGCGCCGGGGTCTGCGGAAGGGTGATGAGATTGCCGTCAGCCATGCAGGTTTAACCTCCTCCCACGCCGCCTGCCTGGCCCAACGAGAAGATGGGCAGGTACAGCGAGATGAGAATGAAGACCACCACCACGCCCATGACGATCAGGATGGCCGGCTCGATCAGCGCCAGCGCCGCGGTGAGCGCCGTGGCCACGTCCTCTTCAAAAAATTCGGCCACGGAGTTTAGCATCTGAGGCAGCGCGCCGGTCTGCTCGCCGACGGTAATCATCTCCGAGGCGAGATTGGGAAAGACTCCGGTTTTGGCCAGCGACTCAGCCAGGCTCTTGCCTTCGCGGACCGTGTCGATGGAGGCAAAGACCCCGCGCGAGACGCGCCGAGAGGAGATGGAGCGCGCTGCCGTCTCCAGCGACGGCACCAGCGGCAGGCCGCCGGTGAGCAGAGTGGAGAGCGTGCGCGAAAACAGCGCTACCTGATATTTGATCCAGATCTTGCCGAAGACCGGCAGACCGACGCGGAAGTTGTCGACAAAGTCCCGGCCGCGCTCGGTGATGGAGAAGCGGTAGCCGCCGGCGGCCACGCCCGCCGCCCCCAGCAGCAGCCAGAGAATGTTGTGCTGGAGCCACTTGCCGAAGGTCATCAGCGCCATGGTCATGGCCGGCAGCTTGGAGCCCATCTGGTCATACAGCACTGAGAACTGCGGCACGACCACGGCCAGCAGGAAGATCATCAGGCCGATCACCAGCGTCATCAGCAGGGAGGGGTAGATGAGCGAAGCGGTGAGCTTCTTGCGGAAGCTGAGCGAAACCTTCTGGAAGCTGACGTAGCGGTCCAGCACCTCCTGCAGGTTGCCGGAGCGCTCGCCGGCCAGCAGCGTGGTGGTGTACATGAGCGGAATGCCGGTCTGGGCCTCGAACGCAGCGGAAAGCGCCTCGCCGGTCTTGACGCGGTTGCAGACGTTGTCCACCTGCGCGGAGAAGTTGGCGTTCTTCTGGATCCTGCCCAGCATCTGCAGCGAGCCCAGGATCGGCAGCCCGGCCCGGATAAGGGTGAGGAACTGCTGGTTGAAGATCAGGAATGGCTCCAACTTCACCTTGCCGCGCTTCACCCCGCCCAGCAGCCCGCTGCGCGGCTTGACCGAGAAGACGTGGTAGCCGGCGTGGGCAAAGCGCGCGCGCAGCTCCTCCGCGGTGGCCGCCGTCTGCACCTGCTCCTGCACGTGCCCCCGCTCATCGGCCAATCTGATGACGAACTCTGCCATGCCTCTGCGCGCCGGCCTTTCTGGAGAAATTTTCCCAGAATTCAGGGTACCAGCTTGGGCCTTCCTGATCTCGTAACGGATAGACGCGATTGTCGATTGCAGCGCTCACCGCCCGGACTGGGAGGCAGAAAGCCCGTCCGGTGACCCGATCCAGGTCGCAAAGACCGCGATGATTCCCGTGCGGAAGCCGCTGGAAGGTGCATGGATAGGGCCTCCGCCATGCACAAGGCCGCCGATCCGGCTTGTGGTAGCTTTGGTAGGGGAGCACGGGAAGATCATGCAGCCTATTACGTCGTTTATCAAGCGCCACTATCGCCATTTCAACGCCGCCGCGCTGGTGGATGCGGCCAACGCCTACAATGCCTTGCTGACAAGCGGCGGCAAGATGTTTCTGACCATGGGCGGAGCCATGAGCACCGCCGAGCTGGGCCTGTCGCTGGCCGAGATGATCCGCCAGGACAAGGTGCACGGCATCTGCTGCACCGGCGCCAACCTCGAAGAGGACGTCTTCAACCTGGTCGCGCACGACTTCTACGAACGTGTGCCCGGCTATCGCGATCTCACGCCCGCTGACGAAGCCGCGCTGCTGGCCCGCCACATGAACCGGGTCACCGACACCTGCATCCCGGAGATGGAGGCGATGCGCCGCATCGAGAACGAAGTGCTGAAGGAGTGGGTCGACGCCGACAGCAAAGGCGAGCGGTTCTTCCCCCATCAATTCATGTACAAGATTCTGCTTTCGGGCGACCTCGAAAAGTCCTACCAGATTAATTCCAAGGACAGTTGGCTGCTGGCCGCGGCCCAGAAGAACCTGCCCATGTTCGTGCCCGGTTGGGAAGACTCGACGCTGGGCAACATGTACTCCGGCCACTGCATCTCCGGCGACGTGAAGAGCGTCCACACGGTGCGCACCGGCATTGAATACATGATGGAGCTGGCCGAGTGGTACACGGAGACGACCGCCAAGACGCCGCTGGGCTTCTTCCAGATCGCGGGCGGCATCTCCGGCGACTTTCCCATCTGCGTGGTGCCGATGCTGCAACAGGACCTGCAGCGCGAGCATGTGCCGCTGTGGGCCTACTTCTGCCAGATCTCTGACTCGACCACCAGCTACGGGTCGTACTCCGGCGCCGTGCCCAACGAAAAAATCACCTGGGGCAAGCTCGGGGAGAGCACGCCCAAGTTCATCATCGAGTCTGACGCCTCCATCGTCGCTCCGCTGATCTTTGCCTACGTGCTGGGCTGGTAAGCCGCTCCTCCGTAGCGCTGCGCGCACTTTCTCTTCGCGTGCAACACAGCCGCCTTCCACTGTGAAACAATGGTCCCGTTGGAAATTCTGCGTGCGTGCGGCACCGTGGCTGCGCGCCAGTGCGAAGTTCTTCAAAAAAGGACAAACATGCAACGTAGAGATCTGTTGAAGATGGCAGGGGCCGGAGTGGCCGCTGCGGCACCGGTGGCAGCCATGAGTCTGCAGGCACAGGGCCAGACGGGGTCGGCGGCAGGCCAGAGCGCGGGATTACTTAGCGTGCGGCAGTTTGGCGCCAGGGGCGACGGCGCGATGCTCGATACGCCGGCGATCAACCGGGCGATTGAAGCGGCGGCAAACGCCGGTGGAGGCACGGTGCTGTTTCCCGCCGGCGTTTACCTGAGCTATTCCATCCACCTCAAGAGCAAGGTCGGCCTCTACCTCGACCAGGGAGCGGTGATTCTTGCCGCGCCTTCCCCCACCGACGGCAAAACCACCGGCGCCTATGACATGGCCGAGCCGCAGGGAGTCTGGGAGCCTTACCAGGACTTCGGCCATAACCACTGGCACAACTCGCTCATCTGGGGCGATGGCATCAGCAACTTCTCCATCACCGGCCCCGGCATGATCTGGGGCAAGGGACTGGTGCGCAGTACGAAGACCGAAAGTGGAACGCCCGACACCGGACAGCTCGGCGTTGGCAACAAGTCCATCGCGCTTAAGAACTGCCGCAATGTGCTGCTGCGCGACTTCAAGATTTTGCAGGGCGGATGGTTCGGCATCCTGACGACCGGCGTGGACAACCTGACCATCGATAACCTGACCATCGACACCAACCGCGACGGCATGGACATCGACTGCTGCCGCAATGTGCGCGTCTCCAACTGCACAGTGAACTCGCCGTTCGACGACGCCATCTGCCCGAAGAGCTCGTATGCGCTGGGCTATCCGCGTCCCACGGAGAACGTGACCATTGCCGGATGCTACGTAACCGGCGGTTACATAGTCGGCTCCCTGCTGGACGGCACCTGGAAGCCTATCACCGACCGCCGCGTTACGACTGGCCGCATCAAGATGGGCACCGAGTCCAACGGCGGCTTCCGCAACATCACCATCTCCAACTGCGTGTTTGAGAGCTGCCAGGGACTTGCGATCGAGTCCGAGGATGGCGCACAGGTGGAGGACATCACCTTCACCGGCATCACTATGCGCGATATCCGCTCCGCGCCGTTGTTTCTGCGGCTGGGCACGCGCATGCGCGGACCCAGCGATGCCAAGCCTGGCTTCATGCGCCACATAATCTTGAGCAACATCACCAGCTCCGGCTCATCGCAGCTTCCCTCGATCCTCAGCGGCGTTCCCGGATACTCGATCGAAGACGTGAAGATCAGCGATGTGATTCTGGAGCAGGTGGGCGGCGCCGCCGCGGAGATGGCGGCTCTGGAGCCGGAGGAGCGCGCCGCAGCCTATCCCGACCCGCACATGTTCGGCGATCTGCCCGCCACCGGCTTTTTTGTCCGCCACGTGCACAACCTGGAGATAAGCAACATGGAAATTGCCACGCGCGCCGCCGATGCGCGTCCGGCTCTCTGGCTGAACGATGTGGAGGGCGCGGACTTTTTCCGCGTGCGCGTGCCGCAGGGCGCGGCGCCGGCCTTCGATCTCAGGCAGGTGAAGGAGTTCCGCAGCTTCGGCAGCCGACAGCTTGCCGATGTGGTGCTGGACAGCGTGGAGCAGCGCAAGATTTAAGGTCGCCGGAGTGGTGCGGCGTCAATCGCGATTCCAGCCCGGCACCATGAAGTGCTTCTCGCGGAATAGACGTAGACAGGCCCGAACAGCTTCGGGGTCCAGTTGCGTGCGGGCGTCCTTTTCAATCATGTTGAGCACGGTATCCAGCGGTATTCCCGGCCGGTAGGGCCGGAAGCAGACCGTGGCTTCCACAACGTCGGCCACGGTCAGCACCCTCGACTCGGGCAGGATTTCGTCCCCCTTCAACCTGCGGGGATAACCGGAGCCGTCAAGCTTCTCATGGTGCTGACGAACGATCTCGGCGATCGGCCACGGGAATGGGACGTCTTTAAGGATGGCATAGCCGTTTTCCGCGTGCTGGGTGATGAGGGCTATCTCCGCCCCGGTGAGCTTGCCCGGCTTGGTCAGGATCTCGGCGGGGATGGAGATTTTGCCAATGTCGTGAACCTGCGCGGCCACGCGCAGGCCTTGCAGGCGGTCCTCGCTCCAGCCCAGCTCACGGCCGATGGCACAAGCGATCTCAGCTACGCGCGACTGGTGGCCCGCAGTGTAGGGATCGCGCATCTCCATGGCCAGCACGATGGGCTCGACCATGGCCGACAGCGCCTCGGTGAGCTGCTTCTGCATCCGCGAGGAACGCTGCTGCTCCGACTGCAATTCCTGCTCCCGCTCGATAGCGCGAACACCAAAGCCAACCTGTCGGGCCAGGTCCTGAAAGACATCGAGCGCAATGGGCTCAAAGGCATAAGGCTGCGCGGCGTAGACGACCAGCGCGCCGCGCCAGCCGCCTTCGATGTCAAGCGGGATGTTGACGGAGGAGCGGATACTGAATTTGCCGGCGCGCTCCCGCCAGGGCAGTACAACATCCGCTGTCTCAAAGTCCTCGGTGATCTGCAATTTCTTGGTGCGGATACAGATTCCGGTTGGGCCTTGCCCGCCACTTACATCCTCTGACCAGCTAACGTGCAGTTTATCCAGATATCCCACGGCGCGGCCCGCGGAGGCGGCGATGCGGATGGGCTTGCCGGGACTGTCCTCCGCGATGCCGATCCAGGCCAGCGGATACGCCGATTCATCGGTGATGGCTGTGCAGATGGATTGCAGCAACAGGCTTTCGGAAGAGTGCGTTCTGCCCAGCGCGAAGGCCGCGCTGGCGTAGGCGCGCAGGGCCCAGTTCTGGGTCGCGAGCCGATGTTCGTACGCGACGCGGTCCGAAATATCGCGGTAGTCCACGACGACGATCGACCGGCCGTTCTGAATCAGGGCCTTTGAGGAGGACGACCGAAGCGGAATGCACTCAGAGTCCTTGCGCTGCAGGTGCAGGCCTGGGTGCGGCATCGACTCTTTGCCGGCGCGCAGGTATTCGGCCCTGACCTGCTCACGCTCCTCCTCCGGATGCAGCAGGGCGATGTGCATCCCGAGCAGTTCCCGGCGCGAGTAGCCGGTCAGCTCCTCCGCCCTCGGGTTGATGTCGAGAATGATTCCGGTATCTGCGTCAAAAGCAAACTTGCCGCCAGGAGCGGAGAGCCAGCTCCATTCATACAAACTATGCGGCTCACGCCTGTGGGGAACTTTCTTCATGGTGTAAAAACGGGGCCCTTTTGCTCTATAAATCAGTGTGCTGTCGGGGAAGTTGAGTCTGTGTCAAAAATATGCCGGTTCTAGATTAGAGTCAATAAAAAATCCAGATCACGCGCCTAATGGCATCAAGATTAGCAGCACAAAATCTGGTTCACACGCCGCGGTGCATCAGCTCACGCGGCTGCATTCTTCCACCGGGATGACTACCTGCTCCACAATCTCTAATCCGAAGCCTTCGAGAGCGGGGATGTGCATAGGCGTATTGGAGAGCAGACGGATGCGCTGGATGCCCAGGTCGGAGAGGATCTGGCCTCCGAGTCCGATGGCGCGCAGAATCCGTCCGCTGCGGTCCTGCGAGCCCTCGCGTGCGCGGAGCTCCCGGTGCAGGATGAGACGGCCGGCGCCGGCGGCGGTGGGGGCCGCGGCGCCGTCGGGCGCGAAGGCATCGGCCGGTGAGTGCTCGATCTCAAATCCGCGCGAGGTGTTGTGCAGGTAGAGAACCACGCCGCAGCCTTCTTCGGCAATCATGCGCATGGACTGATCGAGAATCTCGCGGCAGTGGCAGTCGGCGGCGAAGACGTCGCCCGCGGTGCAGCGGGTGTGGACGCGCACCAGCACGGCGTGGCTGCAGGAAGGGCGCAACTTCTGCACCGTGTCCGGCGTCGCGCCCGCCTCCTCCGCCGGCCCGCCGTGAAAGGCGGGGCAGTCGGGACACAAGTCGCCACGCACCAGGGCGATGTGGCTCTCGCCGCCGTTGACCTGGCTCTCGTAGGCGATCATGCGGAACTCGCCGTAACGGGTCTGGATGCGGCTCTCGCCGGCACGGACGATATAGCGCTCGTGGCGCAGCCGGTAGCGGATCAGCTCGGCCACTGTAAGGATGAGCAGACCGTGTTCCTTGCAGAAGGGGATGAGGTCGGGAATGCGGGCCATTTCCCCGTCGTCGCGCATGATTTCGCAAATCACGCCTGAGGGGTTGAGTCCCGCCAGCCGCGCCAGGTCCACCGAAGCCTCGGTATGGCCCGCGCGCACCAGCACTCCGCCCCTCCGCGCCCGCAAAGGGAGCACATGGCCCGGCCTGGCCAGGTCACCGGCCGTCGATTGGGGATCCAGCGCCGTGCGGATGGTCCGCGCCCGGTCCGCCGCGGAAGTGCCCGTCGTTACCCCTTCGCGCGCCTCGATCGTTTCCGTAAACGCCGTCCCGAATTGCGAGGTATTCTGCTGGGTCATGGGGAAGAGGCGCAGATAGTCCGCGCGCTCCTCGGTGAGGGCCAGGCAGATCAGGCCGCGGCCGTACTTGGCCATGAAGTTGATGGCCTCGGGGGTCACAAACTCGGCGGCCAGCGTGAGGTCCCCCTCATTTTCGCGGTCCTCGTCGTCGACGATGACCACCATGCGGCCGGCGCGGAACTCGGCGATGGCGCTGGGAACGTCAATGAATCGAGGCTTGAGCGGATCGGTTGGGTGCGGCATGGCTGTTCTTTATTCTCGCGCATGGCAGCGCCCGCGGCAAAATCGGCGCAGCAAGCAAAAGCGCCGCCCGAGGGCGGCGCTCTGCGTGAGGGAGGTAGCGGATGAAGGCTTACAACGTCGATTCAATCTCGAAACCCCAGGCCTCGAGAAGCGCTTCGGGAATGTACTTGGAATTCTTGTTCCGCCGCGCCCACTCGCGCAGACGGGTAGACCGGATGTACTGATCCGGGCTGAGCTTGAACTCCTTCACGATCTGCTCGAAGGAGGTCACTGTGGGCACAACAGGGCCAATGGGCTCAGGCTTGCCCCAATTAGGATTTCCACGACGCTTTGCCATTGATTGTTGTCCTTAAGAATGAGGGTGACTTTCACGTAATTCCCCGGAAATGGGCTAGGGGAGCGGTCAGTCCGGTGGTGCTTTTAACATCCATTTTACGGATAAATTCTTCAAGAATCAATAGAAAATTGCCAGATTTCTGTAGCAAAGCGAGGCAGGGTATCGGGACGTCATTAGACGCATTCATATGTATCTAAATGAGTTATTAAGAATTAGGCTGATCCGTAAGGGGAAATGCCGACGGGCTCGGGTAGGGGGACTGTGGAAAAGCTCCCGGATTCCCGGTTTATGAATACTTTTTGACCACACGCAAAAAGTTTCGCCCCGGAACTGACCCTGGAAATGGACTGTTCCATCGCCAAGTCTTGCCGGCGGTCACCACCGCACCAGGCTTGGCTTCATGCGCACCAGGCGTCAAAAGCGCCCACCCGCACAGCCGCGGCCAGCGCTTCCACGTCGGCACTCAGGGGCCGGTCCTGTTCGAGTCGCGGCACCACGGCCCGCACCGCTTCGGCGGCCTGGCCGACTGCGCGGCTGGGGCGGAGCGGACGGCGGAACTCCAGCCCCTGAACCGCGCACATCAACTCGATGGCCAGGATGCGCTCGGCTTGGCCGACAATCTGGCGCAGCTTCAGCGCACCGGTCATGCCCATGGAAACATGGTCCTCCTTGCCGCCGTCGGTGGGGATGTTGCCCGTCGACGAAGGGTGGGCCAGTACCTGGCACTCGTTGATGAGCGCCGCGGCTACGATCTGCGCCATCATGAAGCCGGAGGAGAGCCCCGCATTCGTCGACAAGAATGGCGGCAGCCCCTCATTGACATCGGGATTGAGCAGCCGGTCGATGCGCCGCTCGCCCATGCCGGCCAGATCAGTCAGCGCGAGGGCCGCGTAGTCAAAGGCGTAAGCCAGCGGCGCGCCATGAAAGTTGCCGCCCGAAATGACCGCTTCGCGGCTTTGTGTATTGGTGGAGATTTCTGGAAATACCAGCGGATTATCCGTGGCCGAGCCGGTCTCTACCTCCAGCACGCCGGCTACGTGCTCCAGCACGCCGCGTACGGCCCCGTGCACCTGGGGCATGCAGCGCAGGCAGTATGCGTCCTGGACGCGGGAGTCGTGCTTGCGGTGGGCCTCGCGAATCTCCGAGTCCTCGAGTAGCCGCATCAAGTGGGCGGCGGAGACGATCTGGCCCGCGTGCGGGCGCGCCTGGTGAATGCGGGGATCGAAGGCCGTGGGCGTACCCATCAGAGCTTCCAGGGACATGGCCCCGGCCAGGTCGGCCAGCCGGACCACGCGCCGTGCGCGCTCGACCGCCAGCGCACCTACGGCAGTCATAGCCTGAGTTCCGTTCAGCAGGGCAAGGCCCTCCTTGGCCTCGAGCGGCATCGGCCGCAAACCTGCCCGCCGCAGCGCTTCGCCGCCCGGAAGGCGTTCGCCCCGGTAAAACGCCTCGCCTTCCCCGATCACCACGAGGGCCAGGTGGGCCAGCGGAGCCAGGTCGCCGCTGGCGCCCACCGAGCCTTTTTCGGGAATCACCGGCGCGATTCCGGCGTTCAGCAGCGCCACCAGCAGCTCCACCAGCGCCGGACGGCAGCCGCTAAAGCCTTTGGCCAGCACATTGGCCCGCAGCAGGAGCATGGCGCGCGACTCGCCTACGGACAGGGGTTCGCCGACTCCGCCCGCGTGGCTGCGCACCAGGTTGGTCTGCAACTGGGCCAGGTGTTCGGGCGCAATGCGGACGTTGGCCAGCTTGCCGAAGCCGGTGTTAACGCCATAGACCGTCTCGCCCGCGGCCAGAATGGATTCAATCCGCGCGCGGCTCTCTGCCATGCGGGTCAGGGCTGCAGGGGAGAGAGACACGGGGCAGCTTGCCTGCGCAACCGCTTTAATCTCAGCCAGCGCCAGGGGCTGGCCGTTGAGGATGAGCGAGTCCATGGGCCGATGGTAGGCCGGAGGACGGCGCGGGTACAGAGCGATTGCTCGGCAAAAATTGGATTTTTGCGGCGAATCCACTATGCTTGCTGTCGATTGCCATGAATTCCACGGCGTTAATCGATTCGCATGGACGAAAGCTCCTGGCGGAGCTGCAGGCTGACGCCCGCCTCAGCCTGGCCGAGCTGGGCCGCCGCATCGGCCTGTCGCCGACGGCTGTCTCCGAACGGATGAAGCAGATGGAAGAGGCCGGAATTCTGCGCGGTTACACGGTGGAGATCGACCGTGAGGCGCTGGGGCTGGACGTGCTGGCTTTCATCCGCATGAGCTGCGGCGGCCAGCACTACCATCGCCTCATCGACTACGTCCAGACGCTGGATGAGGTGCGCGAGTGCCACCACCTGACGGGCGGCGACGACTTCCTGCTCAAGGTCACCACGGCCAGCATGGACGATCTGGAGGCATTGATTGAGGCGCTGCTGGCCTACGGCAATCCGGTCACAAGTCTGGTGCTCTCCACGCCCGTCGAGCGCCGCCACTACGACGTCAGCGGCAAAACCGGAACACTCGCCAGAAAGCAGCAGCGCCGCATCTTGCGTTAGGGCCGTTTGATCTCCACGTGGCTCAGTTGCTCGGCAAAGGTGGCGATGGCCGAGTGATCCAGCTCGCCTTTGCCTTCGCCCATCAGTGAGAGCAGCATCTGCTGCACCTGCGCGGTCAGCGGCAGACAGACCTTGTTGGCCTCGGCGGTTTGCAGAGCATTGCGCAGGTCCTTCTGATGAAGCCGGATCGTGAATCCCGGCTTGAAGTTGCGGGCGATGAGCATGGGCGCCTTGGCGTTGAGCACGGCGCTACCGGCCAGGCCGCCCTTGACCGCATTGAACACCACTTCGGGATCGAGCCCGCACCGCGTAGTCAGCGCCAGCGCCTCGCCCATCGCCGCGATGTTGCACGCCACCATGATCTGGTTGGCGAGCTTGGTGGTGTTGCCCGCGCCCACTGGCCCGGTGAGCGTAATGCTCGAGCCCATGCACTGGAGCAGCGGCTCGGCCCGCTGAAACGCCGCCCGGCTGCCGCCCACCATGATGGCGAGCGTCCCCTCGATGGCCTTGGGCTCACCGCCGCTGACCGGCGCGTCGATGAAGGCCACGCTCTTCGCAGCACAGGCCGCAGCGACCTTCTGTGTGACCAGTGGACTGATGGAACTCATGTCCACGATCAGCGAACCGGCTTTGCAGCCCTCCAGAATGCCATTCGGCCCGAGCACCACCTCTTCGACTTCGGGACCATCGGGCAGCATGGTGAAGACGATCGGGGCGCGCTCGCCCACTTCGCGATTGGAAGCGGCGCGCTGGGCTCCATCCGCTACGCAGGCGTCCAGCTTCTTCGGGTTGCGGCCGTATGCGACGACCGTGTGTCCGGCTTTGAGAAGATTGTTGAGCATCGGGCGGCCCATGATGCCCAGGCCGACAAATCCAACGGTAGCCATCGTGATTCTCCTTGAGATGCGAGCGGCAGCGCCGCCCGCGGTCAATTCCTAGCTCTTCCGGAACCGCGCAGCCAGGGCCTCCGCATTGCGAGCCAGCAGACCAACGTCACTGCCGGCTGCCGTGAAGTTGAAGCCTAGTTCGAAGAGCCGTTCCACATCATCCAGGTTGCCCGAGAGCGTGCCCGCAGCCTTGCCCGAGGCCCGAATGCGCTTGCCCGCGTCGGCAATCGCCGCCTGCACATCGGGATGCTTGGGATTGCCCAGATGGCCGAAGTCCGCGGCCAGGTCGCTGGGGCCGATAAAGATGCCGTCCACGCCGTCGATGGCTGCAATCGACTCAATCTCGGCCAGCGCATTGCGCGTCTCAATCTGCAACAAGACGCAGGTGTCGAGGTGCGCGTTCTTATGGTAGTTCTGCACGCGCCCGTAGTCGTTGGCGCGCGGAGTCACGGAGACTCCGCGAATGCCCAGCGGCGGATAGCGCGTGGCCGCCACGGCTTTGCGCGCTTCCTCCGCGTTCTGGACAAAGGGAACCAGCAGGGTGCGGGCGCCCACGTCCAGTGCGCGCTTGATCAGGACCGCATCGTTCCACGGTACGCGGTAGACGGGCTCCGCCGTGCCGCCGCGCATGGCCTGCAGTTGCGGCAGCAGCGTGGTGATGTCGTTCGGCCCATGCTCGCCGTCGATCACGATCCAGTCGAAGCCCGCGCCCGCGATAATCTCCGCAACAATGGGGCTGGCCAACCCGCTCCACAGGCCTACCTGCCGACGCCCCTCGCTGAGCGCCTGCTTGAATGCATTGCGGGGCAGATGCCCCGGCCACTCCGCCATAACCAGATCCTCCTCCTCTAACCCTACGCGCCGGCTGTAGCCGCACCGGCGGCTGGCACCTCGAGCCGCTTGATCTCGCCCACAATCGGCCCATAACTTATGATCGCGCCCAGCGCAGCCAGGCTGACGAAGACCAGCGCTCCGTCGAATGAGCTGGTCTTCTCCACGATATAGCCGATGACGATCGGCGTGGTGATGCCCGCCAGGTTCCCGATGAAGTTGAACAGCGCTCCGTTGATCCCGACCATGCCCTTGGGCGAGGTATCGGAGACCACCGTCCAGCCCAGCGCCCCCACGCCCTTGCCGAAGAAGGAGATTGACATAAGAGCCAGCATAAGGCTCTGTGCCTGGGCGTAGTTGCAGGCGATCATGGTCATCGATAGCGCCATCCCGGCCATGATCGGCGCCTTGCGCGCGAAGCTGAGCGAGTGGCCGCACCGCAGCAGCCGGTCGGAGATGACGCCGCCCAGGATGCCGCCGAAGCCGCCGCACAGTCCCGGTACCGCCGCGGCAAACCCCACCTTAACAATGGACATGTGGCGCGCCTGCGAAAGGTAAACCGGAAACCAAGTGAGAAAAAACCATGTCAGCGTGGTGATGCAGTACTGGCCGATGTACACACCCACCAGCATGCGATGGCTGAGCAGCATGCGCACCGTAGGCCAGGTGAGCGTGTTGGTCTTTGCGCTGGTTCTTGCACCCTTGTCGGTCTGGACCAGCCCGCCGCCGTGGGCGATGGTTTCAATCTCAGCGGGTGAGATGCGCGGGTGCTCCGTGACACCGTAGATGTTTGTGTACCAGACCAGGGCCATGAGAAAACCCGCCGCCGTTATGAACCAGAAGCAGCTCTTCCAGCCGTAGCGGTGAATGAGTGTTCCGAAGATCGGCGCGAAGATGAGCAGGGCAAAATACTGCGCGGAGTTGAAGATGGCCGAGGCGCGTCCGCGCTCCGAGGTGGGAAACCATGCGGTCACAATGCGGCCGTTTCCGGGGAAGACCGGTGACTGCGCGAAGCCCGAGCACAGGCGCACGATGAAGATCACCGTGAACGCCAGGCTGGGGCCAAGGTAGCCGGCTGCGCCCACCAGAAAGGCGCAGATCGACCACAGGATGATGCTCATGCCGTAGACCCGCTTCGATCCAAAGCGGTCCAGCAGCCCACCGGCAGGCAGCTGTCCCAGCACGTAGGCCCAACTGAAGCCGGAGAGCAGATAGCCCAGCCGCACCGGTGTGAGGACAATGTCCCTCGCCATCGCAGCGCCTGCGATCGACAACGCCACGCGGTCACCGTAGCTCAGGCACGTTACGGTGAACAGAATGGCGATGATCAGGTAGCGTACGTGGGTTTCGCGTGTGTCGGACAAGGTCGGACGATCCGTTCCGCTCAGGCGTGGCCGCACTGGGCTGCGTTCATGGATGGAAGCGACTGAATGAGGCCGCGGATGTAACCGTAGCAAAAGGCAAACGACTGCAACGAACCCAAGTCGGCCTCGGCCAGCGGCACGTGGTCCGGCATGAGCATGTATGGGTAGCCAACCTCCTGGTAGACCTGAATGGCCTTCACGAAATCGATGTCGCCCTCGTCGGGATACACCTCGATGAAATCGTCGCGGTGCCCGCGAATGTTGCGGAAGTGCACGTTGAAAATCTTCTTGCGCACGCCGAAGTAGCGGATGACGTCGAAGATCTCCACCGACGGATTTTCCAGCATCTCGGAGACGGTTCCCTGGCAGAAGTTCAGGCCGTGATAGGGGCTCTCCTGGATGGTGATGAGCTCTTTGAGACCATCGACAGTGCCCAGTACGCGGGTCACGCCCTGGTAGCCCTCCGGCGGAACGCCGGGATCGTGCGGGTGACAGGCCATGCGGACCTTATATTCGTTGGCGACCGGAATCACGCGCTCCAGGAAGTAGGTAATGCGCTCCCAGAAGGCATCGGCGTCCACGCGCCCGGCGCGGGTCAGTGGCGTCTGCGGATGCGCCTCGGCGAGCTTCCATGTGCTGTAGAGGGCGTCGCCGCGGCCCGGAGTGCGGCCGGTGCGGAGCACGCCGAGAATGCTCATGTTGTACTTGATGGAGGGAATGCCGGCCAGCGCGCAGTTGCGGATGAGCATCTGCATCGCCTCAATGTCGCGATCGCGTTCCGGGCTCTCGGCCAGCATGATGGCCGGGTGCTTTTCCTTATCGACATAGCTGGAGGCGAGAAACGGCGGCGCAACGCAGTCCACGCTGATGCCGTACTGGCCGGCCAAGTCGATCATGCGCTTGAGCTCATCAACGGTGGCGTAGAGGCGGCCATCAGCAATCTGCGGATAGCCACAGATGTTGCGCACGCTGTAGCGAGCGAGATACTTCAGATGCGTGTCGTTAGTTGGCGCCGTCTGGTCGCCGAGCTTCATCAGCACGGGCTGCAGCCGAGCTCGGGCACCGCGCCGGGTGGAAGCTGCGCCAGCGTGCGCTGCGGCCAAGCCGGCAGCGCCGCCGGCGGCGAGGAATTGTCTCCGATTCATGCGATCCATCCTGTGGGTGGAGAGATTGCGTGTTGCGCCCCCGCGGCAGACGGCGCCGCCGGGATGAAATGTCCAGCGATACGCATCATAGAATAGTCTGGATCACGACGGCATTTAGGCTGCGTGTTTTTCCAAGGTTGGAGCAGGGAATCCGCTGCGAGGAAACGACCGATGAGTACGAAGGAATTCAGGAGTATCGGAAGCCGCTCGCCGCGGGTCGGCACCATGCGGGTCCTTCCCGTAGCCGGCCAGGACAGCATGCTGCTCAACCTGAGCGGTGCGCACGGCCCGTACTTCACGCGCAACCTGGCCATTCTCACCGACGAAGCGGGCAATACCGGTGTGGGCGAGGTTCCAGGCGGCCAAAAAATCCGCCGGGTGCTGGAGGAGTCGCGCGAGCTGGTCATTGGCCGGGAGATTGCCTCATACAACGCGATCCTGAATGCGGTCCGCGAGCGCTTTCACGACCGCGATGAAGGCGGAAGGGGATTGCAGACCTTCGATCTACGTGTTACCGTGCATGCGCTTACGGCCATCGAGTCGGCGCTGCTCGATCTGCTCGGTCAGTTCCTCGGGTTGCCTGTGGCCGCGCTTCTGGGCGAGGGCCAGCAGCGGATAAAGGTGCCGGTGCTCGGCTATCTCTTCTTTGTTGGCGACAGCCGCAAGACCGATCTGCCCTACCGGCGCGCGGGCTCGAAGGCCGAGGGCTGGTTCCGCGTGCGCGATGAGGAGGCGATGACCCCGGAGGCCGTTGTTCGCCTGGCGGAGGCGGCGCATGCGCGCTATGGCTTCAACGATTTCAAACTGAAGGGCGGCGTTCTGGCCGGCGCCGAAGAAATGCGCGCCGTCGAGGCGCTGGCTGGGCGCTTTCCCGAAGCGCGCATCACGATCGATCCCAACGGAGCGTGGTCTTTGCAGGATGCCATCGCGCTCTGCAGGGGCAGACACGACGTGCTCGCTTACGCCGAGGACCCTTGCGGCGCGGAGCAAGGCTTCTCCGGCCGCGAGATCATGGCCGAGTTTCGCCAGGCCACCAACCTGCCCACGGCCACCAACATGATTGCCACCGACTGGCGTCAGTTGCGGCACGCGCTGCAATTGCACGCCGTGGACATCCCGCTGGCCGATCCGCACTTCTGGACGATGCAGGGAGCTGTGCGCGTAGCTCAGATATGCCGCGACCACGGCCTTACCTGGGGCTCGCACTCGAACAGTCACTTCGACATCTCTCTGGCCATGGTTACGCACGCCGCGGCCGCCGCGCCCGGCAGGATTACTGCCATCGACACGCACTGGATCTGGCAGGATGGGCAGCACTTGACTTGCAATCCGCTCCAGATTCAAGGCGGCATGCTGACTGTGCCGGATCGCGGCGGCCTGGGCGTGGAGCTGGATATGGAAGCCATCGAGCGCGCCCACGCCCTCTACACGGAAAATTGCCTGGGCGCACGCGACGACGCCGTCGCCATGCAGTACTTGATTCACGGCTGGAAGTTTGATCCCAAGCGACCCTGCCTGGTGCGTTGATGGCGCGCGTCCGCCAGGCCCTAAGAGCGGAGAGGAAGGCCTGACCGTCCGGGTTAGACTGTTGCCATGGTGAAGCGCGTCGGAGTGCATCTGGGGACGGCAGGCGGAGCTTCGAACGCCGTGGAGCGGGCGCGGGAGATCGGCGCCAATACCTTTCAGATTTTTTCCTCGAGCCCACGCATGTGGCGCGCTCCCAAGGTAGACCCCAAGCAGGCCGAACGCATGCGCACGCTGCGCGCCCAGCTCGACGTGGGCCCGTTGGTGATTCACACCAGCTACCTGGTCAACGTATGCAGCCAGTCCGAAGAGTTGCGGCAGAAGAGCATCGCGGCGTTTCGCGGCGAGATCGAACGAGCGCTGGCGCTGGGTGCCGAATACCTGGTCCTGCATCCTGGCTCATGGAAGGGACTGACTCGCGACGAAGGGCTCAAGCTGGCGGCGGACTCGATCTCGCGCGCCATCGACGGGCTGCCCTGGCAGGGAACCGGCTTCCACATCCTGATTGAAAATACCGCCGGAGCGGAGTTCTCGCTGGGCGGCAGCTTTGAGCAGGTGGCCGAGCTGGTGACGCGGCTCAAGAGCCACGCGCCGGTCGGCGTCTGTCTGGACACATGCCACACCCACGTGGCCGGATACGACCTGGTAAGCTTCGAGGGCTACGAAGAGACCATGCGTCAGGCTGCGGCCACCGTCGCGCTGGACGCCGTGCGCGTGTGGCATTGCAACGACGCCAAAGCCGCCTACGGATCGAAGCTCGACCGGCATGAGCACATCGGGCAGGGAACCATGGGGATCGAGCCCTTCCGCCGCCTGCTCAATGATCCGCGCTTTGCGCACTGCGCGTTTATCGCGGAGACTCCGGTGGACGAGCCCGGCGACGAGGAGCGGAACGTGCGCGTGCTGCGGAACCTGGTCGCTCAGTCCTGAGGGCGCGTTCATCCATTTACACTGGACGGTGATGGCTGAAGACAACGAACTGCATTACGACCCGGCGACGATAGAGCCGAAGTGGCAACAGCGCTGGGCCGAGGACACGAACTTGTATGCGGCTGAGCCGGCCTCCGGCGGCAAGCCCAAGTATTACGTGCTGGAGATGCTCCCGTATCCGAGCGGCCAGCTTCACATGGGACATGTGCGCAATTACGCCATCGGCGATGCTCTGGCCCGCCATATGTGGATGCGCGGCTACAACGTGCTGCACCCCATGGGATGGGACGCATTCGGGCTGCCGGCGGAGAACGCCGCGCTCAAGAACAACGCCCCTCCGCAGGAGTGGACGCTTGCGAACATAGCCGCCATGAAGCGGCAGATGCAGCGGCTGGGCCTGGGCTACGACTGGGCGACGGAATTGACCACCTGCCTGCCTGAGTACTACCGCTGGAACCAATGGTTCTTCTTGCGCATGTACGAGAAGGGGCTGGTCTACCGCAAACAGAGCAAGGTGAACTGGTGTCCGGAGTGCGCTACTGTTCTGGCCAACGAACAGGTGATCGACGGCTGCTGCTGGCGGCACGAGACTACGCCGGTGGAACAGCGCGACCTGGAGCAATGGTTCTTCCGCATCACCGCCTACGCCCAGGAGCTGTTAGACGGGCTCGACAAGCTGGACGGCTGGCCGGAAAAAGTCCGCACCATGCAGCGCAACTGGATCGGCCGCAGCGAAGGAGCTGAGGTGGACTTTACCGAAGCGGAAAGCGGCGCGAAGATTCGCGTCTTCACCACGCGCGTAGACACGATCTTTGGCGCGACCAGCGTGCAGCTTGCGCCACAGCACGTGCTGGTGGCCGCGTTCACAGCCACTGACGACAAGCTGAAAGCCAAGGTCGATGAGCTGATCGAGCAGCAGAAGAAGGCCAGGGAAGCCGGCGACCTGGGCGCGATCGAGAAGCACGGCGTTGCCACGGGCCGCTTCGCCGTGAATCCCTATAACGGAGAGCGCGTGCCGATCTGGGTGGCCAATTACATTCTGGCCGAGTATGGCACCGGGGCCATCATGAGCGTTCCCGCGCACGATGAGCGCGACTTCGAGTTCGCCAATAAGTACGGGCTGGAGATCCGCCAGGTCATCCGGCCCGCCGATCCGGCCGGGCCGCAGGAGCTGCCGTTCTGCTCGGAAGAAGGCGTGCTGGTGAACTCCGGCGCGTACAGTGGGTTGAGCTGCGTTGAGGCGCAAAGACGAATGCAGGAGGCTGCCGCGCGCGGCGGCTTTGGCGAGGCGACGGTCACCTTCCGCCTGAAGGATTGGGGCGTGAGCCGGCAGCGCTACTGGGGCACGCCGATCCCGATGATTCACTGCGAGCGCGACGGGCTGGTTCCAGTACCGGACGATCAGCTCCCGGTGATTCTACCCGCGCAGATTGCAATCACGCAGCAGGGCGGCTCACCGCTGGGGCGCGTGCCGGAGTTCGTCAACACGATCTGCCCCAAGTGCGGCGGGCCGGCGCGGCGCGAGACGGACACGATGGACACCTTCGTCGATTCGAGCTGGTACTTCTATCGCTACACCGACGCGAGGAACGCCGAAGCGCCCTTCGACCCGGCCATCGTCCAATACTGGTTTCCCATCGACCAGTACATCGGGGGAGTGGAGCACGCCATCCTGCACCTGATCTACTCGCGGTTCTGGACCAAGGTGATGCGCGACCTGGGGATGATCGAGAACGACGAGCCGGCGCGCAGGCTGTTCACGCAGGGCATGGTGATCAAGGACGGCGCGAAGATGTCCAAGTCGAAGGGCAACGTGGTCTCGCCCGACGACATGGTCAGCCGCTACGGGGCCGACGCCACGCGCATGTATGCGCTGTTCGCGGCTCCGCCGGACCGCGATCTGGACTGGCAGGAGGACGGCGTGGCCGGCGTCAGCCGCTTCCTGGGGCGCGTGTGGAGGCTGGTGACGAAGTATGCGCCAGTGGCGCGTGCGGCTTCTTCGCCAGAAACATCGACCGAAACACGAGAGCGCGGAGCCCCGCTGCTGCGCAAGCTGCACCAGACGACGGCCAAGATCATGCAGGACTTTGAAGGGCGCTGGCACTTCAACACCTGCGTGGCGGCGATCATGGAGCTGGTGAACGAGATTCAGGCCGCCGATGCGCAACTGGCTTCGGGAGCGGTTCCCGCACCGGTAATCCGCGAGCTGCTGCGCACGCTGGTGCTGCTGCTAGCGCCGTTCGCGCCGTACCTCGCGGCCGAGCTGTGGGAACAACTGGGCGAAGAAGGCGCGGTGCTGCGCGCGCCGTGGCCGGTGAGCGATCCCGAACTGGCCCGCGAGGACGAACTGGAGATTCCCGTGCAGGTGAACGGCAAGCTGGTCACGGTGGTGCGGGTGCCTGCCGATGCCACTCCCAAGGCCATCGAGGTAGCTGCGCTTGCGAATGAAAAGGTGCAGTCGCGCATTGCGGGCAAAACGATTATCAAAATCATCGTGGTTCCGGGCAAGCTCGTCAACGTGGTGGTCAAGTAGCATGAACGCGCCGGTGCGCGGAACACAGTCGCTGGTCGGCCAGATGGGCTGGGTCTTTGCCCGCCCCTGGCTGTCGCTGATTGAGATTGGCTGGCGCTGGCTGGCCGGCATTCCGCTGCTGATCGTTTTTTGGGTCGAGGGGCAAAAAATTCTCGCCGCCTACCCGCTGAACGCAGCCGGCATCACCGGGCTGAATATGCAGGACCCGTGGGGAATGGCCGTACAACTAGCGAACGCCTTTGGGTTTTACCAGCCGCACATACTGGCGGTCTTGCGCTGGCTGCTGCCGGCGGGGGTGGTGGGCTGGTCGGTTGTCTCCGGGGTGGGCCGCGGGCTGGTGCTCAAGTGCCTGGAACCGCGGCTGCGCTTTCGGCCGGTGGCGATGACGGCGCTGCAGGC
Organism: uncultured Acidobacteriaceae bacterium; assembly: GCA_963758105.1. Taxonomy (GTDB): domain Bacteria; phylum Acidobacteriota; class Terriglobia; order Terriglobales; family Acidobacteriaceae; genus Telmatobacter. The sequence goes on along the minus strand of CAVWUC010000002.1, from coordinate 670,405 downwards.
CGCCTGGGTGCTGCTCCTTCTGGCCACATTCGCCGGATGGTACCGTTCCGTGGGCTGGGCGGCGGCCACACACATCACCGCGTCCGGCGAGCCGGACCTGGTGGGCTACTTTATCTGGGCCATCTTTCTTTCCCTGGGTTTCTTCACCCTGTGGGCGCTGATGAGCTGGATTTTCTCGTTTGCGCCGCTGCTGATGCTGCTGGAAGAGCGCTCCGCGCTTTCGGCTTTTGGTCAGGCGTTTCGGCTGGGCAGGGAGTTCTCCGGCAAGCTGGCTGAGATCAACCTGGTGATGGGCATCGCCAAGCTGGCTCTGATCGTGCTGGCCATAGTGTTTTCCGCGGCACCCCTGCCGTTTATCGACCAACTGAACGGAAGCACGCTGCATTACGTCTGGGCCGGAGCCGCGATCTTCTACCTGATCTCCAACGATTACTTCCAGGTGGTCCGGCTCAAGGCGTTTATCGAGCTCTGGAAGAGATTCCGGGGCGAACCAGCTTAGATATTTCCCGGCATCGAGATCCGGCAGTGCGGGGTGGTTTTCCAGCGTCGAGCGGTAAGGCACAGTTTCCCAGGTTCCTGGCGGATAAAAGGGGGCCCGAAATTGCCCCTAAAGTACCCCTAAACTACCCCTTAACTGCCCGAAAACGCCCCAAAACGGCCCTTTGCCAAACGATGTTAACTTATTATTTTTCATATAGATAACAAATTATGCGCAGCAAAAATGATGATCTACAGATGGACATATTGGGGGGGGAGGGGGCTATGTAGAGGTTTTTGGGGGCCTGGAAGGCTTGCGGCAGACGCTGGCGGCGAGCTGCCAGGCATTGCAGCAGCGCTTGACCGCGGCCGTGGCGTGATCGAGGAGAGGCTCGGAGGCAGGCGGGCTTTTGCCGGCCGGGGCGGGGGTGGGTTGAGACGGGGCTGATTGAGACGGGCCAGGTTCCGCGGCGGATTCAATGGCCATTTGAGATTCTCCCTTTAAATAGAGTGCGCCGGGAGGGGGAAATTATCTGCAAAGAGGCAGCTGACAGCTAACAGGGAACAGCCGCCCCGTCAGGGAATAGGGAACAGGGGTTTGGCGGGCGGTCAAGCGCTTGCGACACTTGCGGTGGGGCGGGCGCCGCTAGCGCGGCATGGGGTTCGTGGATTCCCAGGCCTTCCGCCGCGGCGGACGAGGCTTGGCGCACGCCTTGACGGGTGTGGGGAGAGCGGAAAAGCAACTGTGGGTTCCCGTTCGACTCGGATTGCTGGTGCGGTCCTCGCTAAGGGCAGGCTTTCGAGTGAGTTGGGCGTAATTGGACCTGCCACTTACAGAGTGTTAACTGATGGGTCTGAGGGGATGGCGACGATCCAGCCGGAAAGCGGTCCAAACAGCATATGAGCTACCATGTACATGTGCGCAAAGGACTTCTCTAAATTCTCGCGGCCGTGTTTCCTATCTGGCGCAAGCTCCCGCACTGGGGGTGATGCGCCCCTTCAAAGCACTTATAAGCCGCACAACAGCAGAAGCATAGCCAGGACCGTCATGGCAGGGTAAACCAGGTCAGAGGGACGGGAATAACCCTTCACTCTCTCAGCCGTTGCCTCTGGAATACGCACTGCGCGAAGAGAAGTCTGCATCGCGGGCCTGCCTTTCAATCGCCTTCAGAACTTACCTATCTTTTCCATCCTCCCGCGATTATGGCTTTTGCGTGCAACGGCGACTTACACCTTAAGTGGTAGTGAGGTGGGATACGGGTGTTAGGGCGCGGTTGCGCTGTTGGGATGTGGCGCGCAGCCGGCTGCGCGAACCGGGCTGGGGAGGGGTGACTCTTCCCGTGTTCGTTGCTCCCAGTGTGCGCCGGGAGGGGGAAATTATCTGCAACCGCCTCCGCCCCACGGAGGAAAGCCTAACCTGACCCCAGCGAGCAAAAATCATTCGCCGGGGACCCCGAGTGTCCGGGAGGACCTCGGCCCTGGGGTTCGTTGATTCCCGGTTCAAAGGCTAGAGCTGGGACTGCCGACTGGCGTGAAGCCCGTTTCTCGTTACTCATCAGGTGGGACTACGCCGGTGGTGACCAACCTTCTGCAACTCTGGGGTCGCTGGGCTGCGGCAATGTCACGGGCCTGCTACGCGCTACCCGCGTATCGGACGTTCGGTTATCATTTCGCCAGCATGAGATCCGGCAAGCCGCTACCGTCGAGGCCTTGGCCAAGCAAAGATGCGAAGTCCTCTGGGGGATCCAATGCGACCCTTTGGTTCCCCACATCATGGTTCAAAAGCCTGACCGCGTACGTCCTTGCCGTGGGGTCTGCGCTTGTCGGCGTCGAAAGACTGCCTAGGCTGACCGGGCTTCCCCTCACGATCTGCGCGCCCATCTTGATCGTCCCGATAGTTCTGGCATTTCTATTCGGCACTCTTCCTAAGATCCGCGAAAATAGGCGAATAAAGCGGCTGGAACAGATTCGGGGCGCCGGTAAGGTTGGGTATTTCCAGCTCGCACCAAGACAGGACGAGGCCTCCTTTCAGCGTGCCGACGGGATGCACGAGAAGATTCTTGAGTGGCTGAGGCGACCGCCCAGGTGCCTGCTATATCTCACCGGCGCCTCGGGCGCCGGAAAGAGCTCCCTGCTAACCGCCTGGGTGATACCAAGACTTCGAGCGCGAGGGAACCAGAGTTATGCGGCTCCGCGGCTACCAGGACCCAGCGAGCCTCCTCGAGACGTTGCTGCGGACCCTAATAGGAGCCGACCGCGGGAGCCCTTCCGAAGCAGCGGGCCTCAACGTGTTGCTCGAAGAGGCACAGATGCGAGTGCATCCCTTACGGCTCCTGGTTATCTTCGACCAATTCGAGGAGTTTCTGATCTCGAAACAGGGGCCGGAACGCGAACGATTTCGCGCGTTTATTAACGAGCACGCGAGAGGGGATGAGCCCGGGCCGGCCATACTGCTTGTCTTCCGCGACGAGTACGATCTATTCATCCAAAAGCTCGGGCTTCCTTCTCCGGTCTACGAGGAAAACTTTCAGAAGGTGCCGGTGTTCACCGAGGCCGCGGCCAGAGATTTTCTCACGGGCTCCGGCCTTAACTTTGACGAAAAGCTGCAGTCCAGCGTTCTGAACGAGGCCGCTGAGGCCGAAGGGACACTCGGCCTCATACGACCGATCACCATCAACCTCTGCGGCCTCGTGCTTTCGCGTTTCGTCACCGGGTTGCCGAGTAAGTTCAGGCCCGGGCAGATGATTCGCGGTTTCGTTCAGGAATCGATTTTGCAGCCGCAGATCGCGGATGTCACACCGATTCTGCTGCCGAAGCTCATCTCCGAAAGGTCCACCAAACTTCCCAGGACCATAGGAGAGCTTGTCGAGGGCACGGATCTGACGCCCGAGCAGGCCCAAGGCGCAATGTTCCGCCTCTCGGACCCAGAGCGATCAATCGTTCGGCCACTTGACCGCGAGCAAGATGTCTGGGAGATTTCACACGACTTTCTGGTCCCGGTAATCGGCCAGATCCTAGCGGGCCTGGGCACGCGACTATGGAAAGGCCTTCGAACCTGGCTCCCTATGGCCGCTGCGGTGGTCGTGCTCGCCCTTTCATTCGTTTGGCCAAGAATGCTTCCGGACCCGGTCAGCGACTTAACTCAGCGAGGGTGGAACGTCCAGTCCCACTGGGATAAGCGCGGAAGTGGCCGCGTTCTCGTTTACGACATCGTTTGTACGTCGTGCACGACTGGGGAGATCGAGGCCGGTGCCCGCGACTTGAGGCGTCTTCAGGGAGAGCTCAACGTGACCTTCATGGACGTGGCTGCTTTCGACTCGAGGCACCTTGGAAGTTGGGCGGGGCTCCGTGTGAAATCTCTAACTTTATTCCGAAGCCCGAATCTCGCTGACATCTCCGAAGTGGGGCGACTCGGCGGCCTTGAGGCTCTTAACCTTCCATTCGACGGCGCGATTCAAGATGCGCAACTGAGCGGGCTGCCAAGCTCGCTTTTGTCGCTTACCCTGTTGGGCACCAGGGTTTCGGACGCTGCGGTGAAGGGCCTCCCCCGGGGTCTGACGACCCTCGAACTTGCCTCGAATTTCATCGGGCCACCCAGCAGGTTGACAAACGCGTGCATCAAGGACCTGCCCCAAAAACTTCGGATCTTGCAACTTGACGGCGCTGGGATCACAGACACCGGTCTCAGCGGCTTACCCAAGAGCCTCCGGGAACTCGGCCTAGGCAGAACGAAAATCACGGACGCGGGGATCCCAGACCTTCCCCAGGGGATTGTCTTGCTAGATCTGTACGGCACGAGCATAACCGACGCCGGCCTCAGACATTTGCCAAAGAGCTTGCAACAGATCGACTTAACGAACACGAATGTATCGAAAACGGGGATTAAGCGCCTGCCTCCCGGGGTGCAGAGCGTACAATTTCGCCCTGCCCCGCCCAAACTCGCCGCGTATGCGCAGTAGGACGCCGATTACTCCTCGAATGTCGGCATGTGGGCCCATTTGCCGGGGCAGGAAGTGCTGACAGCGCGTCTCCGCCAACGCGGCAGGGCCATTGGTTAAGATTGCGGGCGGTCTGAAGTTTGTTGACTCGGATGACTTATCCAAGCGCAAGGGCTCACACTGCGGGCCGGTGCGAAGGGCAATCAGAAGAGCTTGAGGCGGATGACGAGGTACTTTTTGGGGTTGTCGCGGATGCTCGTCAACAGTTTCTGGGCATCGACCGTCATCTGGTCGGCGTGGTCGTAGAGGGTGCGGTTCTGGGCCAACTGGCCGAGCGTTCCCTTGCCCTCACTCACACCGGTGAGGATCGTGTCGAGGTGGGTGACGGTGTCGTCCATCTTCCGGGCGAAGGCCGGATCCCTGGCCAGCTTGCCCAGAGCGCCGTGGCCGGCGTTGATTTCGGCTACCAGCTGGTTGGTGTTGGAGACGGCGGCGTTCAGATTTTTGTAGAGGGTGTCGTCGTGGAGCAGCTTGCCGGCGGTGCCCTGGCCCTCGTTGAGGGCGGTGGCGATCTTATCCAGCTTGTCGACGGCGGAGCTGGCGCGGGTATAGAGGGTATCGTCGGTGAGCAGCTTGCCCAGAGAGCCTTTGCCCTCGGAGAGATTGGTGGTGATGGTCTCGAGATTGGCGGCGATGTTATTGATCTTTTTGGTCAGGGCCGGGTCGTTGATCATCTCGCCCGCGAGGCCCCGTCCAGAGTTGAGCGAGTCCACCGTGACTTCGAGCTTGCGGGTCAGGTCCTGAATCTGGGTGATGGATTGCTCGCTGGTGCGGATCACGTCCTCAATGCTGGGCGAACCGGAGGCTTTCAACTCCGCGTCCTCGCCCGGCGGCGGACCCGTGGCGCTGGTGGAGTCGATATCGACATAACTGTCGCCGAGAACGCCGGCCTGGGTGATGGAGGCGGTGGAATCGGTGTGCAGGCCGAGGAGATATTCGCGGCCCACCCGCATGGTCACCTCGACGGGATTGGGATTGCGGCTGGGAACCACACGGATGTGGATGACATTGCCGATGGTGACGCCCTCCAGGGTGACCGGAGCGCCATCTTTGAGCTGGGCGGCGTTATCAAAGTAGGAACGGAGGATCAGCTTTTTCGCAAACAGGCCGCCGGTGGCGCCGGACATAAGAAAGATGAGCCCGATCAGCACGGACGTGCCCATCAGAACCAGCGCACCTACTCTCAGTTGCGACCACTGAATCTCTTTGCGGCTTGGCACGATGCTTCCTTTGCTGCGATGAGCCAGGTGACGCCTTGAGAATAGCAGAAAGGGCGGGGTTTACCAGGCTGCGGAAAACCTCGGAATTTCGGGTGAAATTGGCCTCGTGCGTCCCACCGTGGCTAAACAGGTTGCGGAAAAACAGGGAACAGTGAACGAAAATTTGGCAGGGGCTGAAGCCCGCACTCTATTTTGTGGCAGTTATGGCCCGGGACCCAGAGGGTGCCCCGCCGTGCCCTTGTTACAAAGCCCCGCCAGATGAGTTTTTCCGCAGCCTGTAACGCCAAGGTCGATTTTGCAGGCTTTACGCGGGGGTTGAAACCCCCGCCTCCCTCCGGATTGAGTTTTTCCGCAAGCTGTTACTCCCCGTCCTCAAGGGCCACGCTGGCCATGGCCAGCTGGGTGGTGTGGGTGATGGAGAGAGACGCCCGGACAACGCCCATGCGCAGGGCGATCTGCGCGGCGCGCCCATGGAAGCAGATGGTGGGCCGTCCGCCGGGCTCGCGCACCACCTCGATCTCCAGCCAGTTCACTCCATACCGGATGCCGGTACCAAGGGCTTTGGCTCCAGCTTCTTTGGCGGCGAAGCGGGCGGCAAAGCTTTCAAAGGACTTGCGCTTGCCGAGGCAGTAAGCCTGCTCCGCCGCGGTGTACACGCGGTCGAGAAAGCGCCTACCGTAGCGGTCCACCGAGCGCTGGATTCGCCCGATCTCGACCAGATCGATTCCGGTGCCGATGAGCATCCTACTCTTAGGCTACAACATTCAGAGTATGTTGCGTTTGTGGACAGCGGCGCGATGAGGCGGGATGGTGCGCGGCGCGCTGAATGACCAGTGGAGTGTGCGGACGGAGCGTGGACCGGGAGGCGTTGTGCCAATCCCGGTCAGCAGCGTTCGACTCCAGCACAGACTTGATGTTGCCGCTCACAGCCCCGATAAGAGCCCATGAGGATGGCGATGCGCGAACAGTCATTTGGAGGGGTCGAGGCAGCGAACATTCCGTGGGCGATGCAGATGAAGGCGGTCTCCTTCGAGGAGCCGAGCCGTCTGGTGCAGACGCTGAGCGGCGCCATTCTGGGCTGCGGGGGCTGGGTGCTGAGCCGCGGCGCCAACGACACGGGCAGAATCAATATGGTCTTCGAGTTCGAGCGGCGAGCCTGCGTGGATATTTACAGTTTGCTGATCGGCGCCGGACTGGAGCTTAGCCAGAGCGGCCACATCCGCTTTACCGAACTCTGCCAGTGCACGCGGAGCCACCAGATGGACTGCGGCGCGGAGATTGCCAGCATTGACCTGGAGATTCAGACTTATCCCATGGAAAGGGTCTACGGAGCGCACTCGCAGGGGATGGTGTAGGCGGTCCGGGCGATCGAAGCTGTTGCCTTGTGCGCAGCCGATCTCCGGCGGCCAGCCTGGGAATGGGCGGATGCAGACCGCAGCAACCGGATCAAACCTCGCCTTTGACTGAGGGCCCAGCGATGGAGAGTCATTTCACCCGGCCTCAACCAATCCATAGCGGCGCTGCCAGGCTTGTTTCAGCTGCGCCCGGACCTGCGCCCGTTCGGCTTCAGTGACCGAGCCGCCCATGGTTGGATCGTTGCCCGGCGGATTGGCGTAGCGCGCGGCCTCCTGCCTGGCCAGCTCCAGCAACTGCCGGTCGCGGAGCAGATTGGCCACGCGGAAGTCCGGCAGGCCAGCCTGGCGGGTACCGAAGAACTCGCCCGGCCCGCGCAGGTTCAAGTCCAGCTCGGCCAGCTCAAAGCCGTCCTGGGTGCGGACCATGGCGTTCAGGCGCTCCTCGCCGGCCGGCGAGATGCGGGAGCCGGTGAGCAGGATGCAATGACTTTCTGCGCAGCCGCGGCCTACGCGGCCGCGCAACTGATGCAACTGCGCCAGGCCGAAGCGCTCCGCGTGCTCCACCACCATCAGCGTTGCATTGGGCACATCGACGCCGACCTCGATGACCGTGGTGGCGACCAGGACATCGATCTCACCGCGCTGAAAGCGGCGCATGACCACTTCCCGTTCATCGGCGTCCAGGCGCCCGTGGAGCAAGCCGAGGCGCAAGCCGGCCAAAGGGCCATCCTTGAGCCTGGCGTGCATTTCCACGGCGGACTTGAGCGTGGACCTGGCGGCGGAGTGGTTGGCGGGAACGGCCTCGGGAAACAGTTCCGCGGCACGGCCCCTACGCGCGGACGTGCGAGGCGTGGGCGGGACGTCAGCGCTTTCGGCGTCGTCGTGGGGGAAGTCCAGCTCCGGCTGGTCGTCCTGGGCGCCCTCGATGACGGGATAGACGATGTAAGCCTGATGGCCCTGCGCCACCTGTTTGCGGACGAACTCCCAGACCGCGCCGGAGTTTTCGCCAGGGACGCGCGTGGTGACGATGGGCGCGCGCCCGGGCGGGAGCTCATCCAGAACGCTGACGTCCAGGTCGCCATAGAGGGAGAGGGCCAGGGTGCGGGGGATGGGTGTGGCGGTCATGACCAGGACGTCGGGCTCGGCCTGGTTGGGCTTTTTCATCATTCTGAAGCGCTGCATCACGCCGAAGCGATGCTGCTCGTCGACCACCACCAGGCCGAGGCGGTCAAACTCCACCTTTTCCTCGATCAGCGCGTGGGTGCCGATGATCAGCTGCGCCTCGCCGCGGTTAATCTGCCCGCGAGTCGAGCGCTTGCGGGCTTCGTCCAGCGAGCCGGTCAGCAGCGCGATGCGCGGCTTGCGCGAGGATTTCTCCAGCAGTTTGCGCATGGCCAGAAAATGCTGCGTGGCCAGAATCTCAGTGGGAGCCATCAGCGCCGCCTGGTAGCCATTTTCCATGGCCACCAGCATGGCCTGAAGGGCAACGATGGTCTTGCCCGAGCCGACATCGCCGTGGAGCAGGCGGCGCATGGGACTGGGGCTGCGCATGTCGGCGACGATCTCGCCCAGTGCCCGCTTCTGCGCTGCGGTGGGGTGAAACGGGAGCACCTCGCGGATAGCCTCGCGCACTTTGTCGGTGGTGGCGAAAGCGATGCCGGCGCGCTCGCGCACGCGGCGGCGCTTGAGCTCCAGGCCCAACTCCAGGAAGAACAGCTCTTCAAAGATCAGGCGACGGTGAGCGGGCGTGGCGAAGCCCTGCAACTGGACGAAGGGCGTGCCTTCAGGGGGGAAGTGTACCTCGTGCAGGGCGGTTTCGCGAGCGGGCAGGTCGAGCCGCTGGAGCAGCTCGCGCGGCAAGCACTCCGGCACCTGGCCGCGGATGGATTCCAGCAGATTGAAGATGGTTTTGCGCTGCCAGCGCGAGGCCAGCCGGGCACCACCCAGGGATTCATAGACCGGCGTGATGCGCCCGACCTCGAGCAGCCGGGTTTCGGCGTCGTCGCCGGCATCGGGCAACACCTCAAACTGCGGCTGGATCATCTTGAAATTGGAGGTTGAGCGGGAGGGCTCGACCTTGCCGTAGAGGGCCACCGTCTGACCGGCGTGAAACTTGCCGTTGAGGTAGGTTCCGTTGAACCAGATGCACTTGAGGACATGCCGGCCCTGGCCCACGGCCAGCTCGAAGATGGGGGCCCGGCGGGTGCGCACCAGCGCGGAGTTGCGCACCTCGGCGATCACGCTGGCCGTCTCGCCGGGCTTCAACTCGTCCAGGCTGCGCGGGTTCTGGCGGTCCTCATAGCGGAAGGGCAGGTGGTAAAGCAAGTCCTCGGCGGTCTGGATGCCCTTGGGCACGAGCAGCTCCGCGGTGCGCGGGCCTACACCGCGCACATACATAATCGGAGTATCGAGGGCGGGCACACTCAGGATGCTAAATTGCGCCCTCATGGGGCGACAAACAGAAAGAGAAATCCCGGGGGCCCAGCTCCTGCGGGTAGGTGTATGGTTGTATGCGGCAGAAAATTCGCACCTCGGAGAGGGTTTTATGCAAGTGCTAAATCGCAGGAGTTTTCTTAGGACGGCTGGAGCGGCATCGGCGGCAACGATGCTGGCTCCGGGGATCCATGCCTTGGCAGTGGAGCAGGATGAACCGCAGAAGCCCATATCGGCCAACGATAATATCCAGATTGCTCTGATCGGCGCGGGCGGCCAGGGCCAGGGCGACACCAGTTGGGCCGTGCAGGTGCCTGGGGTGAAGCTGGTGGCCGTAGCCGACTGCTACAACGGCCGTTTGGAACACAGCAGGGAACTCTGGGGCAAGGACGTCTTCACCACGCGCGACTATGGCGAAATCCTGGCGCGCAAGGACATCGATGCGATCATTTGCGGTACGCCTGATCACTGGCACATGAAGGTCTCCACCGACGCGATGAACGCGGGCAAGGACGTGTACTGCGAAAAGCCGATGATCCACCTCTATTCCGATGGGCCAAAGTTCATCGAGACCGCGCAGAAGACCAACCGCATTATCCAGATTGGCAGCCAGCGCGTCAGCTCCATCATCTATGCCAAGGCGAAGGAATTGCTGAATGCCGGCGCCATCGGCAAGCTGAATATGGTCCAGGCGCATTGGGACCGCAACTCCAAGATGGGCGCGTGGAGCTACACCGTGCCTTTCGATGCCGATACAGAGACCTGCGACTGGGATCGCTTCCTGGGTACTGCTCCGAAGATCCCCTGGAATCCCGAGCACTTCTTCCAGTGGCGCAAGTGGAAGGCCTACGGCAGCGGCGTGGCGGGCGATCTATTCGTTCACCTGTTCAGCGGCACGCACTTCATTACCGATTCCACCGGCCCGACCCGCGCCATGGCTACCGGCGGCCTGCGCTACTGGAACGACGGGCGCGATGTGCCTGACGTGATGCTGGGCCTGTTCAGCTACCCGCAGGAGTTCGACCTGGCGCTGCGCGTGAACTTTGTGGACGGCGGCGAAGAGAGTGAAGGCTTCACGTTTACCGGTTCGGAAGGCACGATGGAGATTGCCGGCAATGCGGTGATCTTGAATCGCGTCCCGCGTCCCAAGGAACCGGGTTACCTGATCAATTCATTCACGGATGCCATGCAGGCGGAGTTCCTGGCCAAGTATCACAAGGAATATCCAGTGGAGCATCCGTCGGGACCGATTCCCGCGCTCTATGAGAAGTACATCGCCCCGGAGGGATACGTCGACAGCTACGATCATTTCAAGAACTTCTTCGCCGCGGTGCGCTCGCGCAAGCCGGTGGTGGAAGATGCGGTGTTCGGCTTCCGCGCGGCGGGCGCGGCTCTGCTGAGCAACCTCAGCTACGACCGCGGGCAGGTTATCAACTGGGATCCCAACGAGATGAAGATCCTTTCGTAGAATCGGTTCCGGAGATCACGGGGAATATCTGGAAAGAAAGGCTGCCCCTGCGCAAAAGGTCGCGGGGGCAGATTTTTGGGGGGATTTCGCGGCGGTTTATGCGGCGTGCGTGCGATGGCGGGTTAGGGCCTGTTAACACTACCGGGACGGTGGCGACGGGAGCCGATTTTCGCTCGCAACACCATCTGCGCCGGTAGTGTTAACAGGCCCTAGTCTCCCGCGAGGAAATACGCTTCCACGGCCCGCTTGAGGGTGGCAAGATCCAGATACGGTTTCGTATCTTCGTAGCGCGCAGCCCAGCAGGCCTGGTTCACAATGTCCCGCGGATAGCAGGCGCGGAGCTCGTGCTTCAGGATGTTCTGAATGAAGTCGATCAGAGCATCGGGGACAGTGGGATCAAAGGGGATGCGGCGCTCGGCGGCCACACGGCGGAAGATCTCGCGGAATTGTTCGCTGGAAACCGCGCCAACCTTGATCTTGGTATGAATCCGGCGCATGAATGCGGCATCCACCAACTCAAACGGGCTCAGATTGGAGGCGAAGACGACCAGCATGTCGAAGGGAATCTCGATCTTCTTTCCACCGGCCAGGGAGAGGAAATCAATTCTGCGGTCCAGGGGCACGACCCAGCGGTTGAGCAGCTCGTCGGGGCGAATGCGCTGGCGTCCGAAATCGTCGATGATCAGGACGCCGTTGTTGGCTTTCATCTGCGCCGGCCCCACGTAGAACTTGGTATTGGGATTGAATTGCAGGTCCAGCATCTCCACGGTGAGCTCGCCGCCGATCAGAACCGCAGGCCGGCCGCAGAGCACCCAGCGCTTGTCACAGCCTTCGGGTTCCTTGTCCGGCACGCGCGCATGAACCGCCGGATCGTAGACGGTGATGATCTGGCCGTCTACTTCGACCGCGTAGGGAACCCAGATATGGTCGTCGGCGAGAGCGCACGACATGGCTTCAGCCATGCTGGTTTTGCCAACCCCCGACGGCCCATAGAGAAAGATGGAGCTGCCGGAGTTGAGCGCCGTTCCAAGCTGCCGCAGGGTCACGTTGTCGATGACCAGGTGGGCGAAGGCGCGGTTGACGGCGGCGGGACTGGTGTGGACACCCATCACGCTTTGCTTGTGGGTTTGCTCCACATAGCTGGCCAGAGACACCGGCGCCGCGCCGACATACTGGCAGTACGACAGCGCCTCCAGCGCGCGGGCCCGGCCGTGGGCGGTGATGGCGAGCCGAGGAATGTTTCCGTCCATTCCAGAGGCCTGGCAAAGCTGCTCCGCGCGCAACCTGTAGTAGAGCGCGGTGGCGACCTCAAAGCTCAAACAAAGCTTTTCCGAGAGGGCGAGGACCGAGAGAGAACCGGAGACATAGAGGTTCTTGAGCGCGAGATTTTCGAGAACCGCCTGGGGCACATCGATCTCCGCAAGCGATTGCGGCCTGTGCGCCGGCCCGGCAGGGGATTGAGGCTCAGCAAAGACGGATCCGAAAGATTCCATCGAAGTTTCCATTGTTCCTCTCATTTCCGCAGGCGCTTCCAATATAACCCGGTGACCTGGGATAGAGTCATTCTCAGGTTACATCTTTCGTGGCGGTTCTGCCCCCCGTTGGTCACTATCACCAGCTTACTCGCTCATTCGGGACAAAGTGAACTGTGAGCATCTGGATCGAAATTCATGCTGGAGCGGCTGCTCGACATTGGTGTTCAGGGCGCTGCGTGGGCAGAATGGCTTTTGCTACACTGCTCGCAGGCGATCGCCTGGTCTGCCTCGAGTCAAATTGAAAGAAGAGCACTGGAGTGTCCATGACAGTTGTCGAACTCGCGGGAGTGACCAAGGCCTACGACGAGAAGGTTGCCGTCGATCATCTCAGCCTGTCGATTGAGGCCGGACAGATGTTCGGTCTGCTAGGACCGAACGGGGCGGGGAAGACCAGTTCCATTCGCATGATCATGGGAATCACGTTTCCGGACTCGGGGCGGGTGAGCCTGTTTGAAAAGCCTTTCGAGCGCAAGAACCTGGAGCGGGTCGGTTATCTGCCGGAGGAGCGCGGCCTTTATAAGAAGATGGTGGTGATTGACCAGCTGGTCTTCTTTGGCGAGTTGCATGGGCTGGCGCAGGAGGAAGCGCGCAAACGGGCAGCGGTGTGGGCCGAGCGCATGGAAATTTCGCCATATCTACACAAAAAGACAGACGAGCTCTCCAAGGGCAATCAGCAGAAGGTGCTGTTGATTGCTACGCTACTGCACGATCCCGGAGTGATCGTGATGGATGAGCCGTTCGCCGGCCTCGACCCGGTGAACGCCGTGCTAGTGGAAAAGACTCTGCTGAATCTTAAGGATGAGGGCAGAGCAATTCTCTTTTCCACGCATCGCATGGACCAGGTGGAGAAGCTATGCGACTCGATCTGCCTGATCAATTATGGGAAGGCCGTGCTCTCCGGCAAAATGCGCGAGATCAAAAGCCGCTACGAGCGCGACCATGTGATCGTTGAGTTCGAGGGAGGCTCCGAATTCCTGAACAGCGAGGAAGTCGCCGAGGCGAAGAACTTCTCCGGCCACGCGGAGATTAAACTCCGTCCGCACGGCGACGCGCAGAAGCTGCTGCGCGAGGCCTCCGCGATGGCGACGATCTACCGCTTTGAACTGGTTGAGCCGTCGCTTGAAGAGATCTTCATCCAGACCGTGGGAGGCAAGCCCAGTGCATAACATACTTCTCATTGCCAGGCGCGAGTACCTGCAACAGATTCGCGGGCGGGCCTTCCGCTTCTCCACGGTGTTGCTGCCGCTGCTGATTCTGCTGCTGCTGGGCGGGCAGAGCTTCCTGGCTCGCCGCGGCATGGATACGGGTCAGCATCTGGCCATTGAATCAGATAATGCGCCATTGGCCGATGAAGTACGCCAGGAATTGCTGAAAGACAAGGATGCAAAATATGTCATCGATGTCGTGGCTCCGGCGACCGCTGAGGACCGCGCCAATCTTCTGCAGCAGCTCCGCAACAAGTCTATCGACGGGCTGCTTTCGATTGACACATCCGGCATGGCTGCGCCGAAGGCAACCTATACAACGACTGCGGTTTCGCCCGGCGGTTTTCTCGTCGCCACCACGCGGCTGAGGACGGCCTTGAACCGCGCGCTCCTGGATCAGCGGCTGGCCGCCATAGGAATTCAGCAGGGGACGGCCGACTCACTGATGAAGCAGGTCGAAATCGAGACCCTGCAAATGAATGGCGAGGGCATGGCGTCGAAGAGCAACGGCATAGCTCCGATCTACGAAGCTATTGTCATGGCCTTCCTCATTGTTATGCCGATCCTGCTCTATGGCATGGACACGGCGCGTTCGGTGGTGGAGGAGAAATCCTCGCGCATCTTCGAGGTGATGCTCTCCATCGTCCGGCCGAATGACATGCTGACCGGGAAGCTGATTGGAGTGGGCGCCGTGGGGCTCACGCAGATTGCCATCTGGGTGGTTGCGGCCACAGTGCTGATGAGTTCAGCGATGGCTACCGAACAACTCAAGGGGAATTTTGCCATCCGCTTCACCCTGGCCGAAGGGCTGCTGTTCCCAGTGTACTTCCTGTTGGGCTTCTTTCTCTATAGTGCGTTCTTCTCCGGGCTGGCCTCCACCTGCGAGACCGCGCAGGAACTGCAGATGTATATGCCGCTGGCCGCCTTGCCGGTCTGGTTCGCCTTTGGCGTGCTGCCGTTTGCGCTGAGCAATCCCACCTCGCCGTGGACGATCATCGCATCCCTCTTTCCGCCGACCGCGCCCTTCGTCATGCTGCCACGAATCGCAGTGGAGAACCCGCCAGTCTGGCAATTTGCCGCTTCGATTGCATTGCTGCTGTTGACCATCTGGGGCACGCTCTGGTTTTCGGCGCGGCTTTATCGGGTGGGCATTTTGATGTACGGCAAGCGGGCCACTTTGCCCGAGCTTCTGCGCTGGCTGCGCTACAGCTAAAATTGACGCAGTGAACGACGAAGAGAGTCCCAGATATACGTTGGGGCAGCGGCTGGCGCTGGCAGTCGTCCCGCGCATGGTGTGGGCGCTGGTGCGAGTTCTCGGCCTTACGTGGCGCTTTGAGGTGATTGCCGCGGAGGGCGTGACTCCGCTGATTGGCGGCATGGGCGCGGGCGCGGAGATCTTCTGCTTCTGGCATCAGTGCGTGCTGCCGTGCACGGTGTACTACCGCAGAACCCATGCGACGATTCTCATCAGCCGCAGCTTCGACGGCGAGCTGGTCGCGCGGGTGCTGGGACTGTTCGGCTTCCGCGCCGTGCGAGGCTCCAGTTCACGGGGTGCACGCGAGGGGTTGCTGGGGCTTGCGAATGTGATTGAGAACGGCAAGCCGGCGATCTTCACCGCGGACGGACCGCGCGGGCCCAGGTACCAGACCAAGATGGGAGCGATCAAGCTGGCGCAGCGCACCGGCGCACCTATTGGCGCTTTTCACCTGGAGCCGGAACAGGCATGGACGATGCGCTCCTGGGACCGGTTTCTGGTGCCGAAGCCCTTTACGCGAATCGTGGTGAGCTGGGGACCATGGACGCATGTTCCCGCCGATCTGCCAGAGGAGCAGTTTGAGAGCAAGCGCGCGGAGTTGAACGCGGCCATCGAATGCGCGCGCCTGCGGGCTCTCCGTCATTTCAACAAGGCCGAGTCATGAGCGAAGAAAGGGAGACCGGGCGCGGGCTGCGCGTTGCTGACTTTGATTTCGAGCTGCCCGAGGAGCTGATCGCGCAGCAGCCGGCCGCAGAACGAGGCCTGAGCCGCATGCTGGTGATGGACCGGGCCACTGGGACGGTGCGCGATGCCAGCTTTGTGCAACTGCCTGAGCTGCTGTCGCCGGGCGACCTGCTGGTCCTGAATGACAGCCGCGTGATTCCGGCGCGCTTGTACGCGCGGCGAACGCTGTTGCGCGACCATGAGAAACCAACAGGGCGCATCGAGGTGATGCTGACCGAGCCGGCTGGAGACAATCAGTGGCGCGCACTGGTGCGGCCGGGACGAAAGGTAGCGATTGGCGAGCGGCTGGTGTTTCCCGCGCCTACGGGCGAGATTGTGATGGAGGCCGAGGTCCTGGAACGTGGACAGTTTGGCGAGCGGCTGCTTGGCTTTGCCAGGGTGGAGAATTTCTTTGCCGCGTTGGAGCGCATCGGACACATTCCTTTGCCGCCGTATATCCATCGCGATGACGAGACCGCGGACCGCGAGCGATATCAGACCATCTACGCGCGGGAGCGCGGGTCGGTGGCAGCGCCCACCGCAGGACTGCACTTTACGCCGCAGACGCTGGCAGCGGTGGAGGCGCGCGGCGTGGAGATTGCGTACGTCACGCTGCACGTGGGGCTGGGCACATTTGCTCCGCTGCGCGTGGAGCGCGTGGATGAGGTTCGCCTGCACCGCGAACGGTACACACTCTCTGCGGCGACGGCCGAGGCGCTGAACCGCGCCGTGCGCGAGGGGCGGCGCATTGTGGCCGTGGGCACAACGGCGGTGCGCACGCTGGAGCACTGCGCGCGTGAGGCGAACGGCGGCATACTCGGGCCGCACAGCGGCACGACGGAGATTTTCATTGCGCCGGGCTTCGAGTTTCGGCTGGTGGGCGCATTGCTCACCAACTTTCATCTGCCGCAGTCGAGCCTGATCATGCTGGTGAGCGCGTTTGCGGGGCGAGAGCACGTTCTGGCCGCGTATCGGCACGCTGTGGAGGCGCGATACCGATTTTTCAGCTACGGCGACTGCATGTTCATCGCCTGACGTGGCTGATAGACTCGGTAGCGTGCCCGACCAAGCCAAGCCGCCCGTATTTCTACTCGACACGATGTCGTTCATCTTTCGCGCCTACCACGCGATGCAGCGCAGCCGGCCCATGTCCACTCGTGAGGGGCTGCCCACGGCGGCAATCTATGTTTTTGTGAACATGATCCGGAAGCTGCGCCAGGACTTCGCGCCGCACTACTTTGCCGCGGTCTTCGACGTGAGCGGCGAGGTATTCCGGGACGAGCGGGCGCGGGCGATGGGACCACTGCGCAAATGGAACAGCAAGACGCAGAGCTTTGACGAGGTGAGCTACGAGGGCTACAAGGCCAACCGCGAGGCCATGCCCGAGGACCTGCGGCGGCAGATTCCCTACATTCGCCGCGCGCTGGAGGCGCTGCGCATCCCCATCCTGGAAGCGGAGGGATTTGAGGCCGACGACGTGATCGGGACGCTGGCGCGCCAGGCGGCCGCAGGGGAGCACGAGGTTTTCATCGTCTCCGGCGACAAGGACATGATGCAGCTCGTCACGCCGCGGGTGAAGATCCTGAATCCGCAGAAGGACAACCTGATTCTCGATCCCACCAAGGTGACGGAGACGCTTGGAGTGCCGCCGGAGAAGGTGGTGGACGTGATGGCGCTTCGCGGCGACGCAGTGGATAACGTGCCGGGCGCACCCGGCATCGGCGACAAGGGCAGCGTGGAGCTGATTCAGCAGTTCGGCAGCGTGGAGGCGGTGCTGGACCGGGCCGCCGAGGTGAAGCGCAAGAGCTATCGCGAGTCGCTGGAACAGAATCGCGACGCGGTTCTGCTGTCGAAGGAACTGGTCACGATCGACAGCCACGTGCCGGTGGATCTGAATCTGAATGCGCTGGAGACGCAGGAGCCGGACATTGAAGCCTGTCGCGAGCTGTTTACCGAGCTGGAGTTTACGTCCATGCTCCGCGACCTGGCGCCGGCGGCGGGCGGCGTTCGGGTTGAGTGCGTGGAGGAACCGACTGCCGAACAGGCGGCGGCGTTCTATGCGGCGGCGCGCGCGAATGGGTTTGCCTTTACGCTGGATGCGGCCGGGCCCGCGCCGCAGGAGGAGGACGATGAGGCTCCGCGGATGCTTTCGCTGCTGGATGCGGCGGAGGCCGCGGAGAAGCAGTCCAGCTTCAGTGTGGGCGTTTGCGCAGAGCCAGCGCGCGCCCTGCGCCTGCCGCTGAGCAGTGAACTACGCGCGCTGCTGGAGGACGCTGCGGTTCCGAAGCAGACGCACGACTGGAAGGCTGCGCTGCATGGTCTCACTGCGCAGGGCGTGAGGCTGGGCGGAGCGGTGGACGACACGATGCTGCTCTCCTATGCGCTCAACCCCACGCATGCCACGCAGTCGCTGGCCGATGTGGCCGCGCGCCATGGACAGACCGCGCCGGCGACGCTGGCGGCGGGGGCGGCGGCGGTACACGCGCTGACGCCGGCGCTGCGGGATGAAGCGGCAAAGGCGGGCGTGGAGCGCGTGTATCAGGAGATCGATCTTCCGCTGACGCCGGTTCTGTTCCGCATGGAGCAGGCCGGGGTGCGCATCGATCTGGGCGTGCTGGACGGGCTGGCGAAGCGGTTCGCGGCGGAGCTGGAGCGCGTGGGCGAGCGCATCTTTTCGCTGGCCGGACGGCGGTTCAATATCAATTCGCCGAAGCAGCTTGGCGAGGTGCTGTTTACGCACATGGGACTGCCTGCGCCGGCGAGCCGCGGCAAGACCAAAGCTGTTTCCACCGCGCAGGACGTGCTGGAGAACCTGGCCGAGCAGCACGAAGTGCCACGCCTGGTGCTCGAATACCGGCACATCTCCAAGCTGAAATCGACGTACATCGACGCGCTGCCGCTGCTGGCCGATGCGGAGTCGCGCGTGCATACGACCTTTCAGGCGGCGGCAACGGCGACGGGGCGTTTGTCGTCAGTGAATCCGAACCTGCAGAACATTCCCATACGGACGGAATTGGGGCGGGAGATTCGCGCGGCGTTTATCTCTGCGCCGGGGACGCAACTGCTGTCGGCGGATTACTCGCAGATCGAGTTGCGTCTGCTGGCGCACTTCAGCGGCGATCCGCTGCTGGTGCGCGCCTACCAGAACAACGAAGACATCCACACGCTGACGGCGAGCGAGGTCTTCGGAGTGCCGGCGGAGACGATGGACAAGGAGACGCGCGGGCGAGCGAAGGCGGTGAACTTCGGGATCGTCTACGGCATTTCGGCGTTTGGGCTGGCCGCGCAGCTCGGCATTTCCCAGGCCGAGGCGAAGGCTTACATCGAGCGGTACTTTGCCCGCTACCACGGGGTGAGGGAATTTATCGAGAAGACGCTGGAGCAGGTGCGGCGCGAGGGCAGCGTGCGCACGATGTTCGGGCGGGTGCGGCCGATTCCGGATATGGAGAGCCGCAACCCGAACCAGCGCGGATTCGCGGAGCGGACGGCCATCAATACGCCGCTGCAAGGCACGGCGGCGGACCTGATCAAGCTGGCGATGATCTCCATCGACCGCAAGCTGGCCGAGCGCGGACTGAAGACGCGCATGGTGCTACAGGTGCACGACGAACTGCTGTTCGAGGCGCCCGCAAGCGAGGCCGCCGAAGTTGAGGTGCTGGTGCGCGCGGAGATGGAAGGCGTGGTGAGGCTGCGCGTGCCGCTGGTTGCGGACCTGGGATTCGGGGCTAACTGGCGGGATTTGTAGAAAACGGCCGAAAAGTGGCTTTGGAAGGCCGAATGATTTGCGTTAAGGTAGTAACTACGTTGGCAAACCCACCGTAAATCTGCTGCTACCGGGCGGCAGGAGTGCAATTAGATGTTTCTGAACTCGTCAAGGATGGTGAAGGTGTAGTTGAACAATTCAATCAATCCTTCCGATACAGACTTGACTCCCCGCTGACCAAAATTCCTGAACGATATACAGAATCGGGCGGCGCTGTCGCTCTCAAAGTGATTTGCGACTTGGGCGGGGTCAAGTTCGGGATGTTCACGCTGATAAATCTCCAAGATTTCGCGCATCTCCGAGGGCAGAACGATTGCGGTTGTAGCAACGCAAACGACAAGTTCTCTGTGCTTATCGAAGATGTCGAAATCGTGGATCAGCCAAAGGGGATCGTCCGTAGGGTGGGTGGCTTTATAGGGCTGAAATCGTTCGATAAGGTCCCGGACGTTTGGGTCCGTGATCCCCTCTATTTTTCCTTCAAATCTTCGGCGTTCGTCAGAGCCGAGTGGCTCTTTCAAAAAAACTGGGAACTCGATTCGTCGAATGTCCTTTACTTTCCCAGGGTCGGAGAAATGCCAAACAACGTGGTCAAAGCAGGATCGAAAGTGATGAATAATCTCTCCGGCAAGCACGCTGAAGCGTGGAGGGATAGCGCGATTCGCATGGTACTCAGTGGCCTTGCGCAGCATCTCTCTGTCGTCCTCTGGCATGACGGGGTAGTCGCTTTTCTCAAAGAACATCTGCATTTCGAAATAGAGATTGCCGATGTTCTCTTCCGCCCGTTTTAGTTTCTCGGCGATACCAGCGAAGTCTTGCATTTCCCCTATGCTATCAGCGGAAAGGTGTGCTAAATTGGTGCCATGAAGATTGAACCCTCATCATCGGTTAGCGAGAATGAGACGTTTTCTTCCGCACTGCGGCGCGCCGTGACCGCTCCACCGAAGGACGTGCGATCCGCGATTGAGGCGGCGAAACGAGCGATAGTTTTGCCGCGAGAGAGATACAAGTATGTCCCCGCAAAGCCCCGCGCTTAGGCCCTCGCCCCTGCCTCCTTCCCGGTCAACTCAGCCCACGTCAAACGCTTGCCATCAACCCGAGCAAGAGCCTTAGTGAAACGGTCCCCATCGTGCATAGGTGCGTCTTTGGTGCCGCGATTGTTGAACCGGAAGCATTGCTCTGCAAGGTAGCCGTCCATGTGGAACGCTTCGACTGCAACGTATGTCCCTTTGAGCGTCCGCTTGAGGCACGACCAGAAATTCTCAATGCCTTGCGTGTGGACGTTGCCGCGCACGTACTCGTCCATGTGATTGACCGTCTCATGGACGTACTCGGCGCGGGCGAGCTGGTCATAGGCTGGCCAACCGTCCGTGTAGACCGTAGAGCCGAAACCCACGCGGTCTAGAATCTCTTTCTGCAATGTCTCGCGGTTAGCGTTGGGAATGACCTTAGCCCGCACCTCACGCGCACCCCTGTCCAAGAGCCCCATGACAGTGGTTTTGTCGGTATAGCCGTGCATGGCGATCTCGCGGGCGAGACGTTTATCTGCGTGCATGTTCTTAGGCTTAGGGCCAATGTAGCACTCATCCACTTCGACCGGCCCAATTCCCATCGGTTGCACGTTTTGATCTTTCAGGACGTGCCGCAACCGTTGCAGAACAAACCATGCCGACTTCTGCGAGATGTTCGTCGCCCGCGCAATCTCATGGGACGACACGCCATTCTTGCAGTTGCAGAGCAGCCACAGGGCCGTCAGCCAGATATGCAGGTCAAGCGGCGAGTCCTCGAAGATGGTTCCCAGTTTGACGGTGAATTGCTTGCGGCATCCGTAGCACTTCCACCGCCTCACTTTCGCCAGCCAGTAATGCTTGCGCTCACCTTCGCAGAGGCCACACTTGGGGCAAATTGGCTTGCCCTCTTCCCATCGCATCGCCGCAACCGCGTCAATGCACGTCTGGGGATTGGAGAAGTACCGGACTGCTTCGATAAGCGTCTTAGGATTCTGCATATAGGGTAACCTCAAAACTTGACTAACCCAGATTAGAGCAAGCTGATTGGGTTTGTCAAGTTATTTGTTACCTGCGTTAATTATTGAATCTAAACTGGTTATTGAGTAAGGCCTCCTTGCGCGTGAGCCTCACAGTTTCACAGTTACAGTGGGGGGAGGGGGTGGGGCTATGTAGATATGCTTAACCCTTTTGGATATAGATGGATAGGTGCGAAAAACAGGTGCACTTAAGGCGTCTTTTGGACACTTTTTGGCGATCGCCGCTCCCGGATGGTTCCATGCCGGTTTTGGTCGGGCTGACCGGAGCTTCCACCTGTCGCATGACAATATTGTGCGCCATGGAACGGTAAATTTCTGCAAAGGCGCGGAGCCGTTCTTTCTCGCTGGAAAGCCATCTGCCGGGTTCGCGTCGAAGGGCCCTAAATTCCCAGCTCAGTGCGAATCGCGTCGGCGATGGCGTTGGCGTGGCGATGCATGGCCGCTTCGCTTTCGGCCTCGATCATCACGCGGGCGAGAGGCTCGGTGCCGCTGTAGCGGATGACGACACGGCCTGAGTCCTTTAAATCCTCTTCGGCAGCGCGGATGGCGGCGGCTACGGCGGGAATGGATTCAAGCTGCTTCTTCTCGCGCACTTTCACATTGACGATGACCTGCGGGAAGACACGCAGATCGGCGGTCAGCTCGTCGATGGTTTTGCCGGTGCGGGCGATCAGATCGAGGACGACCAGGGCGGTGAGCAGGCCGTCGCCGGTGGTGGCCAGGTGGAGCAGCAGAATGTGGCCGGACTGCTCGCCGCCGAGGGCCGCGTTGCGCGCCTGCATCTGCTCGAGGACGTAGCGGTCGCCGACGGGAGCGCGCACCATGCGGATGCCGCTGCTCTTCAGCGCCGCTTCCAGGCCCATGTTCGACATGGTGGTGGCGACGACGAGATTCCCGGTGAGCAGGCCGCGCAGCTTGAGGTCGCGCGCAACCATGAGCAGGATGGCGTCGCCGTTGATGACGTTGCCATGTGGACCGGCCATCATACAGCGGTCGGCATCGCCGTCGAAGGTGAGGCCGAGCGCTCCGCGCTTTTGTGATTCGGTTGAGATGTAAGACGGGTACAGTGCGCCGCAGCCGTCGTTGATGTTGCGGCCATCGGGAGCGATGTTGAGGAGGGTGACCTGGCCGCCGAGACGGCGGAAGAGCTCGGGCGCGACGGCGACGGCGGCGCCATTGGCGCAGTCGGCAACGATGCGCTGGCCGGCGAGCGAGAGGCCGGGGACGCAATCAATGAGGAACTGGATGTAATCGGATTGAAAGGCGGGATTGTCTTCGACGGGAGGAAGCGCGGACGGATCAGGAGCGGCGATCTGGGAGGCATGATGAAAGATTTCGTCTTCCATGGCCAGCTCCAGGGCGTCGACGAGCTTGAAGCCGTCGGCGCCGAAGAGCTTGATGCCGTTGTCGCGCCAAGGATTGTGCGAGGCGGAGATGACCACGCCGGCGTGAAAGCCGTGCTTGCGGGCCAAGAACGCGACGGCGGGCGTGGTTACGATGCCGGCGCTCTCGACGCGGGCTCCGGCCGAGCGCAGGCCGGCGGCGAGCGTGGCGGCGATCCAGGGGCTAGATTCGCGGGTATCGCGGCCGAGGAGCACGGCGGGTTGCGCGGCGGTTTTGCGCAAAGAATGGGCGAGGGCAAGGCCTGTTGCGTAGATGGTGGTGGGGTCGAGCGGCGCTTCACCGGCAACGGCGCGAATGCCGTCGGTGCCGAAGAGTTTCCGCGTGCTTACTGGGGTCATAGGCTCAATTCTGAGGCTCAACTTTTGATTGTAGTGCGGCGAGCGCGTTTAGAGCGGTTCCAGGATCGAAGTGCTCCAGGAATGGATGGGCACAGATTTGGCAAGTTAGCCTCCGCTGCGCGGAGATGGCGCGTTTGGCGGGTTCGCGGCGGGGCTGGTACCGCGACCGTGTAGTTTTGTGGTCTCCCAGGTCTCAAGCGCGAGACCTGGGGCACCCAGATTCATGGGCGTGTTTACAAGATCACGAGTTCACAGTGCTAGCGGCGACTGGCGCGTTTGGCGGGCTTGTTGGCGGGGGCGGTGGATTCGACGCGGCTCGTGAAGGAGCCGTCGGCGAGGCGGGTGGTGAGCTTGTCGCCTGCATTGAGTTGGGCCGTGGAGCGGATCAGGCTGCCCGCTTCATCGAGGACGAGGGCGTAGCCGCGGTCAAGGACGGCGAGCGGCGAGAGGGCATGCAGGCGGGCTTCAAGGACTCCGGCGTGGCCCGCGGCGCGCTGCAGGGTGTGCTCGAGGGCCTGGACGAGGCGCACGGCGGAGACGCGCAGTCGCTCGCGGGTGCGGGCCAGGGCTTCACGGGGATCGTGGCGGAGGACGGCGGCGGCCAGGTTGGCGGCATGGTCGCGGAGGCGGCGGAGAAGGCTTTGTGCGGCCGACTCCAGGCGGGAGTTGAGGTCATCGAGGCGCTGGGCGCGGCGCTGCAGCAGCACGAAGATGCGCGACTCGGCACGGCTGATGGAGAGGCCGGCGAGGCGCTGCCGGGCGTGCAGGATGTGGAAGCGCGCGGCGCGCTCGAGACGGTGTAACAAGGCGGCGAGATCTTCTCCGATGCGGTGCTGGGCCTCGGTGATCAGCTCGGCGGCGGCGGAGGGGGTGGGAGCGCGGAGGTCGGCGACAAAGTCGGCGATGGTGAAGTCAGTCTCATGGCCTACCGCAGAAACCACAGGAAGGCTGCTCGATGCGATGGCGCGGGCGACGCGCTCGGAGTTGAAAGCGGCCAGGTCTTCCAGCGGGCCGCCGCCGCGAGCGAGGAGAACCAGGTCGGCCAGGGCCGCGCCGGCAGCGTCAGCCTCGTTGAGGTGAGCCAGGGCGGTCTCAATCTCAGCGGGCGCGGAGTCGCCCTGGACGGAGACGGGAACCAGCAGGACGTTGAGGCCGGAGTGGCGGCGGGCGACGATGTTGAGGAAGTCGCGGAGCACGGCGCCGGCGGGCGAGGTGACGATGGCGACAGTGCGCGGAAAGGCGGGGAGTGGACGCTTGCGCGCGGGGTCGAAGAGGCCTTCCGCTCTGAGGCGTTCTTTGAGCTGCTCGAAGGCAAGCTGCAGCGAGCCGGCGCCGACCGGCTCCATGGTCTCGGCGACAAGCTGCATCTGCCCGCGTTGCTCGTAGATGCTGAGCCGGCCGCGGACCAGAACATGGAGGCCGTCTTCGGGACGAAAGCGAAGCAGCACAGCCTGGCGGCGGAAGAGAACGACGGGAAGCTGCGCATCGGCGTCTTTGAGGGTGAAGTAGACGTGGCCGGAGGGTGCGGGGCGATAGTTGGAGATCTCACCCTCGACCCAGATATCGCCGTAGTCCTTCTCGATGCGCTCGCGGAGACTGCTGACGAGGTCGCGCACCGGCCAGATGCGGCGGGCGGAGAGCGGCTCTTCGAAACGGAGGCCGAGCTGGGCGCTCTGGCCGAATTCAGACGCGGAGGGCTCGGACGGGGATGGTTTGCGCGAAGGCATGGCCAGATCACAGTGTAAAGCGCAGTGTCAGGCGCGGCTCTCGATCATGGCGCGCAGCTCGCGGGTGATGGAAGAGATGCGCTCGCGGCGAGAGGCAGCGGGACCCTCCGGGCTGGAGTAGAGGCTCTCCAGTTCGCGGGCCAGGGCCGTGCCCCGGGCGAGGCCGAAGGTACCGAGCACGCCAGCCAGCTTGTGGGCCGCAGAGCCGGCGGCTTCCTGTTGGGGAGGGGTGAGGTTGCCGGCGGCGAAGGCCGCAGCAGCCGCCTCCAGAGTGGCGACGCGCTTGATCATCTCCGGCCGGAAGCGGGTCCACATGCGGTCGAGCGCTGCGGAGAGGGCGTTCTGGTCAATAGGTTCCATGGCGGATTCCATCGTCAACCCTCACGACGACCCGGTAGTGGGTCAGTTTGGAAAAATTCCTCAGGGGCTAAAGCCCAGGTTGATTTTGCGGTGCTTACGGCACGACTGAAGTCGTGCCCTGACACATCTTGCCGCTCCCGTTGAGTTTTTCCGCAGCCTGTGAAGCCCGCTCGCTTCAACTATAGCCCGTACCCTTCAAAACGAAATCAAACTGAGCCACTACCGGCGACCCTCAATTCCAGCCCAGCGCTCCCGAGATCTGGCTGGACAAGGTGAGCGGGTCAAAGGGCTTGAAGAGCACCGCTTCGACGCCGAGGCCGGCAAAGCGGCGCTGGTCGGTGGACTGCACCTTGGCGGTGAGCAGGAGCACGGGGATGCGGGCGGTGGCGGGATTCCTGCGCAGCTCCTGGAAGGTTGCGGGGCCATCCATGCCGGGCATCATCACGTCGAGCAGAATGGCGTCGGGCTGGAACTCAGCGGCGCGGATCAAGGCCTGGGGGCCGGAGTCGGCCGTCAGGACCTCCCAGCCGGCCACGGATTCAAGGCTCAAAGCGGCGACCTCGCGGATATCGTCTTCATCGTCAACGATCAGGATCTTGTACGCCATCAGGAAACAGCCTCGATCAAAGAAAATGCAATTTGCGAACAAACATTACAGGCGCCCAGTGGGTCAGGGATCAGGAACGGAGAATTGCGTTGGAGGAGCTTTCTCTATCTGACGCGAACTGCGCAGCATCGTCAAGACCAGGGCCTCAAGCTGCTGGGGCTGCACGCGTGCCTTGGCCAGGAAGTGAGTGGGACCGAGAGTAAGCTGGCGGCGCTCCTCGGGGGACAACTCGCGGCCCGAGTAGACGACCAGCGGCAGGTGGGCGAAGCCGTCGTGCTTGCGCAGCCAGTCGACCATGTTAAAGCCGTCGCCGTCAGGCAGGCCGATGTCCAGAACCAGCAGGTGAGGCCGGAAGCTGAAGCAGGCGTCCAGCGCTTCCTGCAAGGTGGAGGCCGCATGGACGGTGATGCTGTTACTGGAGAAGATGCCGGCAATGATCTGGGCCAGGTCAGAGTCGTCCTCGACGACCAGGATGCGGGCATTTTCACCAGAAACGCAGAGGACACGGGCCAGCTCGGCGAGCAGCGCGCTCTCGTTGACCGGCATTTCCACCCAGCCCTCGGCCCCGGCGGGCAGATCCGCAGGAGACTGTTCACCTTCCAGGCTAAGCAAAACGATCGGGGTCCGGGCCTTGGGATCAAGGCGGCGGAGCAGCGGCAGGAGCTCCCAGCCGTTCATGCCGTCCAGCGAGGTATCCAGGAGAATGGCTTCAACGCCTTCGCGGGTAGCGGCCAGCGTCTGGTCCACGGTAGCCGCCTGGATCACGCGGTAGCCATGGCGGGTCAACTGGGCAGCGATGCGGGGGCGGAATTCAGGGTTGGCTTCCGCCAGCAACACCGTGCCAAGGTCGGCTTCGTTGTCGAAGGCATGCAGGCTTGGCGGGGTTTCGATCGGGGACGGCTCATACGGCAGAAATACACGGAAGGTGGAACCGCGGACCGGATTCCGTTCTGCCCAGATGCGGCCGGAGTGCTGCAGGACGATGGTGCGGCAGATGGCCAGTCCCAGGCCGCTGCCACCCTTCTGGCGCGAATCGGAGGCGTCTACCTGCTGGAAGCGACCGAAGACGGCTTCCAGCTTGTCGGCGGGAATGCCGCGGCCCTGGTCGATCACCGAGAGGGTGACCCCGTTGGAGCCGGAACGGGTCATGACCGAGACGGCCGAGTTGGGCGGCGAAAACTTGATGGCATTGGAAAGGAGGTTGGTGAGCACTTGAAGCAAACGGTCAGGATCGGCGGTGATCTCGACCCTGGTGGTGTCGTGGATGAGCTGCACGCCGGCGGCTTCGGCCACGGGGGTCATGCCGTCAATGGCCTGGCGGACGATTTCAGCCAACTGCACCGGACGGAAGGCGAGCGGCTCGCGGCCGCTCTGGATGCGCTCCAGGTCGAGGATATCGTTGATGAGCCGGACCAGGCGGTCGGAGTTGGATAGAGCAATGCGGAGCAAGTTGGCCGCCTTGTCATTGACCTCGCCGAGAATGCCGGATGAGAGCAGCCCGAGCGCGCCGCGGATGGAGGTCAACGGGGTGCGCAGCTCATGGCTGACGGTGGAGATGAATTCGTCCTTCATGCGATCGAGGGCATAGCGCTGGCTGATGTCGCGGAAGCTGAGCACGGAGCCGGAAAAGCGGCCCTTTTCGCGGATGGGGGTGAAGAAATACTCGGCCGGAAAGGAGGTGCCGTCGCGGCGAAAGATGATGTCTTCGCCGGAGGCCGCCTTGTTCATGTCCGCGGCGGTGCGCAGGGGGCAATTCTCCGGGCACTGGCGGTTGGAAGGCGCGAAGCCGTGCAGGAGCTCGTGGACGGGCTTGCCGGTCAGTTCAGCGACGGGGGTGCTCAGCAGGCGGGCTGCCGCGGGATTAACGAAGGTGACCAGGCTGTGGCGATCAACGCCGCAGATGCCGTCGGCAACCGAGTCGAGCAGGACCTCCTGCTGGCGGGAGAGCTCCTCGGCCCGGCCCTGCTCGTGGGAGCGGGCCATCATCTGCCCCAGGGAGGATGCGACGGTTTCAATGGACGCCATGGCCTCCTGATCCTCGCGGAGATACGAGTGGGAGTAAAACTCCAGGACCGCGAGCACGCGGTTGCCGACACGGACCGGCACTGCCCAGCCGGAGGTCATCTCCTGGCGGAGGGCAGCCTGCAGGCGCGGAGCGGCGGGCTCACCAGCGAGGTCGGCCAGCCAGAGTGGGCGTCCATCCTTCCAGACGGACCCGGGCAGTCCATCGCCGCTGCGGAAGGTGAGGCCCATGCTCTCCTGAATCAAGGCTTCCGCGCGGCGCCCCGGCGCGCCCCAGGCGGTGGAGAACTCCAGGCGGTTCTCCTTGGGATTGACCTCCCACTTGAAGGCCACATCCCAGTTCTGGGAGATGCAGAGCGCCTCGAGGATACGCATGCCGGCAACCTCGGGCGCGGTGTTGCCGCCGATGATCTGGCTGACGACCAACTGCAGGGCGAGGCGGTGCTCGCGCTGGTTCTGCTGGGTCACATCGCGCAGCAGACAGCGCACGGCCAGGGGATCGCCGGCCTTCTGGCGCTGGCTGAGGCTCAGTTCGAGTTCCAGGATGCGGCCGTCCGGAGTATGGTGGCGCAGCGGCGTGCGGTCCACCGTCTCTCCGCCGAGAGCGCGGCGAAAACACGCGGCTGCTTCGGCACGGCAGCCGGGGCTGAAGGTCTCGTCAAAGGATTCGAGGGCGAGCAGCGCGGCCGGATCGAGGCCTAAGCAGCGCTTCCAAGCGGGGTTGACATAGAGAAAACGTCCCGCCGGGCTTAGCGTGGCAATCATCTCGCTGGAGTTTTCAAACAAGTCGCGATACCGCTCCTGCGACTCGCGGTGCGCCTGCTCCTGATGGAGGGTTGCGGTCTGGTCCAGCGCGACGGCCACCAGCCCGGTCAGGACTCCGGAGCCGTCGCGGAGGGCGGAGATGTGGAGGGTGACGGGCAGGAGGGAGCCGTCCTTGCGGCGAATCTGCGCATCGAAGCTGGGCACCATGCTGGGAGGCAGTGACTGCACGCATTCCAGGTAGGCCTCCATGCGGGTGGGGGCGGTGGTATGCGCAGGCCGTAGCAGGCCGGAGAGTTTTTCCATCTCGGCCACCAGGCGCACTCCCTCGCCCGGAGCCAGAATCTCCGTGGCGCTCCACTCGTTTTTCAGTTCGGCGGCGTAGCGGCCCAGCATGCGCTCGGCGGCTGGGTTGACATAAGTAAGCCGTCCCTTGAGATCGATCGCCACCACGGCTGGACCTGCAGAGTCCAGCACATCGTTCAGCGAATCGGCCACCGGCAGAGCGGGGACAACGGGAGAATCGCGGACCAGCAGGCTAAGGATGAGCAGCGCCGTGGCGGCCAGGAGCGCTGCAATCAACAGACTGTCAACCCGCGAGCCGGCGTCTTGGCGGGCGATGAGCGCAATAACCACAACGGCCACAATCACGCACACAAGGACCGGCCAGAGCCGGGTAAAACGGCCCGCTGCGGACGGCTTGACGCCGCTCGTGCTGATCCCCTCGGACCGATCCCCCATTGAATCCCCCGTTGGGCTGGAAAGCATTGCTCGGCCAGCGAACAGCGCGCATTCCCCTGATGCGATGTGCAGGTAGTATAAGCGTTTGATTACAGCGACTCTACGAAAATCGAAACCGCCTTCCCGAGATGAAACGCTCCAGTTGCCACCTCGGCACGGGCCAACAAGAGGAGTTTGCTGGAGATGCATTCGTTTTTTGGAAGAGCGCCGCGCGCCGCTTCCGGCAAACAAATTGCTTGGTTTATGGGCTCAACGCCAGCGGCAGAATGCGTGGAGATGGCTTGCCCGGCTGGAGCCGTGTGAACCGGGAAGGCGCGGGTCAGTCGCAGGCTTCAGACTCGGCCAGGGCGGGAAACCGGCGCAACAGCGGAGTGAGGGTAAGGGTGATCAAAACCACGGCGGGGCCGGCAATGAGCAGCCAGGCAAACATGGCCTGAATGGCAAGCCAGCCGAGCTGCGTGGCCAGGGTCAGGGGGCTCATGTGGAGCAGCGCGCCGGCTGTCTGGCCGGTCCGCGAGGCGAGGGAGAAAAGCCATCCTCCCAGGCGCACGAAAGGCACGATAAGCACCAACTGCAGCGGCATGATGGCGTAGTTGGCCGCCTGAATGGCGGGCAGGTTCAGCCCGAGCGCCAAGGCCAGGGCCGCGCACAGGAAGGTAGGAATGCCCACCACGGGAATACAACCGACGGCGAATCCGAGCGCAAGCGTAAGAGCCAGACGGCGGGGCGAGATGCCCTGCCGCAGCCAGGTACCTACATTCCTCTTTAGGGACTCCTGAAATCGTCGCATAGTTTCCCTCACAGTAGCGGCGCGAGGGGCCGGAGAAGATGATTGTTCAGGAAAAAGGGAGCGAAGGTACCAGGAACGACATCAATAGGGCCAAGGCAAGCAGGCGCGCAGTCGGAAAGGCCGTAGGAATCGGCGTGCTGATTCAGGATAACCCGATTTGCGCTCAGGAACACAAAGAATCGCAGAGTCTGCGGTAAACTTGGACGCAATGCGGGTGTTTGGTATCGATTGCGGGACCGAAGTAACGGGGTTTGGCGTGGTCGAGTCGGAGGACGCCGGGCGGGAGCCGCGGCTGACCTGCACGGCGATGGGAGCCATCCGGCTGGCCAGGAGCAAGTCCCTGCCCGAGCGGCTGAAGCAGGTGTTCGGGGAGCTGACCGCAGAGATGGAGCGCTGGCGTCCTGAGGTGGTGGCGATCGAGGAGGTGTTCTATTCCGTGAATGCCAAATCGGCGCTGAAGCTGGGACAGGTACGCGGCGTGGCGCTGCTGGCGGCGGCGACTGAGGGGCTTCCGGTGGCCGAGTACGCGCCCCTCAAGATCAAGTCAAGCGTAGTGGGCTACGGACTGGCGCAAAAGGAGCAGGTGCAGTTTATGGTTGCGCGGCTGCTGCGCCTGCCTGGCCTGCCCGAGCCGGCCGACGCCGCCGACGCGCTGGCGGTCGCCATCTGCCACATTCATACCGCGCAGACGCTGCTGCTGGAGGGAGCGCGATGAGAGCGGCGCTGCTGGTTACGGGATTGGTTGCGCTGGCTTTGCCGGCGTGGGGACAGACCGTTCCGGCGCCGGACCCAGTCTTCCAGATAAATTACACCAACCCGAATCTCTCTCCTTCACACTGGACCCTGACACTGCATCCCGACGGACAGGGACACTTCCGCTCCGAACAGGGCACGGCGCGGACCCGCGGGATCGAGGCGCCGAGCATCGATCGCGACATCCGGGTGAGCGTGAAGTTCGCCAACTACGTCTTTGAGACGGCGCGCCGGCAGCGCTGGTTTAACGAGAAGTGCGACAGCCACCTCAAACAGCTGGCCTTCGAGGGATGGAAGCGGCTCAGCTACAGCGGGCCGGAGGGCAAAGGCTCGTGCGAATTCAACTACTCCAAAGACCAGAAGATTGAGGATCTTGGGGAGTCGCTGGAGGCCGTGGCCAGCACGATTGTGGAAGGGGCACGGCTGGAATCGCTGCTGGTTCATGACCGGCTGGGCCTGGACGCCGAGATGGAGTTTCTGGTGGAGGCGGCGCGCGACGGCCAGGCGCAGCAGATCTGCACAATCCGGGATATTCTGGAGCGGCTGTCGAAGGACGACCGGGTGATGGAGCGGGTGAGACAGCGGGCGCTGGTCCTGTTGGCGGAGTCGAAGACCTAGGCCACCTCCGGCATGATTTGGGAGCGACTTTTTGGGCCTGGGAGTGTCTTAATGTGTGGGCGAGCCTGAGCGGCCAGGCGCGCCGGAAGCCGGAATGGGGAAGGCGGAATTCCATGAAAAGCACGAGGAGTCGCAGCGAGCAGGTTAGATACGGCTGGGGAGCCGGGGTGCTGGGGATGGCAGCGGTGACTCTGGGGGCGATGGCGCTCATGCCGATTGCGCTGGCCGATGATGGGGGGCCCGGCCCCAGCGAGGCGAGACTGAGCTATGTGGACGGGCAGGTGCAGATTGCGCAGGGGAATCAGGTGCTGGCCGAGCAGGCCCCGCTGAATGCGCCGCTGGTTGCGGGTACCAGCGTGACAACCGGCCAGGACGGCCAGGCCGAGATTCAGTTTCAGGATGGCGGCATCGCGCGGATCGCACCGAACAGCTCACTGACTTTGACTGCGCTGCCGGAGCCGGGCGGCCAGGGCGACATCGTTCTGGAGAACGGGCTGGGCTATTTTGAACTGCAGGACGGCTCAACGCGGGTTCACTTCGGAGACAGCGTGGCCACGGCCGGCGGGTTAACCGTGTTTCGCGTCGATAGGGATAAGCCGCCGGGCGCTCTGGCGGTCTTTTCCGGCAACATCCACTTGGAGCAGGGAGAAACACTGGCGCTGGACCTGCATGGCGGCGAGAGCGTGGAACTCAATGCTTCAGACCTCTCGCAATACAACCTGGCCGAGTCGATCGAACCGGATTCCTGGGACGCGTGGAACTCGGACCGCGACCAGGCGCTCTCTGCCGAGAGCGCCGAGCAGACCCCGGCGACGAATGGTTATCCCAACAGCGATAACCCGGCCTGGAACGACCTGAACGCGAATGGCAACTGGTACAACGTGCCGGGCGAGGGAGAAATCTGGTCGCCCTATGAGGCCTCGAACCCCTACTGGGACCCATACGGCGAAGGTAGCTGGGTTTGGGCCCCGGACAACGGATATGTGTGGGCTTCCTCCGAGACGTGGGGATTTTTGCCCTACCAGTGCGGGGCATGGAACTACTTTGGCGGTTTCGGCTGGGGCTGGTCGCCGGGGTTGATGGGGGGTTGCGGGGCAGGCTGGTGGTTTGGCGGTTATCCGGGAGCCCACATCATCCAGGGATCGCCAGGGTACCGTCGCATCACGCGACCCAATCCCCGATATCCGGGTAGCCACTACCCGCATCCGCCGATTGCCGTGAACCGGCATACTTATGCCGTAGCGGAGAGCCTGCCTTCGCGCGATCGGAACACGCCGGTGCGCATCGCGGGATCGACCGTGATGCCGGTGCGCGCGCAAACGTTCCGGCAGTCGTTTGACGGTGGAACGAATGAAAATATGAACCACTCCGCGCCCGCCTATTCCGGGTACAGGTTTATGGGCCAGCAGTCTCTGGGCGAGGCGCCGCGCACGCCCGCTCCTGCGGTGAGAAACAGCCGTCCGGCGTACACGCCGCCGGCAGCGGCGTACCGGGGCACCGGCATCCCGAACTATACCGCCCCCAGCCGCGGCTACAACTACACACCGCCCAGCCGCAGCTACAACTACACACCGCCCAGCCGCAGCCCCAGTTATGCGCCGCCCAGCCGTGGCTACAGCTACACACCTCCCCGCGCTTCATCCGGCGGATTCTCGGGAGGGGGCGGAATGGCCAGCCATCCCGCCGGCGGCGGGGGCGGCGGCGCACCACGCCGCTAGGACCGCGCCAAAACCGGCTGTGGCAACATGAAAGGGCCGCTTGAGGGCGGCCCTTTCGCTTGTCCGGAGGAATTCCGAAAAAGGCCGGGAGCGGATGGAGAGTCCGGCAAGCAACCCGCGGGGACACGCTTACCGGAGACGTTTGCGGATCAGGTCCAGAGAGTGCTGGGTGGCCCATTCGCGAATGCGGTTGCGGTCGCCGCGGAAGGTGCGATCGAAGACCTCGGTCTTGTGCGCATCGGAAAGCGCGATGTAGACGCGGCCGACGGGTTTGGTTTCCGTGCCGCCACCGGGACCGGCGATACCGGTGACGCCGAGGCCGAGGGTGGCGCCGGTACGCAGGCGGATGCCGGCAGCAAGAGCCTGGGCGACCTCGGGCGAGACGGCGCCGTGTTCGGCGATGAGCTCAGGCGAGACGCCGGCAAAGTCGCTCTTCAATGCATTGGAGTAAACCACGGCCCCGCCGAGGAAGGAACGGGAACTTCCGGGGACGGAGGTGATGCGCTGGGCGATCATGCCGCCGGTGCAGCTTTCCGCCACGGCGAGGGTGGCCTCGCGCAGGCCGAGGTAGTAGAGCACGATCTGCTCGAGGGATTCGGCGGTTGCGCCGCCACTGGAGTAGAGCCAGTCCTCGAGGGCCTCTTCCATGCGGCCGGCCAGCTCGTCCACCCGCTGCTGGGCGGCCTCGTTGCTTGACTTGGAGCAGAGCAGGGTGAGCTGGATGTCACCGCAATGGGAGAGGATGGTGGTTTCGACGTCGGGATACGCGGTGTAGATAGGGGCCAGCAGCTTGTCGGCCTGGGACTCAGGAATCATGGCCGCGCGCAACGTGCGCTTGGCGATGTGGCGCTCAGGCAGGGCGGCGCGCAGGCGCGGGAGACACTCGGCGTCGAAGAGCGGGCGGCACTCGGCGGGCGGGCCGGGCAGCAGCAAGACAATTTTGCGATAGCCGCCGTAGGTGGTTTCGATCCATTGGCCCGGGGCGCTGCCGTTGAGGTTGGGAAGGACGGTGGCTCCCTCTAGAACGTCGGCCTGCTTGACGTTGTTGGAGGGCATGGGGATACGCAAGGAGGCGGCGCGGGCATGCAGCGCGGCCAGCAGGGCGCCGTCGCGGCGCAGCGTGAGTGAAAGGGCAGCGGCGACAGCCTCGCGGGTCAGGTCGTCCTCGGTGGGACCCAAGCCGCCCATCAGAATGACGATGTCGGTGCGCCCCAGCGCCGTCTGAATGACGTTGACCATGTCCTTCCGGCGGTCGCCAACAATGGTCTTGAAGGCGACCGTGACGCCGATCTCGTTGAGTTTTCCGGTGAGATGGAGGGAATTGGTGTCCTGGCGGAAGGGAGTGAGCATCTCCGAGCCCACGGCAATGATTTCCGATTTCATAAAAGCAGCTTCTAGCTCCTAGCTACTAGCTCCTAGCTACGGTTATGCGGGTACAGACATTGATGGTTTGCATCTCGGATTGAGCGTGACGAATCATTCGCTCCGGATCAAGCTAGAAGCCAGTAGCCAGTAGCTGAGAGCTAGAAGAGATTGAGTCCCTCCACGCCCAAGTCCACATCATAAACGGCTTCGTTGGTGGCCAGGATGGCAGTGCCGAGGGGTGAGAAGGCCACGCCGACCAGATTGGCGCCGGACAGGACCAGGCTGGCTTCCCGGTCCGGGGTGACGCGGACCAGGCCGTGGCGGCCGCGCAGGCAGGCGGCCAGGTAGACGTCGCCCTCGCTGGAGAGCGCGAGACCCTGCGGACGGCCCAGGCCGCGATACCAGACGCGGGTCTCGCCGACGGAGTTGATGGCCCAGATGGCGTCGTTGGAGACCAGCGAGGGAGCCGTGACGTAGAGCGTGCCTTTAGCATCGATGGCCAGGTGATAGGCGGCAACGCTGGGTTCCAGGGTCGCGTGGACGAAGATCTGCCGCTGGGGATTGATTTTGAAGATGGTGCCGCTGCGGTCGCCGACAAAGAGGTTGCCCTCGTGGTCAAAGACGGCCCCGGTCGCCACGCCCATTCCTTCGGCGTAGAGCGAGGACTCTCCGCCTGCGTCGATGCGGTAGACATTGCCCTCGGCGCGCGAGGTGACGAAGAGGTCGCCGTCGGGATTGAAGGCCAGGCCAGTCGCGTTGAGGATGCCGGTGACAAAGGGCGTGCCGCGGCCGTCCGGGCTGATGCGGACAATCGAGACGGGAGTTTGCTTGCCGCGGGGGCCGGAGATGGTGGCGTAGATCATGCCGGAGCCGCTGACTGCGGGGCTGGTGACCGGGTGCAGGCCGTCGCTGAGCTGGTGGGCCACGCGGAGCGGCACACTGTTGCTGAGGCCAGCCAGGCCGCGAACCTCGATGAGGCCGGTGGTCGCCTCCCTAGGAACCTGAATAGCAAGACGGGTCTCCCGGCTCATGAGGATGTGAGCCGCATGTCCATCCACGAGCACCGCAGGCGGGCCGCCGTTTCCAGGGCCAAGATGCACGCCATGCAGTTCGATCTCACCCAGCGGCAACGCGGCCGCGGGAAACAGTGCGTCGATGCGCGGCTTGGGAACGGATGGTGGAGTGGATTCAGCGCGGGAATGAAACATGGTCGACCTTCGTTTCAGAAACGGAACAAAACGCGCAGCAACGCGGCGATAACCCAAGCATACAGGCCGGCGGCTACGTCATCGATGACGATCCCCCAGCCGCGGGGCAGGCTCTCCAGTTGACGCACGGGAAAGGGCTTGGTGATGTCGAAGAGGCGGAAGAGAAGCAAGGCAAGAAGGGCGTAACGCCAGCCGGCCGGGGCGAACAGCAGGGCAATCCACTGGCCGGCGACCTCGTCGATGACCACGAAACCGGGGTCTTTGCGGCCGGATTCGCGGGCAACGATGGTGGCGGCGGGAATGCCGAGGACCAAGCTGAAGGCGATGCCGGCTAGCAGAGCGAGCAGCAGCGCCGAGGGGCTGGCGTGGAGGGCCATGGCGGCGACGGCCCAGAGCAGGACAGCGGCGACCGAGCCCCATGTGCCGGGACCAGGCTTGCCGAAGCCTGCGCCGAAGAAGGTGGCGACGGCCCAGGCCCAGAGGGTTCTGCTTTGGCCAGGCGCCAGGGCGGGCGTGGTGGCTGGGGAGCTATCAGTCATCAGAATCGCCGCCGCGGCCCTTGAGGCCGCCCAGATCTTCGAGCACTTCGGGATCGAGGACGGGGGAGCTGATCTTGTAGGCGCCCGAGGCCCACTTGCCCAGGTCGATCTTGCGGCAGCGGTCGCTGCAGAAGGGAAAGTCCTCGTCGTTGAGGCGGACCAGCATTCCGCAGGTGGGGCAGCGCAGAAGTTTGGCGGATTTTTTCTTCGGAGACATCTGCCTATTTCACTTTACAGCGGCTTCCGGCTTGCGGCGAATGCGGAGATCGCAGCCGGCCGGAAAGGACGCGCGCGACCAGTTCGTCGCCGTGGACGCAGCGGCAGGGCCGGTTCAGGACTTCCAAAACGGGGAGGGACCGATCCATTGCATCTCGTAGCGGTTCATGAAATCGGCGGTGGCGGCGAGCGAGGGGTGGGCGGCGGCATCGAGGAAGTACTGCTCCATTTCGTCCGCGGGAGAGAAGGCGATGAGCAGGTGCGCGGGCGAGCCGACCGCGGAAAAGGTGTGGGGAATGCGGCGCGGACCGAGGACAGACTCTCCCGCGGGGAGATGCACGCGCCGGCCGCCGACCTGAAAGGCAACTTCCCCATCCATCACGTAAAACCACTCGTCCTGGGAAAAGTGCAGATGCAGAGCTGGGCCCGTGTTGGGCATGAGATGGGTGTGCTCGATGATAAAGAGATTTCCGCCGGTGTCGGCCGTGGCGACTTTGAAGGCGAGCGAGCTGAAGCCGAGGGTGTGGGGTGGGCCGAAGCGGTCCTGACCCGCGCCGATGATGTGCAGCGCGGGGGTGGGCGGCGGCGCGGGGGCCTGGGCGAAGAGATCGTGCAAGGCGGCGGCGGGGGCGACGGAGGCGGCTGCTTTGAGGAAGGAACGGCGGGGAATGGGCATGGGTTGATAGTAAGGCGCAGCGGAGAGACAGAGGGCAACCAAGGGACGAAGAGGCTTGAGCATGTGCGGGGCTCCGTTGAAAGGTCAAAAATGCCGGTTTGTGGCATTGTAGGCCATTTCCGGAGAACGCCAGCGCAGATTTTAGGGAGCCAGGGCGCGATTCCGCGGAAGACGCGGACCGCTGCGAGGCACGAGTTGCGGCGCGGAGCAAACGCGAACGGTTCCGCTGTGCGGGCCGGGATCGCCGCGGCTTAATCGCTCTTGCCGGCGTGGGAGTAGGGGTTGGTGGGAAGGTCGAGCCACACCAGGGCAAAGCGGGTTTGGCCGTTCTGCGGATCGTCGAAGCTGACGATGTGCTGATGGCGGAGGGAACCAGCCTTCAACTCAAAGTTGCCGGAGCTGATGCCGTGATGAGTTTGGACGTTATAGCCGGATCCGTGATCGTTGTTTTCGGCGCAGGCGAGGCCTTCGGTGGTGGTGGCGGGAGAGCCGATGGGCTCGTGATTGCGGCAGGTGATGACGTTGCCATAGCTGCCCAAGGCCTTCTTGTAGAAAGCGAGGATATGATCCTGGGAGTCGGGCGACTGATAGGTGACGGCGCGGACGCGCAGCTCCCAATCACCGAAGCCCATGTGCACATCGGCGGACTTGTGGTTTTCGTCCTGGACAAGCTGGGCGCCGGGATAGACGGGCAGGCCTACGTCGGCAGCGGTGGTTCTATCGGTCTCAACGTGGATGCCGCCAAAGGGAGTGTCGATCTGGACGTTCTTATCCTTGCCGTTGGCGCTCTTGTCTACGTTGACGCGGCAGCCGGCGAGCAGGGCAAGCACAACCAGGCAGCCGGCGGCGGCGATGATCCGGGCGCCTGTCTGATTGGTGCGTGTCCGTCTGGTGCGAATCGGTCCGGTGTGAAGCATGGAGATCACCCTCTTGCGCTGGTATACGGCCGGAAGGGCGGAATGGTTCCACGCCTGGGCGCCGCTTAGTGGGCGGAGGGTCCGTCTTCCTTGCTGCTGGTGGCGAAGAAGATGCAGGCGGCGAAGACGGCAATGATGATAGGAACGACGAAGAACGGGGAAGTGATCATGGGGAAGCTCCTTGCATCACTAGAGTAGCAGAAAGGCCGCTTCCAGCTGCTAGCTCCTAGCTTCTAGCCTGGGCACCGGCGAGGGCAGGTTACTCGCCGAAGACCCGCTCATCGCGAAAAGGCCGCGATGAACGGGGCACAGCTCAGGAAACCCCGGGGCTTGCGCCGGGAGGGGATGAGTGGCCACCTGCCGGGTATGACTCAGCGATTAATTTGAGCCGCGCATCCGATGGTGCAGCTCAATTGCAACAATCGCAGGGTGCAAAATGCAAGGACCCTTCCCGAAGGAAGGGCCCTAGTCTCATTCAGGAAGCAGATTCCAGCTTATTTTTGTGCCTGCCAGAACTCTGCTCCGGGATTGCCGAAGTCGACCCGCACCGTATTGATGGAGTATGGCCCCACCGGCACAGTGATGTGGTCGCCGGAAACCGGCAGCGGACTGCCTTGCGGCTGTTCCAGCAAGTTGGCGACGGTGGCGCTGGTCGCAGCTTCAGGAAGATGGATATTCGCCGTGGATTGCTTTCCCGCCCAATCGTAGAAGCGGAGGATGAGGCTGTTGCCGTCCTCGCTCTTCTTCATTGCGCTCACAATCAGATTTTCCGGCTCGATGGTAACGAAGGAGTGCGTCGAGGGCAGTTCGCCGGTGTGCGCATTGACCTGCTTGGCGTACAGGGGATTATTGAAGTCATAGCCGTGCAGAACGGTATCGGCTTCGCGCCAGGTTCCGGCGTGGGGATAGAGAGAATAGCGGAAATGCTGCTCTCCCATGTCGGCATCGGGATCAGGTGATTTTGGCGAACGCAGCAGCGAGAGCTGCAGCACGTTGCCTTTCGCATCGTAGCCATACTTCGAGTCGTTAATCAGGCTGAAGCCATGCTGGCCATCGCCAAGATCTGCCCAGCGCTGGGCAGATACTTCAAACTTGGCTTCTTCCCAGGAGTTGTTGCGAGTGGTGGGGCGTTCGATCGTTCCGTAGGGAATCTCGAATGTCGCCATCGGCCCGCCGGCAGCCAGGGTAAAGCCTGCCTTTAAGAAAATATGGGATTCGTGCCAGTCCACATCGTTGACCACATCGACGCGGTCCAGGCCTGCATAGAGAATGATGTTCTGCACGAAGGTGGACTTGCTCCAGTGCCGCGTGATGCGAATCTCGCTGCGCACCGGGCCCTGCTCCACCACCTGCACGCTGTCTGCCATGGTGATGTCGGTGCCATGGTTGACATAGTCAGGGTTGATGTTCCAGGCATCGTACTGCTTGGGCATGTCGTAGTATCCCTGCAATATGTTGCCGCAACTCCCTGCGGCAAGGGTCTCGAAATGAGTCTGCTTGTCGTAGAGGCTATTGATACAGCCGTTCTTCGGATCCACGACTACGCGCAGGACGGAGTTCTCCAAGGTGGTCCCATCGACCTTCAGGTCTGTGGGCACCGCACGTTTGCCGGGCACGGCATGCAGCACGGTGTAGCCGATGGAGGGAACCCCCTTGACCTCCAGCAACAGATGATAGGTCTGGGTGGCATCATCCTCGGAGAGAATCTGCATCGGGACCGGGCGGCCGTCTGCATCCAGGACAGAGATGCCGTTGGGTTCAGCCTGCGGCATTTGCACCGTTGCTTCCACAATGCCGGTGCGGCTCCAGCTGAGGGTGTTCCAGACGAGAATGGGAACGCCGGCGTGGGCATCGGTATTGATATGGCTGTCGATGTCGGTGAGAGCATTCTGTGTCGCGCCCTCAGCCGTCCAGTGCACGGTTTCAAGTTGCTTGGCAGCGTCCTGGTAAATGATCCCGATGCCGGAGCCGGCCGCCAGATCATGGTTTGTGTTGAACATAAGCGTTTCCCAGGCCTGGGCTAGTTGCTCGCCGGGATAGTTCAGTCCACCCAGCCAAGCCAGGGTGGAGTACTTTTCTGCGTCCTCCAGCCACTCCGGAGCGTGCCGCAGATACCACTTATGTTTGGCTTGGGTGGTGTAGACGCCGCGGTGGAACTCGAGGTAAAGCTCGCTGTCCCATGTGGGGATCGAGACTTCTCCCTCGACCGCAGGAGGAGGCGTGTAGCCCTTGGCGATGGAGGTGTAGTCCCATGTCTTGCTCTCGGGCGCGATCTCCTTCTCGATGGTGGTGAAGTAGTTGATGGCGGTTCCGAACTGATACTTCGGCGTGACGTGCGTGATGTCGTCCTGGGTGGGGCTGGCCCAGTGGTCAGCCTCGTCGAGCATGGCGCGCGTGGGTCCGCCGCCGTGGTCGCCGACGCCGTAGAGGTCCATCATGCTGTTGAGGCCGGGTGCGTCTTTGCGGGCCTGGACGAAGTTGTCAGCGAGACGGACCGGGTCCATCTGCGAGTTGCCGTAGCCGTGCGGGAAGTACGCGAGGACCTTGGAGCCGTCGGGTGATTCCCACCAGAAAAGCTTGAAGGGGAGCTGATTGGTGTCGTTCCAGCTCATCTTCTGGGTAACGAAATAATCAATGCCGGCCTTCTTGTAGATCTGCGGCAACTGCCAGTTGTAGCCGAAGGTGTCCGGGTTCCAGCCGATGCGCACGTCTACGCCGAAGTTCTTCTGGAAATATAGTTTGCCGTACAGAACATTGCGCACAACAGTTTCGCCATCCGGAATGTTCAAGTCCGGCTCGGCCCACATGCCGCCCACCAGTTCAAAGCGGCCTTGCTTCACCCGCTCCTGAATCTGTTTGAACATGTCCGGATACTTCTGCTGCATCCAGTCGAAATACTGCGCGGCGGACTGCGTATAGGTGTAGTTGGGATACTCGTTCATCAACTGCAACGCGGTGCCCCAGGTGCGACGCACGACGTCCACGGTCTCCGTCCACGGCCAGAGCCATGCCGCGTCGATGTGGGAGTTGCCGGTGAGGTAGAAGGTGGACTGCTGCAGCAGCGGCTTCAGGGCTTCGAGCGTGGAGGATGCGGTCTTCAGGCTGGCGTCGAACTTCGCCTGGTCGTGCGCATCCAGGGCAGCCAGATCCACGTCGCCGATAGCGCTGTGCAGGGTATCCTCCTTGGACGTGTCGCCCGGGGCCAGTGAGGGCAGCAGCAGCGCGGCGGAGAGGAACTCCTCGCGCATGTCCTCCGGATTGGGGCGGTTCTCCGGGAAGTCGATGCGAAGCCGCGCGCCGCGGAACATCTTGGGGCCGGTGGTCTCGAGCAGCTTGACGGCCACCACCACCTTGTCGCCGGGGTGGGCATTGTCAAACAGCACCATCGGCTCCAGGTCGTCTCCCAGGGCCACGCGGCGGCCGTTGAAGTAGAGGATCGTGGCCTGGTCGCGGCCGCGGGTATTGAACTGGAACCAGATGCGCGCGCCGGTCAGGTCGTAGCCGTTCAGCGTGGCCGGCACCTCAACGGTCTGCCGGAACCAGACGGCGTCTGTCGAGAAACGCTGGCCCATCGTTGCGGTTTGCCAGGAGCTGTCGTCCAAATCGACGGCTTCGCCGTGGGGAATGTCGCCCTCATGCGCCTTCCAGGCTCCGTCGGGGAGCTGTTCGAGGGTGGCGAGGCGGTCAACAACGGTCTGATCCGCCTGCGGGAGCAGGGCGGTCGCCTGCTGATCGATGTTATTGCCGCGGCGCTGGGCCGTGGCACGGGAGGTGAAGAGCAACGCTCCGCCGCAGAGCAGCAGGAGCAGGAATACGGAGGTATGCAACTTCAAAACAGACTTCATGGCGGATCAACCCTCCGCAGCATTCTATAGCACGCCCAGGTTTGCGGGCAGCGGCGGTCTGCAAGGGTAAGAAAACCTGTAAAAACAGCTGACAAATCGCTTTGGCGGCGATGCGGCGGCTGCCGTATCCGGCAGAGGATCAGGTCAAGCTGTCCTAACGGTTTGCACCGCTCTGCTGCATGCACCGGATGCAGCCGATCAGAGCGCGCACCCCGGCAGCGGTCCGCGGAGGCGGCCCCACGAATCACCCAGATGGCCCGTGACCCACTGAGATTCCGGAAGGGCTTATACTTTGAAACCGGGGACGCAAATTGGGAAGACAGGCATCATTCGTACCTTACGTCGTGCTGATTGCAGCCGTTGTAGTTGCTGTGGATATCCTGTTCTTCAGAGGCCGGTTCTGGGAACGGCTGATCGTGAATATAGGAATTGTCCTGGTGTTCATAGCTTTCTACTTGAGATTCCTGAAGCGTCCATGAAGACGTGACGGCGCGGTGATCGCTGCGACCGCGCACCAACCCGACACACGAAATGCGCCAACGGGGGACCTGGTCCCCGGAATTGTCTCGAACCCCTTCGTGCGCTGCAACGGCGTGGAGCCGTTCTACCACAGGAGAATCGGTCAAGGGATTATTGCGACCTGTCATTGCGAGTTGCCCCGCTCTGCACCTTCGTCCCCACTCTTAGCTTCTCGATCGGCCATCTGTTCCCGTAGATGCCTTTCCATTCCGCGAGCTGCGCAGCGAAGCTCGCGAATCACACGATTCAACCCTTCGATTGCGCCTTCCGGGACTGCCCCGCAGCCTCGCATATATTGGGGGCTTAGCTCCTCAATCGCGATGCCAATAAACGAGAGGTTTGTCAGCACGGCACGACTGACCGGAATCTCAGGCTCCTCGGGTCGAATCTGCTGCCATGCGAGGGCCTGCAGGAGCTGCTCGCGAATTCGCCGAACGTGATCCTCCAGTTGCTTCATTGCGGCGGGAGGCAGATCGATAACGTATCGAGGGAACGGGGACAAGGAATTTTCCTGGCTAAATATCTGTTCGATATCGCAGAGAAGCCCATCGATGTATTGGCAGCTTGCGTACAAGTGACGTTGCTGCGGCTCATTAAGCTTCTCTGCGTCATGCATGTTCACCCCTCCTGCGTTTCTCGACAGCGGTTTGGACTCGACTCGTCTCCGCGGTTCTCCCGAACCGTCTGCTTGCGGTAGCGCCTAAGCGGGCCGCTTCCACCGTGCGGGTGAGAAGGCGGCAGCGTTCATCCGAACCAGCGTTGCGGAGACAGGCCATTATTTCGTACTGTTCTGCCCGGCAGCTCCGCTCTGCTCCAGGTACTCGATGTATCCGAGCAGCGCGCCCCAGTGATAGAAGCGGTCGCTGCTGCGCACGTCGTCGCCGCTGCCGGTGATGGCGTTGTAGTTCTCGTGCACGTGGCCGTTAGCGGTCCACTCCTTCAGAAAAAGTTCGTAGGACTTCTGCGCAAACTCCCGCCTCACGGGCTCATCGTCGTAGTTGAGCAGTCCCAGGTAGACGAGGTAGTTCATGGGGCCCCAGATGCGTCCGCGCCAGTAGTCCTGGTCCTTGAAGGCGGGATCGTCGCGCTCGATGGAGG
Organism: uncultured Acidobacteriaceae bacterium; assembly: GCA_963758105.1. Taxonomy (GTDB): domain Bacteria; phylum Acidobacteriota; class Terriglobia; order Terriglobales; family Acidobacteriaceae; genus Telmatobacter. The sequence goes on along the minus strand of CAVWUC010000002.1, from coordinate 626,706 downwards.
GAATGACGTATTGGCCCCAGAACTCCCGCGGGTTGAGCAGGTGCTTCTCGATCATGGTGCGCGCCTGCTCCGGCGTGGCCGCGTGCGCCAGCAGCGGATAAAAGTTGGTGGGCGAGAGACGGCGGTTTACTTCTCCAGTATGAAGATCGCGATTCAGGAACATCCCGTCCTGTTCGCTCCACATGGTTTGCAGCTTGGCGGTGTAGCGCGCGGCGCGGTCGCGGAGCTCTTTGGACTCAGGGGATTTGCCGAGGATGCCGGCGATGCGGGCCAGGGCGTTGCAATCGGCGATGTAGAGGCCCATCAGGCCCACGTCGGCGTATTCGAGCAGGTGGGTCTGCGGATTGTATATGGCGCTGTCGTACATGGGGCTGTTGTCGAGGCCGGACTCGAGGATGGCTCCCTTGAGCTTGCCAACAGTGCGGTCGTCCAGATTCGCCGGCTGGTTCTCGCCGTCGCTGCCCCAGGCCAGGTAGCCGTCGATCTGGCGATGGTCGTTCCACCAGCGGTTCCAGCGGAGCAGAGGCTCGAAGGCGTCAGCGAGGAACCAGCGGTCGTGGTACTGGCGGTAGAGGCCGAGGACGGTGATGGCGCCGACGGGCGGCTCGGAGCGGTCGAAACTCTTCCAGCCGTCTGGGCGGGCGTAGTTGGGGACAAAACCCTCCGGGGTTTCTTCGCGCAGAATCTCCATTGCGTTGGCGTAAGCCAGATCGCGGTCGCCGATGCCGGCCAAGGTAGACGCGAAGAAGGTGTCCCAGTCAAACAGCACCCAGCCGCCCCAGCCCACGCTCCACAGCCGGCTCACCGGGGAGATGACGCGGTGCTTTTCCGGATCGTAGATGGTGTCCCAGCCGATGGTGGTTTCGATGGCGTCGAATATGGGGCCGCCCGAAACCGAACCGTTGGCGCCTTCATCATCAACGCGGTTCCGGTAGGCCGCGCGCTGGCGGTCAAGGACGGCTGAAATTTGAGCCACGGTGCGGCGCTGGCCGGTGCTGATGCCGATGGGCGCGGCGAGATCGGCGGAAAAGTACGGTCCGCCGAGGGGAATGTCAGCGTAGTCGCGCCGCGAGGCTTCAGAGGACGAAGCGCATGTGCAGTAAACGGGGATGGAACCCTGGGAGCCGTGAGTTTCAATGAAGTCCGCTTGCCGGCGGGCGGTTCCAGGCTGGTTCCAGAGGAAGTTGACTGTAACGATGAGGGTGGGCGGCAGGACGGAGGTGGGTGTGGCGGGCAGCGGCGAGACTAGGATCACGAGATCGCCGCCGTCGCGGCCGCTCTGCACGCGCCAGCTATGCCCCCTCCAATTGATGCGCAGTTCGGTATAGCTGCCATCCCAGGAGTGCGGCCCGGGAACCACCTGCTCCGCGCCGGGCTCCCGCCTGCCGATCAGCACATCCTGCAGGAAGGCCGTAGCTCCCTCGGTGCTGTTGTGCTTGAACCCGAGATGGAGGGCAAGGCCCTCCGGCAGCAGCACCTGCGTGGTCACGCTGTTCACGTCCCAGGTGTTCCATCCCTGGGCGAGCCGCCGCTGCACCTGGCGGTACTGCGGCGACATGGGCGTGGCTGTCCCTCCGCCGGTAACAAATCGGGAGGGGAGCATGGTCTTTTGCGACTGGGCAGCGGGCGCCGTTTGCGCGGCGGCGGCCAGGGGTGCAACGGCGAGGACGAGCGCGGCGGCGAGGGGGGATTGGCGACGGAGCATTCGGGACTCCTGCAAGGGGCGATGCACGGAACAGGGAAGTATCGGGCAGGGATGCGCGGGGGCGCAAGCGAGGTCTTGCACTCCCACCCTTCGAGCCGAGAACGCTCGAAGGATGGGGCACCGGCGATTCTAAACGCTGCCCTCGGCTATCGCCCCCGGGAACTGGAGATCGACGACGCCTTCGGCGACCTGGCCGATGTACTGGCCATCGACAATGAGGTCGGCGGCGAGGGCGACGCGCGGCTGGTTGCGGTCCCAATCGCCGGGGATAGAGATGCGGAAGTTCCCCGTTCCCGCGGATGCGGCCGGGACCGTAAAGTCGAGCGTGCGCGGAGCGAAGACCCAGCCGGGCGGGAGAATCAGCGTGGCTTCAACGTGCATGGGCTTCGGGTGGTAGTTGCGGATGCGCAGCTCGAGCGGGGCATCGGAGCCGGCCTGGGCGAGCATTTGATAGGGATAGAGGCGCGCCCAGCTTGGATTGAGGCCGAAATCGCAGTCGGGGTCGGCGATGACGTTGTGGAAGTACCGCTGCTGCAGCTTGAGGCGGCGCTCCATGTCCTTGAGGTCGTCGGTGTTGGCGACGAAGGGCTTGCCGTGGCCGGGAGCCAGCAGGGTGGGCTGGTGCTCGAGAATGGTGCGGACGGAGCGCAGATGGCTGTCGTTCTCCACCCAGTTACGGAAGATCAGGTTGTGACGGAACTGATAGGCGGAGCCGACGGTGGAGTCGGAGGGAAAGATGGCGTCGCCGGTGAAGGCGACGCGGCCGCCGTCGATCTCAGCGAACATGGCCATCTGATACTCGGTGTGACCGGGGGAGTGGTAGACGGTGAAGGTAAACTCCTCCCACTTGAAGCTCTCGCCGTCGTGGAAGGCGCGGTCGACCGGGATTCGCTCAGCGAGGGTGCAGCCGAGATTGTTGCCGCGGGGATTCTCAAGGATGTCGACCATGTTTTCGTAGCACCAGACTTTGGCGCCGTAGTGCTCGACGAGATGCGGGAAGCCGTTGAGGTGGTCGTCGTGCATGTGGCTGGGCATGATGACGTTGATGGACTTGAGGCCGTAGCGGGCCTTCAGCTCGGGGATGGTGTGCTCCACGAAGCGCATGCGGTCGTGGACGGAGGCGGCGGTGTTGAAGGTGTTGAAGAAGTTGCCGCTGGCCGACCCGTAATCGACCATCAGAGCCTTGCCGCTGTCGCTGATCAGGGCGTAGCTGGTGGACATGGTGTGATCGGCGCAGACCAGATGCGGTGAGACGGCGAAGGGCTGGTTGTCGATGGTCAGCGCCGTGGCCGGCGCATACAGCTTGCACCAGCCGCGCAGCTTGTTCATGAGGTTCGCGATGCCTGCGGCGGGGTCGGGGATGGGCTCGCCGTGGGATGGGCAGAGGAGCTGGGGGCCGAGTTCGCGCAGGCGGCTGAGGGAGTGCAGCGCGCAGTCCACGCCATCGATGCTGGCGTAGTTGTACTGCAGGTTGTAGAGATCATCGACCTTGCCGGGAGAGTGGATCAGGTCGCCGGTGAAGGCGGTGAGTTTGCCGTCCACCTGGCCCACCATGCTGATGGAGCCGATGGTGTGGCCCGGTGAGGGGAAGATAAGAAATTCGTAGGCGCCCCAGCGGAACTTGCGGTAATCCAGCAGCACCCCGGCCACGGGAACATTGCGGGTTAGCGAGAAGAAATCGTTCTGCACGTGATAGAGGTGAAAGACACGGCGGTTGCGCCAGAAGTTTTCCGCGTCGTCAAAGAGGTACTGCTCGTGCGAAGGGACGTGGATGGGGATGCGCTCAGCGGCGGCGCGCCAGTCACCCTGGCACTGGTCGCGATGGTGATGGGTGTGCAGGATGGCGTCCACTTTTGTCACGCCGACTTGGCCCAGCAGGGTGAGGATGTGTCCCGAACCGAAGTCGATGAGCAGGGCGCGGTCGCCATCCTGCAGCAGATAGACGTTGCAGGTGTCGCGCAGAAGGTAGAGGTGGGGCGAGATGCGGGTGAGCTGGCCGTGTGGCAGAAACTGGACGCGAGAGCCGGCTTGGGGTGAGGTTTGAAGCGCGGCCTGGGTCTCGGCCTGCAGCGGAGATGCCAGTCCGCCGGCGGCGTTGACGGCAAGCAGGCCGGCGCCGGTTGTCTTGAGGAAATCGCGTCGGCTGACGCCGGCGTCCGAGGGCGGTTTCTTTCCGCTCAGGTTCATGCCACACCTCCGCGTTCTGACAGCGGTGATTCCAGGAGAGCCCGCGAAAACGGCATCCATTATGCATCTTTTGCCCCAGCGCCGGAGCAGAAAAAATGCAGCGCGCCGTGTTGACAGTGCGGCGGAACCCACGATGTAATGAAGATGTTCGTTGTGGTGAAGGAGTTCACCCTTAACCGCTGCGTGGCCCACAGGCCGGGCAGATGATGACTCCTGACAGGGTTGCCTGTTGCGGAGTCATCTCAGTAGCGCAACCCCTGCACACAGAAGACGAGTAGACGAGTCCGGAAGGATTATCGCGTTTTTGTGCTCCTTGTTTCAGATACTTGAAGCGCGGCTCGCGGCGCGGACTCGATAAAGAGGAGGTTGGCGTTGCAAAAGTATCTGCTGATCGCGCTGGGCGGCGCGCTGGGCTCGATGGCGAGGTACTGGGTTGGCTCCAGCATTGCCGAACGCGCAGGCATCCGGTTTCCTTACGGCACACTCGTGGTCAACCTGACGGCCTGTGTCATCATCGGCTTCTCGCTGACTTACCTGGGCCGGCGGGCGGACCTGAGTCCGGCCTGGCGCTACCTGATCCCCATCGGATTCATCGGCGCGTACAGCACTTTTTCCACTTACGAGTGGGAGACGCTTTCGACGATGCGATCTGGAGCGTTCTTCCTGGCCGCGCTGTACGCGGTAGGCAGCCTGCTGCTGGGGCTGGCGGCGGTATGGGGCGGCTCGCTGCTGGCGGAGGTGCTGGGATGAGCGAAGCTGCTTCGGGACGGTGGTTGCACGGGAGACGCCGGAGGTGCTTCAATCCAGTGTTGCCCTGCCCGCCCTTGATCGTTATGCGCCGGGCGGCGACGGAGGCCAACGAAGCATCTCTCCTTCCGCGGCACGACGGAGATGATTCACTCACGCGCCGGTTTCAGCAACAAAGCGACGCCTGGTATGGATCAAAAAGAGCTGGATGTGAAGGAGAAATGTTTTCCAGGGAGGCGGCATGCTGATTGCCGGCAAGGCGGTGAAGGTTTCCATCTACCTGAGCGAGGGCGCGACGCATCATGGAGTGCCGGTGTATTCGAGCATTCTGGATTTTCTGTTTTATCGCGGCATCTCGGGGGCTTCGGTGTTCAAGGGCGTGGCGGGATTCGGCGCCGACCACCACATGCACGCGGCGAACCTGGTGGAAATCTCCGACCGGCTGCCGATCAAGATTGAATTCATCGAGACGCGCGAGAAGGTGGAGTCGATTCTGGGCAAGCTGGAGGATCTGGCGGGCAGCGGGCTGATCGAGATGCAGGAGGTCACGGTGGCCAAGCCGGCGCAGGTGTCAAAGCCAGCCCAAGCCGCGCCGCCGGCGCACCTGAAGATCGAGGGCAAGGCGCAGATGATGCGCATCTACCTAAGCGAGGAAGATCGCTGGAAGGACCAGCCGCTGCACCAGGCGCTGGTGGCGGCCATGCGCGCCAACGATATTGCCGGGGTGACGGTCTATCGCGGCATTCTGGGCTACGGGGCGCATCGGCGCATGCACAAGGAAAAGGCATTGCACGGCTCCCATCATGGATCGGTGATGCTCTCGGCCATCGACACGGCGGAGAAGCTGCGCGCGTTTCTGCCACTGGTCGAGCAGATGGTCGGCGAGGGGCTGGTAGTCTTCTCCGACGTGGACATCATTAAATATGCGTATCGCCCGATGGATGCAGAAGGGGGCGCGGGCGAGACAGGGCAGGGACGCGCGGGGCAGGACAGGCCATGAAAGAGGAATTTCGAGCGCGCATGTTGCGCATCCATTTCGGCGAGGACGACCGTTGGCAGGGCAAGCCGCTGCATGAGGCGATTCTGGCCAAGTGCAAGGAGTTGGGGCTAGCCGAGGCGGTGGTCTTCCGCGGGATCGAGGGCTACGGCTCGGCGAGCCGGATTCGCCACGCCAGCATCTGGCGGCTGAGCAAGGACGCGCCCATCCAGATGACGATCATCGACAGTGAAGAGCAGATCGCACGGCTTATTCCGCACCTGGACGCGATGGTCGAAGAAGGAGTGGTCGCATCCTCGGCCGTGGAGGTCATCCGTTACACGCGCCCGCCCGAGCATCCTGCGGACTGATGGCCGCCGCCACTTATTGAAGCGGATCTGAAGGGCGAACCGACCAGGCCATCGCTCGGGGAAAGAGAAAACATGATCGGACAAAAGGAGATCTCGTCATCTCCGGCGTGCGCGCGAACCAGCGGATGAACGGCAGTCCGCAACATTTTCACAAAAGATGTATCGAATTGGTAAGAAAATGGGGAGCAGTTTTGTCTTCCGATGCATCCAAGGAGAGTGGACGCATCGGGTTTAAAAGCCTTGGCCCAGGGGAACGCGCTGAAGCGCGATTGGACGGAAAGGAGCTTGGCCATCGAACGGCGAAAGCGGGGGACGGTTACAACGGCAACGTGAACAGCGAGGAGACCCAATGGTTTCAATGCGCGGCTTACGCTTACCTACATTTGCTTTCATAGCTCTCTCTCTGTTTTGCGGTACGCGCAGCCATGCCCAGGCGGCGCTGCTGCTGGAGGAGCCATTCGGGTTCTTCGGGTTTGCCAATCCCACCGGGCATACAGCCATTTACCTGGAACACGTGTGCGCGGAGACGCCGGTGAAGCTGCGCCGCTGCCACCCGGGAGAGATGGGCGTGGTGATCTCCCGCTACCATGGCATCGACAACTACGATTGGGTTGCGATTCCGCTGGTTCCTTACCTGTACTCGGTGGACAGCCTGGACCAGGCGCCGAGCCGCGCGGACGCCGCAACCGTGGCGCGGCTGCGCATTCGCTATCGCGAGGCGCACCTCGAGAGTCTGGAGCCAGGCCTGCATAAAGGCAACCTGGTGCGGGCCGGGTGGACGCAACTGCTGGGCGAGGCATACGACCGGCGCATCTACGTGCTGCGCTTCAGAACCACCCGCGAACAGGACGACGCGCTAATCGCGCTGCTGAACGGCCGACCCAATCGCTCTCATTTCAGTCTGTTCTACAACAACTGCGCGGACTTTGCGCGGAAGATCCTCGATATATGGTTTCCCGGCGGCTTCCGGCGCAGCCTGTTTCCCGACTCCGGCATCGCCACGCCCAAACAGACCACCTATAAGCTGGTGAAGTACGCGAGCAAGCATCCGGAGCTGGACCTGCAGATCTTCGAAATTCCACAGGTGCCGGGCAGCCGCCGCCGGAGCGTCGCCACCAAGGATGTGGCCGAGTCGCTGACCACCACGGGATACGCGGTTCCCATCGTACTGCTGAATCCCATCGTGGCCGGGGGGCTGTTTGTGGACTACCTGGCCAGCGGCCGCCACAATCCGATCCCGGGGCATCCGCAGGTTCTGGAGCCGGATGATTTAATGGCATTGACAGCTGCGGCGGGTGCCCGGCAAAATCCACCCAGCGCCGCTTCACAGGCCCACGGCGCAGGTCCCGGAGGATTGCAGTAACGTGGAGCGCCCCGGGGAAGCCAACTCCGGCCTGGAAGGGATCAAGGCCGCTTATGAGTGAGAAAGCCCCGCAGAATCTGAAGAACCATGGACGGATGGATCCGCCGTATCACATGATTCTATTCGCCGTGCTGGTGATTAACCTGGTCATTGCCATCTGCTACCTGGTGCAGCACCGGAGTGTTTACTCGATGTGGCTGGTGATTCTGGCGATCGCCGTGTTCATTCCCTTCGCCAGGCTGCGCATGTATCCGCTGAAGGTGCAGGACCGGGTGATCCGGCTGGAAGAGCGGCTGCGGCTGCAGGCGCTGGCTCCCTCGGAGTGGCATACGCAGATCTACCGCCTAACCGAGGACCAGCTGATCGGGTTGCGCTTTGCCGCGGACGACGAGGTGGTGGAGCTGGCCAAGCAGGCGCTGGAACACAATCTGAACCGCAAGCAGATCAAGGAACGGATTAGGGAGTGGCGCCCGGACACCTTCCGCGTCTGAGCCGGAAGCCGGGATCAACAAAGAGCAGCCGCCGCGGGAGGCCGATGGAAGCATCCATTGTTCCCGCGGCGGCTGCTCTGTTTGTGGGGGAGCACCGCGCGCAGCGGGGGGCGAGGCAGGTTGTGCCGCGCGCAGATCCTAAATGCCAAAGTAGGCCGTGAGCGTGAGGACCAGGAGGGTAAGGCCGATGGCGATGGCCGTGAAGCCCACCACCCTGGAGAAGTTGATCTGCCAAGTCCCGGGCGCCTGCCAGAGTCTGGCTTCCAGCTTTCCCTGTCTGGCCAGCCTCTCGTACTCCATCGGGTGCCTGATCTTAAACTCCTCCTCGCTCTCCACGCCGGTAAACATCGCCATATCCATGGGAAAGCTGTCGGGGTGCAGATGGGTGTTGACGAAGTGGATGGAAAAGATGAAGAGAATGGCGAGTAGGCCTTCTTCCGAGTGAATCACGAGCACGGCGTTCAGCGCCCAGCCGGGCAGGAAGTGGGCGAAGAAGGGCGCGAACCACATGGCGTAGCCCGAAAAGCCGATGACCACCATGCCCCAGAAGACGGCCCAGTAGTCGAACTTCTCCCAGTAGGCGTAGCGCTCGAACTGCGGCTTCGGCCCCAGGCCCAGGAACCAGCGGAAGTGTCCCAGCAGGTCCTTCACGTCCTTCCAGTTGGCCACCATGGAGGTGGATCCCCAGAAGACTCCCTTTTCGCGGTTCATCACCCCGCGCGTGAAGATGTCTTTGACGTGGGTGAAAAACGCCAAGGTCAGGAATACGGCGCACAGCTTATGAAAGAAAAGAATGGCGCCGAATCCGCCCACGGCGCGGGCCACAGCGCGCGCCCAAATGCTGTCGCTAAAGCGCAGGCACATTCCCGTGGCCGCCAATCCTAGAAAGGTGGTGAACAGAGTCGCGTGGAGAAATCGCTGCTCGGCCGTGAAGCGCATGAAGTAGCGTTCTTTGTCGCCCCCGGGCTTTGCTGTTGCAACGGTTTCGATTGCCGCTTGCGCCAAATCAGGCATCTTTCCCTCCTTCGGCCGAGCCGTTCCCGCCTTTCTTCATCTGGTGGTACCGCGAGCGGATGAGCCAGAGGACAGTGTGGATGATGAAGAAAGTTAGCACGCTGATGAGCAGCAGGTTCATGAAGAGGCGCACGAAATAGAGTCCCGGATTGAGCTTGCGGTCGCGCGGGTCGGCATGGGGCTGGTATTGCACAAAGCTCAGGTTGGCGCCGGCGTGGCAGCGGCTGCAGGTCTGGACCAGGTTGGCCTTATTGATGGGGGATTGCGGATCGGAGGCGGGCAGAATCTTGTGCGCGCCATGACAGTCCCAGCAGCGCGCCGTTTGGACATAGCCGCCCAGCAACCCCAGCTGCGAGTGGAAGGTGTCGCGGTAGGTGGACAACTGCTCCTTGTGGCAGGAGCCGCAGATGGGCGTGGACTGCATGCGGAAAGAGGCTTCGGTGGGCTGCAAAATCCCGTGCGCGGTGTGGCAGTCGGTGCACACCGGCGCCTTCAGATTGCCTTGCGCGATCTCCTTGCCGTGAATGCCGGCATCGTACTCTACTTCGATCTCCGCGTGGCACTTGCCGCAGGTGGCGGGGACATTGGTCTTGTAGGTGGCGCTCTGCGGATCCTTGTGGCTCAGGATGTGGTGCGATCCGTGGCAGCTCTGGCAGTTGGCCGCCACCAGCAGTCCCTCATCGCTGAGCGCGAGCCCGTGGATCGAGTCCACGTACTCCACATAGACATTGGACAGGCCGTACTTCTTCGCCAGCGCCGGGTTGCCGTGGCAGGCGCCGCAGGTGCGCGGGATGTTCAGCGGATAAACCGCCGACCTGGGATCGTCTTTGGGGAAGATGGTGTGGGCGTTGCCGTGGCAACTGGTGCAGGGATGGTCTCTTCCATCGGCGTGGACGCTGGTGGCCAGCGCCGACGCCTGGTCGGCGTGGCAGGTCTTGCAGTCGACCGGGGCAATGGTTTCGGGGTGCGGAAAGCCTTTGATGTCGGTGTGGCAGGCGGCGCAGTTAAGACTGCCGTGAACGCTGGAGTGGAATTTTGCCCCGTCCACAACGATGCTTTGCCCTGCGGCGTTGGTCATCCCCTCGACGCCGTGACAGGCCAGGCACTCGGTCTGCGCAGCCAGGCGGGCGGGCCAGGTGGCCAGGAGCAGCAGGGCCAGACCGGCGGCCCAGAGGCCGGAACCGGCGGGCAGGAAGGAAAAACCGCAACCCGCGCGGGCAGGAAAGCCCGGCTTTGCGCCTGCGGTAACTCCGCGCAGTGGCCTCGGCTGGGCCGGCGCTCGACGTGCTACGGCTTGGGTCATGCTGCCGTCTTCTTTCTCCAGGAACGCAGGGAGCGGATGCATTCTTCCTGGTTCTTCCTGGTTCGCCCGGCGCGAGGCGGCCCTGTTGGTTCGAGGCCTGTTCGTGGAGGTTCTATGTTGAGAAAAAGCCCTGGCGAAAAAACGCGCAGTGACACGAATCACAAGGCGCGAAGTAACGAGAAAGCGGCTTGTTCTCCGGAGGTTTGATGAGGAGGATGCGGCCGGCGGGCTGACAGACAGGATTGGTGGGGGTTCCGCGCATTGGACGCCTGCTGGCTGGGGGGTGCGGGTGAGGAGCGGGCAAAAGTGGAGCGCGGGCACAGTCGTGACTGGCGTCACGCCAATGCCCGCTGATTGAGAATGCACGCGACGATTGCTTGTGATTAGAGCCTGTTAACACTACCTGAGTGGATGGCGTTGCGAGCGAAAATCCGTCCAGAACCGGGGCCCCCACGGACAGGTCTTCGTCCGTGGGGTGGAGACGAGGCGGAGTCCGAAGGCTGTGGCGGGCCCACAGTCAAGGACGACAACGAAATATGGGCGGATTTTCTCCGCAACCCTTCGGGACGGGGCCATTTTTCCTCATTTCGTCGTCAATCGTCGCTAGCAGACACCCGGTATGCGTCGCTCCTCATTCCTAGAACTGAGAAAAAATGGCTCCCGTCGCCACCGCTCAGGTAGTGTCAACAGGCCCTAATTTGCCGGTGGTTTGGACAGGCCGGGCGGTTGGGCTCCGGGCTCTGCCTTGGGCAGGGATTCGGTGTCCAGCGGGTGCTCGTGGCGATAGTGCTCGACGGGCATCTTGCCGTCCCACCAGGCCCAGTTCATGGGGTAGACATCGGGATCGAAAAAGACCTGGTAGAAGTGCCAGACGAGGATGGCGAGGGTGGCCAGGATGGCCTCGTAGAAGTGGATGGCGGTGGCGACATCGACCCACCAGCGCGCCAATGTGTCGCCGACCCAGACCTTGGCCCAGATCATGATGCCGGTGACGGCCATGAGGACAGTGCCCCAGACCAGGGCCCAGTACTCGGCCTTCTCGGCGTAGCTGAAGCGGCCGTAGGCGGGCTTGCGGCTGCTGAGGCCGAGGAAATAGAGCATGGTTCCGAAGGCGTCGAAGGCGTCCTTTGGCCGGGGCGCGAGATCGCGGATCAGGCGGCGGCCTTCGCGGGCGATGGCGAGATAAAAGAGGTGATAGATCCCCGCGCCGATGAGCACGACGCCGGCGACGCGGTGAATGATCCCGCGCCAGTGCTCGCCCATGCCGAAGACGTGGGCGAACCAGGTATCGGGGAACTTGAGCGCGAAGCCAGTGATGACCAGCACGATGAAGCAACTAAGCAGAATCAGATGCTGCCAGCGCTGGTTGGCGCTCATACGCGTCATCATGGGGTTCTGCATGCGGTGCAGGGCCACGGCCTTGCTGCGCCAGATGATGGCGTTGTGCAGGAACATGGCGCCGATGACCAGCAGGATAAGAACGATGTAGATCAGCCGTATCCAGCCCACCGCCAGGGAGCCGATGTCGCGGGAATAGAGCCCATCTCCGAGGTGCACCGGGGTGAGGATGAACTCCCGCGTCACTCCCTTGTGGCATTTGCCGCAGGTCGCGTCGAGGTTGGCGCGGTTGATGGTCGAGCGGGGATCGCTGGAGGGCAGAATGTCATGCACGCCGTGGCAACTGGAGCAGTTGGCCGCCACCACCGATCCGCCCTCGGTGGCCAATCCGTGATAGCTGTCGAAGTAGGTGGTGACCCGCCCTCCCGGCACGCCAAACTCCTGCGAGAGCCGCACCCCCTGGTGGCAGCGCGCGCAGACGTCGCGGGAAAGGTTCTGCTCGGAGACCGGCGAGTTGGGATTGCTGGGCGCCTTGATGGAGTGAATCCCGTGGCAGTCCGTGCAGGCCGGGGCCAGCTCGTTGCCGTGAGCAATCGCCTGGCCGTGAATGCTCTGGGTGAAGGTGTTCGCGATCTCGGTGTGGCACTTGCCGCAGGTGGCCGGAACATTGAACTTCGAGATGGGCGATTTCGGATCGTTGGCGGGAAGAATCTCGTGGACGCCGTGGCAATCGGTGCAGACCGCGGCCTTGGTCGATCCGTTTTCGGTGGCGCGGCCGTGCACGCTGTCCTGGTAGGAGATGAACGGCTGGGCGCTGACGCCGTTCGACTCCATGAGGAACTTCTGGCCGTGGCAGCGGCCGCATGTGTAGGGAATGTTGGCGTGGTTGACGGGAGACTTGGGGTCGCCGGAGGGGAGAATCTCATGCGCGCCGCCGTGGCAGTCCTCGCAGCCGGCGGCGGGCGTGGCGGCGGCGGTGATTTTGGCGTGGATGCTGCGCTGGAAGGCGGCGAGCGCGTCGGCGTGGCACTGGCCGCAGGTCACGCGCTTGGGCGTCCCGGAGTGGACAGCCTCTTTCACGTCGGTGTGGCAGTCGACGCAGGTGAAGAGGCTGCCGTGGATGGTGTGGCTCAGCTTGTTCTCGTCCACGTAGAGGCTGACCGTTTTGCCGCCGACGTCGCCGGTCATCGAGGGGTCGCCGTGGCAGGCTAGGCAGTCGGAGTTTTTCGGCTTCTGTGCGGCGCGTAAGGGGAAGGAACAGGCAAGCAGCACCAAGGCGGCGTAGACAGCAAGAGCAACACGTACGCGTTTCACACAGCGAGGAAATGCCCGTTGCTTCCACTCCCGCCGTGACTGGAGTCACAGCAGCCTTGTGAGCACGACCCGGCCTGAGACTTTCTCGCGCGCAATTGCCTGAAAGGGAAGGGAATGCGGCTGAGCGCGACGGGGTTTGCCGCAAGCGGGTTTGGCGCAGGCGGAAGTGATACATGTCACATGCCAAAGCCGATCCAATCAAGGACAATAAGCGCGCTGCTTGAGGACAATCCGATGGCTACAGTTACCGAATCCGGGACGAAAACCATGCTGACGCTGCCGGGCGACGCGGTGCGCCAATTTCTGTGGCGGTTTGCCGACCGCTTCGATCTGCAGATGCTGGCGCAGTCGGCGCGCGGCGTGGCGCGGGGGACGGTGGCGCGCCTAGTGGCTGCGGGCGAGCGCAACACCCACGAGTGGACCGCGGCCAAGGCGGAGATGCTGGAGGCCTTTGACCGCGCGGGCGTGACGGCTGCATTCATGGAGCCGGAAGAGGGCGGATTCATCGCCGGGCCGAAGAACCTGGCGCTGGGCCTGGCTGCCTTTGAGCTGGCCTGGGTAGACGGCGGCGCAGCCACGGCCAGCCTGGCCAGCTTTTTGGCTCTCTCGCCGATTCACGAGCGGGGAACGCCGGAGCAGGTGGCCCGCTACAAGAAGCTGGCGGCGCCGCCCCAACCCGGCGAAGACCGGAAGCCGTGGCGCGGCGCGTTTGCGTTGACCGAGCCGATTCCCTATGTCGGCGTGGACACGGGGATGCTGAGCGGCAAGGTGACGGTGGCTGAGTGGAAGGAAGGCAAAGAGCCGTGGCTGCAGGTGGACAAACGCGGCCGCTTCATCACCAATATGGCCTTCGCCAACTTTGTGACCGCGGCGGTGAACTCGGCCGATCCCCGCATCAAGGGGAGCTGCATCGTCATTCTTGAAGAGGGCGACGCGGGATCGTACGACCGCGGCAGCTCGACCAAAAAGCTTGTGCATCAGCTTTCGGCTACAGGCGACCCGATCTTCAACCTGAAGGTGCCGGCCAGCCGCATTGTGGGCGGATACACCGTCAAAGACGGCGTCATCATTCCCAACTTCAATCACAGCGAGATCATTGAGGCGGTCTTCCGGCGGACGCGGGTGCCGGTGGGGCTGATGACTGCGGCCAAGCTGCTGTCAGCCGTCGAGCCGGTGATCCGCTACCAGCGGCAGCGCTTCCGCGGAGCCGAAGGCGCAAAGCCCGGCACGGTGCGCTACGAGCAGGGCATCCAGCAGCGCGAGGATGCGCTGCACCGGCTGGTGGATGTGTGGGCGACGGGCGAGGCGGCGGCTTCGCTCGGGTTTGCGGCGGCCCGCCTCTTCGACGAGCTGGACCCGCTGGAAAAGCGCAAAACCGCGATCCTGAAGGAGCGGGGCATCCAGGGCGGGCGCGCGGAGATGAAGGCGCTGAAAGAAAGTGAGGAGCGTGCCATCGAGCTGCTCTTGCTTTCCGTGTCCGATCCGCGCCGCGCCGAGCTCGAGGCCGACCTGCTGGTTGAGTATGTACTCAAAGATGCCGAGGCCAACATCCTGTGTCCGGCCACCAAGCTCTGGAACACCGGCCACGGAGCCAACATGATGCGCGAGGCCGTGAGCCTGATGGGTGGATACGGAATTACCGAGGACTGCCCGGGATTCCTGGCAAATAAATGGATGGATGCGCAATTGGAGGCGACCTACGAGGGACCGGAGGCCGTGCAGCGACGGCAACTCACAGTGACGATGACCTCCGAAGTGTTCCTCGCCGAGTTCCGCCAGTGGGCGCGGGAGATGCGCGTCATCGCCGCAACCCATCCGGGAACCGGCGCGTGCACGCTGGCCTCGGCCATGGAGTTGTGGCTGTGGACGCTGAACTACCTGCAGAAGGCCAGCGATCCGGAAGGCAACAAGCTCTATCACGGGCAGCGGCAGGGCGTGACCTTTGCAATGGCCGATGCGCTGTGCTGGCTGCTGGCCTCGCGGTATCAGATTCTCGATGTTCTGGAACTGGAAGCGCGCGGGCCGCAGGATGCCGTGGCCGCCGAAGGGCTGGAGGGCACGGTTGGATTCCTGAGCGACCTGTGCCACGTGCAGGCTGCGCAGGCGGCGGGCGAGGTTTCGCGCATCTGCGGCGAGCTGGTCTTCGGCTACAACCGCCATCCCGGCTGGAACGAAGAGGAGCACCGCGGCTGTTTCCTGGCCAGCGAACTGGAAGAGTACGAGGAGACGATGCCCGGTATCACCGCGAGGACGGTGGACGTGCTGGGCGCGGACGGCAGCCACCCAATGAAGGCCGGGCCGTGCGCGGGCTGCGCCGGCGCCGGCGATTTCCTGCGCATGCAGAGCAAGCTGACCACGTGCCTCACCGGCTGCCGCCTGGCCAAGGACCGCGCGGCGGAAACCGTGAGCAAGGTGATGATTCCGGAAGCACTGGACTACCCGGCATGAGCGCCACCATCATCCTCGACGAGCCCCAGCCCCAGGCCCAGCCGGACCCCATCGGCCGACCGTCGATGGAAGTCGATCTGGCCTGCGCCGGTTTTGGTCCGGCGATGGGCGGATTTCTGACCACGTTGACGCGGGCGCTGGCGGAGCACCCGGAGGACGAGGCGTTCAGCAGCCGCGTAACGCCTGGGATGCCCTTGCAGGTGCTCTGCTACGAGCGCGCCGACGATCTGGCCGCGGGCGTCAGCGGCGTGGTGACGCGCGCGCGCGAAATTCGCGCCAGCTTTCCTGATCTGAATGCGGCTGAGATTCCCATGGCCGTCGCGGTAAAGCGCGAGCGGGTGCTGTACCTGCTGGACCCGGTCGGCGCGAGCCGGCGCTCGCGCGTGCTGCGCACGGCAGACTTTTTTCTTGGTCTTGGAAAAAAGTTATGGCTCAGGGACTACGCTTTCGAGTTGCCGTGGACGCCGGGCTTCCTCGACAAGCACGGCGGGCTGGTGCTTTCGATCGGGCAGTTCAACCAGTGGGTGGCCGCGCAACTGATGGCCCGTGGGCTGGTGCAAATCTGGCCGGGAACGCCGGTGCGGGAGCCGATCTTCTCTGCGGAGGGCGGCGCAGGGGATGCGGCGAAGCCGGCCGTGCTCGGACTCCGCCTCGCCGATCAGGGCGTGGACCGCTCAGGCGAACCGGCCGAGGGCTTTATGCCCGGCATGGACGTTCTGGCGCAGCTTACCGTGGTGGGTGACGGGCCGGTGGGCGCCGTGGGCCAGGCGCTGGACGCACGGCTGGGACTGCCCCCCGGCCACGCGCGGCGCGAGTGGGCGCTGGGCATGAAGATGGTGATCGAGCTGCCGGAGGGTTCCGAACTCCACTCCACAGTCGAATCCGCCGCGGCGGGCGTGGGGATCCCGGCGCTCCACCCCACGGACGAAGACCTGTCCGTGGGGGCAGAGGCGCTGGAGCCGGGGACTGTGTGGCACACGTTCGGCTATCCGGAACCGGAGATCTTCGGGTTCCTCTACGCGCATCCTGACCGCCTCGTCTCGGTTGGGATCTTTGTGCCGTCGTGGATGGGCAACCCCTCGCGCACCGCCTACCGCTACCTGCAGCACTACATCCAGCACCCTGCGCTGTGGCGCTACCTGAAGGATGGAACGCTGCGGTCGTGGGGCGCAAAGTCGCTGGAGGAGTCGGGCAGGCGGGGCGAGCCGTTCCTGGTGGGCGATGGGTTTGCGCGGATCGGCGAGGGGTCGGGGTCGACGAATATGCTGACCGGCTCCGGAGTGGATGAGGCGTGGACCACCGGCGTGCAACTGGGTGAGGCGGTGATTGAGCTGCTGCGCGCGGGACGGCCGTTTACGCGGGAGAACCTGGCGGATACCTATGAAAAACGACGGCGCGCGAGCTGGGTGGAGCGCGGCGCGCGCGATGCTGAGAACGCGCGCAACGGCTTTCACGGCGGCGTGGTGAAGGGATTGATGGGGATGGCGCTGGCCGGGCTCAGCGGCGGGCGGCTCTCGCTGGGCGCGCATATTCCTCCGCCGCACCGGCAGATTCGCGGTTGGCGGTCACGGCTGAAGATCAGAAACGGAACGGTGCTGGCGCTGGCCAACGGGCGTCCGCTGCACGATGCGCTGATGACGGCCTGCGGCTGGCCGGAGATCGAATATGACGGACGGCTGCTGGTGACGCACCAGGATGCGCTGCTGATGGGCGGCAAGGTGCAGGCCATGCCCGGCTTCGCCGACCACGTGGTCTTTCGCGACCGCTCGCTGTGCATCGCGTGCGAGGAGCAGACCTGCGTGGCGATGTGCTCCGGACAGGCGATTACACGGGGCGCGGACGGGTTGCCTGCGTTTGAGCGCGAGAAGTGCGTCTACTGCGGCGCGTGCCTGTGGAACTGTTCGCGGTCGCCCGACGGAGAGCACTCGAATATCGAGTTTCGCGCGGGGGCGGGCGGGCTGCACTCGGCGGAGAATTGAAGAACAGCTGGTGGCTGGTAGGCGGTAGCTGGTAGCCAGTAGCCGGTAGCCGGTAGCCAAGTAGCCCGTAGCTGGTAGCCGGTAGCTGGGAGCCACGGGCTACAGGCTGAAATCAAAGGAACAGGAGACAAATGGCGCAGGATTTCAAGGAACTGGTCGTTTGGCAGAAGGCAATCGAATTGACGGTCAGGGTCTACAAACTGACTCGGAAATTTCCGCCGGACGAAATGTACGGGCTGACTTCACAGATGCGGCGCGCAAGCGTTTCTGTGGCAAGCAATATTGCCGAAGGCCGCGGCAGAATCAATGCGGCGGAGTTCCGCCAGTTCCTCGGCGTTGCACGAGGTTCCATCTCTGAAGTGCTCACCCAGCTCCATGTTGCAAAGGGGCTTGGATTTGGGAGCGATCGTGCTCTGGAAGAGGCAGAACTGCTAAGCAACGAGGTGTCGAAGATGCTTCTCTCGTTGATTAAAACACTGACTGCGTCCACCCGATAGCCAATGCACGCATGGCTGCCGGCTACAAGCTACCGGCTACCGGCCGAACAAGGAAATTGACATGCCGATACCTCTTCACATCGTCGTCTGCGCCGGCATCGTGCCGGACCCGCTGCAGACGCTGGAACCGACGAGCGGGCCGAGCGGGCCAGGAATCAAAAACGAAATGGTCCTTCCAGCCATCCTCGACCCGTGGGCCGCGTGCGCGCTGTATGAAGCGGCGAATCTGTCGACCAAGAATTCCGGCAGCAAGGTCTGGCTCGTCTCTCTCGGTCCGAAAGCGAAGTTGCAGCAGGTGATGATGACCGTCGCGCAGAAGGTCGCCTTCGAGCTGGTTCCGATTGACGGCTCCATCGGCGGATTTCCCGACGCGCACGCGACGGCGGCGGCGCTTGCATCTGCCATAGAAGCTATTCCAGAACTCAAGAGAACGGAGTTCCTGCTGTTTGGCGGGTGGGAGTCGGCGGCGCGCGGGGCAGGCGTCACGCTGCAACTCGCCGGCGAGCGCCTCGGCATCACCGACCAGTTTTACGGAGTGGACCAGATCAAGCTGCGCGACGACGGTTCGTTTGAGGTGCTGGAACGCGTAGAGGGCGGCAAGCACCAGGCCTCCATTTGCGTCGGCGCGCCCGCCGTGCTCGGCTGGGCGACGGGCAATCTGCCGGAGCCGCGCAGCAATCCGCAGATCGGCATGGCCAACATGCGGACGATCATGCCTGCGCTGCAGAAGGCGAAACCGGCGGTGCTCGGGGCCAGCGGGCTGCGCTATGTCTCCGTGGCGCTGCCCAAACAGCAGCGGACAACACGCGTAGTCAAGGACCTCAACCCGGACGAGATTGCGCGCGAGCTGGTCGCGTGGATTGAGAAAGACAGCTAAAAGCCGGTAGCCCGCGGCTTGTAGCTCGTAGCTTGTAACTCCCGGCTCCCAGCTCCCGGCTCCCGGCTACCGGCTGCAAGCTCCCGGCTACCGGCTACCGGCTACGAGATGAGGAAGACATGGAATCGATTCTGGTTCTGACGCATGTGGATGAGGGCGGCGCGGCGCTGACGCGGGGCTCGCTGGAGGCCGTGGAGGCGGGCCTGGATCTGTCCGCGCGGCTCAAGGCATCGCTGGCCATCGGGATCGTCGCGGCGGATGCGACTGCGGCGGCCAACGCTTTGGCCTCTGCGGGAGCGCGCATTCTCACCGTCTCCGGCGAGGCGTTTGCGCAGGCTCGGTATGCGAGCGATGCGGCGGCCTGCGAGGCGCTGTGCCGGGCCTCCGGGGCGACGATTGTGCTGGCGCCCGAGAGCGCGCGCATGGCGCGCGTGGCCGCGGGCGTGGCGTACAGGCTGGGCGGCGTCATCGACACGCACATTACAGCGCTGGGCGGCGCGGACAAGGTGGAAGCGACGAGATGGTTTTACCGGCAGCGCGTCGAAGTGGTTCTCAGCCGCGACGCGCGGCCCTGGTTTCTGCTACTCGACGCGGGCACGCACGCGGCCTTTGACCACCCCACGGACGAAGACCCGTCCCCCCACCCCAGCGAGCAAAATCCGCTCGCTGGGGACCCCGTGTCCTTCCACCCCAGGGAGCAAAGTTCGCTCACTGGGGACCCCATATCCGCGGGGACCCCGGCGGGCGAGCCGGGAGCTGTGGTGGTCGAACAAGTAGCAGTCGAGCTGCCCGCGCTGCGGACGACGATCATCGGCGTGCGCGCCCCGGCGCAGGGGACGGAAACGATCCGGCCGGATGCGAAGCTGCTGTTTGTGGCCGGAGCGGGCTGGACGAAGAAACAGCCCGACGGGAAGACGCACGCGGAGGAGGCGGGCGAACTGATTCTCGGGTTTTTGCGCGTCTCGGGAGCTTCGCTGGGCAGCTCCAAATCCTTAGTGGACCAGGGTGGCGAAGGACAGCCGGTTCTGCCCTTCCTGACGCACATGAACCAGATTGGCCAGACAGGCGCGACACCACGGCATGCGAAGGGACTGGCCACCTGCTGCCACGGCGAAGAGCCGCACGTGGTCGGCTGGCGGTTCATCGGCGAGCGCAGGGCGGTGAGCCTGGACGCGAACTGCGGATGGACGCGCGGCAAGGCCGACGTGGTCTACGTGGCCGATGCCTTTCAGGTGATGGCGAAGGTGAACGCACTTCTCAGCGCGAAATAGACGCTGTCTCGTGAAGGGGCTTTATATCAGGGCACAACGTCACACTCGGCGTGCAAGCTCCAGCTTCGTGTCAGGGCACGACTTCAGTCGTGCCGCAAAGGCCAATTAAATTGACGGGGCTTCAGCCCCTGGAAAATACTTTAGTAGCCGTTGGCGACCAGCCACTCGGCGGTGAGGTCGAAGCTCTGCTTCTTCTCGTTCTGCAGCTGCATGTGCGCCAGCTTCACCAGCACATCGGCCTCGACGTTTACGAGAGCGCCGACGGCGAGGGTGTGCAGATTCGTCCGCCAATAGGTCAAGGGCAGAATGGCGATGGAGATTGTCTCGCCATCAAAGTCCGCGATGGTCAGGCTGATGCCCTCGACCGCAACAGAGCCCTTATGGACCATCCACGGGCGCACCGACTCCGGGACGCGCACCTTCAGCGTCCAGTCGGTGGTTTGGCGGTCGAAGTCGGGTCGTGAAGGCGAGACCAAAGGATCAAGGGAACGGAGTTCCCCGCAGCCGTCCACGTGGCCCTGCACGATGTGTCCGCCGAGAGGGCTGCCGGCGGCGGTGGGCAGCTCGAGGTTCACTGTGGAGCCGGGGGCGAGCGAGCCGAACGAGGTTTTGTCGAGGGTTTCCTGGGCCAGGTCGGCGTGAAAGTAAGTTGGGTTCGGGTCGAGCGCGGTGAGGCAGACGCCGGAAACGCCGAGCGAGTCGCCCTCGCGCAGACGCGAGGCGACGCCCGGAGCTTGAATGGTGATGCGGCGGACGCCGCCACGCGTCTCCAGACTGACGAGGGTACCGGTTTGCTCGATGATGCCGGTGAACATGGAGATATTGTAAGGGAATAGGGAGTAGGGAATAGGGAGCAGAAAAGTAGGGTTCATGGGTCAGCCGGCAATCGGAAGACCCGGGAGCCAGCTCTCTATTCCCGATTCCCCGCACGTTTTCAGAGACAAGACCGCCAATTTTTTCGAACATTTTCCTGATTTGGACGACTTGTAAGTGGGCGAAATCAGCGATTTGGACGACCTGCGGGTGCACATTTTTCAAAAGTCAAAATTAGTCGCTTTTTGGCAAATCCCGTTTGCCAAATTCGTCCACCCCCGGGTCGGCGCTTTCCGGCTCAAATAGCCCGCCTCTTCCTCGTTTTTCCCCGTCTTTTCAGGCCGCGTTGGATGGATCGGCCGGGCGCCCCTCGTCCGCCGCCGCGGCCGGCCGCCGTGGATGAAACCTGGGAGATCTCACCGATTCCCTAACCCCTATCCGCTGTGTTTTCCCACGGATCGCGGAGGAGCGAGCAGAGGCCGAGGTCGTTGCCATAGCGCTCGACTTCAACCTGGGCCATGTGGATAGACTGGGCCATGCCGCGAAAGGCGGGGACGGCGTCAGAGCCCATGATCTGCGGCGAAACAAAGAGATGGACGCGGTCGACGAGGCCGCCGGCGAGGAGCGCGGTGTTGAGGCGCGTGCCGGTTTCGGTGAGCAGGGTGAGGATGCCTTCTTCACCGAGCTTGTCGAGCAGCGCGCCCAGCGGCACTCTTCCAGCTTCGGCGGGCAGCATCTCGACGCGGATGCCGCGCCCGGTGAGCTCGCCGATGCGGGCTTCGTCGTTGGAGACGGTGAAGACGACGACGTCGTTCTGCGCGGTGGCCACGAGCTTGGAGTCGAGGGGCATGCGCAGGGCGGAGTCGAGGATGAGACGCTGCAGGGGGCGGCGGCGTCGCAGGCCGCTGCGGTCGGTGAGCATGGGGTCGTCGGCCAGTACCGTGTCGATGCCGACCAGGACGGCGTCGGCCTGCCAACGGAGGGTTTGCACGGCCAGGCGCGCGGCCTCGCTGGTGATCCAGAAGGGCTCGCGGACAGGGTGCTCGCCGAGGGGCGGGGCGATGCGGCCGTCGAGAGTCATGGCGACTTTCATCAGCACCAGCGGGCGGCGGTGCTGAATCCAGCGGGCGAAGGGTTCGTTGAGGCGGCGCGCTTCGGGCTGGCAGACGCCGACGGTGGTTTCAATTCCGGCGGCGCGCAGGACCGCGAGGCCACGGCCGGCGACGGCGGGGTTGGGGTCGATGGTGGCGGCGACGACGCGGGCGAGGCCGGCGGCGATGAGCGCCTGCGTGCAGGGCGGCGTGCGGCCGGTGTGGCTGCAGGGCTCGAGGGTGACGTAGGCCGTGCCGCCGCGGACGGAGATGGATTTTTGCCGGGCGTCGCGGAGGGCGGCGATCTCGGCGTGAGCGAGCTGGTCGTACGCGTGCCAGCCCTCGCCGGCGAGCTGGCCGGCGGCGTCGAGCAGGACGCAGCCGACGATGGGGTTGGGCGAACAGAGCGCGAGGCCGCGGCGGGCCAGCTCGAGGGCGCGCTGCATCCAGAGGGCGTCGGTGTCGGGGGCGGTCATTGCGTCACGCTTTCAACTTTATCCCAGCAGCGAATCGACGAAGGCGGCGGGGGAGAATTCGAGGAGGTCGTCCATTTTTTCGCCGACGCCGACGAAGCGGACGGGGAGGGAGAGCTCGCGGGCGATGGCGACGGCGATGCCGCCTTTGGCGGTGCCGTCGAGCTTGGTGAGGACGATGCCGGTGACGCCGGCGGAGTGGGTGAACTGGCGGGCCTGCTGGAGGCCGTTCTGGCCGGTGGTGGCGTCCATGACGAGCAGGACTTCGTGGGGCGCGCCGGGGACCAGGCGGGCGGCGGTGCGGCGCATCTTGTCGAGCTCGTCCATGAGGCCGGTCTTGGTGTGGAGGCGGCCGGCGGTGTCGACGTAGACGTCGTCGATGGCGCGGGCTTTGGCGGCGGCGATGGCGTCGTAGAGGACCGCGGCGGGGTCGCCTCCGGGACGGGTCTTGATGATCTCGACGCCGGAGCGCGTGGCCCAGACTTCCAGCTGCTCGATGGCTGCTGCGCGGAAGGTGTCCGCAGCGCACAAAAGGACGGTGCGGCCCTGAGCTCGGCTCCAGGCGGCGAGTTTGCCGCTGGTGGTGGTTTTGCCGGTGCCGTTGACGCCGACGAGAAAGGTGACGGTGGGCGGCTCGGCTGGGCGCTGGACGGGATGCTGCGGGGCCTGGAGGATGGCGAGCAGTTGCTCGCGGAGCAGGGCGCGGAGCTCTTCGCCGCCCTCGATCGACTGACGGAGGGCGCGGTCGCGCAAGGCGGCGAGGATGTCAGTGGTGGTCTGGACGCCGATGTCGCTCGCGAGCAGCGCGGATTCAAGGTCTTCGAGGGCCTGCTCGTCGACGGTGCGGGTGAGCGAAACGAGGTTGTCGATTTTGGACGACAGCGACTCGCGGGTGCGCGCGACGGCCTGCTTCATGCGGCTGAAAAGGCCGGCCTGGGGCGATTCGGTTTCCAGTGCGCCGGGCGCTTCTTCCGGAGAAGGATTGCTGTTGCCAAAGAGCTTCATCATCTTCGAGTCTAGAGCATGGATGAAGCAGGGAATAGGGAACAGAAAAGCAGTGGTCAGCGGACAGTGGTCAGTGAACAGCCGGCTTGCGCGCCGGTAGAGAAAAATATGCCGATTCCGTAGACCCGCTCAATCATTCCTCTTTTTGATATTGGTTGGGTACGCCAGGCGTTTGGGAGGTTGCTCGTGACCTGCGCTCCAGCAGCGTGTGCCCGGGTCAGCGCCGTGGTCAGGCTGATGCCGGTGCCGGAGACAGGCACGCCGGCCGCATGGGCACGCGTGAGCGGCGCGGTGAGTATGAGTCTGGCGGCGCCGCCGTAGTTTCTGATCGCGGAGACAGCAGATGTCTCGGCGTTCTCTCCACTATCGATGGTGATGGTTTGGTCTCTGCTGAAACCGGCAGTGCTGGCGACTGGCAGAACGGTTGCTCCTATGTCCGTGGCAGTGCGTACCGTCGTGGCGCCTGCCGTGCCCACCGTTGCGATGATGGCGGTTTCAAGATTCGCGCCCGATTCAATCAGGATCGTCTGGCCCGGGCCGAAGCCTTCCACGCTGGTGACCTTGATGTTGCTCGCGTCCGCAGACGAAGAGGCCGCCAGAGCGGCAGCGGCCTGCGTCAGGAAATCGGTACAGTTGCTGCCGGTATCCGCGCCGTCAGGGAAGCGTCCCGTGCTCGCATTGGTGGCAATCGGGGACACGACGGTTGACCATGGATCGAATACGGAGCCGGGCGCAGGCGCGTAGCAGCCGCTCAGGCGCGCTCCGGAGACGGCTTGATTGCCCTCGGCGGCCCATGGGTCGGCGAGGGCGCCATAATTGAGGCTGTCGGCAACCAGTCCCGAGGCGTCCCGCAGCACCAGGCTGCCCTCTTCGATGGTGATGGTCCGGCCGAATTGCGGGGAGGTGGTGGTCAACTCCGGTCCACCGAACCACTGGTTGGGCAGCGGAGTCCCCTGGTAGCCCGCAGTCTTCACGGCGTCGTCGCGCACCGCCGCGTAGATCGCGTGGCCGTTGGCCAGTGGATTGTCGAGCGCGATTCCGGCGCCGAGGGGCTGGACCGGCTCGTTGCTGAAATGAGCAAAGGCCGTCGCGGGCTGGAAGGTGATTCCTGTTCCGCGATCGCTGAATGGGAGGTTGGCTGCGTGGTTGAACTGCAGGGGAGCGGCCAGGCCGAGGCCCGTTCCCGGAGAGACGACCCACTCATTGACCACGTGGGAGCTGCTGAGAGCCGGCGTGAAGTCGATGGCGGTTCCCTCCGGCCCCCTGCTGCCGACGGCGGTGACGGTCGCGGTCTGCCGGCTGGCCGGCGCGCCAACCGTGATCGCGTCACCCACGGCGAAACCCTCGGCCCGGCGGACGTCGATGCGGGTGGCGCCGGCACCGGCTGGAGCACTGAGATTGGTCTGATGCGCCGCCGTTCCAACATGGGTCACCGTGACGGTTTCAATTCCGTGTCCG
Organism: uncultured Acidobacteriaceae bacterium; assembly: GCA_963758105.1. Classification (GTDB taxonomy): domain Bacteria; phylum Acidobacteriota; class Terriglobia; order Terriglobales; family Acidobacteriaceae; genus Telmatobacter. The sequence goes on along the minus strand of CAVWUC010000002.1, from coordinate 601,985 downwards.
ACGCTGTCGATATCGAGCCGGATCTTGTCACCAACAGAGATGTTGGAGAGCGATGTCACCTGGAGGTTGGTCGCTCCGGCATGCGCATCCGCTGCCAGATAGGCTTGCGTGCCTGGCTTGCCGACTGCGGTCACCGTGGCGATCTCGTACTGCTCCACGGTATTGACGACGGAGGGATACGTTGCGCCATAGCCGAGCGCGATCTTCTGGCCAACAACGAAGCCGGACACACTCTCAACCGGCACATTGGTCGAACCGGCGGGAACGGTGATCACCGGTCCGTCGGGAAGTGGCTGCCATAGCGTGGTAGGGATGCCGGCAGCCGTCCCAAGGCTTGCGATTTTGCGGGTTTCCGCGCTGGAGCCCATGCCGATGCTGATGGTATCGCCAACTGACATTCCATCCGTGTTCCTGACATGGATGATGCGGTCGCCTGGGTGTGCGGGGACCGCCAGCCCGGAGTCCGAGAGACCGATAAGATAGAAGCCGCCGGCCGCAAGCTTCGTTCCCGCCGGGATCTTGATCGTAGAAAAGATGGCCTGCTGAGCCGGGTGCACGGTTAGCGTCCAGTTGGAGAGATCGATGGTGCGCGAGCCCGCATTGAAGAGCTCGATGAACGAATTTGTCGGGTTGGCGGGCGGCCCCGAATGAAGGCGAAACTCGTTGATCTTGATCGGGCTGTCATTCCGCACCTTTTCGGCCGCTGTCTCCGTCTGCTTCCTGCCGCTGGCCGCGTTGGTCCACGACGCCTTGCCGACGAGATCGCCGTTAAAGGGCGCGGACCCGGAGGTGACGGTGAACGCCGCGCTCACGCTGGCGCCCGGCGCCACCGGCCCGTCGAAGGTCTTTGCCGCCTCGGTGGCGCCTGCAACGACAGCGGTCCACTGCTTGCCGGGCACGCCCAGGCTCAGCGTAAGGCCCACTGCGGGCGCGCCGGTGGTATTCGTAAACGTCACCGTCGTGTCGTGGGATAAACCCGGTGTGAACGTCTGCAACGCCGGCTGAGCCGAGGGTTCCGATGCGGGCGCCACGCTCAGCGGGGCCACGTCATACCGGGCAGCCACTATGTTGGCCTGCACAAGCTGGTCGGTTGAGTTCGAGGGAAAGGCGCCTGCGGCGGTCATCGCCCCTTCATAGAACGTTCCCTGCGAGCCGTCGCTGTTGTCGCCGCCTGTGCCCAGCAGGATGCCACCCTGCTTGCGCATCGGGTCATATGTCAGGTTCACGCGCGGTCCGTCGAACATGACGGACAGTGGGCCTTCTTGCGCATCGCCTCCCATCGTTGCCCAGCGGTGCGGTTCTCCCTCGGCCATTGAGGTTACGAAGCGCCAAGGGATGCTCGGCAGGTTAGGACAGCCTTTGGAACCATCCTGGTTGACGCAACCGACCAGATTGTTCTCCTGGTCGGTCATGATCCACGGACCGTGGCCGTTCCCGCTGTACCAGGGAGTGGCATTGCCGAAGTAGAGGGTTTCCATTGTGCCATTGTCATCGTCGCGGCTGTCGATCTCGGCGTTGCCGTAGTCGAAGCAGCATCCGGAGTTGAAGTGCCTGCCGCTGACGACCCAGTATTCTCCCTCCGCCTGGTCGTCCACCGCGGTGCCCTTCGCGTCGTCGTGGCGCAGGCCCATGCCCGGTTCGATGAAGACACCGTAGGCCTTGTGCCCCATGATCGTAATCGGCGCCATGTCAGCGATCGGAAGATTGTCGAACCCGCCGAGGGCCGGGCCGCCGAATCCGCCTCGTGGCGCCTGGGTGAGATCGTTGTGCTGGGGAGATTGGTCATAGATTTTGGCGATCCAGCAGTAGGTGTTGGCGCAGAACCTGTCCTGTGCGGCTGCGTCGGCGTAGCCGCCCGCATCCGGCACGGGCCTGACAAGCGGCTGGACAACGCCAATATCCAGCTTCTTGCCGTCCGACTGGCGCATCACCTGATAGAGCGGACCGTTGTAGGAGGCATAGAGCGCGCGTGTGGTGCTGTGCGCGGCTACGCAAGGGTCGCCGGCAGCCGCATAAATGTCGCATGGACCCTGCGGCCTCGGTGGAGGAGCCGCGGCTCCCGTCCCAGCCTGTTGCGCCAGCGCCAGGGTGGCGCCGGCCAAAGCAATTCCAATTGCAAACCTGCGTGCGCGATCGATTTTCGTCTTCATCCTGATCCTGTCTGCCCTGCTGAATTGGCTTGGACCTTCCGTTGGAGACACAAACTCCCCTCAGTCTTTGCGGTCCTCATTGTAAAACTTGCTGTTGGGAATATATATGCCACCTGATCATAAACTCGCTCCATTTCTGAGAGTGGGAAGACGGCGTTCCATCGCGACATACGAAATCGCGCGGTCGGAGACTTAGGTGCGCCCGGCCAGCCTAGATGCGTCCGCGGCGCGCAGTTCAGCGATTTCCAGGTCATCGAAGACACGCGAGCGGGTGTGGAAGCGCAGGCCCTCCTATTCAATCTCAGTGGCGGGGCGGCAGAGGCTTGGAGCTCTCTCGGGGCTCAGGGCATTGGTCGAGACAAAGGTGCTGAGAAATGTGATGAGTCGTTCCGTGAAGATTGACTCGTGGTCTCGAATCAGTTCGCTGGGTACTTCCATGGCCCAATACGGAGTACCGTTGCAGCGATCGTTAATTTCATTCACGTTGAAGATGTATTGGCCCATCCCGCAGCTCACGGCTGTCCTCTTCTGATTGCCTGACGCAGTGTTGGCATCCCGGGGAGGCAGAGTCTGCGGCGTGCACTCCATAGCCGTGGGGTCATAAGCGCCATGCAGGACAATCTCCTCGACGGTATGACTCTGCAGCTTGGGGGAATGAGCCGTCGTGGTCATGTAAAAGGACGTTCTGGCTCATGTCGAAGAGCCGCTCCTTTTTCGGGTCGATCATGGAGTCGTAGCAGGCGCGGGAGTAATCAGCGGAAGCGTCGGCAGGATTGATCGGCCCCGGGCCTTTGGGCCGCATGCTTCCCGCCGCCCGGTAACCAAGCCAATTGGCGCCGTGCCCGATTTTGAAGATCATCCCGGTGGCGATGTCGGCTTTCGAGGTGACCGAGAGAATAAGCGGTTGCGGGCCCTGGGCGTTCTGATAGGTAAAGTGGCTGCTGGCGAGGTAATCGATCAGCTGCTTGCTCTCATTAGCCCCGGCGGCTGAATTCACGAAAACAATCAGGTTTGCCAGTGGCTGTTCAATGACGGCATCCGGATAACCACACTTCCGGGCAATCATCTCCTTTTCGGCACCTGATTCTTGAGCGGGATTGGAATTGTGCCAGGCCTCGACCTGCATTTCAAGAGAGATGATCATGGCCTGCGAGATGGCGCGTTCCAGCACCAGCCCGCCGAAGGAATGGCCGATCATGACGATGCGCGCGGCAGATGGTTTGCTGTCTCCGGGGAGCGTCGATTGCACCGCTTCGGACAGCTCCACGAGAGCTTCAGTGAGCGACCTGCTGCTGACGCGCATTGCGGCGGCCTCGCGGTTGAAGTAGCTGAACTGCTGCACAACCGGCAAGTGGCGGGAAACGATTCCGCCGCGCCATCCGACATAGACGCCGAGGATGGGGTGCGGGAAGTCCTGGTGAATCCCTCGCAGGACTGCTTTAAAGCCGGTGACATTGGAATCCTCGGTTTCCTTACCCCCTCCGGCGGCATTGTGCCTCCAGCCGTGCACGAAGACCAGCACCAATGTATCCGGGTCCCTCTTGCGAGCGTCCCGGATCAGATCCAACGCGCGGGACAATTGCGCCGGCCGGCCACTGGGATTGCGCTCCCAGGGTTCTCCCATGTCATCGAATTCCAGGTAGGCAAGGCATGGTGATTCGACGATCTGCGCCGGGTTACAAGGCTCTTCCTGCACCCGCTTTGCCCTGGCTTCGTGAGCATCGATCTTAATGGGCGCCAGAGGCGGAACAGCAACGGCGCTGTCCGGTTGAGGGTGGTAGATCTGATTACGGATGCAGCCGGTTAGCGGGAGCAGGCAGGCGACGAGGGGCAGCCAGGGCTGAAGCCGGCACCCTTGACCACGCATATTATCTTGCCCCTTTCCGGCGTCCCAAAGCTGTCATCAGCCAGGAGGCGATTCCCGCGGAAAATTCGTTGTAGAAAGTTCGGCCTGCATTGTTGCCGTAAGATTTGGCGGCCCGGGACGCAAGGTTTGGCAAAGTATTCTCCTGCACCGGATACCACCCGGAGCTTGCGTACGCTGAAGCCCAGATACCTCCCAGCCGTCCGATGGCCGGCAGCACAGCCGCGTTGCCGCACAGGTTGGAGTGGCGCACCCTGACCGAGTGGAGGAACGCATGCCCGATGCGGCGAAAGACGAGCGTGGTAATTTCTCTCTCTGCAATAACTCCCCGTGGCAACGGGAAAGGCGATGCGGAAGGAGATTGGGCCGCCATTCCCAGCGCTAGGTGGTATGCAAGGAAGAGCAAAAGGCACACGGATGAAATCCAGTAACTGGCATGATTCAAGGGGACCTCTATAAAGGGGAAGCGTAGTATTTCTGCGGATGGAATATAAGATACACGGAAATTTGATCGAGCTACAGGATTAAATTCCGGATTTTGAGTGCCGACTCCTGTTCCGAGAGCGCTTCAGGATGACACAGCTTATTTCGCCGTTCATCAGGATGACAACACGTTTCAAGATGACAACAGATTTTTGATACGAACTTTCGGCACTGAACGTTAGGGGATGGTGTCGGTGTTGAGGGGGCCGAAGCGGATGGGGACTACGCCCATCTTTCCGGCGGGCTGATTGCCCCAGCAGGCTAGCTTGATGCCGAAGCCGAGGAAACTGACGAGGACCGCGCCGAGGACTCCGAAGAGGACCGTCTTGCGAATCCAGGGGGCGTAGGGACGGTCGGAGCGGGCCTGGACGGCAGCCTGCGGGCGGGCGAGGCAGGCGTAGAAGAGAAAGACGGAGCAGAAGGCGGCGTTGAGGATGATGAACCACTCGGTGACCAGGCGGATGGGGGTGAAGCGCGGGAGGACGAAGGTGAAGTTCATGGCCGTGATGGACCAGAGGAAGACGAGATAAAACAACTGGCCTTTGCCCATCCAACTGGATGGCATGGCGGGCAGAGGGCTGCGGCGATGGAGGACGAGGAGCAGGACGAGGGCGATGCCCATGGCGAGGGCGGCCATGTCGAGCCATCCGATGAAGCCGTGGGTGGGCAGGAAATAGCCGGAGATGGCGATGCCGTAGAGCCGCGGCTGGAGATCCTTGATCTCGCCGACCCACTCGCCGGGGCCGTAACGGAAGTTGATGTAAGGGAGAAGCCAGAGAACGAAGACCACGCAGAAGGATTCGGTCCAGCGGCGGACGGGCACCGCGGCTCCGGGGGGCGGATCGTCCGAGACTGCCGGGGCGCGGGGAATGAGCAGGGCGAAGACGATGGCCAGGGCGATGCCGAGAAAGAATCCCTGGGTCTGCTCCATGACGCTGTGCCAGTTGGCGGTGAATCCGCTGGACATGACCAGGAGCTTGACGGCGGTTCCGAGAGCGAAGCCGATGCCGCCGAGGAAGCCGGCGCCGAGGGTGGCGAAGGCGATGCCGCTCTGGCGCTTGTGCCAGCAGCAAGCGAGAATGCCGAGGATCATGCCGAGACAGGAGCCCCAGACCTCGGGGCGCGGGGGATTCATGCGCAGGCCGAGGAGGTTGACGAAGAGCAGACGGCCAGCCCACCATCCGATGGACATATAGAGGATGAGGAGGGCGCCGAAGCCGGAATACTTACGGCGGAAGATACAGAGCACGAGAACCACGAGGGCGGCGAGGCCGGCGTTGGCGTCGTATCCCGCAACGAAGTGCCGCCAGCCATCGCCGTGGAGGCCCCAGATGAGGCCGACGCAGACGTCGCGCAGATACCAGGCGGCTAAGATGGCCGAGATCGGAATGAAGAGGCGGGTGATCTGCTCGCGGTCGAGATAGACGGGCAGGGAGATTCCTGTGCCGGCGGGCGCGGCCCAAAGAAAGCCGATGGTGAAGATGCAGGCAAAGCCGTAAAGGACGGTGGCGGGATCGGAGGAGTGGGCGTACCAGATGTCCTTCATATAGGACATGCTGCCGCCGAAGGCGAAGCCGATGGCGCCGAGGACGGAGAAGAAGGGAATGCGGCGGAGCCAGTCAGGACGGCCGCTGGCGAGGGCGATAGCCATGCCGCCGATGGCGCCGGCGAGGGCGGCTCCGTACTCGTGGCCGAACTGGCCGCGGATGCCCCAGCCGATGGAGACGGAGAGGCCGGTAAGGAGGATGAACATCCAGAGATGGGATTTGGGGCGCGCGGAATGCATCACCGCAAAGTATTTGAGGGGTAGAGCGGGCGTCAAGGGGAATCCGGAGGGAGTGGGGTCAGCGCACTGTGTCCGAATATACCTCGCGCACCGCGTCTACAATTGCATCGGGTCGTTCATCTGGAATCGCGTGGGTGGAATCAGAGACGATAAGCCACCTGCCATTTCTGGAGAGGTGCTGCGCCAACTGAATTTGACCATCCACCCAGTTTTTGCGTAGGTCTACCCAGTCCTGTGAGATTAGCGGCAGACCCCACATGCCTTTGCCTGCAATGAGAACCACCAGCGGTTTATCGCCCAACGTGGGCGCGTCTGCCAATTCGGCCTCACTATCGCCCTTCATTAGGTTCTCTACTTCGCTCGTGGTCGCCCGAACGAATTTGGGCTGTATGGCTTGGTACGACCATTCCTGATCATAGGCTGACTCGTCCGCACCCTCAATGTCTTTTCTCGCGAGAAACCGGCTAATCCCCAAAAAGTACAGCGCGGACGTGAACATTCGACGCCGCTGGCGGCGCCTGAGATCAGCCTTGGATAGTGTCATGATGCTTGTCGGCAACCTCAACTTATTGGGACCACCGTCCACCAGAACCAACCCGGCCACTTCATTCGGGTACAGCTTGTTGTACAGAAGAACGATACCTTTGCCGAATGAATGGCCCACAAATATGTAGGGCGGCTTTTCACCCGCATTTTGCAGCAGTGTATGCAACTCCGTGACGATTTGCGAGAGCTTTCGGGGCATCGGTCCAGGGTCGCTCCAGCCATATCCGGCGCGGTCATAGGAACAGACACGCGTAAAACTCGCTATTCCGGGCTGTACAAGCCGCCATCCCTCCGCAGGCACCTCGAGTCCGGACTCCAGGATGACAGTTGGGCTTCCCTTGCCAGTGCAATCGATATTGAGCTTGTAGCCGCCTACGTCAACTAACTTTCCTTCCCGGTGGAATCGGCGCGCATCCGCTCTGCTCTCGATGGCTTGATATGAAATCCCTGAGATGGCAAGGAGCAGAGCGATTCCTACCGTCAGCGAGGCGATCCAACGGAGCCACCGGAAGAATTTAGCAGCATTGGTTTGAGTTGGACGCGAAGGTTGGCTGTCCATGGTGCTCCTTCAGGTAAGCCCGGCGCGTGCACCGTATGTATTGAGAGTTCCGGACCCCGGTTGACGTGCCAGGAGTATATACCGCGGCGAATCGGATTCGGGCGGGATGGCGGCACAAAGAAAAGTCCGGACCGAGGATTGGATTCAATCGGACCCAATATTGGTGGGGGTGATGTGTTGGCTTGAATCCGCAGGGTTCACGGTTGGGCTTTTCTTTGGATGGGCGACGAGATTGGCGACTGCCTCTTTCAGCTTTTGCTGGGCGGCGGGGTTGGGGGGGAGCGGGGTGGATTGGAAGGCGGGCAGCAGGTGGTCCCAGATGGCGTCCAGCTCTGCCTGCAAGCTACCGGTGTTGGCGGTGATGGCGACGACCACGTCCTGATCGGGCATGACGACGATGAACTGGCCGCCTGCGCCGTCGGCGCGATAGGCGTTGTGGCTGCAGCGCCAGAACTGGAAGCCGTAGCCTTGAATCCAATCCGGGCCGATCTTGGCGTGGCTTTCGTGCTCGTTGTCAATTTGCTTGGATGTAGCTTCTTCAACCCACTTGCGGGGGACGAGCTGCTTGCCGTTCCACTTTCCCATTTGCAAATAGAGCTGGCCGAACTTCGCGATGTCTTCCGTGCGGAGATACAGGCCGTAGCCGCCGAGCGAGTTGCCCTCGGGACTCGAGTCCCAGCGGGGATTCTCGATGCCGAGCGGCGCGAAGAGGCGCGGCTTGAGGAATTCGAGCGAGGTTTGGCCTGTCACCCTGGTGACGATGGCCGAGAGGACGTAAGCGCCCATGGTGTTGTAGAGGAAATGCGTGCCGGGCGGGTAGACGACCGGCTGGGCGAGGAACTGACGCACGGATGGGTTGCCGTTGATGCGCTGCGGCTCGACCGCGTCGCCGCTGGACATGGTGAGCAGGTCGCGCACCGTCATTGCCTTGAGATTGGCGGAGGGGTCCGGCGGAGCATCGGCGGGAAAGAACTGCAACACGCGATCATCGAGCTTGAGTTTGTGTTCGTGGATGGCGAGGCCGATGGCGGTCGAGTTGAAGCTCTTGCTGACTGAATTCAAGATATGCGGGATGTTCGGCGCGTTGGGCTTCCACCAGCCCGCGGCGATGACTTTGCCGTGGCGGAGGATCATGAAGCTGTCGAAGGTGTTGACGTTTGTGTCGGCCGCGTGGACAAAGTCGACGATCGCCTGGGATGAGATGCCTTCTGCTTCGGGTGTGCTGCGCGGGAGGGATTGGCCGGACGCGTGGGCGAGAGGCATGGCGGCAAACAGAAAGGCAATTCCGGTGGAACAGAGCAAGCGACTCTTCAATGTCATTTCCCCAGGCGAGAATAACTCGGCCCAATTCTACGCTGGGTCGCTGTGCGGTGCTGCTCCATTCAACGTGGGCTAACGACATTTCGGGCTCGCTCCGGGCACATTCAGCGCGATTCGGTCTGCGCGGGCTGCTGACTCAGATATGCTTGATAAAAGGCCGCTTCCCTTGTTTCTTTCTGCGGCTCTGCGTCATCAAGAATGGCAGTTATCTCTGTTTTCCGGCCGGACAACGCTCAAGATTCACAAGGGGAAAATGACCCAAGTTCACCAGCATCCTCTGCAGAAGCTCATGGAGAGCCGAATTGCGATCCTCGACGGGGCGATGGGCACGACGATCCGCACCTACGGGATGAAGGAAGCGGATATTCGCGAGGAGCGCTTCAAGGACTCGACCAAGGACCTGCTGAATAACGGCGACCTGTTTTCACTGACGCAGCCGACGATGATTTTGGACATTCATCGCAGATTTCTAGAGGCGGGGGCGGACATCATCGAGACCAATACCTTCGGCGCGACGAGCATCACGCAAAGCGAGTTCTTCGTGGAGGATCCGCGGGAGCATGGGGGACGGAAGGATCCGGAATTCTATCAGAAGGTCATCCAGAACAAGTTTCTGAACGATCTGGCGTGGGAGATCAATGAGCAGTCGGCGCGGCAGTGCAGGGAGATTGCGGACCGCGTGGGGAAGGAGACCGGGCGGCCGCGGTTTGTGGCGGGATCGATCGGGCCGCTGACGGTTTCGCTTTCGAATTCTCCCGATGCGGAGGATGCGGGCTTCCGGGTGGTCACCTTTGACCAGGTGAAGGCGGCGTATGCGCACCAGGTGCGGGCGCTGATTGCTGGCGGCGTGGACCTGCTGCTGGTGGAGACGATCTTCGACTCGCTGAATGCGAAGGCGGCGCTGGTGGCGATCGAGGAAGTGTTTGAAGAGGACGGGCTGAAGGCACAGGGCAAGGAGCTGCCGGTGATGATTTCAGCGGCGGTGGGACGGGGCGGCGAGACGATGATTTCCGGGCAGACGATTGAGGCGTTCTGGAACGCGGTGGAGCACGCGAAGCCGCTGTCAGTGGGGCTGAACTGCTCGCTTGGACCCGACCTGATGTTTCCGTTCCTGGAGGAGCTGGCGGAGAAGGCAGACGTGGCGGTGTCGTGCTATCCGAACGCGGGACTGCCGAATCCGCTTTCGCCGACGGGGTTCGACCTGGGGCCGGAGGACATGGCGCGCTACCTGGGAGAGTTTGCGCGGGCCGGCCTCGTGAATATTGCCGGCGGCTGCTGCGGCAATACACCCGAACACATTGCGGCAATTGCCAAGGCGCTGGACGGGCTGCCTCCGCGGAAGCTGAGGGGGCGCGATGAAAGCAAATAGCCAGCAAGGCGGGCGCGGGGCGGAGGACGGAGTGCCCGAGGCGAAGACTGGGTCGGGCGCGGCCGGGCCGCTGCGCGAGACCAGACCGCTGCGGCTGTCGGGATCGCAGCCGTTTACGCAGCAGCCGGGCGTGTTCATCATGATCGGGGAGCGGACCAATGTGGCCGGTTCGCCGCAGTTCGCCAGGTTGATCAAGCAGGGCAAATTTGAGGAAGCGGTCGGCGTGGCGCGGCAGCAGGTGGAGAACGGGGCCAACCTGCTGGACATCTGCATGGACGAGGGGATGATCGACGGGGTGGCTGCGATGACGCGCTACCTGCACCTGCTGGCCAGCGAGCCGGAAGTGGCCAAAGTGCCGTTCATGGTGGACTCGTCGAAGTGGGAGGTGATCGAGGCGGGGTTGAAGTGCCTGCAGGGCAAGGGCATTGTGAACTCCATCTCATTGAAGGAGGGCGAAGACAAGTTTCGCAGGAACGCCGCGGCGGTGCTGAAGTATGGCGCGGCGGCGGTGGTGATGGCCTTCGACGAACAGGGGCAGGCCGCGAGCTACGAGGACAAGATCTGCATATGCGCGCGGGCTTACAGGATTTTGGTGGACGAGGTTGGATTTCCTGCGGAAGACATAATTTTTGACCCGAATATTCTCACCGTCGCGACGGGCATGGAGGAGCACAGCAACTACGCCGTCGACTTCATCAACGCGACGCGCTGGATCAAGGCCAACCTGCCGCACGCGAAGGTGAGCGGCGGCGTTTCGAATATTTCATTCAGCTTCCGCGGCAACAACAAGGTGCGCGAGGCGATGCACTCCGCGTTTCTTTATCACGCGATGGCGGCGGGCATGGATATGGGGATTGTGAATGCGGGGATGCTGGAGGTCTACGAGGAGATTGAGCCGGAACTGAAGGAGTTGGTGGAGGACGTGCTGCTGAACCGGCGGCCGGACGCGACGGAGCGGCTGCTGAAGTTCGGCGAATCGCTGAAAGGCGAGAGCAGCGCGGCGAGCGAGAAGAAGGCCGAGGAATGGCGCAACGGCACCGTGGAAGAGCGGCTTTCGCACGCTTTGGTCAAAGGGATCGACACGTATATCGAGGCGGACGCCGAAGAGGCGCGGGTGAAGCTGGGCCGGCCTCTGGCGGTGATTGAAGGGCCGCTTATGGAAGGCATGAGCGTGGTGGGCGATCTGTTTGGAGCGGGGAAGATGTTTCTGCCGCAGGTGGTGAAATCCGCGCGCGTGATGAAGAAAGCGGTAGCGCACCTGACGCCGTATATGGAGGCTGAGAAGGCGTCGCGGGCCGCGGCCGGGCAGGAGGTCAGGGCGCAGGGCAAGATCGTGCTGGCGACGGTGAAGGGAGATGTTCACGATATCGGCAAGAATATTGTGGGTGTGGTGCTGGCCTGCAACAACTACGACGTTGTCGACTTGGGCGTGATGGTGGCCTGCGAGAGGATTCTGGAGCGCGCCAAGGCGGAAAAGGCGGACATCATCGGATTGAGCGGGCTGATTACGCCGTCGCTGGACGAGATGGTGCACGTAGCGCGGGAGATGGAGCGGCAGGGATTCAAGCTACCGCTGCTGATTGGCGGGGCGACCACAAGCCGAGTGCACACGGCGGTGAAGATTGCGCCGCACTACAGCGAGCCGGTGGTGCACGTGCTGGACGCAAGCCGCGCCGTGCCGGTGGCGACCAGTCTGCTGAGCGAAGAAGGCAAGGCGGCGTTTGTGGAGCGGCATCGCGCGGAGACCGAGGCGGCGCGCAAAGCCTATGCTGCGCCGCGGCCGCAGTTGATTTCGCTTGAAACCGCTCGGCAACGGCGGACGCCGATTGAGTGGCGGGCGGAGGATGTGCCGGCGCCGGAGTTTACCGGCGTGCGCGTGCTGGACAACTTTTCTCTGGCCATGCTGCGCGAGTTCATCGACTGGACGCCGTTCTTCCACACCTGGGAGTTGAAGGGGGTTTATCCGCGGATTCTGGAGAACAAAGAGCAGGGAGCGCAGGCGCGGCAGATTTTTGCCGAAGCCAATGCGCTGCTGGACCGGATCATTGCGGAGAATTTGCTGACGGCGCGCGGGGTTTATGGATTCTTCCCGGCCTGCGCCGTGGGCGACGACGTGGAGCTGTATACGGACGAGACGCGACGGAAGGCGCTGGGAAGATTTCATTTTCTGCGGCAGCAGGCGAATCGGGAGGGCAGCGAGCCTTGCCGGTCGCTGGCGGATTTTATAGCGCCAAAGGACGCGGGGCTGGCGGATCACATGGGCGCGTTCGCGGTGACCAGCGGGATTGGCCTGAAGGAGCTGTGCGACCGCTTCCGGGCCGGGCACGATGACTACAACGCGATTATGGCGGAGGCCCTTGCGGACCGGCTGGCCGAGGCTTTTGCCGAATGCATGCACAAGCGGGCGCGGGATGAGTGGGGGTACGGGCGCGGAGAAGGCTTGAGCAACGCGGAGCTGATCCAGGAGAAATATCGCGGCATACGGCCGGCGGCGGGCTACCCGGCGTGCCCGGACCATACAGAAAAAGGCACGTTGTGGCGGCTGCTGGATGTGGAGGCGAAGACCGGAATGCGGCTGACCGAGTCGTTTGCGATGTGGCCGGGATCGAGCGTGAGCGGGCTGTATTTTGCGCATCCGGAGTCGCGCTATTTCAGTTTGGGGAAGATCGGGCGCGACCAGGTGGCGGACTATGCCGGGCGCAAGGGGATGACAGTGGCGGAGGTTGAGCGCTGGCTGGGGCCGAATTTGAATTACGATCCGGCGGAATAGTATTGCGCGGCAGGCGGCCGGGGACCTTTACTGAATTGCGCCGGTTTGGGAAGGGAATTTTCAATTTAGCCCGGGACGAAATTTTTTTCGGCTTGCTTTGCAGATAATTACCGACATTTGTGCAACTGTAGAGACAAGGCAATCAGAAGAACATGTGTGGCCTCCTCGAACGGCCGGGGCGCAGCCGCTGAACGCGGAAGCGCTCCCGGTCGTTCGCCTTTTTGTGGCCGGACCGTTCCCCATTCCGCCCGCGGTGCGTCTCCTTTCACTTTCAGCAATTCGCCTTTGAACCGCCGCCAGACCCCATTCGCTGCATCCCGGTTTGACCTGTGATTTTTGCCGTGTTAGATATAAATCATTCATGTTTGCCCCTCCGGGCAAGCCTGAATTTCATGCAGAGTGGCTGAGGGACGGGCCCTGTGACGCCACGACAACCTGCCTGGGCAATCCAGGAGTATGGTGTCAACTCTCGCTCGCTTCGGCGGGGAACATGAGATTCGGCAACCGCTTCGACTGAAATTTGGACGCGGTTTGCGCAATTCAACGAGTCGAGTCAGGTTCGCTCAAGGTTGAGCCGGTCACGAGCCCGAGCACCCGGGGTCATGCTGCGGCTAGCGAGGGAGCTGTGCCGACTGCTTACGAATTGCGTTGCCGGGAATGCGGCAAGAGCTATGGAATCCAGCCGCTTTCGATCTGCGAGGAGTGTTTCTCCCCGCTTGAAGTTGTCTTCAATCTGGATTTTGCCCGTGGGCGGTTTACGCGCGAGGCGGTGGAGCGGGGACCGGCGTCGATGTGGCGCTACCGGGCTCTGCTGCCGGTGACGGACGACTACGTGCCGCAGACTCCGGCGGGGCTGACGCCGCTGGTGGAGGCGCCGAGGCTGGGCGCGCGCATCGGGGCGCGCAATCTCTACGTGAAAAACGACGCGGTCTGCATGCCCACACTCAGCTTCAAGGATCGCGTGGTGGCGGTGGCGCTGGCCAATGCGCAGAGCTTCGGGTTCGATACGGTGGGCTGCTCGTCGACCGGGAACCTGGCGAATGCGGTGGCGGCGCAGGCGGCGCGGCTGGGGCTGAAGACGTTCATCCTGGTTCCAGCGGACCTGGAGCCGGCCAAGATTCTGAACACGCAGGTTTACGGGGCCACGCTGGTGCGCGTGGAGGGCAGCTACGACCACTGCAACCGGCTCTGCTCGCAGATTGCCGAACGCTACCACTGGGGCTTTGTGAACGTAAATCTGCGGCCGTACTACGCGGAGGGATCGAAGACGGTGGGGTTCGAGATTGCCGAGCAACTGGGCTGGCGGCTGCCGGATAACGTGGTGGTTCCGATGGCCGGCGGCTCGCTGATTACCAAGATCCGCAAGGCGTTTCATGAGCTGATTGCGCTGGGACTGGTGGAGGAGAAGCCGGTACGCTTCTTTGGGGCGCAGGCGACGGGCTGCTCGCCGATCAGCAAGGCGGTGAAGCAGGGAACCGATGCGATTGAGCCGCAGAGACCGCATACGATCGCGCGGTCGCTGGCGATTGGCAATCCCGCTGATGGCACGTATGCCTCGCGCGCGATTCGCGAGTCAGGTGGATGGGCCGAGGATGTTTCGGACGTGGAGATTGTTTCGGCGATCCAGGAGCTGGCGGAGAACGAGGGCATCTTTACGGAGACGGCGGGCGGCGTGACCGCGGCGGTGACGGCGCGGCTGTATGCGCATAGGCGCGTGCGGCCGGAGGAGCTGACGGTTGCGTGCATTACCGGAAACGGACTGAAGACTACCGATGTTCTGCGCGGGGCCTACGATCAGGACAAGGCGATCCGGCCGCGGCTGAGCGACTTTGAGGCTTTTGTCGAGGAGTTGAGAGAGAGCCGTGGAGAAACAGGCCGGGAGCCGGTCCTGGCAGGAGAGAATCATGCCGCTTAGAGTTCTGCTGCCAAATGCGTTTCAGAAACACACCGGCGAGGTGCGCGAGATTACGAGCACGGCAGCGAATTTGCCGGAGCTGGTGGCCGAGCTGGAGAACCGCTTTCCGGCGCTGCGGCCGCACCTGCGCGGCGAGGATGGGCAGATTCGGCGATTCATCAACTTTTATGTGAATGAGGAAGACATCCGCTTCCTGGGCAACGAGAAGTATGCGTTCCAGGAGGGGGATGAGGTGCTGGTGATTCCGTCGATCGCGGGCGGATGAGGCGAGGGTTGGGCGCGGATAGAAGAAGTTCGCGGCGCGCGATGAAGTGAGGCTCGGGCCGGGCGATCAGCCGGTGAACATGTGCAGCGCGACAATGGCCAGGAAGCCGCCAGCGGCCAGCGTGGCCAGCGCAACGATGAGCGTGGCCCAGTGCACGCGAACCAGGGCGAGCGCCTGGTGCGTACTCTGCCGCAACGAGGCGTCTGCACGCCAACTGCGCATGAGGGAAAAGCCGCCGGTGGCCAGCACCGTGAGCGGCATAGCGATGAGCATCAGCCAGAGGCCGATGTGGGGCCGGGCGGCGTACCAGGCGACAATGCGCTCGGCGGAGCGGGCGGGCTCGTATTGCTGGGGCTGCAGATTGCGCCCGAAGAGTGCGGTCATGAAGAGAGCCGCGGGGAAGACCAGGGCGAGCTCGGTGACGGCGATGGCGCGTTGAATCGGCTTCATGCACTGGATGTAGCGCGAAACGCGATCAGCGACAAGGGAAATCCTCAACATTTGCACGGAATTTATTACGGCAGCGTGAATGGGCGGTGCGTTTTTTGCACTGCTTTTGCATCGGTTTGACCATGCTGTGACAGAAGGGCGCGGATACTGCAGCTAAGATGCAGCGCATCCGGCAGCGAGTTCCGTTGAAACTAGCCCTGGCTCCGCCGTCCCTGGTGGAGTTTCCGTTTCCCGCCTTTGCTCCAAGCCTGCCGTTGCCTGCGGCGAAGCCGCGTATTCATGCGGAGGTGGGCCGCTACCGGCTGCGGTTGGCGCAGACGGCAGAGGATCGGGAGGCCGCGTGCAGGCTGCGGTTCAGGGTCTTCAATCTGGAACTGGGCGAGGGACTGGCGAGCTCGTACCAGACGGGCATGGATGCGGATGACTTCGATTTGTTTTGCGAGCACCTGCTGGTGGAAGACAAGCTGGAGGATTATCCGGCGCGGCGGGTGGTGGGGACGTACCGGATGCAGGCGGGTGCGACGGCCGCGCGCAGGCTGGGGTACTACTCCGAGGGGGAGTTTAACCTTGCGCCGTATGAGCCGCTGCGGGCGGAGATTCTGGAACTGGGACGGGCTTCGATCGACCGCGAGCATCGCGCGCCGGAGGTGCTTACATTGCTGTGGCGGGGGATCGCGCAGTATGCTACCGGCATGGGACTGCGTTACCTGATCGGGTGCTCTTCCTTGAACTCGAAGGACCCGGCGGAGGGATGGCAGATGTATCGCCAGCTTGTTCCGTACCGGGTTTCTGTGGAGTTTGAGACGACGCCGAGGGAGGCTTACGCCTGCCCCACCGAGCACGAAGGCCGGAATACACAGCAGCCGGCCGGCAAGACAAGCCAGTCGTTGAATGTTGATGCGCACGCGCAGGTGAAGGTTCCCAGGCTGCTGAGGAGCTACCTGGCGCTGGGAGCGCGCATCGCCGCTCCGCCCGCATGGGATCGGAGTTTCGGCACCATCGATTTCCTGACTCTGCTCGATCTGAAGTCTCTGACGCCCGCGGCGCGCAATCGCTTTCTGGCCCCACTGACGACGTGAAGCAGCGGTCGATCCGGCGCGCTGTGGCGCTGGGATGCTCCCTGGCAATGTGCATGATGCGGTTCGTGCTGATGCGGCTTCGCGGGCCGCTGACGATGGAGCAGCGCGCGCTATGGGTGCAGGGATCGGCGCGCCGGATTCTGCGCAGCCTGGGCATCCGATACCGGATTGAAGGTGAGACGCCCACGCGCGGGCTGGTGGTGAGCAATCATCTCAGCTACGTGGACATCCTGGTGCTGTCGGCGGCGATGCCGTGCTTTTTTGTCGCCAAGATCGAGGTTGGAGGCTGGCCGTTCTTCGGGATGGCGGCGCGGATCGCGGGTACGCTTTTTCTGGACCGGTCGAGCCCGGCCAGCGCCATCTCCGTGACTGAACAGATGAAAGAGCGGCTGAAGCTGCCGATTCCGGTTCCAATGCTGCTGTTTCCCGAGGGCACCAGTACGGACGGCAGACAGGTGCTGCGGTTCCACTCGCGGCTGATCGATCCGGCCACCTCGCTGGGCGCGCCGATCACCGCGGCGGCGATCCGCTACGTGCCGGAAGGCGGCGCGGAGGAGCGGGAGCTGTGCTGGTACGACGATCAGCTCTTTCTCACGCACTTGTGGAAGTTGCTGGGCGCGGTGGGATTTTCGGCGGATGTGAGGTTCGGCGAGCCGCGGGTCTACACCGATCGGCGCGTGGCAGCTGATGCGACGCACGATGAGATTGTGGCGATGCGCGAAGGGAAATACCGCGAAGCCGAGGCCGCCATGCCTGTGCTAGAGTAGCGGCATGAATCCAAAACAGCGTGTTTTGGCAGCGCTGCACAAGCAGCCGGTGGACCGCGTTCCCGTTTTTATGTGGTTCCATCCGGATACGGCACGCAAGTTCAGCCGGCTGCTGGAGATTCCCGGCTCCGCACTGGGCGAGGCAATGGGGAACGACATCCAGCAGACCTGGGTGAACAACAACTACGCCATGGAAGGAATCGTGCACGAGCAGGACGGCGAAACCCACGTGGACTGGTGGGGAATCACCTGGGAGAAGCGGCACGGGTTCAATCAAATTCTCAAGTACCCGTATGCGGGCGCCACGCGCGAGGCCATGCTGGCCTATTCATTCCCGTATGACCGGGCCGAGGATTTACTGGCGCTGATGAATCCGATCCTCAGCGACCGGCGGAATTTTTTTATTGGCTGCGACGTTTCGCCGTGCGCCTTTGAGATGTACTGGCGGCTGCGCGGGATGGAAGACGCGATGCTGGATATGGCCGGCGACCCGGAGCTGGCGTACGAGATGCTGGGACGGTGCGCGGATTTTTCGATCGCGCTGGGCATCGAGGCGTGCGAGCGGTTTGCGCTGGACTGGTTCTGGACCGGGGACGACGTAGCCGGGCAGCACAAGATGATGATGAGCCCGAAGCTCTGGCGGGAGCTGATCAAGCCGCACCTGAAGCGGGCGATCGATGTGGGGAAGTCGCGGGGACTGCCGGTGGCGTTTCATTGCTGCGGGACGCCGCGGCCGATCATTCCGGAGCTGATCGAGATCGGCGTGGACGTACTAAATCCGATCCAGTGCAATTGCCCAGGGATGAATCCGGCGGAGTTGAAGAAGGAGTTCGGCGAGAGCCTGGCGTTCATGGGCGGCGTGGACACGCAGGGTCTGCTGCCGCGGGGGTCGGCGGACGAGGTACGGCGCTATACCGAGGAGCTGATCGCAACCATGACCGCGGATGGAGGGGGATATATTCTGGCCGCGTCGCACACGGTTTCTCCAGAGACGCCGGACGAGAATATATTTGCCATGTACGAGGCCGCGGGGATCAGCAAGGCGGAGATTTACGACCGCGCGGGGACGATCCGGGCGCGGCTGGCGGCGCAGGATTAGCAGTGTCTGACGAAACGAATCCTGGTGAAAACGAATCCGAAAAGCATGCCTCAGGGGCTGAAGCCCTATTCATCTGGTTGGCTTTATCGGCACGCGACCCAGAGGGTCCCCCGATCGTGCCCTGACACGAACCATTCGATTGCTGATTCGTCGGATACTGCCTGGCGGCTGGGTGGCGACTACGCGCCTTTGGCCGGGGCAGCGGTTGAACCACGCACCACCAGGCTGGTGGAAACCTGAAATTCACGCTGCATTTTGGAACCACGCGCGGCATCGGCCTGCTGGCACAGGGCATCAAAGGCGGCGCGCGCGAGATCGGTGCGCGAGAGGCGGATGGTGGTAAGCGGGGGCAGGGTGAACTCGGCGAAGCCGATGTCGTCAAGGCCGATGACGGACAGGTCCTGGGGCACGCGCCGGCCGGCCATGTAAGCCGCGCGCAGCACGCCGATGGCGGTCATGTCGTTGGAGCAGAGAATGGCGGTGGGGCGCGTGGCCAGGGCCTGCAAGCGGCCGAAACCGGCGACTCCGCCCTGGGGCGTGTGATTGCACTCGATGACCCATTTCTTTTGAATCGACAGGCCGGCCGCCTGCATGGCCGCGCGGTAATTGTTCTCGCGGGTGAGGGCCGAGGGGAACTTGCGCGGGCCGGAGAGAAAAGCGATGCGGCTGTGGCCGAGATGGGCCAGATGATTGACAGCCTCCTGAATGCCGGTGGCGTAGTCGAGCAGGATGGTGCTGGTCTTGGGATCGTCGAGGCGGGACTCGGCGAGCACCATAGGAATGTTGCGATGGGCCAGCTTGCTGAGCACCGGCTCCTCCTGGCCGAAGGTCATCACGGCCACGCCCTCCACCTTGCGCTCGACCATGCGGCGGAGGCAGTTGGCGAGGATGGCGGGATCGCTGTTGGAGGAGCTGACCAGAATCTCGTAGCCGTGGCTGACGGCGATCTCTTCAAAGCTGAGGATCAGCTCCGGGAAGAAGGGATTGGTGATGTTGCCGACAATGATGCCGAGGATGCGGCGGGAGACCAGGCTGCGGGTGTGGGTGTTGGGGAAGTAATTCAGATGCTTGATGGCCTGCCAGACACGCTTTTTCAACTGCTCGCTGACCGCGGGGGAGCGGTTGATGGTGCGGGAGACGGTGGCGATGGAGACCCTGGCGGCGGCGGCGACAGCGCGAATGTCGGGGGGCCTTGCGGGCGTGTTGCGGCTTCCTTTGGGGGCCACGGCGCAATCCTGTTCCAGATGCGAAAAACGTGAGAGCAATGTTATAGCACGCGCGGAGGCGGCGCGCGGTGTGGATTACAAATGGCGTAGAAACAGCGCAGGCCGCTCGGAGCGCGAGGCCGCACAAAACAGAGGAAGGAACGTGAGGTTGAAGTGGTTCTACAGCAGAGCCGGAGAGCGGCTGATGGGGTTGGCAGGGGATAAAGCCCCGACTCTTCTTATTGCGGCTATCGGCCCGCGACCCACCCACAGGGTGGGTTCCCCGGTCGGGCCCTGTTACAAAGCCCGCGCTCTCGGGTGTCCTGCTATCCCATGTCTCTAAGGCGAGACATTGAGGGGCACCCGGCGAACTGTGCCTGCGCATATTGGCAGGGGCTGAAGCCCAGTACTCTTTATGAGCCTCATCGGCCCGACTGAAGTCGGGCCCTGTTACAAAACAGGTCTCTGAAACACACGCGAGGATTTTCGGCGATAGGCTTTTGAAACACCAGCCATGATTTTCGGGGACAGCTTTTGAAAAGCACTCTAGGATTTTTCGGCGATGAGCAGGCGCAGGTCGCGGAGGTTCTGGCCGGTGGGGCCGGTGACCACGGAGTCACCCAGCGCGGTGAACATGGGGCAGGCGTTGAAGGAAGCCAGCGAAGCCTTGAGATGGAAGCCGAAGGCGTGAGCGCGGGTGACGGTGGTGGGATCGGCGATGGCGCCGGCGGCCTGGGTGTTGCCGTCGATGCCGTCGGAGCCGGCGCTGAGCACTGTGAGCCGCTCGCCCGGGTATTTTTCCAGATCGAGCGCGCAGGCCATGACGAACTGCTGATTGCGGCCGCCGGCGCCGGGGGTGCGATCCATGGTGACCGTGACCTCGCCCACGGAGATCAGGCAGAGGCGGTCGTGGATGGCGCGCAGGGCATGAAAGCGCTCGAGGAGGTAACGCGCAGCGTCGGCATAATCCCAGTCGTCGCAACTGTTGTCAACGACGGTGAAGTAGCCGGCCCTCTGCGCCAGGGCGCGGGCGTTCTCTAACAGGTCGTGGCTGGAGAGCAGAATCTCAAAGACGGAATCGCGGAAGGCGGGATCCTCGTCGGTCATGGCGGCGGCCGTCACGTGGCGCACGGGAACCGCGTCGGCGCGGGGCGGCTTGGGGAAAAACGGAGGGCGCCAGCCCTTGTTGCCGGGCGACTCCGGCATGTCATCGCGCTGGAAGAAGGCGCGGATGGAGGCGGGCAGCCGGGCGGTGAGGTTGTACTTGAGCAGCAGCGCGCGGGCATCGGCGATGGTGGAGTGATCGGGCGAAGTGGGACCGGAGGAGAGAGCATCGAGGGTGCGCAGCGGCACGTCGGGGAGCAGCAGGCTCACTTTGGCGGCCTCCGGCGCGGCCATGGCCAAGCGCCCGCCCTTGACCGCGGAGAAGTGCTTGCGCAGGGTGTTGATCTCGTTGATGGGAGCGCCCGAGGCGAGCAACAGCTGGTGAAATTCGCGGGTCTCGTCGAGGGTGATCTGGGGATCGAGGGGAAGATCGAACAGAGCCGAGCCACCGCCGGAGATAAGGAAAAAGATGAGGGTGTCTTTTTTGGCTTTCCGCAGCATGGCCAGCGCGGCGCGGGCGGCGGCAAAGGAGTCTTCATTGGGCAGCGGGTGGCTGCTCTCAAAGTAGCGGAAGCGCCAGTTACGGTTCCTGGGCATCTGGTTGGCAGCGCAGACGCCGCGCAGCCCCTGGCGGCGCTTCATGCGGTCCAGGAGGGTATCGAGCATGGGCACGGCGGCCTTGCCCAGGGCAATGACAAAGATGCGCTTGTAACCGGCGAGGTCGATTACAGCGGGACCGCTGCCGTCGGGCAGAAGCCGATGGAGGATATTGCCCTCGAAACGCAGGCGGCGGTCGAAGGCGGTGGCGATGTTGCAGGCTTCGAGGGCGCCGGTAAAGATCTGCGTCGCGGTTGCGTGCAGGGTGTCCAAGGCGTTATCGCTGACCGGGGTCATGGCAATTGCTCCTTCAGCCAGCCGGAGAGCGCGCGCTGCATCGGTTCCAGATGGCCGGTAAAGAAGTGATCGGCACCGGGCAGGAGCACCAGATTTTTGGGATATGCGGCAGACGCGACAACGCGCGTCAACTCGGCGGCCGGGGCGAACCGATCGAGGTCTCCGCTGAGGAAAAGCTTGGGCAGGCGGCAGGTTGCGAGCGTGGGGTACTGATCGGCGTGGTTCTGCAGGAGGAGGGGAAGGCCGAGCGCGACCAGCGCGCGGAGACGCCGGCCGCTTGAAAGGCAACCGGCCTTGATGAGCATGGCGGCACCGAAGCTGAAACCTACGGCGACGATGGGGAGCCGGTACTCGCGCTCCAGCCAGTCGAGCGCGGCCAGCACGTCAGCGGTTTCGGCGGCGCCGTCATGGACGCCTTCGCTCAATCCCGTGCCGCGAAAGTTGAAGCGCAGCACCGGCCAGCCCAGTCCCCACTGTGGCGCGTTCAGAGCCTTCATGGCGCTGTAGACCACTTTGTTATGGAGGTTGCCGCCGCCCAGCGGATGAGGATGGCAGACGAGCGCCGCAACGGGGGAATCGGGCGAGCCGATGTTCAGCACGGCCTCGAGCCGGCCAGCAGGACCGGCCAGCATGACGCTGCGAGCCAGGGGTGGAACGGGGAAGAAATCCGCAGGTGAACGTGGGCTTACGGCGATCATTCCACTCTCCATTGTACGCAATTTGATGCGCAAAGGTGCAATCGCCGCGGGGCCGGAACAGCGTTTTGCGAATGTAAGTACAGGTTTTCGAGGGTTGATCCGCAAGATGGGACGCGCGGGCCGACGAGGCTTCTTACGATATTCTGGCTACATCATGAGTTTAAATTTGCACGCGAATCCTATTGACCCTATCGGGCTTACCCGCCAGCTCTGCGAGATTGAATCGACCACATATAACGAGGGGGCGGTGGGGGATTTTCTGGCCGATTATTTGGCTGGGCGCGGCTGGGCGGTTGAAAAGACAGCGGTTCCGCAGCCGGAGGAGAACGCAGGCGGCGGGCCGAGATGGAATGTGTATGCGGGCAAGGAGGGCGAGACGCCGGAGCTAGTGTTCTCCACACATATGGATACTGTGCCGCCTTACATTCCATTTCGCGAGGACGAGGAGTTCGTCTATGGGCGGGGCGTTTGCGACGCCAAGGGCATCCTGGCCGCGCAGGCAGCGGCGGCCGAGGCGCTGCGCGCGGCGGGGTTTCGGATTGGGTTACTGTTTGTTTCCGGGGAGGAGCGCGACTCGGCGGGGGCGAAGACCGCGAACCTTGCGCCCAAGGGCAACCGCTTCCTGATCAACGGCGAGCCGACGGGCAATCGCGTAGCGGTGGCCTCAAAAGGGGCGCTGCGCGCTTCGCTGAAATCGACCGGGAAGATGGCGCACTCGGCGTATCCGGAGCTGGGCGAGTCGGCGGTGCACAAGCTGATTGAGCTGCTGGACCGGCTGCTGAAGCGGCAGTGGCCGGTGGATGAGTTTGCCGGCGACACTACGGTGAACGTGGGAGAGATTCACGGAGGACACGCGCCCAACGTGATTGCCGACGAGGCCGAGGCGCAGGTGCTGATCAGGCTGGTGAGCAGCTCCGAGCCGGTGCGGAAGGCGATCCTGGAAGAGGCAGAGGGGTTGGCGGAGGTGGCGTTCACGCTGGACCTCAAGTTTGTGCGGCTGCGCGCGGTGGAGGGACTGCCGACGATGGTGGCGAAGTTTGCCACTGATATTCCGCAGTTGACCAACTGGGGCGAGCCGGTGCTGCTGGGGCCGGGATCGATCCACGTGGCGCACACGCCGAATGAGAAGCTGGCCAAGAAAGAGCAGCTGGAGGCGGTGGAGCTTTATATCAAGGTGGCGAAGCAACTGCTGGCGTAAGCGGCGAAAGTGTCGAAGGAGCCGAGCGCGGCTATGGAACCGCGGTTGGCGACCCAACGTATGATGACTCATGGTCCAGCGTGATCTCTATGTTGACCGCCTGCGTACGGTGTTGACCGCGCTGGTTGTGGTCTTTCATTGCGCTATCACGTATGGCGCATCCGGTAGTTGGTTCTACCAGGAGATACGGCCTTCGGGCGCTGCTTCGAGCTTGCTGCTCACGCTGTTCACGGCCACCAATCAGGCCTATTTCATGGGCGTCTTTTTCCTGCTTGCCGGGTATTTCACGCCCGGGTCGCTGGAGCGCAAGGGCTATGCGCGCTTTATCTGGGACCGTTGCGTGCGCCTGGGGCTGCCGTTGCTGGCCTTTGGGCTGATGCTGGGGCCGTTGACCGCGGCGATGGTGAATCGGTTTGCGGAGGGCGGCGGCTTCTGGTCCGTATTTGCCTGGCTGTGGCAGCACAAACGGTTCATCAACGGGCCGATGTGGTTTACACAGGGTCTTTTGCTCTTCAGTCTTGGTTACTGCGCGTGGCGGGCTTTGCTGGGCGCGCCACTGGCCAGCGTGGAACGCGCGGCCAGGCCGGTTCCTGGTTTTGGATGGTGGTTGCTGAGCGCGGTGGGCGTGGGCGCAGCGGCACTGGCCATCCGGCAGATGGTTCCCGCCGGAGAGAGCGTCTTCGGCCTGCAGCTTGGCTACTTTTCCAGCTATATTTTTCTCTTCGCGGTGGGCATTGCAGCCTGGCGCCATGACTGGCTGCGGCAACTTGAGTGGAAGCACGCGGGCCCGTGGATCGTGGCGCTGGTCCTGGCGTGGAGCAGCATGCCTTTGGTTCTGGCTGTTGCGGATAACGCGCGCGGCGCAGGAAAATCCAATTTCACCGGGGGGCTTTCCTGGGAGGCGATTTTTTATGCCTTCTGGGAGCCGTTCGTGGCCTGGGGGATGATCGCCTTGTGGCTGCTGATCTTCCGCGCGCGCATGAATCAGCCCTCGGCCATCTGGGGGTGGCTGGGCCGGCGGGCTTACACGGTGTACATCATTCATCCGGTGGTGCTGGTGGGCGTGGCGTTGGTGCTGCGCGGGTGGGTTGCGCCGGCGCTGGTGAAGTGGGGCGTGGCCGGCACGCTGGCCTGCGTTGCGTGCTGGCTGGCTGCCGATCCGCTGGTGGGGCTGCCGGGCGTACGGCGCGTGGTGTGAGCCGGGTCCGCGCGGCTGGCTGCCGCGATCCGGGAGATGTCATGGAAAGATTCTGAAAAGGGCTTGCTCTGCTACACTTTCTCTGCAACGCTTTCCCCGCAGTTTCCCCAAAATTCATTCACACAGAGAGGTCGAAATGTCAGCAGCAGTTACTGTACCTGTCACGCCGCAACGGATCTATCAGTTTGCCTTTGCATATGCGCCACCGCTGGTTCTGGAGGCGGCGATCCGTCACCATGTGTTTGACGTGCTGGACAGCGGGCCGAAGACGCTGGCCGAGATCAGCGGGGCGACCAGCGCCAGCGAACGCGGACTGTCGGCGATTCTGGATGTGCTGGTGGGCCTGGAGTTTCTGAGCAAGGATGAGCAGGGCACCTATGCGCTGACGCCGGAGAGCGCGGCGTTCCTGGTGAGCACAAAGCCGGAGTTCCAGGGTGGGCTGATCCGGCACACCAGCGAGCATCTGCTGCCGAAATGGCTGAGCCTGAATGAAGTGGTGGCGACGGGACGGCCGGCGCAGGCGGTGAACCGGCAGACGACGGGCGCGGAGTTCTTTGAGAAGTTTGTCAACGATATTTTCCCGATGAGTTACCACGTGGCGCAGGAGCTGGTCGAATATTTGCAGTTGAGCGCGACCACGAAGCCGGTGCGGGTTCTGGACCTGGCCGCGGGCTCGGGCGTGTGGGGGATTGGGCTGGCGCAGAGCTCGAGACAGGTGAGCGTGACTGCGGTGGACTGGCCGGGGGTGCTGAAGATTACGCGAGACAACGCGCAGCGGTTCGGGCTGGCGGAACGGTTCAGCTTTGTCGAGGGCGACCTGCAGCAGGCGGAGTTCGGCAGCGGGCATGACATTGCCACGCTGGGGCACATTCTGCACAGCGAGGGAGTGGAGCGCAGCAAGAAGCTGTTGCAGAAGACCTTCACGGCGCTGGCGCCGGGCGGGACGATTGCGATTGCGGAGTTCCTGGTGAATGCGGAGCGGACCGGGCCGATGAACGGGCTGATCTTTGCCGTGAACATGCTGGTGAATACAGAGCGCGGCGGGACGTACTCGTTTAAGGAGATTGCGGGATGGCTGCGCGAGTCGGGATTTGTGAATCCGAGGACGATCGACACGCACGGGCCGTCGCCGCTGATTCTGGCGAACAAGCCGTAGAATCGAGCCAGAAACGAAGGACGAACGTCATTATGAATTACAAGGAGACGGATTTCGATGAGCACATCGATTTATGAGATTCCGGTGAAGAAGATCAGCGGCGAGGACGCCTCGCTGGGCGAGCACAAGGGCAAGGTTCTGCTGGTGGTGAACGTGGCGTCAAAGTGCGGGCTTACGCCGCAGTACGAGGCTCTGGAGAAAGTGTATGAGCAGTACAAGGGACAGGGGCTGGTGGTGGCGGGGTTTCCGGCCAACGACTTCAATGCGCAGGAGCCGGGGACGGAGGCGGAGATCCAGTCCTTCTGCACAGCGAACTTCGGGGTGAAGTTTCCGATGTACGGGAAGATCACCGTGGTGGGCGCGCAGAAACATCCGCTGTACGCGGAGCTGATCGCCGCGCAGCCCAAGGCGGTGAGCGTGTCGGAGGTTCCATGGCGGGAGAAACTGAAGGGATACAGGATCGAGACCAATGCCGAGCCGGAGCTGCTGTGGAACTTTGAGAAGTTTGTGGTGAGCCGCAAGGGCGAGGTGGTGAAGCGCTTTGCGCCGGACACGGCGCCGGACGATCCGGCGCTCGTGAAGACGCTTGAGGCGGAGCTCGACAAGAGCTAGCAGCGCGGCGCGCGGCTGGGCGAATGAATTGCGGTTTTGTGCAACAGGGCGGAGTGAGGACAGGTGTCGCAAGCGCACCTGGAGATGGTGCGACTCGCGTGTTTTCGTCCTGCTGCCGGCGGTGATGTTCCTGGGTGCGATGAGCGCGCGGGCGGATGTGGCCGCGCTGGTGCAAGAGCCCTTTGGCCACTACGACCAAGCCGGGCACGCGGCGGTTTACCTGTCGCGGGTGTGTGCGGCTTCGCCGACGCATCTGCGGCGATGCAGGCCGGGCGAGCGCGGGGTGGTGCTGGCGCGGTATCACCGCATCAGCGACACGGACTGGCTGGCCATTCCACTGATTCCTTATTTGTATGCTGTGGACTCGCTGGCCGATGTGCCGGCGATGATGGACGCGGCCAGGGAGGCGCGGCTGCGCGAGGCATGGCGCAAGGCGCATCTGGAGGAGATTATGCCGGAGAGCGTGGGCGCGCCCGGCGACTGGGTGCAACTGGTGGGCGCGGCCTACGACCGCAGGATTTACGGATTCCAGCTCAAGACCACCGCGGCGCAGGACGATGCTCTGATCGCGGCATACAACGCGAAGCCCAATCGCAACCAGTTCAATATCGTGAAGCGCAACTGCGCGGACTTTGCCGCAGCGGTGGTGAACTTTTATTTTCCGGGCGCGGTGCGGCGCGACCACGTTGCGGAGCTGGGGATTGCCACGCCGCGGCAGGTGGCGCGGAGCGTGGAGCGCTACGGAAGGCTGCATCCGGAGCTGGGCGAAACAGAATTTATCATTCCGCAGGTTGCGGGAACACTGCCGCGCAGCCACCGGGTGAAGAGCCTGGCGCAAGGGCTGGTGACGACGAAGAAGTATGTGATTCCGATGACGATTGTGTGCCCGCCGCTGACCGGGGTGATGGCGGTGCTGTGGCTCTGCGACGGGCGGTTTGCGCTGCCACGCACGGCTCCGCTGATGCCCGCCCTGGCGCGCTGAGGCGCGTTGTCGGGCCGGATGCGGCGGCCCGGCGATGAAAGTTTGCAGGGGAGTGACGCAAACAGGTGAAAACCGCGCTGCTTATGTGGCGCGGGGGAATTTGCCGATGTATTCTCAGCCCATGCACGAGGATGCTTCCCCGTCCGCCGGCGCCGCGAACCAGCTGGAATCGGCCGCTTCATCGTACCTGCGTTCGGCGCGGCACCAGCCGGTCGAGTGGCAGGCGTGGGGCGAGGCGGCTTTTGCGCGTGCGCGGGCCGAGGACAAACCGGTGCTGCTGGACATCGGGGCGGTGTGGTGCCACTGGTGCCACGTGATGGACCGGGAGTCGTATGAGAACCCGGAGATCGCGGCGCTGATCAACCGGAATTTTGTGGCGGTGAAGGTGGACCGCGACGAGCGGCCGGACGTGGACGCGCGCTACCAGGCGGCGGTGGCGGCGATCAGTGGGCAAGGGGGCTGGCCGCTGACGGCGTTTCTGACTCCGGATGGGCGGCCCTACTTCGGCAGCACGTATATTCCGCCCGAGGATCGCTACGGGCGGCCTGGGTTTGGGCGGGTGCTGACGGCCATGGCGCAGGTGTGGCGGGAGCGGCGCGACGAGGCGCTGGAGACGGCCGCGAGCGTGATGGCGGCCATCGAGCATAATGAGTCTTTTTCAGGGCGCGGCGGTGAGATGACGCCGGCGCTGGTGGACAAGATTGCCGGATCAGCACTGCGCCAGTTCGACGCGCGCAACGGCGGTTTCGGCTCGCAGCCGAAGTTTCCCCACCCGGCGACGCTGGACCTGCTGCTGGAGATGGCGATGAGCCGCTACAACGAGCAGGCGCGGGACGCGTTTGTGACCACGCTGGAGAAGATGGCGCGCGGAGGCGTGTACGACCAATTGGCCGGAGGCTTCCACCGCTACAGCGTGGACGAGCGCTGGGTGGTGCCGCACTTCGAGAAGATGCTCTACGACAACACCGAACTGCTGCGCAACTATGTGCACGGCTTCCAGAGCCTGGTGCATCCGGGTTTTCTGGAGACGTTGCGGGAGATTGTGGGCTGGCTGGACTCGACTATGACGGACCGCGAGCGCGGCGGGTTCTACGGCTCGCAGGACGCCGACATCAACCTGGACGATGACGGCGACTACTTTACCTGGACGCTGGAAGAAGCGCGGGTGGCGCTGGATGCGGAGGAGCTGGATTTTGCCTCGGTTTACTGGGACATTGGCGAGCTGGGCGATATGCACCACAACCCGGCGAAGAATGTTCTGCACGTGAAGCAGACGCTTGCGGAGATGGCGCAGCGGATGGGGCGCAGCGAGGAGCAGTTGCGGGCACTGCGCGACAGGGCGCAGCAGAAGCTGCTGGCTGCGCGGGCACGGCGGCCGACGCCGTTCATTGACAAGACGCTGTACACGGGCTGGAACGCGATGGCAGTGACCGCGTACCTGGAGACGGCGCGGGTGCTGCGCATGGACGCGGCGCGGGAGTTCGCGCTGCTGACGCTGGGACGGCTGCTGAATGCGGCCTGGGATGGGGCGTCGGTGCTGAAGCACATAATCGCCTACCCGAACGGGGCGGGACAGGCGGAGGCTGTGCCGGGGACGCTGGACGATTACGCATTTACGATTCACGCGTGCCTGGACGGGTGGTTCGGAAGCGGGAAGATGGAGTTTTACCAGGCGGCAATAAAAATGGCGGACGCGATGATCGCGGGATTCTACGACAGCGTGGCGGGGGCGTTTTACGACACGATGACGCCGGCTGAAGAAACCACGCCGCTGGGCGCGCTGACGGCGCGGCGCAAGCCGCTGCAGGACTCACCAACGCCGGCGGGAAATCCCACGGCCGCCGCGGCGCTGCTGCGCCTGCACACGCTGAGCGGACGGCAAGAGTACCGCGACATCGCCGAGGATACGCTGGGCTGCTTTGCCGGGATCGTGGAGCATTTCGGTTTGTACGCGGGCAGCTACGCGCTGGCCCTGGAGCGACTGCTGCGGGACCCGGTGCAAGTGGTGGTTGTGGGCTCGGGGGCGGCAGCGGAGCGGCTGGAGGCGACCGCCGTGGCGCGCTTCACCGTGAGCAAGACGGTGATCCGCGTGGAGCCCGAGTGGGTTGTGCCGGGTGGTATCCCCGAGGCGCTGGCCGAGATGCTGCTGCCGATGAAGCCGCCCGCCGGCGCGGAGGCGTGGGCGCTGGTTTGCCGGGGACGGATCTGCCGGCCGCCGGTGACTGAGCCTGAGGCGCTGCTGGAAGCGATGGAAAGCGCCGGTTGAGGGGAAGCTTTCCGACCGCGAAGCGCTGTGTAGACGCCGGATGAAAGATGGGTTAAATTGGTTTCAATCTGCCAGTTATTCTGCCGATAAACCGGATAGGGGGTTTCTGCCTTATATTCAGGTGCAATCATGCTAGAGGTTTGCTCGAAAGCAATTCGGGGGTTGGCGATTTGCCTGGCATTTTCCGCAGGCATGCAGGCGCAGCAGTATGCGTTTCGCGCCTACCGGCAGGCTGAAGGGCTGAAAAACCTCTCGATCAATGCAATGGCGATCGGCCGCACCGGGTTTCCCTGGCTGGCAACGGAGAATGGCGTTTACCGGTTTTTCGGTTCGGAATTTGAGCGGTATGGCCCGGAGCATGGCATCGCCGGGATCGATATTCGGGACGTATTTGTCGATCCGGGGGGGATCGTGTGGGTGGGCACGGACCAGGGTCTTTTTCATTGGGACGGGCAGCGCTTTGCCGCCGCCACGACGCAGGCGATCGGGATTAGGACGCTGCGGAGCCTGGCCGCGGAGGACGCGCAGAACCTGCTGGTGGTGGAAAAGGGGCGGCTGTACCGGCTGGAGCACGATGCCAGCGGGAAGATGCTGTCGTACCGGCCGGTGCTGTCAGACGCGCTGGTGGCGTCGAACCCGGAGCTGGCGCAGACGTTCAGCGTAAGCGTGGTCAACGATCCGGCGCACGGGCGGGAGATCTGGGCCGGGTGCGGCAGGAGGCTGTATTCCTGGCCCGACAGCGGCGGCACGGAGCCGTACGAGGATGCGGTGGCGGCGTGGGGCGAGGCCGAGGGGCTGCGCGCCGATCAATGGCAGACGGTGCTGGTGGACCGCACGGGGACGATCTGGGCGGCGGGGCAGCACTACATGGAGGCGAAGCCGCGCGGCGCGGTGCACTTTGAGGACCGCAGTATTCCCGGCTCGGCGATGGAGAGCTTCTACGGACACGCGGCGATGATCGAAGACCCGGAAGGGCGAATTCTGGCCCCGGCCGGAGGAGGGATCGCGCGCTGGGATGGAACTGCATGGCAGCTGATCGGGCGGGCCAACGGGCTTGAATACGAGGGCTACGTCCTGGGCATGGCGTTCGATGTGGCGGGCGACCTTTGGTTGGCCAGCCGGGGCGATGGGCTGTACCACTGGAACGGCTATGCGGACTGGGAAGGCTGGGGCTCCGATCAGGGGTTGCCCGCGCCGTTTGTGTGGGGGGTGCAGCAATCCTCCAGCGCGGGCGTTACGGTTGCGACGGCGAAAGGTCCGGTATGGATCGACCTGCGCAGCGGATTGGTGCATCCGTTGTTCAAGGAGCCTCGCAGGACCTTTAACTCGCAGATGGCGCTGGGGCTGAACACGGACGGAAGCCTGTTTGCGATGACGCTGGATGGGGGACTGTTCCGCATCGATCCGAAGACCGGAGGCGTGGAGCGGACGGGCACGCTGCGGGCGCTGGCCAACTACGTGTTTCAGGATGCGGCGGGGCACCGGTTTCTGACCACCGAGCAGGGAGCGTTCCTGATGGATGCGGGAGACTCGAGGGCCGCGCCGAAGCGGATTGAAGCCGTGGACAAACTGCTGGGCGGTTCGCGGCGGATTGAGACAGGCTGTGCGGCTCCCGGAGGCGAGGACTGGCTGCTGGCCGAGAATCGTCTGCTGCGCTTCAAGGACGGGACGTGGACAGAACCGCCGATCGACGGGCTGCCGAAGCTGAACGGCTCACTGCTGGCGATTGCCTGCCCAGGCGATGAGACGGTGTGGGTGACCGGGGAGCAGGCCGGGGTGTGGAAACTGGCGGAGCAGGCCGGGCGGCTGCGGGCAAGCCAACTGCAGCTTCCCGGCAGCCTGCAATCGCTGGCTTACCTGGCCATTCTGGTGGATCGGCGCGGCTGGGTGTGGCTGGGCTCGGATGCGGGACTGGCGGTCTGGAACGGAAAGGACTGGCGGCATCTGACCCAGGAGAGCGGACTGATCTGGAACGACATCAGCCAGGGCGTGCTGGTGGAAGGACCGGATGGGTCGCTGTGGATAGGAACCAGCGGCGGGGTGAGTCATTTACTGCATCCGGAGCATGTTTTTGCGCCGGCGCCTCTGGGGGTTTCGGTAACCAGAATCGAACGCGGGAGCCAGGCCTATCCTCTTGGGCAGAGCCTGACGTTGCCGTGGGCCGCAACTCCGCTGCAATTTCAGATCTCCTCGCCAACCATGCGCAACCGCAGCGAGCTGGCCTTCGGGTATCGGATGGACGGACTGCAGGCGGACTGGCTCGAAAACCAGGACGGGCTGGCGGTTTTTCCGGCGCTGCCGCCGGGCGACTACGTCTTCGAGGCCAGGGTGCGCAACCCGGGGCTGCGCGCAACTTCAGAGCCGGTGCGGATCGCGGTGCACATTCTGGCGCCGTGGTGGAGGAGGAACTGGTTTTACGGTTTGTGCCTGCTGGCGCTGGTGCTGCTGCTGTCGTTTGCCGACGTGCTGCGGGAGCGCCAGTTGAGGAAAAAGCGCATGCAACTGGAAGCGCTGGTGCGGGAACGAACAGCGGAACTGGAGGTCAGCCGGGAACGGTTGCGCACCCAGGCGGCCCACGATGGGCTTACCGGAATGCTGAATCGCACGTTCGTGATGCTCGCACTCGGAGCCGAGATGGAGCGTTGCCGCCGGGAGGGAGGCACGCTGGTGGTGGCTCTGGCCGACCTGGACAACTTTAAACAGCTGAACGATAAGTACGGACACCTGGCGGGAGACGAGGCACTGCGCAGGTTTGCCGGCGCGGTGGGCAGCGCCATCCGCCTATACGACCATGCCGGCCGCTATGGGGGAGAAGAGTTTCTGCTGGTTCTTCCGAAGATTGCGCAAGAGTCGGCGGAGCAGCGCCTGGCCGGACTCCATGCCGCAATCTCCAATCTGGCGATCCGCGTCGGGGAGTCCGGGTTCACCCTCACCTGCAGCATCGGCGTGACTGTCTTCGACCCGCTCAACGGGCAGGGGAGCGCTCGAATCCCTGCTCTCGACTGCCGATCGCGCACTCTATGCCGCAAAGGCCGCGGGGCGCAATCGGGTTATGTTCCGCCAGCCTGAAGATGCACACGCCCACGAGGTCAATGAGGCCTCGTAGGCGCCGCGGTCCGAGTGAGGCAATAGAGATACTCTAATCGCCGCTGAAGGGGTTGCCGTCCTGCGCAGCGGCCTGGGTGGGGTCTGGCTCCAACGCGGCATCTTGGGCGGGGCGGTTTTGGTTCGCGGCCGAGCCAGCGGAAAAACTGAGAAAGACGCGGTTGGGATCGCCGGGGAGCAGGTGGTGCTCTTCAAAGGCGAGGCGGACGCGGCGGCGAAACTCGCGAATCGGGCCGTACTGTTTGGTGGCCAGGGTCTTGAACTGGACCGGGACCACAAACTCAGAGCCCTTGATGGCATCGACGCCGAGAATCTGCGGATCGTCCACGAAGACGCGGCGGAACTGGTCGCTGTTGCGAATCTGCATGGCGATATCTTTGAGCAGGGCGAGCACGAGGTCGGGATTGGCGGAGAAGTCGACGTTCACATTGACAGTGGCCAGCGAGAAGCCGACGCTCTGGTTGGCGACGGTGGTGATCTGCGAGTTGGGAATGACGTAGAGGGTGCCGTCGGCGTCGCGGACGGTGGTTTTGCGCAGGGTCATGGTCTCAACCGTGCCACTGACGCCGGCGACGCGAACGCTGTCTCCCACGTTGAACTGGTCCTCGATGAGGATGAGGACGCCGTTGAGCACGTCCTTGACGATGTTCTGGGCGGCCAGGCCGATGGCGATGCCGGCGACGCCGGCGGAGGCCAGCAGCGGGGCGAGATTGACGCCGACGGCGGCAAGAAACTGCAGGCCGGCGATGACGCCGATGATGGCCAGACCGGTAGTGCGGATGACGCCGGCCAGCGTGCGCACCTGGGCGAGGCGAGCGGCGCCGGCGCCATGCTGCTCGGCGACGCGCGTCATTCGGGTGGTGATGGCATGCAGAAAGCGGCTGAGAAGAAAAGCGATAGCCGCGATGACGACCAGGTGCGGCAGCTTGACGCGTAGGAACTGCTGAGCATCGACGGTCCACTCGTCCAGGACCCGGCCGAGGAAGCCGCCCTCGGCAAACCAGCCCGTTCTTGCGGCGAAAGAAAATGGATGCATTCAGGACTCCTCTTTCTAGACTAGACTGAAGGCAGGAGATGTGGCAGACCCGGTTGCCGGAAGTGTGGAGGGCGGAACCGGAGGGAGCCGGTTTCCGGCCATGTGCTGGAGGTCATCCATGCGCACTGGGAGGCGATGCGGAACCGCCGGGGCGCAGCGGAAGGGGCTGGCGCGAGGACGGAGATGGGTTTTTGCGGGCCCGGTTGCAGCTCTGCTGGCGGGCGGCTGGGTCCTGTTGCTGGGCCAGTCTGCGGCCAATCCGCTGGCGGTTGCCGCAAAGCCTGTACAGATTGCCGCAAACCCCACGCAAAGCGATAAACTGCAGGCGCTGCAACCGGCTGCGCCGCAGGGCGGCGACGCCGTCAAAGGCGACGATCCTCGACAGCAGATCCAGTTGGAAGCAGACAATCTGCTCCGGATGGCGAACGAGCTGATGATCCAGATAGACAGAACCCAGAAGGACACGCTGTCACTGGCCGTGGTGCGCAAGGCGAGCGAGATTGAGCAGCTTGCCCACAAGATGAAGGACCAATGAGGCCGGCGGTGCGGAGTTGGAGGGATGAGCCGGGTTGTGGATGGGGCAGCAAGCTGCTGGCGGTCCTGCTCATGGGGGTATTGTGTCCATGCGTGGCGGCACAGGGCGGTTCGTCGCCAGGTGATAACGGAACGCTGCGGCACTCGTGGTCGGGGCGCAGGGACGGATCGGAACTCGCCAGCAATGACGCGGTGGCTGAGGCCACGCGGCATTTGCGGCAGGTCTACCTGGAGCAGGAAAAGTCGATGGTGAAGGACACCATAGAACTGCTGCAACTGACCAAGAAGTTTAACGCAGAAGTGCGCAGCGGGCATGGCAGCCAGTTGACGCCGTCGGAGCACCGGGAGGTTGCCCAGATTGCGAAGCTGGCGCACAGCGTACGCGCCAAGATGACCGAACCGGTGCCGAGCACGCTGCTGGAAGTGGGTCCGTACAGCGCGTACTCATTTCGCTAGGGGAGTTATCCTTCAGATAGCCTAATCAGCGTTTTTTGCGGCGGCGATTTCCTGGTGAACCGGCGCTTGAGGGCATTGTTTTTGGTATGCGTCTGAAGGAGAAATGAGTAAGCGCTTTTGCAGACAGGAACGGCTGAGATGGGGACAGGGAGGATTGAATTTTTCCGCTTACAGGAGCTGGAAAACCGCAGTAGACTTAGCTCAGACGGTGCGGCAGACCCGGCCGGCTGAAATCCGGCAGCGGGAGCCGGGTCAGTCTCACTTCGGTCCATATGCGGGAGGTTGACCATGCGCTCCGGACCAAAGAGTGCAGGTTTACCTGCAAGGATGCGGGGATGGGCGCTTGTCTGCTTGGCAGGCGCGGTTCTGGCAATGTGTGCAGCAGTCCTGCTGCTGGGCCAGTCGCCGGCAGCAGCGACAGCCGCCGCGGAGCCAGCGCAAGCCTCCGTCAATTCCACCCAGACCAGCGCAAAACCAACGTCATCCACTCCGGCGCAGGCCGCAGCGCAAGGCTCCCAGACACCGGCAACACCGGCGCAGGCCGCGGTGAGTGCGAGTCAGACTGCCGGGGCGGCGGGCAGCGACGCGCAGAGCCCGCAGATTGCGCAGGAGACGGCCGACCTGCTGAAGATGGCAACTGAGCTGCAGAGCGAGATGAACAAGACCAAGCCGAATACGCTGTCATTAGCCGTTGTGCGTAAGGCAAATGAGATCGAGCAACTGGCGAAGAAGATGAGGAGCCGGCCATGAGTATGAAGATTTCCGGCGGGAAGATGCGGCTCTGCGGACTTCTGGCAGTTCTGCTGCTGGCGGTGCCGGGACTGCGGACAGTGGCGCAGTCAAGCGCGGTGGGCATGGTAGGAATGCCGGAGCGGGTGCCGTCCCAGCACGCGGTGCCTCCACTCCTGTTGTCTCAGGACCATTCTTCGTTCAGCAACGACAACGTCACTGAAGCGCAGATCGGGCAGCGGCAAATCTATTTGGCGGAACAAAAGCAGATGGTGAAGAATGCCGCCAAGCTTGTGCAACTGGCTGCCAAGCTGAACACCGAGGTGTCTAGCCAGCATGTGAGCGCGCTGACGCCTGCCGAACTGCGCGAGGTGGCTCAGATTGAAAAGCTGGCGCGCAGCGTGCGCACCAAGATGCTGGAGCCGGTGCCGAGCGCACTGTTCGGGCCGGAAAGTACACAGCGATGACCTTGCCCTATAGACAAACCACCAGCTCGGCGAGCGGCGCTCCTGGGGGAGGATGTGCCCGCGGGAAAAATGTGCCCACGCGCGAGAGGTTCAGGACAGCAGCGGAAGCTGGCAGCCAGGGAACAGGCCCAGATTGCTGATGTGATGGAGCACACGGGGTTGTTACAATCGAACAGGGTTTGCTGTCAAAGACAGGTTTTACGGAGAGATGGAAATGGGAGTGGTGGTTTCCAACGCTCGCGGGCCTGAGCAGGCAGCCGGCGCCGGCCGGTTGAGCCCGCAGAAGCTGATTGAAATCTACCGGTTGATGGTTCTCTCCCGCCGCATGGACGACCGCGAGATTCTGCTGAAGCGGCAACAAAAGATTTTCTTCCAGATTTCAGCCGCGGGACATGAGGCGCTGCAGGTGGGCGCTGGGCTGGCGCTGCGTCCGGGCTACGACTGGGTTTTCCCGTATTATCGCGACCGGGCGCTCTGCCTGGCGGTGGGCGTGACGCCGGAGCAGATGATGCTGCAGGCCGCAGGCGCGGCGACCGACACCGCCAGCGGCGGACGGCAGATGCCAACACACTGGAGCAGCCGGGAACTGAACATTGTGAGCACGTCTTCTTCGACGGCTACGCAATTGCTGCATGCGGTGGGCTGCGCGGAGGCGGGACGGTATTTCAGCCGGCATGCGGAGGCGGCGGCCAAAGCCGAGGGCGACTACCGCGCCTATCACGATGCGGTCTTTCACGGCGACGAGGTGGTTCTGACCTGCGTGGGCGAGGGTGCGACCTCGCAGGGCGAGTTCTGGGAGGCGATTAATACGGCGTCCAACCAGAAGCTGCCGGTGGTCTTCAGCGTGGAGGACAACGGCTACGCGATCAGCACGCCGGTGGAGGTGAACACGCCGGGCGGAAATATTTCAAGGCTGGTGGCGAACTTTCCGAATTTTTATTTTGCCGAGGTGGACGGGACCGATGCGGAGGCCTGCTTGCTGAAATTTGAGGAGGCGGTAGCGTGGTGCCGCGCGGGCAAGGGGCCGGCGTTCGTGCATGGACATTGCACGCGGCCGTATTCGCACGCGCTCTCCGACGACGACAAGCTGTACCGCTCGGCCGCGGAACGCGAAGCCGACGCGATGCGCGATCCGCTGGCCAAGATGCAGATGCGGCTGCTGCGCGAGGGGATTCTGACGGCGGAGCAGATCAATGCACTGGAGCAGCGGCTGGAGCGCGAGGCCGCCGCGGCAGGCGAACAGGCGCTCAAGGCGCCGCTGCCGCCGGTCGAAGGGATCACCCTGCATGTGTACTCCGAGGACCTGGATCCGACGAGTGCGGCATTCACGACGGAAGAGACGCAGGCTGCCGATGCGGCGGGTGAGGGCAGATCGAAAGGCGCGAGGGGCAGCGGCGACCATACGATGGCTGAGCTTATCAATGCCTGCCTGCACGACGAGATGCGGCGCGATCCGCGCATCGTGGTCTATGGCGAGGATGTGGCCGACGCCAGCCGCGAAGAGGCGCTGAACGAGGTGGAGGGCAAAGGCGGAGTCTTCAAAATCACCGCCGGCCTGCAGGCGGAGTTTGGCTCTGAGCGGGTGTTCAACTCACCGCTGGCCGAGGCCAATATCGTGGGGCGGGCGGTGGGCTACGCCGTGCGCGGCATGAAGCCGGTGGTGGAGATTCAGTTCTTCGACTACATCTGGCCGGCGATGCACCAGATTCGCAATGAACTGGCGGTAATGCGCTGGCGCTCGTTCGGCATGTGGGCGGCGCCGGTGGTGATCCGGGCGCCGATCGGCGGCTACCTCAGCGGCGGCGCAATTTACCACTCGGGCTCGGGCGAGAGCATCTTCACGCACCTGCCGGGACTGCGCGTGGTGTTTCCGTCAAATGCGCTGGACGCGAACGGGCTGCTGCGCACGGCCATCCGCTGCGACGATCCGGTGCTGTTCCTGGAGCACAAGCGGCTCTACCGCGAGACCTACGGGCGCGCGCCGTATCCGGGGCCGGAGTTTGCCATTCCGTTTGGCAAGGCGAAGATTGTGCGGCCGGGCAAGCAGATCACGCTGGTCACCTATGGCGCACTCGTTCCGCGCGCGCTGCAGGCGGCGCAAAAGGCGGAGCGCGAGCACGGCATCGACGTGGAGATTCTGGACCTGCGCACGCTGAACCCGTACGACTGGGAGGCGATTGCCGCGTCGGTGCGGAAGACCAGCCGGGTGATCGTGGCCCACGAGGACTCGATCAGCTGGGGCTACGGCGCGGAGATTGCTGCGCGGATCGGCGATGAGCTGTTCGACTCGCTGGATGCGCCGGTGCGCCGCGTTGGGTCGATGGATACGTTTGTGGCGTATCAGCCGGTGCTGGAAGACGCGATTCTGCCGCAACCGGAGGATCTGCTCAGGGCGATCGTGGAGTTGAAGGCGTACTGAGCGGGGCGTGCGGCGCAGGCGTTGAACCGGAGCGCCGCGAGCGCGCGTATCCGACTCAGTAGGTCTTGAAGCGCACTTCAATGCTGAGGACAACCGCGACAGGTTTTTTTGCAGGGTGGCGGGCTTGAAGCGATACCCCTTGACCGCCTTGACGGCCTGCGCATCGAAGTCAGGGTGGTAGGACCGCACCACATGGACGTCCTGCGGGAGCCCGTCCGTATCGACGATGAGGCCGATGTCCACGATCGTGTCGACCGGCTTCTTGGCCTTGAGGACGGGCTTGGGAAACTTGGCCTCTACCATGTTGAGCGGCACCGGTGGAAGTACGCCGTTGCCCACCTTGTACACGTGACTGTACGCGCCAGGCTGCGCCGCGTTTTGTAGCTGTGCCATTGGCGCTATCGGCAGCGTCAGAGGCCGTTGACGAAGGCGTCCACAAGCTGATGCAGGTAGGGCGCAGTGTAAATGTTGCCGTGCCCGGCGCCAGAGATGATGACCGGCTCAACACCCAGGACACGACGCGCCGCCGACTGCTCCCACTCGGGCCGGATCTGGTCGTCAGCCGAGCCCGAAACGCACACGTTGTCGACCTTCGGCATCGCTTTCAGGGGGCAGACTTCGTAGAAACCGACCATGGTATGAGCAGATGGCGAGGCGTCGATGCGTTCCTGCATTGCTTTGCGCTGCGCCTCAGTCGCGTTGGGATCGTGGACGAGCTTCAGAAAATCGTCCGTGATGCTTTGGGACGCCTTGATGAGGTAATCGAGATAGCTTCCCGGGACGGCGACCTGCTCGGTTTGGCAGATCTCGATGAATGCCTTGCCAGGAAGCGGAATGCAGGCATTGACGTAGACAAGTCGTCTGACGGGACGCGCCGCCGCGACCAAGGGCAGGAAGTTTCCTTCGTTCGATATTCCGACAATCACAACCTGGTCCTTGACGCCTTGAAGCGCTTTGACAACGGCTGAAGCGCGATCTTCATTGGGCGTGTCGGAGCCCTGCACAGAGCTGTGCACGAGCATCGACGGAAAGCCGCGACTCTCCAATTCGGCGACGATTGGACTATAGGCCTTATCCACTGGACCGCCGACGGCGCCGGAAATGTGAAACACAAACCTTGTTGGAGCATTGAGCGCAGCCGCTACGCCCTGCGTTGCCATCCACGCCATCCCCGTCAGTCCAGCCGTCAAGAAAGTTCTTCGCTGAATCTTCATACTCTCCTCCTTCGTAATGTTCGAGTGCCTATTGCTCGCCCGAAACTTGTTCGACGATCCGTCGCTACACTGGCCACCATCGCAACATCACAATTCCCACCGGAACCGCCACAAGCAGCGCCAAGATCAGCCACGCCACCGGATGCGCAAAGTTGAACGTCCACCCCACTCCAATGCGCTTCGCCACCAGCAGCGCTGGATCCTGCGGATTGTAATAGAAGATCCCTCCGTGCCAGCACGCGTCCGGCGTCACCTCGCCGCGAGGCGCGTCCGGTCGCTGCATACTCCGCACCGCAATCACCGTTACCACAACGAAGACGGTCATCATCCCGCCCGCGAAGCCGAAAACCTGCCCCGGCGGGAAATAATGCAGCGGCAGCAGCCCCATCATGGTGAACAAGCCGCAAACCATCCAACTCCACCCGACCAGGGCCACCACGACGGGGGAGCTCCATGCGCTGCGTCGCGCGCCCCACCACGCCGCGAACGCGATGACCGCCATCATCAGCGCCAGCGCGCCGCCGGCCGCCAGCGGAGCGTAGACGCCCAACGTCGTCCGCTCCGCCCACCTGTTCGGCGCGCCCTGCAAATCCCAGTGCACCGGAAACCGCTCCGGCAGTTGCGCCCAGTGCGCGTGCAGATACACCGCAGTCGCCGCCAGTGCGCCCAGCGGGACCGCCAGCAGCGTCACCAGGATCGGCGTCCAACGTCGGCTCGCATCCGGATCGCCTGCCGTCAGCTCCGCGCTCCGTACCCGCGCAGCGCCGCTCGCCGTCCGCGGCATACGGTTGAACATCCGCCATACATTACTACCGCCCGCCAGCACCACCACCAGGAAAAACCCGATATTCCAGAAAGGACGAGCCACCAGCGGCAGCAGGAGCGATCCCGCCACCGCCGCTGCTGTCCACGGCAGCAGCCGCAGCTCGTACTCCCGCACCAGTGCAGGCCCCTCGCGATCGCGAAACTCCTCCGTCACCGTCGCGCCAAACAGCCGCTCGCGCCGCGACATCCACGGCGCCACGTGCCACAGCGCCGCCACCAGCGCCACCAGAGTCGACATGAACCATCGCACCGCGATCATCAGCCCACCAGTCTTTCCGCCAACCCGCGCAGCTCGCGGGCCAGTGTGTCCGCGCTCGCTCCCTCGGCCCGCATCTCTGCCGTCAGTTCCCGCAGGCGCCGCCGAAAGATCTCCATCCGCTCCCGGCTCGCGCCCTCCCGCGCCGTGCGCTCCACCACGGTGGCGCGCCGCCCGTGCCGCAGATCCAGCCACCCTTCCTCGGCCAGTTCACGATAAGCCAGCGCCACAGTATTGAAGGTGATCCCCAGCTCGATGGCCAGCCGCCGGACCGGGGGCAGCGCCTCGCCCGGGCGCAGATCGCCCTCCACCAGGTTCGCGCGCAGCCCATCGACAATCTGCCGGTACACGGCAACCGGCGATTCCAGATCGATCCGCAGCCGGGGCGTCTTTTTGTTCATCTGTGCACTGTCCATGTACAGTATACAGATTTCCGAACGTCCGTCAACGCAAAAACGAGAAGCCTCCGGATCCGGACCTCTTCCTCAGAATGCGTACGCTTGCGGAGGAAAGTTATGTGGAGGGCTGCCGGGGGGCTGCGATCATATCCAGCGTCAGGATGGGGGCGTAGGCCCTATCTACCGGACCGCCCGCAACGCCGGAAACGTGGAAACCAAAGCTTGTTGGAGCATTGAGCGCAGCCGCTACGCCCTGCGTTGCCATCCACGCCATCCCCGTCAGTCCAGCCGTCAAGAAAGTTCTTCGCTGAACTTTCATCTATTCCCCCTGACCGGCGAAAGCTTGTTCTGCAGAAATCTTCTTTGTGAGAGCCGTTCGGGCCAGATTGTACCCCTAACAAAAAATCCACCGTATCGGGCAGCAAAGGGAAGCGCAGATCGGCTTGGGCGCTGGCGGCTTCGACGGTGGGGCTGCGGTGCTCGGCTCGGCCGGCGAGAAAGACGGTGGTCATGGCAAGACGGCTTGCGGCGCAGTGCGCGGGGAAGTTGCGCCGGATACAATACGGGGATGGAGTTTTGCGCGGCACCTTGGTGCACTCGGCAGGGGCCATGTTCCCCAAAGGCGGGCCAGCGGGCATGAGGAACTTCTTCCGATTGCTGCGCTATGGGCTGCCGTACACCCTGCCGTGGCTGATCGGCGTCTTCCTGCTGGCCGCGGTGGGCTTGCTGGATAACTTCAGGGTGCTGCTCCTCCAGCCGATCTTCGACAAGGTTCTCAGGCCGAACGCCCCCGAGGGCCCGATCCTCCTCGGCGATCCTAATCGCGTCTGGCACTTCGATTTGCGTCTCATCGTTCCCCATTTCATGCACAATGCATGGACGGTTGTGGTCTTCGCGCTGATCGCCTCTACGCTGGTCAAAGGTATTTGCGACTACGCCGGCAGCTATCTGGTTAACTACGCCGGATTCGGCACCATCACCGACCTGCGCAATCATCTCTACGAAGTTACCCTGCGCCGCTCCGCCAGCTTCTTTCACAAGCATCCCACGGGAACCATCCTCTCCACCCTGATCAACGACGTGGACCGCGTGCAAGTTGCCATCAGTTCCGTCATCAGCCAGTTTCTGCAGCAGTTCTTTACCTTTCTGGTTGGATTGGCGGCAATCGTCTATCTTGGCGGACACCTCAGTTGGGCGCTGTTGTTGTTCGTTCCTGTTGTCCTCACCTCGGCGCGCAAGATCGGCGGCGAGGTCCGCACCCGCACCCGCACTGGCCAGGACAAACTCGCCGAGATGCAGAACATCCTGCATGAGACTGTGACCGGTAACCGCATTGTGAAGGCGTTCAACACGGAGTTGTGGGAGATTCTGCGCTTCAAAGACGCCGCTCGCCGTCTGCTACGGGCCAACCTGCGCAGCGTGCGCATCCAGTCAGTCAGCTCGCCGCTGATGGACACCATCGGCGCGGTTGCCATTGCGGCCATGCTGCTCATCGGACGCAATGAGATTCAACACAACCGGATGTCGATGGGCCTTTTCGCGGCGTTCATCATCCTCCTCTTCAAGCTTTACGACCCGGTGCGGCGCTTTGCGTTTTACTACAACAGCTTCCAGCAGGCGATGGGGGCCTCGTCGTCGATCTTCAGTTATTTCGACGCGGAGGACGACGTGAAGGAGCAGGCGCACGCGACGACACTGAAGAAGTTCCAGACTGCGGTGCGGTTTGAGAATGTAGGCTTCTCCTACTCGACCGAAGAGGGCGAGCACCAGATTCTGCACCACGTGGATCTGGAGGTGCGCGCGGGCGAGGTGCTTGCGGTGGTAGGACCGAGCGGGGCGGGCAAGTCCACGCTGGTGAACCTGATTCCGCGCTTCTTCGACGTGACCTCGGGGCGGATTCTAATCGACGGACAGGATCTGCGGACGCTGACGCTGACCTCGCTGCGGCGGCAGGTGGCGCAGGTGACGCAGGAGACGATTCTCTTCAACGACACGGTGCGCAACAACATTGCCTACGGACAGCCCGATGTGCCAATGAAGCTGGTGGAGCAGGCGGCGCAGAATGCTCTGGCCCACGAGTTTATTCTGCACATGCCGCAGGGATACGAGACGGTGATCGGGGAGAAAGGCTTCCGGCTCTCCGGCGGGGAGAAGCAGCGCATGGCGATTGCCCGCGCGCTGCTGAAGAACGCGCCGATCCTGATCCTGGACGAGGCCACTTCGGCTCTGGACGCGGAGAGCGAGGCCCTGGTGCAGAAGGCGCTGGCCAACCTGATGCAGGGGCGCACGGTACTGGTGATCGCGCACCGGCTGTCGACCGTCCGCCGCGCCAACCGCATCGCGGTGCTGGAGGACGGACGCATCACGGCTATCGGCAGCCACGAGGAGCTACTGGCCGCGTCGCCCACCTATCAACGGTTGTATCAGTTGCAGTTCATGGACGCACCTGAAGCGGGAGGGCCGGCGGA
This sequence comes from uncultured Acidobacteriaceae bacterium, assembly GCA_963758105.1. Taxonomy (GTDB): domain Bacteria; phylum Acidobacteriota; class Terriglobia; order Terriglobales; family Acidobacteriaceae; genus Telmatobacter. The sequence continues at coordinate 558,343 of CAVWUC010000002.1, read as the reverse complement.
GAAGGATGCGTTGCAGTTGCAACTCGCGCTTAGCTCCGAGATGGAGAAGTAACAGGCATGGCGATTTATTCGATGACCGGGTTCGCGCGCGTGCAGATGCGCGTCCATGACCAGCTCAACTACACGCTCAGCCTCAAAAGCGTGAATCACCGTTTTCTGGATGTGCAGTTGCGGCTGCCGGCCGGCATGGATGAGCTGGAGATGGCGCTGCGCAAGATTCTGAAGGACAATCTGGTGCGCGGGCACGTGGACCTGACGCTCTCCATCGACCGCACCGACCATAGAACGGCGACGAGCGTGGGTTACAACCGGGAGCTGGTGGGGAACTACCTGGCGGCGTTTGCCGCGGCGCGCGAAGAGCATGGGCTGAGCGGAGAACCGGACCTGAACGCGATACTGCGGCTGCCCGGCGCCCTGAACGGGGAGAACGGCGGCGAGGAGGATCTGACCAGCCTGGCGGAGAGCGTGCAGCAGCAGATTGGGCCGCTGCTGGAGGAGCTGAAGGCGATGCGGACGCGTGAGGGCGAAGCGCTGGAGGCGATTTTGCGGGCGACGCTGGACCGGTTGGGTGAGGCGGTGAAGGGAGTGGCCAAGCTGCGCCCCGAGGTGGAGCAGCGCTACCAGGAGCGGCTGACGCAGCGGCTGACAGCGGCGGTGGGGACGGAATTCAACCGGCAGCGGCTGCTGGAGGAAGTGGCGGTGCTGGTGGAGCGCAGTGATATTGCCGAGGAACTCGAGCGGATGAAGACGCACATCGCGCACTTTCGGGAGCTGCTGGAGGCCGGCGGCGAGGCGGGCAAGAAGCTGGATTTCCTGTTGCAGGAGATGAACCGCGAGGCCAATACGCTGCTGTCAAAGACCGGCGGCACGGGAGGCAAGGGAACGCGCATCACCGAGCTGGGGCTGGCCATGAAGGCGGAGATTGAAAAGGCCCGCGAGCAGATTCAGAACGTGGAATAAAGAAGGGAACAGCCACCCCAGCGATGAAGACCCGTCGCTGGGGACCCCGGCGAGGGAACAGGGAACAGGGAAGGGATAACAGGAACGGTGGCAGGGATTCTCTTTATCATTTCGGCGCCCTCCGGCTCGGGCAAGAGCACGCTGGTGAACGAGCTGCGCAAGCAGGTGAGCGGCGTGGAGTTTGCCATTTCATGGACCACGCGGCCGCCGCGCGGCTCCGAGGAAAACGGGCGGGAGTACAACTTCACCACGCGGGAAGAGTTTGGACGGATGATCGAGGCTGGGGTGTTCCTGGAGCACGCCGAGGTCTTCGGTCACTACTACGGCACTGCGCGGCAGTCGCTGGAAGAGGCGCGCATGGCCGGTCACGACCTGCTGCTGGACATCGACGTGCAGGGGGCGGCGCAGGTGCGGAGGGAGATGCCGGAGGCGGTGAGCATTTTTGTGATGCCGCCCAATCCCAGGGTGCTGCGCACGCGGTTGCGCAACCGCAGCCGCGCCGAGGGGGTGGTGAACGAGGAGGAAGTCTTCCGCAGGCTCAGGGAAGCGAGCCGGGAGATTGAGAATTTTCGCGAGTACGGTTATATTTTGGTTAACGACATTCTGGACCGGGCAGTTGCACAGTTGGAGGCGATTGTTCTGGCCGAGCGTTTTTACCGGAACGGCGAGGCGATCGCGTTCCGGTCCCGGCGGGTGTTGGAGGTGGCCGCGGCCTGCCTGCAAAGCAATTCGCAGGAGCGGCTGAAGCCTGTGCTGGAGGCCTTTGGCATCATCGGCTCGACCGGCCAGCAGCTACTGAACTTCGAGGAGGACTCGGATGACGATTGAGACCAGTTTCGATTCCAACTATCGCAAGGTTTTGGTCGCGGCCCGGCGCGCCCGGCAGATTCAAAGCGGCTCGCAGGCTCTGATCGCCACGCAGTCCACAAAGGCCTGCCGCATCGCCCAGGACGAGATCGAAGCGGGAAAAATTGCGTACGTAAAGACCGAGTCGCAGGTGGTAAAGCCGCAGGTGGAAGGTCCGGCTATTCCCATCATGACCAGCTAGGGCGCATGACCCGGGCCAGACCGCGAAGCGGAAAACCGGCTACAATCGTTGCATGAGAGTCACCGTTGGCGTCTGCGGCGGAATTGCTGCTTATAAGGCGGCGGAATTGGTGCGCGCCCTCCAGCGCCGGGACCTTGAAGTGCACGTGGTGATGACCGAGGCGGCGGGGAGGTTTGTGCAGCCGCTTACCTTTGCCGCGCTGACCGGCCACAAGGTGATCACCAGCCTGTGGGATGAGGGTAGCGAGGGCAGCGGCGGCGAGACGGAGCGGGAGAACGGCATAGAGCACATCGGCGAGGCACAGTGGACCGATGTGCTGGTGGTGGCTCCGGTGACGGCCAATATTCTAGCCAAATTTGCCCACGGCATCGCGGACGATTTTCTGACCACGATGTACCTGGCCACGCGGGCGCCGGTGCTGGTGGCTCCGGCGATGAATGTGAACATGTGGGAGCATCCGGCCACGCAGGCCAGCCTGGAGATTCTGCGCGGGCGCGGGGTGCGGGTGATCGAGCCGGGCACCGGCGAGTTGGCCTGCGGCATGGTGGGCGCGGGACGGATGGCGGAGCCGGAGGCCATTGCCGAGGCGGTGCTGAACGTGCTGGGACGCAGCCAGGACTTGGGTGGCGAGGTGGTGCTAGTGACCGCCGGGGGCACGCGCGAGGCGCTGGACCCGGTGCGCTTTCTGGGCAACCGCTCCAGCGGCAAGATGGGCTACGCGCTGGCCGAGGCCGCGCAGAGCCGTGGGGCGCGCGTGATCCTGATCAGCGGTCCGGTGGCGGTGCATCCGCCGGCGCAGTGCGAGCTGATTCGCATCACCACGGCGGAGGAGATGCGCGCAGCGGTGTTGCGGCGGATGGATGAGGCCACGGTGGTGATCAAGGCCGCGGCGGTGGCCGATTACCGGCCGGTGCAAGTCTCCGAGCAGAAGCTGAAGCGCTCCGGCCCGCTGACGCTGGAACTGGAGGCGACCGAAGACATTCTGGCGGAGGTGGTGCGGCGGCGCAAGCCCGGGCAGCTCATCATCGGATTTGCAGCGGAGACGCAGACGCCGGTGGAGAACGCACGGGTGAAGATGCTGCGCAAGGGCGTGGATGCGATCGTGGTGAACGACGTGGCAAAGAACGGCGTGGGCATCGACGCGGACGTGAACGCGGCGACCTTTCTGACGCCGAACACCTCGATCGAATTGCCGGAGATGCACAAACGGCGGCTCGCCGACCGCATTCTGGACGAGATCCTCGAGCTGCGCCGGCCACGTCCGGTGGTGGTGGAGCTGGATGGGCAGGGAGATGGGCAGGCCGCTCCGCGCAAGCAGCTCGTGGTGGAGTAGGGAACTTTGCCGCGCGTGCTGGACCCGGCGACCCGCGAGGCTCTTGAGGAGCGGATACGCTTCTACCGCGACCTGGGGCTGACGGAGTTCTATCGGCGGCCGGTTGCGGACACGCCGGAGGAAGTTGCGGCGGAGAGCGCGGGCGCGGCGCTGCCGGTTTCCGCGGCGGGCGAGCCGGATTCCATCGACACAGCCGAAGCATCCGCAGGGCCGGTTGCCCCTGTCGGCGCAGGGCAGATGCTTGCGCCGAGCGACTTACTCTTTCCGGAGGCAGAGCCCATTCCGCGTCGCAAGGCAATTTTTCCTGCGCACGAGATGAACCCGCCGGTTCCTGCGGCGGAACGGGCTGCCGCGCTCAGAGTGATTCGCGAGGAGATGGGCGACTGCACACGCTGCGCGCTGCACAAGGGGCGCAACCACCTGGTTTTTGCCGACGGCGATCCCAACGCGCGGCTGATGTTTGTGGGCGAGGGGCCGGGCGCCGATGAAGACGCGCAGGGGCTGCCGTTTGTGGGGAGGGCCGGGCAACTGCTGACCAACATGATCGCGGCCATGGGACTGAAGCGCGAAGAGGTTTACATTGCCAACGTGGTGAAGTGCAGGCCGCCGGGCAACCGGACTCCGGAACCGGAAGAGGCGAACACCTGCACGCCGTTTCTGTTCCGGCAGATCGACGTGGTGCGGCCGAAGGTGCTGGTGGCGCTGGGCGCGACGGCGGCGACGTATTTGCTGGGCACGCGGCAGCCGCTGGCCGGGCTACGGGGACGGCTGCACGCGTTTCGCGGGGCGCAACTGATTGTGACCTACCATCCGGCTTATTTGCTGCGCGATCCGCGGCAGAAGAAAGAGGCGTGGATCGATCTGCAGATGGCGATGAAAGAACTGGGTCTGAAGCCGCCGACGAGGGGCTGAGGGTCAATTCCGCAATATGGGACTGAGAGGGTTTCGGACTCGTGATTTCCAGCCTTCGCAAAGTTCACGAAGGATGAGGCTTACGATCTGTTCGGCTCACAGTTTCACATTTTCACAGGGAAATAGGGGGGGTGGGGTATTCATTTCCCCGCTAACCCCTTCTACTTCTGGGAGATGCGTGCGAATTATGTGCGCAATTAAGGTGTTTTCGTGCGCAGCGAGATGGTTCGGGGCAGCTCGGGTGCGGCGACCGGGGACGGTTTCCAGGCCCATCAGAAATGAGCGGACCAGCTCAGTGACCGTGATGTTGCGATGGGCGGCGCAGATGCGGGCGTGACGGTAGAGATCGTCGTTGACGGTGATGGTGATGTTCTTCATGAGAGTGCCTCGGAGCGGCGCGGGAGAGTTGCGCGCACCCACTGCTGATTTCCATTGTGCGCGGCGGAGCGGTAATTATCTGCAAGCACCTGCGGTGCTTCAGCCGGCGCTTGCGCAGCTTGAGGTTCATTGGCTGGGAGTGGCTGCGCCACCTGCCGAAAGGCTACGGCAAGGACGGGCGCTGGGCGATGACCTTTTGCAGGGCCTGATCGAGAGTGCCGCGGAAGACGAGGATCTTTACTTCGAGCACGGCGTGCTGGCCAGGGGCAAGAGCGGTTTGCGGGTCGACGTGCTGGCAGGTGAGGTCGGGATTGCTCCAGACATTGCCGACGGTGCGCGTGAAGCTCGAGACCACCCACTGACGGTCGGTGGAGAGCGTGGCGATCATGGGCTCGTCGACCTGGCGCGATGCTGTGTAGTAGGTGATGCCGTCGCTGCGATGCTCGACGAGCTGCGCGGGGATGGGCCATGTGTACGAGGCCATGTAGCGGGCTGGAAGCCATTGGTTGAGAGGCATGGTCAGGCGGGCGGGCGAGTCGGCGGCGAGAAGTGCGAATCCGTCGGGGTGATGGACGTAGGTGCGTTCAAGACGTTGGTCGTGGAAGATGCCGGTGAGGCGGGGATCGGTGACCGCGTAGATCATACTGTAGGCGGTTGGCGAGTGGTTCTGGAACCCGTAGTGGAAGAGGACGCCGTCGTCCTGGAGCGTGGCGCGGGCGAGGAAGTGGATGCCGGGCGGGAAGTCGGTTTCGTACTCGAGCGAGGGCCCGACGCGGTGCCAGGCGGGCGGCTGGGCCTGCTGGCCGGGGCGGAAGAGATAGAGGCGCTCCTCATTTCCGCTCTGCTGCGCGCGGGCGGTGACGTGCTCGGGGAAGATGACCTCGATGGAGCGGTCGGAGAGGGGCTGGCCGGGGAGGACGATGCGCAGGACGGGCTGCGTGTCTTCATCGGCGACGAGCAGGCGAAGGCCAGCGGCGTTGCGGATGGGCGCGGGCGGCTGGGCGGATGCGGCCGCTGCCACGATGAGCAAGAGAGAGCCGGCTGCCCGCTGTGATCTGCGCATATGGAACCTCAACCCACGCAAGGATTTGTTCGCGAAGCTACTTCCAGTCGCGCCAGAGGGCTACGCCGCCTAGCAGGCCGGTTTCGTTTTTGACGATTTTTACGTTGGGGGGCAGGGCGACGTGGATCTTCTTGGTGTTGCCGCCGCCGATGTAGAGGTGGTCCCAGTTGAAGGTGGCCTGGGTCTGGGCAATGGCATGGAGGAGGAACTTGTTCCAGGCCTTCTTGCCGAATTGGTCGAGGCCGCGGCGGCCGAGATAGTCCTCGTAGGTCTTGGTCTTCCAGGGATGGTGGCCGAGCTCGAGGCCGGGACAGAGGCGGCCGTTGGTGAACAGCGACGAGCCCATGCCGGTGCCGAGGGTGATGGTCATCTCCACGCCATCGCCCTTGATGGCGCCGTAGCCCTGGATGGCGGCGTCGTTGGCGACGCGGACGGGCTTCTTCCAGAGCTTCTCCAACTCGCGCTGGAGGGGGAAGGCTTTGACCCAGAAGGGATGGAGATTGAAGCCGGAGTAGGTGCTGCCGTGCTTGATAACGCCGGGAAAACCGACCGAGACGCGGTCGAAGGCAGGGAGCGATTTGCGCAGCTTGTCCAGGCCCTTGAGCACGGCCCGGGGTGTGGCTATGCGGGGCGTGGGCACGCGCTGGCGCTCGCTGACGGGCTTGCCGCGGCGGTCAAGCAGGATGGCCTTGAGGCCGGAGCCGCCGATGTCGATGGCCAGAGTGATGGGGCCGGCGGCGGGATTTCCCGTGGGTTTCTTTGCCCTGGGTGAGGCGGCGGGCGCGGATTTCTTCGAGGGTGATTTTTTGGCAGTCATTTCGAAATGAATTGTACTTCGGCTGGGCCGCCCGCGGTGGGGCAATCGCAACGGGGCCGGCGGGATTCTCGGAGTTGGCGGCGCTGCGCGCCTGTTCGCGGGCTGGCCGCGCTGCGCGCGTGTTGGCGAGTTGGCTGCGGATTTGCAAGTTGAGGCTGCCGCCAGCGGCGCCCGCGGTGCGGAAAACGCCACTTGCGCGGCATGAGGTTGGTGGATTTCCAGAGCCGGAGGCGGGCGCGCGCCGCATCCCCTACACTGATGGTTGCCGCTCATGGCTGTTTACTGCGAAGTCGCGCTGCCGGTTCCGCTGGACCGCACCTTTACCTATGCGGTGCGGGAGGGGCAGCGTCCGCAGCGGGGGACGCGGGTGATTGCGCCTTTCAGGAATGAAAAGCTGATTGGCGTGGTGACGGCGGTGACGAACAAGGCTCCGGAGGGCTTTGAGACGCGGGCGCTGGAGGGCGTGCTGGATGAGGAGCCGCTTCTAGAGGAGCGGCTGCTGAAGCTGGGCGAGTGGATGGCGCAGTACTACCTGGCTCCGCTGGGCGAGGTGCTGCGGGGGATGCTGCCGCTGACGGCGGAGGTGCGGCGGACGGTGTACTACCGGATTACCAATTTGGGGCGGGATGAGCTGGCGAACAGGGTAGACGCGAACGCGGACGGGGAGACGGGGGCGCGACGGAAGAAAAAACGTTTGGACGGGATCAGATCCGGGCGGAATGCGGGCGAGCTGGCGGTGCATGCGGGCGAGAGCCGGGCGATGGAGCTGCTGGTTCTGGAGAAGTTGGCCGCCGGCGAGCCGGTGAAAGTGTCTACGCTGCGGACGGCGACGGCGGCGACGCTGCAGGTGCTGGCGGGGATGGTGCGGCGGAAGTGGATTGCGCGGGAGACGGCCGCGGCGGAGCGGGACGCGCGGCGGATGGAGCGGTTCGCGGTGCTGATGCTTCACCCCACGGACGGAGACCTGTTTGTGGGAAACCCGACGGCGGCGACGCGGCGGCCGAAATTGACGAAGAAGCAGCAGACGATTCTGGCCGAGCTGGCGGCTTGTTCCGGCGAGCTGCCGCTGGCTGAGCTGCGGCGGAGGGACCGGTCGGCGTCGTCTGTGCAGACGCTGGTGCGACGGGGGCTGGTGCGGATTGAGGAACGGCCGGCGGCCTTCCGGCTGGGCGGGATTACGCCCGCGGCGGAGCCTTACCGGCTGAATGAGCCGCAGATTGAGGCGCTGGCTACGGTGACGGCGGCGCTGGGGGGATTCCATCCATTTTTGCTGCATGGGGTGACGGGGTCGGGGAAGACGGCTGTTTATCTGGCGGCGATGCAGAAGGCTCTGGAGCGGGGGATGAGCGCGATTCTGCTGGTTCCGGAGATCGGGCTGACGCCGCAGACGGCGGGGCTGCTGGATCAGGCGTTCGGAGAAAAGGTGGCGCTGCTGCACTCCGGGCTGACGCCGGAGGAGCGTAGCGAACAGTGGCGGCGGATTCGGCGGGGCGAGGCGCCGATCGTGGTGGGGACGCGGTCGGCCATCTTCGCGCCAGTGCCGCGGCTGGGACTGATTCTGGTGGATGAGGAGCACGACCACAGCTACAAGCAGGAGGAGACGCCACGCTACAACGCGCGCGACGTGGCAGTGATGCGCGCCAAGCTGGAGGGGGCGGTAGTGGTGATGGGGTCGGCTACGCCGTCGCTGGAGAGCTGGCAGAACGCGGAACAGGGCAAGTACCAGCGCATCGAGCTGAGGGAGCGTGTGATGAATCGGCCGCTGCCGGAGGTGGAGCTGGTGGACATGCGGCGGGAGTTTCGAGAGACGGGGCGCGAGGAGCTGTTTGCGCGGGCGCTGGTGGAAGAGACGCGAGCGGCGTTGGAGCGCGGGGAACAGGCGCTGATCCTGCTGAACCGGAGGGGGTACTCGTTTGCGGTGATCTGCAGGGCCTGCGGGGAAAAGCTGGAGTGCCAGAATTGCGCGATTGCGCTGACGCATCACAAGCAGTCGGACGAGGAGATTGCGCGCGCGGGGCAGCGTTTGGAATGCCACTACTGCGGGTATCGGCGGACCGTGCCGGCGCGGTGCCCGAAGTGCGACAGCGAGCATTTGTACTATTTGGGTGCGGGCTCGCAGCAGGGCGAGGAACGGCTGGCGGAGATCTTTCCCGGAGCGCGAATCGGTCGGATGGACCGGGACACAGTGCGGGGGCGCGGGGACCTGGAACGGCTGCTGGCGCGGCTGCACTCGGGCGAAATTAATTTGCTGGTGGGTACGCAGATGATCGCCAAGGGGCACGATATTCACGGCGTGACGCTGGTGGGGGTGGTGGGCTGCGACCACGCACTCTCGCTGCCGGACTTTCGCGCGGCGGAGCGGGTGTTTCAACTGCTGACGCAGGTGTCAGGACGCGCGGGACGGGGCGATGCGCTGGGACGCGTGGTGGTGCAGACGTATTATCCGGACCACTATGCCATTCTGGCGGCGGCGGGGCAGGACTACGCGGGGTTTGCGGCGCGGGAGCTGAAGTTTCGGAGATGGATGCACTATCCGCCGTTCGGAGTGCTGGCGAATGTGCTGGTGCAGTCGGAGAAATTGGAGGAGGCGGCGGGGTGGTCGGCTGTCCTGGGCAAGTATCTTGTCCAAAACGAGAGCGCCGGAGGTGTTCGGGTGCTGGGGCCGTGCACCGCGCCGATCGCGCGGATCAAGGGCGTGCACCGGTTTCACATGATTTTGAAGACGCAGTCGCGGAGCGCGCTGAATGCGACGCTGCGCGGGATGCTGGCGCACGCGGAAGAGAAAGGGATCCCAAGGCGGAGTGTGATCGTGGATGTAGATGCGATGCGATTAATGTAGCCACCTCCACCCCACGGACGAAGACCTATCCGTGGGGACCCCGGGCACCTGCGGTGGGGCAGCCGGCGCTTGCGCGCCTTCGGGTTCGTTGGCGTTGCTCCATGCGACAGAAAAGAGTCGCAAGGATGCGGGCATAGGCCCGGGCCTAAAGGCCCCGGTCATTTGGCATGGGTTATGCCGGGGATAAATCCCCGGCCTACCGCCCCGATGAGTTTTTCCGCAGCCTGTGAAGCCCCCGGTTCCCTCCGCCAGCGGTGGTGGGTTGAAGTGCTCCCGGATGAAGGCTTGCAGGTGCGATACCCCCTACCCCCCCACCCCCCTATTTTGGGGATAAGATCCTGCGGTACATGAGGTTACGGAGGGGGTTGCGCTGCAAAATCCTCTCAGCATTGAAGTTATTTGCAGAATCCTCTGCGGTAAGGGGTTACGGGCGCTTTTGGGGCTGTTTCCGGCGATTTGTACTGCATTGTGAGATGAGTCGGGACGGATCCTTGACAGGTTTTGAAGCTGTCAAGACAGCCGGAAAGGCCGCCGGTGCGCGGGCGGGCTTTGAAGCTCCGGGTTCCTTTGATGCCGAGTACGCGATTCCGGAGTTGATAGGTTCATTGTGCAACAGAAAGGGGAAATGATCTGCAAGGAATCAGTGGTCAGGGCTGGTCCTCGAATTGGGTTGTGCGACAGAAGCGGGTAGTTTTCTGCAAAGATTTGCATTTGAGCTGCTCCGCGGCGATGTCGTGTCTTCAAAAAGGTACGATAAGCCGGCTTTTCGGGACTGGGCACACGTTCAATACCAGATTGGTACCATCGGGCGCTTTCCGACCAGAATTCGCTGTGTCTTCGCCCCCTGCTTGATTTATGATGCGTCGAGATGGTTCCTTGCAGGAATGTTTTGGACCCCGTCACCATGGCCTCGACCCTATCCGATCGCGGAGGAGTTTTGGCCCTCTATTTGCACAGTTTGAGGTTGTGCCGTGGTGTTGTAATGGGGATCAAAGCGGGAGTGCTGGAGATCTGGGTAGGGGCCGGATTTCGTGCGAGTGGGGGTGGGTCGAGGTGAATCACGGGAAGCCTCTAATGCTGGGTCCGATTAAAATGAGCACGCAGGATTGTGTTCACGAGATCGGACTGAGGGACGTTGAGCTTAGCGGCAGCCCGCCTAACGAGTTCCTTGTTTTCGTCTGCGATGATGAGTTGCTTGTATTCCTCTGGGAAGGCCCAGGAGCATACGTTGCAGTTCAACGTGCATCCCTGGCAGGTGTTGCTCTTTACGTTGTTGCACTGCGCGCAGAGCGGCTGCCAATTGCCAAGCTCATTCGAGCCGTTGCGGGAGCGAGGTACCCTGTGATCGGGGCTCAGCTTTACGTCCGGTTCTTGTTTTCCGCAGGACGCGCACCTGAAACCATATTTCTCCTTGAGTGCGACCCAATCTTTCTTGTTCAACTTTGCCCTGGGCTCACGCTTCTGGCTCATATCCAAGTTTTGCAGTTGGTAGCGCGTGCCTTCCTTAATGATCGAGGTGAAGCCTTCTTCGCCCTGCAGTTCGCGCATGCGACGGAAAACGTCCTTATAGGGCTTCTTGTCCTGTGCACGACGAAAGGCATCGATGGACGCACGAATGTCGTCCTCGCTCAAAACAGGTCCAGGGATTCCGTGCCCGACCGGCCAAAGCGCCTCCAGGATTACTGCGTAATAGAGCTTATTCGTCGCGCTCGGCGAGACAAAGCCGGCCTCCGCATCGGCACGCCACTTCTCCCTGCGGACCTCCGATTCGTTCGGCGTGGTCCTAGGTTCGACGACAAACCCCTTGCTGGCGCGCGATTTAGCCATTTTGCGATGAGGCACTGATATGCGACTTGCATCGTTCTTCGCGGGAATCGGCGGATTCGATCTCGGGTTTGATCACGTGGGAATTATACCCGTATTCCATTGCGAGATTGACCCTTATTGTCAACGCATCTTGAAGAGGCATTGGCCGGAGGTTCCACTCCATGACGACATTACGACTCTCAAAGCGAGGGATATCCCTGAAGCCGAAGTCTGGGCTGGTGGCTGGCCGTGCCAGGACGTTAGCCACGCGAACCATGAAAGGGAGGGAATCCGTGGTGCCCGGAGCGGGCTATTCTTCATCCTTGCGGACCTTGCTCGCCAAGTTCGACCTCGATGGCTTGTCCTGGAAAATGTATCAGGGCTCCTCAGCTCAGACGGGGGGCTTGCCTTTGAGTCAGTTATCAACGAGCTCGAAGAGATCGGGTATATGGGGATCTGGTTTACGTGTAACACTCTCAGCGCGGGTTTGCCCCACAACCGTGAAAGAGTATTCCTTGTCGGATCTTATCGATCGCCACTTTCCTATCAGTTCTATTCTGACGGCGGCGAACTGCTTAGGAATGATCCGCCGCGAAAAACGCGCGGGCAGGAGGCTGCACCCGGTCTTCGCGGAGAGTTTGTCGGAAACACTCCGCTTCTGGTCCAACGTCGCGGCGGTTTTGGGTATACCACGCCGACAAGCTATAGCCCCACGATTCGCGCCCAAACTGGAAAGCATCAAGGCGGCCACACTGACAGACCAATATTATGTGGCCAGAAACTTGACTTGGAACGAGTGCGAAAAACTGATGGGGTTTCCGGAAGGCTGGACGGTAGACGAGGGCGGCTCATCGGCAACGCAGTTGCCCCTCCGATTGCCGAATTCATAGGCCGCCGAATTCTCGCGATTGAGCACGGTGCAAGAGGCAGGGGAGAAGTAGCTGCAGATTAAATGCTGCTTCAGGAGAGAAAAACTCGCGGTGCTGCTATCGCCTGAGAAGCGGTCAAAGATAATGACCTCTATTCGCTCGCGCGGAAACGCTAGCACTGAATTGCGCTTTGTTGAAATCCTGCGAGGTGCCCACATCACGGGTTGGCGCCGACACCAAGAACTACCTGGACGCCCGGACTTTGTTTTTCGCGATCCGAGAGTTGCGGTGTTCATTGATGGTTGTTTCTGGCACTGCTGTCCTCGCTGCTCCAAGCCTCCAAAGCAGAACAAATCGTACTGGGGGCCGAAGCTCCAACGCAATCGCGAGCGGGACAGGAGGGTTAGCGTGCAGTTGCGCAAGGCTGGCTGGAAGGTGCTCAGGATTTGGGAGCACCAGCTAGTCCGCCCTTTGAGGGTATCGCGACGCCTTGAAAGGGCCCTGGCGGGGGCGGTTCGACTTTCGAGATCGACGCAGAGTTTATAGCTTTGGAACAGCCCGCCGGACGAATTGTCCCTATCCGAGCCCTGAGAATAAGCGCGATTTCCGCCTTCGCTTGCGAAGGGCGAACCGGAGCGCCGCGCTTGGGGCAAGGTCGGTCGGGCCCGTTCGGAAGCTCTCTAGAATCGGTCCCGAGGGACGCAGCAGGGTCTACTAACAGGGTTCTGGCCGGGCAAGGGCCCCACTCACCGGCCCAGGCGCCCGTCTGAGCTTCGCAACCAGGGGGGTCTGTGCCCCATTCATCGCAGCTTTACCGCGATGAGTGGGCCGCGAGTTCTTGCCGTCCACTCCGACTCGATTTCAACGATTCCTCGGATTCCGGTAGCGTAGTGGTTGAAGCTGCTCCATCGGTACTGCCCGGGGGATGCGACCAGTCCCCTTTTTACAGGGTTTCGGTGGATATATCGGATCACTTCGGACTGGGCTTTTTGGCCATGGATGTTCGCGTCAAAATAGCGGTCCTGCCAGAACTGCCGGCGATCGCCTCGCAGTTTGCGCGAGGTGATCTGCTTGAGCGCCTTCAGAAACTGCGCCACCAGGATCAGCGGCGGCTCGTTGATCAGCAAATGGATATGTTCAGGCATCAGGACGTAAGCGTAGACGCTGGCCCGGTGACGTGACCGGGTCTGCTCCAGAACGAATTCAAACGTTTCCTTGGTTGCCGGCGCTTCAAGGAGCGGAAGACGGTGGAAGCAGCTGAACGTAATGAAGTGAAGGGCTTCGGCTTTCTGGAACCGCTTCAGGCCGTATGGCATGGTGCTATCGTAACTCCGCTGGGACCTTGCCCGACGACCCGCTCATCGCGATAAGGCCGCGATGAACGGGGCACAGTCTGGTGGGATTATTGCAGACCGGGTGTTCCCTTGAAAGGTCGCAAGCTTATGCTGGGAGTCCAGTCAAGGACTACCCTAGTCCAGCGCAATACGGATTAGTGTCGGGAAACCCCCACAGAGTCTGCGGACGGGTTCTGGCCGGATGGTCGGCTGCGCGAGAATTGGACGCTGCTGCAACGCTGGCTCGATCAGTGGGTTGAAACTGACGCGCTAGCCCCGCCGACGCCGCTAACCCGACCTTCCCAATAAGCGCGTGCTGAGGGTGATTTGGCTGGAGAGCCGGGGAAGCAGTTCCTTTGTTTTGTTCACCGCGGTGAGGAGAAGAGGCGGAATTGCCGTGTAGTGCCGACCTACTAGTGTAGTGCGTCATGCAGATTGCAGATTATTTTCTGCGCCATCGTGGGAATCACGGGTGTTTCTTCCGCCCGCTAAAGCGGGCTGGACCTGCTGAATTCAACCGCTTTCCCCAGGCTCGCGCCTGGGGCTAGAGCATTTTCGGAATACATTTAGACTTTTTGAGAGCCGTAGCAGGTGGCTTTTTCTTGAGGAAAAAGCCACTTAAGTGCGTGGCTTCGGTCTACAGCAATTCCGAAAATGCTATACCGTCTGGCACCCGCTTCGCGGGCTTTGTACCGGCCTTGACCATAATCTTCGAAATCCGTGACGCACTACACTAGTTTTCAGGGCAAGCGGTCGTACATTCCCTTGGCATACGAAGACACGTTTCCAGGGCGGTGAGCGCGGATGCGCCGGCCGACAGTTCGAGAAAGCGAAGCCTGGAAATTGCTATCCCTTGCCTGCCGGGGCCACCTTCTGGTGCCCCAAGAAGGTGTGTGGTGAATGACAGGTGACACACGTCTTGCCTTGCTTGAATGGATCAGACTTCAGTTGTGCCACCTGCTCGGTGTGACAGGTGTCGCATACGCTTAACGCCGGCGTGGCCGTGACGCTCTGTGCTGTGATCTCGCCATGGCACACGGTGCATTCGATGCCGCCAGCGCCATGCGGGCTGTCTTTCCATTGGGCATACGTCATCTTGTGGCAGCTAGAACAGGTTTTCCCGGCTGGAATCGGCTGATGGTGCTCCTGCGTGGCATGAGCCTTCTGAGCAAAGGCAGGTTGGACGGCAGCAGCCAAAACGAGAAAAACGAACAGGGCAGAACTGAACAAACGCACGCGGCAACTATTCACGGGCAGATCTCCTGAGTAGATGTCGAAGTATCGGACCGGCGATGGCCGCCGATCAGTGATGCCAAACACATCTCATCGTAAAGCGATCTGCGCACTGGCCGCGAGGTCTGTTGCCCACGTTGATTTTGCGGCGCATACGGCACGCGACCCACCCACTGGGTGGGTTCCCCGGTCGTGCCCTGACGCATCTTGCCGCTCCCGATGAGTTTTTCCGCAGTGTGTGACACCGCATACAGCCATAGAACCGCTTACGCCGCTTACTTCGCTAAAAAGAAACAAAAACGTAAGTTTCGCCCCGGCCCTACGGGACGGGGAAGAGGTTGGAGGAATGTTGACCCAGGATTCCGTCCGCTGCGGCGGACTTCATCCTGGGCTATTTTCGCATTCTCCCTACGGGAGAACGGACCTGGAGCGGTCGGTTTCATTTCCCCGTGGGGCGACTTCGCCGGTGGAGGACAGACACCGCTCAGTAGGGGGTGGTGGTGAAGGGGTTGGAGTGGAGGAAGTGCATGAGGGAGCTGTCGTAGAAGGGTGTGGGGGTGAAGGTGAGGAAGAAGATGACGATGCCGATGATGCCGAGCACGACGCGGCCGCGGCTGAGGCCGGGCTCGACAGGCACGCGGGGATGACGCATGGCGGGAATCATGAGGAAGATGCCCCAGAGAATCCAGCCGACCCAGAAGACGGCTCCGGCGACGAAGAGCACGAAGGGCAGGAAGCCGGAGAAGAAGCGGTGCAGGCGCGGGGAGAGCGCGTAGAGGAGATGGCCGCCGTCGAGCTGGCCGCCGGGGATGAGATTGAGGGATGTGATGAAGAGGCCGATCCAGCCGGCGACCAGGACGGGGTGTGGGGTGATCTGGTCGAAGGCGGGTATGGACGGGTCCCACTGGAGCATGAGGGAGTGCAGGACGCGAATGGTGAGCGGCGAGCCGCCGAAGCGGACGATGGCGGCAGGAGCGTCAGCGGGAGTGGGGGTGCTGAGCACGAAGCCGACGGCGATGGCGACGGCCGAGGCGATGTAACCGGCCAGGGGACCATAGACGCCGATGTCCATGAGGGCGTCGCGGGAAGGGATGCGGGAGCGAATCTGGATGACGGCGCCGGCGGTGCCGCTGAGGGTGGGCGCGGGCAGAACCCAGGGCAGGGTGGCGCGAATCTTGTGCCAGCGGCAGGCGAAGTAATGGCCGAACTCGTGAATCAGCAGAATGCCGAGCAGGGTGAAGGAAAAGGACCAGCCGATGGCGAAGAGATTGGGGTGGTTGGCGAGCCAGGCCCAGGGCCAGAGGTCGCTGTCACGGACGACCGGCGGCATGCCTTCAAGGAAGTTCTGCATGAAGCGCGCGCCGTTGGCGGTGGTGGTGAGCATGCTGGCGCCGAACAGCAGGAGCGGGAGACCATACTGCCTGAAGGTAGAAGGCACTCGATCCTCAGTTCACCAGCCGCATTTCGCCAGCGCTGCACACGGCGAGCAGGGGGGTGGAGACGGCTGCCGGGGAGCCGGCCGAGGGAAAAAGTCCCTGGAACCCGTGTAAGAGAACAGTCCCGAATACCGGTCCCGAAAGCCGGTCCCGACACAGGGGCTGCGGTCCGCAGGGCGGGGGCGCATGGCGCGCCGGTCAGCAGCCTACGGCCGCGCCGGTCAACCGGTTAAATTCCGGGGTTAAATTCCGGGGTTAACTTGCGGACCCGCCCGCGTTGAGCGAGTGCAGCTCCTTACCCGGTTTGAAGCGGACCGCTTTGCCGGGGGTGATGCTGACCTCGGTTCCGGTGCGGGGGTTACGGCCAATGCCAGTTTTGCGGGCGCGGACGCTGAAGACGCCAAATCCGCGCAGTTCGATGCGCTCGCCGGCGGCCAGGGCCCGCTTGAGGCCCTCGAAGACGGTATCCACGGCTGCCTCCGCCTTGCTGCGCGGCAGGCCGGTGCGCTCGATTACGTGATGGACGATGTCCTGCTTAATCAATGGAGTAACCTCGCTGTCGCGGCTTAAGCATCGGCGGAATGGCGGGTAGACCGTAAGCGCACATACATGCGGCGTTTTTCCGGAAGAAAAAACCGCCTTGCGGAATTCTTAGCAGGTCTGCCGGAGCTCCGAAAATGCTCTGGATTTACTTTACTACGCCTTACGCTGGTGATAGTACAGGTTTTGCGGTGTTTGGGGAAGAAGAGAATTGGGTTACCCCATGAGGATATTTCCCTGGTCGGGGCGGGATGGGGGCTCGTGGTATCTCACCCTCGCGCCGGAATAAAGGTCCGCCGCAGCGGAAGTGGGGCACCAAGCAACGGCGAATCTCCCTGAAATTCTTCTGCAGGGACTAAACAGGCCGCGGAAAAGGGCAAGGTTTCGAAGGAGATCTCCGAAAAACATCCCTCAGGGGTAAAGCCCGCATTGATTCTCGCTGGTTGATGTACGGGCTGAAGCCCGGACCCTTCACCGAAATGAGTTTTTCAGCTCGTCGCGGCGAGTAGAGCCGCGCCCTGATACAAAACGGCGAGCACGGGGATTTTCCGCAGGATGTAAAGCGGGCGCCCTTCGGCTGAGTGGTTAAGCTGACGCGTTGCGGGAATGCGTTTGTCAAGCTGCTGACGGGTTGCTTAAGATAAACCTTCAAGTTCGCGTAGTTTAATCTTGATTCAACCGCTTGACAGAAAGACAGCCGGTGCGGGAGGGAAAAAGCGCGGGTTGAGGAGAGGCATGTCCATCCAGAGCGACCGTTGGATCCGGGAACAGGCGATCAAGCATCGCATGATCGAGCCCTTCAGCGAGAAACAGGTGGCCAGCGGGGTCATCTCCTACGGGCTCTCGTCCTATGGATACGATCTGCGCGTCTCCGACGAGTTCAAGATTTTTACCAACGTGAACAGCGCCATCATCGATCCCAAGGCCTTCGACGAGCGGTCGTTTGTCTCGGTGCGGGCTGAGTCGGTGATCGTCCCTCCGAACTCTTTCGCGCTGGCGCGGTCGATCGAGTACTTCCGGATTCCCCGGGATGTGCTGACCATCTGCGTGGGCAAGTCGACGTATGCGCGCTGCGGGATTATTGTGAACGTGACGCCGTTCGAGCCGGAGTGGGAGGGATTTGTCACTCTGGAGATCTCCAACACGACGCCGCTGCCGGCCCGGATCTACGCCAATGAAGGTCTGTGCCAGATCCTGTTCTTCCGCGGCGACGAGCCGTGCCAGGTGAGCTACGCCGACCGCAAGGGGAAGTACCAGAAGCAACAGGGAATCGTGCTGCCAAAGCTGTAGACGCGGAGCGGGCTGGATTGGAGCGGGGCGCGAGCCGGGGATCGGGTGGTTAGAGCGGTTTCGCTTCACACATCAACATCGAGAGGACGTGGAGGGTGGCTTTTACTTCCACCCCAGCGACCACGACCTGTCGCTGGGGACCCCGGCGAGGAAAAAGCCACTCAGCCGCATGGATTCTGTAAGCAGCAGAATCGAAACCGCTGTAGCCTGTACACGGGGTGCGGTACTGGAGACGGGGGCGCAGGTCTCGAGCCGCTGGATGGGGGAGCGCGATGTTCTCAGGGCAACGGCCGATTCCGGGAGGGCCAATTCATATCGGACTGATCTCCGATGAGCCCATACGGCTGGCCGGGCTGGCCACCGTCTTTGAGCCGAGCGACGAGAACGGCAAGGCGAAGCTGCTGCCGGTGACGGGAACCCTGAAGGAGTTGCTGGCGCACGACTCGCTGGGATACATGGTGGTGGATCTGAACTCGACTTCCGCCGGCCTGGAGACGCTGGAGAGCATTCGCAGGGTGCGGCCTAAGCTGCGGCTGATCGTGATCGGGCCGGAGAGCAACGAAGAACTGATCATGAACGCGATTGTGGCCGGGGCCAGGGCCTACCTGAGCCCGGCGGCCAGCCCGGCGATGATCCGGATGGCGATCGAGGTGGTCACGGAGGGATCGATCTGGGCGCCTCGGCGGCTGCTCTCCAAGCTGATCGACCGGCTGCTGCGCGTTCCCAACGCCAACGCCGGCGCGGCTCCGCTGCTGACCCGGCGGGAGCAGCAGGTTCTGGACCTGATCCTGATGGCGCAGCCGAACCGGGAGATTGCCCGGCGGCTGGGGATCGAGGAGCGGACGGTCAAGGCTCACGTGAGCCGGCTGTTGCGCAAGACCGGAGCGGAGAACCGGATCGAGCTCTCCATGCGAGTTCTCAACCGGCTGGCGCAGCCCGAGGAAGCCGGGCAGCAGGCGCGCAGGGGACTATAGAGGGGGTCTTCTGCGAGGATTTGACGGGGCTTTCCTGAAGATTTGAGGCGGTTTTTCCCTGCGCGCGAATGGCGGCAGCGGGGGCGTGCGCCTGGCGCCATTTGTCTTGGGCCGAACGCGGAGGCGATGGTTACCGATGAGGCCAACTTCCACGTTACCAATGGGCACACGACTTCCGTGCCCTTGTGTACTTTGGTGTTTTCCCACAGAGTTGTTTCCAGAAACAACGCAGATCTGGGGAAAGGAGTTCCCAGGCAGCATGTGTTCCATGAAGCCTGGGAACTCCTATTTTTTTGATTTTCTTATCCTAGCAGGAAAAAACGCCTCCAGCACCCCGTCGCAGCCCTCCCCTTCAACCATTTCTGCATCTGAACATCAAGTTAAGTAGGCTCTTGAAGCCTGCGGGCGCGGATGCTATACCGTGTGTCAGGCCGTTTATCCAGAACCGGCCAGGCGCCCCGGGCCCGGTGTACGGGTACGCCGGCGTATGGCTTACGATTCCATTACCCGCGGAGGAATCCGCGCAGCGAAAGGAGCCTGAATTGAAAAAGTCCATTGTTTGCATCTGTCTTTCCCTGATGCTGAGCGTGCCGGCGGTTGCCGCCTCCTCGCGTAACGATCTGCAGGCGCGGATCGATGCCGCGCAGGTGGTAATGCAGGAGATCATGGGCGCCCAGGACCGCAGCATCCCGCTGAACATCCTGCAGTCGGCCACCTGCGTGGCAGTGGTTCCAGGGCTGAAGAAGGGAGCCTTCGTCTTCGGCGCGCAGTACGGGCAGGGAGTGGTGACCTGCCGGACCGGACATGGCTGGAGCGCACCGGTGTTCATCCGCATGGCTGGCGGGTCGTTTGGATTTCAGATCGGCGGCCAGTCGACCGACCTGGTGCTGGTGGCGATGAACGACCGCGGGTTGCAGGACCTGCTGAAGAGCAAGTTCAAGATCGGCGGCGATGCCTCGGCCGCGGCGGGGCCAGTGGGACGCGAAGGCGAAGCGGCAACGGACATATCGATGCACGCCGAGCTGCTGAGCTACTCGCGCAACAAGGGCATTTTTGCCGGCATCGACCTGGACGGAACCAGCGTGAGCCAGAACGCCGAGGATACGGAGCTGTACTTCGGCGGGGCGCATTCGTTTGAGTCGATCCTGCGCGGCAACGTGGCCATTCCTGAGGGTGCAGTTCCGTTTGTGCGCACGGTGGCGCACTACTTCGTGGAAGCGAAGCACCAGTAGACGAAACGCAAACCGGGAATGGCTCGACAGGCGGTCCGGCGAATGCCGGACCGCCTGCGGTTTTTGGGGCGTTCTGACGACGGGGCGGGGGCCGCGCCTAGAGCAGAACCAGGGTTACTGTAGCCTGGCCATCATCGAAGAAGGTCGCCGCTCGCTCCACCCCCGGACAGGGACCTGTCTGTCCACCCCAGCGAGCAAAGATCGCTCGCTGGGGACCCCGAGTCCGTGGGGACCCCAGTCCTGATGGTCCCACTCCAACGACAAAGGGCAGTCATTGGTGGCCCCGGATGGTCGCGTTGACTTGAGGTCATCGGATTCGGGATACATCAACCTTGGTTCTGCTGTAGGCGGTACGGGCGGCTGCGGCAGTCTAAACTGATCTGTGCGTTCAAGATTGCGAAAGAGCCTGGAGTACTGGGCGGCGGTGTCCGTGGCGAGCAGCCTGGGATGGCTTCCCAGAGGAGTGGCGCGGCGGCTTGCCGAGGGGCTGGCGTTTGCCGTGTACTGGGGGCACGGGCGGCTGCGGCGGGTGGGCCGGCGCAACCTGGCTATGGCGCTGCCGGAGCTGACGGACAAAGAGCGCAGGCAGAATTTGCGGCGGGTGTACATTCACCTGGGCTGGCAACTGGTGGAGTTCTGCCGCATGCGCGGCTATTCCCGGGAAAATGTCGGCGACTGGATCGGCATCGAGGGGATGGAGCACTTCTGGGCCGCGAAGGCGCGCGGCAAGGGCATCCTGATTATCACCGGGCACCTGGGGGCGTGGGAGCTGATGAGCTTCTACCACTCGCTGGTGGCGGAGCCGATGAACATGATCATCCGGCGGCTGGACAATCGCAAGCTGGACGACTTTGTGAATGGAATCCGGTGCATGTACGGGAACCGGGTGATCCACAAGGACGATTTCGGCCGGGGGCTGCTGCTGGCGATGCGCAAGGGCGAGGCGGTGGGTTTCCTGATGGACACGAATATGAGCCCGCCGCAGGGCTCGTTTGTGAAGTTCTTCGGGATCGAAGCCTGCACGGCGACGGGACTGGCGCACATTGCGCGCAAGACCGGGGCGGCGATGATGCCGGCCTTCTGCGTGTGGGAGCCGGAGCTGGGCCACTACATGATCCACGTGGGCGAGGAGATTCAGACGCCGCACACGGATGATGCGGCGGCGGACATTCTGGCGACCACGCAGATGGCGACTGCGGCGATCGAGTCGTGGATCCGGCGCTACCCGGACCAATGGTTGTGGATTCACCGGCGCTGGAAGACCAGGCCGCCGGGCGAGCCGCCGTTGTATTGATTTTGGGCGGCTTTATTTTTTGCAGATTTCTTCTTGACCGCTTTTTTGTGGGAGGACGCGCATGAAGCTGGGCGAACTGATCGGGGCCCTGGGCGGGAAGCTGGCCGCGGGCAGCGCGGAGACGCGGCTGACGGCGGTGGCGGACTCCGAGACGGCCGGGGAACGGGAGCTGACCTTTGCCGAGGATGCCGGGGCGGCGGAGCTGGCGCTGGGCGGCGGGGCCGGGGCGGTGGTGGTGAAGACGGGGCTGGCGGCGGGGTTGATGGCGGGACGGGCTGGGAAAAGGGCGATCGCGATTGTGGAGTGCGAGCAGCCGCGGCTGTGGTTTGCGCGGGCGGCGCAGATGATGCGGCGCGCGGAGACTGCGGGTGGGGTGCATCCGGCGGCGGTGGTCGGCGCGGGCGTGGAGCTGGGCGCGGAGGTGAGCATTGGGGCGTGCGCGGTGATCGGCGCGGGGGCGCGGATCGGGGATGGAACGCGCGTGGATGCGGGCGCGGTGATCGGCGCGGGGGTGGTGGTCGGCGCGAAGTGCCATGTTTATCCGCGGGCGGTGGTTTATAGCGGGACAACGCTCGACGATCGCGTGGTGGTGCACGCGGGGGCAGTGCTGGGGGCGGATGGATTTGGGTATGTGCGCGACGCGAAGAGCGGGGCGTATACGCAGTTTCCGCAGCAGGGAACGCTGCACATTGAAGACGACGTGGAGATCGGGGCCAACTCGACGGTGGACCGCGGGGCTCTCAGGGAGACGCGGGTGGGGCGGGGCACGAAGATCGACAACCTGGTGCACGTGGGACACAACTGCGAGATCGGCGAGGACGTGATCCTGGTGGCGCTGACCGGGATTTCGGGATCGAGCACGGTGGGCGACGGGGCGGTGATCGCGGGACAGGTGGGCATCGGCGACCACGCGCACGTGGGGCCGGGGGTGATTCTGGGCGGACAGTCTGGGGTGTTCAATGGGAAGACGGTGACCAACGAGGGGCTGCGGCCGGGAACGGTGCTGTTCGGAACGCCGGCGCGGCCGCTGCGGCAGGTGATGCGGGAGCAGGCTGTGCTGGCGCGGCTGGCGAAAAAGACAGGGAATAGGGAGTAGGGAATAGGCAGGTGGTTGCTGCTGAGGCGGCGTATGCTGCCGGAAGATCGTTTCTGCTGCTCATCGATAGCGTGAACAAGAGTGAATGGGGGGTGGAATGGGCGATTCCTTCAGAGACCTTGTGGTTTGGCAGCGGGCGGTTCAGATGTGCCTGGCAATCTAGAAGCTGACTTCCTCGTTTCCGGCTTCCGAACAGTTCGGCTTGACCCATCAACTGCGCCGGGCGTCTGTATCCGTCGCCAGCAATATCGCGGAAGGCTATGGCAAGTCGTCGCGCGGAGAGTACATGGTCTGCCTGGGTCATGCCAGGGGCTCAAACAGCGAGGTGCAGACGCAACTCGTGATTGCGGATGGTCTTGGGTTCGGCACGGAGAAGGATCGCCGTTTTGTGGAGGGGCTGGCCGACGAGGTGGGCAAGATGTTGGTTGTGATGATGCAGAAGCTGAAGGGAACGAGGGAATAGGGAATAGCCACCTGCGGTGGGGCAGCCGCCGCTTGCGCGGCATGAGGTTCGTGGCTTTCTATTCTTGCGCCAGAAAAAAGGCGCAAGGGGTAGGGCACACTGGGGGCTGGCTTGTCAGAAGCAAAAAAGCGAAAAGGCAGAGAGACAGGGACTGATGGACCGAGGGACTAAGGGACTGAGGGACTGAGAGACAACGGCGTTTGAGGCAGCGGAGGGAAAGACCATGATGGACAGGCGGGATTTTCTGAGGACGGCGGCCGGCGCGGCCGCCTCGGCGCAACTGCTTGCGGGCGCGCTACGCGCGGAAGCGACGACTGCGGAGAAAGACGGGATGATTTACCGGACGCTGGGGCGGACGGGCGAGCGCGTCTCGGTGATCGGACTGGGCGGTTACCACATGGGCAAGCCGTCGCTCAGCGAACGGGAATCGATCCAGCTGATGCGGCAGGCGATCGACCGTGGCGTGACCTTTATGGACAACTGCTGGGACTATAACGGCGGCGAGAGCGAGATCCGCATGGGCAAGGCGCTGCGCGACGGCTACCGCAACAAAGTCTTCGTGATGACCAAGGTGGACGGGCGGACGAAGGAGGCAGTGTCGCAGCAGATCGACCAGTCGCTGCAGCACCTGGGCGTGGAGCACGTGGACCTGATGCAGTTTCACGAGGTGATTCGGCTGGAGGACCCGGACCGCATCTTCAACGAGGGCGGGATGGAGGCGATGCTGGCGGCGAAGCAGGCGGGCAAGCTGCGGTATATCGGGTTTACCGGGCACAAGGATCCGGTGGTGCACCTGCGGATGCTGGATGAGGCGCGGGCGCACGATTTCCACTTCGACGCAGTGCAGATGCCGCTGAACGTGATGGACGCGCACTTCCGGAGCTTTGGCCACAACGTGCTGCCGGTGCTGAACCGAGAGGGGATCGGCGCGCTGGGGATGAAGTGCTTCGGGGACCACTTCATTCTCCAGAGCGGGACCGTGAAACCGATCGAGTGCCTGCACTATTGTATGAATCTGCCTTCGTCTACGCAGATTACAGGACTGGACAGCCAGGCGGTTCTGGATCAGGCGTTCGAGGCAGTGCGGACCTTCAAGCCGATGAGCGAGGCCGAGGTGGCGAGCCTGCTGGCGCGGACAGCGACGGCGGCGGCGCAGGGGAAGTACGAGCTGTTCAAGACGACCAATCACTTCGATGGGACAGCGCACAACCCGCAGTGGCTGGGATAGCTGCTACTTTTCGGGATTGAAGGGCTCGGTTTTGAGGGAGCCGTCGCGCTGCTTGACCAGGATTTGGACCTTGCCTTCGGCGGCGTCAAGCTCTTTTTTGCAGGCCGCCGAGAGGCCGACGCCCTCTTCGAAGAGCTTGAGGGAGTCTTCTAGGGGGAGATCGCCTTTTTCCAACTGTTCTACGATCGATTCGAGCTTCTTCAGCGATTCTTCAAAGGACGGCATGGCGGTTGCTCCAATATCCGCTTGGTTCAGGGCCGCGAACGGCTACTGCTGCATGGGGGTTTGGCCTTTGGGGAGGACGCTGGCGATGACTTCGGCGGCGAGGTCGAAGCGGCCGAAGGGGGCGCTGACCTGCACGCCCTGGACGTAGGGGCGGACCGCGGCCAGCATCTCCTGGGCGATTTTGATGCCTTCCTCTCGCGCGGCATCGGGCGAGTCGGCCTGGGCCATGCGCAGCATAACCTCTTCGGGCATGGAGATGCGCTCATCGTTCTTCATGAACTCAGCGTTGCGCAGGCTGGTGAGGGGCCAGATGCCGGCGATGATTGGGATGCGATGGTCGTGGATGCGATCGTCGATGCGCTCGAGGAAGATTTCCAAGAGGCGCAGGTCGAAGACCGGCTGGGTGATGGCGTACTCGGCGCCGGCCTCGACTTTATAGGCGAAGCGGCGGAGCTCGTTTTCGATGTCGGGGATGCCGGGGTTGGCGGCCACGCCGATGGTGAAGTTGGTGCTGACGCCGATGGAGTTGCCGCCGATGTCAAGGCCGTGGTTGAGCTGGCGGACCATGTTGACCAGACCGATGGAATCGACGTCAAAGACGGCAGTCGCGTCAGGATAGTTGCCCAGCTCAGGCGGATCGCCGGTGATGCAGAGGATATTTTTGAGGCCGATCGACGAAGCGCCGAGCAGGTCGGACTGAATGCTGAGAATGTTGCGGTTCCGGCAGGTGTAATGCAGGATTGTTTCGATACCAGTCTGCTGCTGAATCTGGATGCAGAGGCTCTGCGCGCTCATGCGCGCGGAGGCGCGCGGCGAGTCGTACACGTTGATGGCGTGGACGCCGAGCTGGGAGAGGAACTGCGCGCCCTCGATCTCCTTCATGCAGTTGATGCCCTTGGGGGGAATGACTTCCACCAGGGTGATGAACTTTTTTTCCGCGATGAGGGCGCCGATGCGGGAGCGCTCACGCAGGGGGATGGGCGGGGTTTCGATGTTCAGGTCGGGGGCTGCGCCGTGGACCTCGATGTGGGTCTGGGCGTCGAGGGCGCGCATGGCAGAGCGCATGGCGCGGATGTGGTTGGGGGTGGTGCCGCAGCAGCCGCCCACGATCTGCGCGCCGGCGGCGATGGCCTTGCGGGCGAAGCTGGCCATATACTCGGGCGAGCAGAGATAGATGTTGCGGCCCTCGACGGCGCGGGGCATGCCGGCGTTGGGCATGGCGGCCAGGGGCAGGGTGGTGGCCGAGCGCATGGCCTCGATGGCGGTGAGCACGGTGGTGGGTCCGGAGGAGCAGTTGACGCCGATGGCGCCGGCGCCGGCCTCGGTGAGAATGGCGGCGGCATGCTGCGGCGAGGAGCCGTCGAGGCAGTTGCTCTCTTCGTCGACGGTGACCATGACCAGGACGGGAAGGTTGGGCGCGGTTTCGCGGGCGGCCAGGAGGGCCTCGCGGGCTTCGTTGAGGGCGGGCATGGTCTCGATGATGATCATGTCGGCGCCGGCCTCGGCCAGGGCGGCGATCTGCTCGGCAAAGACGGCGCGGGCTTCATCGAGGCCGGTTTTGCCGAGGGGCTCGAGGCGGACGCCCAATGGGCCGACCGAGCCGGCCACCCAAGCCTCGCCGGCCTGCTTTTCGCGGAGAGAATTGACGGCCTTGCGGGCGAGCTTGACGCCTTCGGTATTGATCTCTTTCACCTTGCCGGCGAGGCCGTGGCGGGCGAGGCGGATGCGGTTGGCGCCGAAGGTATTGGTTTCAAGGATCTCCGCGCCGGCCTGCAGGTACTCTTCGTGGACGGCCAGGATGAGGCCAGGGTCGGAGAGGTTCAACTCGTCGTAGCAGCGGTTGATGAAGATGCCGCGGGCGTAGAGGACGGTACCCATGGCGCCGTCGGCGAGGATGGGGCGGTCGGCAAAGATTTCGGCGAACGAACTCATTCTTTTGTCATGCTACGGCACCGGGAGCGGACGCGCCAGCCTTCGGGTGTGCTTTGTTATACTTCGGTTGATATCGACATGCTGAAGCGGGATCTACGCCATGCGGGGATGGGACTGAGACTCCCGCGCCGGCGGCCAGCATACGAGGTCGAGGCGCCGGGTGGCGTGGTTGGAATCGGCCGCCTGGGTAAGGACGATCTTGCCGTTTTGAGGGGACGAGGCGCGGAGCCTGGCTGCTGGCAGCGGCCAGGCGGAAGCGGCGTCCGGGGAAACGGCGTAACCGCAGCGTGCCAGGGTACGCGGCAGCATATGCGCATGCGATCGAGGTAAGGGATTTTGAAGAAGAGAAGTCTTTGGATAAGCGCGCTGACCTCCCTGGTGGCGGCGGCTGCGCTGGCTGGGTGCGGAAGCAGCGTTTATTTTGCCGGGCGAACGCTGCCGCCGAGCGGCCTTCTTAACCGCGTGATGGTGGCCATACAGAATACCAGCGCGGGCGGCGCCAGCGGGCTGGAGATTATGGACGCGTTCTACGATATCCGCAGCAGCTACAACGGCCTGACGCCCGGCTATTTCATCACCGGTTACACCGGCAACCTGCCGCTCACCATCCAGAACATTCCCGAACAGCAGGTGGGCGCGGTGTACAGCGCGGGAGGAGCGACTTCGCTGTCCTTTGTCAACTACCAGACGGAGTCGATGGGCACCTCGGCCCAAGGACTGAGCGGCAGCTCCGCATCGAGTATATTCGTCACCCGCGACGGCGCGTTCGTGTTTGCCGCCGAAGAGGCTGCGCACCTATTGCTGGTCTCCAGCCAGAGGACCGCCGCGACCTTTTATCTGGGTCTGCCGGATATCTACCGCGTCAGCGTTAGCCCGGGGGGCACGGCGGTCCTGGTGTTCGCGCTGAATTCCCCGTATGTGTACTATCCGCAGGAACTGACCGGTGGGCAGACCATCGCCTACTCCGGAGGCTCCGCAACCTGGCCCAAGGCGGCGGTGGACTGCGAGCCTCAGAACGCGCCGCGGTGGTGCCTGTTCCAGGCGGAGAGCCCGGACCAAGTGGATTCGACCGGGACTTACTACGGAACGCCGCTGACCTTCGACCATCCAGACAAGGCGGTGTTCTCGGCGGACGGCTCGACTGCCTATGTGCTGAATTGCGGTCCGGAGTGCGGCGGCACCGACTCGGGGGTCTCGCTGCTGCCGGTGGCGCCGATGATCTTCACCCCCGGGGAGCAATCGGGGTTTCTTCCCACGGAAGCCGCGCTGACCAGCACCTGCGGAGCGGCGGGCACATCGAACGGCTGTACCATCTCCGTGCCCAACGGCGCCAGCAACGCGCTGGTGGACGGTTCCACGATGTATGTTGTGGGACAGAAGCTGATGCCGGACGGCTACTGGGCTGGCTACCTGACACGGCTGGACCTGAAAGCCAACGCGCTGGCGCCGCCGACGGGGACATCGCCCAACCCGGTTTCGATCAGCGACGGGGTGCCGGGCGGACCGAGCCGGATGATCGAAGCCGACGACAACACGCTTTGGATCGGCATGACCAAGTGCACCAACGGCGAGCGCTACAATAATCCGGCGACGTACGGATCCGGGTACGGCTGCCTGACCATGTTCAACACGGCCACCAATAGCGTGACTTTGCTGGAGCCGTATATCGGCGACGCGACCGGCATCGCCGACGTAGAAGGGCTGCACAAGATCTACGCGGCCGAGGGCGGACAGGTGTATATCTACTCGACCAGCGGCGGCAGCGCGATTGACAACCAGTACGTCACCGTCACCGGCACCGCG
Organism: uncultured Acidobacteriaceae bacterium; assembly: GCA_963758105.1. Classification (GTDB taxonomy): domain Bacteria; phylum Acidobacteriota; class Terriglobia; order Terriglobales; family Acidobacteriaceae; genus Telmatobacter. The sequence goes on along the minus strand of CAVWUC010000002.1, from coordinate 530,238 downwards.
TGGGATGTGGCCTACATGGATGGCACCACCGACGCCAACAACACCGTTTACTGACGCTATGACGGCAGCCGAGCACGCTTGCGATCAAACCGCGGGGCCGGCGGCCGATGTTCTGGCCATTGCCGCGCACCGCGACGACGTGGAACAGACGTGCGGTGGCACGCTGCTGCGCATGGCCGCGCGCGGGCTGCGCACGGCGATTCTGGACTTGACGCGGGGCGAGGCGGGCACGCGCGGCAGCGCCGCGGAGAGGACCGAAGAGGCGGCGGAGGCCGCGCGCCTGTTGGGCGTCGGCTGGCGCCAGGCGCTGGACCTGCCGGACGGGGCGGTGGAGAACAGCTTCGATAACCGCATCCGGATTGTGCGCGTGCTGCGGCGGCTGCGGCCGCGGGTGGTGATTCTGCCTTACTGGCAGGCGCGGCATCCGGATCATGCGACCACGGGGCTGCTGGGCTACGACGCCTGCTTTCTCTCCGGACTGGCCAAGATCGAGACCGGACTCGCACCGCACCGGCCGTTCAAGATTGTGTATGCCAGCCTCTACGCCGATGTGCGGCCCAGCTTCGTGGTGGACATTACGCCGTTCATCGATCAGAGGCACGCGGCGTTGATGGCTTACCGCTCGCAATACGCCAACCAGGCGGCGGGGAGCGGGCTGTTCGTGGCGGAAGAGGAGATTCGGGAGCGGACCTTCGCCGAGGCGCGGCACTATGGGCTGCTGGGCGGGGTGCGCTACGGCGAGCCGTTTGTGCAGAAGGAAGTGGGGCTGGTGGACGATCTGACGCTGGTGCCGGTGCAGACGCTTTAGGAGCGGCCGAAGCGGCTGTTTTTCTGCATAAGAATTCCTTATCCAAAGCCACAATCAAATTACTTTGTCTTATGCGCTGGCTGCGGCGAGACTGGGTAGGTGGAGGCGCGTATGACGCAGCGGTGGGACCCGCAGGCCTATGGCCGGGATGCAGGATTCGTGCATGGACTGGCGGGAGCGGTAGTGGAGTGGTTGGACGCGCGGGCGGGTGAGCGGATTCTGGACCTGGGCTGCGGGGACGGGCAACTGACCGCGCGCCTGGTTGCGACGGGGGCTTTGGTGACCGGAGTGGATGCGTCGCCGGAGATGGTCGCGGCGGCGCGGGGGCGGGGGATTGACGCTCATGAGGCTGCGGCGGAGCGGTTGCCCTATGCGGACAGGAGCTTCGAAGCGGTGTTTTCCAACGCCGTGCTGCACTGGGTGCGCGGACAGGACGCGATGATGGACGAGGTGCGCCGGGTGCTGAAGCCGGGGGGCCGATTCGTGGCGGAGATGGGCGGGCACGGCAATATTGCGGCGATCCGTGTGGCGCTGCGGGCGGTGCTGGAGCGGCACGGTTATGGGGGGCAGGAGGACGAGGTGAACTACTATCCCACGCCGGAAGCGTATAGCGGGCGGCTCACGCGGCATGGGTTCAGGGTGGAGCGGATGGAGCTGATTCCGCGGCCGACGCGCCTGGCGAGCGGGATGGAGGGATGGATGCGCACCTTTCGCCGCGGCGTGATGGAGCGGCTGCCGGAGGAACTGCGGGAGACGGTGGTGCGCGAGACGCTTGAGCTGCTGGCTGTGGCGCTGCAGGACGAGCAAGGGAACTGGACGGGCGATTACGTGCGGTTGCGGTTCAAGGCATTTTCGGAATCATGCCACATATTTTGAGGGCAATACAGGGTGGCCCACCGCGGCGGGCCACTCAGGTGTATGGCTTCGTATATAGCAATTATGAAGATGCCGTGTTGCGCGGGCGTGAGCGCGGTCAGCGGCTGAAGAGCATGTGTCCGCCGACGGCGATGAGGGTGACGGCGAAGATGCGGCGCAGCCAGAGCTCGGAGATGTGCTGCGCGCCCACCGCGCCGAAATAGCCCCCGACCAGGAAGCCCACGGCCAGCAGCGCGGCGATGCGCAGGTCAGCGTTGCCGTTGCGGTAGTACTCGATGAAGGCGAGCAGGCCGATGGGGGCCAGCAATGCGCCGAGCGAAGTGCCCTGGGCCTTGTGCTGATCCATTCCGGCCAGCCAGATCAGCGCGGGGATGAACAGAATGCCACCGCCGATGCCCACGATACCGGAAAACATACCCACAACCAGACCCACGAGCAGCATCAACCAGGTCATGCACCCTCCCACGGGCGGAGCAATGGCTCCGGCCCACGACCTCAGGCTACATGATCGGAGGCGCGGCGGGGTGAAGCAGGACGGAGCAGAGCATTTTCGGAATACATAAAGACCTTTTGAGGATCGTGGAGGGTGGCTTTTGCTTCCACCCCAACGACGAAGACCTGTCGTTACCACCCCGAGAAGCCAAGACCGCTTCTTGGGGACCCCGGTCGTTGGGGACCCCGGGGCGGAAAAAGCCACTTGAGTGCATGGCTTCTGTCTACAGTAATTCCGAAAATGCTATAGGCCGGCTGAGGCCAGGATGCAGACGATGGGCATATAGGGCAAGCGCAGCCGCGCCGCGCCGACGGCTCTGCCGGAGAGGACGAGAAAGTAGAACGCGAGGCCGACGAGCAGGCAGAGAAAGACCGCGGGCAGACGGCGGCGCAGGAGGCCGCAAGGCAAGCGCGTAGAGGGGGAGAACGGCGGGGGCCTTCCAGCGCAGGCTGGGAACACGGCGCAGGGCGATGAGCAGGCCGGCGGCGAGGACCAGGGAAAGGTAGTAGGCGATGGGGCGGACATAGGCGGCCGCGGCCAGCGAAAGGCCGGAGACGGCCAGCGCGCCGAGGCGGTGGGTGCTGAGAAAGGCGATGAGGCGGTCGAGAGCAAGGAGAAACAGGAAAAGGAACAGCGTTTCAGAGAGCAGGGCCACCGAGTAGACAGCCGCGAGCGGCTCGAAGGCGAAGATCCAGGCGGCGGCAAGGGCTACACGTTCGCCGGCGTAGAGAGCGCGGGCGATACGCCAGACCAGGATCACGGAGACGGCGGAGAGCAGAACCTGGGCGAGGGCGACTGCGAAGGGCCGGCGCAACTGAGCAGGGCGAGGAATAGGGGATAGCCGGGGGTGCGGACCAGCTCCGGAAGGCCGCCGGAGGCGAACTGGCCGTGGAGGAGGAGATTTCTGCCGGGGCGGAGATAGCTGCCGGTGTCGGGCTGAATGAGCGCATCGACGCCGCCATGCCAAAGGACGGCGGCCATGAGGATGAGGTGCAGGGCGGCGGCGGCGATGGCGGGCGGGGCTGCGCGCCAGGGATTCTTCATTGCAGGCTGTTCATTTGGCATTGCCTGAAAGGATATAGCGTTGCGCGGGAGTGCGGGGAACCGCGTCAAGGGCGGTTCCCCGGATGATACGGGGGCTGGGAGGTCAGAGCAAGATTTAGTCGGCGGTCAGGGCGCCCTTGCGGAAGAGCAGACCCGCGGCTGCGCCGCCCAGGCTGGGAACGATGAGGAACATCCAGAGCTGGGCGAGGGCCGTGCCGCCGGCAAACAGGGCGGGGCCGAGACTGCGGGCCGGGTTTACGCTGGTTCCGGTGATGTGAACGCCGAGCAGGTGAATGGCGACCAGGGTGATGCCGATGACCAAGCCGGCGAATCCGGCCGGCGAGGCCTTCTGCGTGGCGCCGAGGTTGACCAGGACGAAGATCAGAGTGGCGAAGAACTCGAAGGTGATGGCGGAGGTCAGGTCGTAGCCACCCTGGTAGCTGGGGCCCCAGCCGTTCTGGCCGAGGCCGTTCGCGGCCAGGGTGAATCCGCCGCCGGCGCCGCTGGCGATGACATAGACGATCCATGAGGCCAGGATCGCGCCGATGAACTGGGCGGCCCAGTAGCCGAACATATCTTTTGTTTTGAGACGGCCGGCGACCCAGAAGCCGATGCTGACCGCGGGGTTGATGTGGCATCCGGAGATGGCGCCGATGGCATAAGCCGCGGCCACCAGGCCGAGGCCGAAGGCAAAGGCGATGCCGATGATGCCGACCTGGGCTCCGGCCACGACGACGACACCGACGCCGAAGAAGACCAGGAAAAAGGTGCCCACCAGTTCCGCAAGATACTTTTTCATGCTGCCTCCATGGTGATTGGTTGTGCGCTCCTTCCGTTCGCGCGGAACGCCGGCGCGGAGGGGTGATGCAGGGGAAGAAGCGGTCCGGGGACGACCGCGGGAGCGGGGGAAACAGCCGGGTCGCCGGGCGCAGGGAAGTTTGGCAGGGGCGTGCGGCGGGCGTCAAGGGAAAGTTTAGACGGCAGAGAGTGATAGGAGAACAGATGCAGGCGCGGAGGGCAGGCGGACGGGGGCAAATTCACAGTACGTTTGCAATCTGTTTGCCTGGCTGCATTACTCTGTTAATGGTTCCGCGCAGCTCCGGCACGCAGGCGGCGACGACCGCCGGGCGAGGGACGACAGGCAAGAGAAGACGGACGGGGGATGACGGGTTGAGCCAAACCGTATTTGTTCTGGAAGACGACAGCGACATTGCACGGCTGGTGCAGCATCACCTGGAAGCGGCAGGATTTGCGGCGCGGCTGTATCAGACCCCTACCAACGTGATCGGGGACGCGGAACGGCAGCCTCCGGCGCTGTTTCTGTTGGACATTATGGTTCCGGGCGGCAGCGGACTCGATGTTTGCCGGCGGCTGCGGGCGAACCCGGCTTTGTCGACGATTCCCATTATCTTTATGACCGCGCGGGCCGGGGAGAACGACCGCGTGCTGGGCCTGGAAATGGGCGCCGATGACTACATCACCAAGCCTTTCGCCACGCGCGAGCTGGTGGCGCGGGTGAAGGCGGTGCTGCGGCGCTTCGAGCGGCCGACCACACCGGCGGTGATCAGCTTTGAGGAGGTGGTGATCGACGCCAACGCCATGCAGTTGACGGTGCGCGGCACGCTGACCACCACCACGGCCACGGAGTTCCGGCTGCTGGACTACCTGGCGCGTCATCCGGGGCGGGTGTTCGGCCGCGACCACCTGCTGGACGCGGTGTGGGGCGACGCGCGCTTTGTGACGCCGCGCTCGGTGGACGTGTACGTGCGCCGCATCCGGGAGAAGATCGAGATCGACCCGGAAAACCCGCGCTATCTGAAGACGGTGCGCGGCGCGGGCTACCGGTTTGAGATTCCCAAAGGCGAGTAACTTGACGGGCAAAATCTTTTTCCGGCTGCTCGGCCTCTTCGCGCTGGTGCTGACGTGCTACGCGGCGGCGCTGGAGGCGGTGGCGCGGTTGCGCCGGGCGCACACCGGCGCGCCGGGACTGCATGCGCAGGTGACGCTGGGAGCGGGGATGATCGCACTGGCCTTTGCGCTGCTGCTGGCCGCGTATGTGGCTGTGCGGGTGACGGGGCGGCTGCGGCAGGTGGTGGCCTTTGCGCGGCGCATCGCCGAAGGCGACCTGGGCGCGCGGCTGGATCACGGCGGCGAGGACGAGCTGAGCGGCATGGAAGCGGCACTGAACCAGACCGCCGAACGGCTGGGGCAGAGCTTCGCCGAGATCGAGAGCGCGCGGCAGGAGCTGGCCGCGATGCTCGACTCGATGCAGGAGGCGGTGATCGCGGTGACCGCGGAGGGTGCGGTGCGCTGGTCAAACGCAGCGATGCAACGCATGGCCGGAACCACCATCCACGCGGGACGGCCGCTGGTGCACTCGGTGCGCGATCCGGATGTGCTGGCCTGCGTGCAGGGGGCGCTGAGCCAGGGCGAGGTGCGCTTCGGGCGGGCCAGCTCGCTGGCGCCGGGGCGGATTTTTGAGATCAGCGCTGCGCCGCTTACGGCCGGAGGCGCGCTAGTGGTGCTGCACGACGTGACCCGCGTGGAGGCTGCGGAGAAGTCGCGGCGGGAGTTCATCTCGAACGTCAGTCACGAGCTGCGCACGCCGCTGACCTCGATCCAGGGCTACGTGGAGACGCTGATCGAGGAAGAGCACTTCGACGTGGAGACGGTGCGGGAATTTCTGGGGATCATTCTGAAGAACGCGACCCGCATGAACCGGCTGACGGAGGACCTTCTGGAGCTGGCCGGCGTAGAGAGCCCCGACTACAAGCTGGCGCTGCAGCCGATGCGGGCCAGCGCGCTGGTGCGCGACGCGATCGAGGCGCTGGGCGGCATGATTGTGGATTCCAAGGTGAAGGTCGAGTCGACCGGAGCGCCGGAGGCGCTGGTGATGGCCGACGCGGACGCCATGAACCAAGTCTTCGGCAACCTGATCGAGAACGCCATCAAGTACGGCCGGAACGGCAATCGGGTGCGGGTGGGGGCGCGGATGCTGGAAGGCGAAGTGGAGTTCACGGTGCGGGACTTCGGGCCGGGGATTGCGTCCGAGCACCTGGGGCGGATCTTCGAGCGGTTTTACCGCGTAGACAAGGCGCGCTCGCGCGAGTCGGGCGGGACCGGGCTGGGGCTGGCCATCGTGAAACACATTGTGCAGGCGCACGGCGGGCGGGTGTGGGCGGAGAGCGAGCTGGGGTCGGGAGCGGCCTTTTGCTTTACTTTGCCGCTGGCGGCGGCACCGACTGCGGCTGCGCCGGCGGCGGGTCAAGCTGCTTCCATGCTGGGGTAGTATGCCGGTTTCAAGAGAGCGTCCCTCAGGGGTAAAGCCCTGCCGATTTTTGCAGCAGATGATGTATGGACTGAAGCCCGTACCCTTCAATCAAGCCCTTACCCTTCATTACGGATTCAAATTGACCGATTGCTCTGGCCTGCGGCTCCGTACGCCCCCCCGGGGTTGATTTAGACTTAGGCGCGAACAGAAATTCTGTTTTCGTGGAGGCTTCGTGGCGATGAAGAGACTCCGCAGTATTCGTCTTCTTCTTGTTCTGGTCATCCTGGCGCCGCTGGCAGTTGCGGCGCAGAGCGCATCGCGCATTTCAGCGTCACCGCAGACGGAGCTGGACCGGTATGTCCACGCGCCGGACAGCCACTACCAGTACACGGTGGTGGACTCCCAGCATTTTTCCGGCTACACGATGTTTTTGATCCGCATGATCTCACAGCAGTGGCGCACGGTGGCGGATGTGAACCAGCCGGTGTGGAAGCACTGGATGGAGATTTACGTGCCGGACAAGGTGACGAGCTCGATCGGGCTGCTGTACATCGCGGGCGGCTCGACGACCGAAGAGCACCCCAAGCCGTATGACGTGATGGGGGAGATTGCGACCATCACGCACACGGTGACCACCGAACTGCTGGACGTGCCAAACGAGCCGCTGACGTTTAGGAATGATCCCTACGGACCGCGCAAGGAAGACGAGATTATCGCGTACACGTGGCGGAAGTACCTGGACACCGGCGACGACACGTGGCCGCTGCGGCTGCCGATGACCAAGGCGGCGGTGCGCGCGATGGATACGGTGACGTTGTTTGCGGCAAGCAAGGACGGCGGCGGACATCGGGTGGACCGCTTCGTTGTGATGGGCGCGTCGAAGCGGGGATGGACGACGTGGACGACGGCGGCGGTGGACTCGCGGGTGATTGCGATTGCGCCGATGGTGATCGACGTGCTGAACGTTGTGCCGTCGTTTGAGCACCACTACCGCACATATGGATTCTGGGCGCCTTCGGTTAAGAACTACTACGACGAGCACCTGATGGACGAGATCGGCGATCCGAAGTTCCAGAAGCTGATGGACCTGGTGGACCCGTACTCGTACCGCGCGCGCTATACGATACCGAAGCTGATCATCAACGCGTCGGGCGGCCAGTTCTTCCTGCCGGATTCGTCGCAGTTCTACTTCAAAGATCTGCCCGGCGAGAAGCACCTGCTCTACGAGGCAAACGCAGACCACTCGCTGAAGGGGACGGACGTGAACCAGAGCATTGCTGCGTTCTACCAGTCGATTGTGGATGGGACGAAGCGGCCGGAGATGCATTGGAGCTTCGAGCCGGACAGCTCGATCCGCGTGAGCATGGACCGCACGCCGCTGAAGGTGACGCTGTGGCAGGCGACCAACCCGAGGCACCGGGACTTCCGCGTGGAAGCGATCGGGCACGCGTATACGGCGACGGAACTGGCGCCGGTGAGCCCGAACGTCTACGTGGCGCGGGTGACCAAGCCGGCGCAGGGATGGACGGCGTTCTACGTGGAGGCGACCTTCAAGGGCGACGGCAAGTATCCGTTCAAATTCACCACGGCGGTGCGGGTGGCGCCGAATACGGAGCCATACACGCTGGCACCGAAGGGCAAGTCGAAACTGCAGCCGGAGAGTGAGGCGGCGACGTACTGAGCGGCGCAATTGCGCCGGTGCTACAATTTGTTTCTTCCCCGGGACAGGACAGGCGCGAGGTCAGAAAGCAGGCGTGCGATGGCGAAGACGCGCCGTGAGTTTCTGCAGGCAAGCGCGGCTGTGGCCGTGGGTGGGTTGAGCGGGGCGCGGACGGCGCTCGGAGAACAGGCGCAGAGCCAGGCGGCGACTGGGCCGCTGCCGCCGGCTGCGGTGCAAGTGCCGAAGATGAAGTTCGGCGCGGCGGAGATCAGCCGGATGGTGATGGGCGTGAATCCGCTGTATGGCTTCTCCCACTTCAATAGCGACTACTCGAACGCGATGCGGGCCTTTTATACGCAGGACAAGGTGTGCGAGGTGCTGCACCAGGCGAACAGCTACGGCATCAACGCCTTCAACTACGTGAACATGGGGCGCGCGCCGCAGGACTGGGCGCGGTTCGTGGCCGAGGGAGGGCGGATGCACCTCATTATTCAAGTCACCGCAAAGGACGACGCGGCCCAACTGGTGCGCGACCTGAAGCCGCTGGCGCTGCAGCGGCGCGGCGAGGAGATCGACCTGGCCTTTCGCAACGGGACCCTCGCCAGCGAGCGGGAGTGGTGCAAGCGGGCGCGCGACCTGGGCGTGATGGTGGGCGTGGGCACGCACAAGCCGGAGGTGATCGAGCGGGTCGAGGAGCAGGGGTGGGATATCGACTTCTACTCGGGGTGCGTGTACAACCGGACGCGGACGCCGGAGGAGTGGCGGCAGGCGCTAAACGGCGAGCTGATGGAGATGCCGGGCGACATTTATATGCAGAGCGATCCGGCGCGGATGTTTGCGGCGATCAAGAAGACGCCGAAGCCGTGCTTCGCCTTCAAGATTCTGGCGGCGGGGCGGATTGCGGATCACGGCGTAGAGACGGCCTTCCGCAGGGCCTTTGCCAGCATCAAGCCGATCGACGGGGTGTATGTCGGGGTTTTTCCGCAGCGCAAGGACGAGTTGAAGGAGAACGCGGAGATTGTGCAGCGGATCCTGACGGTGGCCTGAGCGCAGGACCAGGCGAAAGTGCGATTCGAGGAGTTGGCGGCGTTGCGCGCCTGTTCGCGAGTTAGCCGCGCTGCGCACGTGCTCGCAAGTTGGCGGGACGGCTGACTGGATGCACAGCTTGGGGCCGCTGACAGCGGTGGGCAGACGGCGACCACCCCGACGACGGAGACCTGTCGTCGGGGACCCCGGCGCTTGCGCGGCTTGAGGTTCGTGGCCTCCTGTTTCCTAATTCTCTTCTCTCCTTGCCGCCGGGCTTTACGAACCCTGCACGCGGAGGAGCATGCCGGTTCCGCTGTAGAGGTTCAGCTTGCCCTTGCCGGTGGAAAGCACGATCTGGCCGCGGGGATCGGTGCGGCCGGCGTGCTGGATGCGGAGGTGGGGGTAGCCGTAGATGCCGCAGGCGTCGGTGGAGAAGAGCCAGAGCGCCTGGGGACGGCGGTTGCCGTCGACCACGCCGCGGCAGGGCTGGCCGGCCTGGGGTTGCGGAACCGCGAGGATGCCGTAGGGCGTGGGCGTGCCGACCGCCGTGTCACCGCGAGCCACCGGGCCGCCGCCGCGGTAGACCTGGTCGCCGCCGATCTGCGTGGTGGGCCAGGTGTCGGGCGTCATGCCGCGGCTGGACATGATCTCCGGCACTTGGGCCGCCTCGACCGCGTTGCGCGAGGCCAGCGCGCGCAGGCTGGCCTGGAGAGGAATGCGCCGGCCGTGGGATTCGACGGCGTTAAAGACGATTTCCAGGCTGGTTTGGCCATTTGCCGTGGTTGACACCTGGACCACGTGGCCCAGGACGCGGGCGCGGCGGTGGATGGGCGAGCCGGGGATGCTCTGCATGAGCGTGGCCGAGATGGGCTGGCCGGCGTGGACTTTGGCGGCGTTCAGTGAGCCGTTGAGGCTGACAGCCAGGATGGTTCCCGGGGGCAGCGGCTGCTGCGCCAGGGCCGCGGCGGGAATCGCCAGGAGCGCGGCCAAAATAGCTGTGCATCGCATGGTAGACCCCCTTATCGGCGCTCCGCTGCTCAAAGACAGCCATTCCGAAAACGCTGTCGGCTGCCGAACCGGCTTTACCGGGCCTCAGATGTGCGAGGCAGGGGTTGCCGGCGTTTCCGGCACGCTTGATCCGCAGGCGGTTCCGGCGCGGACGTTTGATCGGAACGCATCGCAAACGCCTTCGTTGATTTAAGAGTGGAAACGACTGCCAGAGGATGCACGGAAGCGGAAAAATTCTTTTCGGTGGGCGATTGCGGTATGCAATGCAGCGGTGGGATTGGGATGCGGCAGGCTTGCGGCCCATGAGCCATGTGCCGGCGGATACAATGCTTGCGATGCGCGCGGCGGTGCGCGGGCCGACGGAGAAAGTGAGCGCTGATTGATGCCGGTTCTGGTGGTGTACGGGTTAATTCTGACGCTGGTGGCCGGCGTGCTGAGCGGAAACTTCATGTTGCCGATGAAGTTTGTGCGGCGCTGGCCATGGGAGAATCTGTGGCTGGTCTTCAGCGTCATTTCCCTTGTCATTGTGCCGGGGCTGCTGGCCTTTGGGCTGGTGGGGCACCTGGGACGCGTGTACGCGAGCGCGACGGCGGGCGCAATGCTGCTGCCGTTTCTGTTCGGCGCCGGCTGGGGCGTGGCGCAGGTGCTGTTTGGATTGTCGATCGCGCGGCTGGGGCTGGCGCTGGGCTACGCAATCATCATTGGGCTGGGATCGCTGGGCGGGACGCTGGTGCCGCTGTTCTTCAAGCATCCTGAGGTGCTGGGGACGGCGCATGGGGCGGTGATCCTGTGCGGGCTGGCGGCGATGATCGCGGGGATTGCGACCGCGGCGCGGGCGGGGAGCCGGCGCGAGCAGGTGGAGACGAAAACGGGCGGCGGCAGCTACGCGCTGGCCCTGGCGCTGGCGGTTCTGTGCGGGCTGATGGCGCCGATGGTGAACTACGCGTTTGCCTTCGGGCAGGGGATTGCGGAGGCGGCGGAGCGGTGGGGCGCGTCGCCGGCCTGCGCGGGATATGCGATCTGGCCGGTGGCGCTGTTGGGGGGATTGCTGCCGAATGCCGCTTACTGCGGCTACCTGTTCAGGAAAAACGGGACGTGGAGCGCGTTTCGCGGGCCGTGGCTGGTGGATACGGGACTGGCTTCGCTGATGGCTGTGTTCTGGATGGGGGCGATTGCAGTGTACAGCGTGGCCACGGTGTGGATGGGCGCGCTGGGGACTTCAGTGGGGTGGGGGCTGTTTCAGATTTTCAATATTATGACGGCCAATGTGTGCGGGCTGCTGACCGGGGAGTGGAGCAATGCGCCGGCCAGCGCGCGGCGCACGCTGTATGGGGCGCTGGCGCTGTTGACCGTGGCGACGGTGCTGCTGGCAGCGGGGAATCGGTGAGTTGGGTTGCAAAATGACCCGCTGCGGTAAGCTGCTAGAGGCTTTTGGGTGGGGATTTTGTTGGTTGATTATCAGGGAAAGGGTTTAGCGATGAAAAGGGTTTCAGGAATTGGGCGCGCCGGGCGGATTTCTGGGTTTTTGATGGCGGGGACGATGTTTTTTGTTATGGCGGCGCGTGGACAGCAGTTGCGGCCGCCGGCGGTGCCGCTGATTGCGCACAATCCCTACTTCAGCATCTGGTCGATGGCCGACAAGCTGACCGACCAGGACACCAAGCACTGGACCGGGACGCGGCAGCCAATCGCGGGACTGGCGCGGATCGACGGGCAGACGTACCGCTTCATGGGCGCGCAGCCGCGCATGATCCCGGCGATGAACCAGACCGGGCTGACGGTGACGCCGACGCACACCATCTATACCTTTGAGGCCGCAGGCGTGACGCTGACGGTGAGCTTCTTTACGCCGGCCTTCCCGAAGGACCTGGACGTGCTGTCACGGCCGGTGACTTACCTCAGCCTGAGCGCCGTCGCGCAGGGCGAGCACGAGGTTTCGCTGCTGATCGACGTGGACCCGGTGATCGTGGTGAATACGCCTGACGAGCCGGTGACGTGGGGACGGTCGCATGCGCAGGGGCTGAACATTCTGAATGTGGGCTCGCGGGACCAGAGGGTGCTGAACCGGCCGGGCGACGATCTGCGGATCGATTGGGGGTATTTTCATTTGGCCGTGCCGGAGAACGAACCGGCGCAGATGGTGGCCGCGCACGACGCGCTGCGCAGCTTTGCGATGACCGGCGCATTGCCGGATGCCGATGACATGGATATGCCGCTGATGCCGCGGGCTCATGCGGCGCATCTGGCCGTGGAGCTGCCGCTGGGCAAGGTGGGTGCTACGGCGGAGACGCGGCATCTGCTGCTGGCGTACACGCAGGAGTACGAGATCGAGTATCTGGGCCGCAAGCTGCGCCCCTACTGGCAGCGCAACAACGAGACCGTGCAACAGATGCTGGCCGCGGCGGAGAGTGAATATCCGAGCCTGGAAGCGCGCGGGGAGAAGTTCGACAGCGAGCTGACGGCCGATCTGGAAAAGACAGGCGGCAAGCAGTACGCGCAACTCGCCATCCTGGCCTACCGGCAGACGCTGGCTGCGCATGGGCTGGCGGCGGACGTGGACGGAATGCCGATGCTGTTTCCCAAGGAGAACTTCTCGAATGGCTGCATCTCGACGGTGGATGTGCTCTATCCCTCGTCGCCGTTCTTTTTGTTCTTTAATCCGGTGCTGATTGAGGCGCAGATGAAGCCGGTGATGGAGTATGCGGCGCTGCCGCGTTGGAAGTGGCCCTTTGCGCCGCACGATCTGGGGACGTATCCGCTGGCCGACGGGCAGGTGTACGGCGGGGGCGAAGTTTCTGAAGAGAACCAGATGCCGGTGGAGGAGAGCGGCAACCTGCTGATCATGGCCGATGCGATGAGCCGCGAGATGGGCAACTGGGATTTCATCCGCCAGTACTGGCCGCAGTTCACGCAATGGGCGGAATATCTGCGCGATAAAGGACTAGACCCGGCCAACCAGCTCTCGACCGACGATTTTGCCGGGCATCTGGCGCACAATGCGAACCTGTCCATCAAGGCGATTGAGGGATTGGATGCGTATGCGCAGATGGCGGCGGGGATTGGCAAGCCGGACGTGGCCACGGAGTATGCGAAGCTGGCCGAGGGGATGGCCGCGCAGTGGCAGACCATGGCGATTGACGGCGACCACTACAAGCTGGCCTTCGACATGCCGGGAACCTGGAGCCAGAAGTACAACCTGGTGTGGGACCAGTTGCTGGATATGCATTTGTTTCCGGCCAAGGTGCGGCAGACGGAGATCGCTTTCTATTTGCAGCACCTGAACCAGTTCGGGCTGCCGCTGGACAACCGGCGCGACTACACCAAACTGGACTGGGAGCTGTGGACGGCGACCCTGGCCGATGGGCCGGTGGCGGGCGTGGCCGACCCATTTGCCGCACTGATGGCGCCGATCAGCAAGTGGGTGAACGAGGGACCGACGCGGGTTCCGCTGACCGACTGGTACGACACCAAGGACGGCAAGCAGCAGGGCTTCCAGGCGCGGTCGGTGGTGGGCGGCGTGTATATCAAGATGCTGGCCGACAAGGAACTCGCCGCCAAGTGGCGCAGCGCGAACTGACCGCCAGAGCAATCACAGTGCGCCCCATCTTTCGCATGAAATCTCCGTGAAAAGGATGGGGCGCGGCTGCGTCAGAAGCCGATAAAGCCCGGCCGGATCACCGGAATGCCTTGCTGAATTCAAATCCCCGTAACATTCAAAGCGGAGAATCGATTACGGCAGTTCATCTGGGAGGGAGAGAATCAGTGAAGAAGACATTGGTTGCCGTAGCATTGTTGACGATGGCCTGGAGCATGGCGCAGGCCCAGAGATTAACGGGTGCGGGGGCAACTTTCCCGTATCCCATGTATTCGAAATGGTTCAGCGAGTACAGCGCGGCGCATCCGGGGGTGGAGATCAACTACCAGTCGATCGGGTCGGGCGGGGGCATTCAGCAGTTCTGCTCGGGAACCGTAGATTTTGGCGCATCCGACATGCCAATGACCGACGAGTTGATCAGTCATTGCAACCGGAAGCTGGTTCACATTCCCAGCGTGCTGGGAGCGGTGGTGCCGGTCTTCAACGTGCCGGGCGTCAGCGACATCCGTTTCAGCCCCGACGTGCTGGCGGACATCTACCTGGGCAAGATCACGAACTGGAACGATCCGCGGATTGCCAGGGATAATCCGGGGGTGCATCTGCCGGACCTGAAGATCACCGTGGTGCACCGCTCCGACGGCAGCGGGACCAGCTTCATCTTCACCGACTACCTGAGCAAAGTGAGCAAGGAATGGGCCAACGGGCCGGGCAGCGGGACGTCGCCGACCTGGCCGGTGGGTGTGGGCGGCAAGGGCAACGAGGGCGTGTCCGGTCTGGTGCGCCAGTTACCGGGCGCGGTGGGCTACGTGGAACTGATCTACGCGCTGCAGAATAACATCAACTTCGGAGAGATCAGGAATGTGGCGGGGAACTGGATCAAGGCCTCCATCGGCGGGGTGACTGCGGCGGCGGCGAGCATCAAGAACATGCCCGCTGACTATCGCGTCTCCATCACCAACGCGCCGGGCGCGGATGCTTATCCGATCTCCAGCTTTACCTATTTGCTGATTCCGCTGCATCCGACGGATATGGCCAAGGAAAGGGTGCTCAAGGACATGCTGAGCTGGATTGTGAACTCGGGCGAGAGCGAGGCGCCGTCGCTTTCCTACGCCCCGCTGCCGGAGAACGTGGCGAGCAAGGTGCTGCAAACCGTCTACTCGCTGCAGTAACGCGGCCAACAAACAAGAAATGGCCCGGCCAGAGCGCCGGGCCGTTTTGTTTGCAGGAATGCGGCTAGGCAGGCGCGCGATCAGACGGCGAGGCGCTCGGCGATCAGGCGATCGATGAGCGGCTCCAGAGCCTCGCCCGTGCGGGGCAGGATGAACTGTTTCCGGGTTGCGTCCCAGTCAAGCTTAAAGCTGGTGGCGAGGGCGGAGATCCAGATCTGGCGCACAGGGGTGTTGGGGGTGATGACGAACTTGCCGGGCGGCTCGTCGAAGAGCACGTTGAGGACCCCATTCTGCTCCTCCACCTCGAATCCGGCTTCCTCTTCCTCCTCGCGGGTGATCAGGCGGCGCTTGAGGGCTTCGAGGGCGGAGTCAACCAGGCTGCGAAACTCCAGTTCATCGAGCATGAGGCCAGTTTAACAAGTCTCGGGGACGGAGAGGTGTGTGGGGGCGCGGGCTGGAAAGGAGCGCGTCCGGAGAAAGTGTCGGAAAACGGGACAAAATGCAATAAGAACGATTAAAGAATGATGCGGGATTGCCGATCAGGACAGTATGGAACTCGCACCCATCCCGGGAATTCGCCCGCTGCCGGCCGTCGGGCCACGGGGAAATGGGTTTGATGTGCCCGCGGTGTTTGCCGTGCAGGATTCCTCGCGGGCCGCAGACGAAACGTATAGCGGGAAGGCCAAGGCTGCGACCGGCGGCCAGGACGATGAGGCCGAACTGGCGGACGAGAGCGAGCAGGACGAGACGGATGCGGCTATGCCGGACGATGAAGGAGATGAGGGGCCTGCTCCGCTGCGAGGCTTCGGGCCGATCGATTTCTTTGCTTAGAGCAGTTCTCCAATTCGCGTGGAGTCTTCAGAATCTTGCGAGGTGGCTTTTTCTTGAGGAAAAAGCCACTTTAGTTCAGTGGCTCCCTCTACACCAATTGGAGAACTGCTGTAGGGCGATTCCCATTGTGGGGTACCCCATCCTCAGCGGTCTCCCGCCCTTGCGACAGTGAATCCGCCCCAGCGGACAAGGACGGGGTACGGGGCCATGGGCAGAGCCATCATAGAACCGTTCTACAGCGTGCGCTTGAAGAGGGGGGTGGCGATGAGCAGGGTGCCGATTCCGAAGGCGGCGAGAAACAGAAGGTCCTGATAGATGGCGCCGAAACCGGCGCTCTTCAGCAGCACTTCCTTGAGGCCGTGGACGGCGTAGGTGAAGGGATCCATGACCGCGATCACGTGCAGCCAGGTCGGGAAGGCGGCGATGGGATAGATGGCGCCCGAGGGGAAGAAGAGCAACGTGTTGAGCACGCCGAACATGGCGCGCGGCACCAGCGGATCGTCGACGCGCACCATCATGAGGAACATCATGCCGTTGAAAGCCACAGAGGTGACCACGATGACGCACAACAGCTCCAGATCCTGCACGGGATGGAAGATGGTTCCCAGGCCCGCCATCAGCGAGCCGATGACAGTGAGCGAAATGCCGGCGAGCACGGCCTTCAAGGCGCCGGCAATGTTCATCCCCATCACCAGCTCGAGGCCGGTGATGGGCGTAACCAGGTAGCCCTCGTGTACGCCGCGGGCCTTGTCGTCGATGTAGAGCATGCCGCCGCCGATCATGACCGAGACGTACATGGCGAGCGCGACCAGGCCGGCGAGCAGAAACTTCATGTAGGAGATGTAGGGATAAAGCTCGACGATGCCGAGCGCGATCTGTTTGCCGATGGGCGCCGGAATCAGCGGCGCGTTGAGGGCGTCGACGATCGATTGCAACTCCGATTCGAGGCTGCTGGACATGAACTGGTCGGAGTTGTCGACGACGAGGCCGATCTCGGGATCGTCCCCGGCTTCGACGCGCCGCGAGTACTGCGCGGGAATGACGACGGCCGCGTCGAGCTTGCCGGACTGGACGTCAGTGCGGGCCTCGCGCTCGTTGTCGTAGGGGACGGTCTTGAAGGTTTTTATGGTGGCGGCGACCGCGGCGAAGGCTTCTTCGACCTTGACCGCCTCGGGGCCGTGGTCGTAATCGACGACGCCGATGCGGGCGTTGACGATTTTGCCGCCGAAGGCGTTGCCGAGAATGACGAGCTGCACGAGAGGCAGCATCATAGACATGAGCATGAGGACGGGCGAGCGGAAGAACTTGCGCATCTCGCGCTCGATGATGGCCATCATTCTGTTCATGGCCGATCTCCCGGCCGGTGCACCATGGTCCAGGTGGCCATGGCCGGCTTGACCTGCTCGTCGCGGAGCTGGCGGCCGGTGTAGTGGACGAAAACATCGTCGAGGGTGGTGTTCTGCACGCTGAGGGAGGAGAGCGTCTCGCCCAGTTGCGCGGCCATTTCGACCAGTTCCATGGTGGTTCTGGAACCGGACGTAGTGATGACGCGATAGAAGCCGGCGCTCTCAGGCTGGACGCTGGTGACGCCGGTCAGTTTTTCCAGACGCTCCCGCCACTCTTCCGCTTCGCGGTCGAACTGCACTTCGATGACGTTGGCGCCGGCCACGCTGTTTTTGAGCTCCACGGGCGTGCCCAGGGCGACAAGATTGCCGTAGTCTACGATGGCGATGCGGTCGCAGAGCTTGTCGGCCTCCTCCATGTAGTGGGTGGTGAGGAGCATGGTCAGGTTGCGCGTGGATTTAAGGTTGTTGAGCATCTCCCACACGGCGATGCGGGAGACGGGATCGAGGCCGGTGGTGGGCTCGTCGAGGAAGAAGATGCGGGGACTGTGGACCAGGCCGCGCGCGATCTCCAGCCTGCGCCTCATGCCCCCGGAGAGGGTCTTGGTCGGCGCTTTACGCCACTTGAGCAGGTCCACGGCTTCGAG
This sequence comes from uncultured Acidobacteriaceae bacterium, assembly GCA_963758105.1. Classification (GTDB taxonomy): domain Bacteria; phylum Acidobacteriota; class Terriglobia; order Terriglobales; family Acidobacteriaceae; genus Telmatobacter. Next base: position 512,467 of record CAVWUC010000002.1, on the reverse strand, counting down.
GACTTCGGTGATGTTTTTCTCGCGCTGCACGCGCGGCACGCTGTAGAGCTTGGCGTAGATGCTAAGGTTCTCCTCGACGGTCAGGTCGGGGTCGCTGGTGAGCGCCTGGGGAATGACGCCGATGCTGCGGCGCACGGCGTCCGGATCATCGGCTACGTTGTACCCGGCAACGATGGCCCTGCCGGAGGTGACTGGGATGAGCGTAGTCATCATGCGGATGAGGGTGCTCTTGCCGGCGCCGTTGGGGCCGAGCAGGCCGAAGATTTCGCCTTCGGCAACGCTGAAGCTGATGCCTTTGACCGCCTCGAAGTCGCCGTAGCGCTTGACGATGTTCTCGACCGCCATGGCGGCGGGCCGGGCCGCGCCGCTGCCGTTGGCGGCGAGGCCGTTGAAGGCGGGCGCGCTCATTTGCGGACCAGCCAGCTCTTGGGGATGTAGATCTGGGCGGTCATGCCGGGGACGAACTCTTCGCCGGGATTGGGGATGAGGAGCTTCAACTGGACGGTTTTGATGTCGCGCTTGCTGCGGCTGACGTCGCGCTGGGTGGCGAAATCGGCCTCGGCGGCTTTAGCAATGACCGTGCCGTAGACGGTGGCGCCGCTGGCCATGACCACACGCAGCTTGTCGCCGAGCTTGACGGCGTCGGCGTCGGTCTCAGGGACGGGCGCGTAGACCCAGGTCTGCTTCAGGTCCATGATGGTGACGATGGGGGTTCCGGCGGCGACGACTTCGCCCTGGCGAGCGGCCCACTCGTTGACGATGCCGCTGGCGGGCGCGACGATTCGCGAGTAACTCTCGTCCACCTGGGCTTCGTTGGCGAGTTCGATTGCGCTCTTGAGCTCCTCGCGGGTCTCATCCACGGTTCGCTGGGAGACGTTGGTCAGCAGTTCGTGCGCGCGGGCCTGGCGCAGGCTCCCCTGGGCCGCGGACAGGCTTTCCTGGGCCGCATCGATGGCGGCTTTGTCCTGCTCCAGGCTGGCTACTTCTTCATCCCTGGCCTGCTGGCTCACGATGCCCAGGCGGGCGAGCTCAACGTCGCGGCTGGTGTCGGCCTCCTGATGGCGGTACTGGGCTTCAGCCTGCGCGAGCGTGGCCTGCGCGGCGCGCACCTGCGCCTCGGAGGCAGCGGCCGCGTTGCTGGTTTCGCCGTGGTTCTGGCGGACGGTTTCCTCCGCCTCACTGAGCTTCCAGCGGTCGCTGGCGGCCGTGGCCTGCGCGGCCTGGAGCGCGGCCTCGAGGTCGCGGCTTTCAATGACCGCGATCAGCTCGCCGGCCTGGACCTTCTGGCCCTCGACGACCGTCAGCGTCTGAATCCGGCCGGGAATCTTGGAACTGACGACGACTTCGTTGGCGTCGACGGTGCCGATGACCTGGAGCTCGCTGGAACTGGGCACAGTCAACAGGTAAAAGATCAGCGACCCGACGGTCAGCACTCCAAGAATGAGAAAGACTCGATTGCGCGCGCTCACAAACTTTTCGCCTCCTTTCTGGGGTTGTTGCGGAGTTCCGGGACCGGGCGCGGACGGACGCCACCCTCCGGAGGCATGGGCGTAGCAGCCAGCACCCGCGCCGCTGCCTGCGCGCCCTGCTCGCGGTCGCGGAAGATCGCCTGGCCGAGATATTCGATTGCAAACCGCCGGCGCTGCTCCAGCGCGCCGCGCTCCAGCGGGTCCGCGTCCGTCTCCATCTGCATCATGGGCGCGGAGAGAAAGTAAAAAACATTGGCGCCCAGGGCGGCGTTGCGCATCTGCGTGGGGTCCACGTCGATCAGCTCGCCCAGGGCTATGCCCTCGCTCTGCACCTGCTCCATGCGCTGCGTGAGCGGGCGAAAGACGGTCTCCACCAGCGGGGTGAGCGCGTTCGGCTCGCCCCGGTGCGCGCGCATCATCTCCTGCTGCATCAGGCTCTGGAATCGCCAGTTGGTGTGGATGCGGTCGAAGTGGTCGAGCGCGGACTTCAGGAACCGCTCGCCGGGCGAGGCGTGTGAATCGAGCACCGCCATGCTGGTGGCGCGGACGCCCTCGGCCACGTACTCCAGGGCCGCGGCGTAGAGGGCCTCCTTGTCATGGAAGTAGTAGTAAAGCAAGGCTTTGTTGACACCGGCAGCCTCGGCGATCTGCTTGGTGCGCGCGCCGTCCAGCCCCTTCTCGCTGAATTGGGTGACGGCGGCCTCTAGGATGCGGGTGCGCGTTTGGTCGGAGCGCTCGGTCTGAGTGCGGGTTGGGGGTGATGTAGGCATTGCTAAAAATTAACTAACTGGTTAGTAAGTTAACAGAGGTGAAGCGGTCTTGGCAAGTTTCTGCCCGGAACCGGCGCTCTGGCTGCCGCATCAAGGGCTGGCCGGGGGCTGATCTGGATTATGCATGGACGGGGAGTTTGGTTCCACGCAGCGGCGCATCTGGATTTTCAAGCCGCTCATCGCCGCCGATCGAAAATCATTACAATGGGCAACGTTCGTGTTGTCCGGCTGCTGGTTGACGCCTGAACTGGGGGCGGCCTGATGGCGCCGGCCTGGGGGATTCGACCTGGCGGCGCTGTGGCAACAGACGGGATTGTGAAAGGGGTATCGATGCAGCGAAGAGAGTTCTGCAAACTGGTGGCGGCTGCGGCGGTGACGACCGCTGTGTCGGCAAGGGCGCAGGAAAAACAGGATGTCGATCCGGCCGGTGTCGAATGTGAGACGGGGCTTGAAGCGCCGCCCAGGATGCCTGCCGAGTGGACAGGGGATGAAGCGGCCTTGAACGCGGAGGCGCGCGACTTCATGACGCCCGCCTACGACTATGCGGAGTTCTGCTCGACTCCGGCCGACAGACGGGTCTTTTATGCGCTGCGAAACGGAAAGATCGTCCAAGAGAATCTCGACGAGGCAACGTGGCATCCCGCAGGGTGGGGACAGCCGCCGAACCTGCCCGTTCCCGGGGGATCGTGGGACGGCGTTCCCATGGAATCCCCATTTCCCGACCTGGCTGGTGAGGGCCCCTTCAAGCCCACGTGGGAGTCGCTGCTGCAATACGACGCGCCGGAGTGGTATCGCGATGCGAAATTCGGCATCTGGGCGCATTGGAGCCCGCAATGCGTACCGGAACAGGGCGACTGGTATGCGCGGCACTTATATATGCAAGGTTTCAAGCAGAACAGGTTTCAACTGCAACATTACGGTCCTCCCTCGCGGTTTGGGTACAAAGACCTGGGTCCGCAATGGACGCTGCTCAACTGGGAGCCCGAAGCCCTGATCGATCGCTACAAAAAAGCCGGAGCGAAATTCCTGGTTGCGCTTGGAAACCACCACGATGGCTTCGATACCTGGGGATCGAAGCACCACCCGTGGAACGCCGTCAATATCGGGCCGCACCGCGATGTCATCGGCGTGTGGGCGGAGGCTGCGCGTAAGCAGGGGCTTCATTTTGGCGTTACCTGTCACGCGGCACGCAATTGGTGGTGGTTCCAAACCTCGCACGGCGCAGACAAAACCGGTCCCATGGCAGGCGTTCCTTACGACGGCGATCTCACTTTGGACCAGGGACAGGGCCAGTGGTGGGAAGGCTTCGATCCCCAGCGGCTCTACGGCGCGAAGCACCCGTACGATGCGCTGCCCGATCTTTCCTATGTGAAGAATTTCTACGACCGCACGCGCGACCTGATCGACCAGCACAGCCCGGATCTTCTGTATTTCGACAACTCGCTGCTTCCGCTGGGCTGGGCCGGGATGAATATCGGGGCATACTTCTACAACAGCAACCTGAAAAGAAACAACGGCAACATGGGCGCCGTCATCAATGTCAAATCCGTTCCCGATCAAATTATCAGTGCTGTGGTGGCGGAATATGAGCGCGGCTTCAAGAACCAGATCGCGCCGCACCCATGGCAGTCTGAGACTTGCCTGGGCGGCTGGCACTACGACCGCGCGCTCTACGAGCAGCCCGGGGAATACGGCGGCTACCTGACTCCGCGCGATGTAATCCACTGGATGGCCGACACGACGAGCAAGAACGGTACGCTGATGCTGAACGTTCCCGGCCGGCCCGACGGCACGATCGACAGCAAAGAGATCGCGGTGCTGGATGGAATTACGGACTGGATGCAGGTGAACAGCGAAGCCATTTACTCGACCCGTCCCTGGAAGGTGTTCGGCGAAGGGCCGAATATGCTCAGCGGATCGTTTCAGGAGGACAATCTCAAGAAGCTGGGCTTGCGGGACATTCGCTTCACCCGCAATAAGGCAAATACGGTGATCTATGCCATCGTGCTCGGTCTGCCGGAGGGCGCCTTTGTGATTCAGTCGCTGGGAACCGGAAGCAGCACCAATCCAGGAAAAATCCAGCATGTGCAACTGCTGGGCACAGAGGAAAAGCTCGACTGGAGACAGAGCGCGGCGGGATTGCAGGTGAGCTTGCCCAGGCAGTATCGGCCGAAGAGGGACTACGCAGTGGTGCTGAAGGTGTCGTTGACCTAAGGATGATTCTGGCGCAACGGACGCGCGAGAAGCAGGGCGGGAAATCTCTCAGCGAACGCAAGTCGCCAAGGCGGGTTGCGAACACTGCGTGAGGCCGACCGCCGCGCCTGCGCGCGCCAGCGGGATGATCAGGCGGCGGCACCAGCGGGGCGGGCCTCGCCTTGTTCGCGCTTGCGAAGGTGCTTGCGGATGGGCTCGTGGTCGGCAAAGACGCGCCACTCGGTGATGCGGCCGTCTTCGACAAAGGCGCGGAAGGCGGCGGGGATGCACCAGCGTTCCTGTTTCGTCAGCCGGCCGTTGATGGTGTAGCTGCCGCGCGCCACGCCCAGCAGCACCACGACCGGGCCCTTGGTGAAGGTTTCATGCGCCTCGACGGTGTAGTCGTGGGCCAGGTGGAAATAATGCGTCCAGAAGGCGCGGACGTACTCGGGGCCAGTGATCGCGTGGCCGCGCGAGTCGATGAAACGGTGATGGGGGGCCATCAGCGCCTGCATTGCATCCAGATCCTGCTTGTTGATGGCGTGCACGAAGGCATGCGCCACGGCTTCAATCGAATTCTCCATAAAGCCCATGAAAGCATAAGGCAGGGATGGAGCGTCAACCCGAAAGGGCCGCAGAGCTGCGCCTGAGGGCTGCGCTTCACGGGTGGATGCCCGAGACCCTACAATACGAAGCAGACCCTGATTGTCCGAGGAACCCATGCCGCTCTCCGGAGAAGCCATCCGCCTGATGAACTACATTGACGACGTTGCGGTGACCCTGCGCCGCGTGCTGGCCGCCATTCCCGCTCTCACTGTGGAAGAGCGCGCACGGGTTGCCGAGCATCTGGAGAACGCGCGGCCCAACGCCGGGGAAGTGATCGCGGCGCTGACCGCGAAGTAAGCCCGACCTTTGCCCACAGTCGCCATTCTCGGAGCCGGTCCGCTGGGCCGCCGGCTGGCAGGCGCCGCGGCGGAGGCCGGCTACCGGGTGCGGCTCGAGGACGTGATGCCCGCGAATCTGCGCCACGCGCAGGAGGAGTTGCGCCGGCAGTTGAGCGCCGAGGCGCTGCCGGCCGTGAGCTTTGCCGCGTCGATTGAGGACGCGGTGCGGGATGCCGATCTGGCCATCGATTGCGTGCCGGACGAGCTGGAATCGAAGCTGGAGATCCTGTGGCTGGTGGACCGGATGGCCCCGCCGCGGACGGTGATTGCCACGCCGACGACGCGGCTGTCGATCACTGATTTGGCGCAGTGCACGTACCGGGCCGACCGGTGCGTGGCCATTGCCGCGGAGGCCGCGGCGCTGACCGGCGAGAGCGGGCGGGAGATTCTGCTGCGGACCACGGCGCAGACTGCGCCGGAGACTGTTGAGCTGATGGAGTGGTTCTGGCGGCGGTTGGGGTTTGTGCCGCGTTTTGAGGCGGAGACGTAGGGCCGGCCCCTGGGCTGACCGGCCGGTCCGAGCACCTGGGGTCGTTCCGGGGGCTGAACAGGCTGCGGAAAAGTGGGGAACAGCGAACGAAATTTGGCAGGGGCTAAAGCCCGCACTCTATTTTGTGGCATTTTTGGCCCGGGACCCAGAGGGTACCCCGCCGTGCCCTTGTTACAAAGCTCCCGCCAGATGAGTTTTTCCGCGGTCTGTGAAGCCCCCGGCGCCCTCCGAATCCGGGCTGGGCGGCGATGGGCTGCGTTCCGTACCCCCCCATGGGGTACCCCCCACCCCCCTATTCTGGGGATAAAATCCTGGGGCACATCAACTTACGGAGGGGGTTGCGCTGCAAAATCCTCTCAGCATTGAAGTTATTTGCAGAATCCTCTGCCGCAAGGGGTTATGGGCGTTTTTTCGGGTAAATTCCGATTTTTGTCCCGCATTCTGGCACGGTCAGCGGCCCGGGGGTTACGGGATTCCCCGGGGGACATGCCTCAGGGCCTAAAGGTCAAATTCATTTTGCAGCAGTACGGCACGAGTAAATTCGCGCCCTGTTACAAGGCTGAGTTTTGCCGGAGGCTGAAGGCTGCGGCTCCCTGGGTTCCCCGATAAGCGGGTGCAAGAGTGGCTATGGTTATTGTGCGGCAGATGCGGGAAATTATGCGCAAAGAAAACGGGGACCAGCGGCAGCCGGCAGTTGGGGGTGGCCGGTTTGCATCCGGAAGCTGAAATGGTACCGGACTGGCTATGATTCAGGTCCTTGCCGCATTCACGACGTTCGGCCACTTCAGCACGGACAATTGGCATGAGGCCCGTTTATCAGTACTTATTTGCTTTTCACGGCGGAGGCTCTCTCAAAAGGGATGTTTATCGTGGTGTTTTGTCATGCAATTCAAATGGGCGCGCGCGCGGCGGTTGCATTGCTGGCGGGTTGGCGCTTAGCTGCAATGCTGCGCTAGACACAGGGATGGGTGGCGGGAAGGGCGTTTACGGGTACTGATCCACTGGAAATGGCTCAACTGAAGCTCAATTAGTGCTTTGGGCTGTTGGCACCAGTTGAGGGCCACGTCCGGTTCGCCTGTGACCCGCGAGGAATGATCAAGGGCCTGCGACACAATTCCAAATCAGGCACAGCGGTTAGGCTGTCCGACGCGGCGACTAAATGATTCAGCTCCTTGGAGCTATGTTCGAGATGCCCGGAGCCCCTGCCTCCCGAACCGGCGGTCTCTTCTTCGGAACTGTGATCTGCTCAGTCGGCATAAATGCGGGATGATAAGGAGCATCGACTTCGATTTGTGCCTCGTGCAGCACCCGCCTCTTGCGGGAATGATCCTCATCTGCCGGGTCGTCATTCCAGAACGAACCATCGTGCGTGTAAATTCGCCTGATGCCGGCCTGGATGATCGCATTGCAGCACGCAAGGCATGGAAATTTCGTTACGTAAATAGTCGTGCCCTCGAGGGGGCGGCCACCAACGCGGGCCGCGTTCACGATCGCATTGTTCTCGGCATGGCAGATGACCTTCATTTTCTCGTCTACGTCAAGGAGAGTCTGGTCATCATCATGCACACCGCGCGCCAGTCCATTGAAGCCTGTGGATAGGATGACCTTGCCATTCGACACGATGACTGCGCCCACAGGGCACCTTGGGTCCTTCGATTTAATTGAGACAGCTTTGGCGATGTTCAAGAAGTACTCGTCCCAGTTATCCACATGCGCCGGGATTGAGATTCGGGGCGGTTGCCCTTCTGGTTCCGGCACCGCTGACAAAGTCGAGATAGGCTCCGCTGCCGACTTGGGGAAACTCCTGCATTTTCAATGTTGCACCGAACCAAAACTTCGGGGCGATGGTCCCCAAACCCACAGCCAAACCGTCGTTGAGGTCAGTGCACGGCGCCTGGTCTGGACCGTGCGCAAGCACGGCCCAGAGCAGACGGTTCAAGCCAATGCCGATTCGGCTCCGCTGGAGGGAACGGAAACGGCGACGGCCTCACCGGCCTCCTCAGCGTGCCCGCCTAGCGTAAGCGCGCCCAATCCGATCGCGGCGGAGGCCCTCAAAATTGCCCGGTTCAGCGGGGCTCGGTTGGTTACGAGTTGCATTACGGGCCGCTTCTCCGTGTGTCCGTCCACCGTGACTTCCTCGGTCACCACGTTTCCCTCCCGATCCTTCTTTGGCTGGACGATATCCGCCCAGAGAGCGCTGCTTTTGAGCCAGTCGAGCTTTCCCAAACGCTTTGCGTACTCTTTCCAGTCTGACGAGTGATATACGATCAGTTCATGTCCGATGCGACCGATGATGTTCAAACCGGAGGCCGTAAGGCACACATACCCACGGCTTCGGATTTGCTTCAATTTGGCGTGCTGGAGGCCGGGCGGCACTTCTGACACCTCCTTCCAAACGTCCAGGTGCTCGGTCAGATAGTTGATGAACTCCTCGTACTGGTCGAGGGTCTGCTGGTAAAGTTCTGTCGTTGGGAGCATTGTTTTGGCCACGTCGGCGAAGGCAGGGTCAGCAAGCGCAAAATCGCCCGTCAGAAGGGCCTTTACCATCTGTCGGACCTGGTTGGTCGTGAAGATCGCCGCGGAGTTTTTGCCGATGGTTTTGCTCGTGGAATCGACTTTATCTTTGAAAACCGGGCAGACGTCCGCCAATTTGATTACCAAGCCGTTCGCTCGATTCCGAAGATCGTACACGGTTAGCATCGCCGGGGGCAGCTGTTTGGTCTTGCTGCAATCGGCGAAGTCCTGATGGGCTTTCTCGATGCTGGACTCACAGGTCAGCATGAAGGCAACGGCATCTTGGGCAAAATGCAGGCGGGCCTCCGGGTCCATTTGTTCAAGGGCTTTGGCTATTCCGTGAGCCCGGTGTTGGCCGTCGGTGGGGGACGCGGGGGCGGTATCGGGCACCACCATATAGGCGGCCTTTACCGTAGAGCTTCCCTTTGCCGTATACACATTGATCGTCGCCTGCACGTTTATGGTCAAGCCCGGAATAATGTAGTCTTTCGGGTTTTCCTTAATGTAGTTGGCGATCGCGGCGCTGTGCTCAGGCATGAGAGGTCGGTTGGTCGCGGCCTTGATCATGTCCATTGAGTCCCCTTTTCGAGCTGACTTTGTTAGGTCCAGGAAAGACTCCACCCGTTTCATCGGCAGGGCGCCGCTGAAGCTGGTGCGATTTCCTTGGCGAAACATTACGACGGGATAGGCCTGTCCCCCCGTGTTGCCAGCCTCCTCGGTGGCCTTGGTTAGGGCCTCGTGAAAGCTCTCCAATTCGACGATGCGCACTTTGCTGGTGATCTGCAGTTCGGAATTCTCGCTCATTTCTGAAGCTCCTTAAACTTCCAGAAGAACTGTACCACACAAGAGTCGTCTCTGCGCAGTTATTTTTTAGGCGCCTTCTTCTAGGACGTACTTTGGAGCACGTATTATGTTTTATAGAGCACGTCACAAATGAGGGCGCCATGATTTATTTACTGATTAGCTGGCATTGTTTCCAGAATTAGTTGTCGTCCACAAAGGCGGAGTCAGTGCTGGGCCGTGTCAGTCCGCCTGAGAAATGCGGGATTGAAACGCGGTGCCCTGAATATTGGGATTGGCGTTGCCGCCTGTACGCAGTAATGTGCGTTATCTGATACATGATAAGAGGGTTGCGCCGTATGCAAAGATTTGCGAGATCCTGAACTGTTGCTAAATCGCAAAAGCACTCACTGAAGCGAATTACCCCTCGAAAATCGGCTAGGCAGCGGGGATGTTTGTTTCCTGGGTTGGATGATGGGATGGAGTGGGGGAGTGGAGCGCGGAGCGCGGTGGGAGCGCGGAACGCCTACTCGGGGTGGTTGGGGGGGAGGATGCAGATGTCGGGGAGGTTTCGGTAGCGCTCGGCGTAGTCCATGCCGTAGCCGATGACGAAGAGGTTGGGGATGGTGAAGCCGATGTAGTCGGCGTCGATTTTTTCAATGCGGCGGGAGGGTTTGTCGAGCAGGGTGGCGATGCGCAGGGTTTTGGGGCGCTGCTGGAGGAAAAAACGGCGCAGGTAGGCGGTGGTGAGGCCGGTGTCGAGGATGTCTTCGACGAGGAGGACGTTTTTGCCCTCGATGGGCTGGTCGAGATCCTTGATGAGACGGACGGCGCCGGAGTGGCGCTGGCCTCGGCCGTAGCTGGCGGTGGCGACGAAGTCGAAGGTGGCGTCAATGCGGATGGCGCGGGATTTGGATGGTACCTTCCCGGAGATCCGGATCATCCACGTTGAGGCGAAGCAGGTCGCGGTTTCAGGCCCCGGCATTCCTTACAGAGTAAAAAGTGTGCAACCATGCAAAATTTACGCGGCGGCAGGGGCGACCGTGGCGCTGGGCAGGGTTGTTGCTTTCACTGTTTTATTCGATTAACCAGCATATTTTTCAACTAGATATGAGCAGTATCATCTAGCGCGTCTCCTTTGGCAGCCCGATTGCATTCGAGAAGGACGAGAGGAAAGCTGCGCTCACCGCGCGGGCGGCTTTTGAAAAGCCGTGACGAAAGAGGGTCAGTTCCATTTTTAGGATTCCGTCCCTTTTCGGATTCCCTGAGGTGCCTTTATGGTTTGCCCGAAGTGCCAATCTGCCGCGGTCTCTCTTATCCCGGCAGCAGTTAGGCTTTTTCGCAATAGTCCTCGCACGTTAAGTCATCCCCCCATAACACCTTCGCCAGACATCCAGGTTTGCCTGGATTGCGGCTGGTCAGAGTTCGTGATTCCGCGTGCCTGGCTTTCTGCCGGCTGGTTACAATCCCTGCGTCCACAGACCGTCGTCAGTGACACAGGAATCGCGCCCGTAGGCGTACCCGCCACTGCTGTCATGTAGTGCGGTGACAATCCGGCCTAAGTTCTCTATGCGGTTCCTGGCGTGACAGCCCGTGTTGGTGAAGCGAATAGCAGTAATTGGACATGGGAATATTGCGTGTCTATTGCTACGCTCATTGGCAACCCCGTGGTGGGTTACCTATGGGTTACTTTGCTTTACTTTGGTTCTCCAAAGGCGATATAGCCTCGCGAAGCGAGCTGGCGATTTGCTAAGCTCGGGAGCGTTTGCAAGATGAGGCTAATGAGTGAAACAACACCACTCGCCCTGCCTTTACGTGGAAAGCGTGCAGAGTGTGTTACCTCGTCCGGCCGCCATGCTACGGCACGGAGCCGCTCTCTTTGGCTGCATTGCTTGCGGTCTTGTAGGAACAACAGGTGGAGCGCGGTCATTTTGGCGCTCCTCGCTTTGCCTTTCTCGCTGAATCTGCTAGGGTGCGTAGCGCCATTGAAGACCAACAATACGCTCACCCTCCAATCGACCAGTGTGGCCTTCGGCGATGTGACGGACGGCAGCCCAGCCTACCAATCGGTGACGTTGACTTCATCCGGGACGGCGGCGGTGACGGTGAGCGCCGGCTCGGTGAGCGGCACGGGCTACACCATCTCCGGGGTGAGCTTCCCGACGACTCTGAACTCTGGCACGGCAGCAACGCTGGAAATCGAGTTTGATCCCATAACGGCAGGAGTTGCGGACGGCACGGTAACGCTGACCAGCAACTCGTCGACGGGGACGACGTCCACGATCAGCCTGAGCGGGACGGGCGTGGCTCAATCGTACGAGGTGATCCTTACCTGGGACGCGCCGACCGCTTCTTCCATTCCGGTGGCAGGCTATAACATGTACCGTGCAGCCAGCGGGAGTTCCACATACCAATTGCTGAACTCGTTGATCGAGAGTTCAACCAGCTACAGCGACACGACTGTTGCGAACAACACCTCTTACACCTATTACGTAGAGAGTGTCGATGCCGAAGGCAATCAAAGTGCACCTTCGAACTCCTATACTGTTTCGGTTCCAGAGTGACAGGGCAGTAGGAGTGTGTCGGAGATGGATTCGCTGTACAGCTGATGTTGGCGGTGTGGTTGGCGTATCGGGTTAGGATGCGGGTATGGGCAGAAGCTTTCTTCCCGACGCGGTGAACCTCTTTTTGAACTTCGGGGTTGGCGCTAACGCACAACCAGAGCCGGATAAGCCCCTACAAACGCCGATGTAGTCGGGAGGGATTCTCGGTTCACGCCAAATCGCCAAAGCACTCACTGAAGCGAATTACCCCTCGAAAATCGGCTAGGCAGCGGGAATGTTTGTTTCCTGGGTTGGATGATGGGATGGAGTGGGGGAGTGGGAGCGCGGAGCGCAGTGGGAGCGCGGAGCGCCTACTCGGGATGGTTGGGGGGGAGGATGCAGATGTCGGGGAGGTTTCGGTAGCGCTCGGCGTAGTCCATGCCGTAGCCGATGACGAAGAGGTTGGGGATGGTGAAGCCGATGTAGTCGGCGTCGATTTTTTCAATGCGGCGGGAGGGTTTGTCGAGCAGGGTGGCGATGCGCAGGGTTTTGGGGCGCTGCTGGAGGGAAAAACGGCGGAGGTAGACGGTGGTGAGGCCGGTGTCGAGGATGTCTTCGACGAGGAGGACGTTTTTGCCCTCGATGGGCTGGTCGAGATCCTTGATGAGACGGACGGCGCCGGAGGAGCGCCGGCCGCGGCCGTAGCTGGCGGTGGAGACAAAGTCGAATGTGGCGTCAATGCAGATGGCGCGGGCGAGATCGGAGAGGAACAGCGCTGCGCCCTTGAGGACGCCGACCAGGACCACGGGCTCGCCGGCCAGGTCGCGGGTGATCTGCGCGCCCATCTCGGCGACCCGCGCGGCGATCTGCTGGCGGGTGTACAGAACCTCGAGGGCCGGAAGTGGGTTGGCAGCCATAGGTTCAGTATCGCCTGAATGGTATGAGGATGGCGTGTAAATAGATGGCGTCAGTTGGGGATGGGTAGAGAGATTGGTCCGTCAGGGGCAAAAGCCCGGCCAATTTTTTGCTGGATGATCATGATGTAAGGGCTAAAGCCCGTACCCTTCACTAAGGCCCGTACCCTTTATGAGCGCGGGGTTTGGAAGTGAGGCGCGTCTATACTGGGAGGAAGATGATTCCTTTTCTGCATCTGGGACGATTCAGCCTGCCCACCTTTGGGCTGACGCTGTGGCTGGCCGCGGTGTGCGCGGCGGTGGTGGTGGACCGGGCATTCAAGCGTGCCCGGGTGAACGCCGACGCGGTGGGGATGGTGGCCATCGCCGTGGTGCTGGGGATTGTGGGGGCGAAGCTGTGGCACGTTCTGGATACCCCGGCGGAGTTTAAGTACCAGGGCTGGAGCGTGCTGTGGGATACGGCGGGATTCGCGTGGTTTGGCGGGCTGCTGTTCGGGATTGGGGCGCTGGTGTATCAGGGCTGGCGGGCGAAGATCGGCGTGCTGCGGACCCTGGACCTGACGGCTCCGGCGGCAGCCATCGGCTACGGGGTGGGGCGGATCGGATGCTTTTTGTCCGGCGATGGCGACTACGGGATCGCGATCAAACCAGTACACTTTCTGGGGTGGACCTTCCACCCGTGGGGGATGAGCTTTCCACATGGGCTGGTGCCGGTGTTCGTTCCTGTGTACCCGACGCCGCTCTATGAGCTGGCGGGCGGGCTGTGCATCGGGTGGTGGCTGTGGTGGCGGCTGGGACGGCCGCACGCGACAGGGGCGATTCTGGGACAGTACCTGCTGCTGACCGGGGCGGCGCGGTTCCTGGTGGAGTTTATCCGGCGGAATCCGAAGGTGCTGTGGGGAATGTCGAATGCGCAACTGGCCAGCGCGGGCGCGGTGATCGCGGGTGCTGTGGTGCTGGGATGGGCGGCGAGGCGGCCGGCCAGCGAGGCACAGAACGCGGCCGTGGAAAAGATTGTCTGAGAACGGTGACGAATCAATGAATGATGAGGCGCGGAGTACCGTATGACGCGCAGATGGTTCCGCGATCCTCTGTTTCTGCTCGCTCTGGCAGCGGGGTTGATCGCGTATTGCGTGCAGTCGGGCGAGCTGGGGTCGGCCGATACGCAGCACCGGGAGCAGTCGGCGCACGCGCTGTGGACCAGCGAGCCGCCGGTCTTTGACTGGGAGTATCCGGAGTTCGGCACGCACGGGCGCGGGGGAAGACTGCAAAGCTCGTACGGAATCGGGCAGTCGCTGCTGATGCTACCGGCCGACGTGGTGGGCACGTGGGTGAGCGATCTGCCGGCGTTTCGCGAGTATGACGGGAACGATCCGACAGTGAGGAACATTATTGTCAGTTTCAGCACGAATATTTTGCTGAATGTGCTGACGGCGCTGATCTGCTTCCGGTTCCTGAGACAACTGATGTTCGGGGTAAAGCAGGCAGTGGCCGGGACGCTGGCGCTGCTGGTGCTGACCACGCACCTGCACTACACACAGAACATGATGGAGAACAACTACATCTGCCTGCTGACGCTGGCGGGGTTCTCCTATCAATATGAATGGCTGCGCGGAGGGCGAAAGCGGGCGCTGCTGATTGGCGCGGGCGCGCTGGGACTGAACCTGCTGACCCGGTTGACGACAGGGATGGACCTGCTGGCCTGCGGACTGTTTCTGTTGCTGGTGCTGGTGATGGAGGGCGAGCGCGGGCGGGATTTGCGGGCGCGATGCTGGAGTTATGTGAAGGTGGCGCTGCCGGTGTACGCGGTCTTCGGGTTGCTGGACCGGGTGTACCAGTTTTACCGGTATGGATCGTTCTTCAATACATATATGAGCGTGACGGCGCGGGAGTTCAGGATGCGCGATCCTTCGCTGCCGGCGAGCTATCCGTTTGATACGCCGTTTCACGTGGGGTTCTTCGGGGCGCTGTTTTCGCCGGAGAAGTCGATTTTTCTGTTTGATCCGCTGCTGGTGCTGATGATTCTGCTGGTTGTGGTGGGATGGAAGCGGTTCAGCCCGACGGTGAAGGCGTACCTGCTGACGGCGGCGGCGATGCTGCTGGCTTACATCAGCTTTTACGCGAAGTACACGGTGTGGAGCGGGGACTCGGCCTGGGGCGACCGGTATGTTTCGACCGCCGCGGAGCTGGCCGCGCTGCTGGCGGTTCCGCTGCTGCTGCGGCACCGGGACGCGCTGGGCAAGACGGTGTGGCGGGTGGGGCTCGGGCTGATCGCGGTGAGCGCGGTGGTGCAGATTGCGTCGGTGTGCTTCTGGCTGTCTCTCGAGTTGTATCAGATGGACAACTTCGGCCACCCCATGTTCGTGATTGGGCTGCGGCTGAAGAACATTGTTGCGTTCGCGCTGGGGAAGATGGATACGTGGGGGCTGAATACGCCGGCGATGTACGTGGATCAGTGGGACTACGCGCACATTACGACGTGGAACTTTCTGCCCTTTGTGCTGCAGCGGATGGGCGCGGCCCCGGCGTGGGTTGTGCGGGTTGCGTTTGTGGCGTGGGGCGCGGGACTGGCGGCGCTGGCGGCGGTGATGGTGAGGTTGCAGCGGGTGCTGGCGCGGAGCTAGAAGTCGCTTGAGCCACCTGCGGTGGGGCAGCCGCCGCTTGCGCCTCCTGAGTGCCGTGGGCTAGAGACGCTTCAGAAACGCCATGGCTTCCTTCAGCTGGGGGAAGCGGGACTCCTCGGCCTTGAACTCGCGGGAGTGGACGCAGCGGCGCAGGCCGCGCATGCGGACCGGATATTTCAGGTGCAGCATCTCGTGGTAGAGCAGGTACTCGATAGCATAGCGCGGACTGGATGGGCGGTCGAAGACGCGGCTGACCACGATGGTGTTGTGGGCGGCGTCGTAATGGCCGAGGGAGCGGCGGGCGGTTTGCCCGCTCCAGGTGAGATCGGGGCGGCCGAGCAGACCACCGAAGAAACGCGCATTCAGCGAGTCGAAGACTTCCTCAAGGTTGTAGAAGCGGCCTTCGGGGCCGAAGTAGCGCTTGCTGCCGCGGGCAAGCCGGATCCGCTCGGTCTGGCGGACCACGGCGGCCGAGGAGGCGAAGCGCTTGTAGCGCAGGTTGTGCCGGGGATCGATGGGCTTGCGGTAGAGCTTGGCGAGGAGAATGTGGGCGATGGCGCGGACCACCGGCTCAGGCGCGCCTTCCAGCAGGTCGGAGAGACTGACGTGGAGCCGGCCTTCGCGCAGGCGGATGGTGGTGTTCAGCGAGGTGAAGCGGCGGAAACGGACCGCGACGGGCGGGATAGGCGCGCGCGGGCGGAGGGCCCGGTACTCTTCTTCGAAGATGGAAACGAAGGACGGGGTGGTCACTGTTTATAGGGTACTAGGAGCGAGAGAACAGCTACTAGCTATTAGCTTCCAGCTACGGCGCTGTTCGGAGGGCAGGCTAGACGCCACTTGCGCTGCCGGGCAGCGGGGAGGAATTCGTCGATTTGAGGGTGGTCAAGAAGGGCTAAGAATTACGAATTTTCATTCTGAAAGAATGTATCCCTGCAGGTCGTCGAAACTGTGGATTGGGTCCACCTATGGGTCTTCCAAATCCGGAAAATTCTCGCAAAAGGTGGCTCAAATGGGCGGCGTTTTGGGGTAAGAGGCACTACGGGGGAAGAAACATAAGAAATTGAAACTAAATCTGTCTAAAATATAAATAGAACAGAAGAATTGACACTATTTATTTTCCCCTGCTAGGCTTCCTTGCGTTTTTCCGGGGTGGTGGCGCGTCGTTGCGTACTTGCGTGCGCAGGTAAGCCGGAGGGGTGGGCTTGGCGCTTGGGGAGGCCTGGGGTGAAGGGTGGGAAGACGGAAAAAGAGACTCTGCGCGCTGAGCCGGCGATGAAGACTGCCCATGGAAGAATCAACTTGCACGTGATCAAGTGCGCAGGCGTGGGGGCGCTGGGCGGGCTGCTGTTCGGCTTTGACATGGCGGTGATCGCCGGGACGACGACCGGGCTGACGCGGGCGTTTGCGCTTTCTCCGCGCGGGCTGGGCTTCACGGTTTCGGTGGCGCTGGGCGGCACGGTGCTGGGGGCCATGTGCGCGGGGGTTCTGGAGAGCCGGTTTGGAGCGCGGGCGGTGCTGCGGGTGCTGGCGCTCTTCTACGTGTTTTCGGCGCTGGGCTGCGCGCTGTCTCCGGGATGGCTCTTCCTGCTGTTTTCGCGGTTTGTGTGCGGGATTGCGATTGGGGGGTCGTCGGTGCTGGGACCGGTGTATATTGCCGAGCTGTCGCCGGCGCATGTGAGGGGACGGCTGGTGGGGCTGTTTCAGATTGCGATTGTGCTGGGCGCGCTGGCGGCTTATATCTCGAACGATTTCATGGCTCATACCAGCCTGGGGCCGAGGGAGTGGCGGGCGGACTTCGGCGTGGCGGCGGTTCCGGCGCTGATCTTCTTTGTGCTGCTGTTCACGATTCCGCAGAGCGCGCGCTGGCTGGCCGCGAAGGGACGGATGAGCGAGGCGGAGTCGGTGTTGAGCCAGGTAGGGTCGGAGGATCCGCGCGGCGAACTGAATTTGATTGCGCAGGCCATCGAGGCGGACGCGAAGAATTCAACCGAGTCGCTGTTTCAATGGAAGTACCACAAGCCGATCTTTCTGGCGATCGCGCTGGCGATGTTCAACCAGCTATCCGGGATCAACGCAGTGAGCTACTATGTGAACGATATTTTTGCGGCCGCGGGGTTCAATCGATTTTCAGCCGGGATGCAGGCGGTTCTGGTCGGCGGCATGCAACTGGTGGCGACGATCTTCGCGATGTCGCTTGTGGACAAGCTGGGAAGGCGGCCGCTGTTGCTGATCGGCTCGGTGGGCATGGCGGCGATGCTGACGGGCGTGGCTGTGATCTTTGCAATGGGAAGCCACGCGAATTGGCTTTTGCCGCTGCTGTGCGCATATATGTGCTGCTTCGCCATCTCGCAGGGCGCGGTGATCTGGGCCTACCTGAGCGAGATTTTTCCGACACGGGTGCGCGGCAAGGGACAGAGCCTGGGATGCACGACGCATTGGGTGATGAATGCGCTGATCTCCGGCTCGTTTCCGATTGTGGAGCGATATTCGAAGGTCTATCCCTTCGGGTTTTTTGCGCTGATGATGGTGGCGCAGTTTTTCGCGGTGTGGTTTTTCTTTCCGGAGACCAAAAATGTTTCGCTGGAAGAGCTGCAGAAGCAGTTGGTGCTGGAGAGTGTGGAAGAAGAGGGCTGAAACGGGCGGGGAAGGTTGGATGGGGGGAAGAATCACCGAGGTGCGGGGATGAGCAGAGCGGAGGCAGGAACGGCGGCTGATGTGGAGAGGACACGAGTGCCGCTGATGCTGGAGCGGCGGCGCAGGATTGCGGAGCTGGTGGAGGCCAAACGGGTGGTGCGCGTGGCGGAGCTAGTGGAGCAGTTCGATGTCTCCGATGTGACCATACGGAATGATCTGGAGGCGCTGGCCAAGGAGGGCTTGATCGTCCGCGATCACGGGGGCGCGCTGGCCAAGGTGCGGACTAGCCTGTCCAGCGCCTTCGGGCAGCGGGCGCTGCTCAATCTGGAAGCGAAGCAGCGCATCAGCGAGGCGGCGATCCGGATGCTCAGCCCGGGCGATACCGTGATTCTGGACGCAGGGACGACGCTGATGGAGATGGCCAAGCGTCTGCCCGCGGATTTGCCGATGACCGTGATTACCAACAGCCTGAATATTGCGGCGGAGGCGGGCGCGCGGCCGCAGGCGCACGTGATTCTGGCGGGCGGCAGCCTGAGCGCGGAGACCATCAGCACGGTGGGGCCGCTGGCGGAGCGCGACATCAGCGAATTACTGGTGGACAAGCTGTTTCTCGGAATTCACGCATTCGATTTGGAGGCGGGGCTCTCGGATGTTTCGCTGGACGTGGCGCGGGTGAAGGCGGCGATGATTGCCGCCTCGCAATCGGTGGTGCTGCTGGCGGATTCGTCGAAGTTTCCAATGCGCGCGCTGGCGCGGGTTGCGCCGCTGTGCGAGATCGACTGCCTGATTACCGATACTGCTTTTCCGGACGAGGCTACGGCGCGGATGGAGGGGCTGGGGATTGAAGTGCAGCGAGTTTAAAGGGGGCTGAGAGGTTCGTGGCGAATTGTGAGAGCCGAAAGGCAGGTCCTTCGACTGCGGCCGGCGCGATGAAATCGCCACGGCCTCCGCTCAGGATGACAAAGCTTATATAGGGCTCGAGGTGGCAACGCATGTTTTGATGCGAACTTTGATGATAGGACAACGGGAAGGAAGAGGAGGAAGAGAAGATGCATCTGGGAAAACGAATTCGACTGCAACGAATTTTTTCGCATTCATCCGGGAAGCTGTGCTCGGTGGCGGTGGATCATTTTCTGGGTTACCAGACGGGGCTCCCGGTGGGATTGACGAATGTGCCGAGGACTATCAGCCAACTGGTGGCGGGACGGCCGGATGCGATCAGCATGCTGAAAGGGATGGCGATGAACTGCTGGGCGCCGCACGCCGGCGTCATCCCGCTGATCGTCAGCTCGGTCTGCTTCACGCCGGACGACGCGACCATCGAGCAGATTGCAAATCCCGAAGAGGCGCTGATGCTGGGCGCCGATGCGTTGGCGGTTGCCATCGGGGTGCGCGGTCCGAAGGAGGGAAAGTATCTGAAGATTCTTGCAACGGCGGTGGAGCAGGCGAGCCGGCTGAACTTTCCCGTGATCGCGCACATTTATCCCAGGGATTTTTCCGGGGTTCCGAAGATCGTCCACGATCCTGAGAATATTATGTGGGCGGTGCGCTGCGGGATCGAATGCGGCGCGGATGTGATCAAGGTTCCATTTACCGGCGATGTGGAATCCTACCGCGAGATCATCCAAACCAGCCCGGTTCCGGTGGTGGTGGCTGGCGGACCGAGGGCGGAATCGCTGCAGCGCGCGCTGGAGCTGGTCGAGATGGCGATGGCGGCCGGAGCGCGAGGTGCAACCATCGGGCGCAACATCTGGAGCGAGGCCGATCCGACGCGGGCGGTGCGGGCGTTCAAGGCGGTGATTCACGATGGGGCCGCGCCGAAGGCCGCGCTGGGCGCCTGAGTTGCAGGGATGGACCCGGCGATTGAGGCGCGCGGGGCCAAAAGAGCGCGCGAGAACGCGGGACAGCGAGAACGGAACGCAGTGGATGGGGCATTGATGGCAAAGCGGAAGTATGGGCTGGTGGGATTCGGGCTCAGCGCGGTGGACGAAGTTGTGCTGCTGCCCCAATTCCCTGAGCCGGATTCGAAGATTCCGGTGACGCGGATGGAACGGCACGTGGGAGGGCTGTCGAGCATCGCGCTGATGACGGCGGCGCGGCTGGGCGTGCGCTGCGCCTACGCGGGGCTGCTGGGACGGAATGAGCTCTCCGACTTTGTGCGGGCGGCGCTGAGACGGGAGGGGATCGAGATTGCGGAGGAGATTCGCTACCCCGAGGCCGAGCCGGTTCACTCGATCATCCTGCTGAACAGCGCGACGGGTGAGAGAACGATTTTGTTCTATAGCGGCGGGGTGCGGGACGCCGGGGTCGAGGACATCTCTGAAGAGCTGATCGAGCAGAGCAGCGCACTGATGGTGGACCAGGCAAGTCCGGCAGGAACCCTGCACGCCTGCAAGCTGGCGCGCAAGTGGGGAACGCAGACGATTGCGGATTTCGAGCGCGGGGAGCACGACGATCTGCGCGAGATGATGCGATACATCGACCATCTCATCACTCCGCTCCGCATGGCGCAGGATTTGACGGGGTGTGCGGCGGCGGAGGATGCGGTTGCGCGGCTGGCCGGCGA
This sequence comes from uncultured Acidobacteriaceae bacterium, assembly GCA_963758105.1. GTDB lineage: Bacteria > Acidobacteriota > Terriglobia > Terriglobales > Acidobacteriaceae > Telmatobacter. The sequence continues at coordinate 492,026 of CAVWUC010000002.1, read as the reverse complement.
GCGCGCGTGCACGGCGGTGACCGATGGCGTGCGGGGGTGCTGGTTTGCGCTGGGGCGCGGCGCGGTCGAGCACCAGCCGAGCTTTCCGGTGGAGGCGGTGGACACGACCGGCTGCGGGGATGTGTTTCACGGGGCGTATGCCGCGGCGATCGTGAAGGGAAGAGCGCCGGCAGAGGCGATTCAGTATGCGGCGGCGGCCGCAGCTCTGCGCGCAACCCGGCGCGGCGGAGAGACGGGGATTCCCGATGAGAAAGCGGTGGAGGAGTTCCTGGCGGCGCGGCGGGCGGGTTAGCCGGCGGAGAGACGATGAGGTGAGGTTTAGAGCAAGTTCGATCGAGTTTTTGGGCAGGGTGGGAAGTTCTTGGGCAAGTGCCGGGAGTTGCCCGAAGTTGCCAGACCTATGACCTCATGGCCGGGCGCGCTATAGGGTAACTTCCGGTTTGCCGACAAGCCGCCCCGAACTCAAATCCGAGCCGGTTCAAATCAAGTCCGCAGTACCCATAAGGTATAGAATGGTGCCGAATCGCAACAATGGAGGTGGCACTGTGAGCGAGCTTGCAGGATGGAAAGTTCATGGGCCCGTGAAGACGCTCAAATCGGAGTTTGCCGCCTGGGATCAAGATCAGCAGGACTGGCAATCGTTTCAACACTTCACCGTTGTATCGTTCCATCCCAATGGCGCCATCTCAGCCACAGATCACCACAACCCCGACGGGACCGTTGCACATTCACGGTGGTTCTATAACGATGCGGGTCGAATGGTGGAGTCCAACTCCTGGATGAACGACGGGCCTATCGACAGGACTGTATACGTCTACGACGAGTGTGGACGGCCCATTCGAGCCACACATTTGGGCCATGACGGAACCGAAAGGGACGTAGAGGTCTGCAGTTACGATGCTGACGGAAGGAAAACGAAGGTGCGGTTCCTGCCTCGCCATGAAACCGACTCGAAATGCACAGACGGCAATGCTTGCGGAGCAACCACCGGCTATTCAATCGAAGGCACGGATTCGGCTTACGGCGCTCCGGGTGCAACGACCATGACCGTCACTTACGACGAGAAGAACTTACCAGCGAAGGTGTCTTTCCACGATGCAAACCATCAGCCCCTTAGCTACATGATTTTGATGCGCGACAGCGCAGGAAGACTACTGAGCGAGGAGTTCCATCAAGGTGACAAATCGCCGTTTCATGGCTATTTGGAAAAGGCACCGTCAGAGGAACGCGAGCGATTAGCTGCCATGCTAAAGGACGCTCTTGGTGAAATGCTCTCAAGCACGACATACGCATACGATGCGAAAGGCCGACTGGTGACGCGGGAAATCCGAATGGGCAAGCTCGGCGGATACTGCACGACGTATCGTTACCAAGATCGTGATGATCCCGTTGAGGAGACGATCGAACATAAGAATCGCGAGGGCAACGTCGATGAAACCGGGAACATGAACTACTCATCAAACCGAGTCAGCCTACAGCGCAACCGGCTTGAATATCTCTATGATGAGCACGGAAACTGGACGGAACGGATTATGTCGTTCCGATCTGAATCGCTGCCCGACTTTCAGCGTTCCAACATCGAGCGCAGAACCATCAACTATTATTCGACCTAGAGCCTGTTATTAACTTTATTCCTTTGGAATCAAAGAAATATCCGAGTGCCCCATTGTCACTGACGATGGGAGGATGGGAAACAAGGGGCAAGTCGGTTATCCCAGCGATGTGACAGATGAAGAGTGGGCCTTTGTGGCGCCGTATCTGGCGCTGTGCCGGGAGGACGCAGAGCAGCGGGAATACAGCCTTCGCGCGGTGTTCAACGGCCTGCGCTACATCGTGCGCACCGGCGGCCAGTGGCGCTACATGCCCAACGATCTTCCTCCCTGGCCGGTGGTCTATCAACAGACGCAGCGCTGGATTCGCGCCCAATGTTTCCAGACCATGGTCGAGGATCTGCGCATGCTGTTGCGCGAGTTCTCCGGACGCAAGTCCCAGCCGACGGCCATGATTCTGGACAGCCGCACGCTGCAATCCACGCCGGAGTCTGGCGCGCGAGCCGGTTACGATGGAGCCAAACGGCGCAAGGGGTCGAAGGTTCATGCGGCTGTGGACACGCTGGGCCATCTGCTCGCCCTTCATGTCACGCCGGCCGATGAGCAGGATCGCGCACAAGTCGGCGAACTGGCCCGGCAGGTGCAGCAGATCACGGAGGAGAATGTCGCGTTGGCTTACGTGGACCAGGGCTACACGGGAGAGGCGGCTGAAGAAGCGGCCGCCGAGCATGGCATCCAACTGGAAGTAGTCAAGCACGCGCAAGCCAAACGCGGCTTCGTACTGCTGCCGCGAAGGTGGGTGGTGGAAAGAAGCTTCGCTTGGGCCGCGCGCTTTCGCCGCCTGGCCCGCGACTACGAAAGACTCGCCACTACCCTCGGAGCCTTCCACTTCCTGGCCTTCGCCTGCCTCATGATCGCTAACCTCTTCAGGTTGCTCGCTTGAAGTTAATAACAGGCTCTAGCTGAATTGCTGGCACCGTTGTATTACTTCCAGCCCGTTTCATCGATTGAGCCTGGATCACCGGCTATTTGGTAGTTACTGTTTCAGTAACATCTCCGCGCGCCTTGACTTAACAGCCGGTTCGTAACCAGCCCTAGTCGGCGGCGGGGCCGAAGTGCTTCAACAGGGCCAGATTTTCGCGGTCGCTGCGGTTGGCGACGACTACGCCGTTCTGCGCGGCGGCGGCGGAGACGAATAATTCATCCTTGGTCAGCTCGCCGAAGCGGATGACCGAGGGGGTTTCGACCTCGACCACGCCGACGGAGCCGAATCCCTGCACCGTGATGAGGCCGTAGGCAGCGCGGTCGCGGATGAGAGCCTTGCGGCCGGGGAAGATGGTCAGCTCGGTGGCGCTGTAGCGGCTCGGCGAGTGAGCGATGTACTTTTCCGAGTAGCCGGCTTCGGACATCTCGGCTTCGACCCGGACCGGGTGGGGAAAAAAGCGGCGATGAAGGGCGAACTCGGGATCGGTGTTCGCCTCCCAGTCGAGCATGCCGATGATGTAGTCGAGGTCCTTCTGGTGCTGGGGCGGGACATCGCGGATCACGGAGCTCCAGGGGATGGGTTGGCCCTCGACCATGGACTGGAAGGCGGCGAAGACATCAGAGTTCACCTGCGCCTCGTAGGTGAGCAGGGTGCCGGGAGCATGGAGGATGCCGGCGTCGACCTGCCAGCAGGAGCCGATCTCCGTTTTGTAGGCGCGGGAGTGAAAGAGGATGCCGTTGTCGCCCTGGTTCCAGCGCTCCAGGCAGCGGCGGACATCGTCTTTGGTCGTACCCGGTTCGAGGCCCATGAAGGTGTAGGGGAAGTTGTGGGGGTTGAGGTTGTATTGCGGGGGGAAGTAATAGCCTTCGTACTTGCCCTTCTGGCCGATGAGCTTCGCGTGCTCGTCGCGGGGGTGCATGTGGTGGGGGATGGCGCGGCGGTTGTCGAAGAACTTGCAGAGAACATTCCAGCCGCCCTGCTCACGCATGACGTCCGCGCCGAGGAGGTCGTCGCCATGGGACTCGATAAGGTCTTTGAGAAGGAGCCGCTTGCCGCCGACGACGGCGTAGCTGAGGCCTTCATCGGGGGGCGTGGCGGGGCCGTTGTTGGCCTTGGTGGTAGAGGCGAACCAACGCTCGTTGATGCCGCCGCGGTGTACGCCTAGGGCGTAGATATCGCGCGGGTCGAGACGCAGGCGGCCTCCGGGGACTTCGACGATGCGCGGCACCCAGCAGGGCGCCAGGCGCAGGATGCCTTCACCCGCGGAGAGCGCGCTGCGAAATTCCGATGCGACGGACATGGATTGCTCCTGTGCTGGCAGATTGCACGATCGGGCCAGCGGATGATGCTGGAGGCGCTCATTAGTCCTAGCAGCTATTCCTTCAGCACGAACCGGGGACGGACGCGCATCAAGCATACAGCCCCATATGGACAGGAGGCACGGGTTGGGTGCCATTAAGCTGCTAAGGCAGCTTGCAGCACCTGCGGTGCGGCAGCCGCCTGCGGTGCGGCAGCCGCCTGCGGTGGGGCAGCCGCCGCTTGCGGCACCTGCGGTGCGGCAGCCAGCGCTTGCGCGGCATTAAGTTCGTGGAGGCCCGGGTCTCAGAAGAAACCTGGGCGGGCGATCTCTTTCATCTCTGGTATTGCCCGGCGGTGACTGGCTCGAGCCAGTCGACGGTTTTGCCGTCGAGCCTTTCGTGGATGGCGATGTGGGTCATGGCGGTGGTGGGCGTGGCGCCGTGCCAGTGCTTTTCGCCGGGCGGGATCGAGACGACGTTGCCGGGGCGGATCTCCTGGACCGGGGCGCCGGCGCGCTGCACCCAACCACAGCCGGCGGTAACGATGAGTGTCTGGCCGAGGGGATGGGTATGCCAGGCCGTCCGGGCGCCGGGCTCGAAGGTGACACTGGCGCCCTGCACGCGGGCTGGGTCGGAGGCCTGAAACAACGGGTCAATGCGGACGGTACCGGTGAACCAGTCGGATGGGCCTTTTGCGGAGGGTTGCGAGCCGGCTCGTTTGATTTCCATAGAGCGATCTTCTCACTTTTTTCGGTTGTTGTCGGAGTTTCTGAGGATCAATGGCTGAAGATTGTAGAATTGCGCTGGTTCGCGACGCTGCCAGATGGATTCGCTGAACGGGATTCTCTGAAGTGGAAGCGCGCAACTAAATTCTTCTGAATGGACTCTCTATGAAACGAATAACGCGCCGCCGGTTTAACACCATCTCCGCGGCAAGTTTGGCTTCGGTGTGCCTGGCGCCGTCTGTTCCGGTGCTTGGTTTGGACGGTGAGGCGGCAGAGCCAGCGGTGGACCAAATCCATCCGATGGTGGGGGCAAGCACAAGCCGTGAATTGGGCGAGGGGAAGACGTTTCCCGGCGCGACAACTCCGTTTGGGCTAGTGCAGCTAAGCCCGGACACGATTACCGGCGGCGATAACGCGCCGGGATACTCGTATGAGCACACCACGATTGAAGGCTTCAGTTTTCTGCATATGAGCGGCGTGGGGTGGTACGGGGATCTGGGCAATCTACAGGTGATGCCGACGACAGGGCCGATGAAGCTGGCCTGTGGGCGCGTGGGGCATCCGGGCGAGGGCTGGCGCTCACGGTTCAGCCACGCGAGCGAGAAGGCGAGTGCGAACTCCTATGCGGTGACGCTTGAGGATTATGGGATTCGCGTGGAGGCGGCTGCTGCGCCGCGCGCCGGGATTCTGCGGTTTACGTTTCCCGAGGCGCCGGAAGCGCGCATCCAGATTGACCTGGCGCGGAGGATTGCGGGGCGGTCGACGCGGCAGCAGGTGAAGGTGGTGGGCGAGAGCGGGATTGAGGGGTGGATGGAGTGCCCGTCGAGCGGCGGCGGCTGGGGCAACGGCAAGGGGCAGGTGAGTTACACGCTGCACTTCCACATGGAATTCTCTCGGCCGCTCAGGAACTTCGGCGTGTGGTCCATCGACATGCCGGAGGGCGGGCTGCCGGTGGGCGACAAGCTGATCCCGACGCAGTTCCAGACCGATACGTACTACGCGCTGGTAAAGGCGGGCAAGGTGCTGGCTGGCTGCAGGGAGCAGGAAGGCACGCACCTTGGGTTCTACACGGAGTTCGCCACGCACGCGGACGAGCAGGTGATGGCGAAGGCGGGTGTTTCGTTCGCCAGCATCGAAGGGGCGCGCGCGAATCTGGCGCACGATATCCCGGGGTGGGATTTTGAGGCGGTTCACCGCGCGGGACGCGGAATGTGGGCGGATGTGGAGACGAAGATCGACGTGGAGGGTGGAAGCGAAACGCAGAAAGCCATATTTGCGACGGCGTTGTACCACGCGATGATCGATCCGCGGATTGTCTCCGATGCAGATGGGGCGTTTGTGGCCGGGGATGGGACGGTGCAACACGCGAGGGGCTACAGGCGGCGGTCGATCTTCAGCGGATGGGATGTGTTTCGCGCGGAGTTTCCGTTGATGACCATCATCGATCCCGATCTAATTAGCGACGAGATCAATTCGCTGGTGGAACTGGCCGCGGAGACGGGCAAGGGCTATCTGGAACGGTGGGAGTTGCTGAACGCGTACAGCGGCTGCATGGACGGCGATCCTGCGATCTCGGTGATAGCAGATGCATATCAGAAGGGGATTCGCGGTTTCGATGCGGAGAAGGCGTATGCTTCCTGCCACCAGACAGCCAGCGGGACCGGCGAGCGGACCAACCGGCCGGACAATGCGTTTTATCTCGAGCATGGTCACGTGCCGGGGCAGGTTTCCTGGACGCTGGACAATGCGTACTTTGACTGGTGCGCGGGCAGGCTGGCGCAGGCGCTGGGCAAGACGGACGATGCGACGATGTATATGCGCAGGGCGGAGAATTACAGAAAGATTTACGACCCGAGCGTGCAGAGCATGCGCGCGAAGGACGCGAATGGGCAGTGGATTCCGTGGAAGGGGAATACGATCTTCGGGCAGGGGTGCACCGAGAGCAATCCGCTGCAGCAGACGTGGTTTGTGCCGCATGATGTGCAGGGGCTGATTGCACTGATGGGCGAGGAGGCGTTTGTTGGCGGGCTGGAAGAACTGTTTGAGAAGACGCCGCCGTCGTTTGGATGGAATCCGTACTACAACCACTCAAATGAACCGGTGCACCATATTGCGTATTTGTTTGTGTACGCGGGCAGGCCGTGGCTGACGCAGAAGTGGGTGCGGCGCATTCTGGCGAATGCGTACCACGACAGCGTGGATGGGATCTGCGGCAATGACGATGTGGGGCAGATGTCCGCGTGGTACGTCATGAGCGCGCTGGGGTTCTATCCGGTTTGCCCGGGGGATAACACGTATATTCTTGGAAGTCCGCTTTTCCGGCGGGCGACGGTACGGCTGGACCCGCGGTGGCACAGGGGACGGACATTTACTGTGATTGCCGATGGAAACAGCGACGAGAACATCTATGTGCAGCGGGCGCGGCTGAATGGGAAGGAGCTGGAGCGGGCGTGGATCCGGCATGAGGAGATTACGGCGGGGGGCGTGCTGGAGCTGACGATGGGGGCGGAGGCGAATAAGGAGTGGGGTGCGGGGGAGAGGCCGCCGTCGATGACGCGCGCAATGTGAGGCTTGGGGGGGTGACGCTGCCGGTGAAAATGAGTTTTGTTAATAGAGCGCGCGAGCTCGGGACGGACGAAGGGCGGGCGATATGGATTGTCTATTTCACGTAGAGATAGGGAATTTCCCCGGATATGCGACACGAAGGCGACAGGAATCTTCGGCACCGATTACGCCAAACCTGATGAGTTTTCCTGATTCCTTAGATTTTCTGACTGCGTAGGTTTCTAGCTGCTCAATTACTGCTTCGGAGATCTGGCCCTCAAACTGTATGAGGTATACTTCGGCCGCGGAACTGAACAACCTTGGGATTTGGTCTGCGTTCTTTCCAAGCTTTTTTATGGTGAGCGGCGGCTTTGTTGCAATCCCCTTGAATGCGATGGCTGTTCGGAAACGCTTTTTGCCAATCGACAGGAAGTCAGTGTAAAGGTCGTTCTTTTCGCCTCCCCAGTCGGTGAATGTTCCCTGGTCCCCGAGAATGTTCGCAACTCCATATTTGAAGACGTTCTCCTTTAGGCGTTTTGGTGAGATGTTGCCTATTTTAGAGGGGCTAACTTTGCGGACTTTGGCAAAATTGTCAATCATGTCGATTGTTATTGGATCTACTCTGATCGATTTTTGCGCGCTTACGCTTACCGTGACGTGAACCTTGCCCCCCTTCACCTCTGCGAGCGCCTTCAGTCGCTTTTGGTTTCTTGCCAACCTTAGAATTCGATCACGACTTGCCACCAAATCTTTCTGCTTAAGGAAGAATTTTCTACGACCCTGTTTCTGCTCAATAACGTAGCCCTTGTGTGCCAGAGGCGTGGCGATTTGGAGAACCCTTATTTGGGTCAGACCTGTTGATTTCGCGATGAAATCGGCTGGCTTAGGGCGGTTGCCGCCGTGATAAATGCATTCGAAGACCGTTTGCCTGTCTGGCGATTTGCTCAGATATTCGCTTATTTCATCAATCTTTCCTGCATCGAAAATTCTTGTCGGTAGTGTCATCGCGCCTTCATTCAGTGTTTGTCTAGTTGTGGGAGTGAGCTTTTCGTCCTCTGAGGCCTCCATTGGCATCTAGATGCGCTCTCAAATGAAGGCCATTGCGAGACTTGCGTCTAATGGTCTCTCCTTCGGCAGCGCGGTGGCCTGGTCAGTTACCATTTTTGCCTCCAGTCCTCTTCGGTAGTGGCTTGAGCATTTCGTTGATGGTTTGCTTCCCTCTGCCGACATATGCGGCAATCGCATCTTGCGTACAGCCCGCAAGATACATTTGAAAGACGAGTGCCTTTAGCTCTAGGGTCAGTTCGGTAGGTGTCTTGGTCTCTTTCATTTTCCCCCCTTTCTCTTTAGTCGCATTTTCCGCACGCCAACTGCGTTAGGTGTCATGCCTGTCATCTCAGCGATCTCCACATTCGAGAATCCGGATCGCAGAAGTGTCTCAACTTGGGCGTCGATGTTGAGCCCGTTCAGGGAGACGAGCAAAAGGGCACGCATCGTTTTTTCGAGCGATTTATTAAGGTCATCAGGCATCTTCTTTCCCTCCTTCGGACTTCAGATTTAAATCGTTTTTCTTCCTCAACGCGGATAGCGTGACGTTGACGGTGTTTGCTGTTGTCCCCAGCAGGTCGGATATTTCACTCGGACCCATCCCTGCGATCGACAGCAACCTGATCTGCTCTTTTTGGGTTTTGCCATTTACCAATTGGATGGCAAAAAGGCGCGTGAGCAGGTCGATCTTCTTCAATAATTCTTGTGCGTCTTTAGGTGGCACGGCTCCTGCCTTTCCTTTTGGTTTTGAGTGAAGCGGAGACGTAGTTTGCCTCCCTGCCGACTATTCGTCCGATTTCGGCGGGTGCCAGACCATGCGCTGCCAAAATTCCAATTTGACCTGATATTGATGGCGTCTTATTCTGATCCACCAATAGGCAGAGCAAGTGGATAATGAGATCCAGCTTTTTGTTGAGGGTTTGGTCGATTCCATTTTCAATTGCCATACTAATATTATATGTATCGCAACTGATTCAATGCAAGAGGTGTTTATTGTTTATATTAGGCAAGTATAGCTTGATCGCTGGATTATGTGTCCAAGGTTCGCTGATTCTCATATTCAAAATGCCATTCTCCTTGGTCCCTAAACCCCGCTTTCATTGCGGTTCGGCGCGCTGCTGGCCTTTTTCCTTGGGGTGGGCTTTGAAGTAGGCGGTCTGTTGCTGCTGCAATTGCTTGCCCTGGTCGGTCAGGTCCTGCAGGCTCTCAATGGCGGCCTGACGGGAGATGTCGTAAGCGGGCTTGGTGGGCAGGGACTGCAGGAGATTCATCCAGCGGGCGGTGGACTCGTTGAGCCGCGGCAGGGCGGGGCGGAGGTCGGCGTAGCGGTCGCCGTACTGGTCGAGATTGTCGCCCAACTCGTCCATGAGGTCGGCGAAGTCCTGGAGGGCGCTGTCGATGCGGTTGTCGCGGGCGGGGGTCTCAGCACGCCTGGTGAGGGCTATGAGGTCGTCGGCGCGCTGGTTGAGGAACTTGACGAAGAGGCTGATGCGGCGGGCGGGCTCGGTGCCGGCGTTCTTGATCTGGTTGACTTCGTCGTCAGTGAGGGAGGCGTGACGGGGCTGCTGTGCGGCGAGCGGCGCGGCCAGCAACAGGCAGGCGAGGATGGCGGCCAGAGAGCGCAGGGGATGCATGCTCGGATACTCCGGCTTCTCATTGGAGCACAGAGTGGGCGGGCGGGAAAAGCACCTATGCCCCACGGACGAATCCGCCGCGGCGGACGTGGGGACCCCGGGCCTCCACCCCACGGACGAAGACCTGTCCGTGGGGACCCCGGTCCTCCACCCCGCGGACGAAGACCTGTCCGTGGGGACCCCGGTCCTCCACCCCACGGACGAGGACCTGTCCGTGGGGACCCCGGTCCTCCACCCCGCGGACGAAGACCTGTCCGTGGGGACCCCGGGTCAACGGTGCGTCAGTCGGCGCTTGCGCGTCTTTAGGTTCGTGGATGCCCCCTACCTGGGGTGGGGCGGACGAGATAAGACGTGCGGGGAGGGCTATTTCTGCAGGAGCTGCATGAGGGCCTCGTCCTGGGCGTGGTTGACCTGGGCGAGGGTCTGCTCGACCAGGGGGCGGTCCTGGTAGTCGCTTTCGCGCAGCATCTCATTGAGGCGGAAGGCGGTCTGGCTGAGGAGGATCTGCGCGTTCTTGAGGCGCTTGTCGTGGGCGGCCAGGGAGGGATGGATCTTCTGCACGAACTGCTGGATTCCGTGGAGCGTGGCCTGGGCCTCTTCGACGTTGCCGGCAGCGTATTGGCGAAGCATGAGATCGGTCATCTGGCGGACCAGTTCGGCGTAAAGGAAGCATTGGTCGCGGGGCTGGGCGTGGCTCGCGCGGGCGACCAAATCGTTAATGCTCTGCTGGGTGGGAACGTTGTCCTGGGAGCCGTATGCGCAGAGGGGAATTGCGCTAACGGTGAGAACTAGAGCAATTGCCAAGGCGACTCCATATCGCATGGGAATCCTCCACAGATGCGGAACGCCACTTGCCAGTTGCCGTGACTATAGGGCGATTTTTAGGTGGAATGCAAGCAAAAAGATGGGAAATGAGGTAAAGCCCCGAGGGCGCTTTGGGGGTTTACGGCATTTCTCCTTCACATGTAGCCTCGATTGGCGTTCTTTGCGGCGCCGATTTCTTGTTGAAATCGGCGCTTGAGTGCGTTGGCTCCGGTATACGTCTGAAGGAGAAATGCTTTAGGTGACGGGGTGCAACCATGCATAGGGGAATGGGAACTTCGGCTAAGTAGGGCTGCTTTGCGCGGAATGGGGGCGATTTCCACGCGAAGGCTGTACCCGCGGGAAGGCGCTATTTCTGCAGGAAGGCGAGGCGCTGGCGGGCTTGATTCACCTCAGCGGGGAACTTGCCGGCGGCGGCGTCGAGGAAGTGGTGGTAGTAGGCAATGGCCTGATCCTTCTCGTGGAGGGCGTCGTAGGCGGTGGCCCAGAGGAAGTAGGTGAAGGGGGTTTCGGGCAGGACGCGGGAACGCATGGTGAGGGCGTGGAGGGTGAGATTGGGCTTGCCGGTGCGGGAGGCGGCGAAGGCCAGGCCGCCCCAGGCGTCGCCGTCGGAGGGATCGATGCCGACCGACTTGCTGAAGACGGCGAAGGCCTCAGCATATTTGTGCTGGCTGAGGAGATTTTCGCCGTGGGCGTCGAGCAGGCCTGGGTCGTCGGGAGAGGCGGCGAGGAGCTTGAGGTAGAGCTGGTCGGAGCCGGTGGCGTCGCCGGACTGGGCGCGGACCTGGGCCAGCATCTCCATGATGTTGGGGTCGGCGGGGTGGGCGGCGTAGAGCTTTTCGAGCAGCGGGAGGGCTTCGGCCTTGTTTTCGGCGGCGAGGACGGTGGCGAGCTGGGCGGTGAGGGCGGGATCGTCGGGGTTGAGCTGGAGGGCGGCGCGGAGGACGGTTTCGGCGTCGGGAAACTTCTTCTGCTCGACCAGGACGCGGGCGAGGCCGAAGCTGGCGTCGGGGGATTTGGGGTCCTTGGCGAGGACGCGGCGGTAGGCGGCCTCGGCGGCATCGAACTGGCCGGTCTGGTCGGCGAGGCCGGCGGCCAGGAGAGTGTCGGCCGGGGTTTCGGGAGTGAGCTTGAGGGCCTGGAGGAGATCGTTGGAGGCGGCGGAGGGGTCGGAGGTCTGGTCGATCTGGGCCAGGGCGCGCCAGGCGCGGGCCTGCAGCTCGGGTCCTGCCTCGCCGGGCGGGAGCTGGGTGGCGGCGACGAACTCGGGACGGGCCTGGTCGTATTTGCCCTGGCGGGCCAGGAGCAGGCCGAGGGAGAGATGGGCCTCAAAGGATTTGGGGTTGGCGGCGATTGCGCGGCGGTACAGCGCGGCTGCGGCGTCTATGTGGTCCTGGGAGTCGGCTACGTAGCCGGCGTCAAAGAGGGCGCGAGCGTCGTTGGGGTGAAATCCGTTATAGCGGTCCAGGATGGTTTGGGCGGTCTTCCAGTCGGACTTGACGATGGCGGCTTCGGCGTCGGCGACGGGTTGGGGGACGGGCTGGGCCGCGGCGGCGGGCGTGCTTGAGGGGGACGCGGAGGAGGACTCGCTGGTGGGCGTGGCTGCAGCGCCGGGGGCAGAAGCGGGAGCGGCGGAGTGGTTCTGGGGGGATACGGAGCGTGGTCCGGAAAGGAGAGCCAAAACCAGAACAAAAGGGGTGAAGCGGAGCACAGGATTTTTCACATCAACAGTTTAACTGGGCTACGGGGTGGCGGAACATGCGGCGAAAGGGCGGAAGACGGGCGCGTCTGTTGACCGGGGAACAACAGTAAGCCAGGAAATGGCTCTATAATATCAGACAGCAGGAGCGAAGGGGGTCACGTCTACAGCGCTCTTGTCCGGCGAAAAACTGTTTCCAAAAACTGTTCAGGTGAAGCCATGAAACTCACCGCGATGCAGCATATCCCCCTGGCGTGTGCATACCTGTGCCCAGACTGCAATTGTATCGGCAACTGTGCGGAGCAATGCCCGTTATGTGCATCTTCGGTCCTTCTGGGGCTGGCGAGCGTTTTGGACCGCGAGCCCGAGGACGAATCGATGCAAAACACTTGCGTGCCCGCGCCCGCTCTCGCGGCATAGGGTTTTCCACGCTGATGTCAAACCGGCTCTGCTCCGGAATCACCTTTCCGGGCGTTGGCAATTGAGGTGTGCCTGCGTGGCGCCGATGCTTTTTGGAGGTTCGCTTGTACAGCTACAGCGGTTTCGATTCTGCTGCTTACAGAATCCATGCGGCTGAGTGGCTTTTTCCGCCGGGGTCCCCAACGACAGGTCTTCGTCGTTGGGGTGGAAGTAAAAGCCACCCTCCACGTCCTCTCGATGTTGATGTGTGAAGCGAAACCGCTCTAGAGCCGGTTATTCACTTTGGAGCTGGCAACCTTTCACCCCAGCGGGCTGCGCTGAATGCAGTAACGACCTGGCTCTACCGGCCCTGCCTGCTGAACGGGCAGCCGGTGGGCGTCGAAACTACCATCAACGTGACTTTCACGCTGAGTGGATGAACTCGCTGGCTGGGCCGCAAGGGAATGTTTCATCCTGAGGAGAAATGAAATGGGGGAGGGCTTGAGCTGGGCTTCCCCCCTTTTTTGTCGCATTAATGCGCGAAGAGGATACTGCGCAGCGGCGGAGGAAAACGGCTGCGCGGGGCACACTATAATGAAGGATGGACGTTTGCGCTCTGGGGCTCGCTGAGGGGTCTGGGGCGCGGCGGAATGAATCTTGCCGGCGCTTTTCCCTCGGGTCGCCGGTGCTTCTCCCTTTGGGGATTTCCCTTTGACTGACGCCATCATCATCCGCGGCGCGCGGACCCACAACCTGAAGAACCTCTGCTGCGAGATTCCGCACGGGAAGCTGACGGTGATCAGCGGGGTATCGGGGTCGGGGAAGTCGTCGCTGGCCTTCGATACGATTTATGCGGAGGGACAGCGGCGGTATGTGGAGTCGTTGTCGGCGTATGCGCGGCAGTTTCTGGAGCGGATTGAAAAGCCTGACGCGGATCTGATCGACGGGCTGGCGCCGGCGATTGCGATCAAACAGAAAAATACCACGCGGAATCCGCGCTCCACGGTGGCGACGGCGACCGAGATCTACGACTACATGCGGCTGCTCTACGCGCGCTGCGGAACGGTGCACTGCGTGTATTGCGACGGGCTGGTGAAGCGCGACTCGGTGGATGAGGCGGCCGAGGCGGTGCTCAAGCTGGGCGAGGGAACGCGGCTGCAGGCGCTGTTTCCGGTGGTGACGGCGGCGCACGCGGAGGCGGACGCGCAAAGCGCGGCCAAGGCGGCCGGGCGCGCGGGCAAGGCGGCGAAGATTGCCGCCAAGCCTGTCGCTCATGGCGGCGACTCGCCGCATACGGAGACGCTGAAGGCGCGGTTGAGCGAGCTGCGGGCCAGCGGCTTCAACCGGCTCTACCAACGCGGGCGGATCTTTGAGTTTTCCACGCCGGAGTCGCTGCTTGACCTGGACTTTCGCGCTCCGCTCTTTGTCCTTCTGGACAGGATTGTGGTCAGCGCCGACAATCGCGCGCGGATTGTAGACGCGGCGGAGATTGCTTACCGCGAGGCCGGCGAGGTGATCTTTGAGGAGGTGCCACGCGAGGAGAGCGCGGAGCGCAGGCGGCACCGGTTCTCCGGCGCGTATGAGTGCACCAGCTGCCACCGGCCGGGACGGGAGCCGGAGCCGCGGCTGTTCAGCTTCAACAATCCATATGGCGCGTGCCCGCGCTGCCAGGGATTCGGGAACACGGTGGACTACGACCTGGACCTGGTGATTCCGGACAAGGGGCTGAGCCTGGCGGCGGGAGCGATCGATCCCTGGAACCGGCCAAAGTACCGGCCGTGGTACAGCGAGCTGCGCAAACATGCGGCGGAGCTGGGCGTGGCGCTGGATGTGCCCTGGCGCGAGCTGCCGGAAGCGGCGCGGGAGACGGTGCTGCGCGGCAAAGGGAGTTTTGCCGGGGTGATGGGCTTCTTTGCGCAGATGGAGAAGAAGAAGTACAAGCTGCACGTGCGGGTGATGCTGAGCAAGTATCGCGGGTACGCGGAGTGCACGGATTGCCGCGGGCAAAGACTGCGGGCCGAGGCGCGGTCGGTGCGGATTGATGGAAAGAACATCTGCCAGGCTTCGGCGCTGACCATTGCGCAGGCCAAGCAATTTTTCGACGGGCTGCGGCTGACGGCCATGGAGGAGGAGATTGCGGGGCCGATTCTGGAGGAGGTGCGGCAGAGGCTGAGTTTTCTGGATGCGGTCGGGTTGGAATATTTGACGCTGGACCGGCTGGCTTCGACGCTCTCCGGCGGCGAGGCGCAGCGGATTCAATTGGCGACATCGCTGGGGTCTCGGCTGGTGGGCGCGCTGTACGTGCTGGACGAGCCGTCGATCGGGCTGCACACGCGGGATACGACGCGGCTGATCCACATTCTGGAAGAGCTGCGCGATCTGGGGAACACGATTCTGGTGGTGGAGCACGATGCGGACATTCTGCGCGCGGCCGATCATCTGCTGGACTTGGGGCCGGGCGCGGGCGAGTTCGGCGGGAAGCTGCTGGCCGAGGGGGTTTTGGCGGAGATTGAGGCCAATGCAAATTCGCTGACCGGACGATATTTGTCGGGGAAGATTGCGATTCCGGTGCCGACGAGGCGGCGCACCCGGGGGAGGGAACGGCTGGTGCTGCACGGGGCGGAGGCGAATAATCTGCACGGGCTTGACGTGGAGATTCCACTGGGAATGCTGGTGGCGATTACCGGAGTTTCGGGGTCGGGGAAATCGACGCTGGTGCACCAGGTGCTGTATCGGGCGGTGGCGCGGGCGCTGGGACAGAGCAACGGGGCCGATCCGTCGGGCGTGTTCAAGTCGCTGACGGGGACGGAACGGCTGAACGAGGCGGTGCTGGTGGACCAGACGCCGATCGGGCGGACGCCACGATCGAATCCGATCACCTACATCAAGGCATTTGATCTGGTGCGCGAATTGTTTGCCGCGCAGCCGGAGGCCAGGCGCCGGGGACTGACGCCGGGACATTTTTCGTTCAACGTGCCGGGCGGGCGCTGCAACACCTGCGAGGGCGACGGCACGGTGACGGTGGAGATGCAGTTCCTGGCCGACGTGGAGCTGCCCTGCGAGGACTGCAACGGTACGCGCTACCAGGCCAAGGTGCTGGAGGTGCGGTACAAGGGAAAAAACATCCATGAAGTGCTGCAGATGACGGTGAAGGAGGCGCTGCACTTCTTTGCCGGGCAGACCAGGCTGCTGGAAAAGCTGGCGGTGCTGGACGAGATCGGGCTGGGGTATTTGAGGCTGGGGCAATCGGCGACGACACTGTCGGGCGGCGAGGCGCAGCGGGTGAAGCTGGCTGCGCACCTGGCGCAGGTGAGGGCGGCGAATGCGACGGCCAAGCCCTCGCAGGCCAGCCGGGTGCTCTATATCCTGGACGAGCCGACGACCGGGCTGCACTTCGACGATGTGTCGAAGCTGCTGACGGCCTTTCGCAAGCTGATCGACGGGGGCGGATCGCTGATCGTGATCGAGCACAATCTGGACGTGATCAAGAGCGCGGACTGGGTGATCGATTTGGGACCGGAGGGCGGCGAGGGCGGCGGAAAAATCGTAGCCGAGGGAACGCCGGAGGAGATTGCGGCGAATCTGCTGTCGCATACGGGAAAGTGGCTGGCGCGGGTGCTCTAAGCGCCGCATTTGCCAGAGATCGCGTCAATCCGTTAGAAAGAGGGGTACTCATTGCGGCAATACGATCCGAAGCGCAACTGGGCGCGCCCGGATTGGCGCGCCAGCTCGCGGCGAACGACAGAAATACTGACGGAGTTACCCCTTGAACATCGCTCCGGTTTCTACGGCTTCCGGCTCTTCAGCTTCCGCCTCCACAAAACATGCGCCGTTTCTGCCTGCGGGGCGGATGGTGCCGTTCATCCTGGTGACGGTGCTGTTTTTCCTGTGGGGTATTCCGAATAATCTCAATGACATTCTCATCCGCCAATTCATGAAGTCGTTTCAGATAAACCGGCTTGAGGCGGGGCTGGTGCAGTCTGCGTTTTACCTCGGTTACTTCTTGCTGGCCGTGCCCGCGGGCCAGCTGATGCGCCGCGCCGGTTACAAGCCAGGCATCCTCATCGGCCTGTGCCTTTACGGCAGCGGATGCATCCTTTTCTGGCCGGCGGCGCTGATTGCGCGCTACTGGTTTTTCCTGATGGCACTGTTCATCATCGCCAGCGGGCTGGCGTTTCTGGAGACGGCAGCCAGCTCCTTTATTGTGCAGATCGGCCCGGTGGAAACCGCCGAGCAGCGGCTGACGTTTTCGCAGGCATTCAACCCTGTCGGCAGTGTTTCCGCGGTGCTGATCGGCGCGCGGTTCATCTTCTCCGGGGTGGAGCTGAACAAGGCGCAAGTGGCGGCCATGCAGTTGGCCGGAACCTATCAGAGCTATCTGCGCTCGGAGACGCTGCGCGTGGTGGCGCCGTACATCGGCCTGGGCTCGGTGGTGCTTTTCTGGGCGGTGCTGATTGCGCGCACACCGTTTCCGCACGTTGGCCTGGACTATACCCCGCAGGAAGCCGCCAGCGACCGCGGTCCGTCGATCTGGCGGCGCAGGCACTTCACCTGTGCCGTGGCGGCGCAGTTCCTCTACGTGGGAGCGCAGGTGAGCGTGTGGAGCTACATGATCGCCTACGTACAAAGTTACGCACACCAGCACGAGCGGGTGGCCGGCTACTGGCTGATGAGTGCGCTGATCGCCTTTACGCTGGGCCGGTTTACCTCCACGTGGCTGCTCAAGTACGTTTCTGCGAACCGACTGCTAATGTACTTCGCACTGATCAACACCACCGTCTGTACCGTCGCCGCGTTGCATCCCGGCTGGCTGGGCGTGGGCTGCCTGGTGGTCAACAGCTTCTTCATGTCACCCATGTACCCGACCATTTTTGCCCTTGGCGTGAAAGGACTCGGGCCGCACACCAAGACCGGCGGCTCGCTGATCGTGATGTCTATTGTGGGCGGAGCCGTGGTGACGCCGGTGATGGGCAAGGTTGCCGACATGTTCGGCGTGGCCACTGGCTACCTGGTGCCGATGCTCTGCTTTGTCGGTGTTGTGCTGTATGCGGCGTTTGCCTCGCTGCCCGAACCGGAAGAGATGGCCGTTGAATCGGATGCCGTGCTGGCGGGCTGAGCGGCGAGGCGGCGAGTCAGCGAGCCGGCAAGGCAGCGAGTCAGCAAGGGACCGGGGCGAAGTTCGCTGCGGTCCCCGCTTCAGGAATTCTGACGGAGTTGGACCTTGACGAATGCTCCGGTTACGACGGCTTCCGGCTCCTCGGCTACCACCCCTATACAACATGCGAGCTTCCTGCCCGCCGGGCGCATGGCGCCTTATGTCCTGGTGACCGCGTTGTTCTTTCTGTGGGCCTTCCCGCACAACCTGAACGACATTCTCATCCGCCAGTTCATGAAGTCGTTTGAGATTAACCGGCTGGAAGCCGGGCTGGTGCAGTCGGCGGCTCACCTGGCCTACTTCCTGCTGGCCGTGCCGGCGGGCCTGTTCATGCGCCGGGCAGGCTACAAAGCCGGCATCCTGGTCGGGCTTTGTTTGTACGGCGGCGGGTGCATCCTGTTCTGGCCGGCGGCCCTGGTCGCGCGCTACTGGTTCTTCCTGATGGCGGTGTTCGTCATCGCCAGCGGCCTGGCGTTTCTGGAGACGGCGGCCAGCTCGTTCATCGTGCAGGTGGGCGCGGCGGAGACGGCCGAGCAGCGGCTGACGTTTTCGCAGGCGTTCAACCCGGTGGGCAGCGTGACGGCGGTGCTCATCGGCACGC
The DNA here is from genome assembly GCA_963758105.1 of uncultured Acidobacteriaceae bacterium. Taxonomy (GTDB): domain Bacteria; phylum Acidobacteriota; class Terriglobia; order Terriglobales; family Acidobacteriaceae; genus Telmatobacter. The sequence continues at coordinate 473,567 of CAVWUC010000002.1, read as the reverse complement.
ACTTCATCTTCTCCGGCGTGGAGCTGAACAAGGCGCAGGTAGCGGCGATGCAGATGGCCGGAACCTATCAGAATTACCTGCGCGGGGAGACGCTGCGCGTGGTGGCGCCGTATATCGGGCTGGGCGCGGTGGTGCTGTTCTGGGCCGTGCTGATTGCGCGCACGCCCTTTCCGCATGCGGGGCTGGACTATACGGAGAAGGAAGCCGCGGGCGATCGCGGCCCTTCGATCTGGCGGCGCAGGCACTTCACCGGCGCCCTGGCGGCGCAGTTCCTTTACGTGGGCGCGCAGGTGAGCGTGTGGAGCTACATGATCCCCTACGTGCAGAGCTACGCGCACCTTCACGAGCGCAACGCGGGCTACTGGCTGACGAGCGCGCTCATCGCCTTTACGCTGGGGCGGTTCACCTCAACGTGGCTGCTGAAGTACATCTCAGCGAACCGGCTGCTGCTTTACTTCGCGCTGATCAACACCGCCGTCTGTACCATAGCCGCTTTGTATCCCGGCTGGCTGGGCGTGGGCTGCCTGGTGGCCAACAGCTTCTTCATGGCGCCCATGTTCCCGACCATCTTCGCGCTGGGCGTGAAGGGGCTGGGGCCGCACACCAAGACCGGCGGCTCGCTCATCGTGATGTCGGTTGTGGGCGGAGGCGTGATGACGCCCCTGATGGGCAAGATCGGCGATATGTTCGGCATGGCCACCGGCTACCTGGTGCCGATGCTCTGCTTCGTCGGCGTGGCGCTGTACGCGGCGTTTGCCTCGTTGCCGGAACCGGAAGAGATGGCCGCAGAATCGGATGCCGTGCTGGCGGGCTGAGCGGGGAATCGGCGAGTCAGCAGGTCAGCGAGTCAGCAAGTCAGCGAGGGAGCAAGGCAATGTGCGCTTCGATCCCCGCTTTGTTTTCTACTCCGCGACCACAGGATTCGAGAGCGAGCCGAGGCCCTCGACGTTGACGGTGACGGTTTCGCCGGGCTGGAGCCAGCGCTGCGGTTTGCGGCCCATGCCGACGCCGGAGGGCGTGCCGGTGGAGACGATGTCGCCGGAGAGCAGGGGCGCGATGGAGGAGATGTACTCGATTAAGTCGGGGATTTTGAAGATCAGCTCGCGGGTGCTGGAGTTCTGCAACTGCTCGCCGTCGATGCTGAGGCTGATGGAGAGCTCATGCGGGTTGGGGACTTCGTCGGCGGTAACGATGGCCGGGCCGATGGGGCAGAAGGTGGGAAAGCTTTTGCCGAGGGACCACTGCGAGGTGGCGAGCTGCACGTCGCGGGCACTGACGTCGTTGACGATCGTGTAGCCGTAGACGTGCTCGCGCCAAGAGGCTGCGGGAATGCGGTAGCCGCCCTTGCCGATGACGAAGGCGAACTCGGCCTCGTAGTCGGGCTGGGTAGAATTTTTGGGCAGGATGATCTTGTCTCCGGGACCGATGATCGCCGTTTGCAACTTAAAGAAGACGACCGGAGTGGTGGGCAGGGCCATCTTGGACTCGATGGCGTGATCGCGGTAGTTGAGGCCGATGGCGAAGACACGGGGCGGGTTTGCGATGGGGGCGTGGAATTTGATTTCATGCAGCGGGAACGCGGGTGCGGCTGCGTGTGCGGTGGTGAGTCCAGCGTTGATTACGGCCAGCGTGTCGGCGTAGGCGGCGGAGAGGTCGAGGACGGAGTCTCCGCTTAGAATTCCGGGGCGGAGCTTGCCGTCGGCAGTGGAAAAGGAAACGAGCTTCATGTGTTTCTCCTGCGTGGCGGTGATGAAGTGCGACTCATCATTGGATGCTTGTGACGCGCTAAGCGGCGGTCCAGCCGCCGTCGATGGTGAAGAGCGAGCCGTTGATGAAGGCGGCTTCGTCGCTGGCAAGATATCTAACCATCGACGCGATCTCGTGGGGCTCGCCCAGTCGGCCGATGGGCTGGCGGGCGCGCAGTTCGGCGCGCATCTCCTCTTTATTGTGCTTGTGGAACTTTTCGAGGTAGCCCTCGACGAAGGGCGTTTGCACGGTGCCGGGACAGATGGCGTTGACGCGGAGGGTTTTGGGATATTCGACCGCGAGCTGGCGAGTCATGGCGAGGACCGCGCCCTTGGTTGCGCAGTAGACGAAGCGCTGGCGGATGCCGACCATGCCGGCGACCGAGCCGATGTTGACGATTGCTCCTGTGGCGCCGTTGGTGGTTTGGCTGGCGAGGAGTAACGGCAAGAACGCGCGGGTGACCAGGTAGACTGCGCGGACATTGACCTTGAAGAGTCGATCGAAGTCTTCGGGTTCGGTGGTTTCGATGGAGCCGACGTGGCCGATGCCGGCGTTGTTGACCAGGATGTCGAGCCGGGTGATGCGGGCGACGGCGGCGGCGATGGAGTCGGGGCTGGTGACGTCGAGGTGGATGGCCTGGGCCGAGCCGGTGGCGTTGGCCAGGGCTTCGGCGGCAGGAACACTGATGTCGGCGATCCAGACGAAGGCGCCGGCGCGGACCAGCTCGCAGACGGTGGCTTCGCCGATGCCGCTGGCGCCGCCGGTGACCAGGGCGTGGCGGCCGTCGAGACGAAAGGCGCGGTCTTGCGTGAGTGATGGGTCGGTCATGGGGACTCCGGTGTGAATGGCCTGGCGAACTGAGGAATTCAGGGGTACCTGTTTCATAAAAGGCGTGGTGCGCTCGAGTACATTCCCTCAGGGGCTAAAGCCCGGCCTTATTTTGTGGTCCTAACGGAGGGCTAAAGCCGTGCCCCTTCAAAACTGCCGATTCCTCAGGGATTATAGCCTTCATCGCGCAGCATAGAATCCAGGAGCTTCTTTTTTGCTTCGTCTCCAGGGCTGGAAACCTCCGGCGAGTAGACAACTTTCAACGTCTGCGTGGAACTGGACCAGCTTGCAAACGCCGTGTACATCTTGTGCTCGTTGACCACATATATCAGCGCCTCCGGCTAATCCCTTCCCTCCGCAAAGGTGCGGTGCGCACCCATGCAACGAAATGACTAGCCCATCGTCCGTGGAAGCTATGCGCAGATTGGCCGGGTCGATCGCTTCCATAAACTCTGGAAGCTGGGCAAGATGCCACTCTGTGCGCACTTTTCCGTGGTCTAAAGAAAGCAGGCTGATGCTCCTACCGCTGCTGCCTTTCACGTAATACAAGACGGCGACTTTTGGCATCAGTGGATTGGGAATCATTATCTCGTTGTCAATCTGCGATGCACCTAAGGCGTTAAATGCCTGCGCAAAAGACGATGAGCTGGCTTGCCCATACACACTAGACGCGAGCAGAATCATCAAAAAAATCGGAAGAATATTTGTTTTCATTCTGTTTCTCGCCTTCTTCATTCTCAAACGATTGCACATGATCTATGCAGTCTTCTCCGACTTTATGATCCTGCGGGTCGCCAATCTACAATTGTCTCGCGGCGGCGAGGGCCTGCAGGTAGGCTTTGGCGGTTTCGGTGATGATTTCGGGATGGCCGGCATCGACGGCGGCGAGATTGACGAGGTCGCTGCCGACGCCGAGGGCGCGCGCGCCGGCCTGGATGAAGCTGGCCGCCGTCGAGAGCGTGACGCCGCCGGTGGGGATGAGCTGAAGATGGGGGAAGGGCGCGAGCAGGGCCTTCAGATAATTGGCTCCGCCGACTGCGGAGCAGGGAAAGATTTTGACGTAGTCGGCGCCGGCGTTCCAGGCGGTGATGGCCTCAGTGGGGGTGAGCGCGCCGGGGCAGGAGATTTTCTTGGTGGCTTTGGTGACCGCGATGACTTCAGGATGCAGGCTGGGACTGACGACGAACTCGGCGCCGGCATCGATGGTGGCCTGGGCCTGATCGGCGGTAGTGACGGTGCCGGAGCCGAGCAGAAGCTGGTCGCCGTATGCGCGCTTGAGTTCCTTCAGGAGATCGACGGCGCCGGGGACGGTCATGGTGACTTCGACGATGCTGACGCCACCGGCGATCATGGCCTCGACCACGGCGCGGCCTTGGGCGACGCTTTTTGCGCGGAGGACGGGAATGAGGCCGACGCGCTCGATGATTTGCTGGGTGGTTTCGGACATTGTTATTTCCTTCAGTGCGGCAAGTTAGCGAGTTAGCAAGTCAGCGAGTCAGCGAGTTAGCGAGTCAGCGAGTCAGCGGACGACGCGGGCGGAGCCTCCCCGGATGAGGCGCTCGACTTCAGCGAGCGTGGCCATGCTGGTGTCGCCGGGGGTGGTCATGGCGAGAGCGCCGTGGGCCACGCCGCACTGGACGGCCCATTCGATTGGTTTGCCGGCGAGCAGGCCGTAGATGAGGCCGGAGGCGAAGCTGTCGCCGCCGCCGACGCGGTCGTAGATCTCGATGTCGCGTTGGGGAACGTGGATGATTTCTCCCGCATAGAGGGCGATGGCGCCCCAGCCGTTGCGGCTGGCCGAGTGCGCGGTGCGCAGGGTGCTGGCGATAAGCTTGAGATTGGGATAAAGCGAGGCTACGTCGCGCAGCATGGTTTCGTAACCGGCGATGGGCAGCTCGGCGAAGTCCGCGCTGACGCCGGGGATGGAGACGCCGAGCGTAGCGGAGAAATCTTCTTCGTTGCCGAGTAGCAGGTCGACCTTGCGCACGATCTCGCGGTTTACCTCCTGCGCTTTGGCTTTGCCTCCGATGGACTTCCAGAGTGAGTCGCGGTAGTTGAGGTCGTAGGAGACAAGCGTGCCGTTGGCGCGGGCCACGGCCATGGCGTCTGCTGCGACTTGCGCGGTGGATTCGGAGAGCGCAGCGAAGATGCCGCCGGTGTGAAAGCACTTCGTGCCGTTCTCGTTTCCAAAGATCGAGGCCCAATCAAAATCGCCGGATTTTACCTGGCTGATGGCGGTATGGCCGCGGTCGGAGCATCCGGCGGCGCCGCGTAGGCCGAAGCCGCGTTCGGTGAAGTTGAGGCCGTTGCGGACGGTGCGGCCGACGCCGTCGTAGGGAACCCATTTGATGAGGGAGGGATCGACGCCGCCCTGGAGGATGAGGTCCTCGACGAGACGGCCGACGGGGTTGTCAGCGAGCAAGGTGGCGATGGCGGTGCGGAGGCCGAAGCAGCGGCGGAGGCCGCGGGCGACGTTGTATTCGCCGCCACCCTCCCAGGCGCTGAAGTGGCGCGTGGTGGAGATGCGGCCGTCGCCGGGATCGAGGCGAAGCATGACCTCACCGAGGCTGAGGCAGTCCCATCGCCGCGCGGAATCGGGAACCTTGACTGGAATCATGGCGACCCCAGTGTAGCGCATGGACGCATGGGCGGCGGTGTGATGGGCGGCGGCGCGCGCGGCCAGCGAGCTTAAGCGATTTTCTCAGTCCTTTTCGTGTTGGTGGACGAGGCCGCATGCGGCTGTTAGGCTCGTGGAGTGTTGCGGTGTGGTGCGCCGCGATGGGGCGCTCGGGCGGATCGGATCCTCTTGCGCGGCAGCGCGGGCACAGACAATGCGACCCTGGCCGGCGAGGGCGGCAATGCGGTCACGATGAGGGACTGACGCAGCCTGCGGGGCGCAGTGTAGACTGTGGCACGCGGGGAGATTTTGTCATGAACGCCTCGGGTCTGCCTGGGGCTCTGGCACAGCACTGAGAATGGAGAACAGGATGAAACAGATCAAGACGGCAATTTTCGGCACAGGCTTTGTAGGCCGCGTCCATCTCGATGCGGTGCGGCGCCTGGAATCCGTCGACGCAGTGGCCATTGCAGACATCAACGTCGAAATGGCGCGGCGCCTGGGCGCGGGCTTCGCCGTCCCCACGGTCGTGGAGGACTACAGGGCAGTTTTGAACGATGCCGCCATCGATGCAGTCCACATCTGCACGCCCAATTCAGAGCACTTTCCCATGGTTAAGGCAGCGCTCCAGGCGGGAAAGCACGTAGCTTGCGAGAAGCCGCTGGCCATCAACGCCGAAGAGGCCGAAGAACTCGTGGCCCTGGCCGCACAGACGGGACTGCGCAACTGCGTCTGCCACAATTTGCGCTTTTACCCCATGGTGCAGCAACTGCGCCGCATGCGCGAGGCCGGCGAGTTGGGCGAGATTCTGGTCGTCCAGGGCTCGTATGCGCAGGACTGGTTGCTCCACGATACGGACTGGAACTGGCGCCTGGATTCCAAAATCTCAGGCCCTTCGCGCTGCATGGCCGACATCGGCTCGCACTGGTTCGATATGGCCGAGTTTGTTACCGGCCTCCGCGTAAGCTCGCTCTGTGCCGATTTGCAAACTTTTTACACCACGCGCAAGCAGCCGAAACATGCGATCGAGACCTTCGCCAACAAGCTGCTCGGCCCGGAGGACTACGTTGAAAGGCCGGTAGACACTGAAGACTTCGGCGCTGTAATCTTCCGCATGGGCGAGCGAACACGGGGCAGCGTCACTGCCAGCCAGGTCGCCGCGGGACGCAAGAACCGGCTCAGCTTTGAGATTTTCGGCACAAAAGCCTCAGCCGCATGGAACCAGGAAAATCCCAACGAGCTCTGGATCGGCCACCGCGACACAAGCAACCAGCTTCTTATCAAGGATCCGTCCCTGCTGAAGCCCGAGGCGCGCGGCTACGCAGATCTGCCCGGCGGCCACGCTGAAGGTTACGGCGACACAACCAAGCAGATGTTCCGCCGCTTTTATGCAGCGGTCAGCGCGCCCGGCTGAGTCCCGAATATCCACAGTTCGTCGACGGGCTGCGGCAAATGATCATCCTTAAAGCCGAACTGGAGAGCCATCGCACGCGAGGCTGGATCGATGTTCCCGTTTAAGAGCGTCCCGCGCTTCGCAGGAGAGAGATCATGAAAACGATCAAAGGCCCGGGAATTTTTCTGGCGCAGTTTGCCGGGGATGCTGCGCCGTTCGACAGCTTGAAAAACATGGCGCGGTGGGCGGCGGGACTGGGGTTCAAAGCGATTCAACTGCCGTCGTGGGACAGGCGCGTAATCGACCTGGAGCGCGCGGCGGAGAGCAAGGCGTATTGCGACGAGCTGAAGGGCACGGCAGCCGAGGCAGGCGTGGAGATCAGCGAGCTGTCGTCGCACCTGCAGGGGCAACTGGTGGCCAGCCACTCCGCGTACGACGTGATGCTGGCGGGATTTGCGCCGCAGAAACTGGCGGGAAATGCGAAGGCGCAGCAGGCGTGGGCGGTGGAGCAACTGCTGTGCAGCGCGAAGGCGAGCCGGAACCTGGGGCTGCCTGTGCATGGGACGTTTTCGGGCACGCTGGCGTGGCCGTACGTGTATCCGTGGCCGCAGCGGCCGGCAGGGCTGATCGAAGAGGCGTTCAAGGAGCTGGGCGCGCGCTGGCTGCCGATTTTGAATGCGTTCGACGAGGCCGGCGTGGATCTGTGCTATGAGCTGCACCCGGGCGAGGATCTGCACGATGGCGTGACCTTTGAGCGCTTCCTGAGTGCGCTGGATGGGCACAGGCGGGCGAATATTTTGTATGACCCGAGCCACATGGTTTTGCAGCAGATGGATTATGTTTCCTTCCTGGATATTTATCACGAGCGGGTGAAGATGTTTCACGTGAAGGATGCGGAGTACCACGCCAACGGACGCGCGGGCGTGTACGGCGGCTATCAGGATTGGATCGACCGGCCGGGGCGTTTCCGCTCGCTGGGCGACGGGCAGGTGGACTTCAAGCAGATTTTCAGCAAGCTGGCGCAGTACGATTATCCGGGCTGGGCGATTCTGGAGTGGGAGTGCTGTCTCAAACATCCTGAAGACGGCGCCAGCGAGGGCGCGAAGTTTATCCGCGGGCATATTATTCGCGTCACCCCGCGCGCCATGGATGATTTTGCGGGCGGCACGAGCGAAGGACGGACGAATCGCAGAATTCTGGGGCTGGACGCGGGGTGAGAGTGGGCGGGACGCTCTGAGGGAATACGTGCGGGCGTTGCCTGGAAGTTGATTTGTGGGTTGAAGGAGAAGCTGGATGGCATTGGATCGACGGGACTTTGTGAAGTCGCTGGTGGCCTCAGTGGCGGCGCCGGCGGTGGCCTCGGCTTTGCCTGAGGCGCAGCAGCACGCGCCGGCGATGGTGCACGCGCCGCGGAAGCAGAAGAAGCCGAACGTGGTGCTGATGATCTGCGACGACCTGGGCTACGGCGATCCGCACTGCTACGGGTCGAACCTGGCGACGCCGAACCTGGACAGCATGGCGGAGCATGGGCAGCGGTATGTGCATTACAACTCGGCGCACCCGATCTGCTCGGCCTCGCGCGCGGCGTTGCTGACGGGGCGCTACGGGCTGCGCATGAATACGACGGGGGCGTTCGGGCCGCAGTCGAAGACGGGGACGTTGCTGGACGAGACGCTGGTTTCGAATCTCTTCAAACGGGCCGGCTACAAGACCCACGCCGTCGGGAAATGGCACCTGGGCAACAGCGGTCCGTATTTGCCGACGCAGCGCGGCTTCGACGGGTTCTTCGGCGTGCCATACAGCATCGATATGTACCCGCTGCCGCTCTTGCGCGATGAGACGGTGCTGGAGGAAGACACCGACCGCACCACGCTGACGCCGCGCTATACGGGGGACGCGGTGAAGTATATCGAGGAGAGCAACGGCGAACCGTTCTTTTTGTACCTGGCGTTTTCGTATCCGCACGATCCGCCGATGGGGTCGCCGCGTTTTCACGGGAAGTCGGGGTTCGGCAACCAGGGCGACGCGATTGAGGAGATCGACTGGAGCGCGGGCGAGGTGATGAAGGCTCTGGAGCGCAAGGGGCTGACCTCGGACACAATTGTGATCTTCACCAGCGACCACGGGCCGTGGTACCAGGGCAGTCCGGGACTGCTGCGGGGACGAAAGGCGTCGTCGTTCGAGGGCGGAACGCGGGTGCCGTTTCTGGTGAAGTGGCCGGGGACGCTGCAAGCGGGCAAGGTACGCGAAGAGTGGATCTCCCAGCTCGACGTGCTGCCCACGCTGGCGGCGATCTGCGGGTTGCCGCTGCCGGAGAAACCGCTGGACGGGATCAACGTGGAGAGCGTGCTCTACGGGCACGGGACGAAACCGGAGCGCAAGCCGCTGCTCTACTTCTGCGCGATGGGCAATGGGGGCCTCGACCTGCACTGCATTCGCAAGGAGCAGTGGAAGCTGCGCGTGGCGCAGGGCACGGAGGGCGAGATATACATCAACGACAGGACGACGGGGGCGAAGAGCAGCTCGTGGCTGCAGGTTCCGGAGCTCTTCAACATTGAGCGGGACATGGCGGAAAGCTATGACGTGGCGCCGCTGCATCCAGAGATTGTGAGCGAGCTGATGGCGAGCCTGGAGGAGCAGATGCCGAGCTTTCCGGAGAATGTGGTGGCGGAGTTCACGGCGCTGAAGGAGCGCAAGGGCGACTGGAGCACGCCTCCGGGGGCTTCACCCCGGCCGTATCCGTATAAGAACTCGCCGAGCTCGTATACGCCGCCGTATCGGGAACCGCATTAGATCGGATCGGGGCCGGCGGAGTCTTCGGATTCGGCGATGGGCGGGGCGGCGCGGCCGGAGGCGGCGATGCCGTATTTGACGGCGAGGAACTCCTGCAGGGCTTCAGGGAGGAACGCGGCGAGTTCCTGCCAAGTGAGCACCTTGAGGCGCGTGCGCAGATCGGCGCCGCGGACGGCGGCCATGACCTGAAACCATTCTTCGCGCAGGTCGGGACGGCGCTGGTCGTGCAGGACGCAGAAGCTGCAGCCGCTTGCCTGGGCGGCGAGCACGTTGCGAATCAGCTGATAACTTGCGTAGGCGGGCTGACCCCTGGATGCGTCGATGGCCGCGCCGGGTGGGATGGGCGCGGCTTGGTGGAGTAGCGCGCTTTCCGGAACGATGAGGCTCTCGAACTCCTGCGAGTAGGCTTCGGGGAATTCGGCCGGAGTGCGGCGGCGCTTCGGTGGGAGTGTGATGCGCGGGAGTTGCGTGGGATCGAAGACTGAGGCGAAGTCGCGGTAGGACTCGACCAGCCCGCAGGCTCGGGTCTGGAAGTCGGATTCGGTGAGTTTGGCTTCGACCAGCAACGAACCGAGATGCATATCGACTTCGGTGCGATCGAAGCGGCCGCCGGCCAGGGGTACGCGCGCCTTCCAGCCGTAGATGGGTTCGGCGTCGTCCTCGATACCGAGGATTGCGCGCAGCGGGGCGGAGTCGAGGACGCCGGGCGTGCAGAAGATATTCATGAGCAGCGCATCGGAGCTCATGGAGGAGTCCAACTCGCGCCAGCGCCGCGATGGGTCGGCCGAGAAACGGGGAAGCGCGCGGGCGCCCTGCGCGTGAATCTTGTCGAAACGGCGAAGCCATGCGGGATGCGCGATGATGGCGGCGTAGGCTGCATCGAAGAAGTTGCCATGGAGGTTGTTCTCCGGCGCGTAGACGATGACGGGAGGGTCGCCGTAGCTCTCCACGTGGGCGCGGCAGCGGGCGTAGAGGCGATTGCGCAGACCCAGCTCGCGGCGCAGCTGGCTTGCGTATTGGGCGCGTGGCTCGGGGATTGAGCGGGTAGTCATGAGGTAGGTTTTTCTCAGGCAAGAATGGGCGCGTCGGCTGCGCCGGCGGAGCCGAAGATGCGGCGGTAGCGCGCGATCTCTTCGGCGGGGCCCTGGGCTTTGCCGTAGTTGTCGGAGAGTTTGACGGTGGGTCGGCCTTCCACTTCGGTGAGCTTGCAGACCAGGCTGACGGGGTTGAAGGCGTCGTCGCCCTGGGGATTGCAGTTGCGGAAGTCGTTGGTGAGGAAGGTGCCCCAGCCGGCGCTGAAACGGATGCGCGGCTCCGGCGTCCACTTACGCGGGTCGAGAAAGTCGGCGGGGCAATGGAAGTCGGCGGGCGTAGCGCCGTCACGGAGGACGCCGGCAAACTGGGCGTGAAGGCCGAGGATCTGGTCGACGTCGAGCGCATCGGAGGCGATGAGGCGCTTGGTGCGTGGATCGCGGCCGCGCTCTTTGAGCCAGGAGATGTATTCTTCGCCGGCGAGGTAAGGGTCCTTGCTGTCCATCCGCTGGCCGGTCCAGTCGGCTACCCAGTCGGGGGCGTTTTCCAGAAATTGTGTCGTGCCGTAGGTGTCGGGTAAGAGGATGAGGAGCTCGCCCTGGTAACTCTGCTGCCAGAGCTCGAGGAAGCGGTACTGTGCGCTGCGCAGCTCTTCATCATTGGCGGCTAACGCCGCCAGCGCCATGGGCAGCTCGTGGGCGTTGGTGCCGATGGCTTCAAGATCGTGCTTGTAGGCGAGATAGGTGTTGGAGCTGCCGACGAAACTTTCGCCGAGCACGTCGCGCATGGCGTTGACGACATATTCCTGCCAGAGGAAGCTGTGACGGCGGCGGGTTCCGAAGTCGCTGATGTTGAGGTGGAGGACGCCGCGCAGGCGCTCCATCTTTTCCCAGAGGCGGGTTTTGGCGCGGGCGTAGAGGATGTCAAGCTCTAGCTCGCTGAGGCGCTTGAGGCAGGCGCGGGTTTTGAGCTCGTCGATGGCGGCGAGGGCGTAGATTTCCCAGAGGGTGACCTCGGTCCAGAGGCCGCTGAAGCGCAGCTCGAGCTGGCCATCGCGCATCGAGAGCTCGTAGTTGGAGAGGCGGAAATCGCGCTCCAGCCACGCGAGGAAGGCGGGCTCGAAGATGCCGCGACGGCCGAAGAAGGTGTTGCCGGCCATCCAGATCAGCTCGGATTTACGGAAGCGCAGCCGGCGGGTTTCCTCGAACTGTTCGCGCAGCTCGTCAACACTGATGATTTCGGCGAGGCGGACCGAGGCGGTGCGGTTGTGGAGGGTGAAGACGACATGGGTGCGGGGGAAAAATCGCCAGATGAACTGGAGCATGAGCAGCTTGTAGAAGTCGGTGTCGAGCAGGGAGCGGGTGATGGGATCGAGCTCCCAGTTGTGATCGTGCGCGCGACGGGCGAGATTGATAATCACGATGAGACTACTTTACTGCGCGTGAGTGGGGGCTGGCGTCTCGACTGGCCTGATGCAGGGAGTGGGGCGGTATACTGGCGCGGTGTTTTGAAAGCGAATTGGATTGCGGGAGATCTCAATGGGAACTCTCAATCGGCGCAGTTTTCTGGTGGGGACGGCGGCGGCAGCCGCGCAGGCGGGCGTGGCCGCGGCGCTGCCGAATGGGGTGAAGGCTGACGCGGAGGCCGGCAGCGCGGCCGAGGCCGGGGCGAAGAAGCCGAACATCATCATCTATCACTCCGATCAGTTCCGCTGGGATTTTCTGGGCGCAAACGGGCTGAACAGCTCCACGCACACGCCCAATCTGGACGCGCTGACGGCCGAGGGGACGAACTTTACCCACGCGGTGACCAATCAGCCGCTCTGCGCGCCGTCCCGCTCGGTGATGATTACCGGCTGCTACGCGTCGCAGACGGGGGTGTGGAAGAACGGGCCGGGACTGCGCGAGGACCTGCCGACGCTGGCCACGGAGTTGCGCAAGGCGGGGTACACGGCGAATTACATCGGCAAGTGGCATCTGTCGCCCGGATCGACGGCCGAGGGCGGCGGGCCGGGATACGTGCGGCCCGAGCATCGCGGCGGCTTTCTGGACATGTGGGAGGCGACGAACGAGCTGGAGATTACGACGCATCCTTACTACGGAACCATGTGGGACCGCGACGGGAACGAAATTACCTACAAGGACGAGTACCGCGTGGATTTTCTAACCAACTTGGCCGAGCGATTCCTGCGGCAGAAGCAGGAGAAGCCGTTTCTGCTGGTGATCTCGCAACTGGAGCCGCACCAGCAAAACGACCTGCACCGGATGGTGGGACCGAAGGGATCGGCGGAGCGGTTTATCAATGCGTATGTGCCGGCGGACCTGCGCATGTTTCCGGGCGACTGGCACGAGCAACTGCCGGACTACTATGGATGCTGCGAGGCGATCGACGCGTCGGTGGGGCGGGTGCGGAAGGTTCTGGACGAGGAGGGACTGACGGACAACACCGTCTTCGTGTTCATGAGCGACCACGGGTGCCACTTCATGACGCGCAACCAGGAGTACAAGCGGAGCACGCATAACAGCTCACTGCGCGTGCCGATGGTGATGATGGGGCCGGGATTTGAAAAGGCGCGGCAGATTCAGGAGGTGGTGGGGATCGTCGACCTGACGCCGACGCTGCTGGACGCGGCAGGCGTGGACGTGCCGGCGAGCATGAAGGGGAAAAGCCTGATGCCGCTGGTGCATAGCGCCGATGCGCGGGCCGCGTGGCCGAATCGCGAGCTGATCCAGATCAGCGAATCGATGACGGGACGGGCGATCCGGACCAGGGACTGGACGTACTGCATCGCCGACCCGACGGGGATGACGGACAAGCCGACCAGCACAAATTTTCATGAGTACCAGTTGTACGATCAGCGCAACGATCCGTACGAGCTGGTGAACCTGGCGGGACGCAAAGAATACCGCGAAACGGCCGATGGGCTGCGCGAGCAACTTAAAGAGGCGATGGCCGCGGCGGGCGAAGAGGAGCCGGAGATTGTGCCGGCTAAGCTGTACCCGTAAGGCATTTCTCCCTCAGATGTAGCCTCTGCCGGCAATTTTCAGGGCGGCGATTTCATGCTGAAATCGGCGCTTCAGTGTACTGGCTTCGGTGAACGCCGGAAGGAGAAATGCTTTCGCGAACTCAATCGAGAACGAGCAAGAGAACGGAGCAATGCATGCAAGGGATGAGCCGGCTGCAGGAGTGGTTGAAGGACGGCCTGCTGATTACCGATGGGGCCTGGGGCACGGAGATGCAGAAGCGCGGGCTGGAGGCGGGAGCGAACCCCGATGCATGGAACCTGGAGCATCCGGAGCGCGTGGAGGAGGTGGCGCGCGCGTATGCGGAGGCGGGCAGCCAGGTGATTCTGACCAATACGTTTCGCGCCAATGCGATTGCGATGCGGGATGCTGCGGCGGAGAAGCTTGACGCGATCAATCGGGCGGGCGTCGAGATTTCACGGCGGGCGGCCGGGGGCGCGCTGGTGTTTGCGTCGATGGGGCCGACCGGCAAGCTGCTGGTGGCGGGCGAGGTGAGCCGCGAAGAGGTGCTGGCGGCGTTTACCGCACAGGCGCGGTCGCTGGCCGCGGCGGGCGCGGACGCTCTGCTGGTGGAGACGATGAGCGAGATCGAAGAGGCGCGGCTGGCCGTGGAGGCTGCGCGCACGACAGGGCTGCCGGTGGTGGTGTCTTTTGCCTTTGATTCCGGCAAGAATAAGGACCGCACCATGATGGGTGCGACGCCGGAGACTGTGGCTGCGGCCATGGTGGAGGCGGGCGCGGACGCGGTGGGAGCCAATTGCGGCGTGGGCGTGGAGCGGGCGGTGAGCCTCTGCGAACGGTTGCATGCGGCCTGCGCTTTGCCTGTGTGGATCAAGCCGAATGCGGGGCTGCCGTCGATGGAGGGAGCGAAGATCCGCTATGGAACTTCGGCGGAGTTGTTCGCTTCGCACTTCAAGGCGCTGCGCGATGCGGGAGCGTCGTTCGTGGGTGGATGCTGCGGGTCTACGCCGGAGTTTATCCGCGCGCTGGTGGCTGCGCGCTGACGATCTCCGCGGTTACTCCGCGGCATCGATGGCGGCATCGACGGCGACGCGCACGGAATCCGGGAGCGGCGGCATGGCGCCTACCTGCGTGGCGACCCAGGCGCCCCAGCGGTTGCCGGCTTCATTCAATGTGGGCAGATCGGCGCCACGCAGCAGGTAATGGGTGAGGGCTGCGGTGAAGGCGTCGCCGGCGCCGATGGTGTCCACGATTTTGACGGCGATGCCGGGATGCTCGTGCCACTCGGCGCGGCGGACCAGCAGGCTGCCATGGCCGCCGCGGGTGACGGCGACCAGCTCCAGGGTGGGGAACTCGTCGAGCAGGCGCTCGGCGGCCAGGCGGAGATGGTCGCGCGGCGAGCCTTCCTCGGCGGGCAGGCCCAGCATGCCGAGCACCTGCCATACCTCGGCATCATTCATCTTGATAACGCTGGCCAGCTCCAGCGACTCCTGAACAATCTCAGAGGTGAAGAAGGGGGCGCGGAGATTGACGTCGAAGACGCGGATGCAGGACGAAGGGGTCTGAGCGACGAGGGTCTGCACGGTCTGGCGCGACTCCTGGCAGCGCTGCGAGAGGGAGCCGAAGCAGATGGCGTCGGCGCGTTCGGCCAGCTGCACCCAGGCGTCGGTCAGCTCCATGAAGTCCCATGCAGAGGGCTGGTGAATGACGTAGCTGGGCTGGCCGCCCTGGAGCGTGACGGTAACCTGGCCGGTCTCATGCACGGGGTCGATCTGGAGGAAACTGGCGTCGACGGGAAGCGGGTCGAGCCAGTCGACGGCCTTGCGGCCGAGGTCGTCGCGGCCGATGCGGCTGAGAATGACGGCGTGGCTGCCGAGACGGCTGGCCATGACGGAGAAGTTGGCGATGGTGCCTCCGAGGGTCATGTCGTTGGGCATGATGTCCCACAACATTTCACCGATGCCGATCACCAGATGCGGATCTTTCAAAGCCGTACTCCGTGGGCGCGCCGCCGGGACGGCGGGCTGCGCACTGTCCTGTTCCAAGCTAACGTGCCTGACGGTGGATTCGTCAACCGCGCGAGGTCAATTTCCGGTGACGGGGCCGGTCGAGCTACCCGCGGAGCTGGTTCAGCGGACGGCTACGCCGGTCCATCTATAGATGGAGCAGTCCTCGTAGGCGGCGAAGGCGTACTCGCCGTCGGGCTGGTTGGTGAGGATGCGGCGGTCGGTGACGGCATCGGCGCGGGAACGGCGGATCGGGCCGCGGAAGAGGCGGGTGAATCCGGGCCGGCTGTCAAGGACGGCGCGCTGCTCGTCGTTGACGTAGAGAATGTCCAGCTGGTTGGGGCGGGCGGCAAAGACGCGGGCCCATAATGCGGCGAGGCGGCGCAGGACCGGCGCGCCAAAGGGATTGAAGAGGAAGGCGACGCAGGGACCGGCGGGGAACGCGAAGTCGAGCGCGTCGCGGCAGAGGATTTTGCTGGGCGAGAGGGCGCGGCCGGCGGCGCGCCACAGGGCGAGATTGCGGCGGGCGATGCGGGCCAGGGTGGGATTGAGCTCGACGCCGACGACGGAGCGGAAGGGAAACTCGGCGGCCAACAGCAGAGCTCGGCCCATGCCCGCGCCCAGATCGATGAAGGTGTATGCGTCGATGGGCTGCGAGGTACGGCTGCGCCGCCAGCGGATGAGCAGGGCCTGAAAGACCGAGGGGGCGATGCCGTAGTAGGCAGTGTTGTAGCGGTCGTGGCGATGGCCGCTCAGAAGATTGCGGCCGGCGATCAGGCCGCTGGTGCGGACGCCGTGCTCCAGGTCGAAGGGATGGCGGAGAAAACCTTCGGAGACACGGAGCCCGGGGAGTAGACGCGGACGTTTTTCCGGTTTGGCGGGCTTTGATGTGGATTTGGCGTGCACGGATTGAAGATTAACCCATGGCGCGGGTGGGAAACAGGGGCTTGGTGGTGGGTTGTTTTCAATCTGCGGGGTTCGATCAGTGGGTTCCGGATTGGCGGTCAGCCGACATCTGGTTGTCACTTGGGAAGAGCGCCGTCCCTTTTCACTGCCGCTCTCGTGGAAATGGCCCTGAGCGTCCTGCGGTACATGCTGAAGTACAGGCTCGGAACGCCCAACAACACCGAAACAACGAATCCGCCTAATGCGTCCATGGGATCCATGAGGCGGAGTTCAACGCCCGAATAGCAGGTCGCAACGATCACCGCAACCAAAAACAGCGCCGTACTCAGAACCCATCCACGCGCCAGCCGTTTGGGCGAGGCGCCCTGCTCCTCCCGTACCCGCAGCCACCAGACCAGCGGCATGAGGATTACAGCAGGAACCGCGAAAGCTAGATATAGGCCTATAAGTTCACCTACGGTTTTCTTGAGACCCCACCCGATTATCAGGAACGGCCCGGCTTCCAGCACAAGATAGATGGGAAGGCTCCAGAGCAGCCATGCCCAAAGACTGAGTCTCATCGTCCGGCCGAATTGTTGGGCAGTTAAATATCCAGGCACTGAAAACTATTGGACCTCTCGCTGCAAGGATAAACCTCACTTCCGGTTGGATGGTCACATACACGAAAACTGAAAGGTCACTTAAGGCTGGTTCGATCTGTGGATGGAAAGTGAACGGCAGGAGCGGAGCTAGGAGGGCTGCGGGGGTTCGGTGGCGGCGGGGGCGCTTACGGGCAGGCGCACGATGAAGCGGGTGTTGCCGGGATTGGACTCAACGGCGATGGCGCCGCCGAATTTTTGGGTCACGATGCCATGGACGATTTCCAGGCCGAGGCCGGTTCCGGAGCCCTGCGGCTTGGTGGTGAAGAAAGCTTCGAAGATGCGCGGCAGCACATCGGGAGGGATGCCGGGGCCGTGATCAGCTATGCTAACCGCCAGCCAGGGCGCGCCGTCGACGGTCTCCGACCAGGTGGCGATTTCGATGAGGCCGTTCTCGGGCGAGGCGTCGGCGGCGTTGTCGAGGAGATTGGTCCAGACCTGGCTGAGAGCGGAGCCGCGGGTCTGAATGACGGAGGGCTTGGCGTCGAAGCGTTTGTCGATGGAGAGGTTTTTGCCGCGGAGCTTGTGGCCGAGGATGGTGAGGGTGCTCTGCAGGCTGTCGTGGACGTCGAGCTCGCGGTTGGCCGTCTGGCCTTCGTAGGCGAACTTCTTGACCGCCATCACCAGGTCGGAGATGCGGCTGATGCTCTCCTCGATGGCGCAGATCTGGGACATGGAGGAGACCAGGGCGTCGAGCCAGTTGAGCGCGTCGGAGAAGCCTGCGGGCTCGAAAGCCTGGCGCGCGCACTGCAGCTCGCGCAGGTCGAAGCCGATGGCGGCCAGGCTGGGGCCGATGGTGTATGCGTTTTCAACGCCGGCGGATTGCAGCCACTGCGACATGCCTTCCTCGGCATCGGCTTGGTCGAGGCTGCTCATGGCCCGGGCCTGGCAACTGTGGACGGCGCTCTGGAGCAGCTGGTGCATGCAATCGAGCTGCTCCTGAGTTTTGGGCTTAGCGGCGGCGCGCAGGCTGACCTCCTGCAGGCGCATGAGGTTCTCGCGCAGATGGGTGGCGGCGCGCTTGGCGGCTGAGCCGGGATTGTGGAGCTCGTGCATGAGGCCGGCCGCCATGGCGCCGAGTGAGGCCAGCTTTTTGCGGTGCAGCTCCTCGACCTGGTAAGCGTCTAGGCGCTGGGTGAGATTGGCCAGCACCACCTTGCGCACGTCAGGGCAGCAGGCGAGCAGCGTCCAGAAGTCGCTTTCCTCGAAGCGGACAAGCGTGGAATCGGTGGCAGCGCGGATGACGATGGGGGCGTGGGTGCGGGCGGTGAGCAGGGGCACCTCGCCGAAGGCCTCACCGCTGCGCGCAAAGCCGACGATGGATTGGGAGCCGTCGGGCTCCAGCCGGTCGGCGCGGGCCTCGCCGGAAAGGACAATCCAGTAGAAGCGTTTGGAATCCTGAGCGGATGCCAGCAGCGCGCCGGCCGGGGCCGTGACCCGCTCAATGCTGCTTAGGACTCCGAGGTAGGCTTCGGGGCTGGTGGCGGCGAAGGGCTGCGTGCGGGCCAGGGCCGCGGCCACCTCGCTGAAGGGGACGGGTTCGATGCGGATCTCGGATTGGCTGTCGCTCATCATTCAAACTCGGCCGGAATTCTCAAAAACCGGCCAGATACTGGTGCGCAAACTGCACCGCGATGGAGCCCTCACCCACCGCGGAGGCCACGCGCTTCACCGAGCCGTGGCGGACGTCGCCGGCGACAAAGACGCCGGGGACGCTTGACTCCAGGAGAAACGGCTCACGGGGCTCGCGCCACGACTCCGGCAGCTTGCCCACGGCGTTCAGGTCGGGGCCGGCCAGGATGAAGCCGTTCTCATCCCGCTGAATGGCCGCGGGGAGCCACGCAGTGCCCGGCGCCGCGCCGATGAATACGAACAGCGACGTGGCCGGAACCCGCGACTCGCCCTGCGGGCCGCGCAGGAGCAGCTCTTCGAGGCGCTCCTGGCCGAAGGCCTCCACCACCTGGGTGCGGGTCTCCAACACAATATTGGATGTGCGTTCGATCTCATCGATTAAGTATTTCGACATGGTGGCAGAAAGGCCGTCGCCGCGGATCAGCATGTTGACCTTGCAGGCATACTTGGCAAAGTGGAGGGCGGCCTGGCCGGCGGAGTTGGCGCCGCCGACCATGAAGACCTCCTCGCCTTTGCAGGAGACGGCCTCGACCAGGGCAGCGCCATAATAGATGCCGCGGCCGGTGAGCCGCTCGGCGCCGGGAATCTGGAGCTTGCGGTACTGCACGCCGGTGGCCAGCAGAAGCACGTGGCTGGAAACCTCGCGGCCATCGGCAAGCTGGACGAAGCGGTACTGGCCGTCGATGCGCAGGCCGGTGGCACGCTGGGTGAGGAATTCGGCGCCGAAGCGCGAAGCCTGTACGTGGGCGCGGCGGCCCAGGTCGGCGCCGGTGACGCCGGAAGGAAAGCCGAGGTAGTTTTCAATGCGCGACGAGGAACCGGCCTGGCCGCCGGGAGCCTCCGGCTCGACGACCAGGGTGCGCAGCCCCTCGCTGGCGCCATAGACGGCGGCGGCCAGGCCGGCCGGGCCTGCGCCGACGATCACCATGTCATAGAAGTCCTGCGCGGCCTGGATGCTGAGGCCGACGCGAGCGGCCAGCGTCTCGGGCTCCGGGGCGACGAGGGCGCTGCCGTCGGCAAACAGCACGACCGGCAGGTGGTTGGGATCGAGCTGGCGCTCGGCCAGCAGTTGCAGCGCGTCGGGGTTGGCGGCCACGTCCAGCCAGCGGTAGGGGACATGATTGCTGGAGAGAAAGCTGCGCACCCGGTGATCCTGGAGCGACCAGCGGTGACCGATGACGCGCAGCCCCTCGAAGGGCGGCTGATAGCCGGACTTCCAGTCCTCCAGCAGATCGGTGAGGACGGGGTAGAGCTTTTCCTCGGGCGGGTCCCAGGGCTTGTTGAGGTAGTAATGGATGCGTGCGGAGTTGATGGCGCGGATGGCGGCCTCGTTGTCGGCGTAGGCCGTGAGCAATACGCGGCGAGCCTCGGGGTAGAGCGCGCGGGCCTGCTCCAGGAAATCGACGCCGCTCATACCGGGCATGCGCTGGTCGCTCAGGAGCAGCGCTACCGGCTCCTGGCGGGTTTTGAGCTGGTCGAGGGTGTCCAGGGCGGCCTTGCCGCTCGCGGCGCGCAGGATGCGGTAGTCGGCTCCGTAGTGGCGGCGGAGATCCTGCACCACCGCCTCCAGAACGCTCACATCGTCGTCGACTGCCAGCAGGATCGGCCGCGCCATATATTCCCAGTGTAGGGCCTGCGTGCAAGAGGCTGCACCCATCATTTACCATTAGCAAAGTTAATACTTCCGAGAGGAAAAGTTCGTGACCGTGGCGGTCGGCCAGCGGTAAGCTGATTCCCAGGAAAGCGGCTTGAGTCTTCACTGCTTGCCCGGGAAGGGGCTCGTCCAGATCGGGAGAGAGCAGGGCTAATGCGCGGTGTTGCAGGAACCGGCATTCCCAAAATTTTCGCCCCCGTGCCGATAGGGGGGAGAGAGAAAGAGCCGGATGGCGGGAACCGCACGGCGCGCCGGCATGTCCAGATGAGAAGGGTGCGCGGCCGGGTCAAACGACTGCCGGGGGAACGAGAACCAGGGCTACGGCAGAGATGAGGCGCATGTCATGAACAAGATCATCCTGGCGGACTCGCAGGCAATCTTCCGCGCCGGGACCGCCAAGGTCCTGGCTATGGATGATGATCTGCGCATCATTGCGCAGTGCGCCGACCTGGAGCGCATGTACCACGCCATTTCGACGTTTGGGGGCTCGATCGTGCTGTTTGCCGGCTCGCTCAACCCCGACCTTGACCGGCTGCGCACGCTGCTGGAAGCCACCGGCAGCCGCGGCATCGTGATCGCCGAGAATCACGAGACTGTGAACGGCTATATGCAGTACGGTTTTCGCGGGCTGGTGTTCCGCAACGTGACCGGGCAGTCACTGGTGGAGTGCGTGCGGCGCGTGGCCGCCGGGGAAACCTGGATGCCGCCGCAACTGTTGAAGCCCGATTCGCCTGAGGAGGACATGGTGGGCACGCGGGTCCGCGACCGGCTGACGCCGAAGGAGATGCGCATCGTGGCGCTGATCGTGCAGGGATGCAAGAACCGCGAGATCGCGACGCGGCTGAAGACCACCGAGCAGGTGATCAAGAACTACCTGCGGTCGATCTACGACAAGACCGGTGTCAGCGACCGGCTGGAGCTGGCGCTGTTCACGATTCACCACCGGGTGCTGGCGAAGGCCGCGGCCGAGATGGCCAGCAAGCTGGAGGCCGAGGAGCAGTCGGCCGCGCCAACGGTGGTGGCGTAGGGGCGGATTGGCCGGCGTAAAATCGTCCGGTGGATGCGGTGCCCTGCTCTATTCGGAAACTGAACCCAATTAGTGTGATTTGGACGGAGTCAAAGTCTCCGCAACGCTCTTTGCCTGCGTAAACAGGCCCAGGTAATCCGGGCCGCCGGCCTTGGAGTCGGTTCCGCTCATGTTGAATCCGCCGAAGGGATGCGCGCCCACCATCGCGCCCGTGCACTTGCGGTTGAAGTAGAGATTGCCGACGTGGAAGTCGCGGCGGGCGCGGTCCATCTTCCCGCGGTCAGTGGAGTAGAGCGAGCCGGTGAGACCGTACTCGGTGTTGTTGGCGATGGCCAGGCCTTGGTCGAAATCGGCGGCCTGGATCAGCGCAAGCACCGGGCCGAAGATCTCCTGCTGGGCGAGGACGGCGTCGGGCGCGAGGTCGGCGAAGAGGGTTGGCTCCAGGAAATAGCCGCCTTCGCGGGTCGCGGGCGCGTGGCCGCCGGCGATCAGGCGGCCCTCTTTTTTGCCGATTTCAATGTAGTTGAGGATTGAATCAAGCGCTGACTTGTTGATGACCGGGCCAAGATCGTGATTGGCTACCGGGTCGCCGACGGTGAGACGGGCGGTGCGCTCTCGAACGCGCTCGAGAAAGAGGTCGTAGACAGGCGCTTCGATGATGGCCCGGGAGCAGGCCGAGCACTTCTGGCCGCTGAAGCCGAAGGCCGACGCGACTACGCCCTCGACGGCGGCGTCGAGGTCGGCATCGGCGCAGACCAGGATGGGGTCCTTGCCCCCCATCTCAAGGATGGTGCGCTTGATCCAGATCTGGCCGGGCTCGAGGCGTGCGGCGCGCTCGTGAATGGCTAATCCCACCGCCTTTGACCCGGTGAACGCGATGAAACGCGTCTGCGGATGCTCGACAATGGCGCTGCCGAAGGTGGCGCCCGAGCCGGCACAGAAGTTGACGACGCCGTCGGGGATGCCGGCCTCTTCGAGAACCTCAACGAACTTGGCGGCGATGGTCGGCGCGTCGCTGGAGGGCTTGAGGATGACGGTGTTGCCGGTGACGATGGAGGCAGCGGTCATCCCGGCCATGATGGCGAAGGGGAAGTTCCAGGGGGGAATGACCGCGCCCACGCCGAGCGGGATGTAGAAGAACTCGTCGCGCTCGCCGGGATACTGGATGGGGGGCGTGGAGGCAGCCAGGCGAAGGGCTTCGCGCGCGTAGAACTCGAGGAAGTCGATGGTCTCGCCGACGTCGGCGCCGGCCTCGGCCCAGTTCTTGCCCACCTCGTAGGTGAGCCAGGCGCAGAACTCGAACTTACGGCTGCGGATGATTTCGGCCGCGCTCAGCAAAAGCGAGGCCCGCTCTTCCACCGGGGTGCGGCTCCAGGAGGCGAAGGCGCGGAGGGCCGAGGCCATGGCTTCTTCAGCGTTTTCCGCGCCGGCCTTCTGGTGCACGCCGACGAGCTGGGCAGGACGGGCGGGATTGAGGGAGAGAATCTTGTCCGCGGTGCGGATGCGGCGGCCCGCGAGGACGAGATCGTAGACGCGGCCCAGCTGCGAGGCGACGGCGGCGAGCGCGGCGCGCATGGCGCTGGCGTTCTCCGGCGCTTTGAAGTCGATGAACGGCTCATTCTGAAAACCGCCTTGCGGCGTACGCGGCTGAATGGAGGGACGAACCGGCGTAGTGGTCATGATGATTCCAGTTTACGGCGATTTTCGGAACGATGTGCTCTTTTGTGACCGGCTGAATTCGCGCGTTCCGAGGCCTCGAAATGACGATGTTGGAAGGCACGCGGGGAGGAGGTTCGTCGGTTTCCCACCCTTGCGACAAAAACAAGTACGTCGCCAGGATGGGGCGCCCAAGTTCGGCGGCGAGTAAAGATTTGACCGCGGGCAGGCAGGCTCTTTAGTGGTGGCTGCCCGGGCCCCACAGCAGCGTAAACCCGGCGCGGACGTTCATGGGCAGGCTGGGATAGCCGATGGGGCCGATGTTCTGGCTGCTGACCAGATTGTCGGCCTGGGTGTAGATGCTGAGCCAGTGGAGCAACTGGTAGCTGCCGCCGAGATCGAGTTTGGCAAAACCGTGATCGAGGTTGCGGTTGGGCAAGAGCAGGCTGTTGCCGCCGCTGGTGTCAGCGAACTCGAGATAGGTGGAATCGTCGCTGCGGCTGGCAAAGGACGAGGTGAACATGGCGGTCAGCCTTTTTTTGGCCGTGTAGGAGACGGTGAAAAAGCCGGTGTGCGGCGGTCGGCGGAAGGGACGCGCGCCGACCAGCGGGGTGATGGCGCCGATGGGAACACAGCCGGGAGTGCCGAGGGTGCAGCCGTAAGGCCAGGTGGGCGCATAGCCGCCGGTGAGGGCCTCGTTGTCGCTGTCGAAGGAGCGCTGGACAACAGCGTCGAGATAGGTGTAGCCGCCGCGCAGGAAGAGGTTGGGGCCGATGCCGCCCTCGATGGTGGATTCGATGCCCTGGGCGCGGAAGGCCTGGGTGTTCACGCTGAGGGGGTAGTCATCGGTGTAGTAGTAGCCGAGTTCGGACTCGAGCTGCGATTTTTGCGCCGCAGTCAGGCCGGAGATGAGGTTGGGCAGAAGTGTGCCGCCGACGCCCTCGATCTCGCGGCCGAACTCGTTGTGAAAATAGCTGACGCGGAAGATGATTCGTTCGGAGAAAAAGCTCTGCTCGCCGCCGCCCTCGTAGGTGCGAGCGGTGGGCGCCGCGAGCGGGCCGATGTGCATCTGCGCGGCGGTGGACTGGTAGCCGTTCGCTACTAAGAACTGATAGAGCGAGCCGAACTGGTCGGTCAGCGCTGGCTCGCGCACCGCATCGCCGAAGTTGAACAGGACGCGCGTGCCGCTGAAGATGCCGTGGCGCGGGCGCAGCGCGTAATAGGAGATCCCGGCGCGGGACGAGGTCTGCGTGCCGAAGAGCGAGTAGTGCTCGAGGCTGCCGCCCAGCGTGTAGAAGACGCGATTCTTGTAATCCCCGTGGACCGCGGCCAGGTAGTCGTAGTTGGTGCGCTCGGTGGTATCGCGGGTGCCGGGAGGAACGTTTTCGAGGCCGCGCTCATCTTCGAATTGGAAGCCGGCCAGCGCGGAAAGATGCGGCGTGAACTGGTAATCGCCCTGGTAGATGAGCTGATCGCGGTTGGAGGCGAGCTGGTACTGGTTGGGGTAGGTCTCCGGGTAGTCGAGCTGCGCTTGGCCGGTGACAGAGTCGCCGTTGGCGCCGGTGATGGTGACGGCCTGGCCGAAGTAGGCCTGGTCGCCATAGATGTCGTAGGTCATGAGCTGGCCGGTGGGCTGCCACAGGCTGTACTGCTCGCGCTTGCGGGCCAGGCCATAGCGCAGCACGTTGTGGAAGCTGGGGGTGGTCTGGTTGTCGATGCCGGCGCTCAGGTAGATGTCCTGATCCTTCTGGGTGGCGTCGTCGGCGAGGTGATAGAAATCCCAGGCATTGGGCGCGCCGGTCGAGGCGGCGCCATAGTGCAGAGTGGCGCGAAGCTGGGTGTTGCCGTTGAGTTGCCAGCCGACGTTGGCGGCCGTGGTGGCGATGTGCGACTCGTCCAGGGGCAGGGAATTGGCGGTCTGGAACCAGCTGAAGTCGCCCAGGTAGTCGAGCTGGTTGTGTGCGCCGGCGACTTCGCCCCGCTCATGCGAGGTGTTGAAGTTGCCGGCATCTCCTTGGAGGGTGATGGAGGGGAAGCTGGTAGTGCCGTGTGGGGTGGTCAGGCTGACCACGCCGGATTCAGCGTCGGATCCGTACAGATTGGAGTCGGGACCGCGGTAGACCTCGGCGCTTTCCAGGGCGGTGGTCGCAAGCGAGCCGAAATCGAAGCGGCCGCCCAGGTCGCCAATGCTGACACCGTCCAGCAGAATCATGTTGGCGTCGGAGTTGCCGCCGCGGACGAACAGGGAGGTCTGTGCGCCGCGCTGGCCGGCCTGGACCACAGAGACGCCGGGCATGAGCCGCATTACGCCGGTGAGGCTCTCGCGCTGGGCGAGTTCGAGGGGGCCGAGAACGGTGGTGGCGGCGCTGGTCTGGGGCTGGGGGGTGGGGATGCCGGTGGCCGTGACCACGATGGATTCGTGGACCCACTCAGGCTCCAGGACCAGGTTGCGCTCGATGGCGTCAAGACTGCCGGCGTAGAATCCGGGGGTTTCCAGCTGGCGGAAGCCCTTGGCAGAGACGATCAGGTAAAAGCGGCCTTGAATGCCGGTGAGAACCTGGAAGCTGCCGTCGGCGGTGGAGACGACGGTGGCCACCGGTTTGCCTTTGTTGATGAGCACGACGGTTGCGCCGGTCACTTTGGCGCCGGTTGAGTCCGTGACCACGCCGCGGATGGATGCAGCCGGGCAGAGAACGGCGGAAACTGCGGGAAGAAGAGCGGCGACTACGGGGATGAGCGCGCGGCGCAGGCGGACTCGGCCCGGAAAAGCGAAGACAGGCATGAGAACTCCTTGGTTCCCCTCGGAACGCAAAGCGGGTTTGAGCGCCGAGGACCGGTCTCCTGACTTGCGCCGTGTTCAGCTACCTTCCCAAAAGCCATCCCGCTTGGGAACGCTTCCAGTGGTTTTGAGGGCCTTCGCTTGGGGCGAAGGGCTCGGCTGAATGCCTGTCGTCCCAGCCCAAACGACGGGCCGGACGGCAGGGGCGCTCACAGTTGCGGGGCAGTGGCGGAGTTACACCGCCTTCCCGAGCATCCTGGCGATAGCCGTGATGGATGTTCCGCTCCCTGTGAGGGGAGCAGCGGTAGTGTCATGGAAGCGATTTCCATGGCATGAACATTTATAACTGCACAGGCGGGTGAAGTCAAAGCCGGGAGCGTGGAAAAGCCGGGGGGCGTGCCGGGAGCGGGGGAGGGAGTGGGAGGATGGTGACCCCGGGAAGACTCGAACTTCCGACACGCAGTTTAGGAAACTGCTGCTCTATCCACCTGAGCTACGGGGCCATGGCTAAATTCTACACGCAGCAGTTTCAGGAAATTGCCAGCCGGTCTTCGGTCCCGTTCTTCGGGCCGGCCACCTGAGCTACGAGGCCGCGTTGGGATCAACAACCTAGGAGCGCTGACAGCTTCTTGCCCGCACATTGCGCCGCAGGGATGCGAAAAGGGGAACCATACAAGCTCAGGTACACCGACTGTTGGACGAGTTCTGTGCGGTCCGCGACCGAGAGCCACGGCTAGAGAAGAGCGGCGAGCAGAACCGCGAGAGCCTGGCGGACGTCTTTCTCTACGATGGGCCCCTTCTCTTCCGCGGCCTTTCTAGCGGCTTGACGGACATAAGAATCACAAAAGACCATCGACCACTCGGCAGGTATCAATGCCGCTTGCCCGTGATCATCGAGGTGCGCGCGGGAAGGCGCAGGGAGATTGTCCGCGAAGCGTATCCGCCATTGATTGGGGGCACACTTCAACTGATCGGGCAAAGAGGATCCAACCTGCTCGAGAAGCTTCATAGCGGCCAGCGCGAAATTCCCGGGAACCGCTTCCAAAAGTATGATGTCGGCGCTGTCTACGCTGATATTTTGTCCGATCAACGGGTCCCGGGGGTCTCTGGCCCGCGCGAAGGCGATGCTGGCGGCGCGAGCCAGATCACGATCAACGTCATCCAGGCGCGGCCGGCTGGGCGCCATGCGCGCGTAGTATCGATATCTCGCCAAATAGGAGAGCTCCGCCTCGGATCCTCGAAAATGTTCATATTGATAGAGGAGATCTTCCTCCAGCGCCGAGAGGCCTCGCGCCCGCGCGAGCGAGGCATACCACTTGAATGCTTTGTGCAAGTACCAGTCGCGGGTCTTAAAAAGACGGTCCCGGCCGGTATTTTCACCCCAGATATTGAAGCTCAGCTGGTCGAACATTTCGATGTAGTCTTCGCGCTGCTGCGCGATCAGGTCAGACCACAGCAGATTGGCCGATTGCAGGTGCTCATCCAGGGAGTCCTCAGGGAAAAAGGCGAAGTGAGGAGAGTAGCCGCCATCACGATGAATATCTCCCCGCACAAACCCGGGCTTCATGCCGATCAGGAAGAAGTGAAACCCGTGGATTGCCGCAGTCCGCTTGTCGGCCAGTTGCACCTGGGATAGTCCCTGCGCATCCTTCCCGCCCAACAGCGGATAGAGTCCGTATTGGTGAAGCTCTTCGGTCAGGATCTGCTCCAGGTATGACTTGAAGCCGGAGACATGGCCGATCTCAGGAGGCAAAAACACCCGCCAATCGAGGTCGCGAACGTAATCCCAATCCACTTCCCCCCAGCGGCTAACGCTGAGGCCCAAGCTTCCGTAAGGGGAAATCGGCGTTTTCCCCACATGTTCCAAAAGCAGCGGGCTGGTAGAAGCGTAAGCACGAAGAGTCTCATCGACAACTTTGCGGATCAAGGGAAGCAGCGCAACGTCCTGGGAACCTCCGAATCGTTCCCGGGGCAACACAAAAGGTTCCGCGCTGATCAGGTTGCGATGCGCCCCAACCAGAGGTTGAATCCGCAAACCCGAAAAGGACAAGTTCTCCGCCGCATTGGGGTGAAGGAATTCCAGCACTCCGGGGAGAAGGGGGTTTTGGGAGCAGGCAGCGCGCAGAAATTCCTGCACGACGGAGGCTTTGTCTTTCGCGGAAAGTCGGTGCGCAACCATAGCTTTTTTATCGAGCGGCTACCTAAAAATTGTAGCCTTCTCCGGCGCACCGGTTCTGGCCGGTTGACGGCCGTCCATGAGAGATCTTAGGCAATAGGGCAGGGGCTGACCCCGGCGACACCGCTTAGGTGGAGCACGATTGCGAGGGAATCATTACCAGTTCTACCCCAGCCTCGGAGAATATCTCCGTCGTGAATCGAAAGCTTTCCGCCCACCGCTCGTTGTCGGCAATGGGAGCTACGACCCGTTTAATGCCGGCCTGGACAATCGCGGCGCCGCATTGCGAGCAGGGCATGAACGGCCACAGGTAGATGGTGCAGCCGTCCAGGTCCTGCTTCGCGGTGAGGATAGCGTTGATCTCCGCGTGGATGATCGTCCGGTATTTCACTTCGCGGTTCTCCAAGCGGTCCGGCGTGTCGCCTACGCCCTTAGGATGGCCGTTGAAGCCAAGCGAGACAACAAACTTGCCGCGCGTGATGACCGCGCCGACCTGGGTGCTTGGGTCCTTGCTCCAGGTTGAAACCAGCCGCGCCATTTCCAGGAATCGCGAATCCCAGTCAGCCACCATCCCTCACTTTCTCCGCCGGAACTCGAATTGAGCGAACCCTTGATGGTAAACCGGCCGCCTGGTCTGAAGGGTTGGTTGCTCTTTTACCTTCATGTAGGGGGTTCCATGTGCCCACGGACAAGAATACGGGCGGCCACCGCCGGGCGCGGAGCGAGATCCGGCTAGGGTGATTTCGCCGGCGCGGGGGAGATGAGCAAAACCAGGCAGCCGGTGGCAAAGATGGGCAGCAGCCCGGCGGCCAGGAATGCAGGTCCATAGGAAAACCGGTCAACCAGGAACCCTACCGCGAAGGTGAAAGCCGCGCCGACCAGACCGGCCGCGAAGCCGCTGAGTCCTGTAACCGTGGCCACCACATCCTGCGGCAAGAGATCGGAAGGCAAGGTCAAGCCCATCGTGGACCAGCTCGCATAGCCCCACAGAGCCACGCAAATCAGCGCCAGAGCCGCGTACGCGTTGTGCACGTGAGCCGCGGGAATGCCGGCCAGGATGGGCAGGCAACTGACGGCGCATACACCTATGCGGGTGCGGACAACCGGAATCCCGCGCCGGATGCAATAGCCTGCGATCCAGCCTCCGGTGAAATTGCCGAGATCCGCCGCGGCAAAAGGTATCCAGGCAAACAGGGCAATGCGGCTCAGGCTGAATCCCCGGGCGTCGCTCAGGTATTGCGGCAGCCAGAAAACGTAAAACCACCAGATCGGATCGGTAAAGGAGCGGCCGAGCACGATGCCCCAGACATTCGCATTTTTGGTCAAAGCCAGCCATCGCTGCACCCCAGGCCGTTGCAAGCTGGGAGCCAGGTCCTGGCCGGCATGAATGAGAACCACCTCCTCGGGCGCCACCCGGGGATGATGATCGAGCGGATGGTAAACACGCAGCCAAAGGAACAGCCAAACCAGCCCGAGCATTCCCGAACCGATAAAGGACCAGCGCCAGCCGAAGGTCAGCGCGATCCGGGGAATCGCCAGGACCGCCAGGGCTCCTCCCACGCTGGAGCCGCTGTCGAAGATGGCAACCGCCAAGCTCCGCTCCCGGTCGGGGAACCACTCGGCAACGGTCTTGCTGGCGCCAGGCCAGTTGAAGCCTTCTCCGATCCCCAGCAGAAATCGGAAGGCGGCGAAACCGAAGACCGAGCGGGCGAAACCGGTGAGTATATTCACCAGCGACCAGAAGCTTACCGCCAGAGCCAGCCCGAGCCGCGTGCCCACGGCGTCGAGGAAGATGCCTCCCAGGAGCCAGGTAATCGCATAGGAGATCTGGAAGGCGCCGAGAATTTTGGCAAGGTCTGTGTGGCTGAAGTGGAACTGGCCGGCCAGCATCGGCGAAATAACCGAGAAGGTCTGGCGGCTGACGTAATTGGTGACCGTGGAAAAGAACAGCGTCCAGACAATCCACCAACGGGTTCTGGCAGACCTGCGAATTCTGCGGGATGGAAGGCTCATCTCCCGCCGGGTTTCATTCGGCTCATCCATCTCATTTGCCATCTCAGCCGATGCTCCGTCGGGCCGCTTTCGACTTCATCATAAGTTCGCTCGCGGCCGGCTTGCTTCTACGGGTCTTTTCGCGGCCCGCCAGGTCCCGTTCACGCCACGAAGCGCGAGGTTGAGTTGGATATTTCCGGGTTGAATGATCAACAATCTCCTTGCATGGATCATTGGCCCGTACTATGGTGATCGACAAACTGGCGGACAGAAACAAATGGCCCGGGCAGGACAATTTCACACTGGGCTGGGGAGGACACGCAGATGATAGCTGACAAGATAACTGAAACGGCCGGGCGCCGCAGGTTTTTAAAACAGGTTGGGGCCGCAAGCATCGTGGCGGGGATGGACGCTCGTTCCTATGCCCGGGTGCTGGGCGCAAATGATCGCATCCATCTGGCTCAACTGGGATGTGGAGGACGGAGCATGGGTCATGTGCACATGGTGCAGATGGCCTCCCAGCACACCCCGGTCGAGACCATTGCGGTCTGCGACATCTGGAAGCTGGCCCGAGAGGCGCGCGCAGCCCAGGTGAGAGAAATCTTCAACCTCGAGCCTCAATCCTACAAGTACTCCGAGGAGATGCTCGCCAACAAGGACATCGATGGGGTGATGATCGCAACCGGCGACTTTCAACATGCCAAGCTGTGCGTGGAAGTGGTGGGGGCAGGGAAGGACTGCTACGTGGAGAAGCCCTTCGCCAATGTGCTATCCGAAGCCAAGCAGGCCCGCGATGCGGTAAAGGCCTCGAAGCAGGTTGTGCAGATGGGATCGCAGCACCGCAGCGAGCCCTACCAGTTGGCCGTTCGCGACATCATTCGATCTGGCCGCATCGGCGATATCGTGCACATCGAGCAGGAATGGAATGTGAATGAGGAACGCTGGCGGTGGGTCGATGCGGATACCGGCGCCGGCCCCGCCGCGGGGAGAATGGGCTCTGCGGCGCAAGGAGCGCAATCTGCCATGCAGCGTAGGGAGCAAATGCGCGAGAGGCTGGAGGATCGCAATCTGGCCTCAGGGGAATGGAGGAAGTGGCTCTACGGTTCTCCCTCCCAACTGCGCGAAGAGGATACGGACTGGAAGCGGTGGCTATTGGGCAAACCCTACCGTCCTTTCGATCCCCATGTGTATCTTGAATTCCGTCTCTACAAGGAGTTTTCCTCCGGAATCTTTGATCAGTGGATGAGCCATGGGAGCGACCTGGTTCATCTCTGGACTGATGAGACGTATCCCCAGAGCGTGGTGGCGAACGGCGGGATATTTACCTGGAAAGACGACCGGGAAAATCCCGATACCTGCGTTGCGGCAGTCACCTATCCCAAGGGATTTCTGTATACCTACAAAACGATATTCGGGAACAGCTTCCGAAGCTTTTCACGGATTCAGGGGCGCGATGGCACGATCGCAAACTACGGTGGCGAAGGCGCCTCCCTGTTTACGGTGAGCAAGGAAGGCGGCAGGGATGAATGGGGAGGTTCGGTGGGCGCATCCGGCATACCTGTCGTATGCCCGGCTATCGATCAGGAGGAAATCGTACGAGTTCCAGGCGCTCCGCCGCCCGACTCGCGCGGCCCCGGGGACGACAGCCTGGTCCACATCATGAATTGGCTTAATGCAATCCGCGCGCGGGTCCCGCCCAATGCAAACGTGGATCACGGATTTTCGCACGCCATTGTGGTCATCATGGCGGCGCAATCCTACTGGAGCGGAAAGAAGCTTTACTGGAACCCCGCAACCGAAGAAATCGTGGACCGGCCAGTTGTCCGGGCTGGATGAATGCGATTTGGTGCGAGCATGGGCTTGCTCTTGCCATGAGCAGGTTCGCCGGGCGCCGCCGCGGACTGGCAGGAGCGGCCGGCATCAACTGAACAGGGCATCATCCCAAGACTGGGCTTCGTCCCACATCGGCGTGGGTTCAAAGTACCCGGTTCCTGGCTTGAGGTGCCGCTTCAATTCGTCATCGTTCAGTGCAACTCCGAGGCCGGGCGTTTCCGGAACCTGGATATAACCCTTGTCGATGATAGGTTTTCCAATTCCTGTGACCAGGTCCTGCCAGAAGGGCACGTCGAGAGAGTGGTTTTCAAGGGCGAGGAAGTTGCGTGTCGCCGCGGCGCAATGGACGCAGGCCATGCATCCGACCGGCGTGCCGGCAAAGTGCATGGCCATGGGCACGCCATAGCCGAAGGCCATGTCGCCGATGTGATGGGTCTGCAGAATGCCGCCGGATGTGGCCAGATCGGGATGAATCTTATCCACCGCGTGCTCCCTGCACAAGGTCTCGAAGTCCTCAATCTTGTAGATATCCTCGCCGGTGAGAGTCGGCGTGGGGCTGGCGTCGGTGATCTCCTTCAGCAGATCGGTGTAGTACCAGGGAATCACGTCCTCGATCCACTCCAGGTTGAATTTTTCGTAAGCCTTGCCCAGCCGGATGACTGACTTTACCCCGATGTGGCCCAGGTGATCCATGGAGAGCGGCATATCGTAGCCAATGTTCTCGCGCACCGCGGCCACATACTCGCAAAGCCGGTCGATGCCCTTGTCGGTAACCTCGGTGGCGATAAAGGGGTGAGGTTGGTTGTGAAGCTCCCACTTGTCCATTCCCGCAGGTTGCATCACCGTGTCGGGAATGCCGTCGAGAACATTGATCCCCAGGTCCATCTTCATCCAGGTAAGGCCCATCGCCTTGCGCTCCCTGGCCCGGCGTCCATATTCCTGGGGGTCCATCGATTCGGTGGTGTCGGCGTAGATGCGGATTTTGTCGCGCCATTTGCCGCCCAGCATCTGGTAGATCGGGATGTTGTAAACCTTCCCCGCGATGTCCCACAGCGCCATCTCCACGGCGCACACTCCGCCCGCCTGGCGCGCATTGCCGCCGAACTGGGCGATCTTCTGGAAGAGATAGTCGATGCGCAGGGGATTTTCGCCGACGATGCGGCTCTTGAGCACCATCGCGTACTGCGGGCCGGCGATATCGCGCACCTCTCCCAGGCCGTAGACACCCTGATTGGTGTCGATGCGAATCAGCGCGCAAGGGCTCGGGCCCGGCTTCACGATCACCGCATAGCGCATGTCAGTGATTTTCAGGCTGGAGGGGCTGGAGGCAGGATTCACATTTTTGATCTCCGCTTCAGCCTCTGCCACGCGCCCAACCGCGCCGCCGGCCAGCAGGGCAAGCGAGGATTTGAGGATGCTGCGGCGGTTGAAGCGGAACTTGTCGGCGTCGGCCATTTCGGAGGTCCCCTTCCCCGGTGCGGTTTTGAAGTCCCATCTTACTCCTGCATTCTCGGCTCTGCCCGGATCCTGATCCGGCTGGTCCGAACGGGTGGAAGCGGGATATGGACGGATCCGCAGCCAAGGTGCATTCTTGTCCATACGAGCCGGGACCATGCCGATTCATCACGCCGCCCTGTGCCTTCTCAGCGGACCAGAGCGGTCGCTCAGGCAATTCTGCAGTCCAGGGAGGTGTTCCATGGTTAGATCCGTGATTACGCGCAGAACTTTAATGAAGGGGATCGGGGCCGCGGCGTTGGCGCCCGCACTGCCTCGTTTGGCGGCGCAGCAGGAGAAGAGGCCCTGGTGGCTGGGCGATGGAATGCCGCAGGAGAGCGCCGGCACGCCGAAGATCGCCTGCGCGATCGATCTTCGCAACGGCGTCACCGAGGAGAGCATTCGCAGCGTGGCGCAGATCGGCGTCTATCACGTGCTGTCCGGCGGCCCGCCGCTGCCCTGGACGGCCAGCCGGCTGCAGCCCATGATCGACAAACTCAGGGCTGGCGGAGTGACGCTGGGAAACCTGATGATCGGCGGCTTTCCCAACGCCATTTATGGCCGTCCGGGCAGGGACGAAGAGATCGATAAAGTGAGGCAGTCGATTCAAGCCGCCGGCCAGGTTGGGCTTCCCGTGGTCGAATACAACTTCTATGCGCACCGCGCCATGGAGGGCTATTTCGAGGAGGTGGGAAGGGGCGGCGCCGGATTGACAGGCGTGGACTACGGGCGGATGAAAGGCCTTCCTCCCATCCCTCAGGAGGGAACGCACACGCTCGACGAGATGTGGGCCAACATCGCCTATTTTCTGAAGGCGATTGTTCCGGTGGCGGAGAAATCCAATGTGCGGCTTGCGCTTCACCCCAACGATCCGCCCTTTCCCTTGAGCCGCGGATCACAGCAGATCATGGCGACGCTGGACGGCTGGAAGCACCTGATCTCAATCGTGGACAGCCCGGCGAACGGAATTACCTTTGATTGCGGAGTCGCGCGGGAGATCGGCGAAGACCCGGTGGCCGTATGCCGCTACTTTGGCAGCCGCGATCGCATCAATCACATGCACTACCGCAATCCGCACGTGATGACGCCGTACCTGAAATACGATGAGGGCTTCATCGATGAAGGCGACGTGAATATGTTTGCGGTGATGCGGGAACTGATCCGGGTCAGGTACACGCGGGAGATTTACCCGGAGCATCCGCGGGCCATCGATTACGATCGGGCCCGCGGCCCCATCCATGGTTATCCCGGAGGCGGAGGCTACGCCGGGGATCTTTACGACATCGCCTATGCGAAGGCCATGCTGCAGGCGGCGCTGCTGGTGGAAAGAGCAGGAGACTGACGCGAATCGCCGCTCTCCGCGAAGCGCCACGGACGGCGCGCCCGCAATATCTCTATGGCTGCGGCGGCGTCGCGGAGCCGCTATGCGCCGGCCTGGGCTGCTTCGCCTTCGCCAGCAGCGCGTCGAATTCACTGCGCGGCATCTTCAACTTCTCGGGATGTGCGTCGATCCACTTTGCGAATGCGTCGTATTTCTCCGGCGTCCATCCTCCTTCGAACTGGGCGCCGTTTTTGCCCTGGCGATTCAGTTCGAAGTTATAGGCATCCGTAAGGGCGGTGAATTCGGCGGTGCTGATCGCATCCTCAGCCAAAATTGCGGGAATGAAAAGCACTCCTTCCGGTTTGGCTAGGACCAGGTCCCCGGGCAGGACAATTGCCCTGCCGATGCGAACCGGGGCATTGATCGCGGTTAATTCCATGTTGGCCCAGGCGGAGGGATCATAGCCGCGGTAGAATCCGTTGAAATCGGGAATCTCCCGATTTTCCTCCTGATCGCGGATGCCGCCGTCGAAGACGAAGCCGGCATGGGTGTGCGCGGCCACGGCGTTGCCGAGATTCGAACCGATCAGCGTGCCCTCAACGATCTTTCCGAAACCGTCGGCAACATAAACATCGCCGCTTTGCAGTTCATTGATCGGCCAGCTATTGGTCCCGCCGACTCTTCCCTCGGCTTTGCCCTCGGCAAGGATGGCCCTGGCCATATCCGGGCGCGTGGGCATGTACTGTGCCGTGAGCGCGCGTCCGGCCAAGGGCTGGTCCACGTGCAACGCCTGCCAGCCGCCCTCGAACTGGTTGTTGTATCCATGCGCGCGCAGATATTCCCACACATCTTCAATGGTCATGTCCAGGGCCCGCTTCAGCAACGAGTCCGGCAGCTTCGGGCGTCCGTCCGGGAAGCGGTCGCCCTTCCATTCCGAGGTATAAAAGAGGATTTGATCGCGCGTCATCCTGACCTGGGCAAACCCGGGCGTCGCCCCGGCCAGGGCACACACTACCAGGACGATTCCGAATGCTTTTCTCATTGAACTCTCCCTCGCAAGTTCGTCGCCTTCCGTCAGAATAACTCGATAACTGCGCCCCACCCACTCTCACGCCTCACAAAAGATCGGGCAGGCCAACCATGCTTTGCGCTTTGACGTGCATTACGCCGTCCTGATTCTGGAACGGTCCTGTGCTGAGCAGGAGGCGGCGGATTGGTGCGCACGAACTCACTCGGTTAATGGCTTTCCTGCTCAATGTCATACACTGTTGGCCAAGAGTAAACAAACCGGCTTGACACCGGAAGAGAAAAGCCCGGCAATCCATCGACGGCCTTCTGATCTGCGGGGGATGCAAGGAGTCAGCCCATGCTTAAAGGCGAGACAACGCGGCCCGGCTACGTGAACCGCAACAGCCAGGTGGTCATCCGCAACACGCACCTGCCGGGCACGGACCACGGACATACGGTGTATCAGATGGCCTGCGTGATCTGCGGCCGTGTCTACGGCGCCTATGGCAGCGACATCTTCGAGCGGAAATGCCCCAACTGCCAGGGCGGCACGGCGGGATTGGAATACGAGGCGGAATGATCGGCTACAGCGGTTTCGATTCTGCTGCTTACAGAATCCATGCGGCTGAGTGGCTTTTTCCTCAAGAAAAAGCCACCCTCCACGTCCTCTCGATGTTGATGTGTGAAGCGAAACCGCTCTAAAGGTGATCGTCGGCGAGCTGTGTGCGGTTAGAGCGCCGGCTATAGCGGTTTCGCAGTTGCCGTATCCCGAAGCCACGCATTCAAGTGGCTTTTTCATCTCCGGGGCCCCCAGCGACGGGTCTTTGTCGCTGGGGTGGAAGTAAAAGCCACCTTCCGCACCTGCGAAAAATGGCTGCATGTACTGTGAAACCGCTCTAACGAAAGTCATGGGAGCGGATGTCGGCGGTGGTGATGTTGAGCGGGGTAATGCCGCGCGCTTTCACGTGGATCACGCCGTCCTGATTCTGGAGCGGCCCTTCGATCAGCAGGAAGCGGCTGCGGGTGACCACGATGCGGTTGCGCTCGAAGACATCGGGGGCGAGGATGACGTTGGCGATGCCGGTTTCATCCTCGAGGGAGAGGAATACGAAGCCCTTGGCCGTGCCCGGCCTTTGGCGAGCGATGACGCAACCGGCGATGCGGACGGATTGATGGGCTGGATACAGCACCAGATCTGCCGCCGACAGGATTCCTTCCCGGCCAAGCGCGGCGCGCTGATAGGCCAAGGGGTGGGGACCGGTGGTGAGGCCGGCGCCGGCATAATCGGCGGCGAGACGCTCATCGGTGTTCATCTGCCGGAGAGGCGCGGAGGCGCCTGCCCTGGCCGCGCATGCTGGCAACGCCGCGGAGCAAGGGGCCGGCCGGGCGGCCCGCTTCTTCCACCTGCCATAGAGCATCGCGGCGATGCTGCACGCTGCCCAGTGAGTTGAGTGCGCCGATGCGGGCCAGTGCAACCAGCTCCTTGCGGTTGAGCGCGGGAACGCGCAGGGTGAGATCGTCGACCGAGGCAAAGGCTCCATCGCGGCCGCGTGCCGCCAGCAGCGCTTCCGCCGACGACTGCCGCAGGCCTCTGGCGTAGTTGAGCCCGATACGCAGCGCCAGCGTGCCATTCTCTTCCCCTTCCAGCGAGCAGAGAGCTTCAGACCGCTGCACGTCAATGGGCCGCACACGCAGGCCGTGGCGCTGCGCATCCTTGATGAGGACAGCCGGCGCGTAGAAGCCCATCGGCTGGTTGTTGAGCAGACCACAGGTGAAGGCCGCGAGGTAGTGGACCTTGAGATAAGCCGAAGCATAGGCGATCAGCGCGAAGCTGGCGGCGTGGCTCTCAGGAAATCCGTACATGGCAAACGAGGAAATGCCCTGCACGATATGGTTCTGCGCCTCGGAGCCGATGCCGTTGCGGGTCATGCCGGAGCGCAGGCGGCCCTCCAGGTCCTTCATGCGCTGCATGGAGCGGCGCATGCCGACGGCGCGGCGCAACTCTTCGGCCTCCGCGCCGGTGAAGCTGGCGACGGTCATCGCCATGCGCAGGAGCTGCTCCTGAAAGAGCGGGACGCCCAGGGTGCGCTTGAGCACCGGCTCCAGCAAGGGATGCGGATACGTGACCGGCTCCTTGCCTTGGCGGCGGCGCATGTAGGGGTGCATCATCTTGCCCACGATGGGGCCGGGGCGGATGATGGCCACCTGCACCACCAGATCGTAAAAGCGCGCGGGGGCGTTGTGCGGGATCGAGGCCATCTGCGCGCGGCTCTCCACCTGGAACATGCCCACGGTGTCGGCCTGGCGCAGCGTCTCGTAGACCAGCGGGTCCTCGGGCAACGCGGCCAGCTCGATCCGCTTTCCGTAGTGGCGGGAGATCAATTCGATGCAGTCCTTGAGCACGGCCATCATGCCCAGGCCAAGCAGGTCCACCTTGATGAGGCCTAGATCGGCGCAGTCCTCTTTGTCCCACTGGATGACGGTGCGTCCCGGCATGGACGCGCGCTCGATGGGGACAACGCGATTCAACAGCCCGGCGCATATGACCATTCCGCCCGAGTGCTGGCCAAGATGGCGCGGCAGGTCTTTCATGCGCAGGCAGAGATCGAGATAGCGGGCGATGTGCGGATGGCGGATGTCGAAGCCGGCCTGGTCGAAGTAGCGGGCCATGGTGTCATTGGCGCCGCGCCACTCCCAGTGACCGGCCAGGCTCGACAGGCGTGCAAGCTGCTCGGGGTTGAAGCCGAGCGCCTTGCCTGCCTCGCGCGCGGCCGAGCGCCCGCGATAGGTGATGACGTTGGCGGTCATGGCTGCGCCCAGCGCCCCGTAGCGCTCGTAGATATATTGGATGACCTGCTCGCGCTGGTCGCCGGAGGGCAGGTCTAGATCGATGTCAGGCCACTCGCCGCGGTTTTCGCTCAGAAACCGCTCGAAAAGCAGCTCCATCCCGACCGGATCGACGGCGGTGATTTCCAGAGCATAGCAGACGGCGGAGTTGGCGGCCGAACCGCGTCCCTGCGCGAGAAAGCCCTGCTGCTGGCAGTAGCGAATAAGATCCCAGACGATGAGGAAGTATCCGGCAAAGCCGAGCTTGGAGATGAGCGCGAGTTCATGGCGGACCTGGGCGCGGGCTTTGTCGAGGAGATGCCGCTTGGCCGGTGCCCCGTAGCGCTTGCGGATGCCTTCTTCTACACGCTTGTCAAGGAAGCTGTCCATGCTCTCGCCTTCGGGGACGGGGTAATGGGGGAATTCATAGCCCAGGTTGTCCAGCGTGAATTCCAGCCGCTGGCTCGCGATGCGCGTGTTGGCGAGGGCCTCGGGAAGGTCGCGGAAGAGCACGGCCATGTGCCGCGCAGGGCGGAGCATGCGCGCATCGTTGCGCGTGAGCAGGCGGCCGGCCTGGTCCAGCGTGGTGTGATGGCGGATGGCCGTGAACACATCCAGGAGTTCGCGGTCTTTTTCGGTTGCATAACCAACACCGTTGGCCGCAATCAACGGTAAGCCGTGATCCGACGCCAGGCTGAGCAGGGATTGATTGCGACACTCTTCCTCGCGCTCGTGATGGCGCTGCAGTTCGACATATATATTGTTGCGGCCGTAGATGGAGGAGAGCCGGTTGAGCGTCTTGGCTGCTTCGCGCTCGCCGTCGCGGGCGAGCGCCGCTGCCAGCGGCCCCTCATCGCCGCCGGTCAGGCAGATCAGCCCGGCAGAAAACTCTTCAAGATCATCAAGCGTTGCGCCGCCTTCGGCCTTGGTGGTTTCGCGCATCTTGAAGCGCGTGATGAGCTGGCAGAGATTCTGATAACCGGCTTGCGAGGCGCAGAGAAGCGTGATGCGCGGCGGCTCTTCCGGAAACTGATGCGGCAGCCATGGCGGCGGCCTGAGCCGGGCGCCGAACGAGGAGACTGCGATCTCGGCGCCGATATGCGCCTTTATTCCGCATCGCCTGGCCGCGGTGTGGAAGCGGGCGACGCCATAGAGGCCATTGCGGTCAGCCAATGCTATTGCAGGCATGCCTAGTTCGCAGGCGCGCTCGATGAGCGCTTCCGGCTGCGATGCCCCGGCAAGAAAGCTGAAGGCGCTGGCCGCGTGCAGCTCGACATACTCTGAGGCGATCGCAGGCCTCGGGGATAGGTCTTCATCGCTGTGGTGATGGTCAGTCATAGAAGGCCTCAAGCCGCCATGCGTTGAGCGGGCGCTCGCAGACCAGCAGGCAGGCAACCGGTACTCCATTGCCGGTTTCGGCCAGCACGTCCCACTCCTCGACATTCCATGCGCCGGCCGACCACCAGCAGCCGCTGGTTCTCCACGGCCCGTAGGCTGCCGTCACCTCATAGCGGTTCTCTCCATCGCGGAACGCGGCCGGCCGCATGGCGTTCAGCACGACGCAAACCGGAAGCGGCGGCCGCATGGGCCGCAGAGCCAGGCGCGGAGGTTCCGCGGTCGGGGCAGGCGGTTTGCCGGCAACCGAAAAATCCTGCATGCGAAAGCTGCGCGCGCGGTGTGTGTCCTGGAGCATGGGCGAACCCACGCGATCTTCGCCGACCATGGCTTTCAATCGCGCCAGGGTCACATCAAGCCGCGACGGCTCCGGGGTCTGCGGCGCAAACAAGCCGAGCTGCACTTTTCCCGGCTGCCCGGCCTCCGCCTTGAGCGTGAGCGAAACCACGGCGGCCGAAGGCGGATGCGCGCCGATCTCCAGTTGCAGCAGCTTGAGCAGAAATTTGCGATCCGCCGAGGGCAGCGCGGGCCGGATCAGACGCTGATGAGTCAGGCCGCCCTCCAGCTTCATGTGGACTGCCAGCGAGGCCAGCGAAAGCGCGCGCCCGGCAGCCCGCTCCACAAGAGAGCCGATCATGCGCGCGCCTATGAACAGCAGGGAATCCATCTGCTCGACGGGCGACTCGAACTCGCAGAGCTCCTCCAGGGAAAACTCCCGCTCGATGGGCTGAAAGGCGTGCGCCGAGACGCCGCGCGCGCGTTCACGCCACAGGCGCGCCTGGGCGCCGAGCCGCGACACCAGCTCCGCTTCAGGCAGCGCCGCCAGCTCACCCAGGGTGCCAATGCCCCACAGCGCGAAGGTCTCCCGGTGATCTTCAGGCAGTTTCAATGCGGCTATGGGCAGCTTCTCGAGCGCGCGCGCCTCTTCGCCCTCGGGAATCAGCGTGATTCCGCGTGAGGCGGCTGCCTTCAAAAGCGCCGCATCGTAGTTTGCGCTCACGGCAATCGAGGCGCGTAAGCCGGCCGCAGCCAGCGCCGCGCGCATGCGCTGGGCCAAACTTTCCGGCGGGCCAAAGAGCCGCCCCGTGCCCGCGATATCAAGCTCAAAGGCGCAGGCTGTTTCGCCGCTTGCTTCTTCGATGCGGGGAGAGAAGTTTGCCACGCACTCCCGAAATACCGCGCGCGCCGCTGTTTCACTTTCCACGGAGCGCGACAGCAGATGCAATCCGCGGATGCTCTCTGCCTCCAGCCGGGTCATGCCCGGCGTTGCGCCACTGAGCCGGGCATGCCGGTTGAGGGCGCATACCGTCTTCTGTTCTGCCGGGCCTTCCAGCACCACCACGGGCGCGGAGTGCAGTTCCGGCCGCAGGCGCAGCAAGGCCTGCAAGGGAAACTCCGCGGCATGGGCGCAGGCGTAGAGGGTGCGGCTCATGCGCTCTTCTTCACCCCACGGACCAGGATCTGTCCGTGGGGGCCCCGATTCTCCGCGTCCCAGGCCGCGCTTGCTGTCCACGTTGAGGCCGGCGGTTTGCCACCCCAACCACAAAGGTCCGTCGTTGGTGGCCCCGTAGGTTTGCGGGTTTCCGGTGGCATCGCGGTGAAGCGCTCGCGTTCGCGATGCACTGCCAAGCTGAAGCCGTGCAGCACTACGCCGCCGGCGGTCCTGGCGCGCATGGGCGCGCACTTCAGCACCACCGCCGCGCTGGACTGGGCGTAAGCGGTTTTGCCCAGCACTACCAGGCTGCACCGCGCATGGTCCGCCGCCTGCCGGAAGCGAAACCATGTGGCGGATGGAATCCGGCCGCCGTGCTCCGGCGCAATGCCGCCAAGATCCAAAACAATTGCGGCAAATCCGCCCGCCTGGAGCAGCAGGTCCGTGGCTTGCAATGCCTGGTCGAGTCTCGTCCAGGGTTTCGCCCAGAGCCCGGCCTTCGCAGCGGAAGGCCTGCCCACGGCCGCGCAATCTGCCGCGGAGCCATCCCCGCAGCGCACCCAGAGCAGTTGCCGCAGAGACAGGCCGTTGGCCGCGGCGGATTCGGGGTCAAAGGCGTCGTTTGCGTCTACCCATGCGCAGAACCGGTCCAACCCTGTACGCTGCGCCAGAAACTTGAGCGCCAGGCTAGTTCGGCCGGACGACTCCGGCCCGGTCAGCTCAGTGATGGCGCCGATGGGCAGACCACCATCCAGTAGCTCGTCCACAGGGGCAATTCCAGTCGCCGCAACCTCGCGGATGGTGCGCTGGACCGGGGTAAGTGCAGCCGGGAAGCGGTGTTGGAGGTCGCGTTCGATTTGGAGGCGAAGGGCAGCGGCGGAGTGCATAGGAGGTCCAATATTCGCTTTTTGTTCGCCTATAGATTGACCCCAATTGCGTCCCTTGTCAAATATCCTTCTGGAAACCGGGCAGAATCTTGGCTATTCTGAGAGAGCCATGTGCGGACGGTTCGCGCGAAAATCGACGCAAGAGGTTCTGGCTGAATGGTTTGGCCTTGAGCTGGAGGAGATGCCCTGGTTTGCGCCGAGCTACAACGCCGCTCCCCAGAGTACGCAGCCGGTGGTGCGCCTGGGCCGCGACTCGGGTCGGCGCGAGTTTGCCCTCCTGCGTTGGGGGCTGGTGCCTTTCTGGGCCAAGGACCCAAAGATCGGCTACTCGACCATCAATGCACGGGCGGAAGAAGCTGCATCCAAACCGGCCTACCGGGAGGCGCTGAAGAAGCGCCGCTGCTTGGTGCCCGCCGATGCCTTTTATGAGTGGCAGCGGCAGGATGCAAAGACGAAACAGCCCTTTGCCATTGCGCTCAAAAGCGGCGAGCCCTATGCCTTCGCCGGCCTGTGGGAGAGCTGGCGTCCCAAGGCGCGCGCGGACGCCGCACCGCTGGAAACTTTTACCATCCTAACCACCGATCCAAACGAGCTGATGGAGCCCATTCACAACCGGATGCCGGTGATTCTGTCGCCCCGGGACTACCAGCGCTGGCTCGAGCCCGGCGATCCGGGCCGGCCGCCCGTCGATCTGCTGCGTCCTTACCCTGCCGAGCGCATGAAGGCCTGGCCGGTGAGCCAGCGCGTCGGCAACGTGCGCAACAACGACCCGGAGTTGCTGCAGCCGCAGGGCTGAGCGCTCCTGAACCTGGGTGCTTGTCTTACGGCGCTTCGCAGCTGCCGAGTGCGTGCCGGGAAGGCTGATGCGATCTGCCTTTGGAAGGCTGATCGGATTTTGTACGGCAAAACGGCTGCACAAACTGTCGATGCCGTTCATCATCAGGTCTTGACGTTGAAGGCTGGAGACTCGATGAATACAGGGAACGGAAAAACGAATGGCGACGCCAACCTGCTCCACCTGACCGGAAGGTTTGCAAGCGCGGTGGACTATGCGCGAACCCTTCATATCGAGCGGCGCAAGGGAACCGGGATTCCGTTCATGGCGCACCTGCTGGGCGTGGCCGCGCTGGTGATGGGAGAGGCCGGCCATGTTGCGTTTCCCATCAGCGAAGATATGGTGATCGCCGCGCTGCTGCACGATGCCGTCGAGGATCATGGGGGATTGGCGCGGCTGACGGACATCGAGCGGAATTTCGGTTCCAGCGTGGCGCGGATGGTCGAAGGGCTCTCCGACAGCCTGGCCGAGGACTCCAGCCGGAAGGAATCCTGGCTGGAGCGCAAAAAAGCCTATATCGGACGGCTTCCCCGGGAGCAGGCCGACACGCGGCTGATCTCCGCGGCCGACAAGCTGTACAACGCACGGGCGATTCTGGAGGATTACCGCGAGTTCGGACCGGAGGTTTGGAAGCGCTTCAAACGAGGGCGCGCAGATCAGATTTGGTACTTCGACGCGCTGCTGGAGGTCTTCAAGGCGCTGGACCGGAACCGGATTGTGGATGAGCTGGAACGCGTGGTGGCGGAACTGAAACAGATCTCGGCGAACGAACAGGGGCTGACGAGCGGTGTGCATCCCGGCTTTCGCCCGCTTCGGCAGTAAGCCACCGGGAAGCGATTGCAGCTAGGGCCTGTTAACACTACCGGGACGGTGGCGACGGGAGCCAATTTTTCCGAGTTCAAGGAATGAGGAGCGACGCATACCCGGGGTCCCCACGGACAGGTCTTAGTCCGTGGGGTGGATGCCGGGTGTCTGCTAGCGACGACTGACGCAGAAATCGGGAAAATTGGCCCCGTCCTTTCGGGTTGCGGAGAAAATCCGGGGTCCCCAACGACGGGTCTTTGTCGTTGGGGTAGGAATCGGGCCATACGTCGTTGTCGGCCTCGACTGTGGTCCCGCCACAGCCTTCGGCCTCCGCCTAGTCTGGCCCGATTTTCGCTCGCAACGCCATCTGCCCCGGTAGTGTTAACAGGCCCTGGCAATCGATCCATTTCACACTGGTCTTCTGCCCGCGGCCTCAACACCCGGTCGCGCAGTCGCCATCCGCCGCTCTGCGCGGTAAGATGGCTGGGGTAACTTGGGTGCCGTCTGATGAAAGCTTTCTTTGCAGGAATCATCTGTGTCGTGTTGTTCGGTTCAGTGTACGAGCCAATCGCAGCGGCGCAGCCCGCACCCGCCACCACCGCCTGGCGCGACGGCAGCTTCCACGTTGATGTGCCGGGCGTAATCAGCCGCTCCATCATCATTCTCGCCCAGCCAAACCTGGCAACCGAGCAGGCCATGCCGCTCGGCAACGGCAGCTTGGGCGTGGC
The DNA here is from genome assembly GCA_963758105.1 of uncultured Acidobacteriaceae bacterium. Lineage (GTDB taxonomy): Bacteria > Acidobacteriota > Terriglobia > Terriglobales > Acidobacteriaceae > Telmatobacter. Next base: position 429,145 of record CAVWUC010000002.1, on the reverse strand, counting down.
CGTCTGGTCGCAGGATGGCCTCACCGCGCAACTCAACCGCGCGGATACCATGCCCGGCCGCTTATCGCCCGGCGAAATCGTGATTCCCGGGCTTGCGGCCCTCACCGCGGCGAAGGATTACTCCGGGCGCCTCAATCTCTACGACGGCGAATTTCAGGAGCAGGGCGGCGGCATGACCGCAACTGCGTACGTGCAGCCGCAGACCGATACGCTCGTGATCGACGTAACCGGCGCCCCCGCCGCCGTGGAGCAAACCGCGATCCTGCGCCTCTGGTCGCCACGCAAGCCGCACGCCGCAGCCTCCGGCCGCGTCGCCTACCTCTCCCAGTCCTGGCTCGACGACAAAAATCCCGGCGCTTCCGGCCGTCCTTTCGGAGCCCTCGCCGCCGTCACCGCAGACGGCCGCGACGTCTCTGCCTCAGTCACTGATCCGCTCACCGTCACTGTCTCCTTCATGCCCTACGCCGACGGCCACTTCCGCGTCGTCGTTGCAAGCCCGCACTTCGATGGCAAAACCAGCGCGCCGGCCGCTGCTCGTCCCGCGCTCCTGGCCGGCCCGGCCGCGGAGCATCGCGCCTGGTGGCACACCTACTGGCATCGCGCGGCGATGATCGAGATCACCTCGCGCGACGGCTCCGGCGAGTACCTCGAGAATCTGCGCAACATCTATCTGTTCGCCGCCGCCGCGGAGCGTGGTTCGGAGTTCCCCGGCTCGCAGGCCGGCGTCGCCGATCTGCTCTCCTCTGCGCGCGACTTCCATCAGTGGGATTCATCGGCCTTCTGGCACTGGAACCTGCGCATGCAGGTCGCGGCCAACCTCGGCGCGGGCGTCGCGGATCTCAACGCCTCCTACTTCAACCTCTATCGCCAGGACCTGCCCACCATCGAGCAGTGGACCCGCGGCCACATGGACGGGCGTCCCGGCGCCTGCGTTGCCGAGACCATGCGTTTCAACGGTCCGGGCATCGAGTACGAATCCAGTTGGACCTCGAATCACAACGAAGCCCAGATTCTTGCCTACGATTGCGACTCGAAATTCCGCCCGTACTTCAACGCGCGCACCCTTACAACCGGCGCCGAAGTCTCGCTCTGGATATGGCGGCAATATCTCGCCACCCACGACCGCGCGTTTCTTGCGGCAAATTATCCCGTGATGGCCGCGTCAGCACGATTTCTGCTCGCCTATCAGAAGCCCGGTCCCGATGGCCTGCTTCACACCAGCCCGTCGAATGCGCATGAGACGCAGTGGGACGTCACCGACCCCACCACGGATATCGCCGCCGCCCTGGCTCTCTATCCCGTCGCCATCGAAGCCGCAAAACTCCTTGGCAAAGATCCTGATCTGGTCAAGGCGCTCCAGGCCGCATTGCCGAAGATTCCGCCATTCCCACGCACGCAGCTGAGCCGCCCGTTCACGCTGCTGCCGCCCTCGGCTGACGACGGCGGCGCCGATATGATCGCCGAATCCTATCTGCCGGCCGCACCCAATCATAATGCCGAGAATATCGGCCTCGAACCCGTCTGGCCGTACGATCTCATCGGCGATCGCTCGCCGCTCTTCGCGCTGGCCAAGCGCACCTATGAACATCGCCTCTCCCAGCGCGGTGGCGGATGGAGCTTCGATCCCATCCAGGCCGCGCGGCTCGACATGGGGGATGAGGTCGGCGCGGCGCTGCTCCGCAGCACAGAGCGGTCCGCCCGCTGCATCAATGGCTTTACCGGCTGCGGCCGTCGCGCTCTCACCGCTGCCGCGGTCTCGCCTGACGCTGAGTTCTATGTCGAGCAGAGCGGCGTCGCCGCCGACGCGCTGCAGGAGGCCCTGGTGCAGGACTACGACGGCCTGATTCGTATCGCGCCGGCAGTGCCCGCAGGCTGGGAGTTCGACGGTAGCGTCTTCGTGCGCGGCCGCGCCAAAGTCGATGTGCAGGTGCGAGGCGGCGTGCCCACCACGGTTGTCATCGAGTGCGGAATCGCGCAGCTAATCAAGCTGCGCAACCCATGGCCAGGCGAGCCGGTCGATGTCGTTGCAGGGAAAGGAAGCGCCAGGCTCGTCTCCGCATCGAGGGCGGAGATCATTGCCTTCCGCGCGACTGCCGGCGTGAACTATCTCGTCGAGCGCCACAACTCACCTGCCACCGGCCTGCCTTTCGCTGCAGTCAGCGGAGCGCCCGCAACAACGGTGAAGAAGCTTGGCCCGGTGCAGCTCGGACTATTTGCCGCATCGGACGCAGCGCACCAACCTTAACCGCCGCGCCCTACCACAACCGCGACGATCGGGGTGAGCAGCATGGCCGTGGCGCCATGCTCTCGGGGGAAGAAGTGCTTGCTGGGTTGGCGGGGCCCGGGATGGTCAGGTCGTTGGCGCATGCAGGGTGCAAGGTCGCCGGGCGCGGGCGCGGCGCTCAGAGCTTTCACGGCTATCGTATCCAATGGGTCCGGTTGGCTGCCACGCGTCTGGTTGCGGAGTTCGAATCCGGCTCTTGGTCAATGGGTTTTGCGCATGGCTCGGGCGCTATCGCTCGTAGGTCCCCATCCATGCGGCCTGCGCGAGGATGTGGCCCTTCATGGCCTGCTCCAGCGCGGAGCGGGGCGCACCGGGCTTGAGGTCGAGGCGCGTATCGAGCGCGTAGAGCTTGAAGAAGTAGCGATGAGGCTTGCCGGGGGGTGGACAGGGACCGCCGTAGCCGAGCCGGCGAAAGTCGTTGGTGCCCTGGCGGGCTCCGTTGTCGAGCGAGGCGGCCGGAGGCGCAGCTTCAGGTAAGAATGAGGCCTGCGGAGGAAGGTTCCACAGCAGCCAGTGCGTCCAGGTGCCCACCGGCGCGTCGGGATCGTCGGCAATGAGCGCCAGGGACTGCGTGCCGGCCGGAACGTCCTTCCAGCTCAGCGCGGGCGACAAGTTGGCGCCGTCGCAGGTGTAGCGGGCGGGAATCGAGCCGCCCTCGGCAAACGCCGTTGTGCTGAGTGTGAATGCCATGGCATGGCCTCCTTGCGGTTGGCCGGGGAGCGAAGATGCGGAAGTGGGAGGATTGGCTGCGCCGGAGGGCGCTGGCCGCGCGTGGCAGCTGGCCAGCAGCAGGGCTGCGCCGGGAACGGACAGCAGCGCTAGTTGATTTCTCCACATGGACGAACTCCCGAGCCCGATTCCCTCGCTGCAGGCGGAGCTTCGCAGCGGGATGGAATCCTCCGGAAATTCTACGACGCAAACCCGTCCCCGGGGTGAGGTAAAATTTGGCCCTTCGCGGGCGGCCTTACGAATGGCGGGCGGTGATGCGTCTGCCGCGGGGCATCCAGCCAGTAGGCCGTGCCTGCGACGGGAACGGCGGCTTCGGGCTGGTTTCCATGCCGAAGTGATGCCGCTTCGGCGAGATTCTGCCGCGAAAAGGCGCGCCGCTCGAGCCTCCACGGTACAATGCACCCATCCGTTCGATGGAGGCTTTATGCGCAAGATGCTTCTCGCCGTTGTCCTGGCCGCCTTCGCCGCCCCGCTCTTCGCCCAGGGCGCGCCCCCGCAGGTCGGCCCCAATCAGCCCTACACCGTCGAGTACTACTACAAGGTGCAATGGGGCCATCAGCAGGAGTTTCTGCGGCTATTTCTCAAGAACCACTACCCGCTGCTCAAAAAGATTCAATCCACCGGCCGTATTCTCTCGCTCAAAATCGAGTCGCCCGCCTACCACACCACCGAAGACGGCCGCTGGGACTATCGCGTGACCATCGTCTACAAGAACTCCACCGTGGCCACCACCACCAACCCCGACGAAGAAGCCTTCATCCAGCAGCTCTGGCCCGACCAGGCAACCTATCAGAAGGAAGAGCAGCGCCGATTTGAGATTCTGCTCGCACATTGGGACCTGCCCGTGACCGGCATTACGCCGGCGAACCCGTAATGCGCTGCGGCAAAGCATTTTCGGAATCGCTGCAGACCGAAGCCGAGCACTCAAGTGGCCCGCCGCGGCGCGCCGCCTTCCACTGCTCCCAATGAGTCTATATGGTTTCCGGAAATGCTCTAGCGAACTCCAAATCCCTCTCCGCCGTGCGTTCAGGCTCTAGCCCGCCACAGCCGGACAAGATCTTCGGCCGCCTCGGCCCACTCGGGAAACGCAAACTCGAATCCCGCCTCCAGCAGCCGTCCCGGAACGGCGCGGCAGCTCTGCAATATCAGCTCCGGCTCGGTGCGCAGAAAGACCGCTCCCAGCTTGATCAACAGCGCAGGCGCGGGCAATCCATTCGGCCTCTCCCAGGCCTCGCGCAGGGCCGCCATGAACTCCCGGTTCGTCACCGGCTCCGGCGCGGTCATATTGAATGGCCCCTCCAAATCCTCGCGCGCAATCAGAAGCTCGACAGCCCGTGCGTAGTCGGCCTCGTGAATCCAGCTCACGAACTGCCGCCCGTTTCCCTGTGTGCCGCCCAGTCCCGCGCGCGTCAGGTTTGACAGCACTCCAAACACGCTGCCCGGCCTGGGGTTCAGCACCATCGCGCTGCGCAGCGCAATCTTCCGCGTTCGCTCGCTCCCGCCGGCAAACAGCACCGTCTCCCAGTCCTTCACCACGCGCCGAATAAAATCCTTCCGCTCCGCCCATCGCCGTCCCGCCCAGCGCCAATCCGTCCGGTCCCACCACTCATCGCGAACCGCTGCCTCCGCTGTTTCATCCAGCGGCAGATCAACTCCATCCCCATCCACGGCGCGCTCGTAGATCGTCGCCGCCGAAGCATTCAGCCACACCCACGGCGGATGCGCCAAACCTTCCATCACCTCGTTCAGCAGTCGCGTCGAGCGGATACGCGACTCGTAGATCGCCTCGCGATTGGCTGCCGTATAGCGGCAATTTACGCTGCGCCCAGCCAGATTTATGCACACGTCGGCGCCTTCCAGCGTCTCCGTCCACGGCCCCGCGTGCTCGCCGTCCCAGTGCACCGTCTGCCAGTTGGCGGTGTAGGGTCCGCGCGTCAGCACCGTCACATGATGCCCACGCTGCTGCAACCAGGCCGCCAGCAGCTGGCCCACATTTCCGCTGCCGCCGGGGATCACAATGCGCAGTCTGCGCCCATACACCGCAGCGTCGCTCATCCCATCAGCCTATCGCGTTTCGGTCACGGCTTTCCGTTCAGGGTTTCATCACCCTGTCTCGGAGGTTCTAAAACTCGTAACGCATCGCCAGTTGAATACGCCGCGGCGGCCCCACCGCGATTGCCTGACCATACGACGAAGAGGTCACCACCGGGTTGATACCGCTGTCGTTCACGTGGTTCAGCACGTTGAAGGCTCCGACAGAGAAGCCCATATGTGGCGCATCGTCCGCCTTGTTCGCGCTGATGGCGAAGTCGTGGCCCCAGCGCATGTCCAGATCCGTATACCCCGGATAGTTCTGCGTATTGCGTCCTATCCCGTCGGGCCGCGTATTGAACAGGCCGTCGCCGTAAGCATCGGTGCCCGTCAGCTCGGTCCACGGCGCGCCGCTGTTGGCAAAAACGCCCACCGCCAGGTTCATCACGCTCTTCGAATTGAACATCGCGTACAGGGCCAGGCGCTGCCGCCGATCGTAGCCGGAGTTGGCCCACTCGTTGGGCTCAAGCTGATCCTCCGGGAACCAGCCGATACCTCCCTCGTCCGACTCGTCGTGCGACCAGGTATAGCGTCCGAACCCGGTGAAATATTTGTTCCATCGTCCTCGATACGTGATATCCATCCCGTTGTTTTGAAAGAATCCCTCCGCCTGCATCTGGCGGATGCGCGCATAAGCCGGATTCGGCCGCTGCGTGTAGCCCGATGCTTCGGTGGGCGCATTGATGTCCACGGAGCGGAACATATGAATCCCGCGCACTTCGTACGTGCTGATCGTTACTGTCGCCCGCTCGCCCACCGCCCGCTCCGCGGAGAGGCCGTACTGCATCTGGTAGGGAATGGTCGCGTTGGGCTCCAGTTCCACGATATTCGGCGGCTGTGCGGCAAGCGTCTCGCAGGCGGTAACCGGCACGCACCCCGTCGCCGGCTCCGTCGCCGGATTCAATGACAGAACCACCGACCGCCGCGCCGCGTTGCCATACCGCTCCAGATCAAGCAGTGGCCCGCCGCCGAAGCGGTCGTAGTAGATGCCGCCGCCGCCGCGCAGAATCGTCTTCGATTGCGCGTCCAGCACGTAGGCAAAGGAGATGCGCGGCGAAAAGCCCAGCCGCCGCGTGGCCAGAAAGTTCTCCCAGTCGTAGCGCACGCCGGGAGTGATGGCCAGCCGCGCATTCACCTTGTAGTGGTCCTGCACAAACGCGCCCATCTCCTGCTGGTGATAGATAAAGCGATCCACGCCGGTGTTCTCGGTGAACGCCGAAGGCAGATTGTTGGTGTAGTTCTCAAGCGCCGTCTCCAGCACCGTCACGCCGTCTGCGGCCACTGTCGGCGCGAACGTATAGGTCCCCAGCTCGTTGGTCTGATCGTCATAGGCGCGCCGGCTCATGTGGGGAATCCCGATCCCGGCCATCACCAGGTGATTCCCGCGCGTCCAGGTCACGATGTCTGACAGCCGCCCGTTGTATTCCGTGGCGAACGCGTCGGCCTGTGCGGAGCCCCCGGAAAAATCGCCCGCCACGTTCATATGCGGGCCCTCGGCGGCATTGGTGTTGCGACTGGACCAGTGCTCGGCCACCAGCGAAAGCTGGTTCAGCATGGTCGGCGACGCAATCGAATTCACGTGCACCACCGCGTCGTCCTCGTGATACTCGTTGCTGTATCCGCCCGACGCCAGCGTCTGTCCGCCCACTCCCTGGTTCTGCCCGGTCCAATCCTCGTAACTGTACTGCGCGTACGCCGAGTTCCCCTCGCTGAACTGGTGTCCGGCGCGCACGCTGAACTCCGTGTCCCGCGTCGGCGCCGGCACGTTGGCGTTATATGCGCCGGTGGGATACAGCGTCGTGGGCACAATGGTCGCGCTCACCACCGTATCCAGATCTTCTTCGGCGCGGTTAAAACTGGCCAGAAAGCTGCTGTTGTGCGCATGCGGAATCGGCCCGGTCACGTGGCCTTCATAGATGCGCCGCTGCTCGAACGGCTTGCTCGGCGCCAGCGCGTTCTGCGCGTTCATGGCCGAATCGCGGAAGTAAAAATTGAACTCCCCATGGTAGTGGTCGGCCGCCTGTTTGGTGATGATCTCCATCTGCCCGCGCCCGGGATAGTAGTACCGCGCCGAGTAGGGGTCCTCGTTGATCCGCACCTCCTGCACCGCCGAGGCCGAAACCGTCACGCGATTGGACTCCACCCCATCCACCATCAGCCCGCTGCCGCCGGTTGCTGACACGTCGCTGTCCAGAAACGCCCCCATCGCGGTCGCATAGTCGTTGTCGAAGATGGGCAGGCTCTTCAGATCGCTTGCGGTAATCACCGAGCTGTCGTTGTTTTGGTCGGTCGCCGTCAGGTCCACGCTGTTCGCCGCGCTGACCTGCACGCTGGTCGCCACCGAGGCAATCTTCATCACAATGTGCAGCGGCGCTCTCATCGCCGCCATCCCGCCGGAGGCCGCCGGCGCCGCAATCGTTACCTGCGTCTGCACGGTTCCGAATCCGGCCTCTGATACCACCAGCGTGTAACGGCCCGGGTGCGGAGCCGCCAGCACAAAACTCCCGTCAGCGCCCGAGTGAAACTTGCCGGCCAGCGCGCCGCTGCCATCCATCAGGTCGATCTCGGCGCCGGGAATGATCGCGCCGCTGGTGTCTGAGACCACGCCGCGCAGCGTTGCCGCCGCCGCCGGCGCCGCTGCCGGAGCGGGTGCGCTTGCACGGCAGGGAAATACCGTCGCTCCAAAGCCGAGCAGCACAAGTGCAAGAAAAGAGCGCATGATTTGAATCTCCAGGACGAACGGTAGCAAACAAATACAACAAAAACTCTGCTCGGCCGGCGTCCGTGATTCGATCGCCCGCCAATGCCGGGCAGGGCTTCAGATTGCGGAGCGCAACAAGGATTCACCCTGGTCGGTATTCACGAAATAGACGCAACTCCGGACCGGAACGCGCCATTGCAGATGCAATAACATGTCCTTACAGGTTGCCCCACTGCGCGTGCCGGCTCATTGAGTCAATCGATTTTCTCAGGACTCAGCGCTTCCGTCCAGTCGCCCGCCGTGTCCACCAGAATGTCGGGCGGCGTCTTCATCAGGGTCCGCTGTCCGAACCCGAACTCGCACCCGATCGACCACGTTCCCGCGTTGCGCGCCGTCTGCACATCTACCTGGCTATCGCCGATCATCACCGTTTCTTCCGGGCCTGCGCCGGTCTCTTCCATCAGCGCGCGCAGCCCCATCGGATCGGGCTTCTTCAGCGGGAAGCTGTCGCCGCCGTAGATATGCAGAAAATAATCCGCCAAACCCAGTCCTTCGCAGATGCCTCGCGCCGGACGCGACGGCTTGTTGGTCAGCACCGCCATGATCCGCGGCGCTCCGCCATGCGCATCGTGCAGCTCCACCAGCGCTTTGAGCGCATCCATTACGCCGGCGTAGGCGTAGGTGAAGTCCAGCTTGTGCTCGCGGTAGTATCCCAGGAAAAAATCGATCGCCCTTTGCAGCAGTTGTTCGTCCACCTGCTCCGCAGCCGATCCGCTCGCCGTGGCCAGTGATCTGCGCACCAGCATCGGAACTCCGTTGCCCACAAAGCTTGCGATCGTCCGGTCGGGCAGCGGTCCCATCTCAATGTGCTTGAGCGTGGCGTTCACGCTGTTGCAAAGATCCTGCGCGGAGTCGATCAGCGTTCCATCCAGATCGAATACCAGCAGCTTCAATTTGTCCACGGGAATCCGGCGAATGACTCGAACCATATTTCCAGTTTATCGTGTGCGGAATCCGCGCATGATCCTTAGAACCTGCCCAAAAACTCGGCTCTGGGCGGCCTCTGGGAGGTGCTTGCCCGCAACCGAGCCCGCCCAGCGGGCGTAGAGACAGTAGCCCCAGGCGCAAGCCCGGGGTATGAGCGGTGACGTTTCAATTCAGCCCGCCCAGCGGGCGTAGAGACAGTAGCCCCAGGCGTGAACCTGGGGTAAGAGGTGCGATGTTTGGATTCAGCCCGCGCAGCGGGCGTAAGAAATCCGGCTCATTCCGCAGCCTCTGGAGCCGGTCCGCATTTCAAATGCAGTTTCTGGACAGATTCGTAGCAGAAACACGCACATTTCAATCAGCCGAAACAGACCCGCCCGTCTGCGCATGTCTGCAAATGCGCAGGGAAGGGAACCGCCGCAGAAAAATCAAGCCAGGTCATTCCACGGAGCACCAGCCTCGCCTCAAGAAAATCTGAGCAGTCAACCCGCTCCCATTCGCGCAAATCCTCGGCGCGGCCCACCGCTCACCCATCCCTGGCCTCTGTCCCCAACCAACTTTTCACTGACCACTGACCACTGTCCACTGTCTTTAATGAATGCGAATGCTTCCCGATCCCGTTTCGATCCGCACCGTCGGCCCGCCCCCGCCAATCTTGCCGGTCAGGTGGTGTCGATCCGACGCTCCTTGCGTCAGCATCTCGCGGTCGCTGTGAATCCCGCCCGAGCCGGTCGAGGCGTCCAGTGTGAACGCCGAGTTGCCCGACCAGAACTCCACGCTCCCCGAGCCGGTCCCCACGCGCCAGGGCCCGCTCGGCGTTCCCTCCACCTTGATGCTGCCCGAGCCGGTATGCGCGATCAGCCCGCCGTGGATGTTGCGCAATTCGATGCTCCCTGACCCGGTCTCCGCCTTCACATCGCCGGTGCCGACCTGTTCGGCGTAGATGCTGCCCGAGCCGGTGCCCGCGGAGAAGCCCCCTTGCAGTCCGGTCGCGTGAATGCCTCCCGATCCCGTTGACAGCTTCGCGTCCATGCCCACGCCGTCGTCGGTCACGCTGCCCGATCCGGTGGCCGCCTCCAGGTAGGCGTTGGCTGGCGCGGTGATCTCGTAGTTGATGCTGATGTTGTGCCAGTTTTGGTGCCGCTCGCCGATGCGCACAATATTGCCCACCTGCTCGATCGGCGGATGGCTGGCGATCTGCTGCACCATCGAATCGTTCGCGCCCCAATTCGACCGCACCGTGGCGAAGATGTGAACCTGGTTGCCCTCGCCGCTGATCAGGTGAATCGAGCCCGAGCCGGTCGCCACGTCCAGCTCCACGTGCCCCTTCACCGTCAGGGTGCGCTCGAAGGTGGCTTCCGTGGCCAGCGCCGGAATCGCCGCCATTGCCAGTACCGCTGCAACTGCCCAGAAATACCTCATCGTGCCTCTCTTTCCGCTGCGTTCTCCCGCCGCAAATCAGACCGCAAATCAGATCGCAAATCAGATCCTGGATGCAAACTGTCCCTCCGTCTCCTCTGCCAAACCATCCCTGTCCCAACTGCAATCATTCCATCCTCGCATCCGCGGGCTTTCCCGTCTCCGTTCGGCCATCCATCCGTTTCCGAACATCCCCGTCCGCACCCCGGCGCCCCCGCCGCCTCAATCCCGGCAAACCGCACCCCCCAACCCGTCTCTCTTCGATATATACGCATCCCACCCCCCACCTCGTTCCCATTTTTTTCTAAACTTCATCGCCCAATCCCCACCCACAGCCCATCGTCCACTGCCCGCCGCTCACTGACCCCTGATCCCTGATCCCTGACCCCTGACCCCTGACCCCTGTCTTCATCAGTGCTATCCTCCAGAGCGAGATGCACGGTCTCGCTCTGCTCAAATTTGTCTCCGTGGCCCTGCTCATCCTGGCCAACGCCTTCTTTGTGGCCGCCGAGTTCGCCCTGGTCTCCATCCGCGAAACCCGCGTCGAGCAGCTTCTCGCCGCCGGCGTTCCCGGAGCCCGAGCCGTCCTCCGCCTGCAGCGCAACCTCGGCGACTTTCTCCCCGCCGTTCAGCTCGGCGTCACGCTCTGTTCGCTGGCTCTGGGATGGCTGGGCGAGCCCCTGGCCGCCGCCATCGTGTTCGGCTGGCTCAATGCGCTTCCCCTCAATCTTTCCCACGCTCAGATCTACGCGCACGTCATCGCCGTGAGTCTCGGACTGGCTCTCATTACCTACTTCGACGTGGTCATCGGCGAGCTGGTCCCCAAATCCCTCGCCCTGCGCCGCGCTGAGGCCCTCGCCGTTGCGGTTGCGCCGCCCATGCTGGCCTTCATGGCCGTGGCCCGTCCTGCCGTTCGCCTGCTCTCCAGCTCGGCCGCCGTGGTCCTGCGCGCCTTTGACGTCTCTCCCACCGACCGCGCCGCTGTCCATTCGCCCGAAGAGCTCAAGCTCATCGCCACCGCCGCCCGCCGCATGGGCGTCCTGCCCAAGTTCCAGGAAACCCTCATCCATCGCACCGTCGAGCTCGACGATGTTCCCATCCGCGAGATCATGACCCCGCGCCAGAAGATCTTCTCGCTCCCCTCCAGCATGCTTCTCGAAGAAGCCAGCGCCCGTGTCATCGACCACAAATACTCCCGCGTCCCCGTATACGACGAATCCCGCGGCCCCGAGCACATCGTCGGCGTGGTCTACGCCAAGGATCTCGCCCGGCTCATGCACATCCGCTCCGCCTCGCAGCGTCCCGCCGGTCCCTCCGGCCAGTCCGGCCCTCCCTTCGTCGAGTTGCGCCTTAGCCAGGTCATGCGCCCGGTCCTGGTCGTTCCTGAGACCAAATCCGTCCTCGATCTCATCACCGAGTTCCAGCAGCGCCGCCGCCATCTGGCCATTGTGGTCGACGAATATGGTTCCACCGTCGGCCTGGTCACCGCCGAGGATGCGGTCGAGCAGTTGACCGGCGAGTTTGAAGACCAGTTCGACGACCCCATGCTCCCTGTCCTCACCACGGCCTCCGGCGCGCTGCTCATGGATGGCGGCGTCAACCTCCGTGACCTGGAAACCCAGATGCAATGGAACCTGCCCCGCGATGGCGGCGTGGAAACTCTGGCCGGTTTCCTGCTCACCCGTCTCGGCCACATTCCCCAGCCCGGCGAATCCGTCGTCTACCAGGGCCGCCGCCTCACCGTCGTCGAGATGGACGCCCGCCGCATCGCCAAAATCCGCGTCGAGCCCGCCGAGGAAGAGCCAGCGCCATCGGACTCAAGAACAGGGTAATCGGATGAAGGTATTTTGCCGACCGAGGTGGTTCTTTTTTCCGCTTCACTCACGCGAACGCAGCAATTCCTCCCGTAGGGAGGAGCGAAAATAGCCCAGGGCGAGCGCAGCGCAGCCCTGGGAAAGCGAATACCAAAATGATTCCGCCCCGTAGGGGCGGTGCGAACCCATATCGTCGGTCCGCTACTTCGTTCGTGCGATTGCCCTGGACGCAATCACGCCCGCTTGACACGTGTAGTCAAATATGACTACTGTTGAAGTCTGAATCGAGTACGGCCAGAATGACCAGAACCACGCGGCCCATCTCCTGAAAAAACTAAAGGAGCTCCTGGGATGAAAAGTCAGCCAATCGAGGTCGTCCGCGGTTCCGGCAACGTCTTCCGCGACCTGGGCCACGCCAGCCCCGATGTGGAGCAGTTGAAAGCCATCTTCGCCGCGGAAATCATCAAGATGCTCGACCGTCAGGGCCTGACGGTCCGCGGAGCCCACGCCCGCACGGGAATTGCCGCCGCTGATTTTTCCCGCATCCGCAACGCCGACCTGGGCCGTTTCACCCTTGACCGCCTGGTCTCGATCATCAACCGTCTTGGCTCGCGGGTCGATGTGCGTGTTAAAGTTCAGTCCATCGTAACCGCCCGGGAAGTTGCCGCGGGAAACTGAGGCGCGCGTTACCCATTTCATCGGCCCAACAAGGATGCAAATGCCAAACTCCAACGAAGCAAACTCCATCTCCTCCGGTCCCACCCGCCGCGAACTCCTGCAAGGCTCCCTCGCCGTCGCCGGCGCGGCCGTCGCATCTTCGCTCGCGCCCTCCATGCTCCAAGCGCAAACCTCCGCCAGGCGCCCCAACCTGGTCTTCTTCCTCGGCGAGGGCCAGCGCGCCGACGCGCTCTCCATCGCCGGCAATCCCATCCTCAAAACCCCCAACCACGACCGCATCGGCCGCGAAGGCGTGCGCTTCCAGAACGCCTTCTGCACCAACGCCCTCTGCGCCCCCGCCCGCGCCGTCGCGCTCTCCGGCATGTACTCCCGCTCCACCGGCGCTCTCTCCAACATGGGCCTCAAGAAGCCTCTCCCCGCTGACATTCCGTTCTTCACGGACCTTCTTCGCGACGCCGGCTACGAGATCGCCATCGTTGGCAAAGTGCACGGCCGCAACGGCTTTGAAGAACGCCATTGGGATTACTACTTCGGCCACAACGCTCCCGCCAACGACTACAACGATCCCTTCTTCAAGGAAGGCCGCAACGGCCAGATCGGCCCGCAGCAGCAGTTTCATAACGTCTATCCCGACGATTTCGCCGTCGATCGCGCCCTCGCCTGGCTCGAAGAAGACCGCGGCGGCAAGCCTTTCTGCCTGCTGGTCTGGTTTGTCGCGCCCCACGAGCCCTTCTTCCGGCCCCGCCGTCACCTCGACCTCTACCGCAATGGCGTCATCGTTCCCAAGCCCGCCACGTTCGACGACGACCTCAAAGGCTATCCCGGCAAGCCCAAAGGCTTCGCTGACGCCACTAACAAAATCGGCACCACCTTCTCCCATCCCGCCTGCGGCTCACTCGAAGGCGTCGCCAAGGACTACTACGCCGGCCTCGTCGCCGTCGACGAAAACATCGGCCGCATCTTTGAGTACCTCGAAAAGAAAAACATCCTCGACGACACCGCCATCGTCCAGACCTCCGACCACGGCTTCTTCCTCGGCGAGTGGCGCTGCTTTGACAAGCGCCTCATGCACGAGCCCTCCATCCGCGTCCCCCTCCAGATCCGCTATCCTCGCCGCGTCCCCGCCGGCGTCGTCCGCCGCGAGACGGCTCTCGACATCGATCTCGCCCCCACCTTCCTCGATCTCGCCGGCCTGCCCATCCCCTCGAACATGCAGGGCAAGAGCCTGCTCCCTCTCGCCAAAGCCGCCGATCCCGCCTTCCGCCCCGAGTGGTATTACGAGTACTTCGAGTGGCCCAACCCGGAAACCGTCCCGCCCCATCGCGGCATCCGCACCGAGCGCTACAAGCTTATCCATTACGTCCTCGAGCCCGAGGAGTTCGAGCTTTACGACCTCCAGTCCGATCCTCACGAGACGCGTAATCTCTACGGCGACCCCGCTCACGCCGCCCTCCAGCAGCACCTGCTCGAGCGCCTTGAAGCTCTGCGTGCCGCCGTCCCCGAGCTGAACGACGGCACCCAGATTCTGAAGAAAACCCCGCAGCCATTGAACGCTGGGTGCCCCAGGTCCGGGGTCCCCACGGACAGGTCTTAGTCCGTGGGGTGGAGGTCTCGCTTCTGAGACCTGGGATCGATGAACCTGTCCCCGCTCCCGCCGCGCAGCTCAGGTTCTGCTGAGTGCCCCAGGCCTCGCTTTGGAGACCGGGAACTCATGCTTGCATCGATATGGGTGTAGAGTGGTCTGAAGAAATGCCGATAATCTAAACGGCAGTTTCGAGCAAAGGCCACAACCGGCCCATCCCCATCCGGTCGTCCAACCCGATTCCTGCCCACGAGCCGGAGGAACCAAGATGGCGGACAAAAGAAAGCACGAACGCCGTGCCAAAGAAGAAAACAAAACCTCCCACAAAACCAAAAAGCACGCCGCCCCATCCCTCCCTCCCGCCAACGGCCGCGCCCTCATCCTCGGCGACGGCTGCGACTACGACCGCGAGCTGCGCCGCCTCCAGGTCGAGCTGGTCAAGCTCCAGGAGTGGATTCGCCATGAAAACCTCCGCGTCGTCGTCCTCTTTGAGGGCCGCGACGCCGCCGGCAAGGGCGGAGCCATCAAGCGCATCACCGAGTCCCTCAATCCCCGCGTCTGCCGCGTCGTCGCCCTCGGCACGCCCACTGAGCGCGAAAAATCCCAATGGTACTTCCAGCGTTACGTCCCCCATCTGCCCGCCGCCGGTGAAATGGTCCTCTTCGACCGCAGTTGGTACAATCGCGCCGGCGTCGAGCGCGTCATGGGCTTCTGCACCGATCATCAATATGAGGAGTTCATGCAGAGCTGCCCTGAGTTTGAGCGCATGTTGGTCCGTTCCGGCATCGTCCTCATCAAGTATTGGTTCTCCGTAAGCGACGCGGAACAGGAGCGCCGTTTCCAGGACCGCATGAGCAAGCCCACCAAGCGCTGGAAACTCAGCCCCATGGACCTCGAATCCCGCAAGCACTGGGCCGGCTACTCCCGCGCCAAGGACGAAATGTTCGCCATCACTGACACCCGTCAGGTCCCCTGGTACGTAGTCAACGCCGAGAACAAAAAGTCCGCCCGCCTCAACGTCATTCGCCACCTGCTCTCCATGATCCCCTACCGCGACCTCACCCCCGAGCCCCTCAAGCTCCCCGCGCTCGGCAAATCCAAATACGTCCGCCCGCCCATGAACGAGCAGACCTTCATCCCCGAAATCTACAAGTAGCTGCCCGAACCAAAGAATATGGGTGCCCAGTCGCGCTTTTTCTGACCTGCTAGCGTGACCGGAGCACCCATATTTCGACCTCGCCCCAAAAGATCCGAGCATAGCTCGCAGCCTCGATGCCGCCATTCATTCCGGAAGGATGCCGCCGGCCGTCTCGGTGCGGCCTCCAGCAGCGCCTGGATCTCGTCCAGCTCGCGATTCACATAAATACGAAGAGCCTGAAAGGTGCGGGTCGCCGGATGAATGCGCGTGTTTCATTGGCGGAGCGGCTCAGGCAACAATCCGGGCCAACTGCCCCGTGGTTGTCACCGGCCGCCCCCGCACAATGGCTCTGGCGATTCTCCGCGACCTCCTTTCCTTTCCGTACTCGTAAACCAGGTCGGCCAGCTGGCGCTCGCTCGCCTCGTTTACCACTTGTTCGGCGGTCACGCCGGAGCGCCTGTCCATGCGCATATCCAGCGGTCCATCCGCCTGAAAACTAAATCCTCTTCGCGCCTCGTCCAGCTGCAGGCTGCCCGGAGAGACAAAAGGAAAATCCCGGCTATGTCGTGGCAGCGGCAATGCTGGGGGGCGCGTTGGCAACTCTGGTTGAAGCCCGTTCCGGAGGCAGCGAGCGCAGCCATCCGGCCGAGAGCCAGGTGGGCGGAATGGAAAACTCCGACCACCCGCAATCGGTGCAGACAAGAATCTCAGGCGACGGGCTTATCGGCGGATAACTCAAAGTGCGCGGCCTGCTGCGGTAGAGACGGACTTCTGCTGGTAGCAGCGCAACCGCTGTGGATTGGCACTTCAAACAAACCATGCATGCACCTCAGGCCTTTTATGGGGGATGGCCCTCAGCGCAAATCTCGGGCAGAATTCGATGTCGAAATCCAAAAAAGTTTCGTGCCAGTCACCGCACCGTCCAACGCCGCCCGTCGGGCTACGCGTGAGAGGTGCTTAGGTTGCTGAACCTCGTGGTCACTCCGCCGGGCGCCTGGCCAACACCGGGGATGGCGTCCTGGGCGGTCAATCTGACCAGCAAGGCATACTCAACCCAACCCTGGCCTTCTTCATGGTCCATCAGGTTCTGGAACTTCACATCCAGCTTCAGAATCCTGATGTTTATTTGCGGTGCTCCGCTTTCTTGTCTTTCCAGCCGGGTGATACTTGGACCATTGCACCCAGCGTGCCATTCTGCCGCTAAAGTATTAGTCCTTTAGTTGTATTTACTTAAATGGAACCCCCCTCGCCGCTGATGGCTGACGTAGTGTATACACCTGTTTACAGCGTCTTCCCTGGGCGTGCTCTCCTGTATTCGCCGTCTTCTTCGCGACTTGCCCAAAAATGCCGGCCGGCTGAACAGCAGCATCCCGACTCGGCCTAGGGCGGATTTTTCAGCCTTCTCAGCGTTCATTGAAGCGTATGTGCCGCCGCCTTCGCCGAACAATGCAAAAACCAGCCGCACGCTGCAGGCGCCAGACCCGGAGGATGCCCCACCGCGCCTCTGCAAAATCGCTCTAGCGCACCCGGTTCTGGGCTTCTGGCGGGGTAAGAAAATCGAAGTCGCAGCCCAGGTTGGCTTGGGCCACGTGGTCGCGGTAGAGTGCCAGATATCCGCGCTGCTCTTTGGGAACCGGGCGGATCCATCCCGCGCGGCGCTTGGCCAGTTCCGCCTCCGCCACCAGAAGATCGAGCTTGCGGTTGGGAATATCCAGCTGGATCGTGTCGCCGTTTTGAACCAGCGCCAGCGGCCCGCCCACATAGCTCTCCGGCGCAACGTGCAGCACGCAGGCGCCGTAAGCTGTGCCGCTCATGCGCGCGTCGGAGATGCGCACCATGTCGCGAACCCCGCGCTCCAGAATCTTCTTCGGAAGCTGAAAGTTGCCCCACTCCGGCATCCCCGGTCCGCCCTGCGGCCCCGCATTCTTCAGAACCAGAACACAGTTCTCATCCACATCCAGATCATCTTGGTTCACGCGCGCTTCGTAATCGGCATAATCCTCAAAGACAAATGCGCGCCCCGTGTGCGCAAACAGATGCGGGCTCACCGCGGACGACTTGACCACCGCGCCGTCCGGCGCCAGGCTGCCGAACAGAATCACGGTGCCGCCGGTTTCCGTCAGCGGCCGCCTGCGCTCGCGGATCACCTCGGCATTATTGATCTGCGCGCCTTCCAGATTTTCGCCGATGGTTTTTCCATTTGCCGTTAAACATTCCAGGTGCAGCAGGTCCTTGATCTCCGCCATCAGCGCGCGCAGGCCTCCGGCGTAGTAAAAGTCCTCCATCAGAAATTCGCCGGAAGGGCGAATGTTGGCCAGCACCGGAACCTTGCGTGAGATTTCGTCGAAGACCGGCAGCGGCAGCTCGAAGCCGCGGCGCCTGGCCAGTGCCACCAGGTGAATGATGGCGTTGGTCGATCCGCCCAGCGCCATATCCACTGCAATCGCGTTACGAAACGACTCTTCGCTCAGGATCTCGCTCGGCGTCAGGCCCTCCCAGGCCATCTCCACCGCGCGCTTGCCGGTTTCCATCGCCACCCGCGGATGATTCGAATCCGCTGCCGGAATGCTCGATGCGCCGGGCAGAGTCATGCCCAATGCGTCGCTGATCGCCGTCATGGTCGAGGCCGTGCCCATGGTCATGCAGAACCCCGGCGAGCGCGCGATTCCGGCTTCGATCACGGTCAGTTCGTCATCGCTGATGCCGCCCGCGCAGCGCTCCGCCCAGTACTTCCACACGTCCGTGCCGCTGCCCAGCGGCTTGCCGTTCCAGTTGCCGCGCAGCATCGGGCCGCCCGGCAGGTAGATGGCCGGCACGTTCGCGCTGATCGCCCCCATCAGCAGCGCGGGCGTGGTCTTGTCGCATCCGCCCAGCAGCACCGCCCCGTCAATCGGCATGCTGCGCAGGATCTCTTCGGTGTCCATGGCCAGCATGTTGCGGTAGAGCATGGGGCTCGGCTTCATGTAGGTTTCGGTGATTGAAAGTGCCGGAATCTCCACAGGAAATCCGCCCGCCTGCCACACCCCCCGCTTCACCATCTCCGCGCGCTCGCGCAGATGCGCATTGCACGGGTTCAGCTCGCTCCACGTATTCACCAGCGCGATGACCGGCTTGCCCAGAAAATCCTCGCGCTCATACCCCAGCTGCATCATCCGCGAACGATGGCTGAAGCCGCGCATCGTCTGCGGACCGAACCAGCTATAACTGCGCAAGTCCTCGGGCTTTTTCCTGTTGGCTGCCATTCAGCAATCCTTTTGGTTCGGCGTATCCGGTGCGAATTCCGGTGGCCAGCAATCCGGCCAGAATCATACATCCCGACATCAGCCAAAGTCCCGTATCGTAGCTCCCGGTCACGGTGCGCAGATAACCGAAGATCCACGGCCCCGCCAGGCCGCCCAGGTTGCCCAGGCAGATCAGCCCCACCGCTGTCGCCGCCGCCGATTTGCCGAAGATGGTGGTGGGCAGCGTCCAGAATGCCGGCATGTAAGCCTGCGCGGTCAGTCCCGTCAGGCACAGCAGCGCCAGCATCAGCCCCGCGTGATTGCGCGCCAGCACAGCCAGGCCGAGCGAGATCCCCGTAGCCATCACCGGCGCCGCCGTGTGCCGGCGCAGCTTGCCGGTTCGCTGCGTCCAGATGCCGTTGGTCGCAATGCCCACCGCGCTGCACGCATAAGGCAAGCCGGCCGCAATCTCGCGCAGCCCGGCAGGCAGCGACTTCATGGTGTTGGTGACCGACGGCAGGAAGAAGATCAGCGCCTGGTTGCCGGTGACGATCAGAAACAGAATGGCGATCAGCAGAAAGGTTTGCGGATACCGCAGCGCGTCCATCACGCTCACCCGGTGCGCGGCCGTCTTGCGCGCTTCCTCGGCCCTGAGTTGCTCCTCCAGCCATTGGCGTTCTTCCCCCGGCAGCCAATCCGCGCCCTGCGGCCGGTCGGTCAGATAGCCCAGCGAGACCAGCCCCAACAGAAACGGCGGCAAGCCCTCCAGAAGAAAAATCCAGCGCCAGCTTGCCATGCCGGCCCAGTGGATGTGCTCCAGAATCCAGCCCGACGCGGGAATGCCCAGCGCAATGGCGATCGGCTGCGCCAGCATGAAGTAGCCCTTGGCGCGGGCCCGGTCCTCGGGCCGGTACCAGTGCGAAAGATAGACGATCACCCCGGGAAAGAATCCCGCCTCCGCCACCCCCAACAGCAGCCGCAGCGTGTAGAACTGCGTGGTCAGGTGCACCCGGCCGAACAGCGGCGTGCCCAGAAAGCCCATCAGCGACGCGATCATGCCCCAGCCCGTCATGATGATCGCGATCAGTTTGCGCGCACTCCAGCGTTCCACCAGAAAGCTGGCGGGAAAATTCAGCACCAGGAAACCCAGAAAGAAGATTCCTGCGCCTAAGCCGATGACGGCGTCATTGAAGCCGAGATCGGCCGTCATGCCCAGCTTGGCCACGCCGATATTGGCGCGGTCCACATAGGCAAAAAGGTAGAGCAGCATCAGGTAGGGAATCAGGCGTCGGGTCACCCGTGTCCGCGTGCGCAGCGGCAAATCGCCGTCGGCGTGGATGCCCATCTCTTCTGCTTCTCCTCACAAAATTACGGGGCTCTTCGGGACTTGCCGGAACGCCGATCAATTATAGCGAGGCAGAGAGTCAGCCAGTCGGCGAGTCAGCCAGTCGGCAAGCCGGCCAGTCAGCCAGTCGGCAAGCCGGCCAGTCAGCCAGTCGGCGAGTCAGCCAGTCGGTGAGTCAGCCAGTCGGCGAGTCAGCAAGTCGGCAAGCCGGCCAGTCAGCCAGTCAGCAAGTCATCCAGTCATCCAGTCAGCAAGTCATCCAGTCATCCAGTCAGCGAGCCGGCCAGTCAGCCAGTCAGAGAGTCAGCCAGTCGGCAAGTCAGCCAGCCGGCAAGTCAGCCAGTCGGCGAGTCAGCCAGCCAGCGAGTCAGCCAGGGCAATCGCATGAACGTATCTTGCCGATCGAGATGGTTCCTTTGGCCCGCTCCACTCAAGTGAACGCAGCAATTCCTCCCGTAGGGAGGAGCGAAAATAGCCCAGGGCCAGCGAAGCGCAGCCCTGGGAAAGCGCAAACCAGATGATTCCACCCCGTAGGGGTGGTGCGAAACCAATCGTCGGTCCACCACCTCGTTCATGCGATTGCCCTGGCCAGTCAGCCAGTCAGCCAGTCATCCAGTCAGCGAGTCAGCCAGGGCAATCGCATGAACGTATCTTGCCGATCGAGATGGTTCCTTTGGCCCGCTCCACTCAAGTGAACGCAGCAATTCCTCCCGTAGGGAGGAGCGAAAATAGCCCAGGGCCAGCGAAGCGCAGCCCTGGGAAAGCGCAAACCAGATGATTCCACCCCGTAGGGGTGGTGCGAAACCAATCGTCGGTCCACCACCTCGTTCATGCGATTGCCCTGGCCAGTCAGCCAGTCAGCCAGTCAGCCAGTCGGCGGAGCTATTGAGGACTGCATAAATAATGTCCGGACAAACGCGCCGGAGGCGCAGGGTTGGTTAGCCCCGCGCTTTAGCGTGGGGAAAAGGGGATTCCACAAATCCGCTTCGGAGTCCCGTAGGGACGGCGCAAGGACATTATTCTTGCAGGAACCAATAGCCCAGCCGGCATCGCGGCAGAAGCTCCACCTGAAGGTCGTCGTTTTTCAAAAGAGAAGAATGTCCGGATTTTTGGCGGGTTTTGCGGCGCTGATTTTCGCAATGCATACAGATCAAAAGGGCTATTGCAAATTTAATTCACGCCAAAATTGCCTTATTTTCAAAGCGATCGCGCTTTTTCTCCACCCAAAGGTGATCGTTTTGCCTTCAGCGCGCAAAAATAAGCCTCAAAAAAACCGTTTTGTCCAAACTGGACAAAACTGAGTGTATCTATAAATACACCTTCGCGAGCCGGATTTTGCACCCCGCGCACCGCCCGTTCCTGCCCAGCCGACTGTCCACAGACCCCCGCTCCCTGCCTCTCTGTTCCCCGACCCTGTAAAGTGTCCGCTGATCACTGTCTGCTGACCGCTGTCCACTGACCGCTGACCACTGACCACTGTCCACTGACCACTGTCCACTGTCCACTGTTCACTGCCTTTATGAAGCAGATCCTCACCCGCCTCGTGCTCACCATTCCGGTCGTCTGGCTGGTGGTCTCGCTGGTCTTTCTGCTCATTCACTTGGTTCCCGGCGACCCCATCCTGCAGATGCTCGGCCAGGGCGCTACCCCGGCCGACGTTTCGGCTCTGCGCCACCAGTACGGCCTCGACCAACCCCTTTGGACGCAATACATTCACTACTGGGCCGGCGTTCTCCACGGCGATCTCGGCAACTCCATAACTCTCCACACCAGCGTCGCCAGTCTTATCGCCGCCCGCTACCCCTACACGCTCGCCCTCACCGTCTGCGCGCTCGGCTTTGCTCTCATCCTCGCCCTGCCCGCCGGAATCCTCGCCGCCGTCCACCGTGGCCGCTGGATCGATCAGCTGCTCTCCGTCGTCAGTCTCTTCGGCCTCTCTGTCCCCGCCATCGCCCTCGGTCCCATCCTCATCCTGGTTTTCTCCCTCCTCCTCGGCTGGCTCCCGGTCTCCGGCGCAAACGCCAACGGAACCAACTCAATCGACTGGCCTTACCTCATTCTCCCTTCTGTCGCCATGGGCTCATCGCTGGCCGCCATCCCCACCCGCATGGTCCGCACCGCCATGCTGGAGGAGCTGGGTCAGGACTACATCCGCACCGCCCGCGCCAAGGGCCTCACCGAATTCGCCGTCGTCTGCCGCCACGCCCTGCCCAACGCCTTGGTCCCCATCGTCACCATCTTGGGCCTGCAATTCGGCGCGCTGCTGGCCGGCGCCATCGTCACGGAAACCATCTTCAGTTGGCCCGGCCTCGGCCGCCTCACCGTCAGCGCCATCTCCAACCGCGACTACGCCCTCGTCCAGGGCTGCCTGCTCTCGATCGGCCTGACTTATGTGTTGGTAAACCTCATCACCGACGTGGGTTACCGCTGGATAAACCCCAGAATGCGCGGATGAACGCGGCGCGGACGGCTCGACTCACGCAGGCTGTTGAGCCGGTTTTCGCAATCGTGCTTCAGGGTTCGCAACCTAACTCTTCTTGGAGGTAATGGCGGAGAACGCCGTCACCACCTGGGTCACGTGCTTTCCCCCGCAGTGTGGGCACGCCACGCCGCCCTTCGCGTGTTCCGAAATGCGAAGAATCTGGGTGAACTCCTTGTTGCAATCCTGGCAGAGAAAGACATATGTACACATGTTCGCTCTCCGGCCAAGATGATAGCGCAGCCAGTTAGCGCCGGCAATGCCGGGGGTGGCGTCGCCGGCTGCCGGAGGGTCTTCGGGCGGAATCCCTGCCCAAAATCACCAAGCGCGCAGCGTCACAATCTCCGCCTCCAGCTCCCCATCCGCTCCCACCGTCAGCAACCCACCGTCAGCGCCATCTCCAACCGCGACTACGCCCTGGTCCAGGGCTGCCTCCTGTCCATCGGCCTCACCTACGTCCTCGTCAATCTCCTCACCGACGTAGCCTACCGCTGGGTCAACCCCCGCATGCGCAGCTAGGCTCAGGCCTCTGCTGCAGTGGGGCAGGTGATATCCGGAAAGGCGACCATCCAGCCGCAGTCCTCTCAGTGAGTAACTTGCCCTGAAGTAATCGCATCAGAGGCTTGGTCTTCACACAGCCAGGACCACATCGGTAAACAGTGGCCGAATGGTCGTCACAATAGAGACTCGGCAATTTTTCGATAAGCGAAAACGCTGAATACACCTGAATCCCTTGTCCATCTCTCTTGACGCCCATGTTGTGCAGAAGATATGAAAAGCCTATTCCGCGCGGAGCATGATGCATGGGTCAATGCGTGCGGCGCGGAGTACGGCGGGAAGCGCGGCGAGCAGGGCCGCGGCTAGAAGGACGAGTGCCGGTGCGATCAGCATGGATGGGGCGGTGCCTTTGACTCCGAACAGGAGAGTTTGCACGTAGCGGACTGAGGCCATGCCCAGGGCGATGCCGGCGGCAGCGCCGATACATACGGTGCCGAAGATTTGCGCGGTGACCAGCCGGGCGATGCTGCCGATGCGCGCGCCGAGGGCGATGCGGATGCCGATTTCGCGTTCGCGCTGCAGGACGGAGTAGTTCAGCACGCCGTAAAGGCCGATGGCGGCCAGCAGCAGGGCGACGGTGGCGAAGAACAACGCGAGCAAGGCGAGCAGACGTTCGCGGATGGTCTGGTTGTCGACGAGTTCCTGCTGGGTTTGCACGTTGCTCACGCGGAAGGCGGGGTTGCTCTGCGCAACCACGCGGCGCAGCGTGGGCGCCAGCGAGAGCGGGTTGATGCCGGCGGTTCGGAGCAGGAAGGTGCCGCCGTCGGCGGGATGGACGGCGCCTTTGGAATCGACCTGGCGGACGGGGACGTACGCGACCGGCAAGATGGGATCGTGGAGATCGCTGTAGGCCGCGTCTGGAACCACTCCGATAACCTGGCAGAGTTGACGCGAGCCGGAAGGATTTACTTTTTCGAAGCTGTGGCCGATGGGGTCGGCGCCGTTGAAAAAAGTCTTCACGAAGGTCCGGTTGACGATGGCCTCGCCGGGGAAGGAGTCGGCGGAGTTGAAGTCGCGGCCTTCGATCAGCCGCATCTTCATGGTGTTGAGCCACCCGGGCGAAATGGTGAGGAAGTAGCCCCACGTATCTGTGGGCGGGGCGGCGTTCACTGAGATCGAGCCGGACCAGCGGCCTGCGGGCGACAGAAGCGGCCAGCCCGCGATGGCGACGTCTTTGACTCCGGGAACGGCGCGGAGGGTGTCTGCCATTTGCGACCAGGACTCCGGCGGCTGGCCGTGAGGAGTAACGGTTTCGAGCAGCAATAGATTTTGGGGATCGAAGCCGAGCGGCTGGCTGGAGAGATGGCGGAAGGTGGCGACGAAGAGTCCGGCTAGAAAGAGGACGACGAAGCAGAAGGCGACCTGCGCGGCGATGAGCACATACATGGAGCGGCGTTTGGAGTGCGGCTCTTCGCCGCCTTTCAGTGCGGTAACGGGCTGAATGGCTGAGGCGCGCAGGGCCGGTGCGAGCCCGAAGAGAAGCGTGACGGCGAGAGTCAGGAGCGTGCCGAAGGCAAGCACGCGCCAGTCCGCGGGGAGCACCAGGTGCGCGGGATTGTCGGGAGGGTTGATGCGGCTCACGACGAAGGGCGCAGCCCACCACGCGAACAGCGCTCCGAGCGCGGCGGAGAACACCGCGAGCATGGCATTCTCAACCAGCACGAGCTGCACCAGGCGCGTGCGGCCAGAGCCAATGGAAACGCGGAGGGCCATTTCGCGGGCACGCGATGCGGCCTGCGCGGTCATCAGGTTGGCCACGTTGGCGCAGGCAATCAACAGCACGAGAACAACGAGGACACCGAGCCAAACGAGAGCGCGGTGGTAATCGCCCTGCAGGGCGGAGACGCCGGAGGCAGCCGGCTCGATGAGCAACTTCATCTTGAGGAACATGTCGATGTTGTGCTTCGACATCCCGACGAAGCCCTTGGCGCGCTCGGTTTCAAAGCGGAGGCTGACAGCGGCGAGTTTTGCGCGGAGCGGTTCGATGGGCACACCGGGGTTGACGATGACGAGGGTGCGGAGCCAGGTGGCGTCGTCGCGCGTGACGCTGGGGTTCATCATGGTGGGGAGAAAAATATCGGTGATGATGCCGGGCTCGGTGCCGGTGAAGGATTTCGGGCCGACGCCGATGATCTGAAATATATTGCTGCCGATGTGGACGGTGCGGCCGAGAATGCTGGGGTCGTTGCCGAAGCGGCGGGTCCAGTAGTTGTACGAGATGACCGCGTAGGGGCTGGCGCCGGGAGTGCGGTCGTCGTTCGCGCTGAACAGCCGGCCGAGTGCAGGCTGAAGACCGAAGCTCGAAAACATCCAGCCGGAGACGTACTGCACGTAGCCCTTTTCCATTTCATTGTCGGTGGCGTAGGTAAGGTCGGTGCGGCTGGTAAGCGAGGCGGCGATCAGTTCGGCCTGCCCCTGCGCGGCGGCGCGCATCAGCGTGAAATCGGGATAGGCGAAGGTGTCCCAGCTGAACATCTGGTCATTTACAATGGGCCCCTCACGCGAGAGAACGTAGAGACGGTCGGCGTGCGCAATGGGAAGTGGACGCAGAAACAGCGCGTCGATCAGGCGGAAGGCGGAGGTGCAGGCGCCGATGGCCAGCGCCAGCGAAAGTACGGCGGCGCCGGTGGTGACTTTGCGCTTCAGCAGTTGGCGCCAGCCGAATACGACGTTGGCACGAAGGCAGTCCAGCCAGGCGACGATGCGGGCGTCGCGGCTTTGTTCGCGCAGCCGGAGCGGGGAGCCGAAGCTGCGGCGCACTTCGGCGGGATCGTCGCCGGCGGCGATGGCCTCTTCCATGTGCGCGGCGAATTCCTCGTCGATTTCGTGACTGAGACGGTCCCCGCGAAAAGCGTTGGCGATGCGCGACCAGAACGACATCTTCACGCCTCCTGCAGAACCCGGTTGATGGCGGAGCTCACCGTGTGCCAGCGGCTGACTTCGGCGGCGAGCTGCTTTTTGCCCGCGACGGTCAGCTGGTACAGGCGCGTGCGGCGGCCCGTGTCTTTGGCCGCCCATTCGGCGCGGATCCAGCCCGTCTCTTCCATGCGGTGAAGCGCGGGGTAGAGCGAGCCGACCTCGGCGTTCAGCACCTCGCCGGAGATGCGCTTGATGGCCGTCATGATCGCATAGCCGTGGAGCTTCGGCTGGCGGGAGAGAACTTTCAGGACGAGCAGGTCGAGCGAGCCCTGCATGGTGTCTGTTTTCTTCATACTAAGACATCTTACTACACAGATAGCTCAGTAGTTGTCAAGTCAGGGCGACTGGATACCCATAGCTTCGAGGTCGGACCGTTCGAAACCTCCAGCTCCGGGCGGCTGACCGCCAAAACGAGAAATAACCTGGCTAACCCACGCCCAGCGGCACAATCTCCGCCTCCAGCTCCCCATCCGCCCCCATCGCCAGCAGCCCCACACGCGCCAACTTCACCCGAAGGTCAGAGCTAAGAGCGAGCAGCTAGAAGCTAGCAGCTGATTCGCACAATCTCCGCCTCCAGCTCCCCATCCGCGCCCACCGTCAGCAGCCCCACACGCGCCGACCTCACCCGAAGCTAAGAGCTAAGAGCTAAGAGCTAAGAGCTAAGAGCTAACAGCTAACAGCTAACAGCTAAGAGCTAGAAGCTAGCAGCTGAGTTTCACAATCCCCGCCTCTAACTCGCCATCGCCGTCCACCGTCAGCAGCCCCACTGTCACCGGCAGCTCAAACCGCCGCGGCCCGCACGATCCCGGATTGAAGTACAAAACACCCTTTTTCCGGTAGAAATTCGGCACATGCGAGTGCCCGAACAGCACCGCCGCAAACTTCCCCGCCGCCGGGTCCAGGTGCAGCGTGCTCAGATCGTGCAGCATATAGACATATCGGTCCGCGATGAGCACCACCTCGGTCTCCGGCAGCTTGCTGCACGGCCCTTCACGGTCCACATTGCCGCGAATGGCGGTCACCGGCGCAATCTTCTCCAACTCTTTCAGAATCCAAGCCTTGCCCACATCGCCCAGGTGCAGAATCCGCTCCACGCCCGCGAGCGCCGGCGCCACCTCCGGCCGCAGCAGCCCATGCGTATCGCTCACTACGCCAATCCTCATCGGGAAAACTCCTGAAGGTCGCTCAAAAAAGGAAGCCATTTTTGCAGATTATTACGCCCCGAAGGCGCAGACTGATTGTATGAAGACCCTCCCCCTATCCAGCGTCCTGTCAGGCCACTGTCCCTGCGGAGCCATGCGCAAAAGTGGTCGTTATGTGCATAAAAAATGCATATATCTCTATCACCTATAGTGGGTTAAGGGGAAAAACACATACCCTACCCCCCCTTTTCACTTTGAAACTGTGAGACTGTGAAAGAGGCATCTGTTAACCATATAAAAATCAGATACTTATCGAATTCCTTGACTCTTCGGCGCAGTCGGGGCGATTTCCTGATTCTCTGATCGGTCTCGCCCTCTGCTGATCGCTGTTTGCTGGCCGCTGTCTTTCTTACAGTCCCAGTTCCAGCTTCGTACGCGGGTCCAGCCGGTCGCGGAGCGTATCGCCCAGAAAATTGAACCCCAGCACCGCGCCCGCTATGGCCAGGGCAGGGAAGAGGACCAGATGCCGCCAGTGGCGAGGATAAACGAGGCCATTCGTGTTATGTTAACCCTGTTAACTCGCTGCTTTGCGCCTGGCGGGCGCTACTCTAAGATTGTTTCCCACGATCCTTCATTCAAGAAGCTAAAGCAGGCCAAGAGGCTGAAACAAGACGCTCAGATATTGAAATGAAGGAATTATCCCGCAACTACGAAGGACACGCTCCAACAAACTGGCGGCACGCGGTCGCCGCCTATACTGATCCGCGTGTGCTACAGGTGCTTGCGCTCGGGTTCGCGAGTGGCTTGCCGCTCCTGCTTACGTACTCCACACTTTCAGCCTGGCTTGCCACAGCCGGCGTGCGGCGCGCCGCCATCGGCGCTTTCGCCCTGGTGGGCACACCCTACGCATTCAAGTTTCTGTGGGCGCCGCTGATGGATCGCGTACCCCCGCCAGTGCCTTTGGGACGGCGGCGTGGTTGGGGCGTCACCATCCAGATCCTCCTCATTAGTGCAATTCTCGGTCTGGGATTGTGCGATCCAAAGCACAACCTGACTCGGATGGCCGCCCTGGCGGTCCTTGTCGCATTTCTATCCGCGAGTCAGGATATCGTGATCGATGCCTGGCGCGTGGAGAGCACGCCTGGGGATCAGGCCGCTCCCGGAGCAGCCATGATTGGGGCCGGCTACCGGATTGGGATGCTGGTTTCCGGGGCGGGCAGCCTCTTGATCGCAGCGTATGTAGGATGGTTCGCGGCCTATGCCACAATGGCTGCACTGCTCGGTATAGGACTGCTTGTGTTTTTGCTGGGGCCGGAACCGAAGGCCCTGCCGGAGACCTCGTATGCGGCGGGATCAGGGTTGCATGCGATTCGCCACACGATTTCCACCGCCGTGGTCGGTCCCTTCCGCGATTTCATGCATAGGCCACTTTGGCCCGTTATCCTGATTGCCATTTTCGGATACAAGCTGGGCGAGGCAATGGCGGGCGTGATGTCAACACCGCTTTATATATCGGTGGGATTCACGCTCCCTGAGATCGCTGCCGCTTCGAAAGTGTTCGGATTCTTCTCGATTGTGGCAGGTGTTCTATTAGGCGGTGTCGTGACGACGAGGTTCGGAATCCGGCGTTCGCTGATTCTTTGCGGCATATTGCAGGCAATCGGGAACCTGTTTTTCGTCTTGCAGGCTGTAGGCGGCCATCGTATTGGCTACCTTGCTCTGTGTGTCACCGCAGAAAATATCACGGGCGGGATGGCCGGGACCGCGTTGATCACCTATCTTTCCAGTCTATGCTCCCCCGCATTTACGGCCACTCAATACGCGCTGCTTTCTTCCATTACTTTGCTCGGCCGCACCGTGGTGGCGTCATCAGGAGGAGTCTTGTCGGAGAAGATTGGCTGGGTACGGTTCTTTCTGCTTACCACCGTCGTCAGCTTGCCGGCCCTTCTTCTATTCCTCTGGGTCGGACCGCGCGACGATTCCAGGAAAACCCGACCCCAGCCCGCCCTTAGCACCACGGATGACAGGTGAGAAGATCCGGCTCTAGCGTCGCAATGCTCGGCTTGAGTTCTCCTCTGCGACCGTCAAAAAAACGAGGCGAAGCGAAAATTCCATAAGCATCAAAAAGAATACAGCGACTCGCTCGCAACGGTGAGGTCTAATCAGATATGCGCATCTCGCAGCCGATTCTGGTCTTGTCTGTTGCGCTCTCCATGCCGGCGCTCCTGGTCCGCGCTCAGTCCGACGCGCAGCCGGCTCCGAACCCATACAAACTTCAGCCCGAGGCCATCCAGCTGGTGAACTTAGCCAACCAGGCCCGCGCCAAAGCCGGAACATGCCTGCTCCACTGGGATCCAGCGCTGGCCGCAGCGGCTCGCCAGCACTGCATCCGGATGGCCATTGAAGGCCCCATCGCCCATCGGTACCCCGGCGAGCTCGATCTCGCCGGCCGTGCCGCAAAAGCCGGCGCGCACTTCAGCCTCATCGAGGAGAATGTCGCCATCGGCACCGATCCCGACGCCATTCAAGAAGAATGGATGCAATCGCCCGGCCATCGCGCCAACCTCCTGAACCCCGCGGTCGATCGCGTCGGCATTGCCGTGGTGGCCAGCCGCGGTGTGCTCTACGCCGTCGCCGATTATTCCCACGCCGTCCGCGATCTCACGACCTTCCAGGTTGAGGCGGCCATCGCCAATCTCATCCGCCCCAGCGGCGTCACCATCCTCGCCGACCCCACCGTCGCCCGCGACTACTGCGCCACGAACCACGGTCCGGCCGGCAGCGCCCGGCCCGGCTTCATCATGCTCTGGCAGGGCCCCGATCTCACCCACCTGCCCCAGCAGCTCGTCGACCGTCTCTCTTCTGGGCAATATCATCGGGCTGCCATCGGCAATTGTCCGGCCCAGAGCGATCAGAACGCCTTCTCCGCTTATCGCATTGCCGTGCTGCTCTATTGATGTTCCCGCGGCTGGGGAACCTTCACGGACGCCATACCCGCCGCGGTCGCCGCCTCAATTCCCAGATCCGTGTCTTCAAAGACCAGGCAATCCCTGGGCGCGACGGCAAGCCGCCCGGCCGCCACCAGAAACGAATCCGGAGCCGGCTTACTCTTTTCGTAGTCTTCTGCGCCCACGATCGTCCCGAACCTGTCGAGCAGATGGATCGCCCTCAGCGTCTGCTCCACCGAGCTGCGCCTGCCGCCTGAGACTACGGCCAGGGGAATCCGCCCATACATGGCCTCGATGTGCTCCAGCACCTCCGGCACAGGTTTCAGCTCGTCCAGCTGCGCAAAGTAGAGGCTCTCCTTCCTTTTGCCCACCGTCACCACCGGCATCGCGAGCCCTTGCATCTCGTTCAGCGTAGAGATAATCTCAGCAACCGGCTTGCCACCCCAGGCATAAAACAGATCCTCGTCAAACCTGCATCTCCACTCGCCGAGCGCTTGTTTCCAGGCCTTGTAGTGCAGCGGCATGGAGTCAGCCACTGTGCCGTCGCAGTCAAACAGGTACGCGCGGAATGCGCCTTCCGGCAGTTTGAGCTTCACGCAGGAATGAACTCCTTAGGGAATTGGGGATGAAGAAAAGAACGCAGTTGAACCGGGTTCTTCACTCGTCCCAGGTAAATTCGATGGGGATCTCCACCTCTGAGTGCAGGCTCTTACACACGGGGCATGTGTGAGCAGCTCGTTCCAGCTTTTTCCCGTCCTCGAAGCCCAGTTTACCGGGCACATGGATCCTGACGGTTAGCCGCCGGATCCTTCGCGGCGGCGTCGCTGTCATCTCCTTTTCCACGGTTGTCGTGGCGCCCGCGACGTCGATCTTCAGCGCGCGCGCCTGGATGCCCATCACCGTCAGCATGCAGCTGCCAAGCGCGGTTGCCACGAGATCGGTGAGCGAGAAGCTTTCGCCGCGCCCCTGATTGTCTGTGGGAGCATCGGTGGTGAGCTTGTTGCCGGAGGGACCGTGGACTGCCTTGCAGTGCAGGTCTCCCCGATATTCCCGCTGAATGGCGACCATCCGTTTTCCTTTGCCAGGGCGTTTGAGAGGGGGCGCATGCCTGAAGCGACCATATGCCTGACTCACCCGCCCTCCTTCATGGTATGTGCGCGCGGATGCTTCCCACAAGACTTCGGGGACCTTGGCCCGTGAGGTGCATCTTCTGCTCAAATGGCCGGCCCGCGATTTTAACGTCTCCCTCTCACTCTGATAACTTGGTAGAGAGCAATTCAGCGCCAAACACTCCTCAGTAGCTCAATGGCAGAGCATTCGGCTGTTAACCGAAGGGTTGTAGGTTCGAGTCCTACCTGAGGAGCCAATTCCTGTCCGCTTCTCTCGGCCATCCTCTGCATTCCTGATCTTTTCCCCGCCTGCCGCCGCTTGCCACCGGCTCCAGCTGCGCCGTCCGCCACAGCATTTCTCCTTCAGGCGTGCGCCGAAGCCAATGCACTCAAGCGGCGATAGCAACAAGAGATCGGCGCCCTGAAGATTGCCGGAATGGGCTGTATCTGAAGGAGAAATGCCTTAGAACCCCTCCGCCGTACCATATTTGCATGCGCCTCTTTTTAGGAATTCCTCTGGCGGCCACGGTTACCGCCGAGCTTGCGTCCATCTCCGCGCGCCTGCGCTCTGGCTCCGACGGGCTCCGCTGGTCAGCTCCCGAGTCCTGGCACATCACCCTCCAGTTCCTCGGCGCCACCACCCCGGAGCAGTACGCCTGCGTGGTAGCCCGTCTCCGCGAGTTGCATCTGCCTCCCGCTTCCGTGCAGCTTGAAGGGATCGGATTCTTCGATCGCGCCGGAATCTTCTATGCCGGCGTTTACACCACCACCGAGTTGTTCGCCCTCCAGCAGTGTGTGACTCACGCCACGGCGCAGTGCGGCTTCATTCCCGAGGCGCGGCCCTATGAGCCGCACATTACCCTTGCCCGCACTAAAGGCGACCGCCACGGTTTCCTTGCACTCAAGGCAAAGGTCGCCGGGCCGCCCGTTTTCACCCGCTTTACCGCCGAAGAGTTTCTCCTCTACGAAAGCCTTCTCGCTCACTCTGGTTCGCGCTATGAGGTGCGCGAGCGTTTTCCGCTTGTCAGGCCTTAACCTCATGAGCTTAGGCCGATCCTTCAACCGGCCTGCATCCAGCCCGGCTGCTAGAATTTCCCAGGCTGCGCGTTCACAGCCAGATCCGTCTCAAACCGTTTCTCCGGGATTGCTGCACAGGGAGTGCTCATCATGACAAAGCGGCTGTTCGAACCGGCCAAAGTGATTCTTTGCGCCGTGCTCTGTTTTTTTCTTGCCTCCATTCCATCCGTTGCGCAGGGCAGCCATCCAGTAGTTCCCGCGCCGCGCGCGTCCTCCACGCTGGTGCTTGAGGGCGTAGTCCACGGCTCGCAAAATCAAACCTACGTCCAGGTGCCGTTCAAAGTGCCGGCCGGAACCGAACGGGTGACCCTCACCTTTGCCTACTCCGGCAGGGAACAGCACACGGCGCTCGATCTCGGCCTGCTCGATCCTGCGGGCCTTCGCTGCTGGAGCGGCGGCAACAAATCCCTGCTCACCGTCGGCCTGTCTGACGCCACGCCCTCCTGCCAGCCCGGTCCCATCCCGCCGGGAACCTGGAACGTTTTGATCGGTGTACCCAACATCCGTCCCAGCGTGGTATCCCATTACACCATGCACATCGGCTTCACCTCTACGGGCGCAGTCGTCCGCTATCCGGCCGAGCTGCGCGTCCCGCTCCGCGCCGGCCCCGCATGGTATCGCGGCGATCTCCACATGCACACCGGCCACAGCGATGGCCAATGCCCCAGCCAAACCGGTAAGATGGTTCCGTGCCCGGTATTCGTCACCGTGGACGCTGCCGTCCGTCGCGGCCTCGATTTCATAGCTATCACGGATCACAATGCCAGCTCGCAGTACAACGTCATGCGCGAGCTGCAGCCGTACTTTGACAAGGTGCTGCTCATTCCCGGCCGCGAAATCACCACGTTCCAGGGGCACATGAACTTTCTCGGCAGCACCGACTACATCGACTTCCGCCTGGGCAGCAAGCAGGTCCCTGACGTGAACGCCATCCTGCGCTCCGCGGCCCGCGTCGGCGCCATCATGTCCATCAACCACCCCGCCGATCCCAGCGGCGAAATCTGCATGGGTTGCGGCTGGACCCCGGCGAAAAAGGTCAATATGCGCCTCTTCACCGCCGTCGAAGCCGTCAACGGCGGCAGCGAGCGCTACGGCCCCACCGATATTCCTTTCTGGAACACGCAGCTCAATAACGGATGCCGTCTCACCGGCATCGGCGGTAGCGACAATCATCGGCCCATGATGCCGCTCAGCGCGATCGGCTCCGTCGGCAGCCCCACCACCGTCGTCTACGCGGAGAATCTTTCCGTGCCCGCCATCCTCGACGGCGTCCGCGCCGGCCACGTCTTTATCGACATCGACGGAACCCCCAACCGGCTCCTTGAAATCACCGCGCAGGCCGGCAGCCAGACAGCCCGCGCCGGCGATTCGCTGACCGTGCCCCGGGGAGAGCCTGTCAGCTTTACGCTGCATGTGGCCGCCGTGGAAACCGGCAAAATTCTCTGGATCGAGGACGGCGCGCCCGTCGAGCTCCCGTCTGACGCCAACGTCATATCGGACGATCAAACCCTCCCCGTCTCCTGGACCAGCGACGGCCACCGTCATTGGTTCCGCGCCGAGGTGGCCCGTCCCGACGGCAAACTCTGGCTGGTCGGCAATCCCGTCTACATCAACTGGGAGATCGACAATCACTGCGGCGACCGCTGAGCGGGATCGGAAAGCGCATGGTCCCATTGCCGTTCAATCTGCCCATAATCAAGTTCCTGGCCGATCACAGGAATCCTCTGCTCGCCCGGCTTTTTCTCGCCGCCAGCTTCTTAGGCAGCGCCAACGCTTACATCCTCATCGTTATTCTTCTTTACGTTGTCTGGGACAAGCGTCTGGCCATCCCGATTTCCGTCGTCGTCCTGCTGACCACGTCGCTCAACGACATCTTCAAGACGCTCATTCGCAACCCGCGCCCCTTCATGCGTCAGCGAACGTATCTCAAAAAGTGGGGCGTCTCACGGGCCGAAGCCCGGCAGCTCGCCACGGAGTACTCGACTCCCTCCGGCCACGCCATGGGCTCGTCGGCTTTTACGCGTATCTTTACGCCTTCGTCCTGAACCGGTTCGTCCGCGCCGCTCTCGTTGTGCTCATCCTTCTCATCGGCCTCTCGAGACCCTATCTCGGCGTCCATTACGTGGAGGATATCCTGCTCGGCTGGCTCTGCGGGCTCTTTCTCGCATCGCTGGCAGCACGCCACACCAGCCGGCTCACGTCCGTCTGGAATCGCTTCTCGTATGCGCGCCAGATCGGACTCGCCGTTGCCGGCGGTATTGTATTGATCCTGATCTTCGAACTTATCGACGGCTGGCGCATGGATGAGGCGCCTCGCGCCTTGATCGGCAACGCCGGATTCCTCGCCGGCATCGCCATCGCCCGCCCACTTGAGGTCCGCACGGTCAACTTCGATCCGCGCAGCGCAGGTCCGGCAGCGAAGTTCCTCCGCTATCTGCTCTTGATGGCGTTGTTGCTCGTGGTTCTGCTCGCGCCGGAAGAGCTCTTCGTCCTTGGGGAAGGGAAGCTTTCCCTGCTTGGCTGCCTGGAGCAGTATTTCCGCTACGCCGCGGCCGGTTTTGCGGGCATCTATCTTGCGCCGCTTCTGTTCACAAGGATGAAGCTGGCCGGGACTTTGGCCGCGGATACCAACTGACACACAGCGCGCCTCAGTAGGAGAGCGTCATATAGCTCTGATATGCCCCGCCGGCCGGAAGCGTGACCGCGCGGTCGGACACGTCGCAGCGCTCCACACAGAGGTAGCCCTTGTGGTTGCCTTCGCCCAGATCGGCCATGTTCTTGTCATTGGTCCATGCGTTCCACACCACGGCGCACTTGGTATCGGACTCGATCTTCACATTTCCGCTCGCCGTCTTCAGCGTCTGCACCGCAGGAACGTCCAGGTAAATCCGGTCCGTCAGCGCCGCAATCGCGATCTCGCACTGCTGGACTTTGCGCTCCGAATTATCAATTTTGTCGATGAACGTCGTGCCTTCCAGGCCGCTCACCCGCGCGTCAGCAACATGCGGCACAGCGAAGTAAGTGTGGAACGCAAAGGCAAACGGCGCCTCCGCATGGCTGCGATTCTCGGCGCGCATCCCGAGCATCAGGCTTGATCCCATCACAACTTCCAAACGAAAGCTGAACGCATGCGGCCACATCGGGCTGATCGTCTGCTCTGAGGCCAGCTCTATCACGACTCGCGTCGTTCCATCTGCGCACGCCTCGGCCGCGACCAACTTCCAATCCATCACCCGGGCAAAACCATGCTGAATGGCTCCGTCCCTGCCCGGTCCAAACCATGGAAGGCAAAGAGGAATCCCGGCGCGGATCGGCCACCCTGCCTCAAGCACGCACCTGGGCGAGATCCAGAACATCTCCCGCCCGCCTGCAGGCTGGAACTCCATGAGCTGTGCCCCCTGAAGCGCCACGACAGCACGGCCCAGCCGGTTCTTCACCACCAGCATGGGCAGGCCCTGGTCGCCCGCCTTGTGCAGCGCCGGATAGAGTTCAGTCGAGTTGACCACCTGGATGCCGGCGGTCTCAAATAACTGTTCCTGAACGGACGATTCGGACATGAAAACTCCCTCGGATGCGGAATCGATGCGCAATGACTTTGGCTGCAACAACCTCAGCCGCTGTTCTCCATTTTAGCTGTGCGCATCTGGGGAGCCTGACCCTCAGGCCTATCCAAAATGCCCGCAGGGAATATATACAGTGCCCGCCTGTAACCTATGCAATTTGAATAAATATGAGCAGAAAGTTCAAGTAATGGGTCAATTTTGTTCCGGTCCTAGCGCGGGTCTCCACGTATGTTATGAGTTGCGCCACTAGGTGACATCTGTCACAGAACTCCTCTCTGAAGAAGCGTAAATTTGCGCCGGCTTGGGAGAAATCCGAACCGATGGGGAACGGGAGGGAGGTCAGGCCTGATTGCGCAATGAACAGAGATAAAAAATCGCAGCCTGAAACGGATGCGGATCGATGCGGTTAGTCGAGGAGAGAACCATGACCCAGGAAGCAAAACCAGACCGTGGCTTGGTGCGGGTCGATGAGGAAGAGTGCAAGGGCTGCGGCCTGTGCGTGGAGTCCTGCCCGCCCAAAGTTCTTCATCTTGGTGATGGGCTTAACCACTATGGTTACCGCACGGCGTTCTACGCGGGCGCCGGCTGCACGGGTTGCGGAATCTGCTTCATGGCCTGTCCCGAACCCGGCGCCATCACGGTGCTGCGGGCAGCGTTGCAGCCACGCGCGATGGGAGGAGCCAACATATGCGCAAGCAACTGATAAAGGGCAATGAGGCTATCGTCAAGAGCGCCATCCTCTCCGGCTGCCGCGCATTTTACGGATACCCGATCACGCCGGCCAGTGAGATCGCCGAAGCCGCCGCCTTGTATATGCCCAAAGCCGGCGGTTTCTACCTGCAGGCCGAAAGCGAAGTTGCATCCATTAACATGCTCTACGGCGCCGCGTCCGCGGGCGTGCGCGCGATGACCGCCTCCAGCGGCCCGGGCATCAGCCTGATGCAGGAGGGTATCAGCTACCTGGCTGGCGCTGAGCTGCCCTGCGTCATCGCCGACATCACCCGCGGCGGTCCCGGTCTGGGCAACATCGCCGCCGAGCAGAGCGATTATCACCAGGTGGTGAAGGGCGGCGGGCACGGGAGTTACCGCACCATCGTGCTTGCACCTTACTCCGTGCAGGAGATGGCCGATCTCACCGCGCTGGCCTTCAGTCTCGCCGACCGTTATCGCAACCCAGTGGTGCTGCTCGCCGACGGGTTCATCGGCCAGATGATGGAGCCGGTCGCGTTTCCGCAAGCCACCTTCGTGCCTCAGCCGCCCGATTGGGCCGTTACCGGCACTGCCGCGACACGCCACAACCTGATCAGCTCGCTGCACCTCGATATCGACCACATGGAGGCGCACCTCCGCAAGATGGAGGAGAAGTACCGCCGCGCCGAGCAGCTTGATGTCCGCGCCGAGGAGTGGCACACCAGTGACGCCGAGATTATTCTCGTAGGCTACGGCATCGTCGCGCGAATCCTCAAAGCCGTCACGGCAGAGGCGCGTGCCGAAGGACTCAGAATCGGCGTCCTCCGCCCGGTCACGCTCTATCCGTTCCCCAAGCATCATTTCCAGTGCCTCGCCTCCACCGCGCGCGTCTTTGTGGTGGTGGAGATGAGCAATGGACAGTTGCTGGAGGATGTGCGCCTGGCGCTCAATGGAGCGCGGCCTGTCGAGTTCCTCAGCCGCGTCGGCGGCAACGTTCCCTCGCATGAAGAGGTCCTCGGCTTTGTGCGCAACCTTGCGCGGCAACAGCCGCCGGTCTTCGAGCCGGAGGAGGGCCGGGTGATTCATGTCTAGCGGTACGCAATCCGAGTACACGGTCGTCTACGCCAAGGCCAAGTCCTTCTACCCGCGCTATGAGCGCAAGACAGAACTGCAGCATCAGACGCACTTCTGTCCCGGCTGCGGCCACGGCGTGGTGCACAAAATGCTCGCCCGCGCCATCGACGATCTTGGCATTCAGGACCGCACCATCCTTGTCGGTCCGGTAGGCTGCGGGGTCTTTACCTACAACTACTTCGATGTCGGCAATGTCCAGGCAGCGCACGGCCGCGCCCCGGCAGTGGCAACGGCCATCAAGCGCAGCCGCCCCGAGAGCATTGTCATTGGCTACCAGGGCGATGGCGACCTGTCGGCCATCGGCTCGGCGGAGATTCTCCATTCCGCCAATCGCGGCGAATGCATCACCATCATCTTCGTCAACAACGCCATCTACAGCATGACCGGCGGCCAGTCTGCGCCGACCACGCTGCTCGGCCAGAAGACTACCACCACCCCGGAGGGCCGCCATGCGGAGACCGAAGGCTACCCGCTGCATATCTGCGAACTGCTGTCCACGCTCCAGGCCCCGGTCTACATTGAGCGCGTCGGTTTGGGAGACAACAAGCAGCTCGCGCGGGCTGCTCGCGCCATCCGCCGGGCTGTCGAGACTCAGGCGCGCGGCCTCGGCTTCTCGCTGATTGAGGTACTCTCGCCCTGTCCGACCGTCTGGAAGATGCCCCCAGTCGAGGCGCAGCATTGGGTCCGCGATGTCATGCAGAAGACCTTTCCGCTGGCAGTCTATTGCGACCGTGGCAAAGACGTGCATCCACGCGCTCCGGCCGAGCCGGCGCCTCCGCTTGAAATGATTCCAGGTCTCCTTGGCGTCGCTGAGCAGGATTTGCCGTCGGACAATCCGGGCACAATCGGGTTGTCAGCCAAGGAGACCGATCTCCGCCTGCGCGTGGCAGGTTTTGGCGGTCAGGGTGTTCTACTGCTGGGTGAGATGCTCGCCGAGGCCGGTCTCGATGCGGGACTCGAAGTTTCGTGGTTGCCCTCGTATGGCCCGGAGATGCGCTCCGGGACCTCCAACTGCCACGTCCGCCTGGCGAACCAGATCATCGATTCCCCGTTGGTAACGCAGCCCAACGTTCTTATTGCGATGAATGAACCTTCGCTGCATAAGTTTTTTGCCGCTGTCCGCCCCGGCGGTTGGGTCCTCTACAACGGCGAGTCTATCCCGGAAGATTGTCGGCGGCCGGATGTGCATATTCTTGCGCATCCATTCACGCAAACCTCCAATGAGCTGGGCGATGCGCGCGCTGCCAACATGGTCGCACTGGGTGCATTACTTGAGATCGCCTCGGTTCTGCCCGAGGCCAGTATTTCCGCCGCGTTGCACCGTCTTGTTCATGATCCGCACTGGGTGCGGCTGGACGAGCGTGCGCTGGAGCGGGGGAGGGAGTTATTTCGGGAGTCCCTGACTGCTAACGGTTCGGTCCGATGATGCGGACTGAGCCGCGAAAAACGAAGCAGCAGCTCCCGTGGATGGATCCCGAAAAAGGAGGTAGTAAAATGCTGACGATGACCAAGCCAGTGAACGCCTACGACGTTGCGCTGGAGAATTTCGACACGGCCGCCGATGCGCTTAACCTCGACGGCGACACGCGCGAGATGATCAAGTATCCAGAGCGTGTATTGACGGTAACAGTGCCGGTGCGGATGGATAACGGACGTATTCACCGCTTTGAAGGCTACCGTGTGCAACACAGCTCGGTGCGCGGACCGGCCAAGGGCGGCATCCGATTCCATCCGCAGGTCACGCTCGATGAAGTCAAGGCGCTGGCTTCCTGGATGACCTGGAAATGCGCCGTTGTCAACATCCCCTTCGGCGGCGCCAAGGGCGGCATCACCTGCGATCCGAAGAGCATGTCGCCAAGCGAGCTGGAACGAATGACGCGCCGCTACACCAGCGCGATTCTTCCTCTCATCGGACCCGAGCAGGACATTCCTGCACCGGATGTCTACACCAACTCGCAGACCATGGCCTGGATCATGGACACCTTCAGCATGACCAAGGGATATCCCATCCCCGGCGTGGTCACCGGCAAGCCCATCAGCCTCGGCGGATCGCTGGGCCGCAATGAAGCCACCGGCCGCGGCGTTTTTTATACCATTCAGAGCGCCTGCGAGCACCTGCGCCTGCTGCTGGCCGGCGCGCGCGTGGTCGTGCAGGGCTTCGGCAACGCCGGTTCGGTCGCGGCGCAGATGCTGCATGCGGCCGGCGCCAGAATCATCGCCGTCAGCGACTCCACCGGCTGCATCTACAACCCCAACGGCCTCGACATTTCCGAGCTCATCCGTCTCAAGGCTGTGACCGGTCGCGTTGCGGGATTCCCCGAGAGCGGGCTCATCGGACCGGCCGATCTGCTGGCCCTCGAGTGCGAGATCCTCGTTCCCGCCGCTCTTGAAAACACCATCCAGGCCGACAACGCTCCGGCCGTGCGCGCCCGCATCATCGCGGAAGCCGCCAACGGACCGCTCACGCCAGAG
Source organism: uncultured Acidobacteriaceae bacterium (assembly GCA_963758105.1). Classification (GTDB taxonomy): domain Bacteria; phylum Acidobacteriota; class Terriglobia; order Terriglobales; family Acidobacteriaceae; genus Telmatobacter. The sequence goes on along the minus strand of CAVWUC010000002.1, from coordinate 389,068 downwards.
GCTGACCGCATTCTTGAAAACAAAGACGTGTTCGTCATCCCTGACATTCTTTGCAACGCCGGCGGTGTCACCGTTTCCTACTTCGAGTGGGTCCAGGACGAGCAGCATCTCTTCTGGGAGGCGCAGGATGTCTACGATCGCCTGGAGCACGTCATGAAAGTCGCCTTCCGCGACGTCCTCAAGATTCATCAGGAGCGGCGCGTCCCGATGCGCATTGCGGCGAATATGCTCGGTATCGGCCGTGTTGCTGAGGCCGTACAGCTTCGTGGGATCTATCCATAGGGCACACGCTGCAGCTACAGATCTGTGTGTGGGCGGCAATCCTTCTCGGACCGCGTGGTTCTCCAATCACGCGGCCCGCGCCATATTTCCTTGCGCCAGCCTGTGATTAAAGTCATAGTTCCTGCATCGCCCATCCTCTACTCTCGAAATCGTAGGGAGCACCGCATATGGGCATACAAACCGCAATCCGAATCTTTCCCGGCCGTAAGAAAAAGCCTGTAGTTCTACGCCTTGTGCCGGATCGCTCCCAGCGCATTCGCCGCGTGGCGCAGGGCCTGTTTGTCGCCTTGAACTTCTGGATCGGAGTCCAATTTTATGTTTGGGTGCGATCCTTTGAGGTCGCCACTCCCATCCGCGCCGTCTCGCGCCTAGCGGGAGTCGAGGGTTGGCTGACTATCGCGGGCCTGATGAACCTCAAGTACCTCCTGCTTACCGGCCGGGTTCCGGCGATTCATCCCGCGGCAATGTTTCTTCTTATAGCCTTCGTGGTGATGAGCCTCCTGCTGAAAAAAGCCTTTTGCTCCTGGCTCTGCCCGGTGGAGACGCTTTCGGAGTATCTCGCGCAGATCGGCCGCCGCGTCTTCGGCCGCAGTCTGCGCCTGCCTCGCTGGGCCGACCTCCCGCTTCGCGGCTTCAAGTACCTCCTGCTCGCCTTCTTCATCTCTTTTATCGGCGCCATGTCCGCCGCGACGCTCGCGGGATTCATGTTTACACCATACGGCCTGGTCGCTGACGTGAAGATGCTGAACTTCTTCCGCCAGATGAGCCTCACGGCGGCGCTGGTCCTCCTGGTGCTGGTTCTTGCCTCGACGCTGGTCCAGCACTTCTGGTGCCGCTATCTTTGCCCTTACGGCGCTTTGCTGGGTCTGGTCTCGCTGCTGAGCCCGGTTAAAATCCGCCGCGATGCCGAGCTTGCATCGACTGCGGAAAGTGTGTGCGCGCGTGTCCCGCGGCCTTGCCGGTCGACCGCCTCGTGCAGATTCGCTCCGCTGAGTGCACGGCCTGCATGCTCTGTGTCTCAGCCTGTCCGCAGCAGGATGCTCTCCAGTTCGCTCTCCCGCCGCGCCGCGCGGCATCGAGTTTCAACTTCCCGCCAGCCATCAGGAACTAGCCAACCAACTCGGCACGGTGCGCGAGCTGATCTCGCGCAACCTCGCGCGTCTCCGGGTCGAAGGCCTGCTGGACGTGGATGCGCGCCAGATTGTCGTCAAGGACGTCAGGGGTTTGAGCGCACTTCTCGACGCCGAGTCCTAGCCGGGCCGCCGCGAATCAAGTGAAAAAATGCGGCTACGCTCATGTTCCCGTTCCACGGCCCTCCGTCGTCCGCCAAGCACGTGTTCGGCGCTGATGATTCCGCAGATTCGCCCCGTAGTTCGGTCCACCACCGGCATCCCCATAATTCCAGTGATGGCCATCTCCTCGGCGACGGCCCGACAGGTCTCATCGGTATAAGCCAGCACCTCAGGCAATGCTTCCGGCTTCCCATCCGGCTCCTGTGCCGTCAGGTCAGTCATCACCTCGGCCACGCTGACCGTTTCCAGCGGGTCCACGCCATACTCGCGCGACAAGTGCTGCCCGCGCCGTCCCAGTTTCTCGGTCAGAATCGATCGCGGCATCACCAGCGCGGTCACCATGTATGCAGCCGTGCAGCTGACCGCCAGCGGCAGCAGCGTCGGAAGTGCGTGCGTCAGTTCCAGGCTGAAGAGAATCGCCGTCAGCGGCACGCCCAGCGCCCCGCTCAACATGGCGCCCATCGCCATCAGCGCCCACAGGGCCTCGGTTTCCACCGGCATGTGTCCCAGCCGGGCGGCCGTTTCACCCAGCGCCGCGCCGATCATCAGCAGCGGAGCCAGCACGCCGCCCGAGGTCCCCGAACTGAGTGAAAACGCCCACATCAGCGACTTGGCAATGATCAGACCCAGCAGCAATCCCAGCGGAGCGCCCCCACGCAGAACCTCGGCAATGTTGTCATAGCCCACGCCCAGACCGCGCGGAAAAAAGTACCCTCCCACGCCAATGCCGATGCCGCCGATGGCCGGCCACCACATCCAGTGAATGCGCAGCTTGCCGCAGAGGTGCTCAAACCCATCCTCAAACCCGTACATCAGGCGGCTCAGTCCCGCCGCGGAAAACCCAACCACGATGCCCAGTGGCGCCGCTGCCAATAGCATTCGGTCCATGGGAATTTGACCGTGCAGAGCGACGGGGAACAGTGGTCCCTCGCCGAGCCAGTGTAGACGCAGCGCATCGGCAATCACGCTGGCAAACGCTACAGGAATCAGCGATCGCGGCCGCCACTCAAACAGCAGCAGTTCCACCGCGAGGAGAATCGAGGCGATTGGCGCGGCAAAGGTTGCCGACATGCCCGCCGCCGCTCCGGCCACCAGCAGCGTCGTTCTCTCCGCATCGCTCAGCTTTAGCCACTGCGCCACTAGGGAGCCAAACGCCCCACCTGTCATGATGATCGGCCCTTCCGCGCCAAATGGTCCGCCGGATCCGATGGCAATCGCCGCTGAAATCGGCTTCAGCACCGCCACCTTAGGCTCCACGCGCGCGCCGTTCAACAGAATTGCTTCGATCGCTTCGGGAATCCCGTGTCCCCGAATCTTATCCGATCCGTAGTAGGCCATCAGCCCGACAGTCACGCCGCCCACCAACGGAACCGCCATCATCAGCCACGGGGCGAGCGTCGATCCCGCAGGTCCCACCATCTTGAGGCTCAGCCGGTGGTAGTAGAAGAAGTTCGTCGCAAAGGCAATCGCCCGCAGCAGGAAGACCGCCATTACTGCAGCACCTGCGCCGATGACCAATGCCACGCCAGTCAGCATCCACACTCTGCGGTCCACGGTAAAATCGCGCAATGCGGAGGGCCTGGACCTCATCGAGCCTCCACGCCAGCGCCATTTCGGGTATGTGTTTTGAAGTGTTCCAACGCCAGCGCCAGCCGAGGTGCCTGCTCGCTCAACTCCCGTGCATGCTCAGCAGAGAGGCTATTTAACACCCTGCGTCCCTTCCTCGTCAGTTGCAGAATCGCCCGCCGCCGATCGCTCGAATCTTCCTTGCGCGTCAGCAGGCCTTCGCGTTCCGAACGGTCGACCAGCTCGACGGTGCTGTTGTGCCTCAGTCCCAGCCGTTCCGCCGCGTAGGCAATGGTCACTGCCGTATCCTCGGCCGCTCCCGCCACCTGCAGCAGCAGTTGATGTTGTTGCGGATGCAGCCCCACTTCCAGGGCGGCGCATTCGCTGAAGTGCAAAAACTGCCGCAACTCATAGCGAAATTCGGCCAGCGTCCGCAGGAGATTCCCGCCAGCCGGCGGAATAAAATTCTTCATAAATATATCGTGGCACGATATATACAATCCATGCAAGAGCCTCATCTTTGCGTCACCCAAGGAAGCCGGTCATGGGGCAGGGAGGTTGCCATACAGGAACGGTCTTCGCAACCGATCCCGCAAGCTTCTACTCGGTGTCGGGGTTGGGAAGAATAATGTCCCGAATGATCGAATTCATCTCCGCGCAGGCCCCGATGAAACCGCGCAGCGTCCGCCGCGTGCTGCCGAAGTTATCAAACTCTTCGTGGGTGAGTCCGTTTTCCGTGTAGGCACGCTCGAAGTCCGGAAACTTCCTCAACAGCGTGTCCACAATCTTCGGGTCCACGGGCTTATCAATCCGCGAAACCACTTCAATGTCGCTCGCGTTGTAGCGCTTTTGCCACGCGCACGGCGGCGAGATCACCACCTCCCCGCCAATGAACTCGCTCCAGTGCATGTGGTTGCGGAAAGCCGCCGAGAGCAGCCGCAGCCGGTAGCCGCGCTCGCAATAGATCTTGTACGCCTTCTTGAAGACCGCGACCCCGGCCCACTCCAGGTAGCCCGGATCGACGGAGAGATTTTGCTTGTCGAGCAGCACCTTCAGCCAGTCGTCCAGCCGGCCCACCATGAGGGTGCACACCGGCCCCATCGTCGCAATATCCAGTCCCTCGGCCTCTCTGCGCTTCAGCCCACGCTCCACAGCCTCGGCCACGGCAATCGCCTGGGGCAGGGTAAAGCTGACCGTCGCATTGATGCTGATCCCGCGATAGGTCGCTTCCTCGATCGCCACGACGCCCGCGCGCGTTGCCGCGATCTTCACGATCATGTTCGGCGCCAGCTGGCTGAACCGGATTGCCTGCTCCAGCATCGCCTCCGCGCTGCGATAGTTCCGCGGATCGGTCTGGATGGAGAGCCGCCCGTTGCGTCCCTTCTCGCGGTCGAAGACCGGCTTGAGCAGCTTGGCTGCGTTGGCGGACATTTCTTCGACTACCATCCACGAGATCTGGTCCTCAGTCGCTTGTGGATGAGTCGCCGCCAGTTCCTTGATCCGTGGTTTCCAGGTCGCCATTTCCTTTTTCAGTACGGTGACCGCAATGGAGGGATTGCACGTGGCACCGACGGCTCCGTGTTCGATCGAGTAGGTCAGCTCCTCGATCGAAGCCGAATCGTTCCAAAGACAGGTAGGGGTCGTCTGCGTCATCTCGTGAAGCGGACTCTTAAACTGGTGCAGCGTTTCAACTTGAGCCATGCATCCTCCGTAGCGTGCTGGTGTGCAAGAGAACACCCCTCTGCAAACGTGTGCAAGCAAACCCTAACACCCTCTCCGGGTGCGGTCAAGCCAGCCGGTCAGGCCGCCCAAGTTGACAGATCACGCTGCGCGGATTGATCATTTTGCTTGGAGTGCACACGTGTGCACTGGCATGGTGCGGCCCATTGATTCCTGTCGTTCCCCATCCTCTGGTGCCGGCCGCGATCCCAGTGATCGCCCCTTGCTCCGCCGTCTTTCCCGCCTTTCTCGTGCCCTTCGTTGCGCAGCAGAGCTTCAAGGAGAAATTATGAGTCAACTGCTTTTTCGCTCCGAGGTCTTCCGCGACCGCATTGAGAACTTCGGCTTCGAATATCTCTCCTTTGAGACGCGCAAACTCGCGCCCGGCCAGAAGTACGATGGCAAAACCGAAGCAACTGAACTTGGCATCGTGCTGCTCGGCGGTGTCTGCTCGGTTACCAGCTCGCGGGGCGACTGGCAGCGCATCGGCAAGCGCAAGACCGTCTTTGAAGGCTATCCCTACACGGTTTACCTGCCCGTCAACACCAGCTTCACTGTTACCACCGAGATCGGTTGCGATCTGGCCTTCTGTTACAGCCGCGCCGAGATCGAGTTTCCCGCCCGCCTGATTACGCCCGACCAGGTCGGCCTGGAGATTCGCGGCGGCGCCAACGCCACCCGCCAGATTCACAGCATGATCCCGCCCTCGTTCCCGGCGCACCGCCTCATCGTCGTTGAGGTCTACACGCCTGCGGGCAATTGGTCCAGCTTCCCGCCGCACAAGCACGACGTGCACAACCCTCCCGGCGAAGTGGATCTCGAAGAGATCTACTACTACCGCGTCGAGCGCCCCGAAGGCTTCGCCGTGCAGAAGATTTACACTCCCGACCGTCGCATCGACGAGACCATCACTGTCCACGACGGCGAGCTGGTCCTGGTGCCGGAGGGCTATCACCCGGTCGTCGCCGCGCATGGCTACAACATTTACTACCTCAACGCGCTGGCCGGCTCGGCGCGTTCCCTGGCTGCCTCGGACGATCCTGACTACGCGTGGGTCAAGGGCACATGGCAGAGCAAGGATCCCAGGGTGCCGCTCTTTGAGCGGTAGAGTACGCACTGCAGCTGTCTGGGCCGCACCGGGACGCGCATCCTGCATGATCGTTTTGGAATGCTCAATGCATTGAATTGAGGAGAGAAAGTATGGAAACGCGTCGCATGACCATGGCGCAGGCGCTGATTGAATTTCTGAAGAATCAGTACGTCGAGCGCGATGGCCGGCAGCATCAGTTCTTCGCCGGCGTTCTGGGTATCTTTGGTCACGGCAACGTGGCCGGTATCGGCCAGGCCCTACAGCAGAATCCCGACTTTCCCTACATCCTGGTGCGCAATGAGCAGGCCGGCGTGCATATGGCAGCTGGCTACGCCAAGGCCAGCAACCGCCTGCGCACCTTTGCCTGCACCTCCTCCATTGGCCCCGGCGCCACCAACATGATTACGGGCGCGGCGTTGGCCACCATTAATCGTCTCCCAGTGTTGTTGCTGCCCGGCGACATCTTCGCCCGCCGCAACGTCGCGCCCGTCCTCCAGCAGGTCGAGTCGCCCTCCACGCAGGACATCGGCGTTAACGACTGCTTCAAGCCCGTCTCCCGCTACTGGGACCGCATCTACCGCCCCGAGCAGCTCATCACCGCGCTGCCTGAGGTCATGCGTGTCCTCACCTCGCCCTCCGACTGCGGCGCTGTCACGCTCGCGCTCCCGCAGGATGTGCAGACCGAGGCATATGAGTACCCGGAAGAGCTGTTCCGCAAGCGCGTCTGGCTCATCCGCCGCGTCCAGCCCGACCAGATCTCTTTCGATCGCGCTGTTGCTGCCATTCGTTTCGGCCGCCGTCCGCTGATCGTCGCCGGCGGTGGCGTGCTGATGAGCGAAGCCTCATCAGCGCTGGCTGCGTTTGCGGAGCAGACCGGTATTCCGGCTGCCGAAACTCAGGCCGGCAAGGGCGCGCTTGCCTGGGATCACCCCCAGGAGATGGGCGCCATCGGCGCAACCGGAACCCTCGCCGCCAATCGCCTCGCCGCAGCCGCCGATCTGGTTATCGGCATCGGCACCCGCTACTCCGATTTCACCTCTGCCTCCATGACCGCGTTTCAGAATCCGCAGGTGCGCTTCGTCAACATCAACACCACGGAGTTCGACGCCTACAAGGTCGGCGCCATTGCCGTCGTTGCCGATGCGCGCGTCGCGCTTGAGCAACTCGCCGCTGCCCTCAAGGGCTATAAAGTCAGCGCGGAGTATTCCGCGGAGACCTCAAGGCTCAAAACGGAGTGGGAGGCCGAGGTCGATCGCCTCTTTCATCTCAACAATCCCGGCAAGCCTGCGCAGAGTGAGGTCATCGGCGCCATGTGGGAAGCCTCCGGCCCCCGCGATGTGCTGCTCTCCGCGGCCGGTAGCCATCCCGGCGATCTGCACAAGCTCTGGCGCACGCGCACGCCCAACGGTTACCACATGGAGTACGGCTACTCCTGCATGGGCTATGAGATTCCCGGAGCCCTCGGCGCCAAGCTGGCCGATCCCTCCCGGGAGATCTTCGTTTTCCTCGGCGACGGCACCTACCAGATGATGCCTACGGAGATTGTCACCGCCGTGCAGGAAGGCATCAAGATCATCGTCGTGCTGGTCGACAATCACGGCTTCGCCAGCATCGGCAGTCTCAGCCGCTCGCTCGGCCAAGGTGGTTTCGGCACCAGCTATCGCTTTCGTTCGGCTGCCTCCGGCCAGTTGGATGGCGCGCCGATTCCGGTCGACTTCGCGGCCAACGCTCGCAGCATGGGCGCGCACGCTGTCAAGGCCGCTAACCTCGGCGAATTGAAAAAAACGCTGGAAGAGGCTAAAGCCTCTGACCGCACCACGGTAATCGTGGTGGAAACGGATCCATCGGTCGGCGTGCCCGGCTATGAATCCTGGTGGGATGTTTCAGTGGCGGAAGTCTCCAAGTTGGAGAGCGTGCGTGAGGCGCGCGTCCGCTACGAAGAGGCGCGTAAGCGCGAGCGGTATCATCTTTAATCAGCCTAGGCAAACAGAATCGTGCAGAAGGGAATCGAGGAATGACGGAACGCTTACAGAACTTCATTGATGGCGACTGGCGCGTCTCCGCGGCCAATCAATCACTCGACGTCCTCAACCCCGCCTCCGCCACGGTGCTGGCCCAAGTCCCGCTGTCTCCGGCCGAAGAGGTCAATCAAGCCGCCGAAGCCGCCGCGAGCGCCTTCGTCCAGTGGCGTCGCACCCCGGTCGTCGATCGCGTCCAGCCGCTCTTCAAATTGAAGAGCCTTATGGAGGCCAATCTCAATGATCTTGCTCTTAGCATCACCGATGAATGCGGCAAGATTCTTGGCGAGAGCAAAGGCGAGATGCAGCGCGCCATCGAGAACATCGAGACCGCCTGCGGCATGCCCATGCTCATGCAGGGCCACAACTGTGAAGACATTGCCACCGGCATCGACGAGCACATGATTCGCCAGCCGCTCGGCGTGGTCGCCGCCATCACGCCGTTCAACTTTCCCGGCATGATTCCGTTCTGGTTCCTGCCCTACGCCGTCGCGGCAGGGAACTGCTTCCTGCTCAAGCCCTCTGAGCGCGTGCCCATCACCTCGCAGAAGATCTTTCACCTAATCCAGGCCGCAGGCTTCCCATCCGCAGTCGTTCAACTCGTCAACGGCGGCAGCGACGTCGTGAACGCCATCCTCGATCATCCGGTCATCCGCGGCGTCAGCTTCGTCGGTTCCACCGCGACGGCGCGCTACATTTACAGCCGCGCCGCGGCCAACGGCAAGCGCGCCCAGTGCCAGGGCGGGGCCAAGAATCCCGTTGTGATCATGCCCGACGCCGACATGGAGATGACCACGCGCATCCTCGCCGACTCCGCGTTCGGCTGCGCCGGCCAGCGCTGCCTCGCCGCGTCGGTCGCCATTACCGTGGACAAAGCGCGTCCTGAGTTGACCGAGCGCATTGTCGCCGCGGCCCGCAGCCGCAAGGTCGGTTACGGCGCCAGTCAGGGTGTTGAAATGGGGCCGGTCATCTCCGCGGAAAGCAAGGCCCGCATTGAAGGTCTCATCGCAAAAGGCGAACAGGACGGTGCGCGCATTCTGGTCGATGGCCGCTCGCCCAAGGTTTCGGGCTACGAAGACGGCTTCTTTGTTCTGCCCACGGTCCTCGACCAGGTCCCGCCCAATGCAGAGACCGCGCGCACTGAGATCTTCGGCCCCGTTCTCAGCCTCATGCACGCCAGCACCATCGAAGAGGCCATTGCCCTGGTCAACGACCGCAAGTACGGCAACATGGCCTGCATTTTCACCGGCAGCGGAGCTCACGCCCGCCGCTTCCGCTATGAGGCTGATGCCGGCAATATCGGCATCAACGTCGGTGTTGCCGCGCCCATGTCCACCTTCCCCTTCAGTGGCTGGGGCGACAGCTTCTTCGGTGACCTGCACGGGCAGGCTCATCACGCCGTCGAGTTTTACACCCAGACCAAGGTGGTTATTGAGCGCTGGCCCAAGGACTTGGAGCCGGAAGTTCTGACGGGGAGAGCATGAAAAAGCTATTGGTAGGCAATGCTCCGTGTTCCTGGGGCACTCTGGAGTTTGAGTCGGTCAAGGGCGAGCAGATCCCCTACAGCCGTATGCTCGATGAGCTGGCCGAGACCGGCTACACCGGCACTGAGTTGGGCGATTGGGGCTATATGCCCACCGATCCAGCCGCACTTGCCGATGAGCTGGCCCGCCGCAACCTGGTCATGCTGGGTGCATTCGTGCCGGTGGCCATGAAAAACCGCGAGGCCCACGCACCCGGCGCCGCCACAGCCGTCAAAATCGCGCACCTACTTGCCGCCGTCGGCTCATCGCCGTCGCCCTACCTGGTCCTCGCTGACGACAACGGCAGCGATCCGGTGCGCACCCATCTTGCCGGCCGCGTCACGCCCGAGGCCGGCCTTACTCCACCCGAGTGGAAGACCTTCGCCGCTGGCGCCGACCTGGTGGCGCGCGCCGTCTATGAGGAGACCGGCCTGCGCACCGTCTTCCATCATCACTGCGCAGGCTACGTCGAAACTCCGCGCGAAATCGGCATCCTCATCGAGCTCACCGATCCCTCGCGCCTCGGCCTCGTCTTCGATGCCGGCCACTTCTGCTACGGCAGCGGCTCCGAGCCATGCGACATCGTCGCCGCCCTCGAGCGCTACAAGGACCGCATCTGGTACATCCATCTGAAGGATCTGCAGCCTGAGCTCGCCCGCCGCGCTCGCGCCGAGCAGTGGGACTATTTCACCGCGCTCCGTCACGGCGTGTTCTGCGAGCTGGGCAAGGGCTGCGTCGATTTTCCCGCCCTCCTGCGCTGGCTGAGCGCGCGGGACTACAAGGGCTATGTGCTGGTCGAGCAGGACATCCTGCCCGGCATGGGCAGGCCGAGAGAGAGTGCGCGGCGAAACCGCGAATATGTTCGTTCCATCGAATCCAACTTTGCCTGAGCGGTTGGAGCGTCATTCATGCATCTTCGAACCGTATTTTGCGAGGACACTGTGAGCGCAAAGAAAATTCATTTCGGAATCATCGGCGCCGGTCGCATTGGGCGCGTGCACGCTGAATCGCTTGCATTTCGCATGCCGGAGGCCCAGCTCGTGACCATTACCGACGTCAACGAGGAGGCTGCACAACAGGTGGCCGCCCGTTGCAATATTCCAACCGTAGCCTTGTCCAGCGAAGAGATTCTCGCTAACCCGCAGATTGACGCGGTGCTGATATGTTCCTCCACAAACACTCACGCCGATCTCATTGTTCAGGCTGCCAAGGCCGGCAAGCATATCTTCTGTGAGAAGCCGATCTCCCTGGATCTCGCCAAAATCGATGCGGCTCTTGCCGCGGCCAAGTCGGCGGGCGTTCAGCTTCAGGTCGGCTTCAATCGCCGCTTCGACGCCAACTTTGCCCGCGTCCGCCTTGCCGTTTCCAGCGGCGAAATCGGCACGCCCAGCCTGATGCACATCATCAGCCGCGATCCCGCGCCGCCCCCGCCGGCCTACGTTTGCGTCTCCGGCGGCATGTTCATGGACATGACCATCCATGACTTCGACATGGCCCGTTTCCTCATCGGCGACGAAGTTGAAGAGATCTACACCGCCGGCGGCGTCATGATCGATCCCGAGATCGGTAGGGCCGGCGACATCGACACCGCTCTCATCGTCCTACGCTTCCGCAACGGCGTCATCGGCACCATCGACAACAGCCGCAAGGCCGTCTACGGCTACGACCAGCGCGTGGAGATTCTCGGCAGCGCCGGCAAAATCGCCACCGAAAACTGCTATCCCAATCAGGCCGTTGTCAGCGGCGCGCAGGCGGTCTACAAAGACCTGCCGCTGAACTTCTTCATGGAGCGTTACACCGAGAGCTTCGTCACGGAGCTGAAATCTTTTACTGCCGCTGTGCGGGAAAATCGCCCCACAGCCGTGACCGGCATCGATGGCCGTATTCCCGTCGTCATGGCCCTGGCCGCGCGCAAGTCCTACGACGAACATCGCCCCGTCTGCCTCGCCGAAATCGGCTAGCTCATCGCCCGCAACAAAAACGACGGCCTCCGGAATGGTTTCTCCTGCCATTCCGGAGGCCGCATCTCATTCCACCGCGTTCGCCGCCTGCAAAAACTCCCGCCCAATCGACGAACCGCTCACTCCGTCAAAATTCAGAACCGGTACCGCACCACCATCTGCACCAGCCGCGGCGGGATCGCGCTCACCGCCTGGCCAAAGCTCCCGCTGGAAATATTCCCGTCCACCGCCGCCGCGCCGAAGAACTGCGCGTGGTTCATCACGTTGAACGCTTCCGCGCGAAACTCCAGCACCCGGCTGTCCTTCACCAGGAAGCTCCGCGCCAATGCCACGTCCACGTTCTCCATCCCCGGCCCCGAGAAAAACCTCCTCCGCGCGTTGCCCATCGTTCCCAGCGCCGGCAGCGAGAACTGTGACGCGTCGAACACCGCCGCGCCGCCCCGCGGATTCGTGTTCAGCCTCAGCGATTGCCCGCTCCACTCCGGCGTATCCACGCCATTGTTGTTGATCCCGTTGGGAATCGTCCCCAGCAGGGAGGTGTCGTTGTTGTTCAGCAGCGTCACCGGCAGTCCGCTTGTGAACCGCGCGATCCCCGACACGGCCCACCCCGTAACCGCACGGCTCAGGAGCCCATTTCCTTCCCGCCCCGGCAGCGCATAGTGGAAGCTCGCCACAAAATTCTGCCGCAGGTCGAACGCCGACAATCCCCGGCTCAGCGACGGGTTCACCGGGTTCACCGGCTCCGGCAGTCCCGCTGACTGGTCAATCGACTTCGAGTACGTATAGCTCCCCAGCAGGTCCAGCCCGTGCGCGCGATAATTCAGCGTCGCCTCCAGCGCGTTGTAGCTCGCGTTTGCAATCGTCCTCTGCAGCTCCACGCTGCCAAAATCCGGCCCAAACACCGTCCGCGCCGCCTGCTCGTTAAACGGCCCGCACGCGGATCCCAAGCTCAAACACAGCGCCGGGTCCGCCGGGTTCGCCTCCTCCAGGACCAGCAGGTGATGCGACGCCGTCCCCACGTAGCTCACCGTAGCCAGCGTCGAGCTGCTCAGTTGCCGCTCCACGCTCAGCATCCAGTGTTCTGCATACGGTGTCTTGTCCTGCGGGTCCACCGCCGGAATCCCCACCAGCGGCTCGAACTGGCTCCAGCTCACCGTCGTGTTCGGATTCGCTCGGCTCGCCCCGAACACCACCTGCTGCAGCGGAAACCGCTGTCCCGCATTCGCGCCCGTCGCCGCCACCGTGAACGGCGCGTCAAACAGCGGCGGGGCTGCCGACGTATACGTGTACCCATACGGCGGATTCGCGCTCATGATTCCCGCCGACAATCCCTCATACGCCGTGTAGAACATCCCATACCCAGCCCGGATGCTCGTCTGACCTGCGTTCCCCATCAGTTTGTGCAGCCACGGCGTCGCCGCGTCCGGCGCATACGCAACCCCGATCCGCGGCGAAAAATTGTTCCTCGCCGGCGCCAGCGAGTCCGGCACGCCCGGGTCGCCCGGAAATACCAGCCCCTCCGGCGCTCCCGGAAACACCTGCGACTGCTCGCCCTCGACCAGCGTCTGCAGTTGGTTGTACCTCTCGTCCCACGGCCGTATGCGGTCCCAGCGCGCCCCGTAGTTCACCGTCAGCTCAGGCGTCAGCTTCCAACTGTCCTGCGCAAACGCCGCCACATAAACATTGCGGTTGTAGAAGCTCTGCGCCTGTCCCTGCGTGTAGCTCGACGCCACGCCCAGCAGGTAGTCCGCAAAGTCCACGCCCGTCTCTGACCCGTTGAACGCGAAACTCCCGTTGAAGATCACGTCCGGGTGTGTGTTGATCTGGTCCGTGTGCACCTCGCCGCCCACCTTCACGCCATGTTTGCCCACAATCCAGCTGAAGGCGTCGCTGGCCTCGAAGATGTTCTCCGCCTGCACCAGCGCGGTCGTGTCCACACCCAGCGTGAAGTCGTTGAACGCCACATTCTCGATTCCCTCGGTCGAGGTCTTCAGCGGCACAATCCCGGTGAACCCCTGCGCTGTCAGCGAAGGTCCCGCGCCGCCGTGAGGCTGTCCCACAGCGTTTGCATTCCGCATATAGCTCACGTGCAGCTCATTCAGCATCGTCGAGCCCAGCGTCTTGGTATCGCCTGCGCTCAGCAGTTGCGCCCGCCCGTGGCTGGTTGCGTCAAACCCCGGCACATTCGCCCCGCCTGTTCCCGTCGGGTACGGATTGTCCAACGCGTAGTTGTCCACAAAGTAGTAGCCCGTCAGCGTGCTTGTCCCGTGCGTCCAGTCCAGCCGCAGCCCGCCCTTGTCGTCGTTCAGCGTCTCGGCCTCGTTCGCCGTCTCAAACTCGTTCGTTCCCGTGTTCGGCTTCGGAATATATGCCATCAAATACTGCGCCGGAGCCGCAAACGCAGCCTGCGGAATCTGCAGTCCCGGCAGCACGCACTCCGACGCCGACGTGCAGCTATGCGCATACGTCCCGCCCGCCGCGTTGCTCTCGCCCGTCGCAAAGTAGTACGGCTCGCCCGCCGTCACCGCATATTTCAGCTGGCCCGCCAGCAGATTTGCCAGGTACGGCCCACTCACCGCCGTCGGAACCGTCGCCGTCTGCCCGCCCGTCAGAGTCGTAGTGGTCGTGAACGACGAAGCCAGCGCGCTCAGGTCGCCGCCGCGCTCGGCCTGCGACGGCACAGCGATATCTCCCGTGTCGATCCCCTCCGTCATCCGCGTTCCCTGGTAATCGCCGAACAGCATCACACCCTTGTGAAACGGATCGCCGCCCAGCACTCCGCCAAACTGGCTCTGCCGGAACGCCGCCCGGCTGCCGGAGAAATAATTCCGCGCATCCAGCGCCGTATTGCGCAGAAACTCGAACGCCGACCCGTGCATCTGCTCCGTCCCCGACTTCGTCGTCACCAGCACGTGCCCGCCCGACGAGTTCGCATATTCCGCGTCGAAGTTCAACGTCAGCACGCGGAAGCTCTTGATCGCGTCGAGATTGGGCACAATCAACGTCCCCATATTCACGTCTTCTTCCACGTCCGCGCCGTTCACCTGGAACCCATTCGACGCCTCCCGCTGCCCGCTGATCGACAGGTTCCCCGGATTCTCGTCTCCGCCCGGCGGCGTCTGCGCCACGCCCGTCATAATCACCGCGCCCGGCTGAGCCGTATTCTGCGGCACAATCCCCGGCTGCACCGCCATCAGGTCGGTAAAGCTCCGCCCGTTTAGGGGCGCGTTCTCAATCTTCTTCGCCTCCAGCGTCTCGCCCAGTTGCGTGCTGGTGGTCTCGGCCGCCAGCGCGTCCGCCGTCACCTCCACCGTCTCCGCCGCTACCGCAATCTCCAGTTCCAAGTCCAGCTCCGCCGCCGGCTTTTCCGCCGTCAGCACAGCGTCCTTGTCCGACGGCTTGAATCCCGCCGCCGTCACCACCACCCGGTAGCTGCCCGCTGCCGCCACCGTCAGCCGGAATGTCCCATCGTCCCCCGTCTCGCCCGTTACTGTTGTCGCGGTCCCTTCGAATTGCGCCATCACTTGCGCATGTGCAATCACCGCCCCATTTGCGTCGTGCACCGTACCCGCAATCGTAAATGCCGGCCCCGCCTGCGCCAGCAGTTGACACCCCCCACACCCAATCGTCAGCAATACAAGAAAAAGAACGGAATAAGATGATTTCATCGAAAAAATGCTCCAAAATCGCACATTGACCGGCACGCGACTCAGCTCAGCTTCACGGCTGGCCATTCGCGCTTCATCCGTAGCAAAAACTACGACTGATTTAGTCCGAGTTCAATATACGACTAAATCACTCCGCATTCAATGCCGCAAATCACGCCTCTTGCCAGAATGCAGGACGAGTGCAATATCGTTTTATTTTTCAAGGGGATAAAAGATGCGTTGCTCCGCGCTTGCATGGAGGGAAACGGCTCCTGCCCTTCATCCGGTCCTCAAGTTCATCCGCTACACTACGCATGTTGATGAACTTATCGTCATCCAGCCTTCGCCTTTTGCACCGCCGCAACTACTGCCCGCCCGTCTTCGTCCCCCGGATGAACGCGGCCACGCGGTAGTGGAGCTGTTTCAGGGCTTCCTCGCGCAAATAGACCAAGTGGCCTGACTCGTACCAGTCGTACGCGATGTTCTTCGCCAGCAACTCAGGAATCAATAGGTGCTTGCCTTCTCACTGCGCCGCAAAGAACGGCGTAGCCAGGTCATAGTACCCCCCGTTTCACGAACCAGGTCGCCTGCGCGCGGCCATCCGTCTTACCTTTGCGGCTTGTCGAACGGCTGTTTCTCCGTAATCCGCGGCCGCGTCTCCTGCCCTTGCAAATCCTTCGCCGTCTGCTCCACCTCGCGGAACACCCGCAGCAAATTCCGGCCCAGAATCTTCCGGCAATCCTCCGCCGAGTAGCCCCGCTCCAGCAGCGCCTCGGTAATCTTCGGCAGGTCCGCTGGCGAGTCCAGCCCCTCCGGTAGTTGTCTGCTCACCCCGTCAAAGTCCGATCCCAACCCCACGTGGTCGATCCCGGCCACCTTGGCCACGTGGTCAATCTGGTCGATCAGCGCGCTCAGCGGCGGCCGCGGAATCGCATCCATATACTTCCGCTGCACGGCTTCAATCTCCGCAGAACTCGTCGTCCGTCCCTCGGCCTTCGCTTTTTCCTGCAACTCCTGCACGGCCTGTTTCACCTCGGGCTCCTGTTTCAGTTGCGCGTCGCGGTAGGCCTGCGACACAAACCCGGAGTAGAAGTTCACCTGCACCACGCCGCCCTTCGAGTTCGGTCCGCCGCTGTTCGCAATCGCGCGAATCATGTCGTCCGTCAGGTTCCGCGGCGAGTTGCACAGCGCCCGCGCCCCGGAGTGCGACGTAATCACCGGCGCGCGAGAGATGATCAGCGTCCGGTAGAACGTCTTGTCCGACACATGCGACACGTCCACCATCATTCCCAGCCGGTTCATCTCGTACACTACGTCCTTGCCGAACTCGCTCAGCCCCTCCTGCGTGTGCGGCACCGTCGGGTCGTTCGCGTCTCCCGAGCTGTCCGCCCATCCATTCGAGTTCATCCACGTCAGCGTCATGTACCGCACGCCCAGGTCGTAGTACTGCCTGAGCAGCGCCAGCGAGTCCTCAATCGAGTGCCCGCCCTCGATCCCCATCAGCGCCGCCAGCTTGTGCTCCCGGTGTGCCCGCTCAATATCCTCCGGCGTGGTCGCCAGCATCATCTGGTCCGGGTGCCGCGTCACCTGCATCTTTACCGCGTCAATCAGCTCCAGGGTGCGGTGCGCGTAGCGCCCCTTGTAGAGTGTCGGTTCCACCCAGATCGAGAAAAACTCCGCGCCCAGGTTGCCCTTGCGCGCCGTCTCCAGGTTGAAGTTTCCATCGCCCAGCGCATCGCTCAGGTCGAAGTGCTCGTCCAGAAATCTCTGCGGCGTGTCCGCGTGCGTGTCGATCACAATCGCGGACTGCATCAAGGCATCGGCTCTGGGTTTCGTTTTCATCGTGGCAGGGTTGTGATGCGCGGCTGTCGTGTGTTTCGCATGCGTCTGCGCCATCGCCAGCAGCGGCCACGCCAGCAACGCAACCATCAGTCGAACTTGAATCCTCATGGTCTTGCGATGAGTGTATACCCCGCGCCCACATCAACTCATATGTACAGATCGCCCACTGCTAAAAGTACCTGCGCATTTCTGACTAGACTGCAACAGGCAGCAGATCTTTTTAGAGTGATAAGCTTCTGGTGATTATGCTCGATGAAAATTGTGTGGCGTGTGAATCCCGGGATCATAAGCGTGTCATCTTCGACCGCTTGGAGCTGTTCTTGCCGCTCATCGTGCTCATGTTTGTCAGCTTTGGTTTCCTTCTCGGCTTAGCCGATCTGCCCTACCGGATTCAGATCGGCTCACTTGTCCCATACACATGCTTTATTGTCTTGGCCACGCTCAGCGCCCAGCGCGGACAGCAGCCTTACTTCTTCAGGTGTCCCGTCGTTAAGCAAATGATGCCTCGGCTTGTACGACGGCACGGGGCTTTTCTTCTCGCGATTGTCGTCCTTGAGACAATCGCCCTGTATACCGCCCGATATCTGTCGGCCTCCTGGTTGTCCGCGAAGGGAAGGGGTGCCTCACCCTTCGCCATTACTCTGTTGGTTCTCTGTTTCTGCCTCGCGTTTGTCCAAGTCTTCAGTAACCGCTCTTTGCTTGAACGTGCGCACCAAAAAGAGCAGGAACCGGCATAATGTAGCAAACGTCCGTTGCGCTGGCCCTTTATAATCGGTTGCTTTGAGAGGATTCCTATGTCCACACCTTGGTTGAAACTCCCCCGCCGTCAGTTCCTCAAGTCCTGCACCGCCGCCGCCGCCGCTGCCGCGCCCGTCCGCGCCCTTCTCGCCGCCACGCAGGCCGCCGCGCCCGCTGCCTCCGCCGTCGCCAGCGTCAAGCCCGTCATCGGCACCGGCTGGCACGGCCACATGTATCCCGGCCCCACCTCGCCTTTCGGCCTCGTCCAGCTCGGCCCCGACTCCTGGGGCCAGGCCAACCGGAACCGCAATGGCGACCACGACTGGTCCGGCTGGGATCACTGCTCCGGCTATCACTACGACGACAACATCATCCAGGGCTTCACCCACACCCACGTCCAGGGCACCGGCGGCGGCGACCTCGGCGACATCCTCCTCATGCCCCTCGTCGAAGGCCGCAACTGGGCCTGGGAGGTCAACCTTCCCACCGACCGCGCCCTCCAGCAGGTCGATGCCCTCGGCACTAACTCCGGTTACGTCTTCAGCGACCAGCCCGGCTGCTTCTCCTTCTTCACCCACCAGCGCGAGAAGCTGAGCGCCGGCTACTACGCCGTCCATCTCGACACGCCCGGCGTCCAGGCCGAGCTCACCGCCACCACCCGCTGCGGCATGCATCGTTACAGCTATCCCGCCGCGCCCAAAGGCGGGCCAGCCGTCGCCAAGCGCGGCCTCATCGTCGACCTCGTTCACAGCATCGGCAGCCACATCCAGCACGCCGAGCTCAACATCGAGAGCCCCACCCGCATCACCGGCCTGCGCAATACCGAAGGCTGGGCCCACGACCGCTGGTGCTATTTCGTCATCGAGTTCTCGCGCCCCTTCGCCTCTGTCGAGGTCCGCGTCGATGGCAGAGTTGCTACCGCTTCCGTCGGCGACAAGCTCACCGGCAAGGAAATCAAAGCTATCTTTACCCAGCAGCAGGGAACTGAGCCCCTCGTCGTCCGCGTCGGCATCTCCTGCACCGGCATCGACGGCGCTTCGAAGAACCTCGCCGCCGAGATCCCCCACTTCGACTTCGACGCCGTACATCGCGATGCCACACGGGCCTGGTCCCATATGCTCGCGCCGCTCTCGGCCGACCTGCCCACCCGCGCCCTCAGCGAAACCTTCTACACCGGCGCGTATCACGGACTCACCAGCCCGTGCATCTTCAACGACATTGATGGCAGTTATCGAGGCCAGGATCGCCAGAACCACCCCAACCCCGGCTTCAATAAATACACCACCCTCTCCATCTGGGACATCTACCGCGGCGAGTATCCCTTCATCATCTTCATGCAGCCCAAACGCGCGCTCGACGTCGTCCGCACGCTTATCCTCGACTACAAGGAGCTGAATGAAAACTCGCTGCCCATGTGGCCGCTCTGGGGCAACGAAACCTGGAGCATGGTCGGCTTCCACGCCGCCGGCATGATCGCCGCCGCTTACGTCCGCGGCCTCCGCGACTGCGACGTCGAAGCGGCCTACGCCGCGATCCGAGACACCGCTCTCGTCGGCGCGCTCGCCAAGGACAACCGCGGCATCCAGCAGGCCTTCCGCGACCTCGGCTACGTCCCCATGGAGAAGATGCACGAAGGCGCAACCTCCTGCACCCTCGACCTCTCCTACGACTACTGGTGCGCCGGCGCCATGGCTGAGCTCCTCGGCAAGCAAGACGACGCGGCCATGTTTTACCGGTACGGCCAGAACTATAAAAACCTCTTCGACACCTCTACCGGCTTCATGCGCGGCAAAAACGCCGCCGGCCAGTGGCGCACGCCCTTCCGTCCCGACCAGGAGTTCCTCGACTACGTCGAGACCGACGCGTGGCAGACCAGCCTCAACGTCCCCCACGACGTCCAGGGCCTCATCGCCCTCCACGGCGGCGACGCGCCCTTCATCGCCAAGCTCGACGCGCTCTTCACCGCGCCCTCCAACGTCATCAACGCCCGGCCTGACGTCAGCGGCATGGTTGGCCAGGACGCGCAGGGCAACGAGCCCTCGAACCACATCCCCTACCTCTACTCCTTCGCCGGCGCGCCCTGGAAAACCCAATACCGGGTCCGCAAGGTCGCCGCGCTCTACAACAACACCCCCACCGGCATCCCCGGCAATGACGACTGCGGCCAGCTCTCCAGTTGGTTCTGCTTCGCCGCCCTTGGCTTCTATCCCATGAATGCCGTCAACGGCGTTTACGTTCTCGGAAGCCCGCTCGTCAGCCGCGCATCGCTCCGCAATCCTGACAACGGCAAGCTCTTCACCATCGTCGCCGAAAACAACTCCGCAGAGAACGTCTACATCCAGAGCGCCCAGCTCAACGGGCAACCGCTCACCCGCTCCTGGATCACCCACTCCCAGATCGCCGCCGGTGGCGAGCTCTACCTCCGCATGAGCTCCACCCCCAACAAACAATGGGGCAGCGCCCCGGAGGATCGTCCCCCCTCAGGCCTACTCCGATCCTGATCCCCACTCACCCAAAACAAGACGGAAGTATAGACTGTACGCAACCCGCAGAAAAATACACAAACACTGCGGTGGCTCCGTTTGTTTGGGCAGGTTTTTTCGGTTTTAAAGTGGGAAAATTGTTCAGTCGTCGTCGTGGCGGTGGGAATGCGAAAAATCGGTTTCATCGATTTTCAAGGTCTTGTGGGAAGGGCGGAAAACAGTATGATCGTTTTCCGCGCTTTCCATGAGACCGGCATTTCCACAGCCTGCTTCATCGCGCGTTAGGCCGCCAGAGCTTCTGGCGGACGGTGGAAGTATACCTGGTCGGGCGTTTGTGCTCCTAGGCTGGAGTGCAGACGTCGGGAATTATAGAACTCGAGGTAACGCCCGATCTTGCTTCTGGCCTCGCCGACTGACTCGTAGGCGTGCAGGTAGACGTGCTCGTATTTGAGCGAACGCCAGAGGCGCTCGACGAAGACGTTGTCGGCCCAGCGGCCGCGGCCGTCCATGCTGATCTGGATGCCTTCTTCTTTGAGCCGCCCGGTGAAGGCTTCGCTGGTGAACTGACTGCCCTGATCGGTGTTGAAGATCTCCGGCCGGCCGTACTGGCTCAGAGCCTCTTCCAGCGCCTCGATGCAGAAGCGGGTGTCCATGGTGATCGACACCCGCCAGGCCAGCACACGGCGGCTGAACCAGTCGACCACCGCGGCCAGATAGACGAAGCCGCGGGCCATGGGGATGTAGGTGATGTCCATGGCCCAGACTTGATTGGGCCGCGTGATCGATAGGCCGCGCAGCAGGTAGGGATAAATGCTGTGTCCTGGCGCCGGGCGCGACGTGTTCGGCCTGCGATAAAGCGCCTCAATGGCCATCCGTCGCATCAGCGTGCGCACGTGGCGGCGGCCCACTTCCAGACCCTGCTGGCTGAGCATGTCGCGCAACATGCGGCTGCCGGCGAACGGATAGTTCATGTGCAGCTCGTCGATGCGCCGCATCAGCATCAGGTCGGCGTCCGAGACCGGGCGCGGCCGATAGTAGACCGCGGAGCGGCTGATCTCCAGCAATTCCGCCTGTCTGCGGATGGGCAGCTTGTGCTCGGGATTGATCATCGCTTTGCGCTCAACAGGCCCGCTTTGATGAGCGCAGTCTCTAAAAAATCATTCTCCAGCGTCAGCTCCCCGATCTTGGCCTGCATCCGGGTCACATCAACCTTGACTTGCTGCTCGGCCTTGTCCTCGCCAAAGACACCGGCCGAACCTTCCTGCAGCCGCGTCTTCCAGTCCGTGATCTGGTTGGGGTGGACATCGAACTGCTGGGCCAGCTCCGCCAGGGTCTTATCCCCATTCAGGGCGGCCAGGGCCACCTTCGCCTTGAAGGTCGCTGTGTGCTTCCGGCGTGGACGTTGCGTCATCGTTGCTCCTCGTTTCTGCCATCTTAATGGCCGTCAGGGAACAACCCTTCCACTTATCCCGCTGTTCGAATTTCCGGAACCGGCTTACACTTCCCTTGAAGGGTGGCCGAAGTGATGGGCAATTTCCTTGAGTCGCTTGTGGCGGAATGGTATGAATTCAACGGCTATTTCGTCCGCAGAAACACACGCGTCGGAAAACTTCCGCATGGCGGTTTTGAAGGCGAACTTGACGCGGTTGCTTTTTGCCCAGCGAAGAACCATCTCGTTCATATTGAGGTATCGAGCGACGCTGGTAGTTGGTTAACGCGGGAATTGCGCTTGACGAAAGAGTTTGAATGCGGACGCAAGTATATTCCCGAGTTGTTCAGTGGCATAACGCTTCCAGAAATTGAACAGATAGCCATTTTTAGCGAAGTACGAGGGAAACGGCATCCACCAACAATCGCGAATGGAAAATTGCTGCGTATGGATGAGTTTCTTCGCAAGGTGAGAGAAGGTCTCCCGAGCAGCTACCAATAGGTCATCCATGAGCAATTTGTAATTTTGCGGGCACTTCAACTTGCAAAGGAGTATTGGATCCTTGCGTAAAGTGCATACTTCCATAACGAAAAAGGCCTGCCACCTCGGCAGGCCTTTTTTCATACTCCTCGCGCCTACCGCGCCACCCACCCCGCAAACGGCTGCACATACGCTAGCAGATAAACGAAAACGCCCACCAGCGCCGCCAGCGCTAGGCTATGCCAGAAGACGTACCGCAGAATCGTCCCTTCCTGCCCATACGTTTCCGTCGCCGTGCTGGCCACCACGATGCTCGGCGCGGCAATCATCTTGCCCATCACCCCGCCGCACGAGTTGGCCGACGCCATCAGCATCGGCGACACCCCAATCTGTCCTGCCGTCATCGTCTGCAGGCTCCCGAACACCACATTCGACGACGTATCCGACCCCGTCGTCGCCGTCCCCAGCCATCCAATCAGCGTCCCGAAGAACGGATACAGCGCTCCCGTCCGCGCAAACGCCAGTCCCAGCGTTGCGTCCACCCCGCAGTAGCGCATCACGAACCCCAGCGCCATCATGGTCGCAATCGTCATCACCGTGAACCGCAGGCTCACCAGCGTTTCGCCGAAGACCCTCGCCAGCGTCCACGGCCGCACGCCCATCAGCAGCCCCGCCAGCACCGCCGCCACCAGGATCCCCGTCCCCGTCGCCGCCAGCCAGTTCAGGTTGAACACCGCCGTCTCCGCCGTCGCCTTGTCCACCACCGGAGGCACGCGCATCACCACGTTGTGCAGTCCCGCCACAATTAAGCTGATCGACGCCTTGTCCGCCCAGTGCGAAAAGCTCGGAATCCCCCACGCAAACACCAGCGCGCTCAGCGTCAGCCACGGCAGCCACGCCTTGAAGGTCGCTCCCGCGCTCATCGCGTGCTTCACCCGCGCCTGCCCATTCGTCCGCTCGCCCAGCGCGTTCACCACCCTCTTCGGCTGCCAGAACTGCAAGAACACGATCAGCGCCACAATCGTCGCCATTGATGCTGCAATGTCCACCAGTTGCGGCCCCATGTGCGCCGCCAGCAGGTACTGCACCACCGTAAACGGAATCGCAGCCACCGCGATCGCCGGCCACACCTCCACCATCGCCGCAAATCCCGCAAACGCCCACACCAGCCAGAACGGCAGCATCATGCAGAAGGGAACCAGGATCAGCCCCATCGTCTTTGACAGCGCCAGCATCGGAATCCCCGTCACCGCCTGCATCGCCACCACTGGAATCCCCAGCGACCCGAACGCCACTGGCGCGGTATTCGCAATCAGCGACAGCCCCGCCGCCTGCAGCGGCCGGAACCCCAGGCTGATCAGGATCGCCCCGCACACCGCCACCGGCGCGCCGAATCCGCCCGCGCCCTCCAGAAAAGCGCCCAGCCCGAACGCGATCAGCAGCAGTTGCAGCCGCCCATCGTCGGTAATGTTCGACAGGCTCTTTTTCAGCTCCTCAAACCGTCCCGTCCGCACCGTCAGTTGATACAGAAAAATGACCGGAATGATGATCCAGCACACCGGAAAGATTCCGTACCCCGCTCCGTACGCCACGGTCGTCAGCGCCAGCCGCGGCGGCATGTGGAACACCGCCAGCGCCACCGCCAGCGCCGCCGCCAGTCCCAGCAGCGCGGCCGTGTGCGCCTTCATCCGCAGCACCGCCATCGCCCCCAGCAGCAGGATCACCGGCACCGCCGCCACAGCCGTCGAGAGCTGCCAGTGCCCGAGCGGGTCATACACTTGCTCCCACCGTCCCCCGGCCGGGTTTGTCTTCAGCAGCCACGCCGCGCCCGCCGCCAGCAGCAGCGTCCCCGCCGCCTCCAGCGTCAGCTCAGTTCTCTTGGTTGTTGGTTGGCTCGTTCCCATCGATCACCAAGACTACACGCCCACACCCAGCCCGCGCAGTGCCGGTGCAATTCTTCGTCTGCCGCAGGAGTGAGAAGTGGAAAACGAGCGCATTCACAGGTTCAACTCAGCCAGTACCACCCATGACCCAGCTAACTCGCGAACACGCGCCGAAGGCGCGGCCAACTCGCTAACTCGCCATCTCGCAAACTTGCGAACCCGCCAAGTTGCTAACTCGCTGCTTTTCTCACAGCCTCGCCAGATTCCCCTCCGCGTCAAACTCCATCGCCCGCGCCGCTCCCGCAATGCTCACGCCCGCGCGTCCCTTCAGCGCCTCCGCGGAACCCTCCGAAACCAGCATCCGGTCCAGACTGAGCGTATTTGCAATCCGCACCACGCGCAGCGCCTGGTCTTTCTCCGGAGCCAGCGTCGCCAGCGCCTCGGTAACCGCCTCCCGGTCCGAGTCGAAGTACATCGGCATCTTCGTCGCCTGGATACCAATCAACGTCAGCGCATTCATATACGTCGTCTCTTTATCCAGCCCATTCACCACCCGAGCGGTCGTAAAATCCGCGAGGCCAATCCCAATCCCGTTTCCATGCGTCGCCTCGGACAAATCTCTCACCAGAATCCGGTAGATATACGGCTTCTTTGTCTCGCCATGCTCCATCAGCGACGCCGAATACCCCATGATGTCGCGGTTCACCACATTCGGGTCCATCCCCGCGCCGCTGATCTCCTTGCCAATCTCATCCACAATCAGCAGGTCGATCTCATCCATCGGCAACTGCGGCATCAGCTCCCACGCCCGCCTCAGCAGCCGCTCCTCGCCGCGCACAATCTCCGCCGGCGCCAGCACCTCCAGCTCCGCCGTCTCGTGGTGCTGGTCCTCCACCACCGCCACGCCGGCCAGCACCGTCACCTTCTCCAAAATTGTCTGCGCAAACGCGCGGATCACCTTCTCGTGCCCCTGCCGCGTAATCATCCTGTGCGCGTTGTTCGCGCCGATTTGTTTGCCGAACCCGATGGTCAGCATCTTCTGGATGCCGCTGCCCAGCGGTCCGCCAAAATCCGTATGCGGCTTCACGCGGTTGATCGGCACCACCGCGTCGGCCTCCAGCGCCGCCGCGCTGAAGACCACCTCGCGCCCGTCGTGCCCATCGAACGCCGTCCCAATCAGCTTCACGTCCATCCGGTCATCAATTGATGCGCCCACCATCTCTTCCGTCACGCCGTAGCCTGCAAGGATCGCCCGCTGTCCCTCCGGCGTCGCGCCGCCGTGGCTGCCCATTGCCGGAATCACAAACGGCTCGGCACCTGCTCGCTTCAGCACGTCCACCGTCGCCCGCGTAATCGCCTGCAAGTTGGCCACGCCGCGGCTGCCCACGCCCACCGCAATCCGCATCCCCGGCTTCACGCGCTCCAGCACGCCGCTCTGCGCAAACTGTTCCGCCACCAGGGCAGGGAAGTCCAGCTTCTTCGCGGCCGGGTAGCTCTGCCGCACTTCCATCATCCGTGGAATCTCGATGCTCATGGTCCTCGCTCTCGTCTCTTGCCGCCGTTCGTCCTGCGCCGTCCTCATCCGCGTCCGGACCCCGCCGTGCGTAGTAAGATGGCTGTCGGCGGAGAGACCGTTCTCTCAAACGCTCTCTTATTTCGCCGGACGGCTCATCAGCCGAACGTCGACAGCCAATATTCTACATTCGCGTACGCTGCTCCTTCAGCGTGCCCGAACGCAGCACCAGAGAGGGACCGCCATGGACAGAAGAACCTTCAACAAGCTCGCCAGCTTCACAGCCCTCGCCGCCCTCGCCGAAACCGCCGACCTCAGCGCCGCGCAGGCCGCCGCCGTCACTGGCGAAGTCGTCCTTGAAGACGATCAGCTCGTCGCCGCATTCGATCCCGTCTCCGGCGCGCTCACCCGGCTTGAGCGCAAGTCCACCCGCTGGTCCATCCAGCGCCGTCCCGCTCTCGGTGTCTCGTTCCGTCTCCACGCCCCGCTGCCCAACCGCCGCGACAACTTCGTTCTCGGCCAGAGGCAGCGCGCCGTCAGCGTCGAGAAGGTCGCCCCCGATCAGCTCCGTCTCCAGTGGGCCAACCTCGCCAGCGAGCACGGCGGCGTTCTGCCCATCACCTTCACCGCCAATGTCACCCTCCGCAACGGCGTTCTCACCTTCACCGGCCAGCTCCAGAACGACTCCGACCTCCACGTCGAAACCCTCGACTACCCCTACCTCGGCGATCTCAGCGCCTCCCACGCGCTCGACCCGCCTCACCACCGAGCACATGTGGTACGGCAACCTCGTCGGCGACGAAATCTACCCGCAGTTCCGCAATGAAAAAGGCTACTGGGGCGTCGATTTCCCCACCAAGACCGCCGGAACCAACCAGAGTCTTCTCTTCCTCATCCAGGCGCCCGATCAGGGCCTCTACGTCGGCATGCACGACGCTACGCTGCCCTACTATCTTGAGTTCACCTCCGAGCAGCATCCCGGTGTCGTCCAGTCCATCGACTCCAACGTCCCGCGCGCGGACGAAATCTCCGGCATCCCCGTCCACCTTGAGTTCCGCACCTGCCACTTCCTCTTCGCCCATCCCCACACCACCGTCCAGCTCGCCCCCGTCGTCTTCCGCACCTACAACGGCGACTGGCACGCCGGCATCAACGTCTACCGCCAGTGGCGCTCCACCTGGTTCGTCAAGCCCCATCTGCCCTCCTGGGTTCAGCAAGTTCACTCCTGGCTCCAGCTCCAGATCAATGCACCGGAAGAGGACTTCACCATCCCTTTCACCGAAGTCGCCGAATACGGCGACGAGTGCGCCCGCAACGGCGTCACCGCCATCCAGCTCGTAGGCTGGAACCGCGGCGGCCAGGACCGTGGCGATCCCGCTCTCGATCCCGATCCCGGCCTCGGCGCCTGGCAGCAGCTTCACGACGCCATCGCCCACAACCAGTCCCAGGGCGTTCGCATGATCCTCTTCGGCAAACCCATCTGGGCCGACCGCACCACCGACTTCTACAAGAACGAGCTCTACAAGTACGAGTGCACCGACCCCTACGGCATCCCCTACCAGCAGGGCGGCTACAACTACACGACTCCCACGCAGTTGGCCGGAATCAACACCCGCCGCCGCTCCGTCATGGACGTCGACTGCGCCGCCTATCGCGACGTTGCCACGCGCGAGTTCCAGAAGATCGTCGCCCTCGGCGCGGCCGGTTGGCTCTTTGATGAGGTCTGCCATCACGGCGGCGTCCTCTACAACTTCAGCCCCACCCACGGCTACACCGCGCCCGGCTACATCTTCGCCGGCGACATGCCCATGGCCCGCCAGTTCCGCGCCGTCGCCGACGCCGTCAATCCCGACTTCATCTTCGCCGGCGAAGGCCCCCAGGACTGGCTCATGCAGAACTATCCGGTCTCCTACTTCCGCATCAGTGCCGACTCCCGCCCCGTCTGCCGCTATCTCGACTCCCGCGCCGCGCTCCTCGTCGCCGTCACCGGCATCGACGACCGCGAGATGCTCAATCTCATCCTGCTCAACCGCTACATCATCAGTTACGAGCCCTACAACTTCAAAGGCCACGTCACTGACTTCCCGCTCACCCTCGCCTACGGCAAACAGATCGATGCGCTCCGCAAAAAGTACAGAGCCTTCCTCTGGGATGCCGAATTCCGCGACACCATGGGCGCATCCGTCACCGCCGACGGCTCCGTTCGCCACACCGTCTTCCGTGCCGCCTCCGGCAAGCGCGCCATCGTCCTTGCCAACATGGAGTCCGCCAAAACCATCACCGCCTCCGTCACCGTCCCCCACCCAGGCAGCTTCGTAGCAGCCTCGCCCGAGCAGCCCGAGTCGCGCCCCGTCGCCTCGCTAGCCGCCATCCGCGTCCCGCCCCGCTCTGCCCTCGTCCTTATGGAGTCCTCGCAGTCGCCGCCATCGCGGATCGCGCTGTATCGGCAACGCGATCCGAAAGGAAGCTTGAAACAATAGGAGAACGTGTATTCCACAGAGTCTTAACCGAACAACAAGAACTACAATCTTGCGCGTTAGACATGAGGGACGCGATGCCGATAGCTATTAAGAAATTCACGTTATTTACTATCCTCGCGGTCGGTTTTTCTCAATCGATCGTAGCTCGGGAGGAAGTTCGCCAATTCAGCCTGCAAGCGATCCACCTAAAAGAAAGAGAACGCATAGTAGGCATTGACATCTCGCTCCAGGGCGGAGCGTTCGTTGGAGTTTCTGGCCTTCCAGCAGGGTGGCTTGTCACAATCGATAATGACCCCTCATGGCAGACCACCCTGAAGGGCGACGTAAAGGTGGGGGCAGCCGCTCTTGATACAGGCAGCATACAAAAACTGGTTCTAACGACACGCAAGTTCGAGTTTGACGATCTGAAATTCCGGATTTCAGGAGTGCTGCTGGTTACAAGGAATTTCAAATATATTCGGAAGATTCAACTTGGCATAGAAAACCTCAGGGAAAATATGCCGGCCCAATAGCTAGGGCTATCCAAAATTCCGTCCCCACTTTTCCTCATCCTGCCCTTTTACGCTCTTTATCCAGCCCGCATCACCCCACCGGAACGCGACTACAATCGAACCTAGTCATGGCTGAATTCACCCACCTCCATCTGCACACCGAATACTCGCTCCTCGACGGCGCCTGCGACGTCTACAAGCTCGTCGATCGCGTCGCCGCGCTCGGCCAGAAGGCTGTCGCCATGACCGACCATGGCAATATCTACGGCGCGGTGCACTTTTTTGATGCAGCCAAGGCCAAAGGCATCAAGCCCATCCTCGGCTGCGAGCTCTACATCTGCAAGAACGAGGATCATCGCGCCTCCGGCGAGGGTGACGAGAACAACCACCTTCTCGTGCTCGCCCAGGACGAGGAGGGCTACCGCAACCTGATCCGCATCACCTCGGAGGCTTCACTCTACGGCTTCTATCGCAAGCCCCGCGTCAGCAAGCGATACCTGGCCGAGCACGCCAGGGGCCTCATCGGCTTCTCCGGCTGCCTGAGCGGCGAGCTCTGCGAGCACCTGGTCGCCGGCCATTACGACAAAGCCCGCACCGCGGCTGTTGAGTACCAGGACATCTTCGGCAAAGGCAACTTCTATCTCGAAATCCAGGACCAGGGCCTGGAAGACGAAAAGAAGATTCACGAATCGCTCTTCCGCCTTGAGCGCGAGCTCGAAATTCCGCTGGTCGCCACCAACGACTCGCATTACCTCTGCGGCGAGGACTCGCACGCCCACGATGTCATGCTCTGCGTGCAAACCGGCGCCAAGATTCACGATAAAGACCGTTTCCGCTTCGACAGCGACCAGTTCTTCGTCAAGAGCGCCGACGAGATGGAGCGCATCTTCAAGGATTCCCCCTCCGTCCTCGCGCGCACCATGGAGATCGCTGAGCGCTGCCACGTAAAGCTATCCCAGGTCGACAACCCATTCCCGGAATTTGCCGTCCCCGAAGGCCACACCATCGACAGCTATTTTGAAGAGGTCTGCCGCCAGGGCTTTCGCAAACGCCTTGACACCGCTGTCCGCCAGCTTGAGCTGCACGGTGTCCGCCGCATGCCCGATCACGCCTACCAGTCCCGCCTGGAGTACGAGATCTGCATCATCAAGCAGATGAAGTACTCCGGCTATTTCCTCATCGTGTGGGACTTCATCAAGTACGCGCGCGATCATAGCATTCCCGTCGGCCCCGGGCGCGGTTCGGCGACCGGCTCGTTGGTGGCTTATGCTATGGAGATCACCAACATCGACCCGCTGCAGAATGCGCTTCTCTTCGAGCGCTTCCTCAACCCTGAGCGCATCTCCATGCCCGATATCGACGTGGATTTCTGCATGAATCGCCGTGGCGAGGTCATCGACTATGTCACCCGCAAATACGGCCGCGAGCAGGTCGCGCAGATCATCACCTTCAACACCATGGCGGCCAAGGCGGCTATTAAAGATTGCGGGCGCGCTCTCGACATGCCCTATGGCGACGTGGACCGCATCGCCAAGCTAGTCCCCGCCACCCTCGGTATGACCCTCGACAAGGCCCTCGAAGAGGTCTCCGATTTGCGCAAGGTCTACGACAATGACCAGACCATCCGCGAGCTGATTGATACAGCCAAGAAGCTCGAAGGCCTGGTCCGCGGCTCCGGTGTGCACGCCTCCGCGGTGGTCATCGCTCCGCGCCCGCTCACCGAACTGGTCCCCGTCGCTAAGACCAAGAACGACGAAATCGTCACCGCATACGACATGAAGTCGGTCGAAAAGATGGGTCTGCTGAAGATGGACTTCCTCGGCCTCACCACGCTGACGGTGATCAGCGACTGCGTCAAGCTGATCAAGCAGACGCGCGGGGAAAAGCTGGAGATTGAAATGGTTCCGCTGGACGATCCGGAGACCTTCAGAAGAGTCTTTCATACCGCGCTTACGTCGGGGATCTTCCAGTTTGAGTCGGGCGGCATGCGGGACATTCTGCGCCGTTATAAACCGGATTCGGTCGATGACCTCACGGCATTGAATGCACTCTACCGTCCTGGGCCGATGGACATGATCGACGACTTCATCGAGCGGAAATGGGGTCGGAAGAAAGTGGAGTTTTTGCTGCCGGAACTTGAGGAGATCCTCAAGGACTCGTTTGGCGTGATTGTCTACCAGGAACAGGTGATGCGGATCGCCAACGTATTGGCAAGCTACAGTCTGGGTGAGGCCGACCTGCTGCGGCGCGCGATGGGAAAGAAAAACGCGCAGGCCATGGCCGAACAGAGGGATCGATTTATGACCGGCGCGGCGGCGCTCGGACATCCCAGGGCCGCGGTGGATGAGATCTTCGAGCAGATGGCGAAGTTCTCAGGCTACGGATTTAATAAGTCGCACTCGGCGGCGTATGCGCTCATAGCGTATCAGACGGCTTATCTGAAGACGCACTATCCGGTCGAATTCATGGCCGCCCTGCTCACCTCCGAAACTTCAAAGCCCGACAACGTGGTGAAGTACATCGGCGAGTGCCGCGAGATGGGCATCAGTGTCGAGGCTCCCGACGTCCAGGTCTCCGGCGCGCAGTTCACGCCGCATATCACCCCCGAGGGTGAGGCCATTCGCTTCGGTCTCGCCGCCGTCAAGAACGTTGGCGCAAACGCCATCGACTCCATTCTCAAGGCGCGCGAGGAGCTGGGCGGCCGTTTCGCCAGCCTATGGCAGTTCTGCGAGAAAGCTGACCTGCGCGTGATGAACAAGCGCGTCATCGAGTCGCTCATCAAGGCCGGCGCGCTCGACTCGCTGGGCAGCCGAGCCGCATTGATGAAAGCCGCCGATAAGGCGATGGAGCGCGCGCAGAAAGCGCAGCGCGATGCTGCTCAGGGCCAGAGCGGACTCTTCGGCCTCTTTAGCGACTCGCCCGTGCCCGGCCGTGCCGAGGACGAGCTTCCGCGCGTTCCCGAGTGGGAGGAGAGCGAACGCCTGGCCAATGAAAAAGAGGTGCTCGGCTTCTTTGTCTCCGGCCACCCGCTCGACAAGTACGCGGAAAAGATCCGCAATCTCACCGGGGTCATTCCCGTCT
Source organism: uncultured Acidobacteriaceae bacterium (assembly GCA_963758105.1). Classification (GTDB taxonomy): domain Bacteria; phylum Acidobacteriota; class Terriglobia; order Terriglobales; family Acidobacteriaceae; genus Telmatobacter. Next base: position 357,550 of record CAVWUC010000002.1, on the reverse strand, counting down.
CTGAAGTTCTCGAGCGCAAGCCCCCGGAGCGCCTCTGGGGCGCGCAGAGCGACCCTGCCGACGAGATTCAGGTCGCCGGCATGATCCTCGGCCTCCGGGTGCAGAAGAGCAAGCGCGAGCAGAAGCTCTACGCGCAGGCCGCGCTGGAAGACGCCAGCGGCAAAATCGACCTCATCTGCTTCCCGCGCGACTACCAGCGCCTCCACGAGCAGGTGAAGATCGAGTCGCCCGTCCTTATCCGCGGCGTGCTCATGGGCGAAGATGACGCTGCACCCAAAATCGCCATCAGCTCCGTCCAGCCGCTGGAAGAGGTGAACGTAAAGCTTCCCACGGGTGTCCGCATCCGCATCAATCTCGACCGCGGCACCGAGGAGATTCTTGCCGGCCTGAAGAGCGCCGCTGACGCCGCGCCCGGTCCGAGCAAAGTCATGCTTCAGCTCGAAAAGAAAGGCGAGTATGCCGTCCTTCTCGAGCCGGAGGGCATGAATGTCGCCGCCGATCGCTGTTGGGTTGAACGCGTCGAAGAACTGGTGGGCAGAGGTGCGATTCAGGTATTTGACTAATGCATTTTCGGAATTGCTGCAGGGACTCTGATGCGGCGTTGCCGCAGGGCGTTTTGGCCGGTCAGGCGACGGTCTGCTCTTCGTTTTTCGGGGCAAAGATGTTTCCCAGGCGCTGAATCTGCGCGCCCACGCCGCGCAATTTCTCCTCGATGTGCTCGTAACCACGGTCCATGTGGTAAACGCGATCGAGGATGGACTCGCCATCGGCGATCAAAGCGGCCAGGACGAGAGATGCGGAGGCCCGCAGATCCGAGCACATGACGGCGGCGGCCGAAAGCCGCGAGGGGCCCCGGACAGTGGCGGTTCTGCCATCAACCTTGATTTGAGCGCCCATGCGTACCAGCTCCTGCACGTGCATAAAGCGGTTTTCGAAGATGTTTTCCCTGACCACGCTGACGCCTTCCGCCTGCGTGGCCAGGGCCATGTATTGGGCCTGCATGTCGGTGGGAAAGCCCGGGTACTCCTCGGTGGAAATGTCAGCTGCGCGCAGCGGACCGCCGCCGCGGACGCGCACGGCATCGGGGCCTAGAATATCGACGCGGACACGAGCCTCTTCGAGCTTGGATATGACGGCGCGTAGGTGAGCCGGGTTGCAGTTGGCCACAATAAGGTCGCCGCCGGTGATGGCTCCGGCCACCAGAAAGGTTCCGGCCTCAATGCGGTCGGGATTGATGCGGTAGTGTGCGCCGTGGAGGCGGCTCACGCCCTTGACGCGGATGGTGGATGTGCCCGCGCCCTCGATCTTCGCGCCCATTGCCTTGAGCAGCGCGGCCAAGTCGGTGACCTCGGGCTCGCGGGCGCAGTTCTCCATGAGGGTCTCGCCCTCGGCCAGCACGGCGGCCATCAGCAGGTCTTCCGTGCCGGTAACGGTGATCTTGTCGAAGAGCAGATGGGCTCCGCGCAGGCGGTCCGCGCGGGCTTCTAGATACCCATGCTCCTGGGTGATGACCGCGCCCATCTTTTCCAGGCCCTTGATGTGCAGGTCGATGGGCCGGCCTCCGATGGCGCAGCCGCCGGGCACGGCCACGCTCGCCATGCCGGTCCGCGCAATTAGGGGACCGAGCACCAGCGAGCTGGCGCGCATCGTTTTGACGATCTCGTATTTGGCCACCGGATCGAACAAGGTGCAGCAGCTGATCACGGTGGTGTGCGGCGTTTCGCCTAGCCGGATTTCGGCTCCCATGGAGGAAAGCAGACGGCGCTCGGTTTCGATGTCGCGCACCTGGGGAAGGTTTTCGAGCCGGATCTCGTCCTCGGTCAGAATCGCTGCCGCCATGCAGGGCAGTGCCGAATTCTTGGCCCCCGAAACGCGAATCGTGCCCACCAGCGGATTCCCGCCGCGAATCACAAACTTATCCATGAAAGCTGAGCAGCTCCTGACCTTCCAGTGTAAATCGGAGCCGGCGCAGGAGCAGAAGAGCGGGAGGTTACGAAGGAGTTTCCAGGGAACGGAGGGTGAGAGTTCCCGAGAACTAGAGTTCGAGGGTGTTGTCCTCGATGGCCAGGCGGACATTGCCGTCGGACTTGGCCAGGCGGCGCACGGCTTCGGGCTTATCGACGTTGGCTTTGAGCATGACCAGGGCCACGGGAACGCTGCGGCCGGCGCTCTTGATGGTCTGCACGGCGGTTTCGCGGTCGATTTTGCAGGCGTTCATCAGGATGCGGATGCCGCGTTCCACGAGCTTGGAGTTCTGCATGTGCACGTTGATCATGAGGTTCTCGTACACGTAACCCAGGCGGGTCATGGCGCCGGTGGTGATCATGTTGAGGATCATTTTCTGGGCGGTTCCGGCCTTCATCCGGGTGGAACCGGAGACGACCTCGGGGCCGACGTCGGCGATGATCGAGATATCGGCTGCAGCGGAGATCGGGGTTTCGTGATTGCAGGTGACGGCGGCGGTAAAGGCGCCGCGGGCACGGGCGTAGGCGACAGCGGCTACCACGTAGGGCGTGCGCCCGGAGGCGGAGAGGCCGACGATCACGTCTTTACGGGTGGGGCGGCGGCGCGCAACGTCGCGCTGGCCCAGTTCCTCGGAGTCCTCGTTCACTTCAACGGCGGAGGCCAGCGCCTTGGGACCGCCGGCCATGATGTATTGCACTTGTCCGGGTGCTGTGGAGTAGGTGGGCGGGCATTCAGAGGCGTCCAGTGCGGCAATGCGGCCGCTGGAACCGGCGCCGATATAGATCAGGCGGCCACCGTCACGCAGGCTGCGCGCCACCCGGTCGATGACGTTGGCGATTTCAGGAAGGGCCTTCTTGACTGCGACGGCAACCTTTGCATCTTCGTGATTGATGATGCGCGCGACCTCCAGCGCCGATTTGGTATCGAAGCCCTGGGATGCCTCGTTCCGGCTTTCGGTGGTCAGCTGTTCAAGTAGCGATGCCTGATCTTTCTTGCCATTTTCCAGGGAGCCCGGCATATCCTGTATGGTCGTGCTGGTTACCATCGCATTTGTCCCCAAGTTTTAATTCTATCGGTAAATTGCGCAAGTCCGATAAAAAATTCTCTCGGAATGAGTTGTGCATGGGGAAGATGAAGATGAACAAATGATTACAACGCTTTTCGGACAGCGTCGTGGAAGGCGGGTCTGACCTCGCGGATCAGCTGGCTTTGTCGGTCCGGCCAGGTGCGGTTGGTGAGCAGGACGACGGCCACGCCGTCATCGAGGTCGATCCACAGCGAACAGCCGCTGTAACCGAGGTGGCCTATGGAGTGCGGCGAGAACTGACTGCCGGAGGAGGAGTTCTCAGAGGGCGTGTCCCAGCCGAGCGCGCGGGAGCTGCTCTTGGGGCCTTGGCGTTGGGCGAATAACTCCACTGTTTCGGGGACAAACAGGTGGGGCATTCCCGGTTGACTCCCGGATTCGGCTTTGTTTTGGGATTCGGGCGAAAGTGGCAGAATTACGCGCGCAAAGCGCAGCAGGTCGGGGACGTTGGAGAAGAGTCCGGCGTGGCCGGCAGCGCTTTTGAGGAGCCAGGCGTTTTCGTCCTGGACCTCGCCCTGAATGCGGCGCATGCGCAGGGTGGTGTCCTCTTCGGTGGGGGGGATGGACGGACGCAGGGCCGGTGCCGGACAGAAGCATGTGGACGCCATCGCTACGGGCGCGAAGATTTCGCGATGGGTCCAGAGTGCAAGGTGCTCTGGGGCAACATGTTCGCGGGCGAGTACTTCCAGAGCTTTGCCGAGCAGGATGAAGCCGGGGTCGGAGTACTCGACGTGGGCGCCGGGATCGGCCTCCAGAGGCAGCCGGAGGCAAGCGCGGAAGAGCGCGGCCGGCGTCTTTGCGGTGCGAAACAGTTCCACATAACCAGGCAGCCCGGAGCTGTGGGCCAGCAGATGATGTAGTTGGACCTGGTGCGCGCGCTCGGCTGAAGGACGGCCGACCACGAAGCTGGGCAGCAGGTCGCCGACGGGTGTGTCCAGATGGAGCAGGCCGCGCTGGTGGAGCAGCATGGCCATGGAGGTGGTGGCCACGACCTTGGTCAGACTGGCCACGTCGAAGACGGTCTCGGCGGATACAGCGGGCGAATCGGTGTCATAGGTAAAATGCCCGAGCGCGTCTAAAAGGACGGGATCGCCACCGGCGAGAACGCCAAAGGCGCAGCCGGGAAAGGCATGGGCGGCGATGGCATCGCACAGTACGCTGTAGGCGGATGCGAAGCAGGCGCGCTGATTGGCGGGCGGGAGTGTGATTTTAGGCTCCATGGCTGTGTAGTATCGTAACGCGAGCCGGATATTACCGCAGTGGGCACTCCGGCCGGTATTGCGATTTGATTGACGTGCCTGTGATGGGACTGATGCTTCGCGCTATCCTTTGGAGCGAACGCCGAGTCTATCGCTGCAAGGGAATCTACGGAGGAAGGTATGCGTTTGCCGCAGGAAAGTTGGATGGCCGCCGTGGTACTGGGCCTTGCGGCTGCGGTCATGGGAGCGGGTTTCGCGCAGACGGGTGCGGCGCCGGCGCAGGCTACGGCAGCGCCGCAGGCCGCGACAGCACCCGCTGCCGACCATGCCTCCGGCAACGCGGTCGCGGCTGTTCCGGCATTGGCGAAGAAGACGTATACCGTTCCCGCCGGAACAAGAGTTCTGCTGCAGTTAAGAAGCGGCATCGATACCCGGAGCGCCAGACCGGGCGACGGCGTGTATCTTTCGTCCATCTTTCCCGTCGTGGTCGGCAACCGGGTGGTGATTCCGCCCGGCGTTTACGTCCAGGGTGTGGTGGACCGCGTGGTGCGCGCCGGGCGCATCCGGGGCAAGGCGCAGCTCGATATGCACTTCACCTCCATGATCTTTCCCAACGGCTCGGTGGTGGAGATTCCGGGCATGGTAAACAACCTGCCGGGCGCGAAGGATCAATCTGTGAAGAAAGACGACGAAGGAACTATCGAGCAGAACGGCGACAAGGGCCGGAACGCCGGTGAAACCGCGAAGGTCGCCATTCCCGCCGGAGGCGTCGCGGGCACCATTGCAGGAGCAGCAAGCGGACACCCGATCGAGGGCGGCCTTGCCGGGGTGGGCGTGGGGCTGGCCACGGTGGGCCTGGTTTCGCTGTTCACGCGCGGGGCCGACGTGCAGATTCCCAGCGGCACGCAGGTGGAGATGGTCCTGCAGCGGCCGCTGACGCTGGAGGAAGAAAACCTGGCGGGCAAAGGCTCTGGACCGGCGTTTACCCCGGCTCCCAACCAGCCCAAGCCTCTGGGCAAACCGCAGCACATGAAGATGATTTGCCCTCCTGGAGAGCTGGGGTGCCAGTGAAGTAATCTAGAAGTGTGATGCAGACGGTTTCCCAGATTCCCCAGCCCCCTGACCCCCCCGAGACAGGTTGCAGCCAGCCAGTCCAGAACACGGCTCCCACGCCAAACCCGAGGAGCAGTGGGATTGGGCAGTGGCTGCGCGATCTACTGATCTCCGCCGCTGCTTCGGTGCTGATTATTACCTTCCTCTACCAGCCGGTCCGCGTGGAGGGCACCAGCATGCTGCCGCGGCTGGGAAACAGCGACCGGCTGTTCATCAACAAGTTTGTCTACCACATTTCGGCCATCGAACGGGGAGACGTGGTGGTCTTCCATTACCCGCGGGACCCGGAGAAAAGCTATATCAAGCGGGTGATCGCTCTGCCCGGCGACCGGATCTGGATCGACCACGGCCAGGTCTGGGTGAACGGCAAGCCGCTGCGCGAGAACTACGTCCCGCCGAAGTACCGGGACACGCGCTCAATGGCGGAGATGGTGGTTCCGGAGGACTGCTATTTCATGATGGGAGACCACAGGTCCATCTCGTCGGACAGCCGGGAATTCGGGCCGGTGGAGCGCTCGCTGATCTACGGTAAGGCGGTCTTTGTCTACTGGCCTGCGAAGGATCTGGGCGTGGTTCATTAGTACATATCCGTCGAGATTCTGCGCCATCCTAGCAGAAAATCTCTCGCCCAATGCTTGATCGCCAATGTTCATAGGCATTGGAAGTTCATTTGCAGAAGACTCCAACTTCTGGTTTCTACGTCCAGTTTGATCTCGGCGCGCGACTGCTCCGAATTCGAGTTTTTCAACAGGTTCCAAGGCCGATTTTGGCCCCAAGACAGCCCTCGACTAGCCCTCAACTGCCCCTCGACTACCCCTAAGCTACCCCGAAACTGCCCGAAAACGCCCCAAAACGGCCGTTTGCCGAACGAGTGTAACTTGTGATTTGTCATATAGATAATCAATTCGGCGCAGCAAAAATGATGATCTGCAGGTGGACGTTCTTCGGGGGGGGAGGGGGTGGGGGGGTGGGACGGGGTATAAACCGGGCGCATGTCCGACATATTGAACCGGGGAGATGGCTGACATGAAGAGTTCCCTCCAGCATTAGTGTGCAACAAGCGGGGGTAATTATCGGCAAACGCCTGGCGCGCTGACGGGAGGCGGAAAGAAGGTTCATCGATACGACTGAAGTCGTGCCCTTTCGCGCTCGATGCTCCGAATTCGAGTCTTTCAACAGGTTCTAAGAACAAATCGGGAGCACTGAATTCAAGTCTTCTCACTTGCAACGCATGTGTGAACTTGATTGCTTGCCCACCCAACCTGCACCAAACAGGAGAGCTGAACCAAACTTTAGTAATGTTAATTACTTGCGTAATGCTGAATAATGGTTATCTAAGTTTCAGATTAAACTAAAGTATATGTGAATCGGTTACTATCCCCCAAGTAGCTCGTTCTTGGCGGGCAGTTCTAAGAGAGCGCTCGAATGAAAAGCTCCGCCCGGAATTGCGCCGCGTCCGCGTCTTTGTTCATTGAGGGCGAAAGTGATCTGCGAGATCGGGCCCCAGACAATCGATCAATCCGAGATCTGACCGGAAAGGCAGCTGGTATCACAAGGAGCCTTTAATCTCGTGAGTTCAGACCTACTACCAAATCTCGGCGCGAAGTATTATGCCGACACCATTGGGGCCGAACCCATGTCGGTTGCCTTAATTGGCCCAGAGGAGGGGAGACGCTGGGCACTGGCCAAGGCTCTTGCTGAAACCGGAAGGGCCAAGGTCCGTGAGTTCCATTCCTACCCCGCGGGACGTGGTGACTTCCAATGGTTGCTGGAGCAGTCGTTCGACGCTATCATCCTTGACCTCGACAGTGACCCGGACGTCGCCCTGGAACTGGTGGAAAGAGTGAATGCCAGTGACGCGGCGACGATCATGGTCTATTCGGAGAAGGCCGATACCAAGCTGGCGGGCTGTTTCATGCGCGCAGGCGCTCGTGAGTACCTTCTTCTGCCCCTCGAACAAGGCATTGTGGAAGAAGCTCTCGTTCGGACCGCGGCCATCCTTCGTCCGAAAGCCCCCTCCGCAGAGAAGGCTCTGGGAAAACTGCTCGTCTTTCTCGGCGCCAAAGGGGGCACCGGTGTTACGACGATCGCCTGCAATCTTGCCATCGCCCTGGCCCGGGAATCCGACCAAAGCACTTTGCTTATCGATCTGGCTGCTCCCATTGGAGATGTCGCATTGGCCCTGGGGATTGCCGCAGATTACTCGACGGCGGACGCCCTGGGGAATGCCGACCGGCTGGATACGAGTTTTCTTCAAGGGCTCCTGGTCAAGCATAGGTCAGGAGTATTCGTGCTCGCGGCTCCCAGCGAAATTCCCGAGGTTGAGGCTTCCAAAGATGCCATCGACAAACTGATCACAGTCGCACGGCGCAAGTTCGATCATGTGATTGTGGATGTGGGATCGAGGATCGATGCGGCGAGTACGGCTCTCTTCAAAAAAGCCTCTACCATTTACCTGGTTACCCAGACGGGCATCTCCGAGCTGCGCAATTCAAATCGTTTTATCTCACAGTTCTTCACCGAAGGCGATCCAACCCTGGAGATCGTGATTAACCGGTTTGAGCCTCGCTTGCTGGCAGGGGTACACGAAGACGTCGTCACCAAGGCTCTCGGCAGGCCAGTGCGGTGGAAAATTCCCGATGATCAGGACGCTGCGCGAGAGAAACAGTGCGGCGAAACCGGACTTGGAACAACACGCGTTTCGCGCCTAAGCCTGGAGATGGCCAGCTCGATCACCGGACGCCCCGTTCCACAAGAAAAGAAGAGGGGGTTTGGCCTAAAAGGTTTCGGTAGAAGCACTGCGAAGGAAGTTTCTGGAAATGATGATTTGCCGGGCATTTCGATTGCTACTCCGGCCTATGCGCGCGCAACTCCGACCATTACGTGGCCGACGCCCGACTTGATTACCTACGGGGACACGCTCACCACGGGCCAGCTCTCGGCCACGGCGTCGGTGCCTGGAACATTCGACTACTCTCCCGCGCCGGGCGAGGTGCTGGCGGCGGGAACGCACACGCTGTGCGTAACCTTTACTCCCAGGGACAGCGCGAACTACGCCACCGCACAAGCCACGGTGCCGCTGAAAGTGGCCGGGGCGACGCCGGTCGTCGCGTGGACAACCCCCGATCCGGTTCCATACGGCACGCCGCTCGACGCCACGCAGCTCTCGGCCACGGCGTCGGTGCCTGGAACATTCGACTACTCTCCCGCGCCGGGCGAGGTGCTGGCGGCGGGAACGCACACGCTGTGCGTAACCTTTACTCCCAGGGACAGCGCGAACTACGCCACCGCACAAGCCACGGTGCCGCTGAAAGTGGCCAGGGCGACGCCGGTCGTCGCGTGGACAACCCCCGATCCGGTTCCATACGGCACGCCGCTCGACGCCACGCAGCTCTCGGCCACGGCGTCGGTGCCTGGAACATTCGACTACTCTCCCGCGCCGGGCGAGGTGCTGGCGGCGGGAACGCACACGCTGTGCGTAACCTTTACTCCCAGGGACAGCGCGAACTACGCCACCGCACAAGCCACGGTGCCGCTGAAAGTGGCCAGGGCGACGCCGGTCGTCGCGTGGACAACCCCCGATCCGGTTCCATACGGCACGCCGCTCGACGCCACGCAGCTCTCGGCCACGGCGTCGGTGCCTGGAACATTCGACTACTCTCCCGCGCCGGGCGAGGTGCTGGCGGCGGGAACGCACACGCTGTGCGTAACCTTTACTCCCAGGGACAGCGCGAACTACGCCACCGCACAAGCCACGGTGCCGCTGAAAGTGGCCGGGGCGACGCCGGTCGTCGCGTGGACAACCCCCGATCCGGTTCCATACGGCACGCCGCTCGACGCCACGCAGCTCTCGGCCACGGCGTCGGTGCCTGGAACATTCGACTACTCTCCTGCGCCGGGCGAGGTGCTGGCGGCGGGAACGCACACGCTGTGCGTAACCTTTACTCCCAGGGACAGCGCGAACTACGCCACCGCACAAGCCACGGTGCCGCTGAAAGTGGCCAGGGCGACGCCGGTCGTCGCGTGGACAACCCCCGATCCGGTTCCATACGGCACGCCGCTCGACGCCACGCAGCTCTCGGCCACGGCGTCGGTGCCTGGAACATTCGACTACTCTCCCGCGCCGGGTGAGGTGCTGGCGGCGGGAACGCACACGCTGTGCGTAACCTTTACTCCCAGGGACAGCGCGAACTACGCCACCGCACAAGCCACGGTGCCGCTGAAAGTGGCCAGGGCGACGCCGGTCGTCGCGTGGACAACCCCCGATCCGGTTCCATACGGCACGCCGCTCGACGCCACGCAGCTCTCGGCCACGGCGTCGGTGCCTGGAACATTCGACTACTCTCCTGCGCCGGGTGAGGTGCTGGCGGCGGGAACGCACACGCTGTGCGTAACCTTTACTCCCAGGGACAGCGCGAACTACGCCACCGCACAAGCCACGGTGCCGCTGAAAGTGGCCAGGGCGACGCCGGTCGTCGCGTGGACAACCCCCGATCCGGTTCCATACGGCACGCCGCTCGACGCCACGCAGCTCTCGGCCACGGCGTGGATTCGGGGAACGTCCGTCTACTCTCCTGCCGCAGGTCACATACTCGCATCGGAAGGATTGTCTGACATTGCTTTGTTGCCGACCGGATTCCAGTGGAGGCCGTCGAGTCGGACCATCACCGCAAACGACTCCGCCCTTGCAAATTCAGTACCGGCGGAAGTAACAGGCAAGCGCAGCGCCACCGAGACAAGTCCGCGTGAAACGCGCATGTACAAAGGTGCTGTCTACGAGAAAGGAGAGGACGGTCAATGGCATCTCCAGCAGAAATAGTTCAAGGACTACCCGAAATCCTTCCCGCGGATTTCAGCGATTGGGATAGCGAAGCTTCTCCTACGGCTGTACCTGGTAACTCTGGTGGATTGGATACCGCGCCTATTTTCGCTGAGACTTCAAAACCGCTTGGGCAATCCCCGGAGCGCGAGGCAATATTGGCGCCCGCGGTGGACGGACCGCGTGATGCGAGTTCACCCTCATTCCCGCCAGTCTCCACGGCTTATGATGCCCTTCTTCAGAGGCAAAAGTTGATCAGCGCGTTGCTGGATAAATTGCCCAGCGCTGCTTCGTACCCCGTAAGGGATAGCTATGCGGCGAATGAATATCGAATGGCGCCGAGTTGGCCAAACGCCGCTACGGTAACTGGAATGCGTGACACCCCCGAACCCATGGCAACCGAGAGAAGCGAAGCTGACTCGATTCCTTTCCAGCCGTTCCCATCGAATATCGAAGCTGCGGGAGAACAGAAGAAGTCGGGAATGACGGGGATGATCATTGCGGCCTCTTGCGCCTTTGCGATTATGCTTCTGCTCATCCTCACCATTCCGGTGCTCAATTCTAGAATGGCGTCCAGTACGAACCAATCTCTTCAGGCAAGCCCAGGCGCGGCCGATACTCAGCTGATCTCGAACACGCCGACGCGGTCGCATTGGATGCGGTTAATTCAGGACAAGCCTCTGAGAACCACCGAAACACAGCAGACAGCGGATAACCAACCGACCAACGAAGAGGAGGCAGTGTACCCGACAAAGGTGCAGACGGAAATGATGACCGATCAACTGACTGCGCCAACACGGATTCCGCAACACATTACCAGGCAAGTCGCGGAGGATGCGCCTCCCTCCTTGGGCTTTGGCGCGGGCGATGCTGACGGGCTGGGCGGCAGCGGTGATATTGGCAACGTCTTCAATAAACAGGCACAGCCCACCGTTACAGCTGCACGTTCCAATCCCGTCGTCATTTCAGCGGGGGTCACGGCTGGACTGCTGATTTGGAAGAGCGCGCCCGTTTATCCGCCCGTCGCTATACAAACCAATGTCTCTGGCACTGTGGAGCTCGAAGCCACCATTTCCAGGACGGGAAAAGTCAAGGATGTGCACGTTCTGAACGGACCGGCCTTGTTGCGGCAGGCTGCCATCAATGCTGTGCGCACCTGGCGCTACAAACCCTACAGGCTCAACAACCAGCCCGTAGAAGCTCAGACAACCATCAACGTCGTCTTCTCCCTTGGCGGATGACGTAGATACTTTGCTCCCACAGCTCTGCCCGGCTCAAAAACCATTTGTACGGTCCCGATCTATTACCTCAGTGAGATTGTCATGGGGCACGTCACCACGGGACGTGGTTTCGCTCCTACCCGAATCTCGGATGGCGCTCAGGTCCAAAATGGAGCGTCGGTATCTCCCTTTTGCAGCGTCCTCTGTTCAAAGGAGTTACGGCCGTTTCTCGGGCTGATCCCGGTGTTTTGTCCCGCATTGTAACAAAGTCAGCAGGATCCTTTCATGGGTTCTGAGCCCGCCAGACTCCCGGGTACGGCGGTTCAGGGGCCACTAGGATTGTTGTGCGCTGAAAGCAGGAAATGATGCGCAAGGCAGGGACCGAGGGTATACGAGCAGCCCGCTCCTATAACCCTTATATGTCGATCTAGTCCCTATCCGTTAAATTCTGCGCAGATTTCCACCGCGTTGACCTGCTAAAATCTATTGAATCCACTCCTCGGAGAGGCGATGCAGTCCATTTTAGCGCTCGAAGACGGGCGCATCTTCCGCGGCCAAGGCTACGGGCACCCAGGCGAATGCCAGGGCGAGGTCGTTTTTAATACCTCCCTTACCGGATACCAGGAAATCGCCACCGATCCCTCCTACGCCGGGCAGATCGTCATTCTCACCAACCCCCAAATTGGCAATTACGGCACCAACCGGGCGGATAACGAGTCAGCCAAGCCTTATATCGAGGGGCTGATCGTGCGGGAGTTCTCGCCAATCAGCTCGAACTGGCGCTCGGAGCAGGTGACCGACGAGTACATGGAGCGGTATGCGGTTCCGGTGCTGGCGGAGGTGGATACGCGCGGACTGGTGCGGCACCTGCGGACGCATGGGGTGATGCGCGGGGTGATGTCAACCCGGGAGAGCGATCCCGAGGTGCTGGTGAAACGGGCCAGGAACATTCGCAAGATGGATGGGACGGACCTGGCGCGGGTGGTTTCGACCAAGAGCATTTATCAGTTTGACTCGGCCGACAGCCGCAACCAAAGCGGCGATCCGCTGCTGCCGGGGGCTCTTGAGGATGAGAGCAAAGGGGTTCTGCACGTCGTGGCTTACGACTTCGGGATCAAGCAGAATATTCTGCGGATGCTGACGCGGGAGGGCTGCCGGGTGACGGTGGTTCCGGCGGAGACCACGGCGGAGGATGTGCTGGAGCTGAAGCCAGACGGGGTTTTTCTGTCGAACGGGCCGGGTGATCCGGAGCCGGTGGAATATGCGGTACGCGCAATTTGCAAGTTTCTGGGGCGCGTGCCGGTCTTCGGCATCTGCCTGGGCCACCAGCTTACCGGGCTGGCGCTAGGCGGCAAGACCTACAAGCTGAAGTTCGGCCACCACGGCGGCAACCATCCGGTGCGCAACAATACAACCGGGAAGGTTGAGATTACCGCGCACAATCACAACTTCGCCGTCGATCCGGATTCGATCAACGCGAATGAAGTGGAGTTGACGCACGTGGACCTGAACGACAACACTCTGGAGGGACTACGGCACAAGACGCTGCCGCTGTTCAGCGTGCAGTATCATCCGGAGGCCGCGCCGGGGCCGCACGATTCGCACTATCTGTTCCGCGACTTCCGTAGGATGATGGAGGAGTGGAAATCATGAGTGGGCTCGCAGCCAGAAAGGAAAGGCCGGAGCCAAAGGCGTTGGGTGCCTTCTATACCGAAGAATCCGCTGTGAATCGCCTTGTGGAATGGGCGATTCGTGATCGCAATGCGGTCGTCCTCGATCCCAGCTGCGGAGATGGTGCCTTCCTGGCAGCCGCTTCGGCCAGGTTAGCTCAGTTCGGCTCCTCTTCGTTCCGGTTGCATGGCATCGATGTTTCTGCAGATGCATTACGAGAATCGCGTCAACGGGTGCGCAACGCCAGATTAGTCCTGAGCGATTTCTTCGACCTCACTCCGCAGTCTCTGCCAGCGTTCGACTGTGTAGTTGGGAACCCTCCGTACATTCGCTACCAAACTTTCAATGGTGATTCAACCTCCAAAGCGCACACGCGAGCGATGGAAGCGGGAGTCCAATTACCTCGTCTAGCCGCTTCATGGGCCCCGTTCGTTGTGCATTCCGCTCGGTTTCTCCGTCCCGGCGGACGCCTGGCGATGGTGATGCCTTCGGAATTGGGTCATGCTATGTATGCCCGCGAGGTATTGAAGTACCTAGTTCGGCATTTCAAGAGTGTCGCAATCCAGATGTTCAGGGACAAGCTCTTCGACGGACTCGGCCAAAGCACTGTGTTGCTATTCTGCGATGGCTATGGAGAGGTCTGCCGCGAGTTCACTGTTACCTCAGCAGATAATCTGCAAAGTGGTACGGGGGAGACGAGGACTGTCGATTGCGGCGCGATTGAGGGTGGTAAGTTTCGTCTGAGCCACTACCTTCTACCGGACGCGGTACGCTCCCTCTACGAAACACTCGCCGTGCATCCCCGTGTGCGAAGGCTCGGTGAGGTTGCCGACGTTGGCATTGGGTACGTTACGGGCGCAAACGACTTTTTCCATTTATCAGATGACGAGCGCAGGCAATGGAAAATCGGCGACAAATTTCTCCGGGCTGCGGCGTTGAATCTTCGGGATGTCGAAGGAATCGCGTTTCGTCGGGACCAATGGACCTCTAGGCTGAAAGCCGGTGAAAAGGTGCATCTGCTGGCGCTGCCGGCCGTTCCCAAAGGCTCTTTGCCTGTTTCCGTCCAGCGCTATTTGTACCAAGGCGAGATAAGTAGTGTGTCGGATCGCTATAAGTGCAGGACCAGGAGGTTCTGGTACGTTGTGCCTCATGTGCGTGTGGCCGACGCATTCTTGTCCTACATGTCGGGCGAAATGCCCCGGCTCGTAACGAATGCGGCGGGTCTTGTTGCTCCGAATACGATTCATCTTGTGCGGTTCCTGAAGGGCTGCGATCCGAATTCTTACGCAGCGGCGTGGCGTAACTCGTTGACCAGACTGAGTTGTGAGATGGAAGGGCATGCGCTTGGCGGTGGGCTCTTCAAGGTCGAGCCCTCGGAGGCAGAGCGCATTCTCGTGGTTGCCCCTAGCGCATCGCACGCACAAATGCTTTTCAATCAATGTAGTCGCGACTTGACAACCCCAAGAGATCGAGATTTCGATCTTTTCGATCGTCATCTCCTGCGAAAAGAGATGGGCCTGACAGAAGCCGAGTGTGTCTCTCTGCGCGAAGCTGCAGCGAGGATGGAACAATGGCGAAAGCACCTATAGTGCAGATTCCCGTCGCCACGCTTGAGCACTCGCTGGGTGCCCTGTGCGGCGACGCGAAGACACAATCGGGCCAGCACATTAAACTCGTGCATGCTCATTGCTCAGACAGGTTGGTTGTTGAAGGAGGTTTTCCTCCGGGATGGATTCATCCGCGCCCCGCGATGGCAAGCAAAGCTGGGCCAGGCAATGCCTACGGATTGGCCTATTCGGAAGAGGCTAAGAGCAGTACGGAACAGAGTGTTCTAGGGGGAATGAAGTACAAGAACCTCGACGTTGCAGTCTTGCCGCCCGGGATAGGTCCTGCCTTGGGCATTTCGGTCAAGAGCACCGGGAACGCATTTCGAAATCTCACCAACCGGATGGAGGAGGCCCCGGGCGACTGTGTGAACATCCACATGATGTACCCAGGGTTTGTCTTTGGATTTCTTCACCTTATTAAGTTTGCTCGTGTGGGGGATGGGCAGAGCGCCAACGACGCTTCCTTTGATGTAGATGACCACCCGCTCGAGAGCATTGTTCGATATCACAACGCGCTGTGCGCATTGACTGGTAGGGTTGCAATCACGGACCCTACGATGCGATATGAGTCGATTGGCCTATTGGTTTACCGATGCCTGGAGGGTAAGGCCGAAATATGGCCGAATTTTCCTGCCGTAGATAGCCCGGTGCACTATTCGAGGTTTTTCCAACGACTTTATGACGCTTACGATCTGCGCTATGCGTACCCTGACGCGAACGGCCGGAACCACCGCAAGTCGTGGGCTGTAGGCGCGGGAATCCTTGCGGACACTTTCGATGCCTCGACTGGGCATCCTTGGCACAGCCGAGCTACACCTGAAGAAGAAAAGCCTGCATAACACATGCCACGCAGAAATGACATTCAGAAGATCCTGGTGATCGGCTCGGGACCGATTGTGATTGGGCAGTCGGCGGAGTTCGACTACTCCGGCACGCAGGCTTGCAAGGCCCTGAAGCAGGAGGGCTACGAGGTGGTGCTGGTGAACTCGAACCCGGCCACCATCATGACCGACCCGGAGCTGGCGGACCGCACCTACATTGAGCCGCTGACGCGGGGATATGTCGAGGAGATCATCCGTCTTGAAGCGGCGATGCTGGCCGCGCAGCCGCGAGCGGGGAAGTTTGCGCTGCTGCCGACGGTGGGCGGGCAGACGGCGCTGAACCTGGCGGTCGATCTGGCCGACGCGGGGATTCTGGATCACTATAACGTGGAGCTGATCGGCGCGAAGCTCGAAGCGATCAAAAAGGCCGAGGATCGGCTGCTGTTCAAGGATGCGATGCTGCGCATCGGGCTGGATGTTTCAAAGTCGAACCTGGTGAACAACCTGCGCGATGGGCTGGATTTTGCGGGGAAGATCGGATTTCCGGTGCTGATCCGGCCGAGCTTCACGCTGGGCGGCACGGGCGGCGGCATTGCGTACAACCGCGAAGAGCTGATGGAGATTCTGGCGCGCGGGCTGGACCTTTCGCCGGTGCACGAGTGCCTGATCGAGGAGAGCGTGCTGGGGTGGAAGGAGTTCGAGCTGGAGGTGATGCGCGACCTTGCCGACAACGTCATCATTATTTGCTCCATTGAGAACTTCGATCCGATGGGGGTGCACACCGGCGACTCCATTACTGTGGCTCCGGCGCAGACGCTGACCGACCGCGAGTACCAGAAGATGCGCGACGCGGCCATCGCCGTGATGCGCGAGATCGGCGTGGAGACGGGCGGATCGAATGTGCAGTTCGCCGTGAATCCGGTCAATGGGCGGATGACGGTGATCGAGATGAATCCGCGTGTCTCGCGCTCGTCGGCGCTGGCTTCCAAGGCCACCGGGTTCCCGATTGCGAAGATTGCGGCCAAGCTGGCGGTGGGCTACACGCTGGACGAGATTCCTAACGACATCACGCGCAAAACTCCGGCTTGCTTTGAACCGACGATTGACTATGTCGTCGTCAAGATTCCCAAGTGGCAGTTTGAAAAGTTTCCCGGCGCTGACGACACACTTGGGCCGCAAATGAAGTCGGTGGGCGAGGTGATGGCCATCGGGCGCACCTTCAAGGAAGCGTTGATGAAGGCCTGGCGGGCGCTGGAGACCGGCAAGAAGACCGGCGCGGAGTTGCTGGAGCCGCGGCGGCTCACGCAGATGCTGGTGACGCCGCGGGCCGAGCGGCTTGGCTACATCCGCTTTGCGTTCGAGCGCGGGATGAGCGTGCGCGAAGTGGCGCGGCTCACTGGAATGGATCCATGGTTCCTGCACCAGATCCGCGAGATCACGCTGGAGCAGTCGGCCATCGCGCAGACGAATCCGGAAGAGATCAGCGCAGAGCACCTACGCCGGCTCAAGCGCCTGGGGTTGAGCGACGAGCGTATTGCCACGGAGTGGAAGCTGGAAGGCCACGCGGGCACGCAGAAGGTGAGGGAACTGCGCGAGGGCAAAGGAATCCGGCCGGTCTTCAAGCTGGTGGACACCTGCGCTGCCGAGTTTGAGTCGATGACCCCCTATCTCTACTCGACCTACGACGAAGAGGACGAAGCTGCACCGACGGACAAGCCGAAGATCATCATTCTCGGGTCTGGACCGAATCGCATCGGCCAGGGCATCGAGTTCGACTACTGCTGCTGTCACGCGGCCTTCGCGCTGAGGGACGACGGTTACGAGACCATCATGGTCAATTGCAATCCCGAGACCGTCTCCACCGACTACGACACCAGCGACCGACTTTACTTTGAGCCGCTGACGCTGGAAGACGTGCTGGCGGTTTACAACCATGAGTCGCAATCGGGCGCGAAGGTTGGGATGATTGTGCAGTTCGGCGGGCAGACCCCGCTGAATCTGGCACAGCGGCTGCGCGGGGCCGGCGTTCCTATTATCGGGACTTCGCCGGAGTCGATCGACCTGGCCGAGGACCGCAAGCGCTTCGGCAAGCTACTGGAGGAGCTGAATATTCCGCAGCCGCGCGGGGGCACGGCCACCAGCGTGGAAGAGGCGCTGGCGGTGGGCGAGCAGATCGGATATCCGGTGCTGGTCAGGCCCAGCTACGTGCTCGGCGGTCGGGCCATGGTGATCGCTTACGACGCCGCCGCGGTTACGCAGTACATGAAGGAGGCGGTGGAGTACTCGCAGGAACGGCCCGTGCTGGTCGATCACTTTCTCGAGAATGCCATCGAGGTGGATATTGACGCGCTGTGCGACTCGGAGGATGTGATCATCGCGGGCATCATGCAGCACATTGAGGAGGCGGGCATCCACTCCGGGGACTCGTCGTGCGTTCTGCCGGCGGTGAGCATCCGCAAGGAGACGTTGGAGACGCTGCGCGCTTACACGCGGAAGCTGGCCCTGGCGCTGAAGGTGGTTGGGCTGGTAAATTTGCAGTTCGCCATTCAGCGCGACGCGGCAGGCGAGGACCACGTTTACGTGATCGAAGTGAATCCGCGCGCTTCACGGACCGTGCCCTATGTTTCGAAGGCCACCGGAATTCCGCTGGCCAAGGTTGCGGCGCGGCTGATGACCGGCCGCAAGCTGCGCGAGCTGCTGCAGGAGCAGCTGGCCGCAGGCAAAGACCTGGAAGTGGGCGAACATTTCTACGTGAAGTCACCGGTATTTCCGTGGAGCAAATTCGCCGGCGTGGACACGGTGCTGGGGCCGGAGATGAAGTCGACCGGCGAGGTGATGGGCGTGGCGGCCAGTTTTGGTGAGGCCTTTGCGAAGGCGCAGCTCTCAGCCGGCCAAGTGCTGCCCACCAGCGGCACTGTGTTCTTCAGCCTCAACGATCACGACAAGAAGATGGCCGTGGAACTGGCGCAACGGTACGTGCACCTGGGCTTCCAGATTGTGGCCACGGAGGGCACTGCCAACATGCTGGAGCGGGCCGGGCTCAGCGTGGAGCGGGTCTTCAAGGTAAAGGAAGGAAGGCCGAACGTGGTCGACCTGATCAAGGGAGACCGGATTCAGCTGATTATCAATACCCCGCGCGGCCAGGACACGTTCTTCGACGAGAAGGCGATCCGCAGGGCGGCGGTGCTGGCGAGGATTCCTACCATTACCACGGTTGCCGCAGCGCAGGCGGCAGCGGAGGGAATCGCGGCTGTGCAGCGGCAGGCCACGACGGTTTATGCGCTGCAGAATCTGCACGCGGCCATGAGCGTCTGACGGGAATTTGATTCAACAGGGCTGGACTTCAGGGCCGGCTCCACAGGCAAACGCGAGGTTTAGCAGCGGCAAAGCACCCGCGCCATCATTCTTCGTTGCGGTGCAGGCCCAGTTTGGCCCCGATGGCATAACCGAACTGAGCGGCAGGTCCAGTTCATTATTCACTGAACAGACGACATACGACCAATAAAGGACGGGAAAGGAACGAGAGCCCGGGTCCGGGCGCCGGCTCTACAATAACGCCATGCTGATCGAGGGTATCTTTGCCGCGGCGACCACGCCATTTTATTGGGACGAGAGGGTCTATTTTCGCAAGCTGGAAGCCAATATTGCGCGCTATTCTCGGAGCTTGCTGGCGGGGATGGTGGTTCTGGGATCGACGGGCGAAGCGGTGGGGCTGGACGACGCCGAAACCAGTGAGGTCCTGCGGGTAGCCGCGGAGGCTGCCGCGCCGGAAAAGGTTCTGATCGCCGGGGTGGGGCGGGAGAGCGTGAAAGCGACGGTGGAAGCAGCCGAGACGGCGGCGCGCTTCGGCTACGACGCGATTCTGGTCCGCACTCCAAGCTACTATGCCACCAACCTGCCCGCGCCGGCTGTTCTGCATTATTTCCGCAGCGTGGCCGACCGTTCGCCGCTTCCGGTTCTGCTCTACAACATTCCGAAGTGCGTTCCGTACCAGATTCCGGTTGAACTGGTGGGCGAGCTGGCGCAGCATTCGAATATCATCGGGATCAAGGAGTCCGGCGGCAGCATCGAGCGCGTGCAGGCGCTGGTTGCAGCCACGCAGGCAGCGCCACGGCGCACAGTGACGGTGACTCCGGTCTTTGAAGCCGTGACCGGGCGCATGCTGGAGCCTCGCACAGCCGCGAGGCAGAGCATGTTTGTGGCGGCGGACGAATTGGCTGGCGGCGCGGCCGTGGCCGTTGCGCCCGCTGCGGTGTCACTCAGGACGCGAAGCAAGGAGGTTGGTTTCCAGGTGCTCTGCGGATCGGCCTCGCTGGTGCTGGAGGCACTGGAATCCGGGGCAAGCGGAGCGATTCTGGCCTTTGCCGCGTTTGCGCCGCAGGCCTGCCAGGAGGTGTACCTGACGTGGAAGGATCATGACCTGGCGCTGGCTGCGGAGAAGCAGCGGCGCATCGCCGCACCCAATCAGCGCATCGTTGGCCAACTGGGAATCAGCGGCGTAAAATACGCCTGCGACTTCAACGGCTACTACGGCGGCCGCGCCCGTTCGCCCTTGCTCCCCGTGACGACAGCGGAAAAGGCCGAGATCGAAGGCCTGCTGGCGGAAATTCGCAATTAAGCGTTGGATCGGGCAGGTTCGGGGCGGATTGTGCCTAGAACCGGTTGCATAAATGCGTGCGGCTTGCAAAAATCATCCCGCAGGGGCTAAACAGGTTGCGGAAAAACAGGGAACAGTGAACGAAAAGTTGGCAGGGGCTAAAGCCCGCACTCTATTTTGTGGCAGTTATGGCCCGGGACCCAGAGGGTACCCCGCCGTGCCCTTGTTACAAAGCCCCGCCAGATGAGTTTTTCCGCAGCCTGTAAAGCCCCAGATTTTATATGGGCATTTACGGCACGGCACCCGCAGGGTACCCGGCCGTGCCCGTTCAAAACTAATTTATGCAACTAGTTCCAGAAGTTTGCAACGACCGCCTGCGATGAATTTTCTGGAGAGATTTGCGCTATGAATCGACGCGACCTGCTTCGCTCTTCGCTGATGACGGCCGGCGCCCTGGCCGCGGCCCCGGTTGGCGCTCAAGGGGGCGCGCAGCCCGAGCTGCACATTTGGCCGGAGGCCCCGGTGGAGCTGAACGGCGGACGGATGCCGAATATCCTCTGGATTTGCCCGGACATGCAGCGCTTCGACACGATTGAAGGGCTAAACAACGATGTGATTCATACCCCGAATCTGCGCAAGCTCATGAGCGAGTCGGTCACGCTGACGCATACGTATGTGCAGAACCCGGTTTGCTCGCCGTCGCGGGCCAGCTTTCTGACCGGGCGCTATCCACACACCACCGGGCTGCGCGCGCTGGGGCAGCGGATTCGGCCGGATGAGAAGCTGATCACACGCACGCTCGCCGACGCGGGATACGCCTGCGGACTCTCCGGCAAGCTGCATCTCTCGCCCGCGTTCGGCGGGCGCCTTGAGGACCGGATCGACGATGGGTACAGCGTCTTCGACTGGAGTCACGACATCAGCAACCTGTGGCCCGGGCATAATATGTGGCGGGTGTGGCTGAACGAGCAGGGAGTGAAGTGGCCAACGCCGCCGAAAGGCAGGGACGCACTGGCCTGGGGCGTGCCGATCGATCCCAAGTACACGCAGACGGCCTGGTGCTCCGACAAGGCGATTCAGTTTATCCGCGGGCAGAAGAACTTCGCGCCGTGGCTGATGTCGGTGAATATCTACCAGCCGCACGCGCCCTACTGGCCGACGGAAGAATACCTCAGGCACTATAATCCCGCGGATATGCCCGAGTCTAACTATCGCGAGGGCGAGCTGAAGAACAAGCCGATCTATCAGCAGCTGGACCATGCGCAGGTGACCGACGGCCACGACGTTCCCTTTGCGCAGACGACCCACCTGGAGCACCGCAAGATCAAGGCCGCATACTACGCGATGATCGAGCAGGTGGACACGGAAGTGGGCCGGATGCTGCAAGCGCTGGAGGAGACCGGACAGGCGGACAATACGATCGTGATCTTCATGAGCGACCACGGCGAGATGCTGGGGGATCACGGAATCTTTCTCAAGGGGCCGTATTTTTACGAGGGCGCGATCCGGGTTCCGATGATTCTCCGCTGGCCGGGAAGGTATAAGGCCGGGCTGCGCAGTGATGCGCTGGTGGAGATGGTGGACCTGGCGCCGACGCTGCTGGAGGCGGCCGGGAAGCCAATTCCTGTGGGAATGCAGGGGCGGTCGCTGACACCACTGCTGACCGGCAAGACGTCGGAGCATCGGGAGTCAATCTATTGCGAATATTTTGATTCGCTGGCGCTCTACGATCCGCCACCCATGGCAGTATGCGTGCGGACAGATCACTATAAGATTGCTTACTACCAGAAGCTGGCGGTGGGAGAGCTGTACGACCTGGAAGACGACCCCACGGAAACCCGCAACCTGTGGGATGCAGCGGCGGCCAGGCCGATTCGCGCGCAGATGATGGAGGCCATGATGGCGCGCATGGTCGATACGATCGATCCGATTCCCGAGCGCAAGTGCCCGTGGTAAGGCAGGCTCCCGCCCGCGGTGGGGCGAATCGGTACGTTGAGCGGATTCAGATGCTTACGGCTATGCTCTCGGGAGCCGCGGCCAGCACCATTTCCCGGATGGAGCGGACCACCAGATCGGGCTCGTCGAGGTGAATCCAGTGCGCGCTTGACTCGGCGATGAGCTGTTGCGCGTTATCGCCGATGCGGCTCAGGTCCTGGCACGAGAGCGGCGTGGACGACGCCGGAGTGAGCACCAGAACCGGCACGCCACGGATGGGCTCGGCGGATTGCATCTCCCGGACGGTCTCGGGAATCGCATCGACATGGCTGTACATGCCGGCGTAGTAGCCGGGGCGCGACCAGTGGGCGGCAATGACGGGCCAGGTGTGCTCGGGCAGCTTGCCGACCTCGCAGGTGATGCGGCCCAGCACGTGGCGGCCTCCCTGGCCGGCGGCGCCGGCCAGCAGGCCTGAGAGCCGGCAGGAGCGGCCCAGCAGCGAGGTGACGGCCAGGCGGGCAAACCCGCAGTGCGCGGCAGGAATCGCGAAGCGGGTGAGCCGTTTGCCCAGATCGAGCTGCGATTGCTTGCTTGGGTTCAGCGGCGGCCATTCCTCGCAGCGCATGGGATCGACCAGGACCACTCCGGCGACTTCCTCGGGGTAGAGCACGGCAAAGCGCCGCATCACCAGTCCACCGAAGGAGTGCCCGACGAGGATGTACGGGGGCTTGATGCCCCCACATTGCAGCAGGTTGTGCAGCTCCGCGGCAATATTGCCGGGGGTGCGCGGGGTACGAGCGGGGCTGCTCCAGCCCAGGCCGCTGCGGTCATAGGATGCGGTGCCGGTGAAACCGGCAACGGTCTCCTGGACGTGGAACCAGTTCAGATTGGTGGCGGCAATCCCGGCCTCAAACAGGACCGTGGGGCAACCCGAGCCTTTCTCATGCAGGTAAAGGCGGCAGCGGTTTCCGATCTCGACCCACCGCCCGCTTCCCGCATAGCGGCGGCGATCACGAATACCGCCAATTGACTGGTAGAGGAAGCCTGCTGCGACAACGGTTGCCACCGAGCCGGTAATCCAGAGGAATAGGTACACGATCAATCCTGGAAGCGCAGGAGATTTACGAGGCTGAAATCCCGGGGGGAGAGATTGGCTTTGGCGCTACCATCGTCGATTATAAGCAGGGTGGCCCCGGATTGGCTCCGGTTTTTTTCTTCGAGCTGCCGGGCGGACCGGACGCCACCCTCATGGCGCAGGCCGAAGTAAGTAAATTTGTTCACTGTGCAGAAGCCTATGAGGGGTCCCTCGGCATTCACAGGAAAGCCGATGCAGTGATCGAGCCAGGAGCGGATGGCAGCATAGCGCGTCCGGTGGCCGGGGCAGGGCATGTTCTCCAGAACATCGCAAAGGCGCGCACCGTGTTTTGTCTCTTCAAGGACAGCGGAAGCCCGGGAGCGAAAGCAAGGCACACGAATTTCTGCCACTGCGGCAGGGAATTCCCCGCTGGAAATGTTCATTCAGGATCGTGGCCCGGATACAACGCACGCGCCGGGCCGCTGAAGGCTACAACCGGTTTCATCCATGTCCTCCTGCTTATTGCGCCAACGGTGAGAGCCGCCAATCCGCCGCGGCGGACGAGCCCGATGCCCGGTGCGAGTCGAAGCAGAGGGTTGATGAAACCGGTTCTAGGCACGTCCGCCGCGCCCGCCGCCTCCACTGCCTTTCCGCGCCTGGTAGCAGTCCCGGCAATAGACCGGGCGGTCGCCACGCGGCTCAAAAGGTACGGTGGTTGGCTGACCGCAACCCGAACAAATCACAGGAGTTCCCTGTGCCGGAGCCGAACGGTAGCTAGAGCCCCCCTGATCGTTCTTCTTTGCCTGACGGCAAGGCTTGCAACGCTTCGGGGTCGAGTAACCACGTTCCTGAAAGAACGCTTGATCCGCAGCGGTAAACGTAAAATCCTGTCCGCAATCGCTGCACGTGAGTTGAATATCGCCGGCCATGGGTCTCCTTATGGAGATTGTATTGTACAGTCCAATTGGTAATTTTCGTGCAAGGATTCTGTATAGAGTGAAAAACTTGCATCCGCCTGAGGCGCTGGATGCTCAGTGGTCCTGCCCGGGATAACGGGCCGCCACTGTATAGTTCCGATGTGGCCGCCTGGCAGGCAAGCCGTGCGCCCAGGCTCTTTTAGCTCGATGCCAGACCCTGCATGAAACCTTCTGACCCGGAATTCGAGAAGGATTGCATCCGCCGAATTCTGGCCGGCGAGAAGCATTTATTTCACGACCTGATCCGGCCCTGCGAACGCAGCATCTACTTTCTTCTCTTGTCTTTGTTGCACAATGAGGTCGAAGCTGAGGATGCGGCCCAGGAGACTGCGATCAAGGTTTACCAGAATTTGCACTTATTTCGTGGTGATGCGCAGTTCCGCACATGGGTGCTCTCAATAGCGCGGAATGAAGGCCTGGGCAGGCTGCGCAAGATAGCGACCCGCCGCGAAGACTCGCTGGAGGCGGAGACGGACGAACAATCCGGAGACTACACCCCAGCTGTCCTGACCAGCTGGCGGGAGGTGCCCTCGGAGAGCCTGGAGCGCAAGGAACTCGGAACGCTGCTGCGGAAGGCTGTTGAGGGACTCCCCGAGATTTACCGTAACGTTGTGCTTCTTCGGGACATCGAAGAAATGGATGTGCGCGAAACCGCCATCGCGCTGGGTATTACCGAGGGAGCGGTTAAGGTCAGGCTGCACCGGGCGCGGGCGCTGCTGCAGCGGAATCTGGCTCCCAGGCTGAGAGGGTTTGCTGGGCGGCGCGGAGGATGGTTCGGGTGGGGCCGATGAGGATCGACTGCCAGCACGTCTGGGAACACATCTCCGCCTATATTGACGGCGACGTGGACCCTGCCTTGCGGGCCGAGATCGACCGCCACCTGGAAACCTGCGAAATCTGCTCCGCGGTGCTGGATTCGACCCGCAACGTGGTGGTTCTGATAGCCGATGACCGGGTCTTTGAACTTCCGGCCGGGTTCAGGGAACGGCTCCATAAACGGCTGGATAAGGAAATGGGGCTGCCGGAACCCGAGGACCCTCCCAAACGATAAAGTCCATCTGAAGACGATAGGACCTAAGTAAGCCACAGGCTAAGATACACTCGCGTGAATGGCGTGTGCGGGTTCTGAGCGAGAATGCATGATGGAATGCGTCCAGGTTTCCAGTCCCACCAGCACCAGAGTGAGAATCGCCAGCGCGATCTGCAGCCTTACGGAGCGGCGCTCCCGGGAAGTGGGCTCACGGCGCCTCCACTGCGCTGAGGGCTGCGAGCGCAATCGAGCCATCCAGGCCAGGACGAAAAGATCCACGATCGCACCGGCAGCGGCCAAAGTGAGCATGGGGATACGGATTGCATCGCGGTGGAAACTCCGTATCGGTGCATAGACGCTGCCCGCCAGGGCAAAGGCCGATAGCCCGACGGCCAGACGGATGCCGCTGATGGTCAGCACGGCGGTACACACGCTTTGCAGCGTCGCCAGCAACAGGCTGCTGCCGGCCAGAATTCCCATCCCCCTAGATTTTTCCAATCGGCCTCCCGATCCGCGAGCGCAGCCTGAGCAGGCTCGGACTAAATCAGAGTAGCGTACGCGGGGAAGGACCGCCAATGCCGCGGTTTCCCGCCAATGCCCCCGCGTGTGAACCACCTGTCCACGGCTGATTGTGAAGAGCCCGATTTTTTCCCTGGTATCGCTGTAACCTTTTCCATCACGTATTACTCATAGGGGCAACACAGACGTTGCAGGGTACCAACCGGCCATCCTGCGTGGCTCCAACCAGCGGACAGCCTCCGCTTCAACCCCAAACGAGGTCAAACCATGACGAAGAATCAGATGAATGCAACACTGCTCACGGCGGCTCTCTGCGGCCTGATGGGTGGAACCACGCTAGCTGCTCAGGCGGCCGTACAGGGCGGCTCGACGTCCGTCTCCGCAGTTCACGCCGGCGTGCGCTACAACGCGACGGGTACCGCCAAGCACGCCTGCAAGGGACAGAACAGCTGCAAGGGCCAGGGCGGCTGCAAATCCAGCGACAACGGCTGCAAGGGCAAGAACAGCTGCAAGGGCAAAGGCGGCTGCGCCACCGACGGCTCGCACATGGGTGCCTGATGACACTCGACAGCAGGCGCGGCTTCAGGTTGCAACTCTGCCGCCGCGTCCTGCGTTTTCCGAACGCAATCCTTCAACACAAGTGAGCGCCTAATGCCCGGAAACCGCTTCAATGCATTTCAGGATCACGGTGTCGGAATCGGACTGCGCATTCCGCACTATCAGCACATCTTCTTGCGGAAGCCGGTGGTGGACTGGTTCGAGATCATATCGGAGAACTTTATGGTCGATGCGGGCCGGCCGCTGGCTGTTCTGGAACAGATACTCGAGCAATATCGCGTGGTTCAGCATGGGGTTTCCATGTACTTCGGTTCCGTCACGGCGCCTGACCCCGAACATCTTCGCCGCCTGAAGCAACTGGTGCGCCGCACCAAGACTCCCTGGCTCAGCGATCATCTCTGCTGGGGCAGCGTTGACGGCACATACACCCACGACCTGCTTCCGCTGCCTTACACGTGGGAGGCCGTGAAGCGCACCGTGGAGCGTATCCGCATGGTGCAGGACTATCTGGAGATCCCACTGGCTGTTGAGAATGTATCCAGCTATGCCGCGTTTTCCGGATCGCAGATGACGGAGTGGGAGTTCCTGACGGAGGTGGTGGAGCGCGCCGACTGCGGCATTCTCCTGGACGTGAACAACATCTATGTGTCGGCGATGAATCACGAGTTTGCGCCGATGGATTACGTGAATGCAGTGCCGGCGGAACGCGTGGCGCAGATTCATATTGCCGGCCACTCGCGCTACGAAAAGTACATTCTCGACACGCACGATCATCCGGTGATCGAGCCTGTATGGGAGCTCTATGCGCGCGCTATTGAGCGTTGTGGGCCGACACCCACGCTGCTGGAATGGGACGACCGCATTCCCAGCTTCGACGAGGTGCATGCCGAAGCGAAGAAGGCCGAGCGCTATCTCCATCAGCATGCCGGCGAGCTTGTGGAGGTGGGCTTATGAGCATTGCGCCGATGAGCCTTGCCGAGTTACAGCGCACTATGGCCGCCGCCATCATGTTGCCACTGACGCCGGACGAGCAGATGCAATCCCAGACGCCGGATGGGCGAGATCTGCATGCATTGGCGGAGTCCTTCATCGCTCCGAACAGTCGGCTCTCGGCCTCTGAGCGGCTGGAAATTTACAACCGCCAGTACTGGTTTCGCGTGCTCGGCGCGCTGGCAGAGGATTTTCCTGCTCTTCGCGCCGTGGTGGGCGGACCGGCATTCGAGGCGCTGTCTGTCGCCTATCTCACCGAGCATCCCAGCCGATCATTTACCTTGCGCAACCTGGGTTGGAAGCTGGCGGATTGGCTTGCCGGCAACGCGCACTTTGGCGGGCGACGGCGCCAGTTGGCTGTGGATGTGGCCCGGACCGAATGGGCCTTTGTCGAGGCCTTCGATAGCGGTGCTCGATCGCCTCTAAGACTTGAACAGATTGCGGCGCTTGACGCGGGCTCGCGGCTCGCTCTGCAGCCGCATCTCCAGCTCCTGGCGCTGAACTACCCGGCCGACGAACTGGTTCTGGCTTTACATGATCGGGAGAAGAAGCAGGCGGGCGAGGCAGGCATCCAGCGAGGCGATGATGCAGGCCGGGATCCCGGAACGGAATCGGATGGCCCGGTCAAGTTGCCGGGCTTGCGCCAACGTCCTACATGGGTCGCCGCGCACCGCGTCGATCTTTCGGTTTATTACCGGCGTCTTCAGCGCGAAGAGTTCCTGACGCTGGCGGCCATTCGCAGGGGTCTGCCGCTTGCCGCGGCCATGGATGCCGGGTTCTCTGAGGTGCGGCTGTCGCAGCAGCGCCGCGCACACCTCGTTCGCCAGTGGTTTACCGACTGGGCCGTACTGGGCTGGATCTGCGCGGCGGATCCGGAATCGCGAATACAAGGATAAGAAGGAAATCGTGCACAAGACCATTCAATTCATGTGCCGCGCCTATGCGCGGGCTATCGCCGTACTGAATGGGTTGCAAGGGCCGCTTCTGCTCGCAATCCGCCTCTACTGGGGCTGGCAGTTTACCCAGGACGGCTGGGGCAAGCTGACCCATCTGGATCGCGTGGAGCAGTTCTTCGCCTCACTCAGTTTGCCGGCGCCCGGTCTGACAGCGCTTGCTGTCGCACTCATAGAATTTGCTGGCGGAGCCTTGTTGGCGCTGGGAATCGCATCGCGCCTGGTTTCGCTGGTCCTGTTTGTCAACATGACCGTGGCATATTTGAGCGTTCCGGATGACCGCATCAACTTCATGCATATTCTTTCCAACCCCAGCGATTTTTATGGGGCAACTCCCTACACGTATTGGTTCGCCGCGCTCTTGATTCTGGTTCTCGGTCCCGGCCTTTTCGCCGTTGATAGTCTTCTGGCTCGTCGCAACTCTCTGCACAGCAAAGCGTGACCCCGCGCGTTATGATCATTCCACTCGACCTTCGGGCAGAGTGTGGATGGGATGCGGATCGTCTATGTGCTGACATCGCTCGGCATGGGAGGGGCCGAAAGGCAGGCGCTGGCGCTGGCCGAGCGCATGGCCCGGCGCGGTCATACCGTGGCGGTTCTGGTTCTGTCTGCCCGGCATGCCGATGAGTGGCCGACGGAGCTCGACACGATTCGCCTGGAGATGAGCAAGACGCCGCTGCCGGCGCTGGCCGGATTGCTGCGAGCGCGGAGCTTTCTGGTGGGGTTTCGGGCCGATCTGCTGCATAGCCACAGTTTTCACGCCAATCTGGTTGCGCGCCTGCTCAAGGCGCTGGTTCCCGGCGTAGCGGTGGTCTCCACGGTTCATAACGTGTACGAGGGCGGCAGGCTGCGCATGCTGGCCTATCGCACCACCGGCGGCCTGAGCTGCCTGACGACTGCCGTGAGCCAGGCCGTTGCAGAACGGTTTGTGCGACTCAAGGCTATTTCCGAGCGCAAGTCGATGGTTGTCGGCAACGGGATCGACATTGTGAAGTTTGTGCCTTGCGCGGATCGCCGCGCGCAAATCAGGCTGTCGATGTGCGCGGAGAGCGAATTTGTCTGGCTGGCGGCGGGACGGATTGCGCCGGCCAAAGACTACGCTAACTTGCTGCGGGCCTTTGCACAGGTGCGCGCGTCGCGCAGCGAGGTTCGCTTGTGGATCGCCGGCGGAGAGGCATCCGCCGCTGGGGCTGCCGCTGTGCACGCAGTGGCGGCGAAGCTACGGCTGGGGAATGAAGTGCACTGGCTAGGTACGCGCCGCGATCTGCCCGATCTGCTCGACGCGGCAGATGCTTTTGTGCTGTCCTCGGCGTGGGAGGGGATGCCGCTGGCGGTGGGCGAGGCGATGGCCATGGAAAAGCCGGTCGTGGCCACTGATGCGGGCGGCGTGCGTGAGCTGGTGGGCGAGGCAGGCTGGGTGGTGCCGCCCGGGAACGCGAATGCCCTGGCCGCGGCCATGCTCGAATGCATGCGGAGCGCGCCGGAGGAACGGATGGCGCTGGGAAGCGCGGCGCGGGAGCGCGTGCAAAGCAGATTTAATATCGATACGAAAGCGGACGAGTGGGAAACGGTCTACCACAATGTCTTGAAGAACCGGCGATGAAGAATCTGATCGGGGACACGCAGGGCGAGGGGTTGGCGAAGACGGTGCGCGGATCGGCAGGGGACGCGATGCGGGAAGGAATTATGGGCAGGGCTGCGTTGGTTGTTTTGGTGGGCGTGGCCATGGATGCGGCCGGTCTGGACGTACGCGGGCAGGGCAAATCCGCGAAAAGGCGCGGTCATTAAGCTGAATCAGGGCTGGCAGTTTCACCAAGTCCTCGCACAGGGAGATTGATTTGCGTGTGGCTGCTCTGCAGGCGGAAACCAGCGTTGCAAAGCGTAGTTATACGATTCGCATCAGCTCGTCAACGCCGGCGCGCAGTGTTTATCTCTCATTTGGCGATTTGAATGTGCACCTCTCCGATAATTACTTCGATCTTCTACCGGGGGAGCCGGCGGAGATTCATGCGGAATCCCGCGTTTCCCTGGAGCAGCCCTGAAAGCAGAGGACCGTGTTCTCGCTGCGCGATGCCATCGGGGAGGAAGGACGGCTGACCCCGGTGTCCGCCGCACCGTGAAAGCAAAAGGGCCGAAGCATCGGCTTCGGCCCTCGATTGGGTTGATTGCTGCAATCAGAACTGGAATACGGCCTGGAAGAATACGCGCCGCGCCGCCGAGCCGGTGAAAGATGTGAAGATGCCTCCGGCCAGACTGGTGGAGGTGTCAAAGCGCGAGCCCGGACCATAGACGGCGGTTGCGCCTGAACCCGAAACCAGAGTCGGAACCACGCTGCCCCCTGGCGTTCCGTAGTCGATATCGTTGAACAGGTTCAAGGCCTGGGCGCTGAAGGTGAGCGAGTACTTGCGGCCGGTATTGGACATGCCTCCACGGCCCGGTCCACCGCCACCGCCAAACATCCCCCCGCCGAAGCCGCCACCACCACCGCCGCGGCCGCCGCCGCCGCCACCACGGCCGCCACCACCGCCCATCATGCCGCCCCCGCCCGGAGGTGGCCCGCCGGCGTTTTCTCCTACCTTGGGGCCGATGCCCCAGGCGCGGCTGATACGAAGGTTCACGGCAACCGCTGCGGGACTGTTGCCGATATAGGAAGACAGCAGCGTCTCTCCTGCCTGCGGAGCGGTGTCGAGGCAGCCAAAGGTCGTCTGCACATATTGCGACGATCCCATGCAGTCCGAAGCGTTGGCTGCGTAGGAAGGACGATCGTTGAAAAAGTTATCGCCGGTCAAATCCTCGTCGGTGGTGATGTTGAAGGGGTGGCCGGACTGGGCGACCAGAAACGGGTTGTAGGTAATGCCCCACTTGCCCGAGTAGTTGCCCATCAGGAAGACCATATTTCTCCTGACGAATGAGGCGCGTCCGTAGTCCTGCAGCAGATTGTAGGAGTTCGATGCCGTGCCGGAATCGCTGTTGGCCGAGTTGAGGGCATAGAAGCCCATGACGCTGAAATTGGGCGTAAAGCGCGCGTTGAGGTTGACGATGAGCTGGTTCTGCTTGAAGATCGCCTCGGGGAAGATCTCATCCACGATGCCCAGAGCGGGGTTGGGCCGAATCCCGGTTAATGTAGAGCTGCCGTATACGTAGGTCCCCGGCTCATAGGCATTCGAGTCCCGCGTGGCCATCTGGTGCACGCCATTGGAGTGAATATAGGTGAGCGTCAACGTAGAGCTCTTGGTGAGCTGGCGCTCCAGGCTGACGCCAAGCTGCTCATTGTATGGCGAGTGATAATGCGGATCGAGCTGCTCGATCTGACGGTTGGTGGAGCTGCCGGCGCTGCAGTTGGAGCCGGCCTGGGCCAGGGCCGCGGACAGCGATGTGGCGCTGAAGCAGGTGGGATTGGTGATGACGGTCTGCACCTGACTGGTGGGCCCGCCGTTGTTCTGCTCCAGGCCGAGAAGGCTGCCGTACTGGAAGCGGTCGTAGAAGAAGCCGTAGCCGCCGCGCAGCACGGTCTTGGCCTGCGCCTTGTTCTTATGCCCGTCCAGAGCGTAAGCAAAGGCGAAGCGCGGGGCAAAGTCGCTGTGATCGGCGATGTGATTCTGCGACTCCCAGCGCAGGCCGCCGGAGAGAGTCAGGAACGGATTGGCCTTCCAGTCGTCTTGGAAAAAGAGCGCGCCGTCGAAGACGTTGGCCAGGTAGGCCTGCCTGCCGGTGGTGTAGGTGAGCTTGTTCGGGGTGCAGGTCCCCGCTTGCGGGCAGGCGGCCGCAATTTCCGCCACCGTCATGCCGTTCGCCATCCCGTTCAACGTGTCGATGTAAGCGGTTAGCGAAGGAAAGCTGAAACTGCCGTTGAAGCCGCTATCCGCGGAGTTGGCATCGTGGTTATCGCGCAGCCAGACGCCGACCTTAATGGTCTGCGAGCCCACGGTCATGGTGGTGGTGTTATGCACTTCCCCGTGTGACGAGTGATCGGTGGAGAACTGGCTTGGACTTCCGCCGCCGCTGAAGTAGCCGGGAAGACTGATGGTGGGCGCCGTACTCACAGAGGTTGCCGTGGTGGGGGCGAAGCGGTATTGAAAAATCGTCTCCGTGACAAGGTGGTCGTTGATGATCTCGGTATCGTCGCCTTGCACTGCTTGCTCAGCTACGGTCATGCCGGTGGCCTGCGTGGGGAGCGAGGTCGAGGATCCCAGAACATCGCTCATGCTGGTACGTTCAAACTGATAGCGGAGGGTCAGCGTGTTCTTCTGGCCCAGCTGCAGGTCAATGCGCGGGGAAACCTCGATGCGATTGGATGGGCTGTAAAGGCCGCCCGTGGTGGGGCTCGAAGGAGTTGAATATTGCCCTGTGGTCGCATCGTAGGTGGGGATGTCGACCGAGTAGATGCGGGCGTCGGGATTGTCGCGGCCCTCGACGCTGATGAAGAACGATGCCTTCTTTTTGATCGAACCGCTGATGGTCCCGTTGTACTGGAGACTGTGGTAAGCGGGAGGCGGAGAAAACGGGTTTTGCGTGTTGAATGAACTATCGTTGCCCTGCAGAAAACCCCGTCCGTGCAGCACATCGGTGCCGGGCTTGGTGAGAATCTCAATGCGTCCGTATCCGATGCGGTCGTATTCGGCAGAGAAGGGGTTCTGGTTGATACGAATCTCGCGAATCGCTGACTTGGGTGGAAGGGTTCCGCCGGTGAATCCGTCGATGTAAATCTGACCGCCGTTGGGTCCGGCCGCAGGACCGGCCAAAGCCGTTAGTTCGTTCGATAACTCGTCCGGGTCGTCGGAAAGAGCGTCGAGATCCTTGCCCTTGAGCACTATAGCGCTGGCATTGGAGCCGGCTTCCACGCTGACTGTGGGCGTCTCTTCCTCTTCGGTGACGGTTACGCTTTGCTGCGTCGACTCAACCGCCATCGAAATCCGCACGTACTTCATCTGTCCGGCGCCAAGCTCGATGGGCGGCGATGTGAAGGGAGCGAATCCGGAGTAGGCGGCCTGCACGATATATGTCCCGGGTTCCAGGCCATTCACCACATAGGAGCCGGTTGGGTCGGAGGTCACCGTCCTCACCACAGCGCCTGCCGAGGTGGTGATGGTGACGGTGGCACCGGGAATGACCGCACCGGTGGGATCGGCCACACGGCCGCGCAAGGTGGAAGTATGCAGCGGCGTCGCCGGCGCTTGGGCCACACCCTGCGCAGCGAGTGCGCCGAGGCCCAACACTGCGGCCATCAAGACATAAAGGAATGAATGAAATCGTGAATACACATATACCTCACTGGTTTCCTAGAAAAGGTTGGGGGAGTGGCTATTGAGCTCCTGCTTCCTCCGGCGCGCTGGAGCTCAGGCTCCAGTTTGAGAGCAGATCGCTTGCCGCGGGAGCCTCAAGCAGCGGCTCAACGCCGGCCACGAGAGTGATGGCGGTGACTTCTGATGCCCCTTCCGTCGCGACGACCATTACAGCATCGCCCTTTTGAAGATCCGAGAGTTTGATAGCCGGCGCGCGGCTGAGAATCTGTTGCGGATCAATTCCGCCGGCGCGTTCGCCTGGACCGCCTGGACCACCACCAGGCCCGCCTGCAAATTGCCGGCCGCCAGCGCCCCGGCCGCCCTGGCCATTTCCGGCAAATCGTCCACCGCCGGCTGCGCCGCCTTTCAAGCGCATGGCAATGAAGGTAGCCATCCGTGGATCCAGTTTGCGCATCTGCGCATCGTCGGTGATATGGATCGTGACGGGCTTCTTGGTCAGCAGGTCCTTGACCACCAGCGTGGACTTGCCAGGATCGATGGAGGTAATCAGTCCGGAGATATTGCGGAAGCTGCCCGAGACAACCTCGACCGCGGCAACGTCGGTGCCGTCGGCGCTTTTGGTGCCGCGGGCGCGCAGTTGATCTCCCACGTGGATGGCGCTGATCGGCGCCGGCTGGGCAAGATCGTAGCGCACCGAGGCGGGCGCATAGCGCTTGAGCACGGTTGCCGGAGCGGTATGAATCGTAATGGTCTTGGCGGTTGGTCCGCCGCCGCTGGCCAGTACGATCACGCCAGCGCCGGCATCGACGCTCTTCACCAGGCCGCCTACGCCGTTCACCTGCCAGTCCTCGCGCTCTTGTTGCTGTCGGAGGGCGACAGCGGCCGCCTTAATGGTGACGATCTGCGCCGCCTGAGTTGTGCCCGCGGGCGCGTTGGAATCAAGCCGCACCAGCGCCCGGTCGCCCGTGACCAGATCGCTCAGTTGAATGGCGACCGCGGCGCTCAGGTTCTTTTCGCCTGGGGCAACGCGCTGGATGGACGCAGTGGCGGGAACCTCCACCTGGTAAACCTGGCCCGCGTCGGTCTTCACCGTGATGGTGTCGCCGTTGATGGAGGTAATCGTGCCCAGAAACCGCGCCGGTGCTTGCGCCGCAGCCACGGTAGCGGCCAGCGGCGCCAGGACGGCAAAAATCGCAAGCAGCGCCCCTCGCACCATCGAACCGGGCACTGGATTCTCGGTCTTTGTCTTTTTCATATGTCTTTCTCCGCGGAGTTCATCGTTATCGTGTCCGCGCGGGAAGGTCGATTCATTTCTGTAGACGAGTCAGCGCGGCAAAAGGTTGAGGCCCCGGCCGGATCCCGCGCCGGCCCAGCCGCGGCCCAGCAGAGATTTGCGCAACCACCTATGAATCAGAAAGTTAAGGATAGGCGGCCTGGCGATGAATTTTGACCGGAGTGGCGATCTTGATTCACCTCCTGAGACGGTCTCAGGGCTCGCCGCGCAAGTGCGCCGAAGCCCTAGCGCAGCTTCGTCAGCCCGCTTCGGCGCGTCGTGGCGGAAGCAGAGCTAGCCAGCCAGCTCGGCGGACTCAAGGAAGGTGTAACTACCCGACGGTAAGGGAACCACGTGTTGCAGGCGGCGCTGATGCACCACGATCGTATCCCGGTACCAGAGATTGATGGAGGGCAGATCGCGTGCGAGAATCTGCTGCACCTCGACGTAATCGGCGCGGCGCCTGACTGTGTCCGGGCTTTCAGCCGCATCGTTGAGCAGCGCGTCGAGCTGTGGATTGGAATAGTGGCTGCGGTTGGCGCCTTTGGGCGAAAAGTTCGCGGTCGAGAAGACATAGCTGAAGATGTCCGGCTGTTCGTTGCCGCCGATCCAGCGCAGCGAATAAATCTGGAAGGCGCCGCGGGTTATGTCTGAGTAAAAAGTGGCGAACTCGTAGCCGCGCAGCTCCAGCGCAATGCCGACCGCGGCCAGTTGCTGTTGCAGCACCGCGGCCAGGAGCCGTGTTTCCTCGTCGGTGCTGGTCTTCATGGTGAGGTGAAAGCGGATGCCATCGGCGTGGCGGCGATAGCCTGCTTCATCCAGCAGCTTGGCCGCGCGCGCGGGATCGTAATCGTAGCGTTCTACATTGCTGGTGTAGACCCAGTGCTGCGGGGGCAGAAGGCTGAGAGCCGGCTGAGCATGGCCGCGCAGGAGCGTGCGAATGATCAACCCTCGGTCGATGGCGCAGGCAATGGCCTGGCGCACGCGCAGGTCACGTAGCAATCGGGTCGTCGCAGATTGAAGTTGATGTACTGAATCTGGGTTCCGAGGGTGTCTTCCACCTGCAGATTGGGGCGGCCGGCCAGGACAGGAAGCGCGTCCATGGGCAGGGAATTGACGGCGACATCGGCGGAGCCTTTTTCCAGTTCCAGAGACTCCGTAATCGCATCGGAAACCACGGCAAAGCGCACCCGGTTGATCCGGGGCACCACCGACCAGCTCAGGGGATTGCGCTCGATGACCACGTCCTGGTCGATCTGCTGGCTGACAAAGCGGAAGGGACCGGTGCCCACCGGATGCCGCCAGAAGTCGCGCCCGCTGCCCTCGGGAACAATGCCGATGGCGCCGGTGGAGAGGTTGGTAAGGAGAAAATTATCCAGGTGCTTAAGGTGAAAGACGACGGTTTGCGCGTCCCGCGCCTCGACTGAGCTGATCGACGCGTACGATGCGGCCTTGGGCGAGATGACCGTTCCGGTACGCATCGAGTTGATGGTCCACACGACGTCACGCGCCGTTAGCAGGCGGCCGTCGTGGAAGTGCACACCGCTGCGCGGGTGAAAGATTATGGTCAGCGGATCAGGCTGCTCCCAGCGCTCGGCCAGCGCGGGGGTGAAG
Organism: uncultured Acidobacteriaceae bacterium; assembly: GCA_963758105.1. Taxonomy (GTDB): domain Bacteria; phylum Acidobacteriota; class Terriglobia; order Terriglobales; family Acidobacteriaceae; genus Telmatobacter. Next base: position 321,287 of record CAVWUC010000002.1, on the reverse strand, counting down.
CGGAAGCTGGCGTCGCGGGCCACCAGTCTGTCGAAGAGCAGTTCGTCAATGTGCTCCGAGACTCCGTCGGTTCCGACGCGGGGATCGAGGCTGAAGGGGCTGTTTTCGATGAGAAACACCACTGTGTGCGGGTCTCTCGGCGCTTCGTGGCAGCTGCTCAGGAACGCGAGCGCTGCGCCAGCCAGAAGCGCTGGCCATGCCAGCGCGGCGGTTCGCGGGAAGCGCAGTGCCAGGGCCATTCGGGGCCGCGAACTTTTGGGCGGTCGCGTCGACTGCGCTCTACGCATAGGTCACCGAACCCAGAATGACGGACCGTTCCGCTCCGGTTGCGGAGGGAAGATTGCCCGGCTGCCGATGCCATGTTTGCCAGGCCAGCAAGGCGAAGGCAGCGGCCTCTTTGGCTGAGGCGGGCAGACCGAACTCCTCGCTGGCGGCCAGCTTGCAGCCCAGCGGCTGCATGCGCCCGGCCAGCATGGCCATCAGTGTCGCATTGCGCGCGCCACCTCCGGAGACGATGTAATCCACCGGATGGCCTTGCATCGCCGGCCGCGCAAAGCGGTTGTAGCTCTGGGCAATCGACTCGGCGGTCAGCGCGGTTGCCGTGGCCAGCACATCCTCGGGTTTCTTGCTCCTTAGCTGGCAAGCGGCCAGGAACTGCGCCGCATACTCGCGGCCGAACTGCTCGCGTCCCGCCGCGCGCGGGGGCTTACGTTGAAAGTACGCGTTCCGCAACGCGGCGTCTAGGACGGGCGCGATCACAGCTCCCTGCGCGGCGATTGCTCCGTTGCGATCGAAGGGTTTGGCGAAGAGCTGACGGGCCAGGGCGTCGATGACCATGTTGCCGGGGCCGGTGTCGAACGCGATCAACCGCGCGGCTGAGGCCCCGGCGGGTATCGCGGTGAGGTTGGCAATGCCGCCGATGTTCTGCAGCACGCGGCCGCGCTTGGCGTCGGCGAAGAGCACATAATCCAGCCACGGAACCAGCGGCGCACCCTGGCCTCCGGCGAGCATGTCGGCGGGACGGAAGTTCGAGACAACGGGAATGCGCAGAGCGGTGGCGATGGCCTGCGCTTCGCCAGCCTGCCAGGTACAGGCAAAACGGCGGCCGGCGTAGGAGGCTGGTTGAGGCTGGTGATAAAGGGTCTGGCCGTGACAGCCGACCAGATCGATCTTGAGCTTGTGCCGCGAAATGGTTGCGGCTACCGCTTCGGCATAGGCAAGGCCCAGACGCCAGTTGAGCCGGGCCAGCTCGGCGGTTGAGGTTGCAGAGGCGTTCATTGCCGCAAGCACGGCGCGGCGCAGCACGGGCGGGAAGGCGAAGCCTTGCGTGTGCAAGCAATCTCAACCGTGGGCGTGCGGAATCGCGGCTTCCCAGCGCGATCCGCATCACGGCAACATCGATTCCATCAGCGGAGGTGCCGCTCATAATGCCCGCGACGATCATGGCATTCGTGCTCATGCCGGATGCGCCTCCGGGAGGGGCTGGCTGTTCGCGGATCGTGTCGCTGAAACGCAGGATTTTTGTCCGCAGGGCCTGAAATTGGGCTGCAGATAGAGGCGGCGCAACTCCGCCGGCGAACAGCCTGGCGCGTTTGCGGCTGGTGCGGGCAGCTCGCTCGAGCAACACCGCGCGGAATGCCGTTGAACGCTCGCTTTCGGCAAGCAGCGCTTCGTAGGCGCGCAGAATCAGCTCCGGGCTGTGGCAGATTTCCAGCAGGTCCGTCCCCGCGCGCAGCGCCCCAAGCACGGCCTCTTCGATGGGCATGAACTTCAGAATGCCTCCCATCTCCAGATCATCGGAGAAGATGATGCCGCGGTAGCCGATCCGCCGGCGCAGCACCGAGGCGATCCAGTAGCGCGATACGCTGGCCGGATGCTTCTTCTCCCGGGTCTCCGGGTAGACGGCGTGATTCACCATCACCATGGGCAGTTCGTCGCGCAGGGCGCGATAGGGGGCAAGATCCTGGTCCCAAAGCTCGTACAACGTTCTCTGAATGATCGGAGTATACAGATGTGAGTCCAGCGCGCCGCTGCCAAGCCCGGGAAAATGCTTGCCGCAACCGACCACGCCCTGCGCGGAGAGTCCGCCGAGAAGACCGCGCGCGTATTGCACCACTCCTGCAGGCGTGGAGGCGGAGACTCGCGTGCCCATGACCGGGGCGGAGATCGGCAGCGCCAGGTCCAACACCGGAGCCAGCGTCGTATTGAAGCCGAATGCCTTCACGGCGCGCCCGACCAACTCGCCGTGCTCCTTGGTCAACGCGTTTTTGCCGGTTGCTGTGGTCGCCCGCGCCACGGCCTGCGCGGAGGGCATAGGCGCGAGCGCGTCGCGCAGCCTATCGACCGTGCCGCCTTCGAGGTCCACGCAGCGGAGAGCATGTGGAGCGCACAAATCCGTTGCCTCGGCAAGCAGCCCGCGCGTCTGGCGGGCATCCGCGATGTTCCTGCGGAAGAGGATGATTCCAGCTGGCCGCACCAGCTTGAGCCAGGCACGCTCAAGTCCCATCAGTTCCGCGCCGCCCAGACCTACGACCAGCAGGCTGCCGGCGGCCCGGCGCAGATTCGCCGTCATCCCTTCTCCTTCAGCTCCTGCTGCAATTCCTCCAGCAGGGTGAGCGCCTGCAGCGGGGTTAGCGAGTTGATGTCCGTTGCCTCGATGCGGTCCACAATCCGCTGCGAGAGCGGGGTAAAGATGGTCAACTGCATGGGCTCGGCGGTCTCCGCCTGCACGCTCTGGCGCTCCTGCTTCTCATGTTGGCGCAGCACGTGTTTGGCGCGCTCAATCACCGCAGCCGGCAATCCCGCCAGCCGCGCTACCTCAATTCCGTAGCTCTTGCTGGCTGCGCCCGGCTCAATATGATGCAGAAACACGATTCCACCTGCGGTCTCTTTCACGCCCACGCGCAGGTTGCGCACCCGCTTCAGTTTTTCCGCCAGCATGGTCAGCTCGTGGTAGTGCGTGGCAAAGAGGGTGCGGGCTCCGGTTTCGGCGTGCAAGTACTCTACTGTCGCCCAGGCCAGGCTCAGCCCGTCGAAGGTCGCCGTTCCGCGGCCCATCTCGTCGAGCAGAATCAGGGAGCGGTTCGTGGCCGTATTCAGAATGGTTGCCGTCTCGGTCATCTCTACCATGAAAGTCGAGCGGCCGCGCGCCACGTTGTCGCTGGCGCCGATGCGGGTGTAGATCCGGTCAACCAAGCCGAAGCGCAGGCTCTCCGCAGGCACAAAACTGCCCATCTGCGCCATCAGCACCAGCATCGCCGCCTGGCGGAGGTAGGTGCTCTTGCCGCCCATGTTGGGGCCGGTGATGAGCAGCAGGCTTGGACCGTCGCCCGCGGCGTTCAGATAGAGGTCGTTGGCGATGAAGCGGCCCTCGCGCGTCTCCTCCATCCACTGCTCGATGACCGGATGGCGGCCGGCGATGGCCTCGAGTACCGGCTCCGCGTCGATGACCGGACGCGCATAGCGGCGCAGTACCGCGAGATGAGCAAAGCTGGCCAGCAGGTCAGACTCGGCTACGACCGAGGACGAACGGCGTATGCGGCTCGCAGCCTCCAGAACGGCGGCGCGCAGCTCGGCAAAGATTCGCCTCTCGATCTCGATGCAGCGGTCGTGCGCGGTGAGAATCTTGCGCTCGTACTCTTTCAGCTCCGGCGTGGTGAAGCGCTCGGCGTTGACCAGCGTCTGCTTGCGCTCGTAGTCGGCTGGCGCTTGCGCCAGGTTGGCCTTGGTGATCTCGATGTAATAGCCGAAGACCGAGTTGTAGCGCACCTTCAACGAGCCGATGCCGGTTCGGGCCCGCTCACGCTCCTCGATGGCCGCTATCGCCTGCCTGCCGGTGGTTGAGACGGTGCGCAGCTCGTCCAACTCCACGTCTACTTCCGATGCGATCGCGCCGCCGTCCACCAGCGTCAGCGGCGGCTCGCTCACCAGCGTCGTCTCAATGCGCAGGGTTACGTCTTCCAGCGGATCGAGACCACCGGCCAGCTCTTTCCACTTCGCCGCCTGCATGGCCTCGAGCGCGCGCTTCAGTCCCGGCAGGCGGCTGAGGCTTGCAGCCAGGGCACGGACGTCGCGCGGGCCGGCCGAATCGAGCGAGAGCCTGGCCAGCAAGCGTTCCAGGTCGAGGATGCCGGAAGAGCCGCGCCGAATCTCCTCGCGCTTCATCAGGTCCCGGTGCGCCTCGCCCACGGCCTCATAGCGGGCTTCCAGCGCCTCAGAGTCCAGCAGCGGCCGCAGAATCGTGGCCCGCAGGAGCCGCTTGCCCATGGGTGTTTGGCATGCATTGAGCGTATGGAAGAGCGTAACCCGGTCGTCCTGGCCCAGGAAGAGCGGTTCGATCAGTTCGAGGTTGCGGACCGTCACCGGGTCCAGCTCGAGCGCGGTTGAGTGCTCGACAAAGCGCAGGGAATCGATGTGCAACGCCTCGTTCTTCTGCGTGGTGCGGACGTAGTGGAGAATGGCTCCGGCGGCGATGGCTGCGGCGGGGTGCTTGTCCAGGCCGAAGCCCTCAAGAGTGCGCACATTCATCTGCCGCTCCACCAGAGGAACGGCGAAGTCGCGTGTCCACACCCAGTCCGGAACCCGCGTGCGCGCGGGAATGCGCTCCAGCTCAGGGGGAGGGTCGCCCGACTCCGCCAGCAGCACCTCGCTTGCCCCAGCCATCAGGATTTCGTCGGCGGCTTGTTGCCGCGCGGCAGCTCCGGCAAACTCCGCAGTGCGGAACTCGCCGGTCGAAACATCCAGCAGGGCCACGGCGCAGACCGGCTCCATGGGCGGTCCGATTTCAAACAAGGCAGCGAGAAAGTTGTTCTGCTCCTGACTGAGGGCGGTGTCCAGCGCGGTTCCCGGGGTCAGCACCCGCGTCACCTCGCGCCGCACCAGCTTTTTGGTGAGCTTGGGGTCCTCCATCTGGTCGCAGAGGGCGATGCGGTAACCCTTGCGCAAGAGGCGTGCGAGGTAGGTTTCCACGGCGTGGTACGGGACCCCGCACATGGGCTGGTTTTTCTCGCGGTCCCGGGCGGTCAGGGTCAGCTGCAGCTCGCGGCTGACGATCAGCGCATCGTCGTAGAACAGCTCGTAAAAATCCCCCATCCGGAAGAAGAGCAGGGCGTCGGGATTCTCGCGCTTGGCCGCGGTCCACTGGCGCATGAACGGCGTCAGCTCGGCCGGAGCTTTGTCCGTGGAGACCGGCGGCGGCGCTGTGGAGGGGGAATCTTCTCGGATCATGCTGCCTTCCAGATTAACGCTTCGTCATGACGCCCTGGCTGTCTCTCGGAAAGACAGACCTTGCACTGCGCTACATGAGCTACCGGCGGGGTTTGCCGGGGCATAAGGGCTACACTTTCCTTAACGGTAAGGCTCTGATGCAGACGGGCTAAGGCGGTTTCAGGGGCCCATTTAGTGATTTGGATCACAGTATACCGGCCATTTGCTCCTTTAAGGTGAGGACAGGCATGTATCTCCTTTGGCTACGAGTTGCGGCGATTCTCTATGCGGGGGCCAGTGTGGCCGTTTTCCCGGCCGTGCTCTATGGCGCGGTGCGGTGGCGCAAGATCTGCGTGCACCTGGGCGGGATGGCGGTGTTTTTCCACTTCGTCTCGGTCGTGGAGATGCTGGTTCTAGCGCACCGCCTGATGCCGGTGGGAGTGCGCGAGATTGAGTCGCTGCTCGGATTTGCCGTGGCCGGGCTGTTCTTCCTGGTGTGGTGGCTGTACGAGGCCATTTCTCTGGGCATCTTCGCCCTGCCTGCCACTTTTTTCCTGGTATTCGTTCCTGCTTTGGGGCCGAACCAATACCACTTCCGCTCCCAGGGTGTGTGGATGAGCTGGCTGGTGGCGCATATTATTGCTCTGCTTCTGGCCTACGCGGCGCTATGCTTCAGTTTGCTCGCCTCGGTCTTGTACCTGGTGCAGGAGCGGCGAATCAAATCCAAGATCAAGCCGGGGAATACAAGGCTTTGGGCGCCCCTCGATTGGCTGCCGCCGCTTGATACATTGGAGCGTCTCGCCCTTGCCACCCTCGAATTTGGATTTCCTTGCATGACCGTTGGGCTGTTGATCGGCTTCGTGCTGGTGCAGGAAACATCGCTTGGCGCCTCGTATTTTCTCGATCCCGACATTCTGGCTTCGTTTGCGATGTGGATCGTTTACGTGACCCTGCTTCTGCTCCGCCGGGGCATCGGAATGCGCGGACGGAAGGCTGCCTATGTCTCCGGGGCCGTTCTCGTCGCCATGATGGCTGTCTGGGCAGTCAACTTCTTCAGCCAGGTGCACAGGTTCGGTCCCCAATGACACTGACGCTCATTGGCGTGAACCACAAGACTGCGCCCATCGCGCTGCGGGAGAAGATTGCCATTGGCCGCGACGAGCTGGTGGAAGCGACGCGGGCGCTGGCCGCAACGCCGGGCGTAACGGAGTGCATGATCGTCTCCACCTGCAACCGGGTGGAGCTGCTGGCGGTGGTGGAGAGCGCGAATGCGCCGGCGGCGGAATTCTTTTCGGGCTACTTTGGGATCAACGCGGCGGTGCTGGAGCCGCATCTGTACGAGTACCGCGACAAGGAGGCTGTGAATCACTTGTTCCGCATGGCGGCGAGCCTTGACTCGATGGTGGTGGGCGAGCCGCAGATTCTGGGGCAGGTAAAAGAGGCATTCGCGATGGCGCGGGCGGCGGGGACGGTTGCGGGACAACTGGAGCACCTGTTGCAGAGCGCATTTGCAGCGGCGAAGAAGGCGCGGAGCGAGACGGGAATCGGGTCGACATCGGTGTCGATTGCGTCGGTGGCCGTGGACCTGGCGCGGAAGATCTTCGGGTCGCTGCAAGGGCGGACGGTTTTCCTGGTGGGCGCGGGGAAGATGAGCGAGATTGCCGCGCGGCACCTGGTGCAGCAGGGAGCCGGGGCGATCCTGGTGAGCAACCGGACGGCGGAGCGCGCGCGGCGCATGGCGGAGGAGTTTCCCGGAGCGATGGTGCCACAGGTGATCGAGTTTGAGCAGCTCTACGAGGCGGCGAGCCGGGCGGATATAGTGATCAGCTCGACGGGCGCGCCGCATCCGATCTTCCGGACGGAGCATGGGCACGAGTTCCTGCACCGGCGGCGCAATCGGCCGATGTTCTTTATCGATATTGCCGTGCCGCGCGATGTGGATCCGGAGATGAACAAGCTGGACGGCATCTTCGTGTATGACATCGACGACCTGCAGCAGGTGGCTGCGGCGCACATGGAGGAACGGAGCCGGCAGGCGATGGACGCGGAGGCGCTGATTGCCGCGGAGGTGGAGCGGTTCCACCAGCGGCAGCGCGCCGTCAACGTGGCTCCGGCGATTGTGGCCCTGCAGCGCCAGGCGGAAGAGATTCGCCAGGCGGAGATGCGCAGGGTGCAATCGCGGCTGGGCGAGCTGAGCACAGAGCAGGCTGCCGCAGTGGAGGCGCTGACGCGCGGACTGGTGAACAAGTTTCTCCACCCGCCCATGCAGGCGCTCAAGCAGGCGGCGCGCCTGGAAGATGCGGCCCGTCTGGATGCGCTGTGCGAGACCTGGTCGTTGCCCACGGGGACGGCGCGCGAGCCGGAGACTCCGGCGGGGAATTTCGGCTCAACCGAGTCCGCGGGAAAAAGAGCAGATGGAGTGACGGTGAACGAGCCGCCGGTGGAGAGCCGCCGATGAAGCTGCGCATTGGAAGCCGCGGCTCGCAGCTTGCTCTCTGGCAGGCGAATCATATTGCCGAACTGCTGCGCGGGCACGGGCACACGGTCGAGATCGAGATCATCAAGACCACGGGCGACAGCATGCAGCAGGTGAGCTTTGCCCAAGTCGGCTCCAAGGGCATGTTCACCAGGGAGATCGAGGAGGAGCTGGCGGCGGGGCGCGTGGATCTGGCGGTGCATTCGCTCAAGGACCTGCCCACCGAGCTGGCTGAGCCGTTCGCGCTGGCGGCGACGCCGCCGCGGGTGGACCCGCGCGACGTTTTTGTCGCGACGAAGTATGCGAGCCTGGCGGAATTGCCGCAGTGCGGGCGTGTGGGTACCAGCAGCCAGCGGCGGCGCGCGCAACTGAAGGCGCTGCGGCCGGACATTGAGGCAGTTGAGTTTCGCGGCAACGTCGACACGAGGCTGCGCAAACTGGCCGAGGGGCAGGTGGACGCGATTCTACTGGCGGCCGCGGGGCTTGACCGGCTGGAGAAGACTGAGTGGGTGCGGGAGCGGCTGGAGCCGAAGGATTTCTGTCCGGCAGCCGGGCAGGGATCGCTGGGCATTGAGACGCGGAAGGACGACGCTGCGACCCTGGAGACAGTTGCGTTTCTGAATGATGCCGATACGCGCTTTGCCGTGACCGCCGAGCGGGCCGCTCTGGCGGCGCTGGGCGGCGGCTGCCAGGTTCCCATCGGTATTTATTGCCGTCCCAAGGCCGGCGCTTCGGCAGGGAAGTGGGACGAGATCTTTGGGGTTGTTGCCGATCCGGCGACCGGGAAAGTGGTTCGGGTGTTTCTGAGCGCGGAGCGCGTGGCGTCCGGGGCTACAGCGCTGGGGCAACGTGTTGCCAAAAGCCTGATTGAGGCAGGTGCGAGACCGCTGCTGGAGCTGCATCGGGCGGCCGCAGGCGGGGCCCTGCGGTGAGTCTGCCGCTCGCTGGCCGGCGCGTGCTGGTGACTCGCGCGGCACACCAGGCAGGCAAGCTGTGCGGGGGTTTGCGCGCGCTGGGCGCTGAGCCGGTTGAGGTTCCGGTGCTGGAGATTCAGCCTCCGGCCAGCTTTGAAATGCTTGATGAAGCGCTGCGCTGTCTCAACCAATATGACTGGCTGATCGTGACCAGCGCGAACACGATTCGGGCTCTCGTGGAGCGGGCCGCGGAGTTGAGACTTGCGCTTTCGGCTGCTGCTCCGAAGCAGGTAGCTGCGGTTGGCGAGGCTACGGCAGCGGCTGCGCGCAAGGCTGGGCTCGCGGTTGTGTTTGTGCCGGAATCTTATGTAGCTGAGAGCCTTGTGAAAGGGTTGGCGCAGCAGACTTCTGGACAGAAGATTCTGCTGGCGAGGGCTGAGGTTGCGCGCGACGTGATTCCGGACGCGCTGCGCGATGCCGGCGCTACGGTCGATGTGGTCGATGCTTACCGGAATGTTCTGCCGAAGGCCGCGCCGGAGCTGCTCAAGAGCGCGCTTGCAGGCGGAATCGACGCGGCAACCTTTACCAGTTCCTCCAGCGCGACGCATTTGGCCGAAGCGGCTCGCGCGGCTGGGATCGGCTTTCCGTTTGCAGGCGTCCGCGCTGTTTCGATTGGTCCGATTACCAGCCAAGCGCTGCGCGATATGGGCTGGGAACCGGCCATCGAAGCAAATCCCTCCGATATTTCGGGGCTTATCGCCGCTATTTCTCGACTTTTCCGCTGAAAATCGGCCATTTTTCTACGAATTCGAGCTTGTTCTGACGTGTGAGGAGAACCCTGCTTGCACGGCGCCGAACCAGCGGTATTTGATCGATATAGGATCGATCCGAAGTGGAAAATAGCTGAAAAAGTGGCAAAACCGGCAATTATTTGTTGCTAGTCCGTTACTATGTAAAATTGACAAGCTATTTATTGTTTGATAGTTACGAAAATATGTGCAATAAAAATCAGAGGTTTTGAGGGGTAGGGGGTGGGTACACGCCTTTGGGGCGCAAGTACGCTCGTCTCTTTACCTTGTCAGACGCTGGTCCCTTCATTCTTATTGTGCGCGTGAGGCGGCCTATTTTCGGCAATGCGTCGGGCGTGGATGCGGCGCGCGCTATGAAGTCCAGGTTTTGTCTTTGGAGTGGCAGAGCGGCTCAAGATTGCAGCGGTCGCACTTGGGCTTGCGGGCTTCGCAGACTTGGCGGCCGTGATGGATGAGCTGGTGGGAGAAGCTGATCCAGCGATCCTGGGGCAGGATCTGCATCAGCTCCTGCTCGACCTTCTGCGGCGTGTCGCCCTTGGCCAGGCCGAGGCGGCGGGCGATGCGGAAGACGTGGGTATCGACGACCACGCCTTCGGCTTTGCCGAAGCAGACGCCGAGGACGACGTTGGCGGTTTTGCGGGCTGCGCCGGGAATGGTGATCAGCTCGTCGAGCGTCTGCGGAACCCTGCCGCCGAAGTCGCTGACGATCTTGCGGGCAGCACCCTGGATGGATTTGGCCTTGTTACGGTAGAAGCCGGTGGTTTTGACCAGGGCTTCGAGCTGGGGCAGTGTTGCTTTGGACATTGCCTCCGGCGTGGGGAAGCGGCGGAATAGCTCGGGGGTGACCATGTTGACGCGCACGTCCGTGCACTGCGCGGAGAGGATGGTCGCTACCAGCAGCTCCCACGGGGAGCGATGGTCGAGGGCGCAGACGGCTTCCGGGTAGGCTTCGTCGAGAGCTTTTAAGATGGCGGCGATGCGGTCGGGGGCGAGGTCGCCGCGTTGCGTACGTGTGGGTTTTCCTGTCGGGCGCTTCGATTGTGAATTCGTAGCAGTGGGCATAAGGCGAAACCTATCCTACCCCACCTTGGTGCAAGAATAAAGACGCGCCAAGGACAAGGCATCGTGCGAGATCAGTTCCGTAGGCCCGCGGCTGAAGCCGCGCTCATGTGGGTCTGGATTCAGGGGTCTGAAGGCCCCTGCACCCTCCGGTAATGCTTTATGAGCTTGAGCGCTTCTGCTTCCCCATTGGAATCGGCATGCCTAAGGAGCCTAATCCGCCTAAACGCCTAAGCTGCCTTCGAGCCAATTGCTGATTTTTTCGATGGGCAGGCGGAGGCCGATGAAGAATTGGCCGAACAGGGCGTAGACGGCGCTGACTTCGTCGAAGCGCATTTCATAGATCAGCTTCTTGAATACGACCGGGTCTTCTGCGAAGAGATCGACGCCCCACTCCCAGTCATCCATGCCGATGGAGCCGGAGATGATCTGCCTGACCTGGTCGCCGTAGCGGCGGCCGATGAGGCCGTGCTCGTGCATCATGCGCTGGCGCTCGGCGAAGGGGACCGTGTACCAGTTGATCTGCTCGCCGCGCTTGCGGTCCATGGGATAGAAGCAGAGGTACTTTGCGTCAGGGATGGCGGGAAAGAGACGCGGGGCCATGGCTTCCGATGCGCGCTGGAGGGATTCGGTAATTTCGGCGTTCCACTCGGGGGTGTGCGCGGCGAAGCCTTTGGCGCTGGCGGCTTCGTAGGTCTTGCGGCTGGACTCGTAGAGGCCGAGCTCGACGACAGAGACGTAGGAGTGAACCGGCGTGAGAAAACCGGAGAACGCGGTCTGGGCGAGGTCGAGTTCGACCTGGTTGAGAGCTTCGAGCGAATCGCGGAAGTGGACCAGGATGAGATCGCCTTTGTGGCCGAGCTGGGAGTAGAGAGCGCTGCGGATGGGAGCGCCCTCGGCGGCGCGCTCGAGCGATTGCAGCGCGGCGACGGCATCGGCTGCGATCTGTTTGCGCTCGCCGTCCGCGCAGGAACGCCACGCCTTCCAATCGAAGCGGAAGAACTGATGCAGGACACTGGAACCCTCAAGCGTGAGCGGAACAGGAGGAAAATCGGACAAGGCACTCTCCTTGCGAACCGGAAAATCCGGCGCGGCTACACACCATCGTAACAAACGGAAGCTGCAGACGTGTGCAGCAGACGTGTGCAACGATTTTTCTATCCCAATCTGCGGAAAGGTGCATAAATAGAGGCTTCGAGGCCTATATACTGAATAAGCTCATGAGCGAAAAAATACTGGCTCTCCTCGTACAGTTGATCACCCGTGTTATCGACGCCGGCGGATACGCGGGTATCGTGGCGCTGATGGGAATCAATTCATCCGGCATTCCGCTTCCTTCCGAAGTGATCATGCCGTTTTCCGGCTACCTGGTTTACCTGGGGCGCTTCAATCTGGTGCTGGTGGTGACGGCGGGGGTGGTTGGCTGCAATCTGGGCTCGGCGCTCGCGTACTGGATCGGCGCAAAAGGCGGGCGGCCGCTGGTGGAGCGCTACGGCCGATGGGTGCTGATGAGCCACCGCGATCTAGACCGCATGACATGGTTCTTCGCGAAGTACGGGTCCATAGCGGTGCTGCTGGCAAGGATGATGCCGCTGGTGCAGACTTTCGTTTCGTTTCCCGCGGGGATTGCCAAGATGCCGCGGGTGCGTTTTCACATTTACACGTCCGCCGGGGCGCTGGTGTGGTACTCGTGCCTGGCCACGGCGGGCAGAACCCTCGGCGAGAAGTGGCACACCGACCCGAGACTGTATGAGTTGTTCCATCGCTTTCACCTGGCGGTGGAGATTGCGCTGCTGGCCGGAGCGGTGTGGTTTGTCTGGACGCATATCCGGCACGCGCGAGAAACCAGCTAGCTAACCAAATGTAAGCGGACCAACAGACGCGTCACGGCGCGCCTACGGGAGAGTTGTGTCTCTGTGCGCGTGGATTGATTGTGATTTCTTGAACCGGAGGAGAGAGGAGAAGCGATGGAGATGAAGCAGCAGGGCGGTGTGAGGGCAGACGGGATGGAGAAAGTTGCGCCGGCGGCAGGCAAGCTGGGCGTGATGGTGGTGGGACTGGGTGCGGTGGCGACAACGATGATCGCCGGCGTGGAGGCGGTGCGGCGCGGGCTGGCCAAGCCGGTGGGATCGCTGACGCAGATGGGGCGGATCGAGCTGGACGAGGGGGCGGACAACTGCACGCGGATGGTGAAGGATTTTGTGCCGCTGGCCGATTTGAACGATCTGGTTTTTACCGGGTGGGACATCTTCGCGGATAACGTCTACGAGGCGGCGGCGCACGCGAAGGTGCTGGACAAGGAGCTGCTGGAGAAGCTGAAACCGTTTCTGGAGACAATCGAACCGATGCCGGCGGTCTTCGATCAGCACTACGTGAAACGGCTGCATGGCACGCACGCGAAGACGGGGAAGAACAGGCGCGATCTGGCGGAGCAGGTGCGCGAGGAGATTCGCAACTTCCGGCGGACGGTGGAGCGGGTGGTGATGATCTGGTGCGGGTCGACGGAGATTTTTCTGGAGCCTGCGGCGGTGCACGAAACGATTGAGGCTTTCGAGCGTGGACTGGAGACGGACGATCCGGCGATTGCGCCTTCGCAAATCTACGCATATGCCGCGCTGAGCGAGGGCGTGCCGTTTGCGAATGGCGCGCCTAACCTTACGGTGGATATGAAGGCGCTAATCGAGCTGTCGAAGAGGAATGCTGCGCCGATCTGCGGGAAGGACTTCAAAACCGGGCAGACGCTGATGAAGACGGTGCTGGCACCGGCGCTGAAGGAGCGGCATCTGGGGGTGGCGGGGTGGTTCTCGACCAATATTCTGGGCAATCGCGACGGGGAGGTACTGGACGATCCGCAATCGTTCAAGACGAAGGAAGAATCGAAGCTGGGGTCGCTTGAATATATTTTGCAGCCGGAGCTTTATCCGGATCTCTATAAGGACCTCTACCACAAGATTCGCATCAACTACTATCCGCCGCGCGGGGACGATAAGGAGGCGTGGGACAACATCGACATCTTTGGTTGGCTGGGCTACCCGATGCAGATCAAAGTGAACTTCTTGTGCCGCGACTCGATTCTGGCAGCGCCGATCGCGCTTGACCTGGTGCTGTTTCTCGATCTCGCGCAGCGCGCGCCGAAACTGCGCTCGACCGGGGTTCAGGAGTGGCTGAGCTTCTATCTAAAGTCGCCACAGGCCGCCGAGGGGATGGAGCCGGAACACGATCTGTTCGTTCAGTCGATGAGGTTGAAAGACACTTTGCGCCACATCATGGGCGAGAAGTTGATCACGCGCCTAGGGCTGGAGTACTACGACTAACCGCCTGCCACCTGCGCGGGAAGGTTCTATGCGGCCATGGCCTGCGCGAGACGGCGGATGGTAAGTACGGTGATGTCGTCCTGCTGGCCGAAGGCGCGAGCGGCATCGGCGATGTAGAAGGCCGACTGGTTGCTGAGGTTGTGGACGCGCTGAAAGCCGAAGAGCTCGCCGGAGGGACGGCGAGCCTCAACCACGCCGTCGGAGAGCAGGAGCACGCGGTCGCCGGGGTGCAGAAAGAGGTGGAGTTCCTCGTAGTGAACATCCGGCAAGACGCCCAAAGGCAGGCCGCCGGGCACGGGAATCTCCTGGCTGTTCAGATAGGGCGGCAGATGGCCGGCGTTGGCCAGAATCAGCTCGCCGTTAACGCCGAACCAGGCGGCCTGGCAGGTGGTGAAGCTATCACTGCCGGCGAGGACGCTGTTGAGGGATTCGAGAATCTTCGCGGGGCTGCGCTCCGGGGTGTGGCGCAGCGCGCCCATCAGCATGGAGACGCTCATGGCGGCCTTCATGCCCTTGCCGGCGACGTCGCCGATGACCACCAGCAGGCCGCCGTCTGGCGCCGGCTGCACGTGGAAGAAGTCGCCGCCTACCTCGTTGGCGGGGTTGTAGACGGAATCAACTTGGTAACCGGGGGTCTCCTGGGGCTCGCGGGGAATCATCAGCTCCTGTATGCTGCGGGCCGCGGCCAGCTCGCTGGAGGCTCGCTCCTGGTCGCGGTGAATGCGCAGGAAACGGAAGAAGATGATGAGCACGATGACCAGGATTCCGGTGAAGTCGGCGATGGAGGCGAAATGGATGGGAATGGGTCCGGCCTGGATGGTCAAGGGCGAATGGAAGGCGTGACCGGTCCAGCCGGACATGCCCCCGGTGAGCACCGGCTCGATGATGCCGATGAGGCTGAACACGAGGGGGATGAGCAGGAGGCCGGCCTCAAAGTTGCGGCGCAGCGTGGCGGCAATCAAGGTGGCGAACATAAAGACGAGCCAGCCCAGCATCCAGAACAAGGTCCAGAAGAAAATGGCGGCCAGCAAGATGCCCATGGCCCGGCTGCGGCCAGACAGCAGCAGGCAGGGTCCCATGACGGCCATGGGCAGAGCGGCATAGCGGAGCAAAAGGATGGTCCAGCGGCGGCGGAGCGACAGGAAGGAGACGAGAAACTCGAAAAAGAGATAGGCCGAGAGGAGAGCCAACTCGAGGAGTAGGGCGGTGTACCAGATCTGATCCAGCCAGGCAGAGCTCCCGGCCAGGTCGACGAAACTGATGGGCGCCTTGACCAGCTCGTAGAGAGCCAGCCAGAGGTATTCAATGTGGCCCTTCTGCGCGAAATAGAGGGCCAGCAGGAACAGCGCGAGAATCAGCATCAGGAAGGAGTTGACCAGGCGCGGAATGTGCTCAAAGAGGCCGCGATCCTGCCAGAGCGCCATCGAGCGCTGGAGTTCCCTTGGGTCGCCCAGGAGAACCGTATGACGGCTGAAAAACGTGGTGTACGAGTCGAATCCGAAGGGGAAGTACATGGTGCGGAGAGCCAGGGTCAGAGAGGTCTCCGAGGGGGCCAGATTCAGGTTGTAGATTCGGGAGATTTGCTGATAGCGCTGGGGAACATCGCTGTGCGGACCCTCCGGCTGGATACGTTTGCCGTTGGCATAGACTTCCACGCCCGGGCCGCTGGAGGAACCAATGGAAAAGGTGGTGCTCTGGGAGACGGGCAGCTCAATGAGCAGTGCTAGCGGCCCGTGATTGGGAGCCAGCTTAATGTGAAGCCGGAACCAGGCGAACATCCGCGGGTAAGGTCGGGAACGGTCGTTTCCGTTGCTCTGGATTCCGGATGGGCTGCTGGGGGACCCCTGCCGGATGATTACGGTGCGGGGGACCTCGGCGAAGTTGGGTTGCGCGTCACGGACCGCCCAGGCAGAATCATCGAAATCGGGCGACGACGCGGACGGAGCGTCGGAAATCCCTACGCGCCAGCCCTTGTCGAGGCGCAGCGAGGAGCCCAGGCGGGTGGCGTCCAAGATGGTGTCCGGGGAGGGAGCAACTGGGGCCGGCGCAGGCTGGGGATGGGTGCGCGGCGACAGCAGATGTTCCAGCAGCACGGGGGGAGGGGGAGTGTGGGGATGAGGAGCCTGGGCGAAAAGCTGCGCGGCCCCGCAAATGACCATTGCGACTGCCATCAGAATCGTCCGGCGCAAAATTCCTCCCTGCTGCGGTTCGTTTCCACTTTAATTCAGACGGATGCGAGCGGAAAGAAGATCCCGGCTGGAGACTCCGAGGGCCGGGGCAGGCAGGGCAGGGGATGATGCGGGCCGCCCAGCCGGGAGAATGGAATTCTTCTTCCCTCCTGTTGCCAATCGGGCGGATACTAACGTCTATAAGATGGAGCGAAGCGGCGAGCGAGACGGGAATCCTGGCGCTGGAGGTGAGGATATGAGGACAGAGTTCCAAGGAGCGAGAGTCCTGGCGCTGACGGCTTTGACGCTGGCGATGACTGTGGGGCTGTCGGCACAGACGACGGGGTCGAGCACGCCTACTGCCAGCACGCCCGCAGCGCAACCGGCCTCGGGAACCTCCCCGGCAAACACCAGTACAACGTCCACGCCATCCACGAAGGATTCGACGGCTCAGCCGGCGCCGGGAACCGCACCGGTGGGGGGCGATGTTCCCGCACCGGCGAAGACGGCCACCAGCAGCACCGCGTCAACTTCTTCCGGCAAGCAGACGGATGATTCCGCCAAGAAGCCGGCTCCCGGGACGACCCCGGTGGGAGGAGACCAGACCGCCGATGGCGTCGATCTGACCAAGGTGGTACCGGTTGGCGGTGATTTGCAGAAGATCAAGCCGGGCAGCATCGAAGATGTGAATGCCGTGGGCAATCGCAATATCGGCAGACGGGGCCTGGGCAACTGGTACTCGGAGGATTCCGAGATCAAGATGGGCAAGCAGTACGCGGACCAGATCGAGAAGACCGCCAAGTTCATCACCGATCCGGTGGTTGATGAGTACGTCAACCGGATCGGCCAGAACATCGTCAGGAACTCCGACTGCAAGGTGCCCTTCACCATCAAGGTCCTGGATTCAGACGAAATCAACGCGTTCGCGCTGCCGGGCGGCTTTTTTTACGTGAACTCAGGGCTGATTCTGAATGCAGATGAAGAGGCCGAGCTGGCCGGCGTGATGGCTCACGAGACAGCCCATGTGTGCGCCCACCATGCCGCACGCGAGATGACGCGCATAAACTATGCGCAGCTGGGCACCATTCCGTTGATCATGATGACCGGCTATACGTGGACAGGGTACGGGATCTATGAGGCTGTTTCGCTGGCCATACCGGTCACCTTCCTGGAGTTCTCACGCGAGTTTGAGGCGCAGGCCGACTACCTGGGCGTGCAGTATATGTACAAGGCCGGCTACGATCCGCAGGCGTTTATCACCTTCTTTGAGAAGATCCAGGCTCTGCAGAAGCGCAAGCCGGGGCTGGTGGCCAAGGTCTTCTCCGACCATCCGCAGACCCCGGACCGCATTCTGCGTACTCAGGAGGAGATCGAACATATCCTGCCTCCCCGGGACGAGTACCTGGTGACCACCTCGGAGTTCGACGACGTCAAGGCGCGGCTGGCGCGGATTGAAAACAAGGAGCGCTTACTGGATGCCAAGAACACACAGAAGCCGTCGTTGCGCCGCGCCAGCGGCACGGATAACGGGAATGGTTCGGACGGCACCGACCAGCCGACCCTGCACCGCCGCGATGACCAGAACTGACCTGCCGCGAAGGGGCAATCCGGACGAACCTTGCGGGACGGGGCGGAACAACCGCACGCAAAACGGCTAGAACGGAAATAAGCGCCAGGCCAAGCTGCGGACGCAGGTCAACGCACCATCTGACCTAACCACCCAAGCCCTTGCGGTCGGCAGACGCAAAGGCGCAACCGGATGGATTTCCGGCAGAATGACTCGCTGCTGTGCCTCCATAAGAAGGGGTGCGAATCCGATAAATTTCCGGGTAACTCCCTGAAATTCCTTGAACTGGCGGGTGAATCCGCGTTATATACAAGACTACCGGCAGAATTGCCGGAGTTCTCTCTGGGCGCTCTGCCCACCCGGAGGCAATTATGCGCAATACTGCTGCCCGCTCCCATCTTTTGGTTCCCGAGGTGCGCGAGGTGATGGATATCCGCCAGGCCTCGGATTACCTGGGCATCTCGCCCGACACCCTCTACAAGTACGCCTCGGAGGGATTTGTTCCGGCCTTCAAGCTGGGCAACCGGTGGCGCTTCAAGCGCTCGCGGCTGGACGAGTGGATGGACCGGCAGTCGGACCGGCACGCGGCTGAGGCCGAAGTGGGTCCGCAGCAGAAGAAGCCGGTGCGGCCGGCGCTTTAAGGCCGCTCACTGCATCGGGAGCGGTTCCAGACCTAGCCGCCCGGCGACGGCTCATCTCTGACCGGGCGGCAAGACCGGAAACCTGCAGCGCAGGGCCTACCATTCGGGGTGATTTATCCTTTCCGAGTGGATCACTTACGACGCATCGGCCAGTTGCGCCGCCGCATGACCCGCGCAGGCCTTGGCGGACTTCTGGTTACGCATCTCCCCGACCTTCGCTACCTGACAGGATTCACGGGCTCGAGCGCGGCGCTGGCCGTGACCAGCCGGGCGGCGCGGCTGTTTACCGATGGACGCTACCAGGCGCAGGCGGCCGAAGAGGTGCAGGCGGCGCGGGTGGAGATCGTCTCCGGAGCGCCGTCGGTGGCCGCGGTGGAGTGGCTGGCGGCCCAGGCGGGCGTGGAGTTTGCCGGCTTCGACCCGGCGCGCACGACGGTGGCCGAGCTTTCCCGCTGGCGTGCGGCCCTGCCGGCGCGGCTGCGGCGCTCGTTTCTCTCTGCCGAGGCGGCATCGCTGGTGGAGACGCTGCGCCTGGTCAAGGATGAGGACGAGTTGACGCTGATTTGCGAGGCGGCCCTGATCGGCTGCAAGCTCTTCGAGCAAATTCTGAGCGTTCTGCGGCCTGGCATGGAGGAGATCGAAGTGGCCGCGGAGCTGGAACACCAGGCTCGCCTGCTGGGGGCCGAAGGGATGTCGTTTGAAACCATCGTGGCGTCGGGGGCGCGATCCGCATTCCCTCATGGCCGGGCCGGGCGGGCGCCGCTGCCGCGTAAAGGCTTTGTGACCCTCGACTTCGGTGTTATCCTCAAGGGTTACTGCTCGGATATGACCAGAACCGTCTACCTGGGAAATCCGAAGAGCAGTGAGCGGAAGGCCTACCAGGCAGTGCTGGAGGCTCAGGTGACGGCGGTGGATGCGGTGATTCCGGGCGTAAGTTGCGGGGAGGTGGACGAAGCCGCGCGCAACGTGTTGCGCCGGGAGGGATTGGCCGAGGCATTTTCCCATTCCACCGGGCACGGCGTCGGGTTGGAGATTCATGAGCCGCCGCGGCTGGGTGCGGGACAGACCACACGGCTGCTCCCGGGCATGGTGGTCACTATCGAGCCAGGCATCTATTTGCCGGGCCAGTACGGAATCCGAATCGAGGATATGGTGGCGGTGACCCAGACCGGAGGACAGATTATTACTCCCGCCCCCAAGGCCCTGATCGAACTTTGATGGGAACCCATTTCACCCCCTGGCAGGGGAGTTAAGGAACGAATGAAACCACAGGATATTGAGGATCTGAAACAACTGATTGAATTCCTGAGGGAATATCAGATCGCCGAGTTCGATCTGGACCGGGGTGATCTGAAGATCCGGCTCAAGTTCAACGAGCAGGCAGGCTCGGGAGCAGGGCTGGGCGATCTGGCGCGGCTGCTGGCTTCGGCCCCTCCTGCCGTGACGCAGGCTGCCGCCGCCGCAGCGCAAGCGGCGCAGACTCCCGAGGCTCCCGCCGCCGATTCGGAGGCCGGACTGCACCTGGTGAAATCGCCGATTGTCGGCACCTTTTACGGTTCGCCCTCACCCGGCGCCGCGCCGTTCGTTTCTCCCGGCGACCACGTGGAAAAAGGCCAGGTGATCTGTATCGTCGAGGCCATGAAGCTGATGAACGAAATCGAGTCTGATGCTTCCGGCGAGATCGTAAAATGTCTCGTTTCCAACGGCCAGCCCGTGGAGTTCGGGCAGCCGCTGTTTTCGATAGAGCAGGGGTAGAACGAGTGAGCAAGTCAGCGAGTCAGCACGCTCGCCACACTGCCCATTCGCTGGACTTGAGGCGCTGCCAAGATTTCCGGCAATTCCGGGACGGGGCCTGCTCGCTAACCCAGATGATTTGCTAACCTGCTGACTAGCTGACTTGCTAACTATGTTTCGTAAAGTACTGATTGCCAATCGCGGCGAAATCGCACTACGGGTCCTGGATGCCTGCCGGGAGCTGGGGATCCGCACCGTAGCCATCTACAGCGAGGCCGACCGCAACGCCTTGCACGTGCGCTTTGCCGACGAGGCAATCTGCATCGGGCCACCGCGCCTGTCCGACAGCTATCTCAATGTGCCCGCGGTCATCTCGGCGGCGGAGATCGCGGATGTGGACGCGATCCATCCCGGCTATGGCCTGCTGAGCGAGAACGCCAACTTCGCCGAGGTCTGCCGCGCCTCGAACATCAAGTTCATCGGGCCTCCGCCGGAGGTGACGCGGCTGATGGGCGAGAAGGAAAAAGCCCGCCAGGCGATGAAAAAAGCCAAGGTGCCGATCCTTCCGGGTTCCGATGGCGTCATCGCCACCGACGACGAGGCCCAGAGCTGGGCGCGCAAGATCGGTTACCCGGTGATCCTCAAGGCCAAGGCAGGCGGCGGCGGGCGGGGCATGCGGATTGTGCGTACCCCGGAAGATCTGCCCAACCTGTTCCATGCTGCCTATAGCGAAGCGGCCAACGCCTTCGGGAACGGCGAGCTCTACATGGAGAAGTTCATCGAGCAGCCCCGGCACATTGAGTTCCAGGTGCTGGCCGATGAGCACGGCAACGTGGCCACGTTGTGTGAGCGCGAGTGCTCCATCCAGCGACGCCATCAGAAGCTGATTGAAGAGGCGCCTTCGCTTCAGGTCACACCCAAGATGCGCGAGGAGATCGGTCGCACGTTGTGCCGCTGCCTGGCGGAGATCGGTTATCACAACGCAGGCACCGTGGAATTTCTGATGGACGAGAGCCGCCAGCTCTACTTCATTGAGATGAACACCCGCATTCAGGTGGAGCACCCGGTTACCGAGGCTATTACCGGCGTGGATCTGGTGAAGGCGCAGTTGCGGATCGCCGCCGGCGAGCGGCTCGAAGCAATTCTGCCGCCCAGGCTGGAGATGCGCGGCCACGCCATCGAGTGCCGCATCAATGCCGAGCATCCGGTGAAGTTTACGCCGTCGGCGGGCCAGATTACGGCCTTCAATGTGCCCGGCGGCAACGGGGTGCGCGTGGATACGGCGCAGTACGCCGAGAGTGTCGTGCCACCCTACTACGACTCGCTTCTTGCCAAGCTGATTGTGCACGGATGCGACCGGGCCGAAGCAATCGCCAAGATGGAGCGCGCGCTCAGCCAGTTCATCGTGCAGGGCATTCAAACCTCCATTCCACTGCACCAGGAGATCCTTGCCGATGAAGACTTCCGCAAGGGTGAGTTCGACACCAAATTCATGGAGCGGTTCCTGGCGAAACGTGCGGAAGGATAAGAACCGCACAAATCATTGCGGATTGAAGCGCGGCAAAAGAGTATGCTAAGCGAAGCCGGATTCCAGAATGGAGTCCGGCCTTTTTGTTCTGGGGTTGAAACGGCGCTGGGCCGCGGCGAAGCGCCGCGACGCGCAATCCTGTGCCAAGATTTTTCTTTACTGGGCGGCTTTCTCGCTTATAGAGTGACCGGAAAGAAAGGCACGAGCACTATGATCCTCCAGAACCTCCCTCAAATCATCGCCGCCATCGGCGGACTGGGAACAGCGGCGTTTGGCCTGCTGGAAGCGGCCAAGCCTGTCAATCCCTGGATCAATCGCATTGGATTTGCCGGAATCCGGCAAACTGTTACGGCACTTACGCCCGAGAAAGCAGCCGAAGAAGCGCCGCGCAACGCGCTGCCCCGGGTAAAGATTCTGGGCTCTCTGCAGGCCAACTGGATCAATGGAACCGACCTCGGCAGCCAGAAGGCGATCGCCAAATCCCTGATCAAGCTGCACCTGAGCGCCGGGAACGCGGAGGCGCTGGCCCAGATCGCTAACGTGGACCCGGAGATACTGAAGCAGGTGGCCGACTGCATCGCGTCCGGAACCTCATTGAGCCAACCGCAGCAGGATGTGTACGCGCGTTTCGACCTGATCGTGACGGCACAGCTCGACGAGTGCTACCAGCGTGCCGACCAGCTCTATCGCAACTGGACTCGCGCGGTGGCCGCGGTGATCGCTGTGCTGTTGGCCCTGGCGGGAGGATGGTCGCTGGTGGGAAGCAGCGCGTTCTTCTGGCACCGGGAGATGGCGGAGGCAGTCTTGATCGGGTTGCTGGCCACGCCGCTTGCGCCCATCGCCAAGGATCTCTCCACGGCGCTGGCGACTGCGGTCAACACCCTGCAACTGGTGAAGAAGTAGGCCGCCATGACACCTTTCCTCGATCTGCGTCTGGATCCCGTCGGCGGCGAACTGGCCAGTTCCGTGGCGGTCAATCAGAAGACGGACTCCGGCGATTACGTGAGCCTGAGCCTGAAACAACTGCTGGCCGGCATCGCGGGCCGTCACGTGCTTATCGCCACTCACGGCTTCAATGTGGATCGAGCGGACGGGATTGCCTGTCTGTCGAACTGGGCGAGTCTGCTGCAAATGCCGGAGCCGAGCTCGGCGTTCGTGGGGCTGCTATGGCCGGGGGATTCTGTCTGGGCGCATGGGCTTGACTATCCCGAGGAACCGCGGGTTGCAGACGATGCAGGCAAACTGATCGCACCGTTTCTGGATGAGAATTTTGTCCAGGCGGCCAGCATTTCTTTTGCCTCGCACAGCTTGGGAGCGCGGGTGGTGCTGGCCACCATCGGGCAGATGAGCTTGCCGGTGCGGCGGGTGGTGCTGATGGCCGGAGCGGTCGACGACAACTGCCTGAGCGCCCAATTCAGCTCGGCAGCGGGGAATGTGGAGACGATCTCGGTTCTGTCGTCGAAAAAGGACGAGGTGCTTTCGATGGCCTTCCCGCTGGGAAATTTTCTGGCTGGAATTCTGGACCAGGGACATCCGTGGTGGCGTGCGGCGCTGGGACACTGCGGACCCACCCAGCCGTGGCCCGCAAACCTCGAAACACCCTTCATGATTCCGGATGATTGGGATTACCAGCACGGCAACTACCTGCAGATCGACAGCCCGGAGCCGCCGGAACTGCCGCTTCCCGTCGATGTGCCGCCGCAGGGCTCGCCGCCGCCGCTGATGGCGCCTCACGGGCAAACTGTGAAAGGCTGGCAGGAGGCATTTTCTTCGGCCTTTGCATCGACGAGGTTCCGGTAAAACGAATGGGGCAGGAAACAAGATACAGACTTGGAACGGCGATCAAAGTGGCCCTGCTTTTTGTGTTTCTTACGGGCTGCTGGAGCGGGATCTGCGCCGCGCAGAGCCAGGTCGGCTGGACGGTCTACAACGGCGGACCGGAGGGGGATCACTACTCGCCGCTCGACCAGATCAACCGCGACAACGTGCACAACCTGCAGGTGGCATGGCGCTACGACACTGGGGAGACTGGCGGATTGGAGTCCAATCCGCTGATCGTGGGCCGGACGCTCTACGCATACACGCAGACGCAGAAGGTGATTGCCCTGGACGCGGCCACCGGCGAGCTGAAGTGGAAGTTCGACGCGGGAATCCACGGCAGGCAGCCCAACCGCGGCGTGGCTTACTGGAACGATGGCCGGCATGGACGCATCCTGGCCGGGGTGATGAATTATCTCTACTGCCTCGACGCGGAGACGGGCAGGCCGATCGCGAGCTTCGGCGAGAACGGCCGCATCGACCTGCGCAAAGGGCTGCGCGGCGACTATCGAAAGCAGTCGATTGCGCTGACGACGCCCGGGATTGTGTACAAGGACATGATCATCGTGGGCGGGCGCAATCCGGAGTCGCACCCGGCCCCGCCCGGCGATATACGCGCCTATGACGTGCGCACCGGCAAGCTGCGCTGGCGGTTTCATACCATACCGCGGCCTGGGGAGCCGGGGCACGAAACCTGGCCGCCGGGCGCGTGGAAGACAGCGGGCGCGGCCAATAACTGGGCGGGGATGGCTGTGGACGTGAAGCGCGGCATTGTCTATGCGCCCACCGGATCGGCAGTGATGGACTTCTACGGCGGGGACCGCGTGGGCGACGATCTCTACGCGAATACCGAGCTGGCTCTGGACGCCAACACAGGAAAGCTGCTGTGGTATTTCCAGGGAGTTCACCACGACCTGTGGGATCGCGACTTTCCCTCGCCGCCGGCGCTGTTCACCATCCAGCACGACGGCAAGACCATCGATGCGCTGGCGCAGACCACCAAGCAGGGCTACTTGTATTTGTTTAACCGGCTTACCGGCGAGCCGCTGTTCCCAATTCACGAGCATCCCTATCCCGCCAGCACGGTTCCCGGCGAAGTGACCTCGCTGACGCAGCCAGCGCCGGATTGGCCGGAGCCATTCGCGCGGCAGCGGCTGACCGAAGACATGCTCACCACGCGGACACCAGAAGCACATGATTGGGCGGTCAAAACCTTCCGCACCTTCCGCAACGGCGGGCAGTTCTACCCCTTTGCCGTGGACCGGCAGACGGTGGTATTTCCCGGCTTTGACGGCGGCGCGGAGTGGGGCGGGCCGGCCATTGACCCAACCACGAACATTCTCTACGTAGACGCGACGGAGATGGCCTGGACGGGCGGGCTGACCGCGGCCAAGCCAATCAGCGACGCCGGAGCCGGAATCTACCAACAACAGTGCGCTCTTTGCCATGGCCCTGACCTGAAAGGTTCGCCGCCGACATTTCCTTCGCTGGTGGGAGTGGCGAAGCGGCTGAGCGACGCGAAGATGATTCACTCGATTCACATGGGCTCGGGGCGCATGCCGGGGTTTCCCGGAATCCAGGGTGCGGAACTGACCTCTCTGCTGGCTTTCGTGCGCGCGGGTGGCGCGCAGCCAGAGCAGGGCAGCAAAGAGACGAGCGAGGCGCTGGAGCGCGGAAAGCCGAAAGCTCTGGAAGGCGGACAGGAGAAATACACCTTTACCGGGTACAGAAAGTTTCTCGATCCCGACGGCTATCCCGCGATTGCGCCGCCCTGGGGGACGCTGAGCGCCATCGATCTCGCAACGGGCAAGTACCTGTGGAAGATTCCGCTGGGCGAGTATCCGGAACTGGCGCGGCAGGGGATGAAGAACACCGGGTCGGAGGTCTATGGCGGTCCGGTGGTGACGGCGGGCGGAGTTCTATTCATCGGGGCCACCGTCTATGACCGCAAATTCCGCGCCTCCGACAGCCGGACCGGGAAGCTTCTGTGGGAGACGGAGCTGCCGTTTTCGGGAGTCGCAACGCCGTCGACGTATATGATCGACGGGCGGCAATATGTGGTGATTGCCACGAGCAGCGGAAGGGACCCAAAATGCCCTCCGGGTGGGGCGTATGTGGCCTTTGCGCTGCCGCGGTAGGGACCTCAGTACATTAGGAATAATTGGATTAGAGAAGAAGTGGAGATATTATCGCTTTTTCTTCGCTTTCTAACCGGGAATCACGTATGCTGAGGGCGTAACTGGGAGCTTTTGGGATGGATTTTCAAAAGGAACTGATTGCCGAATTTGACCGGGAGGCGGCGCGCACCCGCAAGATGATGGAGGCGATCCCTGAGGACGTGGACTGGAGCTACAAACCCCATGCGAAATCGATGACTCTGGGACGCCTGACGGGCCATCTGGCAGAGATGACGGGTGACTGGGCGCTGACCACGCTGCAGCAGGACAAGCTGGAGTACCCGGCCGATCACAAGTGGGAGGGGTATGTTCCCGCAAGCAAGGCGGAGCTGCTGGAGAAGTTTGACCGGGAACTGCCCGGGATTCGCAAGGAACTGGCCGCGGTTTCGCCGGAGAGGTGGGATGCGCACTGGAAGTTTATCTTCGGCGGGGTGACGTACGTCGACTCGCCGCGGCATCAGGTCTTTCGCGAGATGGTGGTGAGCCACATGGTGCACCACCGCGCGCAACTGGGCGTCTATCTGCGGCTGCTCGACAAACCGATTCCGGGGACATACGGACCTTCGGCGGACGGGATATAGGAAGGGCGGCGCAGATTCGGTTCAGCGGACACTGCGGACAGTGACGCGCACTCAGATGGTCTGGATCAAGGGAAGCTGCGGAACGGGGTATTCAACGGAACCAAGTTGGATACCGAGTGCTTGCACATAGATGCATGATCCATGGACTATGCTTGGCCCATGACCTTTATATTTCCCAAGGTCTATCCCATTCTGGATTCTTCGGTGATTCCGCGGGTGGGTCGCGCGGAGTTTCTGCGCAGACTGGGCTGGTCACTGGCCGATGCAGGAGTGACGCTGCTGGAATACCGCAATAAGACGGGCTCCGACGGCGAAGTGATTGCCGATGGCGCGATTCTTCGCGCGGCGCTGCCTGCCGGACAGGCGAAGTTGATTCTCGATGATCGAGCGGATCTGGTTGATCAACTGGGATTTGATGGCGTGCACTTAGACGCGGGGGACGTGACGCCTGCGGAGGCAAGGAAGCTGGTGGGGACGGGACGGATCGTAGGCACATTCGGGGGCAGCGAAGCATTTCTGCCCGGGATTCTTGCTGCGCCAGTGGATTACCTGGCGGTGGGACCGGTCTACGCGACGACGACCAAGCAGACAACGAAGACTCCCATCGGGCCGGAGGGGGTACGGCGGCTGCGGGCAGAGGCCGGACCGGAGCGGGTTCTGACGGCGGCGGCCGGCATTACGCTGGAGACGGCGCCGCTGGTGTTGGCGGCTGGAGCCACGACGGTTGCGGTTGCGGCGGCCATCTTCCGCGCGGCGGAGCCGGCGGCCGAGTTCCGGCGGTGGATTGCCCGACTGGGGTGAGGGTTTGGGATGCGGCTTGCGGGCGAAGTGTCCCAAGTTCGTACAATCGGTCTGTTCTGAATTCAGACACAATTGCCCGGAAGTCGGACAGCCGGCTGTCCTGAACTCGTCCATTTTAAGAAAAGGAAAGACATCCGGTCGCAAATCCGTTAGAAATTTGATTACGTGACGATTTCAGAAAATGCCCCCATCCCCGAGACCAGCGGCGCGGACGGCGCACCGCAGCTCACGCAGAGTCTCGGCCTCTTCAGCTCCACGGCGATCGTGATCGGCTCGATGATTGGCTCCGGCATCTTCATTGTGGATGCGGACATAGCGCGCGGAACGGACTCGCCGGCGCTCTACCTGGGCGCCTGGGCGGTGACGGCGCTTATGACGATGATCGGCGCGCTCAGCTACGGCGAGCTGGCGGCCATGATGCCGAAGGCCGGCGGACAGTACGTCTACCTGCGCGAGTCACTGGGGCCGCTGTGGGGATTTCTGTTCGGCTGGACGCTGTTTCTGGTGATTCAGACGGGGACGATCGCAGCGGTCTGCGTGGCGTTCGGCAAGTTTCTCGGAGTCTTCTTTCCATCGGTCTCCACAACCCACTGGCTGTGGCACATTGCCCACGTCCCCGCGCTCCGGGTGGGTCCCATGGTGCTGGGCAACATGGAGATCGGAGTCAACACGGCCAACCTGGCCGGAGTCACGATTGTCATCTTCCTGGCCGTGGTCAACGTCTTCGGCGTGCGGCTGGGGGCGCTGATCCAGAATGTGTTTACCTCGGCCAAGGCGCTGTCGCTGGCGGCGCTGATCCTGCTGGCGCTGACGGTGGGGCACGATACCGCGGCCTGGGCGGCGAACTTCGGCCCGGGCCTGAGCGAGTTCTGGAAGAACGCCGGATGGCATTCGCTGCACCCGGTGCAGGTAGGCATTGGCGGGCCTATCGTGCTGGTGAACGTGGTGGTGATTCTGGCGGTGGTGCAGGTGGGTTCGCTGTTCTCGGCTGACGCGTGGAACAATATCACGTTTACCGCGGGCGAGGTTCGGAATCCCAAGCGAAATATTCCGCTCTCGCTGGCTCTGGGAACGGGGTTTGTACTGACCGTCTACTTCCTGGTTTCGCTCAGCTATCTGCTGGTGCTGCCGATGCACGGCGATCCCAACGGCGCGACGGCGCTGGCGCGGGGCATTCAACATGCGAGCGAGGACCGCGTGGCCACGGCGGCGCTGGCGCAGATGCTGCCGGTGGGCGGCGCGGGGCTGATGGCCGCGGCCATCCTGATCTCCACCTTCGGCTGCGCCAACGGCATGACGCTGGCCGGAGCCCGCGTCTATTACGCGATGAGCCGCGACGGGCTGTTCTTCAAGTCGGTGGGCAAGCTGCACCCGCGCTACAAAACGCCGGTGGCAGGACTTCTGGTACAGGCAGCGTGGACGGTTCTGCTCTGCCTCTCCGGCTCATACAGCCAATTGCTGGACTACATCATCTTTGCCGAGTTGGTGTTTTACATCCTCACCATCGGCGGGCTGTTTGTGCTGCGCCGCAAGCGGCCGGAGGCGCCACGGCCGTACAAGGTGCTGGGCTATCCCGTGCTGCCCGCGCTCTACATCACCATGGCCGCCTGGATCTGTATCGTATTATTGCGGTACAAGCCTCAGTACACGTGGCCCGGCCTGGTGCTGGTCCTGCTCGGTATTCCAGTTTATCTTTTCTGGTCACACCGGCCGGCGAAAGCATCGCATTCAGAAACCCCCGCGTGAACGGTGCTCCGCTCACGCTTCCAAGAGCGCTCCGCAACAAATGGGGCTGCAGAGTCGAACCAAGGTGAGGGAATCGATGGCGGTCAAGCTGTTCGCGACAAAGCCGATTGACACGATCATGGCGGAGGCCGAGGAGACGGGCGAACAGACGCTCAAACGTGCGCTTGGACCCATCAACCTGGTCACGCTGGGCATCGGCGCCATCATCGGCGCCGGTATCTTCGTGCTCACGGGCACTGCGGCAGCGCAGTTTGCCGGGCCGGCCATTGTGATCTCGTATATCATCGCCGGCACTGGGTGCATCTTCGCCGGGTTATGCTACGCGGAATTTGCGGCCATGCTTCCCATCGCCGGAAGCGCCTATACCTACGGCTACGCGACCATGGGCGAACTGGTCGCCTGGATCATCGGCTGGGCGCTGGTCCTCGAATATGCATTCGGCGCAGCCACCGTCGCCGTCGGTTGGAGCGGCTTTGTCAGCAGTCTCGTGGGCTTCTTCGGAACCAAATTGCCGTTCAACCCGACGCCGTCGCTTACGCTCACGATCCTGGGTCATGCGCTTTCGGCAAAGGTCGATATTTTCGCTATGGCGGCGTTGGTGGTGATCACCATCATCCTCGTCGTCGGCGTGCGCGAGTCGGCGAACTTTACCAGCGCCGCCGTCATGATCAAGGTTTCCGTGGTGCTGATCTTTATCGGCCTCTGCGCCACCTTCGCCTTCGGCCACTGGCAGCACATGCTCACCAACTGGCGCCCGTTCATCCCCAAGAACACCGGCCACTTCGGGCAATATGGCTGGTCGGGCATCATGCGCGGCGCGGGAGTGGTCTTCTTTGCCTATATCGGCTTCGACGCGGTCTCCACGGCCGCGCAGGAGGCCAGAAATCCGCAAAAGGACATGCCCTTCGGGATTCTCGGCTCTCTGATCGTCTGCACCATCCTCTACATATTCGTCTCTGGCCTGCTCACCGGCGTCAAGTCTTACACCACGCTCAATGTTGCCGCTCCAGTGGCCGACGCCGCAGAGGAGATCGGCGTCCGCTGGGCCGTTCTCCTCATCGACCTCGGCGCCATTGCCGGCCTCGCGTCGGTCATGCTGGTCATGCTGCTCGGCCAGACCCGCGTGCTCTACGCCATGTCCCACGATGGATTGCTGTGGAGCTGGGTGGGCAAGCTGCATCCCCGCTTCTGCACGCCCTGGCTGATCACCATCGTAATGGGCGCCTTCGCCGCCCTTCTGGCAGCTTTTTTCCCCATCACGCTGCTCGGCGAACTGGTCAGCCTCGGCACCCTGCTGGCGTTCACCATTGTCTGCCTCGGCGTCTGGGTGATGCGCGTCAAGCAACCCGATATCCCGCGTCCCTTCCGGACTCCGTGGGTTCCCGTGGTTCCCATCTGCGGCATGATCGTCTCCATAGCCTTGATGGTCTCGCTCGATGCTCCCGCGTGGATCGGCTTCGGGAGCTGGCTGATTGTAGGGCAGATAATTTATTTCACCTATAGTCGCAAGCACAGCAAGGTGCAGAAGCTGGCAAATGCGCCGGAAGGTGACTGACCGGGGAAGTGATGTGGCCATGGAAAACGGCCTCCCGCATGGGAGGCCGTTTTCTTTAGCGCGAAAAACCGGGGGGCTAGACCGCGGTCTTGGCGCAGAACTCGTCGAAGGTGCGAACCAACTCGCCGGCGATCTGCTGCGCGGTGAGCTGTTCGATGAGGGAGCGCTGCATGAGGTAAACCAGTTTGCCGTCGCGGAGAACGGCAACGGCGGGGGAGGTGGGCGGATGGCCCTCAAAGTAGCTGCGGGCGCGCTCGGTGGCCTCGCGGTCCTGGCCGGCAAAGACGGTGATCTTGTGATCGGGGAGATTGGACGAGGCGCTGAGCGCCAGGCGCACGCCGGGACGCATCTTGCCCGCGGCGCAACCGCAGATGGAGTTGACAACGAGCAGGGTCGTTCCCGGCTTGGCCAGAATCGCGTCCACGTCCTCGGCAGTCCGGGTTTCTTCAATCCCGGCGCGCGCCAGCTCCTCGCGCATCGGAATCACCATCAATTCTGGATACATGTTCGCCTCCGGCAGGGGAAGTTGCCTGTTCTGATTATACCGTTACCGGCCGGTCGAGGGCATTATCGCTTTCGATCCTCCCTGGCAACGGGTGGTTGCGGGCGGCGCTTGCGTGCACCCGCCCTGGTGTACGCGAGAAGGAGCAATGCTTTAAAGCAAAACCAGGGTAACTGTGTCCTATGCAGCGTGTTTCAAGGTCGCCGCTCCCTGATGGTCGCGTCGACTTGAGTTCGGTGGCTTCGGGATACATCGACCCTGGTTTTGCTGTAGCCTTGGAACCATGCTCGTGCTCGAAAATAAGCCTCTTGCGCCGCTGACTACGTTCCACATTGGCGGTCCGGCCCGCTGGTTTGTGGAGGCGATTAGCGAAGACGAGATTGTGGAAGCGGCAGAGTGGGCGCGCGGGCGCAGGGTTGCCCTGTTTGTGCTCGGCGGGGGCAGCAATCTGCTGGTTTCCGATGCAGGCTTCGACGGCTTGGTGGTGCATGTGCGCGTGCAGGGCATTTCAGTGGAAGAGACGCGGGGTCAGCGAATTTTTCGCGCCGCTGCGGGCGAAGACTGGGATCGCTTTGTCGAGCGAGCAGTGCAGGATGGATGCGCGGGAATTGAATGCCTGGCGGGGATCCCGGGAAGCGTGGGTGGAACTCCGGTGCAGAATGTGGGTGCTTACGGGCAGGAAGCTGCTTCGACCATAGAGCGAGTGAGGGCCTTTGACCTGCAGGAACGGGCTTTTGTGGAGCTGGCGAACGACGCGTGCGGGTTTGCTTACCGGCATAGCCGGTTCAACGCGGCCGACCGGGGACGCTTCATCGTGACGCGGGTGGATTTTCGTCTGACTCCGGGCGGCGCGCCAACGCTGCGCTATGCGGAGCTGCAGCGGGCATTCGAACAGAACTGCCGCGCAGGCGCGGAACCGACTCTGGCTGAGGTGGCCGCGGAGGTGCGGCGGATTCGTCAGTCGAAGGGCATGCTGCTGGTGGAAGGCGATCCAGATTGCCGCAGCGCAGGGAGCTTCTTCAAGAATCCCGTGGTGAGCGAGGAGCATGCTGGGCTAATTGCGGCCGAGGCCGGCAAGGAACCGCCACGCTTTGCCGCGGGACCGGGACAGGTGAAGCTCGCGGCGGCGTGGCTGATCGAGCAGGCCGGCTTTGCCAGGGGATTTGCACGGGGTGCGGCGGGAGTTTCCACGCGGCACACGCTGGCGCTAGTGAATCGGAATGGAGCGAGTGCTGTTGAAGTTCTGGCGCTGGCTGGGCTGATTCGCGCGCGCGTTGAGGATCGGTTTGGGATTGCGCTGGAGCTGGAGCCGGTGCTGGTGGGATTTTCCGCGCAGGATAAGAGCTAGGGCCTGTTAACACTACTGGGGTGGTGGCGACAGGAGGCGTTTTTTTGAGTTCTAGAAGCGAGGAGCGACGCATACCCGGGGTCCCCACGGACAGGTCTCAGTCCGTGGGGTGGATACCGGGTGTCTGCTAGCGACGAGCGACAACGAAATCGAAAAAATTGGCCCTGTCCCTTCGGGTTGCGGCCCCAATCGGGTCATGCTTCGTTGTCGTCCTAGGCGGTGGGCCCGCCACAGCCGTAGTCCTCCCCCTCGCCTGACCCGATTTTGGCTCGCAACGTCATCCGCCCCAGTAGTGTTAACAGGCCCTAGTTCAAGTGGCTGGAGATTCGCTGGCGTTCGGCGGCCAGAACCTGCGCAGCGGGCCCCAGCGCGGCCAGGCGGCCTTCTTTGAGCAGGGCGACCTCGGCGCCGGTGGTCAGCGCATCGGTTACGTCGTGCGTGGCCATTACGGTCTGGACGTGGTGCTGGGCAGCCCATTGCTGCAAACGGTCGAGCAAGGCATCGCTGGAGGAGCCGTCGAGGGCTGAAAAAGGCTCGTCCAGCAGCAGCAGGCGCGGCATGGGAGCCAGGGCGCGGGCCAGCGCCACACGCTGCGCCTCGCCGCCGGAAAGATCGCGCGGACGGCGAGTGACGAGAGCTGTTGCATCCACCAACTCCAGCATCTCCGCGACGCGCGTCTTGCGGTCTGCGCGATCCAGCGCGCTCAAGCCATAGGCGATGTTGGCCTCGACGCCGAGGTGAGGGAAGAGCGCGGGCTGCTGCGTGACCATGCTGGTCTGGCGGCGGCCCGGGCGGAGATGGAGTCCTCGGGAACTGTCGGTGAGCGGGCGGCCATCGAGGATAATATGCGCCGGATGGCCGGCCTCAGCCAGATCGAGGCCGGCGAGCAGGCGCAACAGGGAACTCTTGCCTGCGCCTGATGGGCCGAAGATCACCGTCCACTCCGACGCGAAACGACATTCCACCTGGAGGTGGAAGCTGCCGCGGCGGGCGTGGAGCGTCATCTCAAGCATGGCTGTCTCCGCGCATACGGCCTCCGAGATAAATCGCGGCCAGGGCCACCACGCTGATGCCGAGCAGGGTTGCGGCGGTGCGGTTGGCGGCGGCGTAGTCGAAGTTCTCCACCTGGTTGTAGAGCACGATGGAGAGGGTCCGCGTGGCGCCAGGAATGTCCCCACCCAGCATGAGCACCACGCCGAACTCGCCCAAAGTGTGCAAGAAGCTGAGCACCGCGCCGGCCAGCAGTGAACGGCGCGCAAGCGGCAGCAGCAGCGTGCGCACCAATCGCGGCGGCGTGGCGCCGAGCAGGCGCGCGGCATCGACCAGCACAGGGTCGACGGCGGCGAAGCCGGCGATCAGCGGCTGAACGGCAAGGGGCAGGCTGTAAATCGCCGATCCGACCACCAGGCCGGAGAAGGTGAAGGCCAGCGGGTGGCCGATCAGCGCAATCAGTACGCGGCCAAAGGCGGTGCGCGGACCCAGCAAAACCAGCAGGAAGAAGCCCAGCACCGTGGGCGGCAACACCAGCGGCAGCACGGAGAGCGCCTCCACGGCCGCCAGCCAGCGGCCCCGGCCCAGCACCAGCAGAGAGGCGAGAGGAATGCCCACGGCGAGAAGAATCGCGGTGGTGACCGTAGCCAGCCGGAGTGAGAGCGCAAGTGCCTGCCAATCCATCGTTTTCGTCAGAGCCGGTCGTGAGCCCGGTGCAGTGTGCGGTTTCTCATTCGTGAAATTCTCCTAGCGGACCGGAGTGAGGCCGCTCCTGGCTAATTCCGCCTGAACCGCGGGCGAAAGCAGGTAGTCGAGCAACTTGCGCACGGCGGCGCGGTGGGTGGTCTTGCTGATAATCACCGCTCCCTGCTCGATGGGCGGATACAAATTGCGCGGAATGACGAAATACGTACCGCTGGAACAGAGCTGCGGCGTGAGCGCCGAGGTCAGCGAGATCAGCCCCGCGTCGGCGTTGCCGGAGTCGACAAACTGGGCGGCCTGGGCAATGTTTTCGGCGATCACGATGCGGGACTCGAGGGAGTCGTAGAGATGAAGGCTGGTCAGCGCGGCGACGGCGGCGCGGCCATAGGGAGCGCGCGAAGGATCGGCAATGGCCAGACGCTTCATAGCGGGATTGCGCAGCAGATCGAGCGACGGCGGAGGAAGATGAGAGTCCTTGCGCGTCCAGAGTACGAGCGTTCCTTTGGCGTATGTGATCGGCGTGGAGGAGTCGGACGAACCCGCGGCGTCAGCCAGCCCGGCATCGATCAGGCGCTTGGGATAGCTGAGATCGGCCGAGAGAAACAGGTCAAAGGGAGCGCCGTTCAGGATCAGGGTGGTCAGCATCGCCGAGGCTTTGTAGGTGGCTTCGGCCTCAATCCCGGTGGCTTGCCGGAACTGGGCGAAGATCGGCGGCAACACCGGTTCCAGGTCAGCCGCTGCGGCTACGCGCAGTACGGTCTGGGCCTGGCTCTGCGCCAGAAGAGCCGACGCAAGTAGAGGAAGAAGAAACCGAATGCGCAACAAAGAGGGAATCTCCTATACAGAGCAAAAGTCGCCCTACGCTGGTAGGCTAACACCAGGGATGAACGACAATCTGCACCAATTGCGCTGTTTCGGATGCGGAGCGCGGATCGCGGGCACGGAGGCGCGGCCGGACTTCCGCTGCACGGCTTGCGGCGACCTTTTTGAAGTGGAATATCCCGGCTGGAGCCAGCGCCGGGGCAGCGATCGCCCCAACGCGGGCGCGCTGAAGTGGCTGTGGCGCGAGCGGCGCTGCTCGGCTGAGGCGCTGGACAACTCCGGGGTGTGGCGATTTCGTGAGCTGCTGCCGATTCTGGAGAGTTTCGGCAACGCCGTGACCTTGCGCGAGGGCAACGCACCGCTCTATCACCTGCCGCGCGCCGCTAAGGCGCTGGGCGTGGACCAGCTCTTTGCCAAGCATCAGGGGATGAACCCGACCGGATCCTTTAAGGACACCGGGATGACCGCAGCAATGAGCGTGGCCAAGGAGCGCGGCTTCGTGTGGGTGGCCTGCGCCTCGACCGGGAACACCTCAGCCTCGATGGCCGCCTATGCGGCTCGGGCCGGGCTGCGCAGCCTGGTTCTGATTCCGGATGGCAAGATCGCCTGGGGCAAGCTCTCGCAGGCCATGGACTACGGCGCGCTCACCTGCCAATTAAAGACCGACTTCGACGGCTGCCTCAATCTGCTGACGCAGATCGTGAAGGAAGCGCCCGTCTACCTGCTCAACTCGGTCAACCCCTACCGGCTGGAAGGACAAAAGACGCCGGCTTTCGAGATCGCCGAGGCGTTTGAATGGAATGTTCCGGACCACGTGATTGTGCCCGGCGGCAACCTGGGCAACAGCTCGGCGCTGGGCAAGGGATTCCGCGAGCTGCGGGAGCTGGGTCTGGTGGCGCGTCTGCCGCGCGTCTCCGTGATTCAGGCCGAGGGCGCCAATCCGCTCGTGCGCTGCCTAGCTGAGAAGAACGGTGAGACTTTGGAGCCGGTCGCGGCGCACACCCACGCCACTGCCATCCGCATCGGCAACCCGGCCTCCTGGCGCAAGGCGGTCCGGGTTATCCAGGAGACGGGCGGCTGGTGTCTGGACGTCAGCGAAGCCGAGATTGCCATCGCCAAGGCCGAGCTGGGCTCCGAAGGGCTGGGCTGCGAGCCGGCCTCGGCCGTGACCCTGGCCGGCCTGAAGAAATTGCGCGCCAGCGGCGCGGTGGCTCCCGGCGAGACCGTGGTTCTGGTTCTGACCGGCCACACCCTCAAGGACGCCGACTACACCATCGACTTCCATCGCGGCACGCTGCTGAAGGAAGATGAAACCGCTGGCTTGCAAAAGACCGTCGAAGGGCTGCGGCGCAACGCGGTGCAAATGGAAGCTACGGCGGCCGCCGTGCTCGCCGCTCTGCGGGGCAGGGCAGGATGAGCCGGGATCTGACGCAGGGCCCGGGCCAACTCCGGCTGCGCCTGCCCGCAACTTCCGCCAATCTCGGCCCCGGCTTCGATGCAGCCGCGGTGGCGCTGGATTTTTATCTGGATATTGAGGCGGAGCCAGCTGCTGAGTTCTCCATCGCCGCCACCGGCCGCGACCGGGAGCGCTGCGGCCGGCTTGAGGGCAACCTCATTCTTGAACTCTACCGGAGGCTGCTCGAAGAGAACGGCCGTTCGGTTGTGCCGCTGGCAATTCGGATGAACAACAGGATTCCGCTGGGCATGGGCTGCGGCTCGTCGGCGGCCGGGCGGCTGGCCGGGATCGCGCTTGCTGTACACTTCGGCCAGCTGGGGTGGAGCTCCGAACGCATTATTGAAGAGGCCTGCGCGCTGGAGGGCCACCCGGACAACGCCGCTGCCTGCTGGCTGGGCGGCTTCGTGGCCACAGCCTGGGAGGGCCGCAGGGTCCATGTGGCGCGCGCCGTTCCACCGGAGGCGTGGCGCGCCATCGTCGTGCTGCCCGCCGAACCGCTGCCCACCAGCAAGGCACGCGCCGTGCTGCCCTCCGCATACTCCCGCGCCGACGTGGTGGCCAATATCCAGTCTGTGGCGCTTCTGGGACTCGCATTTCAACAGGGCCGGCCCGACCTGTTGCGCGTGGCCATGAGCGACCGGATTCACCAGCCCTATCGCGCCTCCATCTGCCCGCTCCTACCCGCGCTGCTGCCGCTGGTGGGCGAGCTGGGGATTGCGGGCGTGACTCTGAGCGGCGCCGGACCTGGTGTTCTGGTGGTCGTGGCCAGCGAAGAGTACCTGCCGGAGGCCGCAGAAGCCATCCGCAGACAGGCGCTCAAGAGCCAGCCGGAGCCGGAACTGGTGGTTTGCCGGTTCGTGGCGAACGGGGCGGGAAGCTCTCTGGAATCGGGCCGGGGATGAATCGTTGAGCCCTTCGCACCTAGCGTCCGGGGTTCATCAGGAAGATGCATTTGTAAATCAGTAACGGAGCGCTAGTACACCGTACCTCCCTATGAAGTAATCAGATCTTCGGTTACCAGCCCCATTACCTAAGTTTGCTTGCTATTCCAAAAGGGAACCCATACATTTTGTGCCGTGGGCAGTTCTGGGGGAGGGCTGCTCTAGCGCCCGCGATCCTTTTGGGATCCGGGCGCTTTTGTCTGTGCGCCGCGATCGCCCCCCGCACTCTTAAGTGCCGCAATTGCAGGCTGGATACGCTGTGGGCATGGCGGGATGGTCTTCCGTCCTGCGGGAGCCGAACAGGAGCGGCCTGCGACTTTTCCCTGCGCCCCCGCATCCCATAAAGGCGCTCTTCCCGGTACACTGTAGGGAGCTTGAGTGTGTAAGGGGGATCATGGCAGGTTTGGGAATTCTGGAAGTGAGCGACGCGACCTTCGAGCAGGAGGTCCTGCGCAGTGAGCAGCCGGTTCTGGTGGACTTCTGGGCGGTGTGGTGCGGCCCCTGCAAGGCCATCGCGCCGATCGTGGACAGCATCGCCACGAGTTATGCCGGCAAGCTGAAGGTGGCCAAGGTGAATGTGGATGAAAACGGCGCCACACCTTCGCGCTTCGGGATTCGCGGCATTCCCACGCTCCTGTTATTCAAGGGAGGGAAGGTAGCCGATCAGATCGTGGGCTACGTGCCGCAGAACGTGATTGAGGAAAAGTTGCAGCGCCTGCTTGCCTGAGCCGGCAGCGCAGCGTTTTGAGAAGAATCCAAGAGGGCCCGGCGAGCATGCCGGGCCTTTGTGCTGTTCAGCGGTTTTTGCAAAGCCGCGCGGCGCAGGGAGTGCCTGCACGGTTTTTCGCAAGTCGCCCCAACCTCGTCCCCGCACCCTCTGCGCACAGCTAAAGAATCTCTGAGAATTCGCCGATACTCCGCTGTGAGAGGGCAGCGCCCGCCTTCCCGGTGAGCGGGCACAGCATTTCCGCGCAGAGGACACATGATCTCACTGAAAAAATATCTAGATACGGCTGAGAACAGTCCCGGCATGTACTGCGAGCCGGACGAAAACGATCTGCTTGCTGCGGTTCTGGGCGCCTATCGCTCGGCTCTGCTGGCCATGGGGAACTGCGCTCAGGACGCCTGTCCGGCCCTAGGAGACGACCTGAAGCGCGCCCTCCGCAAGCTCGAAGCGGAGTTGTCCACGGAGATGACTCCGCGCGCGGTGGAGGCCAAGGAACGGGCTGTCCAGGAGCAACTGCAGGGCTGGGGACAGCGCATCGCCCGCCATTACCAGGAAAAGACCGCCGAAGTAAAGGAACTTCTGCTGGTCATGGCCCACACCGCCGAATCGGTCGGCGCCCGGGACCAGCGCTGCTCGGGTCAGATCCACGAGGTGACGGCCCGGTTGGCCAGCATCGCCAGTCTGGAAGACCTGACCGAGATTCGCGCCTCGATCAAGAAGAGCGCGGCGGAGCTGAAAACCTCGATCGACCGCATGACGGAGGAGGGTAAAGCGGCGCTGGAACAGATGCGCGCGGAGGTGACGAATTACCAGACCAAACTCCAGAAGGCCGAGGAGATCGCATTCCGAGACACGCTCACCGGGGTGTGCAGCCGCCTGTGCGCGGAAAACCAGCTGGGACGCCGGATTGGCGCGGGGAAGCCCCTTTGCGTCGCCATTGTCGACATCGATGGCTTCAAGAAGGTGAATGACGTTCATGGGCATGTGACCGGCGACGATCTGCTCACGCAATTTGCCGCCGAGCTCCGGTCCGCCTGCCGCGCAACCGACCTGATCGGGCGCTGGGGCGGGGACGAATTCATCATTCTGCTGGATGCAAGCCTTGCCGAGGCCTCGACACAGACCGATCGGCTGTGTAGATGGATCTGCGGGTATTATGAAGTTCAGGGCAAAGCGGGAAAAACCAAGCTTTCTGTGAGCGCTTCAATCGGTCTGGCGGAATACCGGCCCGGCGACACGATGAAGGATCTGCTGGCCCGCGCCGATGCCGCCATGTACGAGAACAAATCGGCGTCGCGGGCTGCGCAGCGCTAGCGGCTGCCGATAAGCAGGAAGCAAGTGGGCCGTGTGCTCTGCGCGGCGGTTTATTGTGCCGGGCTGCATCCGCCGCGGGCCTTCTGCAAGGCCGCTGCGCGACTGACCCATATTGGTACACTTTCTATCCCCAATTCCTTTCCGGAATTCCTCCCCACTCTTTCCTCAATTCATTCTTGAGTTCCCTCTCAACCCGCGGGATGTTGAAATCGTGTCCTCTGGTTAGCGCGGTCTAACCGGGTCCGCCGAAAACCGGCACGGCGGAAGCTGGCAGTCCCGATGCAATCCGGCGGGTCCGCCGGAGGTGGGGGCGCGCGGAGAGCCGACGCGGCAGGGATCAACGGTGGGGTACACAGGTCCGCGGCGGGCTAGCTGCAACGAGCTGATCCGCAGTACGCAGGCCCGGTGGAAGAGGAACAGGCAGGCGCGCAGTAATGGCGCTGCCGAGAAGGATAGCTGCCATGAGGTTATTGATCGCTGAAGACGACCGGGCGCTGGGAGTCTTTCTGAGCCGCGGCCTGGAGGCCGACGGGCATCGCATCAGTCTGGCATACGACGGCGGAGCCGCGTTGGAGGCATTTCGGCGCGAGATGCCCGATCTGACCATTCTCGACCTGAACATGCCGGTCAAGGACGGCGAGCAGGTCCTCGAGGAGATTCGTTTACTCGACGCCGATCTGCCGGTGCTGGTGCTGACCGGGCGGCAGGAGGTGGACACGCGGGTGCGCTGTCTGGATCGCGGAGCCGACGACCTGATGATCAAGCCGTTCAGTCTTCACGAGCTGCGCGCCCGCTGCCGGGTGCTGCTCAGGCGCAAGCGGGAGGCCCGGCTGCAGCTGCGGGCAGGCGACCTGGAACTGGACCGTCTGGATCACTCGGTGCGCCGCGCCGGCCAGCCAACCGTTCTCACCAACAAAGAGTTCGCCCTGCTGGAGCACCTGATGCTTAATCGCGGCCAGTGCGTTTCGCGCGTGGAGCTGCTGGATTCGGTCTGGAACATGGAACCGGCGCAGACCACCAATATTGTCGATGTCTACGTGAACTATCTGCGCCGCAAGCTAAAGGATCCGCCTCCCGGACAGTTGATCCGGACCGTGCGCGGGCAGGGCTATTTGGTGCCTTCGGAAGAGGAGCTCGCGCTGGCTGCGCTGCGCGGAGTATCGGTGTCCGCGGCCGCCGCAGTGGCCGCCAGTCCGGTTCTGGAAGTGCACTAGCAGGACATTCATTCCATTTCCTAATGCCGAGGAGAAGTCTTATGCAGCCTCTACCTGTTCCTGTCCTTCCTGCTTCCCCGCGAACCCGCTCCCGCACCGCGCTGGTGGTGAGCTCCGATGGCAGCTTTCGCCAGCGTCTCTCGGAGATCCTGACGGGTCTTCGCTGGCGGGTGTTGGAGGCTGAGGGAGGCGCGCGGGCCTGGGAAGAAGCCGGAAGCTCCGTGCCCGATGCGGTTCTTGTCGACGGCTGGCTGCCCGACCTGGATGTGGCCGAGTTTCTTCGCGACTTTCGCGGCCGCTTCCCCCAGGTTGACCTGGTCACCGCCAACGGCAGCACGAGCGAGGAGAGCCAGCGCGGCCCCTATCGACAGGAGCTTCTCTACGCCCTGCGCTGTTGCCAGGACACAGACACGGCGGCATGGAACCAGGCGCCGGTGCTCAGCCGGCCCGATTTGGCGTCCCCTCCCGACGCGGCTTCCTTGGGGGAGACGCCGGCAGCAGCCTGGCCGGCTCCGTCTCTACCTGCGGCAATCCATGAGATCGCCGCTTTGCCCGAGGCTCTTCCGTGGCCTGCGGCTCCCGTCCCTGCCAAACCGGTGCCGATCCGCAGCGATCCGTCCCTCAGCGGCAATGGGCCGTCCGCCGCGGAACGGCTCCCCGAGCTGATCGGCAGTGCTCCCTGCATGCTGGAGGTGAGCCGCCGAATCCGCCTGGTTGCGCCGCGCTCGACGCCGGTGCTGATTGAGGGCCCGACCGGCTCGGGCAAGGAGCTGGTGGCCGAGGCGCTGCACCGGCTCTCGACGAGGAGCCGCAAACCGTTCGTGGCGATCAACTGCGCGGCCATCCCCGAGGCGCTGCTGGAGGCCGAGCTCTTCGGCCACACCCGCGGCGCATTTACCGGCGCTGTACAGGGCCGCACCGGGCGCATTGAGGCCGCCGACGGAGGCACGCTGTTTCTGGACGAGATCGGCGAGATGCCGCTGGCCCTGCAGGCCAAGCTGCTGCGCTTCGTGGAATGCGGGGAGCTGCAGCGGGTGGGCGACAACGAGACCGTGAAGGTGGATGTGCGCATCATCGCCGCCACCCATCAGGCTCTGGCCCAGCAGACGCAGGCCGGCGGCTTTCGCTCCGACCTCTACTACCGGCTGGCCGTCTTCCTGATCCGGACCCCGTCGCTGGCCCAGCACGCTCAGGACCTGCCGCTGCTGGTGGATCACATCCTTGAGCAGATGGGCCGCGACATGCCGCTCAAGCGCATGGATCCAGGCGCGCTGGCCACGCTGGCCGCGCATGACTGGCCCGGCAACGTCCGCGAACTGGAACATGTGCTGGAGCGGGCCGCCATCCTGGCCGGCGATGAGCCGGTTCTCACCGCGCGGGAGATCGACTTCGGGCTCATTGTGAACTGAACTGCGGCAAAGGAGCTTCAAAATGGGCATGGAGATCGAAACCCAGCTGAGCGACGAGATTGCCCGCTACCTGGACCTGGCGGTCAGCGAGGCCAAGCTGACCGCGGCCAATATGGCCAACATCGATACGCCCGGATACCGCGCCGTGGGGATGGACTTCGAGGCGGAGATGCGGGAGGCCATCGCCGACGTGGATCAGGAGCGCGGGCCGCGTCGGGTGCGGGTGCGGGCCGTGGACGGGCTGATCGCCCGCCCTGACGGAAATGATGTCTCTGTGGACCGGGAGGGCCTCAACCTGGCCGATGCGCAACTGAAGTTCAAGACCGGCGTGGCCCTGCTCCGCGAGGAGTACCAGCGCGTCATGGACGCCATTCACGCCGACAGCAAGTAGGCCGACGCATGGCGCTGATGCCGGAAAGGGCCGGTTGGGCCGAGCGGTTAGGTAGGCCGGATGGTTGAGTGGGCCGGGGAGTGGGGTAGAACCGCAAGGGTGTGGCGGGTGAGACCGGCGAGGCGCGAGAGCAGATGCGGCCGGCGCGCAATGGCAGCGCAGCCGCAACGGAATGCAGAAAGGAGCAGCAGTCATGAACCTCTTTGGCTTGATGGAAACTTCGGGCGGAGCCATGCGGGCCGAGCGGGTGCGCGCCGAGGTGGTCGCGGACAACATGGCCAATGCGGAGACCACGCGCACTGCCTCGGGCGGTCCCTACCGCCGGCAGATGGTGGTCTTTGCCGCCAACCAGGGGGACCCCGGCTTTCTTGATTCCATGAACGGCGCCTCAGCCAATAACCTCGCGGCTCCGCTATCCGCGCCAGCTCTGCCCGCGCTCAACGCCGACGGCTCGGCGGCCGTGGCTCCGGGCGTGCACATCGCCCAGGTGGTTGAGGACACCTCGCCCCCGCTCAAGCGCTACGATCCCGGGCATCCCGATGCGGGGCCCGACGGCTACGTCTCCTATCCGGACATTAATCCCCTCACAGAGATGGTGGACCTGATGGGGGCAACGCGTGCATATGGCTTGAACAGCTCTGCCGTGCAGGCCGAAAAGGGCATGATCTCCTCGGCATTGGAGATTGCCAAGTCCTAGCCGCGATTGAATGGCTGGGCAACTGGGGCAGTGAGGAAGAAGAAGCGTAGGGCAGGGAACAAAGAACGCGAGGAACGGGAAAGAGCAGGCGGAAGCAATGCAATCGGCAATCAATTCCATTACAGCAGCATCGACGGCGCTCACCCAGCCGGAAACGAGCGTCCGGGCGCAGGGCCCCGCAACCGGAGACACGGCCGCCCCGGCGCCCTTTGCCAATCTGCTGACAGACGCGGTGGGCCAGGTCAGCCAGCTTGAGAACCAGGCTCGCGCCGACGTCGACGGCCTGATGACCGGCACGGGCGTCGATGTACACCAAGCGATGATCGCCACCCAGAAGGCGGATATGGCCTTCGAGCTGGCGCTTGCGGTGCGCAATAAAGCGGTCCAGGCCTATCAGCAGGTCATCGGCATGCAGTTCTGAGAGAGCCGTTACCGGAAAAGACGCAGTCGGGAGATGTAACGGTCCTTCTGAAGGGGAGGCTGGCGAACCATCAGCCTTTGTGACAAGGATCGAAATTCGCGCCCGAGGGAAGGCGGCGGAACGCAGGGACCATGGCTACGGGAACACAGTTGAAGAGAAGCCAGCCGGCCGTGCCCGGGCAAACTCGGCTCACCGACCGCCTTGCCGGACTGTGGGGACAGGGGAAGGTGCGCTGGGCATCGATGCCGCCCGCGCAGCGCGGCTGGACGCTGGCTACCGTCGCACTTCTGGTGGCTTTGCTTGGGGGACTGGCGTGGTCAATGCTGCGCACTGACTGGCGCACCCTGTACGTCGCGATGGACCCGGACGACGCCCGCCAGACGGCCCAGATTCTCGCCCAGGCGCAGATCCCCTTTCAAGCGACGGCGGATGGAACCGGGATCCTGGTTCCGGCCGCGCAGCTGGACAAGGCCCGGCTGGCGACCGCCGCAAAGGGAACCATCAAAAGCGGCCGCCTTGGTTTTGAGATCTTCGACAAGCCCAACTGGGTGGGCTCGGAGTTCGACGAGCAGGTCAACTACCAGCGCGCCCTTGAAGGAGAGCTCGAGCGCACCATCGGCACGCTTGCCGATGTCGAGTCCGCCCGCGTCCATCTGGTTCTTCCGCACGACTCGCTCTTCCGCGATGAGGAGCGCCCGGCCAAGGCGTCGGTGGTGCTCAAGCTGCGGCAACGCTCGTTGGCCGACGGTGAGCCGGACGCGATCCGCAACCTGGTGGCCTCGGCCGTCGACGGACTCACGGCGGATCACGTGGTGCTGGTCGACGCGGCCGGCCATCTGCCGCTGGGGCCGCAGACCGCCGAAGCCATGCAGCAGACCGCCGAGCAGGAACTCGAAGAAAAACTGATCTCGACGCTGGAGCCGGTCACCGGAGCGGGCAATGTACGCGCCTCGGTCACGCTCGACTACAACGATCAAACCACCGACGAGACCCAGGAGACCTACGATCCCGACAAGACCGTCACCTTGTCAATGCAGCGCTCCGAGCAGACCTCCGGCGCGCAGCCGGTGGCGGCCGGAGTCCCCGGAGCCGCAACCAATGCGCCCAACAGCCAGGCGCTGCCCGTTTATCCGCAGCAAACCGCGGCTCCGCAATCGGCAAAAACCGAGTCGGGCGCCTACGGCGCGTCCAAAACTGATCGCCACATCATCGAGGGGCCGGGCCGGGTTCGGCGTCTGACCGCTGCGATTGTGGTGAATGACCGCCTGGCGCAGACCGCTTCCAAAGGCAAAGCGGCCG
This sequence comes from uncultured Acidobacteriaceae bacterium, assembly GCA_963758105.1. Taxonomy (GTDB): domain Bacteria; phylum Acidobacteriota; class Terriglobia; order Terriglobales; family Acidobacteriaceae; genus Telmatobacter. Next base: position 276,961 of record CAVWUC010000002.1, on the reverse strand, counting down.
TCTGGCAGCCCCGCTCTGCCGAGGAGCTGCGCAATCTGACCGCGCTGGCGCAGGCCGCAGTGGGTTTTGACGCAGCGCGCGGCGACATCCTTACAGTCGAGGACATGGCCTTTGAGGATAACCGCGGCCAGCCGCCGGTTTCGCTGCCGGCCCAACTGCTGACTCGCGCCGAAAGCTCGCCGGAGCTGATCCGGTATGCGGCCCTGCTGCTTGGTCTGCTGGTAGTGCTGGCCTTCGGCGTGCGGCCGGCGCTCAGCCGCATCGCTACGGCGGCTGCTACGCCAGCCAGAACTCCGGTCAGGGAGCTGGCCGCTGGATCGGTTGCGTCGGCGCAGGCCGCGCTGAAACCAGTCGAGCCTCCCGAGCTGGACCCGGCCCGGATCCGATCCCAGGAGATCTTCGAACATATCACCGCGCAACTGAAGCGCGAGCCGACCCAGAGCTCCCGGCTGTTGCAGAGCTGGATTCACTCCGATTAACGCCCCGAGAAAGGATCTGGACCGTGGCCGAGCAGGGAACTGAGAGCGGGACAGCACGGCAACGCCAATCGGCGAATATGTCCGGGGTGCGCAAGGCCGCGGTGCTGCTGGTCGCGGTCGGCGAAGAGCTGGCCAAGGAGATTCTGCGGGTTCTGCCGGAGCCGGATGTGCAGGCACTGACCGAGGAACTGGCCGACCTGCGCGGCATAACCCCAGAGATCGCGGCCGAGGTGATGGAGCAGTTCTGGGAGCTGCTGGAGACCCAGAACTTCATGGTGCATGGGGGGCTGGACTACGCCAGCCGGCTTCTGATTGAGGCTTTCGGCAAGTCGCGCGCCGACGACCTGCTGATGCTGGTGCGGCGTTCCCAGGAGGCGGCCCAAGGTAACCTGGCCAAGTTGCAGCGCACCGATCCCCAGCAGCTGGGCAAGCTGCTCGACCAGGAGCATCCGCAGACCATCGCGCTGGTGCTGGCGCATCTTGACCCGCGGCGCGCCTCGCTGGTGCTGGACAACCTGAACGAGGAACACAAAGTTGTGGCCGTGCAGCGGCTGGCGGAGATGCGTCAGTTTTCGCCGGAGATGGCGCAGAAGGTAGCCCATAGCCTGCACCGGCGGCTGGAAAGCATGGGCGATACGGCGCGCAAGAGCTACTCCGGCTTCAAGGCGGTAGCCGATCTGCTGAACCGGCTCAACGCCGAGGAATCGAAGCGGATTCTGGAGACGATTGAAGAGGGGCAGCCGGAGCTGGCCCTGAATATCCGCAACCTGATGTTCACCTTCGAGGACCTGATGACGGTACCTCCGGCGACCATCCGCGAGATCGTCTCAGGCGTGGACAAGCGGCAGCTGGCCCTGGCGCTGCGCGGCGCCAACGACGAGCTGCGCGCCCAGATCTTCAAGGCGATGAGCTCGCGCGCCGTGGAGATGATGAAGGAAGACATGGAAGTGCTCGGTCCGGTGCGCTCGCGCGAAGTGGCGCAGGCTCAGCAGGAGATCCTCAACCTGGCTCGGCGGCTGGAGGCGGAGGGCAAGGTGATCCTGAAGCTTGAGACAGGAGACGAGATGCTGGCCTGATCGGCGTCCTGTTCCCGCGCTTCTCTGGCTGGCAAGCGAAAGCGATGGATCGCAGGAGAGGACGGCGAATCGCATGGCCAGCGAGCGAAAGGCCATGAATCGCGGGAGAGAATGGCGAACCGCATGGCCGGCGAGCGAAAAGCGATTGATCGCGGGAGAGAACGGCGGATCGCATGGCCGGCGAGCGAAAAGCGATTGATCGCGGGAGAGAACGGCGGCTCTGGTGGCCAGAAGCGAAGGCGATTGATCGCAGGAGAGAACGGCGGCTCTGGTGGCCAGAAGCGAAGGCGATTGATCGCAGGAGAGAACGGCGGCTCTGGTGGCCAGAAGCGAAGGCGATTGATCGCAGGAGAGGACGGCGGATCGAAAGGCGGGAAAGAGGCAACCCTTGCAGCCAACGGAGTGGACAACCGAGAACAGCAGCGCGCAGATCGAGGTCTACCAGTACCCGGCTGTCGCCGATGCGTCTACGCTGACGGCCTGGAACGGCTGCACGTCAGAGACCGGGGATGCGGCCGCGGGCGAGGGCGCGCAGCAGACCATGGAGGCCAGCGTACGCACCGGGTACGAGCGCCGGCTTGCGGAGGAGACGCGCCGCTCCTTCGAGGCCGGCCGCGAGCGCGGCCGCCAAGAGGGCCGCCGCGATGAGCGCGAAGCCCAGAAAGCCGCCCTGACCGCCGCTGATGAACAGCAGGTGCAACAGACAGCCACCCTGGTGGAGCGCTTCATCCAGGAACGCGACCGCTATCTGCAGGCGGTGGAACATGAGGTGGTGGAGCTGGCGCTGGCCATCGCCGCCCGCATCCTGCGGCGCGAGGCGCAGATGGACCCCCTGCTGCTCACCGGGGCGGTGCGGGTCGCGCTCGGGCAGCTCTCCAATTCGACCGAAGTGCGGCTGCGAATTCCACCCGCCGAGATGGACCTTTGGGGCGAAGCGATTGCCCACCTGCCGAATCTGGCGCTCCAACCCATTCTGGTGGCCGAGGAGGGAATGCGGCGAGGGGATTGCGCGATCGAGACGTCGCTTGGTTCGGTCGACCTCGGCATCCGCGCTCAGATGGCCGAGATCGAGCGGGGCTTCTTTGACCGCGCCGGCGGGCAGCGGATCACGCTGTCCGGCGCATTGGACAAGGGCAAGGAAAAGATGCCGAACGCCGGCGCGGAGAGCGGCGCATGACCCAGCTGTTGGCCCGCTATTTCGCCCGTGTGCAGCGCGGCCAGCCCTGGCGCTGGCGCGGACAGGTGCTTGAATCCGTCGGCCAGACCATCGAGTCGGCGGGGCCGCTGGCCTCGGTGGGCGAGTGCTGCGAGATCTTCGACCAGTTCGGCCAGCCGCACCTGGCCGAGGTGATCGGGTTTCGCGGCTCGAATGTGCTTTCCATGCCGGTGGACACCACCGAGGGCATTCGCTTTGGCAACCGGGTCGAGGCCCTGGGCGTCAGCCCGGAGATCGAGGCCGGGCCGTCGCTGATGGGCAGAGTCCTGAATGCGTTGGGCGAGCCGATCGATGCGGGCCGGGCGCTTTCGGTCTCTGAGCCGCTGTCCCTGGACGGAGCGGTGCGCTCCCCGCTGGACCGCGTGCCGATCCGTACCCCGCTGGGCACCGGCATTCGCGTGCTGGACGCTCTGCTTACCGTGGGCCGTGGCCAGCGCGTGGGCATATTTGGCGGATCCGGCGTGGGCAAAAGCACCCTGATCGGCATGATGACCCGCAACACCGAAGCGGATGTTGCGGTGGTTGGCCTGGTCGGCGAGCGCGGCCGCGAGGTGGTCGAGTTTCTCAACGACGCGCTGGGCGAGGAGGGACGCGCCCGCTCGGTGGTGGTGGTTTCCACCTCCGATCAGTCGCCGCTGATGCGCATGCGCGCCGCCCTGGCGGCGACCACGGTGGCGGAGTTCTTCGCCGCTCAGGGTAGGAATGTGCTGCTGGTGCTCGATTCGCTCACCCGCTTCGCCATGGCTGCCCGCGAGATCGGTCTGGCCGCCGGAGAACCGCCTACGGCCAAGGGATATACGCCCTCGGTCTTCGCCCGGCTGGCCCGGCTGCTGGAGCGCGCCGGCCAGTTCCGCGCGGGCTCGATTACCGCGTTCTATACCGTGCTGATGGAGGGCGACGATCAGCAGGACCCGCTGGTCGACGCGGTGCGGGCGTTGCTCGACGGTCATGTGGTGCTCTCGCGCGGCCTGGCCGCCGAGGGATGGTATCCGCCGATCGCCGTGCTCGACTCGATCAGCCGTCTGATGCCCGCGGTCACTGAGGAGGGACACCGCGAACAGGCTGCGTTGCTGCGCCGGCTTATGGCCGTCTATGCTCGCTCCGAAGACCTGGTACGGATTGGAGCTTACAAACCCGGCGCCGATCCGGATCTGGACCGCGCCCTGCGCGCCCGCGACGCCCTGCGGGCCTTTATGACCCAGGACGCGCACGAGCAGGTGCGCTTTGCCGACTCGCTGCGCCGTCTGGCGGCCCTGGCCGCGGAGGTCTGACCATGGCCGTCACCCGTCCCCTCCGCCGGCTGCTGCGCATCCGCGATCTGGAAGAAGAACAGTGCCGGATGGCGCTGGAGGCCGCGATCGCCGAGCGCAGCCGACTGGAGGCGGCCCTGTCCGCGACCGCCGAGCGGGATCGCCGCGGCCGCCGGCTGATCACCAGGGGCACCCTCAGCATGGAGCTGCCTGACCGGCTGGCGGGCCTGGAGGAGACGCGGACTGCCAGCCGTCTGACAGCGGTGCTCAGGCCGCGCATCGCGCAGATGGAGCTGGTGGTGGCGGCGCGGCGTCAGGAGTATCTGAACAAGCGGGTTGAGCGCCGCCAGGCCGAAACCCTGATTCGCGAGACCGAGGCAAGAGATGCGATCGAGGCAGGCCGGCGCGGGCAACAGGCGCTGGACGACTGGTACGGCAACCGGCTGCATCGCAACCAGGCGGACGGGAAGAAATCCGCTTCAGATTCAGCTGAGCCCGCGCGAGAAAGTCCGGCCGCCGCAGTCGCATCGGACGCGGCAGAGCAAACATGAGAAGTGCTTTGGATTCAACGGGTGCACAATTCCTGAAACGGGAGCTGCGTACCCATCCTGACAATGCTTTAACCCTTGCAGATTCGCTTTGGCATGGTATCTGCACCTATCTCCCGCATGACCGCAGCCGCAGCAGTGGAAATTGGAGCCGGAAGCCATTTGGGAACTGGGCAGGACCCGGTTTCGTCCCTGAGGGCGGGAAAGACCGCTGGGCATGGGCCGGCCGCTGCGCCGGCTACCGGCGCCTCTGCTTCCGGATTGTCCAGCAGCTTTCGCGCCAGTTGGCAAGCGGTAATGGATACTCTGGGCTCCTCCTGGCACCGCCCGGCAGACGACGTTCAGGGCCCGGACGAAACCGAGGCCTCTGCGAGCGATGCTGCGGGGAGCATGGGTAAAACGTCTCCAATGCCTTCATCAACGACCGCCCGCAGCACGCTATTTCTCCGGCCGGTGAGTGGGCAGGCGGAGAATTTGAACGCCGGAAGCGGCGCACGGTCGGCAGCCGAGCTGGAGACAGAAACGGTTGGCCTGCAGACTGGCGCCGAGCGCCCAAACCCGGCCAGGAGCGCAAAACCGACCCAGGCCTCTGATTCATCGACCACGGTTCCGGCCGCTGTCTTGACCGGAAGCATGCCGGCGCCCTGGTCGGCGCCGGTGAACACGACGCCTCCCGTCGAGACCGGTGCCGCGACGGTGCGGTTGGAGATGGACAGCAAGACCGCAATGGAATCCAGTGACACCCGTCAGCCTGCATCGGGTCGCAGCACAGACAAGGCTGAAAGCAACGGCTCCGAGCGCGCAAACCCGGCCAGGAGCGCAAAACCGACGCAGACGTCTGATTCGCTTACCACGGCTTCGGCCGCTGTCTTGACCGGAAGCCTGCCGGCGCCCGGGGCGGCTCCGGTGAACACGCCGCCTCCCGTGGAGACCGCGAGTCGCAGAGCCGGCGAGAGAGAAGCTTCGTGGGTCAGAGCCGATGGATTAGCCGGCAATCCAGCCGGAGATGCGCTCAGCCAGGGCACACAAGCGCCGGATTCCTCCGCTTCATGGGCCGAAACTGCAAAGCAGGCGAACCCATCCCCGGCGCTCTCGCAGGAAACGGAGGCGCCTGCGAACCGGGCGCCACAGACCTTCGTCCATGCGCCATTGTCGGTCTTTCAAGAACGCGTCGCCGCGTTGAACGACCCCGGTCCTTCCTCACCCACACGGGCACAATTCGCGGCTGCAACAGAACCGGGCGGGTCCAACGGATCCGCGCCGCCGCAGACTGAAAATTCCTTTACCGCGCCCACCGGGAACGAATCTTCCGTCTCCGCGCAGAGCCTGAGCGCGGCAACGGCGGCAAGCCCATCATTGACGAGCAGTCAAAGGGCCGCAACGACTCATACGGGCGGCGAGGCAGCCTCGGCGGCAGGCGTTTCCTTCAGGGCCACGGCGGCCGAGAGGAAAAAGCCGGAGATGAGCCGCAGCGCCACGGCCTCCACGACAGAGGGTGGTGCGCGGACGGTCTCAATGGCGGGCGAAGCACAGCACCGGAGCCCGCTGGTCGCCTTCCGGCCTGCGGGTGCATCCGTGGATGCAACAGCGCTGGCGCGCGGCCAGGCCGACGCGCGCCAAACTACGAACACGGTCAGCGGGGCGAGTGGAGGGGTGGCAGGCAGTTCGCTCGCATCGGCAGTACATGATCCTTTTGCGGCGCTCGACGCGGATTCTTCCCCGCCAACGCCATCCTGGATTCATGCCGGGACCCGCCAGGCCGAAGCCGGATATCAGGATCCCACTCTGGGATGGGTGGGCGTGCGGGCCGAAGTGGACGCAGGCGGCATTCATGCCTCCCTGGTGCCCGGATCGGCCGATGCGGCCCAGGCTCTGAGCGGCCACCTGGCGGGTTTGAACAGCTATTTGGCCGAGCAGCATATGCCAGTGGCCGCACTGACCGTGGCCGCATTCGCGGATGGCGAATCATCCGATGCGGGCGCGGGGCAGAACATGCAGCAGCAGGCAGGACAGAACAGCGGGCAGGGTGCGCCGGTAGAGACTCCGGCAGGCGCAAGGCCGGACGCTTCGGCTCCCGGCCCGGCGGAAACAGCGGCGACCCGGGCGCTGGGCGGCCTGATTGAAGTGAGCAACCCAGGCAGCCGGTATGTGTCGGTGATGGCCTGATCGGGTAGGGGTTCAGGGAGGGGAGAACGCAGTTGAAGGCAGAGAGTGCGCTGAGAGCAGCTGGAGCAGGGGCAGGGAGGCGCGGCCTTGCGAAAGGAGCCGCGGAGCAGGAAAGAGGGACAGAAGCGCGCCGATGAAGCGGAGATCGGCAAAGGAAGGATGAGAGAGTTATGGCAACAGCAGCAATCCTGAATCACAATACGGCGGCGCAAGCGCTGGCAAGCCTGGGAGCGGCATCACCAGCCAGCGTGGCCGGCAGCGCGACCCCGGAGACGGGCAGCAGCAGTTCCAGCGACGATGGGGCGACGATTACGGCCAACGATTTTTTGACGCTGCTGGTGACGGAGATGCAGAACCAGGACCCGACCGCGGACACCGATCCCAACGAGTACATCGATCAGCTTGTGCAGGTGAACAGCCTGGAGCAGCTGATCAATATCAACCAGACATTGTCGACGGCTTTGACCGCGCCCTCGACCACCAGCTCGAGCAACGGCACGGCCGCGGCGCAGACCACCGCGTCGACAACCGGGCTGGACACGCCAGCCGCGGGCGCCGCAGCCGCGGCGAACCCGACGGCAGCGCAGTCATCCGGCCTCACCTACGCTCCTGGTAATCTCAGTGTTCCCAGCGCCAGCGCCGCCTCGCAGCGCGTGGCCCATGCACTGGACGGACAATCGCACACACCGGCGGTTGCAAGCAGTTTTCCCGCGGGCGTGATCTAGCACTTTGACCAGCCGGCCGGGCCGGCAGCAAACCTTTGAGGAAACCAAGAGGAGAACCAAGATGGCAAGTTTCTATATTCCGCTTTCCGGCCTGAACGCAGACTCGACCGCGATGAACACCATCGCCAACGATCTGTCGAACATGAACACCACCGCGTTTAAAGGGCAGACGACCAACTTTTCCGACATGTTTTACCAGCAGATCGGAGCCAATGGCGCCGGCAACGAGATTCAGCAGGGCGAGGGCGTGCAGGTGGCCTCTAACAGCACCGACTTCACCCAAGGATCGTACGACACCAGCGGCACAACCACCTCCGACATAGCCCTCGACGGCAATGGCTTCTTTGTGGTCAACGACGGGAGCAGCAACCTGTACACCCGTGACGGCAGTTTCACGCAGGATACCAACGGCAACCTGGTGACCTCAAACGGGCTGGCGGTGATGGGATATCCGGCCGTGAATGGCGTGGTCAACACCAATGCTCCGCTGACGGCCATTACGGTTCCCTTAAACGGCCAGGAGCAGCCAGCGGAGGCGACTACCAGCTTCAGCATTACGGCCAATCTGGACTCCTCAGCCTCGGGCAGTTCGTTCCCCGCTACTGTAACGGTGTATGACTCCCTCGGCGCGGCGCATAACGTGACCATCACCTACACCCAGACCGGGACCAACACGTGGAGCTATTCGGCGGCCCTTCCCGCGTCAGACTTTGCCTCCGGGATCTCAACGCCGATCACCGGAACGCTCGCCTTCGACGACACAGGCACCCTCTCCCAGGTGACTCAGACGACTCCGGTCGCCGTGCCTGCAACCCCGGTGGGAACCGCCGCTGGGGACATCTCCTCGATTCCGCTTGGCTTTGCGGGACTGGCGGATGGCGCGGCGGATCTGAGCATCGGCTGGAACCTGCTCGGCGCGAGCGGGACGCCAACCATCAGCCAGGAGGATACGGCTTCCGCGCAGTCAGCAGGCACAGCCAACGGTCATGCCGCGGGCGTCTGCTCGGGCTTCAGCATCGGTTCCGACGGAACCGTCTCGGCGACTTACTCCAATGGGCAGACTCAGGCCGTCGGGCAACTGGCGCTGGCCAACGTGACCAATCTGCAGGGCCTGTCGCTGCAGGGCAACGGAGATTACGCCACGACGCTTTCCAGCGGCCAGGCTTCCTTCGGCACGGCGGGAACGGGCGGCCTGGGAACCATTGAAGACTCGACCCTGGAGGAGTCGAACGTGAACATCTCGGCCGAGTTTTCTGACCTGATTATCGCGCAGCGAGGCTTCGAGGCCAACGCCAAATCGGTAACCACCTTCGACACCATTACCCAGGAAACGATCAACCTGATTCACTCCTGAGTAAGGCGTCGGTTCGGTTTGCCGGTCCGCCAAAGTGGGTGACCTTTGCGGAGTGGCTTGGGTCACTCCGCAGCCTTAAGAAGCATGCGCGCGCACCTCGATGAACAGGCCCTTGCCGCGAGCCAGCGTGTTTCCATCGGCGTCCAGAATTCTGGCCCTGGTGCTGTGCTTGCGGCCTTCGCTCTCGACCAGATGGCCCTCAATGCGAAGCAGAGCGGCCGAGGGCACGGGGCGCAGATAGTCGATCTCCAAATGCCGGGTCATCGCCGTGTGACCCAGGGCGCGCACGGCCTTGCTCATGGCCTCGTCAAGCAGGGTGGCGATGATGCCGCCATGTAGAAAATCACGCGGCCCCTCAAAGGCCGCCGGGATCGAGGTTAGGCAGAGCACAGAGCGGTCCGCAGCCAGCAGGAACTCAAGATGCAGGCCCGTGAGGTTGGCCGGTCCGCAGCCAAAGCAGCGGTTCTGCGCCGCGTGCGGGAACGGTGTGAGCGACTCTGGGCTTTCCGGCATGTTTCCTCGGCTTCGCTGGCAATCTTCTAGCAGAATACCCGGACTGGCCGATGCGGCTGGAAACGAACGGGCTCACAGAGATCCGCGCGGTTGACTTGACCGGATCGCGCCGGCTGCTCAGACTGGAATGTGGGGTTTCTCTGCCGGCGCCGGAGGCCTTTGGAGGCAGGCGCAGCGGTCCGGTTGCCCTGCATGGAGGGGATGTCATCGTTCCAAAGAGCAGGTTGGGGCCGAGAAGTAATTGGATATTTTTTTGTGCCGGAGCTGCCGGCCTGCTGTTGAGCCTAGGTCTTGCCGGGTGCCATTTCAAGCCGGCGCTGACTCCGCAACAAGCGGAAGGGAAGCATTTGTACGATGTGCGCTGTGCTCACTGCCATGATTTCAATGATCTTCAGTTGAAGAAAGTTCCGCCAGATCTGCACGGGCTGTTTAACCGGAGCACGCTGCCCAGCGGCGCCCCGGCCACGGATTTGCAGGTGGCGCGCACGGTTATGACCGGAAAGGGCATGATGCCGTCGTTCGCGGGGCGCTTTACCACGGCGCAGATGGAGGCGCTGCTGGCGTATTTGCACACGGCGCAATTCACAAAGGAGAGCAGGCCATGAAGATCGGAGTTCTTGGTTCCGGCATCGTCGCCCAGACGCTGGCCGGAGGATTTCTGAAGCACGGCTACGAAACGATGGTGGGTACGCGCGACACGGCCAAGCTGGCGGAGTGGAGCGGCAAGAATCCCAAGGCGCGGCTGGGGAGCTTCAGTGAGACGGCGGCGTTTGGCGCGGCAGTGGTGCTGGCGGTGAAGGGCACGGCCGCTGCTGACGCGATGCGCGCCGCCGGCAGCGCCAACCTGGCCGGCAAGCTGGTGATGGACACCTGCAACCCCATTGCCGACGCGCCGCCGGTGAACGGCGTGCTGCGCTTTTTCACCACCCTCGATGAGTCGCTGATGGAGCGGTTGCAGCGTGATTTTCCCGCCGCGCACCTGGTGAAGGCGTTCAATTCGGTGGGCTCCGCGCGGATGGTGAATCCGGAGTTCAACGCGGGAAGGCCGACCATGTTTATCTGTGGCAACGACGCGGGGGCGAAGTCGGCGGCGGGCCAGATTCTGGACAAGTTTGGCTGGGAGACGGCGGACATGGGCGCGGCGGAGGCGGCGCGCGCCATCGAACCGCTGTGCATGTTGTGGTGCATTCCCGGGTTTCTGCACAACGAATGGACACACGCCTTCAAGCTCCTGCATCAGAAATAAGATAGACAGTGCCGGCGTTGCATCCCCGAGCGCTTTCGATCGCGCCGGCGCTGACAGCAACAGCCGTATACTTAGGAGGTCTATGGCAACCGAAAGAACATTTTATCTGGAGACCTTCGGCTGCCAGATGAATGCCCACGACTCGGAGAAGGTGATCGGCACGCTCGAGCGCCAGGGCTACCGGCAGGTGGAGACCGAGGAAGAGGCCGGACTGATCCTTTACAACACCTGCTCCATCCGCGACAAAGCCGAGCAAAAGGTCTTTCACCGGCTCAACGACTACAAGAAGCTGCACAAAGAGGGCAAGCGCTTTGGGGTGCTGGGCTGCGTGGCCCAGCAGGAGGGCGAAAAGATCTTTCAGCGGGCGCCGCATGTCTCGCTGGTCTCCGGCTCAGCTTCCTACCGCAAACTGCCGGAGATGCTCACCCGGCTGGAGGCGGGCGAGACGCGCGTAACCGGCCTGGACGACCGGCAGACCGGCGAAACCTTTGAGACGGAGTTCACGGCCCGGCAGAACCCCTACCGGGGCTACATCACGATTATCGAGGGCTGCGACAAGTTCTGCGCCTACTGCGTGGTTCCATACACACGCGGCAAGGAGCGCAGCCGCCGCTCGTCGTCGGTGCTGGCCGAGGCGCGCCGGATCGCGGACCTGGGCTATACCGAGATCCAGTTGCTGGGCCAGAACGTGAACAGCTACCGCGATCCGGAAGGGAAGCGCAGCTTTGCCGAGCTGCTGGCTGCCGTAGGCGAGGTCGAGGGAATCCGGCGGGTGCGCTTCACCACGAGCCATCCCCGGGACTTCACCCGCGATATCGTCGAGGCGATCGACCAGGTGCCCACGATCTGCGACCACGTGCACCTGCCGGTGCAGTCCGGCTCCGCGCGGGTCCTCAAGATGATGGCCAGGGAGTACACCCCCGAGTGGTACATGGAACGGATCGGCTGGATTAGATCTGCGCGGCGCAGCATCTCGCTTTCCACGGACATCATCGTGGGCTTTCCCGGCGAGACGCCCGACGATTTCATCCAGACCATGGACTTGCTGGCCCAGGTCGAGTACGATTGCGTCTTCTGCTTCAAGTATTCGGCGCGGCCCAATACGCCGGCGCTCGCCATGATCGACTCCATCAGCGAAGAGGAGAAATCCCGCCGGCTTCAAGGACTGCTTGACCGTCAACGGGAGATTCAACGAAAGAATTACGCCAAGCACTTAGGGCAGATTGTTGAGGTAATGGTTGAGGGGATGAACCCGGCGCGTGGGCAGATCGCGGGGCGCAGCAGCCAGAACAAGCCGGTCAATTTTACCTGCAATCAGCCGATCGCGCCGGCGCCCGGCAGCTACATGCAGGTGCGGATTACGGCAACGCATCCAAACAGCCTGGCTGGCGAGGCCGTCTAAAGGGGTAACGGAGACAAGCCATGGATATCGAGGTCAGAATACGCGGACTGATGATGGATCCTGCCACCAATATGCCGATTGTGGTCCTGAAAGACCTCGCTTCGGACGCGGTGATGCCGATCTGGGTGGGCATCTTTGAAGCGAACGCGATCGCGTTGGAGATCGAGAAGACCACGGCGCCTCGTCCGATGAGCCACGATCTGGCCCGCAACCTGATCCGGCATTTGAATGGGGAGCTGGAAAAGGTTGTGATTACAGAACTTCGGGACGACACGTTCTTTGCGATGCTGTGGGTCCGTCAGGACGGCGAGTTAATGACCGTCGACGCGCGGCCCTCTGATGCCATCGCCCTGGCGTTGCGTGCCGATTGTCCAATCTATGTTGCCGAGCAGGTGATGGAGACCTCGAAACTGAACACAAGCGGCCCCGCCGAAGGCCCGACCACTGAGCAGTTGCGTGGCTGGCTGGAGAGCCTGAACGATGAGGATCTGGGCCGCTACAAGATGTAATTTGGGTTGAATCAAGGGCGTAGGGAAGCAGATAGAGGGCTCATTCCTGGCAGCCTTTGACACGAGCAAGGCCGCGCGGTGTGACTATACAGAATATCTGTTATCAGACATTCACTCTCCAGGCTGGCATCTTTATAACTCTGCGCACGCACGCGTGCTTTCCTCTCGAAACAGGCTCTCACCGTCGGGCCCATAGGCTTCTGATCCAGGGTTAGGCCGACCAGGCCACGCGATTGTTGCGCCCGCTGGAGCTGTAGCCCATATCCATGGAGATTCCCCGCACGCACTGAAGCAGATGATTGGCGATGGACGGGAGCTTCTGCGCGGTCACGCGGAAGGATGGGCCGGAGATGCTGATGGCCGCCACGGGCTGGCGCTGGGAGTCAAGCAGCGGCACCGCTATACACCGCAGGCCCTCCTCAAACTCCTCATCGTCCACGGCGTATCCACGGCGGCGGGTCTTCTCCAACTCGCTGCGCAGCGCCTCGGCGCTAACCAGAGTCCGGTGCGTATAGCGCTCGTACCGGATGCGCCGAAGCACCTCGGCCGCTCGTTCCTCCGGCAGGAAGGCCAGAATCGCCTTCCCCACTGAGGTGCAGTGGACCGGATTGCTGGCCCCGATGCGGGTGATCATGCGCACGGAGCGGGTCGGCTCGATCTTGTCCAGGTAGATCACGCGCGCGGATTCCAGGACACAGAGATGCGCCGTCTCCTCGGTCTCCGCAACCAGATGGCGCAGATGCGGCCGGGCGCGATCGCGCAGGTCGTACTGCTCAATGGCGCGATTACCATAGTCAAACAGCCGCAGCCCCAGATGGAACTTCCCGCCGGTGGTGCGCTCCACCATGCGGTGATGCTCCAGGACCATGAGAAACCTGTGAGCGGTGCTCTTATGCAGTTGCAGCGACGCAGCCACCTGCGCCAAACCGAGCGGCGTGGCGCTCTCCGAAAGCAGATCCAGCACGGCGAATGCCCTGTCGAGGGCCTGAACTTTGTAGGTGCCTTGCGGGGAGCAGTCTCGCAATATGGTCCCGCGTTTCATAAATTGACCTCTACCTCAGTGTGCGGCCTGGAAAACGGCGTGTCAAGTTCTGATACGCCTGTACCTGACCGTGATACGGGCCTCTTAGAACTAAGGCTCGCTGCGGTTTCTTTGGTTAGGAGTGCTGCCTGGCTTTCGCTGCGTAGAAGCGCTATGCCGGGACTTTATCGCCTTCGCCTGGCGCGAGAAAGAGATTCGCTTCCAGACCGTGCTGGCGCGTATAGAGGTCGTAGTAGCGGCCGCCCAGCGCATACAACTCGGCGTGAGTGCCGCGCTCCACAACCCTTCCCTGCTCGACAACCAGAATTTGATCCGCGCGGCGGATGGTGGAAAGCCGGTGCGCGATGACGAAAGTCGTGCGCCCCTGCATCAACTGGCTGAGGCCCGCCTGGATCATCGCTTCCGACTCGGAGTCCAGCGAGCTGGTCGCCTCGTCGAGGATGAGAATGCGCGGCTCGGCCAGAAGCGCGCGCGCAATGGAAAGCCGCTGACGCTGCCCGCCGGAGAGCTTGACGCCACGCTCGCCGACAATGGTGTCGTACCCCTCCGGATAGCGTTCAGCAAACTCATCCACGCGCGCCGTGCGGCAGGCAAACAGAAACTGCTCCTCGCTCGCATCCGGCCGAGAAAAAAGAATATTCTCGCGGATCGAGCCGTCGAACAGAAATGAATCCTGCAGCACGACGCCCAGTTGCGAGCGGAAGGTGTCCAGGTTCACCGTGGCCAGATCCACCCCGTCCACCAGCACCGCTCCTTTCGACGGCGTGTGGAAGGCGCACAGCAGGCTGATGATCGTCGACTTCCCGGAGCCCGACGAGCCGACCAGCGCGGTGACCATGCCCGGCGAAGCATCGAAGCTGATGCCGTGGAGCACAGGCTTCTCCGGCGTGTAGGCAAACTCGACCCCGTCAAAGCGCACGTGCCCCTGGATGGGCTGCATCGCCACAACGCGCCCCGGCGCCTGATTCTCTTCCAGCTCCGCCAGAAGCTCGTTGGTGCGATCCAGGCCGGCGAACGCCTCTGTCAACTGCGTGCCCACGGCCACCATCTGAAATACCGGAGCGATCATGAAGGCCAGAAACATGTTGTATTGGAAGTAGTCGCCCACCGTCCACCCGCCCGCCTGCTGGCCCCGGAGCACAAGGTGCCCGCCGAGCCACATCACCAGCGCAGAGATGACGCCCAGCACCGTGGTCGATGCCGAGCCGAGCACGCTGGTCATGGTCAACGACCGCATTACGTTCGCCAGCAGGCGATCCACTCCGGCGGAAAAAACCCTGTGCTCACGTTCCTCTGCGTGGTAGCCCTTCACAACCCGCACGCCGCCGAGCGATTCCGTAAGCCGGCCGGTGACTTCCGCGTTGATCTTGCCGCGCTCGCGAAAGATGGGGCGGATCACCTTAAATCCATACTGCAAAACGAAAACAAAGGCGCCCACCACAGCGAAAACCGTCAGCGTCACCGTTACGCTGCGATAAAGCAGAAAGAAGAAAACCAGCACAGCGGTGAAGATTCCGCCGACGAACTGCACCAGTCCGGTGCCGATCAGGTTGCGCACGCCCTCCACATCTGTCATGATGCGCGCCACGAGTGTGCCGGTACGATTCTCGTCGTAGTAAGCCACGGAAAGCAGGCCGACGTGCCGTTGCACCTCGCGGCGCATGTCAGCAATCAGACGCTGGCCGGCGATGGAGAGGAGCTGCGTGAGCGAGTAAGACGTGATGGCCTGCACCAGCGTGGCAATCAACACCAGCCAGATGATCCGTGCCAGCAATTCCGGATGGGCATGCACGGGGCTAAGCACCTTGTCGAGAAGCGCCTTCGAGACGAACGGCATCACCAGGCCGGCCAGGCGGTTCACGGCCATCAGCAGGAGTCCGGAGATGATGAGCCACTTGCGTGGCGCCATCAGCCGCCAAATCTGCGGACCCAGCTTTTTCAGGCTTGGCCTTGTTTTCGGCAGGTCCGCCTGGTCCATGCGCGCGGAGCGGCCATGCGCCCCGCGTTCGGCGCGCATGGACATGCCCAATCCGCCGCCCCGCATCGTCCCCATCGGCTAGTCCTCTCTTTTGGAACGCCGCGCTTCTATGAACGATCCGATACACAGGTTCAGGTAGATGAGCAGCAGGACGGCCATGGTCAGCTTGGCAGCCAGCGCAATGTAATCCGGCTCCATCCCCAGTGAGCGGGCGTGGCCGTAGCCGCGCAAGGCCTCGAACGCCGCACCCAGAAAACCGATCAGGCCGATGGTCACGTTAATGTGCATAACGAGCTTGCGGCGCCCCGCATTGGGGCTGATGGCCAGAAGACCGCCCAGGCCCAGCGCCAAACCAAACCATGTCGGAATCAGCGCGGTCGGATGCTGGCTGCCGGTGCCGAAGTAACTGACCAGGCCAAGAAGAATCAAAAGCGCCGCAAAAACCAGGGTGACCTTTGCCATGCGAGACCTCCATCTCTATGCATGGCAAGAATATCAGTTACTGCGATGGAGCATTGCGAAGGCCTGCTCGCAGGGGTTCACCCGGCTGAATCAGTTCCGGCTAGCGCTGGATGCGCGCCGATCCGCCTTTGGCAAAGGCGCGCACCTGATCGACAGTGGCCATGGTTGTGTCGCCCGGAAAAGTGGTCAACAGCGCGCCGTGGGCCCAGCCCAGCTTGACCGCCTCCTCCGGACTCTCGCCGCTGAGCAAACCATAGAAAAGGCCGGCCGCAAATCCGTCACCGCCGCCCACCCGGTCCAAAACGTCCAGCTCGGCCGTAGGAGCGGTGTAGGTCTTTCCGTTGATCCATGCCACCGCGCTCCAGCTATGCCGGTTGGTGGAGTGGACTTCGCGCAGCGTAGTGGCCACCACCCTCACCCTCGGGTGCTTCTTGATTACGCTGTCGATCATGCCGAAGAAAACGCTGGGATCCAGCTTGGATTTGGCTGCCACCTCCGGTCCGGGAATGCCCAGTCCCTTCTGCAGGTCCTCCTCATTGCCCACCAGCACATCCACGTTCTCAAGGATGGCGCCGATGGTGTCCACGGCGGTAGCAGCGCCGCCGGAGATATTCCACAGCTTTTCGCGAAAGTTCAGGTCGAACGAAGTCACGGCCCCGGCGGCCTTGGCCTCCTTCATCATCTCCGCAGCAAGCGGAGCGGTTGTGAGCGAGAGCGCCGCAAAGATACCGCCGCTATGGACCCAGCGCACACCGCCGGCAAAGATCTCCTTCCAGTCGAAATCCCCCGGCTTCAGCCGCGCCGCAGCTTCGTTTGAGCGGTTATAGAAGACCAGCGGCGGGCGCACTCCCTGGCCGCGGTCGCTGTAGACCGTTGCCATGTTCGGGCCGGTCACTCCGTCATGCTTGAAGTGCTTGTAGAACGGCCTCACTCCCATTGCGCGCACGCGCTCGGCGATCAGGTCGCCGATGGGATAGTCGGCCATCGCCGTCGCGATGGCGGTCTTCAGCCCGAAGCAGTCGGAGAGATTGGCCGCCACATTGAACTCGCCCCCGCTGACGTGAATCTGGCACTCGGTAGCTTTGCGAAATGGAATGATCCCGGTGTCGAGCCGATGGACCATCGCCCCCAGCGACAAAAAATCCAATGCAGCATCCTTGCGAAGATTCAATCCTAGACTCACGACCGTGCTCTCCCCCGCTGCTGCTGAAAATCTCCCTCACTCACGACGGAAACTGCCGCGATTATAACTGGTCAGGCCACGCGGGCGTTCGCTTCAGCCCATCTTCCCGGCCAGCCGTTTCACATCGGACAGAACCTGGCCGGCGTCCATTCATTGCCGGGATAAAAATCAACCACCTTGCCGTCGGGGCCGACCAGCGTGGTGGAGAGTGTATGGGTTATCGACTGGTCCGGTCCATAGGTGATGCCGACGTCAAAGAATTTGGCCATCTCCAGCACGACGGGCTTGGCCGGCGCGGCAAAGTCCCAGTGCGCAAAGGCGCTCTTGGCATCGCTGCCAATGTAAGCGGCGCCATAGGCGCGCAACCGGGCGGGTGTATCGTGGTCCGGGTCGAAGCTGATGCTGAGCAGGTGAGTTTTGGCGTAGAGCGCGGGTGTGGCCGCGAGCTCCTTGTTGATCACAGCAAAGTTATGGGTGACGAGCGGGCAGAAGTTGGGCAGCGGGCAGTTCGTGTAAATGAAGGTCAACAGCAACGCCTTGCCCCGAAACTGATCCAGATGAATCATGCGCCCGTCCTGGTTGCGCATCTTGAAATTCGGCACAAGATCGCCGGGCGTGGGCACGTGATAGAAGACGGCTGGTTTGTAGTCGGGCTTGCCCTGCGCAATGATCACGATGTGATCGAGCAGAATGTCCGCGTTCGGGTCATCATAGACCAACACGTCGGCGGTAATCGCGTCGCCGGGATGAAGGTCACTGATGATGCTGGGGTCTTTCAGCTTGTAGGGCATGGTCATTGCTTCCATGAAGCCGGGGATTGCCTCATGATTGATCGTGACCTCGCCTGTGGACGGACTGGTTGAAACGATCTTGCCGCGCAACTTGTAGACCTTATAGGCGGAGTTCGCGGCGGGCTGTGAAGCGGCCTGCGGCGCGGGTGGAGCAGAGTGACATCCCGCGAGAACCAAGACGGCCAGGAGTGAGGAAGCGAGGAAATGGCGCATCATGGACCCAGTGTACAACCGGATCACCTCTGGCAGAGCTGAAATGGCGCCCTCCTTGCCGGGCAGCGTATAACGCAGGAATGGGAGCGGAGCGCACGGAGATCGACGGATGGCTGCGCGGGGGCGGCCGGGTGATCGCGGCCAGCGAACGTGCCGCCCGAGCCATTGTGGCCGCATATCACCGGGCCCGCCAGGCTGAAGGCTTGTCCGCCTGGCCCGCGCCTCTGGTCGAGGACTGGAAGAGCTTTCTTCAGAGCACCTGGGAAGAGCAGAGCCGGCAAGGGAATGGCGAGGAGCGTCTGCTGCTCAATTCTCTGCAGGAGCAATCGCTGTGGGAGCAAATTGCCGCCAGTCAAGGACGCGATGCAGCGCTGCTGGCAGGATCGCGGCAGCGCCTGGCTACTCTCGCCATGGAGGCGCATGCGCTGCTCTGCGCCTATGCGCCGCGCTTTCTGCACGCAAACAACCGGGTGGCCTGGCAGGGAGACGCGGAAGCCTTCAGCAATTGGCTCTCTGCGTTTGAGGACGCATGCCGGGCCGGAAAGCTGGTCAGTTCTGCACGGTTGCCCCTCGAATTGACTTCGCTGTTGCAACAAGATTCCGCTGCAACCGGCCAGCCGGAGCGGCCTGCGCTTCTTCTGGTTGGATTCGACCGCATTCTGCCCGTGCAGCGCAGCGTCTTTGACGCATGGGGACCGTGGCGGCAGGCTGTTTACGGCGAGCCGGCCGCGCAGGCCCACTTTCACGAAGCCCGCGACACGCACGAAGAATTGGCCGCCTGTGCGCGTTGGTGCGGCAGCCAGATCGCCTCCAACCCCAATGCGCGTCTGCTTGTCATCACACAGCAGGTGGGCATTCTGCGCGGCCAAATCGAGCGCGCATTTATCAAGCACACCGGTTCGGCTGCGCTGGTTGAATTTTCGCTGGGTGTTCCGCTCAGCCAGGTTCATCTGGCGCGTGGAGCATCTCTGTTGCTGCGCTGGCTGACCGGTCCCCTCGCGGAGCACGAACTCGACTGGCTGTTCTCTTCCGGGCAAACGGCCGCAACTTCAGAGGAGACCTCGGCTCTGCAAAGGGCGATGCGGACTGTGCGCGAGCGCGGACTGCAGCGCCCGGAATGGACGCTTCACTCCTTTCTCAGGCAACCGATCGTCTCCGGCAGCCTGCCCGCTGCCTGGGTCAGCCGCATGACCGGCGCCGCCCAGCGGCTCAGTGAATTCGCCCACAGGCCGCAGCGTCCGCTCGACTGGGCTGAGCTGGTTCCGCAGTTGCTGCAAGGCGCGGGCTGGCCGGGCGGACGCACCCTTTCCAGCGCCGAGTTTCAAGCGCTTCAGCGCTGGCAGCAGACGGTCGAAGCCTCCGGATCGCTGGGCTTCGATGGGCGCCGCATCGATTGGACTGCCTTTCTCTCGATTGTGGCGCGCGTACTGGAAGCAACCCTGTTCGATCTCGAGTCGCACGACGCACCCATTCTTATTGCCGGCCCCGCGGAGTCCGCGGGTCTCACCGCGGATGCCGTCTGGTTTCTCGGAGCGGATGAGGAGTCCTGGCCGGCAGGTGGAACCACGCATCCGCTTCTGCCTCTGCCTGTGCAGCGCGAGGCTCGCATGCCTCATGCCACGGCCCAGCTCGATTGGGAGCTGAGCCACGCAATCACCACGCGCCTTCTGGCTTCCGCGTCTGACCTTCACTTCAGCTTCGCGCGGCAAAAGGACGGCACGGAAACCCGCCCCTCCCGTCTGGTCGAGCAGCTTGCCGGAGCGGCCGGGAAGCTGCCCGAGGAACCATCCGCTCACGCCGCGCAGACCGTTCTGTTTGAGGACCACAGCCGGATGCTCTTTCCTCCGGGCAGAGTAGAAAGCGGCGCCAGCGTGCTGACGGCTCAGTCCCAGTGCCCTTTTAAGGCATTTGCCACAACTCGCCTGGGAGCGCGCGCATGGGAATCGGCTGAAGCCGGCTTGACCGCAACGCAGCGCGGGCAGCTGCTCCACGCAGTTTTGCATGCGGTCTGGAAAGGGCCGCCGGACGGCATACAGTCTCTGAAGGAACTGCGGGCACTCGCAGACAGAGGGGCCTTCGTGGCTGGACATGTCGAGCGTATTTTCCGCGACGAACTTCCCGCAAGCCTGCGGGAGCGCATGCCGAAGCGCGATTTGGAGCTTGAACAGGAGCGGCTGATTCGGATCGTGGGCGAGTGGCTCGACTACGAAGCCGCGCGCGTGGACTTCACGGTGATAGAAACCGAGGCGAAGCGCCCCGTAAATCTCAAGGGACTCACCTTTAACGTGCGCCTCGACCGCATCGACCGGCTCAACGACCATTCCCTGCTGGTGATCGACTACAAATCCGGCGATGTTTCTCCCCGGTCTTGGGAGCTGCCCCGCCCTGACGATGTACAGCTCCCGCTTTATGCCGATTTTGCTCTCGACCGTAAACATGAAAAAGTTGGCGGGCTGGTCTTTGCCAAGCTGCGCGCCGGCGAGCCGGAGTTTGCCGGCCTGGTGCGTGATGCCAGAGCTGCATTGCTGCCCGGCTTGCGCGGCAACACCAACCTGGTGCGCAAGAAGCTCACGGACGAACAGCTCAATGGCTGGCGTCAGTGTATTGAAGGGCTCGCGCAGGATTTTCTCGCGGGCAACGCGCAGGTAAATCCGCGTGCGTACCCGGAGACCTGCGAGCGCTGCGGCCTGCAAGCTCTCTGCCGCGTTGAAGAATCGGAAAATCAGGCTCTGCTCGGATCGGCAGAAGACTCTGAGGATGAGGGCGCAGAGGATGCCTAAAGAACACAGCAAATCCGCTCCTCCCGATCAAATCCAACGTGAGCGCGCGCTCGATCTCAGCCGTTCCTGCGTGGTGCAGGCCCCGGCTGGCTCCGGCAAGACAACTTTGTTGAAAGATCGGTTTTTGCGTTTGCTCTCAGAGGTTGAAGAGCCCGGCCAGGTTGTGGCCATCACCTTCACCAAAGCTGCCGCGGCGGAGATGCGCCATCGCATCCTGGACGAGCTGCGGAAAGAAGATCGCAGCCCTCTGGCGCGCCGTGCGCTGGAGCACTCGCAAAGGCTTGGCTGGAATCTCCTCGATCTCCCTGCGCAGCTGCGCATATTGACCATTGATGCGTTCTGTCGCGAAATTGCGCTGCAGCTGCCGCTCCTTTCCGGCCTTGGCGGAGGCCTCGAGATCAGCGAGCAGCCTGACGTTCTTTACCGCCGCGCCGCCCGCCGGACGCTGGAGCAGATTGGAAGAGCAAACGGTCCATTGAGTCAGGCGATTGAGCAATTGCTGCTGGCGCGCGACAACAACTGGCGGGCGATGGAAGACCTCCTGGTCCGGATGCTCGCGCAGCGCGACCGCTGGATGCATGGCTTCGTGCTCGATCGCGAGCCGGAGTGGGACCAACTGCGCGCTTGGCTGGAACGGCCCTTTGCCCGCGCGGCGCTGGAGCCGGCTCGCTACAGCGAGGACGAGTGGAGCACCGTGCGCGCCTCCTTTATCTTGCTTCGCCATGCCGCGGCAGAGTTGCAGGTGATCTTCGCGGAGGCCGGCGCGGCGGATTTCATTGAAGTTGCGCAAATCGCCCAACGGGTGCTCCGCGGCGCCGACGGCCTGCCCACAGAGGCTGCATTCAGCGTCTGTGACGGCATTCGCCACCTGCTGGTTGATGAGTTTCAGGACACCAGCCGGCGCCAGCACCAGATGCTCGCCAGCCTCATCGCCGCATGGCCGGATCGCGCCGCACGGTCCTGCTTCACTGTGGGCGATCCAATGCAGTCCATCTACTTCTTCCGCGGCGCTGACGCCGAGCTCTTTCCACGGGTGGCAAAGTTCGGGCTGGAGATCCCCGGCGACGAGCCCTTTGTGCTCGACTTCGTTCCGCTTACCGCCAACTTCCGCACCCGAGCGGCACTGGTCACGCGGCTCAACGAGGTCTTTGGCACGATCTTCGCGAAAGATGATGGGAGCGGAATCACATTTTCCCCGGCCGACGCAGCCCGCGAGGCTCAGACTAAAGACGGTTTACTCTTCAAGATACACATTCATTTCGATCTGTATGAATCACAAAATAACGCAGTTGCCGGCGGCGATACGCATGCGCTGGAATCTTCTCTCGACGCTCAAACCGGGGAGATCGTCAGCCTGATTCGCAGCCACATGGATCGTATCGACGAGGCGCGAGAGGTGCGGGCGCGCGGCGAAGACGTGAAGTATCGCGTCGCCATTCTCGGGCGCACGCACAAGGCGCTCGCGCCCGTCGCGCTGGCGCTGCGTGAGGCCGCAATTCCCTTTCGTGCTGTTGGGCTGGAGTCGCTGAAGGACCGCCCGGAAGTGCTTGACGCGCTCAATCTGGCGCGCGCCCTGCTCAACCCATACGATCGCGTGGCCTGGCTGGGAATTCTTCGCGCGCCTTGGTGCGGCCTGGCGCTCGACGATCTGCACAGGCTGGCGGGCGCCGACGATCCAGCCGTTCTGGGGCGTGCTGTTCCCGAGGTGCTCCGCGAACGGCTGTTGCTGCTCAGCGATGACGGCCAGCAAATGGCGGGGCGGGTTCTGCAGGTTATGCAACTGGCGCAGACGCTGCGCGCGGAACAGCCAACTTCTGCGGTTGGAAGCTGGCTGCAGCAAATCTGGCTGCGCCTGGGCGGAGCCGCCTGCGTGGATGCGGCGGGCCGCGCCAATGTGGACCTCTTATGGCAATGCCTTGATGCCCTGCCCAATGGAGAACAGGATCTGCTCGGTCCCGTTCTGGACGCGGCTCTGGCCAAACTAACCGCACTGCCCGACCCGGATGCCGACAGCGAATGCGGCGTGCAACTGATGACCATCCACAACTCCAAGGGACTGGAGTTTGAGGTGGTCCTCGTGCCTGAACTGCAAGCTGCTGTCCGCACCGGCGAGCACAGCCTGCTTTCCTGGCTGGAACGCGGCCTTGCCGAGCCGGACAACTCCGGAGACATCACCGAATTTCTCATTGCGCCTCTCCCGCGCAAAGGAGACAAGAAAGGAAAGGCCAAAGGCTGGGTTGACCGGATCTATCGCCAACGCGAGCAGCAGGAAGCGCGCCGCATTCTGTATGTCGCAGCCACACGCGCCTGCGAGGAGCTGCACTTGTTTGCGCGGCCGGTCTGCAAACGCGACCGCAATGGCGAGTTGCAGCTTAAGGTGCGCAAAGACACTCTGCTGGAGACCGCCTGGCCGGCGCTAGGCAAAGAAATCGAGGCGCAGTTCGCTGCGTGGAAGGCTGAACAGGAGGAGAAAAGGATTGAAACGCTTGCGGCCTCTGCGGAAGACAATCTGATTCGAATGGCTGCCCCGGAGAAACCAGCCGCCGCGCCGGAGAAGCCTACTTGGCTGCGGCGTTTGCCCCCGGACTTCGACGCTGCGACCGGAGAGAACATTGCACCCGAATCGTCGCCGTCTGCACTCCTTGGAATGGGCATCTCACGCCTCTACGCGCGCCACGAGGGCGGACTGATCTCCCGCGCTTTGGGCACTGCCGTTCATGCGCTTCTGGAAGAGCTGGCTCGCCTGCGTGTCAGCCACGATTGGCCTGCCTCGCGAGCGGCGATCCGGCGACTGGCCCCGCATGTGGCTGCGCAGATACGCGCCTGCGGCCTGGATCCGGCCGAGGCCGCTGCGCTGGCAGAACGCGCGCTCAAGGTTGCGCTTGACGCCACGCAGGAACCCATGGGCCAATGGGTTCTGTCTCCCCACATCGAAGCCGCCAGCGAGATTTCCTGGGCAGGAGTCGTTGCCGGCAGTTTGCGCACGGTCCGCTTGGACCGCGTCTTTCAGGCCGGCTCTTCTCCAGGCTCGGAGGGGCTGGACTGCTGGTGGATCATCGACTACAAGACAGCTCACGCCGATTCTGTGGATCCGGTCTCGGCGCTCCCGGAACTGCGCGGCATCTTCGCGCCTCAGCTCGAGGCCTACGCAGCGGTGTTGCGCAAACTGCACGGTCCCGGCCCGCATTTTCACGCGGGGCTTTATTATCCGCGCATGTTGTTATTGGATTGGTGGGAGCCGGATGCTTGAAGGGCCTGTTGCTACTCCATGACGTGGGGGTCGCGTCCGTTCTTGGCGCTCTTGTGGTGGCGCACGTCCGCGCCCTGTACCCAGAAGATGACGTCCTCGGCGATGTTTGTGGCGTGGTCGGCCACGCGCTCCAGGCTGCGGCAGATCATCAGCGCGTTCAAGGCCTGCGGAGCGAACTGGCTTTGCTCTGCCATCACCTTGGTCAGCGCCTTGTAGGCGGCACGATTCATTGCGTCGACGGCATCATCCATGGCCATCACGGATCGGGACATTTCGGCGTCCGCCTCAATGAACGATTGAAGGCATTTGCGCACCATCTCCGCGGCCAGCGCCGCCATCCTGGGAATATCCACCGGCAGATCGGCGGCGGCCATCTGTTCCATGCTGCGCACGCGCTCGGTGATGCTCTTGGCTGCGTCGCCCACCCGTTCCAGATCGGCGTTGATCTTGATCACGCTCAGGATGAAGCGCAGATCGATCGCAGTTGGCTGTTCCATCGCCAGCAGATCGAGCGCGGCCTGATCGATGTCGCGTTCCAGGCGGTTGATGGCCAGCTCGCTGCGGTTCACCAGATCGCAGATGGAGAGGTCGCGCACGCGGTACGCCTCAATGGCGCGCTGGATGGCCTGCTCGGCCAGCCCGGCCATGACCAGCAGGTTCTCCTTCAGTTCATCCAGGCTTTGTTGAAAGCGTATGCGTGTCATCCGAACCTGCCCGTGATGTAATCCTCGGTGCGCTTGTCGCTGGGATTGGTGAAAATCTTATGGGTCGAATCGAACTCCACCATCCTGCCGTTCAAAAAGAACCCAGTCTTCTCCGCCACGCGCGCCGCCTGCTGCATATTATGCGTCACGATCACGATTGTGTACTGTGATTTGAGCTGAAAAATGAGGTCCTCGATCTTCGAGGTGGAAACCGGGTCGAGGGCCGAAGCCGGCTCGTCCATCAGCAGAACCTCTGGGTCCACAGCCAGGGCCCGGGCAATGCACAGCCGCTGCTGCTGCCCGCCGGAGAGGCTGGCGCCGGATTTCTTCTTCAGATCGTCCTTCACTTCGTCCCACAGCGCCGAGTTCTTCAGCGACCGTTCCACAATCTCATCCAGCGATTTCCGGTTGCGATAGCCGTTCAGCTTCAGTCCCGCTGCCACGTTATCGTAAATCGACATCGTCGGGAACGGATTGGGCCGCTGAAACACCATGCCTACGCGCCGCCGGATCTCCACCGGCTTCGCGTCCTTGTAAATATCCAGATCGCCGATCCGCACCACCCCGGTGACGCGCGCAATCGGATTCGTCTCATGCATCCGGTTCAGGCAGCGCACAAAGGTGCTCTTGCCGCAGCCTGACGGGCCAATCAGTGCGGTCACATGATTCGCCGGAATGCGCAGGTTGATGTCCTGCAGCGTGTGATTGGTCCCGTACCACGCATTCAGCGTTGCCACTTCAATGCCGACGCCCACTTAGCTTGCCCCTTTCAGCACGCCACGGCTGGTCACGTAGCGCACCAGTGACACCGCCAGCACAATCAACACAATCAGCACGAGTGATCCCGCCCACGCCAACCGGTGCTGGTCTTCGTAGGGACCCAACGCAAACGTATAAATTTGTAAGGGGAGAGCTTCGATCGGCTGGTTCAGGCTCGTGCTCATGAACGAATTGCCCAGCGCTGTAAACAGCAGCGGCGCCGTCTCGCCCGCAACGCGGGCAAAGGCCAGCATGCACCCGGTGATGATGCCCGGTGACGCCGTCTTCACGGTAATCGACAGCACCGATCTCCAGTTCGGCACACCCAGTCCCAGCGCCGCCTCGCGCACCGCGTACGGCACCATCAGCAGCATCTCCTCGGTGGTCCGGCAAACCGTGGGAATCATCATGATCCCCAGCGCAACCCCGCCCGAGAAGGCTGAGAAGTGACCCAGAAACGGAAAGATCGTCCCCCGCGGAAACACGATCAGCGCGTAGGCCGCAAGGCCCATCACGATCGAAGGAACGCCGTTGAGCACGTCCGCTGTAAATCGCACGCCATTGGCGAGTTTGGTTCCACGCCCAAACTCCGCCAGAAAGATGCCACCCCCAATGCCGATGGGAACGCCGATGGCGCTGGCCAGCGCCAGCAGAATGCCGGAGCCCACGATCGCGTTCGCCATGCCGCCCCCCGGCACGCCCTCCGGCTTGGGAATTTGGGTAAAGAAGGCCAGGTTCAGCGAACTCGCCCCCTTGTAAACCAGATATCCAAAGATGGCTACCAGCGGTGTCACGACGATCACCGTCGCCAGGGTGGCAAGCGTGGTGACCGCGTTATCAGTCACCATCCTCATCACGGATCGGAATTTGAACTGATCCTCGCTCACCAGCGTCTCCTCAGTGCACCTGTGACGGCGTTCCCCGCGTAACCGCCCACACCAGCAACTGGGCAAAGGCATTCACGATGATTGTTACGATAAACAGCGCCAGCCCGATTTCGATCAGCGCGCTCAGGTGCATGTCGCTCACCGCCTCGGTAAACTCATTCGCAATCACGGCTGCCATGGAAGTCCCGTTTGAGAGCAGCGAGCGGGTAATTTGCGGCGTATTGCCGATCACCATGGTCACCGCCATGGTCTCGCCCAGCGCGCGCCCCAGTCCCAGAATGATGGCGCCCACGATGCCGATGCGCGCATTGCGCAGTACCCCCATGCGAATCATCTCCCAGCGGGTCGCGCCCAGCGCCAGCACCGCCTCCCGCTGCGAGTGCGGCACAGCCGTCATCACCTCGCGCGTCAGCGACGAAATAATCGGCAGAATCATGATGGCCAGAATCACGCCCGCCGCAAGGTAGCCCAGTCCCGTCGGGTTATCGGCGTTGAAGAAGCCCGTCCAGCCCAGCCAGTGAATCAGCGGGGGATTCACATGGTCCCGCAGCAGCGGCACCAGGACAAAAAACGCCCAAAGCCCGTAGATGATGCTCGGAATCGCGGCCAGGAGCTCCGTAAAAAACGCCAGCGGCCCGCGCAGGAACCGGGGGCACATCTCGGTGAGAAAGATGGCCAGGCCAATGGCCAGAGGCACCGCAATCAGCAGCGCCAGAAATGACGAAACCAGCGTTCCATAGATAAAGGGCACCGCGCTGAAGCGCGAGTTCACCGGATCCCAATACATGGTGTTGTGGGTATCCGGATCGATAAAGGACCGGTAGAAGAACCCAAACCCGAACGTATGCCATGTCAATTCCGACTTGGCCGTCAGTTGCCAGACGATCAGCACTACGATGCCGAAGATGCTCAGTGCGCATAGCACCATCAATATATGGAAGCATCTGTCTGAGATCGCCGAGTTTCCCCTTCCCAGCAGAAAGCGCCGGATGGGAGAAATCTCAGGCGCATCCGTCGCCGTGGCAGGCTGCCCGTCCGCGGCAAGTGGTTCAGAAGGGATCTCAGCTTGGGCGATACGAATCTCAGGCACCTTATCGTTCACCACCTGTAGGCTACCGGGGTAATATGAATAGGAGGTTACAAGGCCGCGAAATCAAGTGCATACCCGCGAAAAAAGCGCGTCTGCAGAAACCTGAACGGAGAGTTGTTCCTCGGCCCGCGAACCGAGCGCGGGGGGAATCTTCCCGAATTTCCGCGCTGGCACGGTAAGGCGCTGAGATGCCAGAGGTTCAGCGCCGGAAAGATCCCGTCCTCAGCTACAGTTGGAATTGATTCCTCCAGTGGTTTGCTTTTGCGTTATGCTACGGCCTGTTCACCCTATTGAGCAGCCTGTGGTGAACTGCACTCCGGAAGGTTCGCGCCCATGCGCCCAGTCGTTTCGATTTTTGCCCTTGCATTCGTCAGCGCCGCACTCCATGCCCAGCCCCAGCCCGCCGCCTACGCTCCTTCTCAGCCGGATCCTCCCCATCGCGAATGGAAAGCCGCCTGGGTTACCCATCCCACCGCGCCGCTGCGCGACCCGGTGGTGCTCCACTTCCGCCGGATGCTCACTTTGAGCGCTGCGCCAACTACTTATATTGTCCGCGTCAGCGCGGACAACCGCTTTGTGCTGTTTGTAAACGGCCAGCGGGTGGGCGATGGACCGGCCCGCGGTGATCTGGACCATTGGCGCTATGAAAAATACGACCTCGCGCCATTCCTCCACACCGGACAAAATTACGTCACTGCCACCGTGTGGAACTTTGGCGTCTACGCGCCGCTTGCGCAGTTCACTGACCGCACAGCCTTCCTGCTGGAAAGCGAAACCACCGGCGACCTGTCCCTCAGCACTCCCGAAGGCTGGATGGTGGAAGAAGAGCCGGGTCAGATGCCTCTGGGCCGCAACACGGTCAGCTTCCGCGCCTACATGGCCTCGGGACCCGGCGAGGAGATCGACGCCTCGCGCTACGACTGGAACTGGAACAAAGCCCCGGCCGACGATCCCTCCGGCCTCTGGGTTCCTGTCGCCTCGCCACTCCGCGACAGCATCTACTCTGGTGTCAATCGTGCCCACTCCGCAGACACCACCGGCGACAACGCCTGGGGCCTCGTGCCAGACACGCTCCCTCACATGGAGTACACGCCGAACAGCGCCGGTGACTGCGTCCGCAGCGCCCTCCCCGCGCTCAGCGCATTTCCCGGCGCGCCCGTGTCCGTACCTGCCGGCGCGCACGTCCACATCCTGCTCGATCGCAAAACCCTCACCACCGCCTACCCGCTGCTCACTGTCTCCGGCGGCAAAGGCGCACACATCATCCTGACCTACTCCGAGGCTCTCTACGACAAGAATGGCCACAAAGGCGACCGCGACGAGGTCGGCGACCGAACCGCACGCGGGCTTACAGACATCTTCCTGCCTGACGGCGGCGAGCATCGCACCTTCCAGCCGCTCTGGTGGCGCACCTGGCGTTATCTCGACCTCGACATCCAGACCGCCGATCAGCCGCTCCAGTTGGAGTCCCTCACCGCCTTCTTCACCGCCTATCCGTTTGAAGAACGCGCCACCTTCCAGTCCAGCGACCCCCAGCTCGAAAAGATTTGGGAGATCAGCTGGCGCACGGCGCGCCTCGATGCCCACGAGACCTACATGGACACGCCCTACTACGAGCAGCTTCAGTACGTCGGCGACACCCGCGTCCAGGCCCTGATCTCCTACGCCGTCACCGGCGACGACCGTCTCGCCCGCCAGGCGCTCGAGGCCTTCAACCAATCGCGCATCCCCGACGGCATTACCCACAGCCGTTATCCCAGTTCCCTCTCGCAGATTATCCCCACGTTTTCGCTGCTCTGGATCGGCATGGTGCGCGACTACTGGATGTACCGTCCCGACCCTGGCCCCGCGATCGCGTCCATGGATGGCACGCGCACCGTCCTCAACTGGTTCGCCCACTACGAGCAACCCGACGGCCTGCTGCGCAAGTTGCCCTGGTGGAGCTTTATCGACTGGGTTCCCTCCGGCGAGATTCCCACCTACGACGCCAAGGGCGAATCATGCGTCACCACGCTCCAGTATCTCGGCGCGATTCAGGACGCCGCCGCTCTGGAGCAGGGCCTGGGCGATCCCGTTAGCGTCTCCCGCTATCAGGATCGCGCCGCCTACGTGCGGGCCGGCCTTCAAAAGCTCTGTTGGAATCCCACCCGCGGCCTCGTGGCCGACACGCCTGACCAGAAAGTCTTCAGCCAGCAAGCCAATATTCTCGGAGTGCTCTACGATATCGTCCCCAAAGACCGCCAGCAGGAAATCCTGCACAAGATGCTGGCCATCGATCCCGGCGCCACCCCAGACGGCATGCTCAGCGCTTCCTATTACTTCCGCTTCTATCTGGCACGCGCCCTGGAGCACGCCGGCATGGCCGAAGAGTATATCGACTCCATCAAGCCCTGGCGCGATCTGCTCGCTCTCCACTTCAGCACCTGGCCGGAAGTTCCAGGCGACACCCGCTCCGACTCGCATGCCTGGAGCGCCCATCCCATCTACGACCTGCTCACGTTGGTCGCCGGCATCGAGCCGGCTCGCCCGGCTTCGCCACTGTGCGCATCGCCCCCAATCTCGGCCCGCTGAAGGGGCTTACTGCCACCTATCCCCATCCCCAGGGCATGATCCGTGTCGAGTACCATCGCGAGTGGAGCGGCTTGCATGCCTCCATCAACCTTCCCGGCACGCTCACCGGCACGCTGGTCTTCCACAACAAACAGGCCCCGCTGCATCCGGGCATCAATGAGATCGACATCAAGTAACATGGCCCTCCCGGCTGTGCGCTCGGCCGCCGGGAGATTTTTTGCCGGGGGCCATCGTTACACGTCAGGGATGTTAGCGCGGTTTCATGATAGCTGTACCCAAGGCCCCGTGCCCCCTCCTTGCGACTTTTCACTGTCGCAAGGGCGGGAGGCCGCAGAGGACGGGGGACACCACAATTGGAAGCGCCCTAAGCTCTGCTTTGATGCATATTTCGCCCGCGTGAGAAACGTGTTACAACTCCAACATGCCTAAGGGAAAGCAAGCTGCACCCACTGGACACGTCAACCTGAGAATGCTCGCCGAGCATTTGCAGCTTTCGCAGACCACCGTCTCCCTGGTTCTGAACGACTCGCCGTCCGCGAAATCGATTCCCCAGGCCACTCGCAATCGGGTCATCAAGGCCGCGAAACAGCTCAACTACCGGCCCAACTACTTTGCGCGCTCCCTGCGCCAGAGCCGCTCGATGAGCGTGGGCGTGCTGGCCCCGGACCTGAGCGAGGGCTACTTTACCCGGGTGATGAGCGGCGTCGTCGAGGAGTTGACGGCCGCGCACTACTTCTATTTCACCGCTTGCCACGACTGGAAGCGCGAGCTGATTGAGAAGTACCCGCGCATGCTGGTGGAGCGCGCCGTTGACGGCTTTCTGCTGCTGAACACGCCTGCCGATTCTATCGATGTGCCCGTCCCGGTGGTGGCCATCTCTGCCCACAGCTCGGCTGACAACGTCACCAACATCGTCATTAATCACGCGCAGGCGGGGCACTTGGCGCTGGCGCATCTCTACGAGCTTGGGCATCGCCGCATTGCTTTCATGCGCGGTCCCAGAGCCATTCCGGATTCCCGTTTCCGCTGGGAGGGGATTCAGCAGGCGGCTCGCGCGCTCGGCCTCAAAGTCGACTCCGCGTTGGTCACCCGCATCGACACCTCCGGCTGGTCCATGAAGACCGGATACCACCCCATGACGCCCGAGATCGGCTATAAGCCAATGCAGGCGCTGCTGGAGAGCACGCGCAACTTTACCGCCATCTTCTGCTTCAACGATATCGCCGCCATTGGCGCCGTTCGCGCCCTCAAGGACGCCGGACTTGCCGTGCCCGGAGATGTCTCCGTGGCCGGCTTCGACGACATTCAGTCCGCGGCCTTCATGACTCCTTCGCTGACCACCGTTCGCCAGCCGCTCCGGGAGATGGGCAAGCGCGGCGCGCAGGTATTGCTGGAGCGCATCGCAAAGAACGGGAAGGACTATCCGGCGGAGATTGTTATGACTCCCGAACTGGTGATCCGCGAGTCCACCGGGCCGGCTCGGTTCAGGAAAAGGAGATAGCCTGACGCCTCAACCGCAGAACGACTCAAACCATCGGCTGATGTACACCTGCGCGTGCGCCTCGCCGCAGTAATGCCGCGCGCCGGGTGTATCGGCAGCTTCCTGGGTCCATTTGAAGATGGTCAGTTGCGTATCGCTGCAGTGGATCACGATCCACCTGACCGGCTTCTCGCTCTCCTCCCCGCAAATCTCGCACTTATAAATCGTCCCGATCATCGCTCAACCTCCAGGGAAATCCCACAACCGCCGTACTCGACTCACTGCCCCCGGACCCTGACTGACCACTGATCACTGACCACTGACCACTGTCTTTACTCCAGCATCTGCAGGTCCAGAGGGTCTTCCAGCAGGCAATCCATGGTGCGGATGCTCATCAGCGCCCGCTGCAGCGCGGAACTCTTGCACGGCTCCACGGTCACTACGAACGGGAGCGCGTGCGGGGGATAGCCCGGCTTCTGCACAATGGCGCGGATGTTGATGTTTTCCCTGGCCAGCGCCGCGGTGATCACGGCCACAATCCCGGGACGGTCGACAACCAGGAAGCGGATGTAATGGGGAATCTCAAACTCCGCGCCCACACTGGCCGGAGCCGAGGGGATATCCACTCTGCGCGAGCCGTGCGCCAACGCCAGCAGATCGCTGACCACAGCCACCGCAGTGGGATGCCCGCCGGCGCCGTGGCCGGAAAAGACTACATCGCCGCCATAATGACCGGTCAGAATCACCATGTTCTCCGTGCCCCGCGACCAAGCCAGCGGCGAGTGCAGATCCACCAGCATGGGCCCCACAATTGCCGCCACGCGCCCCTGCGCCTGCTCCGCGCAGGCCACCTGGCGTATGGTGCAGCCCAGGTCGCGCGCATAGCTGAAGTCCACGGCGGAAAGCGTGGTGATGGGCCGCGGCGCAATCTCTTCCGGGTGCACTTCCAGGCGCATCGCCAGGCGCATCAGAATCGCCAGTTTCGCGCGCGCGTCAAACCCATCCACATCCTCCGTCGGATCGGCTTCCGCATAGCCCTTGGCCTGCGCCGCCGCCAGCACGGTCGCGTACTCCGCGCCTTCCTCCATTTTGCTGAGGATGAAGTTGCAGGTTCCGTTCAAAATTCCCTCGATGCGCTCGATGCGGTCCCCGGCCAGTCCCTGTTCAAGTCCGGGAATCACGGGGATTCCACCCGCTACCGCCGCGCCGTACATCAAATGCCCCCCATGGGCCGCGGCTAGCCGCTCCAGTTCCACGCCCTGATATGCAATCAGCTTTTTGTTGGCTGTAATCACGCTCTTACCGTCTTCCAGCGCGCGCCGCACCCAATCGCCCGCGGGCTCCAGCCCGCCGGCCAGCTCAACCACCACGTCCACGTCGGAGGCCAGGACGGCATCCGCATCCTCGCTCCAGCGCACGCTCTTCGGCACCCAGTGCACGCGCTTGCGCTCCACGCCGCGGTTGAAGATCCAGGCCAGCTCCAGCCCCTGCGGCTGCGACTCCACCAGGATGCGTGCCACTGAGCTGCCCACCGTGCCAAAACCGAACAGAGCAATCCGCAGCAAGCGGCCATTGCGCGGATGCGCCTGAGACTGAACGTGGGTTGGGTTCGCGCCTCCGGCGGGATGCTCTCGCGGCGATGCGGAAAGATTCACTTCAGACACCGGCATTTCCTCTTCTGACAATTGGATGAGGACTTCGCAATAACCCGCAATAACTCGATGATACCTGACCTCGGCGTGAAAGCGCTCCCTGCGAAGTCGGAAGTCATGTAACATAGACCATAATGAGGCGTGTTTTATCCATCCTCCTGATTCTCTTCCTCGGCTTCGGCCCGCTCGCCGCGGGTCTGTCCACCGACGAGGATGCAGGACTGCCTCCCTGCTGCCGCCGCCACGGCATGCATCACTGCGCTATGGCGATGCGGATGGCGGCGATGATGGCTAAGGCCGTCTCAGGCTCCACGCCGGTCCTGACCGCGCCGCTCACTTGTCCCCTTTACCCGCAGGGTTATCTGGCTGGGCCCACCGCGCCTCCACCGGCTCTGACTTCGGCGGCCATCCGGCTACCGGTCCTTCACGCACAGCTCTACTCCCTTGGCGCCGGCCGCTCCACGGCGCGCAAGAGCCACCTTCGAATCCGCACCAGCCGCGGCCCTCCGGCACTCCTCCCGTCCTGAACCCGTCTCCAGTCCAGTCTTTTTGAAGACAGGTGCACCCGCACATCCGACCTCGGATCGCACCGGCAGCCCCCATGCCCGGCGAGCCGCGGCGCGGACACTTCTCCGCCTGTCCAAGACTAAGTGCGACGCAATCTTATCCAGCCTCGGGCGCACTGCGCACATGATCTCCTGCGCGGCAGTGCCTGATGCTGAACGTGCTTCTCCCGGAGGTTCATACCGTCATGCGTCGTTATTTCTTACTTCTAGCCCTGCTGCTTTCAGCGTCCCTGCCCGTCTACGCCACCGTCTTCGCCAACCTGCTTGGAGTCGTGCACGATCCCCAGCACCGCCCAATCGCGGGCGCCAAGATAACGCTGCAATCCGCCGATTCCGCTTTCGTCCTGCACGCCACCAGCGGCGCAGACGGCACATTCGAGCTGCCGCAGGCGCCCATCGGCGTCTACCAGCTCACCGTTTCAGCCGAGGGATTCGCCACGGCGGCCCAGACGCTGACCGTCGCCTCCGGCACCAACCCCGTCCTGCACATTCCGTTGGCCATCGGCAGCACCACCCAGTCGGTCACCGTCTACGGCACCGCCAGCGCCTCTGACTCCGTTACCCCCACCACGCTCGTCACCCGCCAGATGATCGAGGAAACCCCCGGCGCAGACCGCACCATCGGCACTGAGATGATCACCGACTACGTTCCCGGCGCTTACATGACCCACGACATGCTCCACATGCGCGGCGGCCATCAGACCAGTTGGCTCATCGATGGCGTCGCCATTCCCAACACCAAAATCGCCTCCAACGTCGGTCCCCAGATCGATCCCAAGGATATCGACTCGCTCGAAACCCAGCGCGGCAGCTATGCCTCCGACGTGGGCGACCGCACCTACGGCGTCTTTGACGTCCTCCCCCGAAATGGCTTCGAGTTCAACCACGACGCCGAGCTCTTCCTCTACGGCGGCAATCTGGGCACGGGCGAGGCGCAGCTCTCCGCGGGCGACCACACGGAAAAAACCGCCTGGTACACCAGCCTCACCGGCCAGCGCTCCGACTACGGCCTCGCCACGCCTGTTCCGCAGATCTACCACGACGCCACCAACTCCGCGAGCGGTTTCGTCTCGGTCATCCGCAACCAGACGCCCAAAGACCAGTTCCGCCTTGACGCCCAGTACCGCCAGGACTACTTCGACGTCCCCTACGATCCCAACACCAACGACTACGAATGCGTCTCAACCTACTACTGCTCCTCCGGCCTGCGCGACGCGCAGACTGAGCGCGATTCCTTTGTCATCGCAAACTGGGTCCACACCATCTCCCCCAAGGCGCTGGTTTCCTTCGCGCCCTTCTACCACGTCAATCAGTCCAACTACGATTCGCTCCCCACCGACAATCCCGTTGCCACCACCTGGCATCAGACCTCGAATTACGTCGGCGGTCAGGGTGATGGTCATCTCGATCTCGGCTGGAACAGCTTCTCCGCCGGCTTCTACACCTTCTATCAGGACGAAAACGACCTCTACGGTGTCCAGGTCAACGACGGCAGCGCGTCCTCCGAGCCCAACACCGGTGTCACCGCGGGCGCGGCTCTCGACGAATTTTATCTCGCCGATCATCTTCGCCTCGGCCAGTACGTCACCCTCCTCGGCGGCGAGCGCTTTTCCTACTTCAACGCTGGCTACGACGAGTCCGCAACCTATCCCCGCATCGGCGCAACCGTCAGAATCCCACGCCTCAACTGGGTCCTGCGCGGCTTTTATGGGCACTTCTTCCAGCCTGCGCCTCTGTTGACCGTCTCCAGTTCCGCAGTGAACTACGCCAACAGTCTTGGGGGTGGCGAAAACTACTTTGTCCCGCTGCATTCGGAGCGCGATGAAGAGCACCAGTTCGGCATTCAGATTCCGTATAAAGGCTGGGTCCTCGACGTCGGCACCTTCAAGAACCGCGTCAACAACTTCCTCGATCACTCCAACCTCGGCGAATCGAATATGTACTTCCCCATCGCCGTCGATGGCGCGCTTGTCCGCGCCTGGGAGATGACTCTGCACTCACCCGCTCTGTGGCGTTTCGGCCAGTTCTACGTCACCTACTCCAACCAGATTGCCGAGCAGCGCGGCAACATCGTCGGCGGCTTCGTCTGCAGCGATCCCAGCGATCCCGCCTGCGCGCTCGGTCCTGACTACTTCGCGGTCGATCACGATCAGCGCGACACGCTCAACACCGGCTTCACGGCAAAGCTGCCTCTGCGCACCTGGTTCTCCACCAACGTCTACTACGGCTCCGGCTTCGTCAACGGCCTGGCCTGCTCAGACCCATCCTCCTGCCCAAATAACGGCCCATACTACGGCAACTACCTGCCCGCCCACACCACCTTCGACTCCTCCATCGGCCACACCTTCGGCGAGAAGTGGAACTTCGCCGTCAATGTCATCAACGTCACCAATCACCGCGTCCTGCTCGATAACTCCGTCACCATCGGCGGCTTCCACTACAACGATCCCCGCATGGTCTCCGCGGAGCTGCGGTACTTCTTTCATTTTTGACGCATGTGGCTTTCGACGAATGCAAACGATTCCCTGCAAGCTGCGTCCCGCACAGTCTGAGGTTCATCGCACCGCGCACGACCGGCAACTCGCCGCAAAGGATAAGGAATAGCTCTTGTCCGCGCCCGTTCCTGAATCTGGCGTTCAGAAATGGGCGGCGTAGTTGCCCTCATTCAACCCGGAAGAGGCCTGGCGTCACTTCCCCCGCCTTGCCCTCGACAACATGCGTAAACGCCGAGGAATTCAGCGGCGCTTCCGGCCCGATGTAAACGGTCCGCGAGCCGCCCTGCCGCGCCCAGTGAACGAAGCTGGCCGCCGGATACACCGAACCCGACGTGCCCACCACCACCATCAGCGTCGCCCTGCCGATCTCCTGTTCAATGCGCTCCATCTCCAGCGGAATCTCCCCGAAGAATACGATATGGGGGCGCAGCCGTCCTCCGCACGGGCAGCGGCCCACCTCATCCAGGCTGCGATAGATTTTGTGATCCTCGACCGGCGGCCGTCCGCACTCGCGCTCGCAGCGCGACTTGCCCAGCTCGCCGTGCATGTGTACCATGCGCCTTGAGCCGGCCCGCTCGTGCAGGTCGTCTACATTCTGCGTGCACAGAAAGAACCGCTCGCCCAACTGCGACTCCAGCTCCGCCAGGGCGCGATGCGCCGGGTTCGGCTCGGCTTTGGCGCCGTCCTGGCGGCGTTTTGAATAAAACTCCCAGACCAGAGCGGGATCGCGCCTCCACGCATCCGGCGTGCAAACATCTTCAACGCTATGGCCGGCCCACAGCCCATCTGAAGCGCGAAAGGTGGGCAAACCGCTCTCCGCGCTGATGCCTGCTCCGGTCAGCACAAACACCCGATCCTCCGGTGCAATCGAAATTGTCATCGCAGACCTGTCTTCAACCTCTAGCTTCCGGCTACTAGCTTCTAGCCGCCGGCTTCTTCGCAAGGAGTACCATGCTCCCTTCGGTTTGCCTCAAAGTTGCGGCGGCCGGAAACAAGCTGTCAGCTGTAAGCTGCAAGCTGTTAGCTGTCTTTACGGCTCCAGCAGAATCTTCCCGGTGGTCTTGCGGTTTTCCAGATCGGTCTGCGCCTGGGCTGCCTCGGACAGTTGATAGCGGTGCTCGGTGCGCAGCTTAAGTTCGCCGCTGGCCGCCCAGCCCAGCACTTCGCCGGCGCGCCACTCCAGTTCCGCCCGCGTGGCAAGGTAATGCCACAGCGTAGGCCTCGTCAAAAACAGCGATCCCTTTCCGCTGAGCTGAATCAGGTCGAACGGCGGCACTGGCCCGCTGGATGCGCCGAACAGAGCCAGCAGTCCGCGCGGCCGCAGGCAATCCAGGCTGCCTTCGAACGTAGTCTTGCCCACCGAGTCGTACACCACGTCCACGCCTTTGCCCGCGGTGAGCCCCTTGACCTCAGCAACAAAGTCCTTTTCCGTATATAGAATCACCTCGGCGGCTCCAGCCTCGCGCGACAACTCCGCCTTCTCCGCCGAAGAAACCGTCGTAATCACGCGTGCGCCCAGCCGCGACGCAATCTGGGTGAGCAGCAGACCCACTCCACCCGCCCCCGCATGCACCAGCGCCGTTTCGCCCGCCTTGAGCGGGTACGTCGATTTGGCCAGGTAATGTGCGGTCATGCCTTGCAGCATGGCGGCCGCGGCCTGCTCCGGACTCAACCCCGGCGGTACTTTGACCAGTTGCGCAGCCGGCACCAGTGCGTATTCGGCATAGCTGCCCAGCACGCTGGTTGAGGCCACTGCGTCGCCTGCCGCGAATCCCGTCACGCCGGGCCCCAGTTCTTCCACCGTGCCCGCCGCTTCGCTGCCCGGCGTCAGCGGCAATGAAGCTTTATAGACGCCCTTGCGGAAGTAAATCTCGACGAAGTTTACGCCGACAGCTTCCACACGAATCAGAACCTGGCCTGGTCCTGGCTGCGGAATCGGCAACTCGGCAAGGGTCAGAACCTCCGGCCCGCCAGTCCCGCTGATCTGGATTGCTTTCATATCAGGGCAAGGATGCACCTTGAGGCCACAAGACTGCAAGAACCTTCGTCACGCCGTTCCGGTCCCCGTGTTCCAGCCAGAAAAAAATGCTCCGCCCGAATCATGTCCGGACGAGGACGCATTGCCGTCAATTCACACTCCGCTAAAAGTTCCCTTCCATCCGATCCGTGAGCATGCCCTGCTCTTCCGAGGATGTGAGCCGCACCAGCCGATCGATGGCGTAGGGCGCCGGTTGCTGGCCGGCGTAATAGTGGCGCACCTGCAACTCGCCCAGCAGGCCGATGGCCAGCATCTGAATTCCGGCGACGATCAGTACCGAGCCGATCACGAACAGCGGCCCATGACTGTGCATCACATCCAGATGCGGATGGAGAATCTTCAGCGCCAGCAGGTAAGCCGCCAGGCTGCCCCCGCTCAGAATGCCGAGCAGGCCGAAGCTGCCAAAGAAATGGAGCGGGCGGCTCATGTATTTGAGCAGAAAACGGATGGTGATCAGATCGAAGATCACGCGGAAGGTCCGGCCGATCCCGTAATGGCTCTTGCCCCGCGTCCGATGCAGGTTGCGGATAGGGATCTCGCAGATTGACGCTCCATACCAGCTGGCCAGCGCCGGGATGAATCGATGCATCTCGCCGTAGAGCGGGATGTTCTGAATCACCTCGCGGCGGTAGGCCTTAAAGGTGGTGCCAAAGTCGTGAATATTTACGCCGGAGAGCCTGGCCATCAGCCAGTTCGCGCAGGCGGATGGGATGCGCCTCAGGAAAAGGTTGTCGATCCGACCCTTGCGCCAGCCGGAGACAACTTCGTATCCTTCTTCGAGCTTTTCCAGAAAGGCGGGAATATCGGCAGGATCATGCTGCAGGTCGCCGTCCATGGCCAGGATGAATTCGCCCCGCGCATGGTCGAATCCTGCGGCCAGCGCTGAGGTCTGGCCGAAATTCCGGCGCAATTTCACCACCAGAACCCGGCTGTCCACTCCGGCAATCTCTTCGAGCAGCTTGTAAGTACAGTCTCTGGAGCCGTCGTCGACAAACACCAGCTCAAAACTCTCGCCCACCTGCTCCATCACCTGCTTCAGGCGTGCATATAAAGCCGTGACGTTGTCCTCTTCGTTGTGAAAAGGCACGATGATTGAGTATTTTGCCATCCTGCCTAGTATAGATGCGCGGGCTAGGCAAACAGATTACCCCGTGTTTCGGATTATGGAGGTGAAACCCGGAGATCGGGGATCAAGAGGGGCCGGCTGTGGGGCTAGAGCCTGTTATTAACTTTCCCGCAGGCGGCGTTGCGCGAGAAAATCGGGCCAGAACCGGGGCCCCCGCGGACAGGTCTTTGTCCGTGGGGTGGAGACGAGGCGGAGGACGAAGACTTTGGCGATTCCAAGGCGAGGACGACAACGAAGTATGGCCCGATTCCTACCCCAACGACAAAGACCCGTCGTTGGGGACCCCCGATTTTCACCGCAACCCTGGGCCCCAAACCTGCGAACTATGCAGGTTTGGGTAGAAGTCGAAGGGCTGGGGCCAATTTTCCCGATTTCGGCGTCGATCGTCGCTAGGAGACACCCGGTATTTCACCCCAAGGACGAGGACCTGTCCTTGGGGGCCCCGGTATCCGTCGCTCCTCACTCCTTGAACTCAGAAAAATTGGCTCCCAGCGCCTCCCGCGCGAAAGTCAATAACAGGCTCTAGCGGTCCAGCTCGTCCAGCATCGCCTGCATCTCACTGAGAGCATGCTGGTCGCCGCTGCGCCGGGCGGAGGCAATGCCGGCCTTGAGCCGTTCCATGGCCTCCGCAGTGCGTCCCGCGGCGGTCAGTGTCTGCGCCGACATGAAATAACCGGCTGTGTAGTCCGGGTTGTTGGCCAGCAACACGTTGAACTCTTCGAGCGCCGCTGCCGTTTCGCCGCGGCCGGCCAGCTCCATTGCCAGTCCGTAGCGCGCGAAGCTGTTCTTCGCGTCCAGCGCCAGAATCTCTTTCAGTCCCGCAATCTTATCCATGCTGCTCTTGGCTGGACCCACCGGTCTTTGGGATTTGCTTAATTGGCGGAGATTGCCGAAACTGGAACTGGATGCGTTGCCGCATCGGCCCGCTCTGCGCTGCTGCCGCCGGTTTCATTGTAGCGGTCAACCCGGCTCAGACGGCATCCCGGCCGGCGCGCTGCGAAGGGAGCAAGTTCCCCGATGAGTTCCATACAGACCAACCCGCCCGAGCGCACGGTGGCCAGTACCCAGTCGGAGATGACCGAGATCATCCTGCCCAACGACACCAATACCCTGGGCAGTCTGCTGGGCGGGCGGCTGATGCACTTTATTGACCTGACCGGCGCCGTGGCCGCCTACCGCCACTCGCGCACCCACGTGGTCACTGCCGCCATGGATCACATCGACTTCATCCGCCCGGTTCGCCTGGGTGAGCTGGTCACACTCAAATCAAGCGTCAACCGCGCATTTTCCACCTCCATGGAGGTGGGTGTGAAAGTCTGGGCTGAAAACACGCGGACCGGATCGGTCGCGCACGTCGCCAGCGCCTATCTGGTCT
Source organism: uncultured Acidobacteriaceae bacterium (assembly GCA_963758105.1). Classification (GTDB taxonomy): domain Bacteria; phylum Acidobacteriota; class Terriglobia; order Terriglobales; family Acidobacteriaceae; genus Telmatobacter. The sequence continues at coordinate 236,035 of CAVWUC010000002.1, read as the reverse complement.
ATGTCGCCATCGATGATGAAGGCCACCCGGTGAAGATTCCCCGGCTCAAGCCCGAAACTCCCGCCGAGATTCGCCGCTATGAAGGTGCTCTGCGCCGCCGCGAAAGCCGCGAAGCGGAGCGCCGCAGCCGCAAGGAAGCCAAGCAGGCTGCTTTGGCGCTGGAAACGCAGCGTTAAAAAGATCCTGATCGTACCGTTACAAGTTTGCATCCACAGGAAAGACGAACCTCAAGGAGCAACCAAACACTATGGCGCATTCCCAAGCCATGCCTTCCCCCGTTGCTTTGCCCGGCATCTCGAAAATCGTCGCCATTGGTTCCGGCAAGGGCGGGGTGGGCAAGACCACCGTTGCTGTCAACCTGGCCGTCGCACTTTCGCGCCTCGGCCAGCGGGTCGGCCTGATTGACGCCGACATCTACGGACCCAACGTCCCGCTGATGATGGGCTCGTCCCAGCAGCCCAAAGTCGGGCCCGACAATCGCATTGAGCCCAACCTGACTCACGGCATCAAGACCATCTCCATCGGCTATATTTCCCCCGGGGACAAGCCGTTAGTCATGCGCGGGCCCATGCTGCACCAGATCATCCGCCAGTTCCTGCAGCAGGTGGAGTGGGGCGAGCTCGATTACCTCGTCGTCGATCTGCCGCCGGGCACGGGCGACGTCGTCATCTCGCTGGTGCAGACCGTGCCGCTGAACGGTGCGGTGGTGGTCTCAACCCCCAGCGACGTCAGCCTGCAGGATGCGCGCAAGGCTCTGGAGATGTTTGGGCAGGTCAATGTGGATGTTCTGGGCATCGTGGAGAACATGAGCCACTTCACCTGCCCCCACTGCCACCAGCAGATCGACATCTTTTCCAGGGGCGGCGCCGAGCGCACCGCGCAGCAGTTCGGCGTTCCCTTTCTGGGATCGATCGAGCTGGTCCCTGCCATCCGCGAGGGCGGCGATCGCGGCATTCCGGTCGCGCTGGCCGGGCCCAAAAGCCCGCAGGCGGCTGAGTTCTATGCCGTGGCGGAAAAACTTATGGCCCGCGCGGAAGCCGCCGCGGCCGCCAGCAGCGACATCATCGAAATCAGCTAGTACCACGACCTCGGGATTTTCTAATTGTGCCCAAGAATCTGGGTGCCCCAGGTCTCGCGTTTGAGACCTGGGAAACCACATATCTACACGGTCACAGTACTGGAAATCACGCGCAGGACCTCAACCAGCAAAAAGAGCGAGGCCGCAGCCCCGCTCTTTTTGTTCTTGGTTTCCCGTTTACCGCCAGTGCCCCTGAATCAGCACCCACCCGCCATGGCGGTGAACCCAATGGTGAGCAACCCAGTGTGCGCCGGGACGCGGCGGCCGCGCCCAGTACCCATGCACCCAGGCGTAGTGGTCGCCCACGTAATTCTGATATCCGTCGACCCATATATAGCCCCGGCCAGGCGGCGGTCCACGGCGCTCAACAATCGGCGCGGGCGGTCCGATGCGAACCACAACCTGCGCAAACGTCGTCGCAGGCAGCATCGTAAAAGCAAGCAGTAAAGCAAGTGCAGTCTTTTTCATGCCAGTTTCATTCCTCCAGGGTCTGTATGTTGCCGGAACATGCACCTCATTCCGGTCGGTTGTAGATAAGAACAGATCCCGGAAAAAATAGTTGCTCGGACACAAAAAATTAACCTCCCGCTGAATCGATGACTTCGGTCATCACCGCGGCTGCCTGCGTGCAAGCCGCGCGATCCACATCCCGATGCGTCACCAGCCGGATCGTATCCGGGCCCAGCGCGCTGGCCAGAACATTCCGCGCCTTCATGCGTTCGACCACTTCAGCCGCGTGCAGGTGTCCTGTCAGCCGGAAGATCACGATATTGGTTTCGACCGCATGCAGATCGATCTCCACGCCTTCCAGGGTTGAGAGCGACTCGGCCAGCAGGCGTGCATTGGCGTGATCTTCATGCAGCCGCGCCGGTCCCTGCTCCAGCGCGACCAGTCCCGCCGCGGCCAGAATGCCGGCTTGCCTCATCCCGCCTCCCATGGCCTTGCGCAGGATGCGAGCGCGCGCCATCAGCTCCGCAGACCCAGCCAGCATCGATCCCACCGGCGCTCCCAGCCCCTTGGACAGGCAGAACATCACCGTATCGAAGCCCCGGGTCAGCGTCTTTACATCCACGCCCAGCGCCGTCGCGGCATTGAAGATCCGCGCCGCATCCAGATGGACCGGGAGCTTGCGCTCTCTGGCCCCGCTCCAAATCTCTTCCAAAACACGAAGGGGCGTGCAGCCCCCGCCGGCCAGATTGGCGGTGTTCTCAATCTCGATTAATCCCGTGGCCGCGCGAAACGCGCCATACGGCACGATCTCCGGTTCAATATGGCGCCAGGTCAAAATGCCGCGCTCCGCATAAACCGGCCGAATCAGGCAGCCTGAGAAGACCGCGGTGGTGGCCATCTCGAAGTTGAGAATGTGTGCCCGCGACTCGGCAATCACCTCCTGTCCCGGCTGTGTCAGCAGCCGGATCGCAATCTGATTGCCCATGGTGCCGGATGGCACAAATAGCGCCGCCTCGCGGCCGAAGATCTCCGCCGCGCGCCTTTCCAGCAGGTTGACCGTCGGGTCTTCGCCGTAGACATCGTCACCCACCTCTGCCGCGGCCATTGCCGCGCGCATGACCGGCGTGGGCCGCGTGACCGTATCCGAACGTAGATCGATAATGGCCGCCACTTCCCTCTTCCGTCCTTTTTGTTCCTGAATCTACTCGAATCGCCCGCTCGGTGTCGGATTCCTAGCCAACCGGCTGCGCCATGAAGAACATCGATTGGGCGCCCTGCCGCGAACAGGCTCCGTACGGCCTTCGGTTTTACGGTATCTGTGTCATGGGCAGCTCCATCACCGGCGATGATTTGCCATCCTTAACCGCGAAGGCCCACATCCCATGAAAGTTTTTCCTGAGCTCCGGTCGCGCCTTGAGCAGCGAGCTGAGCACGGCTGTCGCCTCGGTGCGCAGCGCGGCCGCGTCGGTTACGCCGGTCGACTCGTACTCTACTCCCAGATCCAAGTGGATCAGCGTGGTATCGAGGTGGATCGCGTCAATCTTCCAGGTGCGATCGCCATCCGGCACCGAGTAAGGAAATGCGTTCTGCGGCGAGCCGGCGATCTGCGACTGCTCCGACTCCAGCTTTTGCAGGTTAGGCGAAGAAAGGAAATCCACCGGCAGCAGCAGGGCATGTGCAGCCTCGTAGCAGTACCAGGCGCTCCACGGCTGGCCCATGGCTTCCAGTTCTCGGGCGTGCGCCCAGTACCAGACTCCGTCGTGCCCATCCAGAATGCCGGGGCGCACGGTCAATCCAGCCAGTTTCCATCCGCTCGCCGCGCCGTTTTCGTCCCAGCCCAGGATCAGCCCCATCTGCCCATCCAACTGCGCTCCCGCGGCGTCGGCCAGCACCACGGCGTAGCGGCCCGGCGGAAGCGCGCGCATGGTGATGGTCACCGTCAGCGCGCCGCTCGCATTTGAGCAGAAGAACTCGGTGTCGGCCGGCGCAGTCAGGCTGGTCGCGTCCAGCACGTACAGACTATGCAGTTGTATCTTGCCGTCTTTGAGCAGCGGCGCGGCATCTTCCACCGCCTCGTGAATGGCATTCCAGGCCTCGGCCTCGCTGGGCAGCAGCGCGGCCTGCAGCGTGGCGTAATTCTGCTGGATCACGGCCTCGCCCAGCTGTGCCGCGGCCGCGGCCAGGAAATTGCGGTCGGAAGCCGTCAGTTCTGCCTGGGCTGTGCAGGTGGCTGCATAGCCCGTCAGCGGCAAGGCAAACAGAACTGCGGCAGCCCAAACCTTTGAGCAGAGGCGCATCGTGGAAAATCCTCTCCACCCCAGTAGACGCATTTTGCGAGCGTCCGTGGGCCACTGATAGTCTAGTACATACAGAGGAGCGGCATAGAAGTGCGCGCACCGGCCATTCTCGCCATCCTGACCGCTGCGGCTCTGCTCGCAGCTCTTACGTCGAGCGCGCAGAGTTCAGCCACGCCCGTCCCGGCGCACAAGCCGGCTCAGGTGCGCGGACATTCCGCGAAGCCAGCCGCGTCCAAGCCGGCAGCTCGGGCTGCGCCCGCGCAGCTCCAGACGCCCTTGGCGCCCAAGCCGCCCAACTGGCCCGCCAATGAGCTGCCCTCCGAAGCCTCCGTCGTCTGGGACAGCCACGGCCTTCGCATTGAAGCAGCCAACTCCAGCCTGGAACAGATTCTTGGATGAAGTCTCGGCAGAGACCGGCGCCAAGGTCCAGGGGTTCGGCACGGATGAACGCGTATTTGGCAGCTATGGTCCAGGCGCTACGCGCGACGTGCTCTCCCAGCTTCTGGAAGGTTCCGGGTACAACGTGCTCATGGTCGGCGGCCAGGGCTCGGGAGCGCCGCTGGAGATCGTGCTCAGCGAGCGCCCTGCCGGTGCGCCGCAGCCGGCCGCGCAGAACCAGCTGGCCGAACCCGATGACAATGACGCCGAAACAGACCAGCCGCCCCCGCCACCTCCGGCCCCGGCTCCGATACGTTCCGGCTTCACTCCCGGCACGGTGCCTCGCACGCCGCAGCAGATCATGGAGGAGATGCGGGAGCGCCAACAACAGATGCAGCAGAGGCAGAACATTAATCCGCAGGATTGAGAGAGGAACTCCCCGCGAGGGCCGGCAGGTAAAGAACTGGATTCAGCTTTGCTGATGCGTTCTGCGGGCGGGCCATGCGCTTGCCCGGGCGATTCGCCGGGCTTTGAGAGCTGCGGCTCTCTCAGGAGAGCCGCGCCGCTTCCGGTTGCGGCTTCACCAGGGGCCGTGGCTGCGGGCGCATGAAAGCAAAGCCCGCGCGCAGGATTGCATAAGCCAGTAAAAGGCTGAAAGCCATCGACCCTGCTGACGCGCACAGCAGCATCGCCAAGTCCATCCAATTCCCCATTTGCTCCGCCTCAAACGACTGCTCTGGGATCTGGAACGTGCGCGCCCGGCAGTCCCTACATCCCGGTACGGCCCGGCAATCGCTAAGGCGATTCTCCCAGAAAACGCGGCGCGTTGACCCCTGATTCTAGTAACCAATAGAATACCCCCAAGGGTCCCGCACCGTGGCAACGGTCGCCTGCGCCCACGGATCTGCCCGCCGCTGCTTGACGTCCATCATGCCAATCACTCACATCTCGGTGCGCGGGGCACGCCAGCACAATTTGCGCGACATCAGCGTCCGCATTCCCCGCAACACCCTTACGGTCGTCACCGGACTCTCCGGTTCCGGCAAAAGCTCGCTGGCCTTTGACACCATTTACGCCGAGGGCCAGCGCCGCTACGTGGAAACCTTGTCCGCCTACGCCCGCCAGTTCCTTGACCAGATGGAACGGCCCGACGTGGATTCGATCGAAGGCCTCAGCCCGGCCATCTCCATCGAACAGAAGACCACCAGCCGCAGCCCACGCTCCACCGTCGGCACCATCACCGAGATTTACGACTACCTGCGCCTGCTCTACGCTTCGATCGGGACGCCGCATTGCCCCAACTGCGGCCGGCCGATCGCCCGCCAGACCGCCGAGCAGATCGTCCACCGCATCCTTGAGCTTGGACAGGGCGAACGGGTGACGGTGATGGCTCCCATCGTGCGCGGTCGCAAAGGCGAGTTCAAGGAGCTGCTCGATCAGCTCGACCAGCAGGGTTTTCGCGCTCGCGTCGATGGCGAGCTCCGCGATCTCTCCGAGCCGGTTCTCCTCGACCGGCGCAAGAACCACACCATTGAAGCCGTAGTCGATCGCATTCTCCTCAAGCCTCCCTCCGCCGAGTCAGCCGCGCCGGTGCCGGGCAAACCCTCGATGGAAAAGCGCCTGGAGCAGGCCGTCGCCAAGGCGCTGCAGCTGGCCAAAGGGCTGGTGCTGGCCGCCGGCGCCGGGGGCGAGGAGCAGTTGTTCTCCGCCTCCATGGCCTGCCCCGACTGCGGTCTCGACGTGCCCAAACTCGAGCCGCGCAGCTTCAGCTTCAACTCCGCCTTCGGGGCCTGCCCGGAGTGTCACGGCTTGGGCTCCCTCTATGATCTTGACCCCGCCAAAGTCATCACCGACTGGTCCAAACCTCTGCTCGACGGTGGGCTTGGACCCGGCTCATCCTCGCAGTACCTGATCAAACTCATCCACCTCGCCACTGAGCGCTACAAGATCGACATCAAGCTTCCGTTTGAAGAGCTGCCGCCCCGCCAGCAGCACATCCTGGTCTATGGACCGCCCAAGGGCGAAGCGCCGCGCACCGGCTTCCACGGCATTCTCAGCTATCTGCGCGACACTATCGACGACGTTCATAGCGAAGGTTACCGCGAATACATGATGAGTTTTATGTCCGCGACTCCTTGCCCGGTCTGCCGCGGCAAGCGTCTGCGCCCGGAGTCGCTGGCGGTCAAGGTCGGCGGCCTTTCCATCGCGGATTTCACCGCCCTCTCGCTGGACCGGGCGCTCTCGGCGGCCATCAACCTGAACTTCACCGCGCGCGAGTCCCTGGTCGCCGAGCGCATCCGCCGCGAGATTGCCGAACGCCTCGAGTTCCTCTGCGCGGTCGGCCTCAACTATCTTTCACTGGACCGCAATGCCGCCACGCTCTCTGGTGGCGAGGGCCAGCGCATTCGTCTGGCCACGCAGATTGGCTCGCGTCTGCGCGGCGTCCTCTACGTCCTCGACGAGCCCTCCATCGGCCTCCACCAGCGCGACAACAACCGCCTCATCCAGGCCCTGGCAAAGCTGCGCGACCTCGGCAACACCGTTCTGGTCGTCGAACACGACGAGGACACCATCCGCCACGCCGATTACGTCCTCGACCTCGGCCCCGGCGCCGGACGCCTCGGCGGCCGCTTGGTTGCCGAGGGCACGCCTGAGCAGATCATGGCCTGCCCGGAGTCCATCACCGGACGCTATCTCTCCGGCGCGGCCAAGATGCTCAATCGCCCCCGGCCGCGCCCGCTCACCGGCAAGTGGCTCACTATCGCAGGCGCCCGCGAGCACAATCTGCAGGACCTCACCATCAGGATCCCCCTCGGCGTCATCACCGTGGTCACCGGCGTCAGCGGCTCGGGCAAGAGCACGCTCATTAATGACATTCTTTACCGATCGTTAGCGCAAATTCTTTATGGATCACGTGAAGTACCGGGTGCCCACGATTCGCTCCAGGGAGCTGAGCAGATCGACAAGGTGGTGCGCATCGATCAGTCGCCCATCGGCCGGACCCCACGCTCCAATCCGGCTACCTACACCCAGGTCTTCTCGCCCATCCGTGATCTTTTTGCCGTGCTGCCGGAGGCCCGCGAGCGCGGTTACAAGCCTGGCCGTTTCAGCTTCAACGTCTCCGGCGGCCGCTGCGAGGCCTGCCAGGGCGACGGCCAGCGACGCATCGAAATGAACTTCATGCCCGACGTCTACGTCCAATGCGATGTCTGCAACGGGCGCCGTTACAACCAGGAGACGCTGGCCGTGAAATTCCACGGCCATTCCATCGCAGACATCCTCGATCTCACCATAGAAGACGCGCTGCCCCTCCTGGCCGACGTGCCGCAGGTGCGTCAGAAGCTGCAAACCCTCGTCGATGTCGGCCTCGGCTACGTCCATCTCGGCCAGAGCGCCACCACGCTCTCCGGCGGCGAGGCGCAGCGCATGAAGCTGGCCCGCGAACTGAGCAAGCGCCAGACCGGCCGTACTCTTTACCTGCTCGACGAACCCACCACCGGCCTCCACTTCGACGATGTGCGCAAGCTGCTCGAAGTTCTGCACCGGCTCGCCGACCTGGGCAACTCGGTGGTCATCATCGAGCACAATCTCGACGTGATCCGCAGCGCCGACTGGATTCTCGATCTCGGTCCCGAGGGCGGAGAAGCCGGAGGCCGGGTCGTGAGTCAGGGACGCCCCGCCCGGATCGCCGCAACGGCGGCCTCCTATACCGGCCAGTTCCTGCGGCGTTACTACACTTCCGCCAGTGGCGCTCTCGAGGCTGTCGATCCTGATGTGGATTCGGGGACAGTCAATCCTGGCAACCGCTCGCGCACCCCGTCCTGGGCCGCAGGCACGCGGGCGATAACGCCTTCGGGCCCCACGGCAAAACAGCCATCCGCGAAGAAAATTTCGCAGAGAGCCGCTCCCCGCAAAAAGAAGACGAGGCTGCCATGAGCACGAACGACGGCATCGAGCCCGGTGTGACGCAGAACGAAGACGATCTCCAGAGTGTGCGGAATGCCGGCCGGCCGCCCTCCGAGTTGAACCTGGAGCAGAGCGCTCCTGGGTCGCCGGAAGAGTCGGCGCCGGCTCCGAATGCATCCTCCTCGTCCGTTGCGCCCGCAGAGGAACACGCCACGGAAGAACTGCCCGCCGGTCCTGCCCTTGACGCAGAATCTTCTCCTGCGGAACCGGATATTTCTCCCAGTCCCGAGCCGAATTCCAGCCTTCCCGCTGAGCCCCTCTTGGCAGCCCGGGAATTGCCCCGCGAGCCGGAGCCTGGATTGCTCTTCCAGGCCTGGTCGCAGCCGGAGCTCAAGGCTCCCGTGCGCATTCCGAACTTCGGTCATCTCTCCGTGTTGGCTCTGCTGGTTTTTCTCGCGCTTCTGGTGTCCAGCCTGTCGATCCGCATCGCCTTTAACTTCCATCTCTTCGGCGTTTCCACCGTTTCCAAGGCAATCACTGACATTCACTACACCCTGGGCAGCGAAGTCATCCTCTATCTGATTACCTTGGGCGGATGCCTGCTGCTCTTTCCGCGGATCTGGCACAAGAGCTTCTTTGCCGGCCTGCAATGGAATGGCGCAACCGCTTTCCGGATGCGCAAGTGGCTCTTCGGCGCGGCTCTCGTTTGTTTTGTCATTGCGCTGCTCAACGGATTCCTGCTCCCGGGCCCGACCAATGCACCGATCGACAAAATCTTCCGCGCCCCGGGAGCGGCGTGGCTCCTGTTCGCCTTCGGCGTGACTTTTGCGCCTTTCTTTGAGGAGATTATCTTCCGCGGATTCCTGTTGCCGGCGCTGTGCACGGCCTGCGACTGGGTGCACGAGCGGGCCACCGGCGCATCCCCGCTCCCGCTCGATGAGCACGATCATCCCCGGTGGTCGATTCCCGCCATGGTCATCGGCTCCGTGGCCACCAGCATTCCCTTTGCCCTTATGCACGCCGCGCAGACCGGATTCGCCATCGGTCCGCTCTTCCTGCTGCTCGGCGTCAGTCTGGTTCTCTGCTGGACGCGCCTCGCCACGCGCTCCCTAGCCGCCAGCGTCCTTGTTCACGCCAGTTACAACTTCCTTCTCTTTTCCTTCATGATGCTCGGCACTGGCGGCTTCCGGTACCTGAACCGCATGTAAGTGCGGATCTCGAAGCGAAGAGTTGCGCCCGATTACTGCCCGCCGCCGGCAGATCCGCCCTGGTGAAAGACGCGGCGATTAACATCCGGCCAGAACTCCTTGACCACAAACGCGGCGGAATCGATGGCGATGTCGATTCCCCACTCCGTGCCCGTAGTGCCCAGGCTGCGTTCCCTCGACGGATAGTACAGACTTGACAGTCCGGCCGCCGCGCCCGCGCCAACCACCTCGCTGATGTTGAACACCTCTTTTGCGTCGTCGTTCCGCGTCACCACGGCGCGGCTCAAGGCATAGCCGGTCCTCTTGATGAAGCTGCCATGACCCAGCGTGTAGTACCGCGTGTCTTCATGCGTCATCACCGGTACCACGAACTCCACCATGTAATTCTCGCTGGTCTGGTCCACGGCCGCATGCCAGAAGTAACGTCCATAACCCACCGCGCCCTGCTGAAACTCGGGCGTCGCATCGACCTCAAGCGAGTACACAGCCAGCATCGCCGGAATGAAGATCGCAGAGTAGTCGAAGGAATCCTCCGACGCCGTCACGAACTTTTCTTTCACGGACTGCGGCGGCAGTTTTTCGGTCGTGCTGATGGCGCGAAAGTTGGGAATGACGTTGAGGATGCGCTTAGTTTGCTGCGTGGACTCCGCCCTGGACGTGCTCGATGATGCTGGCGTAGATGACGAATCCTTTTGCGGCGTCTGCCGGCTGCTGGATGCGGTAGAGTTCCCCGTGCTGTTGGTCTCCTGCGCCGCCAAACCTACGGCCAAAATCAAACTACATCCAATCAAAGCGCCCCGAATGATCCCGTGGGCAAGGGGTCGCACACACCGCGTACTGCCGGCGAAGCCGCGCGCGGGACAGACGATCGATCGAACCATATGCAGAGTCGGACTCCGAATGCCTTAAAATGTTACGGCAAATCCCCGAAAAATGAGCGGATTGTATCTTCCAATCTACAGTGCGCCAGGGAGCTCCTTCAACATGCCGCGAGCGGCAAACCGCTGCCGGGTTCCATTCCCGGTCTCCCCCGGCTCCGCTCCCGTACAATCTTGCTTGATGACCATAGCAACCCATGCCCAGCAACTGCTCGCCCTACTGGCCCGCACCAGCTTCCGCCTGGGCCAATTCAAGCTCTCCTCCGGCGCGAGCAGCGATTATTACATCGACTGCCGCACCACCACGCTCCACGCCGAAGGCGGCCGCCTCACCGGGCACGCCATCCTCGATCTTCTGGAGGAGAATCAAATCGCTGCGGAAGCCGTCGGCGGCCTCACCCTCGGCGCCGACCCCATCGTCTCCAACGTCGCCACCGCCAGCGCCCTCCGCGCGCTCTCTCACCCCGGCGCCCCGCTCATCCACGGCTTCCTCGTCCGCAAAGCCGAAAAGACCCACGGCGCTGGCCGCCGCATCGAGGGATTCTGCCGCGCAGGTGCTCCGGTCGTTATCGTGGACGACGTATGCACCACCGGCGCCTCCACCATCAACGCGATTGAAGCCGCGCGCCAAGCCGGCATGCGCGTCACCGCCGTGGTTTGTATCGTGGAGCGCGAGGAGGCCAACGGCCGTCCCGCCGTGGAAGCCGCTGCGGCCGGCGCGCCCTTCTTCAGCCTCTTTACGGCCGCGCAGGTCCGCGCCGAACACCTCCGACAGAAGTCCTGAACTCTCGCCCGCCACGCTTCCATGGCCGCGGCTGCTGTCCTGCAGGCGGACATGCATTGACGCTCAAGAGAAAGCAGCCTGTGAAGATGGCTCAAACCATCTTCACAGGCTGCTTTTCGGCCTTGACTTGAAATTCCCGCTCCAACCGAGCTGCTTCCCTTACTGAGGCGTGCTGTTAGCCGATTGCGTGGCGGCCTGCTGATTGTCCGCCTGCGCCGCCTGGATCCCCTGGTTGACCAGCAGTTGCACCTCCACGCGACGATTCTCGCGCCGTCCTGCCGCCGTAGCGTTCGAGGCCGCTTCCTCATCCTTGCCAATCCCGATCAGATAGAACCGGCGCGGTGCGATGTCATACTTTGAGGCCAGGTACTGCACCACCGCATCCGCCCGGCGCTGGCTCAGGTCGTAGTTGTACAGCGCCGGCCCAGTCGAATCCGTTCCGCCCGTCACTTCCAGGATGTAGTTCTTCTGCGAACCAAGCTCCGCGGCAAAGGTATCGAGCTTATCGCGCTCATCCTTGGTCAGCACGGCCTTGTCAAAGCCGAAGTTCACCGTCACATCGCCGTGCTGTTTGTAGTTATCCAGCCCCTTCACCACGCTGTCCAGCGTGTCCGCGCGATTCACGGCGTTACCGGCGTCGGTCTGCGCATTAGAGGCTGACTCGCTCGCGTTCTGCGCATCCTTGTTGGCCTCATCGGCAGCTCCCTGCGCATGGCTGATACCCGCCTGAGCGTTGTTGTCCACGGTCTGAATCTCCCGGGTGTTTGCCTCCGTCTTTTGATCCAGTTGATCCGTATGCTGCACGAGCGGAGCCGTCTGGGTGCGCACGTAATTCTTTGTCGCGCATCCCATCAATCCCATTGTCGCCAACGACGCCGCTACAAACCCGAAGCTGAAATGTTGTTTGGTCATCACCTGTCTCTCCCGTGACCGGTCCTCAAAGCAGCCTGCAAAGCAGCCTGCTCGCAGGTTGGCCCCTTTTCTTTCACCCTAAGTGTTGCACTTCATTTGCCATTCATTGGCTCCGCTCAAGCCATTGAAATAAACCGTGTTGAGTCCATTTCACGCCACGTTCGCTTGGCTCCGGACCATGTAGGAATTACCCGATCGCGTAAGGATTGCCTGCTCGCACCTACAGTGCCTGATCGCTACAGTTAATTCCCCACCGCGCGGCCGCCCAGTCCTTAATCAACCATCACAAACCCGCTATCCTTAGAGTTGGCTCCTGCGCCCGCTCGACTCTGCCATGGATCTTTACGAGAAAATCCGCAATCTTCCCACCCAGCCCGGCGTTTACCTCTACAAAAATGCCGGCGGCGAAGTGATCTACGTCGGCAAGGCCAACAATCTCCGCTCCCGGGTCCGCTCTTATCTGCTGGAGGCCTCCCAAGCTAACGCCAAGACCGGCTCGCTGATGCGCGAAGCCGTTGATCTCGACTACATCCTGGTCGCCAATGAGCATGAGGCCCTCGCCCTCGAGAACAACCTGATCAAGCAGCGCAAGCCGCGCTTCAACATCCTGCTGCGCGACGACAAGACCTACCCCTACGTCAAGCTCACTCTGGCCGACCGCTTTCCCAAGGTCTTCGTCACCCGCCGTCTGCGCAAGGACGGAGCGGCTTATTACGGTCCATACTTTCCCGGCAATCTTGCCTATCGCATCGTCGAGCTGATCCATCGTTGCTTTCTGATTCCCAGTTGCAAGGTCGATCTCTCCCGCTACCATCCCCGCGCCTGCCTGCAGTACTACATCCATCGCTGCCTAGGTCCCTGCGTGGAGGGCCTCACTACCCCGGAGCAGTACGCCGGCGCAGTGCGCGACGCCCAGCTCTTCCTCGAGGGCCGCCACGCCGAGCTTGAGCGCACACTCACTGACCGCATGATCGCCGCCGCCGCAGCCGAGCAGTTCGAAGCCGCCGCCCGCTTGCGCGACCAGCTCTCCACCGTCCATCAGCTCCAGGAAAAGCAGCGCATCGCCTCGGCCGAGCTCGACGACGACTCCGATGTCTTCGGCTACCACTACGAAGACGGCTCGCTGGCCGTCAATCTCTTCCACGTCCGCGCCGGCAAGATCGTCGACCGCCGCGAGTTCTTCTGGGAAGACCTACCCGCGCTTATGGAAAGCTTTGCGTTGGAAGAGCAACATTCAGACAAACCACAAACCATGGGTGCCCCAGGTCTCGCTTCTGAGACCTGGGAATCCACGAATCCTAACCAGCCCCCCTTCCACGCGGGCCATGTGTTCTCAGCGCTGCTCAAGCAGCTTTACATCGACCAGCAATACGTTCCCCGTTCCATTCTTGTGCCGGTCGAGTTCGACGACCGTGAGGCTCTGGCTGCGCTGCTTACCGAACGCACCGGCCATCGCATCGAGATCGCCGTTCCACGGCGCGGAGAGAAAAAATCACTCACCGACCTCGCCGGCCAGAACGCCCGCCAGTCGTACATCCAGCGCTTCCGCGTCCTTGAGCCCTCCCGCAAAGCCATTCAGGAAGCTCTCGCCGACGCCCTCATGCTCCCCGAGCTGCCCCGCCGCATCGAGTGTTTCGACATCTCCCACATCCAGGGCGCGGAAACCGTCGCTTCCCTCGTGGTTTGGGAGGACGGCAAGATGAATAAGTCGGCCTATCGCAAATTCAAAATGATGACGGTTGCCGGCGTGGACGATTTCGCCTCCATGCGCGAAGTCGTCCACCGCCGCTACCTCCGCATCCGCGACAACGCGAGCGATTCTTCGCCCCGGAGGGGCGGCGCGAAAATAGCCCAGGGCGTAAGCCCTGGGTTGAAGGCAGAAATGACATCGCAAGCCCCAGAGTGGTTGCAGAATGACGGGCGGCAGAATCCTGCCTCGACCGAGCGCACCGAGCGCGGTGACCATTCAGAGGAGAAACCCGCTCCATCCAAAGAGCCCTCCACCATGCCCTCGCTGGTCCTCGTCGACGGCGGCCTGGGCCAGCTCCACGCCGCCGCCGAGGCGCTTGAGTCGCTCGGCTTTACCTCCCAGCCCCTGGCCTCCATCGCTAAGAGAGAGGAGATCATCTACCTCCACGGCAATGAAGATGAGCCCATCGTTCTCGACCGCCGTTCGCCCGTCCTGCACCTGGTGCAGCTCATCCGCGACGAGAGCCATCGCTTCGCCATCGGCTATCACCGCCAGCGCCGCGCCATCCGCGACCGCGATTCCGAGCTGCAGAATATCCCCGGCGTCGGCCCGCAAACCCGCCAGCGGCTGCTGACGCACTTCGGCAGCCTCCGCGACGTGCAGCAAGCCTCCGCCGAGTCCCTCGCCGCCGTCGTCCCCCGCAAAACCGCCGACGCCATCTGGCGTCATTTCCACGAGTTTCAGACAATTGCCTGAACCGCATTCTGATGACCAGCGAATCGGGGAACCGCGCCGGCCGCTCCTGCGTAGAATCATGCAAACCCACGCCGAGGAGAAGATTCCCTTGTCTGAAGCTCATCCCGCCACGCCAGTTCGCACCCCGTTGCGCCCTGCCCTTTGGCTCGCCGCTCTCTTCGCCGTCCTCACCTTCCTCATCCATTTCCTGAGTTCGCTCTGGGGTTCGCATCTCGGCTACGGTTTCTTTCGCGACGAGCTCTACTTCCTCGTCTGCGGCCATCACCTGGCCTGGGGCTATGTCGATATGCCGCCGCTGGCTGCCTTGCAGGCGCGCCTCGCCGAAATCCTCTTCGGCCTGTCGCCCACCGCCATTCGCATCTTCAGTTTTCTGGCTGCCGGCATCACCGTCGGCCTCTCCGGCCTGCTCGCCTGGCAGTTCGGCGGCCGCCGCACCGCACAGGTGCTGGCCATGACCGCCGTCCTCGCCGCTCCCGTCTTCCTGGGCGCTTCCAACTACCTCTCCATGAACTCCTTCGAGCCCTGTTTCTGGATGGGCTCCTTGCTGGTCCTCCTGCGGCTGGTGGAAGGCTCCGCCGGCCCGCGCGCCTGGCTGGTCTTCGGGCTCCTCGCCGGCCTGGGCATTGAAAACAAGCACTCGTCCGTCTTCTTCCTGGTTGCGCTTCTGGCCGGTCTGCTGCTTACCCCGCAGCGCCGCATCTTGTGGTCCAAGGGCTGCGCGGCGGGGGTTACGCTGCTCATCCTCCTGGCGCTGCCCAACTTCCTCTGGCAGTGGGTCCATCACTTCCCCACCTATGAGTTGCTCAACAACATCGCCCACTCCGACAAGAACATCAAGCTGCCCCCTCTGGCTTTCCTCGTCGATCAGGCAAACGTCCTGTTGGTTTTCAGTGCTCCGCTCTGGATCGGCGGTCTGGCCTGGCTCGGGTTTGCGCGCAAGGTTCGGCCTTGGCGCTTCGTCGCCCTCACGTATCTGGTGTTCCTGGCCATGATGATGGCCATGCACGCCAAGGATTACTACCTCGCGCCCATCTATCCCGTTCTCTTCGCCGCCGGGGCCGTGGCCTTCGCCCAGCTCACCCGCCGCACCTGGCCCCTCGCCGCTTACACCGTGGTTCTGGCCTACATTCTCTGCGCCGCCACCGGCCCCATCGCTCTCACCCTGCTCCCCCCCGCCCGCTACGTCGCTTACACCGCCCGCTACGGCGCCACCAAGTACAGATTCGAGCACCACTCCAGCCCGCTCCCGCAGATCCTCTCCGACCGCTTCGGCTGGCCGCAGATGGTCGCCGGATTCGCCGCCCGTTACGACGCCCTCCCTCCAGATGTCCGCGCGCACACGGCCATCTTCTGTGACAATTACGGCGAAGCCGGCGCGGTCAACATTCTCGGCCCAAAATACGGCCTGCCCACCGCGATCAGCGGCCACCAGAACTACTACTACTGGGGCTGGCACGGCTACACCGGCGACTCCGTCCTCACCCTCGGCGACAGCCCCGCCCAATTTGCCGCGATCGCCACCGAGGTCAAAGATTTAGGCCCCTTCGACAACCCCTGGACCATGGGTTACGAGCATCGCCACTACTTCCTGCTCCGCCTCCGCGTCCCCTTTTCCGCCGACTGGCCAGATTTCAAGTCCTGGCACTGACCCGCACACGCCGAATGCTCTAGCATGAACCCATGAGTTCCATGCGCATCGACAAATGGCTTTGGGCCTCACGCTTCTTCAAAACCCGCGCCCTCGCCGCCAAAGCCTGCGACCTCGGCCGCATCCGCATCAACGGCGTCACCGCCAAGCCCGCCCGCGAACTGCACACCGGCGACATGCTGCACGTGGTCAACGAGCGCGGCGAATTTCACCTCGAAGTCCTCGCGCTCAGCGAGGTCCGCGGGCCCGCTCCCGTGGCCCAGGCCCTCTACCGCGAAACCGACGCCAGCAGGGAGGCGCGCTTCCGGCTCGCCGAAGAGCGCCAGGCCATGCGGCTGCTCATGCCCATCCCCGACCGCCGCCCCACCAAGCGCGACCGCCGCAGAATCATCCAGTTCCGCGCGGGACGATAATCCGCTCAGGTGCTACCACCGCAATTGCGGACCCCGCCCAACCGGTAGTGTGCTCGCGCTCCCGCCCGACTTTAGTAAACTCAACGGCAGCATGCTTCTTTCCCTGCGCACGAGCGTCCGCCACCGTTTCCCCCTGCGTCTTGCACCCCTTGCCGCACTTCTTTGCGCCGGCCTTGCGCTGCTGCCGCCAATCCTCGCCCAGGGTACGCGCCTCTGGACCCAGTCTCAGCTTGAGGAATTCGAAAAAGGCACTCCGGAAGGCGTGGCGCTTACCAGCGATGGTCATCTGCGCGAGGGGCCATCGCTCACCAGCGTGCTCACCACCCCTTCCACCTTTGTCTGGTCGGTGGCCGTCGACAAGAGCGGCGCCGCCTATCTGGGAACCGCTTCGCCCGCCTCTGTGCTGCGTGTCGGACCGGACGGCAAGCCGTTTACCCTGTTCACCACCCGGGATCTCAGCGTCCAGGTCGTGCGCCTCGGCCCGGATGGCGCGCTCTACGCCGCCACGATGCCCAGCGGGAGGGTCTACAAATTCAATCCCGCGGCCACTACCGAACTGAACGACTCAACCGCGACGCTGGTCTTTGACGCCAGTAAATCAGACACACCCGGCAGGGCCGCTGATAAGACCGGCCCTCCGGCAGCCGGCAAGGCAAACTCCGCTCCCTCTGAAGCAAGCGCGCATTACATCTGGGACCTGATCTTCGACCATGCCGGACGTCTCTATATCGCAACCGGCAATCCCGGCGCAGTCTACCGCGTTGATCCGGCCAGGCCCAATGCCGCTCCCGAGGAATTTTTCAAATCCGACGAAGCGCACATCCGCTCGCTGGCCTGGGATACCCATGGCAATCTGATTGCCGGCTCGGACGGCTCGGGCCTCGTCTATCGCATCAGCCCCGACGGCAAGGGCTACGTGCTCTTCGAGGCGCCCCGCCGCGAGATCACCGCCCTGGCCGTCGCACCAAACGGCACCATCTATGCCGCCTGCGTCGGCGATAAGAACCGCAATCCGCTCCCGCCGCTTCCCGTTCAGGGCATTGGATCCGTGACCATCACCATCGTCCAGCCTGAGTCGATGCAGGCAACCCATCCCAGCGCCTCGGTGCCAGAGGGCACTGAGATCTACGCGCTGGCTGAGGGCCAGGCCCCGCGCAAGCTCTGGGACGACAAAGATGCCATTGTCTACGCGCTGGCCGTGCGTCCTGACGGCCTGCTTGCGCTCAGCGGCAACCGCGGCCGCGTCTTCCGCATGGCCGCCGACGGCAGTTACGCCGACATCGCTCATCTGGACGCCCAACAGGGCCTGAGCCTGGCCGTCGAATCCGCGCCCGGAGCGCCGCAGAGCCTCCTGATCGGAACCGGCAACACCGGCAAGCTCTTCCGTCTCAGTGCCGGCGCCGGCACGGGCGAGCACGCATACTCCAGCGATGTGCTCGATGCCGGTGTGATGGCTCGCTTTGGCCGCGTTGAAGTCGAGCCCGGCTCGGCCGGATACGAGATCTTCACCCGCTCCGGCAATATCGAGCAGCCCATCCGCGGTTGGTCGGACTGGCAGCCGCTCCAGGACGGCTCAGTAGTCTCGCCCTCCGCCCGCTTTCTCCAGTGGAAGGCCGTACTCCACGCCGGGGCCGTCGTCGGCAGCGTCGCCATCAACTACCTTCCCGTGAACATTGCTCCCGTCGTCGATGACATCGTCGTAGTGCCCGGCGCGCGCGTCAACCTGCCGAGTCAGTCCGGCAGCCAGCCGCAAAGTGTCAGCATCTCCTTCGGTTCCTCGAATGAGTCCGCGCTGAGCAGCACGGACGATAGCAGCGCAAGCACTCCCCTCTCGGCCGTCAAAGACCCCTCGGCCATCACCGTCCGCTGGGCTGCTCACGATGACAACGGTGACACTCTCAGCTACTCCCTTTACCTGCGCGGCGAAGGCGAGACCGTCTGGTGGCCGCTCAAGAAGAACCTGACGGATAAAGCCTACAGCTTCGATGTGGACCTGATTCCCGATGGCGGCTACCAGGTCAAGGTCGTGGCTTCGGACGCGCCCTCGCATGCTCCCGGCGACGCCCTTACCGGTTCCAGGATCAGCAGTCACTTTGTGGTCGATACCACGCCGCCGGTGATCCACGATCTCGCAGCTGCCGGCAAGCCCGTCCAATGCAAAGCATCGAACTGCGCCGCGCTCTTCACCGTCACCTTCGAAGCCGAGGATGCGATCTCTCCCATCGCCCACGCCGAGTACTCGCTCGACGCCGGCCCCTGGCAGTACATCGATCCGATCGGCAAGCTCTCCGACTCAAAGATTGAGCATTATGAGCTGCCGCTTACTCTCGATGCTCCCGGCGGCAAGCTCAGCGAGCACCTCATCACTGTCCGCGTCTACGACCGCTACGACAATGTAGGCGTGGCCAAAACGGTGATTGCCGCGCAAGAGAAGTAACCCATGCGCTTCGAACTTTTCGTGGCAATTCGGTACCTCAAGGCCAAGCGGCGCCAGGCCGTGGTGGGCGTCGTCACCACCATCTCCATCGCCGGAGTTGCCGCCGGGGTCGCCGCGCTGATCATCGCCCTGGCCATCACCAACGGCATGAAGCGCGATCTCGAGGACAAGCTGGTGGACTCAAGCGCTCAGGTACAACTGATGCGCGTAAAGGACGATATTGGCATCCGCGAATGGCGGCCCTTGTTGGAGCGTCTGCGGCACGTGCCGCACGTCGTCGCGGCCTCGCCGGAGCTTTGGGAACAGGTGCTGGTGGCACGCAACGCTCGCGATGGCGGCGCCTTGCTCGAAGGAGTCCTGCCCGACGATGAAGATAAAGTGAGTACCCTGCTTTCGCTCGCCACGCCGGGCTCGGTGCAGGCGCTGGAACCGCAAACCGCAGCGGCATCGCAGCAGAATGGAGAACTGCCGCCCCTCGTCCTCGGAAAAGATCTCGCGGATACCATCGGCGCCAGCGTTGGCGATTCCGTGATGGTGATCAGCCCGCAAGGCGAGCTGACACCCCTCGGCATCATCCCCAAGTATGTGCATTTTCGCCTGGCGGGCACATACCACTCAGGTTTCTATCAGTACGACTCGGGGCTGGGCTTCCTGCGCCTGGCTGACGCACAACAGCTCTTTGACGAGCCGGACCTGATTACCGAGATCAGCTTCAAGGTGGACAATCTGAACCGCGCTCCCGAGATCGGCCAGGCCATTGAGCAGGCCGCCGGCAAGGGCTACATGACGACGAACTGGGAGGAGCAGAACCGCGAGCTCTTCCGCGCTCTCAGGCTCGAGCAGGTGGTTACCTTCATCGTCATCGCTCTCATTGTCATCGTCGCGGCCCTCAACATCCTCATCGCCCTCACCATGATGGTGATGGAGAAAACCCGCGACATCGCCGTCATGATGAGCTTCGGAGTCAATCCCGATCAGGTCCGCCGTATCTTCCTCATGCAGGGCTTTCTCATCAGCGTCATCGGCACGGCGCTTGGGCTCGTTCTCGGCTACCTCGGTTCCTGGGCTGGCAGCCACTATCACATCCCGCTCTCGCCTGACGTCTACTCGATCGACACGCTGCCTTTCGCCCCGCTCCCGATCCACGGCATCCTCGTCTCCGCCGTCTCCATCGGCATCTCGCTGCTGGCCACTCTTTACCCGTCCTTCAGCGCCTCGCGCATCCTGCCTGCCGAGGCGCTGCGGTACGAGTAGCCAAAGCGCTAAAGCATTTCTTCTTCGGATGTACACCGGAGCCAATGCGCTCAAGCGCCGGTTTCTACAGGAAATCGGCGCCTGGAGATTTGTCAATAAGAGCTAAAACTGAAGAAGAAATGCCTTACTGCGGCGTAATGATCCCGCCCAGCGCATGACGCCGGGGCAGCACAACGCCCCGATGATCGACCTCCGCGGGCACGGCGTGCGGCGCATCGGAGGGCAATCCCGGCCGTTCCAGCAGTGCTCCTCCGCAGGCCGGGCACCAGTCCGCAACGGTCTCCTGCGCCAGCACGGCGTGGCATTGGCTGCAAATCCGTTCCAT
Organism: uncultured Acidobacteriaceae bacterium; assembly: GCA_963758105.1. Lineage (GTDB taxonomy): Bacteria > Acidobacteriota > Terriglobia > Terriglobales > Acidobacteriaceae > Telmatobacter. Next base: position 215,621 of record CAVWUC010000002.1, on the reverse strand, counting down.
ATCTGACGATCTTACCGGATCGGAGCGGCCCCATCCGCTTACAATTGCATACTGCTTTGGTCCGGCTTATTCTCCCGATACACTCAAGGTATGCACCCTCCCGTTCGCCTCCTGGCCATCGATATGGATGGAACGCTGCTGCCCAGTTTTGCCCAGGAGCTCAGTCCGCGCACGGTTAGGGCGCTCATTGCCACCCAGCAGGCCGGAATCACCATGGCCGTGGCCACTGGCCGCCGCCTTGCCTACACGGCGCCCATCCTGGAAGGTCTGGGGCTGCGAGCGGATACGCCCCTCATCACGTCCAATGGGGCAGTGATCAGCACGCTGGGAGGCGAGCCGATCGACCACACCCTCCTTCCGGCGCGGGTCGCTCGCGGGCTCTGTGGCCTGTTGCGGCCGTTTGGATGCATGGTCTTCACCTTCGACAAACCGGGTCGCGGCGCTCTGGTCCTCGAGGACCTCGCGCAGACCCACGGGCGCATTACGCTCTGGGTTGAAACCAACCGGCATGCCATTGAGGTGATCCAGCCGCTGGAAAACGCCCTCTGCGACGGCGAAGACCCCATCCAGGGCATGGTCGCCGGCGCGATCGGCAACATGAGGCGGGCCGAAAAAGCTCTCCAGGCCAGCGAGTGGAGCGCCCATTGCGCCTGTGTCCGTACCGAGTACCCCGCCCGCGATTTGGCCATTCTCGACCTCCTGCCGCCCGGCGTCTCCAAGGGGTGGGCGCTCGGCCGCCTCGCGGTGCGTCTGGGCGTGGACCGTAGGGAAACCATGGCTATCGGCGACAACTGGAACGACGTGGAGATGTTGGAGTGGGCCGGTCAAAGCGTGGTAATGGGCAATGCCGCGCAGGAGCTGCGCACGCTCGCCAAAATGCGCGGCTGGAAGCAGGCCCCGCCCAACGACAAGAACGGCGTCGCCGTCGTGCTGGAAAAGATTCTGGCAAAACTCTCCGCAGAACAATCGTGCCCGGCCGCTGACCCTGCGGGTCATAATATGAAAACGAGCGATTAGCCGTGCTCAGGACCCGCGTCATCCCGGCCGCTCTTGCCGCCTTGCTGGCGGCCGTGGCAATGTCCGCGCCCGCGGCTGAGCGCGTCATCCTCCGGAATGGCTTCGCCATGACCTGCGACCGTCATGCTCAGGCCGAAGATCGGATCCGCCTCTACCTGAGCGCCGGCGAAGACAACTACATCGAGTTCTCCACGCGGGATATTGCCGCGATCGACCTGGTTCCCAATCCGCCGTCATCCCCCGCCGAGCCGTCTTCTCCGCCTCGCTCGGCTTCCCGCTCGAACGCTCAGCTCACCCCGGCTGATCTTGCCGAAATGCTTGCCCAGGCCGGCCGCCGGCACAACCTCGACGTGGACCTCCTCGCCAGCCTGGTCAGGGCCGAGAGCGGCGGCAATCCCCGCGCCATCAGTCCCGCCGGAGCCCGCGGCCTCATGCAGTTGATGCCTGCAAACGCCTCGGACCTCGGCGTCCAGGACAGTTTCCGGCCCGACCAGAATCTCCGCGGCGGCTCGGCCTATCTCGACGCTCTGCTTACCCGCTACCACAACAATCTGGCCCTGGCGCTGGCCGCCTACAACGCCGGCCCTGCCGCCGTGGACAAATATCACGGCTTTCCTCCCTTTCAACAGACCCGCGTCTATGTAGCGCGTGTGATCCATGAGTTCAATCGGCGGGTGCTGGCGCGCGAAGCCCGGGCAAAGTAATGGTTTCACGGGGATGGATCCTTTTCCGCAGCCTCCATCCAGCTAGGACTGGTTGCATAAAAAGCGCTTTGAAAGGGCACGGCTTTAGCCGTGCCGTAAAAGGAGCATAAAATCAGGGGTTTTAACCCCTGAGGGATGCTTCCTGATCGTGCCAGGGGATTTATGCAACCAGCTCTAGGACAAGCACGAACGACGGAGAAATTACGCTGCGTCGCGCGATGAAGTCGCGCGAAGCAGTTGTTGCTGATGGAGTTGAGTTCTGAAATCGAACTGTGCCTCAGCAATTGTGATATAGATCACCTAATTATGTATTGACAGTCATAATTATGTATTGACAGTCACATACGCGGATGCTAGCTATAAGCTAGGTGGAGTTTTTGCCTCCATCCCCAATCGTCCTCACCAGCATCTTCTACATTCGTTGACAACAGACAGCGCACCATTCCCGGGGGATTTCCTTGGGCGCTTGAAAGACGTTGTATGGCGCAACCCGATGCTCCAAGAGCAACTGGCTTAATGCTCTTTTGCACTTCAGAATCTGGATTTGACCAGGCAAGGGAAATGCTGTCTCCCTGCTGGTGAGACGCGAAGTCGCTCATCACGAAAGGTCTCTGTCGCGCTGGAGATTTTTTGCACACAACTTGGCATCGCGCAGTGCGAGGCCCGCGACAGCAAGTAAATGAGCCGGCGGCCTCAAGCCACTGCAATTGCCGGCGTGACGGAAACAGAAGGAAGGAGCTGGCAAGTTATGAAGCACACGATGACCAAGTCTGCACTGGCGATGTATCTCTCGGTTTTTACCTTGGTTGCATTCTTCGCGGTTGGTCCGGCGTTGGCGCAGAGGCTGACACAGCCGTCCATGCGGATTGAGATCCCTTTCAAATTTACCGTCGGATCGAAGACGCTGCCGGCGGGAATATACACATTTTCAGAGAACCCTTACGGGCTTACGGTGCAAGCGGAAGCCGGCGGGGCAATTACCCAGCTGATCATCACCCGGATCACCGGACCGGCCGAGTTCCTCCGGAATGGCTCGGTCGTGTTTGACAAAACCGGCGGCGACCGCATTGTCTCGGAAGTATGGATCCCCGGATCGGATGGACTTCTTCTGCACTCTGTCCCGAAAAAAGACCTCCGCGACGTCATACTGGCAGACTATCTGCCGCAGAACGGCACCGTCACCGGAGCGGAAGCTTACAATCAGACCTGCGGCAGATGCCACGGCCCGGAAGGCACTGGGAATGAACAAGCAGACAAATTCTTCAAGACCAGGATTCCCCGGCTTAACTCGAATCTGGTGCAAAACCTGACCAACGAGCAGTTAAGAAAACAGGTCAGCCAGGGCAGCGACTTGATGCCTCCTGTTGAGGTCGATGAGGGCGGATTCCGTCATCGTCTGCCGCCTCAGGATGTGGACGCCGTGATCGCTTATGTGCGCACATTTAAGCGCGCAGATTGATTTGGGAGTCCGCAGCACTTCGCAGGTATTCTCTTCGACCCAAGGCGAGAGGCCACGAGCTATCGGCGCCATCTGCTGTTCTCCGCACGGCAGAATGACCGCTGGCTCCGAAGCGGCGTCGGCCTGCTTCACCCAGGCCTGTCCAGCTCCTCCGGCGCTTCGGCCCGTTAGAATGAAAAACGGACGGCGCAAAACGGAGAACGCTTGAAAAAGAGTCAATTGATCTTGGGAGTGGTGGCGCTGGCGGCGCTGATTGCGCTCGTGGTTTGGGCGCGCGGCAGGATTCATTTCGACTTTGCTCTTTTTCGCACCCAACTGGCGCTGGCAGACTGGACCAGGATCGCTCTTGCCACCGGCTGCATCTACTTTGGCTACGCCTTCCGCTCGGTGCGCTGGGCGCTTCTGCTCCGGCACAACAAGAAGGTGCCTCTGCTCTCGCTGCTGGGCACGCAGGTTATCGGCTTTGCCGCCGTGGCGCTGATTGGCCGCATCGCGGATCCCGTCCGTCCCTACCTGGTCGCCAAGAAGACCAGCCTCCCGCTCAGCAGCCAGCTCGCCGTCTATTTTGTGGAACGGCTCTTCGACGCCGGCTCGATGGCGCTGATCTTTTCCTCGGCCATTGTGCTTACGGCCTGGTTCGGGCAACCGGGCGCGCTGCCCCATCCTGAGATTGTCCGGAAGGCCGGTTACTGGGGTATGGCGCTCACCATCCTGGGTGCACTGTTCCTGTTTTGCGTGCGTCTGGCCGGCCCCGCCGTCGCCTCGATCCTGGAGCGAGCCTTCGGGCTTGCCTCCCAGCGGCTGGGTCATGCCGTCGGCGAAAAGATTCGCAGCTTCCACGCCGGCCTTGACACCATGCGCACCTTCTCCGACTTTGCCGTGGTCGCCGCGCTGTCCATCGGCATGTGGCTGCTGATTGCGCTCGCTTACCTGGAGACCATGCGGGCCTTCACCGCCAGCCCGCAGCTCGCCGCAACCAGCCTGGCCAGATGTGTCCTGATCATGGCGGTCAGTGGCGTAAGCAGCACTTTTCCGCTACCGATCCTGTTCTGGTTCACCCAGATCGGAGTCGTCGCCGCGGCGCTGGTCAGCTTCTTCGGCGCCTCGCCTGAAGCTTCCACGGCCTGTGCAGCCACCTTGCTTTTGGTCACCTACCTCAGCATCATTCCCATTGGCGTCGTTTGGGCGCGCTTTGAGCACGTCAGCATGCGCCGCGTCGCCCTGGAAAGCGAGATCGCCAGCGAGCATCTGCCGGCCGAGGAGGTTTCCTAGAGCATCTTCCGGAAATGCTATAGGCGGCCGCCCATTCAGCCCGGCAGGTCTTCCGCTCCCGCCCGCTTCTTGCCGGCTCCGCTTTACACGGTCCTGGTTCGCGCGGAATCCCTCTGCATCACCCCCGCGCGGAACCGGATCGTCGCCGGCCCCACCGCTCCTCCGGTCATCACCATGCTCATGGCCTGTTCCATGGTCAGATCAGTATCGGTCACCCGCTCCATGGGCAGAATCTGCAGAAACGCCGAGGTCGGGTTAATGGCGTTGGGCACCAGCACCGCCGCCAGCAGCTCGCCGCTGGTCGCGTCCGTCATCGTCCGGGTCAGAAACCCGATGCTCTTCTGCCCGGCGATGGGAAAATCCACCAGCACCACGCGCTGGCTGGTTTCCTTCTTGGCCATCATGCTGTCCAGCAGTTGCCGCACCGAGGTGTAGACCTTGGCCACAAACGGCATTTTCTCCAGCACCGATTCGAACAGGCTGAAGGCCTGCTGCCCGACCACCAGCGAGGTCACGCGGCCCACAATATACAGCACCACCAGCGTCAGTACGATGGCCAACACCGACTGCATCCACGGCTGATTCAGCCAGTTACGCGGAAACGTAGTCGCAAAGAGCCGCACCGCGGGCAGTCCCGCCTTGGCCAGCGAGCCCAGCAGAAAGCTGAAGATTAGGTAGGTGACAAACAGCGGCCCAACGGTGATGATGCCGGCTAGGATGTTGCGTTGTAAGCTGCGCAGCGTTTGGGTCAAGACGGGCTTCACGCGTCTCTCCTGCGAATCGGACTATGCGTCGAGCATATCTGACAGTTCCCTGCCCGGTTGTGCATAAAGGTGGGATTACGGCTCGCTTTAAGCCCAATAGCAACTCCCTGTCCGCTGCCGATCCCGCCCGGGCCTTCAAGGCACAGAATCTTCCCTCGAGGCCATCGAATGCCGCCGCGAGTAAGTTTTGCTCTGTCAATCAACATTTTGCTCCTATAAATACGACTTTGCGAAATTTTGTCATCTTTTACGACCTTCGTGATGGGAGAGATTGCCAGTCGTATTTTCAGGGAGCTAGTATTCCGCTTAGTTCAGACGGGCTTGCACTCGGGGGTTCCGCCTTTAGCTCTATGCAGTTCTTCTAGTTCACAGCGCTTCACCAACGGCGGCGTCGGTACGCACGCGCAGGGAGTGTTCCCTCATGGCATGGTATGCCTACTGCATCGGTGAGAAACAAGCATTTCCTGAAATTGCTCGGCATCGCAAACCAGTTCCGCTTGAATCTGTCCTCGGCGTCAGTGGCAACCAGGTATTTCTTTATCCCGCAAGCGATTTGGCCGTCGTCGTCAGCGAACACAACCCCCAGGAATCCCTGAATCAGAAATCCGGTGTTGACCACGCGCGGGTCATCGCTGATTGCTTTCAGCATTCCACGGTTCTCCCTTTCCGTTTTGGGACCGTCTTCCATGACGATGAGTGCCTCCGTAAGTCCATCCGTTCCAACCAGCGCCAGTTTCTCGAAAATATCGAAAAACTGCGCGGCAAGACGGAGATGCACGTTCGAATCTTCGTCGATGACTGCTGCTCGCGGGAGGTGGAGCGGCATCTGCCCAGCGAGGGTGCCGGCAGGGCCTATCTCAGCAACCTGCGGGAGAGCGCCTCGCGCACGCGCGAAAGACAGACCCGGGCCCGCGCCGTCAGCTTCCAGATGCACCGGCTCTTCCAGCCTCTGGACGAAGAAGTGAGCTGCCGGCTCACCGAAAACGGCAAAATGGTGCTGGATATCTCCCACCTGATCGACCGCAAGCATGTGGAGCGCTATCAGAACAAGTTCACCACCACCAGCTCCATCATGCACGAGTGCCAGATGCAGGTCTCCGGCCCTTGGCCGCCCTACCATTTTGTCCACCGGCTTACGCGCACCCTGCATACCCAGCCTCGGGCCGCCGCGCAGGTTCAGTCCGAGGTTGCTCCCGCGCCGCCGGCGTTTATCACCGAGCCGGTCGCCGTCCTTGCATGAGAGCTGCCTGCCCCCACTCCCTCTATGAATCCCTCAACAAAAAGCCCCGGCAAATCGCCGGGGCTTCCTTTCTGATTCTGATCTGCTTATACGCCCTCCCCATCCTCCTTACAGCGTGCTGGCGCTTTTGTTGCGGCTGAGTACGAATGCCTTGCGGCGGTCCTTGGAGGCGTGATCGATCTGCTTCCAGAAGCCCACGAAGTAGTCGACCGCCGAGATGATGGAAACCAGAACTGTAAAGTAAATGGCGGCAATCGCGATCCACCGCACCGGAACGATCAGCATCCCGATCTGCCACTGCTCCCAACGATGCGCCAGGATGGCGGAGACAACGGCGAAGATTTGGATGAACGTCTTGAGCTTGCCCAGATCGCTGGCCTGGATGGTAAACCCCTCCGACGACGCGATGGAACGCAGTCCGGAGATCAGGAACTCGCGGCCGATAATGACCACCGCGATCCAGACCTTCACGATCTGCGGGTTATATTCAACCAGGGCGATCAAGGCAGCGGTGACCATCACCTTGTCGGCAATCGGGTCCAGAAGCATGCCTATGGTCGTGATCTGGTGCCGTTTCCGTGCCAGGTAGCCATCCAGCCCGTCGGTGATCGAGGCCAGAACAAACAGGACCGAAGCCAGAAGCTCCTGCTCACCATTGCGCCCCTGCCAGGGGAAATGCGCTGACAGAATCCACAGCAGCAGCGGGATCATGACGATCCGGCTCATCGTGATGGAGTTGGGCAGGTTCATGCCGGCTCGCTGTCCCCGGGGAAACTCCCCAGTCTACAGTAATTATTGCACTGGGGTCGGCCAGCAAGGCCCCGCTCTGCCTGGGTATGCCGTACCCGCGGCGTTTTCAGCAGCTCTGCTGTCTTCTGCGGGCTATTTCATCAACGGCTTCACGCATAGATCCCGCGCTGCCGAATGGTGAACGCCACGCGGTCGATGGCCAACATGTAGGCGGCGATGCGGTTGTTCACGTTGTGAGCCTCGGCGTAGCGCACTACGTCATCAAAGCTGTCGCGCAGAATCGTCTCCAGCTGCTCGTTGACGATCGCTTCCTTCCAGAAGTAGCCCTGCCGGTCCTGAACCCACTCGAAGTAGCTGGCCGTCACGCCCCCGGCGTTAGCCAGGATGTCGGGCACGATAAAGATGCGCTTTTCCGCCAGAATCTCATCGGCCACCGCCGTGGTCGGCCCGTTCGCGCCCTCCACAACGATGCGCGCCTTGATCTTATCGGCGTTGCGGCTGGTAATCACGTTCTCCGTGGCCGCCGGAATCAGAATCTCGCAATCTTCCACCAACAGCTCGTCGCTGGGGACAGCCTCGGCTCCGCGGAACCCCAGGATACTTCCGTTGCGGTACTTATACTCGGTGAGCTGGTGCACGTCGATCCCGCTTGAGTTATACAGCCCTCCGTCCACTTCGGCGACGCCCACAATCTTGTAACCGTGCTCCATCATCAGCTGCGCGGCATTCGAACCTACATTCCCAAATCCCTGAATCACGACGCGGCTGCCGTCCCGCTCCATGTTCAGGTAGCGCAGGCTCTCGTCGCAAACCACCATCACGCCCCGCCCGGTCGCCTCCAGCCGGCCGCGCGAACCGCCGATATTCAGCGGCTTGCCGGTCACCACGCTGGTCACCGTGTGTCCCATGTGCATCGAGTAGGTGTCCATGATCCAGGCCATGGTCTGCTCGTTGGTGTTCATGTCCGGCGCCAGAACATCCTTCTCCGGTCCGATCGAGTCGATGATCTCCGAGGTGTACCGGCGCGTGATCCGCTCCAGTTCGCCCTTGCTCAGCTTCTTCGGATCGCAGATCACGCCTCCCTTGGCGCCCCCGAACGGTATATTCACCACGGCGCACTTCCAGGTCATCCAACTGGCCAGCGCCCGCACCTCGTCCAGCGTCACCTCCGGCCCGTAGCGCACCCCGCCCTTGCCCGGACCGCGCGCAATCGAGTGCTGTACTCGGAACCCCGTGAACATCTCGATGCGGCCGTCATCCATCGGAACCGGAAAATGCACAATGATCTCCCGCGCCGGCATGCGCAACAGCTTCCACAGCCCCTCGTCCAGGTTCAGCTTGCGCGCCGCGAAATCGAATCGCGCGTTCTGCGCCTCCCAGGGATTGATCTCCTGGTCCAAAGTCACTGTCGGAACACCGGTTGGCATAGGTTTTTCCCCTTCCGCTTCTTTTTGAATTCCCGCTGCACCCGGACGGCCAATCCCTCCTGCGGCCTGGTCCCTCAGCTCATGGACGCGGCAGCGTTCCCTCTGTCTCGCCAGGGCTTTCCGCAGGTCTCTTTTTTCTGCCCTTCCGGGCAGGCCCGCTGCCGGATTAACGGTTGACTCAAACCCTGTGAGTCTAGGCTTGCCGGCCCATCCCGTCAAGCGCGCAACCCCCTCCAATCGCCCTTTCCGTACCGTATCCATCCTCAAGTATCCAGTATCCATACCGGGTCTGAAGATCCTATGAGGAATCTCCTTCATGCTCTTCGCTTCCCGCCTCGCAATGCTTTTGAAACCATGCCCCTTGGAACCTGTCCAAAAACTCGGCTTTGGGCGGCCTCTGAGAACAGCCTCGCCGCTGCAGAGCCCGCGCAAGCGGGCGCAGAGACGGTAGCCCCAGGCGTGAGCCTGGGGTAAGAAGCGTGACGTTCGGATTGAGCCCGCGCAGCGGGCGTAAGACTTCCGGCTCTTTCCGCAGCCTGCAGAGCCGGCCCGCTTCAAAATGCAGGTTTTGAACAGGTTCCGACCTCAAGCCGCCAACATCCCGAGCAATTACACTGTCTCATGTGAAGACCTCTGCCCGTTCCGCCCTGCCCGGCCGCAAGGAATTTCTGGCGCTCGCCAGGGAGCACACGCTGGTCCCTGTCTACCGCACCCTCACCGCCGATCTGGAGACGCCGGTGGGCGCTTTTCTGCGCGCGGCCTGGCCGGAGCAGGAGTGCTTCCTCCTGGAGTCGGTCGAAAACGGCGAGCAGGTGGGCCGCTACACCTTCATCGGAATCGCTCCCTTCAAGCGCATTGTCGCCCGCGGCCGCCAGATCACCATCACCGAGGGCCGCAAGATCACCCGCCTCGAAGACAACGTCTTTGCGGTGCTGCGTCGCGCCCTCGCCGGGCACAATCCCGCGCGCATCCCCGGACTGCCCCCCTTTACCGCCGGCGCGGTCGGCTACTTTGCCTACGACGCGGTGCGCCAGATCGAGAAACTCCCCACCCGCGCCAACGACGAGCTCGGCGTTCCCGACGCCTGCTTGCTCTTCTTCGATGAAGTGCTGGCCTTTGATCACGTGCGCAAGGAGATCTGGCTGGTCGTCACCGCCGACCTCACCCGCACCAAGCCCGCCGCCGCCCCCACCCATGCATATGACAAGGCCATCCGCCGCCTCGACAGCCTGGAAAAACGTCTCGCCCAACCGCTGCCCAGGCTCCCCGCCGTGGGCAGCAGGGGCAAGCTCAAGGTCGCGCACCGCACCCGCAAGCCCGACTTCCTCGCCGCCGTCGAGCGCATCAAGCAGTACATCGCCGCCGGCAACGTCTTCCAGACCGTCCTCTCCCAGCGTTTCGAACGTCGAGCCCGGCGCGGACAGCTTCCAGGTCTACCGCGCCCTGCGCACCGTCAATCCCAGCCCGTATATGTACTTCCTGCGCTTCGCCCCCGATGCACCGCTGGGAGCCCCCAAAAAGCTCAACCAAAAAGGAAAAGCGCCCACGACGCAGGGAAAAGTGCCCACGGTGCCGCAGATTGAGCTAGCCGGCTCCTCGCCCGAGCTGCTCGTCCGCGTCCATCAGGGCAAAATCGAGTACCGCCCCATCGCTGGAACCCGCCGCCGCGGCGCAACCGAAGCCGAGGATCAGGCCCTCGCCGACGAAATGATGCACGACGCAAAGGAGCGTGCCGAGCACGTGATGCTGGTGGACCTGGGCCGCAACAACGTCGGCCGCGTCAGCCAGTTTGGCAGCGTAAAAGTCGATCAGCTCATGTTCGTCGAGCGCTACTCCCACGTCATGCACATCGTCAGCTCCATCCAGGGCCGTCTGCGCCCCGAGCTCACCGCCGTCGACGCACTCCGCGCCTGCTTCCCTGCCGGAACCCTCAGCGGCGCGCCCAAGGTCCGCGCCATGGAGATCATCGAGGAGCTTGAGCCCACCCGCCGCGGAACCTACGGCGGCGCGGTCCTCTACGCTGACTTCTCCGGCAATCTCGACTCATGCATCGCCATCCGCTCCATGCTGGCCATCGGCGGCAAAGGCTACGTCCAGGCCGGCGCAGGCATCGTCGCCGACTCAGTCCCCGAATCCGAGCACCAGGAATCCATCAATAAGGCAATGGCCGTGATCCGCGCCATCGAGCGCGCGCGCAACCTCTAAGAAGAAATAACAGGAGCCGAAATCAACGTCCTTCCGTCTTTTGAAAGCATCTGCGATTGCTATATTGCGCTATCCGGAATCAGACGGGCAAACGTAAAATGCGTCGACAAGTTCTGGAAAATCTGTTTCAACGAGGAAAACCCGCTGTTCACGGATGACACACACTGACCTTTGTTTTGTGACGCGTTCGCATCAGAGTAGAAAGTCGAGGCACTGGTGGCCATTTGCTGCATCGCCTCGCACGGGCTGATGTTCGTTCCGGACGGATTTGTTTTTGCGTTGTATGCGTCAGTCGAGCATCCGGATGATGCCGCGCCGTACGCGATCGTGAAAACGGTGGTGTCGGTCATGCTGTTTGCAGTTTTGGCTGCTTGGACGGCCTGCTCGCATTGATCATTCAGGGAACCATATACATCACCGATATCTTTGCCGCCCGTAATCTTTGTGCTATTCGCGTCACCATCGCTGAGAATGATCAGCGCGTTCTTGGAACCTGGGTTGGCGTCCTGCTCGGCTTGAAGCGACGAGAGCGCCGCATAAATTGCGCCGGCATAGTAAGTCCCGTCGCCGCCCGGGGTTTGCAGGCCGTTGCATGGGTGACCCTTCGTACCCGTCCCACCCCCGGTCGCGACCACAAGGGGAGAGCTGGAGTTCAACGTACCACCCGTCTGGTTATTGGAGCTCCAATCACTCAGGTAATCTGTGATCTGGTAGGTTGGGGACGTACCCGTGGGCGCATCCCAGGTTGCCCCCGCTGTGGGTGTGTAGTACGGCACGATCGTAGGATTGCTAGTGGGGCATGTGGTGTCGTCTTGAGCCGTATTCGCTTCCACGTTCGGAAAAGTGAAAAGGCTCACTCCATCGAACGGGGTGCATTGTTTTGACGTGCTCGACGGCGTGCAGGGCGAGAGATCATCGAGCAGGGTCTGGACCCCTTGCAGTGCGCAATAGATTCTTGTGTTGCCACAATTGGCGTCGGTGTCATTGTTAGACATCGAATTCGTCGTATCCACCATAATGTTCACATTGTACTGTGAATTCGCTGCGCCCCTCATGGCCGCGGTTGAGGTCGCCGCGAGCGTGATTGAATCGGCGGTTTTCACGCCCATAAGGCTAAGGACTCTGATGAAATACGTCGGTATGGTCGTTTTCTGTTGTACCTGGATGGCGTTATCGCCCGTAGGAGAGTCGGCACACAGGATTCCCTGGTTCGTCACAAAAGCCGAACATGCCAGCGTGACTGTTACATGGGCGTTTGGCAGATTGGGATTGACGTTGATGCCGGGGGATTGTGAGCTGAAGTCCGTCACAGCAGCTTGGACGGAGGACACCGTGGCAGTGCTCAGGGACATTTCATACGCTCCCGCCAACGCGGCCGCATCCGTTGAGGTTTGGAGTTCGCGATAGCAGACATAGGCGTGGCCGAGATCGATCGTCAAGCCGGCCATTCCATTAAACAGGACCAGCATGAACACCATCCACGGGAGCACTTGGCCGTTCTCGTCCTTGAAAGCCCGCAACAGAGAAAACTCGCTGCCTTTGTTCATTGGACAACCTCGGTGATCTGCGAGGTGAGGGTACAGCTCGCGTATTCCCTCCCGTAAACTGAAAGAGCACACGGATAACTGGCCGTCACCTCGGCGGTTCCGCCGGTTACCAAATTCGTATTGATGCCGTTCGACGGGCCCGGACAAGTTGCCCCGGTCGAAGTCCCATTCAGATTGAAAGTAAGAGAGATTTTTGTCGAATTAAGGGTCGGTGCTGCCGCATAGATCTTTGCCGCAGTCGTTGCGCAGGGGTCCGTGTCTCCTCGGTCCACTGCGAGAAACCGCCCGCCGGCGCTGACTGCTTCCGCCAGCAGCAACTTCTGGTAAAAAGCGGTCGAGAATGAAAAGATGCCCGTCAACATAATCATGATCAACGGGAATGCAAGAGCCATTTCAACCAGGGCGCCGCCTTGGGAGCCGGAACCCAGAAACTTGCGAATCCGTGGAACAATAGAGCGGCTTTTGCCTTCCGCTTCGCATGACGCCAAATCTGGGTTCGTTGCACGCATTTCCTTGGGCTCCGGCTCGCATACGCTGTTCAGACTTGTCATCGGTTTCTCTCCCTAAACAACAGACGGCTATCCACGTTCCCCCAAATGCATCCGTTCTAGGAGTTTGTTGAAAAATGCAAAATGCTCGGCGCACCCAAAATTCAGAGAGCGTCAGAATGCCCTATAAGCGCCTCCTGAGCTTTCGCTGAGGGTTTACGTACCCCTTTTTAAGTCACGATCCGGGACCGCCGAGGCTTTTTCAACAAGTTCCTCGTACTCTTGCGCGCATATCATGCGCATTTGGGGAGCCGAGAGGTCCATCATAATAGCATAAGGATGGATTTAGGATTACCTTTCTGTGGCATTGTCAAGCTCCTTGGTACCCAAAAAATGCGGGTTACGAGCGGGGAGGTAAATTACTCCTTGGTACCCAAAAATGCGAGTTACGAGCGGGGAGGTAAATTAAAATGATATGGTTCAGCCGCAACTAAGTCCAAGTTATCGAATAACGCCTGGGGCGAATGACGAGCCAACCGGGATTTCCATTTTGTCTCCCCGTTTGGTTGGATTTTACTCCCATTCTTTCCCCTCGGTGCAACGTAACTTTAGTGTCTTTTCATGCTTAGCGCCTCCGGAGTCACCGGTGGCCATTTCCGCCTGTTCCCCGCCATATAAGAGCCAGTGATCTGCTATTTTACTGCAGATCATTTCCCCAATTTGCGGCACAATCATCTCAGGGCAATCTCGCAGTCGGGTGCCCTTCGCGCTCCGCCGATAGCTGAAAGCTGGGGCAGTGGCGCCCCTAACTCTTTTGCTGAGAGGATTCTGCAAATAACTTCAATGTTGAGAGGATTTTAGCGCGAAGCCCGTGCCGTAAGTTGATGTGCCGCAGGATTTTACTCCCAAAATAGGGGGTGGGGGGTACCCCCGGTTCCAGGGCTAACCGTACCCAGCTTGCCGGCGCGCCCGCTTGAGTTTTTCAGCAAGTTTCCGGGACCAGAAGCAGTCTCGTGAATGAATCGAGTTAATCAACGTCCGCTGTATGTTGTTGAATTCTCACAAGGCACTTCGGGATCGATTCGAATTATTCAATTTGGCCTTTGCGCATTTACAACAACTTGCAAACCGGTTGTCGAAGTTGATTCATCCGTAGGACTGCTTCTAGCGTCCCAGCCACAGCGAAAGCCCGCCGGTGATCGACCGCCCCTGCATGGCTACGCCGTTGATCTCCTGGTAGCCGGTGTTGCTCAGGTTGCCCAGCCGCAGATAGGGCCGGATTCTGCCCGCATCGTGCGTCAGCGCCGCGTCCCAGACCGGGTACGCCTGCGGATTCCACGGCGCGACCCCCGGCTGCTGGTAGATCTTGGCAATGGTGACCGTATTCATCACCGTCAGCACGCTGGCCAGTTGCGCGGTCCACGTGGCATGAATGTTCCGCACCGGAAAATTCAGTGCATACTCCGATTGCAAACCGTTGAGCAAAATCTGCCCTCCGGCCAGTCCTGTCCATCCCACCTGCACGCGTTCTGACCGCGCCGGAACCCAGGTCGCCTCGGTCTCCACGCCGGCAAAGTGCACGCCACTCAGGTTGGTGGCCTGCCACTTCGCCGTGGGCGAGGTGCGCACGTAGTCGATGGTGTCGTGCTGCCGCGAGTAGAACCCCGTCGCCGACACTGACAGCTTGTCGGACGGCGCCCAGTCCGCGCCGCCCTCGCCAGACCACGCCGACTCCGGCTTCAGGTTGGGATTGCCCACCGTCGTCGGGTCCGAGTAATACAGGTCCGTGTAGGTCGGAATCCGGAACCCATACCCCCCGCTGGCCCGCAGCTTCAGCCTCTATCTGCCGCAGCATGCTTCCAAACAGGCGCCGCGTCAGATGGCTTGGAATAAGGCGAGCTCGTAAGGGCGGAGCTTGGTTCGGCGCGACGGAAGACACATTCACCCGAGCAGTTTAATATGAGTTCCGGGCGGATGACCGGCCATCCTGACGCTACTGGTCGGCTTCCCCCGAGCCCATCGCCGTCGGGGATGATGCTGGTCATGCAGCACCTAGAGCTGGCAGAATCGACGGGAACGGCGATAATCCGTGGCATCGCATGCGCTTCTTTGAGATTGGTTGCTTCTGCGCAAACCAGGCCGATGGCGCTCACTGGCGCGCAAGCCCCGGCTGCCGCAGCGCAGGTGCCTCAGTCCGCCCCGGCCAGACTCTTAAAGAAGTGCCCAATCCGCCTGAAGAACCCCGGTTTCTTTTTCTTCTTCGGCTGCGTAGCCTTCGCCGCCTGTGCCGCTTCAGTCTTTGCCACCGGCTTCGGCGCGTGCTCCGCGCTGTTATAGACCAGCCCCGCTGTCGTCTGCGCCGGTTTCGCGCCCACCTCCGGCACGCCCGGCGCCGGCTTGGCCAGAGGCGCCAGTCCCTCGCTCTGCGCCTCGGGAAACTCATTCCCGCGCGCAGGGGGCGCCGGGCAGCTGCATGACTCCTTCTCCTGGTCCACCACCTCCTGCAGGCTGCCGTGTTCGAACATCACGCGCTGTCCAGCCTGCACTCGATATATGCCCTCGCCGAATACGCTCGAAACCAGCACGTACGGCGCGTTGGTTCCCGCATTGTCCACGCAGGTATCGCCACGCTCGCCCAGCCGCACCTTTACGTCCGCTGCCCCCGGCCCGCCAATCAAAATTCTGAAGTCCGGCGTCATGATCGTGTCCGAGTTCCGCCCCGTGGCAAAGCTGGCCTCAATGGCTCCGTGGTCCATGGCCATCATCAATCCTGGCATCTCCCCCGCCGGAACACTCGTGTCGGCCGCCAGCTTCACCGTGGTCGCCGCGCACACGCGCAGCACGCCGCGATGCGGCAGAATCACTTCGGTGGTCTGCGCGCCAGAGGTGACTGTGCCGCTCGCCGCAATGATCGCCCGGCCGTCGGTAACCTCGAGTGCGCCCGTCACCGTCGCGCCCTTGCCGGCATTCTTGCTGTCAATCGGAACAATTGCGATCGGCCCCGCCGCGCTCATCGTCTGCGCTGGGGTTGTCGGAGTCGCTACCGTCGCGCCGGTCGGCTCGATCGGCTGAGTAGGAGCCGGAGCCGCCTGAACGGTCGGCGCGGCGGCAGGAGCCACCTGCGCAACCAGCATCGGCGCAGACAGAGCTGCCGCCACAGGGAGGATCGCTTTCCAGCGCACCCATCCCGCCGACCCTGCACACAACCGCTCTGCTCCCATACCGGTTTGCATGGGCCCTACATATCCAGGAAGTTACGGATCATCTGGTGCCCGCCCTCGGTAAGCACGCTCTCCGGGTGGAATTGCACGCCTTCGATCGGCAGGCTGCGGTGGCGCAGCCCCATGATGACGGAGCCCCCGCCCGTCTCCGATGTTCTTGCGGTGATCATCAGTTCGCCGGGCAGCGAATCCTCAGCCACGATCAACGAGTGGTAGCGGGTGCAGGTCAGCGGCGTTGGCAAGCCGGCAAAGACTCCCTTGCCATCGTGCTCCACCGGGCTGGTTTTCCCGTGCATGAGCTGCCGCGCGCGCACCACTTGCCCGCCAAACGCCTCGCCAATGGCCTGGTGCCCCAGGCAAACGCCCAGGATCGGCGTTCGCCGCGGCGAATCGGCCATCTGCCGGATCAGCGGCACCAGGATGCCCGCCTCGTGCGGCGTGCACGGCCCGGGTGAGAGCAGGATGCGCTCCGGCTTCATCGCTTCCACCTGCTCCGCGGTTAGCTCGTCGTTGCGATACACCTCAACCTCCGCGCCCAGCTCCCCAAGGTACTGGACCAGGTTGTAGGTGAACGAATCGTAGTTGTCGAGAACAAAGACCATGCTTCCATCCAGTGTAGCGCGAAGGAAGGCCTTATCCTCCCTCGCCGCGCGCGCCGGGCTTCGGCGCCTCCGGAAAGAGGAGGCCGTCTGGGGCGGGCAGAAAGAGAAATGCGGATGGAATCACCGCGAGACGTGCCACCTGTCACTGTGCAGCCTATATGTCTTGAGTAGTCTATGCTCGCATTTGCAGCGGAGACAGCCCATGAGCAGCAAAGTTGTGGCCATTGTTGGCAGCTATCGAAAGGGCGGGACCATCGACAGCGCGGTTGAAGCGGTTCTGGAAGGTGCGCGGGAAAAGGGCGCTGAAACGCACACCATTTACCTGACCGACCGGCACGTGGAATTCTGCACCAATTGTCGCGCGTGCGTTCAGCCGCCGGGCGAGGTGCGGGGAAAATGCGCCCAGAAAGACGATCTCGAGCCGATGCTCCAGGAGATTGAGGCGGCCGATGCAGTCGTGCTCGCCTCCCCGGTTAACTTCTACAACGCGACGGCCATTTTCCGCAGGTTCCTGGAGCGGCTGCTGGGATACGCATACTGGCCGTGGGGACAGAATGCGCCCCGTGCGCGCAGCAAGCGGCAGCCGCGCAAAGCGGTTCTGGTAGCATCGTCCGCCATGCCCGGATTCCTGATACCAGTGGCGACAGGCACCGGTAAGGCTTTATCTCTGGCGGCAAAGATGCTCGGCGCCAGGCCAGTGGGTAAGCTGTGGATCGGCCTGGCCTCCGCAGAGCCGCTCCACCCGCTCTCTGCGCGCAACCGCCGGCGTGCTCGGCGCTTGGGATGGAAACTGGCATAGACCTCCGTGCTGGAACACGCGCTGGAGCAGCCGACCGGGAAGGAACGCGCGGCGACCGGCCGAGCCTTGCGCCGGCTGCGCGAGTTGCTCGAGCAACAATAAATTGCGCCTCGCACCAAAGCGGTTGCGCGTCTTCGGCCAATCTGCAAAACTGACCGTGGTCGTATTCCATGGTTCTTCACTTCCTCATCCAGGGCCGCGTGCAGGGAGTCGGTTTTCGCTGGTTCGTCCAGCGGGAAGCCAGTGAGCTCGATCTGCGCGGCTGGGTGCGCAACACCGAGGACGGCGGCGTGGAAGTCGTGGCCAGCGGAACCCAGGAAGATCTCGCCGAACTGCGCGCCAGCCTGCGCCGTGGACCGCGCGGCAGCCGTGTCGATCGCCTGATCGAGCATTATCTCGACGAGCGCGAGGCCGAATCGCTCAGCTCGTTTTGTATTGAAGGTTCCTGGTAGCCGGCCGGGCGCTGCTTTCCCCGCCACACGCACGGCTATAATTCGGAAGGAAGCCGAACCGTAGTCCAGCCTGTTCCCTTCCAGCGAAGTCAATTAACTTTCATCCAGGAGCGGACGGACGTATGCCCGAAGCCAGCAAGCCGATCAATGTAGAAGCCCTCAAAGCGCTGGTGCGCACCGTGCCCGATTTCCCCAAGCCGGGAATTCTCTTTTACGACATCACCACCCTGCTCAAGGACAAGGCCGGATTCACACAGATGATCGATGCGCTCGCCGCACACTACATTGGGAGCAGGATCGACCTGGTTCTGGGCATCGAGGCGCGCGGCTTCATCTTCGGGCCGGCTTTGGCCTACCGCCTGAACGCAGGCTTCGCTCCCGTGCGCAAGCCTAAGAAACTCCCCGCGCCCGTCGCCCGCGCCACCTATGACCTCGAATATGGCTCCGACGCGCTGGAGATTCATCTTGACGCCGTTCAGCCCGGCCAGCGCGTGGTGATCGTCGATGATCTGCTGGCTACCGGCGGCACCATGGAAGCCACTATCAAGCTGGTCAGGCAGCTCGGCGGCGAGATCGCCGGATTGGCCTTTGCCGTGGAGCTGGATTTTCTGAAGGGCCGCGAGCGATTCAAGGAGTACGACGTCTTCAGCCTGCTGCATTACAGCGAATAATCGCTACTCGCCCGGCTCTTCCATCCCGGCGGCTTTCTCCGCCCTGGCCGCGTCGGCCGCGCTCTCCTCGCTGAACATCTGCGCATCCGCAAAGCGGTAGCCCACATATACGTCCGTCAGTAGGTAGAGCGGATTCGAGGGATCGTCCTCGATCTTCTTGCGCAGTTGCCGCACGAACGTCCGCAGGTATTCCACTTCTTCGCGGGAATCCGCGCCCCACACCGCCGTCAACAGCCTGGCGTACGTCACCACCCGGCCGGCCGGCTCATCAGGCAATGCAGAATGTCGAACTCCTTGCGGGTCAAATGAACCGCTTGCCCCCGCTTGGTCACCAGGCGCTTCCCCGGGTCCAGACGGATCTCTCCGATCTCAATCGGCGCATCTTCGGCGCGAGCCGGGGCCCGCAGCCGGCGCACCGCCGCGCGGATGCGCGCAATCAGCTCCCGCGTGCTGAAGGGTTTGGTCACATAATCGTCGGCGCCCAGTTCCAGCGCCGTTACCTTGTCCTCTTCCTGGTCGCGCACGGTCAGGATCAGGATGGGCAGCCGGGGCGCGAAGGCGCGGATTCGCCGCAGCGTCTCGATGCCGCCGATACCCGGCATATTCACATCCAGCAGAACCACGTCGAAGACGCCCCCGCGCAGTGTCTGCAGAGCCTCCTCGCCCCGCGATGTCTCGGTGATTTGGAAGCCGAGTTCAACCAGTGGAGGCCGCAATGCCCTGCGAATGGCCGGTTCGTCGTCGACGACTAGGATGCGAATGGCAGGCTGGTTCATTTCGAGCTCCTCTTGGTTGCCGGGGCTGGAATTGCCGCATAGAATGTCGTTCCTTCCTCCTCGTCGCTGGTGACCCACACATACCCGCCGTGAATCTGCGCAACGCGGCGCGCCACCGACAGGCCGATCCCCGTCCCTCCGGCGCGGTTTGAATAGTTGGCGGAACGATAATAGCGGTTGAAAATTCGCTCCCTGTCCTCGATAGGAATCACTGGACCATAGCTGTGCACGGAAAAGATCGCCTCCGCGTTCGTTTGCACCGCGCGAATGGTAATTGTAGTGCCGAAAATGGAATACTTGCACGCATTGTCAATATATTGCGTCAGCAGCATGACCATTAACTGCCGGTCGCAATCGACAACCTGGTTCTCGTCCATGAGGTCGATGGCCACCTTCATGCTGGCCAGCCGGTCCCGCAGGCTGTCCACCACCTCTTCGATCAGCGAGCCCACCCCCACTGGAGCAGCATGAATCGTCACCTCGCCGGCGTCCAGCCGCGCCGTCGTCAGCAGCCGGTTGGTCAGGTCGCTCAGCAGACCGGTCTGTTCATCGATCAATGCAACCAACTCCGCCTGCCCTGCGGACAGGTGGCCCATCTCTCCCAGTCCCGTGCTGGCCGCGCGAATCGCCGTCAGCGGTGTCTTGTACGCATGCGCCAGGCTGTCCAGCACGGTGGCACGCAGTTGTTCGGTCCGCCGCTCCGTCTCGATGCGGCTCTCGTTGGCAAAGGCTCGATAGCGGTCGAAGGTAATCGCAATCAGCGAAGCGATCGCGTTGTTGGTCAGGGGGCTGGTCTCGCCCCGCACCACCAGGCTGCCCACCGGCACCGTGCCCAGCCGGACCACCCGCCGTCCCAGCCCCGTCGCCGGATCGTCGTCCGAGGTCTCAAAGTAGTACACGTTCTGCGCCATCTCCTGCGGATCGACGCTCCAGTACCCCGCCTGATACACCGTGTGCAGATCGGCGTCGAAAAGCGCCACCGCCTCCAGCGCGAAGATATCGTGAACCAGTTCGGCCAGTTGAGGTCCCGGTTCCAGGTGCAGATTCATCTGCAGGGTGCGGCGCGTAAACTCATACAGATCGTGCATCTGGCCGCCCCATAATTCGGCCTCTTGCGCATGACCGGTAACCCGCGCGGAAAGTCGGCTCACCGTCAGCGCCACGATCACAAACACCAGCAGTGTAACTGAATTCAGTCGATTGGCCGCCGGATTCCAGATACCGAGGAAGTGGGCTCCTTGCGCAGTGAAGTACGCGTGCACCAGAACCGCGGAGAACGAAACGATGACTGCCTGCCAGAATCCGCACAGCAGGGCGATCGGCACCACGATCAGCAGGTAAAGCAGCACCGCCACCGGAAGCAGCCAGCTCGACCAGTGTGCCAGGGCCGCGACCAGGACGACGGCTACGATTCCCAGGCCGCACTCCAGGGTAAACAACAACACCCGCGGCCCGGAGCCTGTTGAGCGCCTGGCGCCAAAGACGGATCGAACTGGAGTCGTGTTTCCGGACAACCGGCCACCAACCTCTCAATCGCAACAAAATCCCGAAACATTGCCTCCTACCCCTATGCATCTGTGGGGCGCAGAGCTTCCGCCGGCGTGTTCTTTCCGCAGCCACCCGGCTCCCACGGAACTGGATCGTTCCTGATCTGTACTGAGCCGAACCGGTGCGGGAGGCCGTGGAGAAATTTTAACAGGCCCTTATGGTTTCCTCACGGGTTGCCGTATATGGGTAGCGCCTTCACTGTATGACTTTGCTTCTTGAGGCACATCCTGCTGCCCAAAGTGAAATGAATTTGCACCATAAAGTTCTTTTAATAATCTTCACGGCTTCTTTATGGTTTGTTTGCAACTCTATCCTCAACCCGAAGCCAGAAGGCCCAAAGGGAACTGGCACCATCTCTTCAATTGTTAGCGCAGTTATGCGCAGGTGTGCGCACGAGTTAGTGCGCCCGGATAATGCCCGATTTTCGCTGCCACACTTCGCCTTCATTTCGGCCGAATTAATTCGCGTCATAACAACAATCATCATGACTGGGAGGGACAGTGCACATGGATAGGAATTTGAGCCGCATTTTGCCATCGATAGCCGCGTTTGCCTTGGCAATTGCCGTGGTAGCAAACGCGCAAGCACCGACAACGCCCGCGCCCACTCCGGCCCCCGCGGCTGCGCAAGCGCCCGCTGCGGCTCCTGCTGCCGCGGCGCCGCCAGCCCCGCTTTCCACATTCGTTCTCACGGGGCCGCTGCAATGGCTGCCGCCGGCCACCTTTGATGCCGGACCGTTGGGCAAGCTGTCTGTCAACGGCATCCTGACCGGTTACTCGCTGTTCCAGGACAATTACGTGCCGGGAGACGCCGCGGAGCAGGCCACTCTCACCAACGGGCAGATCTTCATTCAAAAGGCGGACGGAAAGCTTCAGTGGTACGTCCAGGCTGGCGCTTATACCATGCCCACGCTCGGAGTGCCGTTTGTTAACGCCCAAAACACCGTGAACAATTTCTACGGGCCGGTTCCGGTTGCCTATCTCAAGCTGCCGCTTGGAAAGACCACGCAGTTCGAAATTGGCGCTCTTCCTACGCTGATGGGCGCCGAGTCCACGTTTACCTATCAAAACTTCAACGTCGAGCGCGGCATTCTTTGGAACCAGGAAAACGCCGTCAATCGCGGCCTCCAGATCAACCAGACCATCGGTAAGTACATCACCGCCGAAGTCAGTTGGAACGACGGTTACTATTCCAACCGCTACAACTGGCTCTCCGGCTCGGTGACCTTTACCAAGGGGGCGAATAGCCTGGTGTACGACGGGATGGGAAATCTGGGGCAGACCATCTTTGAAACCACAGCCACGCCGATCCAGAACAACGGCTATATGCACGTTGTGATCTACACATACACCAAGGGCCCATGGATCGTTTCGCCCTACTTCCAGTACAGCAATCTGCCGACCAACCCGGCGGTAGGCGTTGCCAAGGCCACATCCGCAACCGGCGGCGCGTTTAACGTCAGCTACGCCTTTAAAGACGGCTTCTCGCTTCCGGTTCGCTTCGAATACCTCACCAGCTCGGGCAGTCCAACCGACGGATCAGTCAATCTGCTGGGCTTTGGGGCTGGAAGCGCTGGCACCACTTTCACCGTGACGCCAACCTACCAAAAAGGAGGCATGTACCTTCGCGCCGATCTCGGGTGGATACACGCGACGAACTACGTGCCGGGAGATGTCTTTGGCGCAACGGGAACGGATCAGGACCAAGTCCGGGGCGTACTTGAATTCGGCTTCATCTTTGGAGACAACATCGCAAAATAGCATCGCGCTCCTGAGAGCGCCTGCGTGAAATGGAGGAGTCCCTATTCTTAGAGCTCGTTCCTCAGTCCGAGTTCGCGGGGAGTAAGCGGGAACGAAGACCTCCGAATCGGGTTTCTTCATTTCATCTTTATCGATGCAACTTTAGCATTCAACTAACCCGTTCAGCTTACTCGCTTTGGCTCGCAGAGAAATCCGGAACAGGGCGAGCATTAAGAACTTCCCGGATAAAAGCCGCCTGGAGCGGCCAGACGAACTTCAACCTTTCAGGAGAATGCTCATGGCAGAACAAAAAGCACCTCAGATGCAGGCCTCCCTGGGTCTTACCCAGCTGACTGCAAACGCAATGGCGCTTATCGCCCCCGGCGCCTTCCTCTGGCTCACCTTCTACATCCAGGCAACCACCGGCGTTGCGGGCCAGCCATCCACAGCGCCAGCCATGTGGCTGGGCATCTTCGTTTCCTTGCTGCTCTGCCTGGCCACCGCCGTGTCCTACGCCGAAATCTCCAAGCTTTATCCCGGCACCGGCTCCAGCTACTACTACGCCGAGCAGGCCATGCTCTCCAAAGACAAGGCCTTCAAGTATGCGCGCGTCTCCAAGTTCGTCGTCGGCTGGGGCTCGCACCTCTACTACTGGGTCTATCCCGGCGTGATGGTGGCCGTCACCGGCATATTCGTGGGTTATGTCGTCGGCTTCCTCTATCCGACCTTCATGAGCGGCGCAAACCCCGGACTGCTATTTATGTCCATCATCGCGGTGCTCTTCTCCTTCTTCGTCGCCTGGATCGCCTCCAAGGGCGCCGGCGCATCCTCGGCCGTCAACATCGCCATGAATGTGATTCAGATCTCCGCGCTGATCACTTTCAGTGTTCTGGCTCTTGGCTATCGCGCCAGCCATCCCACGGGCACGCCCAGCTTTCAGTACGACACGCAAACGCTGTCCACATACACCTATCAGTTCGCCACAGCCAAAGACGGTTCGATCATGCGCGACTCGAGCGGCGCGCCTCTGCCCCTGCTCGGCAGCGATGGCAAGCCTGTTCCGTTCACCATCAGCTATCAAGAGACGGACTCCAGCGGCAACTTTCTGGCCCATCCCAGCGCCGCTTCAGTGATCGGGGTCCACAAGTGGAGTTGGGTCTTTATCCAGTCCACAGTGGCCATTCTCATCCTCGTCGGTTTTGAATCGGTCACCTCGCTGGGAGGCGAGGCAAAAAATCCGACCAAGCATATTCCCATCGCCGTCATTGCGTCGCTGCTCATCCAGGGGCTGTTCTGTTACCTGTTTGAGTACTTCTGCGCCAACTACTTCCTCAACTCGGGGTACACGATGCAGAGTGCCTCCAGCTCGGCCGCGCCTATTGGCGACATGATGATCATCGTCGGCGATCAACTGCTCGGCCAGGGCCACGGCAGGTACTTCATGCTGGTTGAAGCTATCACTGTCTTCTTCGCCCTCATCGGCACCACACTCGCCTGCATGAACACCGGCGCTCGCGTGACCTATGCCATGGGCAAGGATGCGGAGGTTCCCGAGCACTTCGGCATGCTGCACTCCAAAACCCTGTCACCGCACAAGTCCATCTGGACGCTGGCCTGGATTTCCGCCGTCATCGGCATCATCGCCATCTCCCTGATGTTCGGCGATGCCGGCGCGCCCACTGATGCAGCCATCGCCGCTCTGCCGCACGGCATCTTCTCCAGTTGGGGCTACCTGCCGCACAACACACTGGCCGCGCTTCCCAACTCGTTGTTGACCGCGACGCTCACCTCCAACTTCGGCACTTTCATCCTTTACGCGCTCAGTTGCCTTCTGTGCATTGTGGCCTACCACAAACGCCCCGACCACAATTTCCTGATGCACACGCTCATCCCCGGCTTTGGACTGCTCGCCAACCTGGTGTGCATGGCGTTCTATCTCATTGGTCCGCTCTTCGGCCTGGGCACCTTCAAGGAGCCGCTGCTGGCGCTCGGCATCTCCGCCGTTTGGGGCATCTACGGAGCCATTTACTTCCTCCGCTCCTCCAAGGCCAAGGGCAAGGCGGTTCTTCTCAGTTCCAAACAGAACATCTGAGCACGGAGCACTTCGGCAAACGCACAAGCGCTGGGTGGCATCCCTTCCCGAATGTTTTATCCATTATGGGAACGGAGAACCACCCAGTCGCATTTTCGCAAATGATGTTGCATCATCTTAAAGGTGGAGCTTCAGCACGGCTTCTCAGCAAGATATCTCAAGCGGCGGCGCTCATGTTGGATGTTCAGTTCGGCCAGGTAAGCGATTTCGGTAAAGTACGCACGAATAATGAAGACGCAACTGGCGCGTTTATTCCCTCCTCGCGCCAGCAAGGCCGAACCCACGGTTATCTCTTCGCCGTCGCCGACGGAGTAGGTGGCATGGATCTCGGAGAAATTGCATCGGCAACTGCGATCTCCGTGGTCACTGAGGGATTTGCAAAGGCGCAGGCCGGCAGCATGCTGATCAGTCTCCTGCCCCGCCTCATCCAGAACGCAAATTCGGCTGTCCATGACCTCACCTTGGCGCCGGAGCACCGCGGCAAAAGGATGGCCACAACGCTGGTCGCCTGCGCCCTCCGCTATGATCAGGTCATCGTCTCCCATGTTGGCGACTCGCGCTGCTACCTGGTGCGCAACGGCAAGGCAAAACAGGTTACCCAGGACCATACCTGGGTCAACGAGCAGAGAAAGTTGGGCCTCATTTCCACCGGCGAGATTCCCTCTTCTGAGTCGCGCCACGTGCTCATCCGCTCGCTCGGTCCTGAGATGTTCGTGGCTCCGGACACGACCGCCGTCAGCCTTCAGCCCGGCGACGTCCTGGTTCTCTGTACCGATGGCTTACACGACGAGATGAGCGACCACGAAATTGCGGCAATCGTCTCACAGAAGAAGACCGCCGAGGAGCTGGCGCGTGAGTTGGTGGCGCGCTCCGTGGAAATTGACGGCGGTGACAACACCACCGCCCAGGTCATTCGTGTGCGATCCGTCGAGCAGGTAGGCATGTACCGCGGCCGCCCCTACCGTTTGCCTGCTTAGGCCGGCGAAATCCGTAAGTCTTACGAATTTCTTACCAATTCCGCTCTGCTTCTCGATAGAGTAGTAACAGTCGCAATCATGGAGTACCGCGCACGATGGGCTTTCTCGATAGCATAGAGGCAGGCGCGCAAATTGATTCCTACCGCATCGAGGAGCCGGTCGCCCGCAGCGGTATGGCATCGATCTTTCGCGCCACTGACTTGCGCGACAATCGCATCGTCGCCCTCAAAATACCCCACCCGGACATGGAGGCTGATCCCATCCTCTTCGACCGCTTCCGCCGTGAAGAGCAGATCGGTGAGAGGCTCAACCATCCCGCGGTGATGCGCGTCTATGGCGACACGGATCGCTCCCGCGTTTACATGGTCATGGAGTGGTGCCGGGGCCGGTTGCTTCGCAACATTCTCGATGAAGGCCGGATTCCCCACGAGCGGGCGCTCCGCATCGCCATCGGCGTCCTCGACGGACTTGATTACATTCACCGCAACGGCGTCGTGCACCGCGACCTCAAGCCGGAAAACATCATGGTCGATGACGACGACAACATCAAGATGATCGATTTTGGCATCGCCGGCGACGCCTCCGCGCGTCGCCTCACCTACGCCAACTTTACCCCTACCCTCGGCACTCCCAGCTACATCGCCCCTGAACAGGTGAAAGGCAAGCGTGGCGACGGCCGCACCGACATCTACGCCATGGGCGTCATCCTCTATGAGATGCTCACCGGTAAGCTGCCGTTTTCGGGTCCTTCGCCCATGGCGGTGATGAACGACCGCCTGCTGAACAACCCCGTCCCCCCCAGCGTCGCTGACCCGTCGGTCTCCGCCCAGTTGCAGGAAGTCCTGTATCGCGCGTTGGAACGGGACCCCAAAAATCGGTACGCCACGGCGCACGAATTCAAATGGGACCTCGAACATCTGGACCAGGTGGGCGTCGAAGACCGCGCTGAACTGCGCGACTGGCAGAAGCGTAAATCCGCTCTTTCCCGCAAGCTTCTCTATTACCTTGCGCTGGCGCTCATCCCGGTGGTTCTTTTGCTGCTGATGGTGCTCATTGCCCATCGCCACTAGAGCGGTTTCACAGTTGCCGTATCCCGAAGCCACGCATTCAAGTGGCTTTTTCATCAAGAAAAAGCCACCTTCCGCAACTGCGAAAAATGGCTACATGTACTGTGAAACCGCTCTTAAAGGACAGTTTCCTCGCCTGTGTCAGGTAAATCCTCACGCGTTCCTTATGCCCGGAACCCTAGGCTGGGAATGATACTTATCTCATTCGCCCAAAAGGACATCCATGACAAAATACAAACTGGAATACATCTGGCTTGACGGCAAGAAACCCACTCCGGATCTTCGCGGTAAAACTCAGATCAAATCCTTTGAAACTCCGCCAAATCTTGCCGACCTTCCGCTTTGGGGCTTTGACGGCAGCTCCACCATGCAGGCGGAGGGCAGCAAATCGGACTGTATCCTGAAGCCGGTAGCTCTCTATCCCGATGCGGCCCGCAAGGATGCCTATATCGTCCTCTGTGAAGTCATGCATCCGGACGGCACGCCCCACTCCACTAATATGCGCGCCACCATCGAGAACGACCCGGACTTCTGGGTTGGTTTCGAGCAGGAGTACTTCCTCTACAAGGAGGGCCGTCCACTTGGCTTCCCGAAAGAGGGCTATCCCGGCCCCCAGGGTCCGTACTACTGCGGCGTCGCCTACAAATTCATGGGCAGCCTGGCCCGCAACATCGTCGAAGAGCATCTGGAACTCTGCCTTGCCGCCGGCATTAACCACGAAGGCATCAACGCCGAAGTCGCCAAGGGCCAGTGGGAGTTCCAGATCTTCGCCAAGGGATCCACCAAGGCTGCTGACGATCTCTGGACCGCCCGCTACCTGATGATGCGCTTGTGCGAGAAGTACGAGGTGGACTTCGTCATCCACTGCAAGCCTATCAAGGGTGACTGGAACGGCTCCGGCATGCACACCAACTTCTCCACCAGGTACATCCGCGAGGTGGGCGGCAAGGAATATCTGGAATCCCTGATGAAGGCATTCGAGAAGCACATCGCTGAGCACATCGAGGTTTACGGTCCGGACAACCATCTCCGCCTCACCGGCCTTCACGAGACCCAGGCCATCGACAAGTTCAGCTATGGTCTCTCCGACCGGGGCGCTTCCATCCGGCTGCCCGTCAACTTCATCAAGCACGGCTACAAGGGCTATCTCGAAGATCGCCGCCCGAACTCCGAGGCCGATCCTTACCAGATCGTCTCGCGGGTTCTCAAAACCATCGACTCCGTAGCGAAGGCGTAGTTCCCTGGCAGCTCAACTGCCTGTCCTCGTAAGCATCATCCAGGAGAAAACGGGCGGCGCACTTTTTGAGGTACGCCGCCCGAATTTGCTGGATGAGCGTGCATAGCTTCGTCCGTCGAGCGACGCAACCTAAATGCCCATAGCGATGCAGATTGCTGAGACGTTGCCGATCCGCTCGCCCAGCGTTGCGGGAATCACCTTGCAGTGCACCGCAGGTCCCGGGAGAGCCTCCCGCTCCATGGTTGTTCGTGCCGGTCCCAGCAGGTACTCGCCCATGCGCATGGCCAGCCCTCCGATCACGATGCAATCCGGATTGAACAGATCCACCAGGATCGCCAGCGCCTCGCCCAGCCGGCTTCCCGTGTCCGCCAGGATCTTCTTCGCCAGTTCATCGCCCTGCTGCGCGGCCTCGCCCAGGTCCTTCGCCGTCACTGCGCCGTTCGCGCGCAGCTTCTCGGCCAGCAGCGTGTGCTCCCCGCGCTTCACCGCTGCCTCAACCTCCTCCCGCGCCACCTGCGCCACGCCGCCGCCGCTCGCCCAGCCTTCCACCGAACCCGCCTTGTTGTATCCCACAGGCCCGCTCGGCGTAAGCCGCACATGGCCGATCTCTCCGGCCTGCCCGGTCGCTCCTGCAAGCAGCCGGCCGTCGGTAATCACTCCCGCGCCCAGCCCGGTTCCCATGGTCAGGAAGATCATGTGCCGCGTGCCCTTGCCGGCGCCGAACCGGAACTCCGCCACTGCGCCCGCATTCGCGTCGTTCTCCAGTCGTGCGGGCACGCCGAACTCCTTCGTCAGAATTGACGTAATCGGCACATTTACCCACGTCGGCAGGTTTGGCGGAGCCATCACCACGCCCGTCGCCTGGTCCAGCGGACCGCCGCAGCTCACGCCAATCCCGCCCAATTTCGACTTGTCGATCCCCGGCTTGCTCAGCAGCTTGTGAATTCCCGCCTCGATCTGTTCGATGGCCTGCTCCGGCCCCAGCTCAGGCCGCGTCGGAAACTCGATCCGCCCCGCCGCCTCCGGCGGATTTATCGACAGCACCACGGCCGTCTTCGTACCACCCACATCCACGCCTATCCAGATCTGCTCCTCAGTACAGCTCATGAATGCCTTTCCTGTTCTCAGTATGAATTCATAGCTTCGCTCCTAGAACTGGTTGCATAAATCAGTTTTGAAAGGGCACGGCTTTAGCCGTGCCGTAAAAGGAGCATAAAATCAGAGGTTTTAACCCCTGAGGGATGCTTCTTGATCGTGCCAGGGGATTCATGCAACCAGTCGTAGAAGAATTGCCGGCGCCGCTCCGTGGAACCCGCCCGCACAACGCCGCCGGCAACCAATCGTCCGCTTCGCAATTCAATCTGCGGCGCAACAGCTCGTTGCTCGCGCGCCGCAGTCCCTGTCTACTGCTCCAGAATATTGACCTCGGAAACCGCATGTGTCTGCGCATTGATCCGAATCGTCTTGATCTCGAACGGATGGAACGTCCCCGTCCATGTCGCATGCGCAAACTTCAGGTCCGCATGCGCCGTCGACTCGCGCCCTGCCGTCTCGTACATGCGCACAATCGTGTCGTCGCCGTCCTCGGCCTGCTTGATCGCCGAAATCACCACGTCCGGCGCATCCACTGACAGGAACGAGTCAGTCAGCGGCCGCGTTCCCGGATGGATGCCCTGGTAGATGATCAGCGGCGGCGTCATCATCTCTTCCGCCTGGTGCACAATGTCCGTATCCTCCCACGTCCCCGCATGCGGCGCCAGGATCATCTCGAACGTCTGCACGCCCTGGTCCTGCCAGATGTAGTCCTTGTCCGGCAGGATCTTCACCGGCATGTGGTTGGCATACACCGCGCCGCGCGAGATCGACACCCGCATATCGCTTCCGTCCACGCTGTAACCGTACTTCGCGCTGTTGATCACCGCAAGGCCGTAGGTGCTGCCGTTGTGATCGCCGTCCACGTCGATCCAGCGCTGTCCCGGATTTTCCTCGTTGTCCGTCGGCTTCACGATCGCGCCGAACGCAATCTCGTACGTTGACTTCGGATTCTCAACCTCCACCGGGTATGAGAACTTCAGCATCTTCATGTGCTCATGCCAGTCCAGCGAAACCCGCGCCTGCAGATTGCGGCTGCCCCCGTACAGGATCCAGTCCGTCGTCAGGGTCGAGTTGCCCCACGCCGAGTGAACCCGCAGCGCCGCGCGCAGAGGACCGCTCTCCAGCAGCTTGGTGCTGGTCAGCTTGAACTGCCCCAGCTCATCGGAATAAGCAACCCAGTTGTGCGCCCAGGTGTCGTTCGGGTCGTTGTACACCACCGCGCGCGCACCCGTGCCGCTCTTGAACACCTCGTGGTTGGCATCCTTGTCGAAGATTGCCATCGCGCCGTTCGGCAGGAACGTCACCTTCAGGTGCTCGTTCTCCATCGAGTGGTCGTCGGCCTTGATCGTGCTGGTGGGCGTCATCTCTGCGGCTGCCCGCGCCACCCGGATCTGCTGATACCCGAACGGAGGCAGCTTCACCTCGGCCAACAGCCGCTGCCGTCCCGCCGCCGTCGTCGCCTGCGTCCACTGGAACGGAATCGGGTTGCCCGCGTAGTCGGTCACCGACGTTGGCGTCCCTTCGCGAATGCCCAGGTCATACTCGATGTCCTGCGTCGTTGACCACGCATGCGGATTGAACACGAACAAATACTGCGACTCCGGATCGGTGGTCGGAACCTGCCACGCCAGCCGCTCCGCGTTGATCAGCATCGCCTGCTGCGCCACGTCCACCGCGCGGCCCTCGCCATCCGCCGCCCACACATACTCCTCCGGCAGCGCCGTCCCCGCCATCGCGTCGTGGAACTGCATGAACAATACCCGCTTCCACGCCTCGGTAAATTCGTTCTTCGGATATTCTCCGCCCCAGGCCACTGCCGCCACTTCGGAGATCTTCTCGCCCTCCGCCAACTGCGCCTCAGACTCGCGGTTCTCCTTCTTGATCGCCGATTCCGCCGTGTAACAGCCCACCGAGTGGTGCTGCAAGTCGCCCACCACCGTCGGAAGATCCAGGCTGCTCATCTTCGCGCGCATCTCGGCAAAGTACCGATCCGGCGTGCTGTAGAAGATCTTCGGCGCGCCCGGCTCACTCTGCACCTGCTTGATTGACGCCATGTTCGCCTTCGTCGGTCCGCCGCCGTGGTCGCCCACCCCGAAGAACTGCATCGCGTCGCGCAGATGCTGGCTGCTCAGCTCTGCAATCGATCGCTTCATCAGCGGCTCAACCGACAGGCTCCCGTCCGCATACGTGAACAGTATCCTGAAGGTCAGTGCCTTCGTCCCGTCTACGCCCTGCCACCAGAACAGGTGTTCAGGAATGCTCTTCTCCTGAATCTGCGGCCGCATGAACACGTAGTCGTCCATCCCCTCCAGCTTCAGAATCTGCGGCAGGTTCCCGTTGTGCCCGAAGGAATCCGGGTTGTAACCCACTTCCGCCGTCTTGCCGAACAATTGCTTCAGCGCCTCCTGCCCATACAGTCCCTGCCGCGCCAGCGCCTCGCCGTTCGGAATATTCACGTCCGGCTCGATCCACCAGCCGTTCACCAGGTCCCAGCGCCCCTCGTCCACGCGCTTCTTGATCTCCGCCAGCATCGCCGGATCGTTCTGCGCCACCCACTCGTAAAACTGCGACGAGCTGGTCGTCATGGTGACATTCGGATCCTCGTTCATCCGGTCCAGCGCCGAGTGGAACGTGCTCATCACCACCGACATCCCCTCATCCCACGGCCACAGCCACACCGCGTCGATGTGCGAGTTCCCGATCATCTGGAACGTGTACTGGTTCGAGCCCGCCGGCCACACACCAATGTCCGGTGGCATTCTCTGCTGATATCCCTGCGCCTGAAGCACAGGGACAAACAGCATACTGCCGCAGGTCAGTACGGCGGCCAGGCAGGCCAACTTCGAGATCTTCCCATTGAGTCCGGCGTGCATCATGTCCTTCTCCTCGGGTCATGCAACTTGTCTATTGAGCCGAGCGATGCTCAGGGGCCCGCGACAGCCCATCCGTAAAGCCCATCCATCATAAGGCGCAAGGTGGAGAACCCGCGACAATTTTTCGTGGAATCTCTACCTGCTAGGACAGCTTTGCCTGGGCGGGATGCCTAGCGCTTTCGGCCGGGCTTTGATGGCTTCGATTTCTGCTGGGCATGCGCCTTGGAGCGTGTTGCCGAAGTTGATTTCTTCTTCGCAGGAGCGGGCTTCACCTTTCGAGGCTTCCCTTTGGTTTTGACCGAGCCTTTGGCCGCTGCCGGCTTGGCAGCAGACGGCTTTGCAGCCTTGCCGCCCTTCGCAGCCGCAGGGGCGGCTTTCTTCCCTGCAGGAGCCGCCTTGGCCTTCACTGCCGCGGCGGCGTGCTTTGTCCTGTCTGCAGCGGCATGCGCCTTGGTGGCAGCCGCCTTGGCTTTGAGAGCGGGCTTCGCTTCCAGCTTTGATTTCAAGACTGGCTTGGCCTTCTCGGCCTCCTTCACTGTCGGCTCTTCCGTCCTTTTCGCGGCAGGCGTCGGCGCCTTCTTGGCCGCTTCCGGCTGAACAACCTTGCCTGAGATGCTTTTCCCTGCTGCGGGCGCAGTATCGCTCTCCTCTTCCTCGGATACAGCCTCTTTGCTCAACTGCGCACCCATCGCCACCCTGGGAAGTCCCAAACCGAGATCGATCTCCTCCTCATCACTGCCGATGCCGTCCAGGTCCTCGTCCACATCCAGAGCCACAACGGCCTCTTCCGCGTCTTCGTACGAAGCCTCCTTCAGCTTGGCCGCGGAAGCCCGCCGTGCCCGAGAGCGCTTGATCGTGATCTGCGGGGGTGGCGCCGGCGGCGAGTGCGGCTCCAGAAAAGCGCGCATCTCTTCCGGCGTGGTCAGACGTCCGTCGATCAGCTCCAGAAAGATGCTGTGCACAATCTTGTTGTAAGCCGGCAGTTCCGGCGTAATCCGCATCACCTGCATCAGCGCGTAGGGAATGTGCTGGCGAGCCTCCGGCCACACCTTCAGGAACTGGTTGTACTTTTCGCGCACCGCTGCATCCTTGGTGGTAAGCCCGAGCCAGAGGATCGCCTCCGGATCGTGACTGGTAAACAGCTTGTACGCCG
The DNA here is from genome assembly GCA_963758105.1 of uncultured Acidobacteriaceae bacterium. Classification (GTDB taxonomy): domain Bacteria; phylum Acidobacteriota; class Terriglobia; order Terriglobales; family Acidobacteriaceae; genus Telmatobacter. The sequence continues at coordinate 182,446 of CAVWUC010000002.1, read as the reverse complement.
CCGAAGGCTTCGCATTGTTTTTGGCCAGCAGCGTCTTCGCGAATCCCGCCGCGATCGCATCTAGGCTGTTCCACTCCTCCACGAACCCGGGCCGCAGCATCTGCTTCTTCAGCGCGTTCAGATCCTTCGTCCCCAGCCTGGCGGTCAGCAACTGCATCTGCGCCGCCGAAAGGTCCGCGTGCACTCCCTGCAGAATCAACTCCACCGCCAGCTCGTGTAGCGCCTTCAGTCTTTCTTCGTCGGCCTTGGTCGAGGTCCATGCCGGGAACAGCACCTTCATCCAGCCCTCGGCTTCCAGCGCCCGAAGCACCTTCAGCCCATCTTCTTCGTGCCCGATCTGCTCCAGCTCCAGGCGCCGCGCATCGGCCGAAAGGTATTCGATCACGCCTTCGTTCTTCGCATCCTCGTAGCGGGTCCGGGTCTTCGCGTCGAACTCCCAACCCAGCCGGGTCAGGAACCGGGTGGCGCGGATCAGCCGCGCCGGCTCCTCCAGAAATCCGTAATTCGAAACCAGCCTCAGCGTGCGCGTCTCGATGTCGGCGGCCCCGTTCAGCGGATCCATCAGCAGCCCGAAGGATCCCTCATTCAACGAGATCGCCATCGCGTTCACGGTAAAGTCCCGCCGGCGCAGGTTCTCCAGAATCGAAGCGGGACTATAGACAGGCTTGCCCGGCTTGGGATACTCGACCTGGTGGGCGCTGAGTACATCGACGCGAACCGTCCCCGGAAAACACAGGTACAGGCTGCGGGAAGCCTCGTGTTCGCCCCAGATCTTGCCGCCAAGTTTTTGAACTATTTTCTTCAGCTTGAGAGCATTTCCATGAACCGTCACTTCAAGTTCGTGTATCCCGTGGCCGCTGGTCAGATCGCGCACCGCATCCCCGGTCAGAAACAGGATGACCCCAGCCTCCCGGGCTGCTTCTCGCATCTGGCGTAGGGCGTTTTGCTGGTCAGCCGATAGACGGTTGTCCAACAGATAAATGTAATCCGGCATTCCGCTTCCTGCTTCCGCCGCCTTGCGCCTGTTCCAAGTATCTGATGTGGTTACGCTTACGGCGCAAACCGAAAAGTTGGCAAAGAGTACATTAACACAACTTCAAGCGGTTGGCTAGACCCTGATGTGCCCGGGAATCCTCAACTTCCACGTTTCCGCACCCATCGATGCCCTCGCCGGAACCATCCGATTTGCAGATCAGGCCCCGTCCCTGGGGGTTCCAGGGTGTGCGACAATCCTGAACGATGGCCTCCGCTCGCAAACCGGTGATCGTGCGTAAGTTCTCCCGCGACTGGCAGGCCGGCTACATCGCTGCGGGTTTCGACGACTCCGCGGAAGAGTTGGAGATTCTCGACCTCACCGGCAAGGTCATGCGCATCCACTGGGACCAGGTTAAGTGGATCTGCTATGTCCGCGACTTCCCCACCCACCCCGGCGATCAGGCCAATCCGGAGAGGCTCCTCCACAAGCGCTTCTCCATCCGTCCCCGCACCGCGGGTCTCTGGTTGCGGTTGACCCTCGCCGATGGCGATGAGCTGGAAGGCCTGGCCGCCAACAACCTCTCGCTCGTCCGGGGAGCCGGTCTGCTGCTCACCCCGCCGGACACACGCTCAAACACCCAGCGGATATACGTCCCGCGGCAGGCCATCCAGTCCCTGGAAGTCGTCGGCCTGATCGGCGCCGCCAGCCACAGGCGCGCCCAGGTCGCCCGCCCGGCCATCGAGCAGCCCGGCCTCTTCCCCAGCGAACCAGACCGGACTTAGCGCCCCTGTCCAGCCGCCCTCCCTGCTCCTTCTGCACCCTTGAGCAAGCCCTTGTAATACCCCGCGATCCGCCCCAGAACGTCTTCATTTGCATAGTGCTCCCGCACCCAGGCCCTGGCCGCCGCGCCCATCCGCAGCCGTCTCTCCGGGTTGCGCAGCAGTTCGAGCACCGCCTCGCGGATCCCCTCCGGGTAGCCGGGCGGGATCAGCAGCCCGGTCACCTCTGGAACCACCGAGTCTCGCGACCCGGTCGAGATCGTCGTAATCACCGGAATCCCCGTCGCCCCGGCCTCCAGCACCACATTCGGAAATCCCTCCCGCCAGGTGGGCAACACCATTATGTCCATGGCCCGGTAGTATGGTGCCGTGTCCTCCACAAACCCGGTGCAATGAATCCGCGGATGCTTGTCGATCCGGGCTCGCATCGCCTCGTCCAGTGCATCCTCGGCCGCGTCGAACCACCCCACCAGCAGCAGGCACGCCTTCGGCTCTTCCTGCGCGATCGCGTGCGCCGCGGCCTGGTCGTCCATGCCGCCCACCTTCACCTCGTCCACCATCGGCAGCGTGACCGTCCCCTCCGTCGAAACCCGCACCACCGTGTGGAAATCCGGTGTCTGGTACTCGCTGATATCCACAAAATCGCCAGGCCCAAGAGGCACCGGCATCTGTGAGGCAGACGCCGCGGCCGCCATGGACAACGCGCCGGCCTGGTTCGCGCCCGCCGCATTCCCCTGCACCGCTTGCTCCTCCCTGGGATTGGGCACGACCTTGTTGTCCTGCGTGAATGGAATGCGGGCCACTCCCGTAGGAAGGCCGTCGAGAGCGGGTGTCGGCGCCTGCGCATGTCCCATAGCGCCCGCCAAAACTACCGCCAGCAGCGCCGCTAATGTACGCGTTCCAGATTTGCCCATCGATTCCGCCATCAGCGCCCCTCCTGCTGCCAACCAAAGGCCGGCAAAAAATGTGATCGCCATGTAAAGCGGCAGGTTGGGCGCTACCGGCTTTGCCGGCTGGCGGGCAAAGTCCACCACCGAGAACCTTGAGCCGCGCGTGCCGGCAGCAAGCCCTGCCTCCTGCACCTTTTCCATCACCTGCATATAAAGCTCGTGGCTGGAATCCGCCTCCTGCCGCATCACCGCGTACTCGACCGCGGCCTCATTCTGCTTCATCCCCTCGCCGGTGGTTGCCTCCAGGCTCTTACGCACCATCTGTTCGCGATCGGCCGCGGTCTGCCAGGCAATCCGCAACCGCTCCACCAGCTTGGCGTCCTCGGCCTGCTTCTGCCCGTCAAGATCCTGCATCTGCCGCCGAATCTCCACCACCCGCGGAAAGTTCGGACCATGCTCGGCGCTGAGCTGTGCCTGTTCCTGCTCAAGCTGGCTGCGGGTTGCATGAATCTGTTCCAGAAGCAGGGTCGCAAAGTTTCCATCCTGGCTTTGCAACCCTGGATCGGAGGCAATCACCAGCTCCGGATTGCCCTGCGATGCCGCGCGGTACTCGGCCTCGCGCAGGATGCGATCCGTGGTGGCGTCTACCAACTCCTTGCCCAGCGCGTCGATTTCCGTCAGCGTGGCGCTGTGCTCGGTCTCCCCCGTCTGGCCGCCCGCCAGCATGCTCGGGGTCTGCAGGATGCCGTGCTCATCCTGGAACGCAGTCAGCCGTCGCTCATCCTCCTCCACGTTCAGCTTCAGGCTCTTGAGCTGGCCATTCAGCCAGGCCGAGGCTTGCATCGTTGCCTGCACCTGGGATTCGCTGTCCTGCTGGTTGTAGGCGCTGAGCAGCGCATTGACCACCGCCGCAGACAACGCCGCATCCCGCGAACGGAATCGGATTTGAATCAAGAATGTACGTGGGATCGACTGCACGTTCAGCCGCTCCTGAAATCTCTCCAGCAGCCAGGCTTGGGCTTCCACGCTCGGTGCCTCCGGGCGATAGCCCGGAAAGCGCCGCGCAAAATTGCCCATGAACCCCGGTGCCTCGTAGAGCTTGAGCTGGCTGATCACCCGCCACGCCAGTTGTTCGCTGCGCAACTCCCCGGCCAGCGTCTCCAGTTCCAGCGGCGCGGACAGAATCGAAGTTGAGATGGAAACCGCGGACGCTTCCGGGCTCAGCGAGGAATCCGGAGTGGTCCGCAACGCAATTCTGGCCGTCGCCTCGTACTGGTTGGGAGCAATCAGGCAATACAGCAGGCAAAGCGGCAGCAAGCCGCCCAGAATCGATGCCATCAGGCGTTTCCGGCGCACCATCACAGCCCAAGGTTCGCGCAGTGACGTCGAGGAATAGCTCCGCTCCACGTCCGGCATGGACTGCGGATTCAGATCGTGTGAAGAATTGTCAGCTGCGAGCGGTACGTCCGGCAAGGCGCAAGAACCTCAATTCCAAATAGCTCCGCGCAGGACCATCTCTGCCCTTCAATACGAAAAAGCCATTGCGAAGGAAATCCCCGACAGTGTGCTTCATTGGAAGCAATTCCTCAATAGAGCCCCTCACATAAGAGAAAACAATGTGGAAAAATCCCTCCCGGCATCCCTCCCCGAAAACCCCGCACTGCTGCCGCGCATACCCAGGTAACACCTTGAAATTCCTCGCACTTGTCGGCAGTTGCCCCCCTACGCTGCAAAGCTCCGGCCCCACCCGTTCGCCAAAAGTATCACTCGTCGTGGAACCGGGCTCCTGCCTTTACCAGCGTTCTCGGCAGGCGGCTCCGCGCGACAGAAGCCAATTCCATCCTGTATCTTTCCCTCGTAAGCTCATGAATCTACTTCTGCCAACCCTGGCCGAGCCGCAATCCTTTTCCCTCGCTGAGAAGCTGCTCTTCGCGGCGCTGGCAGCCGCCTCAGCCGCGGTCTTTTGGCATCGCTTCCATCCGATCCTCAGGAAAATTCTCACTTCCAGGCAGGACCCTGGTTTTCACCTGTCTCCTCTCGGCAAGCGCTTCCGGCAGTTCATCCGGCAGGTTCTGGGCCAGGCCAGGGTCATCCGTGGACGCCCCCTTCCGGGTCTTGCGCACGCATTCGTTTTCTGGGCTTTTTGCGCCTTCGCCCTGGTTACCCTGAACCACTGCGCCGCTCTGTTCGGCCTGGGCTTCCTCAACCCCATCGGCCCCATCGGCCGCTTCTATTTCTACTTCGCGGCTGTCTTTGCCTTGCTTTGCGCCATCGGCATTGTTGGCCTGTTCGTCCGCCGGTTTCTCATCCGGCCCAGGTGGCTCGGAGCCAGCCTCTCCTGGGAATCCTGCCTCATTGCCCTGTTGATCTTCGTTCTCATGGTCACCTATCTGGCCGCGTTCTTTAGCGCTGATGCAAGCCCCGCGGCGCGGCTTCTCTGGTGGGCTCATTCCTTGACTCTGCTCGCCTTCTTGCCGATTATCCCCAGCACCAAGCATCTCCACCTCATGTTGAGCCCCTTCACCGTCTTTTTTTCGCGGGGTGGCTTCAGCCGGATTCCGCCTCTCTCCGGCGACGAAGACTTCGGCCTCGTCGCCGGAACCGATCTCACAAAACTGGTCAGCCTCCAGGCCTACTCCTGTGTCGAGTGCGGCCGTTGCACCGAACACTGCCCTGCCGCCAACACCGGCAAGCTGCTCAACCCAAAGCAGGTTGTCCTCGGCCTGCGCGCCTATCTCAATGACCTCGGTCCCGCCTCTGACCAGCCCCTGCTCGGCCTCTACAATCCCCAGGAAGCCGTCTTCCAATGCACCACCTGCGGGGCCTGTGAGTTTCAGTGTCCGGTGGGCATCGAGCACCTGCCCATCTTGGTCGGCTTGCGCCGCGGCGCGGTCAACACCGGTCAATGGGGCGACCCCCACGGCTCCAAGCTCTTCCTTGCTCTCGAACGCGGCAGCAACGCCCTTGGCCTCAGCCCTGCCGAGCGCGACAGGTTCATCGAAAAGCACAAACTCCCCATCTTTGACGGCACGCAGGAATACTGCTTATGGCTCGGCTGCATGGGAGCCTACGACCCCAAAGGCCGCGAGATCATCGCCGCCTTCGCCCGCGTGATGAACCACCTCGGCACAAGCTACGGCGTCCTGCAAAAGGAAAAATGCACCGGCGACCCCGTCCGCCGCCTGGGCAACGATCTCCTCTTTCAGCAACTGGCCGAAGCCAATCTTGAAGCCCTGGCGCAATACAAGGCCAAAAAGATCGTCAGCATCTGCCCGCACTGCGTCCGCACCATGCAGGAAGACTGGAAGGAGTACGGCACACCGCCCCAGGTCGAGCATCACAGCGAATTTCTGGCCCGCCACGCCAACCAACTCCCCAAACAAACAAAGAAGGAAACGATTGTCTTTCACGATCCCTGCTATCTCGGCCGCTATCGCAACATATACGACCAGCCTCGCGCCGTCGCGGCGCGGGCCGGCAATCTGGTCGAAGCGCCCCGCAGCCGTGAGCGCAGCTTCTGCTGCGGCGCAGGCGGCGGCCTTGCTTTTCTCGGAGAAGAATCCGGCAGCCGCGTCAGCCAGGTTCGTGCCCAGGAGCTCTCCGCCACCGGCGCGCAGACCATTGCCGCCGCATGTCCCTTCTGCAATACCATGTTCCGCGATGCTCTCGCGTCCAGCGGCGATCACGCTCCGCAGTTGCTCGACATCGCTCAGTTGACGGCGCGAGGACTGCCCAAGAATGATGAAGACACGGCGCCATCCGCAATGAATCCGGGTCAACAGGAATGAAAATCGTCGTCGCCATCAAACAAGTCCCCGAGCGCGATGCGCCGCTCCGCATCGACGCCTCCGGCCGATGGATCGACGAATCCGATCTCCAGTTCGCCCTGAACGAGACCGACGCCTACGCCCTCGAAGAAGCGCTGCGGCTCAAGGAGCAGCATGGCGGCGAAGTCATCGTCGTCAGCGCCGGCCCGGAGCGCGTCGGCGCAACCCTTCGCGAAGCTCTGGCCAAGGGCGCCGACCGCGCCATCCACATCCTTTGCGACGATCTCAGCGCCCTCGATGCCCTGGGAGTCGCCCGCCTGCTCGCCGCTGCCATCCAACCAGAGAACCCCGCCCTCATCCTCACCGGATTGCAGTCGGAAGATCTGGGCCTCGGCCAAACCGGCGTCATTCTGGCGGAACTGCTCGGCCTTCCCCACGCCACGCTCATCCTTCACGTAGAAAAAACTGCCTCCGGCCTCACCCTTAGGCGCGAGCTGGAAGAAGGATGGTTCCAAACCATTGAAATGCCCATTCCTGCTCTCCTTACCATCCAGTCCGGAGGAAACAAGTTGCGCTACGCCACGCTTATGGGCATCAAGCGCGCCAGAACCAGGGAACTGCGGCGGCTGGCTGCCGCGGATCTCAATTGCGATGCGGCGCCCATTGTGCTCCTGGAGCAGGTTCGCTTGCCTCTAAAACAAAAATCCACGCAGATTCTCTCCGGCAAGCCGAATGAGTCCGCTGCTGCGCTGATTGAAAAGCTCAGGTTTGAGGCGCACGTCCTATGAGCAGCGTTCTCGCCATCGTCGAGCAGCATGACGGCAGTGTCGGCCGCATCAGTTGGGAAGCCCTTGCGGCCGCGCACGCATTGGGAGGGAATCTGGACCTTCCTGTCCATGCAGCCGTAATCGGCTCCGAAACCGAAGCTGCGGCCAGAGCCATCTCCTCTGTCGTGCGCGGCCGGGTTCTGCGCGTAGAACACACCTTGCTCGCATCCTATACAGCGGACGGCTACACCCTCGCGCTCCAGCAGCTTATCGCAAAAGAAGGCCCCGCATACGTGGTCTTCCCGCACACCTACCAGGTGCGCGACTACGCCCCTGCATTGGCGGCACGGTTAGGCCAGGTGCTCATCAGCGACGTCATCGCCATCGCCGGCGGCCCGGTCTTCACGCGCCAGCTTCTGCAAGGCCGTTTGGCCGGCGACTATCGTCATTCCGGCGCAGGCCCCTGCTTTATCTCCGTGCAGGCCGGAGCCTTCCCTGCTGCGGCATCCGGGCCGGAAGCCCCTTCATCAGTTGCAATCACCTTATTTGCGCCCGAACTCGAGCCTGCGCAGATTCGCACTCATCCCGGAGAGCCCTTTCGCGCCTCAGCCCAGACCGTTGATCTCGGCTCCGCGCAGCGCATCGTCAGCGTAGGCCGCGGCATCAAGGACGCCGAGCATATTCCACTGGTCCAGGCCCTGGCTGCCGCGCTCCATGCCGAGCTGGCCGCATCCCGCCCCATCTGCGACTCCGGCTGGCTGCCCATGGAGCGGCAGGTCGGCAGCTCCGGTCAGACTGTCTCGCCCAAGCTCTATCTTGCCGTCGGCATCTCCGGAGCCATCCAGCACCTGGTCGGCATCAAAGGCTCGCAGTGCATCGTCGCCATCAACAAAGACCCCGACGCGCCCATCTTTGAAGTTGCCGATTACGGCATTGTCGGCGATCTCTTTGAAGTGGTGCCGGCGCTGATTGAAGCCCTGAAAGCCGCCCGCCAATAAGCAGTCATCTCCGGACCATGAACCACGCGCGCAAACCCATCGTCGTTGTCGGCAGCATCAATATGGACCTGGTGGCGCGTGCGCCGCGCCTTCCGCTTGCCGGCCAGACGCTGATCGGGACTGCATTTGAGACCAACCCCGGCGGCAAGGGCGCCAACCAGGCCGTCGCCGCCGCCCGTCTGGATTTTCCTGTGCGGATGATTGGAATGGTCGGCGCGTCCGCCAGTTCGAGCCCCGCTGTCTCGAGCCCCGACATCTTTGGCCAGGCTCTGCTCGGCCACCTTGCCGGCGCAGGGGTGGACACGGCAGCCATCGAGCGTGTGGACGGCCCCTCGGGCGTGGCTCAGATTCTGGTAGCAGAAAGCGGCGAAAACATTATCACAGTGATTCCCGGCGTCAACGGCAAGATGGATTGCGCCGCCGTCGGCCGCCATGCAGCGCTGATCCGCTCGGCCGGCATGGTGCTTTGCCAGTTGGAGCTTCCCTTGCAAACCACGCTTTACACGCTTGCCCTCTGTCAGGAGGCGGGTGTCCCGGTCATGCTCGATCCCGCTCCGGCAGCGCCGCTCCCGGATGAGGCTTGGAGCCGGATCACCTGGTTCACGCCCAACGAAACCGAAGCGGCCTTCTACCTGGGCGAATCCATCGCTCCCCATGACGGCGCAAATCGCCTCCTTGCTCGTGGCCTGCGGGGAGTCGTGCTGAAGCGCGGCGCTGCAGGCGCATACGTGGCCGTCGCCGGCGGAGACGCCGCCTGCGTCAGCTCCTTCCCGGTTGAGGCCGTCGATACCGTCGCCGCCGGCGATTGTTTCAACGGCGCATTTGCCGTGGCGCTGCTTGAAAACAAAGATCCATGGACGGCGGCGCGCTTTGCAAATGCGGCCGCCGCCATCTCCGTCACCCGCCGCGGCGCGCAGGCCTCCATGCCTTCCCGTCTCGATGTCGAAGCTTTTTTGGCGGATCGCGGATAACGGAAGACCGTCAGACGAAATATCTGCCTTCAGGGGCGCCAGGGATGGAAGTTTAGGTTCCGTGACAGCATCAACTTGAGTGTTATTTTGTCGGATCCGGGGGCCGTCAGACCAAACCCGATGCCGCTTTCAACATCGATGCCGAGGAATTTGCTGCTCGCGTAATCCATAGTCGCCCAGATTTCATGAAATTGCTGGCCGCTTGGATCGAAGCCGCGCAGCGGGCCGAAGCCGTCATACTCTTCAGCGGCAATGGCCCACCTGTCATTCAGGTTGTAAGCCACGCGCCCCGCTGGGTTGTACTCAAGGTTGCCGAATCCACCCGTATAGTCCGTGTCGACAATCGGGTTGTAAATGAAATCCCATGGATGTAGGTGCAGCCCTACAATCGGCCTGATCTCGGAGCTGATCGTTCTGGACTCCCAATAATTCCTATTAACGCTGAACTCAAAATTCGCTGCGTAGAAAAAAGTGTGGTCGTGAGCGTGGGGCCGGGCGAACAGCTCGCGGATTTTGAAGCCGTCGATCGTCGTGCCGTAGTTCGTAGAATAAGGCGTGGTCACAGGTAGATAAAGTCCCTGCTCCATCCACGGGGTCACGCCGTAGGCCCATTCGGCAGTTACCTGGAACGAATGATTGGCGATGATTGCCCCAGGGAAGTCGGGGGCCGTCCGTCCAACGGGTGTGAAGTTGGTGTGGACCATCAGATTGAATATTCCGGGCGGCGCGATCTCTCCATCGTAGACCTGTATCTCGTCGGTCTGCGCAAAAATCGACGCGGGCATAGCGGCCAGACAGGCAGTAACCATCACCACCCCGAGCATATTCACTTTTTGAAACGGTCTGAACCAGGATTGCCATTTCGGCATGAAGATGGTCTCCACAGGCTGCGGAAAAACCCATCTGATGGCAGCTTTGTAACAAGGGCACGGCGGGATACCCTCTGGGTCCCGGGCCGAAAATGCCCCAAAATAGAGTGCGGGCTTTAGCCCCTGCCAAATCTCCGTTCGCTTTTCCCTGTTTTTCCGCAGCCTCTCCAGCCCCCAGAACTTCCCATCTTGCTTTTGAGATAGAGTCAGGTTACCATCCCCGCCAAGCTCACCTGCTCTGACGAACTCAACCGCTGGAGTTCCCTCACAAACCCTAGACTGCGCTGCTGGTCAGCTGAGTTGCGCGAGGCGTCCGCGTGCTTGCTGACTTGTCAACTCACCGCTCCTGCACCAGCGCCAGCGCCCGAATCGTCTCCCTGCGCACCGTAAGCCGCTCCACCAGGTCCGTTTTCACTTCGTATCCTCGCCCCGGCGTATCCGGCACTGCAATCTCGCCTGCGGCGGAAACCACCACCTCCGGCTCGATGATGTCCTCCGCCCAATAACGGGCAGATGCGGACACATCGCCCGGCAGCGTAAAGTTTTCCAGCGTCGAGAGGGCGATGTTGTGCGAACGCCCGATGCCCGACTCCAGCATTCCGCCGCACCACACCGGAATCCCCCGCTCCTCCGCCGCGTTGTGTACCGCAATCGCCTCGGAAAAGCCGCCCACGCGCCCCAGCTTGATGTTGATGATCTTGCAGCTCTCCATCTCGATCGCCGCCAGCGAGTCCCGCCGGTTGCGGATCGATTCATCCAGGCAGATCGGCGTCTGTAGCCGCTTTTGCAGCATCGAATGGTAATAAAAATCGTCGTGCCACAGCGGCTGTTCAATCATCAGCAGGTCGAAGTTGTCGAACACGGCCAGGTGATCCGCATCCCGCAGCCGGTAAGCGGAGTTGGCGTCGCAGCTCAGCGTAATGGCAGGCCACCTGTGCCGTACCCGCTCCAGAACCTCCACGTCCCAGCCCGGCTTGCACTTCAACTTGATGCGCTGGTAGCCGGCGGCCACTTCCTTTTCGATCAGCTCCAGCAACTCTGGAATCGAAGCCTGAATGCCCAGCGAAACGCCGCAGGCAATCGTATCTTGTACGCCTCCAATCAATTGCGAAAGAGAAATCCCCTCGCGCTGCGCCTCCAGGTCCCAGATGGCATTTTCCAGCGTCGCCTTGGCCATGCGGTTGCCCCGCACCTGGCGGAATATGTAAGGGCAGTCGCCACCATGCTCCGGCGCTCCGGCGGCCAGCATTGGGCCCAGTTCCTGAACCATCACCGTCCAGGCGCTGTCGGTCGACTCTTCCGAAAAAAACGGCCGCTCGCCCGCGGTGCATTCGCCCCATCCCGTCAGCCCTTCTGACTGAATCTCAGCCAGCAGAACTCTCCGGTTGCGGGTCGCTCCAAAGCTGGTTTCAAACGGGCGCACCAGGGGCATGTGCAGCTCACGCAGGATGATTGCATCGATTCTCATAGAATTTTCAGCTTCCTTCGGAAATCGGTTCAACGGAAATTCAGTCCGGTTCTTGCTGGTTCAGGGGGCCCAGTTCGAAGACTCCATTTCCTTCCGCGTCCCGGGTATATCCAAATACCGCCAACCCCCGGGAAAATGCCTGCTGAAACTTGAGACGATTCTCTAACAGAACCGTGAGGGCGCGTTCCCTGCCGGCTTCGCTTGCCTTCCACTCATAAATGGAGGTCGGCACAAGAATCCGCTCTTCCGGGACGTACGCGGCTACCGGGCGTCCCTCCAGGATGGCCTCAACCCTGGGTGAATCCAGATGCCATTCGGCCAATAACCGGTCCGTCGGCAGCCCGCTCTGCAGCCGAGATGAGGATACACCATAGAAATTCGCCCGATACTCGCGCGCCACGGCTCCCAGCCTGTGGATATTCAAAAAAGCGTTCTTGATTTCAAGTGGATCGAAGGTCCATTCCATTCGCCGGATGCCTCGCTCCAGCGCCTCCCGGCGTTGTTCCCGCTTGAGTTGCGCGCCCAGCCCGCGGTTCCTGTACCCCTCCCGCACGGCCAGCATGTGCGAGTGCAGGTAAGCCTCCGCTTGTCCGTGTTTTGTCTTTACGCCGGGGAAAGATAGGGCGAATCCCACCAGCGATCGCGCGCCCTCCCCGGGCTTGTCCTCGCCGATCTCCTCGTCGAACGCGCCGATCACCTGCCCGCCGATCTTCTGCGCCACCAAAAAAGATTTAGTCGGGACCACTTCGCTCGCGTCGTAGCCCCACGTCTCAATCTGCAGTTCAACGCAGGCCGCCAGTTCCTCCAGTCCCTCGCAGGCGCGCATCACCGTCATCTCCGCGTCTCCCACCCCGCGGCATCGCGGCCTTCATTTGATTCCGCCCCCGCCAGCTTCCGCTTCGCCTCCGCCCACAGCCCTTCCAGCTCCGCCGCGCTCAGTTCTTCCAGCGGCCTCGGCGCGGATCGTTCCATCTCCCGGAATCGCTCACGAAAGCGCCGGTTGCAGCCGCGCAATGCCATCTCCGCATCCACGCCCAGGTGCCGGCCCAGGTTCACCACGGTAAACAGCAGATCGCCCAGCTCCGCCTCCACTGCCGGCTTCCGCGCCGGGTCTTCGCCGGCCGCTTCGGCCTCCAGTTCCGCCGTCTCTTCGGCCAGCTTGGGCAAAAGCTCGCGCCAATGCGGCCAGTCGAACCCGGATTTGCGCGCCTTCGCGCCCAGCTTCGCCGCCTCCGCCAGCGCCGGCAGAGCCCGCTGCACTGAATCCAATCTCGACGCTGGGGGTATCTGCGCCGAAGGCGCGCCCGCTGCATGCAATGCCTTCTCCGCCGCCTTGATCTCCTCCCAGTTGCGCAGCACCGCGGCCGAAGAACCCTTCACCGCCGCATCCACCACCGCCTGATTCCCTGCCTCCCGTGCCGCCTCCTCGCCAAACACATGCGGATGCCGCCGGATCAGCTTCCGGTTCAGGTGATCCAGCACCTCGGCAATGGTGAAATGCCCTTCGTTGGCCGCCATCTCCGCATAGAACAGCACCTGCAGCAGCAAATCTCCCAGCTCCTCCGCCAGATGCGGAAAATCGCGCCGCTCAATCGCGTCGAAAACCTCGTAGGTCTCTTCCAGCGTGTATTTGCGGATGGAATCGAAGGATTGTTCGCGATCCCAGGGGCAGCCGCCCGGTGCGCGCAGTCGCGCCATGATGCGCACGGACTCCTCAAACAATGCCGCCGCCCGCGCCGGATCGGTCGCAACTTCCCGCGCGGCTGCCTGGGTGTGTGAGCTTTCAGGCGGAAGGTCCATGCCCCTCCAGTCTAGCGCCCTGAGCCGCTCGCCCTTTATTTCGATAGTGGGTCAGCTTGGATTTCCAAAGGCTTGCGCCTAGCGTTTGGACCGTTCACACCTGAAGTACACCCGAACGATCAAGCACCGACCCGGACCTTGCCCGCACGGGCCTGAGTGATCGTCCGGGAGCCGGGTTCAAGGCGCTTGTCCATGGTTTCGGTATTAGGCCCGCTCCCCGTCTCGCAAAAGAACGATTAAAGACGTGTAGCAACCCAGTCGCCCAAGCCCAGCTTGACGACGCGCCGAGCAATTTCCTTCCCCGTCCAAATCGATACCAATTGACCAGCAGGCGCCGTCAAGGCTCCCTTGGGAGAGTGCACGGCAAATATCATTCGCTGATAGCGGTCTCTCCGAGCGTTGAACCTTGACACATAGTCGTCAAGAACGCTCTGGCTTGCGGTACTTTTCACTTGAACAAATGCGATTTCGTCAGAAGAGACGTTTTCGACTTCAACGTCGATTCCCTCCGTTGCGCTGCCGAGCTTTGCCAGTCGCGCCCAACCGGTACGCGACAAAATCAAATCTATTAGCAGCTCAAAATCCTTAGGTCCGAGACGGGCAACAAGTTTGGCAACGGCGTCCTCGTAAGTTTGACGCGCCAGCGCCGCAACTCGGGCGTCCTCATCTTCCTCATTCCGAATGATGCGAAGAATTTCCTTCCAGCCCTTGGGCTCGCATACGGTAGCCTGAAATCCGGCTACAGCCACGACAATGCCCGGAAGCTCGCTCGTTACCAGATGCCGCTTATTGTCCATGGAATGGCTGCTCCACGGCGATTGACAGGTCAGCCAAAAATGGCCTCGTTCGCTCGTTTCGATATCAGGGTTTGTTTCAACTCCATTTCGAACCGTGCACCACCACATGCAACCGTCCTGAAATGTGACCCAGACGTGCTGGCTAGGTTCCACCAGGAGAGTCCGCAATGCCTTGAAGTCCTGCATAGCGCCGGGCTTATTTCCAAACGCCGCCCGGATTAGCCTCTCAATCTGCCCCATATCTGCGGTCCGAAGGAGAGCGTCCGGGATGTTGCGCCATCCTGCATGGATTTGCCCATTATCCTTGGCGGCTTCCCACCACTGCCCGCCTGCTCCATTTTTCACGTAGCGAACGGAATCAGGAAGGGCTTCGACCATTACAACCTCCAATGTTAAGCGCGGTATAATTCAGCGGTGACCCCACACATGGCCGAGCCAACCGAGTTTTCAACGACGGTGGTACAGAAGCTAGGATATTACGTCTACCGGCTAATCGACCCACGCAATGGTGAGACGTTCTACGTCGGCAAAGGCACCGGTAACCGCGTTTTCAAGCACGTGAAGGACGAGCTTGGTGCAGACGCTAACGCCTTGTCAGAGAAGCTTCAGCGGATTCGGGACATCCACCACGACGGCTTTGAAATAACACACGTCATCCATCGGCACGGGATGGATGAGAGGACTGCATTAGAGGTTGAGGCAGCGTTGATAGACGCTTACCCAGAAGCCAGCAATTTAGTTAGTGGTCAACGATCTGACCTGTATGGTCTCATGCACGCAAGACAGATCATTGAGCGCTACGAGGCTAGAGAAGCCGTCTTTCGCCATAGCGTAATACTTATCAATGTGGGCCAGTCAGTAACCGAGAAGGGCAGCTATGAGGCCGTTCGCTACGCTTGGGTGCTAGACCCTAAAAGGGCCGCGAAAGCCGAGTATGTCTTAGCGGTTGACCGAGGGCTAATCATCGACGTGTTCGTCGCAGAAAAATGGCTTGAGGCAACCGCCGAGAATTTCCCCGGCATCGCACCAGACTGGCCAGACTGGAAGGGGCGCCGGTGGGGGTTTGTAGGTCGGAAGGCTCCCGAAGACGTAGCCAGCCTTTATAGGCGCTGCCGTCTTCCCGACAGCATGCGGAAGCGTGGCGCTGCTAATCCGATCCGATACGCAAACAAGAGCGGGCCGCTCGACGATCTGGACGGCGACACGCCCTGATATGGGTTGACCAGTCAATCCCTGCACGGCTGCGGGGTGTTTTGGTTTTTTCGACGACAGGGCCAGCAGCAGCCGAAGCAGAATGGGCGACGATTGATCAGTCTGATATTCGCGGGTCGGAACCGCATGGTCATGATCCGTCGGGAGCTGCCTCGGACTCGCTGACCGTCTGCCGGGGACGATTGTGCAGCAACCAAGGTCAATTCCCGAAGGACAATAGCGACATTCCCCCCGGCTAAGAGATCTGCCCGCGTGCGTTTAATGGTGCCGAGGCGAGGGGGTAATGTCTGAAAAGTGCGTTGAGAATGTGGAATCAGGAATCAATTCACAGGGCCTTGAAGAGGCTCAAGTGTTTGAATTACTTTCTTTAGCGTATCGGAAATCGTCTGAAGCGATTGTCGGCCTGCAAATTGCTTATTCTTTTCCACTTGCAAACACTCTTCGAAAATAGCGCCGAATCGCCCGTCGAACCGGGAAAACGCTTCTCCCATCGCCATCTCGTATACCCAGTGGTCCGTCATGGTGATTTGCAGGTCGGTTAAGGTCTTTCTGATCTCCACCAAAGCCTTCAGCGTTTCATTTGTCGCCATGCTTGGCATTGTATCAATCTTCAACGCACCTTTCAGACACTATCAGGCGAGGGGATGAAAAGGCGAAAGCGTGTTATCCTGTCAAATGAGGTGAGAAAACGTGTTTGGGTCAGCGAAGCCTATGCAGATTGAAAAAAACGTCGCAAAAGTCGAGCATACAGCGGGCGACTACCGCATTGTCGTTACCGTTGAACATCTAAACGCCGCCGACATTAAGCAAGAGGACGCGGAGATTGTGCTCACCAACAACATGCTTCTATTGTTCTCACAGAGACAAAGGTACGGTGGCTGACGACCATCCCCGCTATGTTTCATAGAAGGTAAGTTTCGGGACAATTCGCAGAGCCACTAAAGACACGGCCTTGCGCGTACCGAAGGCCGGTCGCAGAGTGAGGGGTTGAAGCAGTTCTGTGGAAATCCAAACTGACCCACTACCTTTAATTCGTCTCCGGGAACTGGAAACTCAGATCACCTTCCCACCCTGGCTGCCCCAGAGCCTGCCGAAAGGCGGGACTCGCCCCTGCGCCTGGCAGAGTCATGCGCTCCACTCAGCCAATTCGCAAGCTAGCAGCTAGAAGCTAGGAGCTGGAAGCGGCCTTTTGTTTGCAGATAATTACCCTCCCTTGTCCCACAATGAGCATAGACACATACAAATCCGGCTCCTGCAAGCCCGATGGCGCCTCAGAAGCCAGACAACGGAGAAATCAGTATGACAAAACCTATCGAGCACCCCCCGGTTATGGCCCGGATGGACCCGGCAAACCCCGCCCTCGCCAACCCGGCTGTCGCCCGCTGCTGTGACGCCTTACGGCGCGCTGCTCTGGCTGATTTAAGAGAGGACGACCTTTCCTATACCGACATGCTGTCCCGTAATGCGCGCCAGGCCTATTCCAATCTTCTGCCGCCGCTCGACAGCTATCAGAACATCTGCAACTTTGTTGCCTGTGTCACGTTCGGCATTGCCATTCAAGCAATTCCGCACGAATCCGCCTCCAAGCTCCTCTATGGCGCGCAGGTCGCATTCAACACCATCGGCCGTCCGCCGAAAACCGCAAAGCCGGATCTCCATCCCGGCCCTGAAGCAGCCGCGGAACCACCCGCGGCAGACAGCGCCGCATGACGCCCTGGCCCGTACCGAAAATCTACATAGCCCCCTCCCCCCCCCCAAAAAATCCACTTGCAGGTCGTCATTTTGCGCGTGCAAATAGACTCATCTGATTGATAAATAACAAGTTGACAATTTTCAAACTCGGGCCAATTCGGGAGGTTTTGGGGCGTCTACGGGATAGTTAAGGGGCATCTCCCGGCAGTTTTCGGTCAACTTTGTCCCGAAAATTCTCGCCCCAACCGCCGCTTGCGCAGCCGCGTCTCTCGCTGCGTCATCTGAAACGTATACTCATCCACGGCATGATCCGCATTCTCGCCACCATCTTCGCGGGCCTGTTGGGCCTGGCCTTCGGCAGCTTCCTGAACCTGTGCCTGAGCCGCTGGCCTGCGGGCGAGAGCGTAGTCACTCCGCGCTCTCACTGCCGCAGTTGCAATCACACGCTGTCCTGGTGGGAAAATCTGCCGCTGGCAAGCTGGCTCGCGCTCCGCGGCCGTTGCCGCGGTTGCCGCGCATCGATCGGCTGGCGCTATCCGCTGGTCGATCTGGCAGTCGGCGGCCTTTGGGCATTGGAATGCTGGCGATCTTTTGATTCCGCGTCCTTCCCAGGCTCCATCGATTTCCATATCTCCTTTGCAGCTGCGGGCGCAGTCGCCAATATGATCCTTGATTGGATTCTTGTAGCTCTCGCGGTTTTCGATGCGGAACAACTCTGGTTGCCTGATTGGATCACTTTGCCGGGAATCGCCCTCGGATTTCTCTTCCGTGTTCTTCTCGTCGCGCTCCCTGGCTCTTCCTCTTCGTTGGCCGAGACTCTGCCGTTAGCTGTTGGAAGACGCCTGCTGGCCATCGTCCTCGCCGCGGGACTTATCCTGCTTATCCGCTGGATCTACTGGCTGATTCGCCGCCGTGAAGGCATCGGCCTGGGCGACGCCAAGCTGATGGCCTTGCTCGCGGCCTGGCTCGGCTTCTGGGGCGCGCTGCTCTCCTTCTCCCTGGGAGTGCTCCTGGGCGCTGCCATCGCGTTGATTGTGCTGGCCGCTCCCAGAGCGCAGCCTGAAACCCAAGCCTGGGGATTGCGCAGGCTCCCGCTGGGCACATTCCTCTGCATTGGCGGCGTCATCAGCAGCTTGTGGGGATCGCAGATCCTCGCCGCCTGGCTGCGCTGGGGCGGCTTTTAATCCCTATCCGGATTCAATCCCTGCGGAGCCGGCTCATTGCGGCGATCCGGACGACGCCTGCGATTGCGTCCGCTTCTTCGCATTCGCAATCTCCGGCTCGCGCAGCGCCTTTCGTGCGTCCTTGCCGTGGCGGCTGTCCGGGTCGTACAGGGCCACCTTTTGGTAGTAGGTCCGCGCATCGGCAAAGTCGCCAAGATGACGTTCGCACTCCGCCAGTCCCCAGTAGACCTCCGGATTGTCCGGCGCCAGCACCATGGCCGATTGGAAGCGCGACAGAGCGCCCTTCCAATCATGGTTGTCCAGGTAGAAGTTCCCTACGTTGATGTCCTCGGGCGCGGTCTCCACGGGCGCCGCAGCAATTTCGGAGTTCTTGCCGGGTTGGCTGTTATCCGGCGGGGGCAGCAGACCGCCCAGGCCGGTCATGCTGGAACTGTCGTTCTGCTGCTGGCCTTCCAGAGCAACCGAGTTGGGATCGTCTGGGCTGCGAACCGGGTCCAGATCCTCCCTGGGTAGCCGGACCTGCTGGTATTCGGTCGCTTCCGGCAGTGTCTGCGGGATATTTGGGCTAAGAACCGGCACATTGCCCGTATTGTCGGGGAAGGGATTGGAACCCCCTTGCGGCTGCTTCGCCGCCGGAGTCGTCTGCGCCTGCAGCCCCAGGCACCCCGCCAGAACCATCGCAATCGTCAAGCCTCGTTTCATATCCCAGCCCTTGCCGATTTATTCCCCTCCCAATGCTAAGATGCAACCCGGATAGTACACCTGTGCACAGGGAAAGCATCGCACATTCGCATGGGCTTGATCGCCCGCTCCTCGGCCATCCACGCCGCCGGCCGCTGCACCCCCACCCCATCCGCATAGGTGCGAGTTGCTGAATCGACTGGCCATCTTCTCAGCAGGAAGGAGGCAGACGCCTGCCGCAAGAAGTCTCGCATTCCCTGCTTATTTGGACTCGGCGGCGGCGCGATCGTCAACTCCCGCCGCCGATCGCCCGGGGACGATACAATCCCCTCTAGAGTCTGTTATTAACTTTCGCGTAGGCGGCGTTGCGAGCGAAAATCGCGCCAGGCGAGGCGGAGGACGAAGACTTTGGTGATTCCAAGGCGAGGACGACAACGAAGTATGGCGCGATTTACGCCGCAACCCGAAGGGCTGGGGCCAATTTTCCCGATTTCATCGTCACTCGTCGCTCGCAGACACCCGGTATGCATCGCTCCTCGCTTCTCGAACTCGAAAAAATTGGCGCCCAGCGCCGCCCACGGGAAAGTTAATAACAGGCTCTAGGCCTCCCGCAATTCGGAAGCCTTAAGGAGCGCGGTCCGCATGGCATATCAGGTTCTGGCCAGAAAATACCGTCCGCAGCGCTTTGCCGACGTGGCCGGCCAGGATCATGTTACCCGCACGCTGCTGAACGCCCTCAGCCAGAACCGCGTCGCCCACGGCTACATCTTCAGCGGTCATCGCGGCATTGGCAAAACCACCATTGCCCGCATCGTTGCGATGGCTCTCAACTGCCACACGGAGATCGGTTCCGCGGCGCGTCCCACCCCTGAGCCCTGCGGCCTCTGCGACTCCTGCACAGAAATCCGTCAGGGCAATGCCGTGGACGTGATCGAGATCGACGCCGCTACCAACCGCGGCATCGACGAAATCCGCGAGCTGCGTGATGCCGCCCGTTACGCTCCGGCACGTGACCGCTACAAAATCTATATCCTCGACGAGGCCCATCAGATCACCGAGGCGGCGTTCAACGCCCTGCTGAAGACCCTGGAAGAACCTCCGGCGCATGTCATTTTCATGATGGCCACGACGGAGCCCGAAAACATACCCCGGACCATCCGCTCGCGCTGCCAGCATTTCAGCTTTCGTGCGGTGCGATTCGATGACATTCTGGCCCAGTTGAAGATGATCGCCGCTCTGGAGCAGGTTGCGGCGGAAGATGACGCGCTGGCCCTGTTGGCCGAGGCCGGCGACGGATCGATGCGCGACGCTCTCTCCATCATGGACCAGGCGATTGCCTCCGCGCCGCTTCAAGCCGGCCGTCCCCTTCTCTCCGCCGCGCAGATTCGCGAGTTGACCGGGGCGGTGCCCAACGCGGTCTTCGAGCGCCTCCTTGAAGCCGTGGCCGCCGGGCAAAGCGCCGAGCTGATGGAGCAATTGAATCTGCTGATGAACGCCGGGCACAGTCCCTCTTTTCTGGCTCGCCAGATGGTTCGCCACTTGCGCAATTCCCTGATGGCCAAGCTGGGCGGGGAACAGACGGAGCTGCTGCAAATCTCCGCGGACGAGCGCGCCCGCGCCACGCGCTCCGCCCTGCTCTTTAGCGAAGAGGAACTGACCCGCAACCTGCAGATTGTTCTGCGCACGTTTGACGATTTGAACTACCGCCAGGAACAGCGCTTTCACCTGGAACTCGGGCTGCTCAAGCTCATTCATGCGCAGCGCCTCTTGCCCATCGAGGAACTCCTGAGTGGCGTCGCCGGCGGGGCCGGTGCGCGTCCCGCCGCCGCGTCCGGTGCTCCCCGAGCCGCAATGGCTCCCACGCGTTCTGTTCAATCTTCCGCGCCGGCTCCGGCTGCCGCGTCTCGTCCTCCGTTTGCGGCCGACTGCGGCGGATGGGGTTCCGGGCCAACCCTGAAACAAACCACCGAGAATGCGCAACTCACCCAGCGCGATGATCAGCCGGCAAGCGCATTGCCGGCGCTTGAAGGTGAAATCTCCAGTGCTGCTCCGTCGGTGACCAGGCCAATTGCAGCTGCCTCCGCGACCGGTGCGTACGAATCGGCAGCGGCGCTCACTGAAGGAGCTCTGGCCAAGGAGCCTGAAGTCTCCACGGGCGTGCCCGGCATCGAGGCCATCTCCAGAGCCCTGGTCTCCGCTCTCAATCGTGGTGGCCATGCGTCGGCTGCGGAGTTGCTCCAGGCGGGTGCGTGGAGTCTGGAAAAAACCACCCTACGCGTTGAGGTCGCACTGGGGAAAAAGATGATCGGTCTCACCGTCAATGCCGCGGCCGAGAAGATCATCCGCCAGGAGCTGCAACGGCTGGGTGCGCCGGCCCGCTTCCTGATCCTCCCCGGCGATCAATCTCACCCTGGAGCGAAATCCGAGACTCCCATGGCGGCCTCGCTGACCGGAGACATCCAGGAAACTGCGCTCGCGCATCCACTGGTTCGGCGTGCGCGCGAAATTTTCAAGGCAGACGTCCGAAGTGTGATCGATCTTCGCACCAGGTAACCGCCCGATCCAGGAGAAATCACCGATGATCAATCCGCTTAAGATCTCTGAAATGCTCTCCAAGGCCAACGAAATGCAGGAAGAGGTGCAGCGCAAGTTGGCTGAGAAGGTCGTGGAGGCCAGCAGCGGCGGCGGTGCGGTCACCGCGACCATGAACGGGAAGAAACAACTGCTCAAGCTCCATATTGATCCTTCCGCTGTCGTCGGGCTCACCGGCGGTCAGCCGGATGTCGAGATGCTCGAGGATCTGGTCGTCGCAGCCGTCAATGAAGCAGGCCGCAAGGCGGACCAGATCATCCAGTCCAGTGTGCAGGGCATGCTGGGCGGCATGACGATCCCCGGTCTTGGAGAATAGGTGAGGCCTCGCCGCATGCAGTCGATTTCGGAGGCAACAACGTGTCACGCTATGCCGAGCCAATGGCGCGGCTGATTGAAGAGCTGAAAAAACTGCCCGGCGTGGGTACCAAGAGCGCCCAGCGGTTCGCCTTCCACATCCTGCGCGCAACCGATGAGGACGCAGCCGCCCTGGCCGAGGCGGTGCGCGGACTCAAGGCAAGCCTGCGCCTGTGCTCTATCTGCAACAACATTACCGACGTCGATCCCTGTGCGTACTGCTCCAGCCCGATCCGCAATCAGCGTCAGATCTGCGTGGTCGAAGAGCCCACCAGCATCGCCGCTATTGAGCGGACACGCAGTTACCAAGGTGTTTACCACGTACTCCACGGAACTCTTTCGCCCCTGCACGGGGTCGGGCCCGACCAGTTGCGCACCGGAACTCTGATCAGCCGCGTCGAACAGGGCGATGTGGATGAGGTCATCCTGGCCACCAGCCCCACGCTCGAAGGCGAAGCAACCGCGGACTGGCTCGCCGGAACCCTGCGCAACCTCCATGTCCGCGTCACACGCATCGCCACTGGCGTTCCGGCCGGCAGCGAGATCGAATATGCCGATGAGGTAACCATGACCCGCGCCATGGAGGGCCGGCGCGAACTTTAAGCGGCGCACGTTGGACCATGCCTTTCGGCGCACGCCCGGACTCGGAGCGGAAGCGCTCGCGCTCCCGGATGGCTCAGTTTTGGCTTTTTAGTCTGCTCAGAAGATCCTGAGGATGAACGGGCTTGGCCAGAATCTCAAACTCGTAGCCATTTGCCCGCGCCTTTTCTAGCAAATCGGCCGTTGCCGCCTGCCCGGAAAACAGCAGAATTTTGATGCGGGGAAGAAACGCGCGAATGCGAATGGCTGCTTCAATCCCGTTCAGATCGGCCATGATGACATCGGAAATCAGCATATCCGGAGCAAATGTCGCGGCTAATTCAAGAGCCTTCTCACCGGAATAAACCGAACGCGCTTCAAAGCCGCTCTGGTTGAGAATCATGGCCAGCGTATCGGCAATCACCCGCTCATCATCGACCACCAGAACCCTGGGTTTGCCTTGCGTTTGGGGCATATTTCTCCTCAACAGACTTCACTTCGGCCACACAGTTAGTATCCTCTGCGAGTTTCTCAGCGTGCAGCCCCAAACCTGCAGGCGCTCTGGAACCGGTTGCATAAAAAGCGCTTTGAAAGGGCACGGCTTTAGCCGTGCTGTAAAAGGAGCATAAAATCAGGGACTTCAACCCCTGAGGGATGCTTCTTGATCGTGCCAGGGGATTTATGCAACCAGTTCGAACCTCTTTGCAAGACCAAGGTCGTCTCTCCCATAATACGCCCTGCCTGGGCATATCCATCGGACGATGTGTTCGGGTAATCAGGCATGCTGGATGGAGCTGCCTCAGTTCTGGCGTATGCCCTGATCCGATTCCAGGGACTTGTTCATAGGCGCGCGATCAGTACAACTTATACTGGCAGCGGCAACCAATCTCTCTTTCAGTCCTCCAATGCCAACTGGAGAATGCCCATGCAGGAGACGGTCAACCCCACCGCTGCCACCAACCCGGCCCAGGCCGTCGATGCCATCATTCGCGCGGAAAGAATTGAAAAATACTATGCTCAGCCCAGTCAGAATCGGATTCAGGTCATCTCGGCCACTGACCTGAAGATCGTTCCGGGCGAGATTCTTGCCCTTCTCGGGCCCTCGGGATCAGGTAAATCAACCATGCTTCGTATGCTGAGCGGCCTTTCCACGCCGACCGCCGGCCAGGTCTACTGGCACGAGAAGCCGATCGCCGAAGCCGAGATAAACGTCTCGATTGTCTTTCAGAGCTTCGCGCTCTTCCCCTGGCTGACGGTTCTGGAAAATGTCGAGGCGCCTCTCCAGGCCCGTGGCGTCTGCCCGGAAGAGCGCCGCCTGCGCAGCATGAAGATGCTGGACACGGTCGGCCTTGACGGTTTTGAGGCCGCATATCCCAAGGAGCTTTCGGGAGGCATGAAGCAGCGGGTTGGCTTTGCCCGCGCCCTGGTCGTCGAGCCGGAGGTCCTGTTCATGGACGAGCCGTTCAGCGCCCTGGACGTGCTGACGGCGGACAACCTGCGCAGCGAGCTGCTGGAGCTGTGGTCGAGCAAGACCATGCCAACCCGGGCTGTCTTCCTGGTCACGCATAACATCGAAGAAGCCGTCTTGCTGGCAGACCGGATCGTCGTGCTCGGCCGCAATCCCGGCCACATCCGGACGGATTTCCGGGTTCAGCTCCCCCATCCCCGCGACCGCAAGTCCGAGCCGTTCACCCAGTTGGTGGACTACATTTACAAAGTGCTGACCAGGCCCGACACGCCCCCGGCGGAACCCCCGGATTGGCAGATTGAGCCCCGCCTGCGCGATCAGCGCCAGATGCGCTATCAGATGATGCCCCATGCACGGCCCGGAGGCATCGCCGGCCTCCTCGAGCTGTTGCAGGACAAGGGAGGCCGCGACGACATCTACCGTCTGGCCGAGGATCTGGCCTTCGAGATTGACGACCTGTTGCCGATCGTCGATGCGGCCCAGCTGCTGGGATTCCTCACCATCGAAGAAGGCGACGCGGCCATCACTCCCAGCGGCATGGAGTTTGCCGACTCGGAGATTTTGCGTCAGAAAGAGCTGTTCCGCGATGCCGCGCTGGAGCGCGTGCTTCTCCTGCGCCAGATCCGGCGCGCGCTGGAGGCCAAGAGCGACCACACGATTCCGGAGGACTTCTTCCTCGACATGCTGGACGAACAGTTCAGTGAAGAGGAGTCCCTCCGCCAGATGGAGACCGTTGTTGCCTGGGGCCGCTACGCTGAGCTGTTCGACTACGACGCCGGACGCCGCCGCTTTGTGCTGCCCGATATGCAGGATGAAGCCGTGATCCCCCGCGAGGGCGGCAAGTGAATCCCCAGCACCCCCTGGCGCGCACCCAGGTTATCCCGCGCACCCGGCCATTCTTCATCGACTTGGCCATAGCCGCATGCGCGCTGGCCATCTTCTTCTCCATCATTCGCACCGGCGTTTACTGGCTGGGCCGGCCGGTTCCTCAAGTCCCCATCTCCAACTCCATTGGCGTACTGCCCATCTACGCCTTTTACTCCATCGTGCGCATGTCCATCGCCTACCTGCTCAGCCTGATCTTCGCCATCGCTTACGGCTACATAGCCGCCTACAACCCGCGCGTTGAGCCCTGGATGGTGGCCGTCCTCGACATTCTGCAATCCATCCCCGTGCTCAGTTTTCTGCCTCCGGTGGTGCTGGCCATGGTGGCCCTCGTTCCTCGCCATCAGATGGGCATCGAGTTGGGAATTATTCTGCTGATCTTCACCGGGCAGGTATGGAATCTCGCCTTCAGCTTCTATTCTTCCTTGAAGTCGATCCCCCGGGAGATGCGCGAAACCGCCCGCATCTACCGCTATTCGGCCTGGCAGCGCTTCTGTCAGATGGAAATGCCGTTCGCCGCTATCGGGCTGATCTGGAACTCCATTGTCTCCGTCGCCGGCGGATGGTTCGCCCTGATCTTCTGCGAGACCTTCACCATGGGCGATCGCAACTTTCAGTTGCCCGGACTCGGCAGCTATATTCAGGCGGCATCCTATGCTGGCGATGTCCCTGCCCTGCTCAGCGGCATTGGAACCGTCGTCCTGATCGTCGTGGCCACCGATCAATTGCTCTGGAGGCCTCTGATCGCCTGGAGCGACAAGTTCAAATTCGAACAGACGGAGTCGGCGGATCGAGTCGTCAGCCCGATCCTGGAGTTGCTGCGCCGTTCCACCCTCAGCGCACTGCCGGCTCGTATCTGGAGACGCCTGGAAGTACCCCTCTACCGCCATCTGGCGCGTCGATGGGAGTTTCGCATCATCCCTCCGCTGGATCGAAAACGCGCTCGTAACAAAGCCTCTCCGGTATTGTGGGCCTTGGCCATTGCCGCCTCGGCAGCCGTCTGCTGGGCCGCCATGCAGGCGATTGTCATGCTCAGGACCATCACCTGGCCCGATCTGCGCCTCCTGCTGGAAGGCGCAGCAGCCACTTTTCTGCGCGTCAACGCTTCCCTGCTGATCTCCGCCGCATGGACGGTTCCCCTGGGCGTCATGATTGGTTTCAGTCCCAGGTTGGCCCGCGTTGTGCAGCCCCTGGCGCAGATCCTGGCTTCGGTGCCTGCTACGGCGTTCTTCCCCATTCTGTTGATCGGCCTAGTGAAGATCGGCGGCGGCCTCGGCATCGGCTCCATCGTCCTGATGCTGCTGGGAACCCAATGGTACATCCTCTTCAACGTGATTGCGGGAGCCATGTCCATCCCCGCCGACCTCCGTGAAGTAGCCTCCCTCTATCGCTTCACCCGCTGGCAGCGCTGGACAAAGCTGATCCTTCCCGGCATCTTTCCCTATCTCATCACCGGGATGGTCACTGCCTCCGGCGGCGCCTGGAACGCATCCGTCATGGCCGAGTACTCACAGATAAAAGGCCGCACCCTGGAAACCGTCGGCCTCGGCGCGCAGATCGACGCAGCTACCGCCAGCGGCCGTTTCCCCATCCTGCTGCTGGCCACCATCCTGATCTCGCTCATGGTCGTCACCATGAACCGCCTGGTCTGGCGCAGGCTCTACCGCCTGGCCGAGACCCGCTTCAAGCTGGAGAGCTAAACAGCGATCGTCTGAGAACCTGTCCAAGAACTCGGCTTTGGGAGACCTCTGAAAGCTGATTCACTGCAACAGAGCCCGCGCAGCGGGCGCAGAGATGGCAGCCCCAGGTGTGAGCCTGGGGTTTGAGCAGCGACGTTCGGATTGAGCCCGCATAGCGGGCGAAAGACATCCGGCCCTCTCCACAGCCTGTAGAGCCGGCCCGCTTTCGTTTGCAATTTTTGGACAGGCTCTGACGACCGGTCGGTTTGCCGCGGCCGAAAGTAAACCTTCAATCTGCGATTCCCTCCGCTATCGAACCTTCTCAAAGCTGATAGCTGTTAGTACTACGTAGATCGCAAGTTCCGGAGGGAGCCGGGGGCTTCAGCCCCCGGAAAGTGCGCTGATTTGCAGAGCCTTTAGGCCCGGGCTCTCGCCGCAAAGGAGCAAGTACAACTGTAGTATTAGCCGCCAACTGCGAGCTGTCCGCTGTCCGCTGCTTTTCTTGCGGATCATTTCTCCCATTTGCAGCACAATGAATCTGGTAGCTCCTGAACCGCCGAATCGGACGGGAACGGAGGGCCTCGATCTGTTGGCGGCCTCATAGCTGAAGCTAAACTGGTACTGCATTGAGCCCGGGAGGCAGGAATGATTCGTGTCGGTTTGGTGGGCTTCGGAATGTCTGGCCGCGTCTTCCACGGACCGCTCCTTTCATCTGTCGAGGGCCTCGAGCTGGCCGCGGTCCTTGAACGCACCACCAACAAAGCCGCGGATCGCTATCCCGGCATCACAACCTACCGCTCTCTTCAGGCCATGCTGGCCGACAATTCCCTGACCCTGTTTGTGGTAGCCACACCCAGCGGAACCCACTTCCAGATCGCACGGCAGATTCTTGAGGCGGGCAGGAATGTCGTGGTCGACAAGCCCATGTCGGTTACTTCAGCCGAAGTGGCGGAACTGATGGCCTTGGCAAAGATTCGAAACGCCCTCCTAGCGCCTTTCCTTAACCGGCGATGGGACAGCGACTTCCGGACGATTCAAAAAGTTCTTCATGAAGCCTCCGTGGGGCGGGTTGTTTCGCTTGAGTCTACCTTCGACCGCTGGCGGCCGGCCCCTCCAACCGACCGGTTATGGAAGGAAGATCCTGCTCTCGGCGGAGGCGTGTTGCTGGATCTGGGAACCCATCTGGCCGATCAGGCTCTGACCCTGTTCGGCAAGCCCGAGGCGGTGAACGCGGAAGTAAAGCGTGAACGGGACGGAGAGGGCGCAAACGATTTCTTCTCGATTCGCTTGCGTTACCCGGAAATGACGGTAATGCTGGCCTCAAACTGCCTTTCCGCACTGGCGCGGCCGCGCTTCCACCTGAGAGGAACCAAGGGGAATTACTGGAAGTGGGGCCTGGACCCGCAGGAGGCCGCACTGAACCTGATCGCGCGCATCGGCGAAGGACCGTGGGGTATGGATCCGCCGGCCAACTGGGGCACATTAAGGGTGGACGCAAGCGGAACCACGGTGAGCCTGCCGGTTGAGCCGATTCCCGGCGATTACCGGCTCTACTACGCCGGCATCCGCGACGCTCTGCTTGGCAATGGATCCCAGCCCATCGAGGCCCGCTGCGCATGGCGCGTGGCTCGGCTCCTCGAGTGGGCCGCGGAAAGCTCCCGGAAGCGCTGCGAAATCAGCTGCGACTGGAGCCAGGAGCCTCTCTGAGAGCTGAAGCATTTCACTGCTTGGTTTCGGGATCTCTTTCGACCAGCGGCACCCAGAACTGGAACCTGGTTCCCTCTCCAGGGATACTGGAAGCTTCGATTCCGCCGCCGTGCTCAGCCAGGATGGCGCGGGCGATCGCCAGGCCCATTCCCGACCCTCTGCCGGAGGCTGCGCCCCGTTTCCCCCGGTAAAACTTCTCGAAGATCAGCGGCAGTTCAATCGCGTCGATGCCGGGGCCGTCATCCTCGACACGAAATTCCAGGCGGTTGCCGGCGCGGCGGCTGCCGAGCGTGACATGGCTGCCCGGAGGCGTATGCCGGGCGGCATTCTCCAGCAGATGGCCCAGCACCCGGCCCAGCAGATGCAAATCGAACCAGGCCGGATCGTCGGGTTCATCGTCCGAGATCGACACCCGGTGCTGCGCCAATGCCTTTCGTGATTCCCCAACCGCCTGATCGAGCAGCGCGCGGGGATGCTGCAAGGTCAGACGGGCTCGTACCACATGAGCATCGATCTGGGCCATTTCGACCGCATCCCCAATCAGGCTGTCAAGGCGTTCAGACTCCTCGTCGACGATTTTAGTCAAGTCCACGCGTGCGGCCTCGTCCAGCCCATCGGTCTGCGTGAGCGTGGTCACGGCGGCGCGAATTGAGGTCAGGGGTGTGCGCAGCTCGTGCGTCAGCGAGTCAATCAGCGCCGTGCGCAGCCGCTCGCCCTCGCGCGCGGCCTCCACGCGCGCTGAGGTCTCCAGGGCCAGCGAACGCGCCAGCACGATGGACACCTGGGCGCAAACCGCTGCTGACACCTCGCGGGAAAGCAGCGGTGGTCGCCAGCCCAGCGCACCCACCGGGCGAAGACCGAGCATCAGGGGTTTGGCGGTGAGATCCCCCGGCACGTCGAGAGTGGAATTGCCACCGTCGCACATGGCGCGCAGGCTGTTCCCCAGGCTCATCGGCAGCTCGGAGGTCGTTGCGTAGAACTGGCCCTGCTCGGAGACATACAGGGCAACTGCGTCCAGGGTGAAGATGCGGCCGATGAGCCGGGGCAGGTCGCGGATGAGCCCCGCTGCGTCTTCATGCAGCATCATCTCCTGACTCAGCTCATACAACCGCTCCACATCCGCTTGGCGCTGTTCGGCCTGCTTGGTTTGCCGGCGGGCCGTTTCCGCCACGCGGCTCACCACCAGGCAACTGGCCGCGAACGCCAGCATGTCCACCCACTGCTGTGCGCCGGCCAGCCGAAACGTGTGGTACGGAAGCAGAAAGAAGAAATCGAAGCAGAGCGCGCAAAGCGCGGCGATGTAAAGCGAGAGAGTAATTCCGGCCTGGGTGGCGGACCAGACGACAAGGACCAGGTAAACCATGCCGGCGGTCGTCGAATTGGCGCGCAGTTCT
The DNA here is from genome assembly GCA_963758105.1 of uncultured Acidobacteriaceae bacterium. GTDB lineage: Bacteria > Acidobacteriota > Terriglobia > Terriglobales > Acidobacteriaceae > Telmatobacter. The sequence continues at coordinate 152,937 of CAVWUC010000002.1, read as the reverse complement.
ACCAGAGCCAGCGTGGTCAGCGCGGCAAGCAAGGTGGCGACCAACCAGTGAATCGTCCCCCGGGAGTCCGAAAGTCCCTCCAGAATCTTCACACCGGAATCATAGCCGGTGGCCCGCATGATGTAATCTTCCGTTGAAAGAAGAATATTATGCCGGGAAGAATTCTGGTCATCGACGACGAACCGCAAATCACGCGCGTGCTGCGCGCCGCACTGGGCGCGCAGGCTTATGATGTTCGCACCGCCAACGATCCGGAGGAGGGGTTGCAGGTATTTCGCGACTGGCCGCCGGACCTGGTGATAACAGACCTGATGATGCCGGGGATGAGCGGCGTCGAAGTCACCCGCGCCATCCGAGCGCGGGCGACGACGCCCATCCTCGTGCTCTCCGTCCGGGAACACGAGCGTTCCAAGGTGGAGGCGCTCGATGCCGGCGCCGACGATTATGTCACCAAGCCGTTTAACACGCAGGAGTTGCTGGCCAGGGTCCGGGCCCACTTGCGGCGCGCTCCGGAAAGGGCTGTCGCAGCCATCGAAACCGGCGACTTTGTCGTCGATGCTGACGCGCACACCATTTCCGTGCTGGGAAAGCCGGTTCACCTCACCCCCAAGGAGTTCGATCTGCTGCTGCACATGTCGCGCCACGCCGGCAAGGTGCTGACTCACCGCGCCCTGCTTACCACCGTCTGGGGAGCACAGTCGGCCCACCAGCCCGAGTATCTGCGCGTTTTCATTGGCCAGTTGCGCAAGAAGCTCGAAGCCGAGACCGGCAAGCAGTACATCCAGACCGAGCCCTGGGTGGGCTACCGCTTTGTTCCCGAGGGCTGGAGCGAAAACCCGGAGTAAGATCGCCCCGCCATCGCAGCTCCCGATGGCGCCAATGCGCCCCTTCCAAACGCGACGCATTGCCCCGCTTATGAAGCACTTCCCAAGGCTTCCCTGTTCCTTACGCTTTATTTAGGAAATCTTTTTGATACTCAAACCTGATGTCCGTCAGAATCAACCTTGGTTGAAGCATGGCGCCCGGCGCATGCGGCGCGGCTCCGCTGGGGTTGCGCTCCAATTCGACAACTGGCTGCTCTTACGGCTGGAACTGCGAGATCTGCGATGCAAGATGTAACCATGCTGCTGTTAACGGTAGTTTTCTTCGCCCTGGCGTTTCTCTACGTCAAGGCCTGCCAGAAGCTGAGGTAACGCCCATGCAAATTGATATCGTTTCCGCGATCGGGCTGATACTGTCGATTTTGCTGCTCGGCTATCTGACCCTCACATTGCTCTTCCCGGAGAAGTTCTAATGACCGCCAACGGCTGGCTGCAATTTGCCATTTACTCCGTGATTCTCATTCTCACGGTTCGACCGATGGGCATCTACATGACCCACGTTCTGGAAGGCGAGCGCACCTGGCTGGACCCGGTGCTGCGCCCCATCGAACGGCTCATCTACAAACTTTCCGGCGTGAATGCGGAAAAAGAGATGAACTGGCGCGAATATGCGTACGCGATGCTGGGCTTTGCGGCCATCGGCATGGTGCTCACCTACGCCATTGAACGGCTGCAGGCCTTCCTGCCGCTTAATCCCCAGCATCTTGCCAACCTGAGCCCGGATCTGGCCTGGAACACCGCCGCGAGCTTTACCACAAACACAAACTGGCAGTTCTATACGCCTGAATCGACCATGAGCTACCTGACGGAGATGGTCGGGCTGGCGACACACAACTTCTGGTCGGCGGCAGCCGGCATCGTGGTGGCTGTCGCCCTGATTCGCGGCATTAAGCGCACCATCTCGGGCACCATCGGCAACTTCTGGGTGGACATGACGCGTACCTTGCTCTACATCCTGACGCCGATCTGCTTGGTTTACGCGATGCTGCTGGTGTGGCAGGGGGTACCACAGAATTTTCAGGCCTACACCATCGTGCATCCCCTCGAGCAGCCCTCCCAGATTCAGACCATCGGGCAGGGGCCGGTGGCGTCGCAGGAAGCCATTAAGATGCTGGGCACCAACGGCGGCGGATTCTTCAACGCCAACAGCGCCCATCCATATGAGAATCCCACGCCGCTTTCGAACTTCCTGGAGATTCTCTCGATCTTCCTCATTGGCGGCGGCCTCACCTACACCCTGGGCCGCATGACTGGCTCTCCCGGCCACGGCTGGGCGGTGTTCGCCGCGATGTTTGCGCTGTTCGCGGTGGGATTCAGCGTTTGCTACTGGGCCGAGTCGCATCCGCATCCGCTCATTCACGGAGCGATGCAGACCGTAACGGCTACTGCTCCAGGCGGCAACATGGAAGGCAAAGAGGTCCGCAACGGCATTGCGGAGAGCTCGCTGTTCGCTACCATCACCACCGATGCCAGCTGCGGCGCGGTCAACAGCATGCATGACAGCTTTACCCCGCTGGGCGGCATGGTTCCGCTGTCGAACATCATGGCCGGCGAGGTTATTTTCGGCGGCGTAGGTTCCGGCTTGTACGGCATGTTGATCTTCGTTGTCCTCTCGGTCTTCATCGCCGGGCTCATGGTGGGCCGCACTCCGGAATACCTGGGCAAGAAGATCGAGGCCTACGACGTGAAGATGGCCATGCTCTACGTGCTCATCTTTCCCCTCATCATTCTTACCTTTGCCGCCATCTTCGTGCTCTCGCCGAAGTACGGGATCTCAGCGACCGCCAACCCCGGCCCACACGGATTTTCCGAGATTTTGTACTCCTTTACCTCCGGCGCGGGCAATAACGGCTCGGCCTTCGCCGGCCTGGGCACCAACTGGTGGTACAACATCGCGATGGGATGGGACATGCTCATCGGGCGCTTGCTGATGATGATTCCCGCCATCGCCCTGGCCGGCAATCTGGCGCAAAAGAAAAGCGTTCCGCCCTCGCCCGGCACCTTCCCGGTGAATACCCCGCTGTTTGCCATACTGCTGGTCGGCGTGGTGGTGATTGTCGGGGCTCTGACCTTCTTCCCGGCTCTGAGCCTGGGACCGATTCTGGAACACCTGCAGCTGCATGCCGGAATTCTTTACTAAGCGGGAACGTACGAGGAAAAGGCGAGACGAACTGTTATGGCGAAGAAAACAAGTCTCTGGAATACACAGATTGTCCTCCAGGCGGTGCTGGACAGCTTTCGCAAGCTGAACCCGAAGGGCATGGTGAAGAACCCGGTGATGTTCGTGGTGGAAGTGGGCAGCGTGCTCACCTCCGCTCTGCTCATCGACAACACCATCCACCACCGCGCCGGCTTTGCATTCAACCTGCAGATCACTCTCTGGCTGTGGGTCACGGTGCTGTTCGCGAATTTTGCCGAGGCCATGGCGGAGGGCCGCGGCAAGGCCCAAGCTGACACCCTGCGCAAAGCCAAGGGCGAGACCATCGCGCAACGCTACCGGGAGGACGGCAGCTTTGAGCAGGTCGTCAGCGGCTTGCTTCGCGCCGGCGACGTGATTTACGTTGCCGCCAACCATTACATCGCCGGCGATGGCGAGGTCATCGAGGGCGTGGCTTCGGTCGACGAGTCGGCCATCACCGGTGAGTCGGCGCCTGTCATCCGCGAGGCCGGCGGTGACCGCTCTGCGGTGACGGGGGGTACCAAGGTGCTGTCGGACTGGATCAAGGTGCGCATCACCTCCAATCCCGGCGAGACCTTCCTGGACCGCATGATCGCGCTGGTGGAGGGTGCTACCCGTCAGAAGACTCCCAACGAGATCGCTCTCAGCATCCTGCTCTCCGGGCTTACCATCATCTTCCTGCTGGCGGTGGTGACGCTGCAGCCCTTCGCAATTTACTCGAATACGCCGCAGACGGTCTTCGTGCTGGTTTCCCTCCTGGTCTGCCTGATTCCCACCACCATCGGTGGTCTGCTGTCGGCCATCGGCATCGCCGGCATGGACCGGCTGGTGCAGTACAACGTGCTGGCGATGAGCGGTCGCGCCGTGGAAGCCGCGGGTGACGTGAACACCCTGCTGCTGGACAAGACCGGCACGATTACTCTGGGCAACCGGCAGGCGACGGAGTTCATTCCTGCGCCGGACGTGAGCCACGAACGGTTGGCCAATGCGGCCCAACTGGCCTCGCTCTCCGACGAAACGCCGGAGGGGCGCTCGATCGTGGTGTTGGCGAAGGAGAAGTACAACTTGCGCGGGCGCGATCTGGAAGCCATTCATGCCGAATTCATTCCCTTCACCGCGCAGACGCGCATGAGCGGCGTCAACCTGCCGGGAACACGCATCCGCAAGGGATCCGCGGACGCGGTCACCCAGTTTCTGGAGAGCCAGGGAGCGCAACTGCCGCAGAAGGTCCGCGACAGCGTGGAAGAGATCTCCCGAGCCGGCGGAACGCCCCTGGTGGTGGCGGAGAACGCGGCTGCGCTGGGCGTGATCTACCTGAAGGACATTGTTAAGGGCGGACTGAAGGAGCGGCTGGCGCGGCTGCGGGCCATGGGCATCCGCTCCGTCATGATCACCGGCGACAACCCGCTGACGGCCGCGGTCATCGCCCGCGAGGCCGGGGTGGACGACTTTCTGGCCGAGGCCAAACCCAAGGACAAGATGGACCTGATCAAGCACGAACAGGGCACGGGCAAGCTGGTGGCTATGACCGGCGACGGCACCAACGACGCTCCGGCGCTGGCCCAGGCCGACGTAGGCGTGGCCATGAACTCCGGCACTCAGGCGGCGAAAGAGGCCGGCAACATGGTGGACCTGGATTCGAACCCCACCAAGCTGATCGAGATCGTAGAGATCGGCAAGCAACTGCTGATGACGCGGGGCGCGCTGACTACCTTCTCCATCGCCAACGACGTGGCCAAGTACTTCGCCATTATCCCGGCCATGTTCGCTGGCGTCTTTCCGGTGATGATGGCGCTCAACATCATGCATCTGCACTCCCCGCAGTCGGCCATTCTCTCCGCGGTGATCTTCAACGCGCTCATCATCGTGGCCCTCATTCCGTTGGCCCTCAAAGGCGTCAAGTACGCTCCCAAAGCCGCCGATATCCTGCTGCGCAACAACCTGCTCATCTACGGCGTGGGCGGCATCATCCTCCCGTTCATCGGCATCAAGGCCATTGATCTGTGCCTCGTAGCACTGCACCTGGCGTAAAGCTGGGATCGAAGGAGAACCATCGTGCATTCCGTCTTGAGTTCATCGATTTCGCCGGAACCTATGGCCGCGCGCGGAGCATCCAATGTGCAAGAAGGGTCAAAGGTGCATTCCGTTTGGCGTACGTCTATTCGCTTCACCCTGGTCACCGCGATTCTGTTCGGGTTGGGCTATCCCTTGCTGGTGACCGGGATCGCCAGGGTCCTGTTTCCTCGCCAGGCCGCGGGCAGCCTGATCCTGCGCAACGGCCAGGTGATCGGCTCGGAGCTGATCGCGCAGAGCTTCACCTCCGACCGGTACTTTCATCCCCGGCCCTCGGACGCGGGCAACGGCTACGACCCGACCTCCTCGGGCGGCTCCAACCTGGCGCAGAGCAACGCCAAGCTGGTACAGCGGATCCAGGGCGACATCGACGCGCTGCAAAAGCAGAACCCCGGCAAGCCGGTTCCCATTGACATGGTCACAACCTCCGCGTCGGGCCTGGACCCTGACATTACGCCGGACAACGCCTACTACCAGGCTCCGCGCGTGGCCAAGGTGCGCGGCCTGAGCGAGGAGAGCGTGCGCAAACTGATTGCGCAGCACATTACGCCGCGGCAGCTTGGATTCCTGGGCGAGCCGCGGGTGAACGTACTGGGGCTGAACCTGGCCCTCGACTCCATCAGCAAATAGGCAGAACGCCCTCTCACGAACCACGGCTTCTCCCGGAAAACCGACTTACTCCTGAATGCAAGACACTCCAACGGGCAAGGGACGAGCATCCCTTGCCCGGTTTTTTGCTCGAAGCGGCTTCAACTCTCCAAAGGACCGTGCTCCAGCACCTCCAAAAGCTGCCCCGGCTTGCCCCTCCACTGTCCCTAAACTGTCCCTAAACTACCCCTAAACTGCCCGAAAACGCCCCAAACAGGCCGTTTGCCAAACGAGTTTAACATGTTATATGTCATATAGATAGGCCATTCTGTGCAGCAAAAATGATGATCTACGGGTGGACATTTTGGAGGGGGGAGGGGGCTATGTAGCGGGGTACGGACCGGGCACATGCCTGACGGATGAGTCGAGGGGCGGTTTGCAGGTGGTTTTTCATGGGTTCGCTGATTCCAGTGTGCGCCAGAGGCGGGAAATAATCTGCAAATGCATGGCATCGAAGGACAGGAGACAAACCAGCCCGCTCCCGGTCTTGCCCTAAACCACAGGCCCTTCCCGTGCGGGAAGGGCCTGTTGGCGTGCGCTGGGGATGGGAGCCTGGGATTTGTGACTGGCTCTAGTTGACGGTGACGTTGACGTTGGTGCTGGTGGTGATGGTGCTGCCGGAGTTGGACGCGGTGACCTGGACGGTGTAGGCGCCGGTCGTGGTGCCTGGGTTGGGGCTGCCGCCGCCACCACCACCTCCGCCACCTCCGCCACCACCGCAGGCGATGGAGGCTCCGGAGATGAGCAGGGCGAAGAGGACGAACATGGCATACCAGCCGCGGCGACGGCGCGGAACGAGGAAGCCGAGCAGGAGGGCCAGGACCGCTCCGCCACCGGCCGGCAGGAAGAGCGGCCGGATGTCGTTCATGCTGGTGGCGGCTGTGGTGTAGATGGTGAGGGTGGCCGTGCCGGGCCCGGTGAGCTGGGTCGAGGTGCTGGTGCCGACGGTGGAACCGGCACCGAGGGTGCAGGTGGCGGGATCGTTGGCGCCGGAGAAGTTGGGGGTGACCGTGCAGGTGAGGTTGACTACGCCGGAGTAGCCGTTGAGGCCGCTGACGGTGATGGTAGCGGTGCCGGTGCCGCCAACGGAGCTGACGGTGATGGGGCTGATGGTGGGAATGGAGAGAGCCGGCGTGCCGACGTTGGCGGTGACGACGGTGGTGAGGGTGAGCGCGGTCGGGGTGCTGTTGGTTCCGGTGCCGGTGACGGTGACGGTGTAAACGCCGCCTGTTGTGCTGGCGGTGGAGTCGAGTGTCAGCGTGGCGGTTTGCGCGTTCAAGTTGGTTATGTTGACCGAGGTGGTGGTACCGGAGCCGAAGGTGCAGGTGGGAGGATTGGCCGTGGCCGGGGTGACCGCGCAACTGAGGTTCACCGTGCCGGTGAAGCCGCCCAGCGGGGTGACGGTGATGGTGGAGGCGCCGCTGTTCCCGAGGGTGACGATGTTGATGGCCCCGCTGTTGTTGAGAGCAAAGCTCTGCGTGCCAGCGACCGAGCCGGTGACCAGGGCCTGGACCTGGAGAGTGTGGATGTACTTGCCGGTGGCGGCGTCAGTCCCGGTGATGAGCAGGTTGTAGGTCTGGTTAGCAGTGTCAGCGGGCGCGGTGACGTTGAGCGTAGCGGTGGTGTAGCCGCCGCTGCTGAGGCCGACGCCGCCGCCGGTGAACGAGCAGGTGACGCCGACGGCGGAGCAGGTGAGGTTAACGTTGCCGCTGAAGCCGTTGACCGAGGAGAGATAGACGGTGGTAGAGCCGCTGCTGCCGCCGGCGGCGACCGGGATCAGGTACGTCATGGGCACCATGGAGAAATCGGCAAGCGGGTTGGCGATGGCGCTCCCGTTGTTGAGGACGAAGGCGGATGGCGCGTAAGTGGCGTCGCCGGTGTACTGGAGGGTGATAAGGTTTGCGCCCTGGGGCAGATCCTGGCTGTCGAAGGTGATGGGGCCGAAGCTGGAGACGTTGCCGGAACTGGAGGAGAAGTAGACGGTGCCGAGGTAGTTGGAGCCTCCGTAGTCGTTGGAGGCGTAGATGATGACGCCGGTGCTGGCGGAGGCGCTGGCGGTGGGCGCGGGATGGCCGTTCAGGCCGGTGACCGTGCCGCTAATGGTGATCGATGTTGTCGGCGAGATGCTGCCGCTCATGGTGGCGGAGGTGGTGGACTGGAGGCCACCGTTGACGGAGCTAGCTGCAACGAACTGGATGGTCGGCGAGGTACCGCCATTGGAGGTGTAATTGGTGTCGCCGCTGTAATTGACAGTGAGAGCATAGTTGCCGGGGGTGACTATGGCACCGGCGGGAATGACGATGTTGGCGGTACCCTCCGCCGCGCCGGTATAGGGATCGGTTCCAGAGACAAGGGTGGGCTTTCCGCTAAGGGATGTTCCGGAGATGCTGTAGGTGATGGTTCCGGTGGGCGGAGCGACGGGAACCGGGTAAATGCCGGACGAGGAAGCATTGGACAGTTCGGCGTTGTTGAGCACCTGAATGGAGATTACGGTGGGCTGGCCGAGGCCGTTGATCCATGCGCCAGTAGTGGTGGCGATGGAGGAGTCGTAATAGATGCCCGGCTGATCCTTGCCGACCGTGAACTGGACGGTCGGGGAGGTGACGGTGCTGTAGCTGTTGTCGCCGTTGTATATGGCTTTCACGTTATGGGTGCCAACGGCAAAGGGAGCGTTGAACTCGGCATCGCCCTCGGCGTTGATGGAGGCGGTGTTGGGCAGGCCAGAGCCGGAAACCGTGTCAGAGAAGGTAACAGTTCCGGTGGGTTCGGCGTAGGTGGGGCAGGTGCCGCTGCCGCCGGTCTCGCAGCTCTCAACGGCGGAGAGCTCAGAGGCCGGCGTGACCTGACCGCTGAGCACGAGTTGTGTGCCGTAGTCGATATTGGTGGCGCCGTTGGACAGGATTACGGCTCCCGGCTGAAGCACGGTGAAGAAGATGCCGCTGCTTTCCTGACCGACGGTGATCTGGGTCTTGGACGAGTCGCTGGGGCCGTTGTTGGCGTCGCCGCTGTAGTGGACCCAGACGTTGTAAGTGCCGCCGGGAAGGTAGTTGAGGCTGCCGCTATAGGATCCGCCGCTCAAGGTGAAGAAGGTCTCGCTCTGGTTCACCGGCTCGGGACTGTCGGTCATCAGAGCAACATCGCCGGTAGGAGTGCCGGTTCCGGTGACCGTGCCGCTGAAGGTGACCGAGGTGCCACCAGCGATGTTGGTGATCGAGCCGCTGGAGGGCACAACGCTCAAGGTGGCCGAGCTGGTGGCGAAGGTGATCTTGTTCCAGTCGGAGACGAGGACGTTGGCGTCGACCGAGCCGAGGCCGGTGGCTTCGTCGTAGCCAACTTTGGCGTTGTATTCCGGGGTGGTGCCGGCGCCGATCTGGCCCTCGGTCGCAGTGCCGTAGGTGGGATCGGTGATGGTGTAGTCGTAGGGCGCGGAGACGGCGATGCAGTTCGGACTGGGATTGGCAACCGACGTGGAGCCTGAGAACGAGCAGGGGACGGAGTTGGTGCCCACGGTGACGTCACGGAAGGCCGCCGGATATTGCGTGAAGAGCGGGTAGAGGGTGTAGTCGGCCTGGCCCTGACGGCTGTACTTCTGATTGACGAGGGCCATGATGGCGGCAAACTGAGGCGCGGAGACCGAGGTGCCGCCGTAGCCGGAGATCTGGACGGTGCCGCTGGTCACCAGCTGGCAGTCGCCGTCCGCGGCGCAGACGGGATAGTAGCTGCCATTGAAGCCGTTGGCCGCAAAGAGGGAGACGTTGGGCAGATCGCGGTCGGTATCGCCCAGGCCGGATTGCCAGGAAGGCTTGGTGGTGTAGACCTGGCTGGTCCCGCCGCCGCCGGCGGATATGCTGGTCTGTGTTCCGCCGGACTCCGTGTATTCGCTATAGATGTTGTCCCCAAACTGGCTGTCGTTCCAGGGCTGCTCGGGAATGGGGATGTTCTTAATGGAGACGCCCGGGGTGGTGTTGGTGGCGGTGGTGTTCCAGTAGGTGGAGAGGTCGGCCGTGCCGCCGGCGTAGTAGAAGTCGGTGCCGCCGACGGCGACGTTAAAGGGGGTGGAGGCAAAGCCGTTCACCGCCTGGCCGCCGACGGCGTAGAACTGGGCATCCGGGTTGTCACAGCCGGCCGAGCCGCTGTCGCCCGAGGAGACCATGACGGTGATGCCCTCGGCGGCGGCCTGCTCCCAGAGGTCATCGATGAAGGCATCTGTGGAGGCTCCCAGGGATGATTCGCATGCGCCGAAGCTCAGGCTGATGACCGGCGCGATGTCACCATAGACGGCGTGTTCGGCGGCCAGGACTAATCCCTGCTCCAGGTCGGTGTCAGCCGCGATGACCAGGTCGATGGTGGCCTCAGGGGCGACGGCGCCGGACCACTCGACATCGATATAGGCTTCGGCGGAGTCGCCGTTGGCGCCGTCGGGGTTGTTGATGCCGTCGATGCCGGGGTCGTTGCCGTCAATGATGACCTGGGGCGGATTGGCGGGAAGCTGGAAGAGGGTGCGGAACTGGTTGGCGAGGGTGACGTTGATGTTGGAGTCGTTGATGATGGCGATGGTCTGGCCGGAGCCGTTGGTCCCGGCGCTATAGAGCGGGTTCAGATCGTACTGGGCGGAAAAATCCGCGGGGGCAACGACAAAAGAGTCGCCGGAGGCGGTGCCGTTGCCGATGGTCCACTGGGGCGTGGCGCGGTCGGTGTTGGGGTCGTAACTGGCCTTGCCGAGATAGTGGCTGTTGCTCTTGATGCGGAAGTTGTTGAGGGTGTCAAAACCGCCCACGACCGGGGCCAGAGCCGCGGGAATCTGAGGATCGGTGGCGTTGGCGAAGTGCATCTCGCCGTTGACCTCATAGCGCTGGATCTGGCTATGGAAGGCGGAGCGAAACTGCGCGACGTTGCCGGAGAACTCCAGTGTGAGCTTGCCGGGATCGACCCCGATGACGTTGAACCCATGGTTGGAGAGCCAGTTTTCCACCGTGGCGACGTCCTGATCGGAAGGCCCGAACTGGGCGCCGAACTGGGCGGGCGTGAGCCACTTATGGTAGTTGGGGCTGCCGGGGGTGTGCATCTGCGAAATGAGCTGGCGGAGGGCGGTTTCCTGCGCGGCGCTGCGCTTGAGAACCAGGTGCATGCGAGTGAGCGGCAGGCTGTCCGGGGCGACGCCGCGGTCGTTTCTGGCATTGGCCAGCGGATGCACCGTGCCTTTGAGCGTCACCAGCTGGCTTTCGTTTATTGGGCTTACGATCCGGACGGAAGACGAAGCCTGCTGAGCCAAGGCTGCCGCCGAAAAAAGAAACGCACCAGCGAGCAGACACAGGGGGCGCGTACGCAGATTTGCCATAGTCGTGAGCCTGGTCCCTTTCATCGGAGCTAACCCCGAATTGCTGAAAAGTTGCCGTGATGGAGCGAATTATTTTCGCCGTGCCTTCTGCCTGAGTATGCAATCTGGGGGAAAGCAACTGCCTGCAACATCATCCCGCCGTCAGCGCCCTTTTGTCCAAAAACAAGCTGCGCGCTCCCCGGCCGTTACCGGCCGAAGCGGCGCACTGCCTGGGAATTTCCTGCCCTTGCCCATGGAAACTGCCCGAATGAATTCACCTTCATGAAACAGAAACGGTATGGAAGATGCCGTTTGACGATCTGCCGTGGGACGATGGAGGCTGCCTGTACTCCAAATTTAGACGCGTATGGAGCCGGAAGGTTGACTCCACCGGCTGGGAAAAGGCATTGGCAGAGGCGCGCTGCCGGGAAGCGCGGGCATAGAGATGGTTGGAATGAAGGTGGAAAAGGGGCGGGCGGCGAGATCGGTGGCCTCGCATTAGACAATTCGTATTTCTATCAAATACCATGGCTCCTGCCCACTCCGCGAACTCTCCTTGATCCTGCCTGCTTCCGGCGGCCGTGAGGCAAAAGATGGTGCCCGCCATGCGCGCTTCGCTGTTCATCACCTGCTACAACGACACGCTGTTTCCCGAGACCGGCCGCGCCGTGGTGCGGCTGCTGGAGCGGCTGGGCGTGGAGCTGGATTTTCATCCCCGGCAGACCTGCTGCGGCCAGATGCACGCCAATACGGGCTTCCGCGGCGAGGCTTTTTCACAGGCCAAGCGGCTGGTGCGGCTGTATAAGGACGCGGAGGCGATAGTGATTCCCTCGTCCTCGTGCGTGGCCATGATCCGGGACCAGTATCCGACGCTGCTGGAGGAGATGGGCGGCGCGGAGCTAAGGCGCGAACTGGCCGCGCTGCTGCCGCGGGTCTACGAGCTGAGCGAATTCCTGATCGACAAGCTGGGCGTGGAGGACGTGGGCGCGTACTTTCCCCATCGTGTGACCTACCACGCGAGCTGCCACGGAGTGAGGGCGCTGCACCTGGGCGAGCGGCCCTACCGGCTGCTCAAGAAGGTGCGCGGGCTGGAGCTGGCCGAGCTGGCGAATGTCGACCGGTGCTGCGGGTTCGGCGGGACGTTCAGCGTGAAGAACGGGGAGGTGTCGTCGGCGATGCTGACGGCCAAGCTCGAGGACGTGCTGGCGACGCGGGCCGAGTACTGCACGGCTCTGGACAATAGCTGCCTGATGCACCTGGGCGGGGCGATGCACCGGGAGTACGCGGCAATGAAGACCCTGCACATGGCCGAGATCCTGGCCAGCACCGAGACGGAACCCGCGGAGGCAGTCGCATGAGTAGCGCTGCCGGGAATCAGCCGATTCTGGACCCGCGGCTGGCGCCTCCGTTTCCTGAGGCGGCGCTGCCGATGCTGCGCAATCCGCAACTGCGCAAGAACGTGGCCCACGCGATCGACGTGATCCAGGCGAAGCGGGGCAAGCTGGTAGCGGAAAAGACGGACTGGCAGGAGCTGCGCACGGCGGCTTCTGCAATCCGGGCGCACGTTCTGGACCATCTCAGCTTTTATCTCGAACAGTTGGAGGCGCGCTGCACCGCGGCCGGCGCTGAGGTGCATTGGGCCGCCGACGCCGAGGAGGCGCGACAGATCATCCTGCGGCTCCTGCGGCAGGAAAACGCCCGCGAGGTGATCAAGATCAAAACCATGACCTCGGCGGAGATCCAGCTGAATCCATTCCTGGAAGCGCACGGGATCAAGGCGTACGAGACCGATCTGGCCGAGATCATCCTGCAGCTTGGCGAGGGGGAGCCCTCGCACATCGTGGTTCCGGCGCTGCACGTGAGCCGCAGCCAGGTGCGGGAGATTTTTGCCCGGCGGATGGGTCTGGAGCATCTGTCGGACGATCCGCAGGAGCTGACCAACGCGGCGCGCATCTATCTCCGCCGGAAGTTCCTGAGTGTGCCGACGGCGATCAGCGGAGCGAATTTTCTGATTGCGGAGACGGGCGCGGTCTCGGTAGTTGAGTCGGAAGGCAACGGACGGATGTGCCTGACCCTGCCGCGGGCCATGATTACGCTGGCGGGGATCGAGAAGGTTCTGCCGCGCTTCGATGACCTGGAAGTCATGTTGCAGGTGCTGGCGCGTTCGGCCACCGGCGAACGCATGAATCCCTACACCTCACTGTGGACCGGGGTGACGCAGGGCGACGGGCCGGAACGGTTCCACGTGGTGCTGCTGGACAACGGACGGTCGCGGATTCTGGCGCGCCAGCGGGAGCGGCAGACGCTGAAGTGCATCCGCTGCGCGGCCTGCATGAATGCCTGCCCGGTGTACCGGCAGACGGGCGGGCACGCGTATGGGTCGGTGTATCCGGGACCGATCGGAGCAATCCTGACGCCGCAACTGATGGAGATGCGCCACGCGCAGTCGCTGCCGTTTGCGTCGTCGCTGTGCGGGGCGTGCTACGAAGTTTGCCCGGTGAAGATCAATATTCCCGAGGTGCTGCTGGACCTGCGCGCGGAGGTAGTAGACCAGGAGCGGAAGGAGGCGAAGCGCGCCTTCGACCCGATGTATGTGGGGCTGTGCGTGGCCAATGTGCTGTTCGCGCGGGCGTGGCTGTTCCATGCGGCGCAGAGGGTGGGGCGATGGGGCGCGCGGGTGTTTACGCGCAAGGACGGGTGGATTCATGCGCTGCCCAGCGTGGGCGCGGAGTGGACCCAGACGCGCGACCTGCGCGGACTGCCGAAGCAGACGTTCCATGAGTGGTGGACGGAACGAAAAACAGCGAGTCAGCGGGTCAGCCAGTCAGCAGGTCAGCCTTTTCCCGATGCGAAACCCCTGGTCTTACCGGGGAAGGAGACCAAATGAGCGCGCCGGTTCCTTCGCGGGAGGACATTCTGGAGCGCATCCGGGCGGCGACGGCCGCGACGAACCCGGGGCTGCGCGCTGAGGCTTACGCTGCCCTGCCCCGCGGCTACGTGCGGCGCGGGACGCTGAGCGCGAAGGCGCGCGTGGAGCTGATGATCGAGCGGCTGCGCGGCTACGATGCGGAAGTGACCGAGTGCAGGCCGGAGACGCTGGCGGGGATGATTGCGGTGCAGCTGGAAGCGAGCGGGCGGCGGAGGTTTGTGGCTCCGGAGGGACTGCCGACGGAGTGGATGGCGGCGGGGTTTGAGTGGAATGTGGACCACGCGTTATCGGCGGAGGAGGTTGAAGCAGCCGAGGGCGTAGTGACGGCTTCGTTCTGCGGAATCGCCGACTCGGGGACGATTGTGCTTCACCACTCGGCTGCGGAGGGACGGCGGGTGCTGACGCTGCTGCCGGACTGGCACCTGTGCGTGCTGCGGGCGAGCGACGTGGTGGAGACGCTGCCGGAGTATTTTGATCGCTGCGCGATCAGGGATCAGGGGTCAGGGGTCAGGGGTCAGGAAGCGGACGAATTGCCACGACTCGTGACGTGGATTTCGGGGCCTAGCGCTACGGCGGATATTGAGATGACGCGCATCAAGGGCGTGCATGGGCCGCGGTTCCTGCACGTGGTGCTGGTGCGGGACGAGTAACGGGGATTGAGGCGAGAATAGAGCCGCGAGGCGGGAGAAGAGATATGACGGCACATGAATCCGCAGGCATGGAACAGGCAGCGAAGGCCCTGGACGAGTTTTTCATCGAGATACCGTCGTGGGGATTTGCGAACACCGGCACTCGGTTTGGGAAGTTTGTGCAGGCGGCGGCGGCGACGACGATCGAGGAGAAGTTTGCCGATGCGGCGGAGGTCAACCGGCTGACGGGCGTGACGCCGACGCTGGCGCTGCACGTGCTTTGGGATTTGCCGAAGGGCGTGAGCGACACGCCTACGGTGAAGGAACTGGAGCGGCGGCACGGCGTCCGCGCGGGTTCGATCAATCCGAATTTGTTCCAGGACCAGGAGTACAAGCACGGGTCGCTGTGCAATCCGTCGGCGGAGATTCGCGGGCGGGCGCTGAAGCACATGCTGGACTCGATTGAGATTGCCAAGACTCTGGGAGCGCGGGATATTTCGCTCTGGATGGCGGATGGATCGAATTACCCGGGGACGCAGAGCATCCGGAAGCGGATTGGGTGGCTGGAGGAGGCGCTGCGGACCTGCCATGAGCACCTGACGCCGGCGATGCGGCTGCTGGTGGAGTACAAGCCGTTCGAGCCGGCGTTCTATCACACGGACATTGCAGACTGGGGCATGGCGACGCACTTTGCGCGGACGGCGGGACCGCAGGCGCGGGTGCTGGTGGACACGGGACATCATTATGCAGCGCAGAACATCGAGCAGATTGTGGCGTGGCTGCTCCATACCGGGATGCTGGGCGGGTTCCACTTCAACGACCGGCGGTATGCGGACGACGATCTTACCTTGGGATCGATCGACCCTTACCAGATTTTCAGGATCTTCCACGAGATGCACGCGGCGGCAAGCGACGGGCTGGCCGTGGACGTGGCATACATGGTGGACCAGAGCCACAACCTGAAAGGCAAGATCGAGGCGATGGTGCAGACGGTGATGACGGCGCAGGAGCTGTATGTGAAGGCCGCGCTGGTGGACCGCGAACGGCTGGCGGAGTTGCAACAGGCTTGCGACCTGGTGGCGGCCGAGGAACTGTTCCGCGGGGCGTTCTGGCTGGATGTGCGGCCGATGGTGGCGGCGTGGCGCGAGGCGCATGGTTTGCCCGCCAATCCCCTGGCGGCGCTGCGCGAGAGCGGGTACGTGGAGCGGGTTACCCGGGAGCGTGGCAGCCGGGCCAAGGCGGTGGGCAGTTACGCGTAGGCACCTGCGGTGCGGCAGCCAATTGGTCCAGATCGCTTGACGCATCTGCGGCGAAAACCCGTAACATTAGAACTATGACATTGGCATCTGTGGCTTCCCCTGCCCTGAAATTTCTGGAAGATCGCTGGGACTCCAGCGTGGCTCGAACGCTGGATGAACCGGAACTGCTGCGCTACCGGTCGAACCTGCTGGGTTCTGACCTGCGCATCACCAACTTTGCCGGCGGGAATACCAGCTCGAAGATTGTGGAGCGCGATCCGCTGAGCGGCGAAGAGGCCGAGGTGCTGTGGGTGAAGGGCTCGGGCGGCGACCTGGGCAGCATCAAGCGGGGCGGGTTTGCGACGCTCTACCAGCACAAGCTGCTGGAGCTGGAACAAAGCTACAAGGGCGTGGACACGGAAGACGACATGGTGGCGCTGTATCCGCTGTGCGCGTTCAGGGCGAACCCGGTGGCCGCGTCGATCGACACGCCGCTGCATGGGTTTCTTCCCTTCCCGCATGTGGACCACCTCCATCCGGACTGGGGCATCGCGCTGGCCGCCGCGGCGAACGGCAAGACCAAAATGGAGGAGTTCAACCGCGAGTTCAGCCACTCGCTGGTGTGGCTGCCGTGGCAGCGGCCGGGCTTCGAGCTGGGACTGATGATGCGGCGGGCTGTCGAAGAGAATCTCGGCTGTGACGGAATTGTGCTGGGCGGGCACGGGCTGTTTACCTGGGGCCAGACGCAGCGCGAGTGCTACCTGAACACGATCACGATCATCGATCAGATCGGACAGTTCATCGAGCGGCATGGCAAGGCCAAGGGCGCAGTACGCTTCGGCGGCGAGACCATTCCGGCGCGGGCCGCCCGCAGGGAGCTGGCGGTTGCGGTTGCGCCGTACCTGCGCGGAAGGGTGAGCACACAGAACCGCTGGATTGCGAGCTTCAGCGACGCGCCGGACGTTTTGCAGTTTGTGAACTCGGCGCAGGCAAAGGAGCTGGCGTTTCTGGGGACCAGCTGCCCCGACCACTTTATCCGCACCAAGATCAGGCCGCTGTTTGTGCCGTGGGCGGCGGATGAGGACGTGGACGCGCTGAAGAAGCAGATCGAGCGCTCGCTGGCGGAGTATCGCGAGCAATACCGCGCATATTACAAGTCGTTTGCGAAGCCCGACTCGCCCGCGCTGCGCGATCCGAACCCCACGGTGGTGCTGATTCCGGGGCTGGGGATGTTCAGCTTCGGCAAGAACAAAACCGAGGCGCGGATCGTCGGCGAGTTCTACACAAATGCGATCCACGTGATGGAAGGCGCGACGCTGCTGGCTGAGGGAGAAGTCCGCGGCAGGCTGCCGCAGTGCGGCCAAGGCATAACGCCGGAGAGCTTCAAGGTGTTTGCCAACTACGTGGCGCTGCCGGCGCTGGAGGCGTTTCGCATTGAGTACTGGGCCATGGAGGAGGCGAAGATCCGCAGGCAGCCACCGGAAAAGGAGCTGAGCCGGCGCATTGCGCTGGTGGTGGGCGCGGCCAGCGGCATTGGCCGCGCGGCGGCGCATCTGGCTGCGGCGCGCGGCGCGCACGTGGTGGTGGCCGATCGCGACCAGGCTGGCGTGGATCGCGTGAAGGACGAACTGAAGAGCACGACTTCGGCGGAGTTCACGGCGGCCACATGCGTGGATATTCGCAGCCGCGAGGCGGTAGCGGAAGCGATCAAGGTCACGGTGGCGGCATTTGGCGGAGTGGACATCCTGATCAACACGGCGGCGCTGTTTCCGACTTCGGCGGATGGTGAGATTCCGGAAGCGATATGGGCTGCGACGCTGGATATCAATGTGACCGGCAATTACCTACTGGCCGATGAGGCCGCGAAGATTTTTGCCGACCAGGAACTTGACGGAGCGATCGTTCTGACCAGCTCAGCCAATGCGGTAGTGGCCAAGGGGAGCAGCATGGCCTACGACACCAGCAAGGCGGCGCTCTCGCACCTGGTGCGGGAGCTGGCCGTGGCCCTGGCGCCCAAGGTGCGAGTGAACGCAATCAGCCCGGCCACGGTGGTGAAGGGATCGACGATGTTCCCGCGTGAGCGGGTGAAGGCGTCGCTGAAGAATTACAATGTTCCGTTCGATGAATCGTTGAGAGACGAGGAGCTGCGCGGACGGCTGGCCGGATTCTACGCGGAGCGCACGCTGACGATGCAGCCGATCGATCCGGCCGACTGCGCTGAGGCCATCCTGTTTCTGGCCAGCCCCCGGGCGCGCTGCACCACGGGACACCTGATCCCGGTGGACGGTGGACTGACGGACGCGTTTTTGCGATGAGACCGCCGGCGCTTGCTTAGTACTACAGTTGTATTTCACGCAATCCCTGGAGAATGAGCAAGGGCCGGGCCTAAAGGTCGGGTAATTTCGCCCTCTTTCAGGGGGTTAAAACCCCCTGCTCCCTCCGGAATCTCCTAACTGCAACTGTAGTATTAGGAGCGGACGAACGAGGAGACAGACAGCCGCGATGCAAGAGCCGGCACGAATTGCCATTGACTTAGGCGCGGAGAGCTGCCGCGTTTCCCTGCTCCGCTGGAAGGACGGCAAGCCGGCCATCGAAGTGATCCACCGGATTCCGAACGGGCCGGTTCATCGCGGCGCGTCGCTGTGCTGGGAGCTGGAGCGGATTGCGAGCGGCCTGGAGGATGGGCTGCGCAAGGCTGCGGATACGGCTCCTGAAGGGATCGCGTCGATTGGCGTGGATAGCTGGGGCGTGGATTATGTGCGGCTGTCGCCCGATGGCGGGCCGCTGCGCGACCCCTTCTGCTACCGCGACGAGCGCACCATCGCGACCAAGGAAGCGGCGGATGATCTGTTCCCGCCGTATGAGCTCTATCAGCGGACGGGCGCGCTGCCGCTGCGCCTGAACACGGCCTATCAACTGCTGGCTGACCCGGCGGCGGGGATCGACGCGCGTGCGCCCTGGGTGATGATGCCGGAGTACATTCTGTACCGGCTGGGCGGACGGCGCGCCTCAGAGTATACGCACGCAACGCACACGGGACTGGTGGACCTGAAGACGAAGGCCTGGGCGCCGGATGTCTTTGAGCGGCTGGGACTGGCGCTGGAGGCGGCGCCGCCGCTCGTTTTTTCGGGAACGATGCTGGGCAAACTGCAGGGGGTCTTGGCGAGTCTCGCCGCGTTCAGAGAGACCGTGCTGATTGCGCCGGCGTGCCACGATACGGCGTCGGCGATTGCGGGGATTCCGGCGGAACTGAGCGAGACGGCGTATATCTGCTCCGGGACGTGGTCGCTGGTAGGGACCCTGACGACAGTGCCGGTGACGACGCGGGCGGCGTTTGACGCGGGCTACACGAACCTGGGCGCGGCGACGGGCGATCTATGCTTCCACGTTTTGATCAACAGTATGTGGCTGCTGAAGCAGTCGATGGAGGCGTGGAGCGCGCAGGGGCGCGCGTGGGCGATTGAGGCGCTGATTGAGCGGGCGGCGGATTGCGCGGCGGCGGGACTGCTCGACATGGACGCGGAGCCGCTGATGCTGGACTCGAATATGCCGGAGCGGATCAACAGCGAGCTGAAGCGGCTGGGGTATGCGCCGATTGACGACGTGGCCGGGAACGAGCCGGTGTTTGCACGGACGATCTTTGAGAGCCTGGCTGCGCGGTACGCGAAGGCGCTGACCGACCTGGAGACGATGCTGGGACGGAGGCTGAAACGTATTCACATGCTGGGCGGCGCGAACCGCAACAAGCTACTGGTGAAGCTGACCGAGGAGCGGACCGGGCTGCCGGTGGAGATTGGGCAGACGGAGAGTTCCACGATTGGGAGCCTGGCGGTGCAACTGGCGGCGAGCGAGGAGCGGGGCGAAGGCGTGAGCGCGGAGGCGGTGCGGCGGTGGGCGCAAAGGCTGTGCGAGGCAGCGAGTTAGCGAGTCGGCCGCGCTACGCAGGGGTACAGGCGCGTATGAAATTCCTTGGATGGTTGGTGCTATCGACGCTGGTTCTGCTGCTCGCGGCGCAAACGGCACACGCAACTGAACTCATCATTCAGGAAAAAGTCTCTGCGAGCCGAGCGTTGGCAGGTCATGTTCTGGTTGGTAGAACAGATGAACCGGTAGATGACGTGACCGTGCAGCTTTGCAGCAGAGATTGGAAAACCGTTTTTACTTCCGTGAAAACCGATAAGAACGGCTACTTCTCCTTGCAGCAGCCTGTAGCGGGTTCACTCTTTTACATCCGCTTCTCCGCGCCGGGCATGGATATATACGAACTTCGAGTGCGCATCAAGAAGCACGCCGTAAAAGAGTTGACGATCCATCTCAGCGTCGCCACTTAGAGATTCACTCTCAAGATCCAACCCTAGCGCGCTCTGCTTTTTCTGATCAGGCGAGTTTGCGGAGGTCGGGGTAGCGCTTGAAGATGCGGCGCTGGTCGGCGGGGGTGAGCTGGGCTAGCGGGGTGGACTTGTCCTGCGGGCGAGTTCCCTTCTGGTTGAGGACGTTCATCAGGCTCCATTCGCGCTGGAGAATCTGCGGCTCGTTCGCCGGGAGATCGTAGTGCGTGAAGTCGATAGCGAGGCGCGGGCTGTTGGTCTCCCAGTTGTGGAGCAGGGCAAGACGGAACTCCTGGTTCATGAACCACTGGATTTCGAGCTCGCGCTCGGAGCCGGGCGCGCCGGTGCCTTTCGCGTCAAAACGGTAGTTGAGGCCGTGGTTCGAGGGCATGTGGCGACGCCAGGCGAGGCCGAATGCGCCTTCGGTGAGGCACTGCATGTCCGGCCAGCGCGAGCGGACGGCCTGGAGCCACCAGGCGAGGTCTTCGTCGTGACCGACGGAGACCTCCCAGATGCCGGTGACCCACGCGAAGCCGTTGAGCGCGTGGCCGGCGTCAAAGTGAATGGCGGTGGTGTCCATCATCTCTTTGCGGCCGCCTTCGACGCCGAGGCGGCGGTTGCCAACCGTTTCAATGGGGCCGACGCCCATGCGGCTGTTGAAGTGGCCGCGGAAGCCATCGCGGCGCGCCGCGAGGAAGTCGCAGGTCCAGCCGTCGAGGCAGACGCAATCAATAAAATCATCAGCCCCCTGGGCGGGCTTCAGGTAGTGCTGGCGGCTGGGATAGTAGGGATAGCAGATGCCGCCGTCGCCGTCGCCGTAGTCGATGCCGTGCTGGCTCCAGATTTGGCCCTGGCATACGTGAATGCCTTCGTCGGCAGCGAGGAGACGCTGGTTTTCGGCGTCCATGAAGCCGGCGACGATGCACTCAGGGCGGTAGCCGCCGCCGGCCATATTGGTGATGAGGCCGAGAGCGTCGTAAATGGAGGCGCGAATCTCTTCGCGCGTGTTGTACATGGGCGCAAAGTAGCCGCCGGGGATGAAGGTGATCTCGTCGCCGTAGCGGTCGTGATAGGAGGCGAGCAGGCGGCGCGCATCCTTATATTGCTGGCGGTCGTCGTTGAGGGCGAGCCAACTGACCGCCCAGGTCATGCGGCCGTCGGGGCAGCCGCGGGCGAAGGCGTCGCGGCGGGCGCGGATGTGGCCGGGGGTGTTGTCGGCGGCTTCGTCCTGGCCGATAGAGTGGGTGCGCGTGACCTCGATCTGATTGACGCGCACGACGGAGGCGTGGGTGATGTAGCGGCCGGTGAAGGGAGCGCGCGCGGCGAGCGCGGAGCGGCCGAGCGCAAGTGACGCAGCGGAGCCAGCCGCGCTGTGGAGAAACTCGCGCCTGGTCAGGAAATTTCTCTCTGAATTTTTCTTTTTCATGGTTGAAACAACCTCTTTTTGCTCACGCCCACACGACGACGCTGCTGACGGCGCGATCAATCCGCTCAAGCGCCTCGGCGGGGAGCTGAATGCCGACCGCCTTTACATTTTCCGCGATCTGCTCGGGGCGCGAGGCGCCGACGATGGCAGACGAGATTTCAGGACGGCGCAGAACCCAAGCCAAGGCCATTTGCGCCATGGTGAGGCCGAGATCGGCGGCAATGGGCTTAAGATCTTCGACGGCGGCGAGAAGATCTTCCGAGCGGTAACGGCGGCCGGCCGTTTCCATGAAGCGGTTCATCTCAGCGCTGGCCGCGCGGCTGCCGGGCGGAGGGGCAACGCCTGGCTTGTACTTGCCGCTGAGCGCGCCGTGCGCCAGCGGCGAGAAGGCCAGGTTGCCAACGCCGTGGCGGGCGCAGGCGGCGAAGACGGACTTCTCAGGCTTGCGCCAGAGGACGGAGTACTGCGGCTGGCTGGAGGAGAATGCGGTCAGGCCGGACGAACCGATGAGCGCGAAGGCCGCGTCAATCTGCTCGGCAGGCCACTCGCTGAAGCCGATGGCGCGAACCTTGCCGGCGCGGACCACGCGGTCGAGCGCAGTAAGCGTCTCTTCCAGCGGAGTCTCCTTGTCATAGCGATGGCACTGGTAGAGATCGACGAAATCGATGCCGAGGCGCTGGAGGGAGCGGTTGAGCTGCTTTTCGATTTGCGCGGCCGACAGACCGTGATCGGGCTCGTCGCCGACGCGAAAGAAGAGCTTGGTGGCAATCAGATAGCGGTCGCGCGGATACGATTTGAGCGCCGCGCCCAGGACCCGTTCAGCGCGGCCGGCGCCGTACTCATTGGCAGTGTCGAAGAGGGTGATACCGTGATCCAGCGCGGCATGGATGCAACGGATAGCCTGATCCTGCGCAATGCCGCCCGCTACGGTGAGCCAGGTGCCGAAGCTTAACTCCGAAACTTCCAGCGGCCCGCTGCCAAGCCGGCGAAACTGCATGATCACCCCTTCGTTCGCAATTGCATTTTGCGCAAACTTCTGCGGCTAATCCACTCGATCCGGCCCTAGCACCAGCTCACCGCCACATGCCAGCGCAGCCCGGATTGGGCCGCCTTGCGCAGAACCTGCTCATACTCGCGAAGCTCCTTCAGAACCGGCTGCGTCTCGGAGCCAAGCGCGGCTGGCTCATCGCCGAGAAAATCCATCAGCGCGGCCACGGTCTTGAGCCCGTCCTCCCCGTCAAACCATTGTGGCTGCGGCAGATTCCGGGCCCACTCCGGATTCCCCGCTCCCTGCTCCGTCAGCAGCGCCATCGAATTCTCATCGGCGGAGAAAAACTCCAGCAACGGCCGCACCTCGAGCCGTCTCGCCAACTGCTCCAGGGCATCTTCGTTGCGGGCCAGCGCACGGCCGTTCACAAAGATGTCGAATCCCGGGTCTTCCCCTTCCACCACGATGTAGAGGCTCGCAGACATCGTCCTGAGTTTAGTGAAGATCGCCGACGAATAGCGAGAAAAATTCCGCCCCGGTCACCCGATGGATTACCCGCCAATCTGACACTTTGGTCCGCACCGGCGGCGACCAGTTTTCCATCATCCTTGAGCAGCCCGTCAGCCGCGTCCACTTGAGGTCATCGGCTTCGGGATACATCAACCCTGGTTCTGCTGAAAAGGCCCGGACAAATGGTCCGGGCCTTTCTTTCGCTCCGCGAGATCGCAGCCGATCAACCCTGGGTGCCGCCGCCCGGTCCGCGGCCGCCCGGACGCCGCCGCCGGCGCCGGCGATTGGTTGCCGCGGGACGGCCTGCTCCACCGGCTTGGCCCGCCGCCACCGGAACCTGCTCGATGCGATTGAAGTTCGGCTCATTCTCTTCATCGAACTCTTCGCTCTCTTCGTCGCTGAAGTCGTCTCCGCCCTCGATCAGGATCGTGCTCTGGTTTGACTTTGGCTGGCGCTCGTCGAACTCGTTGCGCGGTCGTGCTGGCGCCGGAGCGGGTGCGCTGGGCTGCGCGGTCTCGGGCTCGGTCTCGGCCTGGGCATGCAGCCCCAGCTTGGCCTTCTGCTCCTTGATCAGCGCCTTGCGGCTGAGCTTGATGCGGTTGCCCTCAATCGCCAGCACTTTCACCATCACCTGGTCGCCTTCCCGCAGCTCGTCCTTCACTTCCTTCACGCGATGCTCGGCAATCTCCGAGATATGCAGCAAGCCGTCGGTGCCCGGGAAGAGCTCGACAAACGCGCCGAACTCCGCCAGCCGGACCACCTTGCCCAGGTACACCTTGCCAACTTCCGGCACTGCGGTGAGGTTGCCGATGATCTCCAGCGCCTTCTTCAGGCTCTCGCCGTCGCAGGAGGCCACACTCACCTTTCCCGAATCGTCCACGTCGATCTTGGCGCCGGTCTGCTCCACGATGCCGCGAATGGTGGCGCCCCCCTTGCCGATCAGGTCGCGAATCTTGTCCACGGGAATCATTACGGTCTCGATGCGCGGCGCGTAGGCCGAGCGCTCGGTGCGCGGTCCGCCCAGCGCCTCATCCATCTTGTCCAGCAGGAAGTAGCGGCCGCGCCGCGCCTGCTCCATGGCCTTTTCCAGGATCTCGCGCGTCAGCCCGCCGATCTTGATGTCCATCTGCAGTGCGGTAATGCCTTTGCGCGTGCCGGCCACCTTGAAGTCCATATCGCCGTAGTGATCTTCCGCCCCGGCAATATCGGTGAGGATGGCGTAGTCGTCGCCCTCCTTCACCAGGCCCATGGCCACGCCGGCTACTGCGCCCTTCAGCGCGATGCCTGCGTCAAACAGCGCCAGGCTGGCTCCGCAGACCGTGGCCATCGACGAGGAGCCGTTCGACTCCAGAATGTCGCTGACGATGCGGATCGTGTAAGGCGATTCTTCCTCGCTGGGAAGAACCGCGGTGATGGCGCGCTCGGCCAGTGCGCCGTGTCCCACTTCGCGCCGGCCTGTGCCCCCCATGCGGCCTGTCTCCCCAACGCAGAACGGCGGGAAGTTATAGTGCAGCATGAAGGGCTTCCTCTTTTCGCCCTCGTAGCTCTCCAGCCGCTGTCCCTCGTCGGCCGTGCCCAGCGTCGCCGTAACCAGCGCCTGGGTCTCGCCGCGGGTAAACAGCGCCGAGCCATGGGTGCGGGGCAGCACCCCGGTCTCAATGGTGATCTGCCGGATCTCATCAAACGCGCGCCGGTCGGGCCGGATGCGCTCCCTGGTCACCTGCTCGCGGAACAGCCGCTCGCGCAGCAGCTCATAGTAGTGCTCGAGCTTCTTCTTGGCGCCGGGATCGTCGGCGGGCAGCTCGGCGGCCAGTTCGTCCCTGATCTGCTTGACCAGCGTCTGGCTTTCCAGTTTGGGGTGCGCCTTGGTGTCCAGCGCATCCTTCAGCCGGTCACCCACCTTCGCAATGAGCTCCGCAAAATACGCTTCGTCGCTCTCCGGCGCATTGAAGGCCCGCTTGGCCTTGCCGCCCAATGCCACCAGCTCCTCGATGGCGGCAACAATCTTCTTGATTTCAGTATGAGCAAACTCGATCGCCGCCAGAATGGTCTCTTCGGACTCTTCCTGCGCGCCCGCTTCGATCATCACGATTCCGTCCTTGTGCCCCACGACCATGATGTTGACCGTGGTTACGGCGCGCTCCGCATAGGTGGGATTGATCACAAACTGCCCATCCACGCGCCCTACGCGCACCGCGCCGATGGTGGCGCTGAAGGGAATGTCGGAGAGAGCCAGCGCGCAGCCGGCCGCGTTAATGCCGATCACGTCCGGATCGTTCTCTTTGTCGGCCGAGAAGACCAGCGCAATCACCTGGGTCTCGTTGCGGAAGCCGTCCGGGAAGAGCGGCCGGATGGGCCGGTCGATCTGACGGCAGGTCAGAATCTCTTTTTCGCTGGGCCGGCCTTCGCGCTTGATGAAGCCGCCGGGAATCCGCCCGCCCGCATAGGTGTACTCGCGGTAATCCACTGTAAGGGGAAAGAAGTCGATCCCTTCCCTCCCTTCGGGCGAAGCCACCGCGGTTGCCAGAACCACGGTCTCTCCCGTCGTGACCAGTGCTGCTCCGGAAGCCTGCTTCGCCATCCGGCCGGTCTCAAAGACCAGCCGTTTGCCGCCGGCAAGCTCGACGGCTACTTCATGCTTCGTAGACATAGTGTCCTCATTTCATTGTTTTCGCTTGGGAAACTTGGTAGGGGAAGGCGCCAGCCGTTGCCGCAGAGGGCGCGGGCCGGATGGCGATGCGCTCCTTGTCCTGAGCCGCCTTCGTCCGATAGCTGTGCGCAGGCCCTGGCAACGGGGATTGCCCGCCAGGTGCACCATGATCCCGGCTTCTCCAGGAAACCGGGACCCTGACCAATATCCGGTCTGGTCGCTTCCGGGTCAAAGTTGACTGTCCAACTATTTGCGGATACCGAGTTTGCCGATCACATCGCGATAACGGTCGGCATCATGCGTCTTCAGGTAATCCAGCAGACGGCGGCGCTTGCTTACCAGTTGCAGCAGGCCGCGCCGCGAGGCGTGATCCTTGGCATGCGATTTGAAGTGCTCGGTCAGCTCGCCAATCCGTTCACTCAGGATTGCAATCTGGACCTCGGGTGAACCGGTATCCGTATCGTGTGTCCGGAAGCGTTCAATCAGTGCGGTTTTCTTTGCGGTCGCCAGCACGGCGTGTGTTACTCCTCTTTTCTCTCGGGTCCACTCTCAAGTGTCTGATCTGAGATTACCATGAATCCGCTATCAAGCGCCATGCGCCGGGCCGCCGGAACCCTTCTGCTCACCCATTGCGATCGTATGCCAAAGCCGGAGAGCCCGCGAGCCGAAAAATACCGCGGCAGCCTGCCCCGCACGCGCCGCTTACGGCTCCGCTCCCACCCAGTAATTGGCCCGGGCCACAATCCGCGCGCCATAATCCTGTGTCGTGTTCACCTTGATCGAATGCAGTCCCGGCGTGGGATCGGAGGGACTGAATGTAATCAGGTAACGATTCCGAACATGCCTGGCCGCCTCCACTATGCGCTGCTGGAAGCGCCTGTTTCCGGAGAAGGTCATGGATTCGCCGCCGCTCATCCGCGCAATCTCCTTGGCCGCGTTCTTCTTGAATGCCTGCACCAGCATGGCCAGGGCGGAAACCATGTTCATCGTCCGGTCGTCGCCCGAGTCCTTCAGATCGTGCCCGAATTCGGCGCGCGCCGGCGAAAACGAGACGCTCAGCACCAGCACGTCAGACTGCCCGATCTTGCGGATCAACTCCGCCGCCCGCGTATGCCTGCTGCCGTGATCGCGCTGCTCGCTGATCAGCAGCAAAATCCGCCGATAGCCCTTGGGCTGCGACTCCAGCAAATCGACCGCATAGCTGACCGTGTCCAGAATCGCGTCGCCGCCGTCGCCCGGCCGCAGCTCCCCCCGCAACGCTACCTCCACATTGTCACTGGAGTGCGTAAGGTCGCAGAGCAGATGCGGCGTCGAGTCGAAGCCCACCAGCGCCGCCTCGCTCCTGGGGCTTACCAAAAACAGGTCCAGCAGCGGCCCCAGCTTCATCAGTTTGTCAAACTCTAGCGCGCTCATGCCGCCTTCTTCCACGGCCACCACCAGCGCCACCGGCGCAGTATCCATCTCCTCCTGCACCTGGATCTTTTGCCGCACCCCGTTGTCTTCCAGCGCAAAATCGCTCTGCTTGAGCCCGTACAAAATGCTCCCGTCGCGCTTTTCCACCAGCGTGGGGACCAGTACCTCCTGCCTCGTTATGCGAATCGTCGGCGTCGTATCAGATGCGGATGGCATGGGCAGCGGAGGCTCGATGGGCGGTAGTTGCTGCGCGCCAACAGCCGCCAAACCGCATCCAAACAGGGCAATATTTCCGAGCCAGGCCAGGCAAACTCTCATCTGATCAGAAACTCCAGTGATACGCCGGCGTCCCGCCGATCCTCTTTTCATAGACGTATGCTGAGGATCGCCGGAACGCTGCCGCAGGCCGTTTCCATGATGAGGCAAATCCCTCTTCGCGCAGCCGGTCTCACGCCTTTTTGTGCGCTTCCCGCTCCAGCCGGTTCGTCCAGGCCAGAAAGCTGATCAGTTCCCCGCGCGACGCCCACACAAAATGCATGATCTTGCCGGCCGTCAGCGTCTCGGCCTTCTGGCCCGAATAGGTCTCCACCCGCCAGCGCAGAAACTCGCTCCGCCACGGCGCCAGCCGATGACCGCGGGTTGCATTCCAGATAAATCGGATCGCCGCCAGCAAAGTGTGTCCTTACTGGCAGTATAAATGCGCGCAATCTCCGGCCACGAGGAGCGTCTGCCAAACACAAAGCCGGGCCATATCGGCTCGAGCGGCCGCGCGCCACCCGTTTGCAGATAATTTCCCTCCTTTGTTGCACACTGATGCTGGAGGGAACTCTTCATGTCAGCCATCTCCCCGGTCCAAAATGTCCGCCATCTCCCCGGTCCGTTCCCCCCACCCCCTCCCCCCCTCAAAAACGCCCACCCGCAGATCATCATTTTTGCTGTGTAGAATGGCTTATCTATATGACAAATAGCAAGTTACAGTCGTTTGGCAAACGGCCGA
Organism: uncultured Acidobacteriaceae bacterium; assembly: GCA_963758105.1. Lineage (GTDB taxonomy): Bacteria > Acidobacteriota > Terriglobia > Terriglobales > Acidobacteriaceae > Telmatobacter. The sequence goes on along the minus strand of CAVWUC010000002.1, from coordinate 124,731 downwards.
TTTGGGGCGTTTTCGGGCAGTTAAGGGGTATCTAAGGGGCAGTTGAGGGCTGCTTTGGGGTCAAAAAAAGCGTTGCTTTCGGCGTCCGCGTGCCCTAGATGGGCAGCTTGCTGAAGAGATCGTTCGACGATGAATTGAGCTCCGCAATCACGTCCTCCAGCGCCGTCTGCTGCGTCTCCGACTGGGACAGTTGCGTGGAAACCGTCGCCACATCGGCCTGCATCAGGTTGGTCTGTGCTGTCGTCAGTTGTATCTCGCTGCTGCTCACCGCATCGGATGTCGCGGTCAGTTGCGTGATCGAATTATCAATGGTCACCCGCTGCTGCGAGACGTAGTTAAGCGCCGTGCTCAGCGCCTCTGTGTCGCTGACTGCCTGTGCGGTGTTCACCGTACCGCTGGAGTAGTCGGCCACCAGACTGTTCAACGCGCCAAAGACGCTGCTCGTTCCGCTGCCCAAAAAGATCTGGCTGCCCGGCACGTTCAGTTGGATCTTCTGCCCGCCCGGCGTCTCGACATAGTTAATGTCCTGGTCGCCGTTGTAAGTGGTCACGGCCGGCGAGGATGCCGTCGAGGTTGTGAACGGCGACGTTGAAGCCTGGCCTCCTCCAAAGATGTACTGGCCCTCGTAGCTGGTGTTGGCCAGCGACTGCACCTCGTCGAGAATCCCGGAGATCTGCGTCGCGATCGACTTCACGTCGCTTGCGTTCATGGTGCCGTTATTGGCGCTGGTCGCCAGTGAGATCGCCTGCGTCAGTTGCGACACCACGCTGCCCAGAGCCGAATCGGCCACTTGAAGCTGCCCGCCGATCGCGCTCGCGCTTTGCGTGAAGCTGTCGTCCTGCTGGATCTGGCTGATCAGCAACACATCTTCGCCGGCGCCCACCGGATTCTGGCTCAGCGAACTGAAGCTTACCCCGCTCGACAGCTCGTTCGTAATCTGCTGCTCATTCGCCTGCGCCTGGTCGAGGGAGCTGACCAGATTGGTCGCGTAATTCGGATCCACGCGCATCGTTCATCTCCACCAGCACGAAGTGTTTATCCGGCACCACCCAGGTTTTTCACTCCGCCCCGCTGCTTCTTCATCACTTTGTTCCGCCTCCCGTTCGCCTCTCGCCCGCCGGCGCGCGCATCGGCATCCGGACCAGCCTAGGAGACGGTCGCCTGTTCGCCCAGGTTCAGGGCCGAGGCCATAATCGTATTCAGCATGGTGAACACCTGCGAGGCCGCCTCGTAGCTGCGCTCCAGCGTGCTCATCGACGAGGCTTCATCGTTCAGATTCACGCTGGAGAGCGCGTCGTTCTGTGTCTGCAGCTGGGTCACCGAAGCCTCCTGCGCGGTATTCTCGGTCTGCACCTCGGAGACCGTCGCGCCCAGCGTGGAAACAAAATTCGAGTAGTAGTCGATCGGCGCCTGGTTGTTCAGAAGCGTCTGGCCGGCCGCAAGTATCTCGCCGCTCGGCAGCGTGAGGCCCGTCAGGATAGGTGGATCCGACTGGCTGCCCAGGTTCGCCATGGCAATGGCGTTCGCATCATCTCCTGTTCCCTGCCCGGCCGCGGCGGCTGCAATCTGGCTGGGATCGGTCATGGTCACGCTCATCGCCAATGCGCTGCCCGCAACCTGGGTGGGTTGAGAGAAGATATCGGCTCCGCTATTGCCGTTCAAATCGGTTCCCGCGTTGTTCTGCGCGTTCACTTCCGTCGAAATCCCAAACGCCAGCTGATCCAGCGAGCTGAGCACGCCCGGAATGTCCTGGTCCCGCGCCGTCAGATAGCCTCCCAGCTCGCCGCCGCCGCTGGTCAGATCGGAGGTGATGTCCGTGCCGCCCAGGAAGAAGTCCGTCACTCCGTTCACCAGGCCGGTGGTCAGTTGGTAGCTCGCTCCGCCCGCCACCAGCAGTTGTCCGGAGGTCGTGGTGATCGAAAGGCTGTTGCCCTCGGTCTGAATCTGGTTGATTCCGACCAGCTGTGAAAGCTGGCTCAGGTCCTGCTGGCGCTGATCCTCCAGCGTGCCCGCGTCGCCGTCGGGCGAGGAAGCGGCAATCTGCTGGTTCAGTTGCGCAATCGCGCTGGTAAGCGAGTTCACCTGGCTGGCCACGCCGCTTGCCTCCTGATCCAGAGCCGACCGTTGCGATTCCAGGCTGGCGGTGGCTCCGGAGATATCGCTGGCCAGGGTGCTGGCCGCCGTCAGCACCGCCTCGCGGTATGAGTCGTTGCTCGGCGATCCCTCCAGCGAGCTGAACGAGGAGAAGAAATTGGTCAGATCGGCGCCGATATTCCCCGCTGTGGATGAGGCCGACGTACTCGAAGCCACCGTGAACAGCGCCTGAACCGAATTCAGCGCCGTCAGCCGCGTGCTCGATGCCGAGGCCAGCTGCTGCTGCTGATCCAGCCGCTCCTCCAGCACCTTGTCCCGCACCGAGGTGGGGCCGGTCATGGTAACGCCCGATCCGTACGAAGCTCCGTCAATCCTGATCGGATCGTTCTCCTGCCAGTTCGCCGTCTCCTCCGTGTAGCCGGTGGTGTTGGCGTTCGCCACGTTGTTGGCCACCACGTTCAGAGCCGCCTGATCGGCGTCCAATGCCCCGGTCATGATGCTCAATGCGGAGTTAATCGTCCCCATGTGCGTTCTCCGCAGGCCGCCAGCCCGGCTCCTGCCGTTCGCCGTACTCCAGCCGACCCGCGCGCAGGTCGCGCAGCCGGTTCATCACCTTCAGATTGGCCCGCGTAACCTCCAGAACCCGGGCCAGTACCGCCAGGTCCTGAACCGCCTCTCGCGCCTGGCACGCCAGTTCGGCCCGCTCTTCCACGCTCGTCTGGGGCAGATCCCGATTCAGCGCCTGGCACGACAAGGCCAACTCCTCCAGCCGGCCGGCATCCAGGCAAGCCAGAGCCCGCGATGCCTCCACCACCAGTTCCTTCAGTTCCGGATGTCGCTGGAGCGCCTGCAACTCCGCCATTCCCCGCGTTCCTTTCCTTCTGTCCGGCTAATGCATCTTCAGAGACCCTCCTGTCTTCATCCCGAAAGATCATCGGAGGGTCGCCGCTTCCTGCCGGCCGCGCCAGTTCAGCTTCCCGGCCTCACCCTGCGCCGCCACTGAAAACGCCTTACTGCCGGCTGCCCAGCATGGCATCCACCACCCTGGACGCCACCGCCGAGGCCGGCGCACTGTAGGTTCCCGCCCCCAGCGCCGCCTGCACGGCGGCAACCTTGTCCATCCGCACATCATCCCCGGAGCTGGTCTGCGCAACCTCGCTCCCGGCGCTGCTCAACGTCGCGCTGTCGCTCGTCAGCGCGCTGCCGCCGGCGGTAGCCGCGCTCCGGGTCTGCGGCGTGGCCGGCGACGCCGGCGTCGTGCCCAAAAGCGACTTCAATCCATCCAGACTGGTCCGAAGGTCCATGCCCATCGCTCCTTGCCTTCCCTATCGGCAACTGTACTAATCACTTCAGTCATTTGAGACCCTTGATGACGGTATTTCCGTGCCGGATTCCGGTTACCGGCGCAGCTCCGCTTTGATTACCTGAATGGGAAAGCTGCTTGATAATGAGCTTCGCAATCCCGAATCCGCCGCCCGCGCTGAGCGCCTGTCCCAGAGCTTCCGAAGCAAACTCGTTCAGCGCTTCGCCGGAGCCGGCGCCGGAGTCCGAGTCCGCGTCGTCGTCGCCGGTAATTGACGTATCATGCAACATCGGTTTCATCAGCTCGCTCGTCATCTGCGCCTCAAACTCGTGCGCGGCCCGCACCAGCCGCGGTTGCGGCGCCGTCTGCTCCGAGGCTCCCGCCGTCATCTCATGCAAAGCGTCCAGGTGCATCAGATCACCTCCAGGTCGGCCTCAAGCGCGCCTGCCTCCTTCATGGCCTGCAGAATCGAGATCACGTCCCGGGCTCCTGCCCCGGTTTCCTGCAATTCCTGGACCAAATCCTCGACTGTGGCGCCTTCCTTCAGCTCGATCCGGTTCACCGGCCGGTCCTGCGCCTGCACGCTGGTCTGCCGCACCACCTGGGTGGTTCCCGCCGCGCCCGGGTTGGGCTGCGAGACTTCCACCTGGGAGATCACGTTCACGCTCAGGCCGCCGTGCAGGATGGAAACCGGCTGCAGCCGCACCGTTCCGCCGATGACCACCGTCCCGGTTCTTTCGTTGACCACCACGCGGGCCCGCGGATACACCTCCACCTGCACGTCTTCCACCCGGTCCAGCAGCGCCGCAACGTCTTCCTTGGGCTCAACCGCAATCTCAATGCGGCGGCTATTGGCAGCACGCGCCCGCCCCGCGCCGATCACCCGGTTGATGGCCGCCGCCATCTGCTCGGCGGTATGGAAATCGGCGTCGTTCAACACCACGTTCACGGTTTGCATCTGTTTCAGCTCGAAGGGAACCGTTCGTTCCACCAAAGCTCCGTCGGGAACCCGCGCGGTGGTCGGATGGTTCACCTGGCGGCTGTTTCCCCCGGCTGCGGCCATATAGCCGCCCAGCACCAGAGCGCCCTGGGCCTGGGCGTAGATCTGGCCGTCGGGCCCGTAGAGCGGCGTCATCAGCAGGATTCCTCCTTCCAGCGAGCGCGCATCGCCGGCCGAGGAGACGGTCACGTCGATCTTGAAACCGGGCAGGCTGAAGGGCGGCAGCGTCGCCACCACAAAGACCGCGGCCATGTTCTTGACCATCATGTTGGTGGCGCTGAGGGTGCCGGTTTGCGGAACGGTTATCCCCATCCTTTCCAGGGTTGAAATCAGGGTCTGCGCGGGAAATATCGTCTGCTGGGTGTCTCCGGTTCCATGCAGCCCGACCACCAGCCCGTAGCCCACCAGCTGGTTGTCCCGAATCCCCTCAATGGTGGCCACATCCTTGACTCTCGCCAGTTGCGCCTGCGGCGCGGATTCGGCGTTTGCCGGCAGCATCAGGGCCAGCGCCAGCGCCGTCCCCAAAGCCAGCCATCCCCAGATGAATCTTCCCCACCGCGCTCCGTCTGCCTGAACCCTCATGGACTCACCCCGCTCCCGCCCGCTCCCGCCCATTCCCGCCCGCTCCTGCCCACTCCAGCCCACTCCTGCTACCCGCTTCTGCCCTGCCTGACCCACCCCTCAGAAGACCAGCATCTTCTCGAGAAGACGCATCACCGGACTCTGCCGGTAGGTCGAGTCGTTGACGATACCCTTGCCGGTCACCTCCAGCTCCAGGTCGGTCATGGCCGTCGATTGCACCAGGTTCTGCGAGCTGACGTCCTCGGGACGCACCAGGCCGCGCAGCTTGATTAGCTGGGTCTGCCCCGAGAAGGTCAGCTGGCGCGTGGCCTGCACCACCAGCATGCCGTTGGGCAGCACGTCAACTACCTCGGCGCCGAAGGTGGTCGACAAGCTGGAGTTGGTGGTGCTCTGCCCTTGCGCCGTCAATCCCGATGCGGCGTTTGCCCCGATCAGGTTCTGCAAGTTGTTCGAGCTCTTCAGGGCGCCGAACAGTGCGGACAGCCCGGAGGAAGCTGTCGAGGTTCGGGAGTCCTTCACCTGGCCGTCGGTCGAGGCTTCCAGACTTTCGCTGACCACGATGAGGACCACGTCGTGCAGCCGGAAAGCCTTGACGTCCGTGCCCAGGCGCACCAGCTGTCCTTCCGCGGACCAGAGCGAACCCGCCGTCCGCACCTCGGCCGCGTGCTGCGCCTTCACCCGCTCGATGTAGGCCTGCAAGGCCTCCTCGGGCGGAGTCTCCTTGGCTGCCCGCGCCGGCGGGTTCCGCTTTCTGCCCATGCCCTCGGCCGGCAACAGCACCAGCAGCGCCAGTGCGCACCCGGCAATCCACCGCCCGTCCATCATGGCCGCGCCTCCGGTTCCAGAGTTGCCGCCCGGCGCCAAAGCCACAGCCTCCACAATCTTGCCGCCCATCCTCAACCGCGCCTTGAAGGTTTTTCCAGCAGCGGCCGGTCCCAGGGCTACCGCTTCCAGACGCGCGCTGACCACCGGCGTCTCCTGTTCGATGACCAGCCGGTCGCCAGGGCGAATGACGGGCTTCAGCCGATCCAGTTCGGCGAACGCCTCCGTACTCCCATGCGTCTTTGCAGTTCCGTTTGCGCCGCCCGCGCCTTGCGCCAGCACCAGCCGTCCCGGCCCGCCGGGATTGCGCCCGTCGCGCAGCAGCAGCCAGCGGGTTCCGCACTCCGGATCGTCGATCTCGCGCACCACTTCATCCTGCGCCGCGCCGGCCGCCAAAACGGATGGCGCGACCGCAGGCGTCATCGTCTGAGCGGGGCTATGCGCCGGAGTGTGCGCCGCCTGTCCAAGAGCCGCCACGGCCAGCGCCGCCCATCCCAGCCACCCCAGCCGCCTGAACCATTCACCCCGCCGCCGCCATCGCCCGTTCATTCTGCCCGCCCCTCCACAGAACCTCATCTGATCCTTCCGCTCTAGTGGGTCATATTATTGACCTGCGAGTACATATCGTCCGCGGCTTTGATCACCTTGGAGTTCGATTCGTAGGCCCTCTGGGCCAGCACCATCTGCACGAACATGGTCACCACGTCCACGTTGGAGTTCTCCAGATACCCCTGCTGCAGGGTTCCCAGCCCTTCGACTCCGCCGGGATTGCCCATCACCGGGTCGCCGGAGTTGAGCGTGGTCGTCAGCAGGTTGTTGCCCTTGCTCTCCAGGCCGCCGGGGTTGGGGAAGGTGGCCAGCTGAATCTGTCCGAGTTGCGAAGGGTTCTGCTGGCCGGGCAGGGTCGCGTTCACCACCCCGTACTGGGTGATGGTGACGGCTGTGGCGTTGGGGGGAATGGTGATCGAGGGAATCAGCGGATCCCCGTCTGTGTCCACGATGGTTCCCTGGTTGTTGAGCTGAAATTGGCCGGCGCGGGTGTAGGCGATGGTGCCGTCGGGCATTTGGATCTGAAAGAACCCGGCGCCTTCGATGGCCACATCCAGTGGGTTCGAGGTTTGGTTCAGCGATCCCTGGGTCATCAGAACTTCGGTGGCCGCGGGCTTGGTGCCCAGGCCGATCTGCAGGCCGGCGGAAACCGTAGTTTGGCTCTGCGCCGCGCCCGGCGTCACCAGATTCTGGTACACCATGTCCTCAAAGTTGAGGCGCGTCTGGCGGAATCCGGTGGTCGAGGAGTTGGCCAGGTTGTTGGCAATCGTATCCAGGTTCAGTTGCTGCGCGCTCATGCCGCTGGCGGCGGTATACAAAGCTCGAATCATTTCGCTTCCTCCGTGGCCCTAACCCTTGATTTGTCCCATTCCCGGCTGCCGGCCCCCTGCGGCCCACAATCGCTCACATTCAAGGAGCAACGGCTCCAATTCCCTCACACGCGCGGCAGATCCTCGGTTGCAGTCTTGTTGAAATCGGTATAAAAGACGGTCAGCGCCCGCTGCATCATCTCGGCCTGACGCTGCATGACAACCAGGTCCAGCGATCCCTGGATCACATCCTGGTTGGCGGCCTCAACGGCTCCCTCGTGGATGGTCGCGTCTTTCGACAACACTGGCTTCGCGTCCGCGGGCGCGGCATACCGGTTGGCGCCCTCGGGAGTCAGCCGCACTCCGGTGGGAAACGTAAAGACCCCAATGGTGGCCACCGTGCCGCCGGCTACCGAAAGCACTCCATCGGCGCCCACCGTCACCTCGCCCGGTGGAACCAGGATCGGCTGGCCGGTGGTGGAGAGTACCGGTTCGCCTGCCGCCGTCACCAGCTGCCCGCTCCGGGAGCGCTGGAAGCCGCCGTCGCGGGTGTAGCGGATCCCATGGGCGGTCAGAATCTCAAAGAATCCCTGTCCCTGGATGGCCAGGTCGAGAGGATTCCCGGTCTGCTGCAGGGCGCCCTGCGCCATGCTCAGCTGGTCGCCGCCCAGCAGACCGTAGTCGTTCAAGGTCTTTCCCAGCTGCGAATCGGAGGCGTCCGGCCCCAGCAGCGCGGAGCGGAAGTACTCCCGCTCAGCCCGGTAGCCGGGGGTCTGCGCGTTCGCCAGATTGGCTGCCGCCGTGTCCAACGCCTGCATTCGCGCCACCAGTCCCGTCATCGCCGCGTAATAGCCGCTGTCCATCGGACCCTCCTGTCACGGGACCAGACCCATGCAGATGGAGGGCCATGGAATGGGATGAGGGATTAGAGCAAATTAGTGAGGGTCATCAGACGATCTGGATTGGAAGACGCACAACTTCGCGGCGCCTGCTGCGGCAAGGTGTCAGAATCGGATTCACTGTCGCAACGGCCGGCCATTGCGGCCTTTGCGGTCCTCAATGCGGCTGCCCGCCTTGCGGTTCCTGCTTCGACTTCCAGTCTCCTGTCCAGCCTGCCGAGCCTTACGGTACCCGCCCAGCCTGCCGAGCCTTACGGTACCTGCCCCACTTGCCGCACCTTAATGCAGGCTGTCACAGACGATGGTGACCGCAAAGCCCGCATCCTCGAGGCGGTAGGCGTGGTGCAGCTGGAACTCCGGGGCCTGCACGCGCAGGTTATAGTCGCGTCCGGTAATCACCGCGGGAACCGACAGCCCGCAGTGGGCGGCCAGGTTGGGAACCTTACCCTTCCAGGCGCCGGCCAGCATGTTGCAGATCTCTCCAATCCCATCCTTGACCGTGTCGTCGATCCCAGTGAACTCCGTGCCGGTCATCAGCGCCGCGATCTTCATCGCGGCGGATGCGCCGCACTTGAAGACGCATGCTCCACTCAGCAGCCCGCCAAAGCCGACCACGGCGGTCACCGACTCCGACTCCTGGGGCGGCGGCTCCGGATCGTGCCGGCAATGCACGCCCAGCATCAGGTGAAAGACCTCTTCCACGCTCGCATCCAGGTTCCGCGGATCGGAGACCTGTTGCACGGATTTACGCAACGATACCGCCATCGCACGCTCCATTTTGTTCTTGCCGCATCCTCGCGCTGGCGCGATCACGGCCTGAAGCACACCGTTCAACATCACCGGGAGGGTCAACATCTCCGGGGAGTCAGCATTGTCCGGGGGTCAACCTCTCAGGGGAATCGTCTTTTACACCGCGTTCACCAGGGGCAGCACCCGTTCCTTGACCTGCTCGGCGGTAAACGGCTTGCGAATGTAACCCTGAGCGCCGGACTGAATGGCCTGTTTGACGTGCTCCTCGCTGGACTCGGTGGTGATCATCACCACCGGAACCCCCGGCGCCAGGTCCTGCGCGCGCAACTGACGCAAGAACTCCAGCCCATCCATCGAGGGCATGTTGATGTCGGAAAGAATCAGGTCCACCTTACTGGTTCGCAACACTTCCAATCCTTCGGCTCCGCTGCCGGCCTCATGCACCACCAGCGGATCCAGTCCCGCCTGGCGGAGAGCCCGCTCCACAATCTTGCGCATCACCGTGGAATCGTCGACGATCAGTGCGCTAATTTCACCCATTCCCAGACTCCTCTGCTGTTGTTTCTATCGGCGCCTGCCCGCAGCGCATGAGCGCCCGCCGGCGTGACCAGCTTTTTCCCGCGCCGTTGACTCCGTGCCCCATACCCGCCTGCGCCCTGCGCTCATCTGAACCCCGCGCTCACCTGGGCATTGGACCAAACATGGCTCCGCCGGCGTCCCCGATTGCGGCTCCGCATGCCCGCCGCCCTCAATGCGCGCCAATGGAGCAGATCGTGTCCTCGACGGCCTGAGTCTCCGGCAGCGGCCCGGTTTGCGGGCGCAGCCACATCCTCAGCCACAGGCAGTCGTGCACCCGGACCAGGCGGGACTCGACCGGCCGGATGCGCTCGATCAATTTGGTCAGCGCGTACGCCAAGGCCGGCTCCGAGGCGGCCTCAATCAGCTGCACTGGCGGAAATGCCGCCTCCAGCATGCGGGCATGGGCGGCGTGAAACTGCGACCCCGGCACCAGGCCGCTCTCCACCCGCAATCCCGTCATCCGCTCGGCGGCCAGCGCCAGCACTGGATCCAGCCGGTCTTCAAACCCCAGGTAGAGGATCCTGCCCGCAGCCACGCGCAGCGGCAGCGCCCCGAAGGCATCCAAAAACAGCCGCGGCATCACCGCGGTCAACGCCTCCGGGTCGTGGGTTTCGACCGGCAGCACCGGGCAGCTCCATTGCAGTCCCAGCGCCCGGGTGACCATCTGCTCGCTGACCCCCTGCTGGCGGATCAGCCAGTCGCCCAGGCGACCGGCACCAGCAGTTTTCTGCGCTTCCAGCGCCTGGCGCAACTGGCCGCGGTTGATCCATCCCTGCTCCAGCATGGCCAGCCCCAAGGGAATGCGGTGCCGGTGGCTTTCGGGAGCGCTTCCCCGCCCTTCCATCTCGCGGCGCAGAGCCGAATCGATCCGCGCCCGGGTGCAGGCCGCCGAGCAGTTCCACCCGCCTTCAAAGACCGGAGCCGAGCGGCTGCGCCAGAGATGAAGCCAGCCGGTCGAGCAGCCGGGATTGGCGCATGTCTCCAGCAGCGGCAGCCGTACTCCCGTCGGAACGCGTCCGCGGCGGCGCGGCTCGGCCTGGTCCCATGCCGGCTCCTGCACCCCCAGTTCCCTGCGTCCGCCGGGCAAATTCACTCCCGCGTCCAATGCGGCGGGTTTGCGGCTTAGAAAAGGCATCGAATGGTTTCCAGCCGCTTTTTCGGCGCGGCCACCTCCGTAACCCGCAGGCCAAAGTTGCCGTTGACCAGCACCACCTGGCCGCGCGCCACGATCTTGTCGCTGACAATCAGGTCCACGGGATCGGTAAGATGCCGGTCCAGCTGCACCACATCTCCGGGGCCCAGATCCAGAATCTCGCCCAGCGGCATCTCGTGGCAGCCAAAGCGCAGCGAGGCCTCCAGTTCCACGTCGAGCAGCAGCTCAATCCCCGGGCTCAACGCGGTTCCCGCCCCGCCGGCTGCTCCCCTGCTCTTTGCCGGCTCCGCCGGCGACGCCGGGCTCCCGTCTCCACCTTCCGTTGCCGGCGCGAATGCCGTCTCTTTCTCCGCCCCCGCGGCCGGCTGCGCGGCAATCAGTTCATCGCGCACCAGAATCGTCCAAGTGCGCTCGCCCGAGCGTAAAAGGAAGGCACGGGCCGCCTCGCCTTCACCCCCGATCTCCGCAAATTTTTCCACCCGGCATCTTTGCCCGGTCGCGGCCAGCAGCTCCCCGGCCGCGGCGTCGGCCACCTCGTGGAGCAGCTCGCCCCAGCCGGCCTTCTGGTCCACTCCCTCACCCACCAGGGGCGACTCCAGAATCGCGCCGTCGAGGAGCACGGAGAAGGTCCCCTCAGGATCCCCGGAGAGGGTTGCGGCAAAGCCGATGCAGCCCGCGGCCAGCGGCTGGGGTAATGACTCGGCCAGCTGCGGCGCTCCCGCCAGGGCCTGCTCAAACAGGGCTGAGGCCGCGCCGATCCAGCAATCCGTGTACGTTTTCATGCTTCCGTCCCTCTCAAGCGGCGCTCGATGCGAGCTCCGCGGTGTGCGCCCTGCCGGATAACCTGCGCATGGGCCAGGGGTTGCCCGCCGACACGCCACACCGGCAGGGTGTTGGAGGGCAGGTTGAGGCGCAGAACCGAGCCCGGCCGCAGATTCTCGACCTCACCCGACGCCAGGCGCACCGGCGGCAGCTGCAAGGCGCCGCCAAAGAGGATGCGGCGCGCGGCAATCTCCATGCGCGTCCGCGTCTCGCCGCCGTGGCTGCGGCGGCTCCATTCCGAAGTCAACCGGCGCAGGATGGTGTTGGCCACCACCGCCGGAAAGGCCAGGTTAAGCAGCCCCGAGTTGTGCGCCATGCGAATCTCGAAGCTCAGGCACAGCGTCTTTTCCGTCACCGCCATGATGCGGGCCACCTGGGTCTGCATCTGCCGCCGCTCGAAGTTGAAGCTCAGACCCACCGGCTGCCAGGCTGCGGTCAGCTCGCGGCAGATGATCTCCACCACGCTGGCCAGAATCGATTCTTCAATATCGGTGAGCTCGCGCAGGGGGCCGTCCTTGCCCTCGCCACCCAGCAGCAGGTCGATGATCGGCGGAGCCATCGCCAGATCCAGCTGCAGCACCGACAACGCGCCCAGCGGCTCCAGGCGCACCGAGGCCACATAGCTGATCTCGGGAATACGCAGCAGAAATTCGTTGAACTGGATCTGCTCGGCCGAGACCAGATTGACCTGAAAGCGGGTGCGCAGCCAGGCCGCCAGCTTGTGGGTCAGGTTGCGCGCGAACAGGTCGTTGAGCATGCTGATCGCCCGCAGCTGCTCGGTTGAGATCTGGCCGGCCGAAGAGAAGTTATAAGGCACCACCCTGGCTCTCACTTCGTGCCGCTGTGCCTCGGGGACCGCCGATCGGGCCGCCTCGAAGAGCGCGTCGATCTCGTCCTGCTTGAGCGTCTTTTCCATCAGCCCTTCCCCTCCCCGCCGGTCATCTTTTTGTGCCGTTCCCGCCCATGACCGGCTACATTCTCCCCGCCGTTGTCTTCCCTGCGCCCTTTGCCCGCAAGGCCCCTTATCCCCTCTGCCCCACTGTCCCGCGGCCTGCGGCTGCAAGGCGCCTCATCGCCTCTGCGCCCGCAGCCCGGCTCCTCGATCCACGGCCATGGCTGCCTCTTTCGCGGCCCTCCGATTCTCTCCGGCGCCAGCGTCCAGCTCCGCATCGCGGCGCTGCGGGGGCCTGCGCGCGCGGCCGGCGGGCAGCGCCCCGCTCTCGGCCAGATCACGCAGCGCGCTGCGCAGATGAACCACCGCCGAGGCGTGCACCTGCGAGACCCGCGACTCGACCACCCCCAGCGCCAGACCGATCTCGCGCATGGTCATCTCCTCGTAGTAGTAGAGGCTCATCACCAGCCGCTCCCGGTCGGGCAGATGCGCGATGGCGTCGGCCAGGCGCTCTTCGAGTTCTCCCCTGAGGCAGCGAAACAGCGGGTCCTCGTCGGGACGTCCCGGTATGTACGCCAGCTCCTCTTCACCGGACTCCTCGTTGCGTTCCAGGTGCAGCGTGCCAATCTCCAGGCCCTTCAGATCGCCCAGGAGCTGCTGGTACTCGTCCAGGCTCAACGCCATCTCCGCGGCCACCTCGGCCTCGCCGGGCGGATGGCCCTGCCGCGCCGTCAGCGTCCGGATGGCCTCCTCGACCGCGCGCCCCTTACGGCGCAGCTCGCGCGGGCTCCAGTCCAGGGACCGCAGGCTGTCCAGGATGGCCCCGCGGATGCGGAACTGCGCATAGCTGCGGAACTGCACGTTCTTGGCGGGATCGAACTTGACGAAGGCGTCCATGAGCCCCACCACCCCGGCCGATACCAGGTCCTCGATGTCCACATGCTGGGGCAGCCGCTCGTGAATGCGGCGAGCCAGAAAACGCACGATCGGCAAGTGCTCCAGGAGGACCTGTTCCTGCTCGCTGGTGAGCGTAGGGACCACGGCTGCGGCTGGCGGGTAGGCCTCTGCGGCCACTCCCTTGCGCATACTCTTCTGGCTTCCCATCGCGGCCATCGGTCCCATCCCCGTCCTGCCCTTTCCTGGAACCCGCTCCCGCGTGGTTCCCGTTCTTTCGGCGCCCCGCGCGTTCAGCGCACAGTTCCCACCGGGCGCAACCGGGTTTCCGGCGGAATCTCGGCGGCAGCCACCACCGCCAGCCGCGGCAGCACCGGTTCCAGCCAGCGCTTGACGTAGTAGCGCGCCGGACTGGGGCAGAGAAGCACTGGGATTGCCGCGGTTGAGGCTGCGCCAATAAGTTGTCTCAAAGAATCGGTGAGCCGCCGGACCAGCGGCGTCTCCGGCACGGCGGTTGCGGCCAGCAGCCGCTGGCCGGTCTCCGGGGCCACAGTGGAGAGAATCTCCTCCTCTAGCGCCGGGTCCATCAGCAGGACCGCCAGCTGGCCCTCCCCATCGAGCAGCGGCTGGATCAGCCGCCTGCCCAGCGCCTGGCGTGAGGCTTCCACCAGCGCTACCAGGCTCTTGTTCACCGGAGCGGTCTCCAGCAGCGCCTCGAGAATCGTGCCCAAATCGCGGATGGTGACCCGCTCGCGCAGCAGTTGTTCCAGCACCCTTCCCACCTCGCCCAGGGTCAGCAGCTTGGGCACCAGCTCTTCCATCAGTTTCGGGTGGCTCTCGTTGAGCGAGTCGAGCAGCCGCTTGGTCTCGGCCCGGCCCAGCAGCTCGCAGGCGTGGCGCCGCATCAGCTCGCCCAGGTGGGTGGTGATCACGGTAACGGCTTCCACCACCGAATAGCCGGCGGCGATGGCCTGCTCCTCCAGAGCCGGGGCGATCCAGATGGCGGGCACGCCAAAGGCCGGTTCGCGGGTCTCCTTGCCGGCCAGCGGCCGCCGGTTGGGGTCGCCGGAGACGGCCAGCAGGTGCTGTCCTTCGGTCTGCCAGCGGCCGATCTCCATGCCCCGCAGCGAGAACAGGTACTCCCGCGGGCGCAGCCGCAGGTTGTCGGAGATGTGCACCGGGGGCACTAGGAATCCCATCTCCGCGGAGAGATGGCGGCGCAGCGACCGCACCCGGCTCAGCAGCTGGCCACCCTCCTTTTCGTCCACCAGCGGAATCAACTGGAAGCCTATCTCCAGGGTCAGTTCCTCCAGGCGCAGCAGCTGGGCCAGATCGTCCGCCGCGGCGGATCGCGCCAGTTCGGCCTTCTTCTTCCCGGCAACTCCCGCCTCAGCCGGAGCCGTCGCGGGCGCCTGCGCGGCAACCCTCCGGCCCGCCAGGAAGAGTCCGGTGGCCACGATCAGAAACACCGGCTTGGGCAGCCCGGGAATCAGGCACATCGCCGCCGAAACCAGGCTGGCCAGGTAAAGCGTGGCCGGCTTGCCCAGCAGTTGCTGGCGGATCTCGCCGCCCAGCAGCCCGGCCGAGTTGGCGCGGGTGAGGGTGATGCCTCCGGCCACCGAGACCAGCAGCGAGGGGATAATGGTCACCAGCCCGTCGCCAACGGTGAGCACCGTATAGGTGTGGGCGGCCTCGGCGAGCGCAATCCCCTGCTGGATGGTTCCGATCAGCAGGCCGGCGATGATATTGATGCAGGTAATCAGAATCGTGGCCAGGGCATCCCGCTGGTTGAAGCGCGCCGCGCCGTCCATGGCGCCATAAAACTCGGCCTCGCGGGCGATCGCCTGGCGCCGCCTGCGCGCCTCGGCTTCATCGATCAGACCGGCGTTCATATCCGCGTCGATGGCCATCTGCTTGCCCGGCATCGCGTCCAGGGTGAAGCGCGCGGTGACCTCGGCGGTGCGCACGGCTCCGTGCGAGACCACCAGGAACTGAATCGCAATCAGGGCCAGGAAGACCACGAAGCCGACCACGTAATTGCCGCCCACTACGAACTGGCCGAAGGCCTGAATCACCATGCCGGCGGCCGCCGTGCCCTCCTGCCCGTGCAGCAGGATGCGGCGGCTGGAGGCGATATTCAGCGACAGCCGGAACAGCGTCAGCAGCAGCAGCAGGGTGGGAAAGACGCTCAGTTCGACCGCCCTCCGGATCTGCACCGCGGAGAGGAAGACAATGATCGACGCGGCCATCGAGAGCGCCAGCAGAAAGTCCAGCGCGGGGGCCGGCAGCGGGACCATCATGACAAAAATTACGCTGATCGCCGCCAGCGGCAGCACGTATTCGCGCAGCCGCTGCACGATGGTCTGCGCGGTCAACGCGGCGGGAGCCAGGGCGGTGGTGCTCATCGTGGTTCTCCTCTCAAGGGCGGCGCTCCAGGGCCGGGTGCGGAGCCGGGGCGCATGGATTGCGCGGCGGCCTGCGCTTGTGCCCGCGCGGCGGCCTCGCGGGCGCGGCGGTCGCGCAGCTCCTCCTCCACGCGCTGGCGGTAGAGGTAAGCCAGAATGGCGGCCACGGCGGCGTAGAGATTCACCGGGATAGGCTGGCCCACTTCAACCGAGCGGTAGAGGGAGCGGGTCAGGGGCGGATTCTCGATAATCGGCACGCCGGCCCAGCGGGCCTCGGCTTTGATCTCCTCGGCCAGCAGGTTGCGGCCCTTGGCCAGCACCTTGGGCGCGTCCATGGTGACGAAGTCGAAGCCCAGGGCCACTGCATAGTGGGTCGGGTTGGTCAGCACCACCGCTGCGCGGGAGACATCGGCCTTCACCCGCCCGCGGCGCATCTGGCGCTGCAGGCTGCGGATGCGGCCGCGGATCTGGGGATTGCCCTCGGTCTGCTTCATCTCCTCGCGCAGATCCTGCTTGCTCATCTTCAGCCGCGACTCGCGGCTCTGCCATTCGACCAGGTAATCAATGGCCGACCAGCCGAAGAGCAGCCACGCGGTGGCCAGCAGCAGTCCATAGACATCGGAGCCAAGCTGTTCCAGCCTTATCGCGGAAAACGGCGGCAGGCTGAGCTGCCTGCCGATGCGCTGCACGGCAAAGACAGCGAGCAGGCTGGCGGGGATCAGCGACTTCGCCAGCCGCGCCGCGGCGCGCAGGCTGAAAAGGTTCTTGATGTTCGAGACCGGGTTGATGCGGTCCAGCTTGAAGCCAACCAGCCTGGGATAGAAGGTGACGCCTCCGGCCTGCACTATCCCCACTCCCAGCGCGGCCGCCGCAACCGCCGCCATGACCGTGCCCGGCGGTCCCAGAACAGCCAGCGCCAGTCGGCGCACGGCATACAGTGTCGGCGCCATCTCCGCGGGCTCCCAGCGCGCCGGCGCGCCCAGCGCGAGAAAACCGGCGAAGGTATCCCGCCAGACCACCAGACTCCTGTTGCCCAGCACCCCCAGCGCCATCACGCCGGCCAGGGTTCCGGCGGCGGCTGACAGCTCACGGCTGTGCAGGACATCACCTTCCTTGCGCGCCTCCTCGCGGCGATGCTGTGTGGCCTGTTCGGTGCGCTCTCCCGGCATCGTCTAGCCTCCCAGTCCCAGCGCCAGACCCAGCGCGTGTCCCACGCCGGCCGGGGCGATCAACCGCTCGGCCAGGTCGAGCAGGGAGTCGAAGCGCGCCTCAATAAAGCGCGGCCACAGGGCCAGCGAGGCGGCCAGCAGAACATACCCGGTCAGCGTCTTCAGCGGAACGGTCAGCATCATCACCGGCAGTTGCGGGCTGAGCTTGCTGAGCAGGGTGACGGCGATCTCCACCAGCAGGGTCGCGGCCAGCACCGGCGCGGCCAATTCCAGAGCCGCCAGAAAAATCCCGCCCGCAGCGCGCACGATCGCCTGCGCGCTGGCCGGGGCCAGAACATAGGTGCCGAGCGGCACGGCGCGGAAGCTGCGTACCATCGAAGCCAGCAGGATTCTGTCCAAACCGGCGGTGATCACCACCAGCGTGCCCATCAGTTGAAACAGGTCGCCGAGCAGCGGGGTCTGAATGGCTGATTCGGGATCCAGCAGGTTGACCAGCGAGAAGCTAAACTGCAGCCCCGCGATCTGCCCGGCGAACAGCAGCATCTCGCTGAGCAGCGCGAGCGTCAGCCCGTAGACCAGGCCCACGGCCAGCTCGCCCACCGCGGCGGAGAAGCTGATCGCGGCCTGCGCATGCGGCAAAGCCGCCACCAGCGGAGCCAGCAGGTAGGCCACCACCCCCACGAAGACCGCCTTGGTGCGCGCCGGCAGCGCGATCGAGCTGAAGAACGGGGCAAAGAGCACCATTCCGCTCACCCGCACCAGCACCAGCGTCATAGCGCTGAGAAAGCTGCCCCACTCCACCTGGCCTGCGTATTGCATGACGCGGTTCTCCGTTTCCTAGCCCAGCAATTTCTCGGCCCTGACAGCTGCTAGCCCAGGTAGCGATGGAAGTCGCCGAGCAGCAGCCGGGTGTAGTCCGCCAGGCGGCCCAGAAACCAGGGCATGCCGGCCAGCAGGATCAGCGCGATCGCTCCCAGCCTGGGAACGGTGGTGAGCGATTGCTCCTGCAGGCTGGTCAAGGTCTGCACGAGACTGAGCACAAAGCTCAGCGCCGCGGCGGAAATCAGCAGCGGAGCAGACAGAATCAAGGACTCCTTCATCAGCTGGCGCAGCAGTTCGGCAACCATGTCGGGCGTCATCGGAATCCCCCTTAGAAACTCTTCAGCAGCGAGCCGGCCAGCAGGTTCCAGCCATCCACCATTACAAACAGCAGAATCTTCAACGGCGTCGAAACCACCACCGGAGGCAGTTGGAACATGCCGATCGAGGTGGTGATCGAAGCGGTGACCATATCGATCAGCAGAAACGGCAGGTAAAGCACCGCGCCGATAGCGAAGCCCGCCTTCAGCTCGGACAGGATGTAAGCCGGAATCACCACCTGCAAGGGCAGGTCGTCGGGCTGGTTGGGCCGGGGAATCTGTCCTGCCGCGGTAAACAGGGCCAGGTCCTTCTCCCGGGCGTAACGCAGCAGGTAGTGCTTCACCGGCTGCGCGCCGCGGCTGATCGCGTCCCAGCCGGTGATCTGTCCCGCGCGGTAGGGCTCCACGGCCTGCTGGTCTACCTGGTTCAGCACCGGGGTCATCAGGAACCAGGCCATCATCAGCGCCAGCCCCATCAGCGTGGGATTGGAGGGCGCCGTCTGGGTGCCCAGCGCCTGGCGCAGAAAATGGAAGACCACCAGCAGCCGCACCAGCGGGGTCATGCACATCAGAATTGCGGGCAGCAGCGTGATCAGGGTCAGAACAAAGAGAATCGTCCACGGAGTTGAGTCCGAGGGGCGAAGGCGCGCACTCAGATCGGGCAGCAGCGGAGCTTGCGCCGCGGCCGCCACGCGCGCCGCGGCCCACATGGTCACCATGAGACCCTCGAGCGCTGCGTCTGCTGCGACCGCGCAGCCGCCCGCGTCAAAGCCGAAGAAAATCCCTGACCTGAGGAAAACCCGTTGGCTGTAGAAATACTGCGGACAGAAGCAGGTCCGCTTGCGGATGAATACCCATGAGCGGAAGAAGACCCGCCACCGTCCGGGCGCGCATCGGCAGTGCGCGCGTCGGCAATCGAAGCCTCGGTGTCCAGCGCGTAGAATGCCGGCCCGCCCTCGGCCGAAGTCGCCACCAGAAAGCGGCGGCCCTCGGCCTCCACCAGCGCCAGCGACTGCCGCGGCGCCAGCGCAATGCGCTCCAGCAGCTCCAGCCGCGGCCGCTCGCGCCGCGGCAAGCGCAGCCGCTTGAGCAGCCATCCGGTCAGTCCGCCCGGCAAGCGATCCATCTCTGGTTCCATCCGCGCCTCCCGCATTCTTCCGCTGCCCTCATCTCCGCCGTTCGGCCCGTTCCCTGCCTGTGTCCTGCTTCCCGCTGTGCCCCGTCCTGCTCACGCCAGCCGCGCCGCATCCTGCTGATGCCAACGCCGCGTCAAACCAACCGCCGCACCAACTGCGTCAGGTCAACCGCGTCAGGCGCACCGCCAGTTGCGTATTGAGCACCTCGAACTCGCTCCACGCCAGCTGCACATCTCCAGCGGCCAGCGGCACGTCATCTCCGTTGGCCCACTTCGACTCAATCAACTGGCCAGGCTCCAGAGCCAACAGCGTGCGCACCCGGAAGTCCCGGATCGGGATGGTCACATCCAACTCCACCGGCAGCCGCGCCACCGCCGGTGTGAGCGGAAGGATCTCCTCCGGCTCCTTGCACGCCACCGCGGTGGGCACCAGAGCCCCTTCGCTCGCGGTCCCGTGAGGGGCGGCAGCGGCCTGCCGCTGACCAGCCGCCTCCTGGGTCTGCCCCTTGACCGGCGCCGGTAATGGATGCGCAGTCGCCATGTGCTTAGGAACCATGCAGAAAAATGACCAGAAGTGATTCAGGCGGCTTGGAAGGATTTAATGAAGGCGCGCACAACACTTCCGCGCATCTCCCCTCCACCGGCAGGCTCCATCGCTGCTACACTAAGACTTGAAGAACTTCACGGTTTCCCGAGGCCCGCAGCGGCCCGGAAACCACCTGGAATCGAGGTCAGAACGATGCACGAACCGCATGGGGACAAAAGCGTTACCGGAACCGGCCTGCGTCTGAAGGTGGGACTGGCGGAGATGCTCAAAGGCGGCGTCATCATGGACGTGATGAACGTCGAGCAGGCCCGCATTGCCGAAGAAGCCGGCGCCGCCTCGGTGATGGCCCTGGAGCGCGTTCCGGCAATGATCCGCGCCGAGGGTGGCGTTGCCCGCATGGCCAAGCCCAGCCTGATCAAGCAGATCATTCAGGCCGTCTCCATTCCGGTCATGGCCAAGGCTCGCATCGGCCACTTCGCCGAGGCCCAGATTCTCCAGGAGCTGGGCGTCGACTTTATCGACGAGAGCGAGGTGCTTACCCCCGCCGACGAGGCGCATCACATTGACAAACATGCCTTTACCACGCCATTCGTGTGCGGTGCCCGCAACCTGGGCGAAGCCCTCAGGCGCATCGCCGAGGGCGCGGCCATGATCCGCACAAAAGGTGAGGCAGGCACTGGCGACGTGGTCCACGCCGTACGGCACATGCGCCAGATCACCAAAGAGATGCGCCAGCTCACGGTGCTCACCGAGCAGGAGCTCTACGCCGCCGCCAAGGAGCTGCAGGCTCCCTACGAACTGGTCAGAATGGTCGCCCAGGTCGGTAAACTACCCGTGCCCAACTTTTCCGCCGGCGGCATCGCCACGCCCGCCGATGCCGCTCTGATGATGCAGCTCGGCGCCGAGGCCATCTTCGTCGGCTCAGGAATCTTCATGAAGGAGCGCGCCACGCCCCTCGACGTTGAGAACGATACCCGCGAGCGCGAGGAAGCCGTCTCCCGCGCCAAGGCCATCGTCGCCGCCACGACCCACTTCAACGACCCCAAGATTCTGGCCGAGGTTTCCGAGCAGGTCACCGGTACCATGAAGGGTCAGGCCGCTGCGGCGATCGAGGAGTCTCAGCTCCTGCAGACGCGCGGCTGGTAGCCGCTTGGGGCGCGGCGAACTGCCTTCAGCGTGACCTGGGCATGGTGTCAGGGCACAGCCGGGGTGTCGCGCGTCGAACCGACAAATCATAGAAGAACCCGGGAGTTCGCATTGACCGAAAACAGTACGCTGCCGCGCATCGGCGTTCTGGCGATCCAAGGCGATTATGCCGCCCACGCTGATGCGCTCACCGAGTCGGGAGCCAGTCCGCTGGAAATCCGCAAGCCGGAGCAGCTAGCCGGTCTCGACGGCCTCATCCTGCCCGGCGGCGAATCCACCACCATGCTCAAATTCCTTGAAAAACAGCAGTTTTTCGAGGCATTGCAGCAGTTTTGCTCCGCCAAGCCGGTCTTCGGCACCTGCGCCGGGACCATTCTGCTGGCGCGCAAGGTCCTCAACCCGCCCCAGCGCTCGCTGGGCCTGCTCGACGCCGTAGTCGAGCGCAATGCCTATGGCCGCCAGATCGACTCCACCATCCTCACCGCTGAGACCGCGCTCCCCGGCGGTTCGCTGGAGATGGTCTACATCCGCGCCCCGCGCATCCTTGAAATCGGGCCCAAAGTTCAGGTGCTCGCCCGCCGCGACGGCTTCCCGGTCCTGGTCCGCCAGGGCTCGATCCTGGCCGCCACCTTTCATCCCGAGCTTTCCAGTGATCGCCGGGTTCACCGGCTCTTTGTCCAGACGGTCGCCGTTGCCCGCTCCACCGGCGCGGCCGCCTAAGGCATTTTTCTTTCAGGCGTCCGCCTTAGCGAATGCAATCAATCGCTCTTTTCGACCGAAAATCCGCGCCCTGAAATATGCTGGAATGGGTCGAATTTGAAAGAAGAATCCTCGAGCTTTCCCGCGCCAGCTCGCGGAGCAAGGATTTTTCTCCCTTTCCGCGGTATCTCGATCGAATCCGGGTGCGTCCAAATCAAAGTGGGAGTAATCTCATCATCACAGAGGCCGCCATGCCGTCCACCTTTACGCACACCCCAGCGGAAACGGAACGGAAAGAGCCGGGATTCGGCGGCAAACCCCCTGTAGCCCGCCGCCCGACTGGTGGAAATGGCGGCAGCGGAGGGGATGACGGCGAGAACGAACGCCGGGAGCCCTACGAATTCCTGCACCGCGTCCGGTTTTTCGTCTTTTCCGCCCTGGCGGCCGACATGATGTTCTTCGCCGTGCTGGTGCTCTTCTTCTTCGCGCGCCAGGCCGGCATGCGCATGGACCCGCGGACACATGAACTGATTGGTGATTGGCACCCGGTGCTGCTGCCCCCGATCCTCTACCTCAATACCGCGGTGCTGCTGCTCAGCGGCCTCACCATGGAATTCGCCCGTCGCAACATCTTCAATGAAATCGATGTGCTGGAAGAATGGCTCGGCCTGGGCCGCCCGGCCCTGCGTCGCACCCTGCCCTGGCTGGGCTTGACGCTGATCCTCGGCTCGCTGTTTCTCGCCGGCCAGATCCTGGCCTGGCGGCAGCTCACCGCGCAGGGCTTTGCCTTCGACCGCTGGTCGACGCCAGCCAGTTATTTCTTCTACGTGATCACCGGCCTGCATGCCGCCCATCTTCTGCTGGGCGTGCTCGCTCTCATCCTCTGTCTGAGCGCCCTGCGCTGGTTCAAGCGCGTCGAGTACCGCCAGGTTGCCGTCGATGTAACGGCCTGGTACTGGCATGCCATGAGCCTTGCGTGGCTGGTTCTCTTTTCGGTGCTGGTGTTCGGGCAATAGAGCGCGGGCCGCCGCTTCGCATGAGAAACCCGGGCAGACTCTTCACATGGGAAGAGCAGGGGGGGCTTCTCGCTGCAAAAGACATGTGCCCCAGATGCGGAGGAGGAGGATCTCCAGGAAACGATGGGAATCTAGGAGGGACGATGCCCCAGGAAGGCCTGGCAGCGCTCCGTCAGCGTCGGCACCTCCGGACATTCATAGTAAATCTGGCGGTTGAGGGCCATCAGCAACTGCACGGCCTCCAGCCGGCCGTCGCTCGCGCTCAGCGAGCCGCCCTGATGCACAAACTCGTCGGTCAGATATTCGATCGAGTGCCCCAGGATCTCCAGGGCGCGCCCTGCCAGCGGCGAAATCCTGCGCCGCCGTGAGCGAAGAATACTGGGTGAGGAGGCCACGAAGGCTGTAACCGTAACGCCAGTTGTCGTCGAAGTTGCCATGGTGTTTATCCTCAACCTATTCTTCGGCCCCATTGGACAACTTTTTAGATGACCGAGGTACTGCGTCCGTGTTCGGGAACAAGACAAGGATGCCGTTCCAGATCGGGAACTCCTGTGATCCAACACACACCTGTTTCGGAAATGAACAGGCTATACAAAGATGTGCACTTTACCTGCGAGACCCTGCCGAACCGCGGCGGCGTGCGCCGCTATGATCAGCCCCTGTTTCCACAGGACCGGTGCTGTTCGCGCGCTTCTCCGCGGCCTCCGTGCCCCGCCTTGACGGGAGGGGGCTGAAAACCTAATCTCAAACCAGCGTCTTGTTTGATCGCAGCCGCCGAAAATCGGGCGCTGAGTGCAATCCTTAGACGGCTTTCCGGATCTGTTGGCGATGATTCCTTATTACTGGCAATATCTTCCGTTGCTGATGCAGATTCTCGCCGCCCTCCTGCTCGGGGTGGGCATCGTATTGGCCTCCTGGTTTGTCGGGCGTCATCGCAACACGCCCGTCAAGCTGGCCGCCTACGAGTGCGGAATCGAGCCAGTGGGCGACGCCCGCAAGCGCTTCAGCGTGCGCTTTTACCTGGTCGCCGTCCTATTCATCCTGTTCGACGTGGAAGCAGTCTTCGTGATGCCCTGGGCGGTGGTCTACCGTAAGCTACCCCAGATTACCGGTTCCCGCCTCTTCGGATTTTGGGAAATGCTGGTCTACCTGGGCTTTGTCGCCGTCGGACTCTTTTACATCGTGCGCAAAGGCGTCCTTAACTGGAGCCAGGATAAGGCGGACCTTTAGGATGACCCAGGGACCCGGCAACACCCTTCTCGGCAAACAGGCAGTGCTCGCGAGCCTTTCCGATCACCCGGCCTTGAAAGCCATCCTGGCCTGGAACGCAGAGGCGCTGACCGACGCCAAATGGGACCGCGGCGAGCTGACGCTGACCGTTGCCGAAGACCACATTCGCGCCGCTGCAGCCGCCCTCCAGACCGCCGGCTACAATTTTTTTGAAGACATGACCGCGGTTGATTGGTTTCCCGCCGCGCCCCGCTTCCAGTTGAGCTATCACCTGCTCTCCCATGCCTTCAAGGAGCATGTCCGGCTCTCGGCCCGAATCGACGGCGCAGCTCCTTCCATCGAGTCCATCACCCCCGTGTGGCCCTCCGCTAACTTTTACGAGCGCGAGGTCTTCGACTTGTTTGGCATCCATTTTGAAGGTCATCCGAACCTGCGCCGCATCCTCATGCCCGAGGACTGGGTTGGCCATCCGCTGCGCAAAGACTACCCGGTGGAGGGCTATCGCTAGATGACTGAACTGATCGGCACGCCCATCCTCGAAGCTCCAGCGGCCGAAGGCGCCAGAGACCAGCACATGGTCATCAACATGGGCCCGCAGCACCCCGCCACCCATGGAGTCCTGCGTCTGGTGGTCGAGATCGACGGCGAGATTGTCGTCCGGATTTACCCCGAGATCGGTTACCTGCACACCGGTATCGAGAAGACCTGCGAAGCCAAGTTTTACCAGCAGGTGGTGCCGCTGACCGACCGCGTCAACTACCTCGACCCGCTCTCCAACAATCTCTGCTACTGTTTGGCCGTCGAGAAGCTGCTCGACCTCGAAATTCCGGAAAAGGCCCAGTGGCTGCGCGTCTTGCTGGCCGAGCTCAGCCGCCTCAACTCGCACCTGATCTGGCTGGGCACTCACGCCATGGACATTGGCGCGCTCACCGTTTTCCTCTACACCTTCCGCGAGCGCGAAGAAATCCTGCGTCTCTTTGAGGCCATCGCCGGACAGCGGATGATGACCAGCTACATCCGCATCGGCGGCCTTTCCATGGAGCCGCCCTTGGGGTTCCTAGACCGCGTCCAGGCTTTCATCCGGACCCTCCCGGAAAAGATCGACGAGTACTCAAACTTGCTCACCGGCAATCCGATCTTCCGCAACCGTCTGCAGGGGGTGGGCTATCTCTCGGCGGCCGACGCCGTCGCGTTCGGCGTCACCGGCCCTCCGCTCAGAGCCTCCGGCGTCGACTTCGACCTTCGCCGCGACATGCCTTACTCCAGCTACGAGAAGTTCGAGTTCCACGTGCCCATCCTGACCGAAGGTGATTGCTGGGCCCGCTATCTGGTCCGCCTCGACGAGATGCGCCAGAGCGTCAGGATCATCCAGCAGGCCCTGGACGGCATGCCCGAGGGTGCAATCAAGGCCGATGCGCCCAAAATCGTTCTGCCCGACCGGGAAAAGATGAAGACCCAGATGGAGGCTCTGATCCATCACTTTAAAATCGTCACCGAAGGCTTCGCGGTCCCGGCCGGCGAAGTTTATCAGGGCGTTGAAGCGGGCCACGGCCAGACCGGCTACTATGTGGTCTCCGACGGCACCGCCAAGCCCTACCGCGTGCATATGCGCTATCCATCGTTTGCCACGCTGCAGGCGCTGGAAGCCATGTGCCAAGGCCGCATGCTGGCCGATGTCGTCGCGGTTATTGGTTCCATCGACATCGTGTTAGGGGAGATTGACCGTTGAGCGCCGCGCCGCCGTCTCTGTCTCTGGAGGCTCTTTGGGAGGAGCTATGGATCTCCCTCGCCTCCCTGCTTCGCAGCTATGCGGCAGCCCACGGCCTCAGCGCCGGAAAGCTGCCGGAAGTTGAGCTGAACGGCAGCCGGATTACCGTTCGTCATCATCGCCACTCGCTGGAGCTCGTCCGCAGCGGCGCCCAAGTGAGCTGGCGGCGCGAAGACGGCCGCAGCGGAGTGCTTACGTTGACCGCGTCCGGATGCCTGCACGGCGAATCCGGCGAGGAAGAGATGGATATGGCCGCCGAAGCCTGGGCGCGCGACCTGATGAAGTCCACGGAGGCGCCGCGATGAGTTCAGAGACCATGACCCTGTTTTCGCCCCGTCTTGCCGCCCGCCTCGATGCGGTTGTCGAGAAATACCCCGTCCGCCGCTCCGCGCTGGTTCCCATGCTGCTCTACGCGCAGGACGAGATCGGTTATCTCTCTGACGCGCTCATCGCCGAGGTGGCCCAGCGCATCGGCATCACCGAGCTGGATGTGCGCACCGTCGCCAGCTACTACTCGATGCTGCGCTTCAAGCCGGTGGGCAAATACAACGTGCAGGTCTGCACCAATATCAGTTGCATGCTGCGCGGCGCCTACGATCTCTACGAGCGATTTCAGGAGGAACTGCGCATCGGCCCCAAAGGAATAACCCCCGACGGCCTTTTTTCGCTCGAAGAGGTCGAGTGCATCGGCGCCTGTTGCTGGGCGCCGGCCATCCAGATCAACTACGACTTCCACGACGAGCTCAAGCCGGAGCTGGTTCCCGGCATCCTGGACGGTTATCGCGGCAAGGCCAAGACCGGTGCCCCCGACGACGGGTCCTTCTCGCCGGGGTGGAAGGCAGAAGGGACAGCTTCCCATGCCTAGGCTGGTCTCCCATCCCGACGAGGTCAAGATCGTAACCCGCCGCTTCGACATGGGCGCGGCCAAGATCGACCGCTATCTGGAACTCGGCGGATACACTTCAGCAAAGAAGTGTCTCGAACAAGGCCCCGACTGGATCATCAACGAGATGAAGGCATCCAACCTGCGCGGACGGGGCGGCGCCGGATTCCCGACCGGCCTCAAATGGTCCTTCGTCCCCAAGACCTCGCCCAAGCCCAAGTACATCCTGGTCAACGGCGACGAGAGCGAGCCAGGAACCTGCAAGGATCACTTGATTTTTTTGCACGATCCCCATGCAGTGATTGAAGGTACGATCATCGCCGGTCTCGCCGTCGGCGCCAGGCTGGGCTTCATCTACCTGCGCGGCGAGTATCGCCATCTGCTCGAAATCATGGAGCTAGCCGTAGCCGATGCCTATGAGCACGGCTTCCTTGGCAAGAACATCTTCGGCTCCGGGACCGAGTTCCAGATCGTCACCCAGACCGGCGCCGGAGCCTACGAGGTCGGCGAAGAGTCGGCGCTGATGGAGTCTCTCGAAGGCAAGCGCGGCGTTCCCCGCATCCGGCCACCGTTTCCCGCCGTCGTCGGCCTCTATGGCGGTCCCACGGTCATCAACAACGCCGAGACCATCGCCTCAGTGCCCCACGTCATCGAAATGGGTGCGGAAGCCTACGCGGCCGCCGGCTCGCCGCGCAACGGCGGCACGCGCCTCTTCTGCATTAGCGGCCACATCGAGCGTCCCGGCGTCTACGAGCTGCCCATGGGCTACAACCTCAAAAAAATGATCTACGATGTCGCCGGCGGCGTGCGCGGCGGCCGGAAACTCAAGGCCGTAGTCCCCGGCGGATCATCGACCCCGGTCCTTCTGCCCGAAGAGATCGAAACCCTGGGCATGGATTTCGACCAGGTCGGCAAGGCTGGCTCTATGCTCGGCTCCGGCGGCGTGGTGGTCATCGATGACCAGACCTGCATCGTCGAGTTTGCGCTGCGCACCATCAGTTTCTATCAACACGAGAGCTGCGGCTGGTGCATCCCTTGCCGCGAAGGCACTGACTGGCTCAAGAAGTCGCTGACGCGCTTTCATGCAGGATTTGGCGCGGCCAAGGACATCGACAACATTCAATATCTCGCCGAAAACATGCTGGGCCGCACCTTCTGTCCGTTCGGCGACGCCGCCGCCATGCCCACGCTGGGATTTGTGAAGAAGTTCCGCAAGGAGTTCGAGGATCATCTGAACGGCAAGCCCTGCCCGTTTGCGAAGCACGTGGAAATGGCCGTGCTTTAAGGGGCTTTGGAGACGAATGCCAAACGTAACCTTCACCGTCGACGGAAAACAGCTCACCGCTCCCGCGGGAACGTTGCTTATCGACGCCTGCCGCAAGGCCGGCATCGAGATTCCGGCTTTCTGTTACTATCCCGGCCTCAGTCTGCAGGCGGCCTGCCGCATGTGCCTCGTCCGCCAGGAAAAGGTCGGCAAGCTCCAGACCGCCTGCACCACCACCGTCGCCGAGGGCCAGGTCTTCATCACCGAATCGCCGGAGATTGCCCAGGCGCGCAAGGCCACCATCGAGCTTCTGCTCGGCAATCACCCGCTCGACTGCCCCGTCTGCGATGCCGGCGGCGAATGCGAGCTGCAGGACATGACCTTCAAGTACGGCGCCGGCGAAAGCCTCTATGCCGAGGCCAAGCACCACCGCGACGAGCAGCAGTGGTCGCCCGCCGTCTTTTACGACCGCCCGCGCTGCATCCTCTGTTACCGCTGCATCCGCATGTGCGGCGAGGGCATGGACGTCTGGGCCCTGGGCGTGCAGAACCGCGGCGTCAGCTCCGTTATCGTGCCCAATGTGATTGGAAGAGGCGGTGGGGGCGACCAGCTCGACTGCGAGCAGTGCGGCATGTGCATCGACGTCTGCCCGGTCGGCGCTCTCACCAGCGGCAGCTACCGCTATAAGACCCGTCCCTGGGAGATGGACCATGTCTCCACCGTCTGCACCCACTGCGCCGACGGCTGCAAGGTCACGCTGGGCGTCCGCAGCGCCGGCGACGGCTCGGAAATTATTCGCGCCGACAACCGCGACAAGAGCGGCATCAACGGCGATTTTCTCTGCGCCAAAGGCCGCTTCGCCTTCGATTTTGTAGAAAGTTCTGAACGTCTCACTACGCCGCTTGTCCGCAACTCAGCGGGCAACCTGGAACC
Organism: uncultured Acidobacteriaceae bacterium; assembly: GCA_963758105.1. GTDB lineage: Bacteria > Acidobacteriota > Terriglobia > Terriglobales > Acidobacteriaceae > Telmatobacter. Next base: position 96,249 of record CAVWUC010000002.1, on the reverse strand, counting down.
GGCCACCTGGGAACACGCTCTGCGCCTGGCCGCGGGCAAGCTGAAAGAAATCCGTGACGCCAAAGGCGGAAATTCCATCGCCGTCATCGGCTCCAATCAGATCACCAACGAAGAGAATTACCTGCTGCAGAAATTTGCGCGGACCGTCCTCCAGACGAACCATATCGACCACACCCGCTCGACCGACTACGCGGACTTTGCCCGCGCACTCGCCGGCCACAACGGCAAGACCGCCGGCCTCAGCGACATTGCCAGCGCGCCGGCCATTCTTCTTATCGGCGGCAATCCTACTGATGAGCACCCGCTGCTGGCCTGGACCCTGCGCACGAATGTGCGCCTGAACCGCGCCCGCCTTTACATCGCCAATTCCACCGCCATCAAACTCGAACGCCAGGCCAAGGCCGCCGTGCTTCTGCCCGAGGGCGGCTACGCCACGCTCACCGCCTATCTCGAAACCAGCAATTCCGACTTCAGCAAGGCCGTCCTTGCCGAGGAATCTCTGGTCATCATCTTCGGCCAGGAGCTCCGTGGTCCGGCCCTCGACTCGCTCGTCTCCTGGGGCCTCAAGCGCGGCAATGTCCGCTTCGCCTGCCTCGGCGATCACGCCAACGCGCGCGGCGCGGCCGACATGGGCCTTCTTCCCGATCTGCTTCCCGGCTACGTTCCCGTCTCCGCGCCTGGCCTCTTCGCAGAAGAGTATCCCAACCTGCGCAGCCAGCCCGGCATGACCCAGCCGGAGATCTTTGCGGCCGCGGCCAAAGGCGAATTCGGCGCACTGCTGGTGGTCGGCGCCAATCCTGTCGCATCGCTCGGCATCGATCCCGCCACGCTGAAAGATACCTTTGTCGTCGTCCAGGACATCTTTCTAACCGAGACCGCTGCCCTGGCCGACGTGGTGCTGCCCGCCGCGAGCCTCTACGAAAAAACCGGCACCGTCACCAACACCTACGGCGATGTGCAGATGGTCCGCAAGGCTGCCGACCGCGCCGGCGTCAAGCCCGACTTGGAGATTCTGGTCCGCCTGACCGGCGCCATGGGCGTCGATGTGAAGTCTCTCGTTCCCTTCGGCAAAGGCGGCGTCACCGCTGATCTCGGCCAGTCGCGCGGCGTGCAGTCAGGCGAGGCCGACCGCCACGCAGTCTGGCTCGCGGCCAATCATCTTGAGCCGAAGCTGAGCCCGTTCGATCCCCTCGCCGTCCTCGACGAGATCGAGCGCCTTGTTCCCAGCTATAAGCTGGACCGCATCAATCTCTTCGGCGGCAACGCCGTTTCCTCCGAGCCGGGCTTCGTTCCCGTCTCGGCTCTGTCCGCTGCGGCATCCGCCGCGGACCTCGTAACTCCCGCGCACGACGGTCTGTTCACGTCTTCCACGCTCGGCCGCTTCAGCCCTCTGCTCAAAGAGCTTGAAGAGCATCAGGAGCATAAGCTGGCGGCGTCGGCAGCGGATTAAATGCGCCAGCGGCAGAGTCACTTTTTTTAGTTTGCCGGAATACGGGCGAAGAGCAATGGCAAAGCAGCAAAGCACTTTGCCCCGGTAGTCAGGATAAGAAAAAGAGGCTGACAGCAGTGACGATTCTCGAGTTTTTCCTGTGGAACTTGCTCAAGGTGGCCGTGGTAACGGTGGTGATGCTGCTCGGCGTCGCCTACACCGTGCTCCTGGAGCGCAAGCTGGTAGGCCGCATCCAGAACCGCTGGGGACCCAGCCGTGTCGGTCCCTTCGGCCTTCTGCAGACGCTGGTGGACGGCGCCAAGTCCTTCCTCAAGGAGGACATCATTCCCACGGGCGTCTACCGCCCGCTCTATCTGCTGGCGCCCATCCTCGCTCTCGGCTGCGCGCTCATGTCCATCGCCGTGGTTCCCTTCGGCAATCCCAACGTGGGACCGCACGGCATCCATCTCTTCGAGATCTCCGACATCAATATCGGCCTGCTCGTCATCCTCGGCATCACTTCCATCGGCGTCTACGGAATCGCACTGGCGGGCTGGTCTTCGAATAACAAATATTCCCTGCTCGGTTCGCTGCGTTCCTCGGCGCAACTGATCAGCTACGAGCTGGCGCTCGGCCTTTCGCTGGTCGGCGTCGTTCTTCAGACCGGATCGCTCAACCTGCGCGTCATCGTCGAAAAGCAGGCCGAGAAAGGCATCGTCACCTGGAACATCTTCGGCGGACTCCAGTTCATCGCCTTCTTCATTTACCTCACGGCCGCCTACGCGGAGACCAACCGCTCCCCCTTCGATTTGCCCGAGGCGGAGAGCGAGCTGACCGGTGGCTATCACACCGAGTACAGCTCCATGAAGTTCGCCATGTTCTTCATGGCCGAATATGCCAACATGATCACCGTGGGCTGCGTCGCCACTCTGCTCTTCCTGGGCGGATGGACCAGCCCCTTCGGCAACTTGATGCCACAGCTGCAGAGCACGGTGCTCAACACCCTTTTCCCCATCTTTTGGTTTGTCCTCAAGGTTTTCTGTTTTCTCTTTCTCTACGTCTGGGTCCGCGGTACGCTTCCGCGTTTCCGCTACGACCAGCTCATGAACTTCGGATGGCGCTACCTGATGCCGCTGGCCATCCTCAATATCCTGGGAACAAGTCTTTGGCTTGCTTACCGCTGATTTACAATCGGGAGGGATTTTCCGGAGCTGTCGTAAGAAGCTCCACCGTCCTTCCCCCTAACCAGCCGGTGCAGCTCCGCCGGTTCTAGCCTTTACGCCAGGGAACGATGCACCTGATTCTGTTTGTCGTGTTTGCCGGATTCTGTCTGGCTGGAGCCATCAACCTTCTGCTCCAAAGCCATCCCATCAACAGCGCTCTGTCGCTGATTGTGGTGATGTCCTCGCTGGCCGTGCTCTATCTTCTGCTCGGCGCGGAGTTCCTGGCCATCGCGCAGGTGATCGTCTACTCCGGCGCCATCATGGTGCTGTTCACATTCGTGGTCATGCTGCTCAATGCCGGACGCGAGGAGCGCACCCTGGGCAGCCACGTGGCGCGCGCCGTCGGCTTTCCGGCGGTCGTGGCTATCCTCGGCGTCCTCGCCACAGTGATTCTCCATGCCCAGGGCCTGGGCGCAGCAGTCCTCGGCCAGGGTCTCACTGACGTGAGCGGCCACACCAACATCGAGGAGCTCAGTTCCGTGCTCTTCACCCGGCTGCTCTTGCCCTTTGAGGTCACCTCCATCCTCATTCTCATCGCCATTCTCGGCGCCGTTTCGCTGGCTCGCCATGGAGACGGCAGCCCGGACCAGAGCCGGAATGCAAGCCAGAACCGAATCCAGGAAAGGACGGCCGCCAAGTGAGCTCCATCTTCACCCAGCAAGTCCCGCTCTCCTGGTATCTGCTCCTCAGCGCCGCGCTGTTTTCCCTCGGTGTCATCGGATTCCTGATTAAGCGCAATCTGATTACCGTCTTCATGTCCATTGAGATCATGCTCAACGCCGTGAATCTCTCCTTTGTCACCTTCGCCCATCAGTGGCACGCGGTGAAGGGCCAGATCTTTGTCTTCTTTGTGATGCTGGTCGCCGCGGCGGAGGCCGCAGTGGGCCTGGCTATCATCATTGCCGTCTTTCGCGCCCGCGCAACCCTGGCCGTCGACCGTATCGACCTGATGAAACTATGAACGCATCCCTCCATCTCTGGCTGATCCCGCTGCTGCCCTTCGCGGGGTTCGTGCTGAACGGGCTTCTGGGCAGCCGCGTGCCTAAGGCGCTGGTTACCACAATCGGCCTGCTGGCTCCTCTGGCCGCATTCGGCGTGGTTCTGGTGGCTGCGCAATACGTCTTCGCCGCAGGCCCGCTGCCTTACGTCGAAACCTGCCCGCACCCCTGGTTCGACATCGCCTCGTTCCACGTAGATTTCAGTCTGGTCCTCGATCAGCTCTCGCTGGTCATGCTGCTGGTCGTCACCGGCGTCGGCTTCCTCATCCATATTTATTCCGTCGGCTACATGGCCCATGAAGAGGGTTACGGGCGCTACTTCTCGTTCCTCAATCTCTTCCTCTTTTTCATGACCCTGCTGGTGCTGGCCGGCAATGCCCTGCTCATGTTCGTCGGCTGGGAGGGCGTCGGTTTGGCCTCCTACCTGCTCATCGGCTTTTATTTTGAGCGCAACTCCGCCGCCGACGCCGGCAAAAAAGCCTTCATCGTCAACCGCATCGGCGACTTCGGCTTTCTCATCGGCCTGTTTCTGCTGCTGGCCAACTTCGGAACCCTCAGCTTCAGCGAAATCTCCGCCCGGCTCGACGCCGCTCCCGCCTGGAGCGGCGGCATTCTCACCGCCATTGCCCTTTGTCTGTTGCTGGGCGCCACCGGCAAGAGCGCGCAGCTTCCGCTCTACATCTGGTTGCCCGACGCCATGGAAGGCCCCACGCCGGTCTCCGCGCTGATTCACGCCGCCACCATGGTCACGGCCGGCGTCTACATGATCGCCCGAACGCATGTTTTGTTTGACCACGCGCCCATCGCGCTCGGCGTCGTCGCCGTGGTCGGCGCGGCTACGGCCCTTTTCGCGGCCACCATCGGCCTGGTGCAGAACGACATCAAGCGCGTGCTGGCCTACTCCACCATCTCCCAGATCGGCTACATGTTTCTGGGCTGCGGCGTAGCCGCCTACTCGGCCGCCATCTTCCACCTGATGACGCATGCCTTCTTCAAGGCGCTGCTCTTCCTCGCTGCCGGTTCGGTCATTCACGCCCTGGGCGGCGAGCAGGACATGCGCAAGATGGGCGGCCTCCGCAAGCACCTGCCCATTACCTTCTGGACCATGACCGCGGCCGTCCTCGCCATCGCCGGCTTCTTCCCCTTCGCCGGCTTCTTTTCGAAAGACGCCATCCTCTATGCGGCCTACCAGCAGGGCACCAACGGAAAAATTCTCTGGTTTGTCGGCCTGGTTACCGCCCTGCTCACCGCGCTCTACATGTTCCGCCTCTGGTACATGACTTTTCTCGGTTCCCCACGCAGCGAGAACGTTCACCCGCATGAGAGTTCCTGGTCCATGCTTGGTCCCCTGGTGATTCTGGCCCTCCTTTCCGTCGGCGGCGGATGGATCGGCAATGAGCGCTTCGGCGCCTTCCTCGCGCCTTCCACCGGAGCCCGCGCGGTTGAAGCAGGCGCTGGCCACACCGAGCTGATCCTCAGCGTCGTGGCCGTACTGGTCGCCCTGGAAGGCTGGCTCATTGCCGACAAGCTCTACCGCCGCAAGCCTGAACGCCCCGCGCAGTGGGCCGCGGCGCTGCCCGGCGGCTACAAGCTGCTGGCCAACAAGTATTACGTGGACGAACTCTACGGCTTCACGGTCGTCAAGCCGCTGTTGGCCGTCTCTCGTTATCTGCTCTCCTGGGTCGTCGATATCGGCCTGATCGGCGGCGCTGCATGGCTGCTGTGCGGCATCGCCACGTTCTCGGGAATGATTTTGCAGCGATGGCAGTCCGGCAATCTCCGCTCCTACGCGGCCTGGCTGGCTGCCGGCGCGGCCGCGGTGCTGTTGTTCGCCGCCGTTTCCTGGTCCGCGCTGCTAGCCGGCTTTGGAATTCATCTCAACCTGGCGGGGCACTAGAGAATGAACGCGATCAACCAATCGATTCTCACGCTGATTCTTCTCGTGCCGTTGGCCGGAGCGGTTCTGGTCGCGCTGGTCCCCGACCGCCTCAAGTTGCCCAACTGGATCGCCCTGCTCACCACGCTGGTCACCTTCGGCCTCACCCTCCATCTGCCCGCGCACTTCGACCTGCATCAGGCAGGCTTCCAGTTTGAGATCAACCGCCCCTGGATTGATAACCCCGCCATCTTCTACCACGTCGGCGTCGACGGCCTTAGCCTCTGGCTTGTCGTCCTCGTTGGCCTGCTCGCGCCGGTCGGCGTCGTGGCCAGTTGGAGCGCCATCGCCGAGCGCCGCAAGGTCTTCTACTCGCTCTTCCTGGTCCAGCAGACCGCCATGTTCGGCGTCTTTCTCTCCCTCGACCTGATGCTCTACTACGGCTTCTGGGAGCTCTCGCTGGTTCCCATGGCCATTCTGATCGCCATGTACGGCCGCAAGGACGGTCCCAAGGCCGCGCTCAAATTCTTCCTCTACACCTTCATTCCGTCCGCGCCCCTGCTGGTCGCCATCCTCTGGCTCTACGCCCGCACCGGCAGCTTCGACTTCACCTCGCTGCAGTTCATGATCGCCCACGGCGACTTCTCATTCACCGCGCTCTCCTGGGCCGCGCTCGCGTTCCTCTTCGCCTTTGCCGTCAAGGTCCCGCTCTTTCCGCTGCATGGGTGGCTCGCGGACACCTACGGCGAGGCGCCTGTCGCGCTCGCGATGGTGGTCGCCGGCAAGCTGGGCCTTTACTCCATGCTGCGTTTCCATATCGGGCTCTTTCCCGATCAGGCGCGCGCACTCGCTCCGCTCATCATCGCCTTGGCCGTCATCGGCATCCTCTACGGAGCCTGCCTGGCCCTTGTCCAGCGTGACTTCTGGCGCCTGATGGCCTTCGCCGCTCTCAGCCATCTCAGTCTCATCGTGCTCGGGATCTACGGTTTCACCTTCACCGGCTGGAGTGGCGCCGTCTACCAGATTCTCAGCCACGGCATCGTCGACGCTGCGCTCTTTCTGCTGCTCGGCTTCCTATACGACCGCTACGCGACCAGTGAAATCGCCGGCTACGGCGGCCTCGGCGCCAGGCTGCCCCGCGCCGCCTCGCTCTTTGTCATTGCCTCTCTGGCCATGATCGGCCTGCCCATGCTCAGCGGCTTTGTAGGCGAGTTCCTCATTCTCTCCAGCACCTTCCTCGGTGTCAGCCGCGGTTGGGCTATCGCCGCCTCGCTCGTCGTCATTCTCGGCGCGGCCTACATGCTCTGGCTTGTCCAGCGCCTCTTCTACGGCCCTGAGAGCGCAATGACTGCCTCCAAGTCCCCCACCGACGCGCGCTTCGGCGAACTGGCCACACTCGCGCCTCTTGCCGTTCTCATGCTGGTCATGGGCCTGGCGCCCTCCCTCTGGCTCAGCGCCATCCAGACCGGCGTCCATCCCCCGCAGGCAAAGGAAGCCGCCGTCTTGCTCCGATCTGTCTCGCCCGTCTCATCCATCTCGATCCCCGGGGAGGTCCAGCGGTGAATCCTGTCTCTGACGTCTACCGCATCCTTCCCGAGCTGGTCCTCACTCTCACCGGCGTCGCTGTCATGCTGCTGGACGCCGCGCTGCCCGCCCTTTGGCCGCGCCGTCCTCTCGGTTGGGTAGCCGCCATCGGAACCACTCTGGCTCTCTGGGCCAGTCTCTGGCAGCTCTCCCTGCCGGTCGGCACCGGCTTCTACTCCACGGTCGAGACCAGCCCCTTCACCGTCTTCTTCCACGTGCTCATCTGCGGCATCGTGCTGGTGGCCCTGCTGCTCACGCTCGACACGTTGCCGGAAGGCAGCCATCACCAGGGCGAGTTCTACGCCCTCATCGTCTTCGGCGCCATCGGCATGTGCCTGCTCACCGGCGCGGTCGAGCTGCTAATGGTCTTCATCGCTCTGGAAATCTCCTCCATCTCCACCTACGTTCTCGCCGGCTACCGCAAGCAGACCGGCCGCAGTCCCGAAGCGGCCATCAAGTATTTCCTGCTTGGCTCCTTCGCCACCGGCTTCCTGCTTTACGGCATCGCGCTGGTCTTCGGCGCCACCGGAACCACCCAGATTTACGAGATCGCAAATCTCATCCCTACGGCCCCCAATCACGCATTCGTCCTGGCCGGCCTTGCGCTGATGCTGGTCGGTATTTTCTTCAAAGTCTCCGCCGCGCCCTTCCACGTCTGGACGCCCGATGTCTACGAAGGCGCGCCCTCGCCGGTCGTTGCTCTGCTCTCCACCGCGCCCAAGGCCGCGGCCTTTGCGCTGCTTCTGCGCGTCACCTACGAGATCTTTCCCACGCTCCACAATCTCTGGGCACCATTGCTCTGGGTCGTCGCCGTGCTCTCCATGACCGTCGGCAATCTGGCCGCGCTGCGCCAGCAGAACGTCAAGCGCATGCTCGCCTACTCCGCCATCGCCCACGCCGGTTACCTGCTCGCCGCCTTCGCCGGCCTGGGCAACACCGGCATCGCCGCCGCCAGCATTTATATCGCTGCGTACGCTGCCATGAACGTCGGGATCTTCGCTGTCGTCACGCTGGTCAGCGGCTACGACGAGCATCTGCCCCTCATCGATGATTACCGCGGCCTCATCTACCGTTCGCCCCTGCTCGGCAGCCTGCTGGTCTTCTTCCTCGCCTCGCTGGTCGGAATTCCATTTACCGGCGGCTTCTTCGGCAAGTTCTACTCCTTCTCCGCGGCCATGAGCGGCGGAGCCGTCTGGCTGGTGCTCATCGGCCTGCTCAACTCCGGCCTGGCCGCGGCCTACTACTTGCGCCTGGCCCTGGTCTCGGTCCAGCGCCCAACTGCCGATCAAAAAATCGCTCCGCCCGCGCCTCAGGTTGGAGCCGCGGTGGGCGCGGCCCTGCTACTCGCGGTCGCCGCCACGCTGGTTCTGGGCATCGTTCCCAACGAGGTGCTGCGCGCGGCTGCCTCCGGCGCGCACACCCTGCAGGTGCCTCCCACGCAGGCCGCAACCGCGCCTGCTGTTCCGATCCCTCAATAACGGAATCCCCACGCCCGCTTTTTCGCCCCGCGCAAGCCTGTTCCGACCATCCCGGGACCGCGCGCATGCGTTCCAGTACAATTTCATCCATGAAGTTAGGCGAGCTTGCAAGCCGTCTGGGCGCCGAGCTGCGCGGCAACCCCGATCTGGAAGTCACTGGCGTCAAGGGAATTGAGGAAGCCGGCCCTGCCGATCTGACCTTTGTGGCCAATCCCCGCTATGCCGGCCTGGCCCGCAAGACCCAAGCCGCCGCCGTCGTGGTCGAGCCCGGCTTTCAGGAGATCGCCGCGGCCACGCTCCGCATCCAGAACCCCTACCTCGCATTCTCCCGCGCCCTGGCCTTCTTTTATCAGCCCCCAGCATATGCTCCCGGCGTTCATCCCACCGCGGTCGTCGATCCTACTGCCGTAATCGGAGAATGCGCCCACATCGGCGCCTATGTCGTCATCGGTCCAAGAGTTCGCCTCGGCGCGCATTCAACGCTGCTGCCCCACGTGGTTCTCTACTCCGGCGTCCAGGCCGGCGACTATCTCTTCGCCCACGCCCACGCCGTCGTCCGCGAAAACTGCGTCCTCGGCGATCATGTCACCCTGGAAAACGGCGCCATCATCGGAGCCGACGGCTTCGGCTTCGCCAAAAACGAAGCCGGCCGCTGGGAAAAGATTCCCCAGTCCGCTCCGGCGCGCCTTGGCAACGATGTCGATGTCCAGGCCAATGCCTGCATCGACCGCGCCACCGTCGGCGGCACCGAGATCGGCGACGGAACTAAGGTCGACAATCTCGTTCAGGTCGGCCACGGCTCCCGCGTCGGACAAAATTCGCTGCTCTGCGCCCAGACCGGCCTGGCCGGCTCTTCGGTCGTCGGCAACAACGTCATTCTCGCCGGCCAAGTCGGCATCGCCGGCCACTGCGAGGTCGGCGACGGCGTCGTTCTCACCGCCCAGTCCGCTGTCTCCCACGATGTCCCGCCCGGCAAGATGATCTCCGGCTCGCCCGGCTTCGATAACCGCGTCTGGCTCCGCGCCGTCACCATCTTTCAGCGCCTGCCGGAGCTGCTCAAGCGCCTCGAGCGCCTGGAAAAGAACTTTGCCGGCCAGCAAAGAGCGGAGAATCCCCCGGCGGCCGAAGGAGATCCGGAATGACAGCCCTGCGGTCAACTCTCCCTCGCGCCCGCTTCTTCTTCTCCTGGCCCTCTCGCCTTCTCGCCGCGGCCATCCTGGCTGTTCTGCTGGCTGCCGCCGGCTGCCACTCCTATCACGTCGATATCACCGTGGAAAATCGCACCGGCACCCCGGTTCGGCTCCTCGAAGTCGATTACCCCAGCGCCAGCTTCGGAACCGACTCCATCGCCGCGGGCGCCGACTACCATTACCGGGTTCAGCTGCGCGACAGCGGTGCGCTCGAAGTGCAGTACACGGCCGCCAACGGCAAACAAGTGCAGCTCACCGGTCCCTCCCTTCACGAGCTCCAGCAGGGCCGTCTCCAGATCGTCCTGCTTCCTGAGGGCAAGGCCCAATTCCTTCCTGAATTGACCCCCTGACCGACGGACCCTCCAATTGATTTCTGCTAAACCCTCGCCCATCAAGGGCAAGGCTGCTCATTCCCGCGCCGGATTCCCGTAAATCCACTTCCATCGACAGCAAACCCGGCATTTCCTGCTGTTCTCCTCCAAAATCCCTCCGATAAATGCAGCAGGAGGAGGCGTGCGCGGAGACGCAAGATCGGCGGTAGGGCATGCCATCCGATTGTGGACGCGCAGGCATGCGTTCGCGGTGCGCCTCGCCGAGTGTTTTCTGTTTATCTCGGCGGCTACCTGCGTGGTTCGCTTCGCGCCCCAGGCCAATCACCTCATCTGGGTGGCCAACGGCGTCTTGCTCGCCTACCTGCTGCTGGCGCCCCGCCGCCGCTGGCCCGCCTATCTCGCCGCCGCCTTCGCGGCCCAGACCGCCGGCAGCCTGCTCGCCGCCTCGACGTGGCGGATGGACCTGCTCTTCACCGTTCTGAATCTGCTTGAGGTTCTCATCAGCGCGCTGCTTCTCCGTGGCCGCGCCCGGCAACTTCCGCGCTTCACCCAGCTCCCCTACCTGCTCCGCTTCATCGCCTATGGGGTCATAGTCGGCCCCCTCGTTACCGGCCTCCTGTACATCCTGGTGATGGCCGCCTGGTTCCACTCCGCCTCAGTTGCCTTGCTGCTGCAGTGGACGGCCGCGGACGGCCTGGGCGTGCTGGTCGTCACTCCTGCCTGCGTGGCCATCTTTGGCGCCCGCCTCAAGAAGTTCCTCGGCAGCAAACTCGATCTTGCTTACCTTCTATTGCTGGTCCTCACCGCCTGGTTTGTCTTCTCGCAGACAGCCCTTCCGCTGGCCTTCCTCCTCTATCCCCTGCTTCTGCTGGTCCTGTTGCGTCTCGGGCTGGGATGGGCGGCCACCGGCGCACTGCTCACCGCGGGCATCGGAAGCTGGTACACCCAGCAGGGCCTGGGGCCGTTCGCGCGTTTCGACTCGCTTACCCGTTTCGAAGCCTCCGCCACGCTCCAGGTCTTCATCGCCTCCGGCATGTTCATGGTCTACGCCGTTTCCACGGTTCTGGAGAGCCAGAAGGCCACCGAGCTCGAGTTCCGCAAGATCGCCGCTCTGCACGCGCTGGTGACAGAAAACTCACGCGACGCCATTGTGCTCGGCGACTTCGACCGCCGCCGCAGCTACGTCTCCGCCGCGGTCCAACAAATCGTGGGATGGACCCCGGAGGAGTTTGCCCAGGTAAACGCCCTCGATCTGCTCCATCGCGACGATCGTCCCGCCGTCGAAGCCGCGATGGGCAGGCTCAGCCGGGGCGCCGACGGCGCGGTGATCCAGTGCCGTGCCCGCAAGCGCAGTGGTGAATACATCTGGGTCGAGGCCAGTCTGCGCTCGGTCTGCGATCCCGGATGCCGTTCACCCTCCGGCCTGCTCTATATCGTCCGCGATATCTCCGAGCGCAAGCAGGCGGAGAAGCAGATTCAGGAGGCCTATCGCGCCGTCGAGGCCATGGCCATCACCGATGCGCTCACCGGTCTTGCTAATCGCCGCCGCTTCGACACCTGCCTCACCCACGAATGGCGCCGGGCTCTGCGCACCCACAGTCCTCTCTCGCTCCTGCTCATCGACGTGGACCTGTTCAAGGCCTACAACGACCGCTTCGGCCACCTGCGCGGCGACAGTTGCCTCAAGCAGATCGCCGAAGCAGCGCAGGACGCGGTCATGCGTCCGGGAGACATGGTGGCCCGCTTTGGCGGCGAGGAGTTTGCCGCGATCCTGCCGGAAACCGGCAGCCACGGAGCCTTCCAGATCGCGAGCAGGATCTGCAAGGAACTGTGCGCCCGCCGCCTGCCGCACCCTGACAACCGCTCCGGCATGGTGACCGTATCCATCGGTTGCGCGACCCTGCGGCCGCAGCTTGGCGGGCACGCATCGTCCCTGATCGAGCTCGCCGACCAGGCTCTCTACCGCGCCAAGCGCAGCGGCCGCAACCGCGTCTGCTGCGCGCAGCCGCAGGCTCCCGGGGCCGGTGCGTCCCAGGCAGACGCCTGCGTCTAGCCGGTCGAGCCCGAGTTGGCTTGAATCGCACCGCCCGCTCAAGCGGCGGTGCCGGTCAATGAATCAGCCGGGAATCAAGATAGAATCAAGCGGTCAATGCACCACCGTCTGGAAGAGCGAAGAGTGCAGCAGGTCGCCGAAGTCCGAATCCGACGCGGCAAAGTGGATCGCAAGTTGTCCCCCGTCCGAGCCGATGGTCGTGTCGTTCAGCGCTGTTTTCTCGCTGGCCGAGCTGCTCACCTTCTTCAGCATCATCGCCGCCGTCAGCAGCGAGGAGACCGTCGCCGCGGCAAACGGGTCGCCGGTCGCAATGGTCAGGTTGAACTTCACGCCGTGCTGAAAGTCCATCGAGTACCAAGAGGCCTGCAGCCGCTTCTGCACAGTCTCAAAGTCGGTAATCGACCCCGCCTGCCCCAGGATCTGCTTCATCATCGTCTGCGTGCCCTTGTCGTCCAGAATGCTCCACAGCGGCTCCGAGTCCACGCTCTGCATCGCGTTCATCATGGGCCCGTTGGTGAGCATGCTGGTGGTCAGCCCGTCGCGTGCGTCCAGGGCCTTGGTCACGGCCTCCTTGCTGCCGAAGATCATGGTTGATGGATCGACAAAGCAAAGCACCATCCCGGTCCGCGCCAGCGGATAGATCCGGTTGGTCCGCACCAGACCGGCCTTGATCTTCTGTTTGCGGAAGTTGGCCAATATGTCCTCTTCGGGAAATTGTCCCTGGGCAATGCTTACCGTCTCCAGGGCGTCGCTCGACGCCGACGGCCGGAACAGCGCGAAGGCCAGCTCATCCACGTCGTGGTTATCGTTCAGGCCTGATTTGGTCAGCGCCTCGTCGAACTGCCTCAGCTCCGGCGGCATCACCCGGTCGCGCAGCTCCATGGCCGTGGTTGAGTTCTGCATCTCCCGGTAGTCAATCACGATCAGCTGCTGCACATCGTGCGGGATCGCGCCGCGCGCGTCGGTTGTCAGCTGCGCCGCCGGCGCCAGGGTCGCCGCCGCCAGCAGCATCGGGGCAATTGATATTTTTACCAGTCCGTTCAACAATTCCATCCTCCGGTGATCCATCGCCCTTTTCCGCCGGGCGATTGTCAATCGTCTGTCCTGCGGGGCCCGTAATGCGCGGCTCATTCCCTGCCCAACCCCGGCCGTTCACCCCTCCATGGGCCAGGCCAGCGGGCTCTGCAGGCGGTATTCCAGAATCTTGGCCTTTGCGTCGAACCCGCTTAATTGACGCATCCACTCACTTTCCCGCTCACAGGCCGCCTCCGGGATCAGGCCGACAATCTCCCCCTCGGCCAACCCCACCGTGTGCTTGAGGGCCAGCCTGCTAACCGCCTTGTGGACCTGCGAGATCGCCGTGGCTTCAAAGTCCGTAATGTTCATTGCCAGTTGCGCCCGCCCGCGGACCAATGCGCCCAGCGCCTTCACGCCCTTCATCCCGCTGGTCGAGGCCCGAATCTCCCGCGCCATCGCCCGGGCAATCGATACGTCCGCCGAATCCAAATAGATGTTATACGCCACCAGGAACTTCCGCGCCCCGACTGCGCAGGCGCCCGCGGTCGGATGCAGTCCAGGTCCACCCAGGTCGGGCCTACGCGCCGCGTCCTTGCGAACCGCCACCCGCAATCCCTCGAACTGCCCACGCCGCACCTCTTCCAGATTGGCCCGGTCCGGCCGCGCCGCCGCCGCCTCATAGAAAAACACCGGCACTCCGAACCGCTGCCAGATCTCCAGGCCCGCCTGTCGCGCCAGTAACACGCACTGCTCCAGCCGGATCCCGGAGATGGGAACAAACGGAATCACGTCTGCGGCCCCGATCCGCGGGTGCTCGCCCTGCTGACGGGTCAGGTCGATCAGTTCCACCGCCTTCCCCGCCCCGCGAACCGCGGCCTCCACCACCGCTGCTGGCTCTCCCGCCATCGTCACCACCGACCGGTTGTGTGCCGCGTCCATCGACCAGTCCAGCAGGTGCACCCCCTCCACGCGCATCGCGGCCACAATCGCCTCAATCCGCCGCGCGTCTTCGCCCTCGGAAAAATTGGGAACACACTCGACTAATGGACCGCTCATCGTCACTCCATCCCCGCGCCGCGACTGCGCAACCCAGCCTCCCCGGCCAAAACCAAGCCGCCGGCCCTGAGGCTGGCAGGAGCTTCTCCGGGATTCACCGCTATCTCCAGAAGGTGTACCCCACCTGGAGCTGTATGCTGGCGTTCACGCCCGGGTTCCGGTCGCCCAGCGAGGCTGACGAGATGTGAACGGCATTCAATCCCACATCGATGGACCGCTTCGGCCGCGTGAAGATGTGGAAGCCGATCCCGCCCTGCGGCGTGAAATTCCACACGCACGTGCCTCCCGGAGTTCCCGGCGGAACGATCTGATCCGGCGGATACTTGCGGGTGGTGTAAATTACTCCGCCAGCCGCCTGAATCCACGGCTGAAAACGCCGCGATTGAGTCAGGAAGTTCCAGCGGAAGATCACCGGCGTCACGCTGACGCCGCGGAAGGTGCCGCCGTTCTCCGGCGCGATATAGCTGCACTGCTGCCCGGTCGGACAGGTCCCGCCGGTATAGTAAAAAGTCTGCTCGTGCGGTCCCGGCGTATACGCCTGCCACAGCGGCATGATGTTTCCGCCGTACTCAAACTGCCCGCTGAAGATCCCGGCGTGCAACACCGGCGTGATCACCTTGCCAAGCTGAACGCCGCCCCAGAAAAACCTGTAATCCGAGCGGTCGGCGACCCCGTTCCCATAGTTCAGAAACGGCCCGTACTCCCAGCTCTGCGCATTGCGAACCTGCGCCACCGGGTTGGCCGCGCTGTCCGATTTCCCGTTCGAGCCGTCTAGGCCCGCGCTGTTTGAGGTCTGGGCCGCGGCGCTCATCGCCGCCGCCACTGCAAGCCCCACTAAAATCCCTGCACTTCGGGTCAATTTTCTCCCCTTCCTTCCGTCACGAATCCGCATCTCCCAAAAAAGGCCGCCACATCCGGGCGGCCTCCTCACTGAACCCGTGACCGTCTAACTGGCTGCCTGTTCCATCTGGGCTGCATCCATGTCGAAGTTCGAGTAGACATTCTGCGTGTCGTCGCACTCTTCCAGCGCCTCCAGAAGGCGCATCATCTGGGCTGCCGCGTTACCTTCCAGCCGGGTGTAGGTTGAGGGCAGCATGGTCACCTCGCTCATCACCGTCGCAATTCCCGCCGCCTTCACCGCCGCGGCCACCGCATCGTGCGCCGACGGATCGCTGATGATCTCCCAGGTATCGCCTTGGTCGTTCAGGTCCTCGCCGCCGTTTTCCAGCACAATATCCATCAGCCGCTCTTCGCTGGCCGCGGACTTCTCGATAACGATGATGCCCTTCTTGGCGAACAGGAACCGCACCGAGCCCGATTCTCCCAGGTTCCCGCCGTTCTTTGAGAACGTGTGCCGAATCTCGCTCACCGCGCGGTTTCGGTTGTCCGTCATCACGTCCACGATGATGGCAACGCCGCCCGGACCGTACCCTTCAAAGGAGATCTCTTCGTAGGTAGCGCCTTCCAGTTCGCCCGTGCCGCGCTGGATGGCGCGCTTGATGTTGTCCTGCGGCATATTTTCCGTTTTGGCCGCTTGCACCGCGGTGCGCAGCCGTGCATTGGTGTCGGGGTTACCCCCGCCCTTGGCGGCTACGGTAATCTCCTTAAGTAGGCGAGTGAATATCTTGCCGCGCTTGGCGTCCAGCGCGCCCTTCTTGTGCTTGATCGTGGCCCATTTCGAATGGCCGGACATACGAACCTCAATAACTGTGCAAAGTGCGGCGCGAGTGCGTGCCTGACCTTGTGAGTATACCATTCGCGGGGACGGGCATCGGCCGTTTCTTCACGGCCCGCAATCCTTACCAGGCCCGCAGTTGATGCGCGCCGGCCATCGCCTCTTTATCTGAATTATCCCCACGTGCGCCAGAACGCCAGAAGCCACATTGCAGCGCCCATCGCGTCCGCCCAGACATTTTCGCGCCCGGTGTAGCCCCTGGTGAGACGCCAATTGAGCGAGTGATAGATGAATACCTGCACAACGATGGTGAACGCCAGCCGGACGAAGATCAGGTACGCGCCCCACTTCCTCCTGCGCCAGACGCCATAGAGGGCAAGCGCGAGTCCTGCCGACGACAGCATGTCGATGAGCGGATCGCGGCTCGGCGAGATCAGCAGGCGGGCATTCAGATGCGCCAGCACAACAACAATGTTCCAGAGCTTGGACAAAAGACCGAGCGCTCCAAGCACCAGGAGAACGTTCAGGAATCATCTCCAGAAAAATCCCAGGAGAGCCGGAGGCCTGGCAAGGATCCGAAACGCTGAAGAAGGAAGAGCACAGCGACGATCCCGAGAGCGATCAGAACACTCATCCGATGCCTCCATCGTGATCCGAGCCGCCGGCGGTGCCGCCAAGGCTCCCTTAAGAACCTGTAGTTGCTTGCTGCGTGGGAGCAATGGCCGGCGCCTTCGCCGCTTTCATCCACTCGCGGTTAAGGAAAGGTTTCCGCATTCCTGAGCAATGTCCCGGCGCGGTCCTTATCGGAGATAATCGCGTCCTGTGCTCTCACCGGCCACGGAATCGTCAGCTCTGGATCGTTCCATACAATCGTGCGCTCCCCCACCGGCGAGTAATAGTCCGTCACCTTGTAGGCGAACCCCGCCTCCTCGCTCAGGACCAGAAACGCATGCCCGAAGCCGGCCGGAATCCACAGCATCTCGCCGTTTTCCCCGCTCAGCTCTACTGCCACATGCCGCCCGAACCCCGGCGAGCTGCGCCTGAGGTCCACGGCCACATCCAGCACCGCGCCGTGCGTCACCCGCACCAGCTTCCCCTGCGGCTGCACGATCTGGTAATGAATCCCCCGCAGCACGTTCTTTTTGGACAGGGAAAAATTATCCTGCACCCAGGTCGTGGGCAGTCCCGCCTCGCTCATCGCGCGCTGATTGTAGGTCTCCGAAAAGGCTCCGCGGTTGTCGCGGTAGATGGTTGGCGCCAACACCAGCACACCGGGCAGCGAGATCTCCCGAATCCTCATGGCAGCATCGCTTTCGACCCGGCATGTGCTGCGAACTTCGCCTCCCGCAGCAGCGCCAGCAGGTATTGCCCGTAGCCGCTCTTCAGAATCGGCTGCGCCAGCCGCTCCAGCTGCTCTGCCGGGATAAATCCCTGCCGGTAGGCAATCTCCTCCGGGCACGCAATGTCCAGCCCCTGCCGCTTCTCGATGGTGTGCACAAACAGCGACGCCTCCAGCAGCGACTCATGCGTCCCGGTATCCAACCAGGCCATTCCTCGGCTCATCATCTCCACGTTCAGCTTGCCAGCCTCCAGGTAGCGGCGATTCAGGTCCGTGATCTCAAGTTCGCCGCGCGCCGACGGCCGCAGTTCTGATGCGATGCGAGCAACGTCCTTGTCGTAGAAGTAAAGCCCCGTCACCGCGAACCGCGATTTCGGCTGCTTGGGCTTCTCTTCCAGGCTGATCGCGCGGCCCTGCGCGTCGAACTCCACCACGCCATAGCGCTGCGGGTCTTCCACCGGATAGGCAAAGATCGTGGCGCCGTCTTTCAGTCCGGCCGCCGCCTGCGACTGCCGGGAAAATCCCTGGCCGTAGAAGATGTTGTCGCCCAGAATCAGCGCGCTCTCGCTCTCGCCGATGAATTCTCTGCCAATGAGAAACGCCTGCGCCAGCCCATCGGGGCTGGGCTGCACCGCGTACTGAATCTCAATGCCCCACATATGCCCGTCTCCCAGCAGGTCGGCAAACAGCCTCGTATCCTGCGGGGTTGAGATCACCAGGATCTCGCGCAGCCCGGCCAGCATCAGCGTGCTCAGCGGGTAGTAAATCATTGGCTTGTTGTAGACCGGCAGTAGCTGCTTCGACACCACGTGCGTCACCGGATAGAGACGCGTGCCAGATCCTCCGGCAAGAATGATCCCTTTCATATAGCCGCTCGCTCCCCGTAGTGCTGCTCGATCCACTCCCGGTATGCGCCGGTGCGCACGCTGGCCACCCATGCGCTGTTCGCCAGGTACCACGCGACTGTCTTCCGCAGGCCGCTCTCAAACTGCTCCGCCGGCTCCCAACCCAGCTCGCGGCGCAGCTTGGATGCATCGATGGCATAGCGGCGGTCGTGCCCGGGCCGGTCTTTGACATAAGTGATCAGTTCCCGCCGCGGTCCCGCGTCTGTGCGTGGGCTGACCTCGTCCACCAGGCCGCAGATCGCCGTCACCACGTCGATATTCGTCCGTTCGCTGTTGCCGCCAACGTTGTAGGTCTCTCCGGCCCGCCCGCGCTGCAGCACCACACGAATCGCCGAGCAATGTTCTTCCACAAACAGCCAGTCCCGCACGTTTCTGCCGTCGCCGTAGACCGGCAGCGGCTTGCCCTCCAGTGCGTTCAGGATCATCAAAGGGATCAGCTTCTCAGGAAACTGAAATGGCCCGTAGTTGTTCGAGCAGTTGGTGGTCAGCACCGGCAGCCCGTAGGTGTGGTGATAGGCACGCGCCAGATGATCGGATGCGGCTTTCGACGCGGCGTACGGGCTGTTCGGCGCATAGGCCGTGGTCTCTGAGAATGCCGGATCCGTCGCCCCCAGCGAGCCGTACACCTCGTCGGTGGATACGTGCAGAAAGCGGAATTGCTGCTGCTCTTCGGCGCTCAGGCCTGACCAATACTGGCGCGCCTGCTCCAGCAGAACAAATGTCCCGCGCACATTGGTCCGCAGAAAGGACTCCGGCGAAACAATGGAGCGGTCCACGTGGCTCTCCGCCGCAAAGTGGACGATGGCGCGCGGCCGATGCTGCCGCAGCAGCCGATGCACCAGTTCGGCGTCACAGATGTCGCCGCGCACCAGCTCGTAGCGGGCATCGCCCTCCAGCGACGAAAGATTGGCCGGATTTCCTGCATAGGTCAGCAGGTCCAGGTTCAGGACCGGCGTTCCCGCCTCCGCCATCCAGCTTAGAATGAAATTCGAGCCGATAAACCCCGCCCCGCCTGTCACCAGAATCGTATCGCGCGTATGCTTCCTCCCCGGCTGCAATCGTTCCCAGTATATCCCTGAAAATCCTTCACTTCCTTCGCCTCGGCCCCGCCGCGCTCAGCCGTCCGATGACCCTCCGGGCTCGGCCCGCGAGGAAGTTCGGGCATAAACCGCATTTTTTCGATATATTAAAGATTCAGTCTATTCCCGTTTGCGGCCGGGTCTGTACAGAGCAGATTTTAATGAAAGACCAGGGCGATCGTCTTGGCTGCAATCGCCGTGTATATGTGTCTTTCGGGCCTTGACAACTCATTCTAAGCACAGAACTTTCGCAGAAATCTTTGATTGAAAAGGCTGCCATGCATACATCCGATAATCGTCCCGGCGTTCCTCCACCCCAGGGCCTCTATCATCCAGGGAATGAACACGATGCCTGCGGCATCGGCCTGGTCGCCAACATCCGGGGTGAAAGAAGTCACGAGATCATCCGCAAGGGGCTCGAGGTGCTCATCAACCTCACCCACCGTGGCGCCGCAGGCTGCGATCCTGCGACTGGCGACGGCGCCGGCATCCTGATTCAGGTGCCCCACGAGTTCTTCGTGCGCGAGTGCGCCGACCTTGGCATGCAGTTGCCTGAGCGCGGCGCCTACGGCGTCGCCATGTGCTTCCTGCCAGTGGAAAAGCACAGCCGCCTGCTGTGCGAGGGCGTCTTCGAGCGCATCGCCCGCGAGGAGGGCCTGACCGTCCTCGGCTGGCGCGACACCCCCGTCAACGGCGACGCCATCGGTCGCGAAGCCCGCCGGTCGCAGCCATACATTGAGCAGCTCTTCGTCAGCCGCCCGGCCGATTCCAGTTTCGACGAGCAGGCCTTCGAGCGCCTGCTCTACCGCATCCGCCGCCGTACCGAAAACGAGATCGCCAGCTCCGACATCGAGGACAAGGAAACCTTCTATATTCCTTCGTTCTCCTGCCGCACCATCGTCTACAAGGGCCTCATGCTGGCCCCGCAGATCGAGAAGTTCTACTTCGAGCTGGCCAATCCCCTGGTCTCGAGCGCCCTCTGCCTGATCCACCAGCGCTTCTCCACCAACACCTTCCCCAGTTGGAAGCTGGCCCATCCCTACCGCTACGTCGCCCACAACGGCGAGATCAACACCATCCGCGGCAACATCAGCTGGATGAGCGCCCGCCAGTCGGTCATGGCCAGCCCCCTTTACGACGGCCAGATCGGCAAGCTTTATCCGATCATCACCCCCGGCGGCAGCGACTCCGCCTCGCTCGACAACGCTGTCGAGTTCCTCTACCAGTCCGGCCGTTCCCTGCCTCACGTCATGGCCATGCTCATTCCCGAGGCCTGGGCTGGCAACCCCGACATGGACGAGGACAAGCGCGCCTTTTACGAGTACCATGCCTCGCTGATGGAGCCCTGGGACGGCCCCGCAGCAATCGCGTTTACAGATGGCCGCGTCATCGGCGCCACTCTCGACCGCAATGGCCTGCGTCCAGGCCGCTACATCGTCACCAAGGACGACCTGGTCGTCCTCGCCTCCGAGGCCGGCGTGCTCGACGTGCCCGCCGAGGACATCCGCAAGAAAGGCCGCCTGCAGCCCGGCCGCACGTTCCTGGTCGATACCGTCCAGCAGCGCATTATCTCCGACGCCGAAATCAAAAAGCAGCTCGCCGCTCGCCAGCCCTACGCCGACTGGCTCAAGCAGCAGCAGGTTACGCTCGACATGCTCCCCGAGCCCGCCCGCATCATCGGCTCCAATCATGAAACCCTGCTGCGCCGCCAGCGCGCCTCCGGCTACAGCGAGGAGGATTTGCGCATTCTGCTCGCTCCCATGGCCGCCAAGGGCGAAGAGCCCATCGGCTCCATGGGCACTGACGTGCCTCTGGCCTGCCTCTCGGACCGTCCCCAGTCGCTGTTCAACTACTTCAAGCAGCTCTTTGCGCAGGTCACCAACCCGCCCATCGATCCCATCCGCGAAGAGCTGGTCATGTCCCTGATCAGCTACATCGGCAACGAGCGCAACATCCTCGATGAGACGCCGGAGAACTGCCACACCCTCAAGCTGCCCCATCCCATCCTCACCAACCGCGATCTGGAGAAGCTGCGCCGCGTCTCCTCCGGCGCCCTGCTGGCCACCACCCTGCCCGCCCTGTTCCGCGCCGAGGATGGCGAGGCCGGCCTGCGCCGCTCGCTCGAGGATCTCAGCGCCCGCGCCGCGCATGCCGTCAACTCCGGCTACACCCTGCTTATCCTCTCCGACCGCGGCGTCGATGCCACCTACGCGCCCATTCCCAGCCTGCTGGCGATGGCCGCCGTCCACAACCGCCTGGTCCGCGAGAAAACCCGCACCCAGGTCGCCATCATCCTGGAGACCGGCGAGCCCCGCGAGGTCATGCACTTCGCCCTGCTCATCGGCTACGGCGCCAGCGCCATCAATCCTTACCTGGCCTTTGAGACGATTCACGATCTCAAGCGCCGCGGCCTGTTGCCGGAGAATATCTCCGCCGAGTACGGCGAGAAGAACTTCATCAAGGCCATCAACAAGGGCCTGCTCAAGACCTTCTCCAAGATGGGCATCAGCACCCTGCAGAGCTATCGCGGCGCTCAGGTCTTCGAGGCCGTCGGCCTTAACAAGAATCTGGTTGAGGCCTACTTCCCCGGCACCGCCTCCCGCATCGAGGGGGTCGGCCTCGGCGTGCTCGCCCGCGAGGCGCAGATGAAGCACGCCTACGCCTTTCAGCCGCTCACCAACTCGGAGACGGACCTGGTTGTCGGCGGCCAGTATCAGTACCGCGAAGGCGGCGAATATCACCTGCTGAATCCGCTCACCATCAGCAAGGTGCAGCATGCGGTCCGCCAGAACAACCCGGCCACTTTCCAGGAGTACACGGACCTCATCGATAATCAGAACCGCAATCTGTGTACGCTGCGCGGCCTGCTGCAACTCAAGTACGCGGAGAAGCAGATTCCGATCGAAGAGGTCGAGCCGACCAAAGAAATCGTGAAGCGCTTCACCACCGGCGCCATGAGCTTCGGCTCCATCAGCAAAGAGGCGCACGAAACCCTCGCCATCGCCATGAACCGCCTTGGCGGCATGTCCAACACCGGCGAGGGCGGCGAGGACGAGGCGCGCTTCAAGCCCGACGCCAACGGCGACTCGCGCCGCTCGGCCGTCAAGCAGGTAGCCTCGGGCCGCTTCGGCGTTACGACCAACTACCTCGTCAACGCCGACGAACTCCAGATCAAGATGGCCCAGGGCGCCAAGCCCGGCGAGGGCGGCCAGCTCCCCGGCCACAAGGTCGATGAGATCATCGCCAGGGTGCGCCACTCCATTCCCGGCGTGGGCCTCATCTCCCCGCCGCCGCACCACGACATTTACTCGATCGAAGATCTCGCGCAACTGATCTATGACCTGAAGAACGCCAATCCCCGGGCGCGCATCGCCGTGAAGCTGGTCTCTGAGGTCGGCGTCGGAACCGTCGCAGCCGGCGTTTCCAAGGCTCATGCGGATGTCGTGCTGATCTCCGGCGACACCGGCGGCACCGGCGCTTCGCCGCTCAGCTCCATCAAGCACGCCGGTCTGCCCTGGGAGCTGGGCCTGGCCGAAACCCAGCAGGTTCTGCTGCTCAACGATCTGCGCTCGCGCATCCGCGTGCAGACCGACGGCAAGCTGCAAACCGGCCGCGATGTCGTCATCGCCGCCTTGCTCGGCGCCGAGGAATACGGCTTTGCCACCATGCCTCTGGTTTCCATGGGCTGCATCATGATGCGCAAGTGCCACATGAACACCTGCCCGGTTGGCATCGCCACCCAGGATCCCGTGTTGCGCGCGCGCTTCACCGGCACGCCCGAGCTGGTCATCAACTTCTTCTTCTTTATCGCCGAGCAGATGCGCCAGCACATGGCCAAACTCGGCTTTCGCACCGTTAACGAGATGGTCGGGCGCGTCGACAAGATCGACGCCGCCATCGCCGATGCGCACTGGAAGGCCAAAGGGATCGATCTCTCCTCGATCCTCTACATGCCCACCCTGCCCTCGCGCGTGGCCCGCCGCTGCGTGCATGCCCAGGATCACGGCCTGGCCGCGGCCCTCGATCACGCGCTGATCGCCAAGGCCGCGCCCGCCCTGGAATCCCAGACGCCCGTCTCCGGCAGCTTCGCCATCCGCAACGTGCACCGCACCGTCGGCGCCATGCTGGGCGGGGAGATCGCCCGCCGCTACGGCTCCGCGGGCCTGCCGGACGGTAGCATCCACTTCCGCTTCCACGGCTCGGCCGGCCAGAGCTTCGGCGCCTTCGTGCCCAACGGCGTCACGCTCGAGCTGGAGGGCGACGCCAACGACTACCTCGGCAAAGGACTCTCCGGTGGCCGCCTCATCGCCTATCCGCCCAAAACCTCCAGCTTCCTGCCCGAAGAGAGCATCCTGGTCGGCAACGTGGTTCTCTACGGCGCAACCAGCGGCGAAGCCTTCCTCAACGGCATTGCCGGCGAGCGCTTTGCCGTGCGCAACTCCGGCGCCACCGCCGTGGTTGAGGGCGTCGGCGATCACGGCTGCGAATATATGACCAACGGCCTCGTCGTCGTGCTCGGTTCCACCGGCCGCAACTTCGCCGCCGGCATGAGCGGCGGCATCGCCTACGTCTACGACGATCAGGGCGACTTCGAGACCCGCCGCTGCAACAAGGCCAGCGTCGATCTGGAGCCCCTGGTCGCTCCCGAGGACATCGAGCGCGTCCGCGGCCTGCTGGAGCGCCATCGCGACCTTACCGGCAGCCCCCGCGCCGCCTGGGTGCTCGAGCACTGGGCCGACGCGCAGCCCAAGTTCATCAAGGTATTTCCCCACGAGTACAAGCGTGTCCTGGGTGTTGCGCGCTCCGGCGCGGTCTCTGGCGCGGTCATTTCATCCCCTGATACATCGTCGTCCAAGGTGGCAGCCACGGCAGAGGTGCGGCATGGGTAAGGTAACCGGATTCTTAGAAATTCAACGCGAGCAGGCCGCTCGCCGCAAGGTCAAGGATCGGCTCCAGGACTGGTTCGAGATCTACGAGCCGTTCCCCGAGGAGAAACAGCGCGAGCAGGGCGCCCGCTGCATGGACTGCGGCGTGCCCTTTTGCCATACCGGCTGCCCGATCAACAACATCATCCCCGACTGGAACGATCTGGTCTACAACGGCCGCTGGGAGAGCGCCATCCGCCGTCTGCACTCGACCAATAATTTTCCTGAGTTCACCGGCCGCATCTGCCCCGCGCCCTGCGAGGCCGCCTGCGTGCTGGGCATCAACCAGCCGCCCGTCTCGATTAAACTGATCGAAAAAAGCATCGTCGAACGGGCCTGGGCTGAGGGCTGGATCCATCCCGAGCCCCCCGAGCAGAACACCGGTAAGCGTGTCGCCGTGGTCGGCAGCGGGCCGGCGGGCCTGGCCGCTGCGCAGCAGCTTCGCCGCGCCGGCCACTCCGTCACCGTCTACGAGAAGGCTGACCGTCTCGGCGGCCTCATGCGCTATGGTATCCCCAACTTTAAGCTGGAAAAGCACGTCCTCGATCGCCGCCTTGAGCAGATGCGCGCCGAAGGCGTCCAGTTCGTCGCCAACGCCCACGTCGGCGTGAACGTCCCGGTCTCCGCGCTCACCGAGCACTACGAAGCGATTCTCCTGGCCGGCGGCGCCGAGCAGCCCCGCAACCTCAACATTCCCGGCCGCGACCTCAAGGGCATCCACTTCGCCATGGAGTTTCTGCCCCAGCAGAACCGCCGTTGCGAGGGCGACACGCGTCGATCCCGCCATTTCCATCGATGCCAAGGGTAAGCGCGTGGTCATCATCGGCGGCGGCGACACCGGCGCCGACTGCCTCGGCACCAGCCTTCGCCAGGGCCCCAAAATCGTGCACCAGTTTGAGATCATGCCCAAGCCTCCTGCCGAGCGCGCTTCCTCCACGCCCTGGCCGCTCTGGCCTTTGCAGCTCCGTACGGAGAGCTCGCACGAGGAGGGCGGCATCCGCGACTGGAGCGTCAATAGCATCCGCTTCACCGGCGACGAAAACGGCAACGTCAAGCAGCTTCACCTGGTCCGCGTCGGCCCGCCGCCCAGGTTCGAGCCAGTTGCCGGTTCCGAATTTACTCTCGATGTTGATTTGGTTCTGTTGGCCATGGGCTTTCTCGGCCCGGCGCGCGCCGGCATGATCGGGCAGCTCGGCCTCGAACTCGACAACCGCGGCAACATCGCCACAAAGGAATACATGAGCTCGATCGATGGCATCTTCGCTGCCGGAGATATGCGCCGCGGCCAGTCGCTGGTCGTCTGGGCCATCTCCGAAGGCCGCAAGGCCGCCGCCGCGGTCGATAAATACCTCGCCGCCAAGGAGGTCCCGGTCCCCGTAGCCCATCACGCCATGGCGTAGGCTCTATCGATGTGTGAGTAAGCTGCAGGTGATGGATTACTTATAAGATTTGTCATCCTGAGCGGGTGAGAATGATTTTGTAGACCGCTGATTCTGTTTGGCATAACTCCAAACTTTTTCGCTGTGTAGGAATTGTGCAGGTAAATTGTGCAATTTCCAGCAAATCTCGCCCTTATCCAACGCTCAATCCTTGCGATAGCTCTACGCCCACAGGCCGAGGCTCGATCTTTTCTCCCAATTCCTGCTGTGAGAGGGCTGTCGCTTTCGATACATCTTTGTTCAACTCGTATCCTAGCGCCTTCGCGTCGTTCGTGTACATCTGCACGTCGAACTGAGCGCGCGACACCGATACATAGGCCATGCGGCTGTTCACAAGTTCGGGAGCGTGCTCCGTGTCCACATGGATCAGCACGCGGTCTGCGGTTTGCCCCTGGCTGCTGTGGCTTGTCACCGCATAGCCGTAGTCGAGATGCGGATGCTGCCGCGTGTTGAACTCGACCTCGCGCCCTGAGTCCATGTGGAGTCTCAGATTGCCGTCGCCGTCGATCCGCTCGATGGTCGCCAGTTCGCGGTTAGCGAGTTTCTGTTCATGGTACGGGGCCGTGAGTTGCACGCGGTCGCCCTGCGCGAACTTACGCTCGCTGTCGCGGTAGACGGCCACGCCCTGTAAGCGGCGCGGATCGTAGCTCAGCTCCTCGCCGCCGTGCCGCTTCACCGTGAGCGTGTTGCTTTCGCGGTCCACATGCGACACACGCGCATATTCTCCCGGCTCGATACCGAGGGGCTTGCTGCCTTTCGAGTAGCGCAGTACGTCGCCCTTCTCGTAGTTCTGCGCGTGCTGCCGGTCCGCGCCGGTCACGTCCTGGCGCGCGTAGAGCACATGCACGCGCTGCTCATCGGTGCTGACCTTGCCCTCGCTCTGCATCGTGCGATGGATGGCCTCGTTGATCTCGCGCCGCGAGGCATTATCTGGCGAGACCACAAGTGTCTTTTCGGGCGAGCGCACATACTCGCGGGCGATCTCCGCGATGCGCTGCTCGCGGTCGCCGATCTCATGCACGCGGCCCTGACTATTCAGATTGCCGATGGCTTCGCGGACTTCGCCGCGCGCAAGCTGCTCCACGGCCTCTTTGAGCGCCGGGTCTTTCTGACGAATGATCTCATCCAGTCTGGCCGTGCGCATTCCCGCTTCCTGCAACTGCGCATAGGGCCGTCCTGCTTCGACTGCCTCGTGCTGGCGCACGTCGCCGACGAACAGTACGCGGTCGTTTTCTCTCAGCCGCTCGACGAACGTGTGCATCTGCCGCGTGCTCGCCATGCTCGACTCATCGACCACATAGAGCCGCTTCTGTCCGTCGTCCTGCTGTTCGCCGCGTGCAAGATGCCGCTGTAACGTCTGCGTCTCGATGCCCGCCTCGGCGAGTTTCTGCGCGGCCCGCGATGTCGGCGCGAGCCCTTTGACCTCATAGCCCGCGTACTGGGCAGCTTCGCGGACAGCGGCTAAGGATGTCGTCTTTCCGCCTCCGGCTACGCCTTCAAGCGCCATCATGCGGTCGCGGCTTGTCAGCACGTCTTCGACCGCGTGCCGCTGGCTCACGCTCAAGTGCGGATGCTGCTCCATCGTCTGCTGCCGGACCTGGCCGTCAGCCAGCACTTCGCACGTGCCCTGGCCCATTTTCATCCGCTCGATCAGTTCTCGCTCGTAGCCCTGCATCTCGGGCGTCGTGAACGCGCGGCCTCCGAGACCTGGTCTGGGCTCCACTTCGATTAGCCCATGCGACTGCACACGCCGCTCGAACTCGGCGCGCAGCTCCGGCAATCGCGCCTCGCCCATCGTGTGCTTCAAGGCATCGCGCATCAGTGTCCGCTCATCGGCGACAGCCTCGCGCTCCATGCCGCGCTCGCGTGCATAGCTCACGCCCTCGTGTGCCGCGACCCCCGACTGCTCCGGCTTCAGTTCCACACCGGGCCGCTGCGCCGCCTCTTCGATCACACGTTGCGGCTGCTGGCCGTGTTCCTGGGCGAGCCTCCGATGTTGTGCCCGGACCTCTTCGTGCGAAAGCGGCTGCTTGGCATCCCGCGTCTGATGCGCGGCGATTTGTGCGGCGCCAGCCCCGCGTACCCCTGCCTTCTCCATGTGCTCTTCGATCTGCTGCCGCCGTGGACTTGACGCCTCCATATACTCGCGCGTGTACCCCTTGATCTCAGGCTGTCCGTGCGCGCCGCGCTCGATTTCGTAACCAAGCTGCTGCAAGCGCGCCGTCAGCTCCGAGCGATAGACTGCCGTCGCATACTGCTGCGTCCGGTAAAGCTCCCGAGGCTGCAACGCCCGCGTCTGACCGTCCGCCGTTTCGGTCACGTTGAAGACGACCGCGTGCGTGTGCAACTGCGGCGCGGCGTAACCGTCCACGGGCCTGCTGCTGTCATGCTCGAACTTCGCCACAACCCA
Organism: uncultured Acidobacteriaceae bacterium; assembly: GCA_963758105.1. Lineage (GTDB taxonomy): Bacteria > Acidobacteriota > Terriglobia > Terriglobales > Acidobacteriaceae > Telmatobacter. Next base: position 68,241 of record CAVWUC010000002.1, on the reverse strand, counting down.
CTGGCCCGTGGTCTGTGCCGGGACATTGCCGCCTATTCGCGCTTGCACGTACTTCTCCATCTCATCGAGTGCCGTGCGCACGCTCTCCCGGTGGGCCTCTCTCACGCGGTTGTCGCCGCCAACCAATGCAGTCAGCGAGACAGACTTCGGCGCGCTGAACGTCGCATCCCATCCGGCCCGGTGCTCCATCGTGCGCACGGTTTCGCTTTGCGCGTTCACGTATTCGCGTGCGGTCTGATGGCGTACCAACTGCTCGCCCGTCTCCGGGTGTTGGCCCTCGGCCAGCCGCGCGAACTGCTGCTCCTGGACCTCTCCACTCAAGCTCCAGCGAGCGGCAAGCTGGCCTTGCCACTCGCCGCGCACGTGCTCGCCTTCCGTGTAGTAGTTCTCCTTGGCGTTGGCGAACTCTGCCTTGTGGTACGCCCGCGCCTGGCCCGAACTGATCGGTTTCGACAGCGTAATCATCGCTTCACTCGAAGAAGGGCGACTGCTCATTCACCGCTGCGGGCCGCTGCTCTTGCCCTTGCTCCACTTGGACGACGCGTACAGGCTTCCGCGGCGGCGGCGCTGTGGGCGTGATGACCTGCGCTGGTTCCGGCTCTTTCGCTGGCGTCGTTGCCGGCGTTGCGGTTGCCGGCGTCGTCATCTTCCGCTCGATGAACTTTTCCGCCGGTTCGTTCAGCGTGAGATAAGGTATTCGCAGCCGTAGCACAAAATTCCCATGCTTGAGATACCCGTGTAGCGGCTCCAAGCCGCCGATCTCACTGGCCATGACCAGCGGCTCCCGCGCGATCTCCCGCTGCTCGTTCTCCCGCTGCTGCGGGAACGCGCCCCGCGTCCGGCTCTCCCGGAACCGCTCGACCTCTATCTCGCCGATGGATTTCGAGATCCACTCCGACGCATGAGGCTCGCTGGTTTTGAAAAAGATCTTCGTCGCGGGTTGCGATAGCATCGCCTCGGCGACGTGCCCGTACAGCGCCTCCACCTGCGCTTTGCCCTGGAAGCCGAGGACCATCGGGCAGTTCGAATGCCGGTTCTCGTTGATCGCCGTCGACAACTGCGGCAGCTTTTGCAGCGTCGCCAGCTCGTCGAGCACAAACCAAGTCTTCCGCGCCCCGTCTCCGCCCTCGTTCATCAGCCGCAACACCAACAGGTCCAGCCAAAGGCTCAGCAGCGGCTGTAGGCGCTCCCTCACTGTCGGCTTCGACGTGAGAAACAACCATCCGCGCCGCTCCTGGCTCCACGCATACGCGCTCCAGCGCCGCTTTGTCTCCCGCTCCGGTGGCAGCAGCTTGAAGGCATCGGCAACCATATTCAATGAACCCATCACTCCCGATCTTTGATTCGGCGCGGTCGAGTGGATCATGGCCCACATCTCTGTACCCTGCACGCGCGCGTCGATCTCCTCCTCATGGCACATCCAATATGTCAGTTGTTCCGGCGTGGGTTTCAGATTGATCAGGTGCGCGAAGATTTTTCTCGGCGCATCGACGAAAAAGCGGTTTTCCAAGCCGCGCTCCGGGAAGAGGGATTTGGCTACCGTCAGCGCCTCGGCCTCGTGCGGCGCTTCGTCGCTGGGCATCCAGAACGGGCAGCGCGCGTCCAGGGGATTCAGCACCACGTCGCCGCGCGATTCGCGGTAGAACTGCGGCAGGTATTCGAGCGCCGGGTCGTACACAATGGCCGTCTCGCCGCGCTCCCATATCTGCGAGAGTACCTGCCGGGTCGCCGCGCTCTTGCCCGCCCCAGTGTCGCCCACGATGAGGAAGTGCCAGGCCTCGCGCTCTCTAGGAACGCGGACCCAGCGGCGACGGCGCAGCAGCCGGTCAATCCACTGCGCCAGCCAGGTTCCCTCCCGATTGATGAACGCGATCCCGTCCGGCGGATAGGCCATCAGCCATCGCTTTCGCCCCAGCCGCTCGTTGAACTCCGCCGTCGTGACAAGTTCTGGCCCGCGCAGCCGCCGCCCGTACCTCCACACCATCCGCCGCGCCCGGTCCTTTGGTACAGCCACAAACAAAAGCAGCACGAAAAACGCTGCCGTCCAGTACGTGGGCCGCTTGGCGAAATCCCACAGCGTTTGATTGCCATAAACGTAACTCGCCATCGCTTCGTGCAGTCTGCGGTCGTTGAACATTCCCGTCGTCCACTGCAACCGAGTCAGTCCATCCTTTACTCCCTGGTCGGTCAGCACGTACCCGTAGCGCCCATCCTCGCCCTTCACCGCCTCGATCTCGTTGCCGGTCACGAACACTTGCCTGCCCTTGGCCATCACTCCTTCGAGCAGCGTGTACCGCCCGCTGGCTCCTGGCAGTTTCTCCCGCGCCCCGCTCCTGAGATAGTCGGACAGGTACAGCCGTTCCGCCGCCGTCCAGTTCACCCGCCCGTCCTGCCAGACCGCGAACACGAAGAACAGGCAGGTAAGGAAAAAAGCTCCCCACGTCCATACATGCGTCCGGCTCGGCCACGGTTTTGCGTACTGCTTCCTGCCCCACTCCGCCATCTTCAGACCTCCTCCGCCTGTGGCTCCTCAGCCTCCGGTTTCTCAGCCGGGACACCGGCCTGCTTCCTCGCTTGGCTCCGCGCCGCCTCGATCCGCTCCCGTGCCCGGTCGCCCTTCACCGCGTCGGCCCGCTCGATCAGCGCCCGCATCTCCGGTTCCTGGATCGCCTCGCCCTTCGCCGACCGGAAGAACAGGTTCAAGAGCAGCGTCCGCAACGCCAGCAACTCCCCGAGCGCCACCTCCCCGATAAGCTCGCCCTCGGTCGTCGGCGCGGCCAGCAGTACATCCCGCACCCATTCCGAGAGCGTCCGTCCCGCTGTCTCGGCGCGCGCCTCCAGCATGGCGAACTCTTCCTCGCTCACCTTCGTGCCTACGGATTTGGTGCGGAGCGGCGGCTTCACTGGACACCGCCGGAAATGGAGAAGGGATGGGAACTGGGATTCAGGCCACACGCCGCCAGCGCGCCGCAACGTTCAGGACACGGGGCCGTGCCAAGCCGCTTTCTTGCTAAAGGGAGGGGAGTCATTGGGTTACCCTTCAGCAACCGCAGGTTGCTATCAGAGTAACCCAACTTGAATAGTTTTGTCTTTAGCTACCTGTTTTCAACAAGTTCCCGCGCGGTAACCGCAGGTTACCGCGCAGCACCCGAGCCGGGGTGACGTGTCGCAGCGTACAGCCGATGCCGTAGGCAGCGCCGGTCTTGGGATGCTCATCTGACACGGAACTCCGGCACTGATAGTCGATCTGCCCACGACGACAGCTCAGAGGTACAGCCCGCGAAACAGCCGGTCATCGTCGCCGGTGTCGCCATCGGCATTGGTGGGCACGATGCCGATCATGGCCATCGGCGCATCATCGGGACTCTCGGGCGTCTCCACCTGGCGGCGGACCGGGGACCGTCCAATAGCTCCCCAATTTGGCCGCGTTTCTCTCTGCGGCGAAGCTCACTGGCGTCTGCCCGATGAGCATCTCGTCTTACCGATCGGGTAGCTTCGATGCAACCACATTGGCCGAGAGCTTCGCCGCGTGCGCGTCGGGCGGGCCAGTGTGGTCGCCCGCGTTCGCGGGCATCGAGTGAGGGCGGGCAAACGCGCACCGGACACGAAAAATGCGGAGCCGGTCTTGCTGGCTCCGCGGGAGGTTTTCTGTTGGTAGAGGCTAGGCTGCTGCTCTCTTCGCGGGTTTTGATGCCGACTGGGGTGCGGCCTTTTTGTTGGCCTTCCCCTTTTCCTTCGCCGCGAATTCCTGCTTGACGGTCGCGGAGATGGCGTCCACGTCCACCTTGTAGGCATGGGCGTCGTCGCGAAGAATCTTTGCGGCGTCGGCCTGATTGTGCATGGACAGGAGAATGACTGACTCCACCAAGATCCGGCCGAGTGTGCTTTCCTCGGCCTTGGGCAGAAAGGCTGCCAGCAGTTTCGCCGGGGCCTCGCCGTCCTTGGGCTTGCCCATGCCGTGTTGCCGGATGAGGATGGCAACCTTTCGCTCGTCAAGCATCGCGGAAAGCCGCGACACAACAAACAGCAGGTCGCGTTTCATCAGGCGCACAGGAACCGCCTCGCCGATGGCTTTGAGGACGCGCAAGCCGGTGGCCTGGGCCTGCGCCTCCTCCCCGCGCTGTTTTTCCTGAGCGGCCTTCATTGCGGCATCGGTGTTCGCCCGCCGCTGCTGTTTCTTCGGGTGATGCACCGGGCAATCGGGATTGGCGCACACCTTGCGGATTTCGCCCTTGTCGGTGCCGTCCGCAACGATGGCCTCGGTGGTGTACTTGCATGTTTTGAACTCCAGCGCGTCCTGCTGGTATTTGTTCTTGGGCTTCTCCTGCCGGATTTCGACGTACTGGTTGCGAGGCACAATCGCGCTGCCTTCGGCGGGTTTACCGTAAGCGGTGGTGATCTGTACCAGCTTCGGTTTTGCCGCTACCGTCCGCTTCACATGCGCGTCCACCTTGGCCGTGTAGCAGGCAGGATCGGAGCAGGAATCGTGCTGCGCCGCGATGCCCTCGAAGAGCAGCGTATTGTGGCCGGTGCGCTTTGGGCATTCAACACATGAACCCGCATCGGGCACAAGTGTTGCATCCTTCTTCGAGAACGGTGCGGTGGCAAGCTCCAAGAGGATGTTGTGCTCGATCCATTCCCGCAGATGGCGAACGGGTAGCAGAATGCGCTTCGCCTTGCTGCCGCCCGTGTAGCTCTCCTGCCAGCAAGCGGCGAGTGCTTCCTGCTGTTGTTCCGGTTGGAGTTTCGCCAAGAGCAGCGCATGGCCCAAGCCAATTTCGTCTTTTGTGAAGGCTTCGACCGCTGCGGGCGCAAGTTCTGTCAAGCGGAGCCGGGAGGCCACATACCCGGCGCTCTTTCCACATTTGGCAGCGATAAGTTCGATGGAATACTTCGGCTCCTCAAGACGCAAGAGCGCGGCGAAGCCCTGCGCCTCATGGAGGGGATGCACGTCCTGACGCTGGAGGTTTTCGACTAGCTGCGCCTCCAACACCTGAGCGTCGGTCATCTCGCGGATACAGACCGGGACCGTCTCTCTCTCGGCCATCGCCGCGCCGCGATACCGGCGTTCTCCGAAGACGATCTCAAAGCTCCGCTCCGCGCGGGGCCGAACCAACAAAGGCTGCAACACGCCGTTTTCGCGGATGCTGGCGGCGAGTTCCTGCATCGCATCTTCGTGGAAAGTCTTGCGCGGGTTGGTGGGCGATACGACCAGCCAATCGAGCGGCAGGTCGCGGTACTCGGACTGCGTTTGAACTGTAGTCGTCATGGGGAATCTCCTGTTCCGGTTGAATCTTGCGTGAGGGCGCAAGCGGGCACACTCCCAAGGGCACCCGCTCAGGATGTGTGCGTTAGCTGGCCGCTGCAAACTGCTCAGGCTCCGTAGCCGGTTCCGCGCTTTCTTCCTCGCGGATGGCGGCAAGAATCACAGCGGATGTGCGCTGGATGACTTCAAGGCTCTCGGCCAGCAGAGTTGCGTTGCCGTTGTACATCTGGATGTAATCGCTCGACGCCGTTCCCATCTCCAAGCCGATTGCCTGACCCACGATGAAAGCCACAGCCTCGGCCTCGGTCTCGCGCACGGTTGCCGTGGTGAAGGTGCGGCGCTCTGCCTTATGCAAGAGTTCATGCGCCGTCTCGTGAACCAAGGTGACAAATTCTTCCGGCTTCGACTGGCCGGGAAACAAGGCGATCTTGCCGCCGTAGCTCACGCCCAGAGCCGGGGCGATTCTCTCGTTGAACTCAAGCGCGATGTTCTGCTGTGCGAGAAAATCAATGAGCCGGTCGCGCTGTTCGCCCACTTCGCCGGAGATGTTGTGCTCGAACTCCGGCAGGTCTTCGCCCTCAGTCTGCGCCACATCGAAAACGTGTACGACCCGGAAGCCGATCAGCACACGCTGTGGCTTCGTTTCCGGCTCCGGCTCTGCCGCATCTCCCCTGCGCCGAAATCCGATCATGGGCGCAAGAATCTGGATGCCCTTCTCGCCGCGCTTCACGAACCGGCCCATCTCTTTCCACGTGCCGAATCCCGCTACGCGCGTAGCGTCGGGTTTCTGCCGCGCAATGGCAACAATGTTGCCAAAGCTGTATTTGTGGAAACGCGCCATCGCCGTCAGATACGCGACGAGTGTCTCGCTCTTGCCAGCCTCGACCTGCCGGATGAGAAAGTCCACGGCCTGCTTGATGATGAGTTGAGTTGGATTGTCTTTCTGAGCTGTCCGCCCCTGATAGGGCGAATCGCTCCGGTTGCGCTGCGCCGCATTTTTCCTGTGCGGCGCAGCTTGGCTGCTGGCTGTGCCATTGCTGGCGGCGATGGCTGCAATGCTGGTAGTGTGGTTGCTGAATTCCATGACGATGCTCCTGCGAAGCCCCGTGGGGCCGATTGGCGTCCAGAAGCAAGAGCACTCAAACCTAATTTTTTTCGTTGAGTGCTCCCGCTTCATGGCTCTTCGCAACGGGCGGAGGCGGGAAGGTTCAGTCCAGGGCGCGCGTTCGGTGCGCGTTCATCCGAGCGCAGCGGAGACCCTTGACGGGTTCTTCCTGCCTCTGCCAGACCGTTGCCTGAAGCGGGGGCACTTGACGAAGAAAGAAATTCGGTTCACTTCCTTATTGCTGTACGCTCGTGCGCACGTAGGGCCGGCAGTGATCCATCCAGCCGAGCACATCAGGGGTTGACCGCACAACCAGCGCGAATCAAACTTGGGATCGACTCTTTATGCCAACCGTCGGATAATAGGTAGGGGCGCGAGGTTTCGCAGCGTGCATCCGTTGCCGCAAGGCAACGCCGCTCTTATGGCACACCGGGGAGACGAAGAGCCGCATTCCGCAGGTGTGCACGAAACGGCTCATCCGCCGCTGGCTGCCTCCGGCCCATATCTGCCATCCTTATCCCTCGCGCCGTCTGCGCGTCACCACCTGAGGCAAGAGCCGGATGCGGGAAATCCGCCCGTCCGGATCTGTGCGGGGGGTACGGCGAAAGCCGTATCCCTACCGCGACGCCACTCATCCGCTGCGAAGCAGCGTACACGGCGCGGCATCAGCGGCATCAGATTGCGCCCAAGCCGCTACAGCCGAGGGTCTACAGGCTCGCAGCCAGTCTGCCGAGGATAAACATGTCATGCGGGTCAGTCCTAGTCGCTTTCGGCTCAGAGGTGCTTTACACACCGTTCCAATTCGGTGGGATTTAGAACCGCCGATGGTTTCCTGCCAATCAAATCTGGAGGAAAGGCGATCCTGTCCTTTACCGCGCCGCCACGATCTTTCACCCGCTGCTCAAGGAAGTCCAAATGCAAGTAACCGCAGATTATGAGTGCGGGCCCACGATCCACGTGTTGTTCGATCGTTTCGAGCCAGAATACCTCACGGATACCATCGGCGTGGGAGAGTCGGACATCTTGGTCTCCGAGATGATTCCTCCGCGCTTCCAATTCGTCGCGTATGCCATTTGAAGCCAGCTCCTCCGGAAACAGGTCGATCTGAAGATATGGGATGTGCAGGCGCTTTGCTAAATTGCAGGCCACAGAGATCGTATCGAACGGGTATTCCTCAGCGATCAGTCTTATGGACTGGTCTCGGATCGTAGCCATGAGGCACGCTTCAATTTGGCGCGTGTCTTGTACTAGGTGCGACGTTCCAAGGATTACGAGTTCAAGCATATGTAGGTCCATCTCCGTTCCACAGCCCCGGACTCGCCGAGCATACACCGATTCTAATTCCGGGTGGCCTGCGGCGGAGGCGCGTAGAATTGAGGCAGGAGGACGCGCCGTAGGAAAGGGATGTGCGCCATGGAAGAGCAGCCGATCCTGACGTTTGATACAAGCGCGATAAACTGGCTTGCGGACGACGCCTCTTTTGAGTCGCTGATGGTGGAGATCAGTTCGTGTTTCTGGGTCCAATTTTCCTTTGAGAGTGTGAAAGAGATCGTTGCAAACTCTAACACGACTCGGAGGTGCCAACTGCTCGACGTGTGCAAGGCGCTGCTACAACATGGCGGCTGCATCGACTCCGCAGGGGTCATGCTACAGAAAATGGTGTCTCGATTTGAGAGCGGCACGCAATTCAACTGGACCGAAGTCGACGTAGGAGTTCCCGAGGCATCCGAGAAGATGTCGCAAGTAGGGGATTTTTCCGACGGTCTCGCCAAACAGGTGCAAGGGGAGCGGACGAAGAACGAGAAGTTTTTCGACGAAGTTTACAAGGAAGCGAAGCCCTGCTTCGACAAGGTTTTGACCACGCAAGGAACCAAGGCGCCCAACAGCCCGGCGGAGCTCGTTAGCCGAACGCCAGTCACATTTTGGAAAACGGCCCGGAATATCTATGCAAGGTACGCCAAGAAAACTTTTGATGAGGCGACGATTCAAAGGTTTATGGAGGAGTGCGATCCGTTCCGCGCACTAGCCAATGCGTTCTTCGTGGCTGCGTTCGACAAATGCGTTCGGCCACCCCGAAGCGCCACCTCTTTCCGGCCCGACCCGGGAGACACACTGATGTCGGTGTGCCTCCCCTACTGCGACCATTTCGTGACGAATGACACCAGGGCCGGCGGGCAGTTGGCCTTCTATCAAGAGGTCTGCTCGTTGGCCGGGCTAAAGCACTTGGCCGTGCAACCCTACGACGAGTTTCGGGAAGATTGCATTGGACCGCGCGAGCGGCGGGCGGCCGGGCAAGGCGTCACCACGGCGGCAGCGGCAGCATCGTCATTTGCAATCCTGAAAAACTGACGAGTCCCGGAGCACGAAGGGCGTCTCTGAGGGAAAATCTTTTCAGCAATAACGTCAGGCATGCCTCGTCAAGCTTTCCCTCAAGCGCCCCGATGAGGCCGAGATGAAATTCCAGAACATTATTGGTCACCTTTGATGCGCTGTCGCCCAAAAGCGTGCCTACGTCGGCGAAATCGTCAAGCCGGCGGATGAACGCCATAGCCTGGCTCGCTTTCAAATTTGGAAAAGCTCCGTCCTGGTCAGCGCACTGGATTGCACCCAAGCGGAGATCAATATCTCGGTCAAGCTCCGCGAGGACGCTCTTGATGTTCTTCGCAATCGTGGCTGGGCGAGCTCCAGGCGTCTCCTCTAAGATCAGCTTGCCGATGCTAGGAGCCTTTCTCTCGGTGATTCTCAGTCTTTCGAACTGTTCTTCCCCGAGAGTCCGCTTAATCGCTTCAACACTCTCCCGTGCTGCCGATTTGAATATCTCCATTGCCGAATCTGCCGCAGACTTCGGCCTCCAAGTCGAATTCTGGCAGAGAGCTTGTGCATGTTTCATCTGATCTGGAGGAAGCATCTGTGCCGCGCTTACCTTATAGTTAACGGCATCCATGTTGCCTCCCCTTTCGGCCAAGTCGAACCAGAAGAACGCTTCGATGAGGTTCCGCGAAAAGCCGTTCCCTGACAAATACCTCCTACCAAGGTCTAGCTGTGCGCCGGTATCGCCCCGCTCCGCCGCGAAGCTAATCCACCATGCGGCCAGAGACTCATCCTGATCGACACCGACGCCGTTATGAAAGCAACTGGCGAGGCTGATCTGTGCGCTCGGAAAACCGAACTGCGCGGCCCGACGATACCAGCACAGAGCTTCCGAAATGTCCTGCAGAGTCCCCGTCCCATGTTCGTACATGACACCGAGATTGAATTGAGCTTCAGGGACTCCCTGTTCTGCGGCACAACGGTACCAGCGCAGAGCCTCTGAAATGTCCTGTGGAATCCCCGTCCCATGATCGTACATGACGCCGAGATTGAACTGAGCTTCTGGGACTCTCTGTTCAGCGGCTAGCCGCGTCCAGCGTGCGGACTCTCCCAAGTTCACAGCAACACCCTCGCCGCGCCCATAGATGCGTCCGAGAAGCGCTCGTGACTCCGCGTGACCGTTCTTTGCCAATGGTTCAAGCAAAGCGAAGGCCGCAGCATAATAGCCAGACTGGTATGCCCGAAGTCCCTTGGAAAATCCTTTGTTCGCTAACCTTGGCGACCAGCGCGAGAGAAAACTGACAACCGACGGCATTGCTCCCACCTCGATCCATCCAGTTCAAACGATCCTCATTGAAAGCACGTAGTTTTATCCAGAATACAGAGAGTTGTCCATGTTCGTCCTCAAGATAGTATTTTCTCTGAGGTACTCACAGCAGCACCCAGAGCAGTGCCCCCACAGCGAAGGCCGTTAGCAGCCAATGCTTGCCCGAAGAGATGAGGGAATTCACACCAGCCCTGCTGAGCCCTTTGCAAGCGTTGGCTGCCCTCATGTCTCCAGCCCATAGCGTGCTGCGGCGCTCTTTCAAGAGGCGGTAGGTCTGCATAAAGCGGCTGCCCACCTCGGCGGATAGAAATTCGAAGCGATATTCGAGGCTTTGGCGAGCATCAGCAGCGCGGGCGTAGGTAAGCAGGAGTAAGCAAACCGCAACCCGCTCAAATGTTGAATCCACGGCTACAAAAATTCGCCACGCAATCAAGAGTTCAATCAAAGCCTCTAACCCGCGGAGGAAATAGCCCACATACGCCCAGGTTCCACCATAGTCCCGCTTTCTGGTGGCGGCTTGCACCCCCAGACGGTGGGCATCTTGCAGTAGGGCTTCCAGCGCATCCCAGCGATTTAGTGACACATGATTTTCGATTTCTCGCCTGAGCCAATTTCGCTCAAACTCCGTTGCGCTCCCAAATCCTCGTTCGAACAATGCGTCTGCGGCTGCGTCGCGGCGCTCTTTTGCAATTTCATCCAATGTGTCGTTGAGGCGGCTCTGTCGATGGGCTGCTGCAATGGCTTCCGATGCCTCATCCCATTCTTCCCGGCTGAGTCGATCCCACAATAGGCCCGTTCCGCCAGGACCGCGCATAACCTTCTGCCGCTCAGTCTGGCTGTCGATACCGGGACCGCGCCGGAACTGCTCCCATCCCTCATCGGAAATGTCGTGGTCACAAATTGATCGGAGATTGCCGACGAAGTACTGGATGTCCAGCTCCGAGATACTCGCCTTAGTGTCAACGTCGTCCATCGCAACAGTAGAAACGGCATGCTGTCAGATGTCAACCGACTTAAGCTCTACCAACCTCAAGAGAAAGCTTGCTGCGGAGGCATTGACTCGCAGCATTGCGCTGGAGTTGTATGCGCAGCGGCTCCTCCAGGAAGCAATCGCTTCCAGGAGCAAACGGCACGAGCGTGCAAGTCAGGAAGAATTTCGCGCCCTTCTGGATGCTCTTGCGAGCAAAGCGCCTAATGTTCCTCAACTGCGAACCGAGGCCTTCTCGCGCGAACAGGTGCGTGCTGAAAAGGCGCGCCGTCGCAGGGTACGGTCTAACGGGTGATCGTCGTCATCGACACAAACGTCTGGATTTCCGCGCTTCAGTTTGCGAAACGTCGCGGCAGGCCCACTCTGGCGCTCGAAAAAGCGATGAGCGAAGACGTGATTGCTAGGCTTTGCCTGATCCGCCACAAGCGCCGCGCCTGCCGCACCGCCGGTGTAATCCTCAAGAGCCGGTAGTTATATACTTCCCACACATAGGATGAGCGGTGGACAATGAGACATGGCTCAAAACGGGAAGGGCGGCAGGAACTTTCTCTCAGGTGTCCTCCAGAGCATCGGAGGCGCTATCGTGTTGAGTATAGTTGGGTCGATTTGGGACAGGCTAAAGCATGGCTCCGTTGATTGGTGGGGTATAGCTGGCCTGTTCGTTGTCGCATGTATAGATTTTTTCCTCCTCTTCTATTTTTTCCGTTCGGGATCACCCTGCAAGAGTTTGTCAACGGGGCGATCTTTATCTGACCCTCCTCCGATAGAGAACCTTGGCCCTAAAGAAATGGAGGCGTTGCTTTCGCCGCTGCAGTTGGAGGCGTTCCGTGTGGCGAAAGACATTCGTTTTTTCCTTGCTGCGGAAGCGTCGCAGCTTCCGAGCCCGAATCCATCGGCTGATTTCGAGGCTCAGTGGAACTACATTTTCAAGGTAAAGGTCCCATGGGAAAATCGCATCGAGAACGCATATGAATTGGACTTTTCCGCTAGGCTCAGATCTATACTCCTGAAGTTCGGCAAAGAAGGATTGCGTGACGAGGCTCTCAATCGCCTGGCAGGTAAGATCGAAAAACCAGAGGAAGACTTGACAGAGATTGCCGAACGAATAATTTGCTTAGCGCATCAGGCAGATGGACTGAATCTCAAGCCTCGAAGCGAGAAATGAACTACGAGTACCATGCTTACCTCCAGCGAAATCGTCATCCATAGCCTTGCGGATGCGGCAGTGCATGAACCAGGCGGACTTTTGCAGGAATTGACGGAAGATAAAATATGATCGGATATCTTTATCGTTACCCGCATCCACTCCTCTCTGGCGTTTGGATTTATAGTGGACAGGGCAAAAGCCGGGACAAAAACCATCGGTCGGGGAGGTCGTCATTTGGGAGACGATTTCGGCAAAGATTCCCCGGCGTTGAGTTGCCGCGGCCGATACTAGAGGCGGTCGAAGTGCGGAGTCAGCTTGAGCTAAACGAAGAAGAGACCATCTGGATGTTCCGTTACCATACGTGGTGCGGCTATGAAGACGGAATGAATTTAACTTTTCCGGGATCGGACGATTATAAAGGCATGAGTGGAGTATCATGGCTCGATCCCGAGCGGAGACCAAAACAGAAAGCACTCTTGACGAGACTAAATCAAGACCCAAAGTTCCGCGCGAACAATCTTGTTTTATTGAAGAGGCTGAATCAAGACGCGAAGTTCCGTGCGAGACAGTCATCCGCGATGACAAAATACTGGAGAGAGCACCCAGAAGAGGCGAGGAATGCTGGTATTCGGGTCGGAACTTGGGCTGTAGACACCGGACATCTTGAGGCACTGAGGACTCCCGAGCATCAATTAAAGGCCGGAAAAGCCGGAGCGAAAAAGGCGAATCAACTGCATAAAAAGAGGGGCACTGGACGGTATAGCTCAGAGACCCAATCACGTGTTTCACGGATGGCCGTGGCCTATGGCCGTTAAGAAAAAAAGACAAGCCCTTGCAAAAGCGCGGACGCCGGAACATCAGAAAGAGGCTGGACACGCCGCAGGACTCAAGTCCCGAAGTATCGGCACCGGAATTTTTGCCATGACGCCGGAACAGAAGAGCGAGATCGGGCAGAGGAGCGGGCGCAAGAATGCCAGCAGCGGGCTGCTTGAGATGAATAATCATCGCTACCATGTAGGCTATATCAATAAGGCAGGCGTCCGAGTTCCACCAAAGCCGAATCCCAAATGCCGTTTCTGCTCCGCAGAAGGCATGATGGTTGCGGAGGAGTAGTTTCGGCTGTGGACTCAAAGGGATGATTCCCCGTTCTCTTTCTTGGCAATGTGCCCGCCCCCGCGACCTGGCCGGAGACGGCTTCCGCACCGCAGGTGCCTTCCTGGCCCATCCCATCCTCTCCTCTGTTCGCCCTGCCTTCCTTGATCTTTCGGCCTCCCCGCATCGCCGTCTCCGCGTAGTCCTGCTCGCCCTGCTTTGACACGGAGCACACGGCCCCAAAAGCCACACTGGAGAGACCGATGCGTCGCTATGGATTCACGCTCGCTGGAGCGTGCCTGTTCCTGTTTTTCTCGTTATTCCTCAACGCGCAAACTTCCACCCCAACGTCTTTCGGCCATTCTCAGGAAGCCGGAGAAGATAAGGACCCTATCGCCATTTTTGAACTTGGCGCATCAACAAGCTGGAACTTCAGCGGAGGCGCGGCCACGTTCGCGCTAAACCTTGCGGCGGAAGTCACGCCGATTGAGAACTGGCTGGAACTGGAGGCAGGCGTATCTCCGTTCTACACACACAACGCAGCGGAGTGGGACCGGGATTACTCTGGGCGCATTGATTGTGATGCCGATTCCGGCTTTTCTAAAACGGCGCTACTCAAATAGAACGCGCAATCACGCTCTGGCTGCCGATGCCGTCCAGTCTGCGACGTGCGCTTATCTCGCGGCGGCTACCTTATTGTCGCTGGTGTTGCAGACGATTCACGCAGCCTGGTGGATTGATTCGGTGGCCGCACTTTGTCTGAAGCCGATATTGCTAATAGAAGCTCGCCGTGCATGGAGAGGTAAGGCGTGTGGATGTTGCTGAGGGACGGCGCTCTTTCAGCTCTATTAAACCCCATCAACGAATGACAAGGCCCAAATCCGTAAGTGTCCCTGACAATCGGTTCGACGCCTTATAACCAAAACTTTGGGGCTGCACGAAGTACAGCCGCCAGCGGCGGCACGTGCAGAGAGATTTGCCGCCAAGAACGCCCCAGCGGGGCAGCGGCAAATCAGAACAATCTCTGTGAGGAGAGTCCAGCCGGGGCATCAAGACGATCACCTCCCTGCGCCAGCCTCCGCCAGCGGCTCCGGCAAAAACGGCTTCGGGAGGTTCATGGTCAACGCGGCTTGTTGCGTTGACCTCTTTTGGATTTATCGTGGGTCTCTGCCGCTTTCGACGCCTTGGCCCTGGCGTCGTCCGGTTGCGGGAGTTCCCATCCCGCCATGCCCTGCAACACGCGGTCGGCGTGCTTGATGGTGTTCACGTGTCCATAGTGGGTTTCAATCATGTGGACGGAAGTTCCCATCTGCTCGGCAAGGAAATACACGTCCACGCCTTCCTGCAATCGGAGCGTGGCGTAGGTGTGCCGGAAGCAATAGGTCGAGCGCGGCACGCCCTGCGTGCCTTCGCGCAGTTTCGCTTCGTTCAGAAGGTCGGCAATCAGCGAGCTGTAAAGAGTTTTTGCGGGCTTGCCCGTGGTGTTGGTAAAGACTCTGTCGTCCGGTTCCGTGGCTTTGGAGATCACGCGGATACGTTCCAGATACTCTCCGACGCTTTTAGGAGCCACCAGCTTGCGCGACTTGCCTTTGCCTTGGACAAACAGCACAACGATCTCACGCCCCTCGCGGTCTTTTGCAGGCATAATGTCGCGCCAGCGGAGATTCTTCATCTCCGCCGGCCTCATGCCTGTATTGCAGGCAATCAGGATCATGTTGTAGGTGACGGTGCGATACCAGATGCTTGAAGGTTTATCCGCCTCGGCAATCCACTTCCTTCCGACAGTGTGGAGTTTGCGGTATTCCTCCAGCGTAAACTCGTCGCGCCGCATCGTCTTGAGCTTGGGGCGCTCGTCGAAACGCTGGCTGGCCGCAACGTAGCGTTTCTTGATGGCGTAATTCATCACCGCACCGAAGATGGACATCTCAAGGCGGATGGTGGAATCGCTAATAAAAGGAACCGTCCGTTCTTCGGAAGGTTTGACTTCAATCGGCTTCAAAACTCTGATGCCCAAGGTTTGCTGAACCTTGGTGCGGCGCTCGGCTTCCTTATCCGCGAAGGCTTGCGCCATGTCGGCAGTGACTTCCCGAACGCCGTTGCGCCTGTTGCGCCCCGCGCCGTTCTCCCGCCGCCATGCCGGATAGCCGCCCCAAAGCTCATCGCCAATAAGGTGGACCTGCGTTGAGCCTACATATCGGTCTAAAGCGCCTTCGATGATGGCGCGGACTTTCCTGGGCCGCGCCGCGCTGATCTCTCCGCGTTTCGCCCGCGCCTCCTGCATCAGCAGATACTCTCGCCCCACCTCGCGGAAGGGATGGTTGAACACAGGAACGTCATGCTTTAAGCGAAACCGGATGTCTGCGTCCTGGTCGAAGGCGCGTTCCCGCGCCACCTCGATGTCGGTCGTCTTGAGCGAAACCGTCTTGTAGCGGTCGGCTTTGGGTATTTTCATGCGGCAATACCACATCCGATGATCCACGTCGCCACGCCGGAAGAGAACCAGGCCCGGCTTGAGTTCCGCTTTGTCGGTGACGAATGCCATGTTCGCCTCTGTCTTTTTCGATGCGTCCTGTGCAGATTCCGTGCAGATTTTTCCGGCAAGTCATTGACTCTGCGTATCTGTGCAGGACTTGTATAGAGGATAACAAAATATTATGTTGATTATTTATAATTATTTACGATATAATTGTCATCCTGAGCGAACCTCTCGCGGCTTCGTCGCGAGAGGTGGAGTCGAAGGGCCAGCTCTTGGCCTGTCAGGCGACAATTTTCATGCCGCTTGCGCGTCTGCAAGTTCCTGCGCGACACTGGACAGCGCCGATGCGCACTCCAATTTTTACCTGCCTATTTGCCCTCTCGTTGATTCCCTGCTCCGCTGCCGCGCCCACCGCGCTCCAAGCCCAGCAGCCGGACTACTTCTCCAACTGGCCCGCCGGCCGCTCGCCCCAGGATGTCGGCAAGCGTCTTGCCGAGCACTTCGTCACCAGCCCGCATCAATACGGCCCCACCACCCACTACTCCGAGGTCTGCGCCTGGTATGGCGCGCTCACCTTCGCCCAGCTCACCCATGACGACGCCCTGCGCGCCGAGCTGATCAAGCGCTTCGAGCCGCTCATGCCCGGCGGCGCTGAAGCCGCGCTCATCCCCACCCGCCATCACGTCGACGACAACATCTTCGGCGTCATTCCTCTGGAAATCGCCATTCAGACCCACGATCCGAAATATCTCGCCTACGGCCAGTCCTGGGCTGACAAGCAGTGGGACCACCCGCTGCCCGATGGGCTTTCCGACGAGTCCCGCTTCTGGATCGACGACATGTACATGCTGACCATCCTGCAGCTCGAAGCCTACCGCGCCACCGGCGACAATAAATATCTAAATCGCGATGCCAACGAAATGGTCGCCTATCTCGACAAACTGCAGCAGCCCAACGGCCTCTTCTACCACGCCCCCGACGTGCCCTTCTTCTGGGGCCGCGGCGATGGCTGGGTCGCGGCAGGCATGGCGGAAATGCTGCGCAGTCTTCCCGCCAACCATCCCCGGCGCGCCCGCATTCTCCGCAGCTATCGAGAAATGATGGCCGCTCTCTTGAAATATCAGGGCAAGGACGGCATGTGGCGTCAGCTCATCGACCACGACGAAGCCTGGCCCGAGACCTCCAGCTCGGCCATGTTCACCTTCGCTATGATTACCGGCGTAAAAAACGGCTGGCTCGACGCCACTGTCTACGGCCCTGCCGCCCGCCGTGCCTGGATCGCCGTCACCGGCTACATCGATCAGAACGACGATGTTACCAGCGTCTGCGAAGGTACCGGCAAGAAGAATGATCTGGAGTATTATCTGGAGCGCCCGCGCCGCACCGGAGATTTCCACGGCCAGGCCCCGCTTCTCTGGGCGGCCTCAGCGCTGCTGCGCTAGCGCACGGCCATGACAACCCAGCGCGTTCAATTCAATTTTGTGGGTATTGGATCAGAGTGTGCGTGACTGGCTGCCCCCCAGGGATTCGAACCCCGATATGCTGATCCAGAGTCAGCTGTCCTGCAACTTGCCGCTGCTCCTGATATGCCCTGATTATGCCATATGTGCCAGTATTCTCAAGGGCATCGGGGCGAACATATGCACCGGATCGGCGCAGGACAATCAGGAAAATCGAGGAAAAATTGCGGAAACATCATTCAAATGTTACCGGTTTTGTTACCGGTGGGCGGTCGACGTTTGGCTGACCTACGACCCTTCGGTTAACAGCCATGCGCTTCGTCGTCGCTCCTGCTACTACCGATTGCTATAAGCTCCTATTGTTTGTTCGTCTTACTTCTTCCCTCCTTGTGCCATTTGCTATCTGCATACCCCAGATTATGACCGATTTTGAGGGAGGGCGGGCACAAAAATGAGCACAGTTGAATGGGGTGAAGCCCTCTGTCAGAACAGATTCGACTTGGCATTCGCACCTAGCGCGATTGCGACGGAGACGATAAGCAGGTTCCACCAGGGCTCTCCTCAAGCTACAGAAAATCGTCAACGCGTAATTCGGGACGGATGGCATCTGGAAGAGTGCCTTAAGCGTCGTCTTAGGGTTGAGACATCAAAAATTGAAAAACTTCTGACGCAACGCTGACTCATACTCAGTTTTTGCAGCCTTCGCTTTCCCTCGCAACTCTTCTTCCCGGTTGGCGGCATTCTCCCACTGGTCTATTTCAGCTACATTATGGTTCACAGAAGCCAGCGCTTCCTCCTGCCGGATCGCGGCGACCCACTCGTCCACCGCTGCCTTGTAATTTCTCTGCATCTGATCAAGCTCAGAACTGTCGATGGTCATATCCTGCATTTACCTCCAGCGAATGACACTAGGTGGAGTGCGTGAATTCCCGATGAACAAGGACATCAGCGAAGGTTTGGAAATGCGAAGACAGTTCCGGGCGAATCACTTTGCATCGTCAGCCGGACATCTCATTCGTAAGGTTCCCAAGTCGCGCCGGACAAAACTTCCCGCATCTTTCTTTGGATCCTTGGCGGAAGGAGGGATCGCGTCGCCGAACGCCGGCTTGATGCGTCTGGCCAATGACAGCCAAGCAGACAATCACTTGAGATGGCGTAATTCGGCCTGCCGGGCGCCGCGTACCCTCCCGAATTAAGAACAACCCCGAGGTAATGATCGCACTCCCGTTTAGGCCTGAATCACGAGTTGGTCGTCGACCATCCAGACGCCCGGGGCAGACCAGGCCGCTCTCTCAGCCTCATCCCGCTCCGCCCAGGAGCTGACGTTGCCTTTTAGAGTCACTTTGTTCCCGGTGACTTCGACATTGATGTGCTCGCCGTCCAGTTCGGCGGCGCGACTCAATGCGTTCTCGATCTTCAACTTGACGTCCGAAGCGCCGACCATAGTCTTCAGCGCGATCAGATTGCTGACGCCCGTTACTCCCAGCAGGTTCTGAACGGCATCTTCGGCGGCCGTCCGCTGAAATTTGTAATCGACCGTCCCTTCGAGCGTCACCCAACCATTGTTGACTTTCACCTTGATGACCTTTTCCGGAATGAATACATGCCATTGGAGGGCATTCACCGCTGCCTGTGCGATGTCCGCGTCGTCACGCTTATGGAATGAAGGCAAGTCCACCTTCATCTCGTCGGTCACGGCCTTGACTCCGATGACCCGCTCGGCAGCCTCTGTGGCCGTAAATTCTTCGGCATAGCTGCTGACTTTGCCGCTGAGAGTGACAATGCCATTTTTGGCAGTCACGCCGATGTTCGCGGCATTGACACTGGGTTCGAATTCAAGTTCATCCATGACATCCCTTTGCAGTTCGGTATTGGTCTTCATTGAGATTCCTCCTTAAGGAATTGGGTTAGTGAAACATGCTTATCGCCGACGTAGGATTAGCGGCACGAGAAGCGCCGCTATCGAGTCCTAAGAGTCTGAATGCCGTTCCATTTCTTCACTTGTTCCAGGCCAATAAGCTTCAGGTCCCGGGAAGAAACTTGGAGCCGTCACCCTTACGCGCCGACATCATCTTGAGCGAGTACCCAAGCGCGGCGCTACAACCCAGGCGCACTTGGCCTCGGCCTTCAGCTCCCTTCGCCGTGACACAGTTGAAAACGGCAATTCGGGGGCCAAAGAATTGTGTTGGGAAAACAGTCGGCTAAGACGAGATGTTTTAGTTAGTTAGTGCCATGAGGATAGAGTTCTAAGATTTCAGCACGAGGCCCCTTGAGCCGCGATTTCGCGACAAAAACGCGATTTCGCGACCATAAGCTAACGCCAGTTGGTTCGCTTGAAAGAGGTGAAAGCAGTACAGATCGTCAGGCACTAAAGAGCATCGTGCCGTTCCCACCATGGGCGGTGAAGCTCAGCAAGATTTGACTACCGCATCTTCAACAAAACTCAACGGCCCGCACTTGGTGGGTTAGGTTCAGCCGTCGGCCATTTCCAGTTCCGGATCTCTGGCAAGTCCTGGCCGTATTTGGCGATGTATTGCTTGTGCTCGATGAGTTTGTCCTTGAGCTGCTGCTTCAGGTAGATCCCCTTGTCGCCGGTCTGCGGGAGGCGATCGATGGCGTCCATTACGAGGTGAAAGCGGTCCAGCTCGTTCAGGACTGTCATATCAAACGGCGTGGTGATGGTGCCTTCTTCCTTGTAGCCGCGAACGTGGATATTGTCGTGGTTGGTGCGGCGGTAGGTGAGCCGGTGGATCAACCACGGGTAGGCGTGGAAGGCGAAGATAATGGGCTTGTTCTTTGTGAAGAGTTCATCGAAATCCATGTCGCTCAACCCGTGCGGGTGCTCGCTTTGCGGCTGTAGCTTCATGAGGTCGACTACATTGACTACCCGGATTTTCAGGTCGGGTAGATGCTCGCGCATCAACGAGACAGCGGCAAGTGTCTCGAGAGTAGGCACGTCGCCACAACAGGCCATAACAACGTCGGGTGCGACCGCCTGATCGTTGCTGGCCCATTGCCAAATGCCGATGCCCTCGGTGCAGTGCTTGACGGCGGCGTCCATCGTTAGCCACTGCGGTGCCGGATGCTTTCCCGCAACCACGACATTGACGTAATGGCGGCTGCGCAGGCAGTGGTCCATGACCGACAGCAGGCAGTTGGCATCCGGGGGAAGGTAAACGCGCACAACCTCGGCTTTCTTGTTGACGACGTGGTCGATGAAACCGGGATCCTGGTGGGTGAAGCCGTTGTGATCCTGCCGCCAGACATGCGAGGCCAACAAATAATTCAGCGAAGAGATCTTCCGCCGCCACGGCAGGCAGGATGTGACTTTGAGCCACTTGGCGTGCTGGTTGAACATGGAATCGACGATGTGAATGAACGCTTCGTAGCAATTGAACAGCCCATGCCGCCCGGTAAGGAGGTAGCCCTCCAGCCAGCCCTCGCATTGGTGCTCGCTGAGCATTTCCATCACGCGGCCTTCAGGGGAGAGAAATTCGTCGTTGGGCACGGTGGCGGCATCCCATTGCCGTTTCGTCACTTGAAAGAGAGCTTCCAGGCCATTGGAAAGTGTTTCGTCCGGGCCAAAGATCCGGAAATTCCGTTGCTCTCTGTTCAGTTTCGTCACATCGCGCAGGAAAGGCCCGAGCACATGTGTGTCGCCGATGCCGGGCGCTCCCGGCGAGGGCACCTCGGCCGCGTAGTCGCGAAAATCCGGCATCCGTAGGTCGCGGAGCAGAATACCGCCGTTGGCGTGTGGGTTTGCCCCCATGCGCCGTTTGCCCTTGGGCGCAAGCTCGGCCAGTTCCGGTTTCAGGCGGCCGTGCTCATCGAAAAGTTCCTCCGGCCGATAGCTTCTCAGCCAGTCTTCCAACTGCTTGAGGTGTTCGGGATGCGTGGCCGGATCGGAAAGCGGCACCTGGTGCGATCGGAAGGTGCCTTCAATGGGCAGACCATCGACCATTTTCGGACCTGTCCAGCCCTTGGGAGAGTTGAGGACGATCATCGGCCAGCGCGGTCGCTTGAGGACGCCGTGAACTCGGGCGTCCTGCTGGATTTTCCTGATCTGCTCCACCACCGTGTCGAGTGTCGCGGCCATGGCCTCATGCATCAGCGCGGGCTCGTGGCCCTCGACAAAGTAGGGCGTCCACCCGTAACCGAGGAGCAGCTGTTCCAGTTCCTCATGGGTGATCCGCGCCAGGACGGTGGGGTTGGAAATCTTGTAGCCGTTGAGATGCAGAATCGGCAGCACCGCTCCGTCGGTGGCTGGATCGAGAAACTTGTTGGAATGCCACGCCGTGGCCAGCGGTCCGGTTTCCGACTCGCCGTCGCCGACAACGCAGGCGACGATCAGATCGGGATTGTCGAACACTGCCCCGAACGAATGGCTGAGCGAATACCCTAGCTCACCGCCCTCGTGGATCGAGCCCGGGCACTCGGGTGACGCATGGCTGGGAATGCCTCCGGGAAACGAAAACTGAATGAAGAGCTTCCGCAATCCGGCCTCATCCTGGCTGATGTTGGGATAGATCTCGCTGTACGTGCCCTCGAGGTAAGTATTGCCTACGACGGCTGGGCCGCCGTGACCGGGCCCCGAGACGTAGATCATGTCGAGGTCGTATTTCTTGATGACCCGATTCAAGTGCACATAAATGAAGTTCTGCCCAGGGGTCGTGCCCCAGTGCCCGAGCAGCATGTGCTTCACATCCGCGAGCGTTAGCGGCCGCTTCAGCAGCGGATTGTCATAGAGATAGATCTGGCCTACCGACAGATAGTTGGCGGCGCGCCAATAGGCGTCCATCTTGTAAAGCAGGTCCGGTGAGAGAGTTCGTGTCTCCATGGTTCAATTCTCCTTTTTTCGCCAAGACCGAGGACGCTCGAAACCGTCTTGGCGGCTACGCAGTCATGGTCGGTACGAACAATGAGGAGGGAACCTGCCTTTCCTTTCCTCAACGGGATCATCGCTGCCACAGGATTTGTGCGTCTTCCAGTGGGATTGCAACACCATCGCAGTGCGGTATCACTCGCGCTGTATAGTCAGTGACCGGACGTGTCGCGGGCACCTGGGCAACATAGGCATGGCCGCTGTCAGCTCCCGTCAATTGGCGGACGCGCGTCATCTCCTCTCGGATGGGGGTGCTGCCATTGATCCCATTGGCATACAACTCGACACGCACGGCGTTCGGGTCGAGGCCATTGAGAAGCACCTCGGCCTCAAAGATGTGCTGGACCGCGTTGGTCTCGACCTTCACATCGCCAAAGCGTAGGGTGGCCCATTTCTCTTTCAGAGCATGTTCCCAATTGGCGATGGTCTTGCCGGCTGCGCCTTTGTCGGCTGCGCGCTTGCGGTAGGCGGTTGCAGCGGGAAGGTAGTGTTGCTCGGTATATTCGCCCACGGCGCGATTTGCGGAAAAGCGCGGCGTCAAGTTCGCCATGCTATTCCGCATCCGGGCTACCCATGCCGTAGGGATACCTTGCGCGTCGCGGGCATAAAACTCGGGAATCACTTCCCGTTCGAGCAGGTCATAGAGTGCTTCGGCCTCGGCCCGGTCCCAAGCCGGATCGTCGCCATGCTCCCGGCCGTCCCCCAACGCCCAGCCGACTTCCGAGGCGTAGGCCTCCGCCCACCAGCCATCCAACTCCGAGAGATTGAGGCCGCCATTCACCAGCACCTTCATACCGCTCGTCCCGCAGGCTTCCCAAGGCCGCCGCGGCGTGTTGATCCAGACATCCACGCCCTGCACCAGTTGCTCGGTCAAGAGCATGTCGTAGTCGCTGAGGAAGATCACATGAGGACGGGCCTCGGGCCGCCAAATGAAATGCATCCATTCCCGAATCATGTCCTGTCCCGCCTGGTCTGCAGGATGTGCCTTCCCGGCGATGATGAGTTGCACCGGCCGCTGCGGATCGATCAAGAGGCGGAGCAGCCGTGCCGGATCGTGCAGTAGTAAGTTCGGCCGCTTGTAGGTCGCAAAGCGGCGTGCAAAGCCCAGCGTCAGGGCGTTGGGATCAAAAAGATGCTTCGCCGCTTCGACCTCTTCGGACGGAGCGTGTCTTATCTCCATATCCAGCGTCAATCGATCTCGAACATACTCGACAAACGACTTGGTGGCGGCGGTCCGAAATTGCCAGAGCGTGACGTCGGAAATCTGTCGAATGTCCTTTTCCAGGTTTTTCGCCGTCCCCAGCCAGCGTTCCTTTCCACAGGCTGCTGTCCAAAGATCATCGGCAAGGGCCGAGTCCCAGGTGGGCACGTGGACTCCGTTGGTCACGTGTCCGATGGGGACTTCGTCCGCCGGCCAGCGCGGAAACAGCGGCTGAAAGAGGCGCCGGCTGACCTCCCCGTGCAAGCGGCTTACGCCATTCACCGCGGCACTCCCGCGGATGGCCAAATGCGCCATGTTAAAAGGCTCCGACGAGTCGGCCGGGTTCTCGCGGCCCAGAGCCAGCAAATCGTGAAACGCGATACCGAGCTCCTTTTCGGCATACCCCCTCAGGTGTTGCTCGATGAGCGAAGGATCGAAACGGTCAAAGCCGGCGGCCACGGCCGTGTGAGTGGTGAAGAGATTACCCGCACGGGTAACCGCCAGCGCCACTTCGAAGGGCTGACCAGTCTCCTCCATGAAGTTGCGGGCACGTTCCAGGACGGCGAACGCCGCGTGCCCTTCATTCAAGTGGCAGACTTCCGGTTTGATGCCGAGAGCGCAGAGCAGCCGCCATCCGCCGATCCCGAGGAGCAGTTCCTGCTCGAGGCGCAAATCCTGCCCGCCCCCGTAGAGCTCGCTGGTAATCCCCCGGTCAACAGGGAGGTTCGCCGCGTCATTGCTGTCCAAAAGGTAAAGCTTCATCCTTCCCACCTGGACCTGCCAGGCGCGCAGCCAGACCGAGTATCCCGGCAACGCGATCTCCAGCCTTAACCACTCCCCGTTGGGTTGTCGCAACGGTGTGATCGGCAGCTGTCCTGGATCGTTATAGGGATAGAGGGCCTGTTGCGCTCCGTCCTTGTCGATCTCCTGGCGAAAATAACCCTGCTGGTAGAGCAGGCCCACCCCGACAACCGGCACGCCCATATCGCTGGCGGCTTTAAGCTGATCGCCGGCCACATTACCGAGCCCGCCCGAGTAGATGGGCAAGGCTTCGCTCACCATGAATTCCAAGCTGAAATATGCGACGCAGGTCAGGGAACTCTGCGCATGATTCTCCTGAAACCACGCCGGCGCCGACAGCGCGTTCCGCCTGGCCTGCACCCAAGCCTCGAGGTTTTTGCGAAAAGCGGGGTCGGCCAACACGCGCTCGATCCGGTCGCGGGAGACCGTTTGCAGGACCACCCAGGGGTTATGTGTGATCTCCCAAAGTTTGGGATCAAGCTGCCGCCACACTTGGTCGGTGGCGTGATTCCACGACCAGCGCAAATTCAGGGCAAGTTCTGCAAGGGATTCGAACCCCTCGATTTCCGTAGGGAGAAGATTGTACAACGGGTGGCGGACGGGAGTCTTTTCGCTCATGGTTTCTCCTTTGGTTTTGCTGCCGCCGTCAAAGCATCGTTAACGATCGCCTGCGCTTCCTCCAAAATGAGGCGCAGATGATCGGCGCCACGGAAGCTTTCCGCATAAATCTTGTAGATATTTTCAGTTCCTGACGGACGCGCTGCGAACCACCCGCTCGGCGCAATCACCTTCAAGCCGCCGATGGGAGCCCCGTTGCCCGGCGCGGAAGTAAGGACAGTCTGGATCTTCTCGCCGGCCAGATCCGTGGACCGAACCTGTTGCGGCGATAGTTTCGCCAGTACGGCTTTTTGCTCCGGGGTAGCCGGCGCCTCAACCCGGTCGTATACAGGCTCACCAAGCTGGCTCGTCAGTTCGCTGTAAATTTCGCCGGGATCGCGGCCCATTCGCGCGGTGATCTCCGCCGCCAGCAAAGCCGGGATGATGCCATCCTTGTCCGTCGTCCACACGCTGCCATCCAGACGAACAAAAGAGGCGCCCGCGCTCTCCTCGCCGCCAAAACCCAGGGAGCCATCGAACAAGCCATCAACGAACCACTTGAATCCAACCGGAACTTCGTAGAGCTTGCGGCCAAGCTTCGTGGTGACCCGGTCAATCATCTGGCTGCTCACCACGGTTTTGCCCACCGCCGCTTCTTTGCGCCAATTGGGGCGGTGCTGAAAGAGGTAGAGGATTGCGACCGCAAGGTAGTGGTTTGGGGGCATTAGCCCCGCGCTTCTGGTGACAATTCCATGCCGATCGTGGTCCGTGTCGCACGCGAAGGCGATCTCGTAGCGATCCTTCAGGCCGATCAACCGCTGCATCGCGTAGGGCGAGGACGGGTCCATACGGATCTGGCCATCCCAATCGACTGTCATAAAGCGGAAAGTCGGATCGACGGCATCATTCACGACGGTCAGATTCAATCCGTACCGCTCGGCAATCGGGCCCCAGTAGTGGACCCCCGCGCCGCCCAGAGGATCTACCCCCATGCTGATCTTCGCGCCGCGAATCACATCCATGTCAATCACGTTGCCGAGATCACCGGTGTACGCATCGAGGTAGTTGTGCCGATGCGTCGTGGAAGCGTGAAGAGCTTTCTCGAAAGGAATCCTGTTCAACCCTCGAAGGCCCGCCTCGAGAAACTCGTTGGCCTTCGCCTCGATCCAGCTGGTGACTTCGAATTCCGCCGGCCCGCCGTTCGTGCGATTGTATTTGAAGCCGCCGTCATGAGGCGGATTGTGCGAGGGTGTAATCACAATCCCGTCAGCGAGTCCTGTCGTGCGGCCCCGGTTGTAAGTGAGAATCGCATGAGAAATGGCAGGGGTCGGAGTGTATTCATCGGCCTCCGCGATCATGACATCCACCCGATTGGCAGCCAGCACCTCAAGCGCGCTTGCTTGCGCGGGCACGGAGAGTGCATGTGTATCCATCCCAAGAAACAATGGACCATCAATTTTTTGTTGCACTCGATACAGGCAAATAGCCTGACTGATAGCGAGGATGTGCCATTCATTGAAGGCTTTGTCGAATGCGGACCCCCGATGTCCGGAGGTGCCGAAGGCGACCCGCTGTTCCGGCACGGAAGGGTCAGGGATCTCCGTGTAATAGGCGGTAACAAGTCTCGGTACATTCACCAGCATTGAGGCTTGGGCCGGCTTTCCTGCGACCATCGCTCCCATAACGACTCCCTGGACACAAATTCTGAAACCCAACCGTCAAGGCTATCACCACAAAGGACGGCAAATGATCAATTTCTGAATCGACGGATGGGAGGGGCGACGTCCTCAATTGGCGGGAAGGCCCCCTTTCGTCTCAGGCATTCTTGGGGCTCAGATCGCGCCACCCGATACCGCGAGTTCAACCCGGCGGTTCTCTCGTCACCCCTCAAATGCGTCGTTGGAGGCGACAGGGGTGCTTTTTCCGAAGCGTTTGCGGCGACCGAAAACTGGCGTCCAACCCATTTCACAAAGGTTTTTACAAGTCATTCGCGCTCGCTAGATCGGATCTCCATAGTCTTGAGGGTTTTGCGAGATTGGAAGCTGATGTTCGATCTCACTAAGTCGCTTGAGAATCAATTCAAGCAGCCGGACGACCTTCTCTTCAAACGATTCATCAGACGGGATAACGTGCTCCTTTCTAAAACCAGACGCATAGGCATAAGTAAACTCGTCATAGCGTTCTCAGCAAAGCCGTTGCCCGCTTCAGAGATTGGCGGGATTGAAAGAATTTCTCCCACGGGTCTGGGTGTTCAAGACGCTGGAGAAAATTCCCGAGGTTGAAGTCGGACGGGACGAGTGTTGTCTTTACCTCAGACCAGTCCAGTGGAGTCGACACTGGCGCGTGTTCCCGCCGCCTCACGGAATAGGGCGCGACAACCGTTTGCCCAAAAGCATTACGAAACGGGTCCAGGTACACGCGGCCACGCCGCGCTGTGACCGAATGTTCAACGGTCAGCTCCTCAGGATGTACAGCCGCGACGCGCGCGACAAACGACTCGGCAAATGAAAGAACTTCGTTCGCGTCAGGCCCAGCTCGAAGTGGCACCAGGACATGCATTCCCCGGCTGCCCGAAGTCTTGGCGAAGGACACCAGCCCCAGGGTGTCGAGAGCTACTTTGACATGCAATCCTGCGCGAGCGGCATCGGCAAACTTCCTGGATTCGGGATCGATGTCGATAGTGATCCAGTCCGGCTTCCGAGGCGAAGCTGCGCGGCTGGCCATGACGTGGACGGCAATGCAACCGAGATTTACCAGAGCGAGTTGCGTGATGAGGGCGCCGCCGACTACATAATCGGTAAACTTGCCGCTGTCGTCCTGGTGAGCAAGACGCTTGGTTGGGGTTCGGGGCGGCATGCCGATGGGGATCTGTTTCTGGAAGAAACAGTCGCCGTGTATGCCATCGGGGCAGCGCTCAAGAGTGAGTATGCGATTGCGCACGTAGAGTGAGAGTTTGGGGAAAATCGCGGTATAATATTGGACCAGATCTTGCTTCGTGTAGCCCTCTTCGGACCAGAAGACCTTGTCCGGATGCGACACTTCGATTGGCAGACGGCCGGGCGCTAGGGAATCCAGCTTTCGGCTTTTCATTTTGTTTCTCCGGAAAATGTGCACTGTTTTGCGCTCTTGGCGACTGCCCCAGAGAAGTGGACTCCAGGAGCGAATGTCTCCAGATTCTTGATGGACAACCACGCTCTCGATCTAGGTAGCTCCACTGTGGTCTGCTCTCATCATGTTTTTCGAACCGAGTCTATGTTAGAGGCCACCCGATGTTCCATGCCGCTCATTTCGCGACAGAATATTTCTTCTGTCTCTGCCAGAGACTGGTTATCCAACCGCCGTCTTGAGGCTCGAGAATCTTGTATGCCTCAAGTTTCACTCGATCGTTGAACACAAACCACACGAACGCGTAGCCCCAAACGAACAGCGCCCAACGCCATCCGATTGGCGTCATAAAGATGCCGTATACAGCGATCAATGTCGCTAAGGCCTGAGTGCACAGAACCGCCCAAAAGAGGATCGCTGCCGGTCGGATGCCCCAGAATGGTCCTCTCGTTCGCGTTACAAAGATGGTTAAATGCCCGGCGACCGACAGCTTCAAGTACATCAACGTCTGAATCACGTCCCGGCTTAGATGGAAGACACGCTCGCCTAAATAAAAAAGCCCGAAAGAAGCAAAAACGCCTGTAACACCAAGTGCGCTTGCTATACCGGTGACCGAGTGCATGTTCCAGGATTCGGGGCGATTCGAATAACGGACGCGATCGTAGGCGATGGATAGAATTGCGCCGTCGTTCAGAATTGCGAGGAGGACAATCATCACCGCCGTAACGGGATAGAAGTTGAACACGAGGATCGAGAGCGTCATGAACAGCAAGACGCGGATCGTTTCGGCGATTCGATAAATGGCATAGTTATTCATGCGCTGAAACATCTTTCGGCTCTCTTTGACCGAATCGATGATCACGGAGAGGCCAGGATTCAGAAGGGCGACATCGGCAGCAGCTCTGGCCGCGTCGGCTGCGCCCGATACGGCAATACCGGCGTCGGCCTGCTTTAACGCCGGAGCGTCATTCACCCCGTCTCCCGTCATGCCAACAATGTGCTTCGCCGCCTGCAGGACTTGGACGATGTGGAATTTGTGTTCCGGAAATACCTGAGCGAAACCGTCCGCCTTTTCGATTGCGTCGGCTACCTGGCTGGCATTGTACTGCTTTGAGTCCGTCAGAATGGCTGCCTCGACGATGTTTTGGCCTAGTCCGAGCTGGCGCGCTGTCTCCTTAGCGATGGCCAGTTGGTCACCAGTCACCATCTTCACCTTGATACCCATTTGCGAGGCTGCTGCGATCGTAGCCTTCGAATCCTCCCTTGGTGGGTCGAACAGCGGGAGAACACCGAGAAATTGCCATTCGCCATCGTTCTTGGCTTGGGCCACTCCGAGGGAGCGGAACCCGCGTGAAGCAAATTCCGTTACCGCTTCCTCGACAGCGCCTTGAACCTGGTTCGCGTTGGCTGCCAACTGAAGAATCGCTTGCACCGCGCCCTTTGTCACCCGGAAATGAATCTTGTCTGGTCCAACGACATTGGCCTCCGTCCGTTTGTGCACGGGATCAAAAGGCTGAAAGTGAACGATCTGGTATTTGTTGAGTTCGTAGCGGTTCTTGAGGGCGCCCAAGACAGCCCGATCAATGGCATCTTGGTTATCCGCTTGAGAAGCGAGCGCTGCCGCAAGGGTTAGTTTCGGAGGCGTGGTACCGTTCAAGCAAAAGGGCTCGCCCAGAGTCAGTTTGTTTTGGGTTAGCGTCCCGGTTTTGTCGGAGCACAGGACATCGATTCCAGCCAGTTCTTCCATAGCGGCAAGGTGCGTGACGATCGCTTGTTTTTCCGCCAGTTTTCGCGCGCCAACTGCCATCGTCACCGAAAGGACAGCGGGCATAGCAACAGGAACGGCGGCTACTGTCAGGACTAAGGCAAATTCCAACGTAGTGATCATCTTGTCGCCGCGGAATAAAACTACGGTCAGAATTAAAATGATCAAGGCAAGAGCGATGACAATCAGGAAGTCGCCGATTTTCAGGACCGCCCGTTGAAAATGACTGACCGTGTGCGCCGTCTCAACAAGGTGCGCAGTCTTGCCCAAATAAGTGTTCACTCCCGTGCCGTACACCAGCGCATCCGCTTGTCCCTGCCTCACGATTGAGCCTGAATAGACAACATCGCCAGACTTGCGTTCTACAGAAAGTGACTCCCCAGTGAGTGCGGATTGATCGACTTCGATGGGATCGCCTTCCAACAGCCGCGCGTCCGCGGGAACGATCTCGCCGATGCCGATACGCATTAAATCGCCAGGTACAAGCTCCCGCGCGGGGATCGTTGCCCACGTTCCCCCGCGCTTAACGCGGGCATGCAAAGCCAACTTGGCCTTGAGCGCCGAGACCGCATTTCCCGCTTGAAACTCTTCCCAAAAGCCAACTCCGGCATTCATCAGTAATAGTGCGAAGATAATGCCGAAATCCTCCCAACTTCGCGCCAGCGCCGAAAGGACTGCCGCAGCCTCGATCATCCATGGAATCGGCCCCCAGAAGTAGGAGAGGAATTTCAAAAGGGGATTCGGCTTTTCCTCGGGCAATTCGTTGTATCCGCATTTTTCAAGCCGAGCCTTCGCTTCAGAATCGTTGCGCCCCCTGGTGGACGCCCCTAACTCAGATTCCACGGATTGCATTGGAGCCTTTGCTGAGTCCGGTAAGTGCTCTGCTTCTATTCCATCTGTCCAAACTCGAGCTCTTTGAACCTTGAGCATTTGGCCCTCACTTGGGAAACATCAGGCGGGGTTTCCGCGACCCGTTATAGGTGGCTGCGATGCTCAGTTGGCATTAAGCAGCGCTGGCGCTTCACTGATTCCACTGAAAGCGAACCATCTCAACCGAGCACCGAGCATGCCGGCTGGGGATTCGGTGTTTCCATCAATTCGGCGTCGAAAGCGGTCATTTCAGGAAACGATACCGTTACGGTATTCATGACGTGTGTTGCTCTGGCGTCGGCTTTCATCCGGTTTCTCCGGGAAGGAAACACTGATCTGCTCTCTTATCGTTTCGCAGTCCGAGAAATGCTGGCTGGCGCAGCTTTTGATCGGCCGTCAGTTCCTGATATACAATTTAAGCAACAAGCCGCGGCGCCAGATAGGTCACTCCCTTTTCCCGCGGTGGATCAATCAGAACGGGTTTTTTACGGACCAGCGGCTGGAACTGCTGAAACAGTGAGGCAAGGATCTCTCGATTGAATCCAGTGCCTACCTTGCCGACATACTGCAAGTGCCCTCGATGATAGGCGCCGAGCAGGAGGGCGCCGAAGTATTCACGTGAGCCCTCAGGCAGAGTGTAGCCTGCAATCACAAACTCATCCTCTTGATGCACCTTGAATTTCAGCCATCGTCTGGTGCGCCCTCCGATATATGGCGACTTGAGATCCTTGGCAACAATCCCCTCGTAGCCTTTAGCTTTCGCTTCACGGAACGCAATAAGACCATTCGAGTTCATGCGGTGAGACGGGAAAAGATGTTTGCTTCCGCGAATCGCCTCTTCCATCACGCCGCGCCGAACCGAGAGTGGCTTTTCGCGCAAATCACACCGGTCTCGGAACAGGCAGTCAAACACGGCGTAAAGTGGCGCGACCTTCCCCTCCTGGAGGAGCTGAAACCTTGAGACACGGCGTTTGTCGAAAGCGATGATCTCGCCGTCGAGGAGAAGAGTGCGATCCGGAAGCATTGCGATAGAGTCCGCGAGTTCAAGGTAAGTTGCCGTGCAGTCCTTGCCGTTTCGCGACAAAAGTGTGGCCTTCTCTCCTTCCTTGTAGGCGAGGATCCGGTAACCGTCATATTTCTCTTCGTAGATCCAACCCGGTTTATTGAAGGACTTGCTCACAAGCGTAGGCAACATCGGCTCAACACGGAATGGAATCTTCTCAGTCATGTTCGCTGCCCACTCTTACCGCGTTCTCGCGCCGGCTTCCCCTTCGTTGTGTGCCGCGCTTCGCCCGGCGGGTCGCCGGTGGAGGTCCTTGCAACGTCGCCTCCCCCATCCCGCGCGATCTCCGCGAGAAGACGCCGGCTCACCACCGACCGCGGTTCTTCCAGGGTTACATCTTCGGTAGATGCAAACTGATCGCGATGTTTAATCAGGAGCCACGTGGATCGATGTCCGCTTCCCCTCATGCCCCGCGTGTGAACCAGGACCCAGGAACCCCGGAGCTTCTTTCCGCGAAGTGTGAACTTGATCTCCCCATCCGGTAGTGAGCCATTGGCGTCCAAGTCACCCGGCTCCCAGGCCCCGCGGTCCCAAAGCATCACCGTTCCCGCTCCATATTCGCCTGCCGGAATGACTCCTTCGAATGAAGCGTACTCCAGCGGGTGATCCTCTGTTTGTACTGCAAGGCGCTTCACGGCCGGATCGAGAGAAGGGCCTCTGGGAACAGCCCACGAGAGCAGAACGCCATGCCATTCCAGACGAAGATCATAGTGCAGGCGGGAAGCCATGTGTTTTTGCATTGCATAGACCAGCGAATCGCTACCGCTTGCCGCGGCACCCGCTCGACCTTTCGGTTCCGGTGTCGCGCCGAAGTTACGCTTCTTCCGGTATGCACTGAGCGTCATGTGGATTTCCAGTTAGTTCCCCGAGCCTTTCACAGGCTCTAGATAATACCCCTGCGAACGAGACTCTCGGCGCGTGGTTGTTCGCCGCTCGGAGAAGGGTGGAGCATTTTGCGTGCCATTTTCTGGTCTTGGCAGCACCAGCCCGAACCAATGAGTCAGTCCGGCGCAAGTGCGCACATTACCGCGATTAATTGAGATCGAAGCCAAGCGTTTAATGCACTAGATTTCCAGCCGTTCCCGGCAAGGGGCTTGCGCTGCGGAACAATCCAATCCTAAGCGAACCTGGATGTTATTGCCTGGCGCGGAAAGGACACTGCACCTGGAATTCTGGTCGCGCACTTCGCGAAATCGCGAACAGACCGCAAATTCGTGACTTGTCCATCTCAGTGTTTTCATACGTTTACTGGTTGGCGACTGAAGTGCAAACAAGGACTGCAAAGGCACGGCGTACGAGCCGATCTCGACGCGCGACAATGCCGGACAACCGGGAAGCGCAGATCGAGCGGTGAGAGCGTGCTCGTCTGCCACGCGAGCCAGGAATCACACGGAAAAGGAGTATTGAAATGAGCGTTGAAACCAAAGCAACGAAAGAAGCGATCCACGACATGCTGGAAGCGAGGATCAAAACCATCGAGTCCAAGCTCGACACACTCAAGGCGCGAGCCGAGACGGCAAAGGCCACTGCAGAGATCAAGGCGATTGCTGAGCTCGCATCGCGGAGGATTCAGCTTCGCCAGAAGCTCGAAGAACTCCGGAAGGCGGGCGACGTCAACTTGGAGCATGCAAAGAAGCAAGTCGAGTCCCTTGTCGCGGAATTCGAAAAGGCGGTCAAGAACATCGAAACCAAGACACAAGCGCACTAAATGCGCTGACGCGGCGCCTTTGTGGACCGTCGCACTGGGAGTCTCTTGGCTAATAGCCATTGACTAGAAGGAGGAACGACAATGTCAGATTCAATCACTTCCGCAACATTTCAAATGACCCGCGAGATGGTTCACCATTGGGGCTGGTTTCTGGCCTTTGGCATCGTACTCGCGCTTCTGGGACTTGCCGCGATGATCCGGTCATTTTCCACGACAGTTGCGTCCATGTTGTTCTTCGGATGGCTGCTGATTTTCGGCGGAGCGATCGAGTTCATCGAATCGTTCATGGTTGGGCATTGGGCAGGATTCTTCCTGCACCTGCTTGCGGCGGTTCTCTTGCTATTTACCGGGACTCTTTTCGTCAGCAGACCGCTGATCAGCGCTGAAGTTGCAACCTTCGTCATGTCACTGTTCTTTCTTGCGGGGGGCGTGTATGAAATCGTCGCCTCCCTGTGGTTCCACCTGCAGGGTTGGGGTTGGCATGTTCTCAGCGGAGCCTTGTCGATGGTCCTGGGCGGCCTGTTGCTAGCGCAATGGCCTATTGCCGGGCTCTGGGTGATAGGGTTCTTCGTCGGAATCTATCTCTTGGTCAGTGGGATCGACTGGATGGGGATTGCAATTGGACTTCGCAAGATGTGAGGGGAAAAGAATTGCGGGGACGTCCACGATCGACAGAGACGTTGAGCGCGCAACCGAGCGCAAGGTTCTGACTTTGGCGACGAGCCGAATTCAATAAGAAAGAAGATGACTATGAGTGAACATTTGGCAATCAAGGTAGAACCGCAGGATGAATGCGCGCCGGCAAAGGTGCCGGCCAGCCCGGATCGACTCGAACATGAGCGCGAGCTTTACGACATCATCGCCCGCCACGCGTTTGAGGCTTTCGAGGGCCGCGGCCGCAAGCCCGGCTATGATCTCGACGATTGGATCAAAGCGGAATCCGAGCTTTTGCATCCTGTTCACCTTGCCATTGCAGAATCGGACGACGCAGTTACGGTTCGCGCCGAAGTGCCCGGATTCTGCGCCAACGATCTGGAGGTTCGCGTCGACGGACACCGTCTTACCATCAGCGGAAAGCGCGAGACCAACGAGAATCAATGGACGAGGAAGACTATTTACACGGAGCGTTGCTCAAGCGAGATTTTCCGCACGGTTGAACTGCCCCCTGAAGCTGAGCCGACAAAGATCCATGCAACGCTCAACAGTGGCGTTCTGGAGTTCGTAATGCCGAAGCTTGGCAAGAAGCAAACCGTCCCGCTTGAAGAAAGCTGGGCGTGAGGCTCGATCAGAGGGTCACCTGAATGGCCCGGTCCGACTCCGGAAACACGAGGAAATAGCCACAGCAAGGAGGACTTCAATGTGGACTGACGAAAAATTGCAGTGCGATGTTATTGAACAATTGCAATGGGAGCCCACCGTAAACAGCGCTGACATCGGCGTCACGGTTAAGAGCGGAGTCGTAACGCTGAGTGGCAAGGTCAACAGTCTCGCGAAGAAGCGCGCGATCGAGAAGGCCGTGAAACGAATGCCTGGTGTAAAGGCAATTGCTCTTGACGTTGAAATCGAGATTCCAGGCTGTTCGGCGCGCACTGACAGCGATATTGCCCTCGCGGCAGAGAGCGCCCTCAAATGGGATGTTCTCGTCCCGCACAATCAGATCACGATAACCGTGTTCAACGGTTTCATTACTCTCGAAGGTGAGGTAGATCAGTATTTCCAAAAGGAGTCAGCCGAGCATGCTGTCAGTCGCCTGGCCGGTGTGAGGGGCGTGGACAACTTGATTGTGGTCAAGCCCAAAGTTGCGCCTGTCGAGGTCAGCGAAAAGATCGAAGCGGCCTTTAAGCGGGACGCAGCTCTGGACGCGGAGAACATCAAAGTCAAGGCCGACGGGAGCACCGTGACCTTATCAGGGAAAGTCAAGTCATGGGCAGAAGCCGACGAAGCTGAGTCTGCTGCCTGGGCTGCGCCTGGAGTCTCGAACGTCGTTAACATGCTGACGCCCTCAGACTGAAATCCAATTATCTGTCGAGGGCCCTCGTGAGCAGAACGCGACAGACGAATCGAAACAAGGGCAAGTTCCGCACATGGCCGCGACTACGAACAGACTCCGCCTGCGGCCGGGAACGATAGCAGGCGAAATCTCCGCTGAAAGCCAGTAATGCAGTCCCACTGGCACAACGGACAAACAGATGTTTCGAGCTACTACCAGCTCACACGGAGGAAAGATCATGAAAACCGACGACGAGGAACTGCAAAGGTACATTCTTGAAGAACTGGAATGGGATCCTGGTGTGAACACTGCCGATATCGGCGTCACCGTAAAAAATGGAGTTGTGACTCTCAGAGGCAAGGTCGGCAGTTTGGCGAAAAAGCTGGCTATCGTTAAGGTGGTGAAGGAGTTCCCAGGAGTTAAGGCAATCGCGGCCGATCTTGAAGTGAAGATTCCCGGCCACGCGGAACGCACTGACACCGACATCGCCCAGGCGGCAGAGAACGCTCTCAGATGGGATGTTCTGGTTCCGAAGGATCAGATCAAAGTGACCTTGGACCATGGTTTTCTCACTCTCGAAGGCGAAGTTGAGCGGCATTTTCAGAAGAATGCGGCCGAGCAGGCTGTCAGCCGCCTGATCGGAGTGACCGGAGTGAATAATTTGATCACAATCAAACCCGAGGTGGCGCCCGTTCAGCTCCAGAAGAAAATTGAAGCGGCGCTGGAACGAGATGTGGCTCTTGACGCGGAGAACGTCCGAGTCAAGGCCGACGGAAGCACCGTCACTCTATCCGGGATGGTCCGGTCTTGGGCGGAACTCGAAGAGGCCGAGTCAACGGCATGGGCCGCGCCGGGGGTTTCAAAGGTTGTAAATCAGTTGACTGTTTCGGCTTGAAATCGGTTGTTGAACTCAGAAGAAGGAGAAAGGCATATGAAAGCAGACAGGAAAAATGAAACGGTTGTGGTGTACGTCGCGAGTTATCCAAATCTCAATGAAGCGAACGCGGATTACGCGGCGGTCAAACACCTTTACCGCGATGGCGTAATCGGAGTGTACGACGCGGCAGTCGTCAGCAAAGACGCTGACGGACATGTGAAGATCCATGCGACGGAGAAACCAACTGAGTACGGGGCGTTGAGCGGTTTGGCAGTGGGGGCGCTGGTTGGCATCTTCTTCCCGCCGTACCTGGTATGGGAATTGGCGACCGGCGCGGTCATCGGCTCGCTGATCGGACACTTCTGGGCGGGAATGTCGCAC
The DNA here is from genome assembly GCA_963758105.1 of uncultured Acidobacteriaceae bacterium. Taxonomy (GTDB): domain Bacteria; phylum Acidobacteriota; class Terriglobia; order Terriglobales; family Acidobacteriaceae; genus Telmatobacter. Next base: position 31,830 of record CAVWUC010000002.1, on the reverse strand, counting down.
TCCGATCTGAAGCAAATCGGGGATACGCTCCAGGCGAGCACGGCAACCCTGATTGTGGTCGGCAAGTCGAAGCTGCACAAGGTTCTGACAGATGCGGTCAATCACGAAATCAAGGATTTCGAGAAAGAACTGACCACAGATGCCAAAGCCTTTGACAAAGACTTGAAAGCTGCCGTCGAGGATTTCCTGAAAGCAGCTTGAAGAACGGGTCCTGCGCAGTTTCGCCGCGCTCACAGAGTGTCAGGGCCACCACCAGTTCGTGGCCTTTCGCGGGAAACTGCGCTCACCACTTTTGAACTGGGTGAGAACCGTCTCGCTTCACTTCGACTTCTATCACAGAGCAGCTCTGAGCACGATGTCGCCGAACAAGCGGCGGCGGAGGGCCCTCGGAGAGACCCAGCCGGCTAAAAGGCAGTGCCCGACTTTGCCGAATGTAATCACGGCCATCTTTGGCGCCTGAAAAGGGGTAAGATTGGTTTCAAATCCGCTTTGTTGAAATCTTCGAACAAGAGGCACGCATGGGTGGAATGATCCCATTAGCGGACGAGTCCCGAAGGACCGTGAGATTCCCGGTCGCGACCACCGCAATCATCGCGATCAACTTCGGCGTTTTCATCCTCGAACTGATTGGCGGCGATCAGTTTGTGATGCAATGGTCGGAGATACCCGCAGAAGTCGTCGCGGGCCATCATTGGATCACGCTTCTGACTTCTCAGTTTATGCACGCGGGGTGGATGCACATTATCGGCAACATGGTGTTTCTGCACGCATTCGGTCCCAGGGTGGAAGATGCCATGGGACGCCTGAAATACACCTTGTTTTATTTGCTCAGCGGCCTGGTGGCCGCGCTGGCAGAGACAGCGATGACACCGCACTCCACTCTTCCCAGCCTGGGAGCGAGCGGCGCCATCGCCGGCGTCATGGGCGCATTCATCGTGATCTCTCCGGGCGATCAGATAAAGACCCTTTGGTTCTTTGGCTGGATCGCTCGCGTAAGCTTTATCCCGGCGTTTCTCCTGATTGGAGTCTGGTTCCTTATCCAGCTCTTCGATCAGATTGGCTCGGTGGCGGACGTGCAGAGTGGCGGCGTCGCATACGCAGCTCACGTGGGCGGCTTCCTTTTTGGTGCGATTACCGGACGGCTGTTTGCCCGATCGAGCGATTCCTCTGAATGGTAAGCGTGATGCGACTGCGCGAAAGCTCTCCCGACATTCTCGGCGATTCGCAGTCAGGCAAGGCAGAAGACAAGAACCAGACAGAGGAATTCATTTGCGGTGAGAGCGAGCGATTCTCCAGGCCAGATAGAGACTTAGCGCGGTAGCGATCAGAAAGCCGAATCTCAACAATTGTCCCGCCCATCGCTCCCAGCCCTGAGGATGATAGAACGACAGCAGAACGGCCGAGCCGACGATGAAAGCGCCAGCCAGAATGCTCAGGACCAGGCGGTTCGCCAGATTTTCCAGACGAAACGCAAACGGCTCTAAACTCTCCGCACGCAATCCGATTGCAAAATTCCCGCGCTCGATGTCGCCCAGCACCCGCCGCATCTGCTGCGGCAGGGCAAGGCTCAATCGGGCCATCTCCACGCTCGCCGGACCCAGCTTGCCGAGCCAGCGCGAGGGTGAGTACTGCCGCTCGGTCATTCGCTCAGCATAGGGCTCGATTACGGTCATCAGATCGAAGGTAGGATCGAGGCTCGCGCCCATGCCTTCCGCCATGATGACCGAACGCAACAATAATGTGAGATCCGCCGGCAGGTGCAGATAGTGCTTGCGGAGTGTGGCGGATACGCCGTTCAGTAGCGGAGCCAGTTTGATTTCCTTAAGCTCTTTACCGTAAGACGGCTTGATAAGATGCTCGAGGTCAAGCTGCAGCGCGTTCCGGTCGACGGGCTTCGTGCTCCGCCCGAGTTCGAGAAACACTTCCGTGAGTTGATCGAAGTCCCGATTGCCGATGGCAATGATTAAGTCGGAGAGACAATCGCGCGTGCGCTCGTCCAGAGTGCCGGCCATGCCGAAATCGATCAGCGCCACGCGGGCCCCGTGTTCGACAAAGAGATTGCCGGGATGCAGGTCCGCATGGAAGAAGCCGTCTTCAAAGATCATCTTCATGAGGATCTGCGCGCCGCGATGAGCGAGCGCTGCACGGTCGATGTGCGCTCGATGGAGCTTTGCCTGATCGTTTACCTTAATCCCCGAAACGCGCTCGAGGGTGAGCACCCGCGCTGTCGAAGTATCCCAAAAGACACACGGAATATGCACGCTTTCATCGCCTTTGAAATTGGCGGCAAAGCGCTCGGCATTGCGAGCTTCGTGCGAATAGTCAAGCTCCTCGCGAATGGTCTGCTCGAATTCTTCCTCCAGCCCGATCAAGTCGTACTGTTTGCCGGCCTCCCAATGGTGGCTTGCGGTCGCGGCAAGGTTTCGCAGAATCTCTAGATCCTCCTCGACCTGTTCTGCCACCCCGGGGCGCTGGACTTTGACCACAACATGAACATGGTCCTTGCGTGTCGCAAGGTGCGTTTGTCCGATGGAGGCTGCGGCGAGAGGCTTCGGATCGAAGCTTGCGAACGCGGCATCGATGGGCTTGCCGAGTTCTTTCACAAGCAGATGCTCAATCTGTCCAGTTGGGACTGGCGGGACCGAATCCTGCAGCTTGCTCAACTCGGCCAGATATTCCGGTGGCAACAGATCGGCGCGTGTCGATAGCAGTTGCCCCAATTTGACAAATGTTGCGCCTAGTTCTTCGAGCGCCATCCGCAGGTGCTCGGGAGGAGTCAGTGCGGCCGCATGCTCCGAGGGCGGCTTCGTGGTGACTGCAAAGCGCTGCAAACCGAGCGCGCTATACAGTGAACCGAGGCCGTGCTGAGACAATACTTCAGCGATCTGGCCCATACGATGAAGATGCGTTTCCTTTGACAGAGTCATTGTGCTGTCCTCCCAACAGACTTCCCTTCCGGCGATGTTTCTTGCCCGCATCTGCTAAATCGCAGCTCCGCACTGTTCTATGGCTTGCTGTTTGCCTCCAGCACGTTCCTGATGTTCGTGAGCGCGGCCTGGAGATTGGAGGCGGAGCGTCCCACAACGACCTTCCGGATGACTTCTCCTTTGAGCCCGGCCATGGAAAGCTGTTCGGTGCCCATGGCCATAATCAGATAAAAGCCGGGATGGCTAGAGGCAGCACGATCTCGAACGCAGAAGGATAGGCTTAGCGCTGTATCGAAGTAGTGGCTCGAATAGAGCTGTTTTTCGGCGACCGCATAGGCCACGTCGTCTCCAGGATTTCCACGCATTGTTATCTGATGGATCATGCGCAGCGTTGGCCTCAGTCCAAACTTCACTTTGGTCCAATAGAATCGGTCTTCTATATTGGCGGCCTTTGCGTCCGGATAAGTGAGAAGGTAGCTGTAGAAGTCAGGTAGCTGGGCCGGCAAGGCCTTGGAATAGCTCAGCATGTAGGCAAACTCCTGCGCGACGGAAGCGGGCTCGGACTTATCCTCGTAGATTCCGAGGGCGTGAATGCCTTCCTTTTGGTAGGCCACAAGAAGGTCCAGCGCCTTGCGCTGCAGGAACTGGTCGACTCGTCGATCGACGTCGGGCGCCGACCAATCGATGGCGTGCTGAAGCTCCTCTATCGAACTGCCGGGCAACTGCATCATGCAATCTCCCGGACGGCAATTCTGCAATTCGCGGATGTCCTTGCTGTCCAGCGAAAGACCCTTCAAGTCAGAGAGTTTTGGAGGATTCCCAAACACTCCAAGAGCGAGGAACCTCGGATTCTTGCGCATGCGATCGAAGTCCAGAACGCCTTGCAGGAAGCTTTCAGGAGTGGCATGGATGTAGATCGCGCCGAATAGAAAGATCTCGGTCGGAGTGCGCGGAGGAAACGTCTTCACAACCGGAATTCCGTGGCGGATGTCATCGATTTGATCCTGGCTGAGACCGACATTCTGTTCGAAGAAGGTTTGGAGTCCCGGATTCGACTGGGCATAAGCGGATGGGACAAGCGCAGCGAGCGAGACTATTAGGCAAAGAGCCGGAACCACACTCCGCATAGGGGTGACCTCCTTCCTTGGCCTTCCAAAGCCTTGCGCATTCAAAGTGTTCTCGTTCATCGTTTCACCACAGGTCTCACGGCAAATGCTTTCCGAATGCGATCCCTTGAGATGTCTAACTTGCAACCGGCGCTGGATGTGCATGCTTTAGTGCGTTGTTTCGCATTACATGACGGAGAAGACTCCTCTTCGCGACCTCCACCAGCAGTAGGTAGGCCAAGGTTGCAACGGCTACAAAGATGAAATAGCTGAATGGCAGAGGAGTAAATCCCAACACGCCGGCAAGGAAGCTGAACGGCAAGAGCATCCCGACGGTCACGATTGCAAGGCACGTTACGATCAAAGGGGTGCTGGGCCGGCTTCGCAGCGGATTCTTCGAAGTGCGGATGACGAAAATGACCAGAGTCTGTGTAGCTAGGGACTCGACGAACCAGCCAGTATGAAACTGTACCTCTGTCGCGCGAAAACAATGCAGGAGTACATAGAAGGTCAGGAAATCAAAGAGAGAGCTGATAGGTCCGATGAAGATCATGAAATTGCGAATCAGATCGATATCCCATCGCTGGGGCTTGATCAAGAATGTTTCGTCGACGTTGTCCGTGGGAATCGTAAGCTGGGACAGGTCGTAGAGAAAGTTGTTCAACAGGATCTGCGTGGGAAGCATGGGCAGGAAGGGCAGAAAAATCGACGCTCCAGCCATGCTGAAGACATTGCCGAAGTTCGAACTCGTGCCCATGAACAGATACTTCATCACATTCCCGAAGGCTTTTCGGCCTTCGATGATGCCATCGTGGAGGACGCGCAGGCCGGGCTCGACAAGAATCACGTCGGCGGACTCACGGGCCACGTCGGCTGCACTCGATACGGAAATGCCGACATCGGCCGCGTGCAGCGAAGGCGCATCGTTGATACCGTCGCCCATGAAGCCGACGGCATGCCCAGCGTGTTTGAGGGCCAGGAGAATGCGGCTCTTTTGTGCAGGAGCAATTCGGGCAAAGACATGCGCGATCTCCGCGTCATGAGCCAGCGCTGGCTCCGTCATATTGGCCATTTCGTCGCCCGTGATAAGGTGGTCGGTGTTGAGGCCAACCTGCGAACACACGCGGGCGGTAACAAGGTCATTGTCGCCGGAGATTACTTTGACTTCGACACCGTCCCGTTTGAGCGAATCGAGGACCTGGGCTGCGTCCGGCAATGGCGGATCGGAAAAAGTAAGGAAACCTGCCAGAATGAGGTTACATTCGTCCTTCACGGAATAGTCGGTGCGCGCAGCAATGTTGACGTACGCCACGGCAAGTGACCGATATCCCTGGCTATTCAGGCCATCGCTGGCCTGACGGATCTGCTTAATGGCCTCTTCGCTAATGGGTTCTTCGTTGCCGTTGGCCAGGTACCCGACAAGAAGCGGGAAGATCCCTTCCGGAGCACCCTTCGTGATAAGAACCCGCTGGGACTGATGCTCGACGATGACTGAAAGACGCTTTCGTTCGAAGTCGAATGGAATCTCGTCACACTTCGTATATCCCTCGACGTTTTGGGGGCTCTGTCGAGCGATAGCAACATCAAGAGGACTGCGAATGCCAGTTTCGAACTTGCTGTTCAAGTATCCGAGTTCGAGTGCGCGGCTGAATGGGTTCCCGAATGCATCGAGAGATCTATCGAAGGACATGATTCCCGTGGTAAGCGTCCCCGTCTTGTCGCTGCAAAGCACATCGAGACTGCCGAGATTCTGAATCGACGGGAGATGCTTAACGATGACCTTCTTGCGTGCCATGGCCACGGCGCCCTTGGAGAGCGTGACGGACGTGATCATGGGCAGGAACTCCGGGGTCAGGCCAACGGCCAGTGCAACCGCAAATAGCAGAGATTGAAGCGGATCGCGGTGGCGCACAACGCCAACGGCTATGATAAAGAGAACGAGGAAAAAGACTGTTGCTGCGAGCATCCGGCTGAAATCCCGTAAGCCTTTGTCGAAGGCAGTTTCTTCTGGCCTTGCGGCCAGCCGTGTTGCAATGTCGCCAAAGGTCGTCTGCGCGCCCGTCGCGACAACTTCTGCGGTTGCCGTTCCACTTACGACCGAAGTGCCGAGAAAAACCATATTGACAGCATCCGCTTTAGTTGACGCCGGCTCCGCGGATGCCGCCTTGGCGCTGGGAAGCGATTCACCCGTTAATGCTGCTTGTTGCACATAAAGGTCACGCGCGGTGAGCAAGCGCGCGTCGGCGGGTATCATGTCGCCAGCGGAGAGGCGGACCAAGTCTCCAGGTACTACGTCACGGCGCCGAATGTCTGTCCATGCTCCGTCCCGCAAGACGGTTGCGGTGGGTGCTACCTGATCGTGCAGTCGCTCAACTGCCCGTTGAGATCGATAGGTTTGATTGAAATCCATCGCCGCGCTTAACAGAACGATGGCGCAAATGATCCCTGCATCGACCTTGTCGCCCAGGAATGCGGATGCCCCGGCAGCAATAAGAAGGATCAGTGTCAGTGGACTCAGAAACATGTGCAGGAGATCGGCCAGAGGAGAGTAGTGTCGTGTCGCGGCAGGCTCATTGGGCCCGAATCGGTCGAGCCGCGCCTGAGCCTCTTCCGCACTCAGTCCGGAAGACGGATAAGTACCTTCTTCACTGTTGGATGTCATAGATGGGTTTCTCCATGGGCAATGGAACACGCGCCTTGTTCGGCAAACCGGGTATTCCGTGTGCCAGCTTGCGGCGTGTGCGGTGGATTCGTGACTTGAATGTAGCCGTTGGAACCCCAAACGTCAACGCAGATTCTTTCGTCGAATGGCCGTTAATGACAGAGTGCCGAAATGCGGCTTGCTCTGAAGCTGGGAGTCTTGACAGCCGGTTTTCCATCGTCTGCATGAGCTCAACGACAGCACAGATCTGCTCTGGGTCGGGCCGATTCTCCGCGGCGCGCAACGCAACCGTTTCCGGCTGATTCTCCATCAGTTCATCCAAAGAGTACTCGGGATGAGATTTTCTGCGGCGAAGAGTCATGAGCGCCGAGTTGATGACGATTCGCGTAATCCAGGTCGAAAGCAATGACCGGCCTTCAAATAACGGCAGACGGCGATATGCCTTCGAGAGGCCTTCCTGCAACGCGTCCTCCGCATCCTCGTGGTTACGAAGTATGCCGAACGCGATGCGATAAAGCCTGCCTAGATCGTCGGCCAAGAGACGTTCAAAAGCGGCTGCGTTTGGTCCGAATGTCTCTCGGTCGTGAACCCACGCGGCCCCGGCGGGAGGCGGAGCAATCACCATCTCGGATTCAAGCGGCCCCATTGTGCTCGTGCTCATTCGCTGTTCCTTTCAGAGACCTCGCCACCAAGGGTCCGGTGACTACAACTGCCGGCGAGATCGCTCCGGGTTCTCCTTCGAATCGCGGACGATAACGGTTGCTGGCTGCACCCGCTTGATGCTGCCGAGAGTCATGGCTATCGCAATGCAAAGTAGCAAGTCAATGATCAAAACCGCAGTTTCTGCGCTCATGATTCTAGTGCCTCCAAAGTTCCACGGACCACCAGCGAATACATCAGCACTGTGACGCCGCTAAAAATCAGGTTGATGCCCAGTATGATTCCGATTGCCCACCCTGAACTCGAGGGCCACGGAAGGACGATAAGATACGCAAGTACCAGTGCGCTGAGAGCATGGAGCAATATCCAGCCCGATCCCGAGTAGACCCGCAACAGGAAGTAAGTCGCCAACTCAAGCAGGCCCTCCAGCACAAAGATCACGGCTAGAACGACTGTGAGAGATACCAGCGCAATTCCAGGATGCAAAGCCAGGTAGCCGCCGCCGAGGATGTACACCACCCCGATCAGCAACCTCCAGATCAACGCTCCTGCGTTCCGGCTGGCGAATGCCGATGCCAGATGCGCGAGACCGTAGAGGACAATAAGCCACGAAACCAAGACTGAGACAGCAATCCCCGATGCTCGGGGAAGAATCACTGCCAGGATTCCAAGCAGGATCATGACGACTGCCCATCCGATGGATGCCCCCGTAACTTCCTTGATAGCTTTCTTAACGCTTTTCATTAAGTTTTTCTCCTTTTCCGCCTTCCCCCACGAGAGGATCTGATTCTTCCGTGCCTGCCAATTCGCTCAGGCGGCTGGGCGGGTGGAGAGTTGTCTGGCGCCTTTGTGAGTCCACAATGCATTCGTTTGCTCTCCTCCCGCCCAACAGACCGGTCGTTCCTGCTCTGTCACCGAACGCTGAAAGCGCGCCGGTATGTCGACCGGACTTGTATTCGACGGCCTGATCGATTCTTCCAAGGCAGCGATTCTTGCTTCTAGATCGGATTTCGCCTGCGGCCAGCAGCCATCTGATTGCTTCAGTTCTTGCAGCCTCTGATGGATCTCCTGTCTCAGGGCGGCCCAATCGGTGATTGTCATGAATTCCAGACCAGCCATCGCAAGGTCGACCTGGTTCTTCAACGCCTTAAGCTTCGTTCCAACGTGTTTCGGCGGGGGCTCAGGTTTGTAATGAATTGCACGCGGCGTTGCACTTACCTCGACATTCATGTTCTCTCCCCACATCCTTTGAAATTGGAATTGCAGGTTGATGGTTCTCGCGGTACGTTGCTTAGTACCGCAAATCAAAGGCCATTGTTAAGCCATTGATACGGTTGAAGAATATGAATAATTAGATCGCGATTCTTTCGCGGATTCGCGAAACCGCACGAGACAGTGAGCTAAAGGTAAATGCCTCAGCGAACGGCCAATCTGTCTACGTGATGGCCGAGTTCACTACGTGTTGTGGCGAGACCGCTCAGGGGGTTGGATCGCTCAGGCGAAATAGAGAATAATTCGAACGCGTCAAGCTGCTGACCCCCGGAACGGCTCTCAGTAAATTGATCTCTTCATTGCGATTGAGATCAGTGAATCGTACCCGGAAGATTCGCGAAGGTCGTGAATTTGCGAGGGAATCACGGGTATTGGCTCGCATCGACTCACGTTTTCAATGATTTAGATATGGCTAGGGTATTGCTTCATAAAAGGCAACTATGAGGTGTCCAGATGGACAAAATGCTGCTTGTAGTTCTGAACGACATGGAAATTGGCTCCGATGAGGCCCGCTGCCACCTTCCACCGTCAGAGACTGAGAAGGCGATATCCGGTGGAAACTTCTGCACTGATCCACCTCTGGAAAACGTTTTGGACCTGCTTCGCTCAGAGACAAATGGACTGCTGCAGGATTGCTGCGAATGCCGCGTTGCGACCCGCCTAGCGGAAGCTGTAACCTTGCTCAATCAGCAGCACCTTGACGAGGTTATGTTCGACCTCGACTTCTTCGACGGACGGGCACATCATCTAGTTTCCCAGCTGGAAGGTTCCTCTGCTTTCTTGTTCTCGCGTCCCGACGTTGAGGGCAGCAGTTGGTGGCTCTCTGCAGAAGTCGTGCGCAAAAACAAATGGGGCACTCAATTGGGACGTTTGAAGAAATGCGATCTGTCGTTGAGAGAGATTTATCTGCAATTGGCGTCTGAAGGACGCCGCGGTTCGAGCCATAATTCGTCTGGGATGGCATAGCAAACCGCCGGATATGTGCGGGTTTGCCGATAACTCATAGCGACTTCAATGGGCAAGGAGAAAGCAATGGAAGCGTCAGCAGCAAAGACAGCTCCGAGCGAAATGGGGATGGGCCGTCCAAGTGAGGAAACCATTGCGGAGAACGACGACGAACGTGACATTATGAGCCGAATCGTTCCCGATGATTTTAAGAACTGCGAGAAGGGCCCGCCAATTCATATTCTTGAGGACTGGCTCAAGCATGAAGCGGACCTCCTTCAACCAATCCATATCATTCTGTCAGAATCCTCCGATGCGTTGAGCATCCGCGCGGATGTGCCGGGAGTCAAGGAGGAAGATCTGAGAATCAAGCTGGAACCAGCCCGCGTGATGATCACTAGACAGCCCGCAATGAGCAGTCGATTCGGAGCCAAATATTCCACGAATTGCTCGGACGAAATGACCCGGGTCATCGACTTGCCGAATGCAGTCACTGTCAACAAGATCAGAATCACAGTGCGGGATGGAGCACTGGAGTTGGATTTGGAGAAGGTTGAACCGACCAAGCATGAGGGGACTGAAGTCAAGCCGACGTAGCGGCCGGGATTGCCTCTGAGGGCGCTGGAAGTGGCGCTGCCAGCGGCAATCAACGTGCAATTGGATCAGCAAGGAGGAGAAACAAATGATAAGCGATCGGGATCTTCAAATTTGCATTCAGGAAGAACTCGGGCATGAGCCGGGCCTGACGCATCCAACAAAGATCGGCGTAGCGGTCAAAGATGGAGTCGTAACGCTGAGCGGCTCCGTAGACAGTTACTTTGAAAAATGGGCGGCTGAACGGGCGGTCAAGCGAGTGGCTGGCGTGATGGGCTTGGCCGTGGAACTCGAGGTAGTGTTGCCAGACTCCACCGAGCGGACCGACGCAGATATTGCACGTGCAGCTGAAATGGCCTTGGAATGGACTGTGCCGGTGCCTTCCGATCGCATACGCGTGATCGTGGAACATGGGTGGCTTACGTTACAAGGCGAGGTTGATTCGGAGTACCAAAGGTCGTATGCCGAAACTGCCGTGCGTGGCCTGATTGGTTTGAAGGGGATTTTGGATGATATTGCCGTCAAACCGGTCGAAACGCCAACCGAGATCCAGCAAGGCATCGAAGCCGCCTTCAGGCGCAATGCGATGCTGGATGCGAACCTCATCCGAGTGAAGGTCATTCAGGGAATTGTGACTCTGAGCGGCAATGTACATTCCTGGGCGGAGCGCGAAGAAGCGGAGCGCGCAGCGTGGGCGGAACCTGGCGTCTCGGAAGTGAAGAACATCATCCAATTCGACTACCCGGCTGCGGCTGTGGACTGATTGATCCTCGAGTCCACTGACTCTGCCTCCGCGAATCTCAGCGGAGCGCATTTCCGTTGGTTGGTGGCGAACCGATCTGACCGCATTGGCGGATGCATCGACGAAATTAGACTCAATCACTGGCTGGGCTTAAGAGATTTCCTGAACGCGAAAACGCGCGCCCGTCCGCAATTTCGCTTTTCTGCGAAGTGACCTCCCATGAGCACCCTGCTCTCCCTAATCATGATGTCCGATGCTGCATGGAGATGGATCCGCCGTCTGGGCGGTCCCGGTTTCATCCTGCTGGGTCTCTCCGACAACACTCCTTTTATCTCTGCTCCACCAGGAAGTGTTGACGTTTGCGTGATCCTGGTTGCGGCGCGCCAGCCTGAGTGGTGGGCCTATTACGCCTTAATGGCTACAGTGGGAGAGGTGCTTGGCGGCTATCTAACCTATCGCCTGGCGGAAAAAGGCGGCGAGCAGACTTTGGAAAAGAGGGTGGGGAAATCACGCGCAGAGGCAGTCTACAAAGGGTTTGAGAGATTCGGAAGCATCACAGTCCTGGGCGGCGCTCTTCTCCCGCCCCCGTTTCCCTTCACGACTGTCCTGATGACCGCCGGCGTCATGCAATACCCTCGCAAGAAATTCTTGCCTGCGCTCATTGCAGGGCGCGGCCTGCGTTTCTTTGCCGTTGCTTACCTGGGAAGGACCTATGGCCATCAAATGATCAACTTCTTTTCGCGACACTACCGCACCGCCATGTATGTCCTGATCGCGATGGCGATCGCGGCCGTTATTGGCGCGCTGATTTACTTTTTGTGGTACCGGCCCATGAAGGAACGGAAGAGGCGCGAAATGGACCTGCAGCCTTGAAAAGCCCGCCTTGTCTGCGCAGGCTGTCTAAGCAGCCACGTCGGGCGAGAAACTGTAGCGGTCCTGAATGAAGGATGCGATCGGTTCACGCATGTCGTCCAGATAGCCAAGGCGATGCTGCTGTTCGATCTTTCGAACGTCGGAGGCCAGGCGACGATCGTGGAACACATTCGCGATCCATTGGGAGAAATCTCCACGACGCGCGTGATCGCTCAGCGATGTTGCCGGCATGCTCCTCAGCAAGAAAACAAACTCTTTCAACGATCGGGCGGGAGGCCCAACCACTCTCCCATGATGCGTAAATATGAATTCGCCTCCTGAGCCGAGCTGCAGATCAAAGTACTTTGTCTTGTGCCGAACATGCTGCGTCAATCGAGGAAAGAGCTTGAACCGCCGCAGCTTTCCCTCAGCCTCGTCGCTCCCGGGCAAGAGGACAGCTTCGCTGTTGGTTAGTCCTTTGAGAGTGCCTGTCCATTGAGGTTCGACGTCTTTATTCTTGACCATCGCCACCAACGCCCGTATGTCTTGCTCCCGCGTCAAGCGTTTGGAAACGATCACTTCAATATCTTTGAGTAGATTGGGGCTCAGGTCGGAAGGGCGATAGGCGACAACCCCATATGCCCCTAAGTTAAGATCCAGTAACTCTTTGATGTTGGATTGTTGAAGGAAGTAATGGGCTTCATCCACAACAATCCTATGTGGCAAGCCTGTTGCCTGCCGGAGCGAAATCAGCATGGGCATTAGTTTCTGGAGATAACTCACCTTTTCCTGAACTTGCGCGCGGGATAAGTCGACGACAACGCTGAGGTCGAAGTGGCGGAGCGCGCGAGCCACATCAGGTATGTCGGGCAGCGGTTCGGCGCGCCCCAGAACCACCACGCCAGGCAGCGCTTCCAACGAACTGTAGTCGCCCTCGGGATCGATGACGCAAACACTGTAGCCTTGGAGAATCATCTGCTCACATGTAAGCCCGGCGCCCCAGGATTTGCCGGATTGGGGCTCGCCCACAATAAGAATGTTCCGGCCCTGGATGGCCAATGTGAGCAGGCTTCCGTCGTCGGCCGTGCCCAGTGTGATCCGATGCCGGCCGTTGCGATCCCGGGGCAACCTTATCTCCTGAGCAGCCCGCAGGAGGTAGCCGACGACTGCGTGTGGGCCGTCACCAACCAGAACCTCGTCCGCTTTCTTTTGTAGTGCCGGGCTGCCCCAACTGACTGCGACGCCGACCTCGCAGGTATCGAGGAGGTCATGATCGTTTTCAGCGTCGCCGATTCCAATGGCATTGTGAGGCGAGAGGCGAAGTGCGTTCAATGCCTCTTGCAGGCCAGTACCCTTGCTGATCCCCTGCGGGAGCACCATGAGCCTGCTGTGGTTGAACAACAACACCAGGGGCAATTCGAGCCTTCTGATCACCTCCAGAATCTTCTCCGACGAGTCGGCATCCGTATCCACGATGCACTGTCCCAGTCGGAACTTAATCCCGGCGTGGCCTAGCTCATCGAGAAACCCCCGCGGGGGTGGTTGACCGAGAAGTCTGGAGTGACCATTTGGAAATTCGATGACTGCGCCGTTCTCGGCTACGACCGCGTCGACAAACTCCAGACTTCCTGCCGCAAGCTTCAAATCTTCGAGAATGCGTCCCGTGACGAGGACGGCAACAATTCCACGGGCACGCACCTCCATGATTGCAGCTTTGACGTCGGGATCCAACGCACCATCTCGCGCGATAGTTCCATCGTAGTCAAGCGCCAACACACCGAATTTCATCACTGGCCCTTTTCCACATCCTTGGTCGATGGGATCTGTGAGGCGTTCCAGCCGCCTCCGAGTGCCTTGATGAGCTGGACCTCCGCAACCTTACGCTCCATTTGATATGTGACAGCTGTCTGTTGATCGTTCAGAAGAGCAGTCTGGGCGGTGATCACGTTCAAATAGGGATCGAGTCCAGCCTTGTACCGGGTAGTCGCTTCCTGGAGGGCCCTGGCGGCAGCTTCTGTGGCGGCGTTCTGCTGGTCGATATCCTGCGCTAGAATTCTGAGCGAGGCGAGATTGTCTTCAACTTGCTGGAACGCCGTCAGCACGGTTTGCTGGTAGTTCGCCACGGTTTCGTTATAGGTTGCGCGATATTCTTGTACGGTCGCCTTGCGCAACCCGGCGTCAAAGATCGTTTCGGCAAGGCTTGGACCAACAGACCAAAAACGGCTGGGCCAGGTTAACCAACTCGATATCGAAGAGTTGCCGAACCCGCCAGTGGCGCTGAGCAGGATTGCTGGAAAATAGGCGGCCTTTGCCACCCCAATCTCTGCATTCGCTTGAGCGACGGCGCGCTCTGCGGAGGCGACGTCTGGGCGCCGCTCGAGAAGATCGGATGGAATTCCTACGGGAATTTCGGGAAGATCCGGTTCAGAATCACTCGCCTGCAGGGAGAATGTCGATGCGGACTGGCCAATCAGAACGGCGATTGCATGCTCATATTGGGCGCGCAGGATTCCCAGGTTTGTATCCTGAGCCTGTACTGCCTTGAGTTGAGCTTCGGCCTGCGCCACTGCTTCATCGGAGCCCAGGCCGGCGTTGTATTGGCTTCGAGTCAGGTCTAAGTCCTCCTGGTAGGCGACGACCGTAGAATCTAAGAGCTCCTTCAGAGAGTCCTGAGCGCGAAGCTCATAGTAATCGACAGTAAGCTCTGCTTGTACACCCAGGCGAACGTTCTCGAGATCGGCCGCGCTGGCCTGCGCAGCATAAGCGCTGGCCTTCACATTGTTTCGGACGCGCCCCCAGAAATCAGGCTCCCAGGAGGCGTCGAAGGGCAGCGAGAAGTCGTTGTACGTTCTTACTGCAAAACCAGATGATGAAGAGCTACCCCCTTGCAATCCGCTGAATTGCGCCGGCGACGGAAGAATCCGCATGACGCTCGGGTCGGTGGTGAGAGTTGGAAAGTATTGTGAGCGTGCTTGACGAACCAAAGCTCGAGCGGCAAGGAAGTTGTCTGCGGCGGCTATGACTTGCTGGTTTGAAGAGCTGGCCTTCTCTTCCAGTTCATTCAGTTCCGGATCGTTGAACACCGTCCACCACTTTCCTCGATCCGCGCTGTCGCTCGGCTTCGCTGTCTGCCAGGTGTCGGACGCACCTGCGGCCCGCTGTGGAAGCTCCTTATAAGCTGGCGGAGTTTGAACCGGAGGACGCACATATCTCGGACCGACGCTGCATCCTGAGAAGAGAAGACAGCCCGCCAGCAGCGACAATTGCACTAAGGGGCAGCCAACGTTAGCCACGCGTTCATTCGCTGATATACACATCGACCAGTTCCCCCGGATAGAGATTTGCATTCGCCGGCTGAGCAATTTTGAAAATCACGGGCAGAACCCGGACGTCCACTCGTTCCTGACGCTGGTCCGAGAGCTCGATCTTGGGAGAAACGAGGGGCTGCAGCCGAACGAATTCCAACGGAATCTTGACGTTCGAGCCGCGGACGGACATTTGCGCCTTCATTTTGGAACCCGTAGGCAGCCGCGGGACAAGAATTTCGTCGACGTAGCAGCGCACGTTCAGAGCACCGGGGGCAGTTCCCAAAACGATGAGAGGGTCCACGCCCTGCGTGTACGCATCATAAGCACCCTGCGGCGACGCGTAGTTTCCGACGATAGTGTTAATGGACAGCACAACGCCATCCCGCGAGGCGCGCAGCGTGTATTTGCCGAGCAAGGCACTGGACGCAGCATGGGCCTGTTCCAGTGCGGCGGTCTGCCGTTCCTGATTTTGAATGTCGTAGACCCAGGCTCCCGCTTTCGTTAAGTCGTATTGCTTCCGGGCAACATCCAGATTTGCGTTCGCAACGGAGACGGCATTGGCTGCGCTATCTAATGCGTCTTTGCTCACAGAGCGAGGGTCCATCTGGTAAGCGGTACGGTCTTTCTGATAGGTATCCTGGGCGGTCTTCAATGCAGCTTCGGCAGAAACCACCTGTGCTGCTGCGACATCGAGGGTCTCTTTCCTTGGCTCCGCCTTCAACTCGGTGAGCAGCGTCCTTGCAGCGGCTGCCTGTGCACCCTGTTGCTCCGCTGTCGCTCGCTGGATCGAATCGTCAAGTCGAAGCAGAGGATCCCCGGCCTTCACTTGCTGACCCTCAGAGACAAGGATCCCTTTCACGGTACCCGCAACTTCGGGATACATGTTGATGTTCTCGCCGCTGGTCTGCGCGCTCTCCACAATCCCTTCGGCGTAGATTGCGCTCGCGTAGGGGTTTGAGGCAGGGCTGAAGGCAGGAGGCAAAGCCGGCGACTTCATGCTGAAGAAAATGGCAGTCGCGATGCCTGCCAGGATTCCGGCAAGCGAAATCGCAAAGATGAGTTTGTGCTTCATATCGCGCTCTTTCCTTTGGTGGAGGTCAGACGCCCATCCTCCATTTGCAGGATCCGGGTTGCAAACTCGTAGATTCTGCTGTCATGCGTTACAACTACCACGCAGCGATTTTCATTGAGAATGTTCTTGCGAACAAAACTGAGAATCGCGTTTCCCGTATCCCCGTCCAGCGAAGCGGTTGGTTCGTCCATGATCAGGATGTCGGGCTTGCTGATCATTGCTCGTGCGATAGCCACGCGTTGCTGCTCCCCTCCGCTCAGCTTCACGGGCGGGATATCAGCCCGTCCTTTCAGGCCAACAATCTCCAGGTAGCCTGCAGCCTCATGGATGGATTCGTCCCAGCTCCTCTTCTTCAGGATGAGAGGGATGGCGGCGTTCTCTGCGGTTGTTAGAAGGGGAAACAGGTGGAAGTCCTGAAATACAAATCCGATCTTAGCGAGACGGAATTCGGCCAGACGATCGGCGTCCAGCTTCCAGATATCGACATCCTCCACCTGGACGCTGCCCTCATTGGGTTTCAAAATTCCGGAAAGAACGCTGAGTAACGTCGTTTTGCCGCTCCCGGATGGACCCACAATGTAAACCATCTCGCCAAAATATGTTTGAAGGTCGACATTCTTCAAGGCGGAGGTCTTGGCATCGCCTTCGCCGAACCACTTGACCAGGCCTTTCGCTTGAATGGCTACACGCGTCATTTCAACCTCTGAAGATTTCGAATGGATCGATTCGCAAAACCCTGCGAATTCCCGCATAGCTTGAAATCGCGGCAATGATGGCCACCATGACAAATCCGATTGCGAGATTCCCGAATGTGAGCATGGCGGCGTAGCTGGGTAGCCTTGCCTTTGCAAGCCAGATGACGACAACCGACAGTCCTATCCCAAAGCCGTACCCGGTAAACGAAGCGAATGTGGCCTGAAAAAGAATCATGGAGATCAAGTCGCGGCTCTTAGCGCCGATGGCTTTCAGTGCTCCGAACCGTTCCAGGTTTTCAAGGATGAACGTATAAAATGTTTGACCTGAGATCGACAGGCCAACAGTAAAGCTGATGATGACCATGATCAGCATGTTGGTGCCGCCGCCGGTCTTGTACACAAAAAAATCGGCAGTTCTTTGCATAAACTCTTCTTTGGTTAGCGCCAGATATCCGAGCGTCTGCACCTGCTGCTTGATCCTCTGTATGTCGGACAGACTCTTCGGCTCTACGAGCACGTACGATATGGTGTAGCGCGGATTGGGAAGATATTGAACGGCTCTCTCGTAGGTCGTGTACAGGGTCGGAGTTCCATACAAACCAGAGGTATTCACCGTGGCGATGCCTACGATGACCCCGCGATTATCATTCAGCTCGAACTCCGACCCGACGTGAGGATTCTCGAGCTTGGGGAACTCCGCATCGCGCACCGCAATGAAGCCGTTCTCCGCATAGATGTCTTCGATCTTTCCCTCGATGAGATTGGGTCTGCCTAGCAGGCTTGTGTCGTCCAATCCGATGATGTTGACCGACTGATAGGTCCCGTCAGGGAGTTTGGCTAGCCCTCCGCCCGAATAGAGTGGCACCGCATATTTGACTCCCTGCATGCTGCGCACCGCATCGAGAACGTAGTCCGGTATCCCAACAGTGTTGGCTACTGTCTGCACCGCAGGATCCATGACCCAGATTGTGGAACCGATATTGATGACCGTTGCGGAAGCGTGATTCAACACTCCGACAAACATCGATGTAACAAACATCATCAGAAAGACGGCGAACGTAATACCCATCAACAACGCCGTGAACTTGGCAGTGTCATTGACGAGCAGCTTAAAGGCGAGTTTGAAGATCCCTTTCAATGTCGTTCCTCTATAAGTCAGGCCGGACTGCTCGGATCTTTACCCCAAGCTTGCTTCTCAGGCGTGAACCTTGTCATGCAACGTTTCGACGGCTTGCAACAGAACCCGCAAGCTGTCTTGCCCCTTGTAGACCGGAGGCGGCGTCCGTTTCAGCCCAAGGAGTGAATAGACGGCCGTTTGGGCCGACCGGATGGAATACTCCACGGTGAACACAACATCCTCAGGAAGTTCGCAAAACTGTCCGATGAATGCAAGATTCATCGAGCCGGGGGGCCGCACTTCGGGCCGATCGTCTTTTGACCGGCACAAGAACTGGCTGGTGATGTAGGGCATCATGCAGGGGATGCAGATGGAGGATTCCAGAATCCTCTTTGCGTAATCCGCAACACCCAGATGGCCTAGGATCTCCGTCATGATCTCGCGGCCGGTGCATTCAGCCATCGGCTTTTTTACGAAATTCCCTTCCACGTCGATAAAAAGGCCATAGCCCCAGAAGACTTGAACGTCCGCGGGTTGCCCGATGAAATGCGGCTGGTGTGGGAGGACAATCGATGCGAGCCACCGCGATTCGGGAAACGTGATGAGGCCGCCTTCTCCCGGAACATTGCCCGTCCGGTCTGTGACGAGTCGAAAGAAGGCGGGGTCGTGAAGGGTCGTAGTGAAAGATACCCACCGCGATTGCTCCATATGCTCTGTGAAAGTATCGGGACATCCGAATTGATAATTGCCGACTGCTATCTTTTCCCAGAGTCCCCAGCCGCCGCGTCCATATTCGCCTCTGATTTCGGGCGCTGAATCCATTGAGCCCAGGCTGGAACCTTCTACCATTGAGCCCAGCGTCACAATGACTTTGTCTTCTTCGCGTACCTCTATGTCTCCGCGGCAAGATCCCTGGCAGTGAATTCGTCGCACCCAATATCCATCGAAGCCATCGTGGAACTCGAGATCGACAACGCGGGTGTTCATCTGAAAGTTCACTCCCCGGTCCCTAAGCCATTTCTCCAGAGGGCGCACCATCGAGTCGTATTGGTTATAGACAGTGCGCATGATCCCTTTCAGCGTGTTAAAACCGGAGATCATATGGGTAAAGCGGTTCAGGTAGCGTTTAAATTCAGCTGCACTATGCCAGCGCTGAAAGGCAAAGGTCGTACACCACATCGTCCAGAAGTCCGTTTCGAAGAACGAGGGATCGAATTGATCCGAAATGCTGCTTCGTCCCAGCGTCTCTTCCGGCTCAAGCGCGATGCGTTCGAGAGCCAGGATGTGCCGCTTCGTCAGCCCGAATTGTGGAGCACAGACTCTGTGACCATCCCGGAATAGACGGGACTTCGACGAGGTCTTTATCGTCTCGTTCCACTGGAAGATCTCCTGCGTCACCGTATTGCTCTCATCCAATGTCGGAATCGAAGAAAACAGATCGAAGGTGCAGGCGTACTTGCTCTCGAACATTCTGCCGCCGCGCATGATGTACCCATTTTTAGGGTTGCCTGCAGCGTCAAGGCTTCCGCCGATCTTCGGCGACTCTTCCAGGATGGTGATGTTCTTGCCTAGGATGTTTCCGTCGCGGATCAGAAAAGCGGCTGCCGCGAGGGACGCGATTCCGCCTCCCACCAAGTAGACTGCCGTGGAGTCGTTTACCGATTTAGCGGACATAGCGCAGGTCCTTTCTCTTTGGGGGAAGGCTTCGACTTAAGTTATGCAAGCCACGTGCCACAAGTAACCTCTTGAATTGATTGAACGCAAGATCGCCGGAATCGCGGCTTAACCGCGAATTCGCGAAGGTCGCGTACAGCGGATATCGAATCGTGGGAATCGAGCTATGCAGTCTTGAACTGGAACTTGTTGATGTTCATCGACCTGATTCTCGACTCGAGGGTCGATGGCGGGACGCCGAGCATGGCTGCTGCACCCGAGGGCCCTGACACTCTACCCCGTGCCCGCGCCAGGGCCGCGCCGATCATATCGCACTCTCCCGTCGCGGATGCAACAAAAGAGGCGAGTGCTGGCGATTCATCCTGAAAGTAGCCGTGGCAGAGCCAACTTTTCTTAACCGTGAGATTTCCTCGTGCATGGATCACCACGGATCTCTCGATGATGTTCTGCAGTTCACGGATGTTTCCGGGCCATGGATATTGAACCAGCGCCTCCATCGTTTCCGGAGAGATCGCATCGAAGGTTTTGTTCATCTGCCGCGCGAATTGCCGGGCGAAATGCCGCACCAGCAGGGGTATGTCTTCCGCCCGTTCTCGCAACGGAGGAATCGAGATGGGTACAACATTCAGGCGATAGTAAAGATCGCGGCGAAACTCGTTGCGCATAACCATCTCTTCCAGATCACGATGAGTCGCGGCAATCACACGCACGTTCACTTGCTTCGTCCGCGTACTACCCAAACGTTCGAATTCCCGTTCCTGCAAAAGACGAAGGAGTTTCGGCTGCAACTCCAGCGGAATATCGCCAATCTCATCCAGAAACAACGACCCCTGGTCAGACAGCTCTAGCCGGCCGAGCTTCTGTGTGATCGCGCCGGTAAATGCACCCCGCTCGTAGCCAAATAGCTCACTCTCAAGAAGGCCGCTCGGGATGGCAGCGCAGTTGACTTTGACAAACGGTTTCGAGCGGCGGCGGCTTTGATCGTGAATCGCATGCGCAATAAGTTCCTTCCCGGTTCCCGTCTCACCGCGCAGGAGAACTGTGGAATCCGTGGAAGCAACCAGGTCGACGAGTTCCAGTACCTCGCGCAGCGCGCTGCTTTGACCCACAACTCCCGCGAACCCCGTTTGAGCATTACGGTCATCTTCTGGAATGATCGCCTCTTTGCCGCAGTTCGCAGCCACGCTGGCGAGAAACCGCGGATCATCACGCAAATCGTGGTCCATGACTGATTCCAAACTCATTGAAAACCTCCAGTCACGTGGTTTTGTCTGCTAGTGTTTGCCTCTTCCCGTTCCGGTGAGGCCGCCCTCTCTGTTTCAATCCAGGCGCGAATATATGCAGGAGCGTTGATGAGTTCAATCTTTGCCATCTCATAGCGGTCAAGAGACTTCACTGCATTCAGGTCCACAAGGGTCACATCTTTAAGATCCAGGACCAAATGTTTCTTTTCGGTCTCTGACTTGACGAGCGATTCAAGTTCCGCTAACTCCTCGGCTTCAATGCGACCGCTCAACCTGAAGAAGACTCCCATTCCATTTGCCGTTCGCTCGATTTTCAACATATGTTTTTTCCGCTTTACGATATCGCCATATACGAACGCAATTCGCGGGCCAAACGTATATCACTGAAGAGCAATGAGTTGTCTTCTTTAAAGAATGGCGAGATTTCGCCAATTGGCGAGATCCCGTACAAAACTAGCTCGGCAATTAAGAGGCCCAAGTGTTCGTTGCCCTTTTCGCAGTTCAGATGGTTTTGAAGCGGCTTTTGTCGATCTTGAGCGACCTGATTCTGGATTCGAGAGTCGATCGAGGCACGCCTAATTTTGCAGCCGCTCCAGAACTCCCCGACACGCGTCCTCTGGATTCGCGCAACGCCGTTTCGATCGCCTGCTTCTCTTCGCCGGAGAGCATCTGCGAGAGTCCAACGTTGGTCCCGGACCCTGTAGCTGAGGTCTGACTCGACAGCCAGCTCTCATCTACCGAGAAGATATCGGTTTCGCAGAGGATCACAGATCGTTCAATGACGTTCTGAAGCTCGCGGATATTGCCCGGCCACGGGTAGGACTGGAGCAGCTCTAAACTCCGTTTGCCGATCTGTTTAATGGTCTTCCCCGACTTTCTCGTATATCGGTCGATGAAA
The DNA here is from genome assembly GCA_963758105.1 of uncultured Acidobacteriaceae bacterium. Classification (GTDB taxonomy): domain Bacteria; phylum Acidobacteriota; class Terriglobia; order Terriglobales; family Acidobacteriaceae; genus Telmatobacter. The sequence continues at coordinate 10,062 of CAVWUC010000002.1, read as the reverse complement.
TACGCGACCAGCAGCGGAATGTCTTCTTTTCTCTTCCGCAAGGGAGGGGTCTCAATCGGAAAAACGTTCAGGCGATAGAAGAGGTCGCTGCGAAATACACCCGACTCGATGGCCGATTGAAGATTCCGATTCGTGGCGGTAATCACCCGCACGTTGCAGCGAATTGACCGATCTCCGCCCACTCGCTGAAACTCCTTTTCCTGCAAGACACGCAAAAGCGCAATTTGCGTTTCTGCGGGAAGGTCTCCAACTTCATCGAGAAAGATCGTGCCTCCATCGGCCAGCTCGAACCGCCCCAAATGCCTCTGGGACGCGCCGGTAAAGGCGCCCTTTTCATGCCCAAACAACTCCGATGCAATCAAGTCCCGTGGAATCGAGGCGCAATTCACGCTTACGAACACTTGCGATGCGCGCCGCGATCGTTTGTGGATGGCGCGAGCAATCAATTCCTTTCCCGTGCCAGTCTCGCCCGTGATGAGGACTGTAGAATCGCTTGGCGCAACTTTGGCGACCCGAGAGAGCACGGCGCGCAATGCGGCAGATGAGCCGACAATCTCTTCAAACATCGAAGACTTGTCAATCTCCTCCCGCAGCGCGACGTTCTCATGTTGAAGTCTTTCTTCGGCACACTTGCGATCATCGATATCGGTTACGGTTCCATACCACCTGAGGATGTTTCCTCGCTCATCCCGCAGCGGTACCACACGAGACAGGAACCAGCGATATTTTCCGGTTGCGCCACAACGGATGCGAAACTCGCCCTCGTATGGCTTCCCACTCGCTAGCGCGGCACGTCTTTTCTCGAGATACCCATCGAGGTCTTGGGGATGAATCACGCGTTGCCATCCAGAACCTGTCGACTCCTCCATCGACATACCCGTATAGTCCTGCCAGCGCTGATTGACGAATTCAAGCGAGCCATCCGGTCGATTCGTCAACGCGATCGAAGGCATGGTTTGAATTACATCGCGAAGTTCCTTTTCGCTTTGGCGAATCGCCTCTTCGGCTCTCAAGCGCTCGGTGATGTCGCGGGCCACCTTCAGCAGGAAGCGGCGCCCGCCGTGCCAGAAGGCGCTTGTCTGGATTTCGACCGGAAACAGCGACCCGTCTTTTCGCCGATGCCAGTGTCTGTCAAACAGCACGGTTTCGCCCTCAGCCGCCTGCCCCGCGATGGATTCGAAAGTCGTTCGATCCAGATTCACGTCGAAGACCAGCGGGGTCATTCCGATCAGCTCCTGCCGGGAGTAGCCCAGGCTCTCGCAGGCACACCGGTTCACATCGATAATCGTCCCTTGCTCGAAGTCCAGCATGAAAATGGCGTCCGCCGCGTGGTCCACAAATGTGCGGAAGCGTGTCTCGCTCTCGTGAAGCGCTTCCTCGGCGTGCTTGCGTTCCGTAATATCAATCCGAATACCCAATATACGATTAACCTTCCCATCCGGGCCATGCTCGACGCCGGTTGCTTTCACGTGAACCCAACGGTAGGTGCCATTGGCGTGGCGGAGGCGGGCATCGTATTCATATTGATCGGACTCGCCGGTCAAAATATCGTGCGTCAGCCGTGTAAAGGGGTCGCGGTCGTCGGGATGCAGACGGTCAATCCATTCTGCCCGATTCCCTGGCCCCTCGCGGGACTCGTATCCAAGAGCCGTGTAGTAAATTGGAGACGCGCACCACACATCGTGGGCCACGTCCCAATCGAAGGCTCCGATCTGGGTAGCCTCCAAAGTCAGCCGCAGGCGTTCCTCGGACTGACGGATCTTCTCTTCGGCCCGCTTGCGCTCCGTGACATCCGCCGCCGTCCCAGCGTAGTCCACGACTTCTCCGGTTTCATCGAGGACCGGATGCCACATCACGTCGAGGTGCTTGACTGTCCCATCGTGCAATAACAGCCTGTAATCTTGCGCAAACTCAGCCTTCTCACGGAATCCTTGCAGACAGCTTTTAGAAACCCTGTCGAGATCGTCTGGATGAACGAGTCGGCGGGTCTCATCAGAATACGGGGGACACGGCTGAGGATCCAATCCAAAAATTCGGAATAGTTCGTCGGACCAGTAAAGCGCTTGCCTGCTCGCAGGCCTGTAGGCAAAGCTTCCGGTGTGGCTCAGCCTCTGTGCTTCCGCTAGATAAGTCTCGCTTCGCCTCAACGCTTGCTCCGTTAGCTTGCGATCTTCAATGTCCGTCAGGACTCCATACCATTTGAGAATGTCCCCGGTTTCATCGCGCAGCGGCACGGCACGACTCAAAAACCAACGGTGTTCGCCGTCCGCCGCGCGGCGGAAACGTACCTCGTCTTCGAATGGCTCACCCGTCGCCGAGCACACTCGCCACTTCTCCATGTGGCGCTCCAGGTCTTCCGGGTGGACTACGCTTTGCCAGCCAATTCCTTTCGTGTCCTTCGAGGACAAGCCTGTATATTCGCGCCAACCGCGGCTCACAAATGCAATGGAAGGGCCGGGCAAAGCAACGAACACCATTCCTGGAACGTTTTCGATCAAATCGCGAAGCTCCGTTTCACTCTGGCGCAGTGCTTCTTCGGCACGCTTGCGGTCCTCGATATCGGTGCGGGTGCCATACCAGCGAAGGATTCTCTCATGCTCATCCCGCAGCGGATTGAAGCGGATCAAGAACCAGCGATACTGCCCATCCTTTCGCCGTATGCGCGCCTCGACCTCGGTCCACGTCCCGCTTAGACTCGCACGCGCCCGCGCGTCAAGTATCTTTTGCCGATCCTCCGGATGAAGGACCCTGGGCACCTCATCCTTTGACAGTGCTTCTTCCAGAGTCAGGCCGCTGTATTCGAGTTCCCGCCGGCTCGCAAATAGAGGACTCCAATCCGCGCCGAAAACAATAACCTGTTGGGGAATGACATCGATAAGCTGGCGAAGCTCTGCTTCGCTTTGCCGGACCATTGCTTCGGCCCGCTTGCGGTCCTCGATGTCGGTGCGCGTGCCGTACCAGCGGATGATTCGTCCTTGCTCATCCCGCAGCGGATTGTCGCGGATCAAAAACCAGCGATACTGTCCGTCCTTGCGCCTTATGCGCGCCTCAATTTCAATTTGCATCCCGTCTGAAAGTGCTCGCTCGCGAGCATCCTCGATCTCTTTCAAATCTTCCGGATGAAAGACTTTTGTAACCGCATCCTTCGACTGCGCCTCTTCCAAACTTAAGCCGGTGTATTCGCGGTCTTGCCGGTTTGCGAAAATAGGACTCCAATCCGGGCCGAAAACAAACACCTTAACGGGAATTGCATCGATCAGTTCTCGCAGCTCCGCTTCGCTTTGCCGGAGCCGCTCTTCTGCCCGTCTGGTCTCGGTAATATCCATCACCGCGCCGATAAACTCAATGCCGCCGGAGGCATCCCGCATCACCTTCGCCAGAACGTGAAGGAACTTTACCCGGCCGTCCGGCATCAGCAGACGTTGCACGAAGTCGAAACCATCGCCGCTCGCGATTGCCTGCTGCAGCGACTGGGACATGAATGCGCGGTCCTCTGGGTGGACCCGGTCGATGACCTGCTCCAGCGTGGGCTTGGCCGCCGGATCGAATTCGAAGATGCGATAGCTCTGCTCCGACCAGATGTGTTCATCCGTCGCGACCTTCCAGCCGAAACTCCCGGTTTGACTGAGCTTTTGCGCCTCTGCCAGGTAGGCCTCGCTGCGTTGCAGCTCCCGGGTCATCCGCTCCAGGTCCGTCAGGCGCAGCTTGAGGCTCGGGTAATGCGTCTTGCGGACAGAGGTATCGCCCAGGCCTAAGACCTTATCCCTTAACTCTTCCCAATTGTCAGAGGGATTCCTCATAGATGACCTCGATATCCCGCTGGCCCGGCCGGCGCGGATTGGTGACAACGCAAGGGTCATTGAGCGCGATCTCGGCGAGCTCATGGACTTCAGTCCGATGAATTCCGCATTGAGACAATGAACCGTCCAGGCTGGTCTGCTCCCTTAGCCGCACGATCTCGGCCACGAGCCGTTTGCGAACCTCACTCGGGGACATGCCGCTGACTTCGAGTCCCATGGCGACGGCGGCGTTCCGATAGCGCTGCTCGGCATAGCCGTAATTGAAATCGATCACGCTGTTAAGGAACATAGCGTTGCATTGGCCGTGCGGCAGATCAAGCAGTCCGCCGACGCTGTGAGCCATCGCGTGTACTGCGCCCAGACTTGCGTTCGAGAAGGCCAACCCAGCCTCCAGGCTGCCCAACATCATGTTTGTCCGGTACTCAAGATTCTTCGGCTCGGCGATCGATTGCAGAAAATTAGAACTGATGAGCCGTATGGCTTCGAGCGCATGAACGTCCGTGAGCGGCGAGTGGCCGAGGGAAACGTACGCTTCGAGCGCGTGCACCAGGGCGTCGAGACCCGTGCACGCGGTAAGAAAGGCGTCCATGGTTGTCAACGTCGCAGGGTCGATCAGAGAGAGATCGGGAACGACCGTCTTGCTGACAATCAGCAGTTTCCGTTTGATCTCGCGGTCCACGACCGTCGCAAACTGCGAGAGATCGGCGGATGTCCCAGCCGTGGTCGGAATGCAGATGGTTGGCGGCATCGGCGCGCGCACGTTGTCCACGCCCACCAGGTCCCGGAGGTCGCCGCTATTTGCTGCAAGCAAGCCGATGCACTTCGCGCAATCAATGGCACTGCCACCGCCCACTGCAACAATGATGTCACAGCCTTCTTCGGCGTAAACAGCGGCCCCGGCGGTTGCTTCATCCATGCGCGGGTTGGGCGTGACCTGCGTGTATACCGTGGACGCAAGGCCCGCGCGTTCGACACTGGCGAGAACTTGCTGTGCCCAGCCGGCCGCCACAACACCAGGGTCAGATACGACCAGTGCTTTGCTGCCGCCCAGGTTGCGTCCGTATTGGCCGGCGAGGTGTAAACTGCCAACCCCAAAAACGACTTCCGGCGCTACGAACTTCCGCAGTTCAGGTCCGCGAGATTCCATTGCGCCTCACAGCCCGGGGAAGTGAGCTATTGTGCTTAGTCATTACTAATGTAACCCCAACCGAGGTTCAGGGGAATCGTTCTTTTTTGCTCTTCAACGACGCAACAAGGCAGGTCGTCGCGCATGCACCGTCAAGGTCCTATTCCTCCGCCGGTCGCTCCGGCCTGCTTTGGCGCTTTCTCTAATGCGTTAAACGCCTTAGCACCTGCTCTGAATTTGTCTAGGACGACCGGGGCGGTGTCCGCGCCAAGGCGGGCAACCGCAGGCAGCGGCCCTCGAATGTGATTTGGCTCACTTCGTCATACGGTTTCGGAACCGTGTGGGAGGTTTACCTTACAGCCCCGGAGGGTTAGGCCCCGCTTGAAGGCCTCTGGCGCATGGAGGTGAGTGGGAAAGGATCAAACTCTATTCTGCCCGGCGAATAAACTAGGGAATAGCGTTCACGCAAATTCGCACAGCGTGATGTGATTCATGTGTCGCTCTTGAGACTATTCGGCTTCGCCATGGACCATTGGTTTTTTGCTTAAGCAACGTGCGCCGTGATCCATTGCCCGATCCCTTCGCTGGCCATAATGACAATCGCTGCGATGCCGAGGTGCTTTGCTATCTCGACAATGACACTGGCGCCCCGCCCTCGGGCGAGCATGTAACTCATCGCCGAAAGCAGCGCGATGCCCCACATGATTCCAGCGGCCACTGCATGCTTCCAGAACAACGCAACAATCCCCACGAAGGTAAAGCAGACGAGAAATCGTGTGGCAAAGTTGGTGAGAGTTCCAAGAATCGCTTCCTGCCTTTCACGGCGCTCCGATTCTTGGTACATTTGGACACTCAACGAATCTGTAAGGTTATCGGCGACGGCCATTATAAGGAGCGCCCCGATCACACTGGCTTTTCCCGCATGGGCAGCGTCAAGGCCGACGAGTAGCGCCATGCTCGTCACAATTCCCGCTGTTCCGCCAAAGCTGATTCTTGTCGACTTGACCATATTGCTCCTTCAATCTCATCGACCCTCGTCGGCCAGGTGACGTTGATCACTGGAGGCCGCTTTAAGATCCTGTTGCCGTTTCACGTCTGGCTGCAAAATCAAGATGGACCTTAACGGTGAATCGTGAGAACCGGACAAACCCCCGACTGGATCACCCGATATGTTGTAGAACCGAAGATGGCGTCGTCCAGAGAATTACGGCCATGCACGGCCATGATGACCAGATCAGCGTGAGCATCGCGAGCAAGTTGGCTGATCTCTCGATAGGCTCTGCCGATCCTCACAGCATTGGTGATGCGAGAGCTCAGCTTTGTTTGTATGGGAATAAATTCCTCCAGCCGCTTATACGCGGTCGCAGTATCCTCCACGCATCCCGGCGTCGAAACGTCTTCGAGAACGTGCACGAGAGTGAGGTTAGCGTGGTATTCCTCCGCTACGGAAATTCCGTAGTCCAACGCCCCGTGCGAGCTTTCTGAGAAATCAGTACACGCAATAATCTGCCGTAATTTGATCTCATCGCCCGATGTCGTTGATGTGACGAATTCAGACGGAGGTTCCGGTACCGCCAAGACGGGGCATTGCGCCATCCGCAGCACTTTCTCGGTTACTGAACCCAGCATCAACCTTTCAAATCCTCGGAGCCCGTGCGTTCCCATTACGATCAGGTCGATGGCCTGCTGTTTCGCAAAAAACAGGACGGAGTCGGCGGTCACTCCTTCGCTAATAATGCATTCAGGATCTACGTCATACCTTCTGTGAGCCTGAATGAAGCCGCGCAAGCGAGCTTCGCCCTGGCTGAGCATTGTGGCGCAAAACTGGTCATACGCATCGGCATTTGGCACGAAATCGGCCGATGGATACTGCCCTAGCTCGACGACGTACTGGATGAATAGCTTCGCACCGAAATGGTGAGCCAGAGATGACGCATGGGTAAAGGCCCACTCGGAGAATTTGGAGAAATCGACCGGACAAAGGATGCGTTCAATTGCCGCTTTTGCTTGATTCATAGGATGTGAACCTCAATTCTCAGATTCATGTTCTGTGATCCGGCCCGTCTATCTCAGTTCCGGCGCTGGCTTCGCGATCAGAACACCAAGAGCACAGCTTGCCATCCTGGCCAATTCCCCGTCCGCACGACTGGTCAAAACTACCGGGACTTTGGCTCCGACTACAACGCCTGCTGCCAACGCTCCAGCAAGGTACTGAAGTTCCTTGAAAAGGATATTTCCGGCCTCGAGATTGGGAACCATCAGAAGATCGACGTCTCCCGCGACGCGCGAATTGATGTTCTTGATACGAGCGGCATCGCTTGAAATGGCATTGTCGAAGGCCAGAGGACCATCGACGATTGCTCCGGAAATCTGTCCGCGATCGACCATCTTGCAGAGCGCGGCGGCATCGAGCGTAGAGGGTATTGCGGGATTCACCGACTCGACCGCCGACAGAATTGCCACCTTCGGGTTCACGATCCCGATCGCCAGCATCATGTCAATTGCGTTTTGCAGAATGTCGATCTTGGTCTCCAGGTCAGGTTGAATATTGACCGCCGCGTCGGTGACGAAGAGGGGCTTGTGATACGACGGGACATCCAAAGCGAATACGTGGCTGATTCGCCGGCCAATGCGCATTCCTCCTTCGCGCGACACGACTGCGCCCATGAGTTCGTCCGTGTGCAAGGAGCCCTTCATCAGCATCTGCGCTTCGCCTCTTCGCGCCAAATCCACTGCTTTGCTCGCTGCAGAGCGGCTTTCGCAATCGTCAACGATCGGGATTGTCCCAAGGTCAATCTGCATCTTGTCTGCGACGCCGCGGATTTTTGCCTCGGAGCCCACAAGAATTGGGACAATCAAGCCGTCCCTGAATGCCTGAAAGGCTCCGCCAAGAGACACCTCATCGCACGGCCAGGCAATCGCGGTCCTGACAGGGGGCTTTGCTGTGGCACGCGCGATCAAGCCAAGGTAGTGGCGATACGGATTCTTCACAATCAGCTGCGGCAAAGGCAACGTAGACCAGCGCAGTTTTGTGGGAGGCGCAAGAAGCTCGGCAGTGCCGGAAAAGACATTCACGCCAGCGCCGTCGTTCGCCTCGCAGTCAAATTTGATCCTCTTTGTTGAGTCATCCTTGGCCGCGACCCGCACCTTGGCGAGAATGCGGTCTCCGACACGAATTCGGTGATCAAACGAGAGCCAGACGTTCGTTAATGTGCATCCAGGCCCGGGAATATTCATACTGAAAAGACCCGATATCAATGAGGCGCACCACATGTTTGGCCCATACGGCGCTACGCCCCCCGCGCGCTGAATCTGTTCGTCGGAATTCAGCACGGCGTGGAAGCCGGAAATCGAGGCAAAAGCCATTGCGTCATCGGTAGTGAACACATGCTCTGTCATGGCTGTGTCGCCAATTGAAATCTCATCGTACGTTTTGCTTTCAATAAAGCCCAAATCCATAAAGATCCCTTTCCCGCTCAGCGCGGACATTCTACGTTCGGGTGCCATCGTATGATCCGCAGGTGGAACTCAAAGTGACTGCTGTCACCAACTTTAGCGAAAGGTGCAGGAGGCGGCGGGACAAGTCCACCGCGCAGTACGTGCCGAACCCCAGAAGAATGAGGCCCAATGTGGCATTTGCAGCGCGGAACAAGATTGCATCTGCGTGATGAGGAACGAAACGGACAAAGAGAATGAGCGCGGTGAACCAGACCATCAGGCCTGCCCCCGCCATCAACGTTCCCCATCCGGCAGCCCTGGGGCCCAGGACTGAATGGGCGAGGGGGAGCCAACTGGAAGTTACGGCAATCCAGTAAACCATACTCAACGGGTTGAACATAGTCAGGGCGGTGCTTTTGGCGGCTTCGCCAAGCAGAAGTGAGGGAAGCGGTCCTTCGCCCCAGAGCCGTCGAGCCCTGCGATATGCCCGGCGCGGATGGCTCACGGAGAGCGCAAGGAAGTATATTCCGGCCGGAACCAGAATGGCTGCGCCAACCGCCTCGAGCGCAGTATGGACCTTCGGATTCGCCAGTCGTGGCAGAAAGTAGCTTCCCCCGGCGAGGGCGAGGGAAAAAAGGGCCAGATCGCCGAACACCGAACCGATTCCACATGCAAGTGTGTGACGCCAACCGCCGATCACACCACGACGGATGGCCATCATATTCACGGGACCGATCGGAGCGGCCGCAACTAATCCCATCAAGAAGGCCGCTGCGAGCACGTGGATGTAGTTGCTGAATGCCATCGTGCCGACGATCCGCAAATGTCAATTGCTCATGCAGCTTCGGAGCTCACTTCCACGACACCATCCCGGGCGGAATTCTGGCCCGGGTTCTTCGCCAGCGCCTCTTTTACATCTGTGCCGGTTACCGTCTCCTGTTTCAGCAGTTGCTTGGCAAGCACTTCGTGGGCTGCATGATGGTCTCTCAAAAACGCCTGGGCCCGGCCATATTGCTCAGTCACGATGCGCTGGATTTCCGAGTCGATCAGTTGACGAGTCTCCGGACTGACCTGGCTGTTGTCCTCGACCGCCCCCCCAAGATATTGCAACTGCTGACCCGCGTAGCGCACGGCGCCGAGCTTTTCGCTCATGCCAAATTCCGTGACCATGCGGCGGGCCAGATCGGTCGCGCGCATGATGTCGTCGCTTGCGCCCGTCGTAATGGTTCCAAACTCCACGCGTTCGCCTGCCCGGCCCCCCAACATGACAGCGATCCTATCCTGCAGTTCATCTATCGAGAGCAGATAGCGATCTTCGGTCGGCGTCTGGATCGTGTAGCCCAAGGCGCCACGGCTGTGCGGGACGATGCTGATTTTGGTGACCGGTTCGCCATGGGGCACCAGTTCTGCCACCAGGGCATGACCGGCCTCATGGTATGCAACCGTAGTTCGTTCCTGCTCGTTCATTACTCGGCTTTTCTTCTCCGAACCGGCAATTACCCGTTCGATGGCAGCCTCAAAATCATTCAATGTAACTGCCGCAGCCTTGCGCCGGGCAGCGACCAACGCTGCCTCATTCAGGGCATTCGCCAAGTCGGCGCCGCTGAAACCTGCCGTCATCCGGGCAGCCTGCTCCGAATCAAAGTCTTCCGCCAGCGTCACATTCCTGGAATGGATTTTCAGGATTTGCAGCCGGCC
>CAVWUC010000001.1:0-1272456 GCA_963758105.1 uncultured Acidobacteriaceae bacterium | reverse complement strand
GCCAGTGCGAGCGAAATCGGCCCACGCTCCGCTCACTTTATCTGCCAGCCGCTGGAGGCTCTCGCTTCTCGTAACCCCCCAGTTGGGAGCCTTGTCGAGATTGTCGAACACAAACGGAATCTCCGCGCCGTGCGCCGCTTTGAACCTTCCTCCGTCCATCGGCAAGGGCCAGTCGAACCGATACATATATGCGGGCGAAGCGTGTTGCGCGGCCTTGCGTTCAGCTTGAGCGATGGCATCCATGCGGAAATCGGCGTCTGTCGTCACAGCGAAGTAGATGTCGCTCGGCGTGGAGTTTGGCCGCGCCGTCTGGCATGTGGCGATCAGCGCATCCAACCTGGATTGATCGTCCAGGTGAAGAGAACTCTTCAGCCTGCTTCTCAATCCCGCGGCGTCGAGCGAGAAACTCGTGGGATCGAAGTCGCCGTTGAGGCTGGTGGTTTCAAGGGAGTTGGTGCCGATGAGCATCGGCACGCCTGCAGCTTCTGCTGGAGCATCGGGGTCGAATGGCTGCCGGGGCAGCGAGCGGTAGTCGACCACTGGGCTGAACGCAAAGAACGGATCGGGCGTCATCTTCTGCAATTGGACAATAATTTGTTCCGCCGAAGGTTTGCGAGATCGTCGATACGATCCGGTGAGACGCGGAGTTGCGCAAGGCATTTGCTTGCCAGGGCGTCAGCCTCTTGTGCGGAATCACGCGGAGTACGGAGCCGCTCTGAATGATCGCCTTGTGGAACAATCGCTGGGCCGAAGGCATGGCCATCAGGGTGCCGATTTTATATCCTCCGCCCGATTGACCGAAGAGCGTCACATTGGCAGGGTCGCCGCCAAACTCTGCGATATTGTCGCGAGCCCATTCGAGAGCGAGCACGATATCGAGCATGCCGGCATTGCCTGAATCCGCGAATCTGTCTCCACACAGTTTGTGCAGGTAGAGATAGCCGAAGAGGTTGAGGCGATGATTGATCGTCAGAACCACGACATCGTGCTTCACGGCCAGATTGGTTCATCGTAGAGAGTCGCGCCCCCCCGAACCAACGCCGAAGCTGCCTCCGTGCAGCCAGACCATCACCGGCCTCTTCTCGCGGCCGCGCAGATCCGGAGTCCACACGTTCAGAACCAGACAGTCTTCGCTCATGTCCCCCGGTCCAGACAGGCCACGCCAGAATCCGCCGTAATCCAGAACCTGCGGGGCTGGCGGTCCCACCTGGAGCGCGTCGCGCACACCGGTCCAAGGCTTCGGAGGCACAGGCGGCTGAAAACGTAGCGAACCAGCGGCAGAGGCTCCGTAATGGATGCCTTTGAACGAGTAGACGCCGTTGACATGCGTGCCGCGCAGCCGGCCCAGAGTCGTTTTCACGATTGGTTCCGACGCGGCTGAGTCCTTCGCGAAGGCCGATCTGTCAAGCAAAGAACCGAAAGCGCCTCTGCCGATTGCAGCTCCGCCGAACAAAACGGAAGCTTGGATGAGATCGCGCCGCGTGATCATCGAATTCTCCGGGTTCAAGCGAATTCTGATGGAAGCATACACGTTGCTGGTTCGGTTGTATGGAACCATTCTGGTCTTCTCTGATAGCAGCATCCGCCGTGAATTGGATGGGATACTGACAGGTGCTACACTGCCTCATTCCCTATGCCTGAAGCCGAACCCAGGTCAAGCACGCGACCGCTCTATCTCTACTTCGGCCTCCTTGCGCTGCTGGTGAATGTCACCAGCCCACAATGGCTTCTGGATATCCCCACCTCCTACATGCTCAAGGATCTGCTGCATGCCACCGCCTCTCAGGTCTCGTGGTTTCGGCTGGTCACGGGGATTCCCTTCTACGCTGGATTCATCTTCGGCCTGGTCCGCGATACGTGGAACCCGTTTGGCTGGCGGGACCCGGGCTATTTCCGGATCTTCGTACCCCTCACGATGATCGCTCTCGCAGGAGGGGCATTCTCGCGAACCACCTACTCGGGGCTGGTGCTGGGAATGCTGTTCACGACCATTTCTTACAGCTTTATCGCCGCGGCCTTTCAGGGCTTGCTCGCGCTCATCGGCCAGGAAGCACTCATGCCGGGGAGGCTCAGCACCTTGTCAAATGTTTTTATATCCGTCGCGGCAGTTCTGGGGTACGTCGCCTCGGGTTGGATGTCCACCGAACTCTCGCCTCGCCAGGTCTTTCTGTTCGTGATGGCTCTAACGGCCATGCTTGGTGTATTTGGATTCTGGAAGCCGCGCTCCATTTTCAGGCATGCCTATGAGAACCCGCACGCCAGGGGCGCCAGTTTCTTTGGCGATGTGAAGCGGCTGGTCAAGCATCGCGCTATTTATCCAGTCATCCTCATAACCGTGCTCTGGTTCTTCACTCCCGGCGCCAACACACCGATGCAGTTTTTCCTCACGAATCGGCTCCACGCTTCCGATGCCGTCTATGCCGAGTTTTCCGCAATTCTCTATGCCGGCTTCTTTTCCACCACGTTTCTGTACGGATTCCTCTGCACCAGGATTCCGGCCCGCAAGCTGCTCTGGTTGTCCATGATCGTCGGTGTGCCGCAATTCATCCCCATGGCTTTTATCCATGATGGCAAACAGGCTCTCTTCGCTGCATCGGTGATCGGTCTTCTGGGCGGACTAGGAAACGCAGCTGTGGTCGATATTGCAATACGGGCCTGCCCTCCCGGCTTGCAGGGAACCCTCATGATGATTGTCATGTCCCTATATCCGCTGTCCTCCCGTGTGGGAGACGTCTTTGGATCGTGGCTCTTCGGCCTCAGCCCCACGCGCGGCTTCTTCTATTGCGTTGCGGCCATCACCATCATCTACGCACTCATCCTGCCGCTGATTCCATTACTTCCGAAACAGATGATCGCTACCGCGGATGGAGAGCCAAATCCCGAGGAAGATGCTCTGGTCCTTGCCGAGATCGGGTAACCGGAGGCCCAGGCCTGGGGATGGCATTGGTTCAGTGGACAACGTGAGCTACTCGCCGACGATCACCTTTTCCATCAGGATCGGACCGCCATGCTCGGCTACAACTGCGAAGAAGTTTTGCCCTTCAAAAACGTGCTCGCCATAGAGAATCTGTGCGCGCTCGGAAAATCCAAGCTTCCTGAAGATACGCTGCGATCTCCGGTTAGTCGACTCGGCAAATGCGATTCTGTAACCCTTGGAGGCTCCGTGTTCAACCGTGCGAAGCACAAGCTGCTGCCCAATGCCCTGTCCTGCGACACGATCGGAAACGCCAAGGAGATATAGATGGAGCATCTCGCCAGGCGCCGGTTTGCGGCCGGCAAAGTAGATCTCATCCAACTCTCCCAGGATGCTCGCAATCGGTCTGAATTTCTGGTTCAACTCGGACAGGTCTGCCACAGAGTCTGCCGCGCCATCGTTCGTCAGCATCACACCCACGACTTCGCCGCCTGCGGGCATGCAAGCCACGATCGTCAGTCCATCTTTGGCTGCTTGCTCCAGAAGGCTGCGTGCGAATCCTGCGAATTCCGCACGGGTCACCTGCGCTGCAAGCGCAAGGGGATCATGACGAGAGAAGACATCAGCGAGAAGATCCGTGACCTGCTCACGATCGGAGTCTCGATAGACCCTGTACTCCAGCACAACATCTGCCACAGACGCTCTCCTTATCCCACTGTTGAGTCCCAGAATCGTAGAGTCGACTTGGATAAGTCTTCTGCTGCATGGGCTCTTTCTCTTGGAACGACGCTACTTGTGATCTCGAGTACGCATGATTGCCCGCTTGCGATTGCAGAGGTGAAAAGCAATGCAGCCAAAAGAGTCGTGTCGATCGTGTTCATTCGCAAGGTATCCGGACCTCGATGGTCTTTTCCGGTGAGAATCGCAGCAGATCAGACAACTATACCCAGCGAAGTCGGACTTGGTAAGAGACATTGGAGACAATAGACGCTCTGGAAGGCGGTCCAAGCTCAAAAGTTCTTCTCAGAATCTGGAGGAGCCTGTAGACGATCGCTTCGGTTGCTCTTCTCTCGACTGACCTGCCCCCATTTTCCGCACGGTAATCTTACTTAGCCAGCCGCAGCCGAAGCTGTGGGAAAGTTGGAAACGCCATCGGCGTTTTCAAAGTGGGCGGAGCCCACATCTTTTCCATAGCTTGCTTGGCGTGCAAACTCTGCCGGCGTCCGATAGTTCAAGCTGCTGTGTGGTCGTTGTTCGTTGTAATCATGGCGCCAAATCGCGATCTTCTTTCTGGCGTCAAACAGGTTTTGAAACCAGCTGATCCTCAGGCACTCTTCGCGCAGCCGCCCGTGAAAACTTTCGACATGCGCGTTCTGCGTGGGCTTACCGGGTTGGATATGTACAAGCTCGATCTTCTTCTCAATGCACCAGGCCAGGAAGTGCCGACTGGTCAGCTCCGGGCCGTTGTCACAGCGAATCACTCGCGGCTCTCCGCGATGTTGGATGATCTCCTCCAGCACACGTGTCACGCGCCGACTGGCGAAGCTCGTATCCACTTCTAATGCCAGGCACTCTCGCGTGTAGGCATCAACCACGCTCAGCACGCGGATCGCTCGGCCAGCAGCAATCGCATCATGCGCAAAATCCAGAGCCCACTCCTGGTTGGCGGCAGTGTACTGACGAAGTGGTGCGCTCTGCCGGACGCAGTGTTTACGCTTCTTCCGTCGTAGTGCCAGTCCTGCTTCACGGTACACCCGATGCACGCGCTTGTGGTTCACTGCCTCACCAGACCGGCGCAGCAGCACATGCAATCGCCGGTAACCAAAGCGTGGCTTCTCTCGTGCCAACTCCACAAGCCGCTCTCGAAGGTCTTCATCCGAGCGCCGCGCCTGATAGCGACAACTCGAAACCGCCACCATCAAAAGCCCGCACGCTCGCCGCTGGCTGAAGGCGTACTGCTGTTGCACATGCTCGACAGCTGCCTTCATCGCTACGAGCTCCATCCGTTTTTTCGAATCACCGACTGCAGCGCTTCCTTGTCCAAACTCAAGTCCGCTACCAGCTTCCGCAGACGGGTGTTCTCATCCCGCAACTGCTTGGCTTCCTGCGCCTCGGTCACGTCCATCCCGCCGTACTTCGCCTTCCAGGCATAGATGGTATGCTTCGACACTCCGCACTCCCGGGCTACGTCTTCCACCTTCCGGCCCGCCTCCACCTGCTTCAGCGCAGCGATCATCTGCGCCTCCGTATGCTTGCTCTTCGACATGCTCCGCCCTCACTCCTGAATACGAAAATCGTACTCGGTTGTGTGCGGATCTAGGGGAGCAGGTCACGACTGTCCACTGGTCTTCTGTGTTTAGCACCAGGATCGTGCCCCGATCGATTCATCCGCTGAGCATTGTGAACGACATCAATTCGGGCCAACTTGCTCATTGATGCTGGATCGGGAACTCGGCTTCGCGCCCATTTTCAGGAAGTGATCCCGAATAAGATTCATTACAACCTGGCTATCTGACAGTACCTCCCAGAATTGCTCCGGGCGCCACGCCTGCCGAGTCTCTTGCCATGAAGCAGGAAGACATTCAGGTTGAACCGGATACGCCCGCCTGTCCTCAACCCGCCGACAGTGTGCTGATTTCTATTCCATCGCGTAACAACCCGATGCGGATCAACGATAACTGGACAAGAACACCCGATGTCCGCAAGCATCTACGTCGGGCCTTCAAAGCCGCCAGACCGCAGGGGAGTCGAAGCCTTCTACCCAGGTCAGATCGAGAAGGTCGTTCGATTTCGGTGTGGACCGTAGTTTCACGCGGAGGTCAAGCAACGGAAAAGGATTGCGCCCCTCCCCCTCGAAATGTATGCTTCGAGCGTTGCCCAGCCAGAATCGAACCATCTTCCCGGAGGAAGACTCATGCCCCGTCTTCTCTGCGTGCCCCTTTGCATCCTTGCCCTGACTGCATTGGCTCTGCCCATAGCGGCACAAGACCGCATCCTCATCGATCACGGTGGCCCTTCCGAGGCCGCGCTCTACATCGCCAATGCCGACGGCTCCGGCGAGCACGCCCTTACCCAACCCGGCACGCGCGACTATGACCCCGCCTGGTCCCAGAAAGGTGACTGGATCGCCTTTACCTCGGAACGCGCTGGGTCGGCCGATATCTACCGTATCCACCCAGACGGCTCCGGCTTGGAGCGCCTCACAGACGATCCCGCTTTCGACGACCAGGCTGCCTTCTCGCCCGACGGCTCGCGCCTCGTCTTCGTCTCAACGCGCGCCGCCGGCTACGCCAGTCTCTGGACCCTCGACCTCGCCACGCGCAAGGCATCTCCCCTTACCACCGGCCAGGGCGGCGACTTTCGCCCTTCTTGGTCGCCTGACGGCCAGTGGATTGCCTTCTCCTCCGACCGCGGTAGCGATCTGCCCGACGCCAAAGGCCGATGGGAGATATTGCACATCGTCGACATCTACATCGTTCACCCCGACGGCACCGGCCTCAAACGTGTCTCCGAACACGGCCACTTTTGCGGCGGGCCCTCCTGGAATGCCGACAGCAAGTCCCTGGTCGCCTACTGCATGACGGCCCAGCAAACCTGGGACTTCCGCAGCAACATCCGCCCACAGGAAGGCAGCGACCAACTTGTGCAATTCGACATCGCCACCGGGCATGCCGCTCCGGTCGCCGCGCCCGCCGGAATCAAGCTCTCGCCCAGGGTGCTCGCAACAGGCCAAATCGGCTACCTGCAAAACGACGCAACCTCGCCTGGCCTCTTCTATTCCGATGGCAAGGCGGGGCCCAAAGGTCGAATTCTTGAGAGCGCAGCCTGGTCGCCCGACGCCCGGCTCGTCGTTTACCCCCGCAGCAAACGTGTCGACACCAACGAACCTCAGCCCATGTGGGGACGCAACCGTAACTTCCAGCTCTCCAACCTTTGGATGTTGCCCGCCGTCAATCGCGCCGGCGACCGCTTCGCCTTCACCTCGGTAGACGGCGACGGCAAAGGCAATCTCTTCATCACCGACGTCGGCAAGCCGGCGCGCGTGATCTATAAGAGCGAGAGCTACAAGACGGAACTAATGCTCTCCCCGCAGTGGTCGCCCGACGGAACGCAAATTGTCTTCGGCATCGGCGCCTTCAGCGCTTTCCTCGACTTTTCGCTCGGCGGCAAGACGCCACTGCAGCCCGACAACGGCGGCGCCAAAATCGCGCTCATCAACGCAGACGGCACGGGCTTCCACACACTCACCTCCGGCGCCAACAACAATGCCTTCGCGTCCTTTGGGCCCGACGGCAAGCACCTGGTCTACCGGACCTCGGGCCCCGACGGCGAAGGCCTGCGGATCATGGACACCGATGGCACCCACATCACCAGCCTCACGGACAGTTATGACAACTTCCCAGTCTGGTCGCCGCGCGGCGACACCATCGCTTTCGTCCGCCGCGTGGGACGCAACTTCAACATCTTCACCATTCGCCCGGACGGCACCGGCCTGAGGCAACTTTCCAACACCAGCGGCAACGACGCTCACCTTGCCTGGTCTCCCGACGGCAGCCGCATCCTCTTCACCAGCAGCCGCATGGGCTTTAAGGACGAAGCGCCGCTCACCGACAACCCCCAGCCGTACGGAGAAATCTTTGTGATGAATGCCGACGGCACTCACGTGGAGCAACTCACCGACAATCAGGGGGAAGACGGAGGTCCCGCCTGGCTTCCCGCCGGACTCACGCCTCCGACTGCAACAGCAGCGGTACATTGATGCGCGAGACCTCGCTTCATTGATGCAGAGCCTCTGTTACATCTTTTAAATCACACTTGTCCGTTTAGTCGCCACTCGGTACAGGCGAAGTTTCGGCTCGTCTCTGGGAGCGCATTACGCTCACTCATCAAAGGCTGCGAGTCGTTGCTTATTGGCAATGCGGAAGTTACTGTGTATCAGCTCCACTCGGCGCTGGCGCGCGCGCGGCCTGATAGTCCGCGATATGCGTCTTTATCGTTGGAGATGCCCAGAATGTACTCCAACTGACGGCAAACCGACCAACAGAGACACAGTCCAGGGGACCGTCGTTTCCTAAGTCCTGCTGTCACAGATCTGTGAAATACTACGGCTGCACTTCAGAATGCTCCTTTCGCTAAGAGGGGCCGTCCGAAGGTGGAGTTTGGGAGTTCTGGGAATTCTGGGAAAAGACTGTACAGTGACCGTACAGTAGATTTGGCAATCGTAGAAATCTTGCCAATTCGGGCATTCCCAGAATCAATAAGTTGAGCCGTTTTCAATGAGATTGTCCGGTTCGACTCCCGCCGCCTCCACCAATAACATGTTTATTATCAATAGTTTACAGACGAAAAGCGCAGAAAAAGCGAAGAACATTTCCATTGCTAAGTCTTTCCCAATCAGCTAGATAGCTTCATTGACTTTGAAACCTGATGAGCCCGCGTCCGAAAAAAGCAAACCGTTATTTTTCAGTTATCTAGATCAGCTATTCAGAGGGCGGATTTGTTCCGCGCGACGGGGCGACCCCGACCCGCAAGGTGCTGCGGTATTTATGTGTAATTAAGTTGTTTTTTAGATGTGAAACGGTGTATATTTCGATTTGCAGGAGGTTCCAATGGCAACCGTTCCCGCATCTCGTCCTGATCTTGCAGCGCATCGTGAAGCGCTTCGCCTCCCCATCCCGGAGATCGTCAAGCAGCTCGTCGGCCTCATCGGCCGCAAGCTCACCGCCTACGTCGGCGGTGTCCGGGACGTGCGCGCCGTCGATCGGTGGATGAACGGAAGCGAGCTTTACGGTGATGCCGAACAGCGTCTGAGGTTCGCCTTCCAACTGGTCCGGATGCTCGCCGAAAGAGAAGATCCTACCGTGATCCAATCCTGGCTGACCGGCCTGAACCCTGAACTCGGCGACCGCGTCCCACTTCGGCTCATGAGGGAAAACGATCTGGAGACCGTGGCGCCGGAGATCATGGGAGCTGCGCGAGCTTTCCTCGTCGGCGGTTAGGAGCGAATTGAATGAATCTTGAATCGAAGCGGCCTGCGGGGCCGCTTTTCCGTGTCGGCAGAGATGACGACGCATGGGCGGTTCCTGATTGGGCTTATGCCAAGGAAGATGGAACCTTCGGAAATCGCTTCGACGACCCGATGGGTGTGTACAGGGTTCTCTATGCATCTTCGCAACGGTTGGGATGTTTCATTGAAACCCTGGCGCGTTTCCGCGTGGACGTCTCCTTCGTCGCAGACCTGGCGCTCATGGAAAACGGCGAGGATGACTTTACAGCTTTCGGCACGGTACGCAGAGCGTGGATCAAAGGACGCTGCATTGGCACCGCAAATGTCGAAGGTGAGTATGCGGATCTTTATGCCCTCGGATGGGTCAGCCATCTCAGGACGGCGCTGGCCGGGATTGCGGTGAAACTTGGAATGAAGGACTTCGACCTGAGTTCGCTGGAACCGGCGGAGCCCCGCGTATTGACACAACAGGCCGGCCGGATCGCGTTCGAACTCGGATACGCAGGAGTCTTCTACCACTCTCGCTACGGCCACTCGATTGAGAACTGGGCAATCTTCGAGGACTGGACCATGCCGGATCGGTTCCCCATTCATCAGCCGAATTCGCGGAAAGTGGCGGAAGACGATCCGGACTTGCTCGAAGCCTTGCGAATCCTCGGGCTCGTGATAGGCGACTGAGGGTCCGATCCCAAATGACGTTCAGATCTGCCAACCCAAAAACCGGTAGCCAAGACATCAGTCTATGGCTTCTGAGCTAGGGCAATCGTGCACCATCAGAACATACAGCGGTTTGCCAATGGAGTCCGGCAGATGGGGTGCGAATTCAGATTCAAACCCGCAGTTCAGGCAACAGAGAGCGTGTCGCGATTCCGAGTATTCCCTGCGGACCACATCCGTGGGCAGCTTGTCGTCCTCAATAAACCGCATATTGCGAATCGTATCACCGCACTGTCGGGACACATGCGCATGCATTATGAAAGATAGCTGAATACCTACTGCGCCTAATCGATCCTTCGAAGTAAGGTTGGACGCGCCGGCCAAGACACTAGAGTCGGAGAGACGCACGGCCACAAACCTAATCACTCGGAGAAGTATCCTCATCCGGTCCTTTCTCAACCGGCAGATGCCTCCAGCGCGATGGCACGAGGAAAGAGGATATTGTTCTCAAGATGGATGTGTTGATGCAGGTCCTGCTCGAATTCCCTCAAACCGTCATAAAACGCGTGGAAGGTAGGGCAGGCATCCTCCGGAGTTGTGAAGTTTCCGCTCAGAGTGGCGGATTTCAGCGATCAGGGCGCCCGCAGCATCGTGTTCCTGGGTCATCATCGCGATCGGATTCGCAACCGTGCCAAAGCAACTACGGGGCCTCGGGGTTCCAGTGGAGATGGACCGCTCCAAGCCAACGATGTAGGGAAACAGGACGGCTTCTTCCTTGGCCAAATGTTGGGTGAGCTCTTCATCCAATTGCATGAGAGTGTTGGCGATCACCGGCAACTCCGGCTTCGTGGAGCCATGACGATTCACAACCTTCTGAGCAAGCTGGGCCAGTCGCGGCAGTTCACCCTTCACGTATGCGTGGTGTTTGGCCACAATGTGTGAACTCAAGCTCTCTAACGTTCTCTCAGCCCAATTCTCGACCTCAACCCCAGGCTTCTTTTCCGCCTCTTCCAGCGCCGCAATAACCGTGTCAATTTCCAGATTTCCGGCAGCGCATGCCTCTGCCAGAGGCTTGCGTCCCCCGCAGCAGTAGTCAATTCCAAATTGTTCAAAGACACGGATTGCGCTCGGTTGTTCCAATGCGATTTCGCGTACGGTTTGTGTGGTTGCGGTCATTTCCGATCTCCTTGAACTCCAACTTACAGAGATCGCAATGCCCGCCACAGCGACTTTGGTCACTCTGAAGCTCAATATGCCAACAACTGAGGAAGGTATCCGTGTGACCAAAGTCGCTGAGATCTCCGTTCTGCTCGCCTAGGCTTGCGCTTAGACAGAAGGTCAACTCGACATGGGCGCAGCAATCATCACGCCGATCCATAAGCAGGAAGGCAAAAGGAAACTTGTCCGCAAGTCCAAATCCGATGGTTCCCAGAGGGTCAGGCGAATCGTTCAGTGGCTCTTCGTAGCACTGAATGGCTGGCTGGGAATCCAATTTCTTCTCTGGGTTCATTACTGTGAGGGCGGCGGTGTTGGATGGAACGTGCCACGACCCGCAGGAGCCGAAGGCTGGCTACCCATTGCGGGCTTGATGAATACGAAATACTTCTTGCTGACAGGACGCGTGCCCGCAATCCACCCCGCTGCCATGGTCTTGTTCATTGCGTTCATGCTGATGAGCCTGCTGCTCAAGAAAGCCTTCTGTTCCTGGCTTTGCCCCGTTGGAACACTGTCAGAGCACCTCTGGAAGCTTGGAAAACGAGTATTCGGCCGCAATCTGCATACGCCAAAATGGTTGGATCTTCCATTGCGAGGGCTGAAGTACCTGCTTCTAGGATTCTTCGTATTCCTGATCGGCGCCATGTCCGCCGAGGCAATTCACGATTTCATGTCCACACCGTACGGCCTGGTCGCCGATGTCAAGATGCTGAATTTCTTCCGCGACATCGGGCAAACAGCGGCAATTGTCATCGGCTTGCTGGTGTTGCTCTCCATGCTGATCCAGAACTTCTGGTGCCGGTATCTCTGTCCGTATGGAGCGCTGCTGGGAATCGCATCGCTGCTCAGTCCGGTAAAGATCCGCCGCGACGCCGAGGCCTGCATCGATTGCGGAAAATGCGCGCGGGCCTGTCCTTCCAGCCTGGCCGTTGATCAGCTTGTGCAAATCCGATCCGTTGAATGCACGGCGTGCATGGCGTGTGTTGCCGCGTGCCCGGCTGAGAATGCCCTGCAATTCTCTTTGGTATCGAGAAAGGCGGCAACGCCGGCGGAGAGATGGCGTCGCCGCGCACTCTCACCCATTGTCATTGCAGCAGCTCTCGCTTGCATCTTCCTGGGCCTGGTCGTGGCAGCGAAGGCTACTGGGCATTGGCAGACTAATCTGCCCCACGAGGTGTACGTGGATCTGGTTTCCCACGCGAGAGAAGCCGGCCATCCTGACATGCAGTGAGCCAAGCGAATGAGGGGTGGAATCGAGGAGAACTTCTGGAGCGTTCGCGGAAACAGTTGGCGTGGCCCAGACGCTGCAGTAGCGGTTATTTCCGCCGAAATCGAAACTCGGTCCCGATTGCTTCGATGGCGCGGCTGTCCAGCACTTGGCTCGCGCGAGCGAAAACGATCGTTTCCTCGACTTGAATATGGTCGGAATAGAGTTGCTTGAGACGCGCGGTTTGGGAGAGCAGCAGCTGTGTTTCTTCTATTCCCAGGCCAGCCCGATTCAATCCAGGCTGAATAGAGCCGCTCGATCGATCCATGCAATTCGTTTGCCTCGTGATGATCGCCCTCAAGCCGGTCAATCTCCTCGAAGGATTTCGCGTCGGACTTTCGCAATCGCGGAAAGAGTGACTCCTCCTCATCCGCAGTGTGGCGCTGTCCGCCGGTTCGGAAGTACTCGAGCGCAGCTTTGACCGCATCGCGTTCCTCGCCGGTAAGGCTCCTGCCTCGTGCTCGATCAACCACAACGCAAAGAATGCCCAGGAAGCTCTCTATCCGTCTGTGGCAGTCCTTCAACATGCCAATTGGATCATCGAAACCGCTGTCGGGCTTTGCGCCAATCTGAATCGCCATCAAGAACCCCACTCATTCTTCCCTTTACTCATTGTCCTTCATCCGCAGCGTTTGCGAATCTCACGCGCCTTGGAGAACATGAAGGGTTGTTGCAGCCTTCAGTTGGGGTGCCGGCTGCATATAGCCCCTTGGAATATAGGAGCAGCATGGCTCTTCGGCGTGCGGGTTTCCTGTCAGAGGCGTAAGCGCGGGCTCGCGATCCTCCGCAAATCTCTTTGAATTCGCAGGCCCCGCACTTTCCCTCTAGCTTCGATGTGTCGCGCAAATTGCGGAACAGCGGCGAGTCACGATAGATCGCGGACAATTCCTGCTCACGAATATTGCCGGCCGCCAAGGGAAGAAAGCCGCTCGGGAAGACTTCCCCCTTGTGCGAGATAAAGACAAATCCCTTCCCGTCGTTGAGACCGCGCGGTGCGCGCCCAATCGCGTCAACGGTTCTCTCGTGCTGTGAGGCGACGTCGATTCCCAACTTGCGTTCAGCAACCCGTTGCTGCAAAAGATAGCGCCTGTAATGCTGCGCCTCGGTCGTTTTGATGTCGAAGCTAGCGGTCTTCGAGAGACTGTAAACCTTCGCAAAGACCGACTCGAATTCCTCCGCAGTCAGTAGATCGTTCAACTTTCCGCGTCCGGTAGGAACAAGAAAGAAGACACTCCAAAGCGTGATCTTCAGCTTTTCCATCAGAGCAACGATGCTGTCAATTTCGTTGATATTCCTGCGGCTGAAAGTGGTGTTGATCTGCACCGGCAATCCGATCTCATTTGCCCATCGCACTGCATCGAGCGTTCGCGCGAATGACCCGCTCATCCCGCGGAATGCGTCGTGAGTTTCGGCGCTGGCGCCATCCATGCTCACGGCCAACCTGGCGAGGCCAGCTTCTTTGAGTCTGACAACGACGTCCTTCGTCAGCAGAGGCGTGGCGCTTGGCGTCAGAGAAACTCTGACTCCGACCGAGCGCGCATGAGCGATCAGTTCAAAAAGGTCAGGCCGTTTAATCGGGTCGCCTCCCGTCAACACAAAGACCGGAACCTTCAAGGCCGCGATCTGGTCGATCAGATGTTTGCCCTCATCCGTGCTCAGTTCCATGGGGCTGCGGTCCGGCTGAGCGGATGCGCGGCAGTGCACACAGGCGAGGTCGCATGCCTGGGTCACTTCCCAGATGGCAATGAATGGCCGTTCGTTGAAGTCGGTCGTGTTGATTTGCGGGTTCATGCATCTATGAGACAGCGTGAAACGTGGCAGATGCAGTGACCAAAGTCCCAGGCTGCTAGAATTCCCGAGTGACCGCTGAACGCACCGATCTCGCTACGGCACTCGGGAAAACCGCACTCTTGTCGGGTCTCACGCCGACGGAGTTGAAGATGCTGGCTGCACGAACTGTCCGTAAACTATTCAGCACCGGAGAGTTGCTCTTTTCAGAAGGCGAGCCGTGCAACGGGTTGCACATCATCGCACAGGGCAAAGTCCGCATTTTCAAGTCATCCATGAGCGGCCGTGAGCAGGTTCTTGCGGTGAACGTTCCGGGCGAATCAGTCGCGGAATTGCCGGTATTCGATGGCGGCCCATTTCCGGCTTCCGCGGTTGCGATCGAGGATGCAGAAATTGCGTTCATCTCGCGGCGCGATTTTCAGGCGTACTGCATGGAGCACCCTGAAGTCGCACTCAAGGTGCTGCAAGTCGTTGGCGCCCGGCTGCGGCGGCTAGTGGGGATCATCGAGGAATTGTCGTTTACGACGATCCGCCAGCGCCTTATAGCGGCACTCCTCAAACTCGCCCAAAACGAAGGCAAGCAGAGCTCTCTCGGAGTCGAGTTTCAACTGCCGGCGACTCATCAGGAACTGGCCAATCAGCTTGGGACCGTACGCGAGCTGGTCTCCCGCAATCTGATGCGCCTCCAGGCAGAAGGACTACTGGACGTTGATGCGCGACAGATCGTCGTCAAGGATATGGCGGGTCTGAAGGCGCTTCTGGAGACATCGTCCTAGACCTTTTCTGCTCCGAGTGACATAAGTTACTGCCCCCCTCTTCCTTGATCGGTAGGGTTGCAAGTGGAGAGTGCTTATGTCTACCGCAACTCAGTCTATTCGCGAGATCGTAACCAGGCAGCCATCCGCAGCCGGAATCTTTCATCGATTCGATATCGACCTTTGCATGCAAGCCGATTTATCGCTCGAAGGGGCGTGCGAGGAACTGCAGCTCTCTGTAGACCAAGTCCTCGAAAAGCTAGCTGATGCGGAAGCCCAGGGATGTGGCGGTGTGGCCGTGGATCCAGAGAACCTGTCCTTGAGCCGCCTGATCCAGCACATCGTCCGAGTTCATCACAACTGTGTTCGTCAAGAGCTACCAAGACTTGCTGAAATGGCCTCGAAGTTGTCGGCGAAGCGCGGCGATCGTGAGCCGCAGTTGACAAAGATCGCCGAACTGATCGAAAGCCTTCGCGGCGAAATGTATGCGCATATCCAGAAAGAAGAGCAGGTGCTCTTTCCATTCATCTCGCAAATGGATCAGGAGTCGATCGTTGCTTATCCGCCTGCACACGCTTGCTTTCGTTCGGTTACGCACCCGATCTTCATGATGGAGCAGGAACACGAATCTGCCGACCATATTGTGGCCGAGATCATCCGGCTCACGAATCATTTTGAACCGCCCTCATGGGCATGCGCGACGCACATCGCTCTCTTTTCCGGACTCCGCGAGTTCGAGGCAGGCCTCAGACAGCATGTTCATCTTAGAAAACGACATTCTGTTTCCTCGCGCAATTCAATTGGAAGCAGAAATCAAGACGAGGAGGTAGTCATGGCTACGCTTGCGTTGTTAGATCACACGGTCTCCACCGCCGCCGCTGAGAATGCAGGAATTATTGGTCGCGAACGCCAGAAGAGTCTCATGCTTCGTGCTTGGATCGCGAGCGGCTTGTTCTTTATGGCTTTACCTGGGACCCTGTTGGGGTTCTCAAACCTGATGGCGATCAGCACTCATCACGGACTGGGCGGTCTGCCGGCGGCGTGGATTCAGGGCCACGGCCACGCGCAGGTATTCGGCTGGATCGGCAGCTTCATTCTCGGAATCGGATTCTATTCGCAGCCATCGCATGGGCGATCGGTGATCAGGATTCCGCTCGCATGCTTCGTTCTGTGGACCTCAGGCGTTGCGATGCGATGGACAGCAAGCATTTACGGCTGGCATTGGCGCTTGGTGTTCCCGATCTCTGCCGGATTTGAATTGATCGCAGTTCTCTTGTTCATCGCTGCCGCATCACAGCACAAGCTGCCAGAGCGGACGCAAAGTAAGCGTGCAAAGCCGCGAATGGAGTTGTGGATGGTCTCTGTGTTGATGGGAACCGCCGGGCTCGCAGCTTTGGTCATCTTCAACTTCGTTGAATGCGTACGCCTGGCAGTCAATGGAACACTTCTCGCCTTTCCGCACGCTCTCGACCAGAAGTACCTGGTATTGCTTGCCTGGGGATTCCTCGTGCCGGTGGTCTGGGGGTTCTCCGCACGTTGGCTGCCTACCTTCCTCGCGATTGCACAGCCGAGCACGCGAGTATTCTTGACCGCGTTGATCCTGGACCTGATCGGTGTTCTTTTCGGCGTCTCCGGTTGGACCATCGCGGCGACGATTTTGCTCACCGCAGCCTCAGTCGCAATCGGGATCGCATTGCATCTGACTCAGCAGCCTCACGGAGCTGCAAAGGTCCAGGGAATTCATCCCAGCTTTCCCATGTTCATTCGGCTTGCCTACGCATGGCTGGTAATCGCCGGCTCAATGAGTGTCTGGGCGGCCGTTGCCGACCAGCACGGAGGCATTTGGGGCGCCTCTCGTCACGCGCTTACAGTCGGCTTTGCCGCTACCATGGTCTTCGCCATCGGGCCGCGCATCCTTCCCCATTTTGCCGGCATTTATTCCATCTTCAGCAAGCGACTGATGTTTATGAGTCTCATACTTCTGCAGACCGGATGCACGCTTCGCGTCTTGTCTGAGCCGCTTGCCTACGAAGGGCTATTGCATCCTTCGCATGGAAGACGCTGCCGATCTCCGGGATTCTGGAGTTGAGCGGCGTGCTGGTGTTCGCCGTCAATATTGTGCTGACCTTTCTCCTGGGCCGCTCTGCATTTGCGCACACCCATGCATGAATGACCTTTGTCCATCGAGCCCTTTTCGCTCATCGCCGGCACAACCCTCACGCTTGTTCTGACAAATGAGCCGAGAGTGTTGTCTCTGTGACTAATGTCCCTGCATTGCGTTCTCACCGCACCTATGATCGGAATTAGAAACGAAGTTTATCGAAGCATCCGGGAGGTATCCATGAGCGACCGAGCAGAAAAGATTGGAATCGTGGGCGCGGGCAGTGTGGGAGCAACCATCGCCTACGCGTGCATGGTGCGCGGAGTGGGTAAGCACATCAGCCTCTTTGACCGGGTCAGGGCGAAGGTGGAGGCCGAGGTTCTGGATCTTAACCATGGACTGATGTTCGTCCCGATGGCGAAGTTGGACGGATCAGATGACATAGCAGTGCTTGAGCACTCGGACGTGATCGTCGTGACCGCTGGCGCTAAGCAAAAGCCGGGCCAGACGCGCATCGATCTGGCGGAGACGAACACCGCGATCTGCCGTCGAGCTGATTCCTGATCTGCTGCGAGTTGCGCCAGATGCGAAACTGCTGCTGGTGACCAATCCGGTGGATGTGCTCACCTACGTGGCGCTGAAGTTGAGCGGACTCGATAGCAGCAGAGTTCTGGGCAGCGGAACGGTGCTGGATAGCTCCCGCTTCCGCTTTCTGATCGCGCAACGTTGCGCGGTGGCCGTACAGAACGTGCATGCCTACATTGCCGGCGAACATGGCGAAAGCGAGATTCCTCTCTGGTCCAGCGCCAGTATCGGCAATGTGCCCGTGCAAGGTTGGCGCATGCCGGGCCGCCGGGCGATGAGCGCGCAGGAAGAAAAGGAGATATTCGAAAGCGTGCTCACCTCGGCCGAGAGGATCATCCAGGGCAAGGGCGTCACCAATTACGCGATAGGCTTGGCTGTGGCTGCGATTCTGGAAGCCATTCTTTGGAATGAGGGCCGCGTGCTGCCCGTCAGCTCCCTGTTGACGGACTATCGGGGTATTAGCGACGTATGTCTCTCCATACCGTCAATTGTGGGCCGCAGAGGAGTGGAAGGATTGTTGCCAGTGCCCATGAATCCGACAGAGGAGGCCGGACTGCGTTCCAGTGCCGAGACCGTCCAGCGGGTGGTGCGCTCTCTGGGCTTCTAGCGTGATTCCATGATGGCCATTCCGATTCAGAGATTGCCGTTCCGAAGAATCGCTTGAAATAAAAACGGAGAAAACTGCTTTAGCTTATCCCTGCTTTGACGCCACAGCTCCCATGGCAAGTCAGAAACAGCGCAATGAACAAGGAGATCAAAATGCATCAACACGAAGATGAAAACACCAGCTTAACCAGACTTCCCGAATTGGCTCAGCCCCTGCTTCAATTTGATCTTGCCGCAGAAATAGAACACCTGCACCGAGAAGATTCCTGGCAGCGAGGTACGGGGCGGAGTTCGAGAACACTTGTGAAGCAGCCAGATTTTCGTGTTGTCCTGGTTGCCATGAAAGAGGCCACAGAGATAAAAGAGCACCGGGCAGATGGAAGGATCTCAATCCACACAATCGCTGGGCACTTGCGGCTCAAGTTGCCAGACCAGGTTGTCGAGGTTCCTGCCGGCCATCTGTTAGCGCTCGATCGTTGCATTGGGCACGACGTTGAGGCTTTGGCGGATAGCGTTTTCTTACTCACAATTGCGTGGTCTAAGGACACCGTCTGATCTGCTTTGAGCCCTTGGCTTACGACAGATAGCATCATTCGCAGCTAGTCGTCATGCTCCAGAACCTCACTTCCAACCACGGGAGCGCTTCCAGCAGCATTGTGCCTCTGCCACAAGGGATAGGGCACACCCGCAAGCCGATTGATCGCGAGAGCTTGAGCCGTAAGCAGGATCACTGCGACTTCAATAATGACGAGTTCTTTGGGCTGGGAGATGATGCCGAGCGAAACGATGAGAGTCGTAGCCCCGGCAGGTGGATGGCTTACCCGGAACAGCGCCATGAGTGCTCCGGTAGCCGACAGAGAAAGCGCAGCGGCCAGGACTCTGGCGCCATGAACGCCGGGGTGCAAACCGAAAGGCGGGCTGGAAGCCACGGTAAGCGCGAAGGCGCCATAACCGCAGATGAGTCCAATTGCGTGACCGAGGATCGTATTACGCGGGCTCGAGGCCTCCGCCAGGGGAGAAAAAAAGAAAAGATACGCAGTTGGGCCGAGCGACGGAAAGACAAAGGGGCTGCCCGTAAGAAGGGCCAGCAACGCGAGCAGTCCGATTGTGATAAAGCCGTTAATGCAAACATAAATCGCCCACACGACACGCGTTGGAAAATGCTGTAAGAGCCACTTCAGGCGCAGATGAGCAAGCAGCGCTGGCACATGGTCGATGCTGCCGGATCTTCCCTTCACATCGGTCTGATCATTCATGGAAATCTTCAGATGTTCGGTAGCAGATCGAAGTACTCTTCGTCCTCATTCTTACCGCCTTCTCCCTTGCCGAGGTTCTTTTCCGATTCGACAAACTCGATGCGCTCGATCCACTTCACCATCTTGTAGCCGAGTTGGTTTTCGACCCGCAACCGCAGCGGAGCGCCATAGACCTCGGGCAGCGGCTGGCCATTCATCTCGCTGGCCAACAGGCACTGCGGCTTAAGGACATTTTCCAGGCTCTGCGTGTCGTAGTAGGACCCGCCGTAGAGTGCTTCACCAAAGGAGAAGAAGGCAACGGTGTGCGCCTCAGGCAGAGGGCGAACAAGGTCGATCAGTTTCTTCATGGGGATTCCGCCCCATTTGGCGATGCCGCTCCAGCCCTGGATGCAATGATGCATGGCGATGTGGTCCACTTCGCCCAGATTGCGCAGGTCGGCGAGCGAAAGCTCGACCGGGTTCTCGACCAGGCCGCCGACCGTTAGCTTGAAGTCGCGGAAGTGGCCTTCAGCCAGGCGCTTCCAATCGTCGCGCACGGGAAGCTTGCCATTCGGCCACAGGTAAGGCGAGATGTCCTTCTCCGAATACATCTGTTGCGGCGTGAGCCGGTTCAGGGTGAGCAGTTGCATAGGATAGGTAACGAACTTGAGCACATGCTGCAGCGCGCGTGGCTGATGCCATGAGAGATAGTGTGCGACGATCCAACAAAGAAACACCACGCCAATGCCCACGAAGCCCAGCCAGACGCCCAGTCGGCCTTGGTCGTTGGTGCCAAGTACGATGTGGTTCATGTTGCGCGCGAATCCAGTCATGACCACCAAGGTGATGTGCACGATGAGGAACGCCAGAAAGCTGAGCATCGTGAGGAAGTGAATCGAGCGGGCCGATTGCCGCCCACCGAAGATCCGTGCATACCAGGTGAAGTGATTCACCACCGCCGGCGACATGGCGATTCCAGTAAGGATCGCCAGCGGGCCGAAGACGAAGACCACCGTGAAGTAGGCGATCTGCTGCAGTGCGTTGTAGCCGTAAAATCCATTGGGCTCAGCCGGCAGATGCAAAGTGGCGTAGTGGACCCAGGTATTCCAAGCCTGCAGAATCACGGTTGGCGAGGTAGGGATCAGGCGCTTCCATTGCTCAGTCGTGCAGAGCATGGCAACGAAATAGACGCCGCAAAGGATGAAGCCATGCACGTTGATGAAGTGCCACACGCGTGCCACGCCGATGGTGTGCCGGTAGCCGGGCGTACCAACAAGCGGCGTGAGATAGCGGGCATCATCCTTGGCCGTCCACAGGCGGTCGCGCGGGACCTTGATGGGAGTGAAGCGGATCCACTCGCTGCCCGGCGTGCAGTCGTCGTTGAAATAGAGCCGCGGATGATCGGCCAGGATGGAAAAGCCGCTGCGGATGAGCATCGTGACGAACAGGAAGTTGAAGAAATGGCAGTAGCGGACCCAGAGCGGGAATCCATGCGGGCCGGCAAAGTTGTTGGGGTACACCACGGGAACGGGTGGAATGTGCGGCAGACCGGCCACGGCCATCTCAATCCACGCCGCAGCAACTAATGATGCGATGACAGCGGCAATTCCGATCAAAATCGAAGGACGAATCCAGAGGCGGTGGCGGCGATCCGGGGGATAATGAACGGCAGCGTGTTCCGCGTCAAACTTGATCACTGTGTGTCTCCTTTGGCGGTTTGGAACGCCGCTTACTCCGATATGCGAGCTTACATCCGCGCCGACCCTGGCCAGCGTACATGCTTCCATCAGCGCACAAAATGACTTTTGTCACTCGCAATATGTGAATTGATCCTGAAATTGCAGCTTAAGCGATACCGAGACAGATCCAGACGCCTGCCTGATCGCCGGGGAAAAATGTGCAGCCGCCGTCATCCAAGTGACTTAAGTCCCTGCAATTCGGCTTCACCTCATCTTACCTTCTTAATTGCAGCAAACTCTTTTATGAATTCTTCAACGCGAATTGAGGCAAAACCATGAGCTACAAGCGTTATTGGGTGGCGCTGGCCATCGTCATCATTGGATCTTTTGCCGTTCTAGGCGGCGTGGGGCGAAAAATGATCAGCCAGGCTCCTCCTATTCCGGATGTCTACACGGCGGACGGGCAACTTCTCTTCACCGGAAGTTCCATCACCGATGGGCAGGGGTCTGGCAGTCGATCGGTGGTCAGGAGATCGGCACAGTGTGGGGCCACGGCGCCTACGTCGCGCCCGATTGGAGCGCAGATTGGCTGCACCGCGAATCAGAGATTCTGCTGAATACCTGGGCTGTCAGAGCCGGCGCGGCGAATTTCGAAGCTCTCGGACCGGACCAGCAGGCCATCTTCAAAGCTCGACTGATTCGCGAGATGCGCACGAACACCTACGATGCGTCGCGCAATCGTGTGACGATCGATGAAGATCGCGCCGCCGCATTCCAGCAACTGGCGGCATATTACGCGAATGTTTTCGCAGCAGGGCCGTACCGAGTACGCCATTCCGCAAGGCGCCCTGACCAATACCGCAAAGCAAAAGCAGCTTGCGGCATTCTTCTGGTGGACCTCATGGGCCGCCAGCACGGAGCGTCCGGGATCGACGACGACATACACAAATAATTGGCCGCATGAGCCACTGGTCGGCAACGAACCGACTCCGGGCGCGGTGCTTTGGAGCATCATCAGCTTCGTGGGTCTGCTGGCCGGAATCGGCGGCCTGGTCTGGTGGTACGCATCGCAGGAGAAGGATCGTCGTCCACGGCCCCTATCCAGAGAAAGATCCCTTCCTGGCATTGCAGCCCACCCCCTCGCAGCGCGCGACGATGAAGTATTTCTTTGTGGTGGTGATTCTCTGGGGCGTCCAGATTTTGATGGGCGTGCTGACTGCGCATTACGGCGTTGAGGGCCAGGGATTCTACGGCTTCCCTCTGGATCGCTACCTGCCCTACGCCGTCACGCGTACCTGGCATCTGCAACTCGCCATCTTCTGGATTGCCACGTCGTGGCTGGCGACCGGACTCTATGTCGGCCCCGCGGTCAGCGGACATGAGCCGAAGTACCAACGGCTGGGTGTCAACGTGCTCTTCGGTGCGCTGATTCTTGTGGTTGGCGGCTCGCTTGCCGGCGAATGGCTGGGCATCCAGCAGCGCCTCGGCAATATGTGGTTCTGGTTTGGCAGCCAGGGTTATGAATATGTCGACCTGGGCAGATTCTGGCAGATTCTGCTGTTCATCGGCCTCGTTCTATGGCTTGTCCTGATGGTCGCGGCTCTCAAGCCGGCACTCGTTCGCAAGAGCGAAGACCGGTCGCTGCTGATGCTCTTTCTCATCTCCAGCATCGCGATTCCGCTCTTCTATGCGGCTGGTCTCATGTACGGCCAACGCAGCAATCTCGTCACCGCCGAATACTGGCGCTGGTGGGTAGTTCACCTCTGGGTTGAAGGCTTCTTTGAAGTATTTGCCACGGTTGTCATCGGATTCCTGTTCACGCGGCTGAAGCTGATCGAGATTCGCACCGCAACCAAGGCCGCGCTCTTTTCGACGACGATCTTCCTTTCCGGCGGAATCATCGGCACATTCCATCACCTTTACTTTGCCGGCGCGACGCCCGCGGTCATTGGCCTCGGAGCGATCTTCAGCGCATTTGAAGTGGTGCCGCTCGCGCTGATTGGTTATGAGGCGTGGGACAACCTTCGCATCGCGCAGCCGACCAAGAAGTCGCCATGGATTGCGAATTACAAGTGGCCGATCTATTTCTTCGTGGCCGTCGCATTCTGGAACATGGTGGGAGCCGGACTGTTCGGCTTTCTCATCAACCCGCCCATCTCCCTGTATTACGTGCAGGGCCTCAACCTCACGCCGCTCCACGGCCATACCGCATTGTTCGGCGTCTACGGAATGCTCGGCCTGGGCCTGACGCTCTTTTGCCTGCGCGCGTTGAATCCCGGCCGCCCGTGGAAGCAGGGTGCATTGAAGACTCTCCTTCTGGTCTCTCAATGTTGGCCTGGCCCTCATGTCCCTTCTCAGCCTGCTTCCGGTTGGGCTGCTGCAAGCCTGGGCATCCATCCAGCACGGCACATGGTATGCGCGTTCGGCGGAGTTCATGCAGTCCGGCTCGATGCAGACGCTGCGCTGGATGCGCGTTCCCGGAGACATCGTGTTCTCCATCGGCGCGGCAGCCTTTGCCTGGTTTGTGCTTGGGCTGCTGACCGGTCATTCCTACGACAAGGGGCGGTCCATGGTCTGGATCATCCGTCGCACGAAACGCACAATGAACGTGAAGAGGCGCTGGCGGCGCGCTGATTGAAAGTAGCAAAGCGTCACGCGGCGTCTTCGATAAAGGGAATCCCGCATCGAAGGCGCCGCAATGGACCGCACGGAAAGCGGAGATACACACGAAGGAGAGTCAATGAACTACGTATTCCATGCAAATCTGCAAGAGGAGATCACACTGCCGGAAAAGGGAATCTTGAGCCAGGTTCTCAAGAAGGACAACAATGTGAATGTCACTCTGTTTGGCTTTTCGAAGGGGGAGGAGCTTTCTTCGCATTCGGCCCCGACGCCAGCGATTCTCTATTTTCTGGACGGAGAAGCCGATATCCAACTGGGAGAAGACAAGATCGATGCCCAGCCAGGCTCATTTGTCTATATGCCTCCGATGTTATCTCACGGGATCCTGGCAAGAACTCCAGTTAAAATGTTGCTCGTTCAGATGAAAAACGTGACGACTTGAATTTTGTTGGACCTTATGGGTGGCCAAGCCAGACTCGCTACACATTGCACAATATCGAGCCTGCGACAGCGAGAACGATAAGGTCATCCGACCTTCTCTCGACCCGTTATCGCCAGATAAAATGTCTCTCGCAGGAGTTCGAATGATGATTCAGCTCAAGCGGGTTTACGAAGCGCCTTCCAGCACAGACGGCGCCCGCTTCCTTGTTGAGCGCTTATGGCCGCGCGGCGTGAAAAAGTCGTCGCTCGAAATCAGAGCCTGGTTGAAGGAAGTAGCCCCAAGTGGCGAGCTACGGAAATGGTTTCACCATGATCCGGCCCGATGGGATGAGTTCCGGCGGCGTTACTTTACCGAACTCAGCAAGAATCCAGCTTCATGGCGCCCGATACTGGAAGCTACGCGCAGCGGCAACGTCACCCTGATCTACAGCTCTCATGACCCTGAGCACAACAATGCAGTTGCATTGAAGGGCTTCTTGATCCAAAAGTCTCTATAAGAAAAGGATTGGCTAGTTTCATTCAGGGCACTGCTTGCCAAGGTATCGCCTGGACTAAATCTGGAAGGATATGCTTCGTTCCGACTCTCGCACCACCGCTCGCCTCCGTCCCAATAGCAACTCTTGCGCCCCGATGGTCCCACAGACACGCCCTGTTTGCCGATCCACGACCAGCATGTTCATCACCCCTGTGGTCGCCATTTCCTCCGCGACAGCCCGGCAAGTCTCATCTGAGTAGGCAAACGTATCCGGCAATGGCTCAAGTGCATCGCTTGCATCTTCCACTCCGTCTGACGCGGAGTAAGCGTGTGGTCTTCCCCTCTGGCATTTGTGCGGGCTTGAGCCTGACCATGTGGTCATGGAACAGGCATCGGGATCGGAACGTCGGATTCGCAGATTTCGGTCGGTTGCAGAGAAGCGGCAGATCGTAAATCTGACACTGGAGCCAGGCGCGAGCGTGGCGCTGGTTGCA
This sequence comes from uncultured Acidobacteriaceae bacterium, assembly GCA_963758105.1. Taxonomy (GTDB): domain Bacteria; phylum Acidobacteriota; class Terriglobia; order Terriglobales; family Acidobacteriaceae; genus Telmatobacter. The sequence goes on along the minus strand of CAVWUC010000001.1, from coordinate 1,247,615 downwards.
CGTGCGCATGGGCTGAACGCGAACCAGGTGTTTAAGTGGCGACGTGCATTCGAGCGCGGCGAGTTGGTTGAGTCCACGGCCGCGTGCACAGCTTTGCTTCCGGTTACAGTGGCTGCTTCGAGTGAGGCGGAGACACGGGAGCCTACCAACAAGCATCAGTCTGCCAGCTCCGGCTCGATCCACATCGAGTTTCCGGGACGGGCGATGATCAGTGTCGAGAGCGGCGCTGATGCCGCGTTGTTGCGTTCGATTCTTGAGAGTTTGCGCAAGTGATTGAACTTCGTACCGGGACGAAGATCTGGCTGGCAGCCGGCGTGACCGACATGCGTCGCGGCTTCGACGGTTTGAGTGCGAAGGTGCAGACCGTGCTCAACGAGCAGCCGTTCTCCGGCCATGTCTTCGTTTTCAGGGGACGCCGCGGGGATATCGTAAAGGTTCTCTGGTTCGATGGCGACGGATTATGTCTGTTTTCCAAGCGTCTTGAACGAGGACGATTCATTTGGCCTCAGGCTACGGAAGGAACCGTTTGTCTTACGCGTGCGCAGTTGTCGATGTTACTCGAAGGCATCGATTGGAGAAGGCCTGAGAGAACATTTCAACCGCAGATCGCAGTCTGATTAATTATTGTGATTCCTCTTTATTCATGCGGCTTTTGTGGATGCTTTCCATCGTGTTTCATGGCATACTGCGGTCATGATTCCTGCTTCCTTGCCTGACCTCGACAGGCTCGATCCAGAAGCGTTGAAGGCGCTGGTGATCGCCAAGCATTCCGAGTCGCTGGAACAGCACAAGGAACTCACTTCAAGCACACATGAGATCGAACATCTGAAGCTGGTCATCGAAAAATACCGGCGTATGATTTTCGGCCGGAAGAGCGAGAAGCTGAGCGGAGAACTGGAACAGCTTGAGTTCCGGCTCGAAGAACTGGAGACTGCTCAAGCTGCCGAGGAAGCTCGGCAAGCGGCAACCGAAGCAACACAAGCTTCTTCCACTCGAACTGATTCGAAGCGCCGGTCGCGCCCTGCGCGTAAGCCTATTCCCGAAGATCTTCCGCGTGAAGTGGTCACTCATCTTCCCGCGCACAACTGCTGCCCCGATTGCGGCGGTGCGTTGCGCCAGTTCGGCGAAGATGTTTCCGAACAACTGGAACGCATTCCGGCAAGCTTCAAGGTGATTCGTCACGTGCGGCCGAAGTTCGCATGCGCAGCTTGCGAGAGCGTCGTTGAAGCGCCTGCTCCTGCGCGGCCCATCGACCGCGGACTGCCTGGTCCGGGACTGCTGGCTCATGTGCTGGTTTCGAAGTACGCTGATCACCTACCGCTTTATCGCCAGTCTCAGATCTATGCCCGCGAGGGTGTTGATCTTGATCGTTCAACCCTGGCCGGTTGGGTGGGCGCGGCCAGCGAGTTATTAACTCCGCTGGTCGATGAGATCAGGAAGCATGTTCTCGCAGCAGCCAAGATCCACGCCGACGACACGCCGGTCCCAGTGCTTGCTCCCGGCAACGGTAAGACTAAGACCGGCAGACTCTGGACCTATGTGCGCGATGATCGACCAGCAGGTTATTCAACCGCTCCAGCTGTGTGGTTCACTTACTCGGAAGATCGCAAGGGAGAACACCCGCGACGACATCTGAAGGACTTCAAGGGTGCGCTGCAGGCCGACGCGTACGCGGGCTTTCATCATCTCTACGGTGACGGCGCCATCTACGAAGTAGCATGCTGGGCGCACACCCGGCGCAAGTTCCATGACATCCATGTGTCCCACGCATCGCCAACGACTACCGAGGCACTCGCCCGTATCGGTGCCCTGTACGGCATCGAGGAGCAGATCCGCGGAAAGCCGGCGGAAGTTCGCTCCTCGGTCCGTCAGACCCACGCGAGGCCGCTGCTCGATGAGCTGCGTCAGTGGATGGATAAGACGCTTCGCTCACTCTCAACCAAGAGCGCGACCGCCGAGGCGATCCGCTATGCGCTCTCACGCTGGCGTGCGCTGACACGTTACGTGGACGATGGGCTTTTGGAAATCGATAACAACGCCGCCGAGCGGGCGCTGCGAGCTGTTGCCATCGGTCGGAAGAATTATCTCTTCATGGGAGCTGATTCCGGTGGCCAACGCGCTGCATCGCTCTACTCTCTCATCGGAACAGCCAAGTTTAATGGACTCGATCCGGCGTTTTATCTGCGAAGTGTATTGACCACGATCACCGAACATCCGATCAACCGCATCGGCGAACTCCTGCCCTGGAATGTCGCGGCCTCACTGCAGACTGAATCTTCCCAAGCTGCATAGACACACTCATCAGGTGTCCGCTTATTTTTAAGCGGACACCTGTTGGACACTCGCTTTCAGTCAAGATGGGAACTTCGAACGCTTACGACGCGGACGCGATTGTCATCACATCCGCAACACTGACCATTTCGAGGGGGTCAACGCCATATTCACGCGACAAGTGGTACCCACGGCGGCTTAGTTTCTCCGTTAGGATCGACCGCGGCATGATCAATGAAGTCACCAGATAGGACCCAGTACACGCCAATGCAAGTGGCAGTATTGCCGGCAGAGCGTGGGTCAGTTCCAGGGAAAAGAGAATCGCCGTGAGCGGCACACCTAGCGCGCCTGAGAGCATGGCCCCCATTGCCATCAGCGCCCAAAGCGCCTGCGTTTCCCCTGGCATATGCGCCAAGTGCGCCGCAGCCTCTCCTAGCGCGGCACCAATCATCAAAATAGGAGCCAACACGCCGCCTGAAGTCCCGGAACTCAGGGAAAACGCCCACATCAGCGATTTGGCGACTATGAGGCCAAGCAGCAGGGTCACCGGAGCATCCCCGCGCAGAACCTCCGCGATGTTGTCGTAGCCAACGCCCAGTCCGCGCGGGAAGAAGAATCCGCCCACTCCGATACCGATGCCCCCAATCGCCGGCCACCACATCCAATGGATATGCAGACGCCCGCAAAAGTGCTCAAACCCGTCCTCGAAGCCATACATCAATCGGCTTAGCCCTGCAGAGGCAAAGCCAACGAGTATCCCTAATGGGGCGGCCACGAGGAGCGACTGCCGTAGGTTAATCGCGAAATGCAGCGGGACGGGGAAAAGTGGTCCCGATCCAAGCCAACGCACGCGCAACGCGCCTGCCAGTATGCTCGCCACCGCCACTGGGACCAGTGAACGCGGACGCCACTCGAAGAGGAGTAGTTCCACGGCAAGCAAGATCGCAGCAATCGGCGCCGCAAACGTCGCCGACATCCCCGCAGCGGCGCCGGCCACCAGAAGTGTTGTCCGTTCGGCATCAGATAGTTTAAGCCACTGTGCGACCAGCGAGCCGAAAGCTCCTCCGGTCATAATGATCGGTCCTTCAGCACCGAAGGGCCCACCCGAGCCAATTGCGATCGCTGCAGAAAGCGGTTTGAGCACCGCTACTTTGGGATCGACGCGGGCGCCATTCAACAGAATTGCCTCGATGGCCTCGGGGATTCCGTGTCCGCGGATCTTGTCTGACCCGTAATGGGCCATGATCCCGACGATCAACCCGCCGGCCACCGGAACCAATAGCATAATCCAGTGCGGTTCTGTCGATCCGGCTGGGCCAACCATTGCGAGGCTGATGCGGTGGTAGTAGAAGAGATTCGTCGCAAATGCGATTGCCCGCAAGAGCAGGACGGCCAAACCTGCCGCACCTGCACCAATCAGAAGGGCGGCTGCGATTAGAAACCAGGTCCGATGATCAACAGTAAAATCGCGCAAAGCGGAGGGTCGCGATTTCATTGAGCCTCCGCGATGGCATCGGAGAGCGCGTGGGCCCTGACGCGTTGCAAGGCCTCAACCAGTCGAGGCGCCATCTCGTCGAGTTCGCGTGAGTGATCATCTGACAATCGAGCAAGAATCCGCTTTCCCTTGCGGGTTATGCGCAAAACAGCACGCCTCTTGTCTTGATCGTCAGCCGTGCGTGAGAGCAGGCCTTCCCGTTCCGACCGATCAACCAGTTCAACGGTGCTATTGTGCTTCAGGCCGAGACGCTCTGCGGCATACGCGATGGTGACTGCTACTGCTTCGGGAGCCCCGGCAACCTGCAAAAGCAGTTGATGCTGTTGGGGCTGCAGCCCTGCGCCGATCGCCGCGCACTCGCTGAAGTGCAGGAACAGACGCAGTTGATAACGGAAATCGGCGAGTATGCCAATCAGGGCGTGGTCGCCGGAAGCCGTCTTGCGGGTATTCATAGATATATCGTATCACGATATAATGATGACGCCGAGGAGCTGACATGCAATCGGGCTGAGTAAGCGAATTCAGACCGTGAGCGTCATTCACCCGCGGCATCCATTTCGCAGGCCAGCGCAGGTTCCGGGAGTTCCGTCTTTGGGGAATCCCGATAGCTGAAGACCCTCGTGCGTTCCAGCGCCGCGGATGCCCAGGTGTTCTGCCACTTTACTCCGAATTCAAGCAAGAGCACTACAGCGGAGCACACGAGGAATGCGAAGCAAAGAAGACCTGTTCCATAACTTCCGGAGATATCCTTGAGCGCACCGAGTGCTGACGGAAGAAAAAAGCCGCCCAGCCCGCCTGCCGCGCCGACGATGCCGGTGATGAGTTCGATTTCCGAGAGAAAGCGCTGTGGAGCGATTTGGAAAACTGCGCCGTTGCCCATGCCGAGCATTCCCATCGACAAGAACAGCATGGGAACGACTATGGCGAGCGGAGGAAGACTGCTGAGAATCATCAAACTAACGGCTACACCGAAAAAGAGCCCGAGCAGCAAGCGATACCCGCCAATTTTATCGGAGAGCCAGCCCCCGACCGGGCGCAGAAAGCTTCCAGCCAATACGACCAGCGTCGTATAGTCGCCGGCCTGTACTTTCGTCAGATGATATTGATCATGAAAAAACACGGTGAGAAAACTGGCGAGGCCGAGAAATCCACCAAAGGTAAGGCTGTAGAGGAAGCAGAGCCTCCAGGTATCTCCTTGGCCGAGCAGTCGCGCATATTGGCTCCATGCTCTCGGCGCGGACATTGTAGGGCTGTTTTTGGCTGCGAAGAAAAAGATCGCAAGCACCAGCGCAACGGGAATGAGCGCCAAGCCGAAGACAGAGTGCCAGCCGAGGTGCTGCGCCAGGCGCGGTCCAAAAAAGGTGATGATCAGAGTCCCGGAGTTGCCGGCCCCGGCAAGGCCCATGGCAAGTCCCTGATGCTCGGGAGGGTACCAGCGGCCTGCCAGAGGAAGCGCGACGGCAAAGCTTGCGCCAGCGATCCCCAACATAAATCCGATGAGATAGAACTGCCATAGGGTCGTAGCGAAATGCCATCCGAGAATCAGGGGAACGAGCGTGAGGCAAAGGCCGATGAGACCCGCGCGGCGGCCGCCCACCCTATCTGCAAGAAGCGCGAGAATCGGCCGGAAGAAGGAACCGCCAAGCAACGGAATCGCGGTCAGCAGGCCTTTCTGTGTTGCCGACAGGTGAATCTGTTCGGCGATGAATGGCGTCATTGGTCCAAAGAGGATCCACACCATAAAGCTGACGTCAAAGTAGAGAAAGGCGGAAACGAGAGTCGGCAGGTGGCCGCTGGCAAGGAACGATTTTCTTTCCATCTGAGATCCTCCGGGGAAACTTCAATTGAGTCGAGCGAAGATTGGCGAATCCGCCTCTCATGCAATAACGGGCTGAGCGGGCGTATTCACAATCTGGTCGGACAGAGGTGTAACTGCAGCCGCGATTTCCCCTATGATGTCCTCGGGGACACCGAGTTCGCGCAGTGTCTCCACCAGGTGAACGGCAACCGAATCGAAGTGACGCTGCTCGATAGCAAGTTTGCTATGGGCATCACGCATCGAGGCTCCGCTGTATTGCTTGGGACCGCCGAGCGCTTGCGACAGAAAGGCAAACTGATGTGCCTTTAACCGGGACATGCTGACCCCGGTGAAGAAGTGGCTCAACGCAGGATCGGCGAGGACGCGCTCGTAGAAACGGTCAACGGCCGCCTGGATCGCCGCCTCTCCGCCTACACGCTGATATAAGGTCGTTCCATTCATTTCTTCGCTCATCGTGTTTCCCTCCAGAGTTTCAGAATTCACCTGCATAAATTCGCTCAGACTGGGGTTAAGCGTGCACGGTGGACGATTTTTCGACTCGCACGGCGCACTGCTTGTAATTGGGTTCGCGCGAGATCGGATCGAAGGCGCTCTGCGTAATCTGGTTGGCGTTGCTTTCTGCGAAATGAAACGGAAGGAAGACCTGGCCCGGCGCAACAATCTCGGTAATGCGCAGTTCGACCTTGCTAACCCGGCCGCGCGCGGAGATCACCTCGACGCGATCGTGTGGGCGCAGGCCAAGTTTCGCGGCGTCGACCGGATTCATCTCCAGCCAGGCGCGCGGAGACATTCGCTGAAGGATGGAGATGCTGCCGGTTTTGGTGCGCGTGTGCCAGTGCTCAACGGTGCGCCCGGTGTTGAGGATCAAAGGGAATTCCGGATGCGGCTGCTCGGGAAACGGCGCCCATTGCGTAGGCAGAAGGCGGGCCCGGCCGTCATCTGTCTGAAATTGGCCATCGGTATAAAGCCTGCGCGCTGCCGACGGCTTCGCGGACGCGTCCGCTGGAAATGGCCATTGGATTCCGCAGGTTGTCTCCAGCGCGGCGTAGGTGATGCCGGAGTAATCGCAGAGCCGTCCCTCGGAAATGCGACGCCATTCGTCGAAAGCATCCGCCGGCCCTCGCCAACCGGGAAAGATCTCTTCACGGCAGCCGAGGCGTTCGGCGACCGCGAGAAAGATGTCGAAATCGCTTCGCGCTTCCCCTGGCGGGTTCACGGCGCCGTTTACTTTGCTCACGCGCCGCTCGGAGTTGGTGTAGGTTCCTTCCTTTTCGCCCCAGATGGCGGCCGGCAAAACCAGATCTGCTAGTTCGGTTGTCGGAGTCGGATGAAAACCATCCTGGACGACGAGGAAATCCAGATTCCCGAGACCCTGCTTGAGCACGTCGATGTTGGGAAAGGAGACCAGCGGATTGGTGCCGATAATCCAGAGCGCGCGAATCTTTCTCGCTACGGCTGCTTCGATGATGTCCGGATAGGCAAAGCCGCGCTTCACGGGAATGCGATCGACCGGCAGATTCCACAGCCGCGCGAGCTCCTCTCGATCCTGTTCCGATTCAAACTTGCGATAGCCGGGAAGCGAAGAGGAGAAGCCGGCTTCTCGCGTGCCCATGGCGTTGCATTGCCCGGTAATGGAAAAGGGTGACGCGCCGGAACGACCGATATTGCCCGTGATCAGCGCAAGGTTGTTGATGGCGTTCACGGTCTCGGTGCCTTTGGTGCTGTGATTGACGCCCATTGTCCAACCAATGAACGCAGCCTTGGCATTCCCGTAGAGCAACGCGGTTTTGCGGATCAATTCCGGAGACAGGCCGGTAATGTTCGCGGCGTAGTCGACGGTGTAAGGCTCCAGCGAGGCGCGGAGTTCTGCGAAACCGGTTGTATGTTGATCGACATAGTCTTTGTCGTAGAGTTCTTCGTCGATGAGGATTCGCAGGATGGCGTTGATGAGCGCGAGATCGGATCGCGGCTTCAACGGCAGGTAGAGGTCGGCCATCATCGCGGTCTTGGTGACGCGCGGATCGGCCACGATCAGGGTCTTGGCAGTATTGGCTTCCAGACGCGTGCAGAGGATGGGATGATTCTCCGCAATGTTGGCGCCGATAAGCAGAATCACATCGGCTGTCTCCAAGTCTTCATAAGCGCCGGGAGGACCATCGCTGCCGAAGGATCGTTTGTAACCAGCGACCGCGGTGGACATGCAGAGAGTGGTATTGCCGTCGTAGTTGTTGGTGCCAAACCCCAACTGCACCAGCTTGCCCAGAGCGTAGAACTCCTCAGTCACCAACTGGCCGGTGCTTACGATGCCGAGAGATTCCGGCCCATACTTTTGTTGCACCTGACGAAATCGCTCCACAAGAGTATCGATGGCTTCGTCCCAACCAATGCGAGTGAACTGGCCATCTTTGCGCAGCAGTGGATACCTGGCGCGGTCTTCAGCGTCGATTGCGTAGTGCTCGGCCAGGCCTTTGGGGCAGAGTTTGCCGGAGTTGACCGGGTGATCGGGGTTGCCGCGTACGCTGACCACTTTGCTGTCGCGCACACCCAGTTGCATTCCGCAGCCAACAGAGCAGTATCCGCAGGTACTGTTGACCCAATGATCGGCATGCTTGCGCGCAGAAGTGAATCCGAGGACCGGATCTTCGCCGTAGCTGTATTTCTCCGAACGGATATCCAGCCCGCTCTTCCGTGCCAGCCAGTCCACAAGACTCATGCGGCCTCCACGGAAAGATATTCAGTGGCTATGTTTGTGGGCACGACGCTGACGAAAAACAGATAGCGGCTAACAAACTCGCCGGCAATCAGTGCAAGAGTGACAGGAACTGCCGTCCAACGCGATTGCGCGAAGGGCACCATGAGCAGCGCCCCGCTTAGCAGCAGGAAGCGCACAAGAAGATGGTTGGAGAGCGCAGTGAAGAGAAGCGCGTAGGCTCCTCGGCGCTCATGGACTTCAGATCGGGCCAGCCAGGCGATCTTAAGTCCGCCTGCAAGTATCGTGGCGATACCGGCGATGATCGTTGCCTCTTGCGTTCCGGGAGAGGAACCGGTCAAAAGGTTCGCGCCCGCCGAGCCGAGCAGAACAGCCGTCAAGTAGAACTCAAGGATGGTAAACGGCGAATTCCACGCAGGGCGCCCCGGCACCAGGTAGAGGCGCGCGCTCGCGCCTACGCCGCAGATTCCAAATAAAACGGTGAGGCCGCCAAGGAACACTGTTCCCGGCAGACGCATCCACAATGCCGCGGCGTACGCCGTTGCCGCGAAGGCAAATAGCGTGAACAGCAACACCTCTCGGCTGAGCCAGGAGCGACGCCACATCTTGAGAGCGCGCACGGCGTGAATCGGCCGGCCGAGATGGAGCGTGGAGGCAGCAGAGTGCCACAACCGCCACCAGCAACGCAATCAGCGCCGCTGCGCGATGGGCGTGGGCGCTGAAAACCTGCAGCAACCAAATGGAAGCGAAGGCGCCCGCTGAAAGCTGGGTAAGAACCGTCATGAGAATCAACGGCCAGTGGGGCTCCTCCGGGCGCAGACGATTGAGATCGACTTTGCGTACATCGCGGGGCATGCGGCTGGGAAGCGTGATGCGCGTGGTGGAGAGGCTGTCGTCGGCGGAGGGCATGCCGGGCGAGTTGGCGGCAATTTTATATTCCTCTCGCCACTCCGCAACACGCACAGTTTCAATGCGAATGGCGTCTTCAGGGCAGGCGGAAACACATGCCGGATTCTGCCCTTGGGTCAGCCTTCCGTAGCACATGTCGCATTTGCCCACCACGCCGCGCTCCGGGTTGTACTGCGGCACGCCATAGGAGCAATTCCAGGTGCAGTACTGGCAGCCAATGCAGATGTCGGCGCTGTGACGCACGATTCCAGTGGGGCCATCTTTGGAGTAGGCATCGACCGGGCAACCCGTCATGCAGGTGGGTTCAAGGCAGTGGTTGCAGCCCATGGAGAGATAGTGGCGGAGAGTGTCTGGATAAATGCCGCCTTCGATTTCGCCAACTCTGCCGCCAGAGAATATCGGCGGGATTTCCATTTTGTTCGTTGCAGGCCACCACGCAGCACTTGCACCCGATGCACTTGGTCATGTCAAAGTGGAATCGATACTGCTCGCCGGGCCCAGGCGGATGCGGTAGCACGATGTTGGAGCCGATCCCGCAGAACGAAGCCACCACTTCGCCGGCCGGATTCGCCGCGGTGGTCAGGAGGAAGGCGTCGTCGCCTGCCTGAGCTCGTTCGAGTAGGGGCAGTTCCATGCACAGCTCCACTAATTCGCGTTGGCGCACACAGTGTGAAGAGATCGTCCGGTGCCGGGACACACATCCGCTTAGCCACAAAACAGATGAGTGCAAGCACAAGAACCCGCATAGATTTGTGACTTTGATTTGCGGCGGCTAGGCCAGAGATGGCTCGTCGGGGAGCCGACTGGAAATCACTCCAGCTTGGGGAAGCTACCGGCGTTCGGAGCCGGCAAATAGCGGATGGAGCACCTCTGCCGTGCAACTCCGCTCGGAGCAATTGCTTTGATAATAAGGGCAAATCGGATGCAGCGCAAGTGGAATGGCGTGATCGCGCGAGATGCATTCTCTTTGCAGGACTTCGCGAATCCTTATTCGTTCTTTATTGCATTCTCGATAGACTAAATGTTAGTTAGGCGGCAACTTGTGCTCCATTGCCTTCGATACCATGACGTAGCGAGAGGCTTTGAGAATGAAATAAATCCCCGCCGCGAACTCCATGCCGCTCTCTGTCCCGCCTAAGCCCGATGCAATGCGGCGACACATTTTCCAGTTCATTTCTGTATTGGTTGGAGGGTTGTTTACATTTCTCGCCAGATGCCGATGAACCATGAACGCCGGTGTTGAGATAGCCTCAATTCTGCACGAAGTGCGATGTGCAATGTTGCCTCCGTGCACTTAGACTCTGCGCCGGGTTCCGCCTTTACCTGTCGGCGCAACCATCCAGAGTTGCTTTGCAATCTGGTCTGCGGAGAAGCAACATGTCAGCGGCGAATTTCGACGGCTTGCGAGTTCTATCCCTTGAATCGCGCCGCTCGGTTGAAGTTGCAAAGCTCATCCGCACATACGGCGGTGAGCCTCTGACCGCCCCTGCCATGCGCGAGATTCCCCTCGACTCCAATCAGCCCATTGTCGAATTCACCGAAGCCTTACTGCGTGGCGCATTTGACCTGGTGATCTTCACTACCGGGGTCGGGGTCCGCACTCTCGTCAAAACTGTCTCTGAGCATTACGACCGCGAGGAATTTCTTGCGGCTCTTCGTTCGGTCAAAATTGCGGCCCGCGGGCCGAAATCCTCGAGCGCCCTCCGCGAACTGGACATTCCTATAACCGTCGTTGCACCGGAGCCGTTCACCTGGCGCTCCCTGATGTCTGCTTTGGAGGCCAAGCTCGGGTCCTCTCTCCAGGGAATGGATATCGCAGTACAGGAATACGGTACGTCGAACCCCGAGCTCCTGACGGCGCTTGCCGAGAAAAGCGTCTCTATTACGCGGCTCCTGGTTTATCAATGGGCGTTGCCAGAGGATGTTCAACCGTTGCGCGAGGCTGTCCTCGCTCTCGCCCATGGGCATGTCGATGTCGTTCTCTTTATGAACGCCGGACAGGTCGCGCATTTGTTTCTCATGGCGGAAAGGATGGGCTACACCGAGGCCCTTTACGAAGGATTCCGCTCTACGGTCATTGGGTCTATTGGGCCGAGTACGACAGAAGGACTCTCCCTCTACGCGTTGACGCCGGATTATGAGCCGACCCAATCGAAAATGGGCTTCCTCATCAAGGAGATTTCGCAGAACGCCAGTGCTCTCCTGGAGCAAAAGCGCTCGGCGGCCGCGCTCCACGTGCCTCGCATCCCACCTCCTCCTGTCAGCCCGCTTCTGCGAGGCGAAGCCACTGCTTCACCCACTCCAAAGCCCGCAGTCTCAGGCGTGGATATTCTTCATGAGATTGGAAGCCGCATGGCTGCGTCGGACCCGCTTCATACGGTCCTCGATCGCATCGTGGATTTTGCCAGCTCTCTAATCAAATGCGACTCATGCTTTGTCTATGTTCTCGAAAACGATCAACTGGTGCTTCGCGCGTCGAAGAATCCGCATTCCGATGTCGTCGACCACCTGGGTCTCTGGCTTGGCCAGGGAATCACTGGTTGGGTTGGCTGGCATCGTGAACCTGTCGCCATTCCCGCCAAAGCATTGAGGGATCCACGTTTCAAGCGCTTCAAAGATTTGCCCGAAGACACGTTTGAAGCCTTTCTCTCAGTGCCAATCCTTTGCCGCAGCAAGCTGGTCGGGGTAATCAATCTCCAGCATCGAAAGCCCTATTACCACACGGAAAACGAAGTCCGCCTTCTTACCGCCATCGGCCATATGGTGGGCGCGGAGCTGGAGCGGGCCCGTCTGGAGACCGAGAACCTGCAACTCTCTGACCGGCTTGAGTCGCGCAAATCCATCGAAAAAGCCAAGGGAGTGTTGCAGCGCGACTTCGGACTCGATGAAGATTCGGCTTACCGGGCCATGCAGCGCGAAAGCCGGCAGCGCCGCAAATCCATGCGCGAGATCGCCGATGCCATTATCCTCAACGAAGATCTTCGCAAGAGCCGGCTTGGAGAAACAACCAAAACGGCAACGAGTGTGACATCGTCTCCAGCGTCTACAGATTTGCCAGAGGCGTCATGACGCATTTCACAATGCTCATTTCGCCGCTGCCCCTTTCTGATCGACACCCCAGCGGTACGCGAGCTCAACATACCCGTATTGCATGTTCCGGTCGGAGGGATAGATTGCCCCTACTACAGTCTTGCCCTGAGCATAGGCATAGTAGAAATTGAGCGCCACGCTCTTTGTCGCCTGCCAGTCGGCGCTGATGTCGGGAACCGATGCCAATGAGGATGCGCCGTTTGCCGGACGGCCGACGTATCCGAAGACCTTATTGTCGTAAGCGCCGCCGCCCAGATACCACAAGTCATGAGCCGAGGTCAGCTGCAGCCAGTGCAAGTCGGCGCGGAGTGAAAGCCTCTTGGCGGGCTTGTCGATCAGCTGCACGAATTCGTCGGTGCTGTTCATCAGGTTGTAGAAGGGGAGGCGGGCATAGACGCGGGGAGTCGGCAGGATCTGGAAGAAGGTATTATGAGTTCCATCCGTCGCATTGTTATCGCCGCTCGAGCGAAACCAACCTCCGCGCAGCCAGGGGGCTGTCGCCACTTTGGTCAACTGATATCCGCCTTCCACGGCAGCGGCGTTCGCACCGTCTCCCAGTTTTCCCCAGCTTCCGTTCTGCAGCGCGCCCCAAAAGAGAAAGTCGAACTGGCCCGGGCCCGAGGGAACGGCGGCAAGCAGGTCACCGCCATAGGTGCCGACGCGGATATTCTGATGGTCGGTTGAGCGCACCGCCAGAGCGCGATTGTCGGTCTTGGTCAGGCCGGTTCTCCCGTCGTGATAGCCGATAGCGAAGGCGCGCCAAAGCACGTGCTGCTTCCAGTCCGAGCGCGTAAGAGCGAGATACTGAAGATCGACATTTAGCTCCGGGTTGCCGTTCATGTTGAAGACGCCCTGATCGGCGCGAGCCGCCATCGCGGTGATGTTCCATGCGCCCGCGCTCAGAGTGGGCGTCGAGTCCGTCAAAGCTGCGCTGTGCCGTGGAGAAGCCGAAGTTTCCGATTAACCGGTCGGAGATGCGGTTTGTCTGAAGCCATCCGATCGTTGGGTTCTTTGTCTGCATTTCCCGTCCGTCGAAGAACTCGAAGCGTCCCAGGCGCAGGTTTGAACCTTCGCCGTGGTAGCGCACAAAACCCTGCTTGAAAAACGCAGCGGCCGGATAGGAGTTGGTGTTGGACGCATAGTACGTTCCGCCCAGACCCAACTGACCCTGCGCGGTGACGGAAGAAACGGCGTCGCTGGGCGCATCGAGCACGGCCGGCTGCGACAGCTCTAGCTGCCAGTCCCAGCGGCGGACGTGCTGCGCCACGCCGACGCGGAGCAACGACTCGACATAGCCGTAGGTATTTGCGTAAGGCGGTGCCGCGAACCACTGCCATGAATCCACGCGGGTACGGTCGTAGACGGTGACACTGATAGGGGAACCGCTAGACGACTGCGCTTGGCAGAGTCCAGCGGTCAGGATGAACAGAGCGGTAATAGATGCAGGTATGCGAAGGATTCTATGCATGTTTTCTCCTATAGCTGCGTGTGTTGTATGACTTGCATTCTCCCGTCGCTCATGCCACGCGCGAATCGCAGGCAAACGGGAACGGCCTCGAAAGCAAACAGGTATTTGCGTCAAGCCTCGACTGCGTCGGGTTGAGCCGCCGGAAGCGGTTCCGCGGCCGTTGCGAGGTGTGGCGACACGGTCTTTGTACGCGTGGCGCCGCGAAGCCAGAGCATCGGCAGGCCAACAAACAGAAATCCACCGGCCAAGTTGCCCAGGGTGACGGGAAGCTGATTCCACAGCCACCAGTCGCGCAGCGAAACTGGCGCACCCATCCAGATGCCGGCCGGGATGATGAACATGTTGACGACTGAGTGCTCGTATCCCAGCGCAAAGAAGATGAAGATGGGCAGCCAGCATCCGGCGATCTTGCCCAGCGTGGAGCGGGAGGTGAGGCCCATAACCACGCCCATGCAGACCATCCAGTTGCAAAGCGCAGCTTTCACGATGGCAAGCCAAAGGCCGTTTGATCCCAAGCTTCTCGTAGCCGAGCGTTTTGGCCTGGGCTGCGGCGACGATCAAAGCGGCTGCGCCGGTCGCCGGGAACATGGTGAAACTGGGTCTGCACGGCGGCATACATCCACGCATAGAGGCAACCCCCAGCCAGATTTCCCGCAAAAACCCAGACGAGATTTCCCAGGACGCGAAGCAGACTAGTCTCACCGGCCAGCCACGCTGCGGGCAACATGGCGAAGCTGCCTGTGACCAGTTCCAGGCCAAGAATCACGATCATTGCGAAGCCCACAGGAAATAAAACGGCGCCAACGATGGGCGGCAATCCCTGGGCATTGGCTGTGAATGCGACGGTTGTGGCAAAACCAAGCAGTGCACCGGAGAGCGCGCCGCGCAGCAGCAACTGCCTTACTGGTAGCTTCGACTTCACCGCGCCATTGGCGACAAAACTCCCGGCAACCTCTGAGGGGCTGATGTAATCCATAACCACTCCTCTCATTCCGATCTGGGTGTCTGATTGCACGGACGCGCAGGCGCTCGTGCGTCTGCAAATATCGGCATTGCGATGTTTTGGGATGCTCAGCGGAGAGCGGGGAAGATCTGGATCGAACAGCGGACACAGCGCGGTGTCCTAAGGGGCTGCTCTATAGAATCTCTACCATACCCTTCATCTCATTTCAAGCGAAATTTACAAATGCAGAGCTGAACAAATTGGACAGGTGTGAAGCTGCACGAGTTAAAAAGGTGTCTTACCTAATCGATCGGTCATATTGCAATCACACCGGATGCACGCTATCATTCGAATATAGGAGAGACTACGAAGTCTTCTCTTAACCTCTGAGCCCTGCACCATGCCGTGCAGCGGTCCTCCACTCCGACAGTTAAGTACGTCCCCGCTCCGCGATGAGCCTTGAATCCTCCGCATTACTTGCGGTGTTCGATTTGGTCTCGACGCTGATTCGCGCTTCCGGCGCGAACGCGTCCGGAGAGCGTCCCAGCCAATTCACTTTGGTTGCGGCTTAAATTGAGGACATTCGGCATGGAAACACCGGCATCTCTCAACTCGGCAGGATTTACCGCAGAGCAGAAGGAGTATCTTCTGGGCTTCTTCGCAGGCGCGATGCAACGAAGCGCGCGGCCGTTTGTTGGTTTTACCGCAAATGGTCTGCTCACCGGCGATCCGGCCTCCGGCACAGTAAATCTGGCGGAACCTGCAGAGGAGAAGTTTCACGGCACGCCGGTATCAGAGCTTTGCAAAGAAGAACGCTGGAAGCATGAGCAAGATCCTCTCGATGTCTGGGATAAGCTCATTGCCCACGCCGACGACAATCGCGCGCCCGCGCCGGATGACAATTTTCGTTTCAAATTCCATGGTCTGTTCTATGTCGCGCCGGCCCAGGATTCTTTCATGCTTCGCCTGCGACTGCCCGGAGGGATCGTCACGGCGCAACAGTTGCGCGGACTTGCGTGGATGGCTGAGGAGTGGGGCTCGGGCCGGGCTGACATTACTACCCGCGCCAACCTGCAGATCCGCGAATTTCAACCGAAGAACATCGTTCGGGTGCTGGAGAAGGTTGATGCGCTGGGTATGACTTCACGCGGCGCTGGCGCGGACAACATCCGCAACATTACTGCCTCGCCCATCACAGGGATCGACCCAACCGAGCTCTACGATGTGGCTCCGCTGGCCGAGGCGCTCCATTACTACATTCTGAATTCGCGCGACATGTATGGACTGCCGCGCAAGTTCAATGTCGCTTTCGACAACGGCGGCGCCATCAGCGTGGTTGCCGACACCAACGATATCGGTTTTATTGCCACGCGTGTCGGCGAGGGGCACGATGTGCCGGCGGGCGTCTATTTTCGCGTTCTGCTTTGCGGGATCACGGGACACAAGCAATTCGCCGAAGATTGCGGCTTGCTGCTGCGCCCGGAGCAGACTGTAGCTGCCGCTGCCGCTATGATTCGTGTGTTCAATGAGAACGGCGACCGCACGGACCGCAAAAAAGCGCGGTTGAAATACCTGGTCGACCGATGGGGCGTTGAGAAGTTTCTCGCGGAGACCGAAAAGCTGCTGGCCTTTCCGCTCATCCGGTTCGCCGCCGAGAACTGCGAACCTCGTCATCCTATTGACCGCGCGGGACACATCGGCGTCCACGCGCAGACGCCAGTCAGGCCTTAACTACATCGGCATCGCTGTTCCAGTTGGCCGCCTACCAGTAAAGCAAATGCGTGCTCTTGCGGATGCTGCCGACCAGTTTGGCAGTGGAGAATTGCGGCTTACCGTGTGGCAGAATTTGCTGATACCCAATATACCCAGCGAACGGGTCGATGAGGCGCTGGCGGCCATCCGTGCTGCAGACCTCGACTGCACGGCCGGCACGGTGATGCGAGGAACCGTGGCCTGCACAGGGAATCGCGGCTGCCGGTATTCGGCCACCGACACAAAGTCCCATGCCGTGGAGCTCGCCAATCGGCTCGATACGCAGTTCAAAATCGAGCAGCCCGTCAATCTGCACGTCACCGGATGCCCTCACTCCTGCGCCCAACACTATATCGGGGACATCGGCCTCCTGGGCACAAAGATCGGTGGCGAGGAAGGCTATCAGGTGGTCATCGGCGGTGGCTGCGATCAGGACAAAGGGTTGGCGCGCGAACTCATACCGGCGATTCCGTTTCGCGAACTGCCGCCGGTGATGGAGCGGCTCTTCAGCGCCTACACCGAACGTCGCCATGGGGATGAATCGTTTCTCGAGTTCAGCCGCAGGCACAGCATCGAAGAGCTGAAATCATTTTGCGAAGTGATGGAGCATGTGTAGCCATGGTCGAAACCGTTCCCTTCATTCCAGAAAATGCGCCGTTCACGGCCGAGCAACGAGCATGGCTCAACGGCCTGCTTGCGGGGTTATTTTCGGCGTCTGCCCTCTCCGTCGCTGCTCTGGCCAAACCATCGCACCGCATTTCCGTCCTTTATGCGTCGCAATCGGGAACCGCCGAGGGACTGGCGCGCAAGCTCGCGAAGGAGTTGAAGGCCCAAGGGCATGTGCCTGCCGTCTCCACTTTGGTTGGCTACACTCCGGCGGCGCTGGCCGCGGAGAAATACGCCCTTATTCTTGCCAGCACCTATGGAGACGGGGACGCGCCGGACGGAGTTCAACCGTTTTATGAGCAGCTCTGTTCGGAACACTTCCCCCGCTTCGAAGGGCTCTCTTACGCGGTCCTGGCGCTGGGGGACAAACATTACGAACATTTCTGCAAATTCGGAAAGGATCTGGACGCGAAACTGATTGCGCTGGGGGCAAACCCGCTCAGCGAGCGAGTGGATTGCGACGTGGATGTGGACGAGCCCTTTGAGCAGTGGAAGTCCGCGGTCATTCCTCGCCTGAATGAAGTTGCGGCCGGACACAAGACTACGCGGCCTGCTGTTGGTCCCGCAGATGGCAATGGGGAAACCATGCCGGCAGGCGAAGGTCGGTCCGCTTCCGCGGCAAAGGCGGCGCCCGCTGCAAGTTTTTCTCGCGACAATCCGTTGTTAGCTCCATTGGTCGACAAAAGAGACCTGACTCTTAACGAATCCACCAAGTCGACACTTCATTTGGCGTTTTCGATTGAAGGAACAGGGCTTCGTTACGAGGTGGGAGATGCTTGCGGCGTGATTCCGCGGAACGGCCTCAATCTGGTTGCCGAGATTCTGCAAACCCTGCGGTTCAACGGAAATGAGCAGGTGCCGTGCGGGAAAACGGGCAAGACCACGTTGCACGACGCTTTGACTCATCATCTCCAAATCACGCTTCTGAGCCGGAAGATCGTCAAGGAATACGCGACGAAGGGTAAGTGCGCGAAGCTTCTCGATCTGCTTGTTCCAGAGCAGCAGGAACCACTGCAGAGATACATCTATGGCCGCGGTCTCATCGACTTGCTAGTCGAGTACCCGGGCGTAATCGAAGAACCAGTGGAACTCGTGGCGATGTTGCCAAAGCTCGCGCCAAGGCTCTATTCCATCTCATCGAGCCCCTTGGCTCATCAGGGTCAGATTCACACAACCGTGGCGGTGGTTCGCTATCGATCCTACAATCGCGAGCGCGGCGGCGTTTGCTCCACTTTTTTTGCGGATCACTCCACGCTCTCCGACCGGCTTCCGATCTACATCCAACCCAACAAGAAGTTCAAATTGCCGCAGAATTCCGATGCGCCGATCATCATGATCGGCCCCGGCACAGGCATTGCGCCTTTTCGCGGATTCCTGCATGAGAGGCGTGCACTGGGCGCCAAGGGCCGCAACTGGCTTTTCTTCGGCGAACGAAGTGCGGCAACAGATTATCTGTACCGCGAGGAACTTGAGAACATGCGCGCCGATGGCCATCTGACGCGGCTTGACACTGCTTTCTCGCGCGACCAAGAGGACAAAATCTACGTGCAGGACAGAATGATGGAACATGCGCCGCTGTTCTGGAGCTGGCTCGAAGATGGCGCCAGCGTTTACGTGTGCGGCGACGCCACGCGCATGGCCAAGGATGTACACGCCGCGTTGCATCGCATCATAGAGAAAGAGGGGGGCATGCCGGCGCAGGCGGCCGAAGAATATGTCCATGCCCTGAAAGATGAGCATCGCTACCATCGCGACGTATACTAACCCGCGCAAAACCTCGAATATGTGAAAAACGGGAGCATCATGGAGATGCAAATCAACAAGGTGATGATACAGAATCTCTTTCTATCGCCCGGACATAACTTTTTCGGCCACCATGCGCAGCCGCCTGGTAAAAACCCAGTTGATCGAGATACGGGAAATCCGCTGCGTGGCCGGACGCGGCATCGAAGGCGACCGTTTCTTCGACTTTAGGGAAAACTACGCAGGGCAGATCACATTTTTCTCCTCCGAGGTTTTCAACGAGCTTTGCGTCAATCTGAGAGTGCGCGGCAAGTCTCCTGGAGCCGCGCGGCGCAATGTCGTTACCGCGGGCGTGGACCTGAATTCTCTCATCGGGCAAGAGTTCGAAGTGCAGGGAGTGCACTTTGCCGGTGTTGCCGAGTGCAACCCCTGTTATTGGATGGACCTTGCAATTGCTCCCGGCGCGGAGAAGTTTCTGGCGGGTCGCGGCGGTCTTCGCGCGCGCATATTGACAGATGGAATTTTGAGCGCGAATTCATGAATCACGGTGCGGTAATTCTCGCTGGAGGACAATCGAAGCGCATGGGTCGCGACAAGGCCCTGCTAGAGGCCGGCGGACAACCTCTACTGGTCCGCCAAATCAACTTGGCATGGGCGACGCGTGCCACAGAGGTCTTCATCTCGGGTCGCGCCGGTGTCGATTATTCGCATTTTAATTGTCCCGTCCTGCTGGATAAGCTCCCCCGTGCGGGTCCGCTCGCGGGCATTGAGCGCGCATTGGCTGCGCTCACCAATGCGCGATTGCTTGTGCTCGCGGTTGATTTGCCCGAAATGACAGAGACTTTGCTCAACGCAATGGCCGAAGCCGGTCCGGAACATCTCGGCGCCATTCCACGGTTGCGCGGAAGGATTGAGCCGCTCGCGGCCTTTTTCCCAAAAAATTCGCTGCGCTTGGCGCAGATTGCACTCCGGAGCAACAACTACTCCGTTACGGCATTCTCGCAACAATGTGTGCACGCCGGGATTGCCAAGTTTATTGAGTTGCCTGCCCACCAAGCCAAATGTTTTGCAAACTGGAATTCGCCCATAGACGTGGAACCTTACATATTGGCCGGCTGACAAAGTTAGGCGGATGGGAGTTTGCCGTTTGCGCGCCACAACAGCAACCTGTTTGAGGGAGCCGCGTGAAACTGCGAATCAAAGGGAATTCATTGCGCCTTCGAGTTTCGGGTTCACAGACGACCCGCTTGATGTAGGCCGGAAGAATGGAAGAGACAATCGTCTTCGGCGTAGGGGACAACGCATACCCGATCTCTTGCGAGATGACTACACAAGTGTCCAAGAAAACTCCGAATCGACGAAGGCAATGTATGTATGACTTTTCCCAAAGACTCAGACCCACAACTCAAATTACCGCGACTGCGAAAGCGTCTCTAAGAGACACCTGAGATTTTGAGCTTGCGTTCGTGTCATCGCAAGTTGAGATTTGCACGTGGTCAAACTCCACGCGATGATGTCGCTGGAGCGTTCGTCACACCCTAACCGGTCCGACTAGGCGGGTTTTGCTTTTCAGTCTCGGATACTTCCACCTCGCTGCCCCAAGGCAATGGTGCAGTTCGATTTTCTAGAGGTCTAGCCGTGGATCGGAGTCCGGCGTAGACTTTGCTGCATGGGGGAAGACGCGCGCCTCACCGCAGCCAAGGATCGCAGCGGGAGATTTTCGGGCTACTATAAATGTTCCCTTTGCGAGGCAGCATTTCGTCCAAACCCAAAGAACCTTGGGGAACTGGGGATCACCTTTGCTGCTCACGTTAAGCTCTCACATCCTGCCGATAAAGCTGCCCGCGTGGACATGAACCAGGCCGCCGCGCGGACCGTCAAAGAAGGGCGATAATTTGGGCGGCGATATACTGGACTCACCATGTTGCTGTTGTGGGTTTTGCGCCTCCTCAGGGAGCCTGAAAGCATGACAGTATGCCAGGACTCGTACAGATCGGTGTTCAGCCCACGAAAGCTGCTGCCGCATTTGCTCCGAAGGCGCAGCCGCGAACTCGGGTCTTCTGGCTTCAGGGCGTCACACTCGCATGGATGTTCGTCGAGTTCGGCGTATCCGCGTATGCGGCGACCACGGCGCATAGTCCGGCAATGCTGGCCTTCGGTTCCGATAGTCTCGTGGAGCTTGTGTCCGCCGCCGTGGTGCTGTTGCAGTGGATTCCTAGCATGTCCATTTCGGAACGCAAGGCGACCCGCACAGCCTCGGTGCTGCTGTTCGTTCTTGCTTTCGTCGTAGTCGGAGCAGCCGTCACTTCTCTAACGCTCAGGTTACGACCTGAGGTGAGCCGAGCGGGAATCGGCATTACCATTGGCGCACTGCTTGCTATGCCCGTCCTCGCATGGCTGAAGCGACGGGAGGCTTACCGCTCTGGAAACGTCGCTTTAGCCGCCGACGCAACGCAGTCAGCAACTTGCGCCTATCTCGCCCTGATCGCACTAACGGGGCTTGCCGTGAACGCATATTATCCATATCGCATGGTTCGATGCCGTCGCTGCACTGGTGGCAGTTCCCATTCTGCTCAAGGAAGGTAGATCGGCGTGGAAGGGACAGACCTGCGGATGCTGCTAAGGCACGCAGAGTGACTGCGGAAAGCTTTTCAACCGTCCGTTCCAAACGCCACGAGTTCATCTTGGCCACACTTGAATCTTCTTTGTGGCAGGCATACGGTGATAGACATCGGAGGTGACCCATGGCATATGTCATTGCCGAACCCTGCATTGGGACAAAGGACACCGCGTGCGTCGATGCCTGCCCCGTGGATTGCATACACCCCAAGAAGAACACGACCTATGACGACGGCCGGACATCATTCGACGACGTTCCCCAGCTCTACATTGATCCCGTGGAATGCATCGATTGCGGCGCATGCGTTCCCGTCTGTCCCGTCTCGGCGATTTTTGCACTGGATGACCTGCCCGAGAAGTGGAAGGAGTATACGGAGCTCAACGAAAGCTACGTGAATGGCGGTAAATTCACGCCCGAAGAGTACGCCAAGCACCAAGTCAAGTAGTCCTGATCGCGGCTCACCCGCGAATCATTTCCGGCTGGGTGCCGCAGCAATCTTCTTGAGAAGCCCGTTCCGTGTAAGTGGAGGCTTTTGTCGGCAAGCAGGAAGTTGAGCTCAATCTTGCCCCGTCAGCTCAGTTGCTGCAAAATAACCTAGGGCCGTATCGACAACGCTCCGCTGGCGGAAGTTGGCTGGGAGCAGTCCTCGCCGCAGGCGACCGATCTAATTCGAATGTCGGGGTGTTTATCCTGCCTCCCCCAAGTTATACGCAGGCAACGTGGTAAGGCGTCCGTCCTCGACTGGGCCACCCACAGTGAAATGGTAGAAGCTCTGCCATTCGCGTGATGAGATTCCGAAAACCTCGTGAACCGGATTATCGAAGTAGCAGCCGATCCCGGTCGAACGAATGCCGGCCTCTTCCGCCTCGAGGTAGAGCACCTGGCCCACGAGTCCGGCCTCCCAGAAGAGATTTCGGTAGAAGCTGGCGCCGTAGACAACCACACTGTCCATGTATTCGGCAATCATCCCAAGGCTGAAGGCCCCGTCCCCCGCGATGTCTTGACCGCAGGAGACGCTCGCGGCCAGAGTACGGCAGTCCCCCTCTTTCAACAGGAATAGCGGAAGACCATGCGGACACGTCGGAGGGCGTAGCCACAGGAACTCAGTCCGCATCGCTTGCCGGAGTGTCTCGGCCTTCTCCGGATCCCGAGCGAGCATGTAGAGACCAGGAGGCAGGTCGTTCACGCGATGCACGAAGAGGCCCAGGTGGATGCGCGGGCGCCAGGGCAGGGCGTCCCACGGCATAGATCGGCCGTCTCGGGTGGGTACGAGACGAGCCAACATCCGGAAGAAGATCGCCGCTGGAATCGCTGTGGCCCCGTCCATGCTGACCGCGCTTCTGCGCCCCAGGATGACTTTTTCCGCAGTGAAGGCTCCGGACCGAACCGGCGCCCCGAAGAGCTCTTCCTCCGAAGGGAACCTGGAGAACTCTTCATCGGCCGCAATCCCTGGATTTTTAGTGGTCCAGGAATTCGTAGTGGCTTGAGCCACCTGGTCGATCACTGGCCAATCGACGCCGTGTTCGGGACTCAGCACGTTAGCCACGCCGTACCATCGAGAAGCGGTCACCTGGGATACCAACTCTTTGGACAGGGAGAGGCCCCGGTCGCTGGCCCATCTCTCCCTGGACACAAGCGCCACGAGTTCGGGATGCTCTCGCTCCGCGCCGGGGTAATCGGTCTCGCGGTCGAGTCCGAGAAGTTGTGACACGGCGGCGCTAGCCACCCGGTCGAGGAGGCGGAATTTCCACCCGAGGGCAGCCGCCGCGAATCGCATCGACCCGAGCGCATGGCCGACATCGTGTTGGCAGTACCGGAACGCACGCTCGCCATACTTCCAGGCCTCTCGCCAAAGAATGGACGACAGCCCCACGAGGAATGAGCCCTCCGGAAACGCTGCTGCCAAGGCCGCCCAAACCGAGGGATCAAAGTCCGCTCGAAGCTCCAGACCGTGCGCCTTCGCTGCGTAGTGGTATACGCCGGGATGGTCGTGGATAGCGTCCAACGACGGTAAGAGGACGTATCCCTCCGTCGGGTGGAGGTTCCCGCTCGACGGATTGGCGCGCAGAGACCACGTGGTTCCTTCGAACCTTTTCCAAGCTGTCAGCGAGAATGCATAGCGCAAGAAGAGCGAGATGGAGTCGACCGAAAGCGGAGCCGGCACGATGTTGTCCGCAACGTAGAGCTGCCAGTACGGAAGCGCCCGCCCCGCGTCGGGTAAAGGAAGGCGAACCAGCGGCGCTCCGTCGTAACGGCGGAACGGATCTGGCTGCTTAGCCCAATCCAGGTATCCAAGCGAGGCGGCATAGCGGTGGTAGTGGTGCTTTGTTCTCTCGTGGTAAGCTACCACGACTTGCCCGGCAGAAAGGTCGAGGTCGTCCCCGTCCGTCTTCACCGTAAAATCAGGAGGAGTATTTGATCGCATGTCCATCGTTGCCCTCCCGTCACATATGGGTAAATGCCTCGTACAGGTGAAGGCCTCCATCCAAGGCCGGGGATCTCGTGGCGGAGATCTACCAGACGCTTTGGGATTACAAACATACCAGGATCCATTCCGCCCTCAAGATGCCTCTCTCAGTATTTGCAGAACAGATTGCAGCCTAACAAAAAACGGCGAATTACTGTCTAAGGAAACCTATCCTTTACATCGAAACCGGGCTCGGCAAAGCAACTGAGAGGTTTCTGGAGGTGTGTTCGGTAATCCGGACCTTGAGCCGGGTATCTCAGTTGGTGCAAATCGCCAATGCACTTTTCCACCTGCTGCGGCTATGGAAACGTGATTTGGTCTGTTGGCAATACTTGACCTCGAGGCCGCAAGATAACGGCCCGTACCTGTTGACATTCAACCGGTCGTGGCGTTACGGTATATGTGGAATGTCAACTGGTTATGCCGATGCCGCGGAATAAAGCCGAGATATTGCAGGGAACGCTGGATTTGATAGTGCTGAAGACGCTGGAGTCGATGGGGCCGCTGCACGGCTATCGAATCGCGCGGCGAATCGAGCAGGTGAGCGCCGACACGCTGAGCATGAACCAGGGGACGCTCTATCCGGCGCTTCTGCGCCTGCAACAGCGGGGCTGGATCAAGGCTGAGTGGGGCATCACGGAGACCGGCCGCCGGGCGAAGTTTTATTCCCTGAGCCGTATCGGTCGCAAACAGGTCGAAGAGCAAACGGCCAATTGGGATCGAATTGCCGCTACTATGGCGCGCTTTCTCGCGCCCGACGACGCGTCATCTCGTTAGGAGCGCGACATGGACTGGATACGGATTCTGCTAAATCGATGTGCAGCCCGCCTCCGAACAAGGGAATTGGATGATGATCTCGATGCGGAGTTGCGCACTCATATCGAATTTGCCGTTGAAGAGAATCGGGAACGGGGTATGAGTGAGAGCAAAGCGAGGACAGAGGCACTGCGCTCGTTCGGTGGAATCACGCAGACTCGGGAGAACTATCGTATGCAACGTGGATTACCCTTCTTCGAAGTATTAATTGCCGATTTGCGCTTCATCGTTCGCCAATTGCGAAAGGCACCGGGGTTCACCGTTACGGTGCTTATCACGCTCGCGCTCGGTATCGGCGCCAACTCGGCCATCTTTACGCTGGTCAATGCCATCCTGCTCCGGAATCTGCCGGTCACCGATCCGAAAAACCTGATCCGCATTGGCGACAAAAACGACTGCTGCATCAGCGACCAGTGGAGTGACACGGGGGATTACTCGCTCTTTGCCACCAGCACGTATTACATGTTCAAGAAGAATCTGCCGGAATTCGAACAACTGGCCGCAACGGCATCCTTCTACGGCGGGGGGCCCCTTACCGTCCGTCGCGCCGGACCCGACACGGTGGCCAAGTCCATGGTGGGAACCTTCGTCTCCGGGAACTACTTCCGGGTCTTCGGACTTTCGCCTGCGGCGGGAAGATTGTTTGTGGATGCCGATGACCAGAAGGGGGCGCCTATTACAGCTGTTGTGAGCTACGACGCATGGCAGCGAGATTACGCAGGCGATCCGAGCGTGGTAGGAAGCACGTTTTACGTCAATGGCAAGCCGGCCACAATCAGTGGTGTCGCGCCCAAGGGATTTTATGGGGATCGTATCGACACGAATCCGCCCAGCTTCTTTTTCCCGATGAATGCGATGGATGAAGTGATTGGCGCTTCGTTCTTCACCGATCCCGGCAAGCAGTGGGCCTACATCATCGGACGCGTTAAGCCAGGTACATCTCTGCCGGCGCTTCAGGCCAAAGCGAGTGCACTGCTCAAGAACCAGTTTGCAACGCTCAAGACGTTTAGCGATCCGCGCGCCCAAAAGGTTCTTCCACTCACCCATGTCGTCCTCACTCCCGGGGGCGGCGGGATTCAGAACATGCAGAACGGTTATAGGAATCGTCTAAACCTGCTGCAATGGATAGCTGCCCTGGTTCTTCTTGTCGCCTGCGCGAATATTGCGAACCTCCTTCTGGTGCGCGGCATGAGCCGCCACGCTGAGTTCTCCATTCGCTCAGCGCTCGACGCACAACGCAGCCGCCTTGTCCGTCAGCTTCTGCAGGAAAGTGTTGTTCTCTCGTGTATGGGCGGCCTGCTCGGACTCGCCGTCTCCTATCTGGGGGCACATGCCCTGCTGGCACTCGCTTTTCCTGATCAGCACAACATGCCGGTCGCGGCTTCTCCATCGCCCATGGTGATCGGTTTCGCCTTTTCGCTTTCACTGGTTACGGGCGTCCTCTTTGGCCTTGCACCAGCGTTGATGGCCGCGCGCACGCAGCCGGCTGGCACTCTGCGCGCCAACTCGCGTACAACTTCCCATGGAGCGTCCTTCCTCCAGCGGGGACTCGTTGTCATGCAGGCCGCGCTCTCCCTGGTGTTGCTCGTTGCTGCGGGCCTCTTTGCACAGAGCCTCAACAAGGCAGAGAACGTGAACATGAAACTGGATACAACGAACCGCTATATTGCCCACATTAATCCCCAGGGAGCCGGCTACAAAACCACCGAGGTCGAGCCCCTTTACCAAACCATCGTTGACCGGTTCCATGCCATCCCAGGTGTTCTCAAAGTCGGCGTCTCCACTTACACGCCCATGGAGGCGAACGACTGGAACTCGGGTGTAAAGGTTCAAGGCGATCCGGACCTGAACAAAACTGCGTCCTGGGTGAAGGCGACGCCGGAGTACTTCGATTCCGTCGGAACCCACGTTGTCTCGGGCCGCGGCTTCACGCGGCAGGACACGATGAACGCCCCCCCGGTCGCCGTCGTGAACCAGGAATTCGTCAAGCAGTTCTTCGGCAACCGCAATCCCATCGGACATCGATTTGGATTTGACGATCCCCTTCACCCGGGAACCGATGGAGCGCATGAGATCGTCGGTGTGGTTGAAGACACCACCTACACAAGCATCTATTGGAAGAACCACGCCATGTACTTTCTTCCCCTCACTCAGCCGGCCGGCCTTCGCACGCCGGGCAATCCGGACCAATCCGTGTACGCCGGAGCCATCGTGATCGAATCCAGCCGCTCTGTTCCAGGGTTGGAAAAAATCGTCGGCGACACCCTGGCAAGTATCAACCCAAATCTCACGATCCTTAAGTTCCAGACATTCCGGCAGCAGACTGACGATCAATTCACGCAGGAGCGGTTGATCTCGCGCCTCACCTCTCTTTTCGGTCTGCTAGCGCTTCTGCTCGCCGCCATCGGGCTCTATGGTGTCACTGCCTATACAGTGGTCCGCCGCACACCCGAGATCGGGGTCCGCATGGCATTGGGAGCGGCGCGGAGCCGGGTAATCGGCATGGTCATACGCGGGGCCATGCTGCAGACCGTCGCTGGACTCGCGATTGGTATTCCGGTGGCAATTTTCTGCGTACGGTACGTCAAGTCGCAGCTTTATGAGATCACCAGCGTGAACATGCCGGTGATGGCTATAGCCATTAGAGTGCTGGCGCTTGCGGCTGCCATTGCCGGTATCATTCCGGCACGACGTGCGGCCTCTATCGACCCGGTAAGGGCTTTGCGCATCGAATGAGCTTAGTGTCCGTAACAATCTTTGACAATTGCACTTTGCCGCCCGACAAGACTCTTGTTCATTCGAGGATTCTGAAGAAGCAATCGTTCGATTTGACTGTCCGGCATGACTCAAAATTAAGTACCAGGCGGGTGCGTTTCGCCATTTTTCAGTTCTGAACAAGTGCATAATCGCCAAAGCACTCACCGACGAGCGCGTTCTGGGTTGTCTACGGTAGCCGAACCCTGATTAGAGGATGCAGGGCACACATTCGTTGATCGAATGGTCTGGCACGAGCCGCTCGACAGTTGAAATCTGTGAGCAATTCATTCACTTAGTTGCGGTCGGCCACCTTATTCCGCCTTATTCCGCCTTATTCGAC
The DNA here is from genome assembly GCA_963758105.1 of uncultured Acidobacteriaceae bacterium. GTDB lineage: Bacteria > Acidobacteriota > Terriglobia > Terriglobales > Acidobacteriaceae > Telmatobacter. The sequence goes on along the minus strand of CAVWUC010000001.1, from coordinate 1,219,749 downwards.
CGCCTTATTCCGCCTTATTCGAGTTCCCGTCCTCGGGCGTTGGCGCTGCGGCAAGGAACCACACAGCCCCCCGACCGTGTCCGCGAGAGTCGATCAAGCCAAGTCTTTTCAAATGAAGCAGATCGTCGCGTAACGTGCGGTCAGCCACAGATGAATTGATTTGTGTGCGGATATTCGCAAACGAGGACTCTTTTCCGCCGGCGATTGCCTGAAGAATCCGGCGCTGCCGGTCCGAAAGATCGTGAGCGACGCGGAGAGGCGCCACATAGCCGCTAGGAAGGAACCGAACACCCACCGCCCCGGCGACTTCCAGGAACTGAGGTTCGGGATGGCCTGCACGGAGGCATAATTCAACGATCTTCTGGGTGCCGCGTCCCCAGCGCTCAACCAATCCTCGCCGGTAGAAGACCTCCGCGATCAGCGGGTTTCGCGGACGGGACAGATGCTCCCGCTTCAGGTCCTCTACCTCGATGCCAGAGGGGAGACCGCCGGAACTCCAGATCTCAAGGCGGTCATCGTAGATTGCCACACTGACGGCTCCTCCAGCCTGGGCGTACTCCCGGTGGCAGAACGCATTGACCAGCGCTTCACGCAACGCGATAGGAGGGAAAAGAGGCTCATCCACGCGCTCGAACAATCCGGCCTCGACCCGACCAGCCACGGGTAGATGCCGGACCAGAAACTGCATGGCCTCGGACAGCAAACTAAACGCATGCCCATGAAGTTGGCGCTGATCCAGGAACTCGTCCTTATCAACACCACGGAATCTCGCCAGCCTCAATTGGCATTGAGGATAGTGAGGCAGGAAATCACGCCCGAACACTACGACCGCCGCATTGACGAGGGTTCCGCGAAGCCGCAGTCCCAGTCGGTCCAGAACGTCTGTCAGATCGTCTGCCGACGTGTCGGCCGGCAACCGGCCGCTTGCGATCCCGGTTTGAATCGTCCGGCGAATCTCCGGGGTGTCCAGTGCATCGATCGTTACGTCGGCAACCTCGTTCTCCCAGCGGTGCCGCGAATGCGCGCGCTCGAGCAGGATTCTTTGATACGTCTCCTGCGGCATGACCGATGTGGTCGTCCCAACACGCTGATATGGTCTCCCATCGTAAGTACACGGCAAGCTATCAGTTGTTGGTGTGGCACTCAAAACCAAAACCTCAAGGCCATCTGTCCCCGCCGGTATCCGCTCAGTCTCAACTGGAATGGGAGGATCAAAGCGGCGCAGAACCTGGGCCAGATCCTGAAAAGTCTTATCGGCGATTGTTTGGCCGACAACGGAGCCATCAGGCCGAACCCCGACCAGCACTTGTCCGCCGCGGCCATTCATGAAGGCGCAAAGGGTCTCGCCGGCCCGGGGAAACTGAGCCGAGCTCTGCTTGAATTCAAGCTGTTCGGATTCGCCTCGTCGAATGAGGTTGTGCAACTCCTGGCTTGTCACTTGAGAAAATTCTACTAGCTGAGGACAGAGCGCCGAGTTCAGAGGCAGGCCCACGGTGTGCGACGCTGGCAGCTATCCGTTGTCCCGACTTGAAGCGTTGCTAGACCGAACATTGTGGCACGAAACGAGTGGGAAACTGGAATTCATTAGTAGGCGATAGAATGAATCGAGCAACTGGACATGATCGACCAGTGATGGACCTAATAGGCGATCGCAGTGTAACCGAGAAATGGCCCAAAGAATCTGGCCAGTCCGACGGACAAAGAACTGGGCCTCGATCAAGGCTGCCCTGTGGCGTGACTGCAAGGTGCCCGTGAACTGGCGCGTCCATGTGTGGCTGTTTGTGCCGAGAGACTCGATAGAAATGCTGGATGAAAGACTGGAACAACTCCGGCAGACCGTCGGGGCGAGATTCAAGGTGAAACTTACGGCGCTGGAAGACGTGCAGCCCTGGCGCTCCTCCAGGTGGGAGCGGTGTGAAGCCGCCTGAGAAACCGACGGGCAGCAGATCCTGATCTGAGTCCGGAACGGCCGCCATACCAATCTCACGAACCTATTATTAGCTCGTTGCCGATTCAGCTGGATCGATCGTCCGATGACTTGTCCGGACCGACTTGCGATTGCTGATTGTTGGGGTCCACCTTCGGTAAAGTGGACTTTGAAGTGACACGGTTTTGCTTTCGAAGGTCTTCCGGGCTCGATATTCCGAACGTTCTCGCCACCGCGCCCAAAATTGTCTTCAGGTCGATCATCCTTCTCCTTCCTACAGTCTTTCGTATGCGAACTTAGGTGACCGGTTATTCGACAGGATTATTGTTCGAGAAACTTATCCCTTTGCGCCTGCCAGGCTGGGTCATTGTGACGAACAATCGTAAAAGTGTCGTCCTTAAAAACGAACGAGTCAACATTCTCGGACCTGACGTTGTCCCCAACCCAGCCGACGACCTCCATATTTTTCCCGTGCACAGCACGCACATACCAGACGCGGCCGTCCGGAAACACGATCAGGTCGCTCTGCGTCAGTGAAGAAAGCTGGTCCGCGAGCCTGTTGATGTGCTCCTGTTGTGGAGACTGCTGCTGGATTATTTTTGTTCTCTTGCTGCTTACAACAAGGCCGATGACACAACATCCAAAGAGAGCGATCACGGCGACTCCAAGCGCGATCTTGCCACGGGTTGATGAACGGTCCATGCGAACTTCCTCGTCGCGCGAGGATTTGCCGAGAACGTGCAGCGAACGGCGTGATCGTGTCTCGAACCGGTCTTTGTCCATAGGGAGCGACTCGTCTAGGTGGTGGTTGACTGGATGGTTTGCAGGATCGCCTGCAGGATTGCCGTGGGGGAGGGAGGGCAACCTTTCACGGAATGGTTGACTGGAATAACATCCGCAACGGCGCCTCTGCTCGCGTAGCTCTTGCCGAAGATCCCGCCGCAAGCGCCACAATCTCCAACTGCAATGACGATCTTTGGATCCGGAACAGCGTCGAAGGTCCTCTTGAGCGCCTCTTCCATGTTCACCGACACCGGGCCGGTCACGAGAAGCAGATCCGCATGCCGCGGGCTTGCAACGAACTTAATGCCGATTCCCTCAATGTTGTAATAGGGGTTGTTGAGCGCTTGTATCTCTAGTTCGCATCCGTTGCAGGAGCCGGCATCGACGTGGCGGATGCAGAGTGCGCGGCCGAGGACCTTCCTGATGTTTTCTTGCAGGCCTCCAATTGCCAGATCCTCTTTGGGCGGATGTGGAGCGTCCTCGGTCAGAATCCCCGTGCGAATCATGCGTGAGAGCGTCTTGATCATTGGAGCCTCAAAGGTCGTGTCCGCTGTAGGACAAGTTGAAGGACTTGTTGATTAAGGGAAAATCGGGCACCAGGTTTCCGAGGATGGCATGCTCGAGAAGAGGCCAGTTTTGCCACGATGGATCGTGTGCATGGCATCTCCAAATAGCTCCCTTCGAACCGGTTTCAAGAGCAATCAGTACCGGCCCGCGCCACGCTTCGATGACGCCCAAACCAAGAAGGTCAGGTTGAGCATCGGGAACAGAGCTGCGAATGTCGCCACCTGAGAGGCTTGCAACCAACCCTCGACAAACACGCAGCGACTCAAGTATCTCGTCGAATCGGACCGCGACACGGGCGGCAACATCGCCCGAGGTCTGCGTGGATACTTTCAGCTTCATCTTGTCGTACGGCGGCCAGGGGCAGTCTGCCCGCAGATCATGAGGGATGCCGCACGCTCGCGCTACCAAACCCGTAGCGTCGAGTTTCCACGCCATCTCCTGAGTCAGAATTCCGGTCTCACGAAAGCGATCCTGGACACCCGCGTGATTGTCGTAAGTATTTCGCATGCCTGCGACATCCGTTTCGAGAGCTCGGTAGCGGTCGAGAAACAATTTGGGCGCGTCGTCGAACAAGTCGCACGCCACTCCACCCGGCACAACGAAATCCATCAGATAACGAGCGCCGAAGCAAACCTGGTTGGTCCGCAACAGGTCTTCCTTCATGCGGGAGAATTGGGTCAGCCCAAAGGCAAAGCCAGCGTCATTCCCGAGTGCCCCCAGATCGCCGAGATGATTGGCTAATCGTTCATGTTCCAGAGCAAGAGCACGCAGTTGGATAGCTCGTGCAGGGGAACTGATACAAGTGATTGCCTCCAATGCCGCGCAATACGCCCATGAATACGCCACCGCAGAATCGCCCGAGATGCGCGCAGCCAATTTGTGGCCCTCTTTCTGGGTCAAAGCCTCAAACCGCTTTTCAATTCCTTTGTGCTTGTAGCCCAGGCGTTCTTCGAGGCGCAGGACCTTTTCTCCAACTACGGAGAATCGGAAGTGTCCAGGCTCGATGGTGCCCGCGTGCACCGGTCCGACCGGAATTTCATGCACCCCTTCTCCCTCGACCTGGACAAACTGGTACGGCTCGGATGCGCCCGCGAAGTGAGTTTTGCCGTCGAAGTCCCGCCGAAGGGGAAACACATTCTCTGGCCATCCGCCGTGGCGAAGCCAGCCGCGATGGTCCGGTTCCATGCTTTTCACGCCGAACAAGTCAAAGATTGCGCGCTCCATCCGCAAAGCGCTCGGGAAGACCTCTCGAAGGCTCGGATAGATTGGCTTGGCTCCGCCCTCCATTTCGTGTTCGACAACGGCGACGCCCTCGGCCTGGAGATAAGCAGCATATACACGATATCTGCCATTGCGATCCCGGTCGTCTGCACCCCAGAGCGTCAACAGGCGAGCGCCGGCAGAGCGCGCCGCCTTCGCAACTTGATGCCACTCGAGAGCGCCCACCCTTTTGTGCCGGCAGGGCAGATTCGACGGTATTGCTTTGGCGCCTTCTTTGAACTCAGGAGTCATAGAATCACCCGATCAGCCGCGCGGCGGCGCGATACCACTCGGCCAGCGCGGGAGGAATATAGAGACCCAACACCAGGACCATCGCCAGATGAACGAACACGGGCACCAATGCAGGCGAGTGCGGCAATTTGGGCGCGTCGCTCTCGCCGAATACCATCGGCTGCACTTTCATGAAGATTCCGGCAAATGCGACGCCCAGTGCGACGAGGAGAAACGGTGTAGCCCACGGGTGCTCCCGCATTGCAGTCGTGAGAATGAGGAACTCGCTCGCGAACACACCAAACGGGGGCATGCCGAGGATCGCGAGTGATCCAAGCATCAAGCCCCACCCAATCGTAGGGCTGATCCCAACCAGGCCGCGAATTCCGTCCATCTCTTGAGTGCCAGCGGTTTGAGAAGCATGACCGGCAGTGAAAAAGATGGAGGACTTCGTAAGCGAGTGAACTGTCATGTGCAGCAGGGCGGCGAAATTGGCTATGGGCCCACCAAGCCCGAATGCGAAGGTAATGATGCCCATGTGTTCGATCGATGAGTAGCCGAAGAGACGCTTGATATCGCGCTGTCTCCAGAGAAAAAATGCTGCCAGTACAGCGGACAATAATCCAAAGGCCATCAGCATCCGGCCCGGCATCAAAGGACCAATCGAGCCGACCGCCAGCACCTTGCAGCGGATCACGGCATAGAGGGCGACATTCAAGAGGAGCCCGGAAAGGACGGCGGAGACTGGGGTTGGGCCTTCCGCATGTGCATCCGGAAGCCAATTGTGGAGCGGCGCCAATCCGACCTTGGTTCCGTATCCAACGAGCAGGAAGACGAACGCCAGCCCCATGACCCTGGGCTCCAGTTCTCCCTTAACCGCATTCAGATGGGTCCAGAGCAAAGCCGTCATCCCCTGATTGCCGAGCGTACGTTCCGCCGCAAAGTAGAGAAGGATCGTACCGAAGAGCGCCTGCGCGATGCCCACGCCGCACAGAATGAAGTATTTCCAGGCCGCTTCCAGACTTGCCTTGGTTCTGTACAGCGAAACCAGCAGCACGGTTGAAAGCGTGGCGGCTTCCATGGCGACCCAAAGTAACCCCATGTTATTCGTGAGCAGCGCAAGCAGCATTGCCGCCATGAAGAGCTGGTACATGCTGTGATAAAGGCGCAGTCGCCGGGGGTTAAGCCGCCCATGATGTTCCTCGATGCGCATGTAGGGTCGCGAGAAAATTGCGGTTGTGAAGCCCACAAAAGCGGTAAGCGCAACCAGGAAGACATTGAAGGAATCCACGAAGAACTGCTCGTGGCCAACCAGGAGAGGCCCGTTGCGAACAACCCTTGCGACGAGGAGAGATGAGGCAAGCAACGTGGCGAGACTGACGCCGACATTCACTTCTGCCGCAAAACGGCGGGCGCCGAGAACCGCCAGGAGAAATGTTCCCAGCAACGGCATCCCCAAAACAAACCACAGTTCCAAGTTAGTCCTCCCTCAGAGACTCAAGGTGATGCAGGTCGAGACTGTCGAACTGCTCGCGAATCTGGAAGAAGAAGATCCCGAGAATAAAGACCGCAACAAGGAGATCGAGAGCAATGCCCAGCTCAATCACCATAGGCATTCCGTATGTCGCGCTCGTTGCAGCCAGGAAGAGGCCGTTTTCCATTGCGAGAAATCCAATCACCTGGGTAATGGCCTTGCGGCGCGTGATCATCATGAGGAAGGAGAGCAGGATGACAGCAAGCGCAATGCCGATCGTATGTCGAGTGACGGTTGTGGCGAGGAGGCTGATTGGCTGAGCCAGACCAAAAGCAAAGATTACAAGCACCAGCCCGACGAGCATGGTGATCGGAATGTTGACCAGGCGCTCATTGTCCCATTGGACTCCAAGTCTCTTGATCAGCGTATGGAGAATCAAGGGCAGGGTGATGACCTTGAGGATCAGTGTGAGCGCTGCCGAAAAATAGAGCTCGGTTAACCCGGCGTCGTGCGCAACCAGCGTTGTTGAGAGAAATAGGATCGCGCCTTGCCAGGCGAACAGTGTGATCAGTTGCTGCGTTCGCCGCGTGGACAGCATGGCAAACGAGATGAGCAGCATGCTCGCAGCAAGCAGATTCAGCAATGGGACATCCAGATGGGATCTAAGCACTTGTGTTCGCTCCCAACAGAAGGTGAACGAGCAATCCAAGTACGGCGATCAGAAAAGCCATTGCCATGAACTCGGGAGCCCGGAAGATTCGCAGTTTCGCCGACACGGATTCGATTAGCGCGAGCATTGCTCCGCAGAAAGCGAGTTTCACGACGAGCGCGACAAGCGCGATTAAAACCGCGCCGGCGGTCGCTCCGTGGATCGCGATACCCCACGGTAAAAACAGCGCGATTCCTATGCACGCGTAGTTAAAGAGCTTGAGGCTCGACGCCCATTCGATCAGAGCAAGGTGCCGCGCTGAGTATTCGAGCACCATCGCTTCGTGAATCATCGTGAGTTCGAGGTGCGTTGCTGGATTGTCGATGGGGATGCGCGCATTCTCGGCGAGCAGGACCATGACAAACGCGATGGCGGCAAACACGACGCTGGGATCGATTAAGGATGGATGCGTAGCGTAGTTGTCGACTAGGCCTGTGAGGGCGGTGGTTCCAAAGAGGAGAAAAGCATTGAAGAAGACCATCAGGATCGCTGGCTCGGCCAGGAAACCGATCATCATCTCGCGGCGTGCTCCGAGGGTCCCAAACGCGGTTCCAATGTCCATCGCCGCGAGAGCCTGAAACACTCTCGCGGTGGCAAAGAGCCCGATCAGCGCAATGGCATCGGCCGCACGCGCAAAGGGAAGGTCCGTCACAACCGAAGGAATGATCGCCGCGGCCAGGACCATGGTCCCAAAGATCACGTAGGGAGCAATACGAAACAGCCGGGACGCATTCTCAGCCAATGCCACGTCCTTATGGAAGAGCTTGCGCAGCATGCGATATGGCTGCGTCAGGGGTGGCGCAGTCCGATTCTGCATCCAGGCGCGGCATTGCGCGATCCAGCCGGAAAACAGAGGCGCGAGCGCGATGGCGAGAATCACCTCTCCGAATTGCCAAACGAATGCGATTCCCCTCATAGCACGAACACCAGCAAGCCCAGTAACGTGAGGAAACTGAAGAGCAGGTAGAAGGCAAGGCGTCCACCCTGTAGAAAGCTGACAGCATCTGCCACTCGTTGCACCGCAGCGGCGATGGGCCTGTAAAGCGCTCGCCAAAAACGATCTTCAATGTGAACGCGGTACCGAGGCGTCAGATCCGATGGGGACGGAAGATCTCGCTCCATGCGGAAAAAGGCGCCGAACATGTGCCGGATCGGCTGGCCGAATCCTTCGGCCGTGTCCTGCATACGCGACGTTTGCCAGGGATACCCACAATCCCATGCGGCCGTTCTGCGCACGCGACCGTGTGCGATGAGGCGCACCGCGAGAAACGTCACCGCCACAACGCAAAGGATGACCGCGAGAAAAACCCATCCGCTGTAGGAAGCCTGCTCCGGGGAAATCGGGGCAATCCTCCAGACAGAAGGGTCCGGAGCGATGGTCTGCCCCAGCAGCATTCCGGTGGATTTCCCTGCTGCGTGCAGCGCGAGCTGGGGCTGCACACCGATCGCGATACAACCGGCGGCGAGCCATGCCAGGCCGATGCGCTCCAGCCAGTTCGCATCGTGGGCTTGGGACAACGATGTTTCCCGTGGCTGCCCGAGGAAGATGACGCCATAGAACTTCACCATGACATACGCGGCGAGGGCAACCGTCAGTGCCAGCGCCGCCGCTCCGAGGGGAATCAGCATGTTGATGAATGCGTGAGGCAGTTGCGGAGTATAAAGAAAGGCCTGCTACAGCAACCACTCTGACACGAAGCCGTTGAGCGGAGGCAAACCAGCGATGGCCAGGGTGCCGATCAGCGCCAGCCCGGCAACCCAAGGCATAGAACGAATCAAGCCACCGAGCTTGCCGAGACTGCGCTGCCGCGTCGCATGCAAAACACTGCCGGTGGCTAGAAACAGCAGGCTCTTGAAGAGCGAGTGATTGAGGGCATGGATGAGGGCCGCGGCCAGGGCCAGCGCGGCGAAGAGGCGCATGTTGCTTGCCGCGAACAGGATCGACAGACCAATGCCGGTAAAGATCAGTCCGACATTCTCAATCGATGAGTAAGCCAGCAAGCGCTTCATGTCGGTCTGGACTCCTGCAAAAACAGCCCCGTACAAAGCCGAGAAGATGCCCAATGCAAGGACTGCGACCCCCCACTGCCAGAACTGAACGTGAAGCAGATCGAAGGTAATTCGCAACAGCCCGTAAATTGCTGTCTTGAGCATCAGACCGCTCATCATGGCTGATACCGGTGAAGGCGCCGCAGGATGCGCTTCGGGCAGCCAGACGTGCATTGGCACGATTCCTGCCTTGGCCCCAAAACCGAGAAGCGCGAGCGTGAATGCCACGGTTGCCCAGAAAGGCGTCAAAGAAGCGCTGCGCATGGCATCAAAAGTAAATTGCCAACTTCCACCCTGCATGACTCCGAAGCTCAGTAGAATGCAGACGGCGCCGAGGTGCGCCATCAATAGGTAGAGAAAACCTGCACGCCGGATCTCTGGTAGCCGGTGTTGCGAGGTGACGAGGAAGTAGGAAGCCAGGGCCATCGTCTCCCAGGCCACCATGAAGAGATAAGCGTCATCGGCCAGCATCACCACGGCCATGCTGGCGAGGAATACGTGGTATTGCAAACCAAGCAGGCCCGGCGCAGTGCCTTCGCCCTTACGGAAATACCCCGCGGCAAACGTCGAAATCCCGGCGCCCGACAAGCCAAGAATCATAAGGAAGAAGGCAGAAAGCGCATCCAGCCGCAGATGGAAGGGAAGGTCCGGCAGCCCCAAAGGCAGTGTCATCACCTCGGGCGCGTGACCGCCGATCTGAAACGCTCCAGCCAGAAGAAACATGCCCACACACAGCACAGCTCCCACTGGAAACAGGAAGCGCGCAACGTATCGAATGCTATGCGGCCGGAACAGGCAGGCAATCGCAATCACGGCCCAGCCGGCCGTGAGGAACAGAGCGAGATCGAGAGGGCGACGCGAGGCAGATATTCCCAGGCCCACCCAGAAATGCAGGCTCAATTGGCCTCTCCTTGTCGGGTACGCAGAACACGCGCCGATCGGGATTCGCCCGGCGCAAACCCAGACGTGGATTGAGGTCGTGTGCTCACTTGCCGTTCTCCATCCGAGATTCGCCGACCTCTTCCAACATCGCCAGCGCTTCCGCCAGGTGCTTCTGGAAGTAGCTGCGCATCAGGGCAAGGACCTCGAGCAAGATGGGATCGCGAACGGAATAGAAAACTTGGTTCCCGGCCTTTCGATTCACGACAAGTTGTCTCGAACGAAGAACGGCCAAGTGCTGCGAAACGTTGGCTTGCTCCATGCCAAGCGCATCGATCAGTTCGCCGGCGGAGAGTTCTCGATTCCCCAGCAGCTCGATAATGGCGATTCGAGTTGGATGCGCGAGAGCCTGAAAAACATCAGCTTTGAAACGACGCAGGGAATCGGGCATGACTCCGATGATAACATAAGAATATTCGATATTGCGAATGTTATGTCGTGTCAGGCAAACAACGGGTGACGTAAATCACATCTGACTGCGAGTCTGGCAACTAACGTTGCCGCAGCGCGGTTGTGCCAGCGCGTTTTCGGGTATTTAGCGAACCGTCCGGCTGGCCGCATTTTGCATCGCACTTCCCTAAAATCCGAAACAAGGAGAGATGTGTCTGAGATGACAGACGATCTGAATCCACTTCGCATCGTGATTCAGCAGCTAGGAGTCTTTCCGGTGCCCGGTTATCGCGTCATTGTTTATGGCGACGACTTTAAACCCAGGCACTCTGACTTTAGTAGTTCGGCAGCTCTTCTTGAAGCACTTGAAGCCGCAATACCGGAACTCGGCGTCTCGCACCTACGACTGAATCCATTAGAGGAGGGCCAAGGTTCCATCGTCTTCGATGCGGCGATGCTCTTCAGCGGAGAACAACTCTCCGCGCTTGGGCTGAAATCGACTTCGTGAGTCCCGAATTAGTGATGGTTCCCGTGAAAACTTCACTGACTTGCCGTCGATTCGGGGGCTCAACCGCACGCGCAACTCTCTCCTCGAAGCGCACGCCGGCCCTCGATGACAAGGATTGGGATCGCCGCCAGGGCTGCTACAGAGTCGATCCAGCCGATGTGGAACGCTGCATTGATGCCGAGGCCCAAAAGGGTAACGCCAGCCAGATACGCACAGGTTGCCGACTGTACAGCATCCGCAGCCAAGGCTCGATTCTCCGTTTTCTTTGCGGTTCTGCGTTTGAGCCACGCGAGTCCTGGCATGACAACGAGCGCGGCAACGGTGATGGCCATGCCGAGGAGGCTCGTTTCGGGCCGAATGCCTTCTGCCAGCGCTGCCACTGCGGCGACGGCCACAACTCCGGCGAGTCCGAAAAGCAGAAAGCCCGCCCATTGCGACGCCCGCTCCCTGGTGAGCGGAAATGCAGCCAGAAAGGACATCAGAGCGACGGTTGCTGACAGAAGCTCCAAAAAACTGTCCGCTCCAAAGGTCAGCAGCGCGACGCTGTGAGCCGTGGCGGCTGCGTAGAGCGAAACAACGCATTCTGCCAGCATCCAAGTGAGCGTAACTCCCTGCAGCCAGAACACAATTCGGGGCGTCGCGGGCCGCCTGGCACAGCAGGAGTCAGGCGCATCGACGGTCGGGAGTGAGCGCTCCATCTAATGTCTATTATGCCTGCCTCAAAGAAGGCATGACAGGCAGACGCGCGTTAGCGGTTCCCAATTAGCGCAACTCGTCATAGAGCGATAGCCTGCCCTTTCCGCTAGATCGCTTGGCCGTGATGATGAATCGCGTGATCTTGACCTCCGGGGTGCGTATTCATCATTCGGAGCATTGCTGGACCACCCGTACTCAGAGATCGAATCACTAACAGGGTTGCGAGAAGACGAAAGGCGATATTCAGGATGGTCGTATAATTCCAGCGAATTGCGGCCTCGGCAATCTGCACATGCCGTTGCTCGGGAATGAGGCGTAGCAGTCCAAATACATACTCCACTGCGAGCGCAGCCAGCGACATGGAGGCATAGAAAAGAGCCAAGAGCAGCAGGCTGATCTTCAGGCCGTAGTATTTGCGATAAATATTCAGGATCGGCAGGATGATGAGATCCGCGAAGAGAAAGGCGACAACACCGCCAAAGCTGATGCCGCCGTTCCACAGCACGGCAGCCAGTGGAACATTCCCGACCGAGCAGACGAAAGAAAGGATCGCGACAAGAGGACCGATGCGGCACCGAGCCCGCTGGCAATCGCAATCGTCCGCGGCGAATCATCGGGCAGCAGGCGGCTCATCTCTTCTTTGGAGACGACCGCCTGGACCACCGCGGAGAGGGAGAAGCCGAGGATGAGCGCCCATAGAATCTCCCAAAACATGGCAAACGACATCATGAGTGCATGACCGATCGCAGTGAGAATGACGAACGCCTCCTTCGGTATAGATGCTTCCCACCTATGAAGCGCGACGCAGACTTATGACACTTGCTGTTCAACAGTACGATCATTCGCACTCGCAGTGGGTTCGACTTTGCCCTTGCGCAACTGTGCGCGCTTCATGAGAAGAAAGAAAACGGGGACCAGGATCAGCACGTGGATGGTGGAGGTAATCATGCCGCCGACAATGGGTGCGGCAATGGGTTTCATCACGTCCGAGCCGATGCCCGTCTCCCAAAGGATAGGGGCGAGACTCAGGATCACAGCGGTGACGGTCATCAGTTTGGGGCGCAGGCGCTGGACGGCTCCCTCGATGGTCGCTTCTTCAATATCGGCTTCGTTGAGCGGAGTGCCGCGGGCGAGCCGATGCTCCAGTGCTTCATGCAAATAAACGACCATGACCACGCCGGTTTCAACCAGCAATCCCAAACAACGCGATATAGCCGACCCATACGGCGACGCTGAAGTTGTAGCCGAGGATCCATTGCAGCAACAGGCCGCCGGACGTTGCGTAGAGCGTGGGGACGATCAGCACCGCGGCTTCGGTGGCTGACTTGAAGACGAGATACAGCAACAGGAAGATAACGAAGAAGACGATAGGAAGGATGATTTCAAGACGTTGCCGGGCGCGTAGCTGGAATTCGTATTCTCCGGCCCAGTGCCAGGTGTAACCGGCAGGCAGAACAAGCTTCTTCCCCAGCAGGTGCGTAGCGCGATCGACGAAGCTGCCATAGTCGCTGGTCTTCAGAGTGAGGTAGACATATCCGGTGAGCGCGCCGTCTTCGTCGCGAATCATCGCCGGCCCCCGCGAGAAATAGACGCGCGCCACTTCGCCGATAGGGATCTGTTCTCCCGATGGCGTTGGGATCAGCGCCTGGGCGATGGCAGCCGGGTCATCGCGAAAATCTCGCTGATAGCGAACGGCGATAGGAAAGCGGTCGCGACCCTCGATGTTCTGGGCGATGTCCGCTCCGCCGACTTCCGAGGTGATCACGCGCTGCACATCGGCCACGGTGAGCCCGTAGCGCGCGGCCTCCGGCCGGTTCACGTCAATGTTCAGATAGAAGCCCTGTGAGACGCGCTCAGCAAAGACGGAGCCGGTTTCTGGCATAGAGGAGAGGAGCGCCTGCATTTGCGCGCCAACGTCCTGGATGCGCGCAAGATCGGGCCCCTGGATCTTGATGCCTACGGGCGTCTTGATACCGGTGAGCTCCATGTCGAGTCGGTTTTCGACAGGCATGGTCCAGGTGTTGGTGAGGCCAGGAAATTGCAGCCTCTGGTCCATGGTGCTGATCAACTTGTCGTAGGTCATGCCAGGACGCCACTCCGAGCGTGGGCGCAGCATGATGGTGGTGTCGAACATGTCGAGCGGCGCATTGTCCGTGGCGGAGTCCGACCTGCCAACGGTGCCGAAGACGGTGGCAACCTCAGGAAAGGAGCGAATGATGCGGTCCTGCTCCTGCATCAGCGAAACCGCCTGGGGCACAGAGATGCCGGGCAGCGCGCTGGGCATGTAGAGCGCCGAGCCCTCGTAGAGTGCGGGCATGAACTGGCTGCCAAGACGGAAGTAAAGCGGCACGGTTGCGGCAAGAAACGCCAGGTTTAGGACGATCACCAACTTCCAGTGCCGCAAACACCAGCGCAGAACCGGCAGATAAAGCGCCTGCGTGAAGCGCGCGGCCGGATTTTGCGACTCGTGTTTCAGTTTGCCGCGGAGGCATAAGGGCATCAGCGCCGGAACCAGGGTGATGGACAGCAGAGAGGAAAAGACGAGGGCCAAGGTTTTGGTCCACGCCAGCGGCCGAAACATGCGTCCTTCCTGCGCTTCCAGCAGAAAGACCGGCAGGAACGAGACGACAATGATGATGAGCGAGTAGAACAGCGCCGGACCGACCTGCTTTGCCGCACGCACAAGGATGCGTCTTCGTTCCTCCGGTTCGGGTCCGAGGGTTCCATTGCGCTCGGCAAGATGGCGATAGCCGTTCTCAACCATCACAATCGCCGCGTCGACGAGCACGCCTATGGCGAGCGCCAAGCCACCCAGCGACATGATGTTCGAGCTGACGTGGAGGTAGTACATGGGAATGAAGGCCGCCAGCACCGCGATAGGTAGAGTGAGAATAGGCACCAGCGCTGAACGGAAGTGAAGGAGAAACGCGATGCTGACGAAGCTAACGATGATCGCTTCGAGAATCAGGTCGCGCTTGAGCGTGTGGATGGACTGATTGATCAGCCATGAACGATCGTAGCCGGTTGCGATTTCGACGCCCGGCGGCAATGAGGGCGCAATCTCGCGGAGTTTTGCTTTCACTCCGTTGATCACAGTGAGCGCATTGCCCCCATAGCGCATCACGACAATGCCGCCGACGGTTTCCCCTTGGCCCTGCCAGTCGGCCGCGCCGCGGCGCACGTCCGGACCGAAGGACACGGTGCCCAGATCGCGCACAAGGATCGGCGTTCCGTTCTTCGTTGCCACAGGGACGTTTTCGAGATCGGACAGAGAGCGGAGATAGCCGAGGCCACGAACCATGTACTCGGCGCCGTTCATGTCGAGCACGTCACCACCGACTTCGTTCGTGCTCTGTCGGATGCGGTCTATGACAGTGGCGGCGGAGATGCCATACGAGAAGAGCTTCTGTGGATCGAGATTCACCTGGTACTGGCGCACGAATCCACCGATGCTCGCCACTTCCGCTACCCCGGGAACGGTTTCGAGCTGATAACGCAGATACCAGTCCTGAAGAGCGCGCAGGTCGGCGAGCGAATGCGTGTGACTGCGATCGAGGATCGCGTACTCGTAGACCCAGCCGGCTCCGGTTGCGTCGGGACCAATCGCCGGATGAACGCCCGCCGGAAGCTGCCCGGCAATTTGCTGGAGGTATTCGGTCACGCGCGAACGCGCCCAGTAAAGATCTGTGCCATCCTCGAAAACGACAAAGACGTACGAATCACCGAACATGGTCTGCGCACGAACTCCTTTCACGTGAGGAGCCGACAGCAGTGCGGAGACGATTGGATAAGTTACCTGGTCCTCGATAACATTCGGAGGCTCGCCGGACCAGGGCGTGTGGATGATCACCTGCACATCGCTGATGTCGGGCAGCGCGTCGAGCGGCGCTTGCCGCATGGACCACACCCCGGCAGCGGCGAGCAGGATGGCTCCCGTGAAAACGATGAAGGGATTGCGGCTGCACCACTCGATAATTCGGGCGATCATCACATGCCTCCTGCGGCGTCGACGCTGAGCTGCTTTGTGGCGACGGTCTGACCGCCACGGACAACTGCGACGGTTACCTTCCAGGTGCCTCCGGAGCCGAGCTGCAGGGAGCCTGAATAGACGCCCTGGCCTTGGTCAGCCAGGGTGGCGACGGCGCGCATGGAACCCATCCCCATGGCCGGCATTGCCGGCATATAGAAGGTTGCCGTCACCTGCGCTCCGGAGATTGGCTTTCCATCGGCGCTGGTCAAACGCACACGCAGGGTGTTCGCGCCTTTGCGCGGAGGCGAGGGCTCGGTGCTGAGGTCGATCTGCAGGGACTGTGCTGCGGGCGTACCCGATCCATTTGCGGCCGGCTGCGGCAAAGGAGAAGACGAGCCGACCGCGGATTGAAGCTGCGCTTCGGAGTCCACCAGAAAGTTTGCCGAGCTGACGATACGATCACCGCGTTGGAGGCCGCTGAGGACTACAACAGAATCGTCGATCTGCGGACCGGTTTGTATGACGCGTGGTTCCAAATTGCCCTGCCCGTGGTCGATGAAAGCAATTTGCCGCGTGCCGGCCTGGAGCACGCCGGAGGCAGGAATCATCAGTTGCCATCCCAGAGAAATGCCGATATTCACACCGACGTACATGCCTGGCTTGAGCACCAGGCCCGGATTGCTGAAGACCAGCCGCACGCGCACGGTGCGCGTGGTGGGATCGACGTCCGGCAGGATCTGGTCGATGCGCCCGCGGAAGGTTCGTCCCGGATACGAATCCACCGTCACCTCCGCCGGATCGCCGGGTTTCAGGCGGCCCACATCGGTCTGAAACACGTTCGCGTAGACCCAGACGATGGAGAGGTCGGCGATGGTGTAGAGCTTCGTGTCTGGCTGCACGTAGGCGTTGGGCAAAGCGTTCCGTTCGGTGATGTATCCGGAGGCGGGCGACACGACAGCGATTTCGCGCTGCACATGGCCGCTCGCGATGAAAGCGGCTATTTCTGCCGTCGGAACATCGAATTGAAGCAGCCGCTCCTCGGCGGCCTGGACGAGCCAACCGCTTTCTTGTGCCGCCGTGCCACCTGCCTCAGAGGGCATGCCCGCCATGGATTCTGAATGCATCGCGGGCGCAAAGGCTTTCTGGTTCTGCTTCGCCAGCAGGTATTCCTGCTCGGTGCTTACCAGGTCCGGGCTGTAGATTGTGAAAAGCCGCTGCCCTTTGCGCACGTACTGCCAGGTGGCATTGGCAAAGACGTTTTGAATCCACCCGGGAAAGCGCGTCTGCACGTAAGCCAGGCGCTCCTCATCGACATCGACATTGCCGGGAACCTGAAGCTGATCCCTCACATTCTTGAGCTGAACGACAGCCGTGGTCACGCCGATCTGCTGCAACCGCTGCGGCCCAATCTGAATCGGCGCAAGCGCTGGGTCAGCGGCGCTCTGCGGTGAAGCGGCTGGCGCTGCCGGTTGCGCGGGAGCAGCCGGGCCTTCCGCTACAACCGGATCCGACAGAGCCTGTACCGGCGCCGGTCGGCCACGATGCATCAGCAACCAGCCGAGACCGCCGGCCAGCAGGGCACAAAGAGCAAGAGCTGCCATAAATGCGTTGCGATAGTTTCGGTCGTTCATTGCTTCTCCTCCTGCGTCGATGGCGCAACGGTGGTTCCGGTAAGGTCGATGGGAGCGCCGACGGCCATTTCCAGGTCCGCCATGCGCGTGTTGAAGTCGGCAAGCGCCTGCAGCCAGGCGAGATCGATATCGATCACCTGCATCTGGCTGTCGAGCAGATTGAGAAAATCGGTCTGGTTGTTCTCGTATGCAATCACCGCGGCGTGCAGCGTTGCTTCTGCCTGGGGACGCAGCGAGCTCTGGTAAAGCGCGGCAAACTTCTGCGCGGCTTCGGCCTCGGCGAGCGATTCCTTAATCTGGCCGAATGCTTCTGTGCGCAACGCGGCCAGTTCCGCTTCCTGCTCGGTCACCACTGCTCCGGCTGTTGCGATTTCCGCATGGTGCTTGCGGTGGTCAAGCCAGGGCAGCGTCATCGAGCCTTCCACCATGTAGTTGTTCCGCATATTCGCCGTCGGCGGCATCAGCATGTATCCCGCCGAAACGGTGAAGTCCGGAACGTAAGCCTTCTTCGCCAGGCTCTGCTCCTGCCGGCTTTTCGCCGCTGCCGCTCCTGCCTCCAGCAGATCGGGCCGGACTTGCAGTGCGAGTTGTTCGAGGCTCGCCTCCGAAGGTAGCGTCGCCACGATGCCGTAGTCTCCCTCGACGCGTAGCGGCGTGGCGGGATCGCGCCCAACCAGTGTGTTCAACTGCGCGCGGGCGACCTCCGCGTCACGGTCGAAGCGGATCATGTGCTCGGCCAGCCGGGTCAGCTCAAGCTGCGCTTTCAGTAAATCCTGCTGTGGTACCTGGCCGACGGTGTAGCGAATCCGCGCCGCAGCAATCGCCTGCTGCGCAACGGCCAAATGCTCGTCGTGGATACGCAACTCGTCCTGTACCTCCAGCAGGTTGTAGAACGCCTTGCGCACCTCCACACGAACGCGCAGCCGAACCGACGCGAGTTCATCTTTTGCCTCGGTGACATTCGAATCTTCCACGTTGGTGCGCAGACCGCGCTTACCCGGACCGGGCAGCGCCTGGGTCACCGAGAACATGTTCTGCGCTTGGTTGTAATCCCACGGCTTGCTGAGCGGAACGCCCCAGCCGCGATACATGGCCTGGGGATCGTCGAGCGCGCCTGCCGCCGGTACATTCGCTTCGGCAATCGCTACGCGCCGCGCTGCGACGGCAATCTCCGGATTGCGAGCCAGCGCCATGCGCTCGATTTCATCCAGCGTGAGCGCCGGTCCGGAGGGCTCCGCAGCTGGTTGACTGCCCAGGAGCAATTCAAGATTCGGCAGAGCATTCGCGCCGGCCTGCGCCTGCGGATAAAGAGGAGGCTCCGAGACAAAGAGCGTCAACAGATAAAGTAGTGCGACAAAAGCTTTCATGATTTCCTCGCGTCGGAAGACAATGCGGCACGCGACAATGCGTCTGCAGGCAGACACACGACGCCTTAGATAGGCGAGGAAAAGGGACTAGATTCGGAGAATGAAACCGGCGCCGGGGGAACCTGGCGGAAGCGGTGTTTCAAAGGTCAGCAGGGCAGCGTTGCCCGCGGCTGGCAGAAGGGCAACCACGGCGGGAACGGCGGCTGTAACGGATCCGACTACATGATCGACGGCGGAGCCAGGCAGTAATGGGGCATCTCCGGGCTGCACGCGGCAGCAGTCGCCGCACTGCATCATCGCCGGAGAAGCGCAATCCCGCATCGCCATCCCCTGGCAGCAGGAACGATGGGCCACGAGCGTCAGGCAAGCGAGTGCCGGTGTCGCGGCCCAAAGGGCCACAATCGCCAGCAGTACGAACGCGCCTTTTCTGCCCATGTGCATAGTCTATGCCATCCGTCATTACCATTCTGAATTCCACGCTCAGATCTGTGCGGTGATCCAAATCACAGCGAATCCTGGGAATCGTGGAAGAGTCGCGCGTGTCCATCACCCGTATTCCAGCCAGAATTCTTCCTGCGCGAGTTGAAACAGGATTTGACCGGCATCCGGCTCGAGGTCAAAAATTGGGATTGATGGATACCGAGACCCACTGGGACAAGATTTACAAGCAAAAGGCACCCGATCAGGTGAGCTGGTATCGCCCGCACCTTGAGGCATCTCTCGCACTGATCGAGCAGGCGGATGCTGGACCATTTGCCTCTATCATCGATGTCGGCGCCGGCGAGTCCACCCTGGTGGACGACCTGCTGGTTCGCGGCTATTCCAACCTCACCGTTCTCGATATTTCGCAGACGGCGATCACAGGCAGCAGAAAGCGGCTGGGTGACGCCGCGGAGCGTGTTCGCTGGATGGTCGCCGATATCACGGAGGCCGAACTGGAACCGTCTGTCTTCGATGTGTGGCACGATCGCGCCGTTTTTCATTTTCTGACCAATTCAGCTGACCGAAAGGCCTATGTCCGGCAGGTTGTTCGCTCGGTGAGGCGCGGCGGCCACGTCATCGTCAGTGCTTTCGGACCGGAGGGGCCGACCAGGTGCAGTGGGCTCGAAGTGGTTCGGTACGAAGCGGAGTCATTGCACGCGGAGTTCGGGGCGACCTTTCGCCTGATCTCTTCTTCCCGGCAACTGCACGAGACGCCTTTTGGAACCACCCAGCAGTTCCTGTATTGCCACTGCATCCTGCAATAAAGGCCCAGTCTGCGAATGGCCGAAGAATCAGAACCTTCCATCGCGCGGCTGATGATTGCATCGACCATCCATGTTTTGATCCTTGTGCCAGTTTTTCCGTCGTGATGAAGCAGAGCGCCCTCAAGCACGGCAAGCCCGTGATGAACCGGTCGCAACAGCGACACCGTGAGAACCGGGAGGCGCTCGAATGCTGCAAGCGATCTGGCATGCAATCGAGATGTCGTTCTTTATGGTGTGGAAGATTCTCTCGACCCTCATATTCGGCTCCGGCTTGTACGCGATCATACGGGTCGTGGTCTCCATAGAGGAGACGGCCCGATTCGCGCTCTAAGGTCGCTTCTGTCGACTGGGACTTGACTCTGGAGTGCACTCCAGGTTGTATTCTCTCCAAGTAGAGGAGAAAAATGGGCGCACTCCTGCAGATCGGCGATGTGGCCAGCGAAACCGGCCTAACGGTAGACACGATTCGCTTTTATGAGAAGGAGCGGCTGCTTAAAGCGGCGACCCGTTCTAGCGGTGGGTTCCGGCTGTTCTCTCACGCAGATCTTGCCGACCTCACATTCATCCGCAATGCCCAAGAACTCGGCTTCTCGCTTCACGAGATACGTGAGCTTGTGGGGCTCAAGAACACGAGACATCCGGATTGCGCTCATGTGGAGAAGATGCTCGAAGAAAAGATCGCCGCCGTCCGCGCCAAGATTACCGCTCTGTACAAGCTCGAACAGGAACTCAATCAAGCGATGATTCGCTGCCAGGCGAACCTGCGTAAGATGGCAAACGGCATCGCCAACGACTGCCCGGCGCTAAACGACATTTCTCGGAGCAAAGGAAGAAAAGGAAAATGACGCTCGAACTGCTTTATCTGCCAGGCTGCCCAAATCACGGAGCGACTATGGATCTTGTTCATACCGTGCTCCGAGCGGAAGGTGTCCCAGTTGAAGTCGACGAGATCCCTATCAACAACGTTGAGGACGCATCGACACATGCCTTTCCGGGTTCACCGACGATTCGAGTGAATGGCCAAGACATCGAGAGTTTTCCCATTGATCGGCTCGCGGTCGGTTTTGCTTGCCGAACCTACCTTGTAGAAGGAAGACCGCAGGGCGTGCCTCCGCGTTCCTTGCTTGAGCAGGCCATTCGCACGGCGCGAGTGTTGGAGGGCCGGCCATGAAAGGTATCCGCACAGCAACGACCACGCTCGCACCCGCTGCGGCGGCAATTAGCGCCGTCGCCACACTTGCTTGTTGTTTGCCCTGGGGCCTCGGCGCGGCATTGGGAGCGCTGGGATTGAGCGTATTTGTCGCCCGATTCCAAGCCGAATTCATCGTTCTGTCGGTCATCTTGCTTGGAATCGGGCTCGTTCAAATCGTACGCTTGAGGCGAAGCTGCCGGCGTCGCAGTGGAATCGAGATCGCTGTCTGGGGAATTGCCGCCGCGGTTGTAGTTGCGGTCGTCCTGTTCCCTGAATGGGTTGCGGGCCTGCTAGCTTCCCATCACCGCTAACCGTACGGGAGAAGATGTATGGCAAAGAAGTATTGGATACTACTCGGAGTCGCTGTCGTGGCCCTAGTCTCGCTTGTTCGCGTTCTCACTATGAGGCACGACACTCCTTCGGGACAAGCGCAACTGCTGGCGATTACACCGCAATCTCTGGCGCAGTTCGTCCAGGAGTTCAATCAGTCCGCCAAGGCTGAACGGGTTGTGCTCCTGATGTCACCAACCTGCCCGGTCTGCCTCGATGGGAGTTCTCAAGTAGAAGCCATTCTTAAACGCCACGCCGCAGGCAATATTCGCGTCTTCGCCGTCTGGGAACCGATGTTGCCCACCGATTGGGAACGGCCCGATACGCATGTGCTCGAACGCCTATCTGATTCGCGCGTCATCCAAGTCTGGGACAGCAATCACCTGATCGCGGGGCTGGTCGAGCGCGGTGCTTCCGGTCGCAGGCCCAGATGTTGCAATCGGAATGGCGCCTGGTGGGACGTGATCGCGACCTATCCTCCGGGATCACAATGGTCAGGCTCAGCGCCGGTGCCGCAACTGCTTGACGGTACGATCATCCGAACCGCACCTCAATTGGACGCTCAATTGGGGCAGCATTTGTAGATCCACAAAGCGTCGTCGGTTTGATGTTTAGACGATGGAGAACTCTTCAGACTGGTCAGCTGACCGGATTGGAAGGTGAAGCTGTTGGAGGTTCGGGAATTCTAGGAATTGTTAGTACGCGATTTGTACTCATATCGGTCAGGCGTGGGATTCCGCGATTTTCAGGCAATCTTGCAATCAGCAACTTGAGTGCTTTCAATGCTGATGACGGGTTCGACTCCAACTGAATCCCTCTCACGAGCGCGCTTAACGAAAGGTAAACCGGCGCACCGATTGCATCCGCCCGGACGAGCCTCATGACATCACCTCACGAGATGCGTCTCGCCGTTGCGTCGAAAGCGAATCGCATTCGACTATATGGTTGTGGCCCTGGGTGCCGATCTGGCTCCCGATGCATACCAGGCTGGTCGCCGCTTCCCACACTTTCTTCACTTTCGATGGTGCCGCCCGCCTTCGGGACACCCTCAAAGATTTCTCCGGCGGGCATGTTGCCGTCGTGGTTTGCGCGATGCCGTACAAGGGTTCCAGAGCAGAGGCACCGGAGCTCACCTCGATCCGCCAACACCGATCGGCAAGCTGAGGCCCGACTTCGATCTGCGGCACGCCGCTTTCAACTAGGCGCGGGACATGCTCCCATGGCGAATTTGACAGGAAATCCGAACGGATTCATGATCCCGGTGTCAACTGGTCTTGAGCTCTGCTTCCAGCGACCGTGACCGAAAGGAGGGCAGGATGCAGCACACAGCAAGCACGAAATGGGCTGACGGAGAGATTGAAGTTGCGCTGCCGTTAAGCTGCCATTAAGCGAAAAATGGGTGCTTAAAAGCCGGTTTTTGGGAACTTCGCCCAGCGGAAGTGCCCTGTTTTCTTAACGACTTAGACGCGGTGCAGAAAACTGCAAAACCTTTATGCGCCGGTTCGATCCCGGCCCGCGCCTCCAATATATTCAACAACTTGCAGACTATTCTATGCAAGGCTGCAATCTTAGCGTAGCGGAAATTGTAGCGGGGCGCACAACATCACGGCACAGTCTGGTTCGTTTCCAGAGCGTGTTGTGTTCCAAAATTCGTGGTATTCACCACAACGTCTGAGATCAATTGAGCGGAGCTATCGAACGCATTCTGTTCTGAGATCACTGCTCTCTGCGCAATTACATGTCTCTCTATGATGTCCATCGCCTTGAACTGGTGTTCCTGAGACGGATGGGCGTAACGCAAAACCATTTGAATGCGAGTATGGCCCATCATGGCCGCAAGGGTCACAAGATCCACTCCTGCCTCCACTGCTCGTGTAGCCCAAGTGTGCCGGCAATCGTAAATCACAAAATGGTCCACTCCGCTGACCTTTAGCGCGGCGTCGTGAGCGTTGTTGACCTTTGGGACCGGACGGGTCGGGTCATCTTCGTGAGGGAACAGGTAGTCAGCCTCACGCATGGCCATGCGTCCTTCAAGTATGCTCTTAGCCTTCGTCGTCAGCTTTATTCGGCGCTTGGCTGCCTTAGTTTTGCCGTGTGGGTTGAACAAATACCCTTGGGCTAAGTGAACGTTTTCTGCCTGAATTCGGCAAACTTCCTCAGGGCGCATTCCGGTTTCTAAAATGAGACTGGCCACATCCCGAAGCATCGGAGATGCGCAACCGAGATACCTATCCTGTTCATCATAGGACAGGACGCGGTTCTTCTCATTGTTCTCTTGCAATGCCCTGGCCCCCGTCTTGCTTACCGGATTTTTAACGGGCGCTTCCCCCGCGGAGCAGGCGATGAACAGCCGGGAGCAAGCTCGGGACGCCGCCCTGCACGCGGCGCAGCAGAAGGCCGCAGCGCTCTCTCGCGAGGAGCTGCTCACACTGGACTAAGCGGGACGTGGAAATCCATGCGCCCGCATAATCCGGTGCAGGCCTCGCGTATTCCGCCGTTCTAAAAGGGAGGTAAGTTTCTGGTGCCGGGAGGGGGGGTCGAACCCCCATGACCGCAAGTGTCGGCGGATTTTGAGTCCGCTGCGTCTGCCAGTTCCGCCATCCCGGCACTTCATTGGGATGAGCCTATTGTACATGCGCGCAAATCCCGCGCCCGGCGCTGCCGGAGCACGCTGCGCTTGGCCGTGCCTATCATTTTGCCGCCGGCCGCGATTCGACCGGCCGGTTCCATCTCTTCCAAAGCAGCCCTAAAACAGAACTTCAACCTTCTGCGGCGTTGCGGTATTGGTGAAGCGCAGCAGCAAAGTGCGGCCTGATTGCTGAACGTGGCCGGGATCGAGCGGCTTGCCGTCGAGAGTGACCGAGCGCGGGGCGCGCGGGGCCAGAATCCGCACTGCGGCCTGCGTCTGATCGATGCCCTCAGCCTCGAAGCTCAGGCTGCGCGCGGTGGCGTGCTCGGCGGTGATTTTGGCCGCGGCCGCAAGGATGCGCGGCGTGGACGATTTGAAATAACTCACGTCCAGCAGCAACGCGCGCGTGCCGGGCGCAATCGCCACGTGACTGCTCTCCTTCAGAGCGGGATCAAACAGATCGATCAGATCGCCGCGCACCACCGCCGGTTGCGCCTCAACTCCTGCCGCGTCGCCCGGTTCCTCGTCCAGTCCGGCCGCAATCACAAACGGCCCGCGCCGCAGGATCAGCGTGCCGGTCTCCTTCACCTCGAGATGAATCGCAGCGGCCGCCGTCCGTAGCAGGTCGAGCATCGTCTGCGCGCCGCGCGGCGAATAGGTGAGCGCCGCGGGACTTTGCGGCTCATACAAAACGTAGCCCTTGCCCACCGCATGCAGGCCGGTGGCCGACGGCTTCAGGCCCAGCGTCTCAAACAGGTGATCGCGCGGCGTGTCATAGTGCCTGCCGCCGGAATTCCACCAGTCTGTCGCGTGGTTGTAGGGGTCCTTATCGTCGTCGAGTACGATCAGCGCGCCGCCCGCGCGCACCCACGCTGCCAGCGCCGTGTGAAACGCGGGCGAGGGCGGCTTCTGGCCGTCGTAAGTGAGCAGCAGAATTTTGTAGCGGCGCAGAAATCCCGGCGCGGATTTGTGGTACGTGCTCTCAATCTGCACCGGCTCCACGGGCATCCCGCGCATCAGCAGCGGCAAGGCCAATCCGTAGAACTGGCCCAGGTTCGGGTCGGAGGGATCTGGCGCGGCGCGCTCAAACATCAACGTATCTGAAACCAGCACGCCGATCCCCTCGGTTCCGGCCGACTCCCAGCGCACAGCCGACGCCGGCTGCTGCATCTGGCCCAGCGCATGAAAGACCGTCTGCAGCTCCGTCTCGTACGCCTTCGGGATCAGAATCTTCGCCGGGTTCGGATCGGCCGTGCTCGGGTCTTCCGCCACGTGAAAACCCTTGGGCCCGAAGATGCGCTCCGGCCAGGGCAGAATCTCGTAGCGCGAGACCACCGGCTGCAGCAGCGATGCGGTGAGCGTGTTCTCCCAGTTGCTGCGGTAATCCACCCAGGAGTGATTCGGATTGTCCTCAATGGGATCGTTCAGGTACCAGATGCGCCTGCCCGAGGAGCGCGCAATGTTCTGCAAGGCGCCGTACTCGAGGAAGGCCGTCTCGAAGGTCCGCTCGCGTCGCACGCCGTCGTAGACGTTGGGCACGCGCGAGGTTCCGGTCCACACCTGAGCGATGTAACCGTCGGCGCCGACGCTGAGCAGCGACGACTCCGGGCTGACGATCGCCCACTGCGCGTAGTTGATCAGCGAGTGCGTGGCCACGTAGCACGGGATCACGCGATGATGGCGCACGCCGTAGGCGCGCACCGAGTCGAAGACCTGCTTGAGCGCCCGCCGGTAAAAGTAGTACTTCAGCTTGGAGGCGCGGTACTGCGCGTCAGCCGAGCTGTCCGGCGGCTGCCACGGCTGGTGGTAGTACTCCTGCCAGGATTCCTTGAAGCTGTCGCTCCATCCGGCGCGCGCCCAGAACTCCGGCTCCTCGAGGTAGATCGCCTCGGCCCCCGCGTCCAGCGCGGCCTCCACGCCCTTGGCCAGGTAGCGGCCATACGAGATGCTGGGCGAGATGTACGGGACCTCGCGCCCGGTGTGCAGAATGAGCTTGCCGCTCTTCTCCTGCTGGGTCTCGTTCCAGTGCTGCTTGCCGTCGAAATCGCCGCGCAGATACGGCGCGTAACGGCCCCACGCCACGCCGGTCATCACCGTGACGCGGTAGCCGTGTTCGCGCCAGGAGCGGATGCGCGCGGAGGTAGTGTCGTCAATGCCGTACACCATCACCGTGTCGGCATTCACGTTGGTGCGCGGCGACCAGAGATGGCTGGTCTGGAAGATCAGACGGCTGTCCGGCGGCTGCGCAGCGGTCTGTGGCGGAGCCACGCTCGTTATCCATGGCAAGACAGCAGCCAGCAGTGCGCAGCCGGCAACACGGCGAATCTTCATCGTCTCTCACCTTACTCCGGCTGCGACATCGAGGGCGGAGCCGCGCTGGGCGCGCTGCCCCACTGTTTATTGGGCTGCGGGCCCATCTCCAGCACCATGCGTCCCCCGTTGGCGATGTCGGCGTGGCTGAACCACGGCTTGTTCCACGGCTTGCCGTTCAGCGTGGCGGACTGGATGTAGATGTTCTTCTCCGAATTGTTGTGGGCCGCCAGGACGAAGGTCTTGCCATTGCCCATGTGCATGGTCACCTGGCTGAACAGTGGGCTGCCCATGATGTAATCCGGACTGGCCGGGTCCACCGTGTAGAAGCCCATCGCACTGAGGACGTACCACGAAGAGGTCGAGCCTTGATCGTCCATCCCCGGAAAACCATAGCCGGTCTTGTCGCTGCCGTACATCAGCTTGAGAATCTTGCGCGCCAGCTCCTGCGTCTTCCACGGCTGGCCGCCCCAGTCATAGTAGTAGGCCGACTGCTGGTCAGGCTGGTTGCCCTGCACATATTCGCCAATCAGCCCCGTGCAGTCGCGGCAGATTCCCTTGGGATGGTAGGGCGTCGAGAAGAACGCGTCCAGCTTGGCGTCGAACTTCTCGCGACCGCCCAGCAGATTGATCAGCTCCTGCACATCGTGCGGAACCAGCCACAGCGTTGACCAGCCAGACGCTTCCTTCATCATGAAGTTGTAGTAGGGCTCGCCGGGATCGAAGGGCGAGATCCACTTGCCGTCGGCGGTGCGCCCGCGCATGAACCCGATCGAAGGATCGAAGACGTTCCGGTAGTTGTGCGCGCGCTTCAGAAACATCTCGTAGTCGTCTTCCTTGCCCAGCTTTTTCGCGAAGAGCGCCATGGCGTGATCGTCCCACGCATATTCCAGCGTGGTGGCTGCGCCGGCTTTGCCTCCGGCGTAGGGAGGGTCCGGGTTGGCGTCGGGAATAAAGTCGGAGATCCATCCATTCTTGATGTACTCGGCCAGGTAAGGCCGCGGGCCGTCGGGGTCCATCGCGTTCTTGCGCAGGTATTCGTAGACGGCGCTCCAATCAAAGTTAAGCCCGCGCTCCCAGTCGCCCAGGTACATCATCACCGCGTGGTCGCCGTGGAACGACGTGCCCATGTAGCCGGATTCGCGCGCCATGTCGAACTCCGAGCGCAGAATGTCCTCCTTCACCTTGGGCTCCAGCAGCGTGAGCAGCACCACCTGGTCGCGGCCCGTGTCCCAGTAGGGCACCGGCCCGTAGCGGTCGTAGGTGGCCGTGCGCTTCACGCCGTCGAGGCCGGTGAACTGCTCGCCCTTCTGCGCCACCAGCCGCGGGCTGGCGAAGGAGTGGTAGAGGCAGGAGTAAAACAGCATCTTCTCCTTCTCCGTTCCGCCCTGCACCTCGATCTGGTCCAGCTTCTTGGCCCAGGCCGCCTCGGCCGCGGCGTGCACGCCGTCGAAGTCCCATCCCGGCTGCTCGGCCTTGAGCCGCGCCTCGGCCATCTCGTAGCTTTCGCCGGTGGCGATCTTCACCAGCACCTGCTCGCCTTCCGAGGTTGCGAACTGCAGATAGGCGCCGGAGTAGTGGCCGGAGACGGTGCGCGCATCGGGTTCCACGTCCTTGTCGCCCATCGCCGGCTCAAAGCGGGTCTGCGTGGGAGGAATCTGCTTGAAGGTGCCGAATGAGGCAAACGGCTTGGAAAACTCCGCGACAAAGTACATCGGTCCGAACATCCCCGGCCTCCGCGCGCCGCGCCCGCGCTGCGCCTGGCCGCGCACGGTGTTGTTGCCGGCGATCTCCACGTCGCCGCCGATCCGGCCCAGGTCCAGCAGCACGTGCGCCTGCTCGCTGCGCGGGAAGGTGATGCGGAAGATCCCCGTCCACGTGGTCGCGGTCATCTCCACGCGCGTTTTGTAGTCGTCGAGATAGACGGAGTAGTAGCCGGGCGAGGATTTTTCGCGCGCCTTGTCATAAACCGAGCCGCTGCGCTCCGGCGGCACCGTCCAGTCGCCCGCCACCGGCATGATCGTGGGTCCGCCCATCGTTCCGGTGGAGAAGCCGATCATGGTCCGTTCCGGATAGTAGTAGGGCGTGGCCACGCCGGCCGGATACGCCAGGTCGGTATTGTGATTGATGGGCGCGAGGATGGTGGAGCTGTGGGGAAGGGTGGCGCCGGCGGAGGTCATGCCGGAGTAGAGCAGCTCGCCCGGCGGCGGCGCGTTCCCGATCAGTTTCTGGTTGTCCAGCGGCGCGGTGCCCACCAGCCCGTTGGCGTAATCGATAGGCCGCTTGGCCGCGGCCGGAGCCTTCTGCGCCTGCATGCCAGGCAGCAACAACAATGCCGGCAGCAGACAGGCCGCCAGCCCCGCAATCCTAAGTGAACGCATAGGCAACAAGCTCCTTCCAACACTGCGCAGGCCCGCGGGCGCTTGCCTCGCGCAGAGCGCACACGCGGATGCCGTCTTCGGCTCCGTAGCATTCTAGACGACACCCCCCTCCTGCCGCTGCGCGCGCAAAGATAACGGGCAGCGAGCTGGCGCGTTGCGCTGCTCCACTGCCCGCTTTACCGCCAACGAAATCGCAGCGTTACGACTTGAGGAGCCGCTCGGGACGAGAACTATTTTTGTTCTTGGTCGGCTCGTGACGCGCCAACTACGTGCCTTGTCGAAGACCGATCTTGCCGGCAAGGGCGATCCCAACCACGGCGATTTCACTCCAGCTCACCAAGGCCCTTGCCGGACAATGGCTGCCTACTCCAAATTCGGTGCTAACGCTGGCCTGCCTATGCCTCAGTGCGGCTCCGCGCGCAGACGCGCGATCATTTGCTCCACCTTCGGGTCGGGTCTCAGGCGGTCGGCTTCTGCCAGGTGAAGAAGCGCTTCGGAATGCCGGTTGGGAAACGCCGCAAGCGCTCGGCCGAGGTTAAACTGCGCATCGGCAAAATCCGGTTTCAGCCTGACCGCGGCTTCGAATTGGCCCGTTGCGTCGGGCAGGTGGCCGGTCATAGCCAGCGCTGCGCCCAGGTCGTTGTGTGCGGCGGCGTTGTTGGGATTGATGCGCAGAAAGGATTCGAACGCGGCAATAGCGCCGGGAAAGTTGCCGGCCTTCAGCAGCGCCATGTCGCGAGTCAAGTTGGTATCAGCCGAGCCTGCGCTCTGCGCGGTTCCAGGTGAGAGCCTGGATTGCGCCAGGGCCAGATTGCGGCGTATTTCGTCGTTCGTCGGGTCCAGCCGAAGAGCAGTTTGGAATTCGGTGATGGCGTCGGTCACATCTCCGGTCTGAAGTAGGGCGCGCCCCAGATTATAGTGGGGGTTGGGCGCATCCGGAGCCATGTGGATTGCAACCTGGAATTGTGCGATGGCCTCAGGCAGGCTGCCGGTCCGGGCCAGTGCGATGCCCAAATCATTGCGCCCATCGGCGTCGCCGGGGTGGATGCCCACCGCAGTCTTGAGGTACTGAAGACCCTCGGAGGGGCGCCGCATCGACACAAGGTAAACGCCTAGGCTGTAATTGGCGATAAAATTGTTGTCCGTGACTTCGAGCGCGTGCCGGTACAGCGTCTCGCTGTTGCGCCAGTACCCGACCTGGATCCAGGTGAGTACGGCGCAAGCCAGGCAGGCCGTCACGGCCAAGGGAACCGCCAGCACCTGAGAGTGGAGCCTTTCAAGGATCTCCGCGACACCCCACACCAGCATGATCAGAAGGCCTTCCATGGGAATGTACATGTATTGATCCTCGTGGGTCATGTAGTTCGTCTGCACCAGCCCGATGACCGGAACAAGCGTGACCAGGAACCAGCTCCAACCCGTCAGGAGGTACGGCGCGCGCCTGCGCATCACGATAACGCCGGTCGTGATGGCGGCCGACAAAAGCCCCGCGGCGAAAATCGGGAAAAAGGCGAATGTGCGCGGATAAGGATAGGCAACTGCCAGCCGCAACGGCCAGAATGTTTGGAAGATATAGATGGCGCAGGAATATATTGCGTTTTCCAGCCGGAGTGCGAGCGGCAAGCCTGCCCACGGGTCAGCTTGTTTCTGCACTATGTAGGTGATGGCGGCGTCGGCGACTGAAGGTACCAGCAGCGGAAGTTTTTCCAAAATGGCTTTGCGCCACGGCTGCCTGAAACGCGCGAGCGGCCAATAATCCAGGAGCAACAGGACGAAAGGCAGAGTGACCAGCATCGGCTTGGCCATCAACCCCAGGGATAAGCTAAAAGCTACCGCCAGATATCGGCCCAGGCTTCGGCGCTCGGCGTATCGAACATAGAGCCATAAAGTGAGAAACCAAAAGCAGGCGCTGAGTACGTCTTTGCGCTCGGACACCCAGGCCACGGATTGCACATGCAGCGGATGCAATACAAATAGAAACGCCACCAGCGCGCTGCGCCATCGCGCGCCCGTCGCCCGCTGCAGGAATATGCACAAAAGAACGGCTGCCAGCGCGTGCAGCAGGACGTTGTGCAGGTGGTGCCAGCCGCTATCCGCACCGAAGAACTGGTAGTCCAGCATATGGGAGATCCATATCAGCGGGAACCAGTTGGCATTGATGCTTCGTGAGGTGAACGCCCAGGCCAGACCCTCCGCGGTCAGCCCCTGCTGGACGTGCACGTTGGCGATGGTGAAATCGGGGTCGTCCAGGTTGACGAAATCGAAGTGGCGGACCTGTGCGTAGACCGCGAAAGTGGCCAGGAGCAGCGCCAGATAAATCAGCAAATCAAGACGCGAACTAGTGTTTGCTTGCTTGCCTGCCTTCCTGCCTGCTGGTGCGGGACTTCGCGGCGGCACGCGCGGCTTGACCCGAGGCCTAGTCATGAAAGTTCATCCTAGTCGATTATCTCCTGCTATCTCTTGCACGCAGCTCAGAGGATTCCCTGCTGCCGCAGGTGCTTCTCGATGTCTGCGCGCTCCGCGGCCGAGCACTCGTGGTACGGCCAGGTGGGAATGCCGCTGCACAGACCCATCACCGAGAGCGCGCACTTGAGCCGGCGAATGTACACCGGCTCGGTCTCGTTCGAGCTCCAGATGGGATCGCCCGCGGCCACCAACTGCGCCTGCGCCTTCTTCATCTCGTCGAATTTGCCGTCCTTGAACGCCTGGTAGACGCGCACCGGCAGATGCGGAAAGATGTTGGCGCCGCCCGGAACGCCGCCGTGCGCGCCGGCCAGCAGCCCCTCGGCCAGCAGATGCTCGGGGCCGACCAGGATGGTGTACTCCGGATGCTTCCTGGCGACCAGCTCGATGACCTTCTTCAGGTAGTTCATGTCGCCGGAGCTGTCCTTGATGCCCCAGATGTTGGAAATCTCTGCCGAGCGCGCCACGCTCTCCGGCTCGAAGACCATCTTCGTCAAACCGGGCTGGTTGTAGAGATAAACCGGCAGCGCCGAGTCGCGCGCCAGGCTCTCAATCAGCTTGAACAGGTCGCTCTGACTGAACTGGAAGTAGAACGGCGGCGCGGCTACCACCGCCGCGGCGCCAGCCCTGGCTGCAATCTCGGCCACGTGCAGCGACTCGGCATAGGCCGCGTCGCTGATGCCCACCAGCACCGGAACCCGCTTGCCCACCTGCTTGCAGACGCGCTCGATCAGCTCCCGCCGCACGCGATAGCTCAGCGCCGGGCCCTCGCCGGTGGTGCCCAGAATGAACAGGGCATCAACGCCGCCGCCGAGAATGTGCTCGACCAGTCGCTCCAGACCGGGCACGTCAAGCGCGTCAAGCGAGGCCAGCGGCGTGGCCAGGGGAGGAACAATCCCGCTGAGCGGGCGCTGAATTGCAGAGGTCATGCGTTCTCCTTGATGTTGCGGGCCGCGCCGCGGCCCATGCGGATGAATGAAGTCAATAAAGCGCTCCCTGGTTGGATGGCGATCGATACAAGCCCAGGGGTTCCAGAATGCGCTCTGCGCCCAGCCGCATCAGTCCCAGCTCGGTGACCGACTGGAAAAATTGAAAGCCTTCGCGGCGAAAGCGCAGCACGTCCTCGGCGCTGCCCGCCGGGCGGCCCAGATATTTGTTGTGCTTTTGCGCTGCGGCGCGAATCTTCGCGATTGCGTCTTCCAGCAGCGGCTCGTTCTGCCGGCCGCGCAGTCCCAGCGAAAACGACAGATCGCTGGTGCCGATGAACAGCACATCCACTCCCGGCGTGGCGGCGATCTCGTCCAGGTGCGGAAGCGCGCGTGCCTCTTCGATTACGCACACGGTGAGCACCTGCACGTCGGCCGAGTCGTAGTAGCTGCCCACCTCCGGCCAGGTCGCCGCGGCCAGCCCCGCGCCGGAGCCGCGCAGACCGAGAGGCGGATAGTGGCAGGCCTGCGCTGCGGTGCGCGCCAGGTCCGGGTCGCTGACGAAGGGAAAGATGACGCCGCTGACGCCCTGGTCGAGGACGCGCTTGGCGGTCCAGACAGCGGTGACCGGAACGCGTGCAAAGACCTGCGTTCCCAGCCCCCGCGCCGCCAGCACCACGCCGCGCAGCGCTTCGAGGGTGACCGGCGAGTGCTCCATTTCCACCCACAGAAAATGGAAGCCCTGCTGCGCGCCGGTCGCGGCCACGTCCAGGTTGCTCGAGGTTATGGTGAGCCCAATGACAAACTCGCCCGCGGCCAGCCGCGCGCGCACGCGGTTCCAGCCCGCGGTCTTGCCTCCTTGAGCCGATTGCGCCATGGGCAGGTTCTCCTTCTACGACTTCGTCTCCGTCTCCGGAACCGGCATCAGCCAGACCTCCGCCACCTCGCAGCCTCGTCCGTTGCCGCCCAATCCCGGCTCGCGCGTCCACGCCAGCTTCAGCGTGCCGTCCGCGGTCGCCTCCTGCGGAATCGCAAACTCCTGCGGAGCCGGCGGGTATGCGCGCTGTATATATGGATGCACCTCGATCTGGTCGTTGGCCACCAGCCGCAGCTTGATCCGCACCGAGCCCGGCCCGTAGACCACGCGCACCTTGTAGGCGCGCTGCGGGTCCAGTCCGTCGTAGCGCATCTCGATCGGCGCGTCGTAGAGCGAGCCGGCCCAGCACTTCCACGCCAGCGGAGCGGCGTCGCCAAAGCGGTCGGGGTAAGTGAACTCGATCAGCGGCGTGTGACGGAAGTCCGGATCCTTCTCCGATCCCAGGCCCAGCAGCAGATGCGGCCGGTTGGCGATGTTGCCCAGCTCGTCGTAGAAGCCGCCCGGCCCCGGATCGGTCCGCTTGAGCAGATCGCGGATGGCCATCACCTGTTTCTCCTCTCCGCTCATCGCGCGGATGGCGGCAATCTGCTTGCGCATCCAGGGCACGTCGCTGACCGGCGTATCCAGCGTGTCCAGATTCGCGCCGCGCTCCACTGCCTCGCCCTGGTAGTCCTCCACCGCAAGCTGCATGTGGATGCTCTGAAACAGCGCGTAGCCCAGAGCGGTCACGCGCGAGCGCAGCACCGCGCCGGCGGGATCAATCTCCATCTGGTTCAGGATCGCCTCCGCCCCATCCAGCAGAATCGCCGGGTCCAGCCGGCTCGACGGGCGCCCTGCCGGCATCGCGCCGATGCCCAGCGGCAGCGGCGCCCAGCCCAACTGAAAGACGCGGCTGAGCAGGTCGCGTGCCCGCGTGAGCCGGCCGTTCTCCACCAGAAGCCGGTGGCCCACGTACGCGTCGAAGTTGGCGCGGTAGTAGGCCTGCTGCCAGCGCCAGTTTTCCAGGACCGACGGCGGCGCGGTCGCTTCCATGTCCTGGAAGGCGGCCAGCGTGTCTTCCACCTGGCTGTTGGACGTCAGCGAGCCGCGCCAGTTTTGCTCCAGATTCAGCAATCCCTGCGCGAATCCGTCCTCGTAGCGCGCGCCGATGAAAAACCTGCTGAACTCGCGTAGCGCATTGATCACCGGCTGCTTTGGATCCCAGCCCATCGCGCTCCACACGAACTTGTTGACGTCGTCGTTGCAGCCCTCGGAGTAGGTGAGGAAGCCGATGCTGTAGGGGCCGGTCAGGCGAAGAATGTCCGTCTCGCTCTCCGGCCGCGGATTGATGATCTCGCGTCCTTCGGTCAGCGCATAGGCAACGTCCCAGTCGGGAACCGGGTACTGGCTGCTGACGCTGTGCGTGATGTCCGGGTAGAGCCGCACCGGATAGTGCGCCGGAATCGCTTTGCGGAACTCTTCGGGACCGAGCCGCGACTGCGGCCCGAAGATCACCCCATCCAGCCAGGTTTGCGTGTGCGGATCCTTCAGGATGTCAAGAAACTCGGTCATCCACGCCTCGTTGAAGCCCTGCGGCGAGACCCACATCTGCGCCTTGGGATGGAAGCGGTTGATGCTCTGCTTCTGCTTTTCCAAGAGGGGCATCAGGTACTTCGGCTCGGTGTCGCCGGGATCGCCGCCGGGCACAAAGATCGCGTCCACGCGGGGCAGCGGCTTGAGCACGCCGGCCCACTCCTCGATGGCCGCCTCCACCGTGTGCGGGTCGCTGTAGTCCTTGTCCATGGCCGGATACCAGACCCACACATCCACCCCGTAGCTGTCGGCGATGCGCGACATCTCCACCATCATCTGCGCCGGGGGCAGGGTGAAGTGCGGGCTGTCGGGCAGGTCATCGGTGCGCGGCGGCATCAGCTCAATGGCGTTGGTGCCGAAGATGGCCATCTCGCGGATGTACTGATCCCAGATCTCCACCGTCCAGCCGTCGTAGGCGTTGGTTTTGGGCCGGTATCCCAACTGGTGCCCGCGCAGCGGATAGTGCGGGCTGCTCGCGCCCTTCAGCAGGTTCGCGTCCACGCGCGCCGCCCAGCGCGTGAACTCGATCGACCGCAGCAGTTTGCCGATGCCGAACAGCAGTCCGCGCTCGTCGGCGCCGTAAACCGCGATCCATCGGCCGTTGGCGTCCGTGCCGGTGGCCAGCGCATAGCCTTCTGCGGCCAGCGTGCGATGCGCCGCGCCCACCGCGGCCACTGCCGGGCCCAGCTTGCTCCACGATGCGCGCGTTCCCGCATATATCGTCGTCCCGCCGCTCGCGGCCCGTCCGCCCACCGTCCACTGCAGCCAGCAACGCTTGTACGACTCCTCGGTCAGCACCCGCGCCGCGGTCTTCTCCCGCTCGCTGGCTGTGGGCGAGAGCACAATCGACGGCTGCTTCAGGTCGATCCAGTCCTCCGCCGTAAACGCGTGCAGCCAGCCCGGCCGCAATCCCGTGGCGGCCAGAACGGCTGTCGTTCCCGTCTTCAGAAAGCTTCTCCGCCTCATCCCCGATCTCCTTGTCCTCATCCACTTTGCAGGCCGGCCGCGCCGCGCGGCCACTTCATAGTGAAAAAACCTGTTCTGACAGCCCGTCTCCCCCGCCGCGCTCACCGCCGCGCGCCACGCTCCTCTGCCAGGGCAGCGCCCGCGGCCTCGGGCGCTTTCAGCAATCTTCCCCTGAGCCGGCTGATAGCTTGTGCAGCAATGGTCCAGCGCGGGGCCGGCCTGCCGAGTGGACGCGAACCTCAGGGAGCAGCGCCAACTCGCAGCCTCGGCTGCTCATCCATGGCCCCGAACAGACCCTGGCAGCCCCATCCATACTAACCGCACCATCAGTCGTTTCGTCCAGCCCGTTCCGCCTCAAGGTAGGCCAGCCACGGCTCCATGCCCGCGCCGGTCTTCGCTGAAGTTTCAAAGACGCAAATGCCGGGCCGAATCTCGTGGAGGTTCTTGAGCGTCAGCTCGCGGTCGAAGTCGCAGGCCTCGGCGAGATCGACCTTGGTGATCACCGCCGCGTCGGCGGAGTTGAACAGGGTGGGATACTTCAGCGGCTTGTCTTCTCCCTCGGTCACGCTCAGCAGCGCGACGCGGATGCGCTCGCCCAGATCGTAGCTGGACGGACAGACCAGGTTGCCCACGTTCTCTATAAAGAGATAGTCCAGCGCCTCCAGCCGAACACCCTCCCAGCCGTCCAGGTGCCTGCCGATCATCTCCGCGTCCAGGTGGCAGATGCCGTGCGTATTGATCTGCCGCACCGGAGCGCCGGTGGCCGCCAGCCGCCGCGCATCGTTGTCGGTTTCCAGGTCGCCCACCAGCGCCGCCGCGCGCGCCCCGCGCCCGCGCAGCTCGCGCAGCGTGACCTCAAGAAACGTCGTCTTGCCCGTTCCCGGGCTGGAAACCAGATTCAGCACCAGCACGCCGGCCGCCGTGTAGTTGGCCCGCAGCGCCGCAGCCAGCTCGTCGTTCTTCTTCAAAATCCCCCGCCGCAGTTCCACAATCCTGGTGGTCATGGCGTCACCTCAGCTTCTTCAATCTCAATCGACTCGATCTCCAGCTCCCGTCCTTGCCGCAAATCAGCGGCCGGCTCGCCGCAACGCGGGCAGCGAAAGCTCTGCACGCTCTCGAGCTCCACGTCCCGGCCACAGGGCGCGCAGTGCACAATCACCGGCAGCGTCCGCACCACCAGCTTCGAACCTTCCAGCGGCGTGTCCTGGGTGGCGATCCCGTAGCAGAACTGCAGGCTGTCTTCGACCACCGAAGCCAGAGCGCCCATGCGTAGCCGCACCTCGATGACGCGCGCACCCGGATAGGCCGCCGCCGACTCGGTCACCGCCTCCACAATGCTCTGCACAATCGAGAGTTCATGCATAAAAACTCGATTTTACGCCCCGCGCGGCTTCGTTTTCTGGCAGCAAAGCCCGTTCATCATCTGCTAGAAAAATCGCCAGCGCTCCAGCCCCTGAGGCAGACCCTCTTCAAACTGGTTCACTACCCGCAGCACTCGCCCCCGTGTGTGCTCCTTTAGACTGGTAGGGCATGAACCCCGAGCGCAGTCTGCGATGCCTTCTCGCGGCGTTGTTCCTCGCCTCCGGCCTGCTTCTCACCGGCTGCGGCATGGAGGCTGCCCCGCAGCCGCCTTCGCTCAATCTGCCCAACCCGGTGGTGAATCTCACCGCCGTCCGCACCGGCAATCGGGTCGCGCTCGCCTGGACCATGCCCAAACGAACCACCGACAAGCTGCTCATCAAGGACAAAATCGCCGTCGGCATCTGCCGCCGCGAGTCGAGCGGACCCTGCATCCCGGCCGGCAGCCTCTCGCTGGCTCCCTCCGCCACCGGCTCCTTTCGAGACACGCTCCCGCCCGCGCAGGCCACGGGCGCGCCCCGCCCGCTTACGTATTATGTTGAGCTGAAAAACCGCAAAAACCGCTCCGCCGGGCCTTCCAATCCGGCCATAGTTCTCGCCGGCCAGGCGCCCGCGCCCGTTACCGGCCTCACCGCCACGGTCAGCCGCGCGGGCGTCACCCTCGGCTGGGATCCCGTGCCGGAGTCCGTGCCCAGCGCCGTCCGTCTTGAGCGCACGCTCTTGTCGCCGGCCCCGGCCAAGCCCTCCGGCGATCTGCTCGCCCCACCCCCCGCGCCCACCGAGCAGAATCTGCTGGTCGCCGCCGATGCGCAGCCCGGCCCGCCTGATCGCGCCCTGGACAAAACCGTCCAGTTCGGCCAGGTCTACCAGTACCGCGCCCAGCGCGTGGCCCGCGT
Organism: uncultured Acidobacteriaceae bacterium; assembly: GCA_963758105.1. GTDB lineage: Bacteria > Acidobacteriota > Terriglobia > Terriglobales > Acidobacteriaceae > Telmatobacter. The sequence continues at coordinate 1,182,100 of CAVWUC010000001.1, read as the reverse complement.
CGCGCTCAACGGCCGGACGCTGGAGCTGGACGGCCCGCTCTCCGCGCCGGTGCGCGTCGATGTTCAGGACATATTTCCCCCCGCCGTGCCCACTGGCCTGGCCGCCGTGGCCAACGCGCCTGCCGACGGCGCACCCGCTTCGATCGATTTGAGCTGGCTGCCCGGCGCCGAGCCCGACCTGGCCGGCTACGCCGTCTACCGTCGCGAGGGGTCTGGCCCATGGCAGCGCATCTCGTCCGCCCAGCCCGTCGCCGGACCCGCATTTCACGACGCGCACGTCGAGCCCGGCCGCACCTACACCTACGCCGTCTCCGCCATCAGCCTGAGCGGCCACGAGAGTGCCCGCTCCGCACCGGCGCAGGAAACCGTCCCCGCATCCTAGAACTGGTTGCATAAATCAGCTTTGAAAGGGCACGGCTTTACAGCTTGGTGAAAAAGTCGAAATCGGGTTTAATCAAGGCCAAAGTTGGCGATGGAAAATCATCGCCCGATGCTCGCGGATCGCTCCTAGGGCATCCTGGAGCGATCCGATTTTCAGCCTCGGTTAAGAAACGGTGTTTTTCACCAAGCTGTTTAGCCGTGCCGTAAAAGGAGCATAAAATCAGGGGTTTCAACCCCTGAGGGATGCTTCTTCATCGCGCCAGGGCATCTATGCAACCAGTTGTAGTCTCGTTGGCGCGCGAGGATCTCGCTTGCGGATACGCAGTTCGTTCCAACCAATAAAATCTCTTCCTGTCAATAGACTTCCTTATTGTCAATGATGTTGTCTTGACCATCGCCGGCGTTTATGGTGCGGCCCGCCAATTCTCTGAAAAAAATGAACCGGAAAAACAGAATCTGTGTGAGAATAGGGCCACTTTCCGGAGAAACTTTCGCATGCGCTACTGCCGTTTTCTGCTTGATGGTCAGCCTCGTTATGGCATTATTGAAGATCGCTCCGGTGAGCTCTGGATCACAGGCCCGGCCCCGGCTCCCCAAGAGGATCTCGCCTTCCAATTGGCTTCCCTGAGTTCGGTCACCGCGCATGTAGGTTTCCATCCGCGGCCGCTCCGCGAGGCCATGTTGCTGCCCCCGGTTACGCCCTCCAAGATCGTCTGCGTCGGCCGCAACTATCGCGACCACGCGAAGGAGCTGGGCAACGAAATCCCCGCCGAGCCGCTGCTCTTCTTTAAGCCGGTCTCGTCGCTGCTCCCCTCCGGCGGCGTGATCCGCCTGCCCGCGGTCGCCGCCCGCGTCGATTTCGAGGGCGAGCTGGCCCTGGTCATCGGCCGCCAGGTGCGCAACTTTCAGCCCACCGCCCTCTGGCGTAACGTCATCCGCGGCCTCACCCTGGTGAACGACGTCTCCGCCCGCGACCTGCAAAAAAAAGACGGCCAGTGGACCCGCGCCAAGGGCTTTGACACCTTCTGCCCGGTCGGCCCCGTGGTCAGCGACGAACTCGATCCCGACGCCGGCCTCACCCTGGAGACCCGCCAGAACGGCGAGCTTCGCCAGCACGCCTCAACCGCCGATTTCATCTTCTCTATCTCCAAACTCCTCAGCTACATTACAGCCGCCTTCACCTTGCATCCCGGCGACCTGATTCTTACCGGAACCCCCGCCGGTGTAGCTCCGCTGGCTGCTGGCGACCGTGTAGAAGTCTCCATGCCCGGCCTCGGCGTGCTGGCCAACACCGTGGCAGCTGAGGCAAACTAGCCGTAGGCCGTCCCTGATTGCACCCGGCCTGTCCAGCAAGCATCCAAAGAATTGAGAGGGTTCCCCGCGCAATTCGGGCTCACCCCCGGTCCAAATCCATCCCTCAGGAGGTCCCATGCCAAAGAATCTGCCGGAAAACTTACTTGACCAGTTGCGTCAGTTCACCACCGTCGTCGCCGACACCGGCGATATCGAGGCGATAGAGCAATTCCGTCCCCAGGACGCCACCACCAACCCCTCGCTGATCACCGCCGCCGCGCAGATGCCCCAGTACCAGCCCATCGTGGACGGCGTGCTGCTTGAGGCCCGCAAGCAGCTCGGCAACTCCGCCGCCGATCAGGCCGTCGCCAATCTCGCCTTCCAGCATCTCGCCGTCGCCTTCGGCAAAAAAATTCTCGCCATCATCCCCGGCCGCGTCTCCACTGAAGTCGACGCGCGCCTTTCATACGACACTCAGGCCACCATCGAAATGGCCCGCGCCATCATCCTCCAGTACGACCAGGCCGGCATCGGCCGCGAGCGCATCCTGATCAAGATCGCCTCCACCTGGCAGGGCATCCGCGCCGCTGAAGTCCTGGAGAAGGAAGGCATCCACTGCAACCTGACGCTGCTCTTCGGCCTGCATCAGGCCATCGCCGCCGCCGATGCCCGCGTCACGCTGGTCTCGCCCTTCGTCGGCCGCATCCTCGACTGGTACAAAAAGGACACCGGCCGCGACTACAAGGGCGCAGACGATCCCGGCGTCCGCTCCGTCACCCGCATCTACAACTACTACAAGAAATTCGGTTATAAAACCCAGGTCATGGGCGCCAGCTTCCGCAACATCGGTGAAATCTCCGAGCTGGCCGGCTGCGATCTGCTCACCATCTCGCCGCAGCTTCTGGCCGAGCTCGAATCCACCCCCGGCGTTCTGCCCCGTAAGCTCGACCCCAAGGCCGCGCTTGCCATGCAAATCGAGCCCATCCACGTCGACCAGGATGTATTCGAAGCCATGCACCAGGCCGACCGCATGGCCACCGACAAGCTCAAGGAAGGGATCGAAGGCTTCTCCGCCGCGCTGGTCAAGCTGGAAATGCTTCTCGCCGCGCGCCTGGCCGAGCTTGAGTTTCGCACCACCGTCACCGCCTGAGCAGCCGCTGAACAAGCCGTCTTCTGAAAGGGCGCGGCTTCAGCCGCCGCGGCGAGCTGAAAGACGCATTTTCGTTGAAGGGTACGGGCGTCAGCCCGTACATAGACAACACAAAATCGATGCGGCCTTAGCCCCTGAGCGATGCTTTTCGAAAGCTTCACGCACGCGGCAGTTTCCACACTGCCGCGTTTGCACTCTCACTTCCCCTCTGCCAAAAATCTCCGCTCTCCCTCTTTTGTCCTCACAACTCTTTCGCTAATCTCCGTGTTACGGCAGGATGAACGGGCAGAGGCCAGAGCATTTGCTCGTTCATTTTCGGCACGCACCAGCGCCCGGCCCATGCCCACGGCAGCTTGGCCGTCGCCCGCGCGCACGGCCACAGGAGATGATCATGCAGCCGCAGCCTCACCCACTCGAACCCTTCTTCCGCCAGGTGGTCCGCAACTGCTACGAGGGCAGGCTCGGCCTCCACGATCCCGGCGTCACCGCCTACGTCGCCCGGCTCCTCTGCGAGTTCTCTGAGACCGACAAGCTCTACAGCGTCCGCGACGTGATGGGCCGTCCCATCCAGGAGCTCTCTGCCATGATGCGGGCTGCCGACCCGGTCTTCGGCGGCGCGCCCTCCTTTGACGCCGAGCGTGCCCTCCGCAAGCACATCGGCGACTATGCCCTGTTCGTCGGCGGCATGTACCCTGAGGCCGCGGGCTCCAGCCGCCTGCGCCGCCATCAGCCCTCCCTCGCCGAGCTCATCCAGGCCGGCAAGCAGAGCTACTTCATCGTCAGCCAGTTCAATCTCTTCGAATACGAGCAGGAAGCTCCGCTCTTCGCCCGCCTCTCCGGCGAGTTCGAGCGCTGCATCCTAGGCCTCAAGCTCCTCCGCGATGACCTCAAGCCCCTCAAACCCCTTCTGCCCCCGCCAGTCAACTAACCCATCTGCGCCTGGCCGCCCGCAGCAGCCAGGCCACCGCCCGCGCGCGCGGCTACAGCGCTTCCACAATTGCTGTACCGGGAAAGGCAGATTTCCCGGTTTCGAGCAATTCCGGGGCCAACCGCTCGACCGCCTCTCGGCATCCGGCGCGCTCGGCGGCAGAGAGCAGCTCGGCAATCTTTTCGCTTCCGGCGCGCTCGGAGAGTCTCGCGAGAGCCTTATTCGGGCTTTCGCTATGCCATCAGCCACGACGGCGGCGGCTACGGGCCAGTCTCGAAGCCAAACCAAAACCGGGAAACTCCAGTTATCAGTGGTTGAGAAAATGGGGGCAGGTCAGCGCTGAGGGATTGAGCTATAAACTCTTATGAACTATTTCCTTTGTAACTTACGCAACACTCAATAATAAGAAATAACCAGAGCCGAAATCAACGTCCTTCCGTCTTTTGAAAGCATCTGCGATTGCTATATTGCGCTATCCGGAATCAGACGGGCAAACGTAAAATGCGTCGACAAGTTCTGGAAAATCTGTTTCAACGAGGAAAACCCGCTGTTCACGGATGACACACACTGACCTTTGTTTTGTGACGCGTTCGCATCAGAGTAGAAAGTCGAGGCACTGGTGGCCATTTGCTGCATCGCCTCGCACGGGCTGATGTTCGTTCCGGACGGATTTGTTTTTGCGTTGTATGCGTCAGTCGAGCATCCGGATGATGCCGCGCCGTACGCGATCGTGAAAACGGTGGTGTCGGTCATGCTGTTTGCAGTTTTGGCTGCTTGGACGGCCTGCTCGCATTGATCATTCAGGGAACCATATACATCACCGATATCTTTGCCGCCCGTAATCTTTGTGCTATTCGCGTCACCATCGCTGAGAATGATCAGCGCGTTCTTGGAACCTGGGTTGGCGTCCTGCTCGGCTTGAAGCGACGAGAGCGCCGCATAAATTGCGCCGGCATAGTAAGTCCCGTCGCCGCCCGGGGTTTGCAGGCCGTTGCATGGGTGACCCTTCGTACCCGTCCCACCCCCGGTCGCGACCACAAGGGGAGAGCTGGAGTTCAACGTACCACCCGTCTGGTTATTGGAGCTCCAATCACTCAGGTAATCTGTGATCTGGTAGGTTGGGGACGTACCCGTGGGCGCATCCCAGGTTGCCCCCGCTGTGGGTGTGTAGTACGGCACGATCGTAGGATTGCTAGTGGGGCATGTGGTGTCGTCTTGAGCCGTATTCGCTTCCACGTTCGGAAAAGTGAAAAGGCTCACTCCATCGAACGGGGTGCATTGTTTTGACGTGCTCGACGGCGTGCAGGGCGAGAGATCATCGAGCAGGGTCTGGACCCCTTGCAGTGCGCAATAGATTCTTGTGTTGCCACAATTGGCGTCGGTGTCATTGTTAGACATCGAATTCGTCGTATCCACCATAATGTTCACATTGTACTGTGAATTCGCTGCGCCCCTCATGGCCGCGGTTGAGGTCGCCGCGAGCGTGATTGAATCGGCGGTTTTCACGCCCATAAGGCTAAGGACTCTGATGAAATACGTCGGTATGGTCGTTTTCTGTTGTACCTGGATGGCGTTATCGCCCGTAGGAGAGTCGGCACACAGGATTCCCTGGTTCGTCACAAAAGCCGAACATGCCAGCGTGACTGTTACATGGGCGTTTGGCAGATTGGGATTGACGTTGATGCCGGGGGATTGTGAGCTGAAGTCCGTCACAGCAGCTTGGACGGAGGACACCGTGGCAGTGCTCAGGGACATTTCATACGCTCCCGCCAACGCGGCCGCATCCGTTGAGGTTTGGAGTTCGCGATAGCAGACATAGGCGTGGCCGAGATCGATCGTCAAGCCGGCCATTCCATTAAACAGGACCAGCATGAACACCATCCACGGGAGCACTTGGCCGTTCTCGTCCTTGAAAGCCCGCAACAGAGAAAACTCGCTGCCTTTGTTCATTGGACAACCTCGGTGATCTGCGAGGTGAGGGTACAGCTCGCGTATTCCCTCCCGTAAACTGAAAGAGCACACGGATAACTGGCCGTCACCTCGGCGGTTCCGCCGGTTACCAAATTCGTATTGATGCCGTTCGACGGGCCCGGACAAGTTGCCCCGGTCGAAGTCCCATTCAGATTGAAAGTAAGAGAGATTTTTGTCGAATTAAGGGTCGGTGCTGCCGCATAGATCTTTGCCGCAGTCGTTGCGCAGGGGTCCGTGTCTCCTCGGTCCACTGCGAGAAACCGCCCGCCGGCGCTGACTGCTTCCGCCAGCAGCAACTTCTGGTAAAAAGCGGTCGAGAATGAAAAGATGCCCGTCAACATAATCATGATCAACGGGAATGCAAGAGCCATTTCAACCAGGGCGCCGCCTTGGGAGCCGGAACCCAGAAACTTGCGAATCCGTGGAACAATAGAGCGGCTTTTGCCTTCCGCTTCGCATGACGCCAAATCTGGGTTCGTTGCACGCATTTCCTTGGGCTCCGGCTCGCATACGCTGTTCAGACTTGTCATCGGTTTCTCTCCCTAAACAACAGACGGCTATCCACGTTCCCCCAAATGCATCCGTTCTAGGAGTTTGTTGAAAAATGCAAAATGCTCGGCGCACCCAAAATTCAGAGAGCGTCAGAATGCCCTATAAGCGCCTCCTGAGCTTTCGCTGAGGGTTTACGTACCCCTTTTTAAGTCACGATCCGGGACCGCCGAGGCTTTTTCAACAAGTTCCTCGTACTCTTGCGCGCATATCATGCGCATTTGGGGAGCCGAGAGGTCCATCATAATAGCATAAGGATGGATTTAGGATTACCTTTCTGTGGCATTGTCAAGCTCCTTGGTACCCAAAAAATGCGGGTTACGAGCGGGGAGGTAAATTACTCCTTGGTACCCAAAAATGCGAGTTACGAGCGGGGAGGTAAATTAAAATGATATGGTTCAGCCGCAACTAAGTCCAAGTTATCGAATAACGCCTGGGGCGAATGACGAGCCAACCGGGATTTCCATTTTGTCTCCCCGTTTGGTTGGATTTTACTCCCATTCTTTCCCCTCGGTGCAACGTAACTTTAGTGTCTTTTCATGCTTAGCGCCTCCGGAGTCACCGGTGGCCATTTCCGCCTGTTCCCCGCCATATAAGAGCCAGTGATCTGCTATTTTACTGCAGATCATTTCCCCAATTTGCGGCACAATCATCTCAGGGCAATCTCGCAGTCGGGTGCCCTTCGCGCTCCGCCGATAGCTGAAAGCTGGGGCAGTGGCGCCCCTAACTCTTTTGCTGAGAGGATTCTGCAAATAACTTCAATGTTGAGAGGATTTTAGCGCGAAGCCCGTGCCGTAAGTTGATGTGCCGCAGGATTTTACTCCCAAAATAGGGGGTGGGGGGTACCCCCGGTTCCAGGGCTAACCGTACCCAGCTTGCCGGCGCGCCCGCTTGAGTTTTTCAGCAAGTTTCCGGGACCAGAAGCAGTCTCGTGAATGAATCGAGTTAATCAACGTCCGCTGTATGTTGTTGAATTCTCACAAGGCACTTCGGGATCGATTCGAATTATTCAATTTGGCCTTTGCGCATTTACAACAACTTGCAAACCGGTTGTCGAAGTTGATTCATCCGTAGGACTGCTTCTAGCGTCCCAGCCACAGCGAAAGCCCGCCGGTGATCGACCGCCCCTGCATGGCTACGCCGTTGATCTCCTGGTAGCCGGTGTTGCTCAGGTTGCCCAGCCGCAGATAGGGCCGGATTCTGCCCGCATCGTGCGTCAGCGCCGCGTCCCAGACCGGGTACGCCTGCGGATTCCACGGCGCGACCCCCGGCTGCTGGTAGATCTTGGCAATGGTGACCGTATTCATCACCGTCAGCACGCTGGCCAGTTGCGCGGTCCACGTGGCATGAATGTTCTGCACCGGATAATTCAGTGCGTACTCCGATTGCAAACCGTTGAGCAAAATCTGCCCTCCGGCCAGTCCTGTCCATCCCACCTGCACGCGTTCTGACCGCGCCGGAACCCAGGTCGCCTCGGTCTCCACGCCGGCAAAGTGCACGCCACTCAGGTTGGTGGCCTGCCACTTCGCCGTGGGCGAGGTGCGCACGTAGTCGATGGTGTCGTGCTGCCGCGAGTAGAACCCCGTCGCCGACACTGACAGCTTGTCGGACGGCGCCCAGTCCGCGCCGCCCTCGCCAGACCACGCCGACTCCGGCTTCAGGTTGGGATTGCCCACCGTCGTCGGGTCCGAGTAATACAGGTCCGTGTAGGTCGGAATCCGGAACCCATACCCCCCGCTGGCCCGCAGCTTCAGCCTGGGCGCCAGACGCAGGCTACCGGCCAGATGCGGCGAGAACACTGCCTGCCCCCCGCCTGAAAAAATCTCCTCGCGCGCGCCCACCGACAGGTTCCAGCGGTATTTCGCCGGCCGCAGATCCAGATCCACGTAGCCCGCCCCCCGATTGCGCGCGTGAATGCCCAGCGCATACGAGGTCACGCTGGAAGAAAAATTGAAACTGCGAATGCTGTCGCCATCTTCCTCCAGACCCATCAGCAGCAGCGAACTGCCCTTGATCGGAAGCCTGTGCCGCACATTCCCCTGCCACGAGCCGTCGATGTGGTTGTTCTCGTAGACCGCCGGATCGTCGCGCAACAGAATGAACTCGTCGGTGTGCCGCCGGTAGGCAAAGCCCGCTTCGCTGTGGCTGCCCAGCTCCTGCCGCGCCGAGGCGAACCATCCCTTCGTCCGCTCCCATGAGTTGTATGGCCCGTAAAACTGGTTCGCGCCAAAGGAGCGGCCGCTGGCGGCGGCCATCAGGTCGGTCACGCCCAGCTTCGAGCCCACCCAGTTCTCCAGCGATGAGTCCTCGTTGCGGTAGTCGCGGTCCGGCATGAAGCCTGTCGAGAAGTTGCGCCGCGCGGTCAGCCGTCCGCTCCACTGCTTGCGCGTAAGAGCCCCCAGCAGCGCCTGCTCGTTCTCGCCGTAGCTGCCCGCGCCCGCGCGCAGCACCAGTGAGTTGTGCGCCGGAGCCGCGGTCAGGAAATCCACCACCCCGCTCAGCGCGTCTTCACCGTTCAGCGTGGAGCCGGCGCCGTGCAGCACTTCGATCGAGTCCATCGCCTCGAAGGGCACTGGCAGGTCCAGATTGTGGCGCGAGCTCTGCGCATCGTCGATACGGAATCCGTTCAGCAGCACGAGCGCCTGCTCGAAAGTCCCGCCGCGCAGCACAATGTCCGCCTGCCCACCTCCCGCCCCCCGCTCTTCCAGAAACACCGACGAGTCCCGCCGCAGCAGGTTCTGCTCTGACTCGAGAGTGAGCGTCTTGGTGCCCACCGGCAGCACCATCACCGACGAATCTGACTCAGCCAGCGGCACCGGCGCGGCCGTACCCAACACCACCATGGTCTCGCTGGCCTGCGGAGCGGCAGGCTTTGCGGCCTGATTCGCCGTCTGCGCCGCGGTCGGCGATGCTGTCTGGGGCGTGGATTGCTGCGCGGGCGATTTCGCCGTGGTTTGCGGCGTGGGCTGCTGGCCGGCCGCCGTGCTGGCCATCGCCAGCAGACCAACGGCGCAGGGTATCGTCGTTTTCCAACTCACACCTCGATCCTCTCCGCCAACTCATAAAGGTTCAAGGGCAATTTGATATTGTTTTGAATAGTTGCACGGCTCAATCATCTCGAGGCCCCCATGCGCATCGATGCTTTCCTTCATCAGAGCCCCATGTTCGCGGTCAGCCGGGCCGCGCGCCGCTTTGAGTCGCTCGCCGCCCGCGCCCTGGCTGCCGACGGCCTGGGATTTCTGGAAGGGCTGGTGCTGGCCGCGCTGTTCTTCGAGTCGCCGCGGCTGGTCAAGCCCTCGCAACTGGCCGAAACCTTCTCTACCACCCGCGGCAACATCAGCCACTGCCTCTCCTCGCTGGAGGTGAAGGGATTTCTGCAGCGCCGCATCGATCCCGCTGACGCCCGCGCTTACCTGCTCACCCTCAAGCCGCAGGGCAAGAAGTGCGCCGTGCGCGCCATCGGCGCCTTCGACGAACTACAGAAAGGATTCGAGAGCGAAATCGGGAAAACGGCTCTCGCCGGGATGCTCAAGGATCTGCGCCGGCTTGAAGCGCTCGGCGCGAAGAGATAAATCATCACCGCCCTTTGCGCAATGAGGCAGAGGTGGCGGCACTTTGCGCAAAGAGGTAAAAATCGCCTAGCTCAGCGTGCAGCCGCGGAAACCCGGGCTCCCGGTAAAAATGCGCGGCAGGCAGCCGCCCTTCAGAGAATGTAGCGGCTCAGGTCCTGGTCCTTCACAATCGACGCCACCATCTGCTTCACATACTCATCATCGATCAGGAAGACCTTTTCTTCGCCGGCCTTGGTCTTGCGCTCCTGGTAGGGCAGCGGCGTGGACGACTCATTCTGAATGGCCTCGGCCAGCGCCGCGGCGGTCTCCGCGTCCGGCGCGTGGCGGGTCACGTCGGGAGCCAGAAAACTGACGTCGTCCAGCACCCGCTCCATGATGGTGTGCAGCCGCCGCGCCCCGATGTTCTCCGTCTGCTCGTTCACCTTGAAGGCGAACTCCGCAATCTCCCGCAGCGCCTCGGGCGCAAACTCCAGCCGCACGCCTTCGGTCTCGAGCAGCGCGGTGTACTGCTTAGTCAGCGACGACTTGGGCTCGGTGAGGATGCGCAGAAAATCCTCCACCGTGAGCGAGTTCAACTCCACGCGGATCGGGAAGCGCCCCTGCAGCTCGGGGATCAGGTCGCTGGGCTTGGAGACGTGGAAGGCGCCCGCCGCGATGAACAGAATGTGGTCGGTGCGCACCATGCCGTATCGCGTATTCACCGTGGTCCCTTCCACGATGGGCAGAATGTCGCGCTGCACGCCTTCGCGCGAGACGTCCGGCCCGTGGCCGGTCTCACGCCCGGCGATCTTGTCGATCTCGTCGAGAAAAATAATGCCGCTCGACTCCACCCGCTCCACCGCGGCGCGGTTCACCTGGTCTATGTCGATCAGCCGGCCTTCTTCCTCCTGCACCAGGTAATCGAAGGCGTCGGCAACCCTCATCTTGCGCTTCTTGGAGCCGCCCCCGAAGATGTTCGGCAGCATTTCCCTGAGGTTGATTTCCATATCCTCAAGGCTCTGGTTGCTGATGATGCCCAGTTGCGGCGTTGTGCGGTCGCGCACGTCCAGCTCCACCTGCCGGTTGTCCAGCTTGCCCTCGCGGAACTGCTGCCGCATCTTCTCACGCGAGCGCTGGTGGCTCTCCGCGCCGGGCAGCGTCAGCTGGCTCTCCTGCGCCGCGGGCGCGGCAGGCGGAGGCGGCAGCAGAATGTCCAGCAGCCGCTCCTCGGCGTTGATCTCCGCCTTGTCTTCCACCTCTTCCAGCCGCTCTTCGCGCACCATGTCGATGGCGATCTCCACCAGGTCGCGGACCATCGACTCCACGTCGCGGCCCACGTAACCCACCTCGGTGAACTTCGAGGCCTCGACTTTGAGGAAGGGCGAGTTGGTGAGCTTGGCCAGCCGCCGCGCAATCTCCGTCTTGCCCACGCCCGTTGGCCCGATCATGATGATGTTCTTGGGCATGATGTCGTCGGCCAGGTCGGGAGGCAGCTTCTGCCGCCGCTGCCGGTTGCGCAGCGCGATGGCCACGGCGCGCTTGGCCGCTCGCTGGCCCACCACGTGCTTGTCCAACTCGGCGACGATCTCGCGCGGCGTCAGCTCGTCCAGCGAGAGATCCTGTTCTTCGGCGGATGCGGGAAGATAAATGGCCATACGTTTTTTGTTTCAGTCCTTGCCTTGCCGTGAGCCGGCCGAGGCCGCAACCTCTATGCCTTCAACTCCTCAATCGTGATGTGATCGTTGGTGTAGATGCAGATTTCGCTGGCGATCTTCATCGCCTTCTCGGCGATCTCGCGCGCCGTCAGCGCGGTGTTCTCCATCAGCGCACGGGCTGCCGCCGTGGCGAAGGCGCCACCGGAACCAATTGCCGCCATCGGCTCGTCGGGGTCGATCACGTCGCCGGAACCGGAGATCAGGAACGTTTGTCCCTGGTCGGCTACCAGCAGCAGCGCCTCCAGATTGCGCAGCATCTTGTCGGTGCGCCAGTCCTTGGCTAATTCCACAGCCGCGCGGTTCAGGTTGCCGGCGTGCTGCTCCAGTTTGGCCTCGAAGCGCGCGAACAGGTTGAACGCGTCGGCGGTCGAGCCGGCGAAGCCCGCCAGGATCTTGTCCTGGTAGAGCCGCCGGATCTTCTTCGCCGAGTGCTTCAGCACGTGCTCGCCCAGCGTGACCTGGCCATCGGCGGCCATCACCACCTGGCCGTTGCGGCGCACGCAGATCACCGTCGTCGAGCGGAACCGGCGGCCGGGTTGCGCGCACGTGGAACGCCGTTCTGCAGTCAAGGAAAAACCTCCGCGAACCGGGCCCCCGGCAGCCCGGAAACCCGTAAGACGCAACCTTGAGTATAGGTCATTCAGCCGCGTCCGGAGCCGGTGTCTTCCCGCTTTGAACCGCCGTCCGCACCGCCCTTCCGTCCGGCCTATCCCCTTGCCGTGCGTCCGCGCCGCAGCACCGCCGCTGCGGTATCCTCTAGGTGAACCCGGGAATCGAACGCCGTCTCGCATGACCCTTCTTCACATCACCGCAGGCCAGCTTATCGCTACAGGAACCATCTTTGCTGTTCTGCTCGCTCTGGTGCTTTGGTTGATCCTGCACCGGCGCCCCACCCCGGAGGAGATCGAGCGCGCCCGCCGCCAATTCCTAGTGCAGTCCGGCCGCCTGGTCGACGGCATGCTGCTGGACGTCTGCGAGGTCACGGCGCCGCCCAGAAATAGAGAAGAAGAAGCCCGCAAGCTCACCCTGTTGCTCTTCAACTACCGCATCGGTGGCGTGGACTACGAGTGCTCACAGGACATCACCGACATCAGCGGCATCGTTGACGCGGCCCACGTCCGCGCCGGCTTCCCCTGCTCGGTGCGCTACCAGCCGGGCAATCCGCAGAACAGCATCGTCATCGCCGAGGAGTGGTCCGGCCTGCGCGAAGGCCTGCCCGTGCTGCCCGCGTTTGACGATCCCGATCCGCTCGACCTGAGCCATCTTCGCCCCGGCCGCGGCTGATCTGGTGCGCAAGCCGAAACAATCGCCCCGTAGCGCAGCAATCACCAGCGCAGCCTAAGAAGAACCAAAACGCGGAGGCGGAAAATCCCGTCCGCCGGCGCCTGAACCCATCGCAAGGACCGTCCCCGCGCTGGCCCTCCATACCCTACCCCGGTTACACTATCTCCATGCACGCCCATGCGGCGCCCTCCGCGCCCGGCTCTGACAGGACCAAGTCCGTGCTGCGCTTTTCGCTGGTCGCCACGCTCGCTTATGTCGTGGTCACCTTCGTAGCCGGGCTGCGCGCCCACTCGCTGGCGCTGCTCGCCGAGTCCGGACACAACGCTTCGGACTTCCTGGCCCTGCTGCTGAGCTTCACCGCCGTATATTTCCAGACGCTTCCCGCGAGCAACTCCAAGACCTTCGGCTATCAGCGTGCGGGTGTACTGGCTGCCTTCATCAACGCTTCCACGCTGCTGGTTCTCTCGCTCTGGATCGCGGTCGAGGCCGTTCATCGCCTCAGCGTTCCGGTCGCCGTCCAGCCGCGGGTCATGATGATCGTCGCTGCCGCCGGCGTGGTCATGAATGGCGTCATCGCAGCACTGCTGTGGGGCGTGGCCCGCGACGTCAACCTGCGCAGCGCCTTCCTGCACATGGCCGGCGACACGCTCTCCACCGCTGCGGTCATCGCCGGCGGCGCGGGCATTCTCTTCACCGGTCAGAACCGGATCGATCCGGTTCTCTCGCTGCTCATCGCCGCGCTCATCCTCTGGTCAAGCATCGGCATCGTCCGCGAGACCCTGAACATCCTGCTGGAGGGCACGCCGCGCGGCCTCTCCCTGGACGCCATCCGCGCCGGCATGGAGCGGGTTGAGGGCGTCATCAACGTCCACGACCTGCACGTCTGGAGCCTGGGCTCGCAGTCGCGCGCGCTGGCCTGCCACGTGACCATCGCCGACATCCCCCCGTCGGAGAGCGCGTGCATCATGCTCAATCTCAACCACTTTCTCAGGAATCACTTCCAGATCAGCCACTCCACCATCCAGTTCGAGCACACCGGCTGCCAGCGGCTTGTGGGCTGCGTCGTGCCCATGGACCAGCTGGCCAACGGCGCCGAAGCCGCCCACAGCCACCACGGCCACATCCATTAGCCACGCATCGGAGGAGATCATCCGCTTGCCGCACTTCCGCGCTCGTTTCGCACCGTTTCTACTCTGTCTCGTCCTGTTTCCCGCCGCGCCGGCCGTCGCCCGGCCGCATGTGGCGCAATCGTCTGCCGCGGCAGCCGCCCAACTGGAAGCGCTCGCCGGCTCCTACACCAACCCCGTCGATCCCGATACGCCGCTCAACGTCTACGTCCGGGACGGCAACCTCATCGTCGAGTCCGAGCGCCTGGTTCCCGCCGAACTGAAACCCACCTCCCCGCTGGTATTCGACATCCCCGCGACGCACGAGTCGGTGAGCTTCACGCTCGATGCCTCCGGCCGCGCCACCGACCTGGTCCTCTCCAACGCGCCGAGCGCCGCCTGGCAGCGCACCGGCCCGGCCGTCCATCACCTCTTTCACGACTACCAACGCAGCGAGGCGATGATTCCCATGCGCGACGGCGTCAAGCTCCACGCCGTCATTCTCAAGCCCACCGACATCACTACCCCGCTCCCGTTTCTCATCCAGCGCACCCCGTACGGCGCCGACGGCACAACCCGCGCCTCGTTCTTCGCCAGCCGTCCGGAGCTGGCCCGCTCCGGCTACATCTATGTGGTTGAGGACATCCGCGGCCGCTACAGGAGCCAGGGCAAATTCGTCATGATGCGCCCGCTCGCCGACCACCGCAACCCCAAAGCGATCGACGAGAGTACCGACAGCTACGACACTGTGGCCTGGCTGCTGGCCAACGTCCCCGGCAGCAATGGACGCACGGGCTTCATCGGCACCAGCTATCCCGGCTTCCTGGCCATGATGGCCGGCATCGACCCGCACCCCGCCGTCAAAGCCATCTCGCCACAGGCCCCCATGATCGACGTGTGGATCGGCGACGACTTCTTCCACAACGGCGCCTTCCGCCAGAGCTACGGCTACGACTACGTGCTCTCCATGGAGTCCGGCAAGCAGGAGATTCCCGTCAGCTACGGCTTCAACAAGAACGGCGAACCCCGCGACGGCTTCGATTACTTCCTCCAGAACGGCAGTTTCGCCGCCGACGTGAAGGAATCCGGCTCGAAGCTGCTGCCCACCTGGAAGCTCTTCCTCGACCACCCTGCCTATGACAGCGTCTGGTCCTCGCGCGCCGTCGAACGGCACTTGAACGCCGTCGCCGTGCCCACGCTTACCGTCGGCGGCTACTACGACCAGGAAGACATGTGGGGACCGCAGGAAGAGTATACGAAGCTGGAGCCGCACAATAAGCAGGACAATAACTTCCTGGTGCTTGGACCGTGGCGTCACGGCTCGTGGTCGCAAACGACGCGCCACCTCGGCAACCTGCAGTACGGCGAGCCCATCGGCCGCGAGTTCCGCGCACAGTTTGAAGCGCCGTTCTTCGCTTACTACCTGAAGGGCGATTGCGAAAATAATCCGTTCTGCCCAGTACCATCAGGTTTCGACGAGCACCTGTTTGGGATGTTGGCGCGGGATGTCTTCAGCTTCCAAACCGGCTCGAACACCTGGAAGTGGTACGCGCACTTCCCGCCCGCCACCGCTCAGATGATGCGATTGCACATGCTCGGCGCCGGCGCGCTCGGCCTGAGCGGCTCGGACCCGGCCAGCGCCACCACCAGCTACGTCAGCGATCCGGCCAACCCCGTTCCCTACCGTCACCGGCCCATCCAGCCCACCTACAGCGTGGGCTCGCAGTGGTACAACTGGCTCACCGAGGACCAGTGCTTTGTCACCGGCCGCAAAGATGTCGCCATCTGGAAGCTGCCACCCCTCACCCATGACCTCACCCTTACCGGCGAGGTCATCGCAGACATCTACGCGGCCACCACCGGCTCCGACAACGACCTGATCGTCAAGCTCATCGATCAGTACCCCGCCGACGATCCTGATCCCAGAATGCAGGGCTACCAGCTGATGACCAACGCCGAAATCTTCCGCGGCCGCTACCTCGCCGGCTTCGACCACGCCACGCCGCTCAGGCCCGGCAAGATCTACGAGTACCGCTTCTCGCTGCACGACGTGGACCACGTCTTCAAGGCCGGCCACACCGTGATGGTAGAGATTCAGAACACCTGGTTCCCGCTCTACGACCGCAACCCGCAGACCTTCGTCGCCAACATCATGACCGCCCGCCCCCAGGACTACAAACCCGCCACGGTCACCATTTATTCCGGCCCCGGCCACGACTCCGCCCTCGAAGTCCCGGTGATGAACGGTTGCGCATCCTCCGGCTGCAACTGAGCGGTCGGAGGCAATTCAAATGGTGCAAATTGTCAGGCCCACATTGACACATAATATGTGCGCACGTATACTGTGGCCATGAATATTACGCTCTCCATCGACGAACAACTCGTCGAGCGCGCCCGCCAGAAGCTCCGCGCTGTGGGTAAGAGCGTGAACGAGGAGATTCGCGACCATCTTCGCCACATCGCCGGCGAGGACGATCTTGAGCGAGCGATTCAGTTCTTAAAGGAAACGTCTGGTCGGGGAAAGCCAGAGCCGGGATGGAAATGGAATCGCGACGAGATCTATGAGGAACGTTTGAAGTGGCCTCGCAGGTAAGCTCAAGCCGCAATCCGCCGCGCACTTTCCTCGACACAAACATCCTCGTCTACAGCGATGATCCTCGCGATCCGGAAAAACAATCGCGGGCGGTCACATTGCTCACAGAACATTTGAGGCATCGGACCGGAGTTCTCTCGATTCAAGTGCTTCAGGAGTACTTCTCGACCACCACGGCAAAACTCAAATTGCCTGCTGGGTTGGCCAAGCAGCGCATCGAAAACTTTGCGATGCTTTATGTCGTGGAGCCGCGTGTCGATGACATCCTCGCGGCCATCGATATCCTCCGGCTGCATGGGCTGTCAATCTGGGACGCCCTCATCATCCGTTCTGCCAAGGAGGCCAGATGCAGCGTACTCCTGACCGAGGACATGCAGCACGGGCAGATCGTTGACGGCGTCAAGATCGTCAATCCATTTCTCTAGCTCCTCTTGTTTCGCGCTAAAATGAATAGAAGACGCGATGGCTCTCCATCAACCCATCCCGGCCCTCCTCTAGCGGCGCCCGCCGCAGATACTCGTTTTCTGTCTTTCCACGCAATGCACCCAACCAAAACCTAAAACCCCGGAGGGAGAGGGCCCATGATTGACCGTTTGCAAAAGATGGAGCAGCGTTACATCGAGCTGGAGTCCCAGTTCGCGCTGCCGGAGGTCATCAGCGACCACGAAAAATACCAGAAGACCGCGAAGTTACTGCGCGAAATCGAGGCCCCGGTCAGGAAATACCGCGAGCTGAAGGAGGTCCGCCAGGGGCTGGCCGACGCGCGCGCTCTGCTGGGCGATGCGGACATGCGCGCCATGGCCGAGGAGGAGATCGCCACGCTTGAGCCGCGCCAGCAGGCGATCGAAGAAGAGCTGAAGGTCCTGCTTCTGCCCAAAGATCCCAACGACGAGAAGAACGTCATCCTGGAGATTCGCGCCGGCACCGGCGGCGACGAGGCCTCGCTCTTTGCCGCGGAGATCTTCCGCATGTACACGCGCTTCGCCGAGCAGCACCGCTGGAAGATCGAGGTCCTCTCGCTCTCCGAGTCCGGCGTCGGCGGCTACAAGGAAGTCATCGCCATCATCGAGGGCGACCGCGTCTACTCGCAGATGAAGTGGGAGAGCGGCGTCCACCGCGTGCAGCGCGTTCCCGCCACGGAGACGCAGGGCCGCGTGCACACCTCCGCTGTCACCGTCGCCGTGCTGCCCGAAGCCGAAGAAGTCGACATCAAGATCGAGGCCAAGGACATCCGCATTGACACCTTCTGCTCCTCCGGTCCCGGCGGCCAGTCCGTCAACACCACCTACTCGGCGGTTCGTATCACCCACATTCCCACCAACACCGTGGTGAGTTGCCAGGACGAGAAATCACAGATCAAGAACCGCGAGAAGGGCATGCGCGTGCTGCGTTCGCGCCTGTATGAAATGGAGATGGAGCGCCAGAACGCCGAGTTGGCCAAAGAGCGCAAGCAGCAGGTCGGCTCCGGCGACCGCAGCGAGAAGATTCGCACCTACAATTTCCCGCAGAACCGCCTCACCGATCACCGCATCGGCCTCACCCTTCATCAACTGGACCTGGTCATGGAGGGCCGCCTGCAGCCCATCGTCGATGCGCTGATCGCGCACTACCAGGCCGAGCAGCTCAAGGCCACCACCCAGGCGGCCTGAGCCGTGCCGTCCCTGCGCCATGCCATCGAGAGCGGCGCGGAGCATCTGGCGTGCGGTCCGCATGCCGAGCGCGCGCGGCCGGATGCGGAGACGCTGCTGCTGCACGTCCTCGGCAAAAACAAAGCCTGGCTGCTCGCCCACGGCGGCGAACAGCTCACCCCGCCAGGCGCCGCCCGCTACAACGCACTCATCGAGCGGCGGCTGCGCGGCGAGCCCATCCAGTACATCACCGGCGAAGCGGAGTTTTACGGCCTTCCCTTCCGCGTCACGCGCGATGTTCTGATTCCCCGTCCCGAAACCGAGCATCTGGTCGAGCGCGTTCTCGCTCTCGCCGCCGCGTTTCCCCATCCGCGCATCGCGGACATCGGGACCGGCGCGGGCGCAATCGCCGTTGCTCTCGCGCATCATCTTCCGCAGGCTGCAATCACCGCCATCGATCTCTCCGAGCGCGCACTAGTCATCGCGCAAGAGAACGCCACGCTGAACAAAGTCGACGCCCGCGTGCGTTTTCTCGCAGGCGATCTGCTGGCTCCAGTCGCAAGCGAGCGTTTCGATCTCGTCGTCTCCAACCCGCCTTACGTCGCGGATGCCGACCGCGCATATCTGTCCGTCGAAGTGCGCGACCACGAGCCGGCGCTGGCTCTCTTCGCCGGCGCGCACGGCCTCGCCATCTACCGCCGTCTCATCCCAGCGGCCTTCGCGGCGCTCGCGCCCGGCGGCTTCATCGCTCTCGAAATCGGCTGCGGCCAGTCAGCCCCGGTCGGAGAACTGCTCGTCGCCGCAGGCTTCGCGCAGATCGATTTCACGCCGGACCTGCAGAGCATTCTCCGCGTAGCAACCGCACGCCGCGCCTGAATCGCCCGCTCATTTCCGTTGCGGAAGCCGGGCAGCGCAGCTTAGTATTCTCCAGAAATCGTTTTCAAGAGGACTAACCATGCGTATCTCTGCTTCCATCTCCTGCGCCGTTCTTGCCCTTGCCTCTCTCGCCCTCATCGCTCAAACCAAGCCGGCCGTGCACGCCAAAACCATGCCCGCGACGCACGCCAAGGCTCCGCTGCTGGCCGCCACGCCGCCCATGGGCTGGAACAGTTGGAACTTCTTCGCCCGCAACGTCGACGACAAGGCCGTCCGCGACGCCGCTGACGCCATGGTCTCCAGCGGCATGAAAGACGCCGGCTACACTTACATCAACATCGACGACACCTGGGAAGGCGACCGCGACGCCGACGGCGTGCTGCACACCAACTCGAAGTTCCCTGACATGAAGGCGCTGGCCGACTACGTCCACTCCAGGGGCCTCAAGATCGGCATCTACTCCGGTCCCGGCCCCAAGACCTGCGCCGGCTTCGAGGGCTCGCTCGGCCACGAGGTCCAGGACGCCCAGCTCTACGCCTCCTGGGGCATCGACTACCTGAAGTACGACCTGTGCAGCTTCGGCCGTGCCGTCATGCAGGCGCAGGCCCCCAACGACAAGGCCCAGCAGATGCGGCTGATGATCGCCGCCTACAAGAAAATGGGCGACGCGCTCAAGTCCACCGGCCGGCCCATCGTCTACTCCTTCTGCCAGTACGGCAACGACTCGGTCTGGGAGTGGGGACCGTCGGCCGGCGGCAACCTCTGGCGCACCACCGGCGACGTGCAGGCCAACTGGCAGAGCATTTACAACATCATCAACCAGCAGCAGGGGCTGGCCAAATATGCGGGTCCAGGCCACTGGAACGATCCCGACATGCTGGAAGTGGGCAACGGCTACAAAGATAATCAGGGCCGTGTCAGGCCGCTGTCTCTGGCCGAAAATCGCAGCCACTTCTCCATGTGGGCCATGCTGGCCGCGCCGCTGCTGGCCGGCAACGACCTGCCCAACATGAAGCCCGAAGTCCGCGATATCCTCACCAACCGCGACGTCATCGCCATCGATCAGGACCGCCTCGGCCGCGAGGGCACACACGCCTACTCCGATGGAGAGGTCGATGTCTGGGTCCGCCATCTCTCCGGCGGCGCCCTGGCCATCGCCGTGCTCAACGCCGGCTCGGACAAATACTCGACGCACCCGTTCCATCTCAGCCTGGCCAAACTCGGCCTCCACGGCCCGCAATCCGGCAAGGACATCTGGGGCAACAAGCCGGTCACGCTCACTGACAATATGCCGATCGAGATCGCCAGCCACGACATCCTGCTGGTCCGCATCCCCTCACCGAAATAAACCGCGCCGCAACATAGCGCACGGCTAAATCGTTTTGAACTCACCGGCGATTCCGGCTCCCGGCAACGGGCTCCGGAATTGCCATTTTCTTCGTGTGGATCTTATAAACCAGGGCGGCCACAAGCCTCATGCCGCGCCAGCGGCGTCCGCCCCACCGCAGGTGGCCGCGCGTGCCAGCAGCACAGCGAACCACTCCTGCTCATCGCACCACCGCGCATCCACGCTGAATCCCGCCGCTGCCAGCAGCGCCTCCGCCTCGCCAGGACGATATTTGTAGCTGTTCTCCGTGTGGATGCGCTCGCCCGCGGCGAACTCCAGCTCCCAGCCCAGCGCCGCCAGCCGCACCCGCTGCGCCGTCAGGCTCTCGAGGTGCATCTCCATCCGCGACTTCGACGCATTCCACACCGCGCAGTGCGCAAAGCTCTCCGGCTCGAAGTCTCCGCCCAGCTCGCGATTCAGCCGGACCAGCATATTCCGGTTGAACGCGGCGGTCACTCCGGCCGCGTCGTCGTACGCCGCCAGCAAAACGGATTCATCCTTCGCCAAGTCCACGCCAAGCAGCAGCCCATCACCCGGCGCGAGCCCCGCGCGCACCCCGCGCAGCAGCGCCGCGGCCGCCTGCGGATCGAAGTTCCCAATGCTCGACCCGATGTAGAGTACCAGCCTGCGCTCGTCCGCATCACACGGGTCCAGATCGAGCCCCCGTGTGTAGTCCAGCTCGATCGGCCGCACGCGCACGCCCGGAATCTCCCGCTCGATCCGCTCCCGCGCCGCCCCAAGCGCACTGCGCGAAACATCCACCGGCTCATACAGCACCGTTCCCTGCCGCGCCACGGCAGCGGCCAGCAGCAGCCGCGTCTTGTCCGCCGACCCGGCTCCCAGCTCGACAATCCGCAGCCGTCGGCCCTGCGCTGCCCGTTCGATCATCGCCACGGCATGGTCCGTCAGAATGCCGCGCTCGGTCCGCGTCAGGTAGTACTCGGGCAGCTCGGTGATGCGCTCAAAGAGCCGTGAGCCCTCGGCGTCGTAGAACAGCCACGCCGGCAGCCGCCGTGGCCGCGCTTCCATGCCCTCGCGCACGGCAGCGGCAAGCCGCTCATCCACAGAAAGAGAAGCAAGCGCAGACGATTCCGTGCGAGTTGGAGACTGCATCCGGGAGTCGGAAGACATACTCACGATTGGATGCGCCAAAAGCCCTTCGGTTACGAGCAGTTCGGTTACGAAGCCAGCCGAATCCCGGAAAACTGCCAGCGCGTCTCCGGCGGGAAGAAGTTCCGGTAGCTCGAGCGGATATGTTGCCGCGGCGTTACGCACGAGCCTCCGCGCAGCACCATCTGCCCGCTCATGAACTTGCCGTTGTACTCGCCCAGCGAGCCGGGCAGCGGCTTGTAGCCCGGATAGCCCAGGTAGGCGCTCGCCGTCCACTCCCAGCAATCCCCATAGAACTGCGTTCGGCGTTCCAAAGGCAGCGCTGGGCGGGCGAAGTGCTGTGCAGAGCGCTCGAAAGGCTGCATTCGGCCGTGGACCTGGTCAGGATCTGTCGGCGCAGGCGCCGGCATCCATCTACCTGAATCCAGCAGGTTTCCCTCGATCGCCAGACCCTCTGCCGCAGCCTCCCACTCGAACTCGGTGGCCAGCCGGTAGCCCGCCCAACGCGCATAGGCGTCGGCCTCGAAGTAGCTCACCTGGCTGATCGGCGCATCCTTGAGCCGCTGGAGCGGCAGCTCGCCGCGCAGGGTAAAGACCGACCAGCCGCCGTCCTTCTCCGTCCAGGAGAGCGGAGCCTGCCAGCCGTTAGCTTCCATTGCATCCCACCCCGCAGAGAGCCACAGCTCCGGCCGCCGGTAGCCTCCATCCGCAATGAACTCCGCAAACTCGCCGCAGGTCGTGAGCCTCGCGGCCAGCGCATAGGGCTCCAGCCAAACTCGGTGCCGCGGCCGCTCATTGTCAAAGCAGAATCCCGCGCTGGCGCAGCCCGCCTCGCGCATTCCGCCCTCAAACTGCAGAAACTCCAGCGCCGTCTTCTCCTCCGGTTCCGGCAGCGCGCCCGGCTTGTACGCCGGCCGCAGGGGATTGGTGAAAAACGCGTGCAGAATGTCTGTCAGCAGCAGCTCCTGGTGTTGTTCCTCGTGGTTTACGCCCAACTCCAGCCGTTGCAGCGCCTCGGCGGGGGGCTCAGCTGCCAACAGACGCTCGACGCCCTCATCTACGGCCTGCCGGTAGCGCAAAACCTCCTCCAGCCCGGGCCGCGAGAATGACGAGCGCAGCCGCTTCTCCGGAAACTCGGCAAAGCTGCGGTAGTAGCTGTTGAACAGCCAGGGAAAATTCTCATTAAACAGCCGGTAGCCGGGCAGAAACGGCCGCAGCACAAACGACTCAAAGAACCACGCCGTATGTGCCAGGTGCCACTTGGCCGGCGAGGCCTCAGGCGTCGACTGCACCATCATGTCCTCAGGGGTCAACGGCTCGCACAGCTTCAGCGTCCGACCCCGCACCGCGCGAAAACGCGCCGCCAGACCCGGCTGCGCGTTGCACACTCCGGTCGCGCTCATCATTACCTCCAAATGGCCCTGCGCACTGGACCTTCGCACTGCCCAAAGTGTACCGTGAAACCCGCCCGCGCCGTTGCGCCCGCACCCGTTCAGAGCAAAACCAGGGTTACCGTGTCCTGTTCAGTTTCGCAGAAGGTTGCCGCTCGCCCCACCCCACGGACGAGGACCTGTCCCTACACCCCATGGACCAAGACCTGTCCATGGGGACCCCGTGTCGTTGGGGGCCCCGGTTGGTCGCGTCAACTTGAGGGCTGCGGCTTCGGGATACATCAATCCTGGTTCTGCTGTAGGCCACCTGTTCAGGCCGGCGCGCCCGCCCCCCGCCCACGCTTGCACGCCCCTCGCCAATCGCCCCGATTGGTGCTTTAATGGAGGCGGCGATTCTTGCCGTTCTTGCCTGCAAGGCCCTCGATGGGAGGGAGTATGAGCCGGGTCGATCCAACCCGTTGGCTGCCGGTTGCTGTACTGATCGCGGTCTGCGCGGCCGGCCCGCAAGGGGCGCATCCCCAGTCCCGCGCTCCCGCAATCCGGCCCGCTCCGCTCTCTGCCACGCCGCCGACGCCGCAGACCACCAACCGCACTGCACCGCCGCAGCCGCAACCCGCACCCATCAACCTCACACCAGCGCAGCCGCCGCCCACCCCCGAGCAGTTCGGTGACGCGCTCATGATGCACCAGCGCTATCAGGAAGCGATCGAAAGCTACAAGCAGATCCGGCATCCTTCGGCCGCCGTCTGGAACAAGATGGGCATCGCCTACCAGATGCTCCTGAACCTGAACGAGGCCAGCCGCTGCTATCGCATGTCGCTCAAACTCGATTCCCACAATGCCCAGGTGCTCAACAATCTGGGCACCATTTACGACCTGCTCAAGCAGCCCCGCTCCGCCGAGCATATGTACCGACAGGCGCTCAAGTTCGATCCGCAATCGGCCATCACCTACAAGAACCTCGGCACCAACCTGCTTGGCCAGCAGAAATACGAGAAGGGCTGGGATGCCTACAAAAAAGCGCTGGCCATCGATCCCAATGTTTTCCAGAACACGGTCAACCCGCGCGTCCAGGATGCGACCTCGCTCCGCGAGCGCGGCGCGCTCAACTACTATATGGCGCGTGGCTGCGCCCACGCCGGCCAGGTCGACTGCGCCATCGAGTACCTGCGCATGGCCCTTATCGAGGGCTACACCACGCCCAAAAAGCTCAAGGCCGACGCCGAATTCAGCAACCTGCTTGCCACGCAGGCCTTCCAGCAGCTCATCGCCGATCAATCCAATCCCAGCAAGCAGCCCCGTACTGAGACCGTCAGCGCCCCTGCCCCGCAGCCGCCGCTCAGCCCCGACCAGCCCAAGGTCGGCAGGTAGCCTCTCCGCTGCCCGCTGCGGGTTGTCGTCTCTGCCCGGCCTTCGGGCGTCTATTCTTGTGTCGGCGCGGCCAAGACCCGCAGTTGGGGCCATCGCCCGTTTACAGGAGCACGCCATGAACTTCCGCCTCGCTTTCTCAGTTGTCCTCGGCCTGGCGCTCGGCCTTGCGGCCGCCGCGCAGGATGCTTCCCAGGGCACGACCTCCGGCCAGAATCCCGCCCAGCAGCCCGGCAGCGGCGAACAGGGCCAGCGCGGCGGACGCAGCTACGGCATGGGCGGACGCGGCCTGATGGGCACCGTCACCGCGACCGCCGCCGATCACTACACCATCAAGACGGAAACCGGCGAAACCTACACTGTCCACTTCAGCGCCAACACCCGCATCGTGAAGCAGGGCGTCGGACGCGGCATGGGACTCGGCCAGAGGGGCGAGGCCGGCGCGGGCGCCGAAGGCGGTCAGGGCGGCGGACAATATGGCGGGCAATATCGCGGAGAGGGCGGCGGACGCGGCATGGGACGCGGCACCCCCCTGCAACCCTCCGACATCAAGGTCGGCGACGCCATCGAGGTGATGGGCCAGATCGACGCCAACGCCGAATCCGTCGGCGCCATGGCCATCGTCCAGATCGATCCCGAGCGCGCCCGGCAGATGGAGCAGATGCAGGAGAACTACGGCAAGACCTGGCTCATGGGCCGGGTGACGGCCATCGATGGGGTCAAGGTCACGCTGATGGCCACCATGGACAGCGCCGCGCACAGCTTCGTCGCCGACGAGAACACCACCTTCCGCAAGCGCCGCGAGCCCGTCACTCTAGGCGATATCCGGGTCGGCGACATGGTGCGCGTGGACGGCGCGGTGAAGGATGGAGTTTTTGTTGCAGCCACGGTGAACGCCATGGGCATGCCGCCGGGCGGAATGACCCACATGCCACGCAATGGTGCGGCGGGAGCTCCGCCCAGCGCGCCGCCACAGTAGGTCAGCGTTATGCAGTCGTTTTTCCCTGGCGCAGCGTCGCGGCAGCCCGGCGCGGCAGCGCCTCAGAGGGCAAAGTGCAGCGCATCCTCGGCCCACAGCACCGCCGCCGCATAGCAGCGGACCAGCTGCCCGGCATCCAGGCGGTAGGTCTCGGCGGTCGCGTCGCAGGCTGTCCAGTCGCCGCGCTCGTGGTTCTCCATCCAGCGCAGCAGCACCCCTTCGGGAAGCTTTTCGCCTTTGAGCGCCCGGCGAATCTCTTCGCGCAGCGGCAGCGACGGAGTCAGAGCCTGCATTGGCAACCGCAGCATAGCCGGCAGCAGGCTGAGCATGCCCAGCAGGTACTGCTCGCTGGGGTCCAACCCGCATAGTCCGGATGCCAGCTCGCAGAACCTCCCGCGCACGAAGGACATGCGCAGGATCTCGGTCGGCCGACTGGCGTTGAACTCGCTGGTGATCGCCAGCGTGGCAAGGCGGCGGAAGCATTCCTCGCCCACCACCAGCAGCGCCTCGCGGATGGAGTGCACGTCATTGCGGATGCCATTCAAAGGTGAATTGGCCAGCCGCAGCAGCCGGTAGGTCAGCGCCGTGTCGCGCTTGACCAGCCGGGTCAGCTTTTTCAGGTCCAGCGAGTCCGAGCGCAGCAGTTGCAGAATCTCCACATAGGAGAGCCAATTGACCGGAACCTTGCGGTTTTCCATCATCTCCGGCCGGCAAAAGTAGAATCCCTGGAAGAGGGTAAAGCCTTCCGCGCAGGCCTGCTTGTACTCCGCCTGGGTCTCGATCTTCTCGGCCACCAGGGCCACCGCATGGTTGCGCATGCGCCCGATCAGCATCTTGCGCTCCTCGGGCCGGCTCAGGGTAAAGTCCACCTTGACGTAGTCGGCCAGCGCCAGCAGCGGCTCCAGCTCCGGCGCCCAGGTGAAATCGTCCAGCGCCAGCCGGAAGCCGGAGGCCTTCAGCGCGCGGCATGCGGCGATCAGGCTCGGCGTCGGTTCAAGATTCTCCAGGATCTCCAGCACCGTCATGCTCGACGGCAGCACCTGCACCAGCTGCCCGGTCAGGGCGTCCGCCGTGCAGTTGACAAAGGCCAGCAACCCCCCGGTCAGCTTCTCCAGCCCGAAGATCACCGAGTTATCCAGCACGGTGCGGGTGGCCAGGTCGCCATCCCCGCGGAAGACGTTCTCGTGTCCGCTGCGAAAGAGCAGCTCATACCCGTGCACCCTGCCGTGCACGTCCAGGATCGGCTGGCGGGCCGTGTAGCGCAGCCCCTCGGCCAACTCCGGGAGGGCCGCTGCAAAAGTCCCGGCCGGTGTGACGGGTATTGCCATGCGTGCGCTCCCCTTCCAGTAATCGGCATGCAGCCGGCAATACTTCAAATTGTTCGCCTGCCGCGCCAGGCTCGCCGCCGCCAGATCCATCCGGCAGGGTCCCATCCTACGGCATCTCTCCTTCACATGTAGCCTCGATTGGCGCTCTTTGCGGCGCCGATTTCTTGTTGAAATCGGCGCTTGAGTGCGTTGGCTCCGGTATACGTCTGAAGGAGAAATGCATTAGAGCGGTTTCGCTTCACACATCAACATCGAGAGGACGTGGAGGGTGGCTTTTTCTTCCGCCCCGACGACGAAGACCTGTCGTCGGGGACCCCGGTCTTCCACCCCGGCGGAAAAAGCCACTCAGCCGAATGGATTCTGTAAGCAGCAGAATCGAAACCGCTGTAGCTGCAGAGGCTGAAGAGGTTGTTCCGATTCAAGGCGGAGCGCCCGGCTGCGGCCTCAGCCGCCCATGAACATGCCGCCGTTCACGTCCAGCACCTGCCCGGTGATGTAGGCCGCGCCCTGGGAGGCCAGAAACGCCACCGCCTGCGCGATCTCGAGGTCGGTTCCGGCGCGCCCCAGCGGAATCTGCGCGACCATCGCCTCGCGCTGCTTTTCGTCCAGCACCGCGGTCATGGCCGTCTCAATATAGCCCGGGGCCACGGCGTTCACGGTGATTCCCCGCGAGGCCAGTTCGCGCGCGAGCGATCGCGTCAGCCCGATCAGCCCCGCCTTGCTGGCCGCGTAGTTCACCTGGCCGGCCTGCCCGGTCCGCCCCACCACGCTGGATATATTGATAATCCGCCCCCAGCGGTTCTTCAGCATCGGGCGCAGCAGCGCCTGAGTCAGCAGAAAGGCGCCGGTCAGGTTGGTTCCCACGACCTCGTCCCAGTCGGCGCGCTTCATGGCTATGGCCAGCCCGTCGCGGGTGATGCCGGCGTTGTTCACCAGAATCTCCACCTTGCCGAACCGTTCCAGCACCGATCTGGCGCAGTTTTTGATCGATTCCTCGCTGGCAATGTCCAGCGCGAAGGACGCCGCCTGACCGCCGGCCGCAGCAATCTCCGCCGCCGCTTCGGCCAGTTTGGCCTGATTCCGCGCTGCCAGCGCCACCGTCGCCCCGCCCCGCCCGAGCTCCAGCGCGCAGGCCCGGCCAATCCCCTGCGAGGCCCCGGTCACCAATGCAATCCGCCCCTCGAAATTCGTCATTGTCTCTTGCCCGCCACGCTGAGGGCGCGTCCTTCCGTAGCTGATTATAAGGGGCGCGAAAGCAGGGAAGAGGGAAGAGCTACCCCAGCGACTAAAACCCGTCGCTTCACCCCAGCGAGCAAAGATCGCTCGCCGGGAACCCCGGCAAAGGAAGAGGGAACAGAAAGACAGTGATCCGTGGTCAGCAAGGGGCAGGTTGCCTGTTGGGGTGAGCGCGAAAGGGGGTCAAAAGAGGGCAATTTTGGCCAAGGGCATTTTTGACCCCAAACCAGCCCTCAACTGCCCCTCAACTACCCCTAAACTGCCCCTAAACTGCCCGAAAACGCCCCAAACCGGCCGTTTGCCGAACGAGTTTATCTTCTTATTTTTCATATAGATAATCCGTTCTTCTCACCAAAAATGATGATCTGCAGGTGGACTTTTTGGGGGGGAGGGGGGGGTGGGGGCACCGGGGGGTATAAACCGGGCGGATATCCGACATTCTGGACCGGGGCGATGGCTGACATGAAGAATTTCCTCCAGCTTCAGTGTGCACCGGGAAGGGGAAATTATCTGCAAAATGCGATGTCAGACTTTTGACAGAAAATCGAAGCGGGAGCCTGTCAACATCTCGCAGGAGGCCAGAAACCGATCGCTGATCACTGACCACTGCCGTTATTCACGCCGACGGCGTAGCCGCCACCGTAACCGGGCGGGTGGCCAGTGCCCGCCGCACCAGTTCCGCCGGCCACACGTAGACCGCCATCCTGCGCGAGTAGTGCAGCACCGGCTCGCGGTTGGGCAGGCTGATCCCGATCGTCTCCGCCAGGCTGTTCCGCTCAATCACCGCTTCGGCGTCTTCCAGCGGCCCGGCCACCTGGTGGATATTCGCCCGTATCGTCTGGCCCTCCCGGTTGCGGGTGTACAGGGAGTCCCGCTCGCTGAAGAAGCCCTCCAGCGTCCCCCCGCGGTTCTCCATCTCTTTGAAGGCCGGTCCCAGCCCGCGGTAGCGCGCCTGGAAGGTCACCGTCCCGCCGGCGAAGCGCCGCCGGCTGTAAAACGCGAACTCCCGAGCCGAGCGGCGTTCCAGCCGCATATCGGCCCAGTAGTAAGGAAGGTGGTAGAAGGTGCGCGCCGCGGCCACCGCCAGCAGGCTGCCCGCGTCCATGGAGAAGCAGTACAGTCCGCGCGCCCCGCTGTGTTCCTCGCGGACGTAGGTTTGCAGGTTCAAGTCGGGCAGGCTACGGAAGACCGGAATCCGCGGCACGCCCCGCACCCTCAGCCCGTCCAGCCAGAAGGGCACGATCCCCAGCCACGCCGACCCCTGAAAGGTGTCCACCTGCAAGCCCTCTGGCAGCAGGGCCGCGATGGCGGGGGCCGGCACCGGCCAGTGGGCAAACAGAAGATCGTTCCAGCGCTGGCTAATCGTCCAGCGGCCGGTAGGGAGGGGTCGCGGTTTATGCGACATCCGCACCTGAAACTCCCTCATTGTCCGGTTGCTCCGTTCGCCGTCACTTTACCACTCCAAGGCCTGCGAGTGTCAAAAAAATCCGGGTTCTAGACTTGCCTCGCCGTTTTCCCGGCCGCGCGCCTGTCCCGGGCTTTGCTCATGCCGTATCCTGTGTTGGCGAGTTCTCGCCCATGCCCAGACCACCTCTTCCTCCCGGCGCCCACAATCACACCGATGTCTACGCCGTCCACGGCGCCGACCCCGAAGTCCTGGCCTATGCCATGGCCAAGTATTCCCGCTCGGCACTCTCCATGCGCGAGTCGCTGGCTGAGATCAGCGCCCAGCGCGCGGAGCAGTTCCTCAACACGTTCTACTTCCAGTATGGCCACCGCTCCATCGCCGACCTAGCCCACGTGGCCTTCGCCGTGGAGCGGCTCAGCCTGCTGGCAGCCATTGTGCTGGTGGACGAGCAGCGCTGGGACGGCCAGGAGCGCTCCACGCGCTACCAGAACTTCCTCAAGTCCGGTTGGTACTTTCCCGACTTCGGCGGAGATCCCGATTCCGGCCCATTTGCCGAACCCGCCCGTCTCTACGCCGCGACCATCCAACATCTTTTTGACGAATACCAGCACACCACGGACGCAGTTCTTGCCGCCTTGCGCTCTCGCGTTGCCCGGCCAGAGACCCTGAAGCCCGAAGCCTACGAGCGCACCCTGCGCGCCCGCGCCTTTGACGTTGCCCGCTATCTGCTCCCGCTGGCCACCAACACCTCCCTCGGCCAGATCGTCAATGCCCGCACCCTCGAGACCCAGGTCTCGCGCCTGCTCGCCCATCCCGTCGCCGAAGTCCGCGAGCTCGGCCTGAAGCTCCGCGACGCCGCCACCGGCCCCGCCTGGAACGTGAATGCCGAGGCGGGCGCCGCACTGGCAGAGAAGATCGCCGCCGCCGATCCCGCTCTGGCCGAAGAAGCCGCCCAGCGGCTCACCCGCCCGGTCCACGCCGCGCCCACGCTGGTCAAGTATGCCAAGTCCGACATCTACGCCTTCAAATCCCGCGAAGAACTTGCCCAGGCCGCCTCAGACCTGCTCGGCGACGTCCCCATTGCCGAAGCGCCGCTGGTCGACCTGGTGGAGCGTACAGAAACCCTGGAAGTCGAGCTGGCCGCCACGCTGCTTTACTCCGCCAGTCACCACCCGTACCGCCAGATCCGCGACCTGCTGGCGCAGATGCCCGCGGCGCGCATCAGCGAAATCGTCTCGCTCGGCGTACGCCATCGCGGCAAGCACGACGAAGTCCTGCGCGCCTTCCATGCCGGCGCGGCTCTGCGCTTTGACATCCTGATGGACATCGGCGGCTTCCGCGACATGCACCGCCATCGCCGCTGCGTGCAGATCATCCAGTCCTTCACCGCTCTGCATGGCTATGAGACTCCGGCCTGCGGCGATCTCGGCCCCGATGTCAATCTCCTCGCTGAGGCGGGCGTTCTCTCCGCCTATCAGTCGGCCATCGAGTCCGCCCATCGGGCCAGCGCGCAGATTGCGGCCAGCTCCGCGCCGGAAGCCGCCCAGTCCGCGCTCTACCTGCTGCCGCTGGCCACGCGCATCCGCAGCCTCTTCAAGATGGACTTTGCGGAAGCCCAATACATCTCCGAGCTGCGTTCGGGTCCCGCCGGCCACTTCAGCTACCGCCGCGTGGCGTGGGAGATGTATCTGGCGGTTGAGCGCCAGCACCCGGCTCTGGCCAGGCATATCCGGGTCACCGACTTCACCCAGCCCATCGATTTGTTGCAGCGGTAAGCTGGTTGCATAAATCCCCTGGCACGATCAAGAAGCATCCCTCAGGGGTTAAAACCCCTGATTTTATGCTCCTTTTACGGCACGGCTGAAGCCGTGCCCTTTCAAAGCGCTTTTTATGCAACCAGTTCTAGTACTACAGTTGTACTTGCTCCTTTGCGGCGAGGGCCCGGGCCTAAAGGCTCTGCAAATCAGCGCACTTTCCGGGGGCTGAAGCCCCCGGCTCCCTCCGGAACTTGCGATCTACAACTGTAGTTCTAGGCTGCTGCAGCGCTGAGCGCGGCACCGCGTCGTCAGGAGTGCATCGGGTGCACCGACTCCTTTCCCTCAGGCGAGCCGGCCTGTTCGATGGAGCTTCGTACCCTCAGGTCCGCAACGATATCCGCCATGATGCCGGCTTCCTGCGTTGAGTCAATGCCGAAGGCGCGCAACAGGTCCCGCAGCGTAACCACTCCCTCCAGCTTGTCCACGTCCCCGCGGCTGACTACCGGCAGCAGATCCATCCGGGCCGTCCCCATGCGGATAAGCGCCAGGTCGAGTTCCTGGTCCGCATGCAGGTGCGGGAAAGCTCCCGTGCCCGCCACATCGGCCAGCAAACGGGCACCGCCGCCGGTTGCGGCCAACTGCTCCAGGCGCTGCCGACTGATCACGCCCACCACGTCTTTTCCTTCCATGACCGGCCAGGCACGCACAGGGCTGGACGCGGTCCGCTCGAGAGCTTCGCCGGCCGTTATCTGCGACGGCAGCAGCTCGGTTGCGGCCGTCATCGCCTGGGCCACCTGGCGCCGCCGACGCCGCAGGCGGGTTTCGGCTGAGGGCAGATGGATGCCATCCTGCATGGCCAGCGCCGCGTAGATCGGCTCCCGCTGCAGCCGCCAGGAGATGAAAAAGCTCACCAGGTTCGAGATCATCAGGGGAACAATGACCGTATAGTCCCGCGTGGTTTCCAGGATCATCAGAACCGAGGTCATGGGAGCGCGCACGATGCCGGCAAAGACGGCCCCCATGCCCACCAGCGCGTAGGCGCCGGGCGCGGCCGTATAGGCGGGCAGGAGGTGATGGGCCACGCTGCCCACGGTTCCCCCCAGCATTGCGCCGATGAACAGGCTGGGCCCGAAGATTCCGCCGGCGTTCCCGGAGCCGTAGCTGGCGGCCGCTCCCACCAGTTTCAGAATCACCAGCAGGGCCATCAGTTGCAGAGACATTCTTGCGTTCAGGGCATCGCCCACGTAGCCGTAGCCGACGCCCAGCACCTGCGGCACCCACCAGCCCATCAGCCCCACCAGCACCCCTCCGGCCACGGGCTGAAACCAGACCGTGCGCTTGGGAAGCTGGAGGAAAAACCTGCGGATGCCGAGCAGCAGGCGGGTAAACGCCGCCGATACCAGTCCGCCGCAGACGCCCAGTACCGCGTAGATCCCGAATTCCAGCGGATGAATCAGCCGGTACTGCGGGACGCTGAACAGCGGGTTATTGCCCAGCAGGAGGCGCAGCACCACCCACGAGGTCGCCGAGGCCAGGACCACCGGTCCCAGCACCGGCGCCTGGAGATCGCCGATCACCTCTTCGAGCGCGAATAAGACGGCGGCCATGGGGGTGTTGAAGGCGGCGGCGATGGCCGCAGCCGCCCCCGCCGGCAGAAGAACCTTGAGCTTTTCCGGCCGCAGTCCCAGCCTGCGGCCTAGCACCGAGGCGATGCCGCCCCCGACCTGCACCGCGGGCCCCTCGCGCCCCAGCGGGATCCCGCATGCAAGGGTGATGGAGGTGCAGAAGAATTTGCCAAACACCGTGGCCGGGGTAATCACGCATCCCCGCGCGAACAGCGCCGCCTTGGTCTGCGGCACGCCGCTGCCCCGGGGCGTCGGGAAAGTAACGGAAGAGCAGATAGCCGATGCCCAGCGACCCCATCACCGGAATCATCACCCGGCGCCACGCAGCGCTGCCCACCGGGTACATCCGCATCCCCAGCCGCTCGGTCAACAGGATGAAGGCGACCACCGCCAGCCCGGTCAGCGCGCCGACCAGCAGCGCCAGCGCCAGAAGCAGCAGGGTCTGATCGCCGTCCCCTCGCCTGGAATCCGGATGGGGCATCAGCGGGATTCCCCATCTCCCCTTGCCGGTCTGGTTGCGGCTCTCGTTCATCCGGTGCAGCGCCTCCACAAACCCGCCTGCCGCTGCTCCCTGCTGGTTACTCCTTCACCGTCAGAACCGGGCACCGCGCATGACAGATCACCTTGTGCGGCATCGCCCATGGCAGATGCGCCGATACCCGCGCGAAAGACGCCTGGCGCGGGTTCATCACAATCAGGTCCGCAGCGCATCTTTCAGAAACCTTCAGAATCTCTTCCGCCGCCCCACCTGCCTCCACCAGGCATTCAACCTTCGCGCGGGCGATCATCCCGGGCGGCAAGAGCCGCAAAAGCCGCCGCCTGGCCGCCGCGGCTTCAGATCGCAGATCCCCGCCATGAACGCCGGCCGGAATCTTGATCACGTGGAGCAAGGTGAGATGGGCTTGCTCCTGTTCGGCCAGCCAGAGCGCATAAGCGACAGCCTTTTCGGGGTTGGGAGGCAGATCGGTGACGCACAGAATCTCATTCAGCCTGGAGTGCGGCTCGGATAAGCGGGGAGCCTGCGGCCCCACCGTCCATACCGGGCAGGAGAGCGTGTTCACAATCTGCTCCGCCACCGAGCCCTCCACGAACTTCCTCATGCCCTCGCGGCCATGCGTGCCCAGCACTACCAGGTCGATCTCAAGCCGGTCGATCAGCTCCGAGAGAGTCTCCGGGACGAACCCTTCCTTGACGAACTCGCGGTGCCTGATCCCGTGCAGCGGTTCCAGGTTGGCCAGCGCCGCCATCTTCTTTTCGGCCGTGTGCCGCAGGTAGAACGGATCCGGCGGCTCCACGTAGTCGGTGATCTCCTCCCGGACCACGGTCACCGTGTACAGGGTGCTGTTGTAGCGCCGGGCCAGCCCAGCCGCGTAGATCAGCGCCGTCTCGGAACAAGCCGAGAAGTCGGTGGGCAAAAGGATATTTCTGAGGGAAACACCGCTGAGGACGGCTGACGATCTCATGAGCCCCTCCTTCACGCAGAGGAAGGCTGCCGCACGGTTTCGGACCGTTGCCAGAAGGCCTTGCGCCTCGTCCGCGGGCGCAATATTCGATCCCTCTCATATGCTCATGCAGTGATTCCCATCACAGCCCCTAGTCTTTCCGTCTTCCCGGCTTGCTGCGGCTCGACGATGCAACGACCGTCCGCCGGCCACTTCAGCTACCGCCGCGTGGCGTGGGAGATGTATCTGGCGGTTGAGCGCCAGCACCCGGCTCTGGCCAGGCATATCCGGGTCACCGACTTCACCCAGCCCATCGACCTGCTGCAGCGCTGAGCATGATCGCGGTCCCGGCTCCAACAGGTTCTAATAGACCGGCCTGCTACAGCATTTCCCGCATTGATGAAAACCGAAGCCACACCCTTATGTGGCCCGCGGCGGCGGGCCACCTTTAAATGTCCTCAAAAGTCCTCGTTCATTCGGGGAATGCTCCAGCCGCTCTGCAAAGCCCCGGAGCCATCCTTGAGCGCAATGCCCGTAAGGCGGCGCTGTTGCGCGGCAGTCAGGTAATACACAAGCTGCGCGGCGGCCTGTTTATAGCTCAATCCCTCAGCGCGGATATTGGAGATGCAGTTCCTCTCTGCATCAGTGCGGCCGGGACGCGGCTCCCATGTGATGTATGCTCCCAGCGAATCCGGCGAGCTCAATCCCGGCCGCTCGCCGATCAGCACCACCGCCAGCTTTGCGCCCAGCGCCGCGCCGATTTCATCTCCAATCGCGACGCGTCCCTGCTCCACCACCACCAGCGGCGCCAGTTTCCAGCCCTCCATCCGGGGAAGCAGTTCCTTGAGCAGCGGAGGCACATGGCGCTCGACGGCAATCGCCGACAACCCATCGGCCACGATCAGGGCCAGCTCCCAGACGCCGGCCGGCAATCGGGCGAAACTGGCTTCGTCGAGCCGGCGCCCCAGGTCAGGACGGCGCAGGTAAGCCGAACGGTCGCGCGCGGCCGAGTGCAGGCGCAGCACCGGCAGGCCGGAGATGGCGGCGAGGTTCGCCGCCAGCGTCTCGCTATTCAACCGCGCGTGGACGGCGTCGCGGGCCAGTGCGTGCGCGCGTTGAAAGTCCAGCAGATCGCAGGTTCTCTGGCTTACGCCGGTGCGGCCGAGTCCCACCCGCGCCGGTGTGAGCGCGCGCAGCCGGTCGCGCAGGGCGGCTTCGCGGTCCACGATCTCGCTCATGACAGCAGTCTCTCGACCTGGCCGGTCTCGAGCGACAATCGCCGGAAGCCGTCGCCCGCCAGCCACGACTCAAACTCCGGAGCAGGCCTGAGCCCAAGGACGCGCCGCAGATAGAGCGCGTCGTGGAAGCTGGTGCTCTGGTAGTTCAGCATCACGTCATCGGCGCCGGGAACGCCCATGATGTAGTTGACCCCGGCCGCGCCCAGCAGGGTGAGCAGGCTGTCCATATCGTCCTGGTCGGCTTCTGCGTGGTTGGTATAGCAAACGTCGCAGCCCATCGGCAGACCCAGTAGCTTGCCGCAGAAATGGTCCTCCAGGCCGGCGCGGAGGATCTGCTTGCCGTCGTACAGATATTCGGGGCCGATGAAGCCCACCACGGTATTGACCAGCATCGGCTTGAATCGCCGCGCGACGGCATAGGCGCGCGCCTCCAGCGTCTGCTGGTCAACGCCATGGTGCGCGTTGGCCGAGAGCGCCGATCCCTGGCCGGTCTCGAAGTACATCACGTTATCGCCGGTGGTTCCGTCTGCGCAGATCGCGCCGCGCCCCAAGGACTGCGCCGCCTGGTGCGCCTCAGTCAGAAGAGAAAGATTCACGCCAAAGCTGCGATTGGCCGCCTCGGTGCCGGCGATCGACTGAAACACGAGGTCCAGCGGCGCGCCCTGCTCCATCGCAGCCATCTGGGTGGTGACATGCGCCAGCACGCAGCTCTGGACCGGAATTTTGAAGCGCTGGCGTACGGCGTCGATCAGCCCCAGCAGCCGGGCGGTGGTTTCCACGCTGTCTCCGGCCGGGTTGATGCCGATCACCGCGTCGCCAGAGCCTAGCAGGAGTCCGTCCAGCACCGCCGCGGCGATGCCCGCCGCATCGTCGGTGGGATGGTTGGGCTGCAACCGCGCGCTCAGCCTCCCGGGCAGACCCACTGTGGTGCGGAAGCGCGTGACCACGCGAATCTTGGCGGCGGCGGCAATCAGATCCTGCACCCGCATCAGTTTGCTGACGGCAGCCGCCATCTCCGGGGTGATGCCGGGCGCCAGCTCCGCCAGCCGCTCGCCGGTGGCGTCATCAGAGAGCAGCCAGTCGCGGAATTCGCCCACGGTGAACGAGCGGATGGGCGCGAAGGCCTGGGCGTCATGCGAGTCCACGATCAGCCGCGTTACCTCGTCGTCTTCGTAGGCAATGACCGGCTCGCGCAGAAACTGCTCCAGCGGCAGATCGGCCAGCGCAAACTGCGCGGCGACACGCTCCTCGGCCGACTCCGCTGCCAGGCCGGCAAGCGCGTCGCCGCTGCGCAGGGGCGTCGCTTTCGCCAGCAGCTCGCGCAACCCGGCAAAGTTGTACCTTCTGTTTCCGATGCTGTGGGAGAACGCCATCCGAGTGGATATAGCTTAACCCGGCCATCACGCCGTCAAGCCCACGCCCCGCTTGCCCTGTGCGAAAATCGAAGTTTGCATACGCAGACCCAGTTCCGCCTGCTCGTGGTTCGCCTTGGCGCCATGGGCGATATCCTCCACGCCCTGCCCGCGATCGCCGCGCTGCGCGAGGCGCATTCCGGCTGGCGCATCGGCTGGGTGATCGAGCCGCGCTGGCGGGCGCTGCTGGCCGCGCCGGAAGCCTCCGCCCGCGGCCCGCTGATGCCGGTGGTGGATTGCCTTCACTTGGCGCATATCCGCGACTGGCGCCAGAGTCCCCTGAGCACGCAAACCCTCGGCGGCATCCGCGCCCTGCGCCGCGAACTGCGCGATTGCCGCTACGACGCCGTGGTTGACATGCAGGGCTCGGTGCGCTCCGCGGTCATCGCGCGCATGGCCGGCTGCCGCCGCATCATCGGCGAAGAAAGCCCCCGCGAGCGCTCCGCCCGCCGCCTGTTCACCGAGCGGGTCTCGACCAGCGGCGCTCACGTCATCGAGCAGGACGTGGAGCTGGCGGCAGCCATCGCCGGCGACGAGCTTGCCCCAGCCGAGCCACTGCTGCCCGTCGATCCAGCCGCCGAAGCCTGGTGCGCCGAGTTCCTCGCCGCCGCACCCACGACGCCCATCGCCCTTCTCAACCCCGGAGCCGGCTGGGGCGCCAAGCGCTGGCCCGTGGAGCGTTACGCCGCCGTCGCCCAGGGACTGATCGACCGCGGTCTGCGCGTCCTGGTCAACACCGGCCCCGGCGAGATGGCCATGTCGGAAGCCATCGCCCAGGCCACCGGCGGCGCGGCCCAGCCGCTCACCGCGACACTCGATCAGCTCATCGCCCTTACCCGGCGCATCGCCCTGTGCATCGCGGGGGATACCGGGCCGTTGCACCTGGCCTGCGCGCTCGGCCGCCCGGTGGTGGGCATCTACGGACCTACCGATCCCAGGCGCAACGGCCCATTTGGCACGCGATTCCGCGTGCTGCGCCATCCGGAGAGCCGCCGCGACCACTCGCGCCGCGTCGAGCCCGAGGCCGGCCTGCTGACCATCCAAGCAGAGGACGTGCTGGACGCCGCCGATGAACTGCTTACCGGGGAGGCGATCCCATGAACCGCGCCGCCGCACAGCAGGATTGGATCACGCGCTGGCAGCGCGTCGCCAGCCGCATCCGCGTCCCGCTCGGATTCCTCACCGCCGCTGCGTATTTGTTCGAACTTTGGCGCCGGCCGGTTGTGCCCGCCGCCGTCGCCGCCAGCCTGGCCCTCGTCATTCCCGGCCTGTGGCTGCGCGCCTACGCCGCCGGCTACGTGAATAAGAACCGCGAGCTGACCGTCACCGGACCTTATGCCCACACCCGCAACCCGCTCTATCTGGGCTCGATGCTGATTGCCGCCGGTTTCGCGCTGGCCCTGCTCAGCTTGCCGGTCGCGCTCCTGCTCGCCATCGGTTTCAGCGTGATTTACGTCCCGGTCATCGCGGCCGAAGAGCGCTTTCTGATCGAAAGGTTTCCCGTCTACGCGACCTACTGCCGCAGCGTCCCCCGCCTGATCCCGCGGCTCAGCCCGGCGCGGCAGGTTGCACCGGAATCGACGCCGCCGGGAGGGGCCGCGATGGGTTCCGCAGCGCGCCCTGGCTTCAGCCTGGCCCTCTATCTCAAGCACCGCGAGTACAATGCAGGGATAGGAGCCGCGCTGCTGTATCTGAGCCTGTTCCTTCTGCGGCCAGCACTTGGTGCGCTCTTCAGCAGGTTGCGTTAAGCGCTTTCCGCGCCCAACCAAGCCGATTTTTTTGAAGGAGTTCAGTCAGAAAGTGAAGACGCGCACGACTGCAGCAAACCTTTTTTGTGCTCTGGTTGTCTCGGCCATGGTTCCGGCTGCCGCAGCCTGGGGCCAGCAGGCGCCTCCGCGCATCCCGCCGCGTCCCGGCTTCAGCTTCCCGCAGCGCCAGACCCTCACCTACGCGGTGGACTGGCGCGTCTTTCCCGCCGGCACGGCGGTGCTCCACTTTGAGGCCGACGGCAACACCGAGCGCATCAGCGCCAGCGCCGACACCATCGGCGCCATCAATCTCCTCTTCCACGTCCGCGACCGCTTCCAGTCCAGCTTCGACCGCCAGCGCGGCTGCAGCTACGAGTTTGACAAGCAGACCGTCGAGGGCCGGCGCCAGATCAACTCCACCCTGCGCCTGGACTACGGCCAGGGCAAGTCCATCCTCGACCAAAAGAACCTGGTCAACGGCCAGAGCAAGCACCTGGAGAATCCCATCCCCGGGTGCCTCACCGACCTGCTTTCCGGGGTCTATTTCGTCGCCTCGCTACCCCTCGAGGTGGGCCACAACCTGGTGATCCCGGTGGCCGACGCCGCCCGCACCGTCCTGGTGACGCTCAAGGTGGAGGGCCGCGAGGAGATCAAAAACCCCCTGGGGACCTTCAAAACCATCCGCACCCAGCCCACCGCCGACGCCGGCGTGGTGAAAAACCGGGGCAACATCTGGATCTGGTACACCGACGACGACCGCCATTTGCCCGTGCAGATGCGCGCCCGCCTTTTCTGGGGCACCATCACCTTTCGCCTGACCGGCATCGAGAACAGATAGCTAGAGCGGCTTCGCTTCACACATCAACATCGAGAGGACGTGGAGGGTGGCTTTTTCTTCCACCCCGACGACGAAGACCTGTCGTTGGGGACCCCGGCCTTCCACCCCGACGACGAAGACCTGTCGTCGGGGACCCCGGCGGAAAAAGCCACTCAGCCGCATGGATTCTGTAAGCAGCAGAATCGAAACCGCTGTAGCCGCGATGGCAAGAAGGTCAAAATTTGGAAGCGGGTCGCCGCGCGCCGCTCACGCCCGGTATTTCTTCAGATAATCCGCACGCAGCTCGGTTCCCATCCCCGCGGTCTCCGGAGCCAGCACCGCGCTCTCGACCATGCGCAGTTGCTCGATGGTGGCCTGGCGGCCCTTGTAGCTGCCTGACTCCATATAGATGGCATTGGGCATGGCCAGCAGCATCTGCAGCTCCGCGGGCCCGCCGCCGTGGCTGGCAATGGGCAGCCGCGCCGCGTCCGCCAGCGCCGCAATCTCCATCCACTCGGAGGGGCCACCGGCTCTTCGCCCATCCGGCTGGACAACATCTACGCAGCGACGCCCGATCAGGTCCGCAAAATCATACTTCGTATACTCGTTTTCCCCGCCGGCCACGCGCATCTCCAGCGCCGCCGCAATCTCGGCATAGCCAGGGTGGTCGTACGGAACCGTCGGCTCCTCATACCAGTAGCAGCCCATTTGCTGGTAGACCTTGCCGCGCACTATGGCCTCGGCAACGTCGAACTTCTGGTTAGCGTCCACCATGATCAACCGGTTCGGCCCGGCCACATCCATCGCCAGCTTGATCCGCTTCTCGTCGTCCGCGAGGGAAAACCGCCCCACCTTGATCTTGCAAGCGCTGAACCCTTCTTCAAACGCCGACTCCAGAGCCTTGCGGAGCTGACCGAGATCGTCGTCGTTGGGGAAGTACCATCCGCACATCGAGTACGCCGGGATCTTGCCGGCGTAGGCCCCGAGCAGCCGGTACACAGGCGTCTGAAAGGCTTTTCCCAGGATGTCCCATACAGCGGTCTCCGCCAGGGAGATCGCGAACTGGTTCATCCCCTGCACGCCTGAATACTCGAGCGCCGCCCACAGATCGGCGCGCAGCCGTTTTGGAAAGGCCGGGTCCTGGCCGACCACAACCGGCTTCAGCACCCGCTCGACAATCTCTTGCAGCGCGTTTTCCCCGCCCGGCTCCGTGCCAAAGCTGCTGCTGGCCCACCCCGTGATTCCGGCGTCGGTGTGCAGGCGCAGCACCAGCCCGCCGTGCGGCCCGCCGAACTCGTGGATCGCATCGTAATAAACCCTGCCGGCCGGAAAATGCAGAACGTCGGTCTCCAACCCAGTGATCCGCATCTGCCTGGCAAGCCCCGCCGCCGCCGGAGCCTGCACTTCCGCCGCGCCCGCCAGCGCCGGAGCCGCCGCCATGACGCCTGCCGCGCCCAAAAACTCCCGTCGATTCATCGCCACGCCTCGCATCCCGCTCCAGCCCACACCAATTGTGAAGATTCTTCAGCTCGCCGCGTGCGCCGTAATCAGCTCATCGAGATAATCCGGTTTGGACTGGTCACGGATCAGGTGAGGAAAGCGCTCGCCACCGGTGTAATGGATGACGCAGGTTTTGTAGTAGCCATCGTCCACCACCAGCAGGGTAACCGGCGCGGCGCTGGTCTGCGCGTCCTTGATGGCATCCTCAAGCAGATCATGCGTGTAGACGCGGTTGTTGACGCCGATGATCTTCATCCCCGACGAAATGCCCGCTGCAAACGCGGGCCCGCCGACGATCGCGTCCATCACCGTGCCATCCTCGCCCAGTTGCAGGCCGACGGAGTAAACGTCGCCGGCGTTGCCGCGCCGGCCGCCCAGGCGCATTGGCTTCTCGTTGAAGACCACCTTCCAGCCGCCGTTTTCGATGCCGCCCACCGGCGCCTGGTCCGAGGTGGAGGTGAGGCGCAGGTTGAGGAAATTGGCCCAGTCGTAGGGCGCAACCTGGTTCAGCGCGGCGACCACGTCGTTGAAGGTGTAGGTCTTCACCTGTGGGCCTTGGTTGGGACCGCCGTGGAAGAGATGGCAGAAGTCGTCGATGGATTTGCGGCCGCCGGTGGTCTGATGGATGATGGTCGCCACTTCAAGCCAGAGCAGGTCGCCTTCGTCATAGTAGTCGGTGCCCCGCCGCCAGCCCATCCAGCCGCGGGTCCTGCCGCCGAGCATGTCCATGGGCTCGCCAATGGCGGTGTCGATGAGCGGACGCCATGTGCGGCCAGGCCGGCCGGGGCCGAGAATGGCCGCAATGCTGGCCAGGTACTCGTGATACTGCTCCTGCGTCCAGATGCCGCTGCGCGCCGCGAGCATGGGGCCGAGGTAGTCGGTCAACCCCTCGTAGACCCAGAGCAGATCGGTTTCCTCGGGCTGCTCGAAGTAGGGCGGGGTGAGGCCGGCGGGACGGCGGAATTTGCCGTTCCACGAGTGGACGTACTCATGGGGCAGGATGCCGCCGACGATCATGCCGGCCTCCGGGCCGAGGAGCGCGCGCTCCGGCAACCGGCTGTCGTTGGACTCGTGGTGCTCGAGGCCGAAGTGCTGCACGTGGTCGCTGAGGGTGAGCAGGAAATGATAGTCGCGGTAGTGGCGCGTGCCGAAGAGGACCCCGGCCTCGGCGACCAGGTTGGTCATTCCCTTCTGCAGGGCCGGGCTCATGTTGAGGGCGTCCTGGCTATCGGCCACGATGTCGATCTCGTGGTGAATGGGCTCGCCTGGCGGCGTGATGTCAATGGCGCGGTAATACTGGCCGGCGATGACGGGCGAGTCCACGAGGTAAACGAGATCGATGGGCTTGAAGGCGACTTCGTTGCCGGTCTGGCTCTCGACCGGAAGCGGGGTTCCGAACTTCCAGCCGTCGGGGAGAATCAGCTTGGCGTCGTAGGTGAGATCTTCGGCCGGCGGGACCGCGGGGTAAAGGATGGCCTGGTTCCATTCGAGGTCGATGAGCTCGTCAGTGGCCGACTGGCCGTCGGGCTCGATGATGTCGTAGCTGGCGTCCAGGTGCGTGACGCCTTCGGGAATGTCGAGGTGGAAGGTGAAGACGTCGAGCAGGTCGCGCGTCCACTCTACGGTTTGGGGTCCGGTTTTGCCGTCGGCCGTGAATTTGAGGCCGGAGAGGTCTGCGATGGGGCCGGAAGGCGCGTGCTCGCCGGGAATCCACTTGGGATAGTAGATGGTCATGGGGCCGGGTTTGGCGGGAATGACCTCATGCACGTAGAGCATCTTCTCCTGGGAGTGCGTGGCGTCGACGGTGAGGGAGATGGTTTCGCCGGCCTGCGCCAAAGCGCCAGCCGGGAGGATTGCGAAAAACGCGCACACAAGGAACCGAAGCCGGAACCGGAACCGATTCATGGAAGCCTCCCCTTCCCATAAATGAAGTACTGCCTTACGCGCGCATGATAACAGGCGGATGAAGGCTGAGCGGAGGATTTCTGGCACAAGTGGGATAATGAACGGCAGGAAAATCATGAGAACGCGGACGCTTGTACTTCTCTTTGCTCTTTCGTCGCTGTTTGCGCCCGTGTGCATGGGGCAATCCACACCCGCGGCTACGGCTGCTGCCGGGGATGCGCAGACACCGGGGTCGCCAGCGACGGGTCCTGTTCGCCGGGGTGGTGGCCGCCCCATGACCTTCGAGGACATGATGCGGATGAAGCGCCTCGGCTCGACCGCCGTCTCGCCCGACGGCCAGTGGCTGGCCTACTCGGTAACCGCGGTCAATCTCGACCAAAACACAA
Source organism: uncultured Acidobacteriaceae bacterium (assembly GCA_963758105.1). Classification (GTDB taxonomy): domain Bacteria; phylum Acidobacteriota; class Terriglobia; order Terriglobales; family Acidobacteriaceae; genus Telmatobacter. The sequence continues at coordinate 1,139,038 of CAVWUC010000001.1, read as the reverse complement.
AAACAACGGAATTATGGGAGCAGAAAATCGCCGGCGGCGATCCCGAGCGCATTGCCGTCACCCAGCCCGGCGACTCCGGCGTCCAGTTCGCGCCCGACGGGCGCTCCGTGCTCTTTATTTCTGGTCGAGATGGAGGGCTCCAAGTATGGCTCGCCGACTTCGACTCCGCCACCGGCGCAACCAGCAACGCCCGCAAGCTGACCGCCATCTCCGCCGAGGCCGATAACGCCATCTGGTCGCCCGACGGGCGCTCCGTGCTCTTCACTTCCTCGGTGTATCCGGACTGTCCAGCCATCAGTCCTGCGGACGGCGGAGCCGGAGACAGTTGCAACCGGGAAAGAGACGCCGCGCTAGCCGCCAGCAAGGTGAAGGCGCAGATCTTCACCGGGCTGCTCTTCCGCCACTGGGACCACTTCACCGGCGACAAGCGCACCCACCTCTTTCTGGTTTCGGTTGAGAGCGGTGGGATACGCGATCTCACGCCCCACAATCCCCACGACGTTCCACCCTTTTCGCTGGAGGGCGGCGGTTGCGGCTGCGCATTCTCTCCCGACTCCAGGGAGCTCGCCTTCACTGACAATATCGACCCCGTGCAGGCCATCAGCGTCAGCGCGAAGATCTTCACCCTCGACCTCACCAACCCAACGGCGAAGCCGATAGCCCTCAGCACCTCGGCCGGCGGCAACTTCACCCCCGCCTACTCCCCCGACGGCAAATACATCGCCTGGCGCTCCCAGGCCCGCGCCGGCTACGAAAGCGACAAATTCCGCCTCGTCCTCTATAACCGCGCAACAAAGACAATCAAAGACGTACTGCCTGATTTCGATGACTGGGTAGATGAATTTGTGTGGCTTACCGGCGCGTTCCCGCCTGAGATTTTCCTCGCATCTGGTCATAAAGGCGAAGAAAGAATCTATGCCACCAGACCGCTCAACGGAGATTTGGAACTCATGGCCACCGGCGCTGAATTCAGCGACCTTCACGCAAGAATTGAAACGCCTCAACCCGGAGCGCACTATATCGAAGGCATTCCCATTCAAGTCTTCGCCACGATGATGAAAGTGAATCATCCTCCTGAGGCCGTCGCCTTGGATCAATCCGGGACTGTAAGTTATGGTCCGTGTCCTGCAAGAGATAAGTTGCAATCCCAGACGGGCCTCCACGAACAAGAAGGGTTCTTTAGCCAGGAGGCCGCCCATCACAGAGATTTGCTGGATTGCCTGCCTGTGGGCGGCACGCCGCCGATCCCCATCACCCACCTCAACGATGCCCTCCTGGCCCAGCTCGACCTGCCCAAGATGCAATCCTTCTGGTTCACCGCACAGGACGGCACCAAGCTCCAGGGCTTCCTCGTCCCACCCCCCGGCTTCGACCCCGCCAAAAAATACCCCGTCAAATTCCTCCTCCACGGCGGCCCGCAGGGCGCATGGGGCGACGACTGGAGCTACCGCTGGAACGCCGAGCTCTTCGCCGCCAACGGCTACGTCGTCGTCATGATCAACCCACGCGGCTCCACCGGCTACGGCCAAGCCGTCATCGATGGAGTAAACGGCGACTGGGGCGGTAAGCCCTTCACCGACCTCATGACCGGCCTCGACTACGCCGAGCAGCACTATCCCTTCATCGACAAATCCCGCGAGTGCGCACTCGGCGCAAGCTACGGCGGCTACATGGCCGATTGGGTCCTCGGCCACACCAACCGCTTCCGCTGCATCGTCTCCCACGACGGCATGTTCGACCCCGAGTCCGCCTACGGCTCAACCGACGAGCTGTGGTTCATGGAGTGGGAGTTCCGCGGCACGCCTTGGGACTACTACGGAAAACCCGACTCAGAAAATCCGTACCGCAAGTGGTCCCCCTCCCTCTACGCCAAAAACTTCCGCACGCCCACGCTGGTCATTCACGGCCAGCTCGACTACCGGCTGGAGCTGAGCCAGGGACTGGAGCTCTTTACGACGCTGCAGCGGCTCCGCGTGCCCAGCAAGATGCTCTACTTCCCCGACGAGGGCCACTGGGTGCTGAAGCCGCAAAACTCGCAGCTCTGGTACAAGACCGTGAACGACTGGGTGGACCAGTGGACGAAAGACAGCCATTAGCTGCTAGCTTCTAGCTGCTAGCCAGTTCATTGAACAGGGTAGTTTCGATGAAGGAAGCAACAAACGAACGCAACTCGGTGCATCCATCACAAGCCGGAACAGCCGGGCACAAGCTAGAAGCTGGTAGCTAGAAGCTAGAAGCTGATTCAAAGGAGCTGGAAGCTGACATTTCAACGCAAACCCGCCAGGCCCCGCGCCCCGCTCAACGAAGCCGGGCTCTACGACTACGCCGTGAAGGCGCTGGGCCGGCTCATGCGCACGGAAGCCGAGCTGCGCCGGCTGATGGCCTCGCGCGTCGAGCCTAGCCCTGCAGGCGCGGCCGTCGTTCAGGCCGTTTTAGTCCGTCTTAAAGAGAACGGCTACCTCAACGACGCCACCTACGCGGAGACCTACGCGCGGCTGCGGCAGGAAAACGAGAAGCTGGGCCGACGCCGCGTTGAGCAAGACCTCCAGCGGAAGGGCGTCCGCTCCGGCCTCATCGATGAAGCCCTCGACGCCCGCTACGCGCAGGCCGACGAAGAGACACTGGCCCGCCAGCACCTCGAGCGCAAGCGCCTGCGCAAGCCGGAAAACGAAAAGGAGACGGCGCGGGTGATGCGGCGGCTGGTCGCCGCCGGCTTCTCCACGCGCGTCATCTACAAAATCCTGCGCCAGTGGGAGGCGCCGGACGAAGCCCTGGCCGCACTGGACAACCTCGATGAAGACCCCCACGGAGAATAAGCGGTCCGCCACGAACCCTGTGCGCGCAGCGCGGCTGCCGCACCGCAGGCCGGGGGCCCCACAGACAGGTCTTCGCCTGTGGGGTGAGAGGCGCCTCAGGCTCCCGGCGCCTTGGCCGCAAGAATCTCCAGCATCTCCACCTGCGGCGGCTCTGCGAACAGCTCTTCCGCCCGGGCGAAGAGCGCCTTGGCAATCGCTCCGGACAGGTGCGCCTTCCGCCCGGCTTCGTCCCGGAACGTATCGAAGATGCCGAACTTCGCCGGTCCCAGCTTCACCGCATACCAGGTGGTGGTTCCGGTCTCCTCGACTGCCAGCGGCTGCGCTGACTTCAGAAACTCCTCGGCCTCTTTCTCTTTTCCCGCCTTCGCATGCAACAGCGCCAATATCGCGAGCTTATCCATTTTGACCTCCGGGGATCGAACCGCATAAGTAAGATGCATATCCGGCCGCATGGTTACATGCGGACCCAATCGTTTGGCCAATCTTTCACGCCGGATTCGATATTCGCCGATTCTTTGTTCAACGGGCCCCCATCGCAACCGTGCAGCAACCGGGTGCGCCGCCAGCGACCGCCCGATTACACTGGTTGTGCCATGCAATTGCGCACGGGAAACGAGATACGCGAGCTGTTTCTGCGCTTTTTTGAGTCGAAGGGGCACCGCCGCGTGCACTCTTCGTCGCTGGTGCCTGCGAACGATCCGACGCTACTCTTTACCAACGCCGGCATGAACCAGTTCAAGGACCTTTTTCTCGGCGCCGAGCGCAGGGACTACTCCCGCGCGACTACGTCTCAAAAATGCGTCCGCGCCGGCGGCAAGCACAACGATCTCGAAAACGTCGGCTTTACGCGGCGGCATCACACGTTTTTCGAGATGCTGGGCAACTTCAGCTTCGGCGACTACTTCAAGCGCGACGCCATCGCCTTCGCCTGGGAGTTAGTCACCAGCGAACAATGGTATGGCATTCCGAAAGACCGCCTCTACGTGACCATCTTTGAAGGCGCTGACGGAGTTCCCCGCGATGACGAGGCCGAGCAGTACTGGATCGAGGCCGGCGTCGCGAAGGAGCGCATTTACCAGTACGGGCTGAAGGACAATTTCTGGCAGATGGGCGAGACCGGGCCGTGCGGGCCGTGCTCGGAGATCTTCTACGACATGGGCATCGAAGCCGCCGAACACCCCGGTGTAGACAAGCCCTTCGGCCACGACGACGCGCGCTACGTGGAGATCTGGAACCTGGTCTTCATGCAGTTCGAGCGCTCCGCGCTTCCAGGTTCTGGGAAAACTGCCGGGTACAAGTTGGAGCCGCTGCCCAAGCCCTCCATCGACACCGGCATGGGTTTGGAACGCGTGGCCGCGGTGCTGCAGGGCAAGGTCAGCAACTTCGAGACCGACCTCTTTACGCCACTGATTGCGAGGGCAGCGGAGCTAGCGGGGTCAGCGGAGCTAGGTGGGGACAAAAGCGGCGAGTTGGCGAGTTGGCGAGTTGGCAAGTTGGCGGGATTGGTGGAAAACGCGAGCTTGCGGATCATCGCCGATCATGCGCGAGCAGCGACGTTTTTGATTAGCGATGGCGTGCTGCCGTCCAATGAGGGCCGCGGGTATGTGCTACGGAAGATTTTAAGGCGGGGGATTCGGCATGGAAGGCTGCTGGGGCAGGAGAAGCCGTTTTTGTTTCAGATGGTCTTCGCCGTCCGCGACTTGATGCAGAGCGCGTACCCCGAGCTGGTCGAGTCCGCCGACCGCGTCGCCAAAGTCGTCGAAGCGGAAGAAAAGCAGTTTGATCGCGTGCTCAAGATCGGCCTTGGCGAGCTCAATGATCAACTGAGCCTAGCAAGAGCGGAAACAGACAGTGCGAAACTTCGAGTGCTTCAAAAATATGAGCAAGCTATTTCGGATTCAGTGAAAGGTAAGGGCGACGAGATCGAACATGAAGTTTATTCGGAGCTCGTCAACGCTCGGAAATTCTTCGAAGATAATAACGAGAACATCAGTTTCCATAAGCAGCTTGTCCTCAGGCACCTCGGCGCCCCGGCGCTAGTACAGCTTGAGGATGAATATGAGATCGCACTAAATGCGCGCGCGGAGTTGACTGGCGCGCGCGCCTTCCACCTCTACGAAACCTTCGGCCTGCCGCTCGACTTCATGGTTGACGCCGCCCGCGACGCCGGAGTCAGCTTCGACGAAGCCGGATTCGAGGCCGCCCGCGCCGAAGAACAAGCCCGCGCACGCGCCAGTTGGAAGGGAGGCAGCCAGAAGACCGCCAGCCCCACCTTCCGCGATCTCCCCAAGACCGTCTTCGAGGGCTACACTCAGCTCAATTCATCCAATTGCGAAGTTCTGGCCATCGTGAAGAACGGAGTGGGCGTTCCTGCCGCAGCCGCGGGCGACGAAGTAGAGATCGTGCTCGACCACACCAGCTTCTACGGAGACTCCGGCGGCCAGGTTGGCGACACCGGCTTTCTTCTCGCCTTGGACGGGAATTCTACTGTGGCCGAAGTTACTGGCTGCGTGCTGCCGGTGCAGGGCGTGCGGGCGCATCGCGCCGTGCTGCGCCAGCCGCTGGCCGTGGGCGACCGCGTCAACACCGTGGTCGACGGCGGGCGCCGCAACGCCATTCGCCGGAACCATACCGGAACCCACCTGCTGCACGCAGCTCTGCGCCAGGTCCTGGGCACACACGTGAAACAGGCCGGCTCCGCGGTCGAGCCCACGCGGCTGCGCTTCGACTTTTCGCACTTCGCGCAGGTGGCCGATGAGGAGCTGGAGGAGATCGAGTCCATCGTGAACCGTGAAGTCCTCGCTAACGCGCGCGTGGAGACTCTGGAAGACGTGCCCATCGACGTGGCCGTGAACGAGTACCACGCCATGGCGCTGTTCGGGGAGAAGTACGGCGACAAGGTGCGTGTGGTGAAGCTCGCGGACGGTTTCTCCACGGAACTATGCGGGGGGACGCACACCAGCGCCACCGGCGAGATCGGCCTGATCAAAATTGTCAGCGAGGGCTCGGTCTCCTCCGGCGTGCGCCGCCTGGAGGCGATCAGCGGCCTGGGCTCGCTGGATACATTCCGCCGCGACTTCGAGGTGGTCAAGCTGGTAGGACAATACGTTCCCTCAGTGGACAACCTGAGGGAAGAGTTTCGCGCCAGGATGGCCGCGCAGGAGGACGAGCTGAAGCGCCTGCGCAGGGAGCTGGAGGAGACGCGCATGAAGTCGGCGGCCGGCGCGCTCGATGACGCGCTTGCTCATGCCGTGGAAATCAAGGGCGTTCGCCTGGTCACCTTCCGCGCCGATAACCTGGAGCGCGGCCAGCTCCGCACCCTGGTGGACAACCTGAAGCAGAAGCTGGGCGAGGGGGTGGTGGTGGTGGCCTCGGCGCAGCCCGAGGGCAAGGTGGCCATCATCGCCGGTGTCACCCCCAGCCTCACCAAGCGCATCCAGGCCGGCAAGCTGGTCGGCGCTGTCGCCAAGCTCGTCGGCGGATCGGGCGGCGGCAAGCCCGAGATCGCCGAGGCCGGCGGCAAGGACCATACGCAGATCGAGGCGGCGCTCAAGGCAGCGCCCGCGCTGGCAGGCGAAATGCTGGGCTGACCTGCTGCGCATAGCCCCTTGCAGTTCTCATTGCACGCAGAAACAAGAACGGCTTACGCGCCGACGTGAGCCGTCTTCATCCGCATCGCACCTTACGGCATTTCTGCTTCACATGTAGCCTCGATTGGCGTTCTTTGCGGCGCCGATTTCTTGTTGAAATCGGCGCTTGAGTGCGTTGGCTCCGGTATACGTCTGAAGGAGAAATGCTTTAGCGGACGGAGAAGTCATAGGTCACGCCGAAGGAAAAGATTGGGTAGACCTGGAGAGCGTTCAGGTCGCTCTCCCACTTGTTCACCTGCGCGTCGATGTTGCTGATAGCGGTTGCATTGGTGGCCAGGTTCACGCAGGAGGGTCCGCCGGTGGCCGCGTCCGACTGCGTGGTGCAGCCGTAGCCGCTCAGCCCCAGGTTGATGCCCGGCACGCCGGTAAAGGCCGCTCCGATCTCAAAGGGAAACGCCCAGTGGCCGCCCATGCGGGAGATCATGTTGCCCCAGCCGGTGGTTAGGGTCGCCGCCTGCTGGCGCGTATTCAAAGCCAGTATCGCGTTCATGGCCATCGGGTTGGCGGTTTCGGAGTAGTATTTGATTCCGTTGAGCGAAATGCTGGTGCCCGCCGTGCCCACGCCGTTGGCTGTGATCTGGTTCTGGTTGTAGAACAGCAGGCCGGGGCTGAGCCGGAAACCGTGCGTGGGAAATGGATAGAAATCCAGCGAGGCGCCAGCGGCGGCGAAGTTCACCTTGCCGTTCACGCTGAAGTCGCTCACCGTGATGTTGTCCGCCGTGTAATCGAAGACGTTGCCGGTGGCGCGCAGGTTCATATAGCGGTTCACATTGGTGGCGGCCTGCAGATTGATGCCCATCATCGAGATTCCGCCGCCCAGCGCCAGCCGCGAGAACGGCGTCAGCTTCACTTCGCCTTTCTTCTTTTTTGCCGGGGCCGGGTTCTGCTGCATCTGGCCGGCGGCAGCGGGAACCCCCACACCGGATGAGCTTGACGACTGGCCCATGAAAACCGGGGCCGACATCAGCAAGGCGAGAGAGAGCAAGAGAGCGGCTTTCCGCATGAATTGAGTCCTCCGGATCATCGAGAATCACTGGAACCACAGTCTCCGCTCAAGGTTGCGCCGGTCTTCCAAACACAACCACTCTACTGCGCCTGCCAGCGCCAGGCCGAATGAGAACGGGGACTTTGGGAGAGGGTATCACAGATGGAGCGGCATTCCCGCCAAATCTTTTTGCGTTGCGCAGGAATTTCCCGGGAGCAGCGGCGCCTTTCCGCACGAACCTGCAACAGGCAGCCCGCCCCCGCCGCAGCGGCATCCGGCGAGTGGTGGGCGGCGGGGGCCGGATGGCTTAAGCTGAGGCGATGGGCAAAGAGGAACCGGAATCTCCGCGCACCGCCGCCAAGACGGCCAGGCTGCGCAGCCAGCTACTGCAGTGGTATGCGCGCTTCCGCCGCGATCTTCCCTGGCGCCGCCATGCTGATCCCTACGCCATCTGGGTCGCCGAGATCATGCTCCAGCAGACACGCGTGGCCGTGGTGATGGAGCGCTACCAGGCTTTCATGGCGCGCTTTCCCAGCCTGCTTTCGCTGGCTCTGGCTCCGGAGCAGGAGGTGCTGGCCGTGTGGAGCGGGCTGGGCTACTATCGCCGCGCGCGCATGCTGCACAAGGCCGCGCATTTTGTGGCCAACCAGCGCGGGGGCAACCTGCCCGCGACCGCCGCGGAGCTGCGCACCCTGCCCGGCATCGGCGTCTACACCGCCGCGGCCATCGCCAGCATCGCCCACGGCGAGCGGGTGGCGGTGGTCGACGGCAACGTGGAGCGTGTGCTCTGCCGCCTGCGGGGATGGAAGTCGACCGGCAGCGCCGCGCTCAAGCGCAAGGTGGCCGGCGTGGCCGCGCAGCTTGTCGATCCGGCACGCCCCGGCGACTTCAACCAGGCGCTCATGGAGCTGGGCGCAACCGTCTGCCTGCCGCGCAATCCACATTGCCTGGTCTGCCCCATCGCCGGCGCCTGCAAGACCCGGGGTGAGCACAAGACCGCGCCCCGCGCGGCCATGCGCAGCCGCGAGGTGGCTCACGCGCTCTCCTTGCGCACCGGCCACCAGCCGGCCCGGCCAACCGCGAGGTGCTGCTGGAGCAGCGGCCGGCCGAGCTCTCCGTGATGCCTGGCTTGTGGCAGCTTCCCGCTTTGCGCGACGCGGCCGTGCCGGAAAAAGACCTGCGCATGACCGTCCGCCACGCCATCATGCAGGTGAACTACTACGTGCGCATCCGCACCGTCTTTGAGGACGACGTGGAATCCGTGACGGTGCGCGGCGGCCAGCGCCGCTGGGTTCGGCTCGGCGAAGCCGCCGCCATGGCGCTGACCGGCCTGGCCCGCAAGGTACTCACTCGCGCCCACCTGCTGCCCGCCGCGCCGCTGGATTCGATTGCCCCCGCCGCGCAAACGCCGTACAGTGAACAGTGATCGCGCGCCTCCGCGCAGCCCGTCACGGCATTTTAGCGAGCATGTTTGCGCGGTCCAGCACCGCCAGGAACGTATAGTAGTTGTCCACCAGCATTCCCTCGTACCCGTGCGCGCCGTCATGCCAGTCACGCCAGTCGGTGCTTCTGCCGTTGGCCTGGCGTTGTGAGAATCCCTGCTGCGCAAACCCCTCCAGCATCGGCATCAGGATTCGGTCGCCTTCTTCGCGCTCGCCCACCTTGTACAGAGCCGCAATCGTGAAGTACGCCCAGCACGCGGTCGCGCCGCCGTTCTCATAAATCTGAAAGCCGTCGCTCCCGTCCTCTCGCTGCGGCGCACCTGCGTCAGGATTCTGGCCCACGTAGTCCGCCCTTCGAATCGGAATCAGGTTCCCCGGCAGCCCCAGCGAGAAGTTCGTGTAGCCCACCTTCTGCATCTCGGCCACAATCCCGTCCATCGCCCGCCGCGCCACCGCGCCGCCAATCAGCCCGTACTGCACCGCAATCCCATTCACAAAGGTGAAGTAGTAATCGTGCAGTTGCCCGTCGCTGCTGCGCCATCCGGCAACCACGCCCGTGGCCGGGTCCACAAACGCCTGCGCGTACGCCGCCCGCAGCGCCTCCGCGCGCTGCCGGTACTTCCCTGCGCCAGCGGCGTCGCCCGCCTCCGCAGCCAGCACGGCCATCCCGCGCAGCGCGCGGTAGCCCAGCGCATTGGAGTATGCGTCCTGGTGTCCAAACCCGATCGTGTCCCACCAGTTGGCCGGCCGCAGCGTCACCTTCGGCGTCCACGACCCCGAGTCCCCGCTTACCGGAGACTCCAGCAGCGGGCTCCCATCGGCATTCGGCTCGGTCATCTTCACCGCCCACGCGCGCAACCCCGCATAGTGCGCGCGCAGCCACGCGCGGTCACCGGTCGCGTCCACGTAGTCGCAGGCCGCAATCAGCAGCGACGGATACGTGTCCAGGCTCGCGTGCGGATACTGCTCAGACCTCAGCGGCGCATCGAACAACTGGTATCCCGGCATCCCGTAGCCCACAAATCCATTCAGGTACCGGTCCAGCGTCTCCCGCACCAGGTCCAGGGCCGTCAGCCCCGGCGCCAGCCGCGGCGTGAACCGCGCCATGTCCGCATACAGAAACACCGTGAAGGCCACTGCGTCACTGGCCGCGTTGTTCGCCAGCACGTGCTGCTCCGCCTGCTGCTGAAAGATGTCCAGCCAGTCCCGCCGGAACCCGTCGTACCGTCGGTCCATCAGGTTCACGCCCGGCACCGCCGGATAGATCGCCGCCGTCCGCAGCGTGTACTCCACCCAGCCCTCTGCCTGCGTCGCCGCCGGAAACGTTACGTCCACAAACCGCGTCGGACGGCGGTGCGCCACATACCCCAGCGTGGCAGGGCCTGCTTTCACGCCCGTCTGGGCAAACACACGCAGCGATCCCATCCCCGGCAGGTGCAGCAGTGCAGGCAGCGCAATCGCGCCATCCGCCGTCACATGTCCGAGCAGCGTCGCGTGCGTCACGTCCGGATTGAACCGCCAGGTCATGGCCGCCGCGCCCGGCCGGCAGAGGCTGCGCAACCGCAGCGTGTCTCCTTCGGCGCGGATCTCCCACACCGGGTGCGCCGGGTCGGCCGCCGGCGCATACCGCACCCAGCCGCCGCTCTCCGTCACCCGGTAAGCCGTTTCCGGAGCCGCCTGCTCCACAATCGGGTTCTTGCCGAACGCGCCCCGCCCCAGCGAGTCGATGCCCAGCGCGCTCAGCCCCGGCTGGCTTGCGTCGAACGTCACTCGAATCGTCTCGCTCTGTCGCGCCAGCGTACCGGCGTCGGCGGCCCACGCGCACCCGCTCAGCGCCACGCCCGCGCACGCAGCCAACACACTCCAGTTCGTGCGTTTCATGCTTTGTCCTCAGTAATAGTCCGCGCAACTCAGATAGTAGCCGCACTCTGTGCAGACCAGCTTGCAGCGGTAGCCGGTAAGCTGGTGGGAACAGTTCGGGCACACCTGGCAAGGGTGCTCGGGCGGGTGCGCCGGCGCTTCCGCGGTTTCGCCTGGCCGCCGGGCAGGACAAAATCGGGATCGAGGACGCAGTGCCTCTGCGGCAGCATGCCCGACAGATTAGCATGGAAGAGGAGGCACACGGGCGCGTATCCCCCGCGCATCGGGTGCCTGATGCGGCAACTCCCCGGCGGCGCATGGGACTTCCCCCTGGCCGCGCGCCGGGTCACGACTCACACCTACCGGATTCCGAATCCCCCAAGGAGGGACATTATGGCAAGCAAGGCAAGCGCGGTTTGGACTGGATCGTTGAAGGAAGGCAAGGGCACCATCTCCACGGCGACCGGCGTGCTCAGCAACGCCAACTACTCGTTCGCCACGCGCTTCGAGGGCGCTGGCGGCGGCACCACCCCCGAGGAGCTGATTGCGGCGGCTCACGCAAGCTGCTTCTCCATGGCCCTGGGCGCACAGCTGGGCGGCGCCGGCCTCACCCCGAGCAGGATTGAAACCCACGCTGCGGTCACCCTGGCCAAGACCGACGCGGGCTTTGCCGTCACCCGCATCGCCCTGACCACAACCGCCGCGGTCCCCGGCGCCAGCAAAGAGGCTTTCGACAAGGCCGCGGCCGACGCCAAGGCCGGCTGTCCCATCTCCAAGCTCTTCGCCAACAACACTGAGATTACGCTGGACGCCAAGCTGGTCTAATCACCACGCGCCGGCAGCGAAAGCTCGTGGATTCCCAGGTCCAGTTTCTGAAACCGGGGAATCCACGAACCTCATGCCGCGTCAGCGACGTCCGCCCCACCGCAGGTGCCGCGCGAGCGGCTATTGCCGCGCTGCAAGCGCCAGATTTGACACGCACAGCCGCATTTGCGAGACTCGAAATTGCTGCCCGTTCAGCGTAATCAGCTGAGTGTGAGTCCCGTGCCGAAGTGGCGGAATTGGCAGACGCGCATGGTTCAGGTCCATGTACTCGCAAGGGTGTGGGGGTTCGAGTCCCTTCTTCGGCACCAGAAGTCAAGGTAGATCTTTGAAAATAAATTATTTCAATAGTTTACAGCCGGTAAAATCCACCAAAATCCAGCCAATCGGTCTTACTGGGGGACAAAACTGCGTTTTGGCCTCGCTAAGGCCGAACTGTAGTTGAACTATAGTTGAATCAAAAGGTTAGATGTTTTGATCATACATTCCTTCGACCTCGATTTTTGCCGAAGAATTTCCAGATTTCACTAAGTTCGCACTAAACCGACCGGCGTAACGCCATTGTTTTCAGCGCATTTTTTCAACGGGTTAGCGGCTGAATACTTCAGGAATGGATATTCGCTTATTATTCGTCAATACTCTACCCATGTTCCCCAACGCCCAGTGGCCGCAAGACTTTTGTGGTGACCTGCAAACGGTGCCGCCGCGACGTGCCCTCGGGTCGGGAGGAATTCCCCTTCCAGTCGGTCGCCGTAGAGTGTCCCCTGTGCGGGGAACTCCGGCAGGTACAGGCCGAGCGAGGTCTTCCTCGGGCGACCTGACCAACTCGTGGTTCACCAGCAGCGGTCTGTGAGGAATTGATGTTCGACCCCGACGCTCACATGCCGCGAATCAACCGGGGCATGGTGTATTGGGGCGCGTGCCTCATCGCCGGTATCCGGCTGGCTCGGGAACCCGGCCAGTCTGTCCGACCTATCGCCATGCCAAGAAGGCGTCAAATCCGGCACCGCTCCCCAAGTCGAGCACGGTCATGCCCGGCTTGAGTTCGGCCAATGCAAGAGGATTCCCGCAGCCCAAGCCGAGATTCCCGGCTCCGGCGAATGCAATGTCTTCCTGTGAATAGCCAATCGTGGTGGCGAGTTGCGTGGTCGTGCTGCAACCGCAACCGGACTGTTCCCCTCTCGCGACTGCTGCGTAGTGTTCCCGAACCGCCGTCTTGATGTCACCGCTCATCGAGCACCGCCCTTCCCATTACATCCGCTTAGGCGAATATGGTGCTATACTTCAAATGCGTCAAGGCGGATATGAGGAGATTGGCATGGAACTGCTATTTCGAGCATTGGCTGACCGGACACGTCTCAGATTGTTAAACCTGATGAGCGGTCAAGAGGTCTGTGTCTGCTACTTTATCGAGATTCTTGGGTTGCCGCAGTCAACGATTTCGCGCCATCTCGCCTACATGCGGCGTGCCGGATTGGTTCAGGCACGCCGTGAGGGCAAGTGGATGCATTACCGTTTGGCTGCGCCGAAGCAGCAAGCCGTTCAGGGGATTCTTCGAGAGGTTCTGAACTCATTCAAGTCTGACCGTGAAATGGAGCGCGACCGAGCGAGACTGAACCGTGCTTGCGGTGCTCCGCAGAAATTCGTTCGGCTTGAACGGGCTCCCTTGCCGACCACTGCTCCTTCTTTGACCGAGACCCAAAGGAACTGAAATGTCCAAGACCACATTAAAGCTCTCGTTTCTTGACCGCTACCTGACCGTCTGGATTTTTGCCGCCATGCTCGTCGGTGTCGCTTCAGGATGGGCAATGCCCGGTATTGTGCCCTTCCTGAATCGCTTCAGCCTCGGCACGACATCGGTTCCCATCGCTGTCGGTCTCATTCTGATGATGTACCCGCCTCTGGCAAAAGTACGATACGAGGAACTGCACGAGGTGTTCCGCAATAAGCAAATCCTTGGGTTGTCGTTGCTCCAGAACTGGGTGATAGGCCCGGTGTTGATGTTCGGACTCGCAGTCGTGTTTCTGCGCAACTATCCCGAGTACATGGCGGGACTCATCATGATTGGACTGGCACGCTGCATCGCCATGGTTATTGTCTGGAACGAACTGGCGAAAGGCGACACTCAATATGCGGCTGGTCTGGTGGCCTTCAACTCCGTGTTCCAAGTGCTCTTCTACTCGGTTTACGCATGGGTGTTCGTGACGAAACTCCCGGAGTGGTTCGGACTCCACGGCTCGGTGGTACATGTCTCTATCAGCGACATCGCGAAGAGTGTCTTTGTCTATCTCGGGATTCCGTTCCTTGCGGGGATGGTAACCCGTCTGGTTCTGGTTCGAGCACGTGGTCGGGACTGGTACGAGAAAAGCTTCATTCCTCGCATCAGCCCCATCACGCTCATCGCCCTTCTGTTCACTATCGTGGTCATGTTCTCGCTGAAGGGCGAGTACATCGTCCGCTTGCCGCTGGACGTGCTCCGCATTGCGGTGCCGTTGTTGATTTACTTCGTGGTGATGTTCCTTGTGTCGTTTTACATGGGGCACAGGCTAGGCGCGGACTACTCGAAGACTGCCACGCTGTCATTCACCGCAGCCAGCAACAACTTCGAACTTGCAATCGCTGTCGCTGTTTCAGTGTTCGGCATCAACTCAGGAGCGGCATTTGCCGCTGTTATCGGGCCGCTGGTCGAAGTTCCTGCTCTCATTGGACTCGTCAACGTCGCCCTGTATTTCCAGCGGCGATTTTTCAAGGAACAGACAAACAATGGCGTGGCCGTACCGATTTGCGGCTCAGTGGGGAAAGCGTGAAGAAGCGAGTTCTCATTTTGTGTACAGGAAACTCTGCCCGGAGCCAGATGGCGGAAGGTCTGCTGCAGAGCATGGCTGGCGACCGATTCGATGTGTTCAGTGCAGGTACTCGCCCCGTGGGGTTGAACCCGAACGCTGTGACGGCGATGTCGGAGGTAGGCATCGACATTTCAAAGCACCGCTCGAAATCGGTTGATGAGTTCACCGGACAGCAATTCGACTACATCATCACCGTCTGCGATAACGCCAAGGAGTCCTGCCCGTTCTTTCCGGGTTCGGCTGAGAGGATTCACCACAGCTTCGAAGACCCAGCGGCCATGCCAGCCGACAGTCAGCCTGATGGATTCAGAAGGGCTCGCAAGGAACTCGAGGGTTGGTTCCGGGAGTTCGCGTCAGAGAAGCGGCTCACAGACTAAACCATGTGAACCAGTCGTTCAGCGGCGAAATGGCAGCAAAACCCCTTCGAAAAACGGGGGCCGGGAATGGAGGTCTTTGAACCACCGTGAGGCACGGGCAGTCGAGCGGGGCGGATGCTCGATTGTGAACCATCCATGCATGACGGCATCGCAACTCTAATGACTGCGGACAAGTCCATGGGTGGCAGCAGCCTCAGTCAGCATCGCTCCCTGCTTGACAACGTTTGAAAGCATGGTTTCGAGTTCTGTTCCTGGGTATTCTGGCGCTTCACGCTCGAATCGACAGATAAGAGTCTTCAGACGCGTGATGGCCTCCTCATTCCTTGCAGAGAGTTCCCGTATACCCTACTTTCATCAGCAACCAAACTACGGTCGCCTGTCGGTAGGGTTTTCCGTCTAATACCCCGTCGCCGGGCGGATTCACTAAGTTCGCGCTAGAAATCGCGTAACCTGTTAATATCCAACCACTTGGGACTGGAAGCGAATGTCTCTTCTTCGGCACCAGCAAGTACCGCAATTCGCCCAATCGAAACGCAACCTGATCAAAATAAGTACATTAGAGATATTTTCCTGATGCGCCGGGTGTGTCCCGCGCGGCGAAAGGGCGATCCAGTCTCAGTGTTGGCCCGTGCGGCGGAGACCGTTTTCCCGCGGAATGTACGGGCGTGCTTCCGATTCAGGCTACGGCGGCGAGCGGCTTGAGATGGCGCTGATGGACCAGCAGGACGACGGCCACAAGCACTGTGATCAGGGAAACCCCCGCCAGGGAGAGGAATGTGATCTTCCAGCCGAATGCGACGGTAATGCGCGCGACGGTGTCGCCGGAGAGCCAACCGCCCAGGTAACCGATGCCATCGACAATCCCCGCCGCAGTGGCGCTGCCGTCCTTGCCGCCGATATCCATGGACATGGCGCCGGCCAGGTACGAGTACGGCCCAAGCAGCAGAAAGCCCGCCAGAGTCACCAGGGTCACCGCCCGCCACTGACCGTCATGCGCCGACGTGTTGGCGATCATCACCAGGCAGACCGTGCATGCGGCCATGCCAAAGACCATCACCTGATTGCGGCCGTTCAGGCCCAGCTTGTCGCTGAGGAATCCGGCCAGCAGGACGGAGACTCCTCCAATCAGCGGAAACAGTGCGCTGCGGCTGGCGGCCTGGCTGCTGCTGAGCCCGACAAACTGCACGTAGTAGGTGGGGGTCCAGAGGTTGAAGGTTTCGCGTAGCAGCGTGGTGCCGAGGGAAAGGAGGCAGACCATCAGGAAGGGGAAACTGGTGAACAGCGAACTGAGGATGGTCTTGAGCTGTTTGTGTCTCTGGCCGAGCTTCTCGTCCTGGTTGGCGAAGACATTCAACGGATTGGCCTCGGCTGCGGGCAGGCCGCGTTCCTGAGGCGTTTCGCGGAGCATTATGAGGTTGGTGACCAGCAGCGCGCCGAGCGCGGCGGCTCCGGCGAAAAAGACTCCCCGCCAACCCACGCCGTGCGCCATCAGGATGCTCATCGACCAGCGGCCGGTCGCGTCGCCAAACAGAAAACTCAGGCTGATCACCGCCATGACACTGCCGTAGGTCGAGTAGGAGAACCAGTGGGAGGAGACCTTGACCAATCCCGCCCAGCCGAACGACTGCGAGAAGCGGTTACATATCCAGGCCAGGGTGAACAGCGGCACGCCGCCGCTGAGGGCAAACACGATGGTGAACAGGATGGATCCGGCCATGCCGCCGAGGAAGTTGCGCCGCCCGCCCCACATATCGGCGGTAACGCCGGAGAAAAACTTGCCCGTGGCGTAGGCCACGGTGCCGGCAGAGGCGATGAAGCCCAGCCGGATCTGCGCCTCGCTGGGGGAGATGCCGTGCTGGGCCAGATCGTGGATCAGATCGGGGAGGACTACGGAAAGATTAGAGCGGCAGAAGTAATAGCCGGAGTAGCCCAGCGCCAGCAACGCAATCGTAACCCAATGCCACCGCGTCAGCGGAGGCTGAGAACCAGACTCCGGCGGAGCAATTTCATCGGCTGGCAGAAGGCTGTCCGATTGCACAGGAGAAGGCTATCACAGGCCCGACCGGAGCTGGCATTGACGGGTGGAGGGCGCCGCGGATTCATTCGGAATTAACCCGATCTTCACAATCACGGCTGCATGCGCGGTACGGATTCTATCCGACCGCGGCAGTTATGAGGATCAATCCTGCAGCGCAGCTTCCAGGCTCTGCTCCAGAATCTGCAATGCCTGCTCCATCTCGCTCTCGGTAATGATCAGCGGAGGCGCAAGCGAGATGACGTTGCCCATGGTGACCTTGAAGCTGAGCCCCCGGGACAAGGCTTCGTACATGACCCGGTCGGCAAGGTCCCGGGCGGGGGTCTGACTCTTGCGGTCCTCGACGATCTCCACATTGAGCAGGAGGCCCAGACCGCGCACGTCGCCGATGTGGGGCTGGCGCGCCTGCATCGCGCGGAGCCGCTCCAGCGCCCAGCCGCCGAGGGTGCGCGATCGTTCCACCAGATTCTCGCGCTCGATGAATTCGAGGGTGGCGAGTGCGGCGGCGCAGGCCACCGGATTCTTCTCGTGCGTGTAGTGGCCGAGCGCGATCTGCGGAGCCACGTCCAGATCCTCGCGCGCAATGATTCCGGCCAGCGGAAACAGCGCGCCTCCCAGGCTTTTGCCCACCACCAGAATGTCGGGCACAACCTCGTAGTGCTCGCAACTGAACATGCGGCCGGTGCGGCCGAGGCCGTGAATCTCATCGAGGATCAGCAGCGCCCCATGCTTGTCGCAGGCCGCGCGCACCCGCTTCCAATAGTCGGGCGGAGGGATGATGCCGGTGTTGCGCACCGTCTCGGCGATTACCGCGCCGACATCGCCTTCCTGTTCCAGCACGTATTCGATGTAGCCGGCGCAGCGAAGATTGCAGACGCCTCCGCATCCGAACAGGCAGCGGTACGCATTCGGAGGCGGAACGTGTTCGGTCCCCGGCAGCAGCGGGCCGATGCCGGAGCGGAACAGCGTCTCGCCGCCCACCGAGATCGCGTCCAGCGACGCGCCGTGGAAGGAGTCCCACATGGAGATGGTTTTGAACCGCCTCGTGGCCACGCGCGCCAGCTTCATCGCCATCCCGATCGCGGTGGTGCCTCCGGGCGCGAGCAGAACCTTGTTCAGGTTGCCCGGAGCCAGCGCGGCCAGTTTCTCGGCCAGCTTGATGGCGGGAATATTGGTGTAGCGCCGGGTGCAAAAGGGAAGCGCCCGCATCTGCTCCTGCACCGCGGCCAGAACCAGGGGGTTGGCAAACCCGACCTGGTGCACGTCGTTGCCATGGAAGTCCATGTAGCGGCGTCCCGCCATATCCTCGAGATAAATCCCCTCGGCGCGGGCAAGCACGTTCAGGCAGGGCGTGGAAAGCGACTGACGCAGAAAATACTTCTCATCCTTCTCCAGCCAGGATCGGGTTTCGGCATCAAGGTGCGCCTCCTGCCAGGCGCATCGGTTCGCGGAGAGATTCAAATCCCCCTCGGAGCGCAGCCCGTCGAGTGGGTCCATCCTCTGTTTCATAGGACATATACTATGCCGGATTGCGGCGCAGAGGTCCTTGATGGCGCACTTCGCTTCCGCTTTTGCCGGGATTACGGCCGCTCTCCGCGCGCCAGCCGCGCATTGATCTCGTCGAGGACGGGCAGCAGATCGGCCACTGCCTCGATGATGTAATGCGGACCGCAGGCCGCCAGCCGCGCGCGCGCGGCCCCGATGCGCCGGCGCTGCTCAGGCTGGCTCAACGCCTCGAGTTCCGCCTGCGACAAGCCCACTTCGTTGCCGGTCCGCGTGACCGATACAGCCCACATCCCGGCCGCCTGCGCTTCGGCCACATCGCTGGGCGTATCGCCCACCTTGATGAACGCGCTCATCGGGTAGATGTCCAGCTTCTGCGCGGCATAAAACGCCATCCAGGGCGCCGGCCGGCCTTTGCCAACCTGATCGGGACAGACCCACAGGTCCGGCACATAGCCGCCCTGCTCCGCCAGCGGGATCAGGTTGACCATCATGCCGGTATCGTAGCCGGTCGTGTTCGCGATTTTAATCCCGCGGCGGCGCAGCTCCGCGGTCACTTCAGGCACGCCGGGAATCACGTCACAGTGCTTCTTGAGCACCTCCGTCTGCAGAGCGGTGAACTCCGCATACAGCTCATTCATCTTCTCCAGCACAGGCAGGCTGCCGTTGGCCTTCTTCCACTGCGCCCCAATCTCCGGCACGTCCAGCATGGCCCGGATGTGATCCCACTTATGGGTGCCCATGGGCCGCCGCGCATCCTCCGCGGAAACGCTCACGCCATGGCGGGCAAAAAGCTCCACAAAGGCCGCGACCGGCCCGCGGCTGCCGTAATCGAGAACGGTACCGGAAATATCGAAGATGACGGCGCGAATTCCACTGTGAATCTGGCTCATTCTTTCTCCTCATCTGGTGTGTACTTGGTGCTTATGGAATCAGCGCGACGCGCGGCGGACGCACGCGCTCGGCAAAGGCAATCGCCGCGTTGGCCTCGGAGAGCGGATAACTCGCGCCCACCAGATCCGCGAACGGGAAGCGATCCACGGCCCTCGACAGAAATTCGAGCGCCGTCTCCAGATCTTCGGGTGTGTAGTTGTAGACGCCGGCCATTCGAATCATCCTGCGCACCATCTGTTCTGCATCCAGTTGTACAGCACGGCTGGGAAAGGTGGCGCCTGCCAGGATGAACCGCCCGCCCACGCGCAGCAGCGACAGGCCGAGCTCCACCGTCTCGGGACGGCCGGCGAACTCCAGGCCGGCGTCGGCTCCGCGTCCGGCGCTCATCTCCCGGACGCGGGCGGCAATCTCCGCCGGCTCCATCGCGCTGTCCAGGGCCGCCGCGGCGCCGAATTGCAAGGCCCGGTCGCGGCGCGGCGCATTCGGCTCAATCACGATCACCCGGGCCGCTCCCGCGTCGGCGGCCATGGCGCAGGCGGTCAGCCCCAGCATTCCCCCGCCGTGGATCACCACCACTTCCCCCTGCACCGGGCCGGCGTGGCGCAAGACCGCCGCGACCGTGGCGGTGGCGCAATTGGCGGGGCTAGCGGCCAGGTCTGGAACTTTCTCCGGCACGCGAAAGATGGCCGTGCCCTCTGGCAGCCAGCAATGCTCCGCCATGCCGCCCACCAGGGCGCGCCCCGGCGCAATGGCTTCGTGGCCGAACTTGAACAGCCGCTCGCATTTCGCCCGCAGCCCGCGCCGGCAGTAGAAGCAGGCGCCGCAACTCCACACCATCGACCAAGTGACGCGGTCGCCGGCCGTAAGCGGCTGGCCGCGATAGTCGCGGACTCCGCCCGGGCCCAGCTCGACGATCTCGCCCACCATCTCATGGCCCAGCACGCAGGGCGTTGGCGAGGGACGCCGGCCAAAGATGGAATGGAGGTCGCTGCCGCAGATGGTGGCGCAGCGGATGCGCACCAGGGCCTCGCCGCTGTTGAGCCGGGGAAGAGGAAACCGCTTTAGCGCGAAAGGTTCGCCCGGAGCGTTGAAGACCGCGGCCAGCGAGGTGGTCGTCGATTCGTTCATGCGTTCATTTTCCCCGCCGGTCCTGCACTGCCTCCACCCTACACCACCGATCCTCAACCGGGACCAAGAGGCGGGCGGCGACACAGACATTCTCCATTACCTTCCCCGGATTCCGCCGGGGTTTGCCGCGTTCTGCCGGGTTCCATCGCGTCTCCAGGGCCGCCGCGTGATCCATGCGGGAACGCCGGCCCAGCGGCACGATTCCAAAAGGGTGTGAACAGTTTGCCGCGCGAACCGCACAAGATGATCGGCCCGATCCAGCTGTTCCGCACACGCCAGGTCAGGAAACAGCGCCCCGGTCAATGCGCCCTGGCGGCGCGCCGGCCGTTCGTCAATCGCTGTGATCGGAATCACAGCGGCCCCGATGGAAACAGAGGATGAATGGGAGAGTTGAATCCCTCAGCAGCACGGCGCGGTGGAAGATCGCGCTATCCTGCTTCCCTTTGAATCGAATGCCGGAACAGGAGGAACCGCATGAATTATCCGGTGTGGGACGTTGCATTCGGCGCCGGTCTGCTGATTGCAGTGGTAGCCATTCTGCACGTGTTTGTCTCGCATTTTGCGGTCGGCGGCGGGCTTTTCCTGGTCGTGACGGAACGCAAGGCCCGGCGTAACAACGACGCGGCGCTCCTCAACTGGCTCAAAGCGCATACCAAATTCTTTGTGCTGGTGACGGTGGTCTTCGGCGTCATAAGCGGAGTGGGCATCTGGTTCACCATCGGATTGATCAGCCCCACCGCAACCAGCAACCTGATTCACATTTATGTCTGGGGATGGGCGATCGAGTGGGTCTTCTTCTTCGTGGAGATCACCGCCGCGCTGCTCTACATGTATGGCTGGGAGAAGCTGGATGCGCGGCTGCACATGTGGTACGGGTGGATCTACTTTGGCGCCGCATTCCTGAGCCTGGTGATCATCAACGGCATCATCACGTTCATGCTGACCTCCGGGAGCTGGATCAGAAATCACCAGTTCTGGAGAGGCTTTTTTAATCCCACCTACTTCCCGTCGCTGGCCTTTCGCACGGCCATTGCCCTGGCGCTGGCGGGAATTTACGCATTGATCACCGCCAGCGTGCAGAAGGACTCTGCCCTCAAAGCGCGCATCGTGCGCTGGAGCGCGCTGTGGATCGTGCCCTCCCTGGCGGTTCTGCCGGCTCTGGGCTGGTGGTACATCCGCAGAATTCCCGCCGACGTTTGGGCAAACGCCCGTGGCGCCATGCCCACCGGCACGCGCTTCGCCATGCTCGCGGTTGTGTTCCTGGTCGTGACCCTGGCCCTGGCCCTTCTGGCCCTGATCCGGCCCGGGCGCATGCATCTGGCGTTCAGTCTGCTGGTGGCGCTGATAGCGCTGGGCGCCATGGGCTCGTTCGAGTTTGTCCGCGAATCCATTCGCCTGCCCTACGTGATCTCGAACTATCTATACGCGAACTCGCTTTACGCGGCGGCGATGCCGGGGGATGGAGGGTTTACCACCGATGCCGTGAACGATGCGGGAATTCTCAAGGCGGCCAAATGGATCAACATCCGTGAGCTCACCCCGAACAACCAGGTTGCGGTGGGCGGGGAGATCTTCCGCGTGGCCTGCGCGAGCTGCCATACCGCCAACGCGTACCGGGGCCTGAAGAGCTACATCGCCCTGCGCCAGTGGGATCAGAACAAGATTCAGGCCATGATCGGCGGCCTGGAGTTCATGCACAACGGGGTGATGCCGGCCTTCCCCGGCAACGATGCCGAGCGCGGCGCCCTGGCGGCTTATCTCAGCACCGTCCAGCCCATCGCCGCCGGCGCGCCCGCGGTGGCCGACGGCAGGACGGTCTTTGAGCAGAACTGTTCCATGTGCCACAAGGTGAGCGCCCAGGACACTCTATTCAAAACGTTGTCCACAAATCCCAATGACGCCAATGAAGCCCTGAAGGATCTGACCAGCCTGTTTCCGCTCATGCCCGACCTGAAGCTCTCCGACCAGGAGCGTGCCGCCCTGGTGCAGTGGGTCAACGCGCAGCGCAGCGCGATGGGGAACGGCAACGCCACGCAAGGAGGGAAGTGAACATGATCCAGTCCAGCCTGATTCCGACCTTGGACCCGAACCCGCTGCCTGCGCCGTACTGGGTCTTCAAGTTGCTCCTGATAGTGACCTTCTTCCTGCACATTCTGGCCATGAACTTCCTGCTCGGCGGAGCGGTGGTTGCGCTGCTGTCGAAGGTTCGCTCGAAGAGCGGCCAGAATGGCAACCGCATCTTCAGCGAGGTGGCCAAGAAACTGCCCGTCTTCCTGCCGGCCACCATCACCATTGGCATTGCTCCCCTTCTGTTCGTGCAGGTTCTTTACGGCCAGTACTTCTACACCTCGTCGATCATTATGGGCTGGCCCTGGTTCCTGGTCCTGGTCTGCCTGGCCGCCGCGTACTACGGCTTCTATTACGTTTCCTTCCGCAGCGGGAAGGATCCGGGCAGAGCCGGCAAGGTCATGCTGTTCAGCACCATCCTGATCTTTCTCATCGGCTTTATGTTCACCAACAACCTCATGCTCAGCCAGAGGCCCTCGCGCTGGGGCGCAAAGTACTTTAGCAGCCCTGGCGGCTGGAATCTGAACCTGTCAGAGCCCACATTATTCCCGCGCTTCCTGCACTTTTTCGTCGCCGCGGTGGCCGTGGGCGGGATTTTGCTGGTGTTCATGGCGCTGGCCAACTGGAAGCGGGACAACGCGTATGCCCGTGAGCTTCTTCAGTTCGGCGGCAAGACATTCATGTACGCCACCATGGCGCAGATACTGGTGGGCATCGTCTTTCTGGTCAGCCTGCCGCGCGACCTGCGCATGCTGTTCATGGGCGATAACCCGCTGGCAACGACCCTCCTGCTGATTGGCGTATCCGGTGGAATTGGCGCGATCTTCCTGATGTCCGACGCCCTGCGCAAGGAGAGCATCCGCGCCGCCTCCATTTACGTACCCGGCATCCTGGCCGTGGTCATCCTGTGCATGTCGGTGATGCGGGACATCCTGCGCGACGCTTACCTGAAGCCTTACTTCCATCCCGAACAATTTGCCGTGAAGACGCAGTGGTCCGTGTTTCCGCTGTTTCTGGCGCTCTTCATTGCCGGGGTGATCCTGTGGCTGGCGATGCTGAAGCGCTATGGGCTGTTCGGCGGCGCGCCGGCTGCGGCACGGCCTGCGGACCAGAAATGAAAGTTGTGGCTGAGAACTGCCGAAGAGCGTAGCAGCGCGGCCGTGCGGCTAGAGTATTTCCCGAATTAAGGCAAACTTTTGAGGGCATCGAAGGGTGGCTTCGGTCTACAGCAATTCGGGAGATGCTCTACGGCGTCAC
Organism: uncultured Acidobacteriaceae bacterium; assembly: GCA_963758105.1. Taxonomy (GTDB): domain Bacteria; phylum Acidobacteriota; class Terriglobia; order Terriglobales; family Acidobacteriaceae; genus Telmatobacter. Next base: position 1,115,356 of record CAVWUC010000001.1, on the reverse strand, counting down.
CTGCAGGTTGTCAAACTGGACGCGGCCCCACTCCGTGCTTAACGCAAACATGCCATGGGAGTGGGTTGAGTCCTCGACCCAGGCCAACCGCGCGCCATCGAGCGAGGCCAGGATCCGGCTGCCGTGGAAGCGCAATTCCAGGTGATGCCATCGCTCAGGATCCATCTTTCTGGAGCCGGCCGCGAGCGTCAGCACAGGGTGCTTGAACCGCGCAGACAACAGATCCCACGAACCATCGGGCTTCACCCGCAGCACATAGGCGCTTGGCCAGCGAGCCTTGCCATCCTCAAAGACATTCGCGGAATCGATTCTCCCCATCAGGACGGCCGGCGCCACGGAAAGGAAACGGACGTCGGCAGCCACGCGGTAATTGGACCATCCGGCATCGCCGGCCAGGGTGAAAGGATCGGGCAGCGGACCCCATGGAATCGGCTTGGTGGTGATGACCTGTTCCAGGCATCGTCCGGGCCGGCCGGCGCACGGCCGCACCTCAAAGGCGCCGTCCTGGTCAGAAAGATACTTCGGCGCGCGACGGAGCGGGGTCCGCTCAAAGGTATCTGCGTACGGGAAGGGAAAAGCTGCCGGAGGGGGCGGCTGCGCCAATCCCTTGCCCTGTCCCGTGGTTGTCGTCAGCGAATACAGCGAATCGGGGTCGAAGGTGTAGTTGAAAGCGCCCTGCGCCGGCATGACCGTGGCCACGCGCTCGAAGGTGCGCGAGTCATTCGTCTCCCAGACATAAACTTTCGATGCGGCAAGACCGCCGGCAAGATGAAACGCGACGGTTTGCGGGTGTGTTGCGCCGATGGTTTCCAGAATCACGCTCCAGTTTTTCCTGTCCGGCGCGCGCAGGCTCACGAACGTCCCCTTTTCTGGCAGGGCGCCCGATGCGGAGTCCAGATACTGCCAGCCCGGCTGGGCAAACTGCGTGGTATGCGCGGTGGCCCAGATGGTTCCCTGCACCTCGTAGTGGCCTGACCACGGGGTATTCGCATACATCAGCCCCGAGTTCGGAGCCGCAAGATTGTCGTAGTAGGAAGTGACGGGACTCCAAATCTCGGTGGCCGTCAGCGAGCCTTCCAGATCGTTCTGGTTATAGAGATGGGCGAGGATGCGCCCGCCGGTGGCCCACTCGCGGCTGACAAACGGGCCGCCGCCGCCATTTGGCTGATCTTCCGTGGACCAGAGTGGTTTGCCGGTTCTGCGCGCCGCTTCCGTGGTGGTGATTCTTCCCTTCACCCGCGGGTAGTGGACGCCGATCACGGCGACCGCCGCGGCCAGCTGGGGGTCTTTCAGGATTGCATCGGCAATGGCCCATTGGCCGGCCCCTTCGCCGGGATACTCATCGCAACAGACGATCTTTGTGGAAAGATGATCGGCCTTGAGCTGTCGGTCGAGCTCCATGACGTAGGCGGCGTCATAGACCTTCTCATTCCAGATGCCGGTGTAGGCAATGTTGAGGTCGTGGTCCGACTTGGCCATCTCGATGAAGTCGGCCACATATTCGGCCATTTTGGCAGTGTACAAAGTGCCTCTGCCAACCCATCCGGGCGCGCCCCAGGGCAAAATTTCCAGAATGATTCCGGGATTGCGCTTGTGCGCCTCCTCCATCAGCCACCATTCGTACCCGCGGGTTGCGTCATGGTCCGTGGGGGTGCGCATGGCGCTTGGCTCGGAGCCGTCGGTCGAGTTGACATCCGCGCCGATCTCCACCTTGAGATGCTGCAGCGCGGCGCCATAGCCCGGTTTGAACAGATAGTCGAGAATCCGGCTGCGCTCGGGTTCGGGGTAATCGATCAGCAGCCGCGAGGAGGCTCCCGCACTCACCGCGCCGAGCCCGTCGAAGACTCTGCCTCTGCTGTTGCCGTCGAGCACGACATTGATCTGCTGGCCGCGAACGGCCGCGCCGGAAAAGCCCAGCCCCAGAGCAAGCAGGCAAAGCGTCAGGATCGACCCAGCTCGCGCGCTCACGCTGCCATGAAGCAAATTGAATTCATTCCGCATGTTTGCCTTCCCGCACCCGCTTGCCGCGCAGGCTTGCTTCGATTGCTTCCAGAGTCTGCCCCTTGGTCTCCGGCAGATAGAGAAAGAGAAACACCAAGCCGGCCAGGCAGATCAGCGCATAGGTCCAGAAGCTGCCGGCCGCCTGCAGAGCCGCATTCAGCATGGGAAATGTATAGATCAGCAGAAAACACGCCGTCCACAATGCCGTCACGGCGATCGACACGGCGCTGCTTCGGATGCGGGTGGGAAAGATCTCGGCAATCACCACCCAGGTAACCGGCGCCAGCGACATGGCATAGCAGGCAATGGCCCCGAGCACCAGCGCGAGCATGGGTTTGCCCTGCATGTGGAAACGATAAAGCGCGCCCAGCACCGTGTAGATGATCACCAGCCCGGAGATGCCGGTCAGCAGCAGAACCCGCCTGCCGAAGCGATCGATGGTGAACAGCGCCACGAACGTAAACAGCACATTGACGGCTCCGGTGATCACAATGTTGAAGAGCGTGTCGGAGATCTGGTATCCGGCGGCGGCAAAGATCTCCTGTGCGTAAGTAAAGATGACGTTGATGCCGCACCACTGCTGCAGCACCGCGAGCGCCACGCCCAGAAACAGCACCTTGCCCATCCCCTCGGCAAACAATTCCGCGAAGATGGAGCGGCGCCCGCTTTCCCGGCTTACCGAGGAGAACTCTTCCAGCACCTGCTCTGCGTGGGCGCGGCCGCCGAGCCGTTCGAGCACTTGAAAGGCTTGCTGCATTCTGCCCTTCGCGGCCAGCCAGCGCGGACTCTCCGGAACCAGGAAGGAGGCGATCAGAAAGCAAACCGAGGGGATCGCGGTGACGGCAAACATCCATCGCCAGCCCCACTGGCCGTTCCAGGAGAGGAGAATCTCCTGCCCCGTGGCCCCAGGCGGCACCGGCCGGGCAATCTGCCAGTTCACCAACTGCGCCAGGAGGATGCCGAAGACGATGGCCAGCTGGTTGAGTGAAACCAGCCGGCCGCGCAGATTTGCCGGAGAGATTTCGGCGATGTACATGGGCGAGACGCCGGAGGCGAGACCGATGGCGTAGCCGCCCATCATCCTCCAGGCAACGAAGGCGGGAAAGACCGTAGCCAGACCGGTGCCCAGAGACGAAACCGCAAAGACGAATGCCGCCAGAATGAGCAGGCGCTTTCTTCCCCAGCTGTTGCTCAGGACGCCGGACGAGACCGCGCCGATCAGGCATCCGATCAGGGCGCAGCTCATGGCCCAGCCCACCAACGCGGGCGTATTCAGATGAAAGTAGCGCTCGTAAAACGGCTTCGCGCCGCCGATGACCACCCAGTCGTAGCCGAACAGCAGCCCGCCCAATGCACCGGCCGCGGCCACCATCCACACGTAGGCGGTGCGAACGCCGACTGCGGGAACGGAATTGGTTCCGGACGTGGGCGTGTGCGCGATCATCTTGCCGGCGGCACCTCAAGCCCTTTCGGCGCATGGCTGCGCTTCTGCTCGAGCCAGGAAAGCGTCTCCGCGGCAAGGAGGTGATTTGGATCCAGGCCAACCAGCTCATGCAGCAGTTCGACGGCTCTCTCACGATGACCCAGCCCGTCGCTGGCCAAGGCGAGAAGCAGCAGCGATTCCACGCGATTGCGCTTGCTCAGGTCGTCATCAAAGAGAAGCATATTGGGCAGAGAGGTTGCGAAATAATCGAGTTTCGGTTCCGTCTTCATCTGTTCCTCGGCAAATTTTGCGAGGTCTGACAAAATGGCAGCGGCGGCCTCGCTGTTGCCCAGAGCCTCGAGCGCGACTGCCTGGTAATACGAGTGTGTCCCGGGAGCCGGCAAAGGCGCCGCAGCCGCGCTCCAGAAGCTGCGGGCCCGCTCCGTCTCGCCCAGTTGTTGCGCCGCTATGCCGGACAGGTAATCCAGATCGCGTTCCAGCGTAAGCCGGTGCTTGCCTTCGCCGAGGTTTTCAGGATGGTGCCGCGCCGCTTCAAAGTGCGCCAGAGCATCCGCTGCTCTTCCGGCCGTCAGGGCTTTCCGGCCAAGCGCCCGGTGCGCGTACCCATACTGCGCTGAGACCAGGCCTTCGCCGCCCTCCCAGGGGCTGAAGCGGCGCCTGCCCAGGTGTTCCAGCGCCTCCTGCCATCGGCCGGTCTGATTCAGCAGAGTAATGAACTCCACGGTCAAATCATCCCGGCAGGCCACCAGGCCGCTGTGCTCTTTGAGCAACAGCAGGCGCTCTTCCGCCGTGGCCAGCCCGGCTCTCTTCCGCAACTGGTCCCACTCATACAAAATGCGCGCATCCCCGGGGTTGGCGGCAAACGCGCGCCGGTACATCCGCTCGGCCGCTCCCGGATTGCGCAGAACATTGAACTCCGCAATGCCAAGATTTCTCCACGGGATGGAGAACGCAGCGTCCAGCTCGACTGATTTGCGCCAGCAGCGAATCGCCACCTCATAGCGGCGCTTATCGTAGTAAAGATTGCCGAGATAGTATTGCGCTCTTGCGGCTGAAGGATTGCGCTGGACGGCGTGCTCCAGCACGATCATCTCTTCCAGGCGCGCCGGAAAGCAGTAGCGTGGCGAGGCTGCCTCGCCGCGCGCAGCAAACTCGGCGCACTCCTGCTCGCGGCAAAGCAGCGCACCGAGCCACGACAGCGTGTACCAGAGCATCGGATGCTGCCACGCGCCGGCCCGGCCGCAAGCCAGCAACAGCTCGAAGGCGTCGTCGGGCAGCCCGCACCAGGCGAGATCGTAGCCCACATCAAGAAGAGTTTGAATGTCTCCGTCCAGCGCGGCGAGATACGCCTGGAGATCCTCGTCGCTTCGGGTCAGCAGGAACTGCTCGGCCAGGGTGCGGAAGTCCAGCTTGTCCAGCGCGAGCGTTTCGGCGATGGCTGCCCGGGCCTCCGCATCGCGGCCCATCCGCCGCAGCAGCGAAATCCGCAAAGCGCGAGCCTTCAGATTTTCCACATTCGTCCGCAGGCTTCGTTGAACCTGCTCCAACGCGCCGGCCAGATCGCCGCGCCCCGCGCTGATTGACGCCAGCGCATAGTATCCCGGGCTCTGCCAGGCGTAATTCCACACTGCCTTGTGAAAGGCAGCGTAGGCCTCGGAAGTTTGTCCCCGGTAGAGACGCGCCAGGCCGAGGAGATAAAAAGACTCCCCATCATACGGATTCGGATTCCTGGCCGTCAGGCGGCGAATCGCACTGGCAAAAAACTCTTCGGCCTTCGCGAACTGCCCTTTGCGAAGGCGCATCAGCCCCATCGCGCTATTTATCCGCGCGTCCCCGGGATCGCGCCTGAGCCCCTCGGACCAATAAGCCTCGGGGCGCCGCGTGGCATGACGGTACTGCTCAAGGTGCAGACCGGTGAGATAGAGTTCGTCCGCGCTCGCCACCTGCGCAGGAGCTGGCGGCTCCGTGGCCGGCTCCGGCGGCGCGTGCTCAGCAGGTTTTTCCGGCCGGTAAGCGACGATCTCTCTGCCCGCATCGTCAAAGACGGCCAGCTCGAACTCCTCCGGCCTGACGCCCGCCGCCTCGATGGCCGCCGTAAACGGAGCATCAGGCGCCAACTCAACCCATCGCTCGACCACAGGCCGTTGGTTGCGGGTCAACAGCACGCGCACCCTGCGCTTTGCGGTGACGCAGACCCCGATCTTCGCCTTTCCCGCACCGGACTCCAAATTCACCGCTGCTTCCGAGTTCGCGTTTTTCACCGGCCCGATTTTCTGAAATGGATACCAGAATTGACTGAACGTCTTGGTTTCGTACGGCTGCAGCCAGGAAAAATCAGGCTGATTATCCGTATAGGCTCCGCCCATCAACTCCGCATATGGGCCATCTTCTTCAGTCAGATTGCGGTCCCATGCATAACCAAACTCCGCGTTGCCCCAGGTCCACAGCTTTTTCCCCGGCGCCACGTGATGATTGGCCGTGTGCACAAGGCCGGCTTCGCGCGCGTAGTCGTAGCCGCCGCAGAAGTCGTACTTCGACTGCGTGACCATGTACGAGGTCGGGACGGGAATGTTTTTGTACCAGGAGATATCCGTGCCCGGACTGTAATCCACGCCGTAGTAGGGGCCGCGGGCAATTGGATACGAAGAGATGGCCCGCCTGGCGTGATCGGCCACAAATTGGACGTCGGGCGGAAAGAAAGCCTGGTAGTTGTCGTGCACGCGAACAGCAACATTGCTCCACCACAGAAACGTCTGCGGCAGCGGCGTGCGGTTGTACACCCTGACCCTGGCCTCGACCACGGACCTCCCGGGGGAGAGACGGATGCCCACCATCCCCTTCATGCGCAGCATCGGATCGTGCTCGCTCATCCAGACCGTGCAACTGCCGTCCGCGCCTCTCTCGATGCTGGCATGAGCCGGCATATAGGTCGATGGACGATGATGCTGCGGCCAGTTGAATTCAACCCCGCCCGAAATCCAGGGCCCCAGCAGTCCCACCAGCGCCGGCTTGATGACATGCTGGCGGTAAAAGAAGTCGTACTGGTTGGTCTTATCCAGCCCTGCGTGGATGCGTCCTCCGATCTCGGGCAGAAGCATCAGTTGGATGTACTCGTTCTCGAGCAGGATTGCGCGGTAGCTCCGGTCACATTTCTTGAGGGCTACGCGGTCGGTGAAAGGATTCGGGTACACCTTCCCGCTGCTGCCCTGGTAGACGCGGTTCTCCAGGAACATGGGGTTCGGATCGGCATCCTGCACCGGATAGGTGGGGATCACCACCTGCTGCTCACAGCAGCGCACCGCCGCGCATTGGCTTGCATCGCTCACCGGATTCACACCTCGAAGTCAGGATCGATCAGCAGTGGCGCAAAGGCTGAGGCCCGCCCATTTAAATCCCGGCGCAGGCCGGGCGAAATGCCGACAAACGTGACCGTATAAGACAGGGCATGGCCTGTCAATGAATCTCCTCCGCCGAGCGCTCGATGACGACCAGCCTGATGCGTCACTCTTGCGCCCGGCGACTTGAGCGCCTCGAACGCTCCACATCTCCCTGCGCCCAGTCCCGCTGCAGGCCGCTGCTATACTGTGTGCCGTTCCGGAGGGCCCATGAAATTCCGCTGGCATGGCCTCGTTTCGTTCGCCTTGTTTGTCCTGTTCGCCGCGCCGGCCGCGCCGGCCCAGCCTGCACCGCCGCCCGGCGTAGTCATCGACCATCAGCCCGCACCCACCGGCATGTACATCGGCTCGCCCTCCATCGCCATTCTTCCTGATGGCGCCTACGTGGCCTCGCACGATCTCTTCGGCCCGCAATCGACGGAAAACACCTCCGGCGTGACCCGCGTCTTTGTCTCCCGCGACCGCGGCGCCACCTGGCGCAAGACCGCCGAGCTGGACGATCAGTTCTGGTCTTCGCTGTTTGTCCTGCGCGGCCGGCTCTACCTGATCGGCATCACCGGCCAGTACGGGCGCATCGTCATCCGGCGCTCCAGCGACGATGGCGTCACCTGGACCGCGCCCTCGTATCTCACCCGGGACTTCGGCTACCACACCGCGCCTGTTCCCATCGTCGTCAATCGCGGCCGCGTCTGGCGCGCCTTTGAGTATCACCCCGGCGGCTCCTGGGGAGGGTTCCAGGCCTTCGTCGCCTCCGCGCCGGAGGACTCCAACCTGCTTGATCCCGGCAACTGGACCTTCACCAGACGCCTGCTTTACCCCGCCGATGCCACGCCCGGCAAAACCTGGCTCGAGGGCAATGCGGTCGCCGGGCCGAACCGCCAGATGCTGGACATTCTGCGCGTTGACGACGCCGAAAAGGCCGCGATCACGGAAGTGCACGGCAGCGCGCTCAAATTTTCCGCGCTGGTCGACTTCCCCGGCGGCGCGAAAAAGTTCACCATTCGCTACGACAAAGTCAGCCACCGCTACTGGACCCTCTCCAATCCAGCCCTACCCTCCGAACCCCTGTCCGCTCAGGATCCCTCCGCGGTGCGCAACACGTTGGCGCTGATGTCCTCCGCCGATCTGCATCACTGGCGGATCGAGCGCATCATTCTCTCCCATCCCGATCCCCGGTTCTTCGCCTTTCAATATGTGGACTGGCAGTTCGGCGGCCCCGACATCGTCGCCGTCTCGCGCACCGCCTTCAGCGATGAGTACGGCGGCGCCCATCGATGGCACGACGCCAACTTCCTCACCTTCCACCGCATCGCCAACTTCCGCGCGCCGGCTCAAACCCACTAACACCGATCTCTGCCCTGTCTTCCACATCGCTCTGCGTTAACCTAGGTGCTTATGGGCCGCATCCGAGTTCTTCCCGACCAGGTTGCCAACCAGATCGCCGCCGGCGAAGTGGTTGACCGCCCTGCCTCGGTGGTCAAGGAGCTGCTGGAAAACTCGCTCGATGCCGGGGCCAACCGCATCCGCGTTGAGGTCGAGGCCGGCGGCCGCCGCCTCATCCGCCTCGCTGACGACGGCCAGGGCATGAACCGCGACGACGCCCTGCTGGCCTTCGAGCGCCACGCCACTTCCAAGCTGCGCACCGCCGACGATCTGCTCTCAATCGCGACCCTGGGCTTTCGCGGCGAGGCGCTGCCCTCCATCGCCTCGGTTGCGCGCGTCACCATGGAGACGGCGACCGGACCCTCCGCGAGTGAGGACGCAGTCGGGACCCGCCTGGAGATTGCGGGCGGCAAAATTCTTCACGTCGACGACGCCCCCCTGCCCCGCGGAACCACCATCGCCGTCTCCGACCTGTTCTTCAACACCCCGGCGCGGCGCAAATTCCTGCGCGCTGAGAGCACCGAGCTGGCCCACGTCACCGCCCTCGTGACCCACTACGCGCTGGCCCACCCCGAGAAGCACTTCGAACTGATCTCCGCCTCGCACACCCTGGTCTCCGCGCCGCCGGTCGCCCGCTCCGCGGAGCGCATCTACCAGATCTTCGGCAAAGAGATGCTGGAGCAACTGCTGCCCGTGGCCGCCGAGTTGCCTCTGGCCCGCGCCGGCCTGCCCGCGCCGCCGCCCTGGAAGCGGGACCCGGATGCACCGGCGCGCGATCCCGGCCATCTGCGCATGAGCGGCTTTTACTCCAAACCCGAGTTGCAAAAGCTCAATCGCAACTCCATCTACATTTTTGTCAACAAGCGCCTGATCCGTGACCGGCTGCTGCTGCACGCCATCACCGAGGCCTACCGCAACGTTATTCCGCCCACTAGCTTTCCGGTGGTGCTGCTGTTCCTGGAGATGCCGCCCGAGGAGGTGGACGTGAATGTTCATCCCGCCAAGACCGAGGTCCGTTTCCGCCAGCAGTCGCTGGTCCACGACTTCGTCCGCGACAGCCTGCGCGCGGCGCTCATTGAGTCCCGCCCCGCCGCGGGATTCCTGGCCGCGCTGGACTCCGCGCCCAACGCCAGCCCCTCGCTGATGCCGCCCGCGGCCTCGCCGCTGCCTGGCCCGCCGCAGTCCGAACCGGCAGAATCCGAGCCGATTCTGCCTGAACAAGGCAGCCCCATCTATCCGCCGGGCCGCCGCCCGGAACCTTCGCAGACCACGCAAGCTGAATCATTCCGGCTTACGCCACGCCCATCGCAGCCCGCCGCCGTCCGTCTGCCCTTTGCCCCCGCCGGGCTGGAAAATCCAGCGGCTGCCGCTCCCGCCTTTGACCCCGCAGCCTGGGGTGAGGCCGTTTCGGCGCTCTTTCATCCCTCCAGCGTGGCAATCCCCAACGGCTGTTCCTTGTCCCCCGGCGCTCCCGATCCGGCCGCCGCAACCGCCGCCTCCACCGCCTTAGTCGAGGCCGAGCAGGCCAGCGCAACGCTCAACCGCCTGGCCACACTCAAACCCCTGGCGCAGCTCCGCGAGGCCTTCATCCTGGCCTCCGGCGAAGACGGCCTCTGGATCATCGACCAGCACGTGGCTCACGAGCGGGTGCTCTTTGAGAAGATCCTGCGCGACCGCCAGGTTGAAGCGGTCCAGCGCCAGCGGCTGCTGATGCCCTTGCTGGTCGACCTCAAGCCCTGGCAGATGGTGGTTTTCGCCCGGATCGCCGAGGAGCTGGGGCGCAATGGCTTTGAGGTGGAACCCTTTGGTCCGCATACACTTGCGGTCAAAGCCGCACCGGTAGGCCTGGAGGGAGCAGCCCTGGAGCGGATGCTCGCCGAGGTCATCGATCAGTCCGGCTCAGATCCAGACCAACTCACGCAGAATGAGAATCTTACCACTCTCCGTGCCCGCATTGCCGCCTCCCTCGCCTGCCACTCGGCCATCAAGGTGAATACTCCCCTCGATCCGGCCCGCATGGAGTGGCTGCTGGCCGAGCTGGCCAAAACCAGCCACCCAACCAGTTGCCCGCACGGACGTCCAATAGCTTTGCTGTACTCCTGGAAGGAGATCCTCCGGGCCTTCCATCGAATTTGATTCGCATCTACAATAGGCGTAAGTGGCTTGCCTTGCTCTGAGGAGCGCGGGCAAGTTGGTGCTTGCGCCAAGATGGAAGTGAGGTTTCTCTTTGACAACAGAGCAATTAGAAGCATCGCGCGCCGAAAGGATGCGCCTGAACGGACGCGGGCCGCTGAGCTTTGAGGATGCCCGTACCTGGATCGAGGAGACCGGTTTGTGTCTCTTCCTGCCCAAGCGGCAGCCTTCCACCTTCATCGCCCCCTCTTTTGTTGAGGCAGTGGCAGGAAGGCAGAATCCCGCTCCCGATCCCAAACAGATTGCCCTGGCCGAGCAGTTGCTTGTGCGCCTGGAGACCGAGGGCGTGGCCGTCCGGCTCAATCTGCTGGGCTTGCCCGGCGAGCAGCCGGACTTCGTGGTGGCCGCCTGGGTGCTGCCCTACGTCTATGCTCTGCGCGGCGACCGCGACTGGCGCCGCAGCCCGCAGTTGACCGGCTCGCGGCAGGTCTCGCCGCTGGCCATCCAGGCCTACAAGCTGCTCGAAGCCGGCGACGCCACCATCTCGTCGCTCAAGCACACCCTGGGCCGCGAGGTCAGCGAGTCTGCCGTTCTGCGCGCCATCACCGAGCTCTGGCAGCAGCTGCGCATCATCCCGGTGATCACGGCGCCCGGCCAACCCGCCAAGTGGCAGTTACTGCGCACGCGCTTCCAGAAGGCCATCGCCGAGGGCGCTTCCACCTCGCAGGTCACCGCTATTTCCGTGCTCGCCTCCATTTATCTCCAGGCCGTCATCGCCGCCCCCATGGAGGATGTCGAGCTCTTCCTGGCCCCGCTCACCGCTCGCAGCAAGGTGCGCGAGGTGCTCCGCGGACTGCTGGCCACGCGCCAGGTCCACACCATCGCTCTGGGCCACGCGCCGCACTTTTATGTCGCCGGCACGCTGCCTGAGTTTGCCGTCCCGCCCACGCTTTACTCGAGCGCCTCCATCTCCGCCGCGGGATACTTCCTGCGCGGCGAGCACGAGGAGGAGCAGCTGCAGCCCGCCGCGCGCAAGCCCGCCGCCGCACCCGCGGCTCCGCGCCAGGCTGCGGAGTCCCACCCCTCTCGCATGGCCGCGCGCAAGCCCGCCCCCGGGGGGGGCAAATCCGCTTCTGCGCGCCCGCATTTCAGCCGCCCCGCATCGCACTCGCGCGACCGCAAGCCGACCCAGTCCTCTCTGAGCGGCCGCTCCGCACGGCGCCCCGGTGCGGACAGCCGCAGCGGGGCGCGGTCCGCACATGGAGTGCGGTCCGCGGCCAGGCCAGGTTCCCGCTCCAACGGAAGCCTCGCCCGCGCAACCAACGGCGGAAAATCAGCCGCCCAGGCGTGGAGCCGGAACAAGGGCCGCTCTTCGGGTTCCAAGTCCTCGGCAAACTCCGGGGCGTCAGCACGCGGATTCTCCCGTAACGGCAGCTCCGCGCGCAAGAATGTTCGCGCTAGCACTCGCGCCAACTCCCGTCCCGACGCGCGCTCCAGCCGCAAGCCAGCTCTTGCCGCCTCGGCCAGGGCGGGTAACGGCAAGCGCTTCGGCTTCACCGCTCCGTCCAAGCACCGCAGCAAGAAGCGCGGATGACTCCGAGCGGCGCAACTTCCGGCGCGCTCCAGCCGGGCGGAAAGATCATCGTTGCCATTGATGGCCCCGCTGGCGCCGGTAAAAGCACCGTCGCCCGCAGCCTGGCCCGGCGCTTCGGCTTGCTCAATCTGGAAACCGGGGCCATGTACCGCGCCTTTGCGCTGAAAGCGCTGCGCGCGGCGCTGCCCCTGGACGACATCGCCTCGTTGACGCGTCTCGCCGGCGAAACCGAGATCCGCCTCGAGCCGGGCGAGGAGGATAACCGTGTCCTGCTCGACGGCGAGGATGTCACCGGCCTCATCCGCAATCAGACCATCACCGACGCCGCCTCGCGGGTCAGCGTCTTTCCCCCCATCCGCGCCTGGATGGTCAACCGGCAGCAGCAGCTCGGCGCCGCCGGCGGAGTGGTGATGGAGGGGCGCGACATCGGCACCGTGGTCTTTCCCCACGCCGAGGTGAAAATCTTCCTGGACGCCGCGCCCGAGGTTCGTGGCCAGCGCCGTTTTGAGCAGATGGGCCAGCGCGGAGCCGCGCCGGCTGCGCCGCCCGAGGAGGTGCTCCGCGACCTGCGCGAACGCGACGCGCGCGACCGCAACCGCGCCGATTCCCCTCTGCATCCGGCCCGCGACGCCGTCCTGCTCGACTCCACCCGCCTCACCCTGGAAGAAACCGTCGCCGCTGCCGCGGCCATCGTGCAGGCCCGGCTCGCCGGCCTCGACTCGCGCGCCTGATCTGTTTCTGCGCATTCTCCCCGTGAACCGTCCCCGCTGCCCATTCCCCGCCCCGATACTATAGGCTCTTATTTGTATGGAGATCACTTGCAGCCGCTGTCACCAGACCCTCCAGGACGGGACCTGTTATTGTCCGGCCTGCGGCCTGCCGCAGCTGGTCTACGCGAATGACGATAGCGCCGGGCCCGGTCAGTCCGAGCCCTGGATCGGCGCTGCCCGCGACGCCGCCAGCGTCAACTGGCGCGCCGCCCTGCGTTCTTCGCTCCTGCTGGCCGTCCCCGCCGGCCTGCTCTGTTCGCTGCTCTCCCCGGTCAGCGTTCTGGGTCTCTTCTGGATGGCCGCGGCGGCGGCCTGGACGGTGATGCTCTATGTGCGCAGCCAGCAGCCCGCCTGGATCACCATCGGCGCCGGCGCCCGCATCGGCCTGGTCACTGGCGTGCTTGGCGGATGGACGGCCGCCTGCGCCTCCGGCGTCACCCTCTTCGCCATGCGCTTCGTCTTTCACGACGGCCGCGTCTTCGACAACTTCTGGCAGAACCTGGTCGGCCAGCAGATGAGCCAGCAATGGTCCGCCATGGGCGTCGACGCCCAGACCATCGCCCTGGCGCGCGCCTGGCTGCTCTCGCCTGCGGGTCGCGCCGGCTGGGTGCTCTGCGCCATCGTCCTGCTGGCCTTCGCCCTGCTTCTCTTTGCCATCGCCGGCGGGGCCCTCGGCGCCCGCATGCTCTCCCGCCGCCGCAAAACGAACCTCTGACCCCGTCCCGGTTCTCCACAGCTTGCCGGTTGGCGGCAACCCCTCGTATCATCCTGCGAGAGACACCTGACGTGAATGCGGCATGAGCAAACTCCCCTCAAAACCCGGCGTGCGCGTCAAGAGCCGGCTGCTCTCCGCCTCTGAGATTGAGCGCACCCTGGTTCGCTTGGCCCACGAGATCGTCGAAAAGAGCAACGCCAGTGAAAATCTGGCGCTGGTCGGGATCAAGCGCCGCGGCGTCTGCCTCGCCCAGCGGCTCGCCCGGTTGATCTCCGGCATTGAGAAGCGCGACATCGCCGCCGGCGTGCTCGACATTCAGCTCTACCGCGACGATGTCTCCGCCTCCGAGGGCCGTCCGGTGGTGATCCCCGGCGCCATCGGCTGCGAGGTGACCGGCCGCGACGTGATTCTCTGCGACGACGTGCTGTACACCGGCCGCACCATTCGCGCCGCGCTGGACGCCCTGTTTGATCACGGCCGTCCGCGGCGGGTGCAACTGGCGGTGCTGATTGACCGCGGCCATCGCGAGCTGCCCATCGAGGCCACCTATGTTGGCCGCCGCGTGCCCACCAGCAGCCGCGAGAGCATTGAAGTCAGGTTCCAGGAGGTCGATAACGACGAGCAGGTGCTGCTCGTAGAGGGAGTCGAGTAATTTAGTTTCGTCGGCCCGCGCGCATCCCCCCGCGCGGCAGATCGGGGCCGCCGAGCCCCAGGCAATCACTTGAACCGGACCGGGGCCCGGAGCTCCGGTACAGATCGTCCTATGAGCCCAGCAGCCGCAACACCTGTTCGCCGCCAGCTTCATCCGCCATCCGCCGCCGCCTCTCCGTTTCCGTACCATCCCGGGTCGCTACTCTCGGCCTCCGATCTGACCATCGCGGATGTGAGCCATCTGCTCGCCCGCGCCACCGCTCTGGAGACGATGGACCCGCAGCTTCGCTCCGCCATCCTAGCCAAGCGCCGCGTGGCCCTGCTCTTTTACGAGTCCTCCACCCGCACCCGCACCAGCTTCGAGCTGGCCTCGAAGTCCCTGGGCGCGGACACCACCCTGGTCTCCAGCCTCTCGTCCAGCATCGAGAAAGGCGAGTCGCTCAAGGACACCGGCCTGACTCTGCGCGCCCTCGGCGCCGAGGCCATCATCCTGCGCCACAACTCCTCCGGCGCGGCCTGGCTGTTGGAGTCTGAGACCCGGCTGCCCGTGCTCAACGCCGGCGACGGCATGCACGAGCATCCCACCCAGGCGCTGCTCGACCTGCGCACCATCCTCACCCACCTGCGCCCCGGCCCCACGCGCCAGCGCCCACACCTCGACACCGTCACGCCCGACGCGCTCTTCGGCGTCACCGTCTCCATCGTGGGCGACATCCTGCACAGCCGCGTGGCCCGCTCCAACATGATGCTGCTGCCGCGTCTGGGCGCGCGCGTGCTGCTCTGCGGTCCCAAAGAGCTGCTCCCCGATCTCGCCGCGCAGGCCGGTCCGGGCATCGCGATCGAACGCGACTTCGATGCTGTCCTGGCCCAGTCCCAGGTGGTGATGATGCTGCGCATCCAGGCCGAGCGGCTGGCCGGCCTGCAGCTCGACCTCGACGAATACAAGGCCGCCTACCAGCTCAGCGGCCCCCGCCTGGCCGCCCACGCGCCCACCGCGCTGGTCCTGCATCCCGGCCCCATCATTCGCGGACTCGAACTCACCGCCGGCGTGGCCGACGGCCCCCAGTCCGCCATTCTCGAACAGGTGCGCAACGGCGTCGCCATCCGTATGGCGGTCGTCGAGCGCGCCCTGCTCACCGAGCCTCAGGGAGGACGCCCATGACGGCCCTTGTGATTGGCGGCGGACATCTGATCGATCCGGCGGCCGGCGTCGACGCCCTCAAGGACGTGCTCCTTAAGGAGGGCCGCGTCGCCGAGATCGCCTCGCCCGGCAAACTGAAGTCGGCCAACGGCGCCGAAGTGCTCGACGCCACCGGCTTTCATCTCGCGCCCGGACTGGTTGACATGCACGTGCATCTCCGCGAGCCCGGCCAGGGCTACAAGGAGACCATCGCCAGCGGCACAGCCGCGGCCGCCGCCGGCGGATTTACCTCCGTGGCCGCCATGCCCAACACCACTCCGGTCAACGACTCGCCGGAGATCACCCGCTGGATGCAGGCTCCCGAGCGCGGCGCTCAGGTGCGCGTTTTTCCCATCGCCGCCGCCACGCGCGGTTCCAAAGGCGAAGCATTGAACGACTACGCCGCCCTCAAATCCGCCGGAGCGGTGGCCGTCACTGACGACGGCCGCCCCATCCTCAAGGACAACATCATGCACGAGGCGCTGGCCGCCGCCGCGCGCGTGGGCCTCACCGTCATCCAGCACGCCGAGGACACGCGCGTCACCAATGGCGCCAGCATGAACCTCGGCCCGGTCTCCTTCCGCCTGGGTCTGCGCGGCATGCCAGCCGAGGCCGAATCCACCATAGTCGAGCGCGACATCCGCCTGGTCTCCGAGCTGCGCGACGCCCGCGTTCACCTGCACGTTGCCCACACCTCGACCGCCGCGGCGCTGGCCGCCGTCCGCCAGGCCCGCCGCAACGGCCTGCGCGTCACCTGCGAGGTCGCGCCGCATCACTTCCTGCTCAACGACGAGCACGTGGGCTTCTACAACACAAATGCCAAGATGAACCCTCCGCTACGCTCGGCCGCCGACCGCGACGCCATGATCGAGGCCATCCTCGACGGCGTGGTCGACGCCATCGCCACCGACCACGCGCCCCACGCCGTGCATGAAAAGGAAGTCGAATTCGAGAACGCGCCCAACGGCATCACCGGCCTGGAAACCGCGCTGGGCCTCGCCCTGCGCTGGCTGCACAAGGAGTGGAAGATGCCGCTGGGCCGCGTCCTGAGCCTGCTCAGCGCCCAGCCCGCCGCGCTGCTCGGCCTGAAAGGCCGCGGAACGCTCACCGTGGGCAGCTTCGGCGATGTGGTGGTCTTCGATCCCAAAGCTGAGTGGACCTACAACGCCCGCGCAACCAAATCCAAGTCGCGCAACACGCCATTCGATGGCTGGACTATGCAGGGCAAAGTCCGTTGGACCCTAAGCGAAGGCCGCATCGCATACAGCGCCGAATGATTTTCGTGCCTGGTTTGGAGTGATTTGAAATCCGGGCGCACCAAATTCTTCGCCCTGGCGGACCGCAACGGATGAGATCTGGGAAGCCAACAACATTTCCCTGAAAAATCGGCCTCCTCTGCGAACTTTCGTCTTTTTTCTGGCGAAAGGATGGGAAGCCACGGTCCTCATGGCGCGCAAGCGCCGGCTGCCGCTCCGCAGGTGCCAGGTGGTCAGCCTTTGCGCCGGTAGAGAATCTGGAACTCGTATCCCGCATTGGCCGGGAACAGTCCCGCCACCAGGCGCAGCCGCTCGGCCAGCGCCGGCGCGGACAGCAGCGGATATTCGCGTTCGCGCAGGTCGTGGTAGTCGAAGTCGACCGCTATGGCCAGCATGTATACCGCCAGCGCGTCGGAGAAAGCCGACTCAAAGTAGCTGTTGCGCGAACGCTCGTCGATGCCCCGCGCGCTGGCCCGGCTCTCCTGCGCGCGCCGCCGCGTCTCCCACGCGTCCTGGCTGGTTTCGCCGCGCACCTGCGCCTCGGCCTGCGACCAGGCCAGCGACGAAAAGCTCTCCGGAACCCCCGCCGCCTCCACGAAGTTGTGGGCCACGTTGATGAAGAACTCAAAAGCCAGCCCGAACCGGTCCTCCACCAGCCGGGTCGACAGAAACACCGCCTCCATCGATCCGAAGCTGGCGTTGCGGTGGCAGATGGCGCGGTCGCCCAGCTCCACGCTGTAAGCCGGGGCCACCATCGTCTCGCCGCCCTCGGAGATGGCCAGCGGAACAAAATAATAGGCGCGGTTGGCCAGCGCGGCCGACAGCGTGGCCGGCACGGCGCCCACCAGCCGCTCCAGGTCGGCCTCGTTCAGCCGCGTTTCGCCCCAGGCCGCATAGCGGATGCAGTTCGGGGCCTCGATCACCGGCGTCTGCGTCGCCACCTTCTCCGCGTGCCACAACTCGATCTGTGCGGAACTAGCCATTGAAACTGTATTCTAGACGAAGGAGGCCGCCTGCGATGCCGCAATACCCACCTTCCCCGCGCCTTGCCGCCAGAACCCTCCTGGGCTTTCCGCTTGAGGGCTTCGGCCTGTTTTCCAGCCTGCTGCTTTCCTTTGCGACCGCCTTTTTCACCTTCTTCGCAACCACCTGCATCGCCATCTTCGCGTTGCTGATCTGGGACATCTTTGACCGGCACGCGTTAAGGTACGCCGCGGATTGCTACAAGTACGTCGGTTTTCCCGCCGGCGTGATCGTGCTGATCATCGCCCTGCCCGTCTTCGGCGGCCTCTGGGTCCGCGCCAAGCTGCGCGGCAAGTAGTCCCGCTGCCGGTTATGCGTTTCCTCCCGTAAAAAAGCGGCCTGCCCGTCGCCGGGAAGACCGCTCCATGCTGCAACTGAATTTCTCTGCGCGCCAGGTCCGTTTCCGCGCCGTCCACGCGCCGGTTTAGTGCCCGCCGGCCGGGGATTGGCCCGGTCGAACTTGGCCACCTGAATCTTGCGCGCCAGTCCCACCCTGGCCAGCAGCCAGATACCCCAGAAATTCGGATCGATCTCATACCATCGCAGTCCGTGCCGCGCGGAGACCGGGTGCGCGTGGTGGTTGTTGTGCCAGCCCTCGCCGCCGGTGAGCAGCGCCACCCACCAGTTGTTGCGCGACTCGTCGCGGGTGGCAAAGCGCCGGCTGCCCCACATGTGCGTGGCCGAGTTCACCAGCCAGGTGGCGTGCAGCCCCAGCGTAACGCGCAGCATCACCCCCCACAGCACCATGGCGATGCCGTTCACCCAGCCCGCCCCAGTACCATCCCCCGGCCAGCAGCGCCACGCCGCTCGCCGTAATCGGAATCCAGTGGTACCTGCTCAGCCAAACGTGAAAGCGGTCGCGGCCCAGGTCCGGCGCGTATCGCGCCAGCGCCTCGCTCTGCGCGTGCAGCGCCTCGCCGAAGAAGATCCATCCAGTGTGCGCCCACCATCCGCCCTCCAGCGGCGTATGCGGATCGCCCTCCTGGTCGCTGAGCTGGTGATGCACCCGGTGGGTCGACACCCAGAACATCGGCCCACCCTCCAGCGACAGCGTGGCGAAGACCGTCATCACGTACTCCACCCACTTGGGCACGTGGTAGCCACGGTGCGTCAGCAGCCGGTGGTAGCACATCCCGATGCCCACGTTGATGGCCAGCACATACAGCACCGCCATCACCGCCAGCCGCTGCCAGCTGAACAGGAACAGCGCCGCCAGCGCGCCCAGGTGAAAGAGCCCGATCACGATCACCGTCAGCCAGTTCAGGCCGGAGCCGGCGGTTGCCGCGCGCCCCATGCGCACCAGCAGCCGCGCCGGCGCCGCGTGCTGCGCGGGCTTGGGAGCCGGAGCCGGCGGCGGCGCTTCGGAGATCTCCGGAATCGGAATGGTTGGGGTTACGGTCGCGGATTCAGCGGAAACAACGGTTGCAATGGATGCCATGGATACGTAGGGGTCCTCTTCAAGCGGCGGTCCAGCCGCTCCTTCTGCACATCCTCGGAGGCAGACGTGTCTTTATCATACCGGACGGCCCGCTGTCTGTGACGGCGAAAACAGTCTTCTTTGCGGAAAGCGGTTACCCAAAAAGTGGGATCGCGCCGGGAAAAGCGCTCCAAATGCGCCCTGGCAGGCGAGCGTTTTCCCCGTGTGGCTACAGCATTTTCGATTCTGCTTTTTACAGAATCCACGCAGCCGAGTGGCCCGCCGCGGCGGGCCACCTTCCATACTGCCGTCATGTCAAGATGGAAAGCGAAAATGCTCTAAGCGCCCCCCAGCGGCGTGCTGCCGCTGACGAACAGCTCCTGCACCTGGCCGCGCAGCACGCGATAGAGGGCAAACTGGCGCTGCGTGGCCCCACGCAGCTCAAACAGCAGCTCGCCGCGGTTGTCGGCCATGGCGTCGACAGCGTCGATCAGCCGCATGCACGGCGTATCGTTCAGGTGGGCGGCATCGGTCACGTTCTTGAAGAGCACCAGCGGATTGCCGTACAGGTCCGGCTGGGCAATCAAGGTGATGAACTTCTCCTCCGCGCCCTGGCCGTCGGTGCGCGCCGAGAGCACCAAAGTTGCTCCCGACCCATAGGCCAGCTCGAAGACCCGGAAATGCTCGTCCAGCAGCGGCGCCGGCGGAGGCGGCGGAGGCGCTGGCTGGGCCCGGTGGCGCGCTGACGTCTTCACCGGCGCTGGTGCGGGCGGAGTCAGCCCCAAATCCTTGCGCGCAATATTCTCCAGCTCCGCCTGCATCTTCTTCTCATCGTCCGGGTTGGCCCAGGAGTAACTCCAGGGGTGCTCGGGGATCGGCTGCGCGTCCGAGACAGCCACTGACTGTTCCATCTCCGGCGGCATCCCCATCAGGCTGGGCGGCACTTCGTCCTTGCCCGGCGTATAGACCCCGCGCAGCAGCCGCGGACGGTTCGGGTCAATCGCAGTCTCCACCGACGACACATAGGCCTGGTCATCGTTCTCCGTGCCCTTCTTCATCCGCGGACGGTCCGGATCGGGTGCGTTGGTGCTGGCCGTGCCGGTGTCGGAGCTGGGCCGATGCAGCGTGGGACGGTCCGGGTCCGGCGCCGGAGCTGAACTGCCCTCAGAACTCGTCGAACTGGCCGAATTGCCCGAGTCCGTCGAACCGGTCGTATTACCGCTGCTGTCGCTCGCGTCGCGCCGGTGCAGCACCGGTCCGTTCGAGTCCCCGCTGGAACCGGAACCTGAGGAGCCGGTCGTGCTGCCGCTGTCGCTCGAGTCGCTGCGGTGCAGCGTGGGCCGGTCCGAATCCGGCGCCGGAGCCGAGCTGCCACCCGATCCGCCATTCCCCGACCCGCCCTGCGCGTCGCCCGGGTGGTGCTTGCGGTGCAGCACCGGCTCGTCGCTGTTCGAGTCGTTGACATCCACTTGCGCCATCTGCGCCGCCGGCTTGGGCCGCGCCTTCACCAGCGGCTTCCACAAGCCAAAACCGACCCACGAACCCTGTTCATCGGCCGCGCTCCTGACGTCGTACCAGCCCACCGCCTTGCCGTTCTGCTCGAGCTCGTACTCCACCCCGTTTTCCAGCGCCAGCGGCATCGGACGGGCAAGGTATACGTCGCCATCCTCCAGTTGTCCCTGGTCCAGCACGGCCACCGGCACAATCCGCGACCGTGTCGGTTTGCCTTCAACGCCGATCCACTCCACCACGGCAATGGACCGCAGCTCCGGTGCCTTCTTGTCCGCCGTGGAGATCTGTCCGGGATATTGCGCCCATCCAGCAGCAGCCGTCAGCAGCGCGGCCAGAACCGTCCCCGCCGCCACGGTCAGCGCCCGCGGAACCAGCGCGGCCGCAATCACGTACTGCCCGCGCCATGACAACCGCGGCCCGCCTCGGGAATAATCGAACCTGATGGCCATTGCTGGCCCTCCCTAATTCTGCAACCCCCGGAGGAACTCCCCATGGAACTCCACCAGAAAGTCGCCGACTTCACCCTGCAGACCGACGAGGACAAGAAGGTAAGCCTCTCCGACTATGCCGGAAAGCCCGTCATTCTCTTCTTTTACCCCAGGGCGGACACCCCCGGCTGTACCATCGAGGCCTGCGGCTTCCGCGACGCCTTCAAGAAGCTCCAAGAAGCCGGCGCGGTCGTCCTCGGCATCTCCCGCGACACCCCCGCCGCGCAAGCCAGATTCCGCACCAAATTCAACCTGCCCTACACGCTCCTCGCTGATGTAGACGAGAAAGTCTGCAATCAGTTTGGTGTTCTGAAGGAAAAGAACATGTACGGCAAGAAAGTATGGGGGATCGAACGCACAACCTTCGTGATCGGCCCCGACCGGACCCTGCTCCACATCTTCCCCAAGGTTACTCCCGAAGGCCACGCGGAGGAGGTTCTGGCCCTAATCAAGAAATGGAACAAGCAGCAAGAGTAAGCCGGGCCCCGGCGCTGCGGCTGCCCGGCCGGCTGCCCGCGCGTGCCTGCTTTGAGGCCTCGCCGCGGCAGGTGGCTCCCTGGCTGCTGGGCAAGCTGCTGGTCTGCCGCGTCGCCGATCCCTCCGGCCGCGGGCGCCAGACGGCGCAGAGGAACCGCCCCAAGCAGTGGCTCATCGGCCGCATTGTCGAGGCCGAGGCGTACCTGGGCCCGCACCACCATCCGCCCGATCCGGCCGCGCACGCCCATTGCGGCCCCACCCCGCGCAACGTAGTTCTCTTCGGCCCCGCCGCCCACGCGTATGTCTTTGCCATCTATGGCCGATCCTTCTGCATGAATATCAGTTGCGAACCCGCTGGCCAGGCCGGCTGCGTCCTGCTCCGTGCATTGGAGCCGATCGCAGGTCTCGACCGCATGGCCCTCAACCGCGGCCTCGGAGCAGACGCCGCGCCCCGCACTCTGACCTCCGGCCCCAGCCGTCTTTGTCAGGCGCTCGGCCTCACCCGCCCCATCCACAACGGCCTTGACATGCTCGATCCCGACTCCCCGCTGCAACTGCGTGACGATGGCTCCGTGGTCCTCGAATTCTTGATCACGCCCCGCATTGGGATCAAACACGCCGTCGACCGGCCGCTCCGCTTCGCCCTGCCCGCCCACCCCTGCGTCTCCGGGCCAAGGAACCTTCAGGCAAGTGCGAGGAATTTCAACCACAAGCGCGTGGGAATTTCATAGGCAAGCGCGTCCCGCTCGGCTAGAATTCCGTCCAGCACAACATAGTGTTTATCCCACTCCGCGAGGAACCCCGCTTGAGATCATCTTCCCCTTCCTTGTCCGTGGCCGCGGTCGCACTGCTGGCCGCCGCGGTCTTCGCCGTCACTACCGTAGCCCAAAACCCGCAGAGTCCGCCGCCCGGCAGCGGGATGCAAGGCCCGCCCGGTGCGGGGATGCGCATGCCGCGCAACTATCCCGCGCCCACCAACCTGCAGGTGCTGCCCAAGGACCTGACCGGCCAGCAGGTGCACGAGATCATGGAGGGATGGGCCGGCTCGCTCGGCGTTCACTGCGACACCTGCCACGCCGCGGATCCCGCCGGCTCCGGTCCCAACGGCCGTCCGCGCCTCAAGTTCGACCTCGACACCAAGCCGCAGAAGAAGATGGCCCGCATCATGTACAAGATGACCGGGGACATTAAGGCCAACTACATCGCCAAGGTCGCGGCTTTGGACACTATGGGCTCGCCCGCCGCGCCCCTCACCTGCGGAACATGCCACCGCGGGCATCTCGATCCCGAGGAGTACGTGATTCCGCAAGAAGGCGGCATGCGTCCGCCGCAGGGCCCGCCGCCGGGCGGCGCACCGCCGGCCCCGCCGCAATAGGTTTTTTGGCGATTTGTTGCCGGATGAACGATGGGCTTCCCGGATCTTCCACAAAAGACCTGGGAAGCCAAATAACCTTCGCTTGGAAAAATGGGCTGCGTCCCACGCTTTCGCCTCTTTTCTGGCGAAAGGACAAGAAACCACGAACCTCAAGCCGCGCGAGCGGCGTCCGCCCCACCGCAGGTGGCTAGGGTTTCCAGATAAATGTGGCCACCGCGCCTGCCTTCAGCGTGGTGGCCGCTGTCTTTTGCCGGAAGCCGATCCGCACCTGCTGCGCCGTGCTCCCCGTATTCACCGTGTAGAGTACGATCGTGCCGTCGAGATTGCGGAAGGCCACATCCTTCACCGCCGTTTCCGCCGGCTCGTCGGAGGCGATGCGCACCGCGCCGGGCTGCACAAACTTGCTCGCCTGCCCCAGCACGTAATAGTCCACTTCGGGCTTCACCGTCGCATGCGTCGCATCAAGCTCATCAATCGTCACGACCCCTCGGCAGTTGTCGCAGCCGCCCACGTGCGGGCCGTGATTCTGATCCGTGGCCAGCGCCCACAGCACGTAGCTCCGCGCCCAGTTGCGCATCGAGGCCACCAGCTCCGCTCCCTCCGCGGCCAGAATGTTTCCCTTCTGCCAGGCGCCGCCGCTGGCCTCGGTCACCCACTCGCCCTTTTGCGGAACCTCCTCGTGCAGCTTGCTCATTGCCGCCGGATCGCCCGCATAGTGGTGCCAGGCTATGCCCGCGGCCAGCTCCCGCGCGTTGTCGTTCTTCAGCACCGTCTCTGGATAGTCGGGCCGGTCCCAGTTGTGGTCGTAGATCAGGACCTTGGTCTGCAGTCCCGCATCGGCCATCATCGGCGCCAGTGCGTTGGCCAGAAAATCCGCCTGCGCCGCGGCCGGCATCAGCATGCCGCTGTAGTTCGAGGGCGCGTAGAGCGGTTCGTTCTGCACGCTCAGCGCATACACCGGCACGCCCTCCGCCTGGTAGGCCTTGATGGTCTTCACCAGGTAGAGCGCGTAGGCCGTCGCCGCCTCCGGGCGCAGCATCGCCGGCTTTTTTGTCGCCGGATTCACTCCCAGCATCGAGCCGGAGTCTTTCATCCAGCCCGGCGGGCTCCACGGCGTCAGCATCACGTGCAGATCCGGATTCAGCTCCAGAGCCTTCCTCAGCAGCGGCAGGATGTACGCCTCGTCGCGCTGGATGGTGAACCGCTCCAGGCCGAAGTCATCCACGCTGGCCGGCGTGGTGCAGGCCTCGGTAGTCTGCCGGCAGAGGTCGTCAAGGGAATAAAACGTCACCGACAGGTCGGAGGAGCCGAGCGGCTGGCGCAGAAAGCCGAGCCCAATCCCGTTCTTGCGGCTGAACAGCATTTTGAACGCCAGGTCGGTCTGGGCGGGGGACAGCTTGCTGGTGAACAGCCAGGCCGCCGCGTCGGTCAGCGAGGCCCCGAAGCCGTCGATCTGCTGGAAGTTCTGCGCGTCGTCCACGCTGATCAGCGGGGTGGTCGCCGTGGCATCCCGCGTGGTGAAGTGCAAAGCCATACGCGGCGCCAACGCTTCCACCAGGTCCGGACTGGTCCCGTACACAGAAACGCTTTGCGCGGCGGAGCCCGTGGCGGCAACAGCAATCAAGGCAAGAAAAGCAGAAATAAGGGTACAGCGCGGCATCGATTCTCCTTCCGGCGCTGTAGAAAATCCTAGTTCATTCGCCGCCCGCAGCGAAAACCGTCCCCCAAGTGCGTCACTTCTTCCCGCCACGCCGGAAATCCCCGCTTTTGCCTCCGGACTTGGCCTCCAGCCGCAGCTCCCGGATCGTGATCCCCTTGTCCAGAGCCTTAGTCATGTCGTACACGGTCAGCGCCGCGACCGCCGCAGCGGTCATCGCCTCCATCTCCACGCCTGTTTGTCCGGTCGTCGCCGCAGTCGCTGCAATCCGCACCCCTCCCTCGACCGTCTCCACCTGCACCTCCACATGCGTCAGCGGCAGTGGATGGCACATGGGAATCAGCTCGGCGGTGCGCTTGGCCGCCTGGATGCCGGCAATGCGCGCCACCTCCAGCGGATCGCCTTTGGGATTGGCGGGCAGCGCCTTCAGTACATCCGCATTAAGCTCCACAAACGCCGAAGCGGTGGCGCGGCGCTGGGTGGCCGGCTTGGCGCTCACGTCCACCATGGTCGCTTGTCCTGCCGGATTGAAATGCGAGAGCCGCGCTTTCTTGGGTTGAACCATAAAACTCCTCAGGGCAGCAGAATCCGGACCAGCGAGCCGGCGTGCAGCGGGTGCGCCCCCTCGGGCACGGCCAGGAAACAATTCAAGTGCGCCAGCGCAACCAGATCCCCGGAGCCGTGCCACGGAACCAGCTTCACCTCCAGCTCGCCGCCCGGCGCATGAAAGTCGCAATACGCCGGCAGAAAGCGCGTTAGCCCCGCCTTGCTGTTCCGCTCCACCGGCGGAGCCAGCCTCGCCATCGCAAACCGCGGTCTCGTCTCGCGGCTGCCGGCCAACGCCGCCAGCAGCGGCGCGGCAAACAGCAGAAATGTCACCGCGGACGAGACCGGATTCCCGGCCAGCCCCAGGCAAGGCAGCGTCCGCGCCCCACCTCGCGCTGTCTTGCGCGGCAGCTCGCCAAAGACCGTTGGCCTGCCCGGCTGGATGCGCACCCCGGTAAAGTGGAAGCGGCAGCCGGCGCGCAGCAGAGCCGGTTCCACCAGATCAAACTTCCCCGCCGAAACTCCTCCGGTGATGAGCATCAAATCCGCCTCGGCGGCCTCGGCAATCGCCGCATCCAGCGCTTCGGCACGATCGGCGGCCGTGGGCAGCACCCAGGCCTCGCCGCCCGCCGCAGCCACCATCGCGGCCAGCATGGGCCCGTTGGAGTTGCGAATCTGCCCGGCGCCGGCATGCACTTGACCGGAACCAGCTCGTCGCCGGTGGGCAGAATCGCCACCCGCGGCCGCGTGAAAACCTCCAGTCCTGCCTGTCCGCAGGCCGCGGCGAGCGCCACCTGTCCCGGCCGGATCACAGTGCCCGTGGGCAGCAGCTGGTCGCCCTGCCGTGCCTGCGCTCCCTGCGCCACGAAGTTCTCGCCTGCTTTCAACGTGCGCGGCGGCAGCAGCCTCACCTTGCCCGCGGCTGTCTCCACGTGCTCCAGCATCATCACCGCGTCGGCCCCCTCTGGAACCGGCGCACCGGTCATAATCTCCCACGCCGCACCGGCCGGCAGCGGTTCGCGGGGGATCTCGCCCGCCCGCGTGCTTCCGGCCACCAGCAGAGACAGGTGCGCGGAGGCCTCCTTCGCCCGGCAGGCAAAGCCATCGCGCGTGGAGCGAGCAAACGGCGGCTGGTCGCGGTCGGCCAGCAGAGGTCGAGTCAGCACCCGCCCTTGCGCGCGCCCCGCGTCCACGCGCTCAGCGGCGCGCTGCAGCTGGCTCCAGCGCGCCGCCTCTTCGGCCACCAGCGCCGCGGCTTCCTCGTAACTGGGCAGCTCTGTGCTCATGCAATGGATTGTAGTTGCCTCAAGCGCGCCGCCATTGACAGTATCTTCGGAATCCATATCGACCTGTTGTGGGCTGTGAAGGGCGGCCTCGGCCTCCAGCAATTCCGAAGATGCATTCAGCCGCGCACCTGCCCGCGGCCACGCCGGATACGGTGCAAGAGCAAAGGGCGTCCGCCGCGGCGGACGCCCTAGGGTTCGAAACCGCCCGCGCTCAGTGCTTCGGAGCCTTGTAGCTGGAGGGAATCTTCTGTCCCGCCGAGGCCAGAATCCCCGCCACCTCGGTTGCGTAGGGCCCGTCCGGCGCCAGATTCAGGTACTTCTCGTAGGCATCGGCGCAGTCAGGCGGCAGAACGATCCGCTGAGTCTTGGGATCGACGGTCGCGTTCTGAACCAGACCCTGCCCCTTGATGTAGTAGGGAAGCGCCTGGTTAGGATCGGCGATGATCGCCTTGTTGGCCGCGTCCACCTGCGCCGCGGCGTTGTTTTCCTGGAAAAAGATCACCGCCTCGTTGCGCAGGTGAATCGCCGCCCGCGTCGGATCGGCCTTCGCCGCGGCATCAAAAGCAGCGCTCGCTTCGGTCACCTTGCCCTGGCGGGCGTAGCCCTCGCCAATGCCGGCGTTGCAGTCGCCCAGCACCTCCGGCCGCGGCTTCTTCGAGGCCGTCTCCAGATCGAGCGCCTTCTGGAAGGTGGTGATCGCGTCGTCGAATTGCTTCAGCCCGATCTGCGCCCGTCCCAGGCTCATCCACAGCAGAGGCTCCTGCGGCCTGATCTGGATGTCTTTCTGCATCATGGTCACGATGTCGTTGTACTTGGCCTTGGCGATCTCATCGGCCTTGGCCTGCACATCCGCCGACGAGGCGCCCGCGCCCAGTTGCTGCGCAGCCGCCGCACGCGCATTTTCCGCGTCCTGCACGTCCACGTTCACCTGCTGCAGATCGGCATTCAGGGCCTTGATGACCTTGTTGGAATTGAGGGCCGCCGCGTTGGCCTTCTTCAGCGCTTCCAGCTGCCTCCTCTGCTCCGGAGACAATTTGGCGATAAACGCCGGCCGCGACATGTCGATGTCCTGCAGCGTGTCCTGGCCGACCTCAATCTTCACGCCCTTGAACGAGTCCACAGTCTGCCCCGGAGGCGTATCCGCCGCGCGGTAGATCACCATGTAGGTCCCCGCCGGCGCTTGGCCGTGGTAGTCGCCGTTGGCGTCCACCGGGAACACATACTTCAGCGTGGTCCCGCCGTCGGTCGACAGGCTTACCGTGCCGCCGGGCTGCGGCTGCTCCGTCGGATTGATCACCTGCCCGTGAATCGTGCCCGTCGCCTGTTGCGCAACCGCGGGCATAAGAACCAAGGCCAGCAGACCCAGCCAAAGTGAAATGGTACGTTTCATGTTCTTCTCCTTGGAGCAGCGCAACCCTTCAGTACGCCGTCTCGAAAATCGTAGGGACTCAACACACATGGGCGGATGCCCGGCCCGCGATGCCCCGCGCATATCCGCATTAGCCGTATCCATGGCTGACAGCCACCGTCCATCTTGCTCGGCCCGGTGGCTGGTTGCAGTGGCGAACGGACAGCCCGCAACAGCATTCGGCCCGCCTCGCGCACTGCTTCCACTGGCAAACCCCAAGTTAAATCCTTGCCGCTCTCCCGCACAAGGGGGTCGAAACAGCATTTCCCCCTACACGGCGCCGCTCTCCGCGCGTTGTACGTCTTCTCTGGACGCTTAAATCCGGTTTCGGGTTGCATCCCCGTCGCCGGCAGTCCTGCACCGCATTGCATCGGCCGCATTTCCATCGTCTATCCTAGAGCCTGTACGGACTGCCTGGTGTGGTCCCGGTCACACTCGAATCGCCCCTCGCATAAAATGGCCCTATGGCTACCACCATTCGCACCGCAACTGCGGCGGATGTCCCGCAGATTCTGGCCTTCATCCGCGCCCTGGCTGCCTACGAGCGCGCGCCGGACGCGGTCGAGGCCACAGAGGAGGGCCTGCTTCGCGACGGCTTCGGTCCCCAGCCCTTCTACCGCTGCCTCATCGCCGCCGACGACGGCCAACCTGCAGGTTTCGCCCTTTATTTCTTCAACTACTCCACCTGGCTGGGCCGCCCCGGCATCTACCTCGAAGACATCTTCGTCCAGCCCGCCTTCCGTGGCCGCGGCATCGGCAAGGCCCTGCTCAAACAGGTAGCCGCCGCCGCCCTCGCGCAGGGCTGCAAGCGCCTGCAGTGGGAGGTCCTTGACTGGAACACCCCGGCCATTGACTTCTATCGCGCCATGGGCGCCGAGTTCCTCGACGAGTGGCGCAACGTCCGCATCTGCGGCGACGCTCTGGAGCGCGTGGCCGGAGCTGCCGAGCCTGCTGCCAACGCGCCGCCGGTTAGCACGCCTGCCGTCGAGGCCGCTTCATGAGAATTCGGGTCATCGGCGGCGGCCTGGCCGGACCCGAAGCCGCTCTGACCGCTGCGCGCCTAGGCTGCGCGGTCGATCTCTATGAAATGCGGACCGTAATCAATGGTCGGCCGCGCCTCACCCCCGCCCACCAAACCACCAATTTCGGCGAGCTGGTCTGCTCCAACTCCCTCAAGAGCGAATCGCCCAACACCGCACCCTGGCTGCTCAAGCAGGAGATGCGCCGCGGCGGCTCCGCACTTTTGCGCCTCGCCGATGAAACCGCCGTCCCCGCGGGCCACGCCCTGGCCGTCGATCGCGTCGAGTTCTCCCGCCGCATCTCCGCGGCCATCGCCGCCGAGCCCGCCATTCGCGTGATCCGCGAAGAGGTGACCTCCCTGAGCGCGCCGGCCTTCCCATACGAAGACAGCCCGCAGTGCACCATCGTCGCCACCGGCCCGCTCACCTCCGACGCTTTGAGCCGCCAGATCGAGCGCCTCACCGGCTCCGGCCATCTCGCCTTTTACGATTCCATCTCCCCCATCGTCGATGCCGAGTCCATCGACATGGACCGCGTCTACCTGGCCGCCCGCTGGGACAAGGGCACCGCCGACTACATCAACTGCCCCATGGACCGCGCCGAGTACGACCGCTTTCTCGACGCGCTGCTCGCCGCCGAGTCCGCCGAAACCCGCGAGTGGGAGAAGCTCGAATACTTCCCACCCCATGCGGCAGGTGCGGGCGCATCGGGGCCCCGGTATTTCGAAGGCTGCCTGCCCATCGAAGTCCTCGCCCGCCGCGGCCACGACACCCTCCGCTTCGGCCCCATGAAGCCCGTCGGCCTGCGCGATCCCCGCACCGGCAAGATTCCCTGGGCCGTGGTGCAGCTGCGCAAGGAAAATCTCCGCGCCGACAGCTACAACCTGGTCGGCTTCCAGAACCACCTCAAGTTCGGCGACCAGGCCCGCGTCCTGCGCCTGATTCCCGGCCTGGAAAACGCGCGCTTCCTGCGCTACGGCCAGATTCACCGCAACACCTACATCTGCGCGCCCGCTTTACTCGACGAAACCCTCCGACTCAAGGCACAACCCACGCTCTTTTTCGCCGGCCAGATCTCCGGCGTCGAGGGCTACACCGAATCCATCGCCACGGGCATGCTGGCCGGCCTCTACGCGGCCGCCTGCGCGCGGGGCCAAGAGCCCATCCCCGTTCCGCGCTCGACCGCGCTCGGCTCGCTGCTCCACTACATCACCCACGCCGACCCGAAAAACTTCCAACCCGTCAACATCACCTTCGATCTCCTCGAACCCCTCGAAGAAGAGCTGCGCAAGAAAATCCGCGACAAGAAGGAGCGCCACCGCCTCCAATGCCAGCGCGCTCTGGCCGCCTTCGACTCCTGGTGGTCCGCCTTGCACGCTGAGCCGCACTCTGTGGGATGATGGGATGGGAGTCTGAGCCGCCCATGGATCCCGCCCATCTGCTCGCCAATCCGTTCCTGGCTGTCGTCCTGCGGGTCGTTCTGGGCAGTTACGTCATCTACATGGCCCGCCGCTTCTACGCCGACCCCTTGGGCTACTTCCGCCGCTCCCTGCGTTCCCTGCCTGACGCACCGTGGTTCCCCCAGCTGGTGCGCGTCCTGGCCGGTTTCTGTCTCTGGGGTGGATGCTTCATCGTCGCCGCCGCCATCGCTGTGCAGATTTTCAGGCTCCACGGCAATACCCTCCTGGTGGTGCTGATCTTTCTCACCCTCTTCGCAACCTGGCTGCTACTCCCCAGCGGTCCCGCCGCGTCCCAGCCGTAAGATCGCACCGTGAGTCTCCGCCATGGGAATCGCCCAGCTCCTCGTCCCGCCCCGCCGCGATGTGTATCCGCATCCGGCAGACACCGCGTCAAACCGTGTACCCTGAAGACGGCGCCTCACGGGACAGATAGTCCCGGCGCCCTGAGCCGGCTCATCCAGGCGCACCCGTTTCGATCAGGTTCGGAGCAGATTTGTTGCAGCGTTCGTTCGCCATCCTCGCCTGTTTCGCCACGCTGCTGGGCGGCTGTGTCCTCGTTGCGGCTCAGTCCGAGCCCGCCAAATCTGCGTCTCCGCAGTCTGCCGTATCCGTCGAGCTTCCACCCGCGCCCGCGCCCGCCCTGCCTTCTTTCTTTGCCGGCTGGGCCGCGGCCACTCCACCGCAGACCGTCAGCGATCCCGCCAAGGCCGATCCGGCCAATGCCGCTGCGCTATGGGAGTATGGCTTCACCGGCGCTGCGCTGGTCACCTATAAGCGCGCGGGCGAAACTCTCGCCATCCGCGCCATGCGCTTTGACGACGCCAGCGGCGCTTATGGTGCCTACACCTTCTACCGCCAGAACGGCTGGCCCAAAGAGGATATCGCCACCGGCGCCGCCTCCGACCATAACCGCGTCCTCTTCTGGAAGGGCAACATCCTGGTCGATGCCCAGTTCTCCCAGATCGGCCCCATGTCCGCCTCGGAACTGCGCGAGCTGGCGGGAGATCTTCCCGTTCCCGGCGGCAATCGCGCCCTGATGCCACCCATGGTCGCCTACGTGCCGACCGATTCGCTCGATCGCCAGACCATCCACTACGCCCTCGGTCCGGCCGGCTACGCGGGCGCTGGCGGTGTTCTGCCTCCCGCTGTGGTCGGCTTCGACCGCGGTGCTGAAACCGTCACGGCCAACTACTCGCTGCCCTCCGGCCCGGCCACGCTCACCATCATCAACTACCCCACCCCACAGTTGGCCGCCGCCCAGGAGGCCCGGATCCGCGCCTACATCCAGGCCGGCAGCCACGCCCAGCCCGCCTGGCCCAAGCCCTTGCAAGACTCCGACCAGGCCTCGCTCGAGGTCCGCCGCAGCGGCCCGTTGGTCGCCCTGGTCAGCGGCGACGCCATTCCCACCGAAAGCCATCGTCTGCTCGAATCGGTCAACTACGTGGCCAACATCGCCAACATTCCCATGCCCGGCGAGTCCCAAGCCGTCCTGGCCGGCCGCTTCCTCACCGGCATTACCTTGCTGATCCTCTTCGGCGTTGGCTCGGCTCTGCTGCTGGGCTTCTTCTTAGGCGGCGGCCGCGCCCTCTACCGTCTCGCCCGGGGAAAGCCGATCTCCTCGGTCTACGACGAGGAGTTCATCCGTATCGATTTGCGGGAAGACCGGATCGTCTTCAACCCGCCGGTTGACAAGCCGAATCCGCAGCGTTAATGGCGCTTACCGCCTGTGGAAATCAGGACGTAAACCCTATAAAACATCCCCAAAAGCCCGCAATCGACGGAGTTAAAAAGGCGAAGAGACGTCGAAAAACCGGCCTGTGCGTTTCCCGCATTGGTTTTTCCAACAGATTGAATTAAAACGATTTATTTCGCCCTCGATTTCTCCTTGACACTCCTTTCCCCCGCTCCTACTATGCAGCCAGAAAGTTCTGATGGGTTTGCCTCCGTTGGAACTATTCTCCCTGAGGAGAGAGCTGCCCAGTTGCCGGGCGGCTCTTTCCGTTTCCGGAGCGCTTTCTCTCAGCTTTTCCCCGGTCTCCCCTGCTCATCCCCCGCCTGATCCACCGCCCGGCTCGCTCCATCGGTTGCCGCAGCCCTCGCAAAGCCACGAATTGGTCGGGGTCACACCCTCCAGAACCGGGTCCGCCGCTCCGCACCGCGGACACTTCGGCGGCTCAAAATCATCCAGCTGCATCTTCGACAGCGCGACGATCGCCGGTGGGATCGGCCGGGCTACAACCTCGCGCGCCTGCTCCAGCTGATCGGCGGCAACCAGAACCTGCAGCCGCTCCGGGCCCACGAGTGGAGAATAGGCCGTGTAGTCCGTCGCATAGACCCCGTCCGCGCCATACGATGGTTGGCGCGCTGTCCAGCTCTCGATCCCCGCCTCCCGCAGAGCCTCGCTGAGCTGCCACGCCTCTTCCGGCCCCTCACAGCTGCACAGCGGCAGCTTCCATGCGCCTTCCCGGGAAGAATCACTCACCTGTTTTGTCTCCGGGAGGCTCGGCAGCTCGGCGCCGGGCGTCCAATCCCGCACCACTGCAAAGGCTGTCGCCTCGCTGGCCACGCCGGCTCGCCCAGCCTGCGCTTCCTCATCTCGTCGCGCAGAATCATCCGCGCGGTTTCCGTCAGGTTGTTGGCGTCGGCGGCCAGCTCTTCGAGCTCCTCGTCGCACATCCCGGCGTAGGATTCCGTGAGCCTGCGCCACTCCTCCATCGGATCGGTTTGCATGGCCAGCAGTATAGCCGCAGCGCGCGCCGTCCTCAGCTTTACCTGCGCCTGGCCGGACGATACAATCAAACGAGCATCAGGCCGACGTAGCTCAGCTGGTAGAGCAGCTGATTCGTAATCAGCAGGTCGTCAGTTCAAGTCTGACCGTCGGCTCCATCCGCCCTCAACTCCGTCGCCGACTCGGTTGCCATCCCAGTCTGTTCCTCAGCGATCCTGCGCATGGGCTGCGTCTTTTCCAGCTTCTCTGCCGGTTTCCCTGAAATTTTCCAATTACCCTTCGTTTTTCCACACCCTTCTCCTGCCCCTGCCGCACCGGAACCAAATCAGGCACCGGTTTTTCCACCTTATTTTTGCTTTGGTGGTAGTTCCAACCCCGCTTATCCACGCATACTCTTGGCATAATCGCAGCAAGAGCGGTTCCTCAACTGTTCCAAGAACCGAGTCCGGGGGCGGAAACCAGAATCCGGGATGATCAACAGGCGACCCAAATCCGAAGCCGCGCCGGAACCTTACAGGAGCACGCAGGAGTGACCAGCTACAGCCGTCAGGACGTACTGCGCATTCTGCAAATCACCTCCCGCCAGCTTCAGGGCTGGGAACGAGCCGGCATCATCTCCCAGCGGGGGAGCTACAGCTTTCAGGATCTCGGCCAGTTGCGCACCCTGCGCGCGCTGCGCGCCGAAGAGGTCTCCGCGGCCTCCATCCGTCACTCCATCGTGGCCATGAAGGCGGTAGCCGGCATGGAGAACCCCTTGCTCGAGGCCTGCCTGGTGCGCACCGGCACGCGGCTTGCCTTCCGCCATCACGGCGCCATCGTCGATCCCATCCGTCGCCAACTGCTCTTTGACTTCGAGCGCGTTGACCGCGCCTGGGGGCCAGCGGCGGTCTCCGACGTCTCGCCGCTGCGCCAGCCCGCCACGGGGCCGCGCGGCGTGAACGACCGCTTTTTCGCCGCCGTCCAGGCCGAGGAGGCCGGCGAAAAGCAGCGCGCCATGTGCCTCTACGAGGAGATCCTCAACCTCGATCCCGCTTACGCGGCCGCCTACATCAATCTCGGCACCATGTACTTTCACCAGCGCCAATTCGGCCGCGCCGAGGAGTACTACCGCCGCGCCACCGAGGCTGACCCCGGCTACGTTCTGGCCTTCTTCGATCTCGGCAACGTGCTCGACGAACTGGAGCGCATGGATGAATCCATCGCCGCTTATCGCCACGCCGTCGCGCTCTCGCCCCGCTACGCCGACGCCCACTACAACCTGGCTCTGGCCTGCGAACGCAAGGGCCAGCCCCGCTCCGCTCTCCGCCACTGGCAGGCCTACGCCCGCCTCGACAGTCAGGGCCCCTGGGCCGATCACGCCCGCGGCCAGATCCGCAAGCTGCTCGACCAGGAGCACCTTGCCGTAGTCGCCCGCGCCAGCCGATTTCTCCCGCCCCGCAAAGGCCTAGCCGCGCTCGCACTGGTCGAGCAAGCAACGAATTAGCTGTTAGCTGTTTTTACAGCTTCTGTGCCCGCTCCACCGCGCGCACTCCTGGCACACGGCGAATGCCCAGGACCATCCGGTTGAGGTGATGCACGTCACGCGCCTCGACTACAAACTCCACCATCGCCTCGTCCCCCTGGCTGTCCTGCGTGTCCACAGAGCGGATATTGGTGTTGTCGTCGGAGATCACCGCGGTCAGCTCCTTCAGCATGCCGGCGCGGTTGTCGCAGTAGACGGTGATCTTCACCGGGTAGCGCTGGGCGCGGTCGGTGGCCGGATCCACAGCGCGCGACCACTCCACACTGATGCGGCGGTCGCTCTCGTAGAGCAGGTTCTGCACGTTGGGGCAGCTGCGCGCGTGTACGGCCACGCCTTTGCCGCGGGTCACATATCCTACAATCTCCTCGCCGCGGATGGGATTGCAGCAGCGCGCCCGGTACACCAGCAGGTCGTTCTGGCCCTCCACCTGGATCGAGTCCGAGCCGGTCAGGTGCAGCTTGCGCACCGCGTCGGACATCCCCGCCTCGCCGCCCGGCCTGACCTCGGTCGCCGTCTCCGCCTCGCCCGGACCGCCCAGTCCCGGGGCCAGCTTGCCCAGCACCTGGTGCGCGGTGTGCTTGCCCTGGCCCAGCGTGGCCAGCAGATCGGCCGCTGTGGCCACGCCATACTCGCCTGCGATGCGCCCCAGATCCTGGTCGGTGATCTGGCTCATCGGCACCTTGAACTTGCGCGCCTCGCGCTCCAGCAACTTGCGCCCAATATCCACGGCCCTGCGCCGCTGGTCCTCGTTGAGCCAGTGCTTGATCTTGTTGCGCGCCCGCGGACTCTTCACAAACGTGAGCCAGTCGCGGCTGGGCTTGTGGTCCTTCTGGGTCACGATTTCCACGACGTCGCCGTTGTGCAGCTTGGCGCGCAGCGGAACCATGCGCCCGTTCACCTTGGCACCCACGCAGGTGTGGCCCACCTCGGTGTGAATCGTGTACGCAAAGTCGACCGGCGTAGAGTCGGCAGGAACCACCACCACCTTCCCCTTGGGCGTGAAGGTGTAGACCTCGTCCGGATACAGGTCCATCTTCAGGCTGCTGAGGAACTCGTTGGGGTCGGTCATCTCCTTCTGCCACTCGACCAGCTGCCGAATCCAGTTCAGCCGCTCCTCGTCCCGCGCCGTTACCATGGTGTCGCCGGCTTTGTATTTCCAGTGCGACGCGATGCCTTCCTCGGCGATGCGGTGCATCTCCTCGGTGCGGATCTGCACCTCGAACTGGTGGCCGCGGTCGCCGATCACAGTGGTGTGCAGCGATTGGTACCTGTTGGCCCGCGGAATGGCGATGAAATCCTTGATCCGTCCCGGCACCGGCCGCCACAGCGTGTGGATCAGGCCGAAGACCGCGTAGCACGAAGCCACATCCTGCGTGATCACGCGGATCGCCAGCAGGTCGTAGACCTGGTCGAACGAAACCTTCGAGCGTTCGATCTTCTGGAAGATCGAATACATCCGCTTGATCCGCCACTCCACCCGCGCCTGGATCCCGTTTTCGCGCAACTGCTCGGCCAGCGTGTCTTCCACCCCGCGCAGAAACTGCTCGCCCTCGCTGCGCTGCGACTCCACCGCCACGGCCAGCTTCTCGTAGCTCACCGGATCGGTGTAGCGGAAGGCCAGGTCCTCCAGCTCGCCGCGCACCTTGCCCATCCCCAGCCGGTGGGCCAGCGGCGCGTAGATGTCCATGGTCTCCCGCGCAATGGCCTCCTGACGGTCCGGCGAAAGGTGCTCCAGCGTGCGCATGTTATGCAGCCGGTCGGCCAGCTTGATCAGCACCACCCGTACGTCGGACACCATGGCCAGCAGCATCTTGCGCACGTTCTCCGCCTGCCGGTCCTCGCGGTTGGCAAATTGGATCTTGTCGATCTTGGTCACGCCCTCGACGATGTGCGCCACCTGGTCGCCAAAGCCCGTTTCAATCTCCTCGCTGGTAGCCGGTGTGTCTTCGACCGCGTCGTGCAGCAGGCCCGCCGCAATTGCCGTAGCGTCCAGCTTCATCTCCGCCAGCACCTCGGCCACCTCCAGCGGATGCACGATGTACGGCTCCCCGGAGGCGCGCATCTGCCCCTCGTGGTGCTGGACGCAGAACTCCCACGCTTTGCGGATCAGGGAAACGTCTTCGCTGGGGCGATTGGCATGGACCTGCCGGAGCAGCGCATCAAAGCGCTGGTCGATCTCCTGGCGCGTCAACGCGCGGGGATTCTTCTCGCCGGTCCCGCCAGCCGGCGGGACCGCGCCGCGCCCTTCTGCCGCGATGGGTTGCCGGGCAGTCGCCATGCTTCATTATAGGCCGCTTGCGATTGCCGCGCACCGCCTCAACAGCTGCTTCCCTTGGCATCAACCCCCGCAGCGACTCTCCACATCAACTCATAAATCCGCCTGGCTTTTCCCGTACCCGCCCCTGGCTTCGCCGTGGCCTCCTTTTCCGGCTTACCACCTTGGTGTGATTCGCCCTACCCTGCTTCGTCACCAAAGACATGGAAGTGGTATTTGCGTTTTCCCCCATCCCGCCGATCATGGTTCCATAGGCAGATTCCCCAGATCTGCGCAAGCAGTCGGAACCGTCCATGACCTGTTAGAGCGGTTCTCCAGTTTGCGTAGCGTTAGGACAGGAATGGAAGGTGGCCCGCCGCGGCGGGCCACTCAGCGCCCGCAGTTTCCTTCTACACCAACTGGAGAACCGCTATAATCGCCCTCGCTTTTGCCGGAATGGTCGTGGCCCCCGCGATCGTGGCCGCCAAGCCCGCGGCCGCAGACGCCGGCGGGGAGTAAGCCGCGCCAGGGCTCGACGGTCTCCTCTGGCCTGACTGTTCGCGGATCGCCGCCGCACGCAACCCTCCATCGGCAGCCCGGACCATCGACGCCCATCCGCAACCCAGTGCGGAAAAACTGGTTCCCAGCACAAAAGAACGCAGCTCCCCACGCGGTTTCTATCCCTCGCCCGCGCACGCCGTCCGCAAATTGCCGTTAGCCCTTCCAGCCGGTACACTGGTCATTCGAGGGGCGCCCCATGTTAGTCGTGATGAAAGCCCAGGCCACGCCGGAGCAAATCCAGGCGGTCTGCGACCACATTGAGCAATTGGGTTTTCGTCCCCATCCCCTGCCCGGGGCCCAGCGCACCGCGATCGGCATCACCGGCAACCAGGGTGAAGTCGACCGCGGCAACCTGGAAGAGCTGCCCGGCGTTGCGGAGGTCATCCGCGTCTCCAAGGCCTACAAATTAGCCAGCCGTGACGTCAAGGAAGAGGACACCATCGTCCGCTTCCCCGGCACCGACGCCGCCATCGGAGGTCCCGGCCTGGCCGTCATCGCCGGACCCTGTTCCATCGAGAGCCGCGATCAGGCCTTCGCCATCGCCGCCGAGGTTACAGCGGCAGGCGCGCAGTTCTTCCGCGGCGGCGCCTACAAGCCGCGCACCTCGCCTTACGCCTTCCAGGGCCTCGGCCGCGAGGCTCTTGAGATCATGGCCGCGATCCGCTCCCGCTTCGGGCTGCGCATCGTCACCGAGGCCATCGACCGCGAATCCCTTGACCTGGTCGGCGAATTCGCCGATGTCATCCAGATCGGCGCCCGCAACATGCAGAATTACTCGCTGCTCAAGTGCGCCGGCCGCCTGCGCAAGCCGGTGCTGCTCAAGCGCGGCCTCAGCGCGACCCTGGAAGAGTTCCTCATGTCCGCCGAGTACATCCTCAGCGAGGGCAACTACGAGGTGATCCTCTGCGAGCGCGGCGTCCGCACCTTTGCCGACCACGCCCGCAACACCCTCGACCTCAGCATCATTCCCGCTATCCGCCGCGTCAGCCACCTGCCCATCCTGGTCGATCCCAGCCACGGCACCGGCCGCCGCGACAGCATTCTGCCCATGGCCCGCGCCGCCATCGCCGCCGGCGCTGACGGCATCCTGGTTGAAGTCCACCATCAGCCCGACAAAGCCCTCTCCGACGGTCCCCAGTCCATCTATCCCGCCCAGTTTGCCGCCATGATGGAGGAGATCGGCCAGATTGCTCCCATCGTCGGCCGCCGGCTCCCGCGCGGCGTGCGCATCGCCGCCGCTGTGTGACAGGCTCGCGCATGAACGTAACCGCAGCCGCCTTCGGCACTCCGTCGAAAACCATCCAGGTTGCCGCGCTGTTCCTGCTTGCGCTTCCACTGCCCGGCTGCAGCACCCATAACTTCCCCGTCTACCCAGCCAACTACCGCGAGTACGCCTACGTCACCAACGGCGACAGTGGCACCGTCACCGTCCTGGATGTCGTGAATGTGCGCGTCGACCGCGAGATCGCCGTCGGCCAGGACCCGGTGGCCGTCGCCGCCAGCCCCACCCGCAATGAGGTCTATGGCGTCAACGACGGTGCGCGCGGCGGGCAGGGCTCCGTCTCCGTCATTGACGCGGAGAACAACAGCGTTATCGCCACCATCCCGGTCCATCGCCAGCCGGTTGCCATAGAACTGGACGCGGCCGGCAAGCTGGCCTACGTCGCCAACTCCGGCTCCAACAGCATTTCGGTTATCGACCTCAAGGCCCGCCGCGAGGTCGCCCAGATCGCCGCCGGGGAAGATCCCGTCGCTCTGCGCCTCAGCCCCGACGACAAAACCCTGGTCGTCGCAGATCGCAGCGGCAACTCCGTCACGCTCATCGATCCGGCCACCCGCACCACGCGAACGAGCTTCGATGGCTGCCCCGGCGCATACGACGCGGTCGTCCTGCCCGACTCCTCCAAGGCCTTCATCGCCTGCTCCGGCGGCCATCAGATCATGGCTATCGCTCTGGCCCGCCCGGCCGACCACCCCGCCCAGCCCGATCGCCTGGAATCCCTGCTCGACGTGGGCCACGGCCCAGTGCAGCTCGCGCTCAAGCCCGACGGCGGCGAGCTGTTCGTCTCCAACTCGCTCTCCGGTTCCATCTCAGAAGTTGTGACCAGCACCGATGACGTTGGCGGAGCCTACCTGATGGGGCAGAATCCCATCCGCGGCCTGGTCTCGCGCGACAACTCCATGCTTTACGTCAGCGACTTCCAGTCCCAGTACGTCACGCCCTATTCCATTGACGACGGCCGCCGCCTGAAATCCATTCACGTCGGCGACGGCCCCTCCGCGCTGGCCTTTTCCGCCTCCGGCTTTCTGCTCTTCGCCGTCGATACCCGCTCCGACGACGTGGCCGTCATCCGCACCGGGTTGAGCTCGCTTTTCACCCTGTTGCCCACCGGCCGCTCCCCCAACGCCATCGCCGTCAAGGCCTTCAAACTCCCCTAGGCAATGTCTGACGAATCCCGAGCGCACGGAATCGGAGGGAGCAGGGACCTTCAGGCCCTGAAAGAATCCGCAAATAACAAGCAGGAAACATTGCCTGAAGATATTCGAGCTAATCTTGGGGCAATAACGCTCAGGACGTACTGTGAATGCTCCCCGAAATGCTCCGGCAGTTGCTGGAACCCGCGAACCGAGTTCTTGATAAAATAGTGCCGTACATTGCCAGCGGGAATGTACGAGGCGAAGGGGTTCGCCTTAACCGCTGTTCCCTCCTTTCCTTATTCGCGTGGACGGGCAGATGATGACCCCTGGTGAGATTTCGCCGAGGAGTTGCCTGCTCGCACGGGTGCTCCCGGCAGTCCGATCTCACCTCAGAAGATGCGCTTCCTATAGCTGCGCAAGGAATGGAGGAATATTGAAGATCGTCATCATCTCCGATATTCATGGCAACCTTGCGGCTCTGAATGCACTGCCAGAGTGCGATTTCGACGAACTGTAGTGCATCGGCGATCTGGTCGACTACGGTCCGAATCCTCATGAGGTTGTCGAGTGGGTGAGACAACAGGCCAAGCTCACGGTCCGCGGCAATCACGACCATGCCGCGGGATTCTCTGTGGATCCTCAGTGCTCAGCCCAATTCAAGAAACTGGCTGAGGATACTCTGCGCTACACGCAGGCTGTTTGCACGCAGGACGATTTTGGTTATTTGCGCAGCCTCCCCGTTCGGCAAGAACTGACTGTAAATTCCACCCACTTTTATCTCGTACACGCAATGCCGAGTGATCCACTGTTCGGCTACTGTCCTAAGGATTCTGACCTGTGGACGCAGGAAGTGATGGGAATCAACGCGGCCGTTCTCATCGTCGGTCATACTCACACGCCCTTTGTGCGGCGTGAAGGCAATACAACTATCCTGAATCCGGGAAGTCTTGGGCAACCAAAGACGGGACGGCCGCTAGCGTGCTACGCCGTCTGGCAAGACGGGCATCTTTCGTTGAAGGAGTTCGAATATCCCGTGGCCGAGACTATTCGAGGAATTCGCGCAATGCCAATCTCCTCAGAAGAGCAGGAGACTCTGATCGGTCTACTGCAAACGGGCGCTTTGCCTGCTATGCAATCCGCGAAATCGACAAGGTAGTTCACAATGGGCGCGCACCAGATTCAGCCGAATCGAACGATTCAGGAAGCCATCAGCAAACTGGATTCCCTGATGGGCAGCGAATCTGCGGTGGAGGGTGTGGTGGCGTTCGGAAAACAGGCCATTCCTCATCTCGAACACTTTCTATTGGACTGTCCGCCGAGAACGGTTTTCATACCGCGCTGCCGTGCTGTCCGCGCTCTTGGAGAGTTGGGCGCTTACTCGGTTCTCACGCAGTACTTCGAGCGATACCAGCGTCCCGCTGACTCTGCCGTTCTGTTTGCTGAGGATGCAGTCCGCAGTGCAGCAGCAAAAGAGCTTGCCCAAGTCCACAACGACGAAGTCTACCGCGTATTGCTGGAAGCTGCGAAGCAGCGCGCGACCAGCGGCCTGGTTCAAGCGTTGGGGGCATTTTGCCGTCACGAGAGCGCCCCTTTGCTATTCGAACTGCTCGAAGACGATTTATGCAGAACGGATGCAATGACGGAATTGCGAAAAGTACCGGAGGCGACCCAGCCCTACGCGGTCCTGTTGCTACGCGGATGCACGGAGACTCTGATTCAAGGGTCAATTGCGACGCGGCGCCGGCGTTCTACGCTTCAACTCCTGAGTGAGTTTGGCATTTGCGAGCGCGACTGGCCGGAGATTCGGGACCACTTGCGCGACGAAAACCTCGACTGTGTGATTGCCACTGCGCGCATTGGTTTCTCTGTTGCTCCAGCTTCCGCAGCAGAAACAATCGCGGAGGCGTTGATCGAAGCATCAGCCAGGATGAATGGGGCGCAGGAATTGGAGGTGGCCGAATTGCTGGACCGACATCGTGCTGTTGCCAGGCCGGTCGCCCGGACCCTCGCAATGCGACACACAGGTGAAGGTGAAAGGCCCAACTGGCTTTCGCCCTTCTGGCGCATCCTTTATCACGTTCTTGGGGACCACTTCGGGCAGGAGCCCTGATCCGATGAACCTGAAGGAGTACGAGCAAGCGAAGTTCTCGATGGCGTAGATCGTTCGGTCTGCGCAGGCCATCGATTCGAAGGACTCCGATCTGCAATCCGCCTCCCGTGAACTGTTGACGCGCTTGGCAGACGATCGCTTCAACCTGATGCTGGTTGGTCGCTTCAGCCGTGGCAAATCCACTTTGATCAACGCCGTCCTTGGTCATCCGTATTTACCGACAGGAATACTGCCACTCACGTCCGTCATCACCACGGTGCGATATGGAAGCCGCCCCCAGGCTGTTTTGAATTTCAGAAGCGCGGGCCTGCCGCGCGAGATTCCGCTCTCGCAGTTGCCGGAATATGTGACTCAACAGTCCAATCCCGGAAATGTAAAACGTGTGGCGTATGCGGAGATTCAGCTGCCGGTGGAATTGTTGCGTCGTGGACTGTTCTTCGTAGACAGTCCCGGGCTCGGCTCCTCCATCACAGAAAATACGGAGACCACGGAGCGTTTCTTTCCGGAGGCAGATGCCTTTGTCCTGATCACAAGCTATGACAGCCCACTTTCGGAAGAGGAGGACCGTGCTCTGCAAAGAATTCGACAGGCGGATCGAGTCCTTTTCGTGATTGTCAACAAGCATGACACGGTGAACCCAATCGAGCGAGGACAGGTTCTGGAGTTTGTGAAGGAACGTCTTGCTCAATACTTCTTCTCAAGAGAGCCTCTGGTCTTCTCCGTCTCTGCGCGCCAGGCTCTTGACGGAAAGCAAACGGGAAACGACGAACTCATAAAATCAAGCGGCATCGGCCTGTTGGAAGACGCTCTTTTTCACTTCTTGACTGAAGAGAAGGCGGAGGCGTTTCTCTCAAACATCCAGATGCGTGTATCGGCGTTCCTTACCCAGAGACGCAACTTGGAGAATCGACCTGAGCCACGGCAAATTCTGGACGATCTTTTCAGCAGGCTCCATGAACGCATAGGACAAGGGAACGCTTCTCCGCACGAAGTCGCTGAGGATCAAGGTAAAAATGCTGGCGTCAAGGTCGGTCTAGCGGTCGAAAAGCGCACGGGATGCTGGATTTGCGGACAGGTTCTGGAGGCTATTTTTCGGTTCCTGAGCAAGCACCAGTACCAACTGACTATTGACCGCGCGGCGCAGCAGGAACACGCAAAACGGGGAGGATTTTGCTCGTTGCATACTTGGCAGTACGAGAATATTTCCTCACCCTACGGAGTCTGCGCATCATACCCGGCGCTTGCTCATCGTCTGGCGTCGGAGTTACAAGCGCTGGCAGGCGACGTGGATGGTCCGATCCGAACCTTTGAGAGCATCTCAAATTTGGGCGCAACGCAGGGCACCTGCCAAGTGTGCCAAGTGCGTATCGAGGCAGAACGAAATGCCGTCAATGAGGCGGCAGATAGAATCCGTCGAATCGCAGCCTCACAGGCCGGCAACATGCCCGCTTGCTGTCTCGTTCATCTTGCCATGACGACCGCGGCGCTCGGGAAAACTCAACCCGCGCAGCTATTGTTAGCAGCCCACGCCAGGTTTCTCGAGCGCCTTGGGGAAGATGCGCAACGCTTCGCACTTCGCCACGATGCGCTTCGCCGGTATCTAACCAGCGAAGAGGAGCGGCGTGCGTCACAGCTTCTGTTATTGATGCTCGCCGGTCATCGGAACGTCAACGCGCCTTGGCAGGTGGAATTTCTTCTTTAACATAGTCCAATCCGTGGTTTGCTTAGTCGCGCCGCCCCATGCGGTAATCGAGATAAAGAATGTGTACCTTGATCTGGTCTCCGGCATAGTAACGAGGAAAATGCGCCATCTTCAGCATGTGAACGATGCTGCCGGGATTCCCGTTGCTCCAATCGACAAGCTGGTGCAACACATGATCGAGGTTCGACGCCCAAAGACCCGTCCGGCTCGCTTCCCTCCGCGCGAATTCCAACGCAATCGGCGGCAGGAACTGACGTTGTGGAACTTTTACTTCCGCCTCTATCCAGGAG
Organism: uncultured Acidobacteriaceae bacterium; assembly: GCA_963758105.1. Taxonomy (GTDB): domain Bacteria; phylum Acidobacteriota; class Terriglobia; order Terriglobales; family Acidobacteriaceae; genus Telmatobacter. The sequence continues at coordinate 1,071,581 of CAVWUC010000001.1, read as the reverse complement.
CCATCAAGTCTCCACAGGTTGTGGACTTCCTGCAGGCACTGGTGCGCCACATCCACCGTCCCCTGATCCTGGTCTGGGACCGGCTTCCCGCGCACCGCAGCCGCATGGTGCAGGACTACATCGCAACGCTCTGCGGATGGATTCACCAAGAGTATCTGCCCTCTTACGCGCCAGACCTGAACCCGGTGGAGTACATCTGGGCGCACTGGAAGCAGCACGAGTTGCCCAATGTCTGCGCCAAAGATTACGGGCAGCTCAGCCAGGCTGCGCGACGCACTCTGGGCCGGATGCGACGCCGCCCTCGCTTGATCCAAGCCTTCTGGAAGCAGGCTTCATTGTGGCCCGAATAACTCTACATATCTTCGCTGACCACCGGCGCGACCAATAAATCCGGTCCGAACATGTATTGGTCCCCAACCGCGGCCGCCTGTGGATCATTCGGGAAGGCCACCGGCATGGAACGCATGATGGGAATGCCAGTTTGATGCGCAATCACCGCGGCATTGTAATTGTAATTCAACAAATTGTCCCGAGTCCAGGCAAGGAACTTATAGTTCGTCACCGCTGCTTCGCTGAAGTGCCACGGTTCGCGCGGAGCGGTGCCATGCGGGCGCATTAAAGGGCTGAAACATCCGAACTGGAACCAGCGCAAATACACCGCCGGCTGCGGAAAGCCGAAGTATCCGCCCAAGTCGCTGCCCCAGCGGAGTATCCGCAGGCGCACAGGTTCATCGCCCCGGTCAGGACATGCTTCAGTCCCTCAAAGTTGGCCGGGTGATCGCCGGCAAATTGGCCCAGCCACGCTTGCGTGCCGGGCGCGGCGCCTCGGGCGTAGAGAATGAAATCATTCCCGCGCTTCTCCCGGAAAACTTCACTTACTGTCCGCTGATAGTCGTAGTAATAGAAGTTGTGCATCTCGGCCCCGTGTTGGCCGTCGTGAAACACGGCGTTATCCGGTACCAGATCGCCGTAGTCCACCATGCTTCCCGCCTCGCCCAGCTCCAGGGCCGGCCGCAACGCTCTCCGGCAGAGTTCCCTGGCATTCGGGTTGGTGAAATTCACATAACCGAGCGCGCGGGCCTGGCCTTCGCTTCCGCATTGCAGAATGGGAAGCTCATCAGGCTTCAGTTCTGGCATAAGTGATGCCTGCCGTGTAGGGCTGATTGCGGGCATGAAGTAGCCCAGCACCCTGATTCCGCGCGCTGCCATGAATTGATTCAGTTGCGGCGAAAGAGCGGAAGGACCCTCGGCATAAATCGCGGAATGAGGAATATCCAATTCCGCAAAACGCTTCGCGACGCTCTCTTCTTCCGCAATCGCATTGTGCAGCCGGCCGCTTGCCCAAGCCTGGCCGCCTCTGCTCATCCACGGCTCAAAGGCCCATTTGGGCGGCAGCGGCGGCCTGCCGGTGAGCGCGCTATATGAGGACAATATCTTCTCCGGCGCACCCATCCAGAAGTAATAGTGAAAGATCGGCCCCTGCTGCGTAAGCCGATATTGGCCCGGATCCGCTTTCCCAACGTCCGCTCTTAATCGATAGGATGAGTTGGAAAAAGCCATATAACCTCTTGAGCTGTGAAAAATGGGCAGAGGCTTGTAACTCGTATTTGCAAAGCCCTCCCCGTTTCCAATCCAGTCATCCGTTCCCCACAGCGTCAGCACACGGCCATTTTCATTGAAGTCGTCGTACTTCTTACCGAATCCGTAAATCACCTCATCTGCAGCCAATTGATTTCTGAAATCGACCGCGAGTATCTTCCCATCCGCGCCAAAACGGAGGGCCAGCTTTCCGGCGCCGATCTGCGTCACTTGTTTTCCCGCCGCGTCATGGAAGGCGATCGAGAAAGGAGTGCGGTGGAGTACGATGTTGCCTTCGCCGGCTTTGATTGACCAAGCGCCGCCACTCTGTGTGACGTTCAGAGGAAGCAGTTCGGCAGGCTTCCAGTATCCTTCGTTGTCGCCGTAGATTCTTATGCCGCCGCTTGCTGGCAGGGCCAGCCGCAGATTCACATCATGCCCGCCGGCCACGCACCGCATCAGCAGCGTGTCGCCCCGCACGTCCAGGCTGTCCGCATGGGTGACCGGCTTCCATTGATCTGACAGAATGTTGCCGGGCGAGTTATCGGCATACCACCACCTCGACATCTGATCCAGTTGACTCAGGTAAGTGTCCAGTAACTGATACGCCTGCTCGAAATCATTTTTCTGAAAAGCCGCATTGACTCGTTGCCGAAAGAATGCCAGGGTCAGGTCATTGGCCAGAATGCCCCAGGATCGAGGCAGCGGCGTGAAGCCTTCCTGGGTCATCAGGTCCATCCAGCGCTGCGTGAGGTAAAGCCGTTGCGCCAGATTCTCTTTGTCGGTGGGTGCGCTTAAGGATGATTCCAGCTGCCAGATCTGTTGGCGTGTCGCAGCATCCGGATAGGTCAGCACGGCCGGCCTTTGCCAGCGCAGGATGCCCGAAGGCAACGTGCAAAGACTGCGCTGCGAATCCCGAACCTGCGCTGTGCCGGAAAGATGAGTTTCGATCAGCAGGTCGACCGGCATGCGCTCATTGAGATCAATCGCCGCCGGGCTGCTGAACTCGCCATCGCGCCACCGGGTGCGCAGCGGCAAGAATCCAAAATGCGGTTTCGGCTCACCTCCCAGTGTCTGCCAAGGGATTTGAAGGAACACCAGCCATTCGTTGGCTCTGGTAAGCACGCTCGCCTGAAACGCTTCGATCTTGCTGACAGAGATTGAAGCGCCGCGAGCGGCTGCGGCCTGGTCGGCGCCCACATCGGGATGTGGGCCCAACTGCAGGTTGCAGCCAAGTTTCAAACCCTGCGGTGTCGCCGCAAATTGGTAATAACTGGGAGCGCTCACTTCAGGCTGGATCAGGACGTCAACTTCATCGGGATAAGGAGGCCAGATGGCGCGCGATCCGGAGGGTAGTCCGTGCAGTGCATACCAATTCACCGCCGGCCAACCATGCGCATCCAGATTGGCGTAGGGAAAAGACATGTCGCGCTCTTCGCAACGAAAGATCAGGAAGAGTGCATCGCTGCTGTAAGCAACGCGGCACTCGGTCGGGGTCGCCGGGCGAGGGTCGCTGCCGGCGCGATAAAACCGGCTCAATACAACTGTGTGCTCGCGGTCCGCAAGCATCTCGGCGAGGGAAGGGGGGTTGCTCCAGGGCGACTTGAGAGCAACGGCGTTGGTTCCCCAGGTCAATCGCTCCGCTTCCGCGATCCACGCAAATCCATGGCCGCCTGCATGCGCGGCCGCGGCCGGCTGTTGATCCCGGTTCGCTTCCTCTGCCTGCAAAACTCCGCTTTACACTCCGGCTAGAGTCCCGATCCCAACCGCTGAACTTTTCAGGAACGTGCGTCTCTGCTTTTCATCTCCCCTACCCCGGCCATTTCAAATGACGATGGAGAAACTGAAATGTTCCTGCGCCATGAATCATGTGCGGTCCGTTGAAGAACTCGATCGAGGTGCGGTCGCCGATGCCCATCTTGTCGTAAAACCGGCGCACCGCGGCATATTCATACGCGACCTCTTCATCCACGCTCACCGGATCATCGTGGCCCCGCTCGACCATAAACGGCCGTGGCGCCATCAGATTGGCCAGATCCTCGTAATTGAGGATGTTCGCGAAGTTGAACTCATACATGTCATATTCTTTGGTTAGCAGGTAGCTTTGCGGCGCTAGAACATTGGTGGTCTTCCAAACCCACTCATTGAAATCCCCCGAGCAGATGGACAGCGCGTAGCGATCCATAAACGGGGGCACGCGAACCGCCGTTTTGCCGCCATAAGACAGACCGTAAAAGCCGATACGGCTCGGGTCAACGAAGGGCTGCGCAGTCAGCCAGTTCAGCAGTTGCTGGTTCTGGCCAAGAACGAAGGAGAACAACGCGAGTTTCAGCGGGTGGCCCATGCGCTGGATGATGCGGAAATGGTCATCGCCGATGGTTGGATTCTGCGGCGCATAGGTCACAAACCCGTCCTCCGCCAGGCTGGCCGCGAAATGGTGGTAGAAGTGCGAATCGATCTTCGGGTCCGCAGCTTCGATGGGCCTGCCTTCCAGACCGGTCTGGCATACCACAACCGGGCGGCGCTCACCGGGATTGATATCTTTGGGAACGAGCAAGATCCCGTAGGCAATCACGTCCTGCCATACGTCCAGCACCACCTTATATCCTCTGAACTTCGGCTCGTCCAGGATGAGACGGGTACGCGGGTCGCCAGCAAGAAGAGGCGATGATACACGTCCGATCACTTCATCCCAGATGTAGTCGCGATAGAAGTTAGTCGTATCTTTCCAGCGCTGGATGGAAGACGAGTCCGCCTTGCTCCAGAACGCTTTGCGGACGTCCGGCGATTTACGAATCACCGCCTGGGTAAAGTCCACCATCTGGTCAAACTGGCGATGCATCCGCGGGTTCGGATCGTAGTTCCAGCTTGCATCCACCGTCGGAGTTTTACCCGGCATGAGCCCTCTATCCACGCCCAGCGATTTCAAAAATGCCTGGAGCGCGCGCTCCGCACCCGGCAGCCCGGCGCCGCCCTCGCCGGCAATCAGCTGCAGTTTCTCCTCTGCCTTGAGTCCGGCAAAGATGGGGCGCGCCCGATCCACCTCACTTCTCACCGATTCCAGCGGGGGAGTGGTCAGTGTCCCGTTCGGACACGCATACGGCTTGTGCTCTTCCGTCGCAGCAGGAGGACCCGAGACCTGCGGCCCCTGGCTTGCTTCGATCAGCAGCGCGCGCGGAGCAATCATGCCCGCCAGTTCCGCGTCGCCAAACTCCCGGACCAGGCCCCATACATCCCGATAGATAGGCTCCTGCCAAACTGCTTCGCGTGCCTGGAAGTAGCCGCTTACGACGGTCGCGCCGATCCTCATGTCAATCGCTGCGGAATAGAGCGCCAGCAGTCCGCCCTCGCCGTAGCCCATAACTCCGATGGGCAGCCGCCGTTTCAGGTTTTCTTCGTCGAACCAATCTACGCAGGCCAATATTTCTTGAACTTCGTAGCCGATGATATGGCGCCCCGCTTCGAATGCCATGCGATAGATCCACTCCCGGTGGGGCATGTTGGTCATGCCGATCCCGGGAATGCCAGAGAAGGTATCCTCCCGATTGATGAGCACCGGCACGATGACCTCGCAGCCGTTTTCCGCCAGGCGCCGCGCAAATTGTGCTTGCGGCGCGATGCCCGGCTCCAGCCCCACCAGCATCTCCGGCGTCCAGTCGGCATCCGGAATCGCCACCACGCGCGCTACCGGCGGCGCTGCGGGCTGCAGCAGCAATCCCTCCGCCACCATTCCGTCGGAATCGGCGGTTATGCCGGCAAAAACCCGCCAGCGCACAGCATACACCCTGTAACCGGAACCTTCAGCGATCCATTCCTGCACCCCGGGACTGACTTCGAGCTGCGGGGCCTGGGCTGCGATGCGTGTGTCCACGGCCCCGATGATCTGCCGGAACCGCTGCCGGTTGGGCGCGATCGATCGTTCATAGTTCTCCGCCGAGCTCAAGTCCCGGCTCCACAGTTGCGCGCGCGCGGTTGCCTGCCGCTCCGTTTCGCGCAGCAGGAAGTGGTGGATCCCGTCCACCATCTGCAGGGCCAGATCGCCTTCCATCGTTAAGGGCGCCGTTCCGGTCAAGACAGACTCCGCAGGCGCTGGCGCCATTGCTCCTGACGCTCCGCTCGCGGCTTCTCCGGTCTGTTGCTGGCTGGCTTCGCCGAGCAGTCTGCCTCCCAGGCCGATGCCCAGAGTCGCGGTGGTGGATCGGCTCAGAAATTCCCTGCGATTCATCTGGATTCCTCCATCAACAATCACGCATCGGGAGAAGCCGTTTCGAAGCGCAGGCTCCATGCGTAGTCGCATGGCCGGTTACCCGGTTGCTGCAGGTTCTCCGGCAACGTGATGACCGTCCCGCGCGTTGCGTCGAATTCCCATGAGAGTTTTGCCTGCGAGCCTAATAGATGTACCTGCGATCCGGGCCTGGGCTGCACGGATTTCAGGACCAGCTGCGTTCCGGGCCATTCCGTGAAGATGGCGTAGATGATTTGCGAATCCTTCGATCGCGTATAGCGAACCGTTTCTCCTTCAGACCAGAGCGCGCCCGGGCGCGGACGCGTGGCGTAGATGGCCTCGCCATTCACCTTCAGCCACGCTCCCGCGCCTTTCATCTGACGAATCGCCTCGGGGTGGAATTCGCCGTGAGCACTGGGACCGACACCGATCTCAAAGCCGCCTCCCTTGGCCACGGTGTCCGCCAGATTGTGCACGATCCATTGCGTGCCTTTGTACTTCGCGGCATCCGGCTCATAGGAAAAATCGGTGCCCAGCGGGTAGATGGTGAACCACGGTTTATCGGATTGCGATTGGGCTCCGGGAACAAAGCGCTCGGGCGTGTAGTAGTCGCCGTAGTTGCCGATGCCGCGCCGGCGCAACATGACCTGCGGCTGCAGTTCTCTCATCTTCAACACGGTCTTGCGCAGTTCCGGCCAGACCTGCGGGCCGAGATACATATCCAGGCCGATCATGTCGATCTTTCCATAGTTGGTCAGGAGCTCGACCAGCTGCGCTCGATGGCGCTCCATCATGCGCCGCACCTCGGCATCGGTGGGATCGGGAACCACCACTGGATGACCGCCGAATTTCTTCAGCGTACTGCTCAAATCGCCCGGAGTCATCCATTGTGCCGAGGAGGGTATCTGCAGCGGATGGCTGACATAGGGCCGGAAGTCGGCGTCGTACCAGTCAGGATGCGAAAAATAAAGATCGATCCTGATGTCGCGCTTGTGTGCCGCATCGCAAAGTTCCTTCACCACATCCCGCCGGAACGGGGTCTCCATGATGGAGTAGGCCAGGTCGCAGGATTCAAGCCTGGGGCCTCCCGCGGCGGTCCAGTTGGCCCGCTGCCTCACTCTTGTTTTGGTATCGAACATGGAGAAACCTTCATGATGCTTGGTGGTGAAGGTAAACATCCTCATGCCGCTTTCCCTGAAGGCGTCCATCCATGCGTCCGCATCGAAGCCCGCGGGATTCCAGGTCTTATAGAGGTTGTTATAGGCCTGGCGATCCTGAAACGACATGGAGAGATAGGGCCAGGACTCTGCGCCGCGATGCCAGATGCAGTAGATCCCCCAATGGATCCGGACGCCGAATTTCATATCCCGGAAGGCTTCGTAAGCGCTTTGTGGAGCCCAATGATATTGCGGGATCGGTGTCGTCTCGGCATAAGGTTCGTTCTTCAAAAGCGAAGGCGGGAAGCCGTGGTAGGTCTCAGGCGCCTGGGCTAAGCCGGGGTAGGCTGAGGCTGCCGCCAGGGCCGTGGCCGACGCAAGAAACTCTCTCCGATTCATGAGCTTCACTCCTGACCAGGTCAGCATGTCTTGGCGCCGGTTCAACCCGGGCGCGAAGGGGCGTACGCGCGCCGTTTCGTCGCAACTGACCTGCCTATCTCGGCGCGGATCAGTGATAGATCAACTTCTGAAACCCTGTCAAGCGCGAGGCCACCACTCATCGCAGTCGAATTCCTGTCCATAGGAGTCCGGGTTTACTGCTCGTAGAGCTCGCGCAACCACCTGCTTCCTTGCACGGCTCCGGCATTCTCCGCCCGCGTGAACCGGCCGCAAAGGAAGCCCGGCCCGATAGCCTACAATCTCCGTGAATATGGGAGCCCGGATGCAGGCAATCTTCGCGAAGGACAAGAGAAAGTGGTGGATGCTGGGCTTCGCGTTTCTGGCGACCGTGATCAACTATCTCAACCGCCAGACACTTTCCGTGATGGCGCCGGTGCTGCTCCAGCAGTTTCGCATCTCGGCGACCAGCTATTCCCGCATCGTCTTCGCTTTCATGCTTGCCTACACGTTCATGAATGGCGTCTCCGGCCGATTGCTGGACCGGCTGGGAACCAGGATTGGCTATGGCCTGACGATCGCGTTCTGGTCGGGAGCGGAGCTTTTGAATGCCCTCTCTGCCGGCGTCCTGAGCCTGGGCATCTTCCAGTTTCTTCTCGGCATGGGGGAGGCGGGTAACTATCCGGCGGGGGTGAAGCTGATCACCGAGTGGTTTCCTCCCGAGGAGCGTTCTCATGCCTCGGGCATCTTCAACAGCGGCGCATCCATCGGGGCCATTCTCGCTCCGCCGCTGCTGGCATGGATTCTGATTGCGCGCGGATGGAGGACGGCATTTGTCGTCATCGGTCTGCTGGGATTCGTATGGCTGGCCGCGTGGCTGGCCTTCTACCGCGAGCCGTCTGGGGCCGTCGCGGGCGATGCGGCGGACCGTCTTCCGCTCCCAGCGTTGCTGCGGTCAAGGTTCCTCTGGCAGTTCACCCTCTCAAAGGTCTTCAGTGATCCGGTCTGGTATTTCTACATCTTCTGGTTCCCGCAATATCTGAAGGCGTACCACGGCTTTTCGCTGCGCCAGATCGGCGAGACAGCCTGGATTCCGTTCTTCACGGCCACGCTCGGAAATCTTGCCGGCGGAGCCGTTTGCGGCGGGCTGTTGCGCGCTGGAGCCGGTGCGGCCATGGCGCGGCGGATTGCCATCCTGATTTTTTCAGCGCTGATGACGCCGGCGATCCTGGCCGGGCGGTTGGGCAGTGCAGCAGAGTGCATCGCCTTGGTTGCCACGGCGACCTTTGGATACTCCGGTGCCCTGGCCAATCTGCTGGCGGTTCCGGGAGATGTATTTCCCAAGGGCGCGGTCGCTTCCATATGGGGGTTCGCCAGCATGGGCTCCGGGATGGGAGGAATGATCTTCAGCCTGGTGACCGGATGGCTGGTCGATCACTACTCGTACCGGCCGGTATTTCTCCTCTTCGGGATGATTCCCCTGCTAGCTGCGTGGTTGGTCTGGATGCTGCCGCGAAGAGCGCAGACTGCGCATCGGCTGGCCCAGGCGGCGCCTGGAACTGTGCCGCGGTAGCACGACGCTCAACACAGCGGCGGGATCGCCCTCCATGTACGCTTTGCTGCATCCCGCGCTGGTTCGATTGCATCGGCATGCCTTGTCCGTCCGCTCTAGAGGCTGCTAAAGTGCCAGCGTCAGCCGCAGGCGGTCTTTGCCGGGGCTGGGATTTGAGGTGCAGCACATGGGGATCGATGGAGTTTCGCGACGGGGCTTTCTGGCCGGAAGCGCGGCTGCCGCGGGCGTCTTTGCCGCTACAGATCTCTTCGGGCAGCCCCGCGCCGCGGCCGGCGACTCGCGCCGGGTTCTGCACATCATCGGCCACTCGCACATCGACGCTGCCTGGCTCTGGCCCTGGCGCGACGGCTCCAACCTGGCGCTGACCACGGCCCGCAGCGCCCTGGACCGCATGACCGAGACGCCCGGCTTTTCGTTACAGCCACTCCTCATCCATCCACTACCGCTGGATTGAGGCGGCCGATCCGGGGATGTTTCAGGAGATTCGGCAGCGCATTCGCGAAGGCCGCTGGGAGGTGGTCGGCGCATGGCCCGTGGAGCCGGACTGCAATCTGCCCGCGACGGAGGCCTTCGTGCGCCACGGCCTCTACGGCAAGCGCTACTGCGGGCGCCAGCTGGGCGTGGACGTGAAGATCGGCTTCAATCCCGACTCCTTTGGCCATGCCGCCGGATTGCCCACCATCCTCAAGCACGCCGGCTACAACTACTACGTTTTTATGCGTCCGACCAATGCCGACCAGCCCAATAACATTCCACATCTGTTCTGGTGGGAGGGCCCGGACGGCTCGCGGGTGCTGGCGCTGAAGATTTATGGCTCCTACGACGGCTCTGCCTCGCGCATTCCGGACACCGCGGCGAACGGCTTTGCTCCAGGCTTCGACCACGCAGCGTTTTTCCTGGGCGTGGGCGACCACGGCGGCGCGGTGACCAAGGCGCAGATCCAACAAATTTTGCAAATGCGCAACGACCCCACCCTCCCGGAGCTGCGCTGGAGCACCCTGACCGAATTCTTCCGCGCCATGGAGTCTTCGCCGGCGATGGCCGATTTGCCGGTGATCCGCGGTGGACTGCAGCACTCCGCGCGCGGCTGCTACTCAGCCAACGGCGTGATGAAGTACAACAACCGCCGCGCCGAGCGGGCGATGGTCGAGGCGGAGAGCATTGCCCTGCTCACCCATCTCAGCATGCAGCGGCCGTACCCCAGCGCCGACTTCGAAAAGGCGTGGTGGAATGTGCTCTTCAACCAGTTCCACGACCTGCTGGCCGGGTCGGCCATTTATCCCGATTACCAGGACGCGCGCGACCAGCAGGGCGCCGCATGCGCCGCGGCGAACGCGGTGAAGATTGAGTCGATCGAATCATTAGCACGGCGCGTGGACACCAGCCAGGCCCAGGCCGGGGTGGTCTTCGCCTTCAACCCGCTGCCCTGGCGGAGAACGGCGTACCTCGAGTACATCCCCAGCGCCGGGGCGCAGCACATCACGCATCTGAAAGCTCAGGACGGCAGCACCGTGTGTAGTCAGGTGCGGCCGCCCAACAGCATGATGACCACGAACTTCCAGCGTCTGGCCGCCTGGGTCGATCTGCCGCCGTTTGGCTATCGCGTCTTCTCCGAAGAGTCGGACGCGTCGCCCGCGGCGCCTGCATATGAATCCTTCTGCACGCTCAACGAAAACGGCTTCGGTCTCTCCTCGCTCCGGGCGCCGGACGGCGCCGAGCTGCTCGCCGCGCCCCTCGGCCTGGTTGCCATTGAAGATACCAGCGACACCTGGGCGCACCGCATCGACTCCTTCCGCAAGGAGATCGGCCGGCCCACATTTGTCTCCTCCAGCGTGGTTGAGGATGGTCCGGTATTGCGCGTAACGCGGCAGCGGCTGCGCTGGCAGGATTCGGCGATCGTCGTCGATATCGCCACCTTCCCCGGCCAGAAGATCGTCCGCCTGCACTTCGTCATCGACTGGCATCAGCGCCAGCAGATTCTCAAGCTGGAAGTTCCGGCCGCGCTCAGCGAAGCAAAAATCCGCGCCATGGTGGCCGGCGCGGTGAAGAGCACGCCCACCAGCGGAGACGAGGAGCCCTACCAGGATTGGATCGCGCTCGAAGGCAGCATCCAGGGCGCGGATTACACCTTGGGGCTCTTCAACAACTCCACCTACAGCTACGACTGCATGAACAATTTGCTGCGCACGGTTTTGGTCCGCTCCGCACCGTACGGCCGCGGCGAACGGAACCCCGTGGACCCGAACAGCATCGATGCCTGGCAGGACCAGGGACGCCAGGAGCGCGTCTTCTGGCTCACCGCGCGGCGCGGCGTGTGTTCTGCCCAGGCCTTCGAGCAGCTCGCCGACGAGCTGCAGTCGCCCGCCGAGTACGTGATGGATTCACGCCATCGCGGAACCGAGCCGTGGGAGAAGTCGTTCTTTACGCTCGCGCCCGATACCGTCTCCATTCTGGCGATGAAGCAGGCCGAAGACTCGCCCCATGCGCTGATCGTCCGCGTGCAGGAGCGCTCCGGCGCCGCGACCGTGATGCATCTTGAGTCCGGGCTGCTGGGCCTCAGCCAGGATCTGCCGCTGCGTCCGTGGGAGATGAAGACGCTGCGCATCGAGACTGCCAAAACCGGCAAGGTGCGCGCAGTGGCCGTTTCGGCGCTGGAAGTCTAGAGCGCGTTCGCGGTCGCAGGTGCCTGCGCCTGCCGCGAGCCGCAGGACTGGCGGATGACCAGTTGCGCGCAGTGCTGAATGTGCCGCGGCGGCAGCTGCGGATTGTTGATCCGCTCCAGCAGCGTCCGCACCGCGGTGCGCGCAATCTCGCCGCACGGCTGGCGCATGGTGGTCAGCGCCGGGGTCAGCAGTGAGGCGTACTCCACGTCGTCGAATCCAGCCACCGCAACCTGCTCCGGCACCGCGCAGTGCAGTTGCGTCAGCGTCCGGATCAGCAGCGCCGCCGTCTGGTCGTTGGAGCAGACGATCGCGTCCGGCGCGGAGGTCTCCAGCATTTTTTGCACAAACTCCGGGTCGGTGGGATAGCCGTAGTGCGCCAGCTGGTATTTAATCCTGGGCCGCGGTCCGTAGAGGCGCAGCGCCTCGCGGCAGCCCAGCAGCCGCAGGTTAGTCGTCGAGGGGTAATGCGGCCGAGCGGTAAAGCAAATGCGCTTTCGCCCCTGTTCGATCAGGTGGCGCGTCAGCATAATGCCCGCCACCACGTTGTCGATGCCGATCATGTCGAACTCGCTCTGCGACGGGAACTCGCCCAGGTCGCGGTCCAGCAGCACCATCGGAATTCCCTTGTGCAGGAACGCATCGGCGATCCTGCGGTTCCACACCTCGCGCCCGGCAATCGACTCGATGGGCGCGAAGAAGATGCCGTCCACCGGATTCTCAATGTACTGCTGGCAGAGGCGCAGTGCGTCGTCGCTGGAGTTGATCGGCGTGCTCGCGTCGCCCCAGCGCACGCTGCAGCCCTGCGATTGCGCAAAGCGGGTGATCTCGTTGCAGATGGGGCTCAGGATTTCGGTGTTGCCCAGGCCCGGCACAAACAGGCCGAGGGTTTTTGCGGTCGTGGGCCGTGTCGTCTGCGGCGGAGTCAGATAGCTGCCCGAACCCGCCCTGCGCGTGATCACGCCCATCTGCTGCAGCTCGCGCAGAGCCCGCGCCGCCGTGGGCCGCGAGACCTTGAAGCGCTGGCACAGCTCCGACTCGCTGGGCAGCCGCTTCCCGTGCGCGAACTTACCCTCCAGAATGGCGCGTTCCAGCGCCTCAAAGACCTTGGTATATTTGGGCATATCCGCCAACTGTCATGACAGATCTCCTGTCAGTTCGGTTGCGGCTTTTATCATAAACAATCTGGATCGATGTAGTCTCTGCGGGCGTGAGTGCCATCTGATAGGACAACTTTTCGCCGGACTGCTGTGGTGCTCTGGAGATGGGATCGGGCCGGCTTTTAGCATGAGGGTAAAGATCGGAGTGTATCAGGTTGTTCCGGGCTGCCGGGGCGGCAACCTGGCAGGTAAGAGCAGGCGGGCGGGAAGCTTTTCTACTCGGCCACTTCAGGTTTGAAGCGGCTGGCCTGCACGCGTCCCGCGCCGCGCAGCATCGCCCTCACCGGCCAGCGGCCCTCCGCGTCGGGAAAGAAGATCTCGCCCGCGCGCCGTCCCTCCGGCCGGTAGTACCACCGCTTCAACAGCGCGAGATGCCCCTGCCGCACGGTTGCCGATGCGGCTCCCTTGTCCTCGCCCAGCGCCGCCAGCGCCGCTTCCATCCGCGCTTCCAGCACGCCGCGCGCCGTCTTCACCGGAACCGCGGCGTTTTCGGCTGGCTCTGCTGCCGGTTCCAGCCGCACCGGCTCAACCGCCAGCGGCTGCGCAAACAGCGACGTCGAACCCGACTGCTCGTTCTGGATGCGCATGCCCAGCGTCGAAAATCCAGCCGGCCCGCGCAGCCGTCCGCCCGCAAACACAAAGACATTCACCTCATCCGGCTCAGCGGAGAGCTGCATGATCGCCGCGCGCAGCCGGCTCATCGGCTGCACCAGCTCGGCGGCCAGCCCGCGCACGGCCTCCACGCGCTGCACCTGCGCATGCAGCGCCGCCGCATCCTCAAAATCCAGCCGTCCCGAGGCTTCGTCCCGCGCGCCGCGCAACTCCACCAGCCGGCTCTCGCCGCGCGTCGCCAGAAAGCTCTCCACCGCAGCGGCCTCCTCGGCATAGCGCTCGTCCGTGCAGCCCCGGTAGCAGGGCGCAAGGCACATCTTCATCTCCGAGTACACGCACCCCGGAAACCCCGGGTCCGGCTCCAGCTCGAACGTGCAGCGCCGCAGCAGAAACAGCTTCAACATCTCATCCGCAAAGCGCTCCGCCGCCGCGCGCGAAGGGAAAGGCCCGTAAGCCCATTCCGCCTCGCGCTGGCTGGGCCCATGGGTCACCGTGATGCGTGGATAAGGATTACCGCCCAGGAAGCGCACAAACGCCGGGCTGCGCAGGTGCATCCGCTCCAGCGCCTTGGCTCCATAGACCTCTTCAAGCAGAGAAAACTGCGCGAGCAGCGCTTCGAACTCCGAGCCGGCTGGCTGCCAGGCAATCCGCCGCACCAGCCCGGCCAGATGCAGCCGCCGCGGATGCCGCGCCGAGGGCTGCAGCAGCCGTTCCAGCCGGCTGCGCAGGTTCGGCGTGCGTCCGATATACGGCTCGCCGCGCCCGTCGGCTCCATACAGCGCAAATACCGCGCGGATCGCGGGCAATTGGCCCAGCGCCGCGCGTGGTTCGACCGGATCGAAGCCGATCTCCTGCATAGCGCCTGCGTCCATACGCCCCATCCCGCACCATTCCCATTAATCAGCAGACCTGCTTGATCGCCAAGCGCCAACCCGCGAACTCGCCGACCAGCCAACTCGCCAAATAGCGAACGCGTCCCTCAACTCCCAGCCACCGTCATTCCATCGATCCGCAGCGCCGGCGAGGCCACCGATCCGCGAAATACGAGTTCCTTCCCGATCGCCGTCACGTTCCTGAACATCTCCGCCAGATTCCCGGCAATCGTCACCTCTTCCACGGCGTGCGTGAGCTGCCCGTTTTCAATCCACAGCCCGGTCGCCCCGCGCGAGTAGTCGCCGCTGACCACATTCACGCCGAAGCCCATCAAGCCGGTGACATAGAGGCCGGCTTTCACCTCAGCCAGGATCTCCGCCTCGCTCAGCTTCCCCGGTTCGATGTACAGGTTCCCGCAGCCGATGCCCGGCGTCCCGGCCAGTCCGCGCGCCGCGTTGTGTGTGGAGCGAAGCCCCAGCTTCCGCGCACTATACGTATTCAGCAAGTAGGTGCGCAGCACGCCGTTCTCCACCACCACGGTGCGCCGGGAAGGCAGTCCCTCGCCGTCGAAGGGTGAGCTGCCGAAGCCGCCCGCGCCGCTGGGCAGAAGCATCAGGTTGTCGTCGATGAGAGTGAGCGCGGGCACGGCGACGGGCTCTTCGAGCTTCCCGGCCAGAAAGGAGGCCTTGCGCCAGATGGCGTCGCCGGAAACGGCCTCGAAAAGAGCACCGATCAGCGAGCGCGCCGCCTCCGGCGCAAAGACAATCGGGACCTGCTGCGTGGGAACTTTGCGCGCGCCCAGCCGCCGCAGCGTGCGCCGCGCCGCTTCCTGCCCGATGGACTCCGGCGACTCCAGATCGGCGAGCCGCCGCGCGCTGCTCCACCAACCGTCGCACTGCATCTGTCCGTTCGCGTCCATGGCCAGCGGAGCCGCGGCCACCCCTGCGTAGCTCGACCGGAAGCTGCCCGTAAAGCCACGCGAGTTGGCCAGTGCCCGGCGGCCCGTGGCCGCGTCAAAGGTGCCGCCGTCGGAGTTGGTGATGCGCGGGTCGTAGCTGCGGGCCGCGGCCTCGGCGCGCCGCGCCCACTCGATCCGCTCCGGCCCGGGCAGCGAGTACACGTCGTCGAAGTAGAGGTGCAGATCGCCCTCGGCCGCGCCGAACTCATCCCGCTCCGCCAGTCCGGCGAACGGGTCCTCTTCTGTCACGCGCGCCAGAGCCATGGCTCCGTCCACCAGATTGCGGATTCCGTCGGGCGTGAGGTCGCTGGTCGAGGTTGAAGCCGAGCGCTTGCCCAGAAAAACCCGCATTCCCAGCGCGCGCGAGCCGGACTCCTTCAGCGTCTCGACTTCGCCCAGGCGCACGTTCACGCTGAACTCATCGCCCTCGCGGGCAACAGCCTCGGCATCGCTGGCTCCGGCTTTCATCGCCAGCGCCACCACGTCGGCAGCCAGGGATTCAAGGTCGAGAGCGGTTTCCGTTTGCGCAGCAGCGTCCGTCATGAGTCAACGGTAACAAACCGCCGTTCCGGGCACCACGAACAAGGCTCGTCGAGCTGCCGGCCCCGCCTTCCTTCTCCATCGACCACGACTCAAAGAGCGTGCAACATCCGGAGGCGGCCGGCAGACAGTAAACCCAAGCCGCGTAAGCGGCGGATATTTCCTGATCCCTGACCCCTCACTCCCGGTTCCTGTTTCCAGCGCGTTATCAGGCGTAACATCCTGCAAATCAGCCATTTCCCCCGACATTATCCTGTTTTGGACGCCCCCTGGCCACGTGCGGCGCCTGCGGCGTAGGAGCCCCTGCGGTGCGGCAGCGGGCGCTGGCGCGCCCTGAGGTTCATTGCTTCTCACCCTTTCGGCAGGGGGGAGTCGCAAGGTGGGGCGTCCAACAGATTTTGTTAGATAGAGGTTCGCGGATTTCCCTGGATAATCGGATTTTTGCAGGCGTGGAACCACAGGCGCGGCGGCTCCGTACTGCTGAATATGCAATGCGTGGGAGTTTTGAGCTGGGGCGTGATGGGAGTGGCGAGGCCGAAGCGGGCCGCGCGGCTTACTATGGAGGCTCCGGCGGAGAAGGACGCGCAGAGGACCACCGGGACGGCCGGTGCGCTTGTGGCTGGCGGCGCCGCCGAGAGACTGGCGGCCGGGACGGCCGCGGGCGCGGGAGGGTCGCGCATGGAGGCGCATCCCCTGGAGGGTGACGGGCTCCAGCTCGTACGGCATTGCATGGATGGGGATCCTGGCGCGTGGGCCGAGCTGGTCAGGGCGCACCACCGGCGTGTCTATGGGCTGTGCTACCGCTTTACCGGGAATGCGGCTGACGCCGAAGACCTGACCCAGGATGTGTTTCTGAAGGTGTACGCGAACCTGGCCAGCTTTGACAGCGGGCGCGGCAGCCTGCAGGTGTGGATCGCGACGATGACGCGGAATCTGCTGGTGGACAACTTCCGCCGGACACGCAACCTCCGCGCGACGTCTTCTTTGGATGAGGGGTGGGACGGGGACGAAGAGCCCCGGCCGGCGGACCGGCTGACGGCCAGGGGCGTTTCTCCGCACGAGGCGGCGGCGCAGAAGGAATTGGCCAAGATGGTGCAGGAGGCGCTGGCGCGGGTTCCGATGGAGATGCGCGAGGCGGTGATCCTGCGCGATTTGCAGGATATGGACTACAAGCAGATCGCCCAGGTGCTGGAGATTCCCGAGGGAACGGTGAAATCCCGCATCAGCCGCGGCCGCGCGGAACTGGCGCGGCTGCTGGAGCGGTCGAAACGGGAGGTGATGTAACCATGGCCGAGCGGATGAGGATTGCCGGTTCTCCGGCCTGCGGGCTGTGGGAGACGCAGCTGGCGGACACGATGGACGGGCAGTTGAAGCCCGAGGACCAGGGCTCGTTTGCCGAACACATGGCGTCGTGCCCGGCCTGCGCGGAGCTGTTCGAGGAGGCGCGGCGGGGACGGGAGTGGCTGCAGTTTCTGGCCCCCGAGCCGGAGGTTCCGGAGGGGTTGCTGAGCAGGATTCTGGCGCAGACCGGGCTGGGGCAGATTGCGGGCTACGGGCTGATCGCGAGCGGCGGCGCGCTGGCCTTGCCGCCGAAGACGATTGCCCTGGCCGGTGGCGGGAAGAACGACGCAAACCTGGCGCCAGGCCTGGCCGCGGCTGATGATGACGGCAGCGATGGCGTTCTTCTCCATCGCACTGACGCTAAACCTGAGCGGGGTGCGGCTGACCAGCCTGAAGCTGAGCGACCTGCGGCCGTCGGCGGTGCGGTCGGTGGTGGAGAGGAAGCTGACCATGGCCTCGACGCCGATTGTCCGCTACTACGACCACCTGCAGCTGGTGTACGAGGTGGAGTGGCGGATGCGGGAGCTGCGCCAGGACACGGAAGGTGGCGAGCCGGGCGTGAACAGCAACGAGCAGAAGCCGGCGGACGACACGCCGGGGCAGTCGAACAAAAAACCCGGGCATAACGGAGGCTCTGGCATGAGCGCTCCGCAACAGGCGGGCGTGCCGGCGGGGCCGCAGAACCGCGACTGGGTTGCAGTTTCCCTGGGGGTTGGAAGGCAGATGGATACATACCGGCGGCTCCAGGAGGACACGACGAGAACAGTGGGACAGGAAAGGGGCATGGTATGGACTGCGTAAATCACATGGGCGTGGCGGCGACCGCCTACTGCCAGAACTGCGGCAAGGCGCTGTGCCCGGCCTGCGCGCGCAACGCGCCGGGAGGGATGATTCTGTGCGAGCCATGCCTGGCGGCCTGGCAGGGGTTCCAGCAGCCGTTTACGGCCGCGCAGACGGGAGGACCGAACCCCTGGGTGGCCGCGGGGATCGGGGTGATTCCCGGCGTGGGCGCGATGTACAACGGGCAATTCATCAAGGGGTTGATCCACGTGGTGATCTTCGCCGTGCTGGTCAGCGCCGCGCATGTGTACCACATCTTCGGGCTGTTTATCGCGGCGTGGATTGTGTACCAGTCGTTTGAGGCGTTCCACACCGCTAAAGCGCTGCGCGACGGGCTGCCGCCGCCGGACCCGCTGGGACTGAACGAGGTGAGCAGCTGGCTGAACATGGGGACGCGGCCGCACAATCCGGGACAGCCGGGCGGGCCGCAGGCAAACCAGGGGACGGGCGCGCAAGGCGGCTACACCGGACCGGCGGCCGCGGGGCCGTATGAAGGAGCAGCGAGCCAGGGGCCCTATGGGACACCGTATACGCCGCCACCGGGAATTGGCGGGCCGTTCGGGGATCCGGGCGTTCCGCCGGTTCCACCGCCGCACATGTGGCGGCGCAGGGAGCCGGTGGGCGCGGTGGTTCTGATCGTGCTGGGACTCTTGTTTCTGCTCGGGCGAATGGATATTTTCACCGACCGGATGTTTGAGTTTGCCTGGCCGCTACTGCTGATCGGGCTGGGTGTGTGGCTGATTGTTCGCCGCATGGGCGAGGGACAGGGAGGTTCACGATGAACCGCTATTTTCAGATTCGCAGGCTGCGCGGCCCGGTGCTGCTGCTGCTGCTGGGGGTGATGGCGCTGTTGAAGGAGTTGCATATCCTGGGCTTCAGCCAGAGCTGGCCGCTTCTGCTGATCCTGGCCGGGGTGTTTCTGCTGGCCGAGCGGGCGGCGCTGACCAGCGAGGAGATGTATCCGCCGATGCCGGTTCAGGGCGCCGGCGCGCAGCAGAATTCGGCGCAGCCGACGAGCGCGATCGTGCCGGCGCATGAGCAGGAGTACGGCAACGGGCACGAGGGAGATCAGTCATGAGCAGCGTACCTCCGAATATGCCGCCGAACACACCGCCGGGCGGGGGGCAGCCGCCGTATCCCCCGTACGATCCCAAGACCCAGTGGCGGGCCTACCGGGAACAGCAGCGGGCCGCATGGTGCGCACAGCGCGATGCTTGGCGCGCGCAGCGGCACGCGATGAAGGCGCGCTACATGGGCGTCTACGGACCGCGGGTTCCGTCGCTGGTGGGGCCGGTGCTGCTTATCGGTGTCGGCATCGTTGCACTCCTCGTGTTGACGGGACACATTGCCAGCGATGCCTTCTGGACCTGGTACAGCCGCTGGTGGCCGCTGCTGCTGATCGGCGCGGGGCTGGCTCTTCTGGGCGAGTGGGCGCTGGATCAGAGACGGCAAGTGCCGGTGCGGCGCGGCGGGAGTTTTGTAGGCATCCTGCTCTTGCTGGCGATTCTGGGCCTTGGCGCCTCGGGATGGCACCACGGCTGGGGATGGTTTCACGGGAACTTTGGCGATAACGGGGACGATTTCTTCAACATCTTCGGCATGCCGGAGCACGATAACGACATGCAGGCACTGAACGCGGCGGTTCCGGCCAATGCGACGGTGGAGATCGACAATCCCCGCGGCGACGTGAGCGTGACGGCGGGCGACGCGGCGACCGTGCAGGTGCAGGCGCACGAGGTAGCTTACGCCAGCTCCGACAGCGACGCCGGCAGGATCTTTCAGGCCGAGGCGCCGCACCTGACGGTGAGCGGCGGCGCGGTGCTGGTGAAGTCTGACGGTACCGGCAACGGACGGCTGAATCTGATGGTGACGGTGCCGGCGACGGCGCGGGTGACGGTGAACGCGAGCCATGGCGATGTGACCGCGGCCGGGCTGGGCGCGGGCATCCGCATCAACGCCGAACACGGAGACACGCAACTGAGCACCATTACCGGGCCGGTCGATGTGCACCTGGACAACAACCGGCACGATTTCTCCGCGCATGACGTCACCGGCGACGTAATGATCAACGGCGACTGCAACGACCTGACCCTTTCCGAGATCAAGGGGCGGGTTACGCAGAGCGGCGAGATCATGGGCGATGTGCACTTCGAGGACGTGGGCGGACCGGTGGCCCTGCACACCTCGGTGACCGAGCTGGACCTGGTGGGACTGCCCGGCGATATGACCCTGGACTCCGACGACCTGCGCGTGACCGAGGCCAAGGGACCGGTGCGCGTGACCACGCACTCGAAGGACGTCGACCTCAGCGAGATCTACGGCGATGTCCAGGTGAGCGACCGGGATGGGCGCGTGGCCGTGGAGCCGGCCGGCAGCTACAACCTGGACGTGAAGAACGATAAGGGCGATGTGGAAGTGACGCTGCCGCCCAATGCTTCGGCCAGCGTGGACGGAAGGACGCGGAACGGCGATATTGTCTCCGACTTTGCGCTGATGATCAGCGGCGATGAAGACAAGACGGTCAGCGGGCGCATCGGCGGCGGCGCGGCGCGCATCAGCCTGAGCACGGACAACGGCGATCTGGGAATTCGGCGCGGAACGGGCTTCGCGGGGCTGCCGCCGAATGCGGCGGCCGAGCCGGCGGCGCCGCTATCGCCGAATGCTCCGCACCTGAAGGCGCCGCGTGCGCCCAAGCCAGTGATCCAATAACCGCCTGCGGTGGGGCAGCCACCGCTTACGCGGCATGAAGTTCGTGGGTGCCTCGGACATTTCTTCCAATTTTTCAAGGAAAGAGCTATGGTGCGGTGAGCCGTATGGCTGCCGCGCCTATTCTGTTCTTAGCGCCTGCATGGGATCGATGGCGGCGGCGCGGCGCGCGGGCAGCCACGCTGAGGCCAGGCCGCAGACCAGCAATACGAGCGTGACGGCGGCCATGGTCCACGGATCGTGAGGCTGGACGCCGTAAAGGAACGTGCGCAGCAGCAGACTGGAAAAATAAGTGAGGACCAGGCCGAGAACGGAGCCGGCGACGAGCATCCAGCCGGCTTGGCGCAGAACCAGGGCCATGATCTGTCCGCGCTCGGCGCCGAGGGCCATGCGCAGACCCAGCTCGCGGGTGCGCTGATTGACCAGATAGGCCAGCAAGCCGTAGATCCCCGTGACACAGAGCAGAAGCGCGCAGCCGCCAAAGATCTCCAGCAGGCGTGTGGCGAGTTGTTGGCTGCCGTAGGAGTCCTCAACAATCTGGTCCATGGTGGCGATGTTGCTGTTGGCCAGCTCCGGGCTGGCCGTGCGGAGCAACTGGCGCAGGTCGGGGATGATGGAGGCGGAAGAGCGCGCGGTGCGGACGGCGAGATCCATGGCGATCCCCTCGGTGGCCTTGTACAAGCCGCTGTCCGGCGTGATCTGCGGCAGGCAGACCTCGATCTCCGGCTGCGACTGCTCGGCGAGGGAGACCTGGCGCTCGTCGTCCAGCACGCCGATGACGGTGGCGCGGCGATTCTTCCCGTAGCTCACCAGCGGAGTGCCGAGGATTTTGCCGGGATCGTCCTGGCCGGTGAAGGCTTTGACGAAGGCGCGGTTGACGACCACCACAGCCGGCGTGTTTGGCGTGTCGCCTGCGTTGAAGAAGCGGCCGCGGGCCATGCTGAAGCCGAAGACCTGCTGCATGCTGGGACTGACGGCGCGGAACTGCGACTTCATCTCGCGCTGGCGCACATCGGCGGCGCTGTTGCCCTCCGCGCGGAAAGTGTAAATCATGTTGAAGGTTTTGCCCAGCGGGACTTCCGTCATGAGCGCGGCGCTCTGGACGCCGGGCATATGCTGGGCGCGGTCGAGGAGAGGCTGATAGAGGTCGGTGAGTATGTTTCTTCCGGCGTACTTGTAAGCGGGAATGGTCATGTTGGCGACAACGATGTGATCGGTCCGGAAACCGAGCGGGACGTGGCGCAGCGTGTAGAGGGTGCGCAGCAACAGGCCGCAGGCGGCCAGCAGGGTGAGCGACATCGCGATTTGCGCGACGACCAGAATCGCGCGCAGGCGATGCTGCACGCGGCCAGAGCCGCTCTGGGCGCTGCCCTGGCGCAGGGCCGGCTCAATTGCGGTGCGCGCGGCGCCGACGGCCGGCCAGAGCGAGGAAAACAGCGCAGTGAGTACAGTCAGGCCCACCAGCGCGGCCAGCACAGAGAGGCTTGCAGTCAGCTTTTCATGGATGCCGAACTGGGTGACCAGCGCATGGGCAAAGAGCTGGAGCGTGAACTGGGCCAAAGCGAGACCGGCGAGCGAGGCCAGCACGCTGAGAACCAGACCTTCAATTAATAGCTGGCGCACGATCTGCCAGCGGCTGGCGCCCAGCGCGCCGCGGACAGCGATTTCGCGCTGGCGGGAGGAGGCGCGCGCCAGCATCAGCCCGGCGACGTTGACGCAGGCGATGAGCCAAAGCACGCCGGATGCGCAAAGCAGGGCGAAGAGGGATTTTTTGACGTCGTCCTTGACCAGCGTGTCACCGTAGCGTGTGAGGACGATGCTGCTGACCTGCTCGCGCTGGTACGGGAGGGCGTACTGCTGGGCTATACGGCCCTGGATGGTGCTCAACTCAGCCTGCGCGGCGCTGAGGCTGACGCCCGGCGCGAGCCGCGCGACGGCCTGATACATGGGCAGGTCATTCGCGTTTTGGGTTCGCACTTTTTCGCTATTGGCTATTACGCGGGGCCTCCAGATCAGGGGCAGCGGAGGCGCAGCTCCGGCATAGGGGAAGGTGAAGCCGCGCGGCATGACGCCGATGATGGTGTGAGAGACGCCGTCTAGCTGCACGGTCTTGCCCAGGATGTGCGGATCGCTGCCATAAGCGACGCGCCAGACAGCGTCACTGAGGATGATGGAGTTCTCGTCGCCGGCGCTGGCGGAGCCCCAGTCGGTACCCGGCTTGAACCCGCGGCCCAGCACCGGTTGCACGCCGAGCGTGTCCCAGAGGTTCGCGCTGACCATCGGAGCGGTGATGTGCGTGACCCCGGTATTGCTTTGAAGGTATGAGACGGCTTTGAGATTGTCGCTGCCGTAGAAGGCAATCTGCCGGAACGCGCGGCTGTTCTCCGCCCATTGGCGCAGATCGAGATAAGGCGCGCCCCACTCAATGGGTCCCTTGGTGCCCGACTCCTGAATTTTGACCAGCTGGTTGGGGTGGTCGTAGGGGAGCGGGCGCAGCAGGACGCGATCGACGACGGTGTACATGGCGGCGGGCGCGCCGAGGCCGAGGGCGAGCATGCCGACGGCGGCGATGGTGAACCCCGGCGACTTGCGCAACTGGCGAAAGGCGTAGCGGAGGTCGCGCAGCAGGCGCTCCAGCCAGAGCCAGGCCCAGGTGTCGTGCGCCTGGTCGCGGAGCAGGGCTGGATTGCCAAAGCTGCGCAGGGCCGCGCTGCGCGCCTCTGCGGGGCTCATGCCGGCGGCGATGTTTTCGGCGGTCTGGCGCTCGATGTGGAAGCGCAGCTCGTCGTCGAGGCGCTGCGCGGCCTGGTTGCGGCGGAAGAGCATCTTGATTCGCATGCGGAACTTCTCTAGCCAGCGCATTGCAAGTCCCCTCAGGCTTCAGAAACGACCAGGTCGATGGCCGCGGAGAGCCGCGCCCAGTTTGCGGCTTCCTTTTGCAGTTGGGCGCGCCCGGCCGCTGTGAGCGCGTAGAACTTGGCCTGGCGGCCGGTTTCGCTCTCCGCCCACCTGGCCTTGATCCAGCCCTGCTGCTCCAGGCGGTGCAGGGCCGGGTAGAGCGAGCCCTGCTGCACCTGGAGCACCTCGCGCGAAGTCTGTTGGATGCGCTTGGCGATGGCCCAACCGTGCAGCGGCTCAAGGGAGATGGTTTTTAGGATGAGCAGGTCGAGGGTTCCCTGGACGAGATCGCTTGGTTTTCCCATACCTAGATGGTCTACAACATGGAATTGTCGACCGTCAAGGCATGGGGTCGCGCTTTGGGACTGACGGGGAGGGCAGGCGCGCGCAGAACCCTCTTTGTATTTGGCGAATTTCGATGTATTCTCCGGCGCAGGGGGTCATTGCCATGAGTCGTGGAACGGTTCGTGTGATTACAGTGGAGCGCGAGTACGGTTCACGCGGGGGTGAGTTTGCCCACGACCTGGCGGCGCGGCTGGGCTGGCGGCTCCTGGACTCCGAGCTGCCCTGCGCGGCCGCGCATGCGGCCGGGGTTCCGGCGGAGCTCGCAGCAAAGTACGATGAGCGGCTCGATCCATGGTACTACCGCTACGGGAAGGTCTTCTGGCACGACTCAGGCTACTCGATGAGCGGTCTCAGCGAGGATCAGATCTTCGACTCGCAGCGCATGCAAACGCTGATCCGTAATCAGATTCTGCGCGCGGCCGAGGAGGGTCACTGCGTGATTGTGGGCCGGGGCGCGGCGTGCGCGCTGGCGGGACAGCCGGGGTGCTTTCACGTGTTTGTGTACGCGACGGCGAGCGCCAAGCGGGATTGGTTCGCGAAGACGTTTCCCCATAAGGCGCAGCATGCGGACCATCTGATGGCCAACTTCGATAAGCGGCGAGCGGCGGTAATCCGCAAGTTCTACCAGCAGGAGTGGAGCGCGCGTGGGTTATATCAGTTGCTGCTCAACTCGTGCATGGGGACCGAGGCGATGATCGCGGCGGTCGAGGGGGCGACCGGGCTCCAGGTGGCGGCTGAGAAGATGGCGGGGGCGAGTTCCGCCTCTTAAGAACCTGTCCAAAAACTGCACTTGAAAGCCGACCGGCTCTACAGGCTGCGGAAACAGCCGGATGTCTTACGCCCGGTGCGCGGGCTCAATCCAAACGTCACCCCTCATTCCCCAGGCTCACGCCTGGGGTTACCGTCTCTGCGCCCGCTGCGCGGGCTCTGTTGCGGCGAAGCACCTCTCAGAGACCGCCCAAAACCGGGTTTTTGGACGGGTTCTTAGACCGCGATGCGGGCGACGCGGGGCGCGATGCGGGTGAAGACCTCCCAGGGGATGGTCTCCGCGGCGTCGGCGTGATCGAACGCGGTGATCCTTTCATCGCCCTGCGCGCCGAGGATAACGACTTCATCGCCGGGCGCGACGCCGGGAATCTCGGTTACATCCAGAACCGTCTGATCCATGCTGATGCGGCCCACGATGGGCGCGCGTGCCCCGTGGACCAACAGGCTGAAGCGGTTGCCGAGATGGCGGTCGAGGCCGTCGCCATAGCCCACCGCGAGCAGCGCCAGGCGCAAGGGCTCGGCGGCCACGAAGGTTCCGTTGTAGCCGACGACCGCGCCGGCGGGAACCGAGCGCAGGGAGGTCACACGGGTCTTCCAGGTGAGCACCGGCTTGAGGCTGGCGCGCGCGGCGCCGAGCGATGCCGGCTCGGGCAGATCGAAGGCGGGATCGAAGCGCGGAATCAGGCCGTAGAGCGCGAGGCCGGGACGCATCATGGTCTTCATGCCGTGGCGATCGGCGAGGGCGGCGAACGCGGCGGCCTGGCCGGCGACGAGAGCGGCGGAGCCACCGACGTTGAACCACTCGGCGTACAGGCCGGCGTCCTCAACCCGGCGCAGGACCTCGGCCATCTGGGCAAGCTGCGCTTCGGTGACCGCGCCGCCGGCCTCGTCAGCGGCGAACAAGTGGGTCATGACCGCCTCAAGCTTGAGCGGCGAGTCGGGAACAAAGCGGGCCAGGGCCGCGCCGACCTGGTCGGGACGAATGCCCTGGCGGCTCATGCCGGTGTCAATTTCCAAATGGATGGGCACTGAGGATGGCGCGGCGTTAGCGGCGCGGGCGGCGGCTTCGAGTTCGTCCAGTTGCCAGCGCTCCCAGGCGACGGCGGTGAGCCGGTGGGCGACGAGGGTGGGGCCCTGGCCGGGAAAGACGCCCCCGATGACCAGAATCTTGGCCTCAGGACAGAGGGCGCGGGCGGCGACGCCTTCTTCAACGGAAGTGACGCCCAGCCAGCCTGCCCCGGCACGGACGGCGGCCGGCGCGCAGAGGGCGAGCGAGTGGCCGTAGGAGTCGGCCTTGACGATGGCCAGCAGCTCCGCTTGGGGTGCGGCCAGGGATTGCAAAAAACGATAGTTGTCCTGGAGGGATTGGGTGCAAATCTCAACCCAGCAGGGGCGCATTGGCATTTGGCTGTCCAAAAGGTAGTTTAACGCGGCCTCTGGCGAGGGCTCGATGAGGCTACAGCAGTTTCGGTTCTGCTCGTTACAGAAGCCACGCGGCCGAGTAGCCCGCCGCGGCGGGCAACCCTCCAATCTGTCGTCGTGTCTGAATGTGAAGCAAAAATGCTCTAGGAGTGGAGAAGCGCATAGGCGACGACGGTTTCACCCTGAGCAGGGAGCTCGGTGAGGAACTGGTCTTCGAGTGCGCGGGGGATGGGCATCTCGCAGGAGGCGATCTCATCGGAGGTTGCGCCCGAGAAGCAGAGCTCGCAGTGGCCGAGGACGTTGGTGTCTGCAATGGAATCCACGCGTACTGGCGGGCCGAAGACACGGCAGGTCATGGGGCGGCTCTCGTAGAGTTCGCATAGGCCGGTATCCGGATCGAGAGCGGGGCACGGGGCTTCATTGGCGAAGCCGGCGAAGCGCCCGCGGCTGGCCGGCGAGTCATCGAGCTGGCCGGTTTTGGGATCGCCGGGAAAGTCGTTCTGGTAGGTGGCGATCCAGTCCATGGCGCGTTGTTCGAGCTGGCCGGCGCGGGTGGGATCGGCGGCGCGGAGCGCATCCATGCCTTCGGCCAGGCGGGCGGCGTCGAGCGCGTTGATGGCGAAGGCTCCGTGGCAGCACTGGGTGCAGCCGGGACGGCAGACGAGCCAGGGGCCGGCCCGGTGGGCTGCCTCGGCCAGCGACGCATCGACGATCTGGACCAGCTCGGAGTCTCCCGCGGGAACCTGCATATGGGCAAGGATAGCGGATTTCACCTGCGGTGGGGCAGACGCAGCTTGCGCGGTATGAGAGATCGTTCAAGGTGGGCGGGATATTCAGACCGGGTGTACCATAACTTCCATGGCAAGTTATCGTGTCGTTCTTCACCACTCCGAGGAAGGTTACAGCGTTTCCTGTCCGGGGCTGCCCGGTTGCTGGTCGCAGGGAAGCACCGAAGAAGAAGCGCTGGCCAACATTCGCACCGCGATTCGCGAATATGTCGAAGCGGCGGAAGAGTTAGCACGCGACGCGGACAGTCGGATTGTGGAAGTGGCAGTCGCGTAGGCACAAGTTAAGCTTCCAGAAACCAGATTGTATTCATGGGGTCCACGACGTAATTACCCCGGCGGCGCATCGTCAGGCCAACAGGTTCAGCACCGCTGAGGTAAGCCGTGTCAAAACTTCCGGGGATCAACCATCTCAAAGCCGTGGCTGCACTGGAAAAGGCAGGTTTCCGCATTCTGCGCCAGGGCGCTCATATTGTGATGACGGATGGATCGCGCATCCTGACAATTCCGCGCCATAATCCTGTCAATGCCTTCACGATGGGCGGAATTGTGCGCGATTCCGGGTTGAGCCTGGAAGAATTTCGCAAGTTGTTGTGAGGTGAGTTCGAGGTCCAATTCCTGCACAAGCGCGTTGTCGGTAAGGTATATTCGTTGCGTGGTCCCCGTGAGGTCGCTTTGAGAACCATTTTTCTGCTTCTTCCTCTCGCTGTTCTGGCGGGTGCTGTGCCCGTCGCGCTTGCGCAAGCCAACGTGCTGCTGGTTGCCCAGAAGGGCGACCGGAGCCTGGCCATCGTTGATCCAGCGTCCGGCAAGGTGATCGCCAACGTGGCCGAAAACGGGATCACCGGCCACGAGGTCGTGGCTTCGCCGGAGGGGAAGCTGGCGTACGTGCCAATCTATGGCAACTCCGGCGTGGGCCAGCCGGGCACCGACGGCTCCAAGCTGGTGGTTATCGACCTGGCCGCGCACAAGATTGTGGGCACGGTGGACTTTGGCCACGGGGTCAGGCCGCACTGCGCGGTCTTCGGGCCGACGGATGGGCTGCTGTATGTGACCACCGAGCTCGATCGGACGGTTTCCATCATCGATCCCAGGACGCTGAAGATCGTGGGAACGATTCCGACCGGCCAGCCGGAGAGCCACATGCTGGCCATCTCGCACGACGGAATGCGCGGCTACACCGCCAACGTGGGCGTGGGGACGGTTTCGGTCCTGGACATGAAGGGACGTAAGACGGTGGACATTATCCCCATCTCAAACAGCACGCAGCGGATTGCGATCTCCAACGACGACCGCTGGGTGTTTACCGCGGACCAGACCCAGCCGCGGCTGGCGGTGATCGACACCATGCTCGACCAGGTGGCCACCTGGATTCCGCTGGACGGACTCGGCTACGGCAGCGCGCCGACCAAGGACGGGCACTGGCTGCTGATTGCGATTCCGAAGGCGAACGTGGTGGACGTGATCGACCTGACCACCATGTCGCGGTCGCGCTCAATTGCGGTAGGCTCGTCGCCGCAGGAGGTGCTGATGCGGCCGGATGGGAAAGCGGCTTACGTCTCCTGCACCAACAGCAACGAGGTGGACGAGATCGATCTGGGCACGTGGACGGTGACGCGGCGCATCACCACCGGCAAGGGCACGGACGGATTAGCGTGGGCCGCTGGGGAATAAGCACCTGCGGTGCGGCAGCCGCCGCTTGCGCGTTATGAGTTTCGTGGTTAGATTTCCCGGGGATTTTTCCGGGGCTAAAGCCCGGCATTTTTGCGGATTTCTGACATCTTGTAACTCCTTTGTTTTCAGTGGTGGTATGTGAAGGGGTCGAGAATTAACCCCCGGAGGGCTCGAAATTTAAGCACTCCAGAGTTCACCCCTCTCATAACCTGGTGTCTGGTTTTAGAAACCAGTTTTCCCGCGCGTGCGCGGGACCAAGATAGGCAGGGAGTTAGTGGGAGGTAGCGGTGCAGTTTCTGAGTAGGCGGCCACACACCCAGAACACCGCTGAGACCATGCAAGGGAGAGTCTCATTGGTTCGGAAACGTACTGCGGCGCATGGAGGCTCTGCCACTGCCAGCTGGGTAGGCGCGGCAGCAAGGCGAAACCAATCTGGACGACGGAGGGGAGTTGGCGGGGGAGGTGTCCGTGCAATGGATTCCAAATCAGGCAAGTCATGACTTTTTGGCCTGGGCAGAGGACCTGCGGGGACGACAAGGTCTTCGCCGTTGGAACGAATGGGAAAAGTGGCGAGCCGGGCACTCGGGGGTATATTCTCCGGTGGCTGGGCAAGCAAAAGGGAAATTCCGGTGAGAACGATCGGGTGCCTAATCGTATGAGTGATGCGGATCAACACGGGCCTAATCGACAAGCAGCTGCCGGTGGCCAGTCAGCAGGCTCCGCCGAAGCACCGCACATCTCCGAATTTGAAGTCGTTCCGTACGCCGAGGAGGCAGACCAGAAGGATCTGTACTCGTTCCGCGAATCGCTGGAGCCGCCGCCAGCGGAATCGGCTCCTCAGCAGAAGAAGAGTCTTCCGGCTCCCGTCGCCAAAATTCTCCTGCTGGTCGCGTTGTTGGCGGGCATCGCGCTCATCATTGTTGCCTTTCCCTCGCTGATCCAGCGCAAGCCGCCCGTACCCTACATCGATCTGGGAAGCCAGAGATTCGATTCTGCAGGCCTTAGCGGCCGCCTCATCGCTCGCTGGGAGAACAGCAGCTCCTACCAGCTCTTCCTCGATCCCATAGATCCGGAGCAGGCGGGCAGCTTCGCGGCCGTAGCCCGGGATCCGCCGCGCCAGCTCTCGGTAACGCTTCGTTTTCGGGATGCTGCCGGCCAGGTGGCCTGCCAGAAGCAGATTCTGTTGCCCGCGCCCGTGGCCTACGCGCCGGGCGCGAAATCCGCCCCGTCGCGCGGGCCGCAGCAGACCCAGACCGGTGACACAGTGCAGAATATGACCGGCAATGACGGACAGATTGCAGAGATTGATCTGACGGGCCCGCTGCCCTGTGCGGCTAATGCCTATGCTACGTTCAAGAGCTGGGATTTCTTCACCGATTTTCCAACTCTTGCCGAACAGGCCGAATGGTTGCAGCACAAGAGAAGGCTGAACCCGAAAGGCCTCGGAGGCAATGGCGAAGCTTTGCCACAGACGCAGCGCCTGCCCACCGCGATTGAGGGCGATGATGTGATCGTTGGCGACAATCCCTCGCGCGGCACTGTCGACACCGGCGGCGGACGGGTCTTCTTTCTGGGCGTAGCTGGCATGCGTAACCGCACGGCCGAGTGGCAGGTCTTTCCCACCTCCATTCACTTCCGCTGCGACAAAAACGGCTCCTGCGTCCTCACCCGCACCAACTCTCACGTTTCCCTCCGGGCCCGGCTCCTCAAGTGACTGGGAACAGGGACCAGTGAGGAGTGAGGAGTGTGGAGTGTGAGTGTGAGTGCGCGGGACAGATACAACCACCCTCACACTCGCACTGACCACTGAACCCTGACAACTGACCACTGCTGTACCATGGTTGCGATGCACGTTCTTTCCGCTTAATCCCACAACCACAATCGGGCTTAGGACCATTCGATGCGACATCAAATAAGATCGGCACCAATGAATCACTTATCGCGCGGATGAGTCCTTATCGGGCCCATAAGTGGGCGCGATTGGGTTATAAGTTATCAGCAATTCCGGTACGATTGACGGGACCCAATCGCCAAATGATCCTACGTCCCCGATTGTCGCCACCGTTCCGACGGCCTGCCAGAGCTTTCCGCCCAATCCAAGCCCCGGCAACATCTGGATCACGGGCGTCTACAACTATGATCCGGCCAAGCACAACCTGACCATCAGCGGAGGAAACCAAGGCACTCTTTCGCCGGGTACGTACTGCTTCCACAGCGTAACTTTGAGCGGCGGCTCATCACTGATCGTGACTGGCGCCACCGTCATCAATCTCACTGGCCAGTTTCACGGCAGCGGCGGAAGCATCATCAACACGACCCACTTTGCCAGGAACCTGCAGTTGGTATCGAGCTACGTCGGAAACAACGGCGTGGTCCTCAGCGGCGGTACGGACGCCTATCTGACGGTTTTCGCGCCAGCCGCCCAGATCGTGCTCTCAGGGGGCTCGCCGATCTTCGGCGCCCTGGTTGGGAATGCGCTGACCGTTTCAGGGAGCTCGGCGATTCACTTCGATGTGAGCCTGCCGACCAATGTATGGTCCACTGTGCTGCAATGAGGCGCAGCGGTACGGTTCGGGCGGCGCGGCCGGAGGAGGCGCCTCGAACTATCCCGGCGGCTACAGTGGAACCGGCAGTGTGAAGTAGATCGCCCCGCAATGGCAATGGAGCGCGGGGCCGGCGGGAGAGGAACCTCTCCCGCCTCCCGCCGGTGCGGCAAGCTCAAAGGGCAGGCTTCGGCCTGCCCTTTGTTATCCGCGCGCCCGCACCGCGCGCCGGCGGCTTTGGGCCTGATCGGGAGACCGGTGTTGATGCGTCTGCGCGCCGGCCGGAATGGCGTCCAATCAAACTCCACCTCCACAAAAGGTAGACCTGTATGGTGCCGGTGCGGGCGGCTCAAATCCAATCGTAGAGTTGTCTGCCTTGAGCCTCAACCTTGGCAACCCGGAGCTGGGCACAGTGAGCAGCCCGCAAACGGTGGTGCTGGTCAACGCGGGAACGATCGGAATTATTTTCCGATGCAGAAGGTAGAGAAGATGAGATTGAGGATGTCGTCGGGGGTGGTCTGCCCGGTCAGCGAATCCAGCGCCCCGAGGGCACGATAGAGGTCGAGCAGCAGCATCTCGTGCGGAATCGCGGTGGCGTTGGCGCGCGCCGCGTCGGCCAGGGCCTCTAGCGCTCCGGCGACGGCCTGGTGGTGGCGAATGCTGGTGAGCATGCCGGGCTCGGAGGCGGCGCCCCCGGTCGCCAGGGCGAGAATCCGCTCGCGCAGCGCGGGGATGCCCTCGCCGGTGAGCGCGGAGGTGCGCACTGCGGACAGGCCGGCAATCTCTGCCGGCTGATCGCCCGCCTTGAGGTCGCACTTGTTCACGGCGACCAGCGCCGGACGCCCCTGCACAATCTCGAGCAGGCGGCGCTCCTCGTCGTTGAGTGGTTCCGTGGCGTCCAGCACCAGCAGCGCCAGCGCAGCATCGGCCAGCGCCTCGCGGCTGCGGGCGATGCCCATCTGTTCGGCTTCCTCCCGGCCCTCGCGCAATCCGGCGGTATCGACCAGCTCGAGGGGAATGCCGTCCAGCGAGATGCGCTCGCTGACCAGATCGCGCGTGGTTCCCGGGGTCGCCGTCACAATCGCGCGCTCACGCTCCACCAGCCGATTGAAGAGCGAGCTCTTGCCCACGTTGGGCCGTCCCACGATCGCCAGCGTCAGCCCGTCGTGGACGACCCGTCCACGCGCAAACGTGGCCTCCAGCGCGCCCAGCGGCGGTGTCAGCGCCGCGATGCGGCGGGCGATCTCCTCCTGCGGCGTCACGTCCACATCGTCCTCCGCAAAGTCGATGCCGGCTTCCAGCAGGGCGATCAGCTCGACCAGCGATTGTTTGACCGGCGCGACCCGGCGGCTCAGCGCGCCGCCCATCTGGCTGGCGGCCTGGCGCGCCTGTGCCAGGGTCTGGGCCTCAATCAGGTCGCGCACCGCCTCGGCCTGGGTCAGGTCGAGCCGCCCGCAGAGAAAAGCGCGCTGGGTGAACTCGCCGGGATTGGCCAGCCGCGCGCCCAACGCCAGAGCGCGGCGCAGCAGCAGATCGAGCACCACCGGTGAGCCGTGCGCAGCGATCTCCACCAGATCCTCGCCGGTGTAAGAGTGCGGCCCGGCAAAGAAGGTGACCAGGGCCTCGTCGATGCGGGAGGGTTCAGCGGATGTGCCGGAAACCACCTCGCCGGAGCCGGCGCTGTCGAGAACGTCGGCCAGGCGAGCGAGCGCGTGCTCGAGCGGCTGGCGCAGGCGGACAAGCTGAACGGCGATCGAGGCCGCGTCGGGGCCGGAGAGACGCACAATCCCGATGCCGCCGCGGCCGGGCGGCGTGGAGATGGCGGCGATAATATCGACGGCGGCGTGCGCGTCTGGATAAGGGTGCGCCATAGGACTTCCTCATTGTAGGCAAACGGCGAGCGATCGGTGTGGGAACCTGACCAGCGGCCGCGCCGCGAGCGAGCGCAAGCTATAATCCTAGGCAAAGCAAATAGAGCAGTTTTCGGGATCGCGGTGCTTGACAGCGTTGCACATTACTCTACGTAGAGGGTGCTTCTTCTTGCTGAAGAATGAGTTCAGAGGCGGTCGTGCGTGTGGCCCAGCACGAAGTGTGAAGCAGGAGACGGGTGTGCGGCTGGGCGTGTTGGTTGCAGCTTTGCTGCTGGCCGCGGCCGGATGGGCGCAGCAGGCGAAGAGCGTGTGGAGCGGGATTCTGCGCAATGAAGGCGGAGCGCCGGTGACCGGAGCACGGTTACGGCTAAGCAGCGGGAGGATTCATGCGGAGACCGTGACCGGAACGGATGGGCATTTCCGGTTGGCGGCGCTGCCGGAGGGTCGCTACCGGCTGACCGTGAGCGTGGGGCGCCGCACGGCGCAGTATGCAGAGCCAATTGACCTGGCGGCGGATACGGCCGCCGTTGCGGTGACGATTTCCGCGCGGGGCGATCTGACGGTAACTGCGCTGGAGAAACGGGCTGCGACGGGCGGCGAGCAGCTCTCCAGCCAGCAGGTTAGTGAGCTGCCACTGAACACGCGGGACTTCGGGACACTTCTACTGCTGGCGGCTGGGACGATGACCGACACCAACGGCGCGACAAACTTCACTGCGCAGTTCGCCATCAACGGGCAGCGTGGCGTGGAGGCGACGTTCGCCATGGACGGCGCGGACATCAGCGATCCGGAGATGGGCGGAGCCACGTTTGCGAACTTCAACGTGGATGCGATCCAGAGCGTCGATTCGCTCTCCGGATGGATACCGGCGGAGATCGGCCGTGGCGCAGCCGGATTTACGAACATCCATACGCGTTCAGGAGCGAGCGGCTTCCACGGATCGTTCTTCGAGTTCCTCCGCAACTCCTCGCTAGACGCGCGCAACTACTTCGACCACGCAACGCCTGCATATCCGGGGCGGATTCCGCCGTTCCGGCGGAACGAATTCGGCTTTACCAACGGCGGGCCGGTGCTGCTGCCGCATTTCTATGACGGACGCGGGCGCACATTCTACTTCTTTGAGTACCAGGGATTCCGGCAGGTGCTGGGCACTACGCAAGTGATGCCGGTGCCCAGCGCGGCGGAGCGGCCGTCGGGCGCCAGCAACATTGTGGACGACACGGTGACCTATTCCAACGGATCAACCGACACGCTGATGGTTCCCGTCGATCCGCGGATTGCGGCGGTGCTCAAGCGTTATCCACTGCCGAACCTGCCCTCCGGCGCGTACGGCGCGAACACCTACGCTACCGCCTCCTCCGTGGCCACCAATGCCGACCAGGTTTCGCTGCGCATCGACCAGCGCATCTCTCCGAAAGACCAGTTCCTGGCGCGGTTCACGCTGGACAACATCACCGGGCCGACGACCAATCCCGACCAGACGGCGCTGGACCCTTCCTTCGGTGTCGAATACTTCGACCGCGAGCGCAACGTGCTGGGCAAATATATACGGACGGTTTCGCCGCGGATGATTCTGGAGTCGGATCTGAGCATTACGCGCTCGACGCCGGGCTTCCCGACGGCGAATACCACCGATCCGGCGGTCAGGTTCAATGACGGGCTCTTTGAGTCGTTCAATTCCGCGGCCGGCTCGGTGATGCAGTCCTACGGCAATCTCTTCCAGGGCCAGCAGAGCGTCGAGTACATGACCGGGAACCACGCGATCAAGGCGGGCTTCGAGGCGCGGCTCAACCGCGACTCCACCTACTACGGCACCAGCCCGAACGGAGATTACGATTTCGGCGGCGGCACGGCCTACTCCACCGAGCCGATCGCCTCCGTGAGCGGTTTGCATGACCTCGCGGTGGGCGATCCGCTGCCGGACACGCTCTCGGCGTTTCTTTCCGGCAGCGTGTTTGACTACTGGACGGTCCTTGCGCCCTGGCCGTTCTCCGGCGGCCAGCATATCGCTCCGGCGGCCATCAGCCGCAACAACTTCAACGCGTACGTGCAGGACACATGGAAGGTGACGCCGCGCTTCACGCTGGCATACGGACTGCGCTGGGAGTTCTACACACCGATTACCGAGCGCGCCCACCGCACCGGCGGGTTGATGATGGCGAACGGCGTCCAGGAGTACGTCATCAACCCGCAGCCGGGTTACCGTACGCAGTGGAATGGCTGGGGCCCCCGCGTGGAGACCTCCTGGCAGCCTGTTACCAACCTGGTTGCCCACATCGGTGGCGCCATCACCGTCATTCCTCCGAATATCTGGCAGGACAACATGCTCACCGGCGCAACGCCCATTGCCATCTATCCGCGCGTGCTGTCTGCCTCTTCGGCACCGACACGCTACGGCTTTCAGATCACCTCGGCCCAGCTTCCGCCGATTTATACGCCGGGCGGAGCAGAAATATTTGCCAGCGGCGATCCCAAACGCGTCGCTCCGAACACCGTGATGGATCTGGATCGCTATGAGAAGGACATCGCCGCGCTGACGCCGGGCGGCAGGGGCGGCACGCTGAACCTGAACGTGATGGACCGTGGCTTTGGCAATGCCACGCTCTACACCTGGACGGCGGGGGTGGAGCAGAAGCTGGGCAACCTGACGGCCGACGTCGGCTACGTGGGCACGGCTGCTGAAAAGCTGCCGCGCGCCATCTTCCCCAATGGCTATCCCGGGGCCTCGCCCGCTTTTGCGCCGGAGGCGCAGTTTGACAGCGGGGGCAACATCGTCGGCGGCTTCGGCGTGATCAACGAAATCGTCGCGACGGCGCACTCCACCTATCACGCGCTGCAGACCTCGCTCTCCGGAATCGTGGGCCATCGCGGACCCGGCATCCAGGCAGGCTACACGTGGAGCAAATCCATCGACGACACCAGCCAGGTGATCAGCGGGACGGGCTCCACCGGGGCCGCATCAAACCCGCTCCCGCAGAACCCGTTTGATGCGCATCCGGAAAAGGGCCCGTCGGCCTTCGACGTGACGCACAGCTTCGCGCTCAGCCTCGCGCAGGACCTGCAGCTTGAGCGCGTCGAGGGTTTGCGGTCCGTCAGCCGCAAGGCCACGGCCGGCTGGGAGCTGCTCAGCATCTCCACCATCACCTCCGGCTCGCCCTTCACGGTCTACTCCGGCATCCAGCAGACGGGCGCGGGGGCCTTCGGCACGGACCGGCCGGACCAGATCGCCACGCCGCACCTCTCCACCGCGCGGGCCAACCGCCAGGACTACTTTGGCCAGGGCGCAAACAACGGTTCAGCCTATTTCTCGATCCCAATTCACGTGGCCGGTGGAACTGGACCGAACCAGGGGCGATTCGGGACACTGGGGCGGAACACCTTCCGTGGGCCGGCCTACTACGACTTCGATTTCGCGCTCATCAAAGACACGCCATTGGGGGAGAGGCCGAGCGGAGCCGAGCGCACCGACCTGCAGTTCCGCGCGGAGTTCTTCAACCTGTTCAACATTGTGAACATGGGGCTGCCGACCAACACCCTGACCAGCACGGGGTTCGGCGAGATCAGCAAGACGGCGGGGAACTCACGCCAGATCCAGGTCTCGCTTAAGCTCATCTATTGACGCACCCGATTGCCCCTTCCCGGTGCGATTGGTATAAAGAGTGCGGCAAATAAAGCGGCCTGCCCCCACAGACTCAAATTGCCAGGAGCCGTTCGATCATGGATCAATTTGCCTGCCTCAGGCGCATGCTGCTCGCCGGCATATGCCTTGCCTTCGGAACCCTGCTGGTTTCAGCGCAGGAGCCGGCGCAAGCCCCTGCCCAGACCCCTGCGCCAGCAACGGCGCCAGCGCCTTCGCAAGCTCCAGCACCAACACCGGACCAGGCTCAAGCGCAAGCGCCGATACAAACTTCAGCGCAACCTCTCGTTCCGCCCAAAGTGGACATGACGCTGGTCCCGCCGGAGAGCGTCGGCTTCTCCAGCGAGCGGCTGGAGCGCCTCCACGCCCTCATCCAGGAAGAGATCGACCAGAAAAAAATTGCCGGAGCCGTCACCATCCTCGTCCGCCACGGCAAAGTCGTCGACTACCGCGCCTACGGCATGCGCGACATCGCCAGCAACGACCCAATGACGCTGGACACCATCTTCCGCGACTACTCCATGACCAAGCCGGTGACCGGCGTCGCCTTGATGATCCTCTATGAAAAGGGCAAATGGATGCCCTCCGATCCCATCTCCAAATACATCCCTGAGTTCGCGCGCCTCAAAGTCTTCACCGGCGTCGATGCGGACGGCAAAATGATCCTCGCCGATCCGGATCACGCGCCCACCATGCATGAGCTGATGACCCACACCGCCGGTTTCAGCTACGGCAACGGGAACACGCTTGCCGACGCGATGTACCACAAACTGGGCGTACGCCAGGCCGGTAGCCTCCAGGAGATGATCGACCGGCTGGCGCAAGCGCCGCTGTTCTACCAGCCGGGCAAGGCGTGGCTCTACAGCATGTCAATGGACGTTGAGGGCTACATCGTGGAGAAGCTCTCCGGCCAGACGCTGCCGGAGTTCATGCGCGACCAGATTTTCACGCCGCTGGGCATGAGGGACGCGGGCTTCTACGTGCCGGAGGACAAGCGCAAGCGCTTCGCCACGCTCTACCAGACCGGACCCGAGGGCGATCTGATCCCGGACACGACCAACGGCGGCGGCGAGGGCGACTTCCTGAAGCTGCCTTCCACGCCCTCCGGCGGCGGCGGCCTGGTCTCGACCGCCGAGGACTACTACCGCCTGGCGCTGATGCTGGCCAACAAGGGTGCGCTCGACGGCACGCGCATTCTCGCCCCCTCCACCGTGAAGCTGATGACCTCCAATCACCTGCCCGCCGAGCTGCTCACCGGCCAGTTCCGCGGCGGCCTCCACGTCATGCGGCCGGGCTTCGGCTACGGCTACAACTGCGCCGTCGCGTTTGACCCCGCGGAGGCCAACCTCTCTGACGGCAAGGGCACATTCCTGTGGGACGGCGCGGCGGGAACGTGGTTCTGGGTGGACCCGGCGAACGATATCGTGTTCGTCGGCATGATCCAGCGCATGAGCAGCCCTGACAACCACGTGCTGGAGTACCGCGCCCACCAGGTCGTCGACCAGGCCCTCGTCGCCCCGTCGAAATAGACTCGGCCCAGATCAGCTCTGCCGCGATGGCAAGCGGCGAGAGCCGGTGAGCTCCAGCGGTTTTTCCGGTCGCTGTGATGCGAATGCACAACTGTTAAGCGGCCTTTTCATTTCCAAGCAGAGGAATCGCGCAAGCAGTTTCTCTATTGCATTCCCATAGGGAATAGCGTAGGCTTCTTCTATCGCTCAGCCATAGGAGAAGCGTATGGACAAAAAGGCCGATGTTCTGCAGGGGACGCTGACTCTGATGGTGCTGAAAACGCTGGAAACGATGGGCCCGCAGCACGGCTACGGGCTGGCGCGGCGCATCGAGCAGACCAGCGGCGACCGGCTGCAGCTGAATTACGGCACGCTGTATCCGGCACTGCTGAAGCTGGAGCAGGAGGGGTATGTGCGCTCGCGCTGGGGCACGTCAGAGAACAACCGGCGCGCCAAATACTACGAGCTGACCCGGGCCGGACAGCGGCAGGTGAAACGGGCGACAGAAGAATGGGAGCAGACCACGGCGATGCTGGCGCGCTTCCTTGAGGCCTCACCCGAGGCATAAGGAGCTGCGATGCGACGACTGAGAGCAGCGATGGTGCGCCTGTGGAGCATGATCAGGCCGCGGCAGGGCGCGAGCGGGTTTGAGGCCGAACTGGAGAGCCACATTGCGATGCACACCGAGGAAGGCGTGCGCGCGGGGCTGAGCGCAGAGGAGGCACGGCGTCAGGCGCTGATCCGGCTGGGCGGCGCGGAGCAGACGCGGCAGGCTTACCGCGAGCGGCGCACACTGCCCTTGCTGGAATCGCTCCTGCGCGACCTTGCCTATGGCCTGCGGAGACTGCGAAAACATCCCGGCGTCACCGCGATTGCCGTGCTTTCCATCGGACTCGGCATCGGCGCCAACGCAACCATCTTCTCCATGATCAGCCGTTTCATCCTGCGCCCCCCGCCGATGGGCGATCCTTCTACGTTGCTTACGATCCAAACCGTCCGCACCGGCGATCAGTGCTGCAATCCATTTTCGTGGCCGCAGTGTGTCGATCTGCGCGAACAGGCGAAATCTTTCTCAGACGTTGCCGCCTACTACGAGCTGATTCCAGCTTCCATCAGCGGAAGCGGACAGCCGGAGCGCGTCTGGGGCCAAGGCGTCACCACCAACTTTTTCGATGTGACTGAAATTCATATGCAGTTGGGGCGCGGCTTCGTCGGCAGCGACGACAAAGCGCCTTTAGTGGTGCTGGGAGCCGGCCTTTGGCAACGCCGCTTCAATGCGGACAAAGACATCGTCGGAAAAACAGTTACGCTCTCAGGCCACGCGTTTACCGTCGTCGGTGTTGCCCCAAGCGCATTTCACAGTGTTGACCAGCTTCTGTATACGGAGTTCTGGGTGCCGCTGGATAGCGCGCATCTGCTGATGCCCGATATTCCGGCGAAAAATTCCCGGGAGTTTCATTGGCTCCCCGTCGTCGCGCGCATCAAGCCGGGGGTGACGCAAAAGCAGGTCGCTGCCGAGCTCCGCACGCTTGCCGTTCGCTTCGCGCACGACAATCCGGCCACCGACAAGAACAACACCTTTGTCTTCGAGCAGGCAGGATCGCTTCCTCCCCAAGAGCGCGGAACGATCCTCATGTTCATCGCCGCGCTCTCGGTTGTGGTGCTGCTGGTACTTCTGATTGCCGGCGCCAATGTGGCTAATCTGCTGTTTGCGCAGGCCGCCAGCCGCCAGCGCGATATGGCCGTGCGCCTGGCGCTGGGAGCAACGCGCGCCCGGCTGAGACGGCAATTGTTGATGGAGAGTGTGTTGCTTGGTCTGGGCGGCGGCGTAATCGGAGTGTTTCTCTCGCTGTGGGCCACGCGGGCGCTCTCCACGCTTGAACTTCCAGTTCCGGTTCCCCTCGATGTCAACATCGGTGTTGACTGGCGCGTGCTGCTTTTCGCCTTCGTCCTGAGCGTACTCAGTGGCCTGTTGCTCGGCGTCGCTCCAGCCTGGGCAGCGTCGCGCCCCTTGCTGGCCAACGCGCTCAAAGGCGAAGACGCACTTGCACGTCCCGGCCGCCGCATCAGTCTGCGCAATCTGCTTCTGGTTGCGCAGATCGCTATGTCGGTCATTCTGCTTTGCGTGACGGGCCTGTTTCTGCGCAGTCTCGAGAGCGCGTCCAACATCGACATCGGTTTCCGATCGAAAAATGTACTGATGATGTCTGTCGATCCGCGCTTGAACGGCTATACGCCGGAACGCACGGCTCTCTTCCTGAACCAGTTGCAGCAGCGTGTGGCAGCGATTCCAGGAGTGCTGTCGGCGGTCTCGACCGATGTGACGCCGCTCTCCGGCGGCCACCGGAGCGAGAGGTTTCACGCCGAGGACCAGCACGCGGGCGCTGGAGACGGCTCTCTTGCCGATCTCTACATGACCATGCCTGGCTATTTTGAGACCCTCGACATCCCGCGCATCTCCGGCAGCGACTTCGGCGGGGAGATTGCGAATGGCCCCAAGACGGCGATCATCAACCAGGCCTTTGTCCAGCGCGTCTTTGCCGGCCGCAATCCCATTGGGCAGCACGTAACCAGCGGTCGCGTGAGTTATGAGATCATCGGCGTCGTCGGCAATGTGAAATCCCGCACGCTCGGCGAGGACTTTCGCCCGGTACTCTATCGTTCGCTCGTGCAAAGTATTGCCGCCGACCCTTCCCAGTTGGGTTACACGCTGTTGGTCCATACCGCGGGCAATTCCGCATCTGTTCTGGAATCGGTCCAGAGCCAGATCCATGCGCTTGATCCCCAGTTGGCCATCTTCAACGAAGAAACCATGCAGGAACACGTCCGCACGGCCTTCTTCCTGCCGCGGCTGGCAGCCATGCTGTTTGGCACCTTCGGCGTTATCGGACTGGTACTTGCCGCCGTGGGACTTTACGGCGTGATGAGCTACTCGGTCAGCCGGCGTACGCGCGAGATTGGCATTCGGATGGCCATGGGCGCAAAGCCCGGCACAGTCGAGCGGCTGGTGCTGCGCCAGGGCATGGTCCTCACGCTGATTGCCCTCGTACTTGGCTGGCCTGTTGCCTGGATGCTGGCCAGGGTGGCGGCTAGCTTTCTCTATGGCATTCAGGCGCACGACGCGCTCACCTTCGCAGTGGTGCCGCCATTCCTGGCCGTGATCGCCCTGATAGCATGTTGGATTCCGGCGCGGCGCGCGGCTTCTATCGATCCGATGCAGGCGCTGCGGATGGAATAGAGGCACACCATCCGCGTGAACCGGCTGGGCACGGATTGCCTAAGCACAATCAGGGGCGGATGGTACACTCCGGCCAAGGGATGGGTGCATGAAGGCGACGGCAATCGAGTTTCGGCTGCGGATGGTCATCATGGTGGCGATCATCCTGATGGGCTTTTACGCGCCGTGGATCGAAGCCTGGGGACTGGAGCAGCGGATGTCAATGCTGGCGTGGCTGCCCATGGAGCTGGCCCGCATGGGTGTGGCCAGCTTTGCAGCCGGCTCGGTGGCCGTAATCGTCCTGGGCTCGCTGCTTGCGGCCCTGGGCGTGATCTTTCGCGTCTGGGGCTCCGCGTACCTCGGTTACAGCACCGTTAACCACGCCGAGATGCAGGCCGGCCGGGTGATGGCCGATGGCCCGTATCGCTTCGTCCGCAATCCGCTCTACCTCGGAGACTGGTTCATGATGCTGGCCATCGCGCTGCTGATGCCGCCCACCGGCGCGCTGTTTTCCATGATTCTGATCACGCTGTTTCTGCTCCGCTTGATCCTGGGCGAAGAAGCCTTCCTTTCCTCCCAGCTCGGTCAGCCGTATCGGGAGTATCTGCGCACCACTCCGCGCCTGATCCCCCGGCTGCGCGGCAGCCTTCCGTCCGCCGGGCATAAGCCGCAATGGCTCAGCGCCGTGCTTGCCGAGCTGCTGTCGATCGGCGTCTTCCTCACCCTTGCAGTTCTATCCTGGACTTACGATCACATGCTGATGCTCAGGGCAATTCTCATCAGCTTCGGAGTCTCGCTGGTGGCCCGCGCCATGATGCGCGGCAAGATTCAGGACAGCCCCGCATTGTGAGCCGTCCGCGCCCGATCCGCGTCCAGCGTGGCTACAGCGGTTTCGATTCTGCTGCTTACAGAATCCATGCGGCTGAGGCTTCGGGATAAAGCAACTATGAAGCCGCTTTAGCCGCGCTGCTTGCCCAGCCGCCCCAAGTGCGTCCACCCGAAGCCCTCACCGTATTTCTGCCCGTAACCCAGTGCGCGGTCCACCGCAATGTGATTCGCCCAGATCAGCGCAATCGCCGGCGGCAGTGCGCCCGTGTGCAGCAGCAACCCAAACACCCCCAGCGTGGCGGGCGGCACATAGTTGTGGAAGGCGTTGTACACCCGCGCGCCGGTGCAGGGTGACTTCAGATAGCCGAGCATCGCGAGATCAGGCAGCAGCCACAGCGCCGCAAACAGCCACCAGCTCGCCCCCGTGCGCGCGTAGAGCAGGACCGCAACGGCGGCCACCGCCAGTCCTTCCAGCCGCTGCAGCAAAACAACCGAAGACCCGCGCGCCGGTGCCGAGCCTGAAAGGTTAGACACATTCAAACCAGTTGCCATGCTCTAGTAGGATGAGCGGAACAGTCGCCCCGGCGCAGAAATCTTGAGCGCAATGGTTCGCAGCAATCGTCAGGAGAATAGACAAAAGGGAAGAGCCGAAGGCTCCTCCCTTTCTGTTTCGTCCCCAGTCCGGGGTCCCCAACGACCGGGGTCCCCAAGAAGCGGTCTTGGCTTCTTGGGGTGGTAACGACAGGTCTTCGTCGTTGGGGTGGAGTCCGGGGTCCCCAACGACCGGGGTCCCCAAGAAGCGGTCTTGGCTTCTTGGGGTGGTAACGACAGGTCTTCGTCGTTGGGGTGGAGTCCGGAGTCCTACTTCTTGGGCGGTGCGATGACGTCCTTGGCGGCCTTGGCCACGCGGAACTTGACGACGGTTTTGGCCTTGATCGGAATCGCCGCGCCGGTCTGAGGGTTGCGGCCCATGCGGGCCTTGCGCTGCGCCTTCACCAGGCGGCCGATGCCCGGAATTACGAAGACTCCGTTCTTCTTGGTCTCCTTGATGGCGGTCTCCGCCAGCAGGTCCAGGCCTGCAGCAGCTTGCTTGTTGGTGATTTCCAGCTTCTCGGCCATGTGGCGGATCAAGGCTGTCTTGGTCATACCTGTTGCCATGTGCTGTTCTCCTTGTGGCGAGCCCTCAGGGCCGCCTCTGTTGCCGGGCATCCGCCGCGTATTGCGTACCGCATGAAGGGCCGCACCCAAACTGCTGTTTGTACGAAACCCCTCTATTCATGCGGGTTCGGAGAACCCCGTCGAAGGTTACAATGCGGCTTCCGGGTAGGGAAAGTCAATGCCAAAACTCCGATTTCCACAGGATTATTCCGGTTTTTGTGCAAATATCAGCCAAATTCCCCCGTTTTTCCCGGAAATTGCCTGTTTTTCCCAGCCAAAATCCCGCCGTCCGCAAGACTCCGCAGGCCTAGTTGAACCCGAACAGCACCCTCCGTTTCGGCTGCTGCGCCGCCGCAATCGGCGCATTCAGCGCGTCCACCACCGGCGCGGCGATCCTGAAGTGGCGGATGATCGTCGCGGCAAAGTCCTTCTTCAGCGCCGCCGCGGCCGGCAGCGTTGCCGCCAGCCCCCATTGCCTGCACTTGATCAGCTCCATCCCCGGATGCTCTGCTGGAAATCCCTTCGGCGGCCGTGTCAGCGCATTCCCTTCAAATTCCTCAAATGTCTTCCGAATGGCTGCCCTCCGCAGGAGTGCGCGAAACTCCGCGTGGTGATCCAGCAGCCAATGCCGTATCTGGGCGAGCTGGTCTTTCTCCGGCATCCATGCCCCGGCGGCCACAATCACCTCCTTGGCGCTGACGTGAAAGTAGTACCCCGCTCCCGAAGTTTTTTCCAGCCCCTGGTGCGACCACCACGCCGCCACGTGCGTCTTGTAGGGCTTCTTGTCGGCGCTGAACCGCGTATCGCGATAGATCCGGAACAGGCACTTCTCCGCCGGCCGCGCAAAGCTCGGCGCAAAGTCCATCATGGCGTCGGTCACCTTGCGGATGACAGCCAGCATCGGCTCTTTCAGCTCGGCGTCGAACTGCGCCTTGCGCGGCTGAAACCACGCGCGGTCGTTGTTCTTCGCAAGGTTGCGCAGAAACCTCAGCGCCTCAGGCCGAAAGTAAGGCAGCGCGGCGGAAGCAGTCGTTTTAGATTTGGGAACCATCACAAAAAGGAGTGTACCGCGCGCTCCTTCCATGCGGGCTGGCGCGAACGCGACGAATCATCCATCGCAAATCAGAAGCATGATCGCCGGAACCCTGAGCAGGACCAAGCTGATAGCTGATAGCTAGAAGCTGGAAGCTGCCTCCCTACCGGATCACCTTCAGCGCCCCGCGGAACAGTCCGTCAAAATCCCCGGCCAGCGTCTTGTCTTTGGCGATTGCTTGCTCGATCGCCTTCTCCGCTGCCGTGCGCTGGTAGCCCAGGTTCACCAGCGCCGACAGCACGTCGGCCACGGCCGGCCCCGCCACGGCAGCCGGCGCGGGCGCCACGGCGAACTCATCCAGCT
Organism: uncultured Acidobacteriaceae bacterium; assembly: GCA_963758105.1. Taxonomy (GTDB): domain Bacteria; phylum Acidobacteriota; class Terriglobia; order Terriglobales; family Acidobacteriaceae; genus Telmatobacter. The sequence continues at coordinate 1,026,912 of CAVWUC010000001.1, read as the reverse complement.
TATCCTTCAGCTCCACCACCAGCCGCTCGGCCAGCTTCTTGCCCACGCCCGGAATGCGCACCAGTTGTGCGTGGTCCTGCGCGCGGATGGCCTGCACCGTCCGCTCCACCGAAAGGCCGCTCAGAATCTTGATGGCCAGCTTGGGCCCGACAGCGTTGACGGTAATGAGCCGCTCGAACAGGTGCTTCTCTTCCGCGTCCAGAAAGCCGAAGAGCGCGATCTGGTCCTCGCTCACCTGCGTGTGGATGTGCAGCGCGGCCTCCGCGCCCACCCCCGGCAGCGCCGTAAAGGTAGGCACGGAGATGGTCACGTCGTACCCCACCCCGCCGGCCTCCACAATGGCCTGGCCGGGCTGCTTGAAGATGAGCTTGCCGCGCAGGTGTGCGATCATCGTGGTCCTATCTTAGAATCCCCAGCCGCTTCGCCACGCGCTCCATGGTCTCAAGTGCCTGGTCCAGATCGCCCCGTCTGTGCTCGCTGGTCACAATCGCGCGAATCCGCGCCTTCCCCTCAGGCACCGTCGGAAACGCAATCCCTGTCGCCATCACGCCCTCCTCAAACAGCGCCCGCGAAAACTCCATCGCCGCCCGTCCCGCGCCCACGATGATCGGCGTAATCGGCGTCTGCGTAGCCGGCGTGTTCTGGCCGCCGATATTGAATCCCAGCCGCGCCAGCTCCCCCTGAAAATAGTGCGTATTGTCCCACAGCCGCTGGATCCGCTCCGGCTCCTGCTCCAGAATCTCAAAGGCCGCGATGCATGTCGCCGCAACGGACGGCGGATGCGAAGTCGAAAACAAAAACGGCCGCGCCCGGTGGTAGAGGTAGTCGATCAGGTCCCGCGATCCGCACACATACCCGCCCAGCGCCCCGATGGCCTTTGAGAGCGTGCCCACCTGCACGTCCACCTTGCCGTGCACGCCAAAGTGATCCACCGTCCCGCGCCCGTTCCGCCCCAGCACGCCCGAAGCGTGCGCGTCGTCCACCATCATGATCGCGCCGTACTGATCGGCCAGCGCTGCCAGCTTGTCCACCGGACCGATGTCGCCGTCCATCGAGAACACGCCGTCCGTAATCACCAGCTTTTTGCCCGGCTCGCCTGACAGTTCCTGCAGCAGTTGTTCGCAGTGGCCCACATCCTTGTGCCGAAAAACCTTGATTGTCGCCCGCGACAGCCGCGCCCCATCAATGATGCTGGCATGGTTCAGCTCGTCGGAGAGGATGAAGTCCTCCTTGCCCAGAATGGCGCTTACCGTCCCGGCGTTGGCGGCGAACCCGCTCTGGAAGACCACGCAGGCCTCCACCTCTTTGAACCGCGCAATCTTCTCCTCCAGCTCCATGTGAATGCGCATGGTTCCGGCGATCGTCCGCACCGCACCCGACCCCACGCCGTATGCGCGCGTAGCTGCCAAAGCCGCCTCAATCAATTTGGGATGGTTGGCCAGCCCCAGGTAGTTGTTGCTGGCCAGGTTCACCACCTGCCGCCCGTCGTAGTGGCAGACCGGGGCCTGCTGATCGTCCAGCACGCGCAGCCGGAAGTACGTGCCTTTGGCGCGCAGTTCGTCCAGCGCGGCGGTCAGGTGAGCAAGCTGAGGGCGGATGGGAGCCTGAGACATGGCGATGCACCTCAAGTAGAAAAGCATAGCGCGAAACGGCCGGCCGCAGGTCCGCGGGCCGGGGATTTGCCTCGGCGCCTGCCCGATTTTTCCCTCGGGCGCGTCTAATCAGGGCCGGCCATGGCCGGGGTGCGGTCCAGCCGGATACAATTAGGGTCTACGCCGCCGCAGTTCAGCGAGGGACGATTTTTGAATTTGGAGCTGGTGCACGTGAGAGGCATGATCCGCCGCGGTCTGCGGCTTAGGTTGGTTGCAGGACTGGGTATCGCGCTGGGATTGCTTTTGCTCACCGTGCCCGCGGCCCATGCGGTAGGCATCGCGACAACCACGACCCTCACTGCGCAATCCAGCACCCAGAGCTGTTCCACCAGCGGCCTCACCACCACCCTCACCAGCCTCGCGGTCTCCGTCACCGGCAACAGCGGCGTGCCCTCCGGCAACGTCACCATCGAGGACGAGGGCAGCGGTTCTCCGGTGCCCCTCGCTACCGTCGCGCTCAGTACCGCGGGTCAGGCCAATTTAGTCTTTTACCTGCCCAACGGCCCGCACACCCTCCTTGCTGTCTACGCGGGAAACTCGTCGTATGTGGGTTCTACTTCGCTGTCCATCTCGCAGACCATCAGCTCGCAGTGCGACTCCGGGCTCGCGGTAGCCATCACCACCCTGTCGCCGCTCTCCACCCCCGCGAACACCCTGGTCGCCGGTGAGTCGGGATCGGCAACCGTGACCGTCGCGCCCTCGCAGGATTTGATTGAATCCTTGATTAGTGCCGGAACGCCCGGCTTTATCACGGTCTCCTGCTCGGGCCTTCCCGACGAGTCCTCCTGCACCTTTACTCCGGAGAGTCTGCAGATTTCGCCGGGGCAGTATCAGGCGGTCACCAGCACGATGGTGGTGTCCACCCAGGCCTCCGGGACGGCGCTGCTCGCCCGCCCGCACCGGAACGGCCGCGGCAACGGCGTGGCCTGGGCGCTGCTCCTGCCCGGCATGCTGGGGCTCGGCTCGCTGGCCTGGGGTACGCGCCGCCGCCGCTGGCTCAACCGGCTGATGCTGCTGGCCATGCTGGGCCTGGTCACCACGCTGGGCACAACCGCATGCAACCCGCGCTACTACTACCTGAACCACGGTCCGCCGGAGAATGTTCCCACCCCTCCCGGTTCCTACACCGTGTATGTGGCCGCGCAGTACAGCAACGGCCTCACTGCGATTACTCAGTCCACGGTTATGACGCTGACCGTAAAGTAACAAGCACAATACAACCAGAATGACCCGCTGGCATTCACTTCCCGTCGAGGTGTACGCGCTGGTGGACGACACCCCGGCGACCGTGCTCCTGGAGTGCGCGCCAACCCCTGCGTGCGCCCCAGAGCGCGATGGCGAGCAGGAATCCGTGAGCCGGCTCTTTGCCGGCCCCCTGCGCGTCCTCGAAGCCACAGAACCGCACCAGATTCCGGAGCTCTTTGCGGCGGTGGAGAGCGCTACCGCGGCCGGCGGATATGCGGCTGGATTCTTCGCCTACGAGTGCGGCGGCTGTTTTGAGCCGAAGGCCAATATGCGCCCGCGGCAGGTCAATCAGCCGTTGGCCTGGCTCGGCCTCTACCAGAAGCCTTATCTCTTCGATCACCGCACCGGCCTCTTCGTGGCCGGAGCGCCGCCCGGCCTGGCGCACTTTGCGCCCAATCCAGCCCAGTCTGTGCCCAATTTTGCCCGGCTTGACCCGCGCCGGCGCGACCAGACCGAGGCCCCCGCGCCGCCGCTGAACCTCCGCTTCGCACTCAGCGAGGCGGAATATGCTGAATGCATCGCGGCAATTCACGAGTGGATTCGCGCCGGCGATATCTATCAGCTCAATTTCACCGCGCCCCTGCGGATTACCCCGTCCTGCCGCGCTGCCGCGCTCTATCAGCGCCTGCGCGGGCGGCAGCCGGTTCAGTTCGGCGCCTTTCTGCATGGTCGGCCCGGGCAAAGAATTCTCTCCTTTTCGCCGGAGCTCTTCTTTCGCGTGGACGGCCAGCCCGCATCGCGCCGCATCACGGCGCGGCCGATGAAGGGAACCGCGCCGCGGGGACGGACCACGCGCGAGGACCGCGAACAGGCCCACTGGCTGCGTAACGACCCAAAAAACCGCAGCGAAAACCTGATGATCGTCGATCTGCTGCGCAACGATCTGGGCCGCCTGGCGCGCTTCGGTACCGTGCGCGTGGACGAGCTGTTTACGGTGGAGCGCTACCCCACGCTCTGGCAGATGACATCCACCATCACCGCCGAGCTGCGGCCGGAGGTGGGCTTCCAGCAGATCTTCCGCGCCCTGTTTCCCTGCGGCTCGGTCACCGGCGCGCCCAAGGTCCGCGCCATGCAGTTGATCGCGCAAATCGAGCCGGAGCCGCGCGGCGTCTACACGGGCGCAATCGGTTATTTCTCGCCCGAGCGCACCGTCTTCAGCGTAGCCATCCGGACCCTGGAGCTCGAAAACGGCGTGGGCCGGATGGGCCTGGGCAGCGGCATCGTGATCGACTCCGATCCGGCCGCGGAGTACCAGGAGTGCCTGCTCAAGGCCGAGTTCCTCACCCGCGCAGCGGAGCGTTTTTCCCTGTTCGAAAGCCTGCTCTGGCAGGACGGCTATCCGCTCCTCGATCTCCATCTCGACCGCCTTACCGATTCAGCGGATTATTTTGGATTTCCCTGCGACCCCTCCGCCGTCCGCGCAACCCTGCTCGAATCCGCCCAGAGATTTCCAGGTCAACAGCCGCGTAAAGTCCGCCTGCTCCTCGATCCAGACGGAGAATTGCAGATCGCCGACGAAACTCTGCCGGTTCCAACCGCCGAACCCCGCGCAATCCGTGCGCGCATCTCCCCCGAGCGCACTGACCCTGAAGATCCATTCCTGTTTCACAAGACCACGCACCGGCCACTGTACACGCGCGCCTTCGAGCAGGCGGTCGCCGCGGGATTCGACGAAGTCCTCTTCCTCAATCAGCGCGGCGAGGTGACCGAAAGCGCCATCGGCAATCTCTTTGTCGTCAAGGGCGACCGCTGGCTGACTCCGCCCGTCGAGTGCGGCCTCCTGGCCGGCGTCTTCCGCCGCCATCTCCTCGAAACCCGCCTCAAAACGCGGCTGGAGATCGAAGAACACGTGCTCTATCTCGACGATCTCCGCACCGCCGACGCAGTCTATCTCGCCAACGCCGTCCGCGGCCTGCGCCGCGTCGAAATCGACTGGGAGAGCTAAAGCATTTCTCCTTCAGACGTATACCGGAGCCAACGCACTCAAGCGCCGATTTCAACAAGAAATCGGCGCCGCAAAGAACGCCAATCGAGGCTACATGTGAAGGAGAAATGCCGTATCCTCTACTCCGGCCGCATTACCACCTTGATCGCCTCGCCCGTCTGCAGCAGTTTCATCGCGTCGGGAAACTCGCTCAGCTTCAGCCGGTGGGTAATCGCCGGCTCCAGGTTCAGCTTGCCCGTAGCCAGCAGCGCCTCCATCTGGAACCACGTCTCGAACATCTTGCGCCCGTTGATCCCCTGCACCGTCGCACCCTTGAAGATGATGTCGCGGGCAAAGTCCAGATCGAATGGCCGCGAGGGAATGCCCAGCAGCGACGCCCGCCCGCCCGTGCGCAGCACCGCAAACCCCAGCCGGATCGCCTCCGGATGCCCTGACATCTCCAGCAGCACATCGACGCCGGTTCCTCCGGTGGCTTCCAGCACCTGCTGCTCGACGTGATCGGTCTTCGGGTCCAGCGCCAGATCGGCGCCCATCTCGGCGGCCACCGCGCGCCGGCGCGCGTTCACTTCAATGGCGTAAACCCGCGCCGCGCCGCAGGCCTTGGCCACGGCGATCGAGAACAGCCCGATGGCGCCGCAGCCGGTCACGGCGACCGTTTGCGCGGCGATGGCCCCGGCCAGCACGGTGTGCACGGCGTTGCCCAGCGGATCCAGCAGCGATGCGTACTCGTGCGGAATCGACGGTGACAGCTTCCAGATGTTCGTCTCCGGAATCAGCGCATATGCGGCGAACGCGCCGTCGGCATCCACGCCCAGGATGCGCACCTGCTGGCAGATGTGCGCCTCGCCGATGCGGCACTGCATGCATTTGCCGCACGCCACGTGCATCTCGGCTGACACCAGGTCGCCCTCGCGCACCGTCGTCACGCCCCGGCCAACCCCGGCCACCGCGCCCGCGAACTCATGCCCCGGAATCAGCGGCGGATGAATCCGCCCGCGCGCCCAGGGGTCCCAGTTGTAGATGTGCAGATCGGTCCCGCACACGCTGGCCGACTGCACCCGCACCAGCACCTGGCCGGGGCCGGGCGTGGGGACCGCAACTTCGCGCAACTCGATGCCGGGCGCACGGTGAGCCTTCACAACAGCCTGCATCGTAGCGGACATTCGCAGCACCTCCATGGCCGGCCCGCTTCCGCGGCTGCCCTGCATTCTACGCACCAGGGGCGCATGCGGGCTTCAACGCCGGTTTTCTTTGCTTGCCTTCGTCCCCGGGTGCGGCAGCGCAGCCCCCCATCTAGCCGCCCTTCACAATCTCCACCGCCCGCCGGTAGGAGCCGAGATTGTACGCGTGGGTATAGCCCAGAGCGTTCAGCTTCCTCCGCGCCGCCACGCTGCGCTTGCCGCTGTGGCAGTACAGCAACAGAACCTGGCTCCGGTCCGGAACCCGGCCGGCGATCTCGGCGTCCAGCTCGCCGAGCGGCAGATTGATCGCCTTGGGCAGATGGCTGGACACGAACTCGGCCGCCGTCCGCACGTCGATCAGCAGCGCGCCCCTGCGCAGATGCGCCCGTGCATCCTTCACGGAGATCTGCCCGGAGCGCATGATAAACAACACAAGCGCGATGATGGCCCCCAGTAGAAAAAGGGTTGTCGCTTGCATGGCGAACAGCTTAACCCCGCCGCCCCGATTCTGTCTGTAATCTCCTGAATTTTTCCCGCCGCCGCCCGTTCGATTGTTGCCGCCCGGCCGCGTCTGCTATCGTCTCTCCGGAAGCGGCGCGGCCTGCCCGCCCCAGCCCGCAACTCAACCGGGGCGCCCGCGGCCGCAGCCCGCCGGAACGGAACGAACATGTTTAAAACCGGCATCCTCAATCCGCATCTTCTTTCGCTGCTCGGCCGCGTGCGCCACACCAATACGCTGGTCATCGCCGACCGCGGATTCCCCTTCTGGCCGGAGATCGAGACGGTCGACCTCTCGCTGGTCGATGACATCCCCCGCGTCCTCGACGTGCTTCGCGCCATTCGCGGCAACTACGTCATCGCCCGCGCCTTCATGGCCGAAGAGTTCCACGCCGCCAACTCCGAGCCAACCCGCGGAGCCTTTGCCGAGGCCTTCGCCGGCGTCCCCGTCGTCTTCGAGCCGCACCTCGAGTTCAAAAAGCGCGTCCCGCTGGCCATCGGCCTGATCCGCACCGGGGAGACCATCCAGTACGCGAATATGATCCTCGAATCCGGTTGATCGGGGCCGCGGTCCGAATACAGCGTTTTCGATTCTGCTCCTTACAGAATCCTGGAAGCCAAGTGGCTTTTCCCGCCGGGGTCCCCGACGACAGGTCTTCGTCGTCGGGGTGGAAGAAAAAGCCACCTCCCACGATCTCCAAACGTCAACATGTGAATCGAAAATGCTCTAGCGGAAGCAGACCATCCCGGCTCGGAGCCGCCTTTTCTGTGAGGATTTCTTCTCCCGTCGCCTGTATTGCGCAGGAAATCTCTCCGTGTACACTGTTCAAGCCATGAGCTGCGTCTTCTGCAAGATCATTGAAGGGAAGATCCCCTCGACCTCCGTTTACCGGGATGATCTTAGTTACGCGTTTGCAGACATTCATCCCCAGGCCCCGGTGCATGTGCTGATCGTGCCCCGCGAGCACATCGGCTCGCTCTCTGAGGCCGATGAGCGCAAGAACGCCCTCCTCGGCCACCTGCTCCTGGTGGCGGCTGAGATTGCGCGCAGCAAGGGCCTCGGCAAGGGCTACCGCATTGTCGTGAATACCGGCCAGCAAGGCGGCCAGACCGTCGATCATCTCCATCTGCACCTGCTCGGCGGCCGCCAACTCACCTGGCCTCCGGGTTAACACCGATAGCGCAGCGCGCATCGCACAGGAAAAACACAAGAAATGCAAAGGGCGCATTCCAAGCTCAATCCACGCGGGATTGAATCTCGTATGCGCCCTTTATCCTTCGTGCCCCGCGCCGGCTTTACAGCGGCTGGTGCGCGAACTCCTCTTCCTCTTCCAGCACGCCATAGCGGCGCAGCAGGGTGGGCAGGCTTTGCGAGAAGGCCGACCGCGGCATCACAGTATCGCACCCCGCCTCGCTCGCCTTCATCTTCAGGTCGCCCTGCAGGTGATTCAGGAAGCCGACAATCGACGTCGCCTTCTTGAACTTGGCCTTGAACTTGGGAATCAGCGTCATCGGCTTGGCGTTTAAGTTGTTCAGGTCAAAGACCACCAGCGCGGGCCACGCCCCCTCCGGCGCATCGGTCAGCCGGGTCACGGCGTCCTTATCGCCCTTGACGAACTCCACCTTGATGCCCAGCTTACGGGCCGTCTCTTGAATCTTGGCCTGGAAAAACAGATCCTCGATGAAGCAGAAGATGCGCGTCGGCGCGCCTTCGCGGATGGGAACCGGCTGCTGCGGCAGGTAGGCGTCGCCGTACGGATTGCCGTGCCCATTGCCCGACACCGGAATCGTGGACGGCGGCCCGTCGGCGATGTTGCCGTTGATCGCGCGATAGCTGTGGTCCATGGGACCGATGAACTCGCGCGGGCCCTTCTGCCGGTTCTTGCGCTTGCCCTGAGAGGGCGCGGCCAGGCTGTTGCCGGGCTGCGGCGCCGTGCCCGCATTTTGACCTGCGCTCTTCTGGAAGAACTTTTTCTTCTTCCGGCTGTGGCCCTGCTGTTGCTGCTGGGGCTGCGCCGGCCGCGGCTGCGCCTGCGGCGGCGCGGCCTGCGCCTGCTGCTGCATCTGCGCCTGCAGCGGATTCTGCTGGCTTGACTTGTTCTTGCGGCGGCGGCGCCGGCGGCGATGCCCTTGCGAAGGTTGTTGTGCCTGGCCGTTTTCCAGTGCGGGCCCCAGTTCGGCCTGGGGCGGGATCGATTCGATCGTCATGCGTCTGTGTCCTGATTCTGCGTGATCCGGTGCGGCGGTTCGTGGATTGAGCCGCCTTGCCGGCGAGTTTCTTGCTTCAGTTCCTGCCGCCGGCCCCCCGGGGTTGAGTCCCGGTGAGTCCCGGCAGACGGCGAATGGCATTCCAATTCCGGTAATGCATCCAATTCCTGTAAAACATCAAGCGAACAGCGGGAAACCTGGCCTTCGCGCGCAAACCCACACCATCTGCCGGCGTTCCGGTGCCCTTGCGTCAGCTATCGTCGAGCGGAAGTCATTCTGTCCAAGGCTGCCTGACTTTCATCTCCCGCGAGAATCAGCCCTCGCCGGAAGCAAAGAAGCTTTCACCGGAAAATCCCCAGATGGTGATTGCCATCATCTCGGCCGGCCGTCACCGCATTTGCCCCTCTGGCCTGCGCGATCCGAACCGGGCCGCATACTCCTTGCTGCGAAGTGCCATGAACGTCTTGCACGAGGTTTCGTCCCCTCGGGGATCGAAACCCTTCGGCCCGTGCTTTTCTCAGATGATGCCTTACCTAATGTGTGGGTTTTCGGCGCACTCAGCCTGCCCCGGTGATGACCTGGTCGTCGAAGATTTCCACTCGGCGGCGAGCTTGCTCTACCCGATCTCCGCTGCAAAGCCTGCACTCGGAACGCCCGGGCGCTTGCTTTGCCCGGGTTCCTGGATTTCCTGGCTCTGTTTGTTCGGCCCGAGTTGCCCATACTGCCCGGACCTGCTGCTCTGCCCGGCTTCGGGTGGCCCGCATCAGCCGCTTGATAGGCAGTATTCATCATACAGGTTGCCGCGCAAGCTGACAAGTAAACCAAAAGTGTTACTCCCCGGCCCCTCACCCCGGTGGAGTTGGGCCTTCCCTTGCAGGCACAGCCGTTCCGTCTTTGACCAGCCTGTTCTGTCGTGCCGATCAAGCCAACAAAAGCGACGGGGCTTTACAGGCTGCGGAAAAACCCATCTGATGGCAGCTTCGTAACAAGGGCACGGCGGGGCACCCTCTGGGTCCCGGGTCAAAAATGCCCCAAAATAGAGTGCGGGCTTTAGCCCCTGCCAAATCTCCGCTCGCTTTTCCCTGTTTTTCCGCAGCCTCTGAAGCCCCAGCAGAATGTTTTCCCTGCTCGTGAACCAGTTATGAGATCGGTCTGCGCTTTACTCCGGCGGCGGATAAAACGGCAGCTTTTCGTTCTTCTCGTCGGCCCGGCGCACGGTCAAGTCCTCCAGCAGCAGCGCGGGAGCAATCACCGTCTCCGGCACATCGCCAAAGTAATTGGCCACAAACGGTTCCTTGCCCGCGGCCTCCACATTGGCCCGCAGCGCCCGCTGATCCAGATCGTCCAGCACCGCTCCGCGCACCAGTTCGCGCTTGCCATCGGGGCTAATGCGGTAGAGCAGCCGGGGCGTCAGTTCGCCCCCCAGCGTTGGCCACAGAATACACGGTCGACAGGCCCTGGTCGCGGACCGAGTAGCTGAGAAAGTACGGAGGCAGTTGCTTGTCGCCATCCGGCTTGGCTGGGCTTTGCCGGCCCAGCGAAGCAAACGCGCGATTCAGTTCGGCGCTCATCGCCTCCAGCAGCGCCGGGGACGCGGAACCGTGGGCGTCCGTAGTCAGCAGAGCCGGCGCACCCTGCTGCGCGAACCCAGCCGAAGCGAACAATGTCAGCGCCAGCAGCGAACAGGCCGCGCCGCGCGCGGAAAGAGCGGCAATCTCGTCGAGCGCCGGGCTGGGACAATGGTGTAAAAGCATGTGTAAGCACGATTGTCTCAGACTCGGCTTCTGCGACAGGAGAGCCTCATGACTTTTGCGCGCCCCTGGCGGCTCGTCGTCCTTTTCGTCCTTATCTTTGCTTTCCTGGCCGCGCAGCCCGCCACAGCGCAACAAGCGCCCCAACCGGCAGCCTCGGCCGCTGCCGCGCCGGCCGCACAGGCCAATTCCCAGCAGGCTTACACGCTCCCGCCCGATAAGCTGGCCAAAGCCATTGCCCTCAGCCGCATCCGCAACATCCTCGACATCGTCAGCGGCCTCTGGGCAATCGCCGTCCTCTGGCTGTTGCTGGTCACGCGCGCCGCGGCCGGGCTGGCAGCCTGGGCGGAGCGCCTCCTGCCCCGCCGCTGGATGCAGGGACTGCTGTTCTTTGCCGCTTTCATCCTGATTACCACCCTGGCCGGGCTCCCGCTGCAGGTCTATGGCCAGCATGTCAGCCGCGCCTATGGCATCAGCGTGCAGGGCTGGGCCAGTTGGAGCGGCGATGAGGCCAAGTCCCTGGGCCTTGCGGTGCTGTTCGCCTCGCCCATTCTTCTGCTCTTTAACTGGATCGTCCGCCGCTGGCCCCGCCGCTACTGGCTCGGCATCTGGTTCGCCACCCTGCCCCTGCTGGTGCTCGTCGTCTTTGTCGAGCCGCTCGTCGAGCCCCTCTTCGACAAATTTGAACCCCTCAGCCTGCATCATCCCGCCCTGGTCGCCCAGCTTGAAAAAGTAGTCGCCCGCACCGGAACGAACAGCCCCCCCAGCCGCATGTTCCTCATGAAGGCCAGCGCCAAAACCAACGGCCTCAACGCCTACGTCGGCGGCATCGGCGCCACCAGGCGCATCGTGGTATGGGACACCACCGCCGGCCGCATCCCCGACGACGAGATCCTGTTCATCTTCGCCCACGAGAGCGGCCACTACGTCCTTCACCACATCCCCAAGATGATCGCCGGCTCGGCCGTCGGCCTGTTCTTCGTCTACTGGGCCTGCGCCGGTTTTGCCGCCTGGCTGGCGCGCCGCAATACTTCGCGCTGGGGCCTCGCCGCTGAGGCTCCGCTGGCCACCCGCGCCGGTTTCGTCGTGCTGCTCCTCGCCATCTCCATCGCCGGCTTCCTGCTGGAGCCGGTCCAGAACACCTTCAGCCGCTACTTCGAGCACCAGGCCGACGTCTACGGCCAGGAGGCCATCCACGGCATCGTCCCTGACCCGCGGCAGACCGCCGTCCGCGCCTTCAACGCCCTCGGCCAGGCCTGGCTCGAGGACCCCCACCCCAATCCCTTCAGCGAGTTCTGGTTATACAGCCACCCCTCCGTCCAGACCCGCGCCAACTTCGCCCTCCACTACAACCCCTGGGCTAACGGCGGCCACGGACGGTACTTTGCGAATTAGCCGGCGCTGAGGCCGCTGACGCGGAGGGGGTCCAATCACCGGCAATCCGGAAACGTCTCAGGGTGGCGGGTGCCCCAGGTGCCTCGCCTTTGGGCACCTGGGATAGGAACCACCCCACAAAATCCCGTAAAATAGCTCCAGCATGCGGCTTCCCGAGGAAATCTCCATCCTTCTCTCCCTGGCCGGCGTCGCCGGGGTCACTGTCTGGCGTCTGCGCGAGATTCGCAGCGCCGTTTCCCTCAGGAAGATCGTCATTCCCCCTCTGGGCATGGCCACCGGCTTCTCCATGTTCGTCATGAGCGCCTTCCGCATCCCCTGGCCATGGGCTCTGGGCGCATTCCTCCTCGGCGCAACCGCCCTCGCCTATCCCCTCCTGCGCACCACCCGCCTGGTCCGCCAGGGCGACGCCATCATGATGCAGCGCTCTGGCGCATTTCTCGCCGTTCTCTTTGTCCTCGGCGCAATCCGCGTCCTCGCGCACGGCTACTTCGATACCATCATGACCGTCCAGCAGACCGCCGGTCTCTTCTTCATCCTCGCCTTCGGCATGATCCTCCACTGGCGCTCCAGGATGCTCTACGACTACCTCCGTCTCACGACTGCCCCGGCCAGTGTCTGACGATTCCCGAACGCCCGCATCGGAAGGAGCAGGGGCCTTCAGGCCCCTGAGGAAAGCAGCAAAATGCGCCGGGCTTTAGCCCCGGAGAACCCTTTTCCCGGCGCAATCTCGCACTTTTCCATCCTTCAGACACCGCCGGGTCCCCAGCCCGGCTCAATAACCCCCCGGTTTTCACCCTGTGCAAAGCGCGCACTTTCTCCTCAACCGCAGGTCGTAAACTAGACTTTCATTCCGAACCGCCATGAGAGGACCCTATGAGCTACCCGGCCAACTATCGCTACACCCGCGAGCATGAGTGGATCGCCGTCGACGGTTCCATCGGCGCAGTCGGCATCACCGACTATGCGCAAAACTCGCTGGGCGACATCGTTTACGTCGACGCGCCCAAGGTCGGCGACCCGGTCACCGCCAACGCCACCTTCGGTTCCGTCGAAAGCGTCAAGGCAGTCAGCGATCTCTTCTCGCCCGTCAGCGGCACGGTCACCGCCGTCAACGAAGAGCTGAAGAACGCCCCCGACAAGATCAACGAGAAGCCGCACGAGGCCTGGATCATCAAGGTCCAGCTCTCCAATCCGGCCGAGCTCGACGCCCTCCTCGATGCCGCCGCCTACGAAGCCTTCATCTCCGAGGAGACCGGAAACTGACCACTGTTCACTGACCACTGACCACTGGTCCCGGAGGGACCCCATGCGCTACCTTCCGAAATCCCCCGCAGAGCGTCAGAAAATGTTATCTGAGATCGGCGCGGCCTCCATCGACGACCTCTTCGCCGTCATCCCGGACGAATACCGCCTCATCCGCGACCTCGACGTGCCGCCCCAGCAGGCGGAGAGCGAGATCATCGCCTGGTTCCGCGCCGCCGGCCAGAAAAACTCCACCGACTACGCAAGTTTCCTCGGCGCCGGCGCCTATCGCCACTACCGCCCCGTCATCATCGACCCCCTCGTCCAGCGCGGCGAGTTCCTCACCAGCTACACGCCCTACCAGGCCGAAATCGCCCAGGGCACCTTGCAGGCCATCTTCGAATTCCAGACCATGATCGCTGAGCTAACCGGCATGGACGTGGCCAACGCCAGCATGTACGACGGTTCCACCGCCGCTGCGGAAGCCGTCCGCATGGCCATGCGCGTCACCGGCCGCGACCGCACCGTCGTCGCCCGCACCGTCCATCCCGAGTACCGCGAGGTGATGACCACCTACGCCCAGCACCAGTCCATGCCCATCGAGACCGTCGCCTACAACCCGGAGACCGGCCGCGTCGACCTCGACGCCCTCAAAGCCGCACTCACCGCCGAGACCGCCGCGGTCCTCGTCCAGAGCCCCAACTTCTTCGGCGTCGTTGAAGACATTCCCGCCATCGCGGAGATCGCCCACGCCCGCGGCGCGCTGCTCATCGTGTCCATAGCGGAGGCAATCTCACTCGGCATCCTCCGTCCTCCCGTCGAGGCCGATATCGTCAGCATGGAGGCGCAGTCCTTCGGCGTCCCCATCGGCTACGGTGGCCCTTACTGCGGCGTCATCGCCGCCAAGCAGCAGTACCTCCGCCAGATGCCCGGCCGTCTCGCCGGCCAGACCGTCGACAGCAACGGGAACCGTGGGTTCGTTTTGACCCTCGCCACCCGGGAACAGCATATACGCCGCGAAAAAGCCACATCGAACATTTGCACCAATCAGGCTCTCGTCGCGCTCATGGTCACCATCTTCCTCGCCGTTTACGGCAAGGAGGGCATCCGCGAGCTGGCCGAACACAACCTGGCCAAGACCGATTACGCGGCCAAAACCCTCAGCGCCCAGCCCGGCGCAAAACTGCTGTTTTCGGGCGTCCCGCGCTTCAACGAGTTTGTCCTCCAGACCGCGGAAGCCCCATCCGCACTGCTTCCGCGCCTCATGGACCGGAAGATCGTCGGCGGCATCGAGCTGAGCCGCTGGTATCCCGAGCTCAAGAACGCCACACTCTGGTGCGCCACAGAAATCATGCCGCGCACCGTCATCGACTCGGCCGCCAAAATCCTGGCCGCCGCGCCCGTGGAGGCATGACGAATGGCGACAACTGAAAACACCGGCCCCAGAACGCTCGGCAAAGTCCGCACCCACCCCACGCAGAACGAAGCCCTGCTCTTCGAAAAATCCTCTCCCGGCAAGCGCGCCTACAAAATGCCCCCGCTCGACGTGCCCGCAGTAGACGCCGCTACCCTGCTCGGCTCGTCCCACCGCGACGCGCCTCCATTGCTCCCGGAGCTGAGCGAAATCGAAATCATCCGCCACTTCACCCGCCTCTCCACCTGGAACTACGCCATCGATCTCGGCATGTACCCGCTGGGCTCCTGCACCATGAAGTACAACCCCCGCGTCAACGAGTTCGTCTCCCGCATTGAAGGTCTGGCCGAGGCCCATCCCTACCGCCCCGACTCGCTCGCCCAGGGCGTCCTCGAAATCATCGATCTCCTCCAGCGCTGCCTCCTCGACATCACCGGCATGGACTCGATCACCCTCCAGCCCGCCGCCGGCGCGCACGGCGAGTTCACCGGCATCCTGCTCGTCCGCGCCTGGCACCAATCGGAGGGCAACGCCCGCCGCAAGATCCTCATCCCCGACTCAGCCCACGGGACAAATCCGGCCACCGCCGCCATCTGCGGCTACACCGTCGAAAACCTCAAGTCCAACGCCGAAGGCGGCATCGACCTCGAGGCCCTCGAGCGCCAGGTCGACGAAGAGACCGCCGCGCTCATGCTCACCAACCCCTCCACCATCGGCGTCTTTGAGAGCCGGATCCACAAAATCGCTGACATCCTCCACGCCAAAGGCGCTCTGCTCTACATGGACGGCGCCAACATGAACGCCCTCGTCGGCAAGGTCCGCCCCGGCGACTTCGGCGTGGACGTCATGCACCTCAACCTGCACAAAACCTTCTCCACGCCCCACGGCGGCGGTGGTCCCGGCTCCGGCCCGGTAGCCTGCAAAGCATTCCTCGAGCCCTTTCTCCCCATCCCGGTCCTCGTCCGCCGCCCCACAGCCGCGCGCGCTCCCGATTCCTGGGAAACCCTCAACGACGATCCGCTCCCCGCCGCCTCCGCGCCCCAGTTCCGCGCCCCATTCCCATCCCCGCTCAACGCGCAGAACGCCGGCGAGCTGCGCATCCCGCTCTCCTGGGACTACAACCGCCCCCAATCCGTAGGCCGCGTCCGCGCCTTCTACGGCAACACCGGCATGTTCATCCGCGCTCTGGCTTACATCCTCGCCAACGGCCCCGACGGCCTGCGCGAGACCACCGAAGACGCCGTCCTCAACGCCAACTACATCCGCAAAAAACTCGAAGACGTCTACGACCTGCCCTATACCACCCCCTCCATGCACGAGGTGGTCTTCAGTGACAAGCGCCAGCTCGCCCACGGCGTCAAAACCGGCGACATCGCCAAGCGCCTCATCGATTACGGCTTCCATCCCTACACCGTCAGCTTCCCGCTCATCGTCCACGGCGCGCTGATGATCGAGCCCACTGAAAGTGAATCCCTCGAAGAGCTCGACCTCTTCATCGCGGCCATGCGCTCCATCGCCCGCGAGGCCGGCGACTCCCCCGATCTGGTCAAATCCGCGCCCCACTCCACCCGCGTCTCCCGCCTCGATGAAGTCGCCGCCGCCCGCAAGCCCATCCTCCGCTGGCGTCCGCGGGACTAAACTTGTAGGTGAGCGCAAGACAAACAGAAACTCCGCCTCCGGACCAGGCGTAGCTGCGCTCCAAGGATGGAACGATGATTGAAGTGGTAGCCGCAGAGCTGGCCCAGCAATTTGCCAGCGACAACTACGCCGGAATCTGCCCCGAAGCCTGGCAGGCCATGGAGCGCGCCAATCGCGGCCACGTCACCTCCTACGGCGACGATCCCTGGACCACTCTCGCCGCCAACGCCTTCCGCGGCCTCTTTGAGTCCGAATGCGAGGTCTTCCTGGTCTTCAACGGCACCGCGGCCAACTCCCTGGCGCTGGCCTCGCTCTGCCAGTCCTATCACAGCGTCATCTGCTGCGACCAGGCCCACGTCGAAACCGACGAGTGCGGCGCGCCGGAGTTCTTCTCCAACGGCTCCAAGCTGCTCGTCGCCCCGGGCGCTGACGGCAAGCTGCTCCCCGCCTCCATTCACGAGCTGGCCACCAAGCGCAGTGACATTCACTATCCCAAGCCCCGCGTCGTCACCATCACCCAATCCACTGAAACCGGCCGCGTCTATACGGTCGAAGAGCTCAAAGCGATCTCCGCCGCCTGCAAGGCCCACGGCCTGCTCTTACACATGGACGGCGCTCGCTTTGCCAACGCCTGCGCCAGCCTCGGCCTATCGCCCGCCGAACTCTCCTGGAAGTGCGGCATTGACGTGCTCTGCTTCGGCGGGACCAAGAACGGAATGGCGGTCGGCGAGGCGGTCCTGTTCTTTGACCGCGCGCTCGCCGCGGACTTCGACTACCGCTGCAAGCAGGCCGGCCAGCTCGCTTCCAAGATGCGTTTTCTCGCCGCGCCCTGGGTGGGCCTGCTCCAGAGCGGCGCTTGGCTCGCCAACGCCGAGCACGCCAACCGCTGCGCCCGCTACTTTGCCGAGCGCGTCAGCGGCATCCCCGGCGTCTCCGTCGTTTCTCCGGTCGAGGCCAACGCAGTCTTCCTCCGCGCCTCCGGCGACATTCTCGACCGCGTCAGCCAGCGTGGCTGGCGCTTCTACACCTTCATCGGCGGCGCGGCCCGCTTCATGTTCGCCTGGGACACCGACCTGGCTCGCGTCGACGCCCTCCTGCACGATCTGGAAGAGTGCGCCCGCACCTACCGCATGGCCAACCGCCCCCTCTCCGCCCGCATCCACTAGCCCGTATCCGGCGAATCGGTCAAGCGGAAAGATTGGCGGATGATGGGTGGCCCAGGTGCCTCGCAATTGGGCGCCTGGGTTACAGCGGTTTCGATTCTGCTGCTTACAGAATCCATGCGGCTGAGTGGCTTTTTCCTCAAGGAAAAGCCACCCTCCACGTCCTCTCGATGTTGATGTGTGAAGCGAAACCGCTCTATACCTGTGGTCATCTTGTCCGTCTTGCCGGGATGCATCCGCACCCCCACCGCCACGCCCAGCCCTTCCGCTCTACAACCGCGCCCCGCCGCCCCGCTTGCGAAAGACGACCTGCAGCTCCCGCCGCCATTGCTCGCCCAGCCCGATCAGCTCCCACTCCACCTGCGGCGCAAGGTAGCGCAACACCGTCTCATTCGCCGGATGAATCCGCAGAGCCGGCGCCGCCAGGATCAGCCGCGGCTCCAGCGTGGAAACCTCCTCGCCGGCAAAGTACCCGTTGCGTTCGAAGGCCGACAGCGCCTTCCCGCTGGGGCTGCCATCTGCGGCTCTGCGGTCGCTGTTCAGCGCGCGCACTCGCGCCCAGTAGTCCAGAGCCTGCAGCGGCAGGTGCAGGTCCTCGTCGGCTTTAAGCTCAATCACCGTGAGCCGCCCCGCGCGGTCCAGCGTCAGCAGGTCGAGCATGCCGCGGTCGCCGCCGGCCAGGGCGGGCACCTGCGTGTAGAGCACGTCGCCGCGCAGCGACGGCATCAGTTCATCGATCTCCGCCCGCAGCCGCGACTCCAGCCAGCGCTCCGGCTGCATGCGAAACAGTGCATCCACGTGCAGCCCATCGGGATAGCGGCTCTCAAAGAGCCGCGCAAACAGCTCGCGGCAAAGCTCTTCGTTATCCTCGGTCAGCGGTGTCTCATTCGCTCCGGCGCCAAAGGTCACCTCGTCCTGCCCGGCAAACGAGTGCGCGGCAACCCCGTGCCGAACCCGCGCAAACTCCAGTCCATGCAGCCGCAGCCCCACCTGCGTGCTGGAGGTCGCATGCACCTCCACGCGCTTGCGAGCGCCGGTTGGCGTCAGCCCCAGCAGCCGGTCGAGCCCGGCGCGGCAGCGCTCCACGGCCGCGTCGGCGGAAAACGCATGCACCAGCCGCAGATCCAGATTGCCGGCGTCCTGAAGATCCACCGGCGTCAGTTCCTCGCTGCGTTCGTCCAGGGTGAATAGCTGGAACTCTGCCGCTCCCGGCAGCAGCCAGCGCATGCGCTCGGCGGTAGTGCGCCAGCCGTCCGGCGGAACAACAACTTTCAGCCCGCCAAAATGCCGTCGCCCATCGCCGTGCGCGCGGCAATAGTCCAGCCACAGAATCCCCAGCGTCAGAATGCCGTCGGTCACGGCCGCCGACTCCGCCTCGCCCACCCCAATCACTGATTCGGCAGCAGTGCCGCGCAAAAGCCGCCCCCGCACATACGCCGGCCCGAAGCTGTGCTCCAGATCCATCGCCGACCGCAGCCCCTCAACCTTGGACCCAATGAAGTTACGTGTCAAAACTCGTTCCAGCAATCGCAGATAGTTGCGTCGAGCCGTTTCGCGGACCGTCGGCGTGCGCCGGTCCCGGTTGGGCACGAGCTCCAGAAGCTGTGGCCTGGCAGCGCCCATCCGGCGAGTCTGCAAGCGCAGGCACGCGGCGCGCTCCTGCGCCTCAACCACGGTGCGGACCAGATTCCGTTCCTCGCTCCAAAGCTGCAGCAGGCATCGTCCGTGGTCGGCGCTGACCGCGTAGTGCGCGGTGCGCATGTCGAAGAGCACGCGCCCATCCTCCAGCAGCGCCGCCGCGGGGTGGTCGGCCAGGTACTGCTCCATGCGCAGCGCGAGCTGGGCTGGGTCGGCCGCCGGCGCTGCGGACTTGCCGGCTGCCATCGCGTGCCTACCAGCCCTGTCGCGCGCGCAGGCTGGTGATGTGCGCGGTGTGATGGCGGGCGTGCCAGGCGTACAGCGCCAAACCCCTGGCCAGGCTCACGCGCCCCTGTTCCGGATGGGTATAGCCCCGCTCGAAGTCTGCATCCGTGAGGGATTCCAGCAGCCCCACCCAGCGCCCATGCAGCGCGGCGAACATGGCCAGCGAGAGCTCCACCGGCAGCGTCCGGCTCTCGGTCAGGCTGGCCCAGTCGGCCTCGTTATACGCCTTGATCGTGGGCCAGTCCTCGGCCAGCGCGTGTTTGCACCGCAGGTAGGCGTAGGAGTGGCTGTCGGCCAGGTGATGCGCCACCTGCCGGACCGTCCAGCCGCCCTCGCGATAAGGCGTATCGAGCTGGGCCTCGCTCAGTCCGAGCACCGCGGCGCGCAGCCGCTCTGGCGCGCGGCGCAGCGTGCCGATCCACGCCGCGCGGTCCTCCTTCAGATTGCCGGCCGGGGGCGTGAAACGCCCGATGGGATAACAAACATCGTCTTGTTCCGGCATGGCTCTGACCTGCATGGAGTAGATGGCTTGAGGTGCACAATACGCTACGCCGCCAGGCGGCGAAATCAATCACCGCTTCTTGTGAAACGGCCAAAAGTGGAGATGATGCTTTGAAGGGGGGCCAGCATGATGCTTGAGCGGGCGTGTCAAATGGTGGTCTTGCGGGTGAATTGCTTTGGGACGCTTTGCATAATGCTGCTGCTGGTGAGTCGCCTTGGGACGCTTTGCATAATGCTGCCGCTGTTGCGGATGAGCCGGCTTGGGATGCTTCAGAGGGTGCTTCGTGGCAAACGCCGGCACGGCGAAGAGCATCGACAAGACCACAGCGACGGCAAACTTCTTCATGGCCCGAATGTAGCACGGTCGTTGCGGCCACGGATAGCCGCCGGACAAGGCGCTGCATCAAGTCAGGAACGGGCCGGAAGCGGTTCGGGCGGCCGCTGCCGCGCCAGGACTTGCCGTGGCGGAGCTGGGCGTACACTGAAGGCACAATGACTTCTCCGGCTGCTTCCCCGCAACCTGCGCACAAGCGCTATTTTTTTGAGAAGTTCGGCATCACGGAGCGCCTGCTGGAACGCTGCCTGGGCGAGGCGCTTTCCGCCGGCGGCGACTACGCCGACCTTTACTTTGAGTCGGTTACCTCCACCGCCCTGGGCGTCGAGGAGCAGATCGTCAAGTCCGCCAGCCAGGGAACCAGCGCCGGCTGCGGCATCCGCGTGCTCTCGGGCGAGCGCACGGGCTACGCCTACACCGACAATCTCAGCCCCGAGCGCCTTTTGCATTCCGCACGCACCGCCGCGCTGATCGCCTCAGGCCCCGCCCGTCAGCCGGTGCAGGGTTTCGTCGAGACGCCCGCCGCCGATCTCTACCCGGTCCCCCTCGGCGGCTTCGATCTCGATCTCGCCGCGCGCCTCGATCTGATTCTCCGCGCCGACCGCGCCGCGCGCGCCTTCGATCCCCGCATTGTCCAGGTGCGGGCCGGCTACTCCGAGGAGCTTCGGCGGATTCTCATCGCCGCCTCCGACGGCGCCGTTGCCAGCGATACCCAGCCGCTTTGCCGGCTCAATGTCTTTGTCATCGCCCAGGAGGGCGCGGTCACCACCAAAGGTTCTGCCGGCGGCGGCGGACGCGCCGGCCTGGACCAGTTTACCGGCAGCAAGAGCCCGGAGCGCCTCGCCAGCGAGGCAGCCCGCGGCGCCGTCCTCCAACTCGGCGCCCTGCCGGCGCCCGCCGGCGAAATGCAGGTAGTTCTGGGCCCCGGCTGGCCGGGGATTCTGCTCCATGAAGCGGTGGGCCACGGCCTCGAAGCCGACTTCAACCGCAAGAAGACCTCCGCCTTCGCCGGGCTGATCGGCCAGCCGGTCGCCAGCTCCAAGGTCACGGTGGTCGACAACGGCGCCATCGCCGGTCGGCGCGGCTCGCTCAACGTGGACGACGAGGGCTCGGCCACCCAGGAGACGGTCCTGATCGAGGGCGGCGTGCTCAAGGGCTATCTCTCTGACAAGCTCTCCGCGAGGCTGATGGGCCTGCCCAACACCGGCTCGGGCCGCCGCGAAAACTACCAGTCCATCCCCATGCCGCGCATGACTAACACCTACATGCTGGCCGGCGACGACGCCCCCGAGGACATTCTGCGCTCGGTCAGGCGCGGCCTCTACGCGGTGAACTTCGGCGGAGGCCAGGTGGACATCACCAATGGAAAGTTCGTCTTCAGCGCCTCCGAGGCCTACCTGATCGAGGACGGCAAAATCACCGCGCCGGTCCGCGACGCCACCCTCATCGGCAACGGCCCGGAGGCATTGAAGTACGTGTCGATGGTCGGCCACGATCTCAAGCTGGACGAAGGCATCGGCACCTGCGGCAAGAACGGCCAGAGCGTGCCCGTCGGTGTCGGTATGCCCACCATCAAGCTGGACAAGTTGACCGTAGGCGGCACGGGGCGTTGACGGAGCGGGTATTGGTGAATGAGGCAACAAACCCCTGAAATCCCCGGCATGCGGATGGACGAGAAGGCGAATCGGGAAAAGTCAAACATGAACTAATTTTCACTTTTCAAAAACTACACCTGCATCTCGTCCAAATGGGCAAAACAGTACGCCTACGGCATTTCTCCTTCACATGTAGCCTCGATTGGCGCTCTTTGCGGCGTCGATTTCTTGTTGAAATCGGCGCTTGAGTGCGTTGGCTCCGGTATACGTCTGAAGGAGAAATGCTCTAGGTGTAGAGTTTCAACACGTTGTTTACCACTCAGCGGTTTTGAAAGGGCACGGCCGGGGAACCCACCCGGTGGGTGGGTCGCGTGCCGCCGAGCCGCCCAATGAGCGCCGGGCTTCAGCCCCTGAGGGAATGTCGGTATTACCTTAAAAAATCAAATACGTAGCAGCCGTAGCGGTTGTGGGAAAGTGGAAAGCGTTCTTCCGCTTTCCAGCTTTTCCATAACCCCCATCCTCTGAATCGGACAGCTCGATGTAAACAACGTCTTGAGACACGACATCTAGGGTTGATTCAGCCCTTGCCCACCTACGCCCAATTTGACCTCATCCACCGCAATCTCCAGCGCGCCGATGCGGTCCCCGTCCACATCGTCCACGCCCAGCCGCAAAAAGTAATTCCCCTTCACCGGAACGGCCACCACCTCGCGCAGCGGCATTCCATTCGCCAGCAGCCGGTGGTAGCCGTCAGCGTCCAGGTTCAGCACCACCGTCTTTTCCAGTGTGTTCACCACCGCCGCGGTCGGGTCGTAGACCACGGTTACAAACCTCACCCGCCCGTGCCGCCGCCCATCGGCCCCGCGCAACAGCCCGATCCGGTGCACGTCCGTATTGAACAGAACGGTGTAATTCCGGAACGGCTTGTTCCGCCACCCCGGCCGCAGAAAATTATCCGGCGGCAGCGCCGTTTTCTTCGCTAGCTTCTCTTGCCCATTCTCTGCGCGCAGGCTGGCGGTAAATACGATCTCGGTCGGCGGGACTGCGCCCAGATTCATCGCCGCCCCGAACCCGCCGTTCCCGCGGATCACCACCGAGCTCCCGCCCTCGGCCCCAACCGTTCCGCTGCCCCCGCCCTCCGCGCTTGCACCGCCCCGCGCCCGGTTCCGCTCCAGCGCCGCAATCTGATTCTGTTCCTGCCGGTCGCGGTCGATCGCGTAGTAGCCCGGCCTGCACTCGAGCGTCACCCCCGGCCGCTCCACGCTGATCTTCACGTGCTCAAACTGCCCGTTCCATTTCCTGTTGGTGGTCGCATAGGCCAGCGTGTAGTAGTCCTCCCCGTCACTCACCACCTCCGCAATCACGCGTCCCATATCGTTGGTGTTGTAGTAGGCCTTGCCGCCGGTAGCTTCGGCCACCATGTCCCAGTCGGCGTAATTCGCGCTCCGCCGCGCCGCGGAAGCCACTATGGAATTGCCCCTCGGCGCCTGCCGGCTCGAGGCGGCGAATGCTCCTTCTGCCCCCAACTCCACTCCATGGGCATCCACCGGATACACCGCAACCCGGCTCACCGTCAGCACGCCGGTCAGCCCCGCAAAATCCCCCGGCCCGTAATCGCCATACACGCTGAAGCTGTCTCCAAAGGGATTGCCAATCCCGGGGGTCAGCGTCGCCATCGGCGTCTGCGCCGTGAACCAGATCAGGTTCTTTCTCCCCGGAAACGCCGCCAGGTAGCGTCCGAGCGTCCGCATTCCATCGCGCAGAATCTGCATCTTCACCAGCTGGTTCGTCTCCCCGTGGCCGTAGAACGGCCGCGCCATCGAGGGCATATCCCGCTTGCTCTCCATGGCCGCCAGCAGTGCTTGCTGATCGGAGCTGAACCCCTCGATCAGGTGCATCTCCGTATCCATCTGAAAGATGGCGATCGACGCCCCCGCCTGCATATGTTTCAGGTAGCCGATGATCTGCTGCCGCAGCCGCATCTGCACCGCCACCGGCGTATCCATCGCGTCCAGCAGGATCACCGTCGAGGCATTGGTATTCACCACCGGCGCGTAATTGGTAAAAGTATTCGGCGGCAGCGCCGGCCTGGCCGCGAGCCGCGCCAACTCCGCCGCGTCCATCGCGCGATGCTCATCCAGACGCTCAATGACCTGCGGCGCGCCCTCTTCGGTGATCTTGAAATCCGCAGCCGTGAGGCCGGAAACCGGATGCCCCGTCTTATCCGTAGCCACCACGTCCATCAGCACCTCGCGCGTGGTCACGGTCAGCGCAGGTGTCTGCGTATCGGTTAGCGACGGAGCCGGCCTCACCTTCAAGGTTGGCTCCGGCGGCTGACTCTGCGCCGGTATCTGCGTCAACGGCGGTGTCGGTGTCTCGGTCAACGGGCTCTGCCCGCCCGCCTGCGCCGCGGAATGGCTTCCCCAGCCCAGTCCGCAGAACGCCAAACAGCAAGCCGCGCCCAACCCCGCGCGCCAACTCCGCAACCGCAGTTCCGCCATGCCGCCTCCCGCGCCGTTCAGCCCCACTATACCTCCGGCCGCCATCCCTCCGCGTCTCCGCCGGCTCTTCGCCACCATCCGAAATTTCCCGCTCCGCATTCACGGCGCAGCAGCTAATCTATTTACACAAGACGCTTCCCCGCGGCGTTGTGCCCCGCAACCGCGCCACACCGCCTGCCGCACCACGCTCAACCCCTGGCAACTTCCGATCTTCCCCGCGAAGATCCCTGTGAGGCCGTCATGAACCGAAGAGCCTTCGTTGCCTCCGCCGGCGCGTTCCTCGCCGCGCCCCTCGCGCGTCCGCTGCTCTCCGCCGAGGCGCAGGCTGCCCGCCGCGCGCCGGCCGACTACACCCTCCGCATCCAGCCCTGCACCCTCGAGATCTCTCCCGGCGTCACCGTCCGTACCATCGGCTATAACGGCATGATTCCTGGTCCCATCCTGCGCCTGCGCGAGGGCAGCCCGGCCGCGATCAACGTCTTTAACGCCTCCGATCACGCCGACATCGTCCACTGGCACGGCCTGGCCATCGATTCGCTCAATGACGGCGCCATGCAGGAGGGCTCGCCCATGATTCCCGCCGGCGGCCATCTGCGTTATCGCTTCACGCCGCGCCCCTCCGGCACGCGCTGGTATCACACCCACGCCGGCGCCGGCGCCAATCTCTCCCTTGGCGCCTACACCGGCCAGTTCGGCTTCCTGCTGATAGAGGGCGCGCCCAACCCCGGCCATTACGACCAGGAATTCTTTCTCGCCATCCATCATTGGGAGCCGTCCTTCGTTCCCATGGTGGAGACCCTGCAGGCCGAGTCCGCCAACATGCCGGCTACCCCCGGCTCCGATGTCGGCTACCGCTACGCCACCATCAACCAGCACCGTCTCGGCGCCGGCGAGCCTCTGCGCGTCCGCGCCGGCCAGCGCGTCCTCATGCACTTCCTCAATGCCAGCGCCACCGAGAACGTGATCCTGTCGCTGCCCGGCCACACCTTCAAAGTCATCGCCATGGATGGCAACGCGGTCCCCAATCCCTCCGCCGTCGAAGTGCTCTCGGTGGCCGTCGCCGAGCGCATCGATGCCATCGTCGAGATGAATGCGCCCGGCGTCTGGATTCTCGGGTCGACAAATGACAAGAGCCGCGCCATGGGCCTCGGCGTGATCGTCGAGTACGCCGGCAAATCCGGCCCGCCCGTCTGCAAAGACCCCGTGCATGCCGACTGGGATTACGCCGTATTCGCATCCTCGGCCCCCGCCCAGCCGCCCGACGAAACCATCAGCCTCACCTTCACCGACGAAGGCACAAAGGGTGACTCCAAATTCGACACCTGGGCCATCAACGGAAAATCCTGGCCCGGCATCGACCCCATGCGCGTAATGCAGGGCAAACGCTACCGTCTGCTGATGACCAACTCCAGCGCCGATCAGCATCCCATGCATCTGCACCGGCACACCTTCGAGGTGGTCGCCATTGGCGACAAAAAACTCAGCGGCCTCAGGAAAGATGTGGTCAACGTCATGCCGCTCGATTCCGCCGCGGTCGATTTCGTCGCCGACAATCCCGGCGATACCCTCTTCCACTGCCACATGCAGTTGCACATGGACTTCGGATTCATGCAGCTCATCAAGTACGCCGGTTGAGCGCGGCCGCAAACCCGCGCCCCCACAACGGCGGCAAGAGTATTACCCTGTTCCTAGGGTCTGTTAACACTACCGGGACGGTGGCGACGGGAGCCAATTTTTCCGAGTTCAAGGAATGAGGAGCGACGCATACCGGGTGTCTGCCAGCGACGACTGACGCAGAAATCGGGGAAATTGGCCCCGTCCCTTCGGGTTGCGGAGAAAATCGGGCCATACGTCGTTGTCGGCCTCGACTGTGGTCCCGCCACAGCCTTCGGCCTCCGCCTAGTCTGGCCCGATTTTCGCTCGCAACGCCATCAGCCCCGGTAGTGTTAACAGGCCCTAAGGAGCCAACCATGAAAATGAGCCTCATCCCTCTCGCCCTCATCTGTCTTGCCGCCTCGTTCGCCCTTCCGGCCTGTGCGCAGAATTCCGGCGCCGAGATCTTCAAAGCCAAATGCCAGATGTGCCACGGCCCCGACGGCCTGAGCAACACCCCGGTCGCCAGGATGTTGAAGATTCCCTCCCTGAAGGACCCCAAGGTCGTCAGCGCCACGGATTCCGCCATGTTCACCCAGATCAAGAACGGCAAAAACAAGATGCCCCCGTTCAACGGCAAGCTCACCGATGCCCAGATCAAAACGGTAATCGCCTACGTCCGCACCCTGCAGAAGTAGCCGCGCCAGAAATCACGAACTCCATGGCGCGTAAGCGCCCGGGGTCCCCACGGACACGGGGTCCCCAGCGAACGATCTTTGTTCGCTGGGGTGGACAGACAGGTCCTCGTCCGTGGGGTGGTCGGCGTCTGCCGCACCGCAGGTGCCCGTGCTGGCTTACGCCTCTTGCCGCAGCGCCGTCACCGGGTCCAGCTTCCCCGCCCGATGCGCCGGCAGCCACGCCGCCAGCACCGCCACCGCCGAGAGTACCATCACCACGGCCGCCACCGACCCCGCATCGAACGAAGTCTTCCCAAACACGCTGAAGCGCATCACCCGCTGCACGATAAAGCTCCCGCATAGCCCCAGCGCCAGCCCCAGCGCCGCAGTCTTCACCGCCATGCGCATCACCCAGCGCAGAATATCTCCGCGCGACGCGCCCAGCGCCATGCGCACCCCGATCTCGTGCACCCGCTCGGTCACGTTATACGAGATCACGCAGTAGATCCCGATCGCCGCCAGCGTCAGCCCCAGCAGCGCAAACCCGCTGAACAGCGCCATGTTGAACTTCGGCTGCGCCGTCTCGAATCCCATAATCTCGTCCACGGTAAACGGCCGGCCCAGGGGCAGGTTATTGTCCATCTTCTTCACCTGCGCCCGCACCGCTTTCAGAATCGCCATCGGATCGCCAAACGTGCGCACCGCCAGCACCCGCGTCGGCGGCGCTATCAGCGTGTACGGCACATAGACCGCCGGCAGCGTAGCCTCCCCCAATCCATTATTTTTGGTATCGCCCATCACCCCCACCACGGTCACATCTGGGCCGAGGCCGGGAGCCGCGACAACCGGTGGCTTGAAGGGCGTAGCGAGAATATCCACTTGCATATGCCCCGTCGTCGGGTCCTGGCCCGCCTTCCACAGTTTCGCCGCCGCCTCGTTGATCAGCGCCACGTGCATCCCGTCCTGCACCTCTTCCTGCGTAAACGTGCGCCCGCGCTTCAGCGGAATCCCCATCGTCTTCAGATAGTCGCTGCTGATCAGCGAGACAATCACCTTCTGCCCGTTCACCTGCGGCTGTCCTTCAATCGAGTACGTGGACTCGGGTCCGCCGTACGGCATCCCGCCGTCTCCAATGGCAGCGGCCTGCACACCCGGCAGATTCCTCACGTCTTCCACCAGCGTCTGGTCAAATGCGTTGCGCTGCTCAAGCGTCTTGTATCGATCCGGAGGCAGATTCAGGGGCACAACCAGTGCTTTCTCCGGCTGAAATCCGGGATCGGTATTCATCAGTTGCACAAAGTGCCGGATCGCCAGGCTCGCACCCGTCAGCAGAATCACTGACAGCGCAATCTCCGTCACCACCAGCCCGCCGCGCATCGCCTGTCCCTGCATGCTTCCGCCCGAACCGCTGCCGCCCTCCTTCAATGTCCCGGCCAGGTCCGGCCGCGAGGAGCGCAGCGCCGGCGCCAGCCCGAACAGGATTCCCGTCAGCATTGAAACCGCCAGCGCAAACAAAAGTACGTACCCATTGATCGTGATGCGCGCCTCATTCGGTATAAGGTCCGCCGGAATGATTGCCACGATCCCGCGTGTGATCGCAATCGCCAACAGCACGCCCAGAACCCCGCCCACCAGTGACAGCAGCACGCTCTCGGTCAGCAGTTGCCGGATCAGCCGCCCCCGTCCCGCGCCCACCGCCATGCGCATCGCAATCTCCCGCGTCCGCGTCGTCATGCGCGCCAGTTGCAGGTTGGCCACGTTCACGCATGCAATCAGCAGCAGCAATCCCACCGCCGCCAGCAGCAGGTCCAGGCTGGACTGCATCGGCCCGCTGGCCTGCGTAATATCCATGTAATTCAGCATCACCGTGTGCATCTGGCCCTTGGGATAATTCTGCGGGTTCAGTTCGGCCAGCCGCATGTTCAATTGGTTCAATTGCTGCCCCGCCACGTCTTTGCTGATCCCCGGCCGCAGCCGCATGATCACGCTGATCCCGCCTTCGTCCGTCAGATCCATCGACATCGGCAGCCAGAATGAATCATGCGTCCACCAGCCGAAGCGCGGCGGCATCACCCCGATCACCGTATGCGGAACATCGTTCAGCATCAGCTGCTTTCCCAGCGCCTGCGGGTCGCCGTCGAAAACCCGCTTCCAGAACCCGTAGCTGAGCACCACCACCGGCGCCGGCTCGCCCCCCGCGTTGATGTCGTAGGGCTGAATGCTCCGCCCCAGCAGCGGAGGCACGCCGATAAAGTTGAACGCTCCGCCCGTCAGCATCACGCCGGTCAGGCTCTCCGTGTCGGTATCCTTGCCCGTCAGCAGCACCGGCTTCACGTCCGTCGCCATCGCATCCGCGATGGCGGGCAGCTTTTGAATCTCCTCCAACTCCCGCCGCGTATACATGTGCCAGCCGCGCACCGGATCGTGCGGCCCCACCACTGCATCCGCCCAGATCTCATTCGGCTTGGCATACGGATAAGGCGAAATCAGAACCCCATACACCACGCTGAACAGCGCCACGCTGGCCCCGATCCCCAGCATCAGTGACAGCAGCGCCACGGTGGTGTACCCGCCCGCCTTCCCCAGGCTCCGCAGCGTGTACCGGATGTCCTGCCCCAGTTGCTCCAGCCACATCCATCCCCACACCATGCGCGACTTGTCCCGCGCCGTCAGCGCGTTGCCGAACTTCCGCAGCGCCGCCTGCCGCGCCGCCTCCGGCGTCATGCCGGCCTCCACGTTCTGTTGCGTCTCCAGCCTGATGTGTTCTTCCATCTCGCCCGCCAGCTGCTCCTTGCGCTTCGCCCATCCGATCATCTCAGCACCATCCTCCGCCCGCCTCGCCTACTTGCCGCCCTCAGGCTGGGGGACCAGAACCCGCCCGATGGCATGCGAGAAGCAGCGCCACTTGGAAATCTCCGCGTCCAGCTTCTTCCGCCCTTTCGCCGTCAGCCGGTAGAAGCGCGCCTTCCGATTGTTCTCTGAGAGTCCGTCGTAGGCCGCGATCAGGCCCTGCTTCAGCAGCCGCTGCAGCGCCGGATACAGCGATCCGTGCCCCACCTGAAGCACCTCGCCCGATCTCGATTCGATTGATTTGGCGATGGCGTGCCCGTGAGCGCTGCCCCGCCCCAAGGTCTGCAGGATCAGCAGATCGAGCGTCCCTTGCAGCAGTTCCATCTGGCTGTTGGCTGTTCTGGTCGTCATTCGACCCAAAGCTACTCTGCCCTCGGGTCGAATGTCAAGGGGAGAGGAGTGCGAGGGCTTCGAAGAGATTCGGATTGCGCGACAGCGGACCGACCATCCGCACATTGAGCCTCGGCTGCCACAGCCGGCCCGTCTCACCCAATGAGTCCGAATCCAGCGGCCCACTCTCCGCAGGATCCACGAACCTCAAGGCACGCAGCCGCCCTCCGCCCCACCGCAGGTCGGGGTCCCAACGGACAGGTCTTCGTCCTTGGGGTGGAATACCGGGTGTCTCCTAGCGACGATCGACGCCAAAATCGGGGAAATTGGCCCCAGCCCTTCGGGTTGCGGTGAAAATCCGGGGTCCCCAACGACGGGTCTTTGTCGTTGGGGTAGGAATCGGGCCATACGTCGTTGTCGGCCTCGCCTTGGAATCGCCAAAGCCTTCGTCCTCCGCCTCGTCTCCCACCCCACGGACCAAGACCTGTCCGCGGGGGCCCCGGTTCTGGCCCGATTTTCTCGCGCAACGCCGCCTGCGGGAAAGTTAATAACAGGCTCTAGTACCGCTGCCCAAACTCCGGATCGACGGGGTTCTCAAACAGCGATGCATCGCGCGTCACGATCGTCAGTCCCGACGGCGTAACAAAATAGCGCCGCTTGTCCTCCACCTGATCGTAGCCGATCACCGTTCCCTCGGGTATATGCACGTCGCGGTCGATGATCGCCCGCCGGATCCGGCAATGCCGACCGATGTTGACGTGCGAGAAAATGATGCTCGAGTCCACCTCCGAGTACGAGTTCACGCGCACGTCCTGCGACAGCACGCTGTTGGTCACCACCGCGCCGGAGATGATCACGCCCGCGGTGATCACTGAGTTGACCGCCATGCCTGACCGGCCCGGCTCGCCGAAGACGAACTTCGCCGGCGGGTACTGCCGCACCCGCGTCCGCACCGGCCAGCTCTTGTCGTACAGGTTGAAGATCGGCGACACCGAGCACAGGTCCATGTTGGCGTCGTAGTAGGCGTCCAGCGTGCCAACGTCCCGCCAATACAGCGCCTCCTGCTTGTTCGCGTCCACGAAACTGTAAGCCACCATCTTCTTCTTGCCCAGCATCCCCGGCAGGATGTCGTGCCCGAAGTCGTGTTTCGAGTCCGGGTCCTCCGCGTCGGCGATCAGCGCCTTCAGTAGGATCTCCGTGTTGAAGATGTAGATCCCCATCGACGCATCCACCGTGCTCGGATTGAACGGCGAGCGGAAGCCGGTCGACGCGGGCTTCTCCTGGAAACCCATCACCTCGGCTGACTGCCCTACCTCCACCACACCGAACCGCGAAACCTCCTCGGGCGCAACCGGCAGCGTCGCCAATGTCACCTCGGCGTTGTGCTGCTTGTGGTACGCCAGCATCAGACTGTAGTCCATCTTGTAAATGTGGTCCCCGGAGAGGATGATCACGTACTGCGGCTGCTCGCTGCCGATCGAGTAGATGTTCTGGTAGACCGCGTCCGCCGTGCCCATGTACCAGTTGGCCCCGGTGCGCTGCATCGGCGGCATCAGCTCGAAGAACTCCCCCAGCTCCTGCGCCACAATCCCCGTCCACCCTTCGCGGATGTGCCGGTTCAGCGAGAGCGCCTTGTATTGGGTCAGCACGTACACCCGGCGCAGGCCGGAGTTGATGCAGTTGGACAGCGTGATGTCGATGATGCGGTAGTGCCCGCCGAAGGGAACGGCCGGCTTGGCCCGGTCGCGGGTCAGTGGAAAAAGCCGTTCTCCGGCTCCGCCTGCCAGCAAAACGCCGAGTGTGTCTTTCATATCCATCCACCCCGCCCTTGTTTCCTTCCCCGTCCCGCCGCTGTTCCAGCCGGCCGAGTGCCGCAATCCGGGACGGCATATTCTACCGCGGCACTTCTCCACAACCCCCTCGAACGCTGGAGAATATCACACACCAAGGAACGCGCGGCAAGTCCCTAGCTTCGGCTCTGGTGACAAAAAACAACCGGGCGCGTTCGCCTAACCGGCCCCGCGCCCGCATCGCGCCAACCTCAACCTGTTGTGTGGACGCCGCCGCCGTGCGGGGCGCTCATCCCTACCGCTTCTTCCTGAACTTGTATTCCAGCCCCACTGAGATGGCGAAGTTCACGTCGAACTGGCTGGTGTACGGCGCGTAGTTGATGCTGTAGTGGGTGATGGTTGCGTCCGGCGTGATGCGGAAGACCCACCGCGCCGACCGGTTCAGGTCCATGTGTCCGCCCACGATGATCGCCGGGGCAATCTGGTTGTTATAGAACGCCACCACGGAGGCCGGCTGCCCCAGCAGATCCTTCTGGAAGTCCCCGTACACCCCGCCCACCAGCACGTGCGCCATCAAGTCGCCGTGTTCGTTGTGCGGACCCAGCCATTCCGGTCCGGCGGTAAAGAAGTACTCGCTCACAAACGGACCCTTGATGTCGTTCTGCGCGTTCCCGCCGGTCGGCCCGTTGCTGTTGCCGGCGCCGCTGGTGCCCAGGTAGATCCGCCCCGAGCCTTCCAGCCCCCAGTTCTTCAGCAGCCAATACGACCCGGAGATGTCCAGCCCGCCCAGGTTCGACCCCTGCAGCAGCGTCGGCCCCGCCTTCATATGATCGTATGCCGCGCCCACCGAAACATCGTAGCGGTTGTCATAGCGCACACCGGCCAGCGGGTTGATCACCTCGTAGGGTTGGCCGCTGCTGGTTTGGTTGGTCTCCGGGCTCTGCACCTGGGCGCGGCCTGCGAGCGACAGGGCCAAGGCGGCCGCTGCCAGAACTGGAGCGGTGAAACGTACTGGAAGATGCATCACCCATCAGCTTACAGGACCAAGCCGATGGCGGACAACGCTCCCGGACCGCTTCTTCCCCAGCTTTGATTCAGGGCTGGCAGCGCTCCATCTCCCGCGCCCACGCCAGGTAGCGGACGGTCTTCAGGACCTCCAGAATGCTCTGCGCGCTGCCCGGCTCCGGCCCCAGCGGCGGCGCTGCGTGCGCCCGCCACTCCAGCGGCAGCCGGCTGAAAATCATCCCCGCCCGCGGCAGGTGGCTCGCGCTGGAGATGATCTCAGCCGAATCCCACCCGTGCGCCTGCATGATCCGCTCCGCATAGCATGCGTTCTCGATTGTGTCCCGCGCCTTCGGTTCCACCACGATCGCATCTGCCGGAATCCCCTGCGCCTCCGCGGTCCGGGCCATCACCTCGGCCTCCACAAACCGGTTATGCACGGCGCCCCCGGTCAGGATCAGCCGCGGAGCCACGCCGCGCTCGTACTCGCGTACCGCCTCGGCCACGCGCGCCAGTTGCGCCGGTGTCGGATTCCCGTCCGCGTCTGCCGGCGCGCCCAGCACAATGATCGCGTCAAAACGCTCCAGCGCGCAGTTCCCCGCCGGCGCCCTTGCCCGCGCTGCCAAGCCCCACGCCAGCAGCCCCGCAATCACCGCCGCCGCGCCGGCCGCCAGCCGCCACCGCCAGCTCAGCCGTCTCCGCCTGCCTTTCCTGACCCTCTCGCCGGCCCGCTGGCCTGTCCGTCGCGCCGCCGCGCGCCCGCCTGAGCGTCTCCCCGTCAAGCCGCAATCCCTCCAGCCTCCACTCTAGTATCGTGACCTCGTGATTTCGAAATCGCGCCCATGAACTTGGGTGCCCCAGGGCCGGGGTCCACAGCGAGCGATTTTTGTTCGCTGGGGTGGAGATCTTGCTTCTGAGACCTGGGAGATCACAAAACTTCCCGGTCGAGGCATTAGCGCGAAGGCTGCCCCGCTCTCGCTGTCGAAAATCCGGGCGCCCTCACCCCAGCTTGGCCGCCTTGCCCCACTCGGAGAAAACAAACTCCCCCAGCGGCTTCCGCGCCCGCGGAGCA
This sequence comes from uncultured Acidobacteriaceae bacterium, assembly GCA_963758105.1. Lineage (GTDB taxonomy): Bacteria > Acidobacteriota > Terriglobia > Terriglobales > Acidobacteriaceae > Telmatobacter. The sequence continues at coordinate 993,412 of CAVWUC010000001.1, read as the reverse complement.
ACCTCCTGCGCCAGCATCTGCTCATGGCTCAGATTCGACGGTTCCCCCTGGTAGCCCAGCGCAATCACCGCGCCCAGCGCGTACTCATCCGGAATCCCAAACGCCTCCCGCGCCGCCTTCGCGTCGTAGCCGGCCATCTGGTGCGCAGCCAGTCCCAGCGCCGCGGCCTGCAGCGTCAGATACGAGCTGGCCGCGCCCAGGTCATACACCCCGAAACGGTTCTCTGAACCGTTGTGGCTGAACTTGGTTTTGGCCACCCCCAGGATCAGCACCGGCGCATGTCCCGCCCACGCCTGGTTGAATTCGGCCAGCGCGCCGTAAATCTTCTTATACGTCTCGTCCCCGCGCAGTCCCACCAGGTAGCGCCAGGGTTGCTCATTAAAGGAGGAGGCGGCCCAGCGCGCGGCCTCAAATACCTTCGCCAGCTTGGCCGGCTCCACGGCGCGCTCGCTGAATGCGCGCGGGCTCCAGCGCTTGTGAATGATCGGCAGCACCCCCTCCACGGCGGGCGCATGTTTCAGATGATCGACTTCAACAGCGGAAAGCGTCATGTAAAGAATCTCCTTCAGGAGTTGCGTGCATCGAAGTTCGCGGAGCCGGCTCCATGCGCGGCAGGCATTTCTTGTCGCCGGCCGGCATCGGACCACGCGCCGGCCGTCTCCACAGCGGGAAACAAGCCGCACGTCACAAACCGTCTGCGCCTCTTTTGATTCACCCCAACCCGGCAAGGATTCCCTCAAATCCAGAGAAACTTGTTTAAACGGACAACGCTCCGGGCATCGATCCGATTCCTGATCAGCTCCTCGGCGAGCGATCAGTTGGTAATCTCACTCCCCAGCGGCAAAACTCCCGTTTTTTTCGAACGCTTTCCTGTTTTGGACGACCTGCAGGTCGTCGAAATCCGCAATTTGGACGGCCCACAGGCGTACGTTTTTCAAAAGTGAGGATTAGTCGTAAATTCCCTTTTCGTCCACCCACCGGCCGGCAGTTTCGCCCTCAACCCGCGCGCAATCCGGCAACTTTTAGCTTCATTCAGCCGTAGGAGACACCCGTTGTCTCCATTCGGGCGCGGCCGGACGGAGGATTGGCTCATTGGCTAGGAGCTGAAAGCTGATAGCTGACAGCTGAAACCTGAAAGCTGATAGCTGGTCGCTGGTCGCTGGTCGCTCTTCCCTGCTAGCATCCTCTCTGGAGATTGTTCACGATGGAAGCACTCGAAGGCCAGGCTCTCGGAGCCCGGCGCAAAGAAGACATTGCATTGGACCTGCTCAAATTTGTGGCCTCCACGGCCGGCGTGGGCCGTCCCGCTGTGCCCTCCACCGGCTTCAGCGGCACAGCCGCGCTCAAGCCCGATGAGCATGTCAACCAGCTGCTCGCGCTCTATAGCCGCTGCCTCAAGGCGGTTGAGGGCAAAGAGCCGGAAACCGGGGTTGCACGATAGAGCGGTTCTAGAGTTGCTGTATCCCGAAGCTGCAACACTCAAGTGCCGTTTTCCTCGCCGGGGTCCCCAACGACAGGTCTTCGTCGTTGGGGTGGAAGGAAACGCCACCTTTCACGGAACCGAGAAGGCCATATGAACTCTGGAACCGCTCTAGTCGGCGATCCCATCCTCCGCGTCGCCGTGGCCGGGGCCGGAGCCTTTGGCCGCAATCATCTCCGCGTCTACCGCGAGCTGGAGGCGGCTGGCTCCGGTGTGGCTCTGGCAGCCGTCGTCGAGCCGGACTCCGCCCGCGCCGCAGAAGCCGCCTCGAAGTACGCAATCCCTGTCTTTTCTTCTGTTGACGAGCTCCTCGCCGCCGGCCTCGCCCTCCATGCAGCCACCGTCGCCGTTCCCACGGTTCATCACCATGCCGTCGCTTCCACGCTCCTCGCCGCGGGCCTCGACCTGCTGGTCGAGAAGCCTCTGGCCGCGAGCCTGGCCGAAGCCGAAGACCTCATAGCCCGCGCCGAAAAGGGCCGGCGCATCCTGCAGCCCGGCCATCTCGAGCGCTTCAATCCCGCCGTGCTCGCCATCCAGCCCGGGCTCCGCCGCCCCATGTTCTTTGAGGCCCATCGCCTCTCCGTCTTCACCCCCCGCGCCCTCGATGTCGATGTCGTCCTTGACCTGATGATCCACGATCTGGACGTTGTCCTCGCCTTCGCCAATTCGCCGGTGCGCGAGGTGCGCGCCGTCGGCCTGCCCATCGTCAGCCCAAAAGTTGACATCGCCAACGTCCGCGTCGAGTTCGACTCCGGCTGCGTAGCTAACTTCACCGCCTCCCGCGTCTCCACCGAGCGCGTCCGCAAGCTGCGCTTTTTCGAGCCCCGCCAGTACGTCTCCATCGACTACGCCCGCCAGGATGTGCTTGTCATCCGCCTCGATGACACAGTGGGCGACGCAGCCGGCGCGGCTGCCTCCGATCCGCAAATCGCCGCCGCCGCGGCCGCATTTCTCGCGACGGGCAAAGTCGATCCGGCGGTGCTCGCGCAACTGGTCGCCGCCGGCAAAATTGATCCGGCCCTCATCGCGCAGTTCGCCGCCGGCAAAATCCCTCCGGCACAGCTTGCCGCGGCCGTGCAGGCTCAGCCTGCTGCCGGTCCCGCGCCGGGGCTCTCCTTTGCCAAGCCCCCGGTCACCCCCGGCGAGCCGCTCAAGCTGGAACTTCTTTCTTTTCTTGACTCCGTTCGCACCCGCCGCACGCCGCGTGTCACTGCCCGCCAGGGCCGCGATGCGCTCGCCCTGGCCCTCGAGATTCAGGCCTCGATGGCCGCTCACGCCCAGCACGCCGGCCTGCAGAATTTCTTCGCTCCCGGCGCCTGACCGGCTGCTGATAACTCAATTCGCCTCGGTTTTGTGAAAGGGCACGACTTCACAAGCGAGCGGAAGACTCAAGGCCTTGAAGGGGCGCGGCTTCACAGCTGGCGGAAAAACTCGATTCGCCTCGGTTTTGTAAAAGGGCGCGACCGGGGAACCCACGCAGCGCGTGGGTCGCGGGCCAATAACGTCAATCAAATCGAGGGGGCTTTATTGAGGACTGCATAAGTAATGTCCGGACAAACGCGCCGGAGGCGCAGGGTTGGTTAGCCCCGCGCTTCAGCGTGGGGAAAAAGGGATTCCACAAATCCGTCACGGAGTCCCGTAGGGACGGCGCAAGGACATTATTCATGCAGGAACCAATAGCCCCTGCAAAAGAATCTCAGAGAGATTCGCCCCGCAGTTCCCCTTTTTCCGCAGCCTGTGAAGCTGCCGCCCCTTTACCCGGCCGCCAGCGGCGCACGCGATGGCAATACGCCTCATACTCCGCGCCAAAGCTGCGCCGCAGCGTCGGTTCCTCATAGAAAACAACAAACAGGTGAGCAACGAGCAGGAAGAGGCCCGCAAACGCCGCCAGGGCTGCCGACTCGTAGTACAGCGCGGCCCCACCCAGCGCCATCACCGCGCCGTAATACATCGGATTCCTCACATACCGATAAGGTCCGCGAATCACCAGCTTGCGCGGCGGATCGAACGGTGCCGGCGTCCCATGCCCGATCCAGGCAAAAGCCCCAACGCACCACAGCGCAATCACGATTCCAGTGCACGCCATGACCATCCCCGCGATCTGCTGCCATTCGAGTTCCGCCGGCCTGTTAAATCCCGCCCACAGCAGCAGGCGCGACGGCAGATAGATCAGCACAAACCCGATAAACAGCGTGGCGTAGGTAATCGCACGGAAGATCACGCCCATACTCGCCTCCCTGAAGATGCGTAATGACGGCGGCGCACTTCTGTTCCCCGTTTTGCTGGAGAAAGTTTACATCCGGCGGGTGCGGCGCGCGGCTATAGCGGTTTCACAGTCGCTGTATCCCGAAGCCACGCATTCAAGTGGCTTTTTCATCTCCGGGGCCCCCAGCGACGGGTCTTTGTCGCTGGGGCGGAAGTAAAAGCCGCCTTCCGTAACTGCGAAAAACGGCTGCATGTACTGTGAAACCGCTCTAATCTCCGGTGGCTGTATCCGGCTCGGGTTTGATCTCCTTGAACAGCAGGTACACGGCGTTCGTCCATCCGAAGCCAACCTGGTTGGTTTTGTAGCCGTTGCTCACCGTAACCTGCGAGCTGCCTGTCACGAGGTTGTATTTCTCGCGGATGGTCCCGTCCCGCGCGAACCCCGCATCCACGGTGGCGTCGAAGTGTTTGGCGATGCGCGCGGCCTCTTCGCGGTAGCCATCATCCTCCAGTCCTTCCACCGCCATCCAGTTCGTCGGCGCCCAGCCATACGGTTCATCCCATTGCATCCCGCTATCCGTGTTGCTCGTCGATAACCCCCCGGGCCGCTCCAACAGGCTCAACTGCGCCTCCATCCGCCGCGCCTCCTCCCGCGTGGCAACCCCCGCCCACAGCGGATAAAGCGACGTAATGTAGGCATAATTCGAAGCCCGCCCATGCACAAAATCGTAATCTGCAAATACTCCACTTGCAGGTCGCCATAAATACCGCTGCATGGCGGCGTCGCGCCTCATCGCTTCGCGATCCCAGTGCATTGCGTCGCGTGGCTTGCCCAGCAGCAGGGCCATGTGTTCCAGGTCCCGCTCATAGCGGTAGAGCAGGCTGTTCAGGCCAACTGATGCATAGTGATGCGTGGCTCCTCCAAATGGACCGAAGTGGAAGGTGGTGTCGAAGCCGGACTCGCGCATGGCCCGGTCGCCCTCATAGAAATCGCGGCTCAGACGGTAGCCATCGGCCCAAGCCTTCATACATACAACGCTGGCCTGCACGTCGCAGCTGGTCCGCTTGAGCCGTGCCGCCTCGGCTGCATCGGGATGCTCCGAGCCTTTCACCAGGAAACCTTCAGCGCCTGCACGCGGATGCGCGACCAGCCAGCGGATCACATCGGGGTAGTAGGTGCTGTCATCCGCCATCTCCGGCACCGGACCGCTTCCGTAGTCGAAGTAGCGCGCCAAGCCCGTCGAACCCGCCTTGTGCTCGGGCCGCGTCCAGGTTGAGTGGTCTTTTTCGGCCAGAGCGCAGGCTCGCTCCAGCCAATCATGTGCCTCGATACGGCCTTCAGGAGTCTGCGCGAAGCTGGCCGGATCCTCGTAAACCGCGCGGATCATCGCAGTCAGGAATGGTGGTTGCGAGCGCGTAAGGTAATAAGTCCGGTTGGCGTTCAGCACAGCGCCGTAATGCTCGATTTCGAACAGGAAGTTGTCGACCATGTCTTTGGCCAGCGCTTCGCGGTGATCGGCTTCCAGGCCGAGCAGGATGAAGTAGCTGTCCCAGCCATACATCTCGTTGAAGCGTCCCCCGGGAACGACGTAGGGATGGGGCAGATAGAGCAGCCCAGGTACAGGCAGCTCCTCGGGGCGTACGTCGCCGAGTTTCTCAATGCGCCGGGGCAGCGTGGCGATGCGCACATGGCACCTTTGCCCGATCGCGGCGACCTCCGGGAGAATCGGCATATCGGCCGGCAGGTAGAGCACCGGAGCCGACTTGACCTTGGTGTCCACCAGCGTTTTGCAGTTGGTCATGGAGCGGGTAAGCGTGCCCCAGGCGGCGTGGATGTAACGCAGTGTGGCCGCTGAGTTGGGAGTTGCAGGGGGAACGGCATCCTGCGCCGTGGCAATGGATGTTTGAAGGATGGCGAGTGCCAGGCCCAGAAGACACAACAACTTCATACCAACCTCAGCGGGTCCGTGCGAGTTTTCTGGAGTGTATCGTAATGGGGCGCAGGAAGCGCAGCGGGGCGCGTGGCGGCAAGGCTTCCGTTTCGCTTGAGCCGGGATCAGTTCAGCACATGACCGGGGATCATGTGGCGCGCCATTGCCTCGAAGGCGGTTCTTTGCTAAGAGCGTACCAGCCGGCGCTGTAGGGAACGCAGCGGCGCAATCGAAACATTGCCCCTGAGCAGGGGGGAGCACAACCGCAGGATTCGTGTCAGCCTTATGATTTATGCACCAACCAGCGCAGGGGTCGAAGTGGAATCGCCAGCCGGCGGCGCCGCTACGGCAGCTTCAGTCGCACCCGTTTCTACGAGAACGTGAGCCAGCTCCCACGCGGAGCGGTCCTTGATCAGGCGTGAAACCAGCGCGGTATGCATGGCGTGACCGGCGCGCTCGGCCACCACGCGACCCTCGATGCGCCGTCCGGCCAGCGCCAGGTCGCCAATGAGGTCGAGCACCTTGTGGCGAACGTATTCATCGGCAAAGCGCAGCGGACCGTTCTCGGGTCCCGCGGCTCCCAGAATGATCGCGTTTTCCAGGCTGGCGCCGCGGATCAGGCCCATGTCGCGAAGTCGCTGTTCATCCGCCTTGTACCCAAAGGTGCGGGCCGGCGCGATCACCGTTCCATAGGTTTCCGCAGCCAGGTCCACGCTGGTTGTCTGGCGGCCGATGGGAGCGGGAAAGTCGATGGCGTACCGGATGCTGTAGCCGGAGCCGGGATACACTCCGATAAACTTGTTGCCCTCGCGCACCTCCATGGGACGCAGGATCCGAATGCTCTCGCGACGCCGGCGCTGGGGGCGGATACCCGTCGCCCGGAAAGCTTCCACGTATGGCAACGCGCTTCCGTCCAGGATGGGCAACTCCAGGTTGTCCAATTCGACGATCGCGTTATCCACGCCCATACCAATCAGCGCGGAAAGCAGATGTTCGGTGGTGGAGATCAGAACGCCCTGCCGCATCAGGCTCGTGGCGTAGCTTACCTTGGCCACGTTGCGGCAGTTGGCGGGAATTTCAAAGTTGTCCAGGTCGGTACGGCGGAAGACAATCCCCGACCCGGCCGGAGCCGGGAGCAGCCGCAGCGTGACAGGCGCGCCCGAGTGGAGTCCCATTCCTGTGAATTCAATCGGGGCAACAATCGTCTGTTCGAGATGCGCGGGAAGAATCACAGAATGAACTCCCAAACAATAACTCCAGTCGCATCGATAGATTAGACGGATAGAGCAGGATATGCTGTGTGGCATTTTTGCCACACTCTGCGCCCTCCCGGCCACCCTTCGTATGCCTGCCGGGCCCGGACCGGTTTTTTCTCCGTCGTAGAATCATGAAATCTCAGGCTTTGCCATCTCGTTCCTTTTGGAGAGGTTGCCCTATGCATGATGCCCCAGGCCTTCCGGTTCCCCTGCGCGCCTTGCTGGCCGGAGCTCGCCGTAAGCAGCATGCGCAACTGGAGATGCTTAGCCGATTGGTGCGTGTGGAGTCGCCCACAGAGGCGAAAGACGCAGTGGATGCATGCGTGGCGCTGGCGGCCGAGCGGGCCGGATTGTTGGGTGGAAGGGTTAAGCTGCGCCGGCAGCGAAATTTCGGCGATCTGCTTGAAGCTCGCTTCGCTGCCAGGCCGCGCGCTGTCAACGCGGCGAAGCACCCTGCCCGGAGTGCGGAACGTGTTCTCCTGCTTGGCCATCTCGACACGGTCTGGCCGCTGGGAACCCTCAAGACCATGCCCTGCCGCACGACCGGCGGCCGGATGTACGGGCCGGGGGTGCTCGATATGAAGGCAGGGGTGGCGATGGCCTTCACAGCGATTGAGTTGCTGATCGAGGCCGCTCTGCTGGAACGCGAGATCCTGCTGCTGCTGGTGAGCGATGAAGAGGTGGGCAGTCCGGTTTCGCGACCGCTGACCGAGCGGCTGGCGCGCGAGTGCACGGCCGTCTACGTCCTGGAGCCGGCCCAGGGCCTTGCATACAAGACGGCGCGCAAGGGCACGGGCAATTGGCGCATCGATGTGACGGGCATCGCGGCACACGCAGGCGTGGACTTCGAAAAGGGCGCGAACGCCATCCGGGAACTGGCGCGCGCGGTGGAGACGGTGAGCGGTTGGACCGACCTGAAGCGCGGATTGACGGTGAATGTGGGCCGGGTCGGCGGCGGATCGAAGACCAATGTGATTCCCGCCGCAGCTTGGGCCGAGGTGGACGTCCGGATTCGAAGGAAAGCTGACGGGCCGCGCATCGAGCGCAGATTCGCCGGCCTGAATCCCGTTGACAAGCGCTGCTCCCTCACGGTCACCGGCGGCATCAACCGCCCACCCATGGAGCGAAGCCGTGGGACGGTCCGCCTTTACCGCAAGGCCTGTGCGCTGGCGGCGGAGCTGGGCTTCACGCTGGATGAAGCCACCACGGGAGGGGCGTCGGATGGAAATTTTACCGCCGCGCTGGGTATTCCGACCCTGGACGGGATGGGCGCTGTGGGCGAAGACGCGCACGCGCCGCGCGAGTCGATCCTGGTGGAGCATCTGGCGTCGCGGACGGCGCTGCTGGCGGCCATGCTGGCCAGATAAGGCTGCACCGGCGTCGCAACCCAAGTAGAACTCGGTTTCATCCCCGCCTCTTCGCTGCGGCCGGGATGAAACAAGGGGACCACGGCAGGAAACACGCTCAGGCTGCAGCCGACGGCAACTCCGGCGTCGCGGCCAGCAACTGGCGCGTGTATTCTTCGCGCGGGTTGGCGCACAAGGCTACAGCCTCGCCCGTCTCCACCACGCGGCCGCGCTGCATCACGGCGATGCGCGTGCTCAGATAGCGCACCAGCGGCATCGAATGCGAGATGAACAGGTAGGTGAGGGCGTGCTCGCGCTGCAGGCGGCGCAGCAGGTTGACGATCTGTGCGCCCACGCTGACATCGAGAGCCGAAACCGGCTCGTCCAGGATCAGCAGCCTGGGGCGAAGCGCCAGGGCGCGGGCTATGTTGATCCGTTGCCGCTGCCCGCCAGAGAATTCGTGGGGATGGCGCGGCAGCGCCGACTCATCCAGCCCGACTTCGCCCAGAAGTTCCTCGGCAGCGGAGTGGAGGGCGTCGCGACCTTTTGCCATTCCCGCCTCGCGCCCGTGAATCCGCCACGGCTCGCTCACGATTTGCAGGATGTTCATCCGCGGATTCAGCGCCGCATAGGGATCCTGGAAGACCGGCTGCATCTGCCGCCGTAGCCGCCGCATCCCCGCCTGCGAGGCCCTGGCCAGATCTACGCCGTCCACCCGCACGGAGCCTCGGCTCGGCTCGACTAGTCCCAGAATCATCCTCGCTAGGGTAGTCTTCCCTGAGCCGGACTCGCCCACCAGCCCCAGCGTTTCGCCGGCTTCGATGGCGAGCGAAACGTCTTCGACGACTGTCTGCTGCTCAGTCTTTAAGCCCCTGCGCCGCGGGTAGCACTTCCACACCGAGTTCACCTCGACCAGCGCCATGCACAAATGGTACATGGCGCGCGCTCACGCTCTCTGCGTTCCAGCCGGCTAGGGCCTGTGAACACTACCTGGGATGGCGGCGACGCGAGCCGATTTTTCCCAGATCGAGAAGCGAGGAGCGAACTGTAGCCGGCCTACTGGAGCGACGAGCGACAAAGAGATGGGGAAAATCGGCCCCGTCCCTCCGGGTTGCGGCGAAAATCCGCTCATACTTCGTTGTCGTCCTCGCCTTGGAATCACCAAAGTCTTCGTCCTCCGCCTCGTCTGAGCGGATTTTCGCTCGCAACGCCACCCGTCCCAGGTAGTGTTCACAGGCCCTAGTCCAGCTTCGGATGCAGCTTCTGGAAGCCTGTCTCCCGCTGATATTCGCGGGCAAAGGAAGCAAGCCTTGCGTCCTGGTCGTGGCCGGCCAGAAAGGTGAGCGAGACCGGAGTGCCGGGTCCGCCGATGTCGTCGTTGTCGCCGTTGTCGGTCGCTGGCGGGTGGGGCGCGTCTGCGCCGCGCAGGCCGTTGGGCACGATCAGCGCGGGATGGCCGGTAAGGTTGGTGGCCGTCAACTGCGTGCCGGTGGTGGGCGTAACGATGATGTCCACCTGCTCAAAGAGCGCCGAGAGCTGGCGGATTGCCACACTGCGGGCGCGGTTGGCCTGGATGTACTCCACCGCCGGGTAGAAACGGGCGATGCGGAAGTCGTTGGGCCAGTCCTCGGGCCCCTGCTCGGTCAGCAGCCGGTCGCGGCCGGTCATGGTCAGCTCGTCAAAGGCGGCTGCAGCCTCGGCGGTGAGAACGGCCGTCATGGCATCGTAGGGCAGCTTCGGCAGCTCGACCGGGATGAGGTTCACGCCCATGGAGCGCAGTTTGTCCAGTGCGGCCAGGTCGTAGCGGCGGTCATACTCGCGCCGCGCGCGTCCGGCCTTCATGGCCGCGTTGCGCCGCTCTCGCCGCGTCTTTTCCGCATCGGTTTCATTGGGCGCGGGCTGGCGAAGCTGGAGCGGAGGAAGTGGATCGAACTCGTTCTTCAGATATCCAACGCGCAGCGAACGCCAACCGCCGGGCGGCGGCCAGACGAAAGAGGCCGGATGCACGGACGTGTCCTGGCCGTCCGGTCCGCAGATCGTGCCCAGGACCAGCGCGCAGTCCTCGACAGAGCGGGCGATGGGCCCCAGCTTGTCCATGGTCCAGCTCAGCGCCATGGCGCCGGTGCGCGGCACAATGCCGAAGGTCGGCCGCAGCCCCGTCGTTCCGCAGCGCGTGGAGGGCGAAGAAATGGAGCCCAGCGTCTCCGAGCCGATGGCGAAGCCGACGCACCCGGCGGCCACGGCAGAGGCCGGCCCTGCCGACGACCCACTCGACCCCTGCGCGGGATTCCAGGGGTTGCGGGTCTGCCCGCCAAACCACTTGTCGCCCATGGCCAGTGCCCCCAGCGTGAGCTTCGCAACAAGCACGGCTCCAGCCGCGTCCAGGCGCTGGACAACGGTTGCGTCCTCGTTGATCATCTGGTGCTCGAAGCCGCCCGCGCCCCACGTGGTCGGGTAGCCCTTCACCGCCAGCAGGTCCTTCGCGCCCCACGGAATGCCGTGCAGCGGCCCGCGGTACTTGCCGGCGGCGATCTCGGCGTCGGCGGCCTTGGCCTGGGCCAGCGCGCGCTCCTCGGTGAGGGTGATGACGAAGTGGAGCTTCGGATCGTAGCGGTTGAGCCGGTCCATGTACATTTGGGTCAGCGCCAGCGAAGTCACGTTTCGAGCCAGCAGTTGCGACCCCAACTCCGTGACCGTAGCGAAAGCGAGATCCTCAATCCTCGCGGGCGCGGAGGACATCGAGCCGGAGGTATGCTCCACGGAGACATGGATACTCGGGACGCCGGGTTGCGCGCCGGCGCTTGCCGCAGGCAGCGGATGAAAGACATACGACGGCGCCACGGAGTTGGCCAGCTTGAGGTCGCGGATTCGGGCATAGCCGCTGCGCTGGCTGTTGAGCCCGTCCAGCATCATCGCTTTCTGCTCTGCCGTAAAGGGACCGACGCCGGCCAGTATCGCGGCCTGGTCGAGCATCTCAGGCGTAATTTTGGGCAGGACCGGCGGCTTGCCAGCCGGGCTGGCGGCCGTACTGGCTTCCTGGGCCTGCGCGCCTAGCGTGTAGAGGATTCCCGGCAGCAGCGGTGAGGCAATTCCCGCGCGGGTGCAGGCGGCAAGAAAGTCACGGCGGTCCAGCTGCGTTTTGTGCATCACATTTCCTTTCCAGTGAGCCTGGCTTGCATTGCGGTTATAGCATTTTCTCGCGGGGAGCCGGGGAGACCGATTCTGCGGTCAGCCGCTGCAACTGATTACGCCAGTCGAGAGACTCAACGAATGCCTTGGATTCGCGCCAGTTGGGCTCGACGATGACGTGCAACTCGAGATAAACGCGGGTCCCGACCAACGACTCGATCTTGCGCCGCGCAGCGGTCCCGATCTCCTTCAGCTTCCACCCGCCCCGGCCGATGAGGATGGCCCTCTGGCCGTCCCGCTCGCAGTAGATGGCCGCGGCGATGCGGGTGAGCGGCAGCCGCGCCGGCACAGCGCCCTTCTTGCGCGGGACAAACGGCGCGGGCTCCTCGAAGCGCTCGATGACCACCGCCGACGCGTAGGGAACCTCCTCGCCGGTTTCCACAAGAATACTTTCGCGGATCAGCTCGGCGACCATAAAGCGCTGGGGCTGGTTGGTGTACTGGTCTTTCGGGTAGTAGCGCTCGCCGGCGGGCAAAACCTCAACGATGCGCCGCAGAAGAAGATCAAGACCGTCGCGCTTGCGGGCGCTGACGGGAATCACCTGTGCGAATTGAAACTCACGGCTGAGCGCGTCAATCAGCGGCAGCAGACGCTCCCTGGGCACAAGATCGATCTTGGTGAGGACCAGGAAGACCGGGCCGTCGAGCTTGCGGACGAGGCCGAAGAGAAACTCATCCTCGCTGGCCCAGCCGCCGCGGGCGCTTTCGCCGGCAGACGCGCCGAGCTGTATCTTGCGAGTAGCATCGACCAGGACCAGGACCAGGTCGCGGGATTCAAGTGCGTTGTGGATCTCCTGCAACATGCGGCGATCAAGCTGGGAGCCCCGGCTTGTGCACACCGGGAGTGTCCACGAAGACAATCTGCGCCGCCGGATGGACGCCTTTGCGCGCGGGCAGTTCCACCACGCCTTCAATGCGGTTGCGGGTGGTCTGGGGCTTGGCGGTGACAATGGCGACCTTTTCACCGCTGAGGGCGTTCAAGAGCGTGCTCTTGCCCACGTTGGGCCGGCCGAGGATGGTGACGAATCCGGATTTCAACGAGCATGGCTCCTGAGTGAGTGTACGGCATCCCCCGGATAGGGCATAAACATGCTGCGGAAAAACTCATCTGGCGGGGCTTTGTAATAAGGGCACGGCTTCAGCCGGGCCGAAAATGCCACAAAAGAAAGAGCGGGCTTCAGCCCCTGCCAAATCTTCGTCCGCTGTTCCCCGTTTTTCCGCAACCTGATAAAGCCGCAACGCCTAACTGGCTAATGCAGAGGGCTTGGCGGTAGGCGGGAAGACGCGAAGGCGCTCGACGCGGCGGTCGGTGGAGGCGACAACCTCCATGCGCAGGCCGATGGGCTCGAGCCGCAGCTCCTCGCCCGCCACCGGAATCCGGCCGGCAATTTCGCTGGCCAGGCCGCCAAGCGTCGTGGCTTCGTAAGCATCGCCCAGCTCCACTGGCTCGCCGAAGAGGTCGGCGAGCTGATCGACGGGGAAGCTGGCAGGGACCATCCATGCGCCACCGGGCTCGCGCTGTGGTTCCTCGATGGGCACCTCCTCCTCATGTTCGTCCTTGATGTCGCCGACGATTTCTTCCAGCAGATCTTCGATCGTCACCAGGCCGGAGACGCCCCCGTATTCATCTATCACCACGCGCATGTGCTGTTTTTCCCTCTGCATCTCGCGCAGCAGCTCGTAGCCGCGCTTGGTCTCCGGGACGAAGGCGGCTTCGCGCTCGATTGAGGCCACGGTGCGGGTGCGGGCCTCCTCGTCGGTAATCTGCAGCAGGTCGTGGGCGAACGCGATGCCGGTCACGTTGTCCAGCGAGCCGGAATAGACCGGGACGCGGGAGAAGTTGTGCTCGCGCAACTGCTCCAGAAACTCCTTCAGGGTGAGAGTTCCCGGCACGGCGAAAACCCGCGGCCGCGGGGTCATGACCTCCCGGACCAGCTTGTCGCCGAACTCCACCACCGAACGAACCAGGTCGCGGTCGCTCTGCTCCAGAATCCCCTCTTCCTCGCCGGCTTCCAGCAGCGCCTCCACGTCGCCGGCCGGTTCTTCCTTTCCGGCTGCCGGTTCCTCCGCCAGTTCGGCGACGGAGAAAAAGAAGCGGATAAAAACGGTAATCGGGGTCACCACCCAGAGCAGCAGCCGAATGAGCCAGATGAGACGTCCTGCCCAGCGGCCGCGGGTGCGGTTGAAAAGCAGGGAGGGCAGAAGCTGATTGCAGAACACCACCACCAGCACCACGCCGAGAACCGCCTGGGCGATTTCAGCATAGGTGGGCCGGCCAAGATGCGGTGCGCGCTCGAAGAGCACCGCGCCGAACTCCAGAGCGATCATGCCGACGGCCAGTTGCTGCAGGACCGCGGCGGAGATGGCGGCGTGGTCGCGGCTGAGCCCCAGATGCCGCTCCACCTGCTCCTCCCAGGCGTCGAGATTCTCTTCGATCTCGCGCGCAAGAATCTTGCCAAATTCGGAGTAGACCCGGCTGATATACGAGGCCAAGGTCGAGACCCCGGCCAGCAGAACAAATACGAGAATTTGGAGCAGGGTCATAAGCGGCCGCTCCGTGCACCTGCGGTGCGGCCTGCCTTTGCGGGAGATTTGTGGCCGGAGCGCTCGATCAGTCCTTGCGGAAGGCCGAGCTTTGCACGCAGTTGACGCTCGCGGCCCGCCATCCGGCCTTGATCGGCTTCGTGGTCGTAGCCGGCCAGGTGCAACAGCCCGTGCAGGATGAGCACCTTGATCTCCGCCGAGAGCGGGTGGCCCTGCACGGCGGCCTGGCGCGCTGCCCTGGGCACACTGATGGCCAGATCGCCGGCCATTCCTTCCGCGCCCACGCCATCAGCGGGAAATGAAAGCACATCCGTAGCCTGGTTCTTTCCGCGAAAGCGCCGGTTCAGATTGCGAATGGCAGTATCGGTTGTGAGCAGTACCGAAACCTGGCCGCGCAGTCGCACGGACTTCTGGGCAAAGGCGAGGAAGCGCCCCAGTGTGCGTACGGAAGGCAGGCGGGTTGGTGCGGCAACGGAAGCCGGTCTAGCCGAAGCTGACTTCAGCGCAGGACCGGGGCCCCCACGGGCGGGTATTGGCCCGTGGGGTGGAGGACTGGGGCCCCCACGTCCGCCGCGGCGGATTCGTCCGTGGGGTGGACGGGCAGGGTCCAGATCTGGATCGAAGAGGATCATCGTGCTCAGGGCCGTCCGCCGCGGCGAACGGCCCTGATGTACCTTCCATTTTACGCGCAACCATGCTTATTGGGGTTTGCCGGGGTGCAGCGGCTGCGACTGCGCACGGTCTTCGCGCGCCTGCGCTGTAACTTCGATGGGTTCGCCCATCGCCAGCGGCAGATCCTGCTGCTGCGCCTTGACTGACTCGTAGGCGCGCACGATGCGCTGGACCAGCGGATGCCGCACCACGTCGCACTCCTCGAAATGGCAGAATTGAATCCCCTCGACGCCGTCCAGGATGTTGATGGCGTCAAGCAGGCCGGACTTCCGCGGGTTGGGCAGATCGATCTGCGTGATGTCGCCGGTGATCACCGCCTTGGAGTTGGCCCCCATGCGCGTCAAGAACATCTTCATCTGCTCGATGGTGGTGTTCTGCGCCTCGTCCATGATGATGAAGGCGTCATTGAGCGTGCGCCCGCGCATAAAGGCCAGGGGCGCAATTTCAATGATGTTTTTCTCCAGCATGCGGTCGATTCTTTCCGGCTCTAGCAGATCGTAAAGGGCGTCGTAGAGCGGGCGCAGGTAGGGATCGACCTTTTCCTGCAGGCTCCCGGGCAGAAAGCCGAGCCGTTCTCCGGCCTCCACTGCGGGACGGACCAGGATGATCCGGCTCAACTTCTTGGCGTTGATGGCGGAGACCGCCATGGCCACGGCGAGATAGGTCTTCCCGGTGCCCGCCGGGCCCACCCCGAAGACCATGTCGTTCTGCTCGATGGCCTCAACGTACTTGCGCTGGTTCATGGAGCGCGGCTGGACGGTGCGCTTTACGCCGGCCGAGCGCTGCTTGCCGGAGTCGGCCAGCGAACGCAGGGTGGTGGCCGGATCGGCAACCACCAGCCGCAGCATCCCGTTCAGTTCGCCGTTGTGAGGGTTGATGCCCTGCCGCCGCAGCGCCTCGAAATCCTGAAAGATGCGCTGCACGCGGCTGACCGCCGGTTCAGCGCCTTCCACATGGACGGCGTCGGAGCGGAGATCGATGCGGACACCGAGCGAGTCTTCCATCAGCCTCAGGTTTTCATCGCGAGTCCCGAACAGGGGCTCGAGGTTGGGCGTGATCTCCAGAGCGATCTTCAAAGGATTCGACGGCCTCCTGAGCGGTGCGAGGTTGCGGTTAGCCGGTTGCGGCCGTGGGCGGCAGCCGGGGCGGCGTTGCGCGGATGATCGGGAGAAAGACGAGCCATTACCAGAGGTGGGTCGAATACAGCGGTTTCGATTCTGCTGCTTACAGAATCCATGCGGCTGAGTGGCTTTTTCCTCAAGAAAAAGCCACCCTCCATGTCCACTCGATGTTGATGTGTGAAGCGAAACCGCTCTAGGGAGGATGACGCGGCCGGCAAAGTTGTGTGCTCGGAGCCGGACCGGGGGATGCGCAACAGGGACGGGCCGTAGCCTTGGGCTGTGGAGCGGAACCGCGGGATGGCGTGGGCGACCAAATCCGGTATCTGGGGAGAGAGTAGCGCCAACCGCGTTTGGCGTCAATTGGCGGAGGATGGAATTTTAGTGAATCCTGTGACTCTGCGGATACCTGGAGCCGCGGCGCGTATCGATCGCCGCCGCACACGCCGAATGGGCAGCTTTCATGGCCGCCTGAAATCGCGGCGGATCAGGTCAAGTGTCGGAACCCCTTGCATAATTGGCCCTTGCTTGCAAAGCGTTTTCACAAAACCTATAGTCGGAGCAGTTCCAGCCATCGTGAGGTTGCCGTTCTACCGTGCCGTCTGTTTCCAGGAAGTTCTTGCGCCGTGTGAAGAGCGTCGTCCTGCGCACGGATCTTGCCTATCGCATCTATCTCAGGCTCAAATTCGGCGCGAGCCGTCTGATGCAGATTCCAGCCGGGCCGCTTCCCAACGGAACCCTGCGCAGCGAGCAGGAATGGAAGCAAGCCACCGAGCAGGCGCGGAGCCTCCGCCTTCCCCGCCATCGCAGCGACGAGAAAAACTGGGATCATCTGGCCGCCGTCCTTGCCATCCTTGGCCGCACATCGCCGCAAGCACGCATTCTGGACGCGGGCGCGGAGTTTTACAGCAACGTGCTGCCGGCGCTGTTCGTCTGCGGATATCGCGATCTGATCGGCATCAACCTTTCTTTTACGGCCCCCGCCCGCCGCGGCCCCATTCGCTACTTGCACGGCGATATTACGCGCACCAGCTTTCCCGGCGCCCACTTTGACGCCGCCGCCTGCTTGAGCGTGATTGAACATGGCGTTCCGCTCGAAGCCTATCTCCGCGAAATGTACCGGATTCTGAAGCCGGGCGGCCTGCTGGTCACATCCACTGACTACTTCCCCACGCCCATTGATACGCGCGGGCAGATGGCTCATGGAGCTGCCATCAAAATCTTCACGCGTTCCCAGATCCAGGATCTGCTGCGTCTGGCCGAAGAGATCGGCTTTGAGCGTACCGGGGACATCGATCTTGAGTGCGCGGAAAAGCCTGTTCGCTGGACGCAGGCCGGCTTGGCTTTCACCTTTATCGCGTTTACGTTGCGAAAAAACTCTAAAAATCCCCCAGGTCCGGGACGGCAGCGGCAGCCTTACGCTCCGGCAGGCTCTGCGGGTGGATTTCTTCGTGCCCGCCGGTCGGAGTTCCCGCCGGTCGTGTTCCGCCTGTCCGGAAAGCCCCTGTCCACCAGGCAATGCTTCGCCCCATTGGTCGCCTTGGCCGCGAGGCGGATTCCGGGTATACTGAAGATTCGGCAAGCTGGCGGTGGACGTGTGCGTGACTGCGAAGGCGGGGAACCCACGCAGTGCGTGGATCGCGCCGGCAAGTGCGAAACACAATCGTTGGGAGTGAAGTCATGGCGCAGGTTTGCGATGTTTGCGGGAAGGGCCCGCAGTTCGGCAACAATATCTCTCACGCGCACAACGTCACCCGCCGCCGCTGGAACCCCAATCTGCAGGTGGTGAAGGCGCTGGTCAACGGCGCTCCCAAGCGCCTTCGCGTCTGCGCCAGCTGCATCAAGAGCGGCAAAATCGCCAAGGCGTAGCCGCGGCGGCCTGGCCTTAGGATTGCCCGGAGCCGGGCTGACGCAACCTTGATCCATAAAACGCAGCACTGACACGAACCCCGCCCAGGTGGACGGGGTTTTGTTATGCCCTGAAGCTGCCGCTGCCCCGAGTGCCCGTTGCGGCTACGGTTCCTGGCGCGTGAAGGTCAGCGAAGCGGAGTTGATGCAGTAGCGCAGCCCGGTGGGCGCGGGTCCGTCGGGAAAGACGTGCCCCAGGTGGCCGCCGCAGCGCGCGCAGGTCACCTCAATCCGCCGCATCCCATAGCTCGGGTCTTCATGCTCGGCGATCGCCTTCGAGTCGGCGGGCAGCATGAAGCTGGGCCAGCCGCAGCCGGAATCGAACTTGGCCCCGCTCAGGAACAGCAGGGCTCCGCAGCCGGCGCAGTGGTAGTTGCCGGTCTCGTGGTTCTCGGTCAGCGCTCCGGTAAAGGCGCGTTCGGTGGCCTTCTCGCGCAGCACTTGGTACTGCATCGGGTTCAGGCGGGCGCGCCACTCCGCCTCGGAGAGAACGAACTTCTCTGACGACTCGGGCGATTGACTCATGGCGTAAACCTCCTCTGCTGGCTGCGGGCCGGCGGCTGAGCGCGGCCTGCAAAGATTTGCGCGCGCCCGGAAAAGACGGCCGCGCGCGCGGAAGACTTAGACTTCGGCGATCACCTCGATCTCGATCAGAACATCCTTGGGCAGGCGGGAGACCTCGACGGTGCTGCGCGCCGGCGGCACTGAGCCGCTCTGGCCCAGATAGCTGCCGTAAACCGCGTTCATGGCCGCAAAGTCGGCCATGTCCTTGAGGAATACCGTGGCTTTCACCGTGCGGGAGAGGCTGGTGCCGGCGGCTTCCAGGATCGCTTTCAGGTTTTCAAACACCCGTGTGGTCTGCTCGGTAATCCCTCCCGGCGTCACCTGCTGCGTGGCCGGATCCAGCGGAATCTGCCCTGCGGTAAAGACCAGGCCACCCGTGCGCACGCCCTGCGAATAAGGGCCGACGGCCGCCGGAGCGCTGGCCGTGGCGATGACGGTTTTGCTCATGCGTCGATTGTAGCGAAGAGTGCGGGGCAATCTCTGCAAGCGGCCCCATCGGGCTTCCTATCGGCGTATCGCTTCAGTCCTATCGATCAACCTTCTTTCCGCCTCCCGTCAGCGCGCCAGGCGTTTGCAGATAATTACCCCCTTCTGTTGCACACTGATGCTGGAGGGAAGTCTTCATGTCAGCCATCTCCCCGGTTCAATCTGTCAGCTAAGTGCCCGGTCCGTACCGGTCCGTACCATCTACATAGCCCCCTCCCCCCAATATGTCCACCTGTAGATCATCGTTTTTGCTGTGAAGAATAGATTATCTATATGAAACATAACAAGTTACACTCGTTTTGCAAGCGGCCGTTTTGGGGCGTTTTCGGGTAGTTTAGGGGTAGTTTAGGGGCAGTTTAGGGCTGTTTTGGGGCCAAAATTGGCCTTAACGCATTCCTCCTTCAGACGGATACCGGAGCCAATGCACTCAAGCGCCGATTTCTACAAGAATCGGCGCCGCAAAGAACGCCAATCGAGGCTACATGTGAAGGAGAAATGCCGTAGGAGGCTCATTTCTGCGCCCACGAACTACATGCCTGGTCGACACAACCTCGTTGCCCGGTTTCAGGGGGTCGTGGAAACGACTCGCGACAGGCTCGGAAACGCTGTCAAGTAGAATCGCCCATACCAAATCGCCGTGGGAATTGACGCGATCACTGACCGGGTGCGGCGCATTTCGGCGGTCGGCGGACAGCAACTGGTGCTTGCGGCCCCTTCGTCCGGAGCAGCACACTGAGAGAGATGATGGTTTCATCATGGGCCGAAGGAATCCGCGCGGGAGTGGCTGCCACAGTCGGGTTGGGGCTGGCTGCTGGCGGCTGCGCCTATGCCGCGCTGTGGCCGGGTTCGCGGATCTTCGGCCGGGCGCTGGTTGCGCCCGACCGGCCCCGCGAGCTGGCGCTGACCTTCGACGACGGACCCAACCCGGCCTGGACGCCGCGCCTGCTCGACATTTTGGCAAGCTATCAGGTCCGTGCAACCTTCTTTCAGTTGGGCAGCCGTGCGGCAGCCGAGCCGGAGCTGGTGCGGCGCGTAGTCGCGGCCGGACACCTGATCGGAAACCATTCCTGGAGCCATCCCAACCTGGCGCTCAGCTCTTCGACCCGTGTTCGCGAGGAATTGAAACGCAGCCGGGAGTGTTTGGAGCAGATTGCGGGCGTTGCCGTACGTTTTTTCCGGCCTCCCTTCGGCGCGCGGCGACCGGGCGTGTTGCGGACGGCTCGCGAAATGGGCATGGTTCCGGTGTTGTGGAACGCAATGACCTCCGATTGGAGCGAGCCCTCGGCCGAGGTCATTGCAAAGCGGCTGACAGCGAAGATCGACCGGCTTGAGCGCCAGGGACGCGCGGCTAATATCGCCCTGCACGACGGCGGCCACCTGGAGACAGCCGCCAATCGAGAAGCCTCCGTAACGGCAACCGAAAAATTGTTGACGCAGTACGCGAAATCCCACCGCTTTGTCACACTGGATGCGTGGGTCTGAGAACCTGTTGAAAAACTCGAATTCGGAGCATCGAGCGCGAAAGGGCACGACCGGGGAACCCACCCAGTGGGTGGGTCGCGTGCCGAAATCGCAGCAAAATCAACGTGGGCTTTAGCCCCTGATCCTTGCCCGCGGCAGTTCTTCAACAGGTTCTGAGACGCTTGGGCCTGAGCCAACGCGTCAGGCTGGCTGACGCACCTGCTCGAAGGCCTGGCGTGCGGCGACGACGGTGACCTCCAATTCCCCTTTGCCGTGGGCAGTGCTCAGGAAAGCTGCTTCAAATTGGCTGGGCGGGAGCCAGAATCCCCTGCTCCAGCATGGCGCGGTGGAAGCGGCCGAAGGCGGCAGTGTCCGATTTGGCGGCGTCCTCGTAGTTGGCGACGGGACCGGGAGTGAAGAACCACGTCCACATCGAGCCGACACGATTAGTGGTGAGCGGAACGCCGGCGCGCGCGGCCTCGGCGGCAACGCCTTCGGCAACTGCCTGGGCGGTGGCTTCCAGCTGAGGGTAGACCTGGGTCGAGTGTTCCTGCAGATAGGACAAAGTAGCGATGCCGGCGGCCATGGCCAGTGGATTGCCGCTCAGGGTTCCGGCCTGATAGACCGGACCAAGAGGCGCGAGTAAATCCATGAAACGGAGTTTCCCGCCGAAGACGCCGACCGGCAGTCCGCCGCCAACGATCTTTCCCAGAGTGACAAGGTCGGGGTCGAGCCCATACAGTTCGCAGGCGCCGCCCAAAGCGACGCGGAATCCGGTCATGACCTCATCAACGATGAGCAGAGCGCCGTGGCTGGCGGTCAGCTTACGCAAACCGGCCAGATAGCCGGGTAAAGGCGGAATACAACCGGCGTTGCCAACCACAGGTTCAAGGATGACGGCGGCAATTTCGCCGGGGTGTGCGGCGAAAGCAGTCTCGACTGCGCTGAGATCGTTGTAAGGCAAGGCCAGGGTCAGGTGGGCAATCTCCTCAGGGACGCCGGCCGAACCGGGAATCCCGAAGGTGGCGACTCCGGAGCCGGCCTTCACCAGGAGTCCGTCGGCGTGGCCGTGGTAGCAGCCCTCGAATTTGACGATGATTTTGCGGCCGGTGGCGGCGCGGGCTACG
Organism: uncultured Acidobacteriaceae bacterium; assembly: GCA_963758105.1. Taxonomy (GTDB): domain Bacteria; phylum Acidobacteriota; class Terriglobia; order Terriglobales; family Acidobacteriaceae; genus Telmatobacter. The sequence goes on along the minus strand of CAVWUC010000001.1, from coordinate 972,126 downwards.
CGAATGGCCGACATGGTGGCCTCGGTGCCGGAGCTGACAAAGCGCATCTTTTCGATGGCCGGGTAGCTGGCGGCGATGCGCTCGGCTAGAACGACCTCGGCCGCGGCCGAAGCGCCAAAGCTGCTTGAGTTGCGTGCGGCCCGCTCGATGGCCTCGACGACCGGCGGGAACGCATGTCCGAGAATCATGGGGCCCCAGGAGCCGAAGTAATCGATGTAACGGTTCCCGTCAGCGTCGACAAGCCATGCGCCGCTCGCGCTCTGGACGAATGGCGGCGCGCCCCCGACCGCGCGAAAGGCCCGCACCGGCGAGTTGACGCCGCCGGGAAAGTAGCGCTCGGCGCGCTCTTGCAAGGTCTGGGACCTGGTGCGGGACTGGGAGCTCATGTGGGTTCAGTATAAAAGCTGGATGGTTGCCGATGGAGCGAAGCACGTCAACGGGCCGGCGCCCTATTTCAGAAGGACACGGTTGGGTAAGCGAGGACGATAACTTGGCGGAAATGTGCACAGGGGCATCTGGCAATGCTGCTAAAATCGACCTTTCCGGCCAACCCGTGCCCCGCCATCTCTCTGGCGCTGCGCAGGAAATCTCCACACAGGAAGCCCAGATCGTGCCAATTGCAATCCGGCCTAAATCCGTAACCTACGCCGACGCCGGGGTGGACATCAGCAGCGGCGACCGCGCCAAGGAGCGCATCAAGTACCTGGCGCAGAAGACCTTTAACCGCAATGTTCTGGGTGGGATCGGAGCATTTGGCGCGCTGTTCCGGCTGGATCTGCAGCGCTGGAAAAACCCCATCCTGGTCAGCTCGGCCGACGGGGTGGGCACCAAGCTCAAGGTGGCCTTCGAGCTGGGGCTGCACAACACGGTGGGCGCCGACCTGGTGAACCACTGCGTGAACGACATCGCGGTCGAGGGCGCGACGCCGCTGTTTTTTCTGGATTACCTGGCCACCGGCAAGCTGAACCCCGAAGTGACCGAAAGCGTGGTCACGGGGCTGGCCGACGCCTGCCGCGCCAACGGCTGCGCGCTGATCGGCGGGGAAACGGCGCAGATGCCCGGCTTCTACAGCGACGGCGAGTACGATCTGGCCGGTTTTATCGTGGGCGCGGTGGACCGTGACAAGATGATCACCGGCGCCGGCATCAAGGCGGGCGACGTGCTGATCGGCTTGCCCTCCACCGGCTTGCACACCAACGGCTACTCCCTGGCGCGCAAGCTGCTCTTTGAAGTAGCCGGATACAAGCCTACGCAGTACGTGACGGCGATCAGGGAAAAGGCCGGAGCGGCGCTGATGAAGGTGCACCGCAGCTACCTGCACGTGATCCAGAAGCTGGTGACGGCGGGGATGACCACGGGCATGGCGCACATCACCGGCGGCGGCATCACGGAGAACCTGCCGCGCATTCTGCCCAAGAGCACTGCGGCGCAGATCGAGATCGGATCATGGCCGGTGCTGCCCATCTTCGAGCACCTGCGGACTCTGGGACAGGTGCCGCAGGACGAGATGATGCGCACCTTCAATATGGGCATCGGCCTGATTGCGGCCATTCCGGCAGCGAAGTTTACGCGGGCCAAGAACCTGCTCGACCGGGCCGAGGAGAAGTTCTACGTGATCGGGCGCGTCGTCAAAGGCGAGCGCCGGGTGCAGTACACATGAGCGGCGATCCAGTGCGGCTCGGCATCCTGCTCTCCGGCCGCGGCTCCAACTTCAGGGCGATTGCCGGCGCAATTCATGCCGGCGAGCTGAAGGGCGCGGAGATCGCCGTGGTCATCTCCAACGTGGCCGGCGCCGCGGGCCTTGCAGCGGCCCGGGAACTGGGCTTGCGCACGGCGCTGTTCGAGTCGAAGGGACGCACACGGGCCGAACACGACGCCGATGTGATTGCCTGCCTGCGGCAGCACGGAGTTGAACTGGTCTGTCTGGCCGGCTACATGCGGCTGCTGTCGTCGGAGTTCGTGGCCGCGTTTCCCAACCGCATTCTGAACATTCATCCCGCGCTGCTGCCGGCCTTCCCCGGACTGGATGCGCAGCAGCAGGCCTTTGCGTATGGGGTGAAGGTCTCAGGGTGTACGGTCCACTTTGTCGACGAGCGCTTGGACCATGGCGCGATCGTGCTGCAGCGAACCGTTCCGGTGTTGGACGGCGACGACGCGCACACCCTGGCAGAGCGGATTCTGGTGGAGGAGCACACTGCCTATCCTGAGGCGATCAGGCGGGTAGTGAGCGGGGAGTACGAGATCCGAGGAAGGCGGTTTGTGCGCCGGGAAAGCTGAAAGCGCGCCCGAAAAACCTGAGCATGAGAGAAGCGCATGGCAGGGCGCTTTACTGGCTGTCAAGCGGATCCGCCCCGGCGTCTTGTTTGAAGTTGATGATTTTTATAGAAGTTAGTCATCTCCCTTTCCTTGCCGAGGATAATGCGGGTATCGCATAGTCTTTAGATATCCAGACTCACAACGGATGTGCAGCGCCGGGCGAATGAGTACGCCCTCCCCCAATAGCGGATGGCGCCGGGGCGCGGGACCGTGTGTGTCGATAGCATCTTCGGAATTACGGTATAGCTTTTTCGGAATTGCTGTAGACCGAAGCCACGCACTTAAGTGGCTTTTTCCTCAAGAAAAAGCCACCTGCTACGGCTCTCAAAAAGTCTACATGTATTCCGAAAATGCTCTAGACCGAAGCTGTGTACTCAAGTGGCCCGCCGGGGCGGGCCGCCTTTCTCGGCTCTCAAAGGGTCCAGACGTTCTCCGAAAATGCTTCAGGGCAGCGGCAGAGGAGCCAGGCGGCCCCACCGGAACCACGGCGGAGAAGGATGCCCGGGCAGGCTGCCCATCGTCCAGATCGGCGGCCGGTCCTCCTTGTGTGGACCGCCGCCGGCTGGAATGAGAGCAGAACCAAGGTTGCTTTTTCCTGTTCGGTTTCGCGGCAGGCCGCAGCTTCCTGATGCTCCCACACCAACGGCAAAAGGCAGTCGTTGGGGGCCCCGGGATGGTCGCGTCGGCTTGAGTGCTGCGGCTTCGGGATACAACATCTCTGGTTCTGCTCGAGCCCGTGGCGGAAATAGCTGTGGGCTGCAACCGAGCGGCTGCGGCCGCCCTTTCTCTCGACAAGGAGCTTTTCCGAATGAATCCCATTGCAAATATCTGGAACCATCCGAAGACATCGGCCGCCGGGCTGTTGATCTCTGTCGTCTCCATTGCCGGCGTGTTGAGCCAGCAGGGTATTACGCTGGGTAACGCCGGTGCGGGGACGGTCGTAGCGCTGGTCAGCGGGCTGGCCAGCGCCTTACTGGGTCTGCTGGCGCAGGACCCGGGCGGACCGTCGCGGGCAACCAACTCCACGGCCAAGCTGGGAGCGTGGGCGATGATCGCGCTCCTGCTCCCGCTGCCCTTCCTGGGCGGCTGCTCGGGCAGCTCCGTGGCCCAGGACATCGTGAACTGGACGCCGGCCCTGGAGAGCGCCGTGGCCACGGTTGACTCGACTGCGAGCCTCCTGGCGCCGGCCGACACGCCGATCTTTACTGCGGCGACCACGGGCTTTGACGCGGCCTCGAATCTGCTGGTGACGCAGGCCAGGGCCTACCTCGCCAATCCTTCAGCCAGCCTTCTGGCGCAGTTGCAAAACCAGGTGATGACTTTGCAGCAGCAGGTGAACGCAGCGCTGTTGTCAGTGGCGAAAATTGTCGATCCGGCCAGCCAGAACCACGCTCTCTTGACCGTTCAGGCTGTGAGCACGATCGTCACTGCTATCCTGGCGCTGGTGCAGTCGGTTTCAGGCAAGGCAGCCGTGGCTGCGATGGCCGGCCAGGCGACCATCAAGCTGGCGGCGGTGCGGCCTTATATGGACGGCGCCGAAGCTGCCCGGATGGTAGCCGCTCACTACAACGAGCCGGTGAACGTGGCTCAAGTGCAGGTGGCGCAGGCCGAGCAGACCGAGATGCAGGCCGGTTTCTGAAAATCCAAAGCAGGCATATAAAACCGGTCCTTCGCCGTGGCGAACGGCCCGCTCTTTTCTTGCCCCGATTCAGTTAACCGTCATCCGTTGTTGTCCTGGGCCTCGCCGAGAATGAGCTTGAAGGTCATCTGCCGGCGGCCGCGCAGGATGGTCACGCTGATCGTATCGCCGGCCTGGTGCTTGTCCATGATGGCGTTGATGTCCTGCGGGTCGGAGACCTGCTGGCCGTCGATCGCGACGATCAAATCGCCGCCCAGCATGATCGGCTGATTGCCCACGTAAGCCTGCTGGTCGCCTCCATGCAGGCCGGCTTTATCCGCGGCTCCTCCGGGAATAACCCGCTCGACGAGCACTCCGGAATCGGCGGCCAGACCCATCTGCGAAGCCAGATCAGGACCGATGCCGAAGGAGACAATGCCCAGCGAGGGCCGGCGAACGCGGCCGTAGCGGGTCAGATCCGCCAGCACCGCCTTGGCGGTGTTGATGGGAATGGCAAAGCCGATCCCGGAACTCTGGTCGGCGCCGTTGGAAGCGATCATGCTGTTGATGCCGATGACCTCGCCGCTGGAGTTGAGCAGCGGTCCGCCCGAGTTGCCGGGATTGATGGCCGCGTCGGTCTGGATAGCGTTCTCAATCGGCGCGCCGCCGGCCCCGGCGATGGTGCGGATGGAGCTGATGATGCCGCTGGTCATCGTTCCGCTCAGGCCGAAGGGATTACCGATGGCGTAGACCTTCTGGCCCACGGCGAGGTTGGAAGAGTCGGCCAGCGTGACCGGTTGCAGGTCGGGAGCGTCAATCTGCAAGAGAGCCAGGTCGTGCACCTGGTCGGTTCCCACCACGCGCGCCGGGTAGCGGCGCTTGTTGTACAGCATCACCTCTATGCCGCGCTTGGCATCCTCGATGACGTGGTAGTTGGTCAGTATGTGCCCGGCGCGGTCCAGGATGAATCCCGAACCCTGGCCCTGCTGCGGCACCACTCCATAGAAGAAGTTGAAGACCAGGGTGGTGGAGGTGATGTTCACCACCGAGGGCAGCACCTTCTTGTACACGGCGATGTTGTTCTGTTCCTCCGCGTCGTAGGCGGGCGCGGCATGAGCTTCCGTCAGTTGCAGCGGAGCGCTGGATCCATGCCCGCCGAACAACGAAAAAGGTCCCAGTCCCCCGGTATAGTGCGACGTGAGGTACCAGAATCCACCCACAATCAAGACAATCAGAAAAAACCTGCGCAAATTCATGGCTCGCAGACTCTAACAACCTTTCCTGATGCATTCGAGAAGACTACATGCGCACATTCCCGGGGATAGCGCGGCGGCCAGTTTCTATTTTAAAGACAATCAGCCTGCGGAAGTGTTGCTCTCGCGCTGTAATTGCTGCCACAGGCGCGTAACCTGTGCCCGGAGCTCGGGCAGATCGACCGTGTTATCAAGCACATAATCGGCCCGCTTGACCTTTTCGGCATCGGGAATCTGGTGCGCCAGGCGCTCGCGTGCTGCAGCCGCGGCCGCCTCATGCGCAGGTCCCTCGAGGCTGATGCGGGCTGCGTAGCGGGCGATTTTCAGTTCGTCCGGCGCGGTGACCACGATGATGCGGTCGATGCGCTGCCTCCAGTCGGCCAGCACGCTCTCTTTTTCGCCGCGCGCGCGCGCGTCCCGCTCGACTTCAAAGATCAGCGCCGACTCGACCACGGCGACTGCGGCCGGATCGCGGGCGAAGAGTTCGTCCATCCAGCGCTGCTGCGCGGCGATCACGGGTGGATGCACAAGAGCATTCAGTTCATTAAGCCGGCCGCCCTGAAATGCCATCTGGGCTAGTCGCGCGCGGTCCAGACGGCCCTCCGGCGTGAGCGCCTCCGGGCCAAAGTGCTGGACAATCGCGGAAAAAACCGGCTGTCCCGGCTCCATCAGCGCGCGTCCCAGCTCGTCGGCTTCGATCACATGAGCGCCCAGTCCCCGAAGCATGGCGGCAACGGTGCTCTTGCCGCTGCCCAGCCCCCCGGTCAGGCCGACCCGCAGCATCGGCCTAAAGCCCCCGCCGCATCTTGGCCGCGCGAACTGTGTTGGCCATCAGCATGGCGATGGTGAGCAGGCCGACGCCGCCTGGCACCGGCGTGTAAGCGCCGGAGAGCTCGAAGGCGCCCGGATCGATGTCGCCGACGATCACCGAGCCGCGCTTTTCAAAGGTGGCTTCGCGTTTGGCATTGCCCCTGAAGAACCGGTCGAACTCCTCGCGCGTGTTCAGCCGGTTGATGCCCACATCGACGAGCGTGGCGCCCGGCTTGACCATCTCCGGCGTGATGAAGCCGGGACGGCCGATGGCGGCAACCAGAATATCGGCCTGGCGGGTAACCTCTCCGAGATTTCGTGTCTTGGAGTGGCAGATTGTCACCGTCGCGTTTCTATGAAGCAGCAGCATCGCGGTCGGCTTGCCCACAATGTCACTGCGGCCAACCACCACCGCGTGCTGCCCGGAGATGCGAATCGCGCTGCGCTCCAGGATTTCAATGATTCCCGCCGGCGTGCACGGCGCCAGAGCCGGCCGTCCCGCCTGTAACCTGCCCGCGTTGATCGGGTGAAAGCCATCCACGTCCTTGGCCGGATCGACGGCGTCGAGCAGCTCTTTGGCGTCGATCTGGGCAGGCAGCGGAAGCTGGATAAGAATGCCGTCGATCTCGTCGCGCCGGTTCAGATCGTCCACTAACTCGAGCATCTCCACGGTGCTCACCGTACCCGGAGGAGTGATGAGGTCGCTGAAGAGTCCCAGCTCGGCGCAGGCCTGGACCTTGCTGCGGACGTAAATCTCCGACGCCGCCACCTGGCCAACCAGCACTGCTGCCAGTCCCGGCCGAATGCCGCGGGCGGCCAACTTCTTCACCTCCTCGGCGACCTCCTGCTTGATGGCGGCGGCAATCGCGGCGCCGTCGAGAACCTTTGGCATGATGCGCTCCAAACACCGATTTTACAGGCAGAAAGCGGATGCGAGGAAAATGACTGCGGGTGCGGCAACGTGATCCGGCAAGGCGCAGCCAGTGACGGGACCGCATCACAGAGCATTGTGATTCATCTCACATACACTGCCCCTACAACACCCGCTACCTTGATAGGCAGAGGAAGTGTTCCAGATCACATCGGCATGGAATTGCGCACACGGCCGGCTGGGGCTCTTCGGAGACAGGGCTTGATGAGCGCATTCAAAGAAGAAGAACATCTTTTTCGGTTCGCGGGGCTCTTCGTACTCCTCTTCCTGGTATTTCTGGTGGTCCGCCACTACGTCGTGCCGAAGAGTTTTGGCGAATATGGGCACTATCGCGGGGCAGCCATCGGCGAGATTGCGGCGCGGCCGCTGAAGTTTGCCGGGCACGCGGTCTGCGAATCCTGCCATACGGACATTGCCGGCGCCAAGCACGCCGGCAAGCACGCTTCGGTGAACTGCGAGGCCTGCCACGGACCGCTGGCCAGCCACGCCGATGATCCCACGTCGGTGACGCCGGTGAAGCTGGATACCGCGGTGCTGTGCGTGCGCTGTCACGCGGCCAGCGCCGCCAAGCCCAAGGACTTTCCCCAGGTGGTGGCCGCCGACCACGCCAACGGGCTTGCCTGCGAGACCTGCCACAATCCGCACAGTCCGGGCCTCGCCTCGAGTCCTGCCTCGGCTCCATCCTCGACTCCAGCCAAAACCGCTGCTGCGGGAGGTGCGCAATGAATCTTTCGCGGAGACATTTTCTGGTCCTGCTTCCCGCGGCAGCCATAGCCTGGGAGCACGTCCTGGCCGGAACCCCGGAATCCGCCCCGAACTACACCATGGCCGAACACTGGTGGGGCATGCTGATCGATATCTCCAAGTGCATTGGCTGCGGCAACTGCGTGCGTGCATGCCAGGCGGAAAACGACGTGCCCGACGGATTCTTCCGCACCTGGGTCGAGCGCTATCACCGCAATGACATCCATCTCGAATCGCCCGAGGTCATCAGTCCCGACGGCGGCAAGGAGGGATTCCCGCCCGTTCCCGAAGGCGCCGAGGGAGACTACTTCTTCGTTCCCAAAATGTGCAACCAGTGCACGGATTCACCCTGCACCCAGGTGTGCCCGGTGGGCGCCACGTTCATCACCCCGGATGGGGCGGTGCTGATCGATCCGAAATACTGCCTGGGATGCGCCTATTGCGTGCAGGCCTGCCCCTACGGCTGCCGTTACATTCATCCGGAAAGGAAGATCGCCGATAAGTGCACCCTGTGCTACCACCGCATCACCAAGGGATTGACCACCGCCTGCTGCGAGGCCTGCCCGACCGGTGCGCGGCAGTTGGCGGATCTGAAGAACCCGAACGATCCGATTCATGCCTTCCTCAAGACCCACGGCGTCCAGGTGTTGAAGCCGCAGATGGCCACCGGCGCGAAGGCGTTTTATTACGGGCTGGATGGTTCGGTGCGGTAAGAGCAGCTTCTAGCCGTCAGCCTCTAGCTTCTAGCTGAAGACGGCCGGCGGGAGATGAATTCAGCGGAATCGGCAGAACGAGCTAGCGGCTGGAAGCTAGCAGCTAGGAGCTAAAAATGAGCGGCGTCGAAGGTTACATGTATCCAAACGAAATCACGCTTTACTGGAGCGTGCTGATCGTCCTGTATCCCTACATCACGGGGCTGGTGGCGGGCGCATTCATTCTGGCCTCCCTGGAGCGCGTCTTTCGCGTGGAGGCCGTCAAGCCCACCTACCGGCTGGCCCTGCTCACGGCGCTGGCGTTCCTGCTGGTTGCCCCTCTGCCCCTGATTTTGCATCTGGGCCATCCGCTGCGCGCCCCGGAGATGTACTTCACTCCGCACAGCACTTCGGCCATGGCCATGTTCGGCTATGTCTACCTGTGGTATCTGATGGCCGTGCTCTCCTTCGAGATCTGGCTGGACTACCGCCGCGAGATCGTACTGCTCTCGCAAACAGCCAAACCGCCCTTGCGCTGGATCTACAAGATCATGACCCTGGGCTCCAGCAACATCAGCCAGCGCTCCCTGCACATCGACGACAAGGTCGGATGGATCGTCACCTTGGTCGGCATCCCCTCGGCTTTTCTGCTGCACGGCTATGTGGGATTCATCTTCGGCTCGCTCAAGGCAAATCCCTGGTGGTCATCGCCCCTGATGCCGGTGGTGTTCATCTTCTCCGCCATGGTCTCGGGCATCGCCGCGGTGATGGTGATCTACATGGCGCTGACCAAACTGCGCGGCAAGACCATCGACATGCGCTGCGTGGACGCCATTGCGATGTACATGTTCTACATCTTCATCATCGACTTCAGCCTGGAGATGCTGGACCTGGTGCACCGCATCTATGAGGCCGACGAATCCTTCCGCAGCATCGACTTCATGGTCCACACCAAGCTCTATTTCTCGCAGATTGTGCTTCAGATCATCCTCGGGACGCTGCTGCCGCTGTTTTTGCTCTTCCTTACCCAGGTGGTCAGACTCAGCGAGATTACGCGCAAGCGCATCTACGTCCTCTGCGGCAGCCTGATTCTGATCAGCGTTTTCGCCATGCGCTGGAACGTCGTGATCGGTGGACAGCTGTTCTCCAAGAGCTTTCTCGGCTACACCACCTACAAGATGGCTTTGGTCACCCGAGAAGGGCTGCTCGTGGCCATTGGTTTGATCATTTTGCCCCTTCTTTTCCTGTGGGTGCTGGTGAAGCTGTTACCGCCCTGGCCGGAGGCGGATGCACAACAGCTTGCGGCGGGGGACTGAGGCCTGAAGCTCTCAGCCGCAGGATCGGGTCGAAGCGATGGACGATCTTCCCGAGACACTGAACCGGATTGCCGCGCGGTTGGATGCGCTGGAGCGGCGAATCTTTCTGCTGGAACATTCGGCAGCAGCCCGCGCGCCTGCGCCTGCGGAAGCGGCCCCCGCCAATCCCGGAGCGGCGGTCGCGGCCAGGGCTGCACCTGGGTCTGCGCTGGCCGGTGGAGCGTTTCCCGTGCTCGGCCGGGCCATGCTGGGCATTGCCGGCGCCTTCCTGCTTCGTGCTCTGGAGGAATGGGGCGCTCTGCCCCGGCCGTTGGTCGCAGCTGCCGCCATTGCCTACGCGATCCTGTGGCTGGTGGCCGCGGCCCGGGTGCGCGACGAGCGCTGGCCGGCCAGCACCACTTATGCATGCACCTCGGCGTTGATTCTGGCTCCCATGTTGTGGGAGCTGACGCTGAGTTTCCACGTCCTGCCGGCAGTGGCCGCCGCCGCGGTGCTGGCGGGATTCGCGGCGGTGGCTTCGTCGCTGGCGGGCAGGCGCACCTCCGTGTTGGCCGTGGCGCACACCTCCGCGGCTGCGGTTGCGCTGGCGCTGGCCATCTCCACGCATACTCTGGAGCCTTTTCTGGCGGCGCTTCTGCTGATGACCGCGTTGGGAGAGTACGCAGCGCTGCGCGGTCGCGCCACCGGGGTCCGCGTGCTGGTCGCCGCCGCAGCCGATGTGGGCCTGTGGTTCCTGATCTTCATCTACATGAGCCCGCCCGGTGCGCGCGCGGATTATCCGGCCCTGGGCGCGGACGCTCTGATGGCGCCGGGGCTTGCGCTGTTTGCAATCGTCGCGGCGGGCGTGGTTTGGAATACTCTGGCGCTGCGCAAACCGATCACGGTCTATGAGGCCCTGCAGACGACCATCGCCTTTCTGCTGGCTGCCTCAGGACTGCTCGCCTTTGCGCCCCCGGCCGGGGCGATGGTGCTGGGTCTTGCCTGCATGGCGCTGGCGGCGGTCGGCTACACCGCTCTGTTGCTGGGCGCCTGCGGCGCTGCCGGCAGGCGCACCGAGCGGGTGTATGGAGCTTGGAGCGCGGCGCTGCTGCTGGCTGGCGGGTGGCTGTGCCTGCCGGCGCAGGGTCTGGGGGCTTGGCTGAGCGTCGCGGCGATTGCCGCCGCGCTGACCGGCGCGCGGCTGCGGCGGCCGGCGCTGGAGTGGCACGCGATGGCCTTCCTGACCGCGGCCGCTGCGGCCTCGGGATTGCCGGGCTATGCCTTCCGTGCCCTGGCGGGAACGCCCGCCGGAACGCCTGGCTGGAGCGTCTACCTGGTTGCGGCCGCCGCGGTCTGCTGCTATGTGGCCGCAAGGCCTCGGCCCGGAGCCCGCCCGGCGCGGCTGGCCCTGCGCGTGATCTCTGCCGTCGTGGCGCTGGCCGTATTGGCGGCCCTGACCACCGCCGGATTGGCGGGGTTGATGGCGCTGTGGCGCACGCCCGAGGCCCACCATCTGGCCTTCATCCGTACCCTGACCTTGTGCGCGGCGGCGCTGGCCCTGGCCTATGGCGGGGCGCACTGGCGGCGCGTGGAGCTGACCCGGTTGGGCTATGCGCTGCTGGTGCTCGTGGCGGTCAAGCTGGTGCTTGAAGACCTTCGCCACGGCCACCTGGAGTTCGTCGCCGCTTCCACCTTTGTGTTTGCGCTGACGCTGTTCGCGGTGCCGTGGCTGGCGCGCATTGGGCCGGGCGCTCCCGACTCCTGACTTGGAAGATTCTCATGAGAGCAAACTGATTTGTGCGCGGCCGGGGCCGCGTCTTTGCGCCTGTGTGCGGGCCTAATTGCCTGGCGGAAAACCGCAACAAACACGCGGGTCGCGTGTTTGTTGCGATAGCCTGCGCGTCAATCTTCAGACCCAAACGCGGGCAACGGATTCGTGTTGGAGAAAACCGTTTTCTCTGCCGACATACACTCTGACGGCCGAACGGAAGCTGGCTCCAATCTGGAGCTGCCGGCCCAGGCGCGCGCAAAGCCCAAGGCGCCGGAAGCCGGGTACGAGGAGAGGGACTGGGCACGGGGAACGGGTCATGCTTGACACAACCTGGAAGCCGGACGGGAGAAAGCGGGGAAACGAGGTGCCCATGGACAAGGATCGCGCCAGTGCGGCCAGACTGCCCTGGGCACACCTGCGCCTGCCTCCGTTTCCGCAGGTGGCCATCCGCGTTCTGCAACTGGCCAACAAAGAAAACGTCCAGCTGCATCAGCTATGCGCGCTCATCTCAACCGATCCCGCCTTTGCCAGCGAGGTGTTGACCATCGCGAACTCCATTCTCTATGCCCCGCGCTTTCCCGCCACCAGCATCCTGCAGGCCGTGGCCGTGCTCGGGGCCAATCACCTGCAGGGAATGTGCCTGACGGTGGGGGTGCGCGCTTACCTCGGCAAGACCCTCAACCATCCTGCCATGCGCCATCTCTGGCGGCATAACCTGGCCTGCGCCCTGATTGCCGAACAGATTGCCTCGATGGGCTTCCTGGACAAGGACATCGCCTACTCTTCCGGCATTCTCCACGACGTCGGGCGCTTTGCTCTGGCGGTCATCCAGCCGGGAGAGTATGCGGCGCTGCTGGAGACGCATCGTGGCCCGGCAGACAGCCTGCTGGAAGGCGAGCGGGAGCTGTTTGGCTGGGATCATTGCGAGGCTGGCGAAAAACTCATCGCCGACTGGAAGCTGCCCGCCGACTTTGCTGCGGTTGTGGCCGAGCATCACCAGCCCCGCCAGGTGGACGCATGGGATATGGCGGAGCTGATCAAGATCAGTTGCCAAATGGCCGATGCGGTGGGCTTTCCCGCCTATCCGGGCTGTGAGGCAACGCCCTACGCGGCGCTGCTGGAGCAGATTCCCGAGCGCGAACGCAAGCAGTTTCCCGCCGACCAGGAGACGCTGGCCTCCGAGGTGGCCAACTGCATCCACGCGGTTGAGTCCGTGTGAGACCGCGGCGCGGTTGCGGCGTCGGCGGCTGCATGCGGGCGTGGCAGAAGCGTTGAGGCTGCGTGCCGTCAGGAAGCATTGCCCGCGGGCGCTGAATCACAGGCCGAATGCGGCTGAAGTCAAATTACCAATGCAACTGTGGCTTCACAGGCTGCGGAAAAACTCATCTGGCGTGGGCTTTGTAACAAGGGCACGGCTTCAGCCGGGCCGAAAAGGCCGCAAAATATGAGAGGGCTTTAGCCCCTGCCAATTCTCCGTTCGCTTTTCCCTGTTTTTCCGCAGCCTCTTCAGCCCAATCAAGCGCTGGCCGGCCTCCTCTTACCTGGATGAAAAGGGTGCGAGGGTAGAATGCGATGAGACGCGGGACGACTTCCCCGGAACGTGCGGATTTTGGAAGCAGGCGCGCCATTTCATTCCGCAAAGGACATCCTCATGTTTCCATGCCGTGTCGTTTCTTCCGTTGCCCTGGCCGCCTCCATGGCCGGCCTGCTGACGGCCGCGCCGCTCTGGGCGCAGTCGGACAGCCACGCACTGAAGATCAACCAGATTCAGGTCATCGGCACGCACAACAGTTACCACGCCGGGATTGCGCCCAGCGAGGCCAGGCTTTGGCGGCAGAAAGACCCGAAGGGCTTCAAAGGCCTCGACTATAAGCACCATCCACTGGCCGCGCAGTTTGACGCCGGTGTGCGCCAGATCGAGCTCGACATCTACGCCGACAGCAAGGGTGGCCTCTACGCGCATCCGTTGGGGCCGCAAATGGTTGCCCAGGCGCATCTGCCTCCGGACCCGAACTTCGACCCCAACGGCGTGATGGAGAAGCCCGGCTTCAAGGTGCTGCACATGCAGGACGTTGACTATCGCAGCGTCTGCCAGCCCTTCACCGAGTGCCTCCGCCAGGTCCGCGCGTGGTCCCATGCCCACCCGCATCACGTGCCCATCTTCATCCTGGTGGAGACCAAGCAGGACAAGCCCGCTCCCTACCAGCGCGTGGTGCCGGAGCCGTTCACGCCCAGCGTCTTCGACGCGCTGGACGCCGAGATCCGCTCCGTCTTTCCTCCCAGCGATATCATCCTCCCCGACCAGGTGCGCGGACACTACGCCACCCTGAACCAGGCAGTGCTGGCCGGCAACTGGCCGGCCTTGGCGCGCGCGCGCGGCAAAGTGATCTTCCTCATGGACCAGTTGCCGATGGAACCCATCTATGTCGAGGGCCATCCCTCGCTGCGCGGCCGCGTTCTGTTCACCAACTCCGTGCCCGGACAGCCGGACTCGGCGTTCATCGAGCGCAACGAGGGTCCGGTCAGCGACATCAACACACTGGTCCGCCTGGGCTACCTTGTCCGCACGCGCACCGACGAGCCCACCAATGACGCGCGCACTGATAACACCGCCAAGCGCGACGCCATGATGGCCAGCGGAGCGCAGATTCTCAGCACGGATTACCCCGCGAATGAGCCGGCCAGATGGGCCGGACACTACGTTGTGGAACTGCCCGGCAACGTTCCGGCGCGCTGCAACCCGATCACCGCGCCGCCCGGATGCACCGAGTCTTGGTTCAAGTAGGCCGCGATCGCTTCAGACAAACAAGGGGCGATGCCGGAATGCATCGCCCCTGATATTTGCGCCGCAAGCCGCATTTCTTCGTTCGGCCGCGCTTACATGCCCCCCTTGCCGAGCAGAATGCCGATGCCGTAGGTGACGGCGCCCTCGAGCGCGCCGACGACGGTCATCTCCAGGCCCGACGACCACCAGGTGCGCACCGTGATGAGCGACTTGGCGGCGCCGACGGCGAAGTGGGCCGCGAGCGAGACGATCGCGGCAGCGATGACCGCCGGGATGCCCTGCAGGAAGAAAAAGGGAATGATCGGAATGGCGGCGCCGACGGCCGTCGAGAGCGCCCCCGAACCAGCCGAGACCAGCGGATTCGCCAGCGCCTCTTCCGACGAGCCGAGCCGTTCCGAAGTCAGGGCGCGAAGCAACTGGTCCGGGTCGCTGGCGATGTGGTTGACCATGTGCAGGGCGTCCGCCTCGGGCAGCCCCTTGACCTGGTAGTAGAGCGAGAGCAGCTCGCGCGCTTCCGGGCCGTTCATCTCGATGGCCTCGCGCTCGCGGGCAACCTCGGCTTGATAGATCTCGCGCTCGCTCTTGGCGGCCAGATAAGCGCCGGAGCCCATGGAGAGCGCCGACGCAATCATCCCACTCAGTCCCGCCAGCAGCACGTACTTGCTTTCGCCCGCGGTGGCGCCCGCCACGCCGCTCACAATCCCGAAGATCGCGCCCAGTCCGTCGTTGACCCCGTAGATGGCGTCGCCGATCCAGCTTCCCGGCTGCTTGCGTCCCTTGGCGCGCTTGGCCAGCATCTCCTCAAGCACCGCCCTGGCCTCGATCTTCGGCGCACCGGCCGGCGCGGCATAATGGCCGCGGATCAGCGAGCCCAGCTCGCGGTAGTGATCCTTTTCGTCCTCGATGACGTGGTCGAGGATGGCGATGGAGCCTTCGTCGCCGAGGGCCTTGATCTGCTCGCCGTAGGTGGCAATGTGCCGGCTCTCCTCAATCTCCAGCCGCCGCAGCGCCATGCGCACCCCGCCGGCGCGGTTGGCCAGTGAATCGGCCTCGCCGCCGGGGCTGCCGCGGTAGACCGGCTCGGCCCCGCCCAGCTCGACGATGCGGCCTTGCCACAGGGCAGCGTGCTCCCACTCGGCTCCGGCCAGGTGGCGCAGCACCTGGGCCCGAACCGGGTCGGTGTCGCGATCGGCCAAGGCCTGATAGGTGTGGTAGGCCTCCATCTCGGCCTGCCAGTTTCCCTCCAGAGCCACGAGAATCTTCTTCAGCTTGGCGCTACCCAATACTGCTAAGGCCACCGGAATGTCTCCTCGCGCTGCTTAGAGCATAAGGCATCTCCCCCTGCCATGGCCGGGTCGAAATGGGCCGTGATCCATGGCGGCGGCAACCGGATGGAGGACCGGACTTTGCCGCCACTCTTCCCCTCTGCAGCCGTTTCCGTTTAGTGTTGTGTGCAGCCAGGGTCTGCTATCTAATTCCGGGCGTCTGCGTTGCGAGTGCAAATCGCACGAGACGAGGCGGAGGACGAAGGCTTTGGCGATTCCAAGGCGAGGACGACAACGAAGTATGGTGCGATTTGCGCCGCAACCCCGGGCCCCCAGCGCATGGTCTTCGTGCGCTGGGGTGGAAGCCGAAGGGACGAGGCCAATTTTCCCCATCTCTTTGTCGCTCGTCGCTCCAGTAGGCCAGCTACGATTCGCTCCTCGCTTCTCGATCTGGGGAAAATCGGCTACCGTCGCTGACCCTCGGAATTAGATAGCAGACCCTACGCGCCGGGATTCTGGCGCCGCGCGTTCTTTTGAGGAAGCGGGGAAAGACTCTTTATGGCAACCCAGACCAAGCATGAGCCAATAACCACCCCGGGTTACGTGGTGCCGTTTTGGACCGTGACCGTCCTGTTTTTCATCTTCGGGTTCATTACCACGCTGAACATGGCGCTGGTGCCCCACCTGCGCTCCATCTTCAATCTCGACTACGCCTGGGCGATGCTGGCCGATTCGGCTTTTTTTCTCGCCTTTTTTGTGTTCTCCTCGCCCAGCTCCAAGCTGATCGAATGGATCGGCTATAAGCGCACCATGGTCGTCTCGCTCTTCATTCAGATGGTGGGCTGCCTGCTGTTCATTCCGGCGGCCAGGCTGGTCAGTTTCCCGCTGTTTCTCACCGCGGTCTTCATCGTGGGCGCGGGCATCACCATGCTGCAGGTCTCTGCCAACCCCTACATCTCCATTCTGGGTCCCGAGGCGAGCGCGCCGATTCGCCTCACCCTGGCGCAGGCATTCAACTCCATCGGCTGCGCCATCGGGCCCCTGGTTGCCGGTGCATTCATCCTTGAAGATTCGAGCAAAGTCCTCTCCAAGGCGGCAATTGCCTCGACCGTGCGCATACCCTATATGCTCATCGCCGCCGGGCTGCTGTTGCTGGGGCTGGCCGTGGCCTTCTCGCACCTGCCGCCGATTACCGAAACCCGGTCCTTCCGCCCCGCCAAAGCGGGCGACCCCATCCTCAGCCGCAGCATCTGGAGCTACCGGCATACGGTTCTGGCCGCAATCGGCATCTTCCTCTACGTGGGCACGGAAGTGGGGCTGGCCTCGATCGCGGTCAACTACTTCAAGTCGCAGGGCATGAGTTCGCTCAGCACCGCCTCGTTCCTGGTGTCGCTCTATTGGCTCGGCGCGATGGTGGGACGCCTGCTCGGTTCCTGGATTCTGACCCGGGTTCCCTCAGGAAAACTGCTGGCCATCTTTGCGTTTGCCGCGGCAGCTCTGATCGGCCTCTCCATGATCACCAGCGGCCAGGTCGCCATCTGGACCCTGGTGCTGTGCGGCTTCTTCAACTCGATCATGTTCCCCAACATCTTCACGCTGGGGATTGCCGGGCTGGGGCCGATGACCAGCAAGGGCTCCGGGCTGATCATGACCGCCTGCGTGGGTGGGGCCGTGGTGCCCTGGTTACTGGGCGTGCTGGCCGACCACGTCGGCATCCAGCACGCCTTTGTGCTGCCCATGTTCTGTTACCTCTACATTGCCTATTACGGCCTGTCGGGCTCCAAGCCGAGGCGAACCATTACCGCCTGAGCAGGCAGTGGGAAAGATTCACGAGACCCTTCGGCTCCGAACCGAAGGGCCTCGTGTTTTCCCGCCAAAAAATTCAGCGTACGATGAAGGTCAATTTTCCGCTGCCCCGAAAGAGAGACGGTGACCGCCAGACGCAAACCCAAGCCGCAGTCCAAACCCCGCGTTCAATCAAAGCTCCGCGTTCAGGATCTGCTGATCGTCTGCGCTGTCGGCCTCTTCGTACTGCTCCTGTTCGTGCGCATGCTGGTGTTTGTCTTCGGCCACAGGCACTGGCGCCACTGAGAGCCTGTCCAAAAACTCGGCTTTGGGCGGCCTCTGAGAGGTGCTTCGCCGCAATAGAGCCCGCGCAGCGGGCGCAGAGACGGTAGCCCCAGGCGTGAGCCTGGGGTAGGATCGGTGTCGTTTGGATTGAGCCCGCGCAGCGGGCGTAAGACATCCGGCTCTTTCCGCAGCCTGCGGAGCCGGTCCGCTTTCAAAGGCAGTTTCTGGACAGATTCTGAGAGCCGGAAGCCAGAGGCGCTCTACCGCGCGGCCGAGCCCCCGCGTCCAGCCTCCCACGCCTTGACGAACTTCCAGTGAATATAGGCCGCGTGGTTCAAATGCTGGACCAGCCCCTCACGGCCATCCAGAAACCCGAGCCGGAAAATGTAGTTGTACACAAACGTCGCCGCCGGATTCAGCAGCGCATTCACCACCCACGCCCCCAGCGCCGCGCTCGTGCGTCCGCGGCCACCCAGCAGCACGGCTCCCTCGGAGCTGTAGCGGTTCATGTGGTCGATGTACTCGGCGAGCGTCGGATAGCAGCGGTGGATGAGCGGGCCGGCAAGCCTGCCGACAGGGCCGTCAGCCTTCATTGTCTCGTGCACCGGCCGGTCTTCGAACCGCGCCGCGCCGCGCCGGAACAGGCGCAGCTTGGGATCGGGCCAGTAGCCGCCGTGGCGCAGCGGCCGCCCCAGAAAATGATTGAGCCGCGGAATCCGGTAGCCGCGAAACGGCGGGTCACCCGCCAGCACCGCGGCAATCTCGCGGGCCAGCTCCGGGCTCAGCTCCTCGTCGGCATCGAGCGAGAGAATCCACTCGCCGCTGGCCTGATCGATGGCTGAGTTCTTCTGCGCGGCGTAGCCCTTCCACGGCTCGGCAAAGACGCGGGCGCCGAGCTGGCGCGCAATCTCCGGGGTTGAGTCGGTCGAGCCCGAATCGACAACGACGATTTCGAGCGCGATCTCCGGATCAATCTGAGTAAGCAGGCGCAGGCTGGCGAGCGCGCGAGGCAGGTTGGCAGCCTCGTTCATCGCGATCATGACCACGGACAGGCTGCTGCGCATGGCCCCAAGCATAAACGACCCGGGCATAAAATGCGGGAGCGGGAAAATGGCCCCTTGCGCGGCAGAGAGATGTTTGCAGATTATTACCCTCGCCTGTTCCACAATCTAAATCGAGGACCAGCCCCGCCCGCGCGATAGAACTTTAGGCGCGCAAGCGACGGCTGCCCCCTGCAAGTGGCCGGTTCTCGCCACCATGTGGGACAAAACGCCGGGAACGGGCCGAAAAACGCCCGTAACCCCTTATGGCAGAGGATTCTGCAAATAACCTCAATGTTTAGAGGATTTTAGCGCGCTATCCCCCTCCGTATGTCTATGTGCCGCAGGATTTTATGCCCAAAATACCCAGGGGGGGTACCCCCCGGATCGGCGAAGATCGGGCTATAGCGGTTTCACAGTTGCTGTATCCCGAAGCCACGCATTCAAGTGGCTTTTTCCGCCGGGGTCCCCGACGACAGGTCTTCGTCGTCGGGGTGGAAGAAAAAGCCGCCTTCCGCAACTGCAAAAAACGGCTACATGTACTGTGAAACCGCTCTAGTCGTGCCTCTCGCCCAGCCGCGACACGCTGAACTGCGCCCCGGCAAACAGGATCAGCCCCGAGATATACGCCCAGATGAGCAGTCCGACCGAAACGAAAAAGGGACCGTAGAGCGAACGCAGATCCAGGTGCGGCAGGGCGATCGTGAAGACGTACTTGGCCCCCAGCCAGACAATGCCGGTGATGATCGCGGTCCGCAGAATCGGGCGCGGAGAGACCTTGCGGTTGGGCAGCAGCCAGTAAATGGCAAAGAAAAAGAGGATCGATGCAATCCCGGTGGTGACGGTCAGCAGCATAAAGCTGATGCCGTTGAAGACGATGTTGTCCGTGTGATGAAAGAAGACCGTGGTCAGCAGCTCGCGCGCCCATGCGTTCACGGCGATGCTGCCCATGCCCAGCCCCACCATCAGCAGAGCCAATCCGATCGCCACCACTTGGTTGAAGAGGTAATTGCGGCTCTTCGTCACTCCCCATGCCTGGTTGAGCGCCACCTCTAGGGGCAGGAAGATGCCGGTGCAGGCGATCAGAATCATGATCAGCGAAAAAATCTGTACGCCGTGGTGCGTAGCCACCAGATACAGGTTGATCGTCAAATAATCCTGACTCGCCGTCGAAGGCAGAAAATAGTTCACCATATCGTTGACCACGCGCACCATGGCCTGCGAATGAAAGACCGACAGCGCCAGCATGTACAGCAGCACGACGAAGGGAATGAAGGAGAGGATGGCGTTAGCCGCCACGCTGAAAGCAAAGGTGTGCACTTCGCTGTCCAGCAGGTAAGCCACCAGCGCGCGTCCGTCGCGGCGCCAGCGATACCACTTGGAGCCGGTGGCCGGCTCCCGTACGTCGACGACGCCTGCCTCGATGATTTCGGTTTTTGCAGGAGTCCCGGAATTTGAGACGTTCGGACACGTTCCACCCCGTTTGCGGCTTGATCGAGGCGCCGGAAGTGAATGCGCGGCAATGCGCGCTGCAATGCGCCCGGAGGATCGATTTACTTCTCACAGGATAAACGTTCCCGGAGACCGTCAGCAGACGGGTCTTGGCGCGGCCGGGCGCTTTGGACCGATTGCAACCCGGGGATTCCGAAACCTCCGCGTCGCATTTTCCTCTTGCATCCTTATTCCGTTCCTGCCATAAAAAAAGCACCGCGCCCCCCTGGAGCGCGGTCCGCGGACGCAGGCAAGAGCTTCACAGGGAAGGAATTGCAGGAGGTTGCCCGCGGAAAGGGAAGGAGAAGAACGGGTGAGGGAACAAGGCGTCGTCAAGTGGTTTAACGGAGCCAAGGGATACGGGTTCATTCAGAGGTCGAACGGAGACGATGTCTTCGTGCATTTTTCCGCGATTCAGGCCGATGGATACAAGACGCTGAACGAGGGCGAGGCCGTCGAGTTTGAGTGCGAGCAGGGACCGAAGGGCCTCAGCGCAGCGCGCGTCAGCAAGGCGTCATAGCCTGCCTGCGGCCGCAGGCACCAAGACCGCGCGACTACGGGCCAAAACGAAACGACAATCAGGACTGAGGTGGCGCATCTCCCGCTGCGCGGAGCTTTCCCAGAGCCCAGCGGGCGGCCGTGCGCACTCCCTCGTCCGCCGAACGGGTCCACTCAGAGAGCTGCGCTGCAAAGCCTGCCTGGCCGCTGTTGCCCATGGCGATGGCAACATTGCGGCGCAAACCGAAAAAACCGGCGCGCCGCACCGGCGAGCCGTTGAAGAGCCGCTCAAACCCAGCCTCATCCAGCTCGCCCAGCCACTCCAGCGCCGGATTGACCAGCTCCGGCCGCGCAGCGAGACTCGAGTCCGCGCTGATCGGCGCCTTGCGATTCCACGGGCAAACATCCTGGCAGATGTCGCAGCCGAAGACTTGCCGGCCCATCCCCTCCATCAAATCGGCAGCGATTACGCCGCGGCGCTCGATGGTCAGGTAGGAGATGCAGCGGGCAGCATCCATCTGGTAGGGAGCCGTGAGCGCGCCGGTAGGGCAAGCCTCCAGGCAGCGGCGGCAGCTTCCGCAGCGGTCCGGCGCCAGCTGCGCTGTGGGTGCATCGTCGTTTTCGACGGGTAACGAGGTGAGTAGGACCGCCAGAAACCCATATGACCCCAGCTTCGGATGAATCAGGCAGGTATTTTTCCCCGTCCAGCCCAGCCCTGCGGCGTTCGCCAGCGCCCGCTCGACAACCGGCCCGGTATCCACGTAGCCGCGGGCCTCAACCTCTCCAAACTCAGCCCGCAGCCGCGCCTCCAGCGCCTGCAATCGCTTCATGAGCACCTTGTGATAGTCGCTGGGCTGCACCGCGCCCTCCGCATCTTCGCGGCTGGACCACGCATAGCGCGCGATCCATCCGGCGCCGGGCGGGGCCGGATCCGTCGAACGCGCCTCCCGGCTGTTGTAGAGGGCAAAGCAAACAATCGCGCTGCGAGCCCACGGAAACGGAATCCCAACGCGCGCCCGCACAAATGGCACGTCCGCGCCTCCCGCTCCCGATTCCTTACGCTTCAGGTAATCCATGCTGCCGGCGCGGCCCGCCTGTACCCATTCCTCAAACCGTGTAGCGTCCCGCTCCTGGTTGGCATAGGGCAGCGCCGCCAGACCGGCCTTGGCAAAGCCGGCCTCCAGCGCCCAGCCACGGACCTGGGGGAGATGGAGGCTCGAAGGCGGTGAGCTGGTCGATTGGGTCGGCGTTTTGGACATGGAACCGGCTGCACTCCTGTCTGCGTATCAAGAGATGTGTTCAGTTCCGGACGCGCGGCGCGGAGAACGTACACCGGCGACCCGGACGGGACCGGCCGAGCCGCTCTTATCCCTTGTGTCTTCAGCATATTCCCTTTGCGGGTTTTTTGGCCGCGCGCGTGCTGCAGATAAGGACATCGGAGAACCGGCCGGTTCCGCGGCGGAGCCGGCGCGATCGCGTTCCTTGAAGGAGGCCGTGGCTATGGAAAACAGGTTGTGTGAAACCCCGGAGCTGGTGGCGGTTGCGGCCACCAGCCCAGGCGAGCCCGCCGAACTGGTGCGGGGCGAGGAACAGCGTCTGCTGGAACGGGTGCTGCCGCTGGTGGGGATGCATTCGGTGGTCCTGGATCTAAGCGGGGTGGAGCGGATCGACGCGGCGGGCATCGGGGCCCTGATCGCGCTCTACCGCGAAGCCTGCGCGGCCGGGCACTGCTTCTCGGTGGTTCACGCCGCGCCCAGGGTGGCGAGGATATTGGAAAAGGTAGGGCTGGAGAAGATTTTGGTCTCGCCGGGCGCGCTTGCGGCCGCGCCGGCCACGGAGCGACTGGCTGACGCCGCAGCGTGAATCTCGACCTTCCGGAAAGCTGGACGCGCCATGCGGCACGCGTGCCCAAAACCCCATAATTGCAAGGAAAACCAGTGAAACGGCGCACTGGGATGCGGGCCGGGGAATCGAACGTGACGAAGCGCACAGGCGGTCGTATACTGAGAGCGATATTTGTACTAGTGACTCATGAATGCCGTAAAGCGCAGCCGAATGCCTGGATGACTCGCACGCTCTCAGTCTTTTGACCGGATTTCCGGCCGGAGCGCTGAGTCCCCGTTGCGCTACTCCCTCTCACAGGACCGCTGAGGCGGAATTCGTGAATCCCGGACGGCGGTCTTTCGCCGCCGGGATGCAAAATCCCACAGGATGGAGGCAATACCCCATGACGCAGGGCGTGATGGAACGGGCGTCTGCCGATACAGCAGACACAACCGCAACCGCAACTCAGTACGTCTATTTCTTCGGCGGCGGCAAGGCGGACGGCAACGGCAAGATGAAAGACGTTCTCGGCGGCAAGGGCGCTGGTCTGGCGGAGATGACCAATGCCGGCCTGCCGGTGCCTCCGGGATTCACCATTCAGACCGAGGCCTGCCGCGAATACATGCGCGGCAAGCTAAACCCTGCCATCGCCGACCAGATGTACGCCGCCCTGGAACGGCTGGAGCACCTGCAGGGACAGAAGCTGGGCAAGGGCGACAATCCGCTGCTGGTCTCCGTGCGCTCGGGCGCCAAGTTTTCCATGCCAGGCATGATGGACACCATCCTCAACCTCGGTCTCAACGACAAGGCCGTGGAAGCCCTGGCCAGGCGCAGCAACAATCCTCGCTTCGCCTACGACTCCTACCGCCGCCTGATCCAGATGTTCGGCGACGTGGTGCTCGATATTCCCAAGAAAAAGTTCGAGCACATCTTCGACGGCGTGAAGGCTCGCGCCAAGGTGAAGTTCGATTACGAACTGCAGCCCGACGCACTTAAAGAGATCATCGCCGAGTACAAGAAGCTGGTGAAGCAGGAGACCGGCAAGGACTTCCCGCAGGATCCCCTGGACCAGTTGGTGCAGGCCCGCGACGCCGTCTTCCGCAGTTGGCAGAACGAGCGCGCCAAGACCTACCGCCGCATCAACCACATTGACGACTGGCTGGGCACCGCGGTAAGCGTGCAGGCCATGGTCTTCGGGAACCTGGGCGAGAACTCGGGCACTGGCGTGGGTTTCACCCGCAATCCCGCCACCGGCGAGCACGCCTTCTTCGGCGAGTACCTGATGAACGCGCAGGGCGAGGATGTGGTTTCCGGCGTGCGTACGCCGCTGCACATCAGCGAGTTGGAGCGCGCCATGCCCAAGGTCTACGGGCAGTTGCGCACCATTACCACCAAGCTGGAAAAACACTATCGCGACATGCAGGACTTCGAGTTCACCATCCAGGACGGCAAGCTCTACATGCTGCAGACCCGGAACGGCAAGCGTACCGGCCTCGCCGCCGTGCGCGTAGCCATCGACATGGTGCGCGAGGGCCTGATCACGCAGGACGAAGCCGTCTTCCGGGTCGAGCCCAACCAGCTCTATGACTTCCTGGTTCCCAGGCTGGTCGAAAAGGGTGAGAAGATCGAAGTTCTGGCCACCGGCCTGCCGGCCTCGCCCGGCGCGGCCGTGGGACAGATCGTGTTTACCGCCGAGGACGCGGTGAAGCACCACACCAAGGGCCTCTATAAGTCCATCATCCTGGTGCGCGGCGAAACCACCCCCGAGGACATCGCCGGCATGGAAGTAGCATCGGGCATTCTCACCTCGCGCGGCGGCATGACCTCGCACGCCGCTGTCGTCACCCGCGGCATGGGCAAGTGCTGCGTGGCCGGCGCCGGCGACTGCGCGGTGGATGAGAAGGACAGGGAACTTCGCGTGAAGGGCAAGACCTTCAGGCAAGGCGACTGGATCTCGCTGGACGGCACCACCGGCCGCGTAATCGCCGGGCAGCTCAAGACTCTGCCGGCCCAGCCGGACGATCCCGATCTGGTGAAGTTCATGAGCTGGGTCGATCCCGTTCGCCGCCTGCACGTCCACGCCAACGCCGACATTCCCCGCGACGCCAAACAGGCTCGCCTGTTCGGCGCCGAGGGCATCGGCCTTTGCCGCACCGAGCATATGTTCTTTGCCGAGGACCGCATCGGGCACATGCGCGCCATGATCCTGGCCGACAACGAAAAGGATCGCCGCGCGGCGCTCAAGAAACTGCTGCCCATGCAGCGCGCCGACTTTGTGGGTCTGTTCAAGGCCATGGATTCGCTGCCGGTGACCATCCGCACGCTCGATCCGCCGCTGCACGAGTTTCTGCCCAAGCGCGAGGACCTGCTGGTGCAGATCGCGCGCCTGGAAGTGACCAAACCCCGCTCGCCCAAGCTCAAGGAGCTGCGCACGCTGCTGGCGCGCGTGGAAGAGCTGCACGAGATGAACCCAATGCTGGGACTGCGCGGCTGCCGTCTCGGCATCGCCTTTCCGGAGATCACCGAGATGCAGGCGCGCGCCATTATCGAGGCTGCGGTGGCAGTCAAGAGCAAGGGCGGCAATCCCCATCCGGAGATCATGATTCCACTGATCGCCTCGATCGAGGAGATGCGTAACCAGACTGCGATCGTGCGCCGCGTGGCCGATGAGGTCTTCAAGGACAAAGGCACGACGGTGGATTACAAGGTGGGTACCATGATCGAGCTGCCGCGCGCCGCGCTGACCGCCGACCAGATCGCCGAGGAGGCCGAGTTCTTCAGCTTCGGAACCAACGACCTGACCCAAACCACCTTCGGCATCTCCCGCGATGACATCAACAACTTCCTGCCGGCCTACCTGAAGTACGGCATCTTCAAACAGGATCCCTTCGCCACTCTGGATCAGCCGGGGGTAGGCCAACTGGTGAAGATGGCCACGGCTAAGGGTCGCAACACCCGGCCCTCGCTGACGGTGGGCATCTGCGGCGAGCACGGCGGCGATCCGGAGTCCGTCAAGTTCTGCCACAAGATCGGTCTGAACTACGTCTCCTGCTCGCCCTTCCGTCTGCTCACGGCGCGCCTTGCCGCGGCTCAGGCAGCCCTCGAAGAGAAAACAGGAACCTCTCACACCAACAAGTAACCGCGGAATATCGCGAAAAAACAAGGGCGCAGCCATCCAGCCGCGCCCCTCTTTCTTTCATCGAGAAGAGATTATGTTTCTCTACTCTCGTGCGACAGATCCATCTGCCAGATTGATGCGAACGGTGCTTCCCCAGCGCGTTCTGTGGATCAGCTGCCGGCAATCCTGCGAAAACTCAAAGGTCCCTCCGGCAAACCATTGCGGCGACTCATCCGTCCCGGTTTGCGGACCCGCAACCTTATCCGCAGGCCAGAGTTCTTGCAAGGGAATATCTCGGATGAAGACACCTTGGTCAGGCCCCTTCATGACGGGTTCGCCCGGATGATCCCTTCTACGATAAATCCGCAACCGGCTCTCGGGATTTACGTCGAATACGACCAGAAACTCGCCATCTTCAGAGATGAGTGAGAGTGGGCATCCTGAGAAGCGTGGGGTGTTCTGCGAATTGAGGATTACACTCCACTGTGCAGAAGTCCAAAATGTTGCCGGAGCAACCAGCCGGTCCTTCTCGTTGGCGAATGTTTCCTTCCGCAAGACCCTCAGGGTGACTTGCCGCACGTTCAGTGGCCGCCCAGGAACAATCCCCGTTCCAGGCTCCAACTGAATATCAGTAACGACCAGATAGTTGTCATTGCGTGAGCTCACGGCTGTTACACACGGAGCAAGAGGACCGGCCGTTGCACGAGGAGTGCAGGTAAAGGTCGCAGACAGAACCAGCAGGAGGGCGACACTCGAACTTAATCGCATTGGAATCAACTCCCATGAAACTGGGAATTGATTATCGCTCTGCCGCCTGCCAAATCCAAGAAGCCCGGCTCCAGAGTCAGGCTTACTGCGAATCTCCGCCCGGCGCGTAGTACCCCTCGCGCGTCACCACGTCCAGGTCGCCCTTGTTCGCCTTCAGCGCGATCTTGTGGTAGGCGCCGTCGTTATCAACCGGGTTGGGCGTGTAGGTCAGCAGGTACTGGCCGCGCAGCTCCTCGGCGATCTGGCTGTAGATGTCCCCGAGGTTGTCCTTCTTCTTGGCCTCGAAATACCGGGCCCCGGTGCGCTCGGCGATCTCCTGCATGATCTTCTTGCCGTCTACCTGCGGCTCTTCGGTCCTGCGCCGTCCGCCACCACCGCCCGGGTAACCGCCACCGCCCGGATAACCTCCGCCTCCGCCCGGGTAGCCGCCGCCCATCCCGCCGCGTCTTCCGCCTGGAAACCCGTTGCCCATGCTGCTGCGTTCCTGTTCGCCTTTGAAGTAGATGGTGTACACCGCCAGGTTCGCGTGTTCGGCCGCGTCCACGGCCTCGTTGATCGTCTCCTTGCTGCCGCGGTCGACACCGTCGGAGAAGACAACCAGCGCCTTACGGCCGTCTTTGGGCTTCATCAGATCGTCGGAGGCAAGATAGATGGCGTCATAGAGCTGCGTGCCGCCGCCGCGCATGCCGCCCCCGCCGCCGCGCTGGCCGTAGCCGCCCTGGTCGTCGTTGCTGGTCTCGGGACCTTGACTGGAGTCGTGACCCTGCGTCGGACCCATCCCGTCCAGCTCGTGATGCAGCTTGTCGCGGGAGTTGGTAAAGTCCTCCAGCAGCTCCACCTCGCGGTCAAAGTGGATGAGAAAGGCCTGGTCGACCTCATTGCCTGTCTTGGGAGTGGCCGGCAGCATCAGGTCGACGAACTTCGCGGCCGCCGCCCGCTCACTGTCCAGCGCACCGAAGACGCTGCGGCTGGTGTCCACCAGCAGACCCAGGCGGAAGGGAAGATTGCTCTCGCGGGTGAAGCTTTTGATCACCTGCGGTCGCCCATCCTTGGTCAGGGTGAAGTCGGCAGCCGTCAGGTTGGTCACCAGGTTGCCGTGCTTGTCGCGCACGGTGACCGGCAGCAGCACCTCCCGCGCCTGCATTTTGATCGTCGTAACCGGATGATTGCTCACCGGCTGCTGGGCTGGAGCGGCGACCGACAGGCAGCAAAGGGCCAGAAGCATAGCCGTACACGACACAACAGATCGATTGCGCATAGAAATCATCCAGACGGACACACTCTCAGCCGGGTCCCGACGTATCCTTCCCGTTAGACGCAGCACGCGGCCGGACAGTTGACCTTCCCGAGCGCCCCGCCGGCTGGGTTGGCGGAATGGTAAAATCCAGCTTCAACAAAGAACGAATCTGGAGCAACCCCGTGAAAGTGAGCCAGAAACCTGTGCGCATGCAAATGGTCTTGGTGCTGGCCGTGCTGGCCGCTTTGGCCGCCAAAATGACGGCCCAGAGCAGTGACCCGGCCAGTCTCGTGAATCCGCTGATTGGAACCGCCAACGGCGGCAACGACTATCCCGGCGCCACCACGCCGTTCGGCATGGTGGCCTGGAGTCCCGAGGAGCCCTACAACCGCCCGCGTCCCCGCGTGGTGGGTGTGCCAGGCTCGATGCGCGACGACCGCGGCCGGCCGGCTGCTCCGGGCGGCTATGAGTACACCTCGAACAAGATTCGCGGATTCTCGCTTACCCACCTGATGGGCACCGGATGCGCCGGCGCCAGCGGCGATATCCCGTTCATGCCCTTCGTGGGCCAGGTGACCAGCTCGCCCGCGCTGGACATGGCCGCCAACACCGTCTACGCCAGCGGCTTTTCCCATGCCGACGAGACCGCCCAAGCCGGCTACTACAAGGTGAAGCTGGCCAACGGCGTGGTGGTGGAGCTGACGGCGACCCCGCGCACCGGCGCCGGTCAATTCACCTACCCGGCCGGCGGTCCCGCGGTCATGCTGGTCCGCGCCTCCGACTCGGAACCGGGGAGCTCGGATGCGCATGTGAAGGTGGACGCGGCCCGGCGGATTATCTCCGGTTCGGTCACCAGCGGCAACTTCTGCGGCTATCTCGGCACGGAGGACCGGCGCAGCTATTACACGCTCTACTTCGTGGCCCACTTCGACCATGCATTCACCGGGAACGGCACCTGGCAGGACGCAGACGTCCGCCCGGGAACCACCGAGGCCGCGGGGGGCACCACCTACGGCCAGGGATTTCCGCCGCCGGGCAAAGGCTCCGGGGCCTGGGTGACGTTGGACACGGCGAGCTCGCCGGTGGTGCACGTGCGTGTCGGCATCTCGTATGTCAGCGAGCGCGACGCCGAGGAGAATCTGCGCGCCGAAGATCCGCCCGGCGTCAGCTTTGACGCAGTGCGCGCGCGGGCCCACGCGGCGTGGAACGAAATACTCGACCGCATCCGCATCACCGGCGGGACCAGCGGCCAGCGCACTGTCTTCTACTCCGCGCTCTACCACACCCTGCTGGGCGAGAACCTGTACAGTGACGTGAACGGCGAGTACTTCGGGATGGACCAGAAGGTGCACAAAGTCGCCGCGCCGCAGCAGGCCCAATACGCCACCTTTTCCGGCTGGGACGTCTACCGCTCGCAGCTTCAGTTGGTCACGCTCATCGATCCCGCCATCGCCAGCGACATAGCGCAGTCTCTCCTCAATCAGGCCGACCAGAACGGCGGCGAATGGGACCGCTGGACCCACAACTCCGGTGAAACCCACGTCATGAACGGCGATCCGGCGGCGCCGGCGATTGCCGACATCCTGGCCTTCGGCGGCAACCGCTTCAACGCCAGGGCCGCCTATGAGTCGCTGCTGAAGGCTGCGACCGTTCCCACTGCGCACGACCTCAGCCGCGCCGGCTGCCCGGTCGAGTGCGTCGGCCAGCGCCCCTCGCTGGACCTGTGGCTCAAGCTCCATTACATTCCCACCGATGGCAATGCCTGGGGCGGCGCGGCCGACACGCTGGAGGACGTGACCGCGGACTTTTCGCTCTCCGAGCTGGCCCGCCGCATGCACGACCAGACCAATCAGAAGATTCTCCTTGTCCGTGCGCAGTACTGGAAGAATCTCTTCAATCCCAATGCCACCACCGACGCGGGCTACATCCAGAACCGCAACGCCGACGGAAGCTGGCCAAAGTTCGATCCCGCCTCGACGCATGGCTTTGTCGAGGGAAGCGCCGCGCAGTACGTGTGGATGGTCCCCTTCAACGTGCAGGGCCTCTTTGACATGATGGGTGGCCGCGTCAAGGCGAACGCACGGCTGGACAGTTTCTTCCATAAGCCAGACGGCTCCTGGGCGGTCACCGAGTCGGGCGGGCTG
This sequence comes from uncultured Acidobacteriaceae bacterium, assembly GCA_963758105.1. Classification (GTDB taxonomy): domain Bacteria; phylum Acidobacteriota; class Terriglobia; order Terriglobales; family Acidobacteriaceae; genus Telmatobacter. Next base: position 942,456 of record CAVWUC010000001.1, on the reverse strand, counting down.
CATGCCGAGCTGAACAACGAGCCCTCCATCGAGACTCCGTGGCTCTACGACTTTTCCGGCCAGACCTGGAAGACGCAGGAGACGGTCCGCCAGGTGCTGAACACCATCTGGACCAACACCCCCAACGGCATGCCGGGCAACGACGACCTGGGCGAGATGTCCTCGTGGTACGTGTGGTCGGCCATGGGGTTATACCCGGAGATTCCCGGCCGCGCGGAGCTGGTCCTCGGCAGCCCGCTGTTTCCCAAGGTGCGCATCCGCCGGGCCAGCGGCCCCATCACAATCAGGGCCGAGGGCGCAGCGGCCGATGCGCCTTACGTGCACAGTCTGCGCGTGAACGGTGTAGCGACGACCAGGACCTGGCTGAGCGAGGATTTCCTGCGCCACGGTGGAACGCTGGACTTCACGCTCTCGTCTACGCCGGACAAGAAATGGGGCACGGGCGCGAAGGATGCTCCTCCCTCATTCGCACCAGCAGAGTAACTGAAATGCGATTTTGCGCGAAGAAAATATGGGGCCACGCAGCCGCGCCGTTGCGAGGCCCTTTATTTGCGGCTGACCCTCGCCGGCTGCGCGGCAGAGTACTGCCGGCGCAAAAAACGGCGCTTAGACTGTGGGTAATCTTCGATCATCCGGAGGCAGACGATCGGAATCAATCTGATGACACGCGAGGAACTGCTGAACCAGTAACAGGCGGCGACCATGCCCATTGCACACAGGATCGCGGAGCAACTCAAGAATGCATCCTGGATCAGGCAGATGTTCGAGGAGGGCGTGCGCCTGAAGCGCGAGCGACGCGCCGCGTCGGCTTCGACCGCTCCGGCTACATCCGGCTGTCGCTGACCCTGCCGCTCGCGCAGGTGCGGCGATCGATCGCTGGATCCGAGCAAGCGTTTCGTGCGGTAACGTGCGGGACCGGTTGATCGCGAATGGGCAAAGCCCGCCGCGGCCACTTCACGCGTCCAGACAAAACTCGATACCATTAATTATGGCTTTGCTTCCTCCCCCTCGCGCCAGTTGATCAGCCGGCGCCGTTTTCTTCAAGCCGGCCTGGCTGGAGCCGCCGGGCTGGCGCTCTATTCCGGCGAGATCGAGCGTCACTGGCTGGAGATCACCCATCGCGATTTCTATCTGCGCAATCTCCCGGCCGTCTTTGAAGGCATGCGCGTCGCCCAGGTCAGTGACATCCACCTGGACGAGTTCACCGAGACATTCCTCCTGCGCCATACGGTTGAGAAGGTCAACCAGCTGCGCCCCGATGCGGTTTTTCTGACCGGAGACTATGTCACTGACGGGATCATGGGCAGGAAATTTGCCGTGCGAGCCGCGTGGCAATGCGCTGCGATCCTCAAAGGGCTGGAGTGCAGGCAGCTCTATGCCGTGCTTGGCAATCACGATGTCCTGGTCGGCGCGGAAAAGGTGACAGAGGCGCTGGCCGCCAGCGGCATCACTGTGCTGCGCAACAGTTATCTGCCGGTCGAGCGCGCCGGAAGCCGATTCTGGCTGGCCGGCCTCGACGATCCTCTGGAAGGCCATCCCAACCCGGAGCTTGCTATTCCCGCTGCCATCCGCAATCAGCCCAATGAACCCGTGATCCTGATGTGCCATGCCCCGGACTACGTTCAACGGCTGATGGAGCTTCCTGCGGGTCAAGCGGTCTCCCTCATGCTCAGCGGCCACACCCACGGAGGCCAGGTTCGGCTGCCGTTTGTGGGCGCTTTAGCCCTTCCGCCGATGGGCAGACTTTACGTAGAGGGATATTTCCGGCTGGGCGGCCTGCAGCTCTACGTCAATCGCGGCATCGGGACGGTCGGGCTGCCGCTCAGGTTCGATTGTCCGCCGGAGCTCACCCTGATCACCCTGCGCAGAGCCTGAATGGTGGCCTGGCGCAGGCAAATGGCCTGCCGGACCGGCACGGAACTTGCCACTACGGTCGAGCCGCGGCCGAATCCAGCGCACATGAGAAAAGCCCGCCACTGCAACGGGCCTTCCCGTTCAATCTCTGGTAGCGCTACCGGGAATTGAACCCGGGTTTTAAGATTGAGAATCTCACGTCCTAACCCCTAGACGATAGCGCCACATTGCGGGGAAGCGGCCGTCAAACGCCGCTTTTCTACTCTAACAAAAACCAGTTTGACTGCCAAAGGCGCAGCGCGCCAGGAGACTGAGGCGCCAGCAGTGATGGATCGCCGGAATTCCGAGCTCTTGCGTTTCAGCCAGGGCGCTTCAGCGACTCGCTCCCGGTGCGGACCGTTTCCAGAGCAGTAAAGAAGCGCAGAACGGCCTCCAGATCGCTCTCCGGTAGCGGGGCCAGCACGCCGCGGGTTGCGCCTTCCACGCCTTCGTACAGGCGGCTGATCCGTCTCAGGCGCGCCAGGACGGGCGTTACCAGCAGGCTGCGCCGGTCGGCGGGGTTGGGCTCGCGGCGCAGGTAGCCGGCCCGCTGCAGCCGATCCAGTGCGACCGTCACGCCGCCGCTGCTCAGGCCTGTCCATGCGGCCAGACGGCTGGGCGTGGCCGGGCCGTAGAGCTCGAGGGTGTGAATCATCTGCATGTCGGTCAGGCTCAGGCCGGCTTGTTCGGCGGCTTGAGCGTTGAAGAAAATCGCCGCGGCAATAAATTTGCGGATAGCCAGGATGATGCCGTCAAGGACCTGTTCAGCAGCAGGATTACCGTGCGCGGCTGCTGAAGCAGCGCCGGATCTTTCGTGCTTGGGCATATAGCTCTCCATTTACTTTACAAACCATATATCTTATTTTATAAGATATATGGAGGAGGAAACAAGTGTCATCTACTACCAAAGCATACCGGGGCATGGGCATGGAAGGCGCCATAGCACGCTGGTACGACCGCACCACGCGCAAGGACATGAAGGAGTTCAAGGCGCTGGCCGCGCGGATTGCGGCAGCCGGCGCGACGGACGCGCTGGAGATCGCCGCCGGTCCCGGATTTCTCTCCATCGAGATGGCGCGGCTGGGGCTGGGGGTTCAGGCTGTGGACATCAGCCGGACCTTTGTGGAGATTGCGCGGCAGAATGCGGCGGCCGAAAGCGTAAAAGCGAGCTTCCAGCACGGCAACGCCTCGGCCCTGCCGCTGAACGACGCCAGCGTTGACTTCGTGGTTTGCCGCGCGGCCTTCAAGAACTTCAGCGACCCGGTGAAGGCGTTGGCCGAGATGCGCCGCGTGCTGCGGCCCGGCGGAACGGCTCTCCTGATCGACCTGCGGAGCGATGCCCAGGTCTCCGAGATTCGCAGATATGTAGACCGTCTGGGCGTGAGCTGGCTGAGCCGCCGTTTCATGATGGTGACCTTCCGGGCCATGCTGCTCAAGCGCGCCTATTCACTCGAAGAAATCCGGCGCATGGTCGCCGAAGCCGGCTGGAACGAGCCGCGGATGGAGACGACAGCGGTGGGCTTTGAAGCGTGGATGAAGAAGTAGCGCGGCACGCTGCGAAAATGCCCGCCCGGGAGCCGCGACAGCACAGGGTGAGCGGCGCGCCGGACGAGCAGGCGCATTATTTAAAAGAGGGAAGTTAGGAAAGTCCGCAAGCGCGAAGGCCTACTCAGCAAGCCGCCACATCCATATTGCGCAGGCTCAGATGCCCAGCTTGCGCACTTCCTCGTTGTAGTACTTGCGGTAGAGAATATCCCACTCCTGCGAGCCCTCCAGGATAATCTTGCGCTGGTTGGCGATCTTCAGCCGCGCAGCGGTGTCGATCCCGGCTTCCTGGGTAAGCAACTGCTCCAGAATCTTGCGCGCCTCCTGGCGGATGGTATTGCGGTCCTCGAGGAAGCCGACCTCGTCGATCTCGGCCAGTGTGTCGGCCACGGTGTGGGCCAGCTTATTGAGCTTGTCGCGGCTGATCCTCATAGCACCGCCTTGTATTTCTTGGCCAGCTCGGCTTTGACCTTCTTGAACATCTCCGCGTACTGGGCGCCGGACTTGCGCATCTCCTCGGAGTAGGCGTCAAGAATCACGCGCACCTCCTCGTTGATGCGGTCCTCAAGCGATAGCTCGTCGAGCAGGCCGCCGTGGACGCGATCCTCGACCACCTTGATATTGGTGGCGGTGATCATCTTGGCGTTGATCAGGTGCTTGACGGTGCGCCGGGCCAAATACCCGATGTAGTCGCGGGAAAAGATCATGAGTTAACGCTCAGAATAACGCATCGCCCCTCCGGCTGTACACCGCGAGCAGCTTGCCATGCGGCGATCTCCGTAACTCAGATCAGACCCGTTTCTTGCCTGTGATTCCGGGGCTTTGGGGGCTATCCTATCGCCGGGTCAGCAGCGGCAGAGGAGGCCGGCATGGAATTCTGCCCGGCATGGCTCTTCACCCGTAGGTTGTCGATGGCGTAATCGATGAATCTCGGCTCGAATCGCGGAACCAGATCCAGGAACCGGCAGGTGGCAATGACCTGATCGAGGATGAATCGGGGATGATAGGAGGCCAGCTCCAGGCCTTTCTCTTCTCTGATGCGGCGCACGATCCAGTTGAAGGTGGAATCGGTGAGCTCCAGGCCATGGCTCTGACTTTCGCGATCGAAGATACGCCGGTAGTGCTCGAGATCGGGAGCGCCGACCTCGATCTTGTAAGGGAGACGGCGGAGAAAAGCCGTGTCCATCAGCTCCTCCGGATCGAGGTTGGTGGAGAAGATAACCAGCTCATCAAAGGGAATGCTGAAGGATTTGCCGGTATGGAGCTTGAGGTAGTCAACGTGGCTCTCCAGCGGCACAATCCAGCGGTTGAGCAGGTTCGTGGGGCTGACCAGCTGGCGGCCGAAGTCGTCAATTACGAAGCAGCCGCCCAGCGCCTTGATGTGCATGGGCGCCTCGTAAAAGTGGCCCGATGGATCGTAGCGGAGGTCGAGCATGTCCAGCGTCAGTTCGCCGCCCGCAATCACGAATGGCCGCTTGCATGGCACCCAGCGCAGGTCGAACTCCTCCTGGCGCAGGAAGGATGTCGTGTCTTCGCCGGGGGTGGACTCCTGGCTGATCGGCAGATGAACGCTGGGGTCATGGACGCGGATGATCTGGCCCTCCACGGAGAAGGCATAGGGCATGTAGATTACGTCACTGAACGCCTTGGCCAAGCGCATGGCAACTGAAGTTTTCCCATTGCCGGGCGGGCCGTAGAGCAGTATCGCACGTCCCGCGCTCAGCGCCGGGCCGCACTGTTCCACCAGGCTCTCGTCAATAACCAGGTCGCCCAGCGAGGCGCGGATGCGTTCGCTGGTGATCCGCTCGTTGGTAAGGATCTGATAATTGACTTGCTGGGTAAACTCGCTGAGCGTGACTGGCGCGGGACCCACATAGCCCTGCCGCTCGAGCGCATCGAGTGTCCAGCGGCGTCCGCCCTCGGTGAGGGTATAGCTCAGATCGACCAGGCTGCCGGTTTCCCGCGAGCCAAGGGTATAGAGAAGCTGGCGATCGACGGCCATGCGAACCAGATCGTGCACCACATGGTAGGGCAGCTTGATGGCCTGCGCGAACTGCCGCGCGGTCTCGAGCCGGCCAATGTAGATCAACTTCATCAGCAGGGCTAGAAGGTCGTTCTCATCCAGGCCGGTTGCCTCGATGCTCGCCGGCTCGGCGGGGATGCGATGAATGAAGCCGTCCAGTGCCTTCTTGGTGATGGCGCCGATGGCCACCAGGTTGTCGCCCAGGCGGCCGCCATGCTCTATCTGGTGGGCGAGCGCACGCGCCACGTCCTCCTCGCTCACCAGCTTGACGCGGATCAGCAGATCTCCCAGCCTCATGCGGACAGTAATGGCAGCCTCCCTTTCCACCTCGATCTCCTCCTAGGCGTTTATGCTACGCGGCTTGTGCCTTGCGCGGCCACGGACACACTGACCCTATGATGGCCCAAGCCAATGGGCAGGCGAGAATTTTTCTGAGGAAAAATCCTCGCGGAATTGAGTCACTTGGGAAGATTCTAATTTGGAAATACCGCCAGGCAAAGCCAGGTCGAGCTCCCCCGATGCGGCGCCTGTCATAAACGGTGCGGGCAGCCTTTGGTGTTGATGCAGCCATCGGGAAGCCGCAGCCTCTCCACGGGCCGGCCGCCGATCAGGTGCTCAGAGACGATGGCTGCCGCGTCCCCGGGTTGTACCCGCCCGTACCAGACCGCATCCGGGTAAACCACCACCGTGGGTCCGTGCTCGCACTGATCCAGGCAACCGGATTTGTTGATGCGGACGCGCTCGGCCAGGCCGGCAGCTTTGGTGAGTTGCTGCAGTTGTGTATGCAGTTCGCTTCTCCCCTCACTCGTACACGATGGCCGCGGCGCATCGGCGGGCCGCGAGTTGTGGCAGACAAAGACGTGGCGTTCAAACCCCGGCAAGCCGTATCCTCCTGAAGCGGTCGATCTGAAGCGGACGATTCCAGAGTAACCTGCCGGAGGGCCGGCAAGATGCCTGGCGGTTTCCACAATCCCGGCCCACTCCCCCGGCCCCATCTGCGAAAATGGGTGCTTGACGCTATGAGCACGGACAACCTGCTTTCGCTGAAAGACGACATGGTGGCCTTCATCGCAGGCCATGGCCTCCTCCGCCTGCCCGGGTATGTCACCGAGGACATTCCCTCCATCCTGTGGGAGAGCCAGGACAACCCGGATGCGTGGAAGGATTTTGTGGAGATGGTCAAGCACGTCGGCTCTCCCTTTGTAACCTTCAGTGAGATGACCCTGGAACGCGAGGAGCTGGACTCGCTGATACAAGAAGCCGGCGAGATGAACTTCCCCGACGAAGAAGGCACCGAGCTGGCGGAAGCGCAGTGGCTGCGCAAGTACGCGGGCAAGCTCGGTTACATTCAGTTGGGCTTTGTCTATCAGGGCGTGGTCTTTTTGCATGAGACCACCACCGAGTGGTATGAACGCTACCAGCGGCTGCTGGAAGACATTGAAAGCTTCCAGGACATCGTGATCGACGAGGCCCATGGGGCCGACGACGAGGACGAGTAAGGCCCGTGAACCCCGAATCTGCCGCATTGCCGGCTCCATTGCCGCCGGCCGCCGCACGGGATCAGCCTGCGATTGCGCCGACGGGACGTCCGCGGCAGCGGTGGGTCCTCGCGGAATCGCATCCTGAACAAGCCGCTGCGCTGGCCAGGGCGGCAAGACTGCCCCCGGTGCTGGCCGAGCTGCTCCTGGCGCGCGGCATAACCGGGGCCGCCGAGGCCTTCGCGTTTCTCCATCCTGAGCCGGAGCAACTCAACGATCCTTTGCTGATGCTGGGCATGGACGCGGCCGTCGCGCGCATCGAATCGGCCATCGCGCGCCGCGAGCCGGTGCTGCTCTACGGCGACTACGACGTCGACGGGACTACCGCCGTGGTGCTGCTGAAGACGGCCATCGAGATGCTCGGCGGGATCGTGCGCTTCCACGTGCCCCACCGGCTGCGCGAGGGCTACGGCATGCAGACCAGCGTTCTGGAAGCCGCCCACGCCGAGGGCGCCGGACTGGCCATCACTGTGGATACCGGTATGCGCGCCTTTGCTGAAGCCGCCGCAGCGCGCCAGATGGGCCTGGACCTGATCATCACTGACCACCACCTGCCCGAGGCTGGAGACGCAATTCCTGAGGCGTTGGCCATTCTGAATCCCAACCAGCCGGGCTGCAATTATCCGGAGAAATCTCTGTGCGGCGCGGCGATTGCGATGAAGCTTGCTCAGGCGCTGCTGGAACGGCGCGACCCGGAACGCACGCGCACCAAGACTTTGCCCAGCTTTCTCAAGCTGGCCGCCATCGCCACCATCGCCGATGCGGTTCCGCTGCGCGGAGAGAATCGTGTCATCGCCGCGCTGGGGTTGAGCGAGCTGCGCAAGCCGGTGGGCCTGGGGCTGCGCGCGCTGTTTGCCGCGGCGGCGCTGGATCCGGCAGCCCGCCAACTCACCGGCTATGATGTCGCCTTTCGTCTCGCTCCGCGCATCAATGCCGCCGGGCGCATGGACGTTGCCAGCGAGGTGATCGAGCTGTTTTCAACCCACGACCCGGCCCGCGCCGGCGAGCTTGCCGCCAAGCTTGAGCGCCTGAACCGCGAACGCCGCGACGCGGAGGCGGTTGCGTTGAGCGCCATCGAAGTGCGGCTGGCCAGCGACGCGGAGCTGACCGCCGACCGCCTGCTGGTGATCGAGGGCCAAGGCTGGCACCGCGGAGTCATCGGCATTCTCGCCTCGCGCGTTGTCGAGCGCACCGCCAAGCCCGCCATCGTGATCGGCATCGAGGACGGGGTCGCGCACGGCTCCGGCCGCTCGGTGGACGGCTTTCAATTGCTCAACGCAATTGAGAGTTGCGCGGAGCTGTTTACGCGCTTCGGCGGCCACGCCTTCGCGGTGGGTTTCGCCATGCCCGCCACATCGCTGCCAGTGCTGAAGCAACGCTTGCGCCACTACGCCGAAGAACACCTGGCCGCGCGCCGGCCCGAACACCTGCTCCGCATTCACGCCGAGCTGCCTCTGGATCGCATCACGCCGGTGCTCGCCGGATGGCTGCGCAAGCTCGAGCCGCTCGGCCACGGCAATCCCGAGCCGGTCTTTGTTGCGCGTCGGGTGCGGCTGGCCGCAGCCCCGCGGCTGATGAAGGAGAAGCACATCCGTCTGGAATTGTTGCAGGAAGCCGCGCCAGACACCGCGTCCGCCACGCCCTCTAGTGGCACCAGTATCGTTCGCGCCGTGGGCTGGAACCAGGCGGCCCGCGCCGCCCGGCTGGCGCTCCGCGAGGGCAGCCGGATCGACCTGGCCTATCGTATCCGCGAGAACCAGCACCCCGAGTACGGCGGCCTCGAGGTCGAGATCGCCGGAATGGAATCAGCCGAAGACTAAAGCAGCAGATATCTCCTGCGCCCTCCATAGAACCAGCAAGGCCCACGGTTTCCCGTGGGCCTCGCTGGTTACTTTGCGGTTGCCAACCTATCAGCGCCCGCGTCCTCTTCCCCGCTGGCTCTGCCCGTGCGGTGCTTGCGGCCGCGCCTGCAGTCGAGCCTGCGGACGTGCTCCACCGGAATAAGAAGAAGCAGGCCGCGCGCCGTTGAAGCCCGCGTTCGAGCGCGGAGCCGGGTAGGTGGAACGGCCCGCGTAGCTGCCTGTGTTTCCGCGCGGAGCCTGATAGGTGGAACGGCCCGCGTAGCCGCCCGCGTTCGCCCGCGAGGCGTTAGTGCCTGCGCGGCCGTACCCGCCCGGCGCGGCATGGTTCTCGGCCCCCAACGGCCTGGACGCGACAAGATTGGTAGGATGGCCTCCGTTGAACCGCGCGTAGGAGGATCTGTCGGCCTGCGCCGCCTCCGCATGCTGCGTCTGGAACGAGGTTCTGGCCGTGTGCTGGTCGTGTTCGGCCACGCGTTCCTCGGCGGTGGGCGCATGGTTGATGCCGCCAGGACCGCCGGCAAAGGCTACGCGCCTGGGGTTAGCTACCGTATAGCGGTTGATCACGGAGTGGTCCACAAACGTGTTGTGCACGTACCGGTTGTCTACGTGGTACACGGCGGTGTTATAGGCGAAGTTGCCGCCCCGCCATTCGCCCCCGGCAAAGCCGATGCCGAAGTAACCGAAGCCATAGTTCACGCCGCCATAGTAGCCCACGTGCCGGCCCCAGTAGCCCGGATGCCAGACGTACAGGCCGGTCGACCAGCCCCAGTAGCCGGGCGTCCACAACGCGCCCACATAAGGCGCCGGAACCCAGGCTCCCGGAACCCAGTAGTAGCCGTCCGGACCGTAGGCCCAGTAGCCGGGAGTCCAGATCAGGTTGGGCGCCGGGCAGGGGGGCGGCTCGTATACCGGCAATACCGGAGGAGCAAACCCGACGCTGATAAAGACACCTGCGTAGGATGAACCGGGGAGCACAGAGAGAAGCAGCGCCAGCAGCAGCCAACGCGCTGAGCGGAATACTCGCATGGGATACCTCCTGAATAATTTCTGCCGGTTAGACAAACGCGGTCGAGCGGTTCCTCTACGTGATTAGAAACCCGGCAGGCTGCTGGAAGTTGCATGCGCTGTAAATTCCTAATTTGCGATGGGTTACTCACCGCGAAGACAGGAAATGCCGCAAGGCGGATCAGGCTGCGGCATTTCCCGGTGCGCGGCGGCTCAGGGACGGAAACTGAGTCCCATGCCCACCACGTGCCGCGCCATCAGGTTCACCGGCAGCGGCGCATACGGCGGGTAGGGCGGAAGCAAGCCGGTCGGAACCACGGTCGTGCCGATGGTCCCGGCCACCTGTCCCACGCCGATGTCGAAGGCAAAGTGCGGATTGTCCTTGGTGGTGATGCGAATCGCGTAGTCCAGCGTGGTGGGCAGATCGGCCCGTCCGGCCAGCAGATAGACGCTGGTGGGCGCGGCCGGATTGGCCGGCGCGGGACCAAGATTCTTAGACGTGGGCGGCTCCTGCGTAAAGCCGGCCGAAGGCACAATCACCGTCTTGAACAGGAACGGCAGCGGAATGCCCAGCCCGCCGAAGGCCCGCCCGCCAAAGCGTGTGGACTGGCCGCCGATTCCGTAAATCGACGCGTTGGTCAACTTGTAGCCGATGTTGATGAGGAACGGCAGCGGCGGATGGATCCAGGTTTTGGTCGCCGCCACATAAACGTCGCCGTTGGTGTAGGTCTTGCCGTCCAGCGCGCCCGAGACGAAGTGGTCGCCGGTGCGCACCAGCCCGCCCACCGCGAGCCCCGGCGTCCACGGACCAAACTGCCCGTCGTTAATCGCCACCACCTTGCCATTGATGATGTTCATCCCGGAGTAGTTCCACAAGCTGCTGAACAGGACGCTGTCGCCTTCGATGTGGACGCTGCGGGTGTAGCCCGCCTCGGCGCGGTTGGCGAAGCCCTCTTCGATGCTGAAGGTGTGGATGTCGCCGATCACCTGGTTGGCGTCGATGAAGTGGTAGCCGATGGCCGGGTGCGAGAAGGAGTGCCCCTTGGCGCTGTAGACAACATAAGCGGTTGGCGTCAGGAACCCGCCGGTCTGTCCTTCCAGTGTCAGGTTCTGTGCGGGTAGGCGGCCAGTGAGCAGAAAAGCAACTCCCACGCAAAAGATAAAGGCGGATTTGTATGAGGCGCGAAAAAGCACCATGGCGCAACTCCAGTGGAGCGACCCGCAGCGGCGGACCGGTCTCCGGCAATGTGGGGAAAGTAACCCACTTTTAGCACAATCCAGGCAGGATCGTCTTGCTTTTTCTTCCGGTGGTACACTCAGCCCATGCCGGGCGGTCTCCTTGTCACCTTCGAGGGTCTGGACGGCGTGGGCAAGACCACGCAGATCAAGCGCTTGGCAGCGTGGCTGGAAGAGCGCGGCAGCGCCGTAACCGTCACCCGCCAGCCGGGCGGGACGGCCACCGGCGAACGCATCCGGGCCTTGGCGCTCGACTCACGCTCATCCGGTCTTGCCCCCATGACCGAGATGGCGCTCATGTTTGCCGACCGCGCTCAGGCCATCGCCGAGGTGATCGGACCCGCTCTCGAGGCCGGCCGCATCGTCCTCTGCGACCGCTTCACCGACTCAACCGAGGCCTACCAGGGCGGCGGCCGCGAGTTGGGTTCCGAGGTGGTTCTCGCGCTGCACCGCCTGCTCTGCGGCAATCTCCAGCCCGACCTCACCCTCCTGCTGCTGCCGCCCCTGGAAACCGCATTGGAAGCGAATCTAGCCCGCGCGCGTCACCGCAACCGTCACGAGACAGCCCGGGGCGGCAGCGACGAAGGCCGCTTTGAGGCCGAGCACGGCACCTTTCACCGCCGCGTCTGGGAAAAGTACCGCGAGATCGCCGCCCGCGAGCCCAATCGCGTCGTAGTCATCGCCGGCGAGCAGTCGATTGACCAGGTCCATCAGCAGGTGGTGGCCTCGGTTACACAGCGCCTGATGATCCCAGCCAAGCCGTGAGCCCTCAACCACACAATGCTTGAGTACGTTCGCTACGAGGATGGCGTCTGCATCACAACAAACAGTGTCGAAGGATATTTTGGAATCTTGAAACGCTGCATCAATGGGGTATACCATCATGTCGGCCAGCAGCACTTGCATCGGTACCTCTCGGAATTCGACTTCCGGTACAACTCGCGGAAGGAAACAGACTCCATGAGGACCGTACATGCGCTGAAAAGCACGACCGGAAAGAGATTGATGCTTCGGGACTCAAAGCAGCCAAACTGAAAGGAAAGAGACGGAATTTCAAAGACTCTAAAACGGCGAAAGGTCAGCTGACGGGCTGACCTTTATGCCTACAACCTAAACTCTGTCGGCGGCCTCTCCCTCGATGCCGAACTCAACGCGATTAGTGTATCACGGAGGGATCGCGATGGCTAGGAGAATTGATTCCGCAATCTTCTCTATCGTCTTCAAGAAAGGGAAGGCTAGCCGGCATCGTCTGCCACTGAACCACGTTCTTGCAACCTTGCAGGAACTGGATTTCATGGTCCGCGAGGTTGGCAAGAAAATCCAGAGAGATCGGGGAGTCGAAAACCCTGATGGGGATTTCGGCATTGAACTTCTCGCTGACGCGAGTGGGATCGCCTTCGCCAAAGGAAGCATCAAAACGCAGGCAGCGATTACGCGCGATGTCGAAAACGGCATCCGTACCGTCAGCAGTGTAATTGGAACTACCGACCAAGTCGAGAAGAAGACGGTAGTATCCATCGATGAATACGGGGAGCCTGTCTTCAGGAGATTGAGTCGCATCAGCCCGATGCAGGAATTGGACGGCACAGAACTTCGCTTACAATTGGCCAAGCAAGGCGAGATTATAGACACCGCTAGGTTTTCTGCACGCGGAGTTGAAGTTCTGCGCGAACTCAGCATGGCGGAATTCGCAGTCGAATCCGTGACCCTTTATGGTAGATTGCGAAAACTAACCGATATCAGCAGACTCGAAGATCGCGATGACATTTGGGGCGAACTCGAAGAAGACAATGGAAATAGATGGCGTGTCAAATTCCACCCGGCAGATTACGACAAAGCGAGACGGCTCTTGTCTAAACAGGTAATTGCCTTTGGAGATGCGACCTATTTTAAGACAAAACTTCCCAGGATTGAGGTGAAAGACATCAAGGTTGAGGAGAAGCGCGACTATGTAGCAGCCTTCGACAATTTTAGCCGGGAGTACGAAAAGATTTTCGGCGGTCGCGATCCTCAGAAAATTCTGCAAGATATTCGCGGGGGGTAACGTGGCAAAAACAGCTTATCTTGACACTTCGATCTTCTTGGAAATGGGGACGAAGAATAGCAGACAGAAAAAGCGCATCCGAGAACTGCTCGATGAACTGAGCGATGAGAAAGTGCGGCTTTACACCTCAATCATCACGGTTCAAGAGGTAGCCGTCGCCACTTATAGGGCAGGAGCCGTGACGAGAGATATCTATGCGGACATAAACAAAATTGCCCGAATTTATTCAGTCACAAAGGAAGTCGCCCTAACAGCCGCGAAACGAGAAGCAGAACTGAAGGATCTCGCTGATCGCGAAGCCGAGAAGAGAAGTGCCAAACAATCAGAAACCGAAGACGAGAAGCTCGATAGGGTATGCGAAAACAGACGCCGAAAGTGGGATTGCTTTCACCTTGCGACAGCTCAGCTGATCGGCTGCGCAGAACTTTATACCACTGATGCAAAACTGCAAAAGAGGCCATCTCAACTTGGTATCAGGAGCCTACGGGCTCTCACTCCAGATACGCCAATAAAAACCATCCGTGGGCCGCTCGTTGACGAGGCAGGAACAATCGACACGTAGGGTAAACGAATGACCGAAAAGAAGACGACGAACTCTAAGCCAATCCCGCACATCCCGCTCCCGTTCGAGGAAGTGATGAGGGACGTGCTGAAGGTGAAACCGCCGGAAAAGCCGAAGTCGCGGCCCCGGAGAGCCAAGCCGAATAAGAAGGCTCCTTAGTGGCGCCGTTGACCCTCTATTTTCTCTTCAAGGAAATAGGGACAGGTAGTTACGATTTTCGTATACCCAAATGATGTGGAATCGGCTTGGTGATCGAATTTCAGGCTATTACCATCAGTCTTCACATCCGTGACGTTGTGGAACTCAACGCTCCCCTCTGGCCTGTATATCGTGATTCTGACCATCGCGCACCTCGCGCCGTCCGTATAGTTCATTTGAATGGGTTTGTCAAAGGCACAATGTCGAGTGTTCTTGACATATATTTTTTCCGCAAATGCACTATCCTCATTCCGTGGGCTTTCAGGACTTTCTCGGCAATCCGGCCACCGTCACGCATCTGCGCGAAGCGGTGCGCACCCAGCGCTTTCCCCACTCCCTCATCCTGGCCGGGCCGCGCGGCGCAGGCAAGTACACGCTGGCGCTGATGCTCGCCAAGGCGGTCAACTGCCTGCACCCCACCGAATCCGACGGCCTGCCCGATTTCTGCGGTCAGTGCTCCAACTGCGCTCGCATCGCCGACGCCGCCAACCTCGAAGAGCGCGTGGCCGAAGCCGTCGCCGCCCGCGAAGAGCTCCGCGAAACCGACAAGCGCGAGACCCGCATCCTTATCCAGACCCATCCCGACCTGCTCATCATTCCCCCTGACCCGCCGCAGCTTCTCATCAAGCTCGGACAGGTCCGCCAAGCCATTCACGTCGCTTTTTACCGCCCCCCCGTCGAATCCCGCCGCACCTTCACCATCTTCACCTCCTCGGCCTTTATGAAAGAAGCGGCCAACAGCCTGCTCAAGCTGCTGGAGGAGCCGCCGGAACACACCTCGCTCGTTTTGCTCACAGAAAACCCCCAAGAACTGCTGCCGACCATCCGCTCGCGCGCGGTCCTGCATCGCCTCGGCGCGGTACCGGCCGAAGAGCTGGAAGCGTCTCTCACCAGATGCCGCCCGGAACTAAAGCCGGCGGACCGCGCTCTCGCCGCTCGCCTGGCTGATGGCGCCGTGGGCCGCGCCCTCACCCTGGATCTGAATACCTACCTGGCCAGCCGCCAGGACGCGCTGATCGTCCTCCACGGCGCTCTCAAGGAACCGGATTATTCGCAGCTCTTCCACGCAACCGAAAGCTATCGCGGAGGCGCCGACGGGCAGGAAAAGACCGTCAACCTTCTGCGCGCGCTGGGCAGCCTCGTCGAAGACCTCCTGCTGGTCACGGCGGGAACCCCACGGCTGGTGCGCAATCTTGACCTCGCCGCCGAACTGGAGCGCATGGCGCGCGGCCTGACGGTGGAGTGGATCGACGGGGCGGCCCGGGCGTTGGTCGCGGCCGAGCGGGGCATGCGCCGCAACCTGTTGCGCTCACTCTCGCTGGACGCCATGGCTATCAGCATGGAACGCGGCCAGAATTGAGCGTGCAACCCGGCTTGCCACCCAGGCATCTCTTCCAGTACAACGAATCCAACGCCACTGCCAGTGATTGGTTCGCAACGGGCCGAAGCTGCGGCTGCGTCTGGATTCGGTGATCGCCCTGTCTGAATCGTCAATCGGTTCAGCAGGCGCCAGCCGCCACGGACGGCACGAAGCTGCGGCCTCACCTGAATTTTCTTCCCCGCTGGCGACGGCATGGGGCGGTTTTGCGCTTGATTTTTTTCGAGAAGGGCGGTTCCAAGATGAGCACCCACACCACGATCCCTGAAGACGGCAAGCCGCCCGTCATGGCAGCCGGAAACAGGCTGAATCGCGGCCGGAGAAGCGCCTACGCGCCTTATCCCACGCGCTTTTCGGCCCATATGAGCGAGTTCGACGCTCCCAGCCGCCAGGCCGAGCTCTTTTACCTGCAGAAGCAGATCCAGTCGCAGACCCAGATGGTGATCGTGCTTGAGGACGGCGAGAAGCTCGAGGGCTGCATCGAGTGGTACGACCGGAATGTCCTCAAAGTCCGCGGCCGCGGCAAGACCATGATCTATAAATCGGCGATTAAATTCATGTACAAGCTGGGCGACATGGGACGGCAGTCGATCAAACCGTAGGCCGGCGTGCGGCCTTGAGCAGGCGATCGCGGAGGGCCGCGCCAATTCCCTCACCCGCCGGCACGGGGCAAAGGATGACGGTGCACCCCCGGGCATCCAGCTCGCGCAGGCCGGCGTAGAGGTTCCGCGCCAGATCCTCGGGTGCGCTCCAGCGGCCCCAGGGATAGATTTCGACGCCCCTGACAGGTGGAGCGATTTCGTCCGGCAGCATGATTCCCAGCTTCTCATCCCCATGGCCGTACGCTGTCTCAGCCAGGCGCGCCACCCGCCGGCCGATGCGGTCGAGCGGCCCCTCCACCAGCACAAGTTCCGCTCTGGGCGCATAATGCCGCATCCCGACCCCCGGCGATGGCAGTGCCTCGCGGAGCTCATCGCTGAGCGGCCCGGCTTCACGGAAGAACTCAGCCGGTCCGGCAACGGCGCGAATCTGCTCCGCGGTGACGGCGCCGGGGCGATAGATGACCATGGGGCTCGGATTGGGATCGAGCACCGTCGATTCGACCCCATGCGTGGTGGGGCCGGCATCCAGAATCGCATCGATCCGCCCGCCGAGATCATGCAGCACATGCGCCGCGGTGGTGGGGCTGATGTGGCCGAAGAGGTTGGCGCTGGGCGCGGCAACGGGAACACCGGCCCGGCGGATCAGCTCCAGCGCAACCGGATGCGCCGGCATCCGCACGCCGACCAGCGGCCGGCCGGCCGTCACCGCGTCCGGTACAGCGGCTGATCGGGGCAGCAGCAGGGTCAGCGGACCGGGCCAGAAGGCCTCCATCAGCCGGCGCGCTGGCTCGGGCACGGAGTCGGCCAGCTCCTCCAGCATGGCCTTTCCGGCCTCGCGTCCGGCGATATGCGCGATCACCGGGTCCCAGGGGGGCCGCTGTTTGGCCACAAAGATGCGTTCGACCGCCTCGGCATTGAGAGCGTTCGCGCCTAATCCGTACACCGTCTCGGTAGGCAACGCCACCAGTCCTCCCGAGCGCAGAATCCCCGCGGCGCGGTCCAGAGACTGAAGCGCGGCCGGAGTGCTGAGATGGGCGGGATCTACGGCCAGACAGAGGGTCTTCACCCTTTCATTGTCGCTTTTTGGCCACCGCGGCAACAACCGCAGCCGGGAACGCATCGCCCCGCGTGCCGTATACTCGCTGCTTACGATGGGTATCGAGACCGAGATCAAATTCCGTGTCGAGGAGCTGTCGGGCTTCACCCGGCAGCTGGAAGCGGCTGGATTCACCCTGAAAACTCCGCGCACCTTCGAGAGGAATATTCTCTACGACACACTGGACCGGGGAATGCGCGCGCGCACCGAGATTCTGCGCATCCGCAACTACGGGGGCCGCTGCACCGTCACCCACAAACGGCCGCCCGACGTGGGACCCGGCGAAGACCGGCACAAGCACCGCGTGGAAACCGAGACCGAGATCTCCGATGGGAATGCCCTTGCGGAGATCTTTCTCGCGCTGGGCCTGATCGCCGCCTTCCGCTACGAAAAATGGCGGACCGAGTGGCAGGACGGCCAGGGCCACTGCATGATTGACGAGACTCCGATCGGCAATTACGCCGAGCTGGAAGGGCCTGCGGCGTGGATCGATGGCGCGGCGGCGCGTTTGGGCGTGGATCCCTCGCGCTACATCACGCTCAGCTACGGCAGGCTCTTCGACCTGTGGCGCCAGGAACACAACGCCGCAATCCAGGACCTTACCTTTGCAGCGGTGGCGCAGGCGCAGACGGCGCGGTAGAGCATTTCCCGGATTGCTGTAAACCGAAGCCGCGCATTCAAGTGGCCCGCCGCGGCGGGCCACCTTTCAATGCCACCAAAAGCTTGCGTAAATTCGGGAAATGCTCTGAACCGCGCCGCACATTCCTTCCGTAACCCGATTCTGAAAATTCACTGATCCAGCCCCGGCCACAGCCGATAACCCTCATGAGCAGGGATTCATCTTCAGGAGGGCCTAAGAAATGAGACCGGAGATCGCTGAGCGTCCGCGGGGTTTGCGGCGGTGGGGTCGTATCGTCGTGCAGGCAGGCGTCTTGGGGCTGTTGTTGGCAATGGTGTCGCCGGTACGCGCAGCCGACGATCGTGCCGTAAAATCGCGGGTCGCGCCCGTCTATCCTGAGATCGCCAAGCGCATGAGGATTGCAGGCGAGGTGAAAATCCAGGCGACGGTGGACGCGGACGGCAAGGTAACCGATGCCAAGGCGATCAGCGGAAACCACATCCTGTCAACCGCTGCCGAGGACGCGGTGCGCAAATGGAAGTTCCAGCCCGGCTCCGGCGTAGCGGTGGTCAACGTGGAGATCAACTTCTCGCTCGGACTGTAGTCTGGCTGCCGTCCGGCGCCGCAGCCGTTTGCAGCCGGTTTCGGGGAAGCGCGTACCCGCCTCCGGCCCGGGCCGGAGGCGGGTGACAGCGATCATCTCCAATATTTGACCCAATCAGGATACACTATGATTGCTCGCAGGTGAGCCCCGGCAGGCATAGCATGTCCAATTTTCCCCCGACCTCCGAAGCTTCCGGCAGTGAGCTGCTTTCCATTGCGATTATCGGGCCCGGCGAGAAGCGCAGGATGGAGGTGGCCGCGGCCTTGAACGGATTCCCGGGGGCTGCGATCACCGAGTTCACTTCCTATCCCAAGGATCTGGAGAATCTGCCGCGGACCCTGAAACAGCACTTCAACGTCGTCTTTGTGGACCTCGACAGCGATCCCGATTTTGCCTTCGATCTGGTCGAGTGCATCTGCTCCTACGGCACCACCTCGGTCATGGTCTATTCGGCGCAGGCCGATCTCAAAATGGCCATCCGCTTCATGCGCGCCGGGGCGCGCGAGTTTCTCACCCTGCCGGTTAGCCCGGCAGACATTGCCGGGGCGATGGCGCGGGCTTCGGTGCGCGGGCCGGGAATGCCGGCAAGAAAAACGGCCAAGAAGCTGTTTGTCATTCTTGGCGCCAAGGGCGGCTGCGGGGTCACCACCATCGCCGCGAACTTTGCCGTGGCCCTGGCCCAGGAATCGGGCCAGAACACCCTGCTCATCGACCTGGGCCTGCCGCTGGGCGACGCGGCCATCAACCTGGGCATGGTGGCGGCCGAATACTCCACTGTCAACGCGCTGCAGAGCGCCGACCGCCTCGATGCCAACCTGTTGTCTTCGATTCTCACCAAGCACAGCTCCGGCTTGTTCGTCTTAGCTGCTCCCGGGGAGTTCCCCAAGAACGATCCGCCTCTGGAAGCGATCGACAAGCTGATGGCCGTGGCGCGGCAGAACTTCGACTACGTGGTGGTTGATGCCGGCGCGCGCATGGAACTGAGGCAAACATCCCTCTTCGACGAGCCGGCCGTCATTTACCTGGTCACTCATGTCGGCGTCTCGGAGCTGCGCAACTCGAATCGCATGATCACGCGGTTCTTCGCGGCTCGGGGCCGCAGTCTGCAGATCGTGTTGAACCGCTACACGCCCAGCGCGCTGCTGTTCGATGAGCGGCATATCGCCAGGGCCCTCACTCGGGAGGCACAGTGGAGAATTCCCGATGATTACGCCTCCGCGCGAAGGACGCAGAACTCGGCCACGCCCTTGGTGATGGAGGACTCGCCCATCTCCGTGGTGATCCGCAAAATGGCGCGGGCCGCGTGCGGCCTGCCCCAGGAGCGGGAGAAACGAGGCGGACTCGGCGTTCTCTTCAGGGACGTCTGGCCGTTCTCCAAGGCCGTGCACCCTGATCCCGAATCCGCTGAGGAGTACAAGTAAGCCGCGCGCACCTGCCGGCTTACGGGCCCCGGACAACCCAGACGCTATTTCAGCCCGGACTCATTTTCAGTTGCATCTCATTACGAATTCAGGCTGATTCGCGGCGGATCGAACGGCCTGCGGTTCGGTTGCACCCAATATGCCACGAACTCTTGAACCGCCACACCGGGGCGCGGATCGAGCCGCAGCTACGCGTTCATGCCGTGGCATCTCTTGTACTTCTTGCCGCTGCCGCAGGGGCAGGGATCGTTGCGCCCGACCTTCTCCCCGGTCCGACGCTGCGTAGGCTGGCTCGCATCCCCGCCTCCCGAACGGCTGGCCGCCACCAGCTCGCGCTGCTTCTTGCGCTGGAACTCCTTCTCCAGCGCGTCGATGGTCGTCGAAGGCTGCCGGGTGTGGATCGGGACCTCAAAGGTCGCCGTGTCCGGGGCGAGCGGCTGCGCGGCGCTGGCCACCGGAGGAGCCTTGGGAACCACCCGGCTCGGGCGCGGCGCCGCATCCACCGGCTGGCCATCCGGCCCCAGAATCTGCATGCGGAACAGGAAGCGCGCCGTATCCTCCTGAAACTTCAGCATCATGCCCTCGAACATGGTGTAGGACTCCCGCTTGTATTCCACCAGCGGGTCCTGCTGCGCGTAGCCCCGTAGCCCGATCCCTTCCTTCAGGTGATCCATGGCCAGCAGGTGGTCCTTCCATAGCCCGTCGATCACGCTCAGCATCACCATGCGCTCGTGGTAGCGCATCGTCTCCGCGCCCAGAATCTTTTCCTTGGCCGCGTAGACCTGGTGCAGCAGCTCAAAGATGGCCTCGCCGAGCTCGTGGCGGGTCAGCTCCAGCGGCTTGATCCCCGCCCCGGTGAGACTGACGCCGAACTGGTCAAACAGCCGGGTTTCCAGACCCTTCAGGTTCCATTGCTCGGGATGCTTGTCTTCCGGCGCGAACTCGTTCAGAATGCTGCCTAAAATTCCGCCCACGTAATCTTCGAGAATCAGTTCGCGTTGTTCTAGGCCCTCCAGCAGGCTGCGCCGCACGCCGTAGACCGCCTCGCGCTGCTTGTTCATCACGTCGTCGTATTCCAGCAGGTGCTTGCGCGACTCGAAGTTCTGCGCTTCGACCGCCTTTTGCGCCCCCTCGATGCGCTTGGAGATCATCTTCGACTCAATGGGCACGCCCTCTTCCATGCCCAGCCGTTCCAGCAGCGTCGAAACCCACTGTTTGGCGAAGATGCGCATCAGATCGTCTTCCAGCGACAGATAAAAGCGTGACTCGCCGGGATCGCCCTGCCGCCCGGCGCGGCCTCGCAGTTGGTTGTCGATGCGCCGCGACTCGTGCCGTTCGGTGCCCAGAATGAACAGGCCTCCGGTCTCAATCACCGCCGCGTGCTCCTGCTGCACGGTCTCGTCATGAACCTTGAAGGTCTCAGTCCAGTCGGCGTCGGAGATCTCAAACTCCTGACCTTGGTAGTAAAAGCGCAGGAACCCTGGGGGCGCGGTGGGGTTGATGGCGCCCTCGGCCACGCTGATGGCCCGCGCCTTCCCCTTCTTGACCAGCTCCTGCCGGGCCATGAACTCGGGATTGCCGCCGAGCAGAATGTCAGTGCCGCGGCCCGCCATGTTGGTGGCGATGGTCACCGTGCCCAGCCGGCCCGCCTGCGCCACAATCTCCGCCTCGCGCTCGTGGAACTTGGCGTTCAGAACCACGTGCCGTACCCCCTTGCGCTGCAAAATGGCCGACAGCCGCTCGCTCTTCTCGATCGACACGGTGCCCACCAGCACTGGCTGCTCCCTTCCGTGCAGCTCGGCGATGTTGTCCGCGACCGCCGTGTATTTTTCCTTCTCGGTGCGGAAGACGACGTCAGGATTCTCCACGCGCAGCAGCGGCCGGTTGGTGGGAATCACCACGATCTCGAGCTTGTAGATCTTCTCGAACTCGGCCGCCTCGGTCTCCGCCGTGCCGGTCATGCCGCTCAGCTTCTTGTAGAGCCGGAAGTAGTTCTGGAAGGTGATCGTGGCCAGCGTCTGATCCTCCTTGCGGATGTTCACCCCTTCCTTGGCCTCGATCGACTGGTGCAGCCCGTCGCTCCAGCGCCGCCCCGGCATCAACCGGCCGGTGAAGGTATCCACGATGATCACCTCGCCGTCCTTCACCACGTAATCCACGTCGCGCTTGTAGAGCGCATGCGCCTTGATCGCGGTTTCGACGTAATGCTTCAGATCCCAGTTCTCCGCGTCGGCGATGTTGTCGATCCCCAGCTCCTTCTCGATCGTCACCCAGCCTTCGTCGGTCACGCCGATGGTCCGCTGCTTCTCGTCGACGATATAGTCGCCGGTCAGGTACTTGGTCTCGCCTTCCTCAATCTCCTCGCCCATCACCAGATGGGGAATGATCTTGCGCACCCGCGCGTACTTGTCCGTGGTCTGCTCGGTCGGGCCGGAGATGATCAGCGGCGTCCGCGCCTCGTCGATCAAAATCGAGTCCACTTCGTCCACGATCGCGTAGTAGTGCCCGCGCTGCACGCAGTCCTTGATCTCGAACTTCATGTTGTCGCGCAGGTAGTCGAAGCCGAACTCGTTGTTCGTCCCGTAGGTGACGTCCGCCCCGTAGGCGGCGCGGCGCTCATTGTCGTCCAAGTCGTGCACGATCACGCCCACGGTCAGCCCCAGGAAGGTGTATATCTTGCCCATCCACTCCGCGTCGCGCTTGGCCAGGTAGTCGTTCACCGTCACCACGTGCACCCCGTGCCCGGCCAGCGCATTCAGATAGCACGAGAGCGTCGCCACCAGCGTCTTGCCTTCGCCGGTCTTCATCTCCGCGATCTTGCCCTGGTGCAGCACCATGCCGCCGATCAGCTGCACATCGAAGTGCCGCATGTGCACCGTTCGCCAGCCCGCCTCGCGCACCACCGCAAAGGCCTCCGGCAGCAGCTCGTCCAGCGCCTCCCGCTCGGCCTTGGAGATCTCCTCGGCATCCGTGAGTCCCTCGATGCGCTTGGCCATCCGCGCCCGGAACTCGAATGTCTTGGCCCGTAACTCTTCGTCCGTGAGCTTCTGAACCTCCGCCTCAAAGGCGGTAATCCCGGTCACCAAGGGCGTCAGCCGCTTGATGATCCGCTCGTTGGAGGTGCCAAAAACCTTGGTCAGAACCTTTTCAAAATCCACAGACATCTCCACATGCCGGTATTTACCAGTGTAAATGCAGGGGGTTGATTCAGGATGAAAGCAGAGGCCGGCTCATCGCCGGGATACTGGGCGCGAAATCGCTGCCACCAGTGGGGTTTTGCTGCCGCCGTTCAGCGATGAACCGGACTGCGCCTTTACCCGATCTCCCGCTCCCACGTCTCCAGGAAAATGTCCGGGCAAACGCGCCGGAGGCGCAGCGTTGGTTAGCCCCGCGCTTCACCGGGGTCCCCAGGAAACGGCCTTTGTTTCCTGGGGTGGAAGCGTGGGGAAAAGGGATTCCACAAGCTCGTTACGGAGTCCCGTAGGGACGGCGCAAGGACATTATTTATGCAGGATCAATAAAGAAAGCCGCCGCCACGCCCCGATTTCAGCCCGCCCCGCCACGCTCACCCGATCTCCCGCTCCCACGTCTCCAGCGTCTTCTTGAACAAAGCCATGAACCGGCATGCATCCGCGCCGTCGATGATGCGATGGTCGAAGCCCAGGCTGAAGTGCTGAATCGCGCGGATCGCAATCGTGTCGTTGCCTTCGGCGTCGGTCAGCACCACCGGCTCTTTCCGGATGCCGCTGATGCACAGGATCGCCGACTCCGGCTGGTTGATGATCGGCGTGCTGAACTCATCGCCGAACACCCCGGAGTTGGTCAGCGTGATCGTCGATCCCGTCGCCTCCTCCGGTTTCAGCTTCTTCGTCCGCGCCCGCTCCGCCAGGTCGGCAATCGCCAGCGCCAGGCTCGCGAAGCTGCGCTCTTCCGCCGCCGTCACCACCGGCACAATCAAGCCCCAGTCCAGCGCCACCGCAATCCCCAGGTTCACGTTCGCGTGGTACCGGATCGAATCGCCTTCCCCTCCCCTTTCCATCGACGCGTTGATGATCGGAAATTTCCTCAGCGCCTCCACCACCGCCGTCGCGATGAACGGCATAAACGTCAGCCTGGTCCCGTGTCTTTTCTCGAAGCTCGCCTTCGCCCGCTCCCGCGCCCGCAGAATCCGCGTCATGTCCACCCGGTACACGGTGTAAACATGCGGGCTGGTCTGCACGCTCTCCAGCATCCGCCGCGCAATGATCGAGCGCATCTTCGTCATCGGCGCCAGGTCGTCGCTCATCGCCGCTGCCGCGCTCTTCCGCCCGCTCAGGAAGCCGAGAAGGTCGTCCCGCGTAATCCGCCCCTCCGAGCCGCTCCCCGGAACTTGCGTCAGATCGACGTTCTTCTCCTGGGCAATCCGCCGCACCAGCGGCGACGAGCGCATCCGCCGCCCTGCAGGAACCGCTCCAGCGCCGGCCGGCGCCACGGGCCCCACCGCGGGAGCCGGCGCCGGCCCAGCCGCGGCCTTAGTCTCCTTGACCTTCCCCGCCCCTGCGCCGGCAGCCGCGATCACCGCGACCACCGTGTTGATCTCGACCGTGGCGCCCTCGGCAACCCTGATCTCCGCCAAAACGCCCGCGAAAGGCGAAGGAACCTCCGCGTCCACCTTGTCGGTGGAGATCTCAAACAGCGGCTCGTCCTTCTCCACCGTGTCGCCGGCCTTCTTCAGCCACCTGGTGATGGTGCCCTCGAAGATGGATTCGCCCAGTTGCGGCATGACCACATCCCCGCCAGACGCCGCCGCGCCGTTCGACGAAGCCGGAGCAGGCGCAGCCGCTGGAGCTGCGCCGCCGCTCTCATCGATCACCGCGACCACCGTGTTCACGGTGACCGTGGCGCCCTCCGCGATCCGGATGTCGCGCAGCACCCCTGCCGCCGGCGAAGGAATCTCCGCGTCCACCTTGTCGGTAGAAATCTCGAACAGCGGCTCGTCCTTTGCGACCGTGTCGCCGGCCTTCTTGAGCCAGCGGGTGATGGTGCCCTCGAAGATCGACTCGCCCATCTGAGGCATGACCACGTTGGTTGGCATGGATTCCTCTCTCCGTTCTGCGAAACAGAGCGGCGCGCACGGTTTCTGCCGGATTATAAATCGCGAAGCGCGGCCCAGCCGAGAACTGCTGTGAAAACGGCCCTCCCCGAAAGCGCCGTCAAGCGCTCAGTCCCCAGGTTCAGGCGCGAACCGGCCGCTCCGTCTTATGCAGCAGCCGTTCCACCTCGCGCGGCGGCCGCATCGGCGTGTCCTCGGCGGGAAATTCCCGAGCCCCAGCCTGCGCGCGCAGCGCGGCAATACTCTCGACCTCCAGCACCGGCTCGCCGAAGACCAGCCCGAACTGCCGTGCCGCCTGGCGGGCCACGCTCTCCAGCGCGGGCACAGACTCCGTACGCTGCATTTCGCGCTCCAGGCTGGTCACCGGCTTGTCGGTAATCCCGCACGGATTGATCAGCGCAAAATCCCTCAGGTCGGTCGTCACGTTGAAGGCAAACCCATGCGAAGTGATGCCGCGCGAAACGTGAATCCCGATCGCCGCGATCTTCCGAGCGGTTGCCCTACTCGAAGTTCCACAACTCTCAACCAAAAGGCTGCCGTCCGCAGGACACCAAACCCCGGTCAGCCCGCAAATCCGTCCGGCCTTCACGCCGAACTCGCCGCAGACGCGGGTCAGCGCCTCTTCCATTCGCCGCACAAAATCCACCGGCCCCATCCGCGTCCCGCTCGCATTCCGCAGGCTGCGCAGGTCGAAGATGGGATAGCCCACCAGTTGCCCGGGGCCGTGATAGGTCACATCGCCGCCGCGGCTGATCTGGTGCAGCGCAACCCCGCGGCGGGCCAGCAGTTCATCGGAGGCCAGCACATTCGAGCGGTCCGCGTTGCGCCCCAGCGTCAGCACCGGCGGATGCTCCAGCAGCAGCAGCACGTTCTCCACCCGCCCCTGGTAGCGGGCCTCGGCCAGCTCCTCCTGCACGCGCAGCGCCTCGCCGTAATCCACCCGCCCGAGATAAACGGACTGAATCATCGCTGCTTCGATTGTAGCCAACCCGGCCGTTCCCGGCCTCAGTCCTCCACGCGTTCCTGCAGCAGGCCCGCAAACGCCGAGCGAACCCGGTAAGCCGCCAGCAGCCACAGAACGGTCACCAGCGTAGCCAGCGGAAGCCCGCTCGGAGCCATCAAGGCGTGCACCAGAAAGATTCCCACGATCAGGGGAGCCAGCACGATCAGCCCCAGCGGCACAAACCGGTTGATCAGCAGCAGCAAGCCCCCCACCACCTCGAAGA
The DNA here is from genome assembly GCA_963758105.1 of uncultured Acidobacteriaceae bacterium. GTDB lineage: Bacteria > Acidobacteriota > Terriglobia > Terriglobales > Acidobacteriaceae > Telmatobacter. The sequence goes on along the minus strand of CAVWUC010000001.1, from coordinate 916,512 downwards.
ACCCAATCGCATAAAAATAGTGGGAGACGAACAGTGCGCCGAGGAACTGCCCGGCCGTGCCCGTCGGCATCGCAGGGTGCAGAAAGTTGAGGAACAGGTCAGACCCAAAGAATACGAAGATTGCGCCCAGCAGAAGGCGCGCAACCGTTGCGGCAATCTTCATGGTGATCTCCTTGCTTCGAATCTTGATTGGTATGCGGGACGCATCGCGCCGCGGGTACTGCGCGGCCCCGTGGAGAGCAACACCCCCCGCAATGGATGGCCGCTCCGCGCCCGCCGATTCAAATCATTGCAGCGGCCTTCTCCCGGTCAGCGGCTCACCTTCAGAACCCACGCGGGCTGGCTTAGCAGGTCGTTGGGCAGCCGCGGCAGCTCCACCACAGTGTCCTTCCCCGCCGCGTGGAACCTCACCGTCTCCCCCGATCCCAGCAGCGCCACTTGCTTCACGCCCGTCATCCCGCGCAGCACAAACCGGCTCCCCGGCCAGCGCGGCAGAATCGCAAACAGATCATTGCCCTTGCTGGTGAAAAATGCCTCAATTGACGCTCGCCCCGGCTTAGGTTCACCGGCCAGCTCCGCAACGTCGTAGGCCGATGAATACTGCTCGTTGTACTGGAACGTGGGGATCTCCCCTGCGCTCCACTGCCGCGTAGTCGTCCACGGCCGCGTCCCGTAGATCGCCTCCCCGTTCACCCGCAGCCACTCGCCCATCTGGTGCAGCCGGTCCTGCATGATCACCGGGATGGTCCCATCGCCCGCCGGCCCGATGTCCAGCAGCAAATTGCCCCCGCGGCTGACAATGTCCACCAACATGATCACCAGTTGCCGGCCCGTGTGGTAGTCCTTCAGGCTCTCGTCGCGGTTATAGCCATAGCTCACCCCCATGCCCCGGCTCTCTTCCCACGGATGCGCAATGCCGCTCATCCCCGCCGTATATTCAGTCGTCCAGTAGCCTCCGTGCAGGTGTCGCGTCTCCTTGCCCCAGCGGTCGTTCACCACCACCTCGTCCTTCACCGGCGAGTCATTAAACAGCCACGCCAGGATCTCCGGGCTGCGCCATTCGCTCGAAGGCAGCTCCCACTCCCCGTCCGTAAACAAAATCGACGGTTTGTATCGCGTCACCAGGTCCTTGAACTGTGGAATCATGTGTTCGCTCACGTAGCGTGGCTTGTCCGTGAGCCAGAGCGGGTTGTACCATTCGTAGAGCGAGTAGTAGAACCCCATCCGCAGTCCCTTCCTGCGCACCGCATCGGTCAACTCGCCCAGCACGTCCTGCTTCGGACCCACCTCCGCCGCATTCCACGGCCGTCCCCAGTCCCGCGAGGCCTCCATGCTCGGCCACAGCGCAAACCCGTCGTGATGCTTGGAGGTGAGCACGACGTACTTCGCTCCCGAGTCGGCCAGGATCGCAGCCCACTGATCCGGATCGAACAACTGCGCCTTGAACATCGGCGCAAAGTCCTTGTACTTGAAATCCGCTCCATACACCCGCTGGTGATACGCCCACGTGCCCTTTTCAATCGCGTTGGCCTTCGGGTTGTCGCGCCCCTCGGTCATGTTGTGCCAGTACCACTCCGCGTACGCCAGTTTTCCCGGCAGCACCGGCGCATACGCCGGCGCCGAATACACCCCCCAGTGGATGAAGATGCCGAACTTGGCGTCGGTAAACCACTCCGGCGTCGGCCTCTTATCCACCGACTCCCATGTGGGCTGATAAGTCTGCGCAGCCAGCCGGCCCGCAGCGCCGCCCAGCGCTGCCAATACGAGCAGAAGAAGACCTAAGCGCTTCATGCAATCGCTCCTCAAATCGAAGAGCCATCATCGCACAGACCCCTGCGGTGGGGCAGCAGCCGCTTGCGCGGTCGGGGCCATCATCTGCCGGGCGCCGGAGCTGAGTGTGCAGAGTCGCCCGCCGTGGCCATATATCTCCACACGTTTTCAAACTCCGGCCGCACCGTCGACCCATGCGGATTCGCCGTCAGGTCGTTCACCAGAATCTGGTAATTGCCCTCAATCGTCTCGCCCGGCGCCACCATCTCCGTCTTCGGCTTCGCCACGTCCATCAGCACCGCGCAGCTCGCCTCCTGGTGATGCACGTTGTACGGATCGTTCTCGTTCAGGAAGGCGAAGAACCTTGCCCCCGGCGTCGCGCTCGGAAGCGCCTCCCACGGCGCGGGCTCATCCAGGTCGTCAAGATAATCCTGCGGGCCTGAGAACATCAGAACCCTGTCCACCTTGAACATCTTTCCCAGGTACGCCGCGTGCCCTGATCCCTGCGAATGTCCGGCCAGCATCATCCGGCTCCAGTTCGGCTGGCCGTCCGTCACAAACTCGCTCCATCCCCCGTCGGGATCGTGTTGTTCCAGGTAGACCAGCAGTTTTTGCAGCCGGTTCAGGATCGAGTCCGCGCGGCTCACGCTGATCTTCTCGCTTACCGGCGCTCCCGTCACAATAGCCTCGCGGTAGTGGTCGAAGCAGGCGCTGTCCGTGCTGTGCGCGCAGCTCACCGCCACCACGTTGTCCTCGTAATCCAGGCTGATCGCGTGGTAGCCCCACTGCGCAAAGGCGCTGTCGATCGCCAGGCTGCCTTCCGCCTTGCCCCCGGTGCCGGTGAAAAACACGAGTAGCTTATGCACCGAAGCCGCCTGCGGATCGTAGACCGCAATGTGCGGCCCGTGCACCTCCGCAATCGCCGCATCCGTCGCCCCCGGGTCCACGCGCAGAACCTTCACCTGGGCGCGCCCGCTCAGGCTCGCGCACAGCAGCATCACTGCCGCCGTCACGCCCGCCCCACACCAGCGCAACCCATTCCAGTTCGTCCGCTTCACCGCCAGAAAATCCCCCTCTGCTCATCCGGAGCCATGTGTACAGCGGATGTCTCAGTCGTCCGCGCCGCTCTGCGTCCTTGGGCTCGAGCTTCTCAATATTCCCGCGTGGTCACGATCCCCGGTTGCGGCACAGGATATCGGCCGTTGGCATCAGCAACCAGCGGCGCTGGGGAATCCATCGTAAATTTATCCGTGTTTGGCGACATTTCGAAGTCGCAGTTCAGCATCTGGTCGAACGTCACTTCCCGGCCGGTGTGGGCGGCCATGCGGCCCATGCTCGAAACCAGGCTGGCTTCCACCCCGCGTTGAACCTCGTTGTAGGGCATGTCGTCTCGAATGGCGTCCACCAAATCGTTCCATTCGTTTTGATAAGGGTCCCGCTCCTCCGGCTTCACGTTGGATTCCCAAAGCATGTTGGCGCTCATGTCCTGGCTTGCATACAGGCTTGACGGCTGCCCGCAATCGCCTGCCTTGGAGGCGATTCCCGACCCTTTAGTGCCTTGCAGGTAACTGGAGTAAATCTGCTGGCATCCCTCAATGGTGCGCCCGTCGAAAAAGAACTTCGTGCCATCGGAGTAGGTGTATTCCACTGAGTAGGTGTCGAAATTCTGATCCACGTACATGACTCCTTCAGGACTGAAGCGGTATTCGCGCCCGCCCAGCGCCTGCGCCTTCACGGGCCACTCATTCTTCATCCAACCCAGCTGATCGATCAGGTGGATGTAGAAGTCGTTGAAGCAGCCGCCGCTCGCCCAGATGAAGCTGTGGAAGCGCTGCACCTGGTACAGCAGGTCGGTGATTCCGGCCGGTTTAGGAAGCGAGCAGAAATATCCGCCCAGCCCGTGCATCCGGTAACCCCGTTGCAGAATGATCTCGCCAATCTCGCCGTCATGGACGCGCTGGGCCAGCTCCTGCATCGCCCGGTTGTGACGCGACATCAACCCCACGCCGACCTTCAGGTTCTTGGCCTGCGCCTCTTGCCCCAGGCTGAACATCCGTTTGCTGGTGGGCCCGTCCGCCGTAAGCGGCTTCTCCATAAAAACGTTCAGGCCCTTCTGGATGGCGTAGGTGAAATGCACCCAGCGAAACGCTGGGGGCGTGGCGAAGATCGCAATGTCACCCGGTTTCAAACAATCCATCGCTTTCTGATAAGCGTCGAAGCCGATGAACTGGCGTTCGGGCGGCACGTCCACCTGGCTCGGAAACCGCGTCTGCAACTTGGTCAGGTCTGTCTGCAGGCGATCCGGGAAGATGTCGGCCATCGCCACCAGCTTCATCGGCCCGCGCCTGACTGAAAGCGCATTCGCGGCCGCGCCGCCGCCGCGCCCGCCGCAGCCGATCAGCGCCACCCGGATCTCGTCGCTCCCCGCCGCATGCACAGCCGGTATGGCCACGTTGGCCAGCGCGGAAACCGCGGCCAGTTTGCCCGTGCTCTTCATGAATTCACGCCGGGTCGTCAAGGTTTCGATTGAAGACGTCATGGCTGTCGAATCCCCTCCAGGTAGGTCTGCCTGTTCGATCGCCCGCAAAAGCATCGAAGCTTGGCAAGCCATTCTAGCGCCGGCTCCCCAGTCGTCAAGAAGAATCGCATTCCCGGCAATCGCGTCTTAGCCCGCAGCGGGATCTCGAGTGATGGTCGCTCTGCCGCGCTCGCTCCCGTTCCATGCGCGCCCTGAATTCGCCGGTCGACGTCGGCTGCTATCGAAGCCCATTGAAGGCATCAAGGGAAACGCGGCCTTTTCATTCCAACCCTAACGGCCCAATGTGTAGATCACATTGATCGTCGTCTCCACTTCCACTGCCCTTCCATTCAGCAAGTAGGGCCGATACTCCCACCGCTTCACGGCGTCCACGGCTGACCTGGCTAGTTCGGCAGACGGCTCAGCCACCACTTCAAGGTCGTGAACCTTTCCATCGGTTCCTATCGTGGCAGCAAGCACAACGATACCCTGCACGCCAGCCATCTTCGATTCCAACGGGTAGGCTGGTAAAACTTTCTTAATCAGTGTGCCAGTTGTTATATCGTTTTGGACGTTCCCCGGCGGGCCCGATACCTGCGAATCCAAAGTCGCATCGGCCGGCGGACTCAACTCCGGATCTGCGGGATTGAGAAAATCGATTGATTCCACAGATGCAGTAAAGAGTGTCTGCTTGCCATCTTTCACCGCGACCTGTTCGGCCAGGTAGCGACCCTGCGTATTCACCACCTGGCTGAACTCCTGGGTCAACGGATCGGAGTAAATCCGCAGCAGCACCATTGTCCCTATATCGAAGCAGTAATAACTCGGCATGCTGGAGCTCGAAACATGTAACTTACCGCGCTGAACCCATTGGCGGGTCGTGCCAACACACGAAAGTATCGGTTTCTTGGGCGGAATCAGCTTCAGGTCGAGCTTCAACACGCCGGAATCGAGATCTGCGGGAGCTGGCAAAGGCGAGAGGACCGTTTCCTCGATGTTTCTCTCGAAATACCGAAGCGGGCTGCCGGAGTCCTTGCGGTAGAGAGCACCGGTCGCAGTCAACCACTCGCTGTGCTCCGAGCCGGTTCGCGTCCAGCTGCTGCGGTGTACCTTGGGCGAGACCCACCAGTACTCCCACGTCCCCTGCTCCGTAGGTTTGCCCTTGAAATCGTAAAGCTGATAGCTGGCCTTCAGATGCCAGGGCTTCAACTCCGGCGAGGAAAAGTCGTAGAGGGGAGCGACCGCTGCAAGCACTGCGCGCGGGTCCTTCTGGAGGGCAGCTCCAGCGTTGACGGCAGTTTGACTGAAGCCAGGCAGCAGAGCTGCCAAAGACAGGGCACAAACAACCAGCGTGCGCATCGTGGAGCAATCGTATCAAGGTGAATATTGCGTGTCCATACGGTCCAGCGAGGGTTGCTTATGGAACGAGTGTGCGTTTGCTGCTGCCTTATGCGGGCGTCAGAACCACAAGAGGAATCCTGAGCGAGCAACTGCGGACGAAAAGACCAGCTAGCCTTGGGTGAGTACAGAGGGACTCTTGCGAGCGAATAGCGAGCGGCTGCTCCATGCAATGGTGGACGCGGTAGGAATCGAACCTGCAACCTGTCGGCTAAGAGTTGCAGGACAGCCCATTTCTGCCAATAACTGCGGATCACTCTGGAATGCTCGGAACCCTGTGTTTATGCGGGTTCCGCGCCCCTTGCCACTACTCCCGATGACTCCGGTTTGCTGCCCACGGTCCCCGGTATTTTCCCCGGTATGATTTCAGCCGTCCGCGTGCCCCAGGCCGTGCGCTCATGCTTGACTGACGGTTGCCCGGCTAGCGTCAACATTGTTGCGCCGCGAGCTGGGGTGCGGTACGCTTTGCTCATCGCGCTCTCATGCTTACTTACTCACAGCTTGTGGATTACGTGCGCGCTCGCCATCAGCGCGAGCCGTGGTGCGCGATTGCGGCGAGCTTGGGAGTATCCCGTCAGGCAGTGGATGGATGGCTTACCGGGGCGCGGCGTCCATCCCGCACAGTGCTGATCCTGGCGGCGCTGCTGGCGCGTGGCGAGGCCGGGGAGTGGCCGCTGTGACCGGACTCCGCGACTTGTCCGAGGTACGCACCCGGCCCGGCTATGACGTGCTGGACCCCTTCCCCGCTTCAAATAGTGGCATCGCTCACGGTGCTCACTTTTGGTGCATACTCTTTCACATGGGAATCAACCATTGCGAGCGCTGCGGAGGCGACTGGTGCTATCGGGGAACGGGCCGCCCGATTCGCTGTGGGAAGTACAAGAGTCCGTATTTGGACCGGCCACGCAAAGAAGCCGAAGGGTCCAAAAAACTTTAACTCCGTTTGTATAAGTGGAACTTTTATAAGTGGAATTTTTGAGCGCAGCGGTGGTTTCCCCTGCTTCGGCGGTCGAATTGCGGTCGATAGCCACGGCAAAGGGACACCTCCGCGATCGAAAAGCTTACGAACAAGGAAGACGTTGTCGAGGCGCTGGCTGGGTCGTTCCGATTCGCCCACAAGGCGATTGCGACTCTTACCGCCGCCAACGCATTTGAAGTGATCAAGTCGCCTGAGTCGGGCTTCCAAACCCGGGCTACCCTCACGGCATTTGGCATTGCCCACGCCTGGGATCACTATGGCCAAATCGCCGTCTACCTGAGAATGAATGGCATTGTCCTTCCGGCGAGCGCAAAGTAGCTCAACGGACATTGATGGTCATGAGTGGAGCAGCCGGCGCTTGCACCGGATTAGGGATTGGTGTAGGGCGAGTTGATGCTCAAAAGTGCCGTTTTCCTTTCGGGGTAGAAGTAAACGGCACCCCGCACATTCTCGGATTCCTTACGTGAATTCCTAATCCGGCCTAACGCATTTTCACAGTTGCTGTAAGCCGAAGCCGCAACCATCAAGTGGCGTTTTCATTGCACAACACGCAAGATGCCTCATAGTAACTGTGAAAATGCCTTAAAGTTGCGTTGAGGCGCTGAGACGCTTCACGAATCGTTCCAGAGTCTCTTTGTCTCTGCCGATTTCCGCCCTGCGCGCCGCGGTATGGGCGGGGCCCGTCATGGTCGGAGGCATGGGCGGAATAAAGGCGCCGCCAAAGCCATCGTTGCCCAGGCGAATCACCTTGACATCCACAGTAATCCACGTCCCGGGTGTCCCACGCTTTTGGTCTGTTCTCTGCAGAGTCATGGAGACCCGGGTGTCCGGGAGCCATGTGTCGCGAGTGACCAGGTAAAGCCCGCTCGAACTGATTTCGGCAATTACTTGAGGCCTGGGCGCGCCTCCCGTCCAATAAAAGGCAACCAGGGGGGGCTTGAACAGGCGCTCGCTGCCTCGTCGATCTTGTGGTGGTGGAGGTGGAAACCAATTCAGGAGCCATGTTGAAAGGCGCTCCTCGGCACTGTCCAGGAGCACTCGGGTGGATTCGCCAATCTTCCGAGCAAGACGCCTCACCTCACCTTTGAGCCTGGCGCCGAACGGGGCCCCCGGGGAGTGTTCCGCAACTGACCGAGACGGGCTGGGAGGAGCACGGTCTGGCGCTTTTTCACGAGCGGCCGATCCTGATCGTGGAGCGGGCGTCAGCACGAGTGGATGGTCGAGTAGCGTCGAGGTGGGAATGGTGGCGTCGCTCTTCGGTGGCCCGGAGGGCGTAGGTAGATCGGGCTGTGCGATGCCCGGCGCCTCCTTTTGCGGGCTCGCGGCAAATTCCGTGCTCTCAATGGCGCGCAACAAAGTTGCGGCGGTTTCGTGGCCGCTCGGCTTCTCGTCTGGCGCGGGTTCGGGGCGCTGGCCTGCGTCCGATTCCGCCGGTTGCAGGCGCGCGGCATAGTCCGAGCTCTCAATGGCGCGCAACAAAATGGAGAAGGCTTCGCGCCGATTCCGATCCTCGTCTGGCTCAGGTTCAGGGCGCTGGCCTGCGTCCGATTCCTCCTTTTGCAGGCGCGCAGCAATCTCCGCGTTCTCAATGGCACGCGCCCAAAGGCTGGCCAATGAGGGCGCCGATTCGGAGCGGGCCAAATCGGTGAGCGCCGATTCGGAGGGAGGCGATTCGCCCTCCCTTTTCTCTTCGCGCCATCTCTCGGCAGTCATCAGCCACTCCCAACCTTCATCCGAGGGCCGCCCCTTCCACTCTTCTTGACAATGCGGGCTACCCGCACCGGTGGACGCGGCGGCTGTCTGTCACAGTCTGCACTGTTCCCTTCGATAACCTGAAACCGGAGGTATAAAGGCGATTCTTTCTCTGGCCGGGACCTTCAGATCCTTTGGGCACCCGCTGGCGAGCCGCGAGGTTCCTGTTTGAATTAGCATGACACAAACTTGGTTCTGGGGATTGACCGAATGTTGCGCCGGCAGAGTTTTGCCTGTATCGCGTGTGGATCACGGGGGCCCGGTACGGTCACTTCTCTTTGAATGAACTGCGGGGAGCCGTGGAGAGCATCAACGGGGGCGGAATTGAAGCGGAGTCCCCGGTATTTTCCCCGGTATCGGATGGCAGCGTGGAAGCGAAGCGGCCTAACTAATTGAGTCGATTGGTGGACGCGGTAGGAATCGAACCTACAACCTGTCGGTTAAGAGCCGAATGCTCTGCCAGTTGAGCTACGCGTCCATTGTGGTGCGGAAACCCGCGCGGAGAACCCTCCGCACATGATTCGAGCGGGCAGGAATTCCGCCCGCTCCAAGAAAAAATATACCACACACCCGGCCTTGCGATTCGCGGTGCACGCGCACTCTTGCGACGCTCCTGTTCGCATCTCCGAGCGCCCGCAGCCGCCCCTCCCGATCCCAGCACGCTTTGCATCTTCCCCACTCTGCCCCCTCCGGAGTCCGTTGCGGAAAATTTCCCCTCTCTGGCGCACACTGGAATCAGCGAACCCGTGAAGAACCACCTGCAAACCGCCCCTCGACTCATCCGTCAGGCATGTGCCCGGTTCAAAATGTCAGCTCGGTGCCCGATCCGTACCATCTACATAGCCCCCTCCCCCCCCCAATATGTCCACCTGCAAGTCATCATTCTTGGTGGGTAGAATGGATTATCTATATGAAAAATAATATGTTAAAGCCATTTTGCAAACGGCCGGTTTGGGGCGTTTTCGGGCAGTTTAGGGGCAGTTACGGGCTGTTTTAGGGCCAAAAAACCCTCTTTTGGGGGCGAAGGGCGGCCATCTATGAAGCCGGCACGCAGCTGTCTTTTACCTCCGCAGGCCCATCGCGAGCGCCATCCTCAGTTCGCCTTTGCCGTTCCCGCGCTTGCCCGAAGTTGGTCATTAATTTATTGAAAATCCGTGCTATACTGAATTCAATCGTAGAATTCGATCGAGAAGTCCTTGCCTGTTCCGAGTTACCGCTCTACACGCAAACACTTCCAACATTGCGTTCGGCGGTAATTCTGTATCAAGAGGAGCAACACAATGGAAACAGGCACAGTCAAGTGGTTCAACGACGCCAAGGGATTTGGATTTTTGAGCCGTGAAAATGGCGAGGACGTCTTCGTCCATCACACCGCCATTCAGTCGAGCGGCTTCCGCTCGCTGCAGGAAGGCCAGAAGGTCCAGTTTAACGTGACCAAGGGTCCCAAGGGCTGGCAGGCTGAGAATGTTCAGGTTCTCTAAGGCCTGATCCTTAAGCAACCGGTTCGGGATCAAAAAGAGAGGGACGGCAAAACAGCCGTCCCTCTCTTTTTGTTTGATTGCATCGCTTGCCGCCGCATTCCATGCGCCGGGAACTGAGCCTCCGGAGAAAACACACATCTTGGCAGCGCGAGGGACGAGGCGGAAGGAAATGGGCGGGAAGAGATGAGCTGGCTGGGAACTGCCGGACTACGCTCAGGCTGCCGGTTCCAGGCTCTTGACGCTGGCCGGCAGTATAGCCGGGTGAAGATTTTCCCTCATCGCAGCGTGCGTGCCCAGGTACTGCAGCACATCGTTAATGGAATCTTCAAACCGCGCGCCGGTCTTGTGGGTGGCTTTTACCCCTTTGGAGACCAGCTGGCAGACTTCAAAGCGGTTGATTCCCTGTGCGAGCGCACGGTGGATCTGATTCGAACGCATGACGAACTCCGATCATCAACAAGGTGATTGTTGCGTGTGAAGCGGGCTCGTCAGAAGCGATGAGACGGCCGGAGCCGAGCAGGCTGGAGGATCTTCGGTCTGTCCTTATTGTACGCTGGAATTGCTCGTATCTGCGGAGTTTTCGCGTGAAAATGGAGGAGTATGGCACTCGAATTCACGATCTCTTATCTTGCGGATTCACTGGCTGTCTTTCGTTACTGCAAGCAGCTGGCTGAAAAGGCCATGGCGCAGGTGAGGGACGAGCAACTCCTGGTGGCGCCGGACAGCGAGTCGAACTCAATTGCCGTGATGGTGAAGCACATGGCCGGGAACATGCGATCGCGCTGGACAGGATTTCCCGAGGTTGACGGAGAAAAACCGTACCGGCATCGCGATACGGAGTTCCAAGCCCCGCCGACGACACGCGCAGCCCTGCTGGCCCTCTGGGAAGAGGGATGGAGATGCCTGTTCACGGCGCTGGAGCCGCTGACGGAAGCGGACCTCACGCGCGTGACCACGATTCGCGGTGAACGCCATTCCGTGATGCAGGCCATCAATCGCCAGGTTGCGCACTACGCCTACCATTGCGGGCAGATTGTGTTTTTAGCCAGGCAGATGCGCGGGCCGGGGTGGCAGTCGCTGAGCGTGCCGCGGGGCCAATCGGAGCAATTCAACCGCCGTGTGCAGGCTGGCGAGGCCAGCCAGCGGTAGAGCGGCTTTCGCAGGCTTGCAATTCCCTGTTACGATAGATGGCGTACCCACGCCCAGTGCGGAAGACCCTGAAAAGATTGCAGCAAACGAGGTTATACGTGGCCGACACCACCAGCATTGAAGACAAGTTGGAACGCAAGAAACTGAAGCGCGCCGCCCGCAAAAAAGCGGCCCCCAAGGCCAAGCGGACCGGGCCCCGCGGCGCCAACAAGAAAAAGGTGAAGAAGATGGCGCGCGGCCAGTCGAAGCGCTAAAGCATTTCTCCTTCGGACGTACACCGGAGCCCACGCACTCAAGCGCCGATTTCGCGCAAGGAGGAGAACCGCACTGCCCAACCAACTGCTTGCCCGCAAGTCGATCGACAAGCTGATCCGGGAATCAGAGGAACCCGGCCACGCCCTGAAGAAGTCCCTCGGGCCGTGGTCGCTGACGGCGCTTGGCATCGGGGCGGTGATCGGGTCGGGCATCTTCACCGTGATCGGCACGGCCATGGCAGGGCAGAAGTTTGACGTGCCCTCCGTGCGCGACACGCCGCTGATCCACTACCTCATCTATCACACCGCCCTGGCCGGACGGCCCGGAGCCGGACCGGCTCTTTCTCTCTCCCTGGTGCTGGTGGCGATTGTGTGCATCTTCACCGGGCTCTGTTACGCGGAGCTGGCGTCCATGATTCCGATTGCCGGCTCGGCCTATACTTACACCTACGCCACCATGGGCGAGCTCGTGGCCTGGATCATCGGCTGGGATCTGATCCTCGAGTACGCCTTCAGCAACATGAGCGTCAGTGTTGGCTTCGCGGCCCACATCGTCGATCTGCTGGACTGGTTCGGATTGCACCCGCCGGCAAAATGGATCTCACCTGCCTATCTGCCCACCGGGCTGCACGACTTCGCCGGCAATGACATCTATAAGCCGGGTTGGCACTTCGGCTTCAATTTTCCCGCGTTTCTCGTCGTGATGCTTCTCACCGTCATCCTGGTACGCGGCATCCGGGAGTCGGCCCGCGCCAACAACATCATGGTGATAGTCAAGATCTCGGCCATCCTCGTTTTTGTCTTTGCCTCAGCCAGCTTCATCAAGCCGCGCTACTGGCATCCATTCATGCCCAACGGCTGGGCCGGCGTCCTGACCGGCGGCTCGATTATCTTTTTCACTTACATCGGCTTTGACTCCGTCTCAACTGCGGCCGAAGAATGCAGGAATCCGCAGCGCGACCTGCCTTTCGGCATTCTGGCCACGCTGGTGGCCTGCGCGCTCCTCTACGGCGCAGTGGCCATCACCCTCAGCGGCATCGTGCCCTGGCAGTCGGTGATGGGTGATGCGGCGCCGGTGGTCAATGCTCTGCGGAAACTCTCTCTCATGCCGGGTGGATCGGGGCTGATGTGGGTCCGCCTGTTTGTGCTCATCGGCGCGCTCATGGGCATGATCTCATCCATCCTGGTTTTTCAGTTGGGGCAGGCGCGGATCTGGTTCGCCATGTCCCGCGACGGGCTGCTGCCTCCGGTCTTCAGCCGCATCCATGTACAGTTCCGCACGCCGGCTGTGGCTACCTGGGTGGCCGGGTTAGTGGTGGGTGTGCCGGCCGGACTGCTGGACATCGGCACGGTCTCGAATCTCTCGAATATCGGCACGCTTTTTGCTTTTGTGTTGGTTTCCATCGCCGTGCTGATCCTTCGCTATCGCGAGCCGGAGCGGGGCCGCAGCTTCCGCGTGCCGCTCGGGCCGCTGTTCCCGATGCTCAGCATCATCTTCTGCATTGTGCTGATGATGGGGCTGGAAGTGATGACCTGGATGGCGTTTTTTGCCTGGCTGCTGACCGGGCTGTTGATTTATTTCTTCTATAGCCGCTACCGGTCCGAGTTCGCCGGGCTCCTTTAAGGCCGCACCCCCATGGAGAAACGGTGAAAACCTGGCAAAAAATCCTCATCTCCACTTCGATCACGCTCGCCATCAGCGGCATCTATCTCTTCTCCGTCTGGAAGCACCGCCAGAACCCCGGCGTAATCGGCCGCCAGAACTCCGGCCAAAAGCTGAGCGCCGACGACCTGGCCGTGGTGCGTATGCTCTTCCCGGCGCACTTTGAGGATACCCTCCGGCTCGAGGGCGCCAGCGCCTGGATGAAGAACGGTTATACCATGGCCTACTTTCCGTACCAGGGCGGCCATGCGGGGTTTTCCCGGCGCGTCGGCGTCATCCCAGCTGCGCAGCGGCTCGACATCAAAAAGATCATCAAGTCCCCGGTCCCCGCCACTGTGGACGACGGTATGAGCCACGGCGCCCGCCATGTCTTCGCTGTCTTCGCCCTGCCCGGCCAGACCGGCTTTTACGCCACGCCCATCGGCGCCATCGACGGCCCCGACGAGTTCTACGCCTGCGATCAGCTCTTCTACTACGACCACCCGCACACGATTTACAGCAACTGGAGCAAGGATGTCTGGGCCGCCATCGACGCGCACCAGGTCAAGCCCGGCATGAGCGAGCTCGAAACCCGCATGGCCATTGGTCAGAACATGCACGCCGACTCGTCCGATGAAGGCAATCACACGGTGACCTACGACCAGGCGGGCAAACACTGGACGATCACCTTCGTCAACAATCGCGCTACGGTAATCCAGAGCGACTAGCAGGGGAACGGGCAGAAGGATCTATGGCATCCGATGAGCGCGAACTGGCCGAATTTATCCGGCGGCTGCCAAAGGCCGAGTTGCACCTGCACTTGGAAGGGACGATCCTCCCGGCGACATTGGTGGAGATGAGCGCACGGCATGACCAGCGGCCCCTCACCTTGCGCGAGGCCGAGACGCTCTACCGCTTCACCGATTTCACCGGCTTCCTGATGGCCTTCAAGGCCGTCTGCCAGCGACTGGCCCGCCCGGAAGACTACGAGCTGGCAGCCTGGCGCATGATGCAGCGCCTCTCGGAGCAGGGCGTGGTCCACGCAGAGGTGTACGTTTCCGTGGGCGTAATCTATCACTGGACGAGGAGCGCGGCCGAGGAGCCTTTTGAGCCGATTTTTGCGGGCTTGGAGCGGGCGCGGCAGCGCGCCGAGCGGGAGCTAGGCCTATCCCTCTACTGGATCTTCGACGCCGTCCGCCACTTCAGCCTGGAAGAGGGCGAGCGGGTCTTCCGCAAAGCTGCGGCCATGCGGCGCGAGTTTCCGTCGATCATCGGCATCGGGCTGGGCGGGGATGAGCGCCGCATCGCCTCCGAGCCGTACCGTGCGCTCTATGCCCAGGCGGCGGGGGCCGGCTTGCGGCTGACCAACCATGCCGGCGAGACCACCGGGCCAGAAGTTATCCGGGAAGCGCTCTCGATCGGCTCGGAGCGCATCGGCCATGGTCTCTCGGCGATCCGGGATTTTCACCTGATGCAGGAGCTGAAGGAACGCGAAATTCCGATCGAGCTGAACCCGACATCGAATGTGCGGACCGGGGCCTGTCCCTCGTTTGCCCACCATCCCTTACGGCACTACTTCGATGCCGGTCTGCTGGTGACGCTCAACTCCGACGATCCAGCTTTCTTTGGCTCGGATCTCGAGAACGAATACCTGCTGGCCCATCGCGAACAGGGATTCACCCGCGAGGAACTGCGCAGGCTGGCGCGGAACTCGATCCGCGCCAGCTTTCTTTCCCAAAATGAAAGGGCTCACTGGCTGGACCGGATCGACTCAGTCCAGTAAACAAACGCGGCGGCGAAGGGATGGAAGCGAGAGGCCAGACCAACGGAAACTGGGTTATGATGGTGGTGCAGGAGGCCCTACTGTCGTGTCCCTCGAATTTGAGTCCCCCGCAGTTGACGATGAGACCAAGGAATCCCACGCTTTGCGGGTGATCGGCTGGTTCTCCGTAGGCATGGTCGTTGCCGCGCTCGGCATCTATCTGGGCACGGAGCTGCGCAGCCGTTACAAGTTCAAGCAGCGTACCCCCTACGACTTCTACGCGAACGCGGGCGAGCAGCAGGCCGGCGAGTTCGGCGTGGGCGTCTAGAGCATTTTCGGAATACATTTAGACTTTTTGAGAGCCGTAGCAGGTGGCTTTTTCTTGAGGAAAAAGCCACTTAAGTGCGTGGCTTCGGTCTACAGCAATTCCGAAGATGCTATAAGGCCGGTTTCGCGGGCAGATCGCGGGCGGGACAGCCAATTCCAGATCATCAGTTTAGGTTTCGTTGCGCCCGGAAGGCTCTGGCGGCGGTTCCGGCTGTGACTTTGCGCCGCCTCCGGGATTTACCGTCCGATGCGGCATGGCCGCCTGCGCCGGGTGGAGCATGGTGACGATGATGGCTCCGGCCGGCTGCTTGCCCGCGCACTGGTACGAGTGCGGCGCGCTGGCGTCAAAATACACCGAGTCGCCCGTTTCCAGCAGGCAGATCTGGCCGCTGTGGCGCAGCTCCAGGCTTCCCTCCAGCACAAAGAGGAACTCGAATCCGGGATGCATGTGCGGCCTGGGCTCCTGGCTTTCCTCCTGGGGCATGAATTCGGCAAAGTATGGGTCCATGTGCCGATCCGGCACCTTATAGCCCAGGCTCTCGAAGTAGTAGGTAGGCGGCTCAACGCCGGTCTGCGGCAGGCGCACACGCTCCGAGCGGCGATGGACACGGAAGAGCGAACTGGGCTCGGCCTCAAAGAAATAGGAAAGATCCTTGGAGAAGACCATGGCGATGCGCGCCAGGTTACGCAGGGTGGGGACCACGCGGCCGGTCTCAAGCTGCGAGAGAAAGCTGGCCGAAAGGCCGGTATGCTTGCCCAGCTCGACCAGCCCCATGGATTTTTTCAGGCGCAGTCTGCGGATGCGCTCCCCGATGTGCTTTTCCTCGATGAAGCGTTCGGCGGTCTCCGGATCGACCTGAGTCTTTTGCACCTCTTCGCTTCTGGCTGCCGCTCGGTCGCCCACGATACCTCCCGTTCAACAGAATCTAGAATGCACGCTTGCGGGAAAAGTTGTCCAGATCAAAAAAAATTCTTACCGGGCGCAAATTCCGGCGCGGCGAGGAACGGGCGGAAGTGCCGGAAAAGAAAAGAGAATCCTCGGGTCGGTGCGCGCCTGCCCGCAACGGCCGGGCGATGAAAACGGCGTTTGAAGGCTCGTCGCAGCCGTGGCGTTATCCTAGAGAGTCCGGCCGGGCTGACCATGCTGCCTGGCCAGCAAGGAAGCCCGATGGACGAAGAGACCGGCACTGCTCCCGCATCTGAAACTGTCTCCGCGACAGAAAACGCCTCCGCATCGGAAACCGCGCCTGCCCGGCCTGCCGCGGCTACGATTGCTACGCTGGGCCGGCACGAGGGCCAATCCGTGACACTGCGCGGATGGCTCTACAACCTGCGCGAGAGCGGCAAGCTGCTGTTTCCGATCTTCCGCGACGGGACGGGCACCGTGCAGGGCGTGGCGCACGTGAAGAGCGTTTCTCCCGAGGTGTTTGAAACGCTCAAGGGACTTACCCAGGAGTCGAGCGTGATTGTGACCGGGAAGGTGCGCGCCGACAAGCGGGCGCCCGGCGGGTTTGAGCTGGACGTGGAGGGCCTTGAAGTTGTGCAGCGGGTTCCGGAGTCCGATCCCTACCCGATCACGCTGAAGGAGCACGGAGTCGACTTTCTGATGGAGCACCGGCACCTGTGGGTGCGCTCGCCGCGGCAGTCGGCGATTCTGCGGCTGCGGGCGGAGATTATGCGGGCGGCGGCCGAGTACTTTGATACGAATGGGTTTATACGGACCGATCCGCCGATCCTGACGCCGGCGGCCTGCGAGGGGACTTCCACCCTGTTTCCGGTGGACTACTTTGGCGATCCGGCTTACCTGACGCAGAGCGGGCAGCTTTACATCGAGTCGACGGCGCTGGCGCTGGGCAAGGTGTATAGCTTCGGGCCGACCTTTCGCGCGGAGAAGTCGAAGACGCGGCGGCACCTGACCGAGTTCTGGATGATCGAGCCGGAGGTGGCTTTCTGCGACCTGGACGGGCTGCTGGAGCTTGCGGAGAACTTCATTGCGCACATTGTTCAGTCCGTGGTGAAGAACCGGGCGCAGGAGCTGGAGACGATCGGCCGCGACCGGGCGAAACTGGAGACGATTCAAGCGCCGTTTCCGCGGCTGCGCTACGACGAGGCCGCGGAGATGCTGAATCAGGCTTACAAGGACGGCAAGCTGGAGCAGCCGTTTGAGTACGGCAACGACTTCGGCTCGCCGGACGAGACCTGGCTCAGCTCGCAATTCGATCGGCCAGTGATGGTGCACCGCTATCCGGCGGATGTGAAGGCGTTTTACATGGAGCCGGACCCCAAGGACGCGCGCTACGCGCTGTGCGTGGACGTGCTGGCGCCGGAGGGGTATGGAGAGATCATCGGCGGGTCGCAGCGCGTTTCCAGCTACGAACTGCTGAGCGAGCGGATTGAGAAGCACAACCTGCCCCGGGAGGCGTTTCAGTGGTACCTGGACCTGCGCCGCTACGGCAGCGTGCCACATGCGGGGTTTGGGATGGGGATCGAGCGGGTGGTGGCCTGGATCTGCGGGTTGGAGCACGTGCGGGAGACGATTCCGTTTGCGCGGACGCTGCACAGGATCTACCCGTGAGGCCAGGAACAGCTACCAGCTTTCAGCTTTCAGCGATCAGCTGTCAGCTTCTAGCTGCTAGCTTTTAGCTTAATGCAGGTGCGCGAAGCGTTCGTTGGCTCCACTCGGGCACGGCTGGACGCGGATTTGGCTGGAGCGCTCAAAGCCAGAAGCTGGGAGCTGGAAGCGGGGCATCGCCGGTGGGAAGATTCGTCGGCCGGTGGGTGGACGAAAAGGGAATTTACGACTAATTTTCAGTTTTGAAAAATGTACACCTGTGGGCCGTCCAAATAGAGGTTTTCGTAGGCCTGCAGGTCGTCCGAAACAGGAAAGCGTTCGAAAAAAAGGGGAGTTTTGCCGCTGGGGTTGAGATTGCCATTTGATTCCTGGCGGATGGAGGGCCGGCGCGGCGCGGTATTTTCGGGGGCCGCTGCTGGGTGGCGAGGGGTTGGGCGAGGGGCGCGCGAATCAGCGGCGGAAGCGGGAGATGAGGTAGAGGATGGCGGAGAGCAGGATACTGAGGAGGATGCAGGTTCCGAGGGGGAAGTAGAAGGAGAAGTTTTTGCCTTTGTAGGCGATGTCGCCGGGGAGGCGGCCGAGGGGCAGGCCGGCGCGGCCGGCGAGGAGCAGAACGGCTCCGAGGAGCGCGATGAGGAGGCCCAGGCCGAGGAGGGTTTTTCCCAGTTCGTTCATTGGGTGATGCGCGAATCCTTTCCTGTGGGTAGGATAGCGCGGGGATGGCGAAGTAGGCGAGGGCGCTGGTTATTGCGATGAGGGCATCTGGTCCGGGTGCTGGCGGGCATACCTCTGGGCCATTTTGCGCTTGTGGAGGGCGACGATGGAGGGCCAGAACTCGATGACTTCGGCGCCGACTACGCCTTCTGCCGAAACGGTGAGGCCGTCGAAGATCACGTCGGAGGCAGTGCGCTCGTCGGCGGGGTAATAGACGCGGGCGATGGCCGCGCCGATGAGATTGCCGCCGACGTTGGCGTAGTTGGGTCCCCAGGTTCCGTTATCGCGCCTGGCCCAGCCGGTGCTGGCAGCAGCCCAGAGAAAACGGCTCATGAAACTGCCGGTGGTCTTCTGGAAGAAGCGTGGATCCTCGTGGAGCAGGCTGGGCAGGACGGCGTTGCCGAAGAAGTTTCCCATGAAAGCGTCAGAGTAGGCCGCGCCGAGGCGCTTGCCGTAACCCTGCATACCCTGGCCCCACTGCGGGAAACTGTCATCGGCCTGCTCGATGCCGGCGACGGCGCTGCACAAGGAGAAAGGCCAGGGATCAGTTTCGCTCTTGAAGAAGAGCTCGAACTTCTGGCCGGGCGAGAGCGGCAGGGCGGCCTGGTTCCGGGTGGTGTTGAAGGCGGCCATGATGCCGGCGACGCGCTGGTGCTCCTGCTGCTTGAGCTGCTGCTCGGCCTGGTCGTGGCGCGCCTGGGAATCGGATGGAGACTGGGCGGCCTGCGGGGATGGCTGGACGGCGGAGGCGGAGCTGGAGCTGGAGGATGAAGCGGCGGGCAGGGCGGGATCGGGCTGCTGCGCGGAGCTGGATGAGGGAGTGGGGTTGGCGGACTGGCCGATGGAGGCGGCGGGGGCTGGGGCGGGCGCGGAAGGCGCGATCTGCGGCGTGGGCGCCTCGGGGAGTTCGGCGGAGGCGGCCAGCAGAGCGCCGGGGTCCGTGGCGGCAGCGGGCATTCCCTGGGCGGACAGGGAAAGCGGCAAGAGCACGAGCGCGAAGCCAGCGGCCCAGGTCAACCGAACGAAACGCTCAGGGACGAGCATGCTTTCCTCAATAGACGAAGAACCGGCCGGCCGGGACTAGGGCCTGTTATTAACTTTCCCGCAGGCGGCGTTGCGCGAGAAAATCGGGCCAGAACCGGGGCCCCCGCGGACAGGTCTTTGTCCGTGGGGTGGAGACGAGGCGGAGGACGAAGACTTTGGCGATTCCAAGGCGAGGACGACAACGAAGTATGACCCGATTCCTACCCCAACGACAAAGACCCGTCGTTGGGGACCCCGGATTTTCACCGCAACCCGAAGGGCTGGGGCCAACTTTCCCGATTTCGGCGTCGATCGTCGCTAGGAGACACCCGGTATTTCACCCCAAGGACGAGGACCTGTCCTTGGGGGCCCCGGTATCCGTCGCTCCTCACTCCTTGAACTCAGAAAAATTGGCTCCCAGCGCCTCCCGCACGAAAGTTAATAACAGGCTCTAGTGGCGGTGATGGAAGAAATGAGCACTAACGTCAGGCCAGACTTCGCGAAAGACGTTGGTGAAAGCGTCGCGGCCCAGCGCGTAGGCATATTTTTCGGTGAAGCCGCTGGCGGTCTGGGTCTGGCTGGGATAGTAGGCCAGCGAGATAGCCTGGGAGACGCCGCGGCCGAGAATTTCAGAGGCGTTGAAGCTGTTTTTGCCGTGATAGTCGGGGGTGATGAGGATGCGCGTAGCCGCATAGACACTGCGCTTGACGAAGCCGCCCCGGCCCATGGCGTAGTAGCGCTCATCCTGGTGAAAGACGGTGGGGAAGGCGAAGTCGACCATGTAATTGCCGTCGGTTTTGTCGAGAAAGCCGCGCCAGTAATAGGCCCAGAGACCGCCGGGGCCTTTGCCGAGCTGGGAGTGGGCGTTGGTTCCCTCGGCCAGCAGCGAGGTAATGCCCACGAAGACAAAGGCGGAGTAATCGAAGCTGTTCCTGGTGGCAACCATGAAGGCCTCGCGGGGCTTGGGCGGCGGAGGGATGACGCCGGCGCTGACCGCGCGGTAGTTGGGCATGATGCCGAGAATGCGCTTGGGCTGGGGCGGCGGGGCTTGCTTGGCGGGCGGCTGGGCGGGCGATGTGCTCTGGGCCGGGCTTTGAGCCGGGTTCGGGACGGACTGCGGCTGCCGGCTGGAGGAGGTTCCCGATGCAGGGGTCTGGGGAATGGGCGCCTGGGGCAGCCCGACGGCCGCGGCGAGGGTTGGGGATGCGGTTGGGGATTGCGGAGAGATGCGCGCGGGCAGCAGGAGAAAAGCTGCGCAGGGAAAGAGGGTCGCCACGAACAAGCCAGGCCTCAGAATCATGTATTCCTCAGGAGTGGAGTAGGCGTCGATCCGAGCATCTCGATTCAAACCGAGATCGCCGGGGGCGCCGGTCAGGGGAATCTGTTCGGCCGGCATGTTCCGCCGGGAAGACAGGGAGCTTATCGCCCGCAGGCTCGACTCCTCCTTAGAGTTAGACGCAAGAAAGCGCGGCGCAGACCCAGAGACTCAAGGGAGCGGGGGCGAACCACGAGAAGGTGCGCCAGATCTGAGTATAACCAATTTATTGTGAGCTGGTTATGCCACGAAATCGATAAATCCGCGGACCGGATCGGTGGAAACCAGGCGGACGGTGACGCGGTCACCCACATCGAGGCCCCTGGCGCCTTCGACCAGCTTGCCTTCCACGTGAGGATCGAGGGTGCGGACGAAGGTTCCGTAGTTATTGACGCCGGTGACTACGGCATGGAAGCTCTGGCCGATGCGGGGGTGGAGAACGACGGCGGCGATGCGCTTCTGCATCTCGCGCTCGACCTTGCGGGCGCCATCTTCCATCAGCGTGCAGTGAGCAGCGATGGTGTTGAGGCCGTCAGCGGAGTAGGGCTGCGGCGCACGGGCGAGCCAGGCCTTGAGCAGCCGCTGCGTGACCACATCGGGGAAGCGGCGGTTGGGGGCGGTGGAGTGGGTGTAGTCCTGAACGGCGAGGCCGAAGTGGCCGGGGGAAGGCTCATTGGGCTGGACGAGGACGTACTCGCCGGGGCCTATGAGCTTGATGACGGAGAGGGAGAGATCGGGAAAGTGGATGGGGTCTTTATGCTTCTGGTCGAGGAGGAAGTCGTTGAGGGCTTTTGAATCGGGCTCGGCGGGAAGGGTTGCGCCGAGGCGACCGGCCATCTCGACGATGCGGTCCCAGCGCTTTGGGGTGTGGACGATGCGGCGGATGGAGGCGACACCGGCCTGCTCGAGGGTGCGGGCCATGACGCCGTTGGCGGCGATCATGAACTCTTCGATCAGGGACGTGGCGCGGTTTTTGGCCTGGCGCGCGATTTCGACCGGCTGATCGGCCTGCATGACGGGGTGAGTTTCAATGGTTTCAAGTTCGAGTGCTCCGTGCTGGAAGCGGCTGCCGAGCATGCGCTGGGCGGCGGCGTCCTGGAGCTTGAGCAGGGCGGCGAGATCGGCGCCGGCGGCCACCTTGGCGGGAGCGGGGCCATGGCCCTCCAGCCAGGCTCCGACGCTGTTGTAGGCGAGCTGGGCGCGGTTGCGGACCAGGGCGCGGTAGACCTTGCCGTCCGAGGCATTGCCCGCGGCGTCCACGGCAAACTCAATGACCAGCGCGAGGCGGTCTTGGTTTTCATTGAGGGAGGTGATGCCTTCCGAGAGCTCGGTGGGCAACATGGGAAAGACTTTGACGCCGGTGTAGACGGAGGTGGTCTCACTGCGGGCGTGGCCGTCAAGGATGGCGCCGGCAGGCACGCGGGCATCGACGTTGGCGACGCCGATGAGGACGCGAACTCGGCCGTCGGGGAGCTGCTCGGCCCACTCAATCTGGTCGAGGTCTTTGGATGTGTCGTTATCGATGGAGGACCAGAGCAGATTGCGGAGGTCCTGCGCGCCGGGAGCGTCGGGCGGTTGGGGATGAGCCTGGATGGCGGCGAGTTCAGAGTCGGTTCCCTGGGGAAAATCGGGCTGAAAGCCGTGCTCGATCATGGCCTGGCGCGCGGCGGCGACAAGATTGAAGGACGAGGGATGACTGGCGTGCATGGGGAATCCGGCTCCTAGGGTGTGAAGGGACAGGCTAACACCACCGGGCGGGGCAGGCGGAGCGGTGTTGCCAGAGCATTCTCGCTTCACACCCAGAGGTGACGACAGATTGGACGGTGGCCCACCGCGGCGGGCCAATCGGCTGCGTGGATTCTGTAAAGAGCAGATTCGAAGATGCTGTAATGCACGATGGTGCGCTACGGCATTTCTCCTTCACATGCAGCCTGGATTGGCGTTCTTTGCGGCGCCGATTTCTTGTTGAAATCGGCACTTGAGTGCGTTGGCTCCGGTATACGTCTGAAGGAGAAATGCTTTAGTGTGAAGTTTCAACAGGTAGTCCATTCGATCCGAATCAGGGAGGCTGATGGTGACCAAACCGCAGTTTCCGAGAGGAGATCGAATGGACTACCACCAGAATGCCCGATTGACCGTTCATAGCCGAGAGCAAGCGGCTCGACTGGTGGTCGAGCAGGAGTACACGCAAAGAGCATCAGGCGGAGCCCCCGACGCGGGGGCTGAAGATCGCCGGGGGCGACCGCGATAAGGCTGGATTTACTGAATACCGAGGTCGGAGAGAACCTTGGGTTTGGGCTCGTCCACGGCCAGCAGGTTGTGGCACCCCGAGCAGTCCTGGGGGATGGTGCTGCCGTCCCTGGCGACATGGCTGCCGTCGTGGCAGCGGAAGCAGCCGGGATAATTCATGTGTCCGATGTGGTTCGGATAGGTGTCCCATTTCACGTTCACAAAAGGAAATACGTTTTGGCAGTAAAGCGTCGCCAGCACCGTGCCCACCGACTTTACCTGCGCGCCTTGCGACGCCATCACCTGCGGAAACCCGCTGCGATAGAAGGCCGTAAGCTGCTCGGGAATCTCCGCCCGCGCCTGGGTCTGGCTGGTGTAGGTTGCGTTCAGCAGCTTCAACCCCTCCTTGTGCACCCAGGGCAGGCTAGCGTTGATCGCGCCATCGCTCATGGCCCGGTCGATGGCCTGCTCCGGGGTCACAAAGGTGTGGGCGGCGCTGTTGTGGCAGTCGATGCAGTCCATCAGCCGCCGCTCGCCCTGGGGAATGCCGCTGCCCGGCGGCAGGGAGCTATACACGGTTTCCGAACCGTCGGCGTTCTCCCTCTCTACCCACGGAATCGTCATCCGGCTCTTGTCGGTGGCGATGTACTCGATGTGGCCCAGGTGCACGCCGTGAATGCCGGTCCGGTGGGAGAACGAATCCACGCCGCCCAGGTGCAGAATCAGCACCGTCTGGGTCTCCGTGTTCTGCTCGTCATCGCCGAAGCGCGAAAAGACCATCAGCAGGTCACCGTCGAACCGGTTGGGGGTATGGCAGCTCTCGCACACGTAGCGCGCCGGGCGCAGGTTCGTCACCGGAACCGGAATCGGCCTGGGATAGCTGTCCGCCGTAACCTCAAGCATCTGCCTGGTCCCTTCCACCTTGGCAGCGAAGTACGACTCCAGGCCCGGCCCGATGTGGCATTCCACGCACGGCACGTGCGAGTGCGGCGAGATCTGATAGGCCGTGTACTCCGGAAGCATCACGTGGCAGGCCTGGCCGCAGAACTGCGGCGAATCCATGTACGACGCCCCGCGATAGCTGGCGACGGACACCACCAGCAGATTGGCGATGGTGGCTACCAGAACAATATCTACGCCGTGGCGGAACACCGGGTCGTTGAAATCGACCTTGGGGAACACCGACGGAATTTGTCCGGTCTTCTGTAACTTCCTTCGGCGCTGCACGATTCCGATGGGGATCAGAATCAATCCCAACACAAACAGCACGGGCAGCAGGAAAGAAAAGATGATGTTGAGATAGGGATTGCTGGCTCCCTGTCTGTACAGCGCGACGTACCAGAGCCAATAGCCGATGATGGTTACGCCGGAGGCGGTGGTGATGGCGCCGCCCGCCAGGCTGATGGGGTTGTTACCGAAAAACAGCGCCGGCCGGAGCCAGCCTTCGCGGAGTTTTTGGAGAAACGACACCCTGGCCTCCACTTTAAGTGGATGGCCCGCCGTGGACGGCGGGCCTGGTTGATCCTTACGGTTCGATCGCAGTGCTTACTTGAGGGTGCGGAAGTAAGCCACGACTTCCTTGACCTGCTCATCGCTGAGCCCGGCGACCGGCTTCATTTTGCCCTTGCCGTTCTTGACCACGGAGATCATTTCGGCTGTGCTGAGGGCCTTGACGCCGGGATCGGAGGCGGCTTTGACACCGAGCATCTTGGCCATACCCGGACTAGGGGTTCCGGTGGGGCCATGGCACATCTGGCACTTGGCCTTGTAGGTCGCCGCGCCCGCGGACTGGGCGAAGCTCGCGGCGCCAGCCATGCTCAAAGCCGCGGCCAGGACCACCAGGGATCGAATTGTTTTTGTCATTGATTGACTCCTTGACAGGTTGACGGCCGGTAGACGCGAGGGTCATACCCGCCGGGTTAAGTCTTCTTGCGCCGTCCCCGCAGCGTACAGGCGCCGATGCCGGCTGTCGGCAGTCCCCAGGCGAGGATACACCAACAGGCGTTCTGCTCCTCCGGGGCGGCTCTCCGGGATGCAGGAGCCGCCCCGGCCGGTTGCTGCGCTTACTTGGTAAAGGTGCGGAAGTAGTCCACCGCGGCCTTGATCTGGGCGTCAGTAAGCTTGCCCTTGTAGGCCTGCATCTTGCCCTTGCCGTTGTCGGTGGCGGCGATCATCTGCGCCTCCGTCATGCTTTTGACCGAGGGATCGGAGGCCGGCTTGACGCCCATCATCTTGGCGATGCCGGGATTAGGAACTCCCTCTGATCCGTGGCAGGCCTGACACCTGGCTTTGTAGGTTGCTTCGCCGGACTGCGCGAAGCTCACAGCGCCGGCCATCAGAATGATTGCGGCCAGCGCTACGCCGAATCGAAACGTCTTGCTCATGGTATGACTCCTGCATGCTCTGCGCGGCCGGCTTGCGCGAGCGCCGCCGGCCGTGTACGGCTACTTCAAGAAAATCGTTTCCATCAACTCCGCCGGCGGGCTGATTGCTGCCCCGGCCATTCCGCGGTTTCTCCGGAAACAAAAGGCGGACCGGTAAAACCGCTGAATCCGGTCCGCCCTGGAAACTTTTTAGAACGGCGGCTTCCGTCAGAACTCGTAATGCAACCCGAGGGTCATATTATTCGCGTGGAAGTTGCGCGCCGCGGTGAACCCGTAATCCGGCCCGCTCATCGCGGTATTCGGCACAGAACTGCAAGGCACAACCGGCACGGTGGTGCCAGCGGCGCCCGAGGTAAGCGCGGGGTTGTTGTTGCAATACTGCGCGCCGGAAGGACCGCCCTCGCCGTAACCGTAGAAGTTGTACTCAGCCTTCCAAATCAATCCGGGGTGCACCGTCCAGGCCAGATCGACGTAGGGGGACTGGTAGGCGGAGACGAGGGAACCGTTGACGTCGCGAGCATCCTGGAAGAATCGGCTGCCGTTCACCGAGCTGATGCGGTAGCCGATGTTGGAGTGGAGTTTCGTGACCGGGGAGAGCGCCAGGGCGACCGATCCGTACTGCGTCGGAGCGTCCATGAAATCCCGTCCACCGAAGAGCATGCTAATCCCGTGGGTGCCTCCGACGGCGGCGCAAAGCAAGCCGCTCTGGTTTGCAGCGCCAGGAGCGTTCGTTCCACCCGGCAGGAGAGTAGCAGCGCCCTGGGAGCAGGTGTTGGTTGACGTGTACACATCGCTGTAGGAGTAATTGAGATCGAGTCCGTAGAACTGGCTCGGCATCAGCTCCGCACCGAAGCCCAGAAAACGGCTGTGATCCACATGATCGAGCAAGCCGACATAGGAGGGGGGCGCCGTGCCTGTGTTGTTTGTATTGTTGTGCCGCTCCAGGTCGTTATAGGCGCCGGAGATCGTCGCCCAGGTCTTTGGGCGGTAGATGGTGTGTACCCTGTACTGCTTGAATTGACGCGGGGTGATCGGGGTGAAGGCATTGTCGTTGTAAAAGATCTCGAGGCTGCCGTTCAGTTCCCAGTTCTGGGTGGGGTGCAGGGCGGCGTTGAAGATTCCACCGTCCTCGTTGATGGCGACCGTTCCGCAATAGGCTTGAGGGACCCCAGTTGGGCAAGTGCCGGTGGGGACCGGAGCACTGATATTGGCGCCTTCGGTGATGAGATGATTGCTGTGGCGATAGGTAAGCGAGAAGCTGGCGCGGGGCGTGACGTCCCAGCTCACCGACGCGTTATTGGTCACGAACCGCTGGCCGAAGTAGCCGGTCGAAGCGGCGCCAATCGAGGGGCCACCTTCAAACGGCGCCGCACCGGTGGTCACAGTCGTCGAGGTCACATTGGAGTTATTGATGGTCTCCGCGCCGGCCGTCGTGGGCACGGTTACGGTGGTTCCGCTGGTGAACTCGGCGGTTCCCGGCTGGTGGACGTTCGAGAAGCTCACCTGATCGGCGAGGCTGACGGTCGGGGTCACCTGCCAGACGACGCCGTAATCGGCGGCAATCACCTCCCGCCTGGCGTTGGCGTAGCCCGTATAGGCGAGCTCGCGGTTCGCCTTGTCCAAGCCTTGAAAGGCCTCGTTGTAGTACGGCAGATTCATGTTCGCTTTGGTGTAGCGGACATCGCCGTTCATCGAGACGTTCTTGATGCTGGCGCTTTGCAGCCGGAAGATCTCAGTGGGATAAATTATGCGCGTCGGCTGATTGCGGTAATAGCTGGTGATGACGTTGCAGGCCGGATCGATGATCGGCAAGCCGCCAGCGGGGTTTGCATAAAGAATTTTGGACGTACTCAACATGCTACTGCTATTGCAGTTGCTGCTGGCGGCGAATGCGCCGGTGGTGCTGCTGTAGCCATAGGGCAAAAAGCTCTGGTAGCTGTCCAGCAGGGCGACCTTGGTTCCGTCCGCCTCCTGCACGGTGAAGTAGCTGGGATCCATGACAAAGTAGGAGTCTCCCTTGTAGTGGTCGACCTGCTCTTCAAAGGTCAGCTTGGTGCCCTCGACCGGCTTCCAGTCGATGCCGCCGGTGAAGGCGTCGGTGCTGTTGCGTTGAAATTCCTGGAGCAGAACCTCTGATCCGGCCACGGAATTGCCGCTCGGCGTCAGGCTCGGCCCCTGGAAGATGTCCTGCGAGTAGCCGGCGCGGAAGGTCACCACGGAGAGCGGAAGCAGCGTCAGATCGGTGTCCGTCATCCGCCGCACGGTATTGAAAAGGAACGGCGAATCGAGGACCTGCGGCCATGCGTACGGCGTGGTGGAACCGCTGACGGGAATCGAATACCCGCCGGGAATATTCGGGTTGCCCAGCAGGTCATAGTCGAAGTATTGGCGGTCGCGGCGGAAGATGCCGGAGAATTCGTAGTACTTGCCCTTGGAGAAGGCCAGCTTGGCGAAGTTGTTGGGATCGCCGCCGAAGCCGCTGCTGAAGCCGGTCATGGTGTCAAAGAGAGGATGCTTGTTGCCGGGAAGGGCGCGCATTTCAAAGGTCTGGCCGAGCATGCGCGGGCCCGACTGCAGGTTCACCAGGTTGTCGTACATGGCCCCGCTGCCGGTGACGCCGGCGATGCGCCCACCCATATCCACGCTCTGATGGATCGAATAGCCGCTCGGCACGACCGGCTCCGTGGGAGCAGCCGGAATCGGTGCGCCGGGCGTCTGCATTTGCGCCGCAGCGATGCCCGCCGTCATCAGGAGGATAGCGGTCCCGACGGCCCAGGCGATGCCCGGAAACCGAACGGGCGAGGATGGTGATTCAGGCAGCCGAGAAAACCAGCCGATATTGGTCATAATGAAGCCTCACTTAACAAACCTTGCTCACGCCGAAATCTTGAACTCATAGCCATGCCGATCCGGTACCCGGGCCGCGCCTTCCGATTGGAGCCGGAGGGCGCGGCGCTGCTCCGCTATCTTAGAAACGCCGCGTTCATGTTGGAACCGTGGATGTAGGTGTGGCAGCTGGTGCACGGCACGCTATCCGACGATGCGAGGCTCATCCCGTGCACCGTGTCCGCGGCAACCTGGCCATGGCACTGGAGGCAGAGCTCGTTGATGCTCGGCATGTTCAACAGCCGGGCGTTCTGAGAGCCGTGCGGTGTGTGGCAGGCGAGGCAGCCTTCCGCCTTGACCGCCATGTGCTCAAACACGAAAGGCCCACGCTTTTCCATGTGGCACTTGGTGCAGATCATGTTCTGATCGACCGTGGACCTGAGGTTGTTGGGCAGGAACGAGCCGTGAACATTGTGGCAGTCGGTGCACTTGACCAAGCCTTCGGGGACCTTGTGATGGAACGGCATATTGAACGCGGGCTTCACGTCGGTGTGGCATTGATAGCAGAGGGCGGGCTGGGGCGCCTTCAACAATGCTTCCCGATAATCTTGGCCGATAGCCATAGGGGCCTCGACGGGCTGCAAAACTGCCTTGGCGGCGGTCTGGCCGGGAAGTTGCGTGTTCCCGCCGTGTATCGAGTGGCAACTGATGCAGCTGACACCGGCCTTGGCGTGCGGCGAGCGCAGGAAGTTGGGATGGGTGCCGGCGTGGCAGCTCAAGCACTTTGCATCGATCTGCTGGGGCGTGGCCTTGGCAGGAGCGAAGATCTTGGTGACGTTGCCGCCGCCCTCGACATGGGCCTCGCCCGGCCCGTGGCAGTTCTCGCAGGTGATGCCGGCCTTGCCGTGCATCAGGGCCACCCTGGTATGAGGATTTGTGGCGAAGTTGGCGGCCACGTCCTGATGGCAAGTGGCGCACATGTCAGAGCCCACGTAGCCGCTGGGTAGAGCCGGCAAGGCCGCGGCGCCCGCTGCCTGGGGCCCGGGCGGAGGCGCCGCCATGGCAGTGGCGCAGAGGATCAAGGCGCCCAGCATCCCCATGAAAGAGATTCGCAACCCCGTCCGCCTGCCCGGAGCCACACCAATCGGCAATCGCGTTACCGGCCCATTCCTAAACAGTTCCATGAATACCGCCTCGAGTGCTCTCATTGCATTTCCTGCCGACAGATGCTCCAGCGTTGGGAGAGTCGAACCAACCCTTGTTCACGCGGACGCTGGAACGGCGCCAGAATTTCAGAGCCTTACAGTCGCACGCTCTTCTCCGTGCGGAGCAACACTAACTGGGATGAAGATTACGGATTTATCATAGGCCCTTGCCGTGATGTTCATCACACACAGCAAGCCCGTGCCGGTCGGGCTTGAATTTCTTTCCACAGAGTGATTTGCATAACGGGGTCCTCTGGATTTCCGCGCCGGTGCTCACTGGCCGCGGCGGGAAGCACGCGCCTGGCCTGACGCAACCATTCGATGGAGGGAGCGCCCAGGCTTCTCCGACGTTCAACAACCTGGAGATTCCCCGGCGATCTTCCGGCAAAGGCCCTGCCGGGAAGGAGCCTGTGGCGTTTGCAGGGAAGGCGATGCAGCAGAGGATACCGCCGGAAAGGCGGGCACGCAGACGCATCTGTCTTGCGTGAGGCCCGTCACATCAAAAGCCGTTTTCGCTCATGCAAACTTCTTATGGAAGACGGGCCTACTTCTCCTGGGGGTCGGGAACTGCCTCACCTCAACGGAGCAGTATGCGCGCAGGCGCGGGTTTCGGCCGATCGAAGAGGTGGCAGCGCTGCGATGGCATCGAACGAGGAAGACCATGACACACGCAGAGACAGCCGAAGGGACGCACACAAGGCAGAAACACATGATCAGTCAGGTTCCGGTGGGTTGCGCAGCCTGTTCCAATCGCCGGCCGGGGTGGTTTTGCTCGCTGGGCAGCGCGGTATTGGCGGATCTGGAGCTGGCAACCAGCACCATCTCGCTGCCGGGACAGGCTTCGCTGTTCGCAGAGGGCGAGGAGGCGCGGTGCCTCTACCTGATCTGCGGGGGCTATCTGAAGCTGACCGCGGGGCGGGAGGAGGATCGGCAGATGATCGTCCGCGTCGCCGGGCCGGGGTCGATGCTGGGCCTGTACGCGGTGCTCTCCCACGGCGTCTACGAGGTTTCGGCCGAGTCACTGACTCCCGCCCAGCTGCGTCCGGTGGAGCGGGAACGGTTCCTGAACTTCCTGCGCAGCCACAAAGAAGCGCAGATGCGCGCCGTGCAGTGCATCTGCCAGGAGTATCGCTTTGCGCTGCAGGATGCCTGCCGGATCGCGCTATCGGAGAGCGTGGCGGCGCGGCTGGGACGGCTGCTTCTGGAGCTGGCGCACCAGATCGGCGAGCAGGTGGACGGCGGCGAATTCCGCTTTCCGCTGCTGCTGACCCACGAGGAGATGGCCTCGATGACCTGCACCACGCGCGAGACGGTGACCCGCACGCTGGGCCAGTTTCGCAAGGACGGCTCGATCTCCATTGTAGACGCGCTGGTTACGGTGCACCATCCCGACCGGCTTCAGGCGCTGCTCTAGCAGTATTCCCGGAATCCGTAGAGATCTCTTGAGAGCGATCTGCCGGGACTTATCTTGCACCGCGGCGATGAAGACGTTGCGTGCAGCCGGCTTGGGTTCTCGTGGGCCGGCTTGGAGGATTTGCGGGCGGCGGCTTCCCTCCGCATCGCCTGATGGAGGAAAATAGGGTTGGGAATCCTGTTCGCTCTCCCCCGGAGCACATTGCCCGTCCAAGGACTGTGTCTTGGGCAAAACTATCAATTCAGGGGAGTCATCCTACACATGATCCGTACCCTAGCTTGTTTCTCTATGGTTCTGGTTGCCTGCTGGACCGCAGAAGCGCAGAGCCCGGCCGCGGGTTCAGAGCCGGCAGCGGCTGAGACCGCAGGTCAGACGACAACTCAGGCAGCATCTGACGTGACCACCACGGCCAGCCCCGAGGTCCAGCAGTTTCAGAAGGTCGAGGACAAGTGGTCGGAGGCGGTCAATCAGCGGGACCAGTACGGCCTGGAGCTGGTTCTCTCGCCCTTGTTTGTGGATGTTTCCGCCAACGGCGACATTACCACCCGCGACCAGCAGGTGGCCCAGATCATCAGCAGCGAGGACAAGACGCTGCACCTGGAACAGAAGGTGATTACGGTGCGGATGCTGGGCGACATCGCGGTGGCCAACGGGACCTACGATCTGCATCACAAGGTCAACTCCGGGCAGGTGGACGAAAAGGGCGTGTTCACTCAGGTGTACGAGCGGGCGCGGGGGGGATGGTTGTGCATCAACTCGCAGCGCACCACGTTGCGCGCGGAAGCGGGCGCCGTTAAGAAGAAAAACTCCACCACGGATGCGGGCTTCCACTTTCCGCTGTTCAAGTGAGGCGGAGATTCCCGCTGGCCGGTCTCCAACGGCAAGCAACGGACTGGCTGGCGGAGGGAGATTCATAAGACATCATGGAGTGGGTGGGGCGCCGCGCAGCGGCTGCCGCGCGCGCGTGAGGCAAGAGGATTTCAGTCAGCCGGCGCGGCGGCGCTGGCCCTGCAGCCGAATGGAAACATGCACCAGGCTGAGCGCGGCGGGGGTGACGCCGGGAATGCGGCTGGCCTGGCCGATGGTGGAGGGGCGCACCCGCTCCAGGACCTCGCGCATCTCGCGGGAGAGGCCGCTGATGGCGCCGTACTCGATCCAGGCGGGAATCTGGACGGTCTCAGCGGCCTTGAGCTTTTCGATGGATTTTTTCTGCTGCTCGAGATAGCCCTCAAACTTGATCTCAGTCTCGACCGCGCGGGCCTCGTTGCGGAGAGCCATGCGCTCGATGGCGGAGGAAGCTTCTGCGGCGGTGCTGCGTGCGCGAACCACAGATCCTTCGGCTTCGGCCACCGCATCCTGCGGCGGCCTTCGCTCAGGATGACAGCCGGATGAGATGGCGGCAAACGCGGCGAGGAGCGGATCGGCGTTCAGGTCACCTTGCAGCGCGTTCAGGAGGGGCTCGATGGCGACCTCGGGGCGCTTGAGTAATTGCGCCCAGGTGAGGCCGGCAGTTGCGGAGAGACCGGCGAAGCCGGCCTGCTCGAGGCGCGCCGCATCGGCCTTGCCGGTGACCAGCAGCCGCGCCAGCGCGGCCATGCGCGCCTGCTTGCGCTCGTACCCGGCCCAGGCTTCGTCGCCTATGAGGCCGAGGCGGCGGCCGTAGGGAGTGAGGCGGCGATCGGCGTTGTCAATGCGCAGGTGCAGGCGGAACTCCGCGCGCGAGGTGAACATGCGGTAGGGCTCGTTAATTCCCTTCGAGATGAGGTCGTCGATGAGGATGCCGGTGTAGCCCTCGGTGCGGTCCAGGGTGAAGGGCGGCTGGCCTTTGACCCAGAGCGCAGCATTGATGCCGGCCATGATGCCCTGGCAGGCTGCCTCTTCATATCCGCTGGTGCCGTTGATCTGTCCGGCGAGATAGAGTCCCTCCATGGATTTGACGCGCA
Source organism: uncultured Acidobacteriaceae bacterium (assembly GCA_963758105.1). Lineage (GTDB taxonomy): Bacteria > Acidobacteriota > Terriglobia > Terriglobales > Acidobacteriaceae > Telmatobacter. The sequence continues at coordinate 883,855 of CAVWUC010000001.1, read as the reverse complement.
AGGTGCGGTCGAGCTCGGTGGCATCGACGCTGTCATATTCGATGGCGTAGCCGGGGCGTAGCATCTCGGCGTCTTCAAGGCCGGGGATGGAGTGGACGATCTGCCACTGCACCTCCATGGGCAGCGAGGTGGACATGCCGTTGACGTAGACCTCGTGGGTGTTGAGACCTTCGGGCTCGAGGAAGAACTGGTGCTGGGTCTTGTCAGGGAACTTGACGATTTTGTCTTCGATGGAGGGGCAGTAGCGCGGTCCGATGCCGGCGATCTGGCCGGAGTACATGGCCGAGCGGTGGACGTTCTCGCGGATAAGGCGGAGCGTCTCCGGGGTGGTGAAGGCGATGTGGCAGCTGACCTGCGGCTGGACGATTCTCTTGGTGCGGAAGCTGAAGGGCGTGGGATCGGCGTCGCCGGGCTGCTCCTCGAAGTCATCCCAGCGGATGGTGCGGCCGTCGAGACGCGGGGGCGTTCCGGTTTTGAGGCGGCAGGTGCGCAGGCCCAGCGCGCGGAGGGCTTCGCCGAGCAGGACGGAGGCGGGTTCGCCGCTTCGGCCGGCGGGATATTTTTCTTCGCCGCAGTGGATCAGGCCGTTGAGGAAAGTGCCGGTGGTGATGATGGTGGCGCCGGCGAGCAGGCGGCGGCCGTCGCGGAGCCTGAGGCCGAGGACGCGGCGGCGGGGGCGCGTGGGACGGGGCAGTTCCTGCGAGTCGGTCAAGATGGATGAGTTGCCTTCCCAGGTCCCAAAATCGGGACCTGGGGCACCCGCTGCGGAGCCCGTTTTTTCGACGATGAGGTCAACGACTTCAGCCTGGCGGATGTGGAGGCCGGGCTGGGACTCGAGGACTTCGCGCATCCTGACGCGATAGAGCTGCTTGTCGCACTGGGCGCGCGGGCTCCAGACGGCCGGACCGCGGGAGGTGTTGAGGAGGCGGAACTGAATGCCCACGGCATCTGCGATCTCGCCCATGACGCCGCCGAGGGCGTCGACCTCGCGGACCAGATGGCCCTTGGCGACGCCGCCGACGGCGGGGTTGCAGCTCATCTGGGCGATGAGGTCGAGGTTCATAGTGATGAGCGCGGTCTTGAGACCCATGCGCGCGGCGGCCATCGAGGCCTCGCAGCCGGCGTGGCCGGCGCCGACCACAACCACGTCGTATTGTTCGGTAAAAGCCACCTGGAACTATTTTACGGAAGGCGGGCCGCGCGGGGCGGCTCAGGCGGTCTGGAGCTCGAGGATGATGGCGGCGCCCTGCGGCTCGAGGTTGACGGCGGCGGCGCGGCCGTTGTGGTCGCGGAGAATGGTGGCGCAGAGACTGAGGCCGAGGCCGGCGGTCTCGCCGCTGGTCTGGGCGGGGGTGAAGGGATCGAAGGCGCGGTCCGGATGGAGGAATCGCTGGCCGGAGTGGCTGATGAGAATCTGCACCTGCTTGCCCTCGGTGCTGGCTTCGAGACGGATGATCCTGGGCTGGTCGGCGGGGAGGATCCTCGCCTGTTTGTCGACTGCATCCATGGCGTACCGGAGGCAGTGGAGCACGGCCTGGCGCAACTGCTGGGCATTGCAGAGAACGCGGGGCAGCGCAGGCGCCAAACGCAACTGGAACTCGATGGAGCGCTGCAGGAAATCGGGGCGATGGAGCTGCTCCATATCGGCGAGCAGCTCGGCGACGGAGACGGCGGACATCTGTGCGCCGTGGGGACGGGAGATGCGGGCCAGGCTCTCCAGCGTGGAGTGCATGCGGCGGGCTTCGGTGAGGATCGACTCGATCCCTTTGCGCTCCTGCGCATTCAGGTTTCTGGTCTCCTCAAGCAGCGTGGCGTAGCCGAGAATCACGGTGAGCGGGTTGTTCAACTGCTGGGTGACGTTGTCGGCGAGTTGGCCCAGGCCGGCAAATTTCTCCGAGTCAATCAGCTTTTCCAGCATAATGGTTTGGCTGCGGTTGGCCTGGATACGGGCCGTAAGCATCTCGATGGGGAGCAGATCGTCGGGGCGGAGGGGCTGATCGAAGCGGCGGTGCTCATGGCCCTCGATGGGGCGCATTCCGGCCAGCAGCAAGGCGCCCTCGGTGGCAACGCGGCCGCGCATGGGTACGGCGAGAACGGAGGTGAAGCGCAGGTGCGCCAAATCGTCACCCGGCCTGAGCCAGGGTGCGAGGTCGAGCTGGAGGGTGAGGCTGCGCTCGACGGCGGAGGGCGCGGAGCCGGGGGCAAGAAACTCGGCGGCAGGAATGCGCGCGGCCAGTTCAGCGAGCCCCGCGACCACCGCAGGGTCCAGGCCGGCGGTTCCGGCGAGGCGATAGCGGCCGTCGCTCTCCAGCAGCAGGGCGGCCTGGCCGAAGCGGCTGTGCATCACGATGGTCTGGCAGATTTCGCCGCCCTGACGGTCGAAGTCCTCCACCCGGCGGCGGGAAAGAATGATGCTGGTGTAGGCCTCCAGCTCCAGCCGCGCCCGGCGCTCCCGCTCCTGGGCTGCCTCGTTGATGGCCAGTTCGTTCTCCAGCGCCAGCAGGATCATGCCGATGGCGGCGACCACTTTGCCGAAGACGGCGATGTGGATGAGGATGAGTTCGAGGGCGGGATTGTGGCGGAGGAAGTGAAGGTACTCCAGAGCGCTGAGCGACCAGGCGGAGAAGCCGAAGACGCTGAGGATGACGCCCGGAGTGAAGCGACGCGAGGCGGCGACGATGAGGATGGCGGTCATCACCAGATTGGCGCTCGCGACAAAGACCAGCGCCCAGTTCACGCCGATCCGGTAACAGGCCCAGAGAATGGGAAGGCCCAAAATGAGGCAGAAGGCTATGCCCAGCCCGGAGGGCAAAACGCCCTTCTCGGTATTCCAGAGGATGGCAATCAGGAGGGCGGCGACGGCCAGCGCGGGAAAGACCAGGAACAGAGGCCCCCGCGGCGAAACGCCGTGAAAGACCCCATAGAAAAGGATGGAAGCAATGACCAGAGTGACGGTATAGGGGACGACGTACAGAATGCGCCGTCTGCCCACCCGGAAGGACAGCGGAGACAGCGAGCCGAGAAACAGGGCAGTGCTGATGAGCAGCGCGGTCTGACCGCAAGCCACCTGCCAGGGGGGAGTGGCGCCCAGCAGGTTCCATGCCCCGGTGGAATAAAGAAGGACCATCGAAACCAGGGCGAAGATGAAGCCGAGAAACCACAGGAGGGTGCGCGTATCCCGATAGCGGTGATAGAGATAGTCGAAGGCCGGCAGCAGCAACAGGCAAAGGATCAGCGCCGGCGCGTGGTAATAATCGGGCATAAAGGCACGCGATCTCCTTCCGCCGTTATCAGCTTAACCGATCGCCGGCAACCATGTTGCGGGTTTATCGCTCGAGGAAGATGCAGGAGCACAGGTAGAGCAAAACCAAGGTAACTGTGTTCTATTCAGCTTGTTTCAAGTTCGCCGCTCCCTGGTGCTCCCACCCGAACGACAATGGTCAGTCTTTGGGGACCCCGGGGTGGTCGCGTCGACTGGAGTTCGATAGCTTCGGGAACCATCGACCCTGGTTTTGCTTTGGGACGCGGCACGGGTTCTTCCCCTCGGCGGAGTCACCCAGTTTTCGATTGTCGGGCCACGCGGCGGGGGTGTATATGCGTCTAATGTTGCAGACGGGTGAGGGACCGGATTCCCCGGACGGCAAGCGCCGAAGCCCCGCCCATCGGCCGGCGAGAGGAGAAAAACAAAAGTGCGCAATCGATGGTTGCTGGTGATGGCGGCAGCGGCTGGTGTGGCCGCGGCCGGATGCCTGCTGCCTGCCGCCGCGCAGAACCGGGACACGTTTACGCCGATGCCGCTGGACTCGGGCTTCGGGCCGATGGATCTCAACCCGCCCTCAACTCCGCCGGAGGTGATCATCCAGAGATTTGCGGCCAAAGAGAGCGAGTTCCGGCAGGCCCTGGACAACTACACCTACCGGCGCGTCGCCAGCGTGGAGACCATCGACGACGACGGCAAGGTGGACGGGCGGTGGTATGAGGTGGACGACGTGATCTTTGACCCGACAGGCCGGCGGACGGAGAAGGTGGTCTACGCGCCGGAGAACACGCTGCAGCGGGTGATGATGTCGCCCTCGGACATGCAGGATATTCAGCACGGATATCCGTTTGTTCTGACTACCGCGGACGTGAGCAAGTACAACATCAAGTATGTGGGCAAACAAAAGGTGGACGAGCTGGAGTGCTACGTCTTCGATGTGACTCCCAAGGTGATCGAAAAGAATCAGCGCTACCTGGACGGGCGGATCTGGGTGGACGCGACCGACCTGCAAATCGTGGTGACCGACGGGCGGATGGTTCCGGACGACACCAAAAGAGGCCAGGAGGATCTGCATCCGCCGTTCATGACCTGGCGGCAGCAGGTGGATGGGCACTACTGGTTCCCGGTGTACACGAAGGGCGAAGGGATTCTGCACTTCACCGGCGGCAACGGCTATATGGGCGAGGACGTACACATCCGCGACACGGTGAAGTACACCGACTACAAGCGGTTCGGGTCGACCGCGAAGATTATCTACAACGGGCAGGATATTACGCAGGGACAGCCAGGGCAGCAGCCGAATACGCAGCCGAGCAGCCAGCCGAATGCGCAGCCGCGCACACAGCCGAATGCGCCGCCGAAGTGAAGCGGGGAGCTTCTAGCTGCCAGCTTCTAGCTAGGACATCGACGCTGCTGGCGGTGTGGGGCTAATCCGTTCAGCGCAGTTGGGGCGTCCCGATAGCATCTGGCGGCTGGGTCAAGCGAGAGGGGAGACGGCTTCGCCGGTTTCGATCTGGGCAGCCGAGCGCACAAGTAAGAAAATAATCCCTTCGCAAGGTTTAACTTGCAGTAAAATTCAGGCGCAGCGAAAAAGGAGTCCAATATGAAGCGATATGCTTCTGCACTTGTTGCGGCCTTTTTAGCGGTGGGAGCTTGCGGAGCCGTCTGGGCGCAGGCCGGCGTCCCCGATCACGGTCCTGACGCCCGCTCAACTCAATCAAGCCTCATCGCGCTCTACTTCGGTCCCAAGACGAACGCGCCATTCACAGCAACCGCCAAAACGATCGCGGTGAGAATTCTGCCAGATGGTTCGACCATCACCAACTGGAATCAGCGCACGGTGGCGCGCGATATGGATGGCCGCATCTTCCAGGAGCGCCGGACACTTGTCCCTCAAGACAGCACGCAGCAGCCCACTGTAAGGGTGCTGGAATATACCGACCCGGTAGCGCACACCTTCTACAGTTGCAATCCGATCGCAAAGGTCTGCACCCTGAACAGCTATTATTCGAACAGCAATTTTTCGCAGCAGTCGTTTCCCCTGCTTCCTGAGGGGCTGCAGCGCGACGGGACCACGTTTCTGACGCGCGAGAACCTGGGCGTGGAGACCTTTGAAGGCATGGAAGTGCAGCACTCGCGGGAGACCTTCACGTTCTACAAAGAGACGATCGGAAACACGAATACGATTCTGCACGTGGTGGAGTACTGGTATTCGCCCGAGCTCGGCATCGATTTGAAAGTGACGCGCCACGACCCGCGTGACGGCGACCAGACGCTGTGGCTGACCAACATCTCGACGACCGCAGCCGATCCTTCTGTGTTCCAGATACCGCAGGACTATCGGATTCTTGACCGCCGGCCCCGGCTTGTGACGAATCCGGCTACGGGCGGTGGATCGCAACAGTAAGAGGCAGGGCGCGGCGAAACTCAAAATCTGCGCGACTTGATGAAAGGTCAGATTCGCGCGACGCTGCCGGCTCCCCGAGCCGGGTCTCAATAGAAGAGATATTTGCGCCAGCGGTCGTCGCCGCGGCCCAGCATGCGCATGATCTGGCGGCTGGTGTGGAGGGAGAAGGCGCGGGGCTCGCGTAGCAGGATCATGTCGTCGATCTCGCTCAACATACGGTTGCCCTTGTGGCGGTTGCAGGTGTGGCAGCAGGCGACGAGATTTTCCCAGGTGGAGTTGCCGCCGCGGGAGCGAGGCACAACGTGATCGAGGGTGAGCTCGCCGGGAGGCATCGCCTCGCCGCAGTACTGGCAGGTGTTGCGGTCGCGGAGCAAGATGTTCTTGCGCGAGAGGGCGCGGGTCTGGTGGGGAATGCGGCGGTACTCGAGCAGGCGGATCACCGAGGGCATGGCGATGCGGTAGCGCTGGGCATGGAGGGTGAGTCCGTGTTCCTCCTCGGTGCGGGCGATGCCCTTGAGCACCAGCACCAGGGCGCGGCGGGCTCCGCAGATGTTGATGGGCTCATAGGATGCGTTGAGCACCAGCACCGGCATCTGCAGGATGTGGCTGGATTGCAGGCTGGATTGCGTGGCCGCGGATTCGCCCGAGAAGGCGGCCGCCCTGGTGATGGCTTTCTGCTTGCGGGCGTGAATCATGGCTTTTCCCAAGGACATTGTTCCCCCTCATGAAGAACAAGAAGAATGGCCGTGCAATGAATATGCGGAAACGCCCCGCCAGCCGGCGGGCTGCGCGTGTCTGGTCCGGACCGGGTTGGACAAGGGCGGGTTATCTTCCACGTCGCGCAATGCTCCGCGGCGGAGTGGAAAGAGACTGCGCGCCCTAGCCAGCGTAGCCACCCGGATGGAAGCTGCTCCGGCCTGAGCCAGAGCGCGGGAGGCGGCGCGGGCGGTGGCGCCGGTGGTGAAGATGTCGTCGACCAGGAGAATGTGCTTCCCGGCGACGGCGGCACGGTCAGAGATGGAGAAGGCTCCGCGGAGATTCAGGCGGCGCTGACGCGGGGTGAGCAATGACTGGCTCTGCGTGGCGCGGAGCCGGATGAGCGCGCTGGGGGCGAGCGTCAAAGGCCACCGGGGGTGGGTTCGGCGGAGAACACCGAGCGCCTGCTCGGCCAGCAGCCGCGCCTGGTTGAAGCCGCGCTCGGCATATTTGGAGCGGTGCAGCGGCACGGGAACCACCAGCATCCCGGCGGGGACTTCGTCCGCGAACGCAGCGATGGCCGAGGCCAGCATGCGGCCGAGATTCCGGGCGGCGGGACGAATTCGGCCGTATTTGAGGGCGTGAATAAGATCGTGCATGCGGCCCTGGTACAGGCCGTAGGCAACGGCGCGTTCAAAGGCGGGCGGCGCCAGGCGGCAGGCGCGGCAGAGCGATTCGGCAGCCGGGTTCGCCGCCGGCAGCGCGGGAATCGTGTCGCCGCAGCGGGCACACGCAGCTCCGCTAAGGACGGGAATTTCCGTCCAGCAAGCATCACAGATTGGCGCAAGGGAAAGATGCGGCAGAGGGGAGCCGCAGAGGGTGCAATGGGCAGGGAAGATGGCGCAAGCTAAGGCATCCAGTGGACTTCGGAGCACACGGGCCACTGCGCGCCACCGGCTAATTTCCGATGGTGGGACGTTGAACGTCAGTGACCTGGAGTCGCTGCGGAAGACGCACCTCACTTTAGGGAGGCGCATGAGGATGTACGCCTCCTTGCGGACAGTATACTCGGACCCGGCTGTAGATTCCACGCCTGAGGGCGGCGGTGTCATGGGGATAGGCAGAAGAGTGGATCGCGCCGGTAGGGCGCGATCCACCGGGCACTAGGGCCTGTTAACACTACCGGGGCAGATGGTGTTGCGAGCGAAAATCGGGCCAGAACCGGGGCCCCCACGGACAGGTCTTCGTCCGTGGGGTGGAGACTAGGCGCAGGCCGAAGGCTGTGGCGGGTCCACCGCCTAGGCCGACAACGACGTATGGCCCGATTCCTACCCCAACGACAAAGACCCGTCGTTGGGGACCCCGGATTTTCTCCGCAACCCTGGGTCCCAAACGTGCGAACTTTGCACGTTTGGGCAGAAGTCGAAGGGACGGGGCCAATTTCCCCGATTTCTGCGTCAGTCGTCGCTAGCAGACACCCGGTATGCGTCGCTCCTCATTCCTTGAACTCGGAAAAATTGGCTCCCGTCGCCACCGTCCCGGTAGTGTTAACAGACCCTAGATCACACCGGCGATATAGGCCTCGGAGGCGTGGGCTTTATTCGCCTTGGCACCACACTCGGCCAGGACCGCCGGCGAAAGAGTGATCACCGGGCAGGGTGCGTGGGCCAGGGTCTTGTAGACCACACCGTGGCGGGTGATGGCGGCAAAGGCCGAGGCGCCCTGGGCGCCCAAGACAATCAGATCGGCCTGCTGGGCGCGGCACTGATAGAGCAGCTCCTCGGTGGGATCGCCTGGGACGACGATGGTCTGAATAGCGATCTTTTCGCGCAGCTCGGGCGGGACCAGGGCGAAGAGCTCGGCTTCAATCTGGTCGATGGTGCGGCCGGCGAGGACCTCGGCGCGCTCCTGGGGCCGGATGACGTGCTGCAGGATCAGGCGGGCATTGTGCTGCGCGGCGAGCTCGGCAGCGAAGCCGGCCACGATGGGACTGGCCTCATGCATGCTCACGGCGCAGAGGATGGTGCGGGTGGCGAACTTGCGATACATGCCGTCAACAACATCCGGGCCGATGATGCAGACCGGGACCTGGGCGATGCGCAAGACAGCCTCAGCCACGGAACCCACCAGGAGCTTGCCGATGGGACCGGGCGAGTGGGTGCCCATGACCACACGGTCAATCACGCGCTCGCGGAGATAAGCGAGAATCTGGTCGGCGGCGAGGCCAGGGCGGACCACGACTTCGCAGCGCAGGCCGACGGCGCGGACGCGCTGGGCGAGCGGCTCGAGGTGCTGCATCTCCGAACGGGCGGCAGCGGCATAGTCGTAGTAACGGATTCCCGAGGTCTCGGACGCGGCCACGACCAGGGTATCGTAGGCATGGAAGAGGATTAGGTCGGCGCCAAACTCGGAGGCCTGGGCCAAGGCGAAGGCGAAGGCCTTGTCATTGGCGGGGATCTCGGAAGCAAAGAGGATGGTGGAGGGTTTACTCCACCCTGGCCTGACAACGGCAGCCATGGGGAACCTCCTTCGAGTTGCTGCAAGAGAATAGCAGCAATGCCAACGAGTTGCGGTGCCCGATGGCACAGGATTGCGTGATTTAAATCACTATCGAACCACAGAGTCCCCGGCCTTTCGCTTGTCTTGGGATGCGCTCTACGCAAAGAAAGACGCGGGGAACAGAGAATCGTAACTAATGACTGGATTGTGCGCCGGCAGCGAAGAAATGTCCACAGCGAAAAGGCGGCAAACGCGGATTCGGGTATCTGAAGTGATCCCGATCACAGTCTCCCGGATGGGAGAACTGGTTTTCTTAGAAGGAATCGTGGCGCTCAGGAACGGTTTCCCCAGGCACGCCGCGCTGTCCAAAGCACGAAAGACGCATCTTCCCGCGTGGGACGATGTATCGTAATGGGCAGCGTTGAGGCTGGCTCAAAAAGGGGGAGAAATTCCTTGATCCCCGGCGCACAATCTGAATCGGGCCAGTCTAACCAAGGCGACGGCAGCGAGGTCAGGCGCGATTCGCGAGGAGGCCATATGCAGCCGATGCACAACATTCCCGCCCGCGGCGGATTGAACTACGACGAAACACCATTTTTGGCGATCTGGGAGATCACCCAGTCCTGCGACCTGGCCTGCAAACACTGCCGCGCGGCCGCCCAGCCGATTGCCCACCCCGACGAGCTGACCCACGAGGAAGGGAAGGCGCTGATCGACCAGATCGCGGCGATGGGCATTCCGATTTTCGTGTTTACCGGCGGCGATCCGCTGAAGCGCAAGGACGTTTTCGAGCTGATCCGCTACGCGGCCAGCAAGGGCGTGCAGGTGGCGGTGACGCCGAGCGCCACGCCGCTGCTCACGCGCGAGGCGATGTTCCAGTTCAAGGAGGCCGGGCTGGTGCGGCTGGGGATTTCGCTGGACGGCTCGTGCCCGGAGATTCACGACGCGTTCCGGGGACTGCCAGGGGCGTGGGCGCGGACGATCCAGGCGATCGAGTGGGCGAATGAGGCGGGAATTCCGATCCAGGTGCACACCACCATCAGTCGGCATAACGCCGACGACCTGGACAACCTGTGCGCTTTGTTCGAGAAGCTGGCCATCGTGATGTGGAATGTGTTCTTCCTGGTTCCGGTGGGCCGGGGCCAACTGGGCGACCTGCTGAGCGGTGAGGAGTTCGAGAAGGTCTTCGGGAAGATTTACGAGCTGTCGCAGCGGGCGAACTTTCAGATCAAGACGACCGAGGCAATGCACTACCGGCGTTACCTGCTCGAGCACAACCTGGAAGAGCGGAAGATGGGCCACGGATCGGGTCACGGCCATGGGCATCCGGGCGGAGCGAGGGCCGCGGCAGCGTACGAGCCGGGCACGCCGACCGCCGACGCAAAAACCCGCACCATGGGCTGGGCTACGCGGCGGGTGAACGACGGGAAGGGATTCCTGTTTGTTTCGCACGTGGGCAATGTATATCCGAGCGGGTTCCTGCCGATTCACGCGGGCAACATCCGCGAGACGCCGCTGGCCGAGATCTACCGCAATGCGCCGATCTTCAAGTCGCTGCGCGATATCAGCAAGCTGGAAGGCAAGTGCGGCGCTTGCGAGTACAAGGAGATCTGCGGCGGGTCGCGCGCGCGGGCTTACGCGCTGACCGGCGATCCGCTGGCGCAGGAGCCGTGCTGCATCTACCAGCCAAAGAACTGGGACCCGGAGCTGGAATACGCGGCGGAGGCTTTCCGGCACGTGGAGCCCTCGAGAACGCTGATTACGCTTTAGCGGTGGCCGGGCGGCTGTTTAAGAGACTAGGGTGTATCGACATATACAGGCGTGCGGCGACGGGAGCCATTTTTTCTCAGTTCTAGGAGTGAGGAGCGACGCATACCGGGGCCCCCGCGGACGGGTCTTAGTCCGTGGGGTGGATACCGGGTGTCTGCTAGCGACGATCGACGACGAAATGAGGGGAAATGGCCCCGTCCCTTCGACTTCTGCCCAAACGTGCAAAGTTCGCACGTTTGGGGCCCAGGGTTGCGGTGAAAATCGGGCCATACTTCATTCTCGCCCTTGACGGTGGGCCCGCCACAGCCTTCGGGCTCGGCTTCGTCTCCGCCCCACGGACGAAGACCTGTCCGTGGGGACCCCGGTTCTGGCCCGATTTTCCCTCGCAACGCTGCGCACCCGTATATGTCGATACACCCTACGAGCAAAGAAGCGGGCAGGCAATCGATCTAGGATTGCCTGCCCGCTTTGTTTGCGAAACTGTGGACGGCGAGGAGTGATGGCAACCCGGCAGAAACGGAATTGGGCTTGAAAGTGCGGGTTGGATTGACTGCTTTTTGGGAACCGAAGCCAAACGGATACACATCGAAGACGAGGAGGAATGAGGAGACGATGAAAACACCCAAGCAGTTGCGACAGCAAGTTGTGAATCTGCTCACCAGCCAGGAGGCGCACGCGGATTTTGAAACGGCAGTCAAGGACCTACCCGCTAAGCTGCGCGGCCAGAGACCGAAGGGCGCGGAGCACTCGCCGTGGCAGGTGCTGGAGCACTTGCGGATTGCGCAGTGGGACCTGATCGAGTACGCAATCGATCCGAAGCATGAGTCGCCGGAGTTTCCGGCGGGGTATTGGCCGAAAAACGCGGCGCCGCCGAACGGGGCGGCATGGGATACGAGCGTGAAGAGCTTCCGCAAGGACCGGCAGCGGCTATGCGATCTTGTGATGGCGGAGTCGACGGATTTGCTGGCGAAGATTCCGTATGCCGGGGGACAGACGATGCTGCGGCAGGCGTTCGTGGCCGCCGACCACAATGCGTATCACCTGGGCGAGATGGTGCTGCTGCGGCGGATGCTGGGCGCGTGGGGTTAAGGGCTGACTTGCGGGGGGGTACCCCCCTCCCCCCTATTTTGGGCATAAAATCCTGCGGCACATGAGTTTACGGAGGGGGTTGCGCTGCAAAATCCTCTCAACAAAGGAGTTATTTGCAGAATCCTCTGGCGTAAGGAGTTACGGGCTGTTTTGGGGCTGATTTCTTCTGGTTTGTCCCGCATCGCGGGAAAGGCCGGAACAGATCATCTGCCAAGCCGGAAGACCCCACCGGTGCGCTTACGCGCGATCCGAGGACTGAAAGCTAAGGTTTTCCGCATATCTCAGGGTCATTATGTGCCAAGGGAAGGAAATAATCTGCAATGAAAATAGAGAATAAGACCTTTAGATTCAATACGGTAAAAAAGACCCCCTTGTCATCCTTTGTGGGTGCGTCAGCGCCCCATGAGGGACTGCAAATCAGAGGACAGCACATAGCAGAAAACGGCAGTCAGCCGCCGGCAGCGGATCAGGGTTCCAGGCGGGTGCGGATGCTGAGGCGGCAAATGCCGGGGAGCTTTGCCTGATTCATCCAGTTTGCCGGCGACTTTTTGTGCAAGCGCTCGATTTTTTGGGCAATGATCGAGGACGTGATCCAAATCGCCAAGGGTCAGCGTTGGCGACAATCCGCCCGGAATACACTGATGGCAACAGACACTATGTGATTTTGCGTTTGCAGGTGCATCTTCTCAACGAGAGACTAATCATGATTAATCGCTCTCAGACCTCTCAGCCGCTTGTTGCGGTTCTTGGTTCGGTCCTCCTCTTGGCGCATACGGCCGTCGGACAGTCAACAGCGTCTCGCGTCAAGATGATCGAGCTTTCTCCCGCTTGGGCAGGGTCTGCTGAAGCCACCAAGGCGAATGTCAGAATCTTGAATGATAAAGGAGTATTCAAGCGGACTTGGAATCCATCCACGATTTCTGCTGAGTACAATTCGATCCGAGTCATTCCTGATTCCAATCCAGATGCCGACGATCGTCGTCAGCCAAACGGACAGCCGCCCAGCCTGTCCCAGGACATTGTCGGAACGGACGACGTGGTGGCCCTGATTAGGGCTTTGACTGCACCAAGCGTCAACTCGCCGTCACTGGCCAACCTTGGGGTTACTCCTGCATGGCTAGCAGAGCATTCCAGCGACGCCGCAGAACACTTTGGGAATCTGGGAGAGCCGAACGATGAGAGGCAGCAAGCTTTCCTCAGGAGGTCGTTCACCGATCTTGCCCTGATCGGCAGAACAATTCCGCGTGTCGTGGGAGGCAGTTGGACAGATGATCCTGTTTGGGTTCACGTCCTTGTTCGTTTTGTAGATGGCAGAACGATTCAGGCTGAGACCACAAACCAGCCGCCGTTCATGCTCCCCTGGGCCCTCGAGACCGACGGAAAGAAGGCCCGCACATTCGACGCCGACATTTCCCGTTCCGTCGCGAAGCTGCTTCCCGACGGCTCCGTTAATAAGGAACGTCTGCAGGGCAGCGGCCTCATGCGCGAGATCGTTTTTCAGATGGACCCGTCAATCAGACAACAGTGGGAGAAGATCGGCGCAGAGGACATGGCGGGCGATGCGCTGGAACATCTTCGTGAGAAGTACACCATCCGGCGGACCGAGGTATCCGGGCACATCAGTCTGCACTTTGGGCCAGCAGGTCCCGAAGGCGGTGGGAAGAATCTTGAAGCGGATGTTCGGCTCCCTGGTTTTCCCCAAAACCTCGTCGTCGCAACAGTCTTTCCGCTCCACGATGGGCAAGCGATCGGTGTTGATACATTTCTCCGCAACGGCAGTCACTACGAACACTTGGTACTAGAGAATCCCTGGATCATGGACTCCTTGAAGCGGCACAAGGATTTGGGAGCATGGCTCATCTATGTACAGGATGCGTCGATGAGCGAAAAGGCATTGAAGATTTTCGCTGCCGACATGCATAACTTAGGTCGAGACGATCTGGCGCAAGAGGTTTCTGCTCACCGCACGGAGATAGCTGACCTTAGCTATTACGGCAACGAAGTGCTTCTGTTTCCCGACCATCACGCGATCCTGTGGCGGTGGGACCCGAATCGAGACCTGTTTGGATGGCCTGCTTCTAGGGTTAAGACCCAAAGATGCACAGACTATCCAACTCTGGATGTCGGCTGCTCGGCCGCGGTGGTGGGTCGAGACGGGCAATTGGAAAAATAGCCGCGGATTTGCTCCGGGCGAGTGACCGCCAATGCTGACCCAACGTGATCTTCATTGCGATCACCGGGGCTTGCTGGGCAAGCGACTTATTTCATGGGCAAGCTCGCGTTCTTAGGCGAAGCCTGCCGGGGGGTAGAAATTCATTGGGGGAACTGAGCGGTTCCCCCAGCTGGGCCATGCGGCCAGCACCGCGGCTGAGTGGTTTCGTGGTTTCCCAGGTCTCAAAAGGGATACCTCCGCCCCACGTACTAGAGCATTTTCGGAATACATGTAGACTTTTTGAGAGCGGTAGCAGGTGGCTTTTTCTTCCACCCCGACGACGAAGACCTGTCGTCGGGGACCCCGGCGGAAAAAGCCACTTAAGTGCGTGGCTTCGGTCTACAGCAATTCCGAAAATGCTATAAGCCTCCGGTCCTTCCGCTCTCGATGATCATTGTGCGCCAAAAGAAAGAAATAATGTGCAAATCAGCAGACAGCGGAATGCGGACAGGCGCTGGGGGCAGGATAAGCGCGTGAACGAAGTAGCGGACCGATGGTATGGGTTCGCGCCACCCCTACGGGGTGGAATCATCTGGTCTTCGCTTTCCCAGGGCTGCGCTCCGCTTGCCCTGGGCTATTTTCCTTCCTCCCTACGGGAGGAATGGCCTCGTTCGCCTGAGTGAAGCGACAAAAAGGAATCGCCTTGATCGGCAAAATGCGTTCATGCGATCACCCTGACGATTCCGCCAAGGCGGCTATGCACCTAGTGGCTGCTGGTGCTGACGTTGACTTTGCCTTTGAAGCGGCTGTAGACGAAGACGATATAGCAGACGGCCAACGCCATTCCGAAGAGCCACCAGACGAGGCCGACGGCCAGGGTGTGAGGTCCGGAGAGCGCGGCCTGGAGGGTGATGTCGCGGTCAGCGCCGGTGGTGGCGGGCAAGAGGACGGGATAGAGGGCCCAGCAGGCGCCGGCCAGCATGAAAAAGAGATAAAGGCAGGAGCAGAGGAATGCCTTGAGCGGCTGGCCTTTGCGGTTGAGCAGCCAGATGCCGGCCAGCGAGGCGATGACGCCGACAGGCACGATGAATGTAACCGGGACATTGAAGTAGTTGTTCAGCGTGGCGGGGCGGACGGCGACGGTGGCGATGAGACTGACTACGGTGAGGAGGGCGAGCAGCAGCCACAGCGGGGTGACGATGCGGCGAGCGCGCAGGGCAAGCGAGCCGGAGGTTTTGAGGGTGAGCCAGAGTGCGCCGTGAAGGGTGAGCGCGACCAGGGCGACGAGGCCGCCGATGACGGTGTACCAGTCAAGAATGCCGGGCTGGATGCCGGGCTGCCAGTTGGTCCAGAGGGGCAGGAAGAAGTAGCCGTCGGGCTGGAGCGGGACACCGCGCAGGACGTTGGCCAGGGCCGCGCCGAAGAAGATGGTGAGCAGAGCAGAGGCCAGGCCGAAGACGCCGTCGAGCAGGGAGCGCCAGACGCCGACGTTGATGTGGTTGCGGAGCTCGAGGCTGACGCCGCGGAGGATGAGCAGCCAGAGGACGATCATCAGGGGGAGATAAAAGCCGCTGAAGGCCGAGGCGTAGAGCAGCGGAAAGGCGAAGTAGAGCGTGCCGCCAGCGGCGAGGAGCCAGACTTCGTTGCCGTCCCAGACGGGGCCGATGCTGGCGAGGAGGGCGCGGCGGTCCTGTTCATTTTGCGCGAGGAAGAGATGGAGGACGCCCGCGCCGAGGTCGAAGCCGTCGAGGACCACATAGCCGACGATCATTACGGCAACCAGCCAGAACCAGATGAAACCCATATAAAGCTCCTTGAGGCAGAGAAAGAGTGCGAGTGAGCAAGTCAGCAAGTTAGCAAGCCGGCGAGCCAGCAAGTCAGCGCGCGAGCCAATGCGAGAAGGAAGCTAAACCGATGCTCGGGCAAGGCCTTTTGGTCCCAAACCTCATCGCAAAGATCCACGAGATACGTTTCGTTTTTGGGTCTTGGCATCCTTGTATACCCCCTTAGCCTGGGTGAGATTCAATCTCAACTTTCGGTTCTGGGCCGTGGCCGATCTCGCGGTAGATGAGGAGGGTGAAGAGCAGGCCGAGCAGCGCGTAGAGGCCCATGAAGCCGAGCAGCGTGAAGAGGCCGTTTCCGGCAGAGACGGTGTTGGAGTAGCCCTGGCTGGTGCGCATGAGGCCGTAGATGAGCCAGGGCTGGCGGCCGAGCTCCGCGGTCATCCAGCCGGCGGTGTTGGCGATGTACGGGAGCGGGAAGCTGAGCAGCAGCGCCCAGAGGACCAGGCGCGTGGTTTGGAGCCGGCCACACCAAAGAAGGACGGCGGAGACGACCATCAAGAGGACGAACCAGGTTCCGAGGCCGGCCATGATGTGGTAGGCGTAGAAGAGCAGGGGCAGGGCGGTAGGCCACTGGTCCTGGGGAAACTGATCGAGGCCCTTCACTTCGGCCTTGGTGGTTCCGTATATGAGAAAGCTGAGGACGTTGTTAACGACGATGGGATTGTCGATCTGCTGTGTTTCTTCATTGGGCTGGCCGACCAGGACGATGCCGGCACCGGTCTCGCTGTGGAAGAGGCCCTCCATGGCGGCGATGGCGGCGGGCTGATTGCGCGCGACGTACTTGCCGTGGAGGTCGCCGGTGGGAAAGATGATGACGATGGAGCTGATGAGGCCGGCGATGACACCGACCTTGAGAAAGATGCGGCCGTAGTCGCCGCGGCGGTTTTCGAGCAGGTAAAAAGCGCCGACGGCGGCCAAGACGAAGGAGCCTGTGACCACCGCGCCGGTCATGTTGTGGGCGTATTGCAGCAGGCCCCAGGGGTTCAGCAGCAACTGCCAGAAGCTGAGCACCTCGAATTGACCGTTGGGCAGGCGGCTGTAAGCAACCGGGTGCTGCATCCAGGCGTCGGTAACGATGATGAAGAACCCGGAGATCCACGAACCAAGCCAGACCATGACGGCGGAAAACCAGTGCATGCGGCGGGAGATGCGCTTTTCGCCGTAGAGGAAGAGGCCGAGAAAGGCCGACTCCAAGAAGAAGCTGAAGACGCCTTCCATGGCCAGGGGCTGGCCGATGACTCCGCCGGAGAGGCGGGAGAAACGGGCCCAGTTGGTGCCGAACTCGAACTCCATAGGGATGCCGGTGACCACGCCGAAGATGAAGTTGATGGCGAAGATGCGGCCCCAGAAACGGGCGGCGCGGTCCCAGGTTTCACTGCCAGTGCGGAGGGCGATGGTCTTGATCACCACGATGAGCAGACCCAGGCCCATGGTGAGTTGGGGAAACAGGTAATGGAAGGTGATGGTAAAGGCGAACTGCAGGCGATGGATCAACTCAGCGGTCATGACGGAATCCCTGGTTGCGGAAGGTGCTTCGAATTGGAGGACGTGTGGACGAGGGGAGCCGGGTCCAGATCCTCGCAGGCTGGAGGCCCGGACGAAAGCGATACGATTATAGACCGCCTTGACCAGGTCAAAGGGAAGCGAGCAGGAGGGGGCGGGAGTGCGTGTGTGATTTAAATCACAGGCATCATGGGGCGGAAGAGCGAATTCTAATGGTGTAAGGCGCGTTCCCGGCGCGGGTGGAAGTTTCTTTCTGCCAGAGAGATACAAAAGGCCATCCGGTGCTGTAAGGATAGGATGAGGTCAGGCATGCGGACGGCGATCATCGGCGGCGGGATAGCAGGCCTGGCGGCGGCGTACGAGCTGGAAAAAGCGCGCGCGGCGGGAGCGGAGGTCGAGTACCGGCTGTTTGAGGCGCGCGGGCGGCTGGGGGGGTCGCTTGCCTCGGAGATCGTGGATGGAACGGTGCTGGAAGAGGGACCGGACTCGTTTCTGACCGAGAAGCCGGCGGCGGCGGAGCTCTGCCGGGAGTTGGGACTGGGTGCGGAGCTGCTGGCCTCGAACGACGCGGCGCGCAAGACGTACATCCTGGTGCGCAACAGGCTGATTCCCCTGCCGGACGGGCTGATGTTCCTGGTGCCGACCAAGCTGGCGCCGACGGCGCTGACGCGGCTGTTCAGTTTGCGGACGAAGATGCGGATGGGGCTGGAGTTGCTGCATCCGCCGCGGCCGAGCGGGCAGGCGGACGAGACGGTGGCGGCGCTGGTGGCGCGGCACTACGGCGCGGAGGTCGTGGACCGGCTAGCGGACCCGCTGCTGTCAGGGATTTACGGAGGGGACGCGGGGCAACTGAGCGCACGGATGGTGCTGCCGAAGCTGGTGGAGATGGAGAGTGCGTACGGGTCGCTGACGCGGGGTGTGCTGGCGGCGCACAGGGCGATGCGGGCTCGGGCCGGGGCTGCGCAGGCGAACGGCGGGGCGGCATCGGGCGCACGACAGGCGCCGAAGCCGATTTTTACCGCGATACGCGGCGGGATGCAGCAGATGGTGGACGCGATCGTCGCGCGGCTGAATCCGGAGTGGCTGCGAGCGGGAACCGCAGTGGAGGCGCTTGAAAAAACTGCTGAGGGCTGGAGGGTGACGGCGGGCGGCGCGACGGAGAGATTCGATGCATTGATTGTGGCGTCGCCGGCTTGGGCCGCCGGGGCGCTGCTAAGGCCGGTGGATGCGGAGCTGGGCGCGGAGCTGAGCGCAATTCCCTACTCTTCGTCGATCACGGTGAACCTGGTTTATGACGAAGCGAGGCTGAAGCCGCTGCCGGAGGGGTTCGGGTTTCTGGTTCCGGCCAGCGAGGGGCGGTCGATGCTGGCCTGCACCTTTGTGCAGCGGAAGTTTCTGGGGCGGACGGCGGCGGGCAAGGCGGTTTTCCGGGCATTTCTGGGCGGGATGAAGAATGAAGGACTTCTCGACGCGAGCGATGTGGAGCTGGTGGGGACGGTGCGGCGCGAGTTGAAGGAGATTCTGGGGATTGAGGCCGAGCCGGAGATAACGCGGGTGGCGCGATGGCGGAGGGCCATGGCGCAGTACGCGGTGGGACACCAGGAGCGGGTGGCGCGGATTCGCGAGCGCGTGGCGGGGCTGCCGGGGCTGCGGCTGGCGGGGAATGCGTATGACGGGATCGGGATTCCGGACTGCATACGGCTGGGGCGGAAGGCGGCAAAAGAGCTTCTAGCCTCTAGCTCCTAGCTTCTAGAGCGGTTTCACAGTACATGTAGCCATTTTTCGCAGTTGCGGAAGGTGGCTTTTTCTTGATGAAAAAGCCACTTGAATGCATGGCTTCGGGATACGGCAACTGTGAAACCGCTATAGCCTGGGCGCTGGCTGCGTAGGGTTGGGCCGCGTGAAAGACAAAGGCAACTGCAGATCGCCATTCGACTCCGTACGCTGTTGAGCGATGCCTTGACGCCATGCCACGGCGCGAGAGGTTCAAGGGAGAGCGTTGTTCCCCGTATACTCGGGGCAGGGTATGGCGACGCAACTGGACACGATTCTGGCGACGACGCGGGCGGCGGTGGCGGCGAGCAAGGCGAGTGTGCCGCGGGCCGATCTGGACCGACGGATGGCCGAGCACCGGCCGCGCGGCTGGGCAAGGGCGCTGAGACGGCAGGCGGAGCTGGGTCCGGCGGTGATTGCCGAGATCAAGAAGGCTTCGCCTTCGAAGGGATTGATTCGGGAGGATTTCGACCCGGCGTGGCTGGCGCGGCGCTACCGGGCGGGGGGCGCGGCGGCGCTGAGTGTGCTGACGGACGAGCCGTACTTTCAGGGGAGCCTGCGGAACCTGCGGCTGGCGTCGGAGGCCGTGCCGCTGCCCTGCCTGCGCAAAGACTTCATGGTGGATGAGTACCAGGTGGCCGAGGCGCGGGCGCACCGGGCCGACGCGATTCTGCTGATTGCCGCGGCGCTGACGGACGGGGAGATGAAACGGCTGGCTGGGGCGGCTCGCGGAGTGGAGCTGGACGTGCTGGTGGAGGTGCATACGGGCGCGGAGCTGGAGCGGGTTCTGGATGCGCTGGGCGAGACGGGGGCGGACGCGATCGGGGTGAACAACCGCGATCTGCGGAACTTCGAAGTGCGGCTGGAGACTTCAATCGAGCTGGCGGAGCGGATTCCGGCGGGTGTGGTGCGTGTGACGGAGAGCGGGCTTGGGACCGCGGAGGATTTGGCGCGGCTGCGCGCGGCGGGGTTCGACGCGTTCCTGATTGGCGAGAGCCTGATGCGGGAGGCCGATCCGGGGGCGGCGCTCCAGACGCTGCTGAGCGGGGCTGCGGCGAAGGCCACGCTGAAGGCGAAGGCAGCCTGGGTATGAGCTTGTGGGTCAAAATTTGCGCGAACACTTCAGTGGAAGATGCGCTGGTGGCTGCCGAAGCGGGGGCGGATGCGTTGGGGTTCGTGTTTGCGCCGAGCCCGCGGCAGGTTAGGCGGGAAGAGGCGGCGGGGATCATCGCGCGGCTGCCGGCGGGGATCGAGAAGGTGGGCGTGTTTGTGGATGCGGGGCTGGATGAGATTGCCGAGACGGTGCGCGCCTGCGGGCTGACCGGGGTGCAATTGCACTTTGACGCGGAGCCCGAGCTGCCGCGCAGGCTACGCGAACGGCTGGGGCCGGAGATGCGGATTCTGCGGGTGATGCACTTTGGAGCGGCGTCGGCGGAAGAGCTGGCGCGGCGGGCGGGCGACCCTAGTGTTGATGCGGTGCTGGTGGATTCGCGGACGGCTGCGGCCGTGGGCGGGACGGGGCAGGCTTTCGACTGGGTTGCGGCGGGCGATGCGCTGTTTGTGAATGCGCGAGTGCGCATGGTGGCGGCGGGGGGATTGACGCCGGAGAATGTGGCGGAGGCGATCGGGCTGCTGCGGCCGTGGGGCGTGGACGTGGTGAGCGGGGTGGAGGCTGCGCCGGGACGGAAGGATGCGGCGCGGGTAAGGGCGTTCGTGGCCAATGCGCGGAAGGCTATGGATGCGGCCGTCCCGCCGCGACGGCCGTAATCCATAAAGGAAAAGTGGCGGGGAACGGCGGCAACAATCACTGGTTCCCAAGGTTCTGTCCGTGCATCAAAAATCTACAACGTGATTCCCCCCGGAGGTTCGCTCATGGACACTTTCCTCGTTCCCATTGATGACCCTGCAAGCCCAATGATGAAACTGGCCTTCGCCATGACGCGTCGGCAGTTCGGCAAGGTGCTGACGCCGCTGAAGGTGTTCGCTGCACGGATGCCGATTGCGTTTGGCATGTTCTACGGAAAGATCAGCAAGCTGGACAAGAAGCTGGAGTTGCCGGCGGAGACCGTGATGCTGATCCGCGAGCGGGTCGCGCAACTGAACGTTTGCCTGTTCTGCATTGATATTGGGCGGTCGTTCGCGATTCAGTCCTCGATGAACGAAGCGAAATTCGACGCGCTGAATGAGTACGCGACGAGCCCCTTATTCAGTGAAGCGGAGCGCGCGGCGCTGGACTACGTGACCGAGCTGACGAAAGAAAAGCGCGTGCAGGAGGGGACGTTTGCACGGCTGGCGCAGCACTACTCCGAGCGGGCGATCTGCGAGATGGTGTGGCTGGTGGCGAGCGAACACTTCTACAACATGACCAACATCGGGCTGAACATTCATTCCGACATGCTGTGCGACCTTGCGAAGAAGAAGTAGGAGCCCCGCTCGCAGGTACGGGACCGCGTTCGTCCGGGCGGCGCTTCGTTCTGACTGCCTCCTAGTACACTAAAAAGTTCCCCATTTTGCGGGTAGTTGGAGCAGGAGGCCCCCATGGCATCGGTCATTCTTCCCTCACTTCCATCCGAGTCGCGGCCGGGGCGGTTTGGCGCGTACGGAGGGCGGTACGTTCCAGAGACGCTGGTGGCGGCGCTGGACGAGCTGGAGCATGAGTACAACAGGGCCAGGGCGGATGCGGCTTTCCAGGCGGAGCTGGCCGGGCTGCTGCACGACTATGCCGGGCGGCCGACGCCGCTCTACTACTGCAAGCGGCTGACGGAGCAGCTGGGCGGGGCGAAGATTTACCTGAAGCGCGAAGACCTGCTGCATACCGGAGCGCACAAGATCAACAATGCGCTGGGACAGGGGCTGCTGGCCAGGCGGATGGGCAAGAAACGGATCATCGCCGAGACTGGGGCGGGGCAGCACGGCGTGGCCACGGCAACGGTGTGCGCGCTGCTGGGCCTGGAATGCGTAATCTACATGGGCGACGTGGACATGGAGCGGCAAGAGCTGAACGTGCTGCGCATGCGGCTGCTGGGCGCGGAGGTGCGGAGCGTGAGCTCGGGATCGAAGACGCTGAAGGACGCGATCAGCGAGGCCATGCGCGACTGGGTGACCAACGTGCGCACCACCTACTACCTGCTGGGGAGCGCGCTGGGGGCGCATCCTTACCCGACGATGGTGCGGGATTTTCAGCGCGTGATCTCGATTGAGATGAAAGAACAGATTCTGGAGAAGGAGGGCCGTCTGCCGAACGCGGTGATTGCGTGCGTGGGCGGAGGGTCGAACGCGATTGGGGCGTTTTACGAGTTCATTCCCGAGCACGCGGTAAGGCTGATCGGCGTGGAGGCCGGCGGACGCGGGAGCGCGCTGGGCGAACATGCGGCGCGGTTCAGCGGCGGCGCGCCGGGGGTCTTGCAGGGGACGTATTCGTATGTGCTGCAGGACGAGGATGGGCAGATTGCGCTGACGCACTCGGTGTCGGCGGGACTGGATTATGCGTCGATCGGGCCGGAGCACGCGGCGCTGCATGATTCGGGGCGCGCGGAGTACGTCTCGCAGGATGATGCGGCGGCGCTGGACGCGGTGGTGCAGCTGGCGCGGACAGAGGGAATTCTGCCTGCTCTGGAAAGCGCGCACGCGGTGGCCGAGGCGCTGGAGCTGGCTCCGGCGATGGGGCCGCGTGACATACTGGTGGTGAATCTCTCCGGGCGCGGCGACAAGGATATGGGGATTCTGGCGCGGGAGTTGAAGCTGCAGGGAGCGTAGAAGCTGTTTTTCATGACCCATTTTCATCCATCCCGCAGGGGCTAAAGCCGCCCTTGTTTCTGGGTGGTTTACCGGCACGACTGAAGTCGTGCCCTGACACAATGCAGGTTATGAAATAGCGAAGAAGAGTGATGTTCCGATGGCGATTCGCTTTGATCACAAGCCGGGGCTGGTGGTTTACGTGACCGCGGGAGATCCCTCGCTTGGGGCGACACGGGAGATTGCGCTGGCGGCGATTGACGCGGGCGCGGACGTGATCGAGCTGGGGGTTCCGTTCAGCGATCCGCTCGCGGATGGGCCAGTGATTCAGCGGGCGAGCGAGCGGGCGCTGGCGAAGAGAACGCGGCTGAAGGACGTGATTGCGCTGGCGGGGGAGATTCGCGCGGCGCGGGCGGCGGCGGGGCTGGTGATCTTCAGCTATCTGAATCCGATTTTGCGCTATGGGCTGAGCCGGTTTGCCGACGATGCGAAGGCGGCGGGGGCGGACGGCGTGCTGGTGACCGATCTCATCGTCGAAGAGGCGGGCGAGTACCTGGCGGAGATGAAGCGGACGGGCCTGGCGCCGGTATTTCTGGCCGCTCCGACCAGCCCCGATGAGCGGCTGAAGGCGATTGCCGCGCACTCCGAGGGTTTTGTGTACGCGATTTCGCGTACCGGGATTACGGGCACGCAGCAGAGCCTGGCCTCCGACGCAGCGGCGCTGGTGGATCGCATCCGGCGATGGACCCGGCTGCCGATAGCCGTGGGGTTCGGCATCTCCAACAGCGAACACTTTGCCCAGGTGGGGCAGTTCGCGGATGCGGCGGTGGTCGGCAGCGCGATTGTGGAGCTGATCGAGCGGTCGGCTCCCGAGGCGGCGCCCGGCGCGGTGGCCCGATTTATCAAGGGCCTGCGCCAGCCTGAGGCGGCGCTGGCCCGGTAAAAAGCAGCCATTAGCTTCTAGCCTCTAGCTCCTAGCTTGTTCTTTGGCAGATTGAACCGCCAAGGCTTGCGTCAGCAGGTTTGAGCTAGTAGCTAGTAGCTAACTTCCTTTTGCAGCGCGAGGATGAGATGACTCTGGAAGAATTGCGAGAGAAGATCGATGTACTGGACCGCCAACTGGTGGCGCTGCTGAGCGAACGGGCACGCGCCGCGCAGATGGTGGGCAAGCTGAAGGCGGCCACGTCGCTGCCGGTCTACGAGCCGGCCCGCGAACAGGTGGTGTACGCGAACGTGCGCTCAGCCAACAAGGGGCCGCTGCCGGACATCGAACTGACGCACATCTACGAGCGGATCATCGACGTGATGCGGGCGCTGCAGAGGGACGAGTTGGCTTCACTGAGAAACGCCCAGGCGCAAATGCCGGGCCATGCCGCGGGCACACAGCCATCCCAGCGACTAAGACCTGTCGCCGGGAGCTCTGGAGAGACGCCCGAGACAGGGAAGAAGCAATGATTGTCGCGATGCAGGAGAAAGCCACCGAAGAGCAGATCGATGCGGTGATCGGCGCCATGGAGGAAGCGGGCGTCAATGTTCATCGAACGACAGGGGCGTATCAGACGATTCTGGCCGGCGTAGGACCTACCGCCGGGCTGGACCTGGCCAGGTTCGAGCTGTTGCCGGGAGTGCTCCAGGTCCACCGGATCACTTCACCCTACAAGCTGTCAGGACGCGCCTTCCGGCCCGAGGGGACGGTGGTGGAGTTTCCGAACGGCGCCAAGATCGGTGAAAAGCAGGTGGCGATGATCGCCGGACCGTGCGCGGTGGAGAATCGGGAGCAGATCTTCACCATTGCGGAGTCAGTGAAAAATGCCGGCGGCAGACTTCTGCGCGGCGGGGCGTTCAAGCCGCGCAGCTCGCCGTATTCGTTCCAGGGGCTGGGGATTCCTGGGCTGGAGCTGATGCGCGAGGCAGCCGATCTGAACGGACTGGCGGTGGTGAGCGAGGTGATGGAGATTGCGCAGATCGAGCCGATGCTGGCGCTGGTGGATTGCTTCCAGGTGGGCGCGCGGAACATGCAGAACTTCAACCTGCTGCGCGAGCTGGGACTGGTGCGCAAGCCGGTGCTGCTGAAGCGGGGGATTGCGGCGACGATCGAGGAGCTGCTGCTCTCGAGCGAGTACATCCTGTCCGGCGGGAACTACGACGTGATCCTGTGCGAGCGCGGCATCCGCACCTACGAGACGGCGACGCGGAACACGATGGACATTGCGGCGATTCCGGTGGTGAAGAAGCTCTCGCATCTGCCGATCGTGGGCGATCCGTCGCACGGAACGGGACGGCGGGATATGGTTCCGGCGATGGCCAAGGCCGCGGTGGCCGCGGGCGCGGACGCGATCCTGGTGGAGATTCATCCGAATGCGGACAAGGCGGCATCGGACGCGGCGCAGACGCTGTATCTCGATCAGTTTGAGCAACTGATGAGCGAGCTGCGGGTGGTGGCGGCGGCGGTGGGGAGGACGCTGTAACCTTGAACATTGCAGTGCGCGGAATTAGCAAAAGCGCGAAGCTGCCAGAGCGGGGGACGCAACGATGATCGAGCGCATTGCCATTCTGGGCACGGGGCTGCTGGGCACATCAGTGGGGCTGGCTCTGCGCGCGGCGGGCTATCGCGGGGAGCTGACGGGCTGGAACCGCGGCGCCGAGGGCGCGCAGGCCGCGCTGGCGATGAAGGCGGTCGATGCGCTTGCGAGCGACCCGCTCGAGGCGGCGTGCAGGAGCCAGGTGACGGTGCTGGCGGTTCCCATCTACGCAACGCTCGACTATATGGAGAAGCTGGCGGGGATTCTGGGGTCGGAGCACCTGGTGACGGACGTGGGCAGCACCAAACGGCTGATTGCGGCGGCGGCGGCGCGGCTCTACAACACTCCGGAGCGGGCCGCGTTTCTTCCTGGGCATCCGATGGCGGGCAAGGAGCGGGGCGGCGCGGAGCTGGGGGACGCGAACCTGTTTCGCGGGGCGGTGTGGCTGTTTAGCGACGATCCGGAGGCGCGGAGGTCGACGCGCTCGGCCGAGCTGGTGAAGGGCTGGCGGGAGTGGGTGGCGGCGATGGGCTCGAAGACGATCGACCTGGACCCGGTGCGCCACGACGAGCTGGTGGCATGGGTGAGCCACCTGCCGCAGTTCGTGGCGACGGCGCTGAGCGCGCTGCTGGAAGACGAGGTGGGCGATGCGCCGGAGCTGAAAGACGTGGGCGGGCGGGCGCTCAGGGAGATGACGCGGCTGGGGGCGAGCCCGTATTCGATGTGGCGGGACATTGCGCACACCAATACGGAGGCGGTGGAGACGGCGCTGCTGGCGCTGGAGCAGCGGCTGGCCCACGTGCGCGAGAGTCTGCGCAGGCCGGCGCTGCGGGATGAGTTTGAGCGGGCTAACCGCTTCCGGCGGGAGTAACGCAAGGCTAGTGTGGTGAATCCGAAGTTCGTAACATAAATCCGCATCCCGAACCGCAGGTCCTTCGACTCCGCTTGGCCGAAAAACCGGCTAAACGTCGCTCGGGATGACAGAGCATTTTTGATATGAACTTTAGGGACACCACACTAGACAATCTTCAGTGTTGGCGACGGCGCGATGCCGCCGCGCGGGGCGGCATTCATTCACATTTCAAAATGCTTTGGCCTTCAGCTTGCCTTCAGCTTGCTGTGCTAGTGTTTCGCTGTCGATTCCGGGCCGCTTGATTGCTGTTTGTGGCATGGATGGAATGCGCTGGAGGAGAAAAACATGAGAAGAATGCGAATGGTTTTGGCGGCGCTGACGGCGCTGCTGCTGGCCGGTGCGCTGCCGGCGATGGCACAGGCGAAATGGGGCGTAATCAAGACAGTCCATATCGGCGGGGAGGGCGGCTGGGACTATGTAACCGTCGATGCGCAGACGCACCGGGTTTTTGTCACGCGCAGCACGCACACGATGGTGATCGATGGCACGACGGGGAAGGTGCTGGGCGATATTCCGGGGCAGAAGCGGTCGCATGGGACGGCGCTTGTACCGGCGGTGAATCGCGGATTTATTACGGACGGCGGCGGGGACGGGGCAATTGTGGTCTTCGACCTGACGACCTACGCGACGCTGGGCAAGCTGGCCACCATGCCCGACTCTGACGGGATTATTTACGACCCGGAGATGAACCTGGTGCTGGCTGTTTCAGGCGATGGTGAGAAGCTGATGACGTTCAAGCCGGAGATCGACCCGGTGAACGGGAAGATCGATCCGCCGATCGACCTGGGCGGGAAACCCGAGTTTCTGGCCTACGGCGACGACGGGAAGGCTTACATCAACCTGGAGAACAAGGACCTGGTGGCGGAGGTGGACCTGAAGACGCGGCAGGTGATTGCGCGCTGGCCGGTTGCGCCGGGCGGGCACCCGGTGGGCATGTCGATCGACCGGAAGAACCAGCTGCTGTTCGTGGGCTGCCGCAACCCGCAAATGATGATCGTGATGAGTACGAAGGACGGCAAGGAGCTGGCGAGTTTGCCGATCGGCGCGGGCGTGGACGCGACCAGGTTTCACGATGGACAGGCGTTCGCAAGCTGCCGCGACGGGTCGCTGACGGTGGTGGGCGAAAAGGCGGACAAGTTCGAGGTGGAGCAGGTGGTGAAGACGGCCGACGGTGCGCGGACGATGGGGATCGACGGCTCTACCAACACCATCTACCTGCCGACGGCGGAGATGGAGCCGGCCGCGCCGGGAGCGGCGCCGAATCGTCCACAGATGAAGCCGAACAGCTTCATGATCGTCGAAGTCGGGCGGAAGTAAGCGTAATGATGGGCGGAGAAGCTACTGGGCCTCTTCTGCAAGGTCAGGCGGGGTTTGCGCCAGGTCGTCAGCCGGGTTGAAGACCGGAAAGCGCTCCGCGCGGGCGGCTTCCAGCAGCGGACGCGAGGTGGAGACGACGACGATCTCCGTCGCCTTGAACATCTCGCGGGCGGCGGACGCAGTGGCCAGTTGCAGGGCTTCGGGCCAGCGGAGGCGGGTGCGGTCAAGGAACTGGGAAGCGGCCTCGAGGACGGCCGGATTGAGCGGCTGCTGGACGAGACGAGCGGCCTCCTGGCGGAGGCTGTCGAGGGCGGCGGCGGCATCTTCGGGGGCAATATCGCCGGCCCGCTCGCGCCGCCGGATGGCCGCATAGATCTCCAGCGGGGTCACGGCCGAGATGAGCTTGCAGTTGTCGTCGACCGTCCGCATCAGGCGGATCAGGGCATCGGTTCCGGGCTCGCGCACAAAGAGCCCGGCGAAGGCGGTGGTCTCAAGAAAATAGAAGCTCACGAATTGCCCCGCTCTTCCTGCATCTCTTCAGCGAACGGCTCACCCTGGACGGCGACGGGGTGAAAGCGCTGCGCCTCCTCGGAGATGCCGGCCTCGGCGCGGTTGAGGCGGATGGTGGTGGTGGGATAGGCCGGGGTCTTGGGGTTGGCGATCTTGCTGGTGAGCACCAGGCCGCGCTGGATGGCCTCGGCGAGCACCGTCTGGCGGGTTTCCGGATTCTGATTCCAGCGGAAGGCCTTGCGGAGGAGAAACGAGTCGCGGAACCATTTGAGGGCGATGAAGGCGTGACCGCCGCGCTCGGCCTCGGCGAGAGCGGCACAGAGCTCGTTGACGCGGGCATCCAAATCGGCGGGAGCGATCGGCTCGTGCGCTTCTTCGCCAGCGGCAAAGGCGTGGGCAGGGACGCTGCTCTGCGCGGGGGCGGAGCGCGCCGGCGCGTCGGCGTCATCGGTGCGCTCAAAGTAGATGCGCACCTCGTCCTCTTCCGGCGTCCAGGCGCCAGCCGAGGCGTTGCGGCGCTTGCTGCGGCCGTTTTCGCTGCAGAGCTCGACGATGGCCTGGTAGCCGGGAGGGGCGAGAAAACGCAGAGCGCGGGCCAGGCCGGGATCCTGGGAAAACGCCAGCTCGTTGAGGGCTTCTTGAATAATTTCTTCGGCTTCGGGAATGCTGAGGCTGCCGATTTCTACGTTGCCATAAGGGGCTCTTGTCGATTTCATGCCGCTCGTCTCCGTATATACGCCTCCCGTTGGGGGAAGCAATTTCTCCAAACCGCTGACTGGCCTGATGCGAGGTTTGCGTCCTGCTCCAGAGCCAGGAAAAACCTTCGTGGTTTTCTGGAACCGCGTCTTCTCCATTCGGCCAACCCGCCGCGGCCATGCGCGCCGCGGGGCAGGTCTATCTTGTTTTTGCTGGCTGTTTCAGCAGACTCCGACCTCTATCTAGCCAGTCAATCAGCTCCTGGTAATTCTCGAAATCAAGATAATCGCTTCGTGATATTCGGGGGGGTGGCCGTGCTGAGAGGTCCGCTGCTCGTGCTCTCTTCTACTCCAATCGCTTGAAGAAATACGGATATTCAAGACAAATATACATGGCCACTGTACCCTATCTTTCCCGCGGTGCAACTCCAACCAGAAGACTTCGGCTTGCAAATGAGCCAAAATTTGCAGAAGGTTGCGAGGGGCCGCGCTTACCTGCGGCGGCAGAATTCGTACAATAGATAGTATGCGCCGAAGTTTGCCATTTCTGCTGCTCTTTTTCCTGTTTATTCCTGCAGCGCACGCCGCCGACCAAGACTTCGATCTGACCGGACCCAAGGTGGATGTGCATGTGAAACGAGGGGATGTGACCCTGCCGATCGGGGAGGTTCCGAACCTTCTGCCCGGGGATCGGCTCTGGATTCATCCGGATTTTCCCGAGAACCAGTCGGCCCGCTATGTTCTGATCGTCGCGTTCCTGCGCGGAGCCACCAATCCGCCTCCGCCGGAGTGGTTTACCCGGGTGGAGACGTGGAACCGGGAGGCGCGCGAGGAGGGCGTGTTTGTAAACGTCCCCCAGGAGGCGCAACAGGGGCTGATCTTTCTGGCACCGGAGACCGGAGGGGATTTCAGCACGCTGCGCGCGGCGGTACGCGGGCGGCCGGGCGCGTTTGTGCGCGCGGTTCAGGACCTGCAGGCGGCCAGCTGGGACCGGATGCGGGTTGAAGATTACCTGAGCCAGGTGAAAGTGACGTTGCAGTCCGATCTGAAGACGCTCAAGGAGCGCGCCGAGCTGTCGGCGCGCAGCCTGGGGATCAAGATCAACCAGATCTGCTTTGAGAAGCCGATCGAGCAGCAGGCTTCCTGCCTGGCGCTGAACCCGCAAGGGCTGGTGATGGACGACGCCAATGAGCAATCGCGAGTGGCGCAACTGACCAGCGGCTCGACCATGGACCTGATGAACGAGCTCAGTTTCACCAATGTGGCTGGCGGCGGAGAGTATAGCCCGTATGTGGGGGCGATTGTGGACACGGCGCGGATACTGGGCTCGCTGCATACGGCGCATTTCCAGTACATTCCGGCGCTGGCGCTGCCGACCAAGGACACGCTGAACCTGCGGCTGAACCTGCCGCCTTCTTTCCGCGATCCGAAGTCGGTGGTGGTGGTGGCGCTGCCTCCGGTGGGACCGGCGCAGATGCCTCCGCTGCATCCGGTGAACCTCTCGGACAGCTTCTGCGTGGAGGAGTCCGGCGTGGTTTTGCCGGCCGAGGGGGCGCCGCTGGTTTTCGCCACGCAACTGGCCCACGATCTGACGCTGCGCATAGAGACGAAGAACGGACCGGTTGACCTGCCGGTCAAGGCCGACGCTTCCCTGGGCGGGCTGGCGCTGGCTCATCCGCCGTCGTTGAATCAGGACGTTTCGTCGGGCGTTTTGCGCGGCAAATGGGGATTTGACGACTGGGAGGGACCGCGCTTCAACCTGGACGCGCCGCAGCCGGGCAAATGGGTTCTGGGCGATGACGATGCCTCGGCGCTGGTGGTGGGCCGCGAGGACACGCTCCACTTTGAGGGCGAGAGCACGCTCTGCGTGGACCGGGTGGAACAGGTGACCTCCGGCGGCAACTTGATAAGACTCAGCTGGAAGACGCCCAAAGCGGATGAACTCGAGGTGGCCGTGCCCTTGAAGAATGCGGTGCCCGGACCGGTGACGGTGCAGATTGCCCAGTTCGGCCTGAAGAAGCCGGACCGGCTGGTGCTGCAGTCCTACGCGGAGGCTGCGTCGCTGGATCGCATGACGCTGAACGCCGGCGATAGCGTGGCGGAGTTGAAGGGCACGCGGCTGGACGAAGTGGCACGGGTGGAGCTGGATAAGATCACGTTTACGCCCGCCCATCTGAGCCGCGTGGAGGGCAGCGACCAACTTAACCTCAAAGCGGCGAGCTCGACGGCCAACCTGGCTCCAAACGGGGTCTACGTGGCCCAAGTGCATCTGCGGGATGGGCGGCTGCGGACCGCGCCGGTGACCGTCCAGCCGCCACGGCCGCAGATTACCTTGTTGAGCAAGGGCGTCCAGAGCGAGGGAGACGCGCTCTCGCCGGTCACTCTGGGCAGCGCGGAAGATCTGCCGGTGGCCGGGCGACTGGTGTTCTTTCTCAAGTCGGACGTTCCCGCCAACTTTCCCCGCGACGAGAAGGTGGAGGTGGCCGCCGAGGATGGCAGCTTCCACACCGTCCTGAGCCTGGCCGACGGAAGCCTGATGCTGGAGGACGCGAAGACTGCCATGGGTAGCGTGGAACCACTGGCGCGGTTCGGCACGTCTGCCTTCGGGCCGATCCGGGTGCGCGCGGTTTCCGCCGACGGGACGACCGGTGAATGGCTGCCGCTGGGAACCCTGGTCCGGGAGCCGCTCTTCAAGGAGCTGCGCTGTCCGCGCTCGACGCTGAAACCCTGCCAGCTCACCGCAATGAATCTGTTTCTGGCCACGTCGATCGCGTCCAAGCCGGATTTTGCCAATTCCAGCGATGTGCCGCCGGACTTTACCGGGACCGAGCTGACGGTACCCCACCCGGCTGAGGGCGTGCTCTATGTGAGACTGCGCGACGATCCGGCGACCGTGCAGACGCTGACCATGGCGGTGACGCCGATGGCGCTGCCGGCGACCAGGCCGGCCGCGCCGTTGATCCCGCCGGCCGCCGAGCCGGTTACGGAGCCGGCCACGCAGCCGGCTGTGCAACCCGGAGCTCCCGCCGGGGAGCCAGCCGGAGTAAGCCCCGCCGGGCCAGCTCCCGCGCAGCCAAACGCCGCACAGCCAAGCAAGGAACCGGGCGCACCGGTAAATCCGCCGGCCAGCTAAGCCGTCAACCGCGCCGACCGCCGCGACAACCTCCCCGCCGGCGTTGCCCGCGGGAGCCACCTGCGCCCGCGCCGGACAGGCAGTGGCCAAGGCCAGGCCATGGGACGATCCAGGTTATAAGGCCGAGCGCTACGAGATCGTGCCGCTGTCGAGTGTGAAATTCGAGTGAGCCGTGGGTCGAAGGCAGACCCGGCTCAACATTGCCGGCCCGCGCATGCCCGGCGGGCACGGGGAGAGGATTGCGCAGGGATTTCTGCGGCTCTCCGGCCGGCGGGTGGCGGTCGACAGAGCTGGAGCCTGGAACCGGTCTCATAACCCATTTGCATCAACTCCCATAGAGCATGAGCCCCGTCCGCCGCGGCGGATTGGCGGGTCTCACAGCCGGCGGAATAAGCATGAGGGTATTTATGAGACCGGTTGTACCAGGCGGCCAGCCAGGGGGGGCGGAACGAGGACGGGAAGCGGGGGGTGTAACGGGCGGCCTTGCGCGGGGTAGGCGCAACTCGCGTACAATGACCTCGTCATTCACCCTCAGGGCTTGGCGCTTTCGTTCGTTTCTGAGGAAGCCTCTCCCACCATCGGGCAGCGGCGGGCGAAACCTTAAGCGCGCCTGTTTCGTCCGTACAGACAAACGCGGACGGTTCGACTGTTGAAGTCCTGGCCGCTTTAGTGTTCTCTGTGGGTGTTCACTTATAACGAAAGCGGCAGGAATCAGAACCATGTCCATCGAAGTCACTCCCGACGCCCATCTGCACGATCTTGGCGACCTGAATCAACCCCCGGCCCGCAAGAAGTCCTGGATCCGAACTGTGGTGTACCTGGCGCTGGCGTGCGTTCTGGGTGTGATTGCGTACCGGATCTACCAGAACCAGCAGGCTGCCAAGCAGCAGGCCAGCACCCAGGCCACCGAGCTAATGAACCGGCCGGTTCCGGTGCAGGTAACGCCGGTGGAGCAGCGGCCGATGCCGATCTTTGTGACGGCCCTGGGCACGGTGACTCCGTATATGAGCGTGACGGTGAAGGCGCGGGTGAGCGGGCAGCTGGAGCCGGTGAAGTTCACCGAGGGCCAGCAGGTGCGGCAGGGCCAAACGATTATGGTGATCGATCCGTCGCCGTACCAGGCGGCTCTGGATCAGGCCAAGGGGAACCTGGACCAGGCCAGGGGGAACCTGGCCCACGACCAGGCGCTGCTGACGAACGCGCAGGCGGAGTTCAGCCGCTATAAGGCGCTGTTCGCGGCTGGAGTGGTCTCCAAAGAGACGGTGGATACCGACGAGGCCACGCTGGGCCAGTACCAGGGCGCGATCGAGGCCGACAAGGCGGCGATCGAGGCCGACAAAGCGGCCATCGAAAATGCCCAGCTGCAGCTAAGCTGGTGCTATATCCAGTCGCCCATCAACGGACGGATCGGGCTGCGCCTGGTGGATCCCGGGAACATCATTACCGCCAACACCACGAACCTGGTGATTATCAACCAGTTCGAGCCGATCGCGGTGTACTTTACGCTGCCCGAGAACGAGCTTCCACAGGTGCTGGAGAAGCTGGCCGCCGACGATCGCCTGCCGGTGGAGGCTTACGACCGCGGGGACGTGCAGAAGCTGAGCACCGGGGTGCTGCTGACGGCCGACAACCAGATCGACACCACCACGGGAACGGACAAGCTGAAGGCGGTCTTCGACAATCGGGACGAGGCTCTGTTTCCGAACCAATTTGTCAACATTCACCTGATTATGGAGAACCGGCCGAATGCGGTGGTGGTGCCCACGGCGGCGATTCAGAACGGCGTCGACGGCACATATGTATGGATTGTCAAGGAGAACGCCAAGGGCGCCGAGGCAGCGACGCGGCAGACGGTGAAGATTGCGCTGGCGGAAGGACAGTCGACCATCCTGGATTCAGGGGTTAGCGCGGGACAGAGTGTGGTGGTGGATGGCGCGGACCGGCTCCGCAACGGGCAGGTGGTTACGTCCAGCACGGCGCGGCAGCTGGCGGCGCAGGGAGCAGCGGCAGCGGCGGGGAACGGCAACGGAGAGGCTGGCGGCGGAGCCGGAAACGGGGCCCGGCTGTTCACGACGCCCGGCGCAAGTACACAGCCGGGAGCACAGCCGGGCGCGGGACCGATGGGCGGCAGCAAAGGGGCAGGACAAGGAACGGGGAACCACCATAAGAGGGAACAGCAGTGAGCTTAAGTCCGTCCCGGCCATTCATTCTGCGCCCGGTGGCCACCTCGCTGCTGATGGCGGCGATCCTGCTGGTCGGCGGGGTGGGCTACGAGCAGCTTCCGGTTTCGGCGCTGCCAGAGGTGGACTATCCCATCATCCAGGTGCTGACGTTTTACCCGGGCGGCGGGCCGCAGGTGATGGCTTCTTCGGTGACGGCGCCGCTGGAGCGGCAGTTCGGGCAGATGCCGGGGCTGAAGCAGATGACCTCAGTGAGCTCTGGGGGCGGGTCGGTGATCACCCTGGAGTTCAACCTGGAAGATAACATCGACGTGGCGGAGCAGGAGGTGCAGGCCGCGATCAATGCAGGCAACAGCTTTCTGCCTGTGGATCTTCCGAATCCTCCGATCTACAGCAAGGTGAACCCGGCCGACGCGCCGATTTTGACGCTGGCGCTCTACTCGAACACGCTGCCGCTGGACAAGATCGAGGACGCGGCCGACACCAATCTGGCGCAGAAGATTTCGCAGGTGACGGGCGTGGGGATGGTCTCGATTGCCGGCGGACAAAAGCCGGCGGTTCGGATTCAGGCCAACCCGGCGGAGCTGGCCGCCTACAACCTGAGCCTGGAGGATCTGCGCACCGCGCTGGGAGCGGCCAACGTGGATCAGGCGAAGGGTACACTGAACGGCAACCGCCAGTCCTACACCATCGGCGCGAACGACCAACTGCTGACCAGCGGCGATTACAAGCCGGTGATCGTGGCCTACCGGAACGGGGCCGCGGTTCGGGCCTCGGATGTGGCCACCATCGTGGATGCCGCGGAAAACTCGCAGCAGGCCGCCTGGATGGACCGGCAGCCGGCGGTCATCATGAACATTCAGCGGCAGCCCGGCGCGAACATCATCGCCGTGGTGGACCGGATCAAGAAGCTGTTGCCGCAACTGCAGACCAGTCTTCCGGCGTCGGTGCAGGTGAAGGTGCTGACCGATCGCACGGTGACCATCCGCGCCTCGGTGCGCGACGTGGAATTCGAGCTGATGCTCACCGTCGCGCTAGTGGTGATGGTGATCTTCCTTTTCCTGCGCAACCTGGCGGCGACGATCATTCCCTCGGTGGCGGTGCCGCTGTCGATTGTGGGCACCTTCGGGGTGATGTACCTGCTGGGGTACTCGCTGAACAACCTGACGTTGATGGCGCTGACGATCTCGACGGGGTTCGTTGTCGATGACGCGATCGTGATGATCGAGAACATCTCGCGGTTCATCGAGGAGGGGGACAGCCCGATGCGGGCGGCGCTGAAGGGCAGCGAACAGATCGGGTTCACCATCATGTCGCTGACCGTCTCGCTGATCGCGGTGCTGATTCCGCTGCTGTTCATGAGCGACGTGGTGGGGCGGCTGTTCCGGGAGTTCGCGATCACCCTGGCGGTGACCATTCTGGTGTCGGCGGCGGTTTCGCTGACGCTGACGCCGATGATGTGCTCGCGTATCCTGCAGGACAAGGCGACCGCCAAGCAGACGCGCTTCTATCACTGGTCGGAGAAGATCTTCAATTCGATCATCGCCGCCTACGGGCGGACGCTGAAGGTGGTGCTGCGCTACCGCTTCATCACCCTGATGGTCACGATCTCCACCTTCGTGGCCACCGTTTTCCTGTTCATCGTGGTCCCCAAGGGTTTCTTCCCGGTGCAGGACACGGGCGTGATTCTGGGCATCTCCGAGTCGCCGCAGACGGTGAGCTTCGCCAGCATGGCGCAGCGCCAGCAACGGCTGGTGGACGTGGTGCTGCAGGATCCGGCGGTGGATAATGTCTCCTCCTTCATCGGGGTGGACGGAACCAACACCACGCTGAACTCGGGCCGCATCCAGATCACCCTGAAGCCGCTCGACGTGCGCAAGATCTCCGCCACCGAGGTGATCCGGCGGCTGCAGCCGAAGCTGGCGGGCGTGGAGGGAATCCAACTGTTTCTGCAGCCGCTGCAGGACCTGACCGTGGAAGACCGTGTGAGCCGGACGGAGTTTCAATATTCGCTTGAAGATCCGAACCAGGATGAGCTGGCCACGTACACGCGCAAGATGGTGGACGAACTGAACAAGGAGAGCGTGGTGACGGACGTGGCCAGCGACCTGCAGGACCAGGGGCTGGGCGCACAACTGGTGATCGACCGGGATACGGCGGGAAGGCTGGGCGTGGCCATGGCCGACATCGATAACACGCTGTACGACGCCTTCGGCCAGCGCCAGGTCTCGACGATCTTCACCCAGCTCAACCAGTACCACGTGGTGATGGAGGTGAAGCCGAACTTCCAGACCGACCCCTCCACGCTGAGCAACCTGTACGTGAAGTCCGGCAGCGGGACGCAGGTTCCGCTGAGCATGCTGGCTCACTGGGAGCAGGGACGCGCGCAACTGTCGATTGGCCACCAGGGGCAGTTTCCATCGACCGTGATCAGCTTCAACCTGGCGCCGGGCAAGGCTCTGGGCGATGCGGTCAACGCGGTGCGGCGCATCGAGCAGCGCATCCAGATGCCGGCTTCAATCAACGCCAGCTTCCAGGGCACGGCGGCCGCGTTCCAGAGCTCGCTGACCAACGAGTGGATTCTGATTCTGGCAGCGCTGGTGACGGTTTACATCGTGCTGGGCGTGCTGTACGAGAGCTACATCCATCCCATGACGATCATCTCCTCGCTTCCTTCAGCCAGCGTGGGCGCGCTTCTTGCGCTGCTGATTACCCGGATCGACTTCAGCGTGATTGCGCTGATCGGCATCATCCTGCTGATCGGCATCGTGCAGAAGAACGCCATTTTGATGATCGACTTTGCCCTGCAGGCCGAGCGCGAAGAGGGGAAAACGGCGGAGAACGCGATCTTCCAGGCCTGCCTGCTTCGCTTCCGCCCTATCATCATGACCACCATGGCGGCGCTGCTGGGCGGATTGCCGCTGGCTTTGGGCGGGGGCGTGGGCGCCGAACTGCGCATGCCGCTGGGCGTGGTGATTGTGGGCGGCCTGCTGCTCTCGCAACTGCTCACGCTGTACACGATTCCGGTCACTTATCTCTACTTTGACAAGCTGGCGCAGCATCTGAAGCCCCGCGAGATCCATGCCGGCTTTGAACACGAAGCGGTTACTGCCGATTAGGAGCGGCTGCGGCGTTGCTGCAGAAGGAAAGCACGAAAACGCAAGGAGCGGCGCGGATGCGGGCGGCGAGAGCCGCTGCGCGCCTGATCGGGAACGCCGCATGCACCGGAGAACGGCAGTAGGAGCCCCGAGCGATGCATCTGTCGGCACCCTTCATTAAGCGCCCGGTGGCCACGTCGCTGCTGAGCATGGCCCTGCTGCTGGCCGGCTCGGTGGCGTATTCGCTGCTGCCGGTGGCCTCGCTGCCGGACGTGGATTTTCCGGTGATCGGGGTGGGCGCCGGACTGCCCGGGGCCAGTCCGGAGACGATGGCTTCGGCGGTGGCCACGCCGCTGGAACGCCAGTTCGGACGCATCGCCGGCGTCAACCAGATGACCTCGAACAGTTCTCTGGGTTCGGCGAACGTGACGCTGCAGTTCGACATCAACCGCGACATCAACGCGGCGGCGCGCGACGTGCAGGCCGCCATCAACGCGGCGCGCAGCCAGCTGCCCGCGTATCTGCCGCAAAATCCGAGCTACCGCAAGGCCAATCCGGCCGACGCGCCGATCCTGATTCTCACGCTCACCTCCAACGTGGTGCCGAAGCCGCAGATTTACGACATGGCCGACTCGATTTTGGCGCAGAAGATGGCGCAGATCCAGGGGGTGGGCCAGGTCTTTGTGGGCGGCAGCGCGAGCCCGTCGGTACGCGTGGAGCTGAACCCTTTGCTGTTGGCGAACACCGGCATCGGGCTGGAAGCGGTGCGCACGGCGCTGGCGGGCGCCAACGCTAACCGGCCCAAAGGCGCCTTTCAAGACGCCGAACACCGCTGGCAGATCAGCGACAACGACCAGATTTACAAGGCCAGCGATTACGCACCCATCATCGTGGGCTACAACCGGCAGACGGGCGCGCCGGTGCGCGTCGGCGACCTGGGCACGGTGACCGACAGCGTAGCAAACATCCTGACCGCGGGCTTGGCGGGCGTCAATCCCGACAAAGGACCTCCGGGACACCTGGAAGACGCGATCCTGCTGATCGTCTTCAAGATTCCCGGCGCGAACATCATCTCCACGGTGGATAACGTGCTGGCCGAGCTGCCGCGCCTGCAAGCAGCCATCCCGCCCACCATCAAGATCAATGTCGCCATCGATCGCACCACGACGATTCGCGCCAGCGTCCACGACGTAGAAATTTCTCTCATGATCAGCGTGCTGCTGGTGGTGCTGGTGGTTTTTGTCTTCCTGCGCGAGGTGTGGGCCACGATTATTCCGTCGGTGGCGGTCCCGCTGTCGCTGGTGGGCACCTTTGGCGTCATGTACATCTGCGGTTATACCGTCGACAACCTGTCGCTGATGGCGCTGACCGTGGCCACCGGCTTCGTGGTGGACGACGCGATCGTGGTGATCGAAAACATCACGCGCTATCTCGAGATGGGCATGAAGCCGTATGAAGCGGCGATGAAGGGCTCGAAGGAGATCGGGTTCACGGTGCTCACCATGAGCACCTCGCTGATCGCGGTGTTTACGCCCATCCTGCTGATGGGCGGCATCGTGGGCAAGCTGTTCCGCGAGTTTGCGGTGACTCTGAGCGTGGCCATCGCGGTCTCGCTGGTGGTTTCGCTGACCACGACGCCAATGCTGTGCGCGCGCTTCCTCAAGTCGAAGGACGAGAGCCGGCATGGCCCCATTTATCGGGCCAGCGAAAGCGCGTTTAACAGGCTCCATGCGGAATACGCCGCTGCGCTGCGCTGGGTGCTGCGGCATCAAGGTCTGATTCTGGGCGTGGTGATCGGGACGGTGCTGCTGAACGTTTACCTGTGGGTGATCGTGCCCAAGGGCTTCTTCCCGCAGCAGGACACGGGCCGGCTGAGCGGCTCGACGCAGGGCGCGCAGGACATCAGCTTTGACGCCATGAGCGCCAAGCAGAAGCTGCTGGCGCAGATGACGCTGGACGATCCGGCGGTCTCCACGGTGACGGCGTTTGCCGGCGGCGGCCGCGGCAGCAACAACACGGGCAGCATGTTCATCGCGCTGAAGCCGCTGGCCGAGCGGCCCGGGCGCGTTTCCGCCGACCAGGTGGTGAACCGGCTGCGCCGCAAGCTGACGAGCGTGCCGGGCGCGCGGCTGTTTCTGCAGGCCAACCAGGATGTCCAGGTGGGCGGCCGCTCCAGCGCGGCGCAATACCAGTACACGCTTTCGGACGAAAACATAGAGGAGCTGAACACCTGGGCGCCGCAAATGGCGGCCCGGGCGCAGCGCCTGCCGGAGTTGCGCGACGTCTCCACCGATCAGCAGACCCAGGGGCTGGCGACCAACCTGGTGATCGACCGGGACACCGCCTCGCGGCTGGGCATCAGCGCCTCGGCTATCGACCAGGTGCTGTACGATGCCTTCGGCCAGCGCG
The DNA here is from genome assembly GCA_963758105.1 of uncultured Acidobacteriaceae bacterium. Classification (GTDB taxonomy): domain Bacteria; phylum Acidobacteriota; class Terriglobia; order Terriglobales; family Acidobacteriaceae; genus Telmatobacter. Next base: position 844,351 of record CAVWUC010000001.1, on the reverse strand, counting down.
AAGTCTCGACGATGTATACCGCGCTGAACCAGTACTTCGTGGTGATGGAGGTCGATCCCAAGTACCAGCTCAGCCCGGACGCGCTGAACGGCATCTTCATCAAAGCCAACCCGATCGTTGGCGCCACCACCGCCATGGCGACAGGCGCGTCAACCAGCACAACCGCGGCCACCGGAGGCGTGATGGTGCCTCTGTCCACCATCGCCCATTACGAAAATCGGCGGACTTCGCTGCAGGTGAATCACCAGGGGCAGTATCCCGCGATTACCGTGACCTTCAACCTGGCGCCCAACGTCGCGCTGGGCGACGCGGTGACGGCTCTGGAAAAAGCCCAGCGCGAGATGGGCATGCCGTCGACGGTGCACGCCAGCTTCCAGGGGACCGCGCAGGCCTTTCAGGACTCGCTCCGCAACGAACCGTACCTGATCCTGGCCGCGCTGGTGGCTGTTTATATCGTGCTGGGCATTCTGTATGAAAGCCTGATTCATCCGCTGACGATTCTATCCACGCTGCCCCCGGCCGGGGTGGGGGCCATTCTGGCGCTGCAACTGACGGGAACCGAGCTGAGCATCATCGCGCTGATCGGCATCATTCTGCTGATCGGCCTGGTGAAGAAGAACGCCATTATGATGATCGACTTCGCGCTGCAGGCCGAGCGCGAGCAGGGGCTGCCGCCGGTGGAGGCCATCTACCAGGCCTGCCTGCTGCGCTTCCGCCCCATCATGATGACCACCATGGCGGCCATGCTGGGCGGCATGCCGCTGGCGATCGGGATGGGCGTTGGGTCGGAGCTGCGCAAGCCGCTGGGCATCACCATAGTGGGCGGGCTGATGGTCTCGCAGGTGCTGACGCTGTTTACCACGCCGGTCGTGTATCTGTTCTTCGACCGCCTGCAGTGGAGGGTGATGAAGCTGCACCGGGTGGGCGCAGAGCTGGAAGAGGCGCCCGGAGATTAAGCGACTGTTCACACTACACAAAGAATATAGATTTCATTCAGTCTGGCTCTCTGGATGGCACAGTACTTCGGGCAGGAGCCCGGGCACGGCGAAGGCTTGGCTCTCTGGAATGATTCGCAGTTTCGGCGCGATTGATGATATCGTCGAATTGATCCCGCATCGGCTGAAAACGGGAGATTTCCCTGCCATCCACCTGCCTGTCCTGACTGATCTTTGACTTCCGCCATCCTCACCGGATGCAGCTGTTTTGCATTCATGTTCCAGGCCTGGCGCGGGTGGCGATGGGATGCTGCTTCACCGATGGGAGAGGAGGCCGCTCTGCGATGACCGAGGCTAGCAAAACTACCGACGCCAACCGTGTCCTGACTGTGGAGGAGATCGCCAACTTCGCCAAGGAGGGCGGCAAACCAGCCGCCACCCTGATGAATGTGGTGGCATTGATTGCCAGGCGATTCAGGACCGACGTCTGCTCGGCCTATCTTCTGGAGCCGGACCGGTCCAATCTGGTTCTGGCCGCCACCCTGGGACTCCATCCCAAATCCATCGGCACCCTGCGCATGCCGCTGCACGAGGGTCTGACCGGCCTGGTGGCGGAGCAAGTGCTGCCGGTGGCCGTCGCCGACGCCCGCAAGCACCCGCGCTTTAAATACTTCAAGGAGTCGGGCGAAGAGGAATACCACTCCTTCCTGGGCGTTCCGCTCATTCATCGCGGCATCCTGCAGGGGGTACTGGTGGTGCAGACCAAGGAACCGCGGGTATTTCGTGAGGATGAGATCCGCATGCTGGTCAAGACCGCCGGACAGGTGGCGCCGGTGATCAGCGAAGCGCGCACACTGGACCGGTTCATTGCGCCAGTGCAGGAGCGACTGTGGGCGCTGGCGCGGAACGTGTGGTGGAGCTGGGACCACGACTGCATCAGCCTGTTCCGCGATCTGAATCCTGGCTTGTGGCGGGAGCTCAACCAGAATCCCATCTCGCTGCTCAACGAGATGCCGCTGGCGGAGATCGAGCGGCGCGCGGCGGAACTGGTTCTGCACGGCCGCATCAACTACGTCTACCGTCGCCAGCAGGAGTATCTGCGTGCCGACCGCACCTGGGGAGCAGCCAACGCGGGCGTGCTGCGGCGGCGCCCGGTGGGCTATTTTTCCGCCGAGTTCGGCTTGCACGAATCGCTGCCCATCTATTCCGGGGGCCTGGGCGTGCTGGCCGGAGACCACATCAAGAGCGCGTCGGACCTGGATATTCCGCTGGTCGGCGTCGGTTTGTTCTACGGGCAGGGATACTTTCTGCAGCGGCTGGACGCAAGCGGGTGGCAGCGGGAGGAGTATCTGGAAACCGATGTCAACCAATTGCCGATGCAGCCGGCGATCGGGAAAAACGGCGAGCCGGTGGTGGTGGAAATTCAAACTCGCGGCGGAGCGATCCGCGCCAAGGTGTGGCAGGTGAAGGTGGGCCGCTGCGACCTGCTGCTGCTCGACTCGAATGTGGCCGGCAACGCGCCGGAGGATCTGGAAACCACTTCACGGCTGTATGGCGGAGACGTGCGCACACGCATCCGCCAGGAGCTGCTGCTGGGCATCGGCGGCTATCGCGCGCTGAAGGCGATGGGGATCTCTCCGGGGGTTCTGCACCTGAACGAAGGGCACAGCAGTTTCGCCTTGTTTGAGGCCATTCGCACCCGCATGGAGGAGGAGGGCGTCGACTTTGCCACCGCCGCCAGCAAGATTCCGCGGGAAGTGATCTTCACGACGCATACGCCGGTGCCCGCGGGTCACGACCGGTTCAGCGCCGACCTGATCGAGGAGCACCTGGGGCCGCTGCGCGAGCAACTGGGCATCTCGCATGAAAATCTGATGGGATTTGGGCGTGTGTATCCGACCGACGCGGGAGAGCCGTTCTGCATGACCGTTCTCGGGCTGAAGCTGGCGCGCCGCGCGAATGCGGTCTCTTCGCTGCACGGGGAGGTTTCGCGCGCGATGTGGAGGTCGCTCTACCCCAACCGGCCGGAAGATGCGGTGCCGATCGGCCACATCACCAACGGCGTGCACGTTCCATCGTGGCTGGCGCCGCAGATGTGCCGCCTGTACGACCGGCATCTTGGGGTGGGCTGGCAGCGGCACAGCGCCGCGGCCAAGACCTGGGAGAAGATCGAAAATGTGGACGACGGCGAGCTGTGGGAGACGCACCTCAGCCTGAAGGCTCAGCTCTTTGCCTTTGTGCGCAGGCGGGCGAAGGAACAGGCCGAGCGGCGTGGCGAGCCGGCAGAGACGCTGGAGAAGCTGAGCAAGATTCTCTCGCCGGACGCGCTGACCATCGGGTTTGCGCGGCGGTTTGCGACTTACAAACGGGCCAATTTGATCCTGGCCGATCTGAAACGGCTGGCGGGAATGGTCAACGATCCCAAGCGGCCGGTGCAATTCCTCTTCGCCGGCAAGGCGCACCCGCACGATGAACCAGGGAAGAGGGTTCTGCAACAGATTGCGGAGATGATGCGCGATGCGGAGTTCGCGGACAAGTTCGTCTTCGTCGAGGACTACGACATCAACGTGGGGCGCTTCCTGGTGCAAGGGGTCGATGTGTGGCTGAACAATCCGCGCAGGCCGCTGGAGGCCTCGGGAACCAGCGGACAAAAAGTGGTGCTGAACGGAGGGTTGAACCTCTCGGTGCTGGATGGATGGTGGGCGGAGGCGTACGACGGGAGGAATGGGTTCGCCATCGGGACGGGCCGGACGCACTCGAGTATGGATGTGCACGACGGGCGGGACGGGGAAGACCTTTACCGGGTTCTCAACGACGAGCTCATCCCGCTGTTCTACGAGCGGGATCGCGACGGGCTGCCGCGGGGATGGATCAAGCGGATGAAACGGACCATTCGCACGCTGGGCTGGCGGTTCAATGCGGATCGGATGGTGATGGATTACACGGAGAAGTGCTACATTCCGGCGGCGGGAGGAACTTCGAGCGAGATTCGGCAGCCGTGCTGAGCGGGATCTCCCGCCCTTGAGCCGGCGGGGCTGGGTCAAGGATGGAGCACCCAGTCATTTTTGGAATTGAGGGTACGACTCCCTTCGACCTGACCCTGCCGGGTTTTATGCGAAGGCTTCTTCTTCTACTTTGACGCGGGCGATGAGGTTGACCGGGTAATAGGCGTTGCGGGTGTACTGCTTGACCATGCGGTTGGTGTTGAAGAAGGAGCCGTTGAAGGCGAGCGTGGTGCGCATCAGGCGGGCCCACCGCTCGGGAGCGTCGAGATAGAGCGGGAGGACGGCCGTTTCGAGCTTCCGGTAGAGGGAATCGGCTTCGGCGGAGTCGCTGTCGCCGTCTTCGATGGCCCATCCGGTGTGGCCTTCGACGCAACCCTCGATCCACCAGCCGTCGAGGATGGAGAGCGAGGGCACGCCGTTGAGAGCGGCTTTCATGCCGCTGGTTCCGGAGGCCTCATAGGGGCGCTTGGGGGTGTTGATCCAGACATCGACACCGGCAGTAAGCTGGGCGCCGAGCTTCCAGTCGTAATTTTCGAGGTAGACGATGCGCAAGAGATCGTTGGAGAGCTGGGCGGCTTCTTCGATGACCTGGTGGATGAGGGCCTTGCCGGGCTCGTCCTGGGGATGGGCCTTGCCGGCATAGAGAATCTGCAGGCCGCCGGCCCTGGCGGCGATGTCGACCAGGCGCTGGGGATCGGTGAATAGCAGAGTGGCGCGCTTGTAGGTGGCGACGCGGCGGGCAAAGCCGAGGGTGAGCACGCGAGGATTGAGGACCAGGCCGGTGCGCGAGGCCACCTCGGCGAGCAGGTTGTTCTTTGGCGCGGGCGTGGGCGGCGAGGATCTCCTGCTCGGGCAGGTCGATGGCGTTGCGCAGGTAAAGATTGTCGCGGCGCCAGGCGGGGATGTGCTCATCGAGCATGTGCTGGATGGGCTCGGAGATCCAGGTGGGGGCGTGAACGCCGTTGGTGATGGAGTCGATGGGGAACTCCGGGAACATGGCGCGGGAGACCTTGCCGTGCTGCATGGCGACTCCGTTGGCGTAGCGGGAGAAGCGCAGGGCGAGGAGGGTCATGTTCAACATGCCGTCGGGGAAACAGCCCTGCTTCTCCAGGCGCAGGGTGCGGTCGCTGCCGAGGATGCGGATGGTCTGCTCGGTGGAGAAGCGGTCGTGGCCGGCGGGGACCGGGGTGTGGGTGGTGAAGACGCACTTTTTGCGCACCTGCTCGATGTCGGCCTCGGTGGCCTCGCCGAGCGGGCCGCCGCCGAGCTGGCGCTCGAGGAGGGCGAGGGTGAGCAGCGCGGCGTGGCCCTCGTTCATGTGGTAGACGTTGAGGCGGTAGCCGAGGGCGTGGGCCATGCGGACGCCGCCCATGCCCAGCACGATCTCCTGCTGGAGGCGGTAGTTGGTGTCGCCGCCGTAGAGATGATCGGTGAGGCCGCGGTCCCAGCCGGAGTTCGAGTCCAGATCGGTGTCGAGGAGGTAGATTGGGACGGTGTGGCCGTAGCGACCGATGAGGTCGTAGCGCCAAGCGCGCAGGGTGACCACGCGGCCTTCGATGGACACCGTTACGCGGGCCGGCTCCTCGGTGCAGAAATCAGCCGGATTCCAGGGCTGGATGTCCTCACTTTGGGTGCCGGAGCGGTCCAGGTGCTGCTGGAAGTATCCCTTGCGGTGGATCAGGGAAAGGGCGATCAGGGGAACGCCGAGATCGGCGGCGGACCGCAGGGTATCGCCCGCCAGCATGCCCAGGCCGCCGGAGTAGGTGGGCATGGCGGGATGAATGGCGATCTCCATTGAGAAGTAAGCGACCTGGCCGGAAGCGGGAAAAGTTTCGTAAGAGAATGGCTTGGAGGATGTGGGCTGCATGACCTGTCTTTCTCCAAGTCGCTTGCGAAGCAGCTACCTGGGGTCTAAGAAACGCTGAAGAACGAGGGTATCCCCTTCACTCTTCATCGCGCAAATGTAACCTCAGTTTAACAAGCTGTCTTGTATATTTCCGCCGGCCTGTCCGTTCTGGACCCATGTGGCCGCAATGCAATGTCTTCAGCCGCTGGGACCGAGTCCTTTCTTGATTATTCGATGCGGTGAGCGCCGCCGGAGGCGTGGCAGAGGTGAATCTGGGGCACGATTCCGGTATGGCTGGCGTAGCGGGCAGCGAGAGCCTGGGCAAAGGCGGAGGCCTGGCTCTGCTCGACCAGGTTGATGGTGCAGCCGCCGAAGCCGCCGCCGGTGAGACGGGCGCCGATCAGGCCGGGCAGATCCTGGGCCAGGGCCACCATGGCGTCGGCCTCGGCGCAACTGCCCTCGAAGTCACGGCTGTAACTAGTATGGGCCTCGGCCATTAAGCGGCCCAGCTCCTTCATGTCACCGCGCAGCAGGGCCTCGCAGGCGGCCACGGTGCGCAGGTTCTCGCTGATGACGTGGCGGGCGCGCAGGAGGGACTTGGGAGCCATCTCGTGGCCCCATTTTTCCAAGTCTTCGAGGGTCGCGTCGCGCAGAAAGGGGACGCCGGGCCGGTGGCTGGCGATGACCGCGCAGGCGGCCTCCGACTCGCGGCGGCGGGTGGGGTAATCGCCACCGGCGACCGAGTGCTTGACCATGGTGTTGGCGATGACCAGGGCGACATCGGGAGGGATGGGGGCGAGCTTGAAGCTGAGGTCGCGGCAATCGAGCAGGAGGGCGTGATCTTTGGCGGCATTGACGGAGATGAACTGGTCCATGATGCCGCAACTGGCGCCGACGTACTCGTTTTCAGCGCGCTGACAGAGACGGGCGAGCACCGGGCCGGGGTAGCTGGAGCCGGTGAGCGAGAGAACCGCGAGAGCCGTGGCTACCTCCAGGGCGGCGGAGCTGGAGAGGCCGGAGCCAAGCGGGACGTCGCCCCAGAGACTGAGGCTGAAGCCGGGGATCTGGTGGCCATCGCCGGCGAGGATGGAAACCACGCCCAGCGGATAGTCGGTCCAGTGGCCGGAGCCTTTGGCGGGGAGGGATGCGGCGTCGAAGCTGCGCTCCTGGCTGTAGTTCTGCGAGTAGAGGACGATCTGGCCGTCGCGGCGCGGCGAGATGCCGGCCAGGGTGGCGAAGTCGATGGCGGCGGGCATGACGAAGCCCTCGGCGTAGTCGGTATGCTCGCCGATCAGGTTGACCCGGCCGGGCGCGGCAAAGACGGCCGGCTCGGCATCGAAACGGGCGCGGTGCATGGAACGGAAGTCGGCAGGATCATGCATTGCGATTTACTCCCTGGCATGGATTCCAATACAGAGACTCGAAAGGCGGATGGGAGCGGGAATGGAGGCCGGACCGCAGGGGCGCGGCGGCGGGGGAAGGTTTGGGCGCGGGGAAAATGTTTTCTGCACTGTCTGCCTTCCACCTACCTTATCCGGCCCCGCCGATCCCGGTTACGGCCTCGGCCAGACGGTTCCAGATCCGGCCCAGCCACGCCTCGTGTTCGGGCTTCATGAGCACCGAGCGCAGGCAGGTTACGGTCTGGCCTCCCGATGCGATTGCCGCAGCGCTGGTTGCGGCGGGCAATCCCTGCTGCGGCTCAAACCACGCCAGCGGCAATTCTACAAGAGCGAGATGGAGATCGCGGCGGGCGCAGGCGTCGAAGAGCGAGCGGGCGCGGCGGGAGGCTTGCTCCGGTGTGGGAGCGCGAAGCTTCCAGACCACGATGTCGAGCTCGGGGCCAGCGGCGGCCAGGGGTTCGAAGCTGCCACGGCCTTCATGGCGGAGGCGGCGGTCGAGCTCGAGGGCGGCTCTGCGGCCGCAGGCGAGGCCGCGGGCAAAGGCGCCATCGGGGGTGAGCGGGAGAAGCTGCTGCGTGGCCCAGAGAGCGACGGCGGCAGCGCCGGCGCGGGAGCACTCCAGGCTGATCTCGCCCAAGTGGAGCTGGCTGGAGGTGAAGTAGGTGTAGGGCGAGTCGTGCTTATAGAAGCGGCCGACGGCGGGGTCGCGGAAGAGGACGCAGCCGCAGCCGTAGGGCTGGAGGCCGTGCTTATGGGGATCGACGACAATGGAGTCGGCCTGGGCGATGATGGCGAAGGCGCGGCGGGCGGGCTCGTCCAAGCTGCGAGGGATCAGACAGAAGTAGCCGCCGTAGGCCGCATCGACGTGGACGCGGAAGTTGTAGCGGGCGCGCAGGGCGAGAATTTCGTCGAGCGGGTCGACGGCGCCCAAGGCGGTGGTGCCGAGGGTGACCACCACGGCGCCGACGTCGCCTTTGCGCAGCTCGGCCTCGAGAGCCTGCAGGCTCATGCGGCCGCGGGAATCGGCGGGAACGGCGGTGTACGGGAGCCGGAGCACGGCGGAGATGCGCTGGTGGGTGTAATGGGCCTGCTCAGAGCCGACGATGCGCTTGCCGGGGGCGAGCTGGCCGGCGATCCACAGGGCCTCGAGGTTGGCCAAGGTGCCGCTGGAGGTGAGATGCCCTAGGGATTCCGACCAGCCGAAGATGGCGGCGAGGGCGCGGACCGCTTCGATTTCCATTTCCGAGCTGGCGCGGCCACCGTCGCGGGCGTGGTTGTTGGGATTGAGGGTCATGGCCAGGGCGTAGGCCGCCCGCGCGATGGGATGAGGAGGCTTGAGCATCTGACCGGCGTAGAGAGGATGAAAGTAGGGATAGTTGTCGCCGAGGCGGCGCACCGTCTGCTCGAGAACACGGGCCATGGCCGCGGTGTCGTCCGTGGATTCAAGTGGCGGCAGGGAGGCAAACTCCTGCTCCAGCAGCTCGGTCGAGCGCGCCAGCAGAGCGGGGACGGAATCCTTGGGCATGATGACCTCTCACGTTAACACAGGGCGGGTGGGCTGGATAACCCCATATTGGTCAAGAACTTTCAGAAACGGGAATCCGGGGGAAGGGGGCAGGCGGCAGATTTTGTACATCTAATTAGGGGAGGAATGCTACACTATCGTCAGCGTTAGACCCGAACCGGGCGTGAGCAGTACTCGCCCAACCGAGCAAGATTCTGCCAGTGTTCGCTCCGATTCATCCAGCGCAATTCAATCCAGGAAATTCGAACAAGTATGGAACAAGGTACTGTGAAGTGGTTCAATGACGCGAAGGGCTTCGGCTTTATTTCGCGCCAGAACGGCGAAGATGTCTTCGTGCACTACTCTGCAATCAACTCGAGTGGTTTCAAGAGCTTGCAGGAAGGTCAAGCCGTGCAGTTCAACGTTGTGAAGGGTCCCAAGGGCTGGCAGGCTGCCGACGTGCAGCCGCTGTAAAGAGCCTACCGGCCGGATTCCGGCAGAATCTAGCAAACACGAGCGAGGGCAGGGAGCGATTCCGGCCCTCGTTCGTTTTTTGGCGCGATTGCGTTCCTGATGGGCAATCCTGCGACGATATCTCTTTGCGTGCGGCGGTTCCGCGCCCGCGCTGTCGCGCTGGGGCCCGGCATATGATCGGACCAGAACCATGCAGAGCCCTGGGCAAGGCACGGCGATCATCATCGGCGCTGGTCCGGCGGGACTGACGGCCGCGATCGAACTGCAGCGGACTTCGGCTATTCAGCCGGTCATCCTGGAGGCCAGCCAGGAAATCGGCGGCATCGCACGGACGGTCCGCTACAAGGGCAACCGCATGGACATCGGCGGGCACCGGTTTTTTTCCAAGTCCGACCGGGCGATGCGGTGGTGGCTGGAGATGATGCCGGTGGAGGCCGGTTCAGGCGAAGCAGGCCAGCTTCGATACCAGGGACAGCGGCGCGAGGTTCCGGCGGCGACTTGCAGCGCCGATGCGCGCAACCAGGACCTGGTCATGCTGGTGCGGCACCGCAGGAGCCGCATCTACTTTCTGCGCCGCTTCTTCGATTACCCCATCCGGCTGACGGCGAGCACGCTCAGGAAGATGGGCGCACTGCGCAGCCTACGCTGCGGGCTCAGTTATCTGCGCTCGGCGCTGCTGCCGCAGCGCGAGGAGCATTCGCTCGAAGATTTTCTGATCAATCGCTTCGGACGGCAGCTCTACCAGACGTTTTTCAGGTCGTATACGGAGAAGGTGTGGGGCGTGCCCTGCGACCGGATCAGCGCAGAGTGGGGCGCGCAGCGGATCAAGGGACTTTCTCTCACAGGCGTGGTGGTTCATTTCCTGAAAAAGACATTTGCAGCCCGCAAGTCCGGCGATATTGCGCAAAAAAATACCGAGACTTCGCTAATTGAGAGATTTCTCTATCCGAAGCTGGGGCCGGGGCAGTTCTGGGAGCACGTAGCCGAACGGATATGCGCCGGAGGCGGGGCGATTCACCGCGGGATCACCGTGGACCGGATTCATTTGGAGGGCAAGCGCATCGCGGCGGTGGAGGGCGCGGATGAGACGGGCGCGCGCAGGGAGTTTCGGGGAGATTATTTTTTTTCAACCATGCCGGTGCGCGAACTGGTTCGGTCGATCGCCGCCGTGCCGGGCCAGAATGTGCCGGGCGAAGCCCAGCAGATCGCGGAAGGGCTGATGTACCGCGACTTTATTACCGTGGGTTTGCTGGCGAGGAAGCTGGCCGTGGCCGAGGATGATGGTTCACCGCTCAAGGACAACTGGATCTATATTCAGGAACCCGACGTGACCGTGGGCCGGCTGCAGATCTTCAACAACTGGAGTCCGTGGCTGGTGCGCGACCCGGAAAAGGTGTGGATCGGACTGGAGTATTTCTGCAATGAAACCGACCCGATCTGGAGGCTCTCCGACGAGGAGATGACGAAACTGGCTCTGGAGGAAGTGGCCAGGATCGGGATTGTCAAGGCAGAGGATGTGGAGGACTCGCACGTGGTGCGGGTTGCCAAGACCTACCCCGCGTACTTCGGGAGCTATGAGCGGTTCGGCGTGATCCGCGAGTACCTGGACGGCTTTGAGAATCTGTTTCTGGTCGGGCGCAACGGGATGCACAAGTACAACAACCAGGACCACTCGATGCTGACGGCGATGACCGCGGTGGAGAACATTGTGAACGGCGTCACCACGAAAGACAACATCTGGGCGATCAACACGGAGATGGAGTACCACGAGGAGAAGCAAGCTTAGCGCTGATTTGGTTGTTAGTTTTTCAATCAGGATACGCGGGCGGAGATGCATAGGACAGACGGCTCGACTTTGCGCCTATTGTCCTTCTATCCTCAAAGGGATGGCCGTGTCTTATCCTGTTGCGGCCGGATGGAATCCAGACAAGAGATGAGCACGCAGACAATCGCCGTACACCTGCCCGACGGAGCGGTTCGTGAAGTGCCCGCGGGGACAACCCCTTTTGAGATTGCCAACTCGATTTCGCCGCGGCTGGCCGCGGCCTCGGTGGTGGCGCGGCTGACGCCGCTGAGCGGCGGGAAAGAGAAGAGCAAGAGCGGCGATGAGCCTTCCGAAGCCAGCATGTACGCCGCCGAGGAGGCGGGCGCAGCGCGGCTGGTGGACCTGACGACGCCGCTGACCGCGGACACGCGGTTGGAACTGCTGACAGAGAAGGATCCGGAGGCGCTGCAGGTGGTGCGGCACTCTGCGGCGCACGTGCTGGCGACGGCGGTGTTGGAGCTGTTCCCGGAGACCAAGCTGGGACATGGGCCGGCTACCGACTCAGGGTTCTTCTACGATTTTTATCGCGAAAAGCCGTTTACGCCGGAGGACCTGGTGGCGATCGAGGCCAGGATGGGCGAGGTGGTGGCGCGGGACGAGAAGTTTGTGCGCGAGTATGAGCCGCGCGAGCAGGCGCTGGAGGAGTTTCAGCGCGACGGCGATTTTATGAAGACGCACTTCGTGACCCGCTTCACCGAGCCGGGCGCGCAGGTGAGCTTCTACCGGAATGGGAAGTTTGTGGATTTCTGCCGCGGGCCGCATGTGCCCTCGACGGGAAGGGTGAAGGCGTTCAAGGTGCTATCGCTGGCCGGAGCCTACTGGCTGGGCGATGAGAAGAATCCTCAACTGCAGCGGATTTACGGGACGGCGTTTTTCTCGAAGAAGGAACTGGACGAACATTTTGCGCGGCTGGAGGAGGCGGCGCGGCGCGACCATCGCGTGCTGGGCAAGCAACTGGACCTGTTCAGCATTCAGGAGCTGGCCGGCGCGGGGCTGATCTTCTGGCATCCCAAGGGCGCGATCATCCGGAAGGTGATGGAAGACTGGATGCGCGAGGAGTGCCTGCGGCGGGGCTACCAGCTTGTCTACACGCCGCACGTGGCGCGGGTGAACCTGTGGCAGACCTCGGGGCACGAGGGATTTTATGCCGCGAATATGTTCACGCCGATGGAACTGGACGATGCGAACTACCGCATGAAGCCGATGAACTGCCCGTTCCACATCCTCATCTACAAGAACACGCCCAAGAGCTACCGCGACCTGCCGGCGCGCTACGCGGAGCTGGGCAACGTGTACCGCTATGAGCGCTCGGGCACCATGCACGGACTGCTGCGGGTGCGCGGCTTTACCCAGGACGACGCGCACATCTTCTGCACGCCGGGGCAGATCGAGGATGAGGTGGTGGCCTGCATCGATTTTGCCGAGGCGGTGCTGCGGACTTTCGGGTTTTCTGAGTTCAAGGTGGAACTTTCGACGTGGGACCCGAAGGACCGGGCGCACTACGCGGGCTCCGACGAGAACTGGGCGCTGGCCGAGGGCAGCCTGCAGAGAGCGCTGGCCAGGAAGGGAATCGCGTACAAGACGATGGTGGGCGAAGCGGCCTTCTACGGGCCGAAGATCGACGTGAAGCTGGTGGACGTGCTGGGACGGCTGTGGCAGCTCTCAACTGTGCAGTTCGACTTCAACCTGCCGGCGCGGTTCGAGCTGGAGTACGTGGGCGAGGACGGCGGGCGGCATCAGCCGGTGATGGTGCACCGGGCGCTGTTCGGATCAGTGGAGAGATTTTTCGGCGTGCTGATTGAGCACTACGCGGGGGCATTCCCGCTGTGGCTGGCGCCGGTGCAGGTGGGACTGGTGCCGATCAGCGAGCGGCACCAGGGCTACGCGGAGAAGGTGGAGGCGGAGCTGAAGGCGGCGGGTCTGCGGGTGGAGACCGACGACCGCAACGAGAAGATGAACGCCAAGATCCGCGATTTTGCCAACCAGAAGACGCCGTACATCCTGGTATTCGGCGACAAGGAAGAGACGGCCGGCTCGGTGAGCGTGCGCACGCGGGGCAAGGGCGACCAGGGGTCGGTCCCGCTGACGGAGTTCATTGCCAGGTGCAAGGAACTGGTGGCTGGGCAGTCGACGGAGCTCTAGTTTGGCAGTGTGCCGGCGCAGGACTTTACCTGGCCGGTGGTCCGGGGCCATGTTTCGGAGCGTCCAAAGAAGGGAACGCCGAGGTAGCCGCGCACAACCAGCGTTGCGCCCTGCGCGGAAAGCAGGCCGCGGTAGGACTCTCCGGTCTTGGGATCGTAGAGAGTGCCGCCAGTGGCATGGGCGGCATCGCGGGCAATGAATCCGCTGCCGATTAGCAGACCGCAGAGGGGACGGCCGCGCAGTTTGGGATCGGGGTTGTAGATGTCGGTGCTGACCATGATCTGTTTGCCGAGGGCGATCAACCACATGCAAATCCGGTTGCCGCAGTGATCGACGCGGATTACCGATCCCGTAGGTTCCGTCCAGTCGCCAATCAAGCTTGGGGTCTGCGCGCTGATCAGCTGCGGCGCGATCTGCTGCGCGCCGGCCTGCTGAGCGCCCGGAGGCGCGGCGAGGCACGCGGCCAGGAGGGCACCCATTGCAACTTTGCGCTTCAGCATGACGCCACACCCTTTTGCCGGCCGGCTGTTTCGTTCAGGTCAAGCGGGTTGGCCAGCAAGGCCGGCGACGGAATGCGGGTGTGCGCGGCCAGCAGGCCCAATGCGCCGGGCCACAGCCGCACCGCCTGCGCCAACGCGGGCGCGGCCACCATGAGGCGCGAGAGCGCGGTGGCCAGGCAGACCGGACGCCGGAGCTGGCGGCGGAGAAGGCCCGCGAACTCCGCAGCCGTATCTCCGCGGGCGTAGAGCTGCGCGGCAAGATACGCACTGTGGAGTGCGATGGACATGCCATCGCCTGAGAATGAGGGAATGACCGCGGCCTGATCGCCCAGCCGCCAGAGGCCATCCTGCGAAGGAGCCGGCAAGAGGCCGTAGGGAATCGAGGAAAGCGCCAGCGGCCTGACCAGCAGAGGCTGCGCTTGATCGAGGCGCCGGGCGAGAGGAGCGGAGAAACGGAGCATATGAGCGAACAAGGCAGACCAATGGCTGCGGCAGCGCCGCAGGGTGGCGCGCCGCACCAAGAGACACAGGTTGGCCTGGTTATCTTCCACTAATTGGAGTCCCGCGTAGCCGCCGGGAAAGAGACTTAACTCAACCCACCCCTGCAAAGCGCGCTGCTGCGCGGGCGACAACTCAAAGTATAACTTGAAGGCCACCAGATCGTTCTGGCAGCCGGGCGGGCGGCGATGGCCGGTGAGATCGTGCTTGCCGGTGGCGAGAAAGACGGCACGGGCGGAACAGGTTTCTCCGCCGGTGAGCCGGGCTTCCCAGGAATCTGTGGTGCGCTCGAGCGCTTCGACGCGCCGGCCGCGCAGGACGGTTGCACCTGCGGCGGCAGCGTTTGCAAGAAGAGCTTCGTCCAGCGTGCGGCGGGTGAGGGACAGGGCGGGAAAGGGCAGCTCGCAGGCGGCGATCCTGCCGCGCGCATGCAGGCGAACCCCGTGAACTGCAACTGCGCCGAGACCACGGGGGTCGAGGCCTAAATCATTCAAGTACGCGACGGCTTCGCGGCTGAGAAACTCGCCGCAGACCTTGTGATGCGCGGCGGGGCTCCGCTCAATGAGCGTGACGGCGCGGCCGCCGCGGGCCAGATGAACGGCCAGCGCGGCGCCAGATGGGCCGCCGCCTATGATCAGCGCTTCGGCTTGAAGTTGCGAAGTCATTGGATTATTCCGTTATTCCTTCACTCTTTCTGTCTTTCTTCGACGCGCGACACGCAGAGACGACCGGGCCATGCGTCTTCGATCCGCAGCAGAGATTCATCGAGGCCGGCTTGCCGCGCGTAGGCGAGCCAGTCGGCAGGCGCGAAGGCGCGCTGAATGGAGATGGGGCCGTCGTGCCGGACAAAGCGGTGCCAGCGCATGACGCGGGCCAGCAACGTGAAGAGCCGATAGGAGCGGGGCGAGCGGCGCAGATCGTTGATGAACCAGCCGCGTGTGGCGGTGCGCTCCATCCAGGCGAGAAACCGGACGATCTCCGCGTCGGCCAGGTGATGGGTGAAGAGCGAACTGATGATGAGGTGGATTTCGCCAGGGGGCTGGTAGTCGAAGGCCTCGCAGGTGATCCAGTCGATATGGCTCGCGGGGGCACTGCGGCTGTCTGCGGGGGTGAATTCGCGGGCGGCGCGCGCGGCGAAGGGATTGACGTCGATGCCGGTGAGGCGGACCGGGACGCCGCTTTTGCGCGCCCAGGCCTCGATGCGGCGGAGCATGTCGCCGGCGCCGCTGCCTACGTCGACGATATGGAGGGGCTTGCGTTCGGTTCCGCTGGCGGCGAACTGCCGCTGCCGGAGCTGCTCGAGCCAGCGGAGGGTAGGGCGATAGGCGAAGAGCATGCGGTTGACCTGCATGAGATCAAGCAGGCAAGCGCGAAACTCCTCATAGGCGCAGGGCTCATCCATCCATTCGCTGAGCTGGGCGCGCCGGGCAAAGGATGGGGCGTCAGACGGCATGGAAGCGCATGGTCTCCGCGGTAAGTCCAGGGCCGAAGGAGATGGCGCAGCCGCGCTGGCCGGGCTGGGTCAGCTGCATCAATCTCTGCAAGACGAACATGACCGTGGCCGAGGACATGTTGCCAAAGGAAGCGAGCACGGCGCGAGAGACTTGCAGGGATTCCGCCGACAGGGCAAGGCCGTCTTCGACCGCGTCGAGGATGGAGCGGCCGCCGGGATGGACAGCCCAGAGATCGATTTCCTGCCGGGGGAAAGAAGCGGCGTGTTCGCGCATGGTGCGGGCGATGGTGCCGGGGACACGCGTGGAGAGAAACATGTCGAAGCCGAGGTCGCCGATGCGCCAAGTGATTTGATCGCGGGCGTCCCCGTTGCGCAGGGCATGAAAGCTGTCCAGCTCGAGGCCGCCGGGCTCGCCGGTGATGAAACTTGCGGCGCAGCCGTCGCCGAAGAGGGTGAAGGAGACGATTTCGTTGAGGTTCTGCGTTTCCTGGAAGTGGAGGGTGCAGAGCTTGAGATTGACGACCAGAGCGGCGGCTCCAGGGTCGGAGCGGACGACGTGGCGGGCGAGGCGGAGCGCGTTGATGGCGGCGTAGCAGCCCATGAAGCCGACCAAGGTGCGCTCGGTGGCTGTGGAGAGGCCGAGGTAGTCGATGATGTCGAAGTCGAGGCCCGGAGCATAAAAGCCGGTGCAGCAGGTGACCAGAACATGACGGATTTGGGCGCGCTCTTCGGTGCTGAGAGTGAGCTGATCGAGGGCCGCGCGCAGAACCGACGGGGCGGACTCTTCAAAGACCTTCATGCGCTCGGCGGTCGAAGGAAAGCGGCCGTTTCCGTAGAAGGAAAAGGCGTCGCTGCCGGCGTTCCGGCCGGGGGGTTCCTCTTTGAGGCAGGAGTAGCGGTGCTGAATGCCAGACTTGGCGGCCAGGCGAAGGAAGATGGAGCGGGCGCGCGGATCGAGCAGCATGGCACCTGCAAAGGCGACAGACTTTTGGTGGATGTCGTGCGCCGGAACGGCGGTTCCGATGCGCCGCAAATAGGCCCCTGCCATGGGGAATCCTCCGGGGAAGGGAGTGGGTTCCGCCGTGCCCGTGAAGCCGCTACAAGCTGAGTATAAGACTCGATGCTGGAGAGATGGTTGGCAGGGTTGGGGGGTGCGCGATGCGGAAGGCGCATTGACGCGGCGCATTCCGCTCCGCAGAATGGGAAGGAGCCGGAACTTGCCTGCGATCCTCCTGGACGGATTGGAATTGCGATTGCTTTCATCCCCGGTTGAGTTTCCGGTGCTCTTCACGCGGATTTCAGAGCGGAGGTCAGGATGACATTGAGCAGCGACGCAGGGATTGTCAGCATTGCGAGCAAGCATTCGGTGGACGGAACGGTGGAAAAGCTCAAGACGCTGTTGAACGCGAAGGGAATCATGCTCTTTGCGCAGGTGGATCATAGCGGCGAGGCGGAAAAGGCGGGAATGACGATGCGGCCGACCAAGCTGCTGATCTTTGGCAGTCCCAAGGCGGGCACTCCGGTGATGCTGGCGGCGCCGACCAGCGCGATCGACCTGCCGCTGAAGATTCTGGTCTGGGAAGATGGCGATGGCCGGGTTCTGGTTTCGTACAACAACGTGGAATACCTGGAACAGCGGCATGGGATTCCGGCGGAGATTGCGCAAAATCTGGCGGCGGCGCAGGCCCTGGCGGAAAGAGCTGCGGAATAACGGCGGCGGCTGGCGCGTGATTTTGTGCTTTCGCTTCCCTGCCCCGCTCAGGCATAATGCCGTGCGGGAGGCTCACGATGAACCAGAAGGAGTTGTGGATTGGAGTGGCCAGCTGCGTTTTGTTGTCTGGCATGGCATGGGCTCAGGCGGCGAACACGGCGCAGCCGCGGCCGCAGAGGCTGCCGCCAAACACGCTGTCGGCGCAGGAGCAGCAGGAGGGATGGAAGCTGCTGTTTGACGGGCAGGACTTTAAAGGGTGGCACTCGTACCTGCAGACCGGAGTGGGGAAAGACTGGTCGATCGTGGATGGCAATATCCAACTGAAGAAGACCAACCTGGACCCGCACGAGGACTATGGGGATCTGGTGACGGATGGGGAGTACACCAACTTCGACCTGAAACTGGAGTGGATGGCGAATCCGTGCATCGACAGCGGCGTGATGTTCTTCGTGCACGAATCGCCGGAGTACCGCAACACCTTCAATACAGGCATCGAGATGCAGATTGCGGACCTGTCCTGCTCGGTGCCGGACAGCCGCATCCTGATGGAGCGGTCCGGCGACATGTTTGACCTGATCTCCGACCGGTACGAGTGGGTGAATCCCGCCGGGGAGTGGAACCAGTTTGAGATCATCGCGGATCACGGGCACGTGCAGTTTTTCCAGAACGGACACCAGGTGGTCGACACGCAGATCTGGACGCCCGAATGGGACAAGCTGGTGGCGGGCACGAAGTTCGCGCGGATGCCAGGGTTCGCCAAGTACCACACCGGGCATATCTCGCTGCAGGGCGGCGAGCCCAAGGGCGAGCCGGGCGTGAAGCTCCAGTTCCGGAACATCATGATCAAGGAGCTGTAGACGCGTTGGCTTGATTGGAACGGAATGCGGTGAAAAAGCCGCCGAAACGGAGGGAGACCTTCACTTCGGCGGCTTTTAACTGACTGCCTAGCGAACTCAGTACGTCCATTCGCTCCACGACTGCTCGCACAAGCAGGAATGGCCGCGCAAGCGGCGCCTGCCGCACCGCAGGTGGTCAGGCGTTGATGGCCATGTTTTCTACGGCGGCGTAGGCGTCGAGCATGGATTCGGCCAGGGTGGGGTGGGCGTGGATGGTGGACATCATCTCCTCGACCGTGCCTTCCAACTCCATCACCGCAACGGCTTCGGCGATCAGCTCGGTGGCCTGGGGGCCGAGGATGTGTACGCCGAGAATTTCGCCGTACTGGGCGTCAGACACGACCTTCACGAAGCCGTCGTGACTGCCGACGATGGTGGCCTTGGAGTTTCCGGCGAAGGGAAACTTGCCGACCTTGACGGTGTAGCCCTTTTCTTTCGCTTGTATTTCAGTGAGGCCGGCGCTGCCGATCTGCGGCTCGGTGTAGGTGCAGCCGGGGATGCGGTCGCGGCGGATGGGGCGGAACGGGCGGCCGGCGATTTTCGCCACGGCCACCATGCCGGCCATGGCGCCTACGTGGGCAAGCTGGGGCAGGCCGGAGACGATGTCGCCGATGGCGAAGACGCCGGGCTCGGCGGTCTGCTGGGCTTCATCGACCTGGATGAGGCCGCGGTCGAGTGCGATCTTCGTCTTCTCGATTCCGATGTTGGCGGTGAGGCCGGCGCGGCCTACAGCCACCAGGAGTTTTTCGGCCTCCTTGATCTGGGTTTTGCCGTTCGCGTCGGTGAATGTGACCCGGACTCTGGTTTCCGTTGTCTCTACCTTCTCCACGCGGGCGCCGGTGTTTACGTCGATGCCGCGCTTTTTGAAGAGGCGGGTGAGCTCTTTGGAGATCTCTTCGTCTTCGACGGGGACGATGCGCGGGAGGAATTCGAGGATGGTCACTTCCGTGCCGAAGCTGCGGAAGATGGAGGCGAATTCGACGCCGACGGCCCCGGCGCCGATGACGATGAGCGATTTGGGCGGCTGGGTGAGGGAGAGAATTTCAATGTTGGTGAGGATGCGGCCGCCGGCCTCTAGGCCGGGAAGCATCTTGGCTTCGGAACCGGTGGCCAGGATTACGTTTTTGGCCTGGACGAGGGAAACGGCTTCGCCGGTTTTAACTTCTACCGTGTGGAGGCCGTGGTTGGCGGGGCCGGTGAGGCGGCCGTAGCCGTTGAGGACGGAGATCTTGTGCTTTTTCATCAGGAATTCGAGGCCCTTGACGTGCCTGGCGATGATGGAGTCCTTACGCCTGAGGACGGCGGCCCAGTCGAGGGTGGGCGCGCCGATGCCGGCGATGCCGAAGTCGGCCGCGTGGTTGAGGTAGTCCCAGATTTCGGCGTTGAAGAGCAGGGCCTTGGTGGGGATGCAGCCTACGTGGAGGCAGGTGCCGCCGAGTTTGGGGCTGGCGTCGATGAGCGCCACCTTCAGGCCGTACTCCGCGCCGCGAATGGCCGCCGTGTAGCCAGCGGGACCGCCGCCGATGATTGCCACGTCAAAAATGGTCTCTGCCAAGGGAGTTCTCCAGTGCAGGACGCGCGAGTCAGAAGCAGAGCGCGCCCTCAATGGATAGTTTAGCCGCCGGCCACGATTTTCTATCTCGCCGAATTGCAGAGGGCGAATTCGGGGGCAGGATTGATCCCTGATTTCTAAGAGAGTCGCGGAAATGAATTGCCGCTTTTTTATCGCATCGGCGAAGTGGATCGGAAGCGTAGTTTCCTATCTCGCAAGTTTCGTTGGCAGACCGGCAGGCGTGAGCCGCCATCGGTGATCTGCTGAAGGCGCCGGGAGGACGAATTCCAAGAAATCCAACAGCAGCGAGGCGGTCGAGTGCAGACTGACCGTGAACTGCGATGCCGGGATGGAAATCCCGGGTCAATTCTGACCGAAGCCTATTCCGGAGCTATCGCCAAAAGTCAGCAAAGGCAGATATAGTGAAGCCGGGAAAAATCCTGGCTGGAGCGGCGGTGCGCTCAGGAGGTTGAACATGCTTAAGGAGCTGTGTTACATCGGGCTCGGTATCTCTTGTTTTTCTGTCAACTGCATGGCGCAGAGTGAAGCTGCCGCAGCGCAGGGTATTCACAAAATACGGCACATCATCATTATCATGCAGGAAAATCGCTCCTTTGACAGTTACTTTGGCACGTTTTCCGGAGCCGACGGATTGCCCACGAAAGATGGAGCTTTTACGGTCTGTAATCCTGACCTGAAGACGGGCCAATGTATGAGCCCTTACCATGACACGAACGATAGCAACGGAGGAGGGCCGCATCAGGCTGTCGCCAGCATGGAATCGATTGACGGCGGCAAGATGGATGGCTTTGTGATTGCGGCAGAGCAGGGCAGAAGGGGCTGCCAGGCGGCCGCGGATCCCGGCTGTACAGAGTCCGCAAATCCCGATGTTATGGGCTATCACGATGGACGGGACATTCCCAACTACTGGGCCTATGCGCGGACCTTCGTCTTGCAGGATCACATGTTCGAGCCCAATGCATCGTGGAGTTTGCCGGCTCATTTATTCGAATTGTCGGCGTGGTCCGCCTATTGCACGAAGCACAACGATCCCATGAGTTGCACCAATGCGCTGGATGATCCCGGAGCGCCTCCGGACGATACGTATCGGCGCAGTACGCCGAGCGCTCGTGAACGCAATGGCCCCCCTGGCACAAATCCGATCTACGCATGGACCGATTTGACCTATCTGCTCCATAAGTACAAGGTCACCTGGGGCTACTATGTCATACCGGGAGGACCGGGATGCAACGGAGATACAAAATCCGAGAAGTTCTGCACGCCGGAAATTTGGAACCCGCTGCCGTATTTCGATACGGTGACAGATGATCATGAGCTGGCGCGCGACCAGCCGCTCGATAACTTCTACAAGCAGGCTCACGACGGCACGCTGCCTTCGGTATCCTGGATTGCTCCGGCGTTTGCAGTGAGCGAACATCCTCCGGCCTTGGTTAGCGCAGGGCAGAGTTGGGTTACGGGCCTCATCAATGCGGTGATGCAGGGGCCTGATTGGAAGGACTGCGCGATCTTTCTAGCCTGGGACGACTGGGGCGGATTTTACGATCACGAGGCGCCGCCGGTGGTCGACGGAAACGGTTATGGACTGCGCGTCCCGGGGATGGTCATTTCACCCTACGCCAAACCGCATTACATCGATCACCAGATTCTCAGCTTCGATGCCTACCTGAAATTCATCGAGGATGATTTTATGGGAGGCGCGCGGCTTAACCCCAGGACAGACGGAAGACCGGACCCACGTCCCACCGTACGGGAAGATGCTCCTATTTTGGGCGACCTTACCCAGGACTTTAACTTCAATCAGGCGCCGCGTGCTCCGTTGGTTCTGCCGACGCACCCAAAGACGGATTTAATTGCTCCCCAACAAACAGTTACTCAATAACGGGTGATCATGGGGATTCATTCCCGTAAGCCAGAATGGGCCAAGAATGAAAAGGAGTAATTACCGGCCGATGCTGGCGGAGAGGCATATCGACTTAAGAACTAACTACCCGCTCTTGCGATGCTGTCCAGGATAAGCTCTACGGCTGCGCGCGCTGTTTCGGGGGAATCGCCGAAGTCTTCGATCCAGTGCACGGCGGGTTCGCGGCGAAACCAGGTCAACTGGCGCTTGGCGAAGTTGCGATGGCCTTGTTGGGCGGCGGCGATGGCCTCTGCCATGGTAAGCGAGCCGTCGAGCACGCTGCGAGCCTGTTTGTAGCCGAGCGAGTCGAGGGCTTTGACCGGACCGTAGCGCGCGAGCAGAATGCGGGTTTCTTCGACCAGGCCGGCGGTGAAGATTTCTGAGCAGCGCTGGTTGAGACGGTTATATAGGGCGGTGCGGGGCGGGTTGAGGCCGATGCGCATGACGCGGAAGCCGGTGAGCGGGTCGCGGGCCAACTGCTGGGACATGGGGCGGCGGCCCGCGAGACAGACTTCGATGGCGCGGATCAGCTTGGGCTGGTCGTTGGCGTGGATGCGCGCGGCCGAGGGTGGATCGAGGCGGCCGAGGAGACGATGGAGCCAGGCGGGGCCACGCAGCGCGGCGCTGCGGCGGAGACGCCGGCGGAGGGTTTCGCTGCGTTCGGGGCCGGCAAAGAGGCCTTCAGTGAGCGCGCGGAGATAGAGGCCTGTGCCTCCGGTGACGATGGGCAGATGACCACGGGCTGTGATGTCGCGCAGGGCAGCGCGGGCGGCGCGGCTGTAGGCGCCGGCGGTGAAGGGCTGGTCGGGGACGGCGATGTCGATGAGGTGATGGGGGAGACGGGCGCGCTCCTCGGGCGTGGGCTTGGCGGCGCCGAGGTCCATGCCGCGATAGACGGCAACCGAGTCGCAACTGACGATTTCGCCGCCGAAGCGCTCGCCGAGGGCCAGCGAAAGAGCTGTCTTGCCGCTGCCGGTGGGGCCGAGGAGCAGAACGGCCAGAGGTTGTGGGGTGAGAGCGGTACTGTTTGTACAGGTTGAACTCTCATCCAAAAGGCTGCTGGGCGCAGTCTTCGCGTACGAAGGGCTACCGGGGGGCGCGGCACTCGCGTCCAAAGGCCAACCGCACGCAGCACTGTCAGACGAGTGAGGTGCGGCGAAGCCGCGGTTCGCGGTCCGCGAAGGACTCATGGACGCCACCAGCCGGTGGGGAAGATCCACCTGGGATTGGTGTGGAAGAGAGCCCAGATGAGGATGCCGGCGGCCAGCATGATGATTCCGATGACCTGGTTGCGGCGGTAGATTTGCCGCTGGCGCGCGCGCCGCTCGTTCTCGGCTAACTGCTGCTGATACGGCTTGATGCGGGTTTCGGTCACGGCGGGTTTCTCGCGCGGAATTTCGGACGGCTCTCCGGCTCGTCACGCATCAGTATAGGGGAGCGCGAAGTTTTGAGCGCGGATGCTGGTTTGACTTCATCCGCCTGGATTGCCGACGATAACCTTTCAGGATTATGGAGAGCCAGGAAAGAGCAGGTTGCAGTGATGAAAGTCTTGATCCTTGGTACGGGGGGGCGCGAACACGCGCTGGCCTGGGCGGTAAAGCGGAGCAAACGGGTGAGCGAGGTCGTGTGCGCGCCGGGCAATGGCGGCATGACCGGGATTACGCGCTGCGTTGCGGTGGAATTGAAGAGCCTGGACGCCATGGTGCGGCTGGCCGAGACCGAGCAGCCCGGGCTGACGATCGTGGGACCGGAGCTGCCGCTCTCGCTGGGGATCGTGGATGCTCTCAGGGAGCGAGGGCTGCGGGTCTTCGGGCCGACCAAGGCCGCGGCGATGCTGGAGACGAGCAAGGCCTTCGCCAAGCGATTCCTGCAGCGGCACAAGATTCCGACGGCCAACTACGCGGTGTGCGCCTCGCCGGCCGAGATCGAGAAGGCCGTGGAGATTTTTCATGCGCCGATCGTGGTGAAGGCCGACGGGCTGGCGGCGGGCAAGGGGGTGATCATCTGCCCGTCGCGGCAGACGGCCATGGAGGCGGCCGAGGGGCTGTTCTCAGGCAAGCTGCTGGGCGAGAAGGCCGGGCAGGTGGTGATCGAGGAGTTTCTGGAGGGGGACGAGATCAGCTTCCTCTGCCTGAGCGACGGCAGGCACGTGAGGGCGCTGGCGCCGGCCCAGGATCACAAACGCATCGGGGAGGGCGATACGGGGCCGAATACCGGGGGGATGGGGGTTTACTCGACGGACGCGATGCTGGACGCGGGGATGAGAGAGTGGATCCTGCACCACATCGCCGAGCCGGCTATCCGCGGCATGGCGGAGGAGGAGACGCCGTTTACCGGGGTGCTCTACTGCGGACTGATGATGACGGCGCGCGGGCCGGAGGTGCTGGAGTTCAACGCGCGCTTCGGGGATCCGGAGACCCAGGCCATCCTGCTGCGGATGGAGAGCGACCTGGTGGAGGCGCTGGAAGCATGCATTGAGGGGCGGCTCGACGAGACGGAATTGCGCTGGTCTCCGGGGGCCTCAGCCTGCGTGATCGCCAGCTCCGCGGGCTACCCGGGCAGCTACCAGACGGGATTTCGCATCACCGGGCTGGAGGCTGCGGGGCAGGTTCCGGGGGTCGAGGTCTTTCACTCCGGCTCGGCGGTCAAGGAGGGCAGGCTGGTGACCGCGGGGGACGGGTGCTGGGGGTGACGGCCGCGGCCGCGTCGCTGGAAGAGGCTCTGGCGCGGGCGTATGAGGCGCTGGGCGCGATTCAGTTCGAGGGCATGTATTACCGGCGCGACATCGGGCACCGCGCACTGAGGAAGAAGTCATGAGCGCCGGCGTTACGAAGGGCGGGCTGCTGTTCAGATCCGCTTTGTAAGAGCATGTCCGGAATCCGTTGAGGCTTTTTGAGGGCTGTGGAAGGCGGCCCGCCGCGGTGGGCCGCCTGAGCGCCCGGCTATTTTCTAACGCGATTCCGAAGATGCCAGAGCGGCCAGTGCGGAACCTTTGCAGCGCTGGCGCTCAACGGGGCTCTTCAGCCGCTTCCGGGGTTGGCACGGCTTCAGGGGCCGAAGTAGATACCGGCGCGGGCCGCGGTTTAGCCTGCTTCTGGAAGCAGGAGCGGCAGAGAACCGGTCTGCCCTGGGTGGGCTTGAAGGGGACGGTGGTTTCGGCCCCGCACTCCGAGCAGGCGGTGCGGGTTTCAGTGCGCACCCGGCCGCCGCTGACGCGCTTGGCCTTGCACTGCTTGCAGTGCTTGGGATCGTTCTTGAACTGTTTGTCGTAAAAGAAAAGCTGTTCGCCAGCAGTAAACACGAACTCGGCGCCGCAATCCACACATTTCAGGACTCTGTCGGTAAATTCCATGGCCGGCTTCCCCGAAGACGGGGAGTTACGAGGCAATCGGCCATGGCAGTGTCCCATTCGCCGGTCCCGTTTCCCTGTCTTCTTTCCTTGATCCACAACACGGGCCCGGGCCGCTCCAAGACATGCGGCACTTACCTGATTCTTCCCTGCCTGCGGGAAGAATCATTTCAATCAAACTGCCAGGGCAGGGGCAGGGGGGCAAAGATGCTGCCACGTGCTCAACTGTACAGCCCAATGGAGAATCGCGACAGGGCGCCGGTCTTTCTCTCAACTTGCGCGCGACCGTCGCTCCCCGGGGAGCGGAGCCGCTGAGGGCGGAGCCTGTCGCGACGTATTTGTAACGAGTTCTTTTCTGCTTCCGCAAACTCTCAGTCCTGCTCTTTGCGAGCTTTCTTGCGATTCCGCTTGCGCGCCAAGGCTGCCTTGACGCGGCGCTTTTCGCCGGGCTTCAGGTAGTAGGAGTGACGCTTGACTTCCTTGATGATGTCTTCCTGCTGAACCTTCCGCTTAAACCGGCGGAGCGCATTTTCGAGCGGCTCGCCTTCCTGAACGCGAACCTCTGCCAACGAATCCCACCTCCAAACCTGCCAAATGGGGCTGCTCTAGGATACCCGAAAGTTAAGAATCCGGCACAGATTTCCTGATGAGCGATCAGCGACTCGTACGGATTATGTCCCACAATGGGAGAGAAATGAGCCAATTCGCACCCCGACCTCCGCCGAAGGGGTTCTCTTTTACACTTTTGACGAGGGTTTCCCCGCATCCCTCGGGAGGGTCCATTCCCATGATCCGCATCTACCAAGGCATCACACCGAAGGTTCCGGCGAGCTGTTATGTCGATTTATCCGCCCAGCTGATCGGCGACGTCACGCTGGGCGAGAACTCTTCAGTGTGGATGAACGCGGTGCTGCGCGGCGACGTGCACGCAATCCGGGTGGGCGCGAACTCGAATGTGCAGGACTGCGCGGTGCTGCACGGTCAGCGCAACCTGTATCAGGTGGTAGTGGGTGACTGGGTGACGATCGGCCACAACGCCACCGTGCATGGGTGCGTGGTGGAGGACATGGTGGTGATCGGGATGGGCGCGACGGTGCTGAACAACTCCCGGATCGGCGAAGGGTGCATTATCGCGGCGGGGTCGGTGGTTCCGGAGCATACTGTGGTTCCTCCGCGGACGCTGTGGGCCGGGGTTCCGGCCAAAATGCGGCGCGAACTGGGCGACAAGGACCGCGAACTGATCCGCGAGTATGCGCAGAACTACCTGGACTACGTGGAGATCTACCTGAAAGAGACGTTCCAGGCCTAGAGCAGTTCTCCAATTCGCGTGGAGTCTTCAGAATCATGCGAGGCGGCTTTTACTTCCACCCCGACGACGAAGACCTGTCGTCGGGGACCCCGGCGGAAAAAGCCACTTTAGTTCAGTGGCTCCCTCTACACCAATTGGAGAACTGCTGTAGCCGGGTGCGTTCTGCTGCACGGTTTTAGTGTTCGTGCCGGGGGGGGTACCCCCACCCCCTATTTTGGGCATAAAATCCTGCGGTACATGAGGTTACGGAGGGGGTTGCGCCGTAAAATCCTCCAACCATTGAAGTTATTTGCAGAATCCTCTGCCGTAAGGAGTTAGGGGCGTTTTTTGGATGGTTTTCAGGATTTTATCCCACATTGTGGTGAGAATCGATTCGAGTCTCTGACAGGTTTGAGGCCAATCGTTGACGGGCTGTGAGGCTGACGGGGGGCCGGAAGCCGGCCCGAAGCGCGGGCGGGCTAGCCCTCCAACCATCATCAAGACGATTGTGCAACGAAGAGAGGTAATTTTCTGCAAAATGTTCAGGCGCTGGTTCAGGCTGCGGCGGCGGCGAGCATCCTGGGAGCAAATTCAGAGTTCACGTGGCGTCGTCGAAATCATGCAATGTGCTGTTTTCTCGAGGAAAACAGCATTCAGGTGCATCAGCTTCCATTACAGCAACTCTGAATTTGCTCTACGGCTTCCTGGGGGTTGGCGGCGACGCGGAGCAGGGCGCGGTTTTTGGGCTTGAGGAAGCCGGCGGCGACCATGGCGTCGAGCTGGCCGATGAGGCCGTTCCAATAGCCTTTTGTATTGATCAGGATGCAGGGCTTGGCGTGCAGGCGCAACTGCGCCCAGGTGACGGCTTCCAGTATTTCTTCCAGAGTTCCGTAGCCGCCGGACAGGGCGAGAAAGGCGTCGGCCAGCTCGATCATGCGGGCCTTGCGCTGGTGCATGGAGGCGACCCGCTCAAGCGAGGTCAGGCGGCGGTGGGCAATCTCTGTGCCGGCGAGCAGATCAGGCAGGACGCCGATGACCTGCGCACCGCCAGCGAGTGCGGCATCGGCCAACGCGCCCATCAGCCCGACGCTGGCGCCGCCGTAGACGAGGCCGAGGCCGGCGGCGGCGATGGCAGAGCCGAGAGCAACGGCTTCCGCGCGAAACGCAGGGTCATTGCCATCGGTGGAGCCGCAGTACACGGCTACGCGGCGAACGGGCTGAAGGGGTGTGGTCATGGTGATCCAAGGATAGCGTGATGGGTGGGCATGGATGGGCCGGTTCCCCACGCTGAAGCGCGGGTTAACAAACGCTGCGCCTACGGCGCGGGATTGCGGTTTGGTTCCGCTTCCCCACGCTAAAGCGCGGGGCTAACAACCGCTGCGCCTACGGCGCGGGGACACCGAAGCGCCTCAAACCCTTGGAACAAGGCCAGGGTTCCGCATGCTTATGCAATCGCTTGGATGCCGTGTTTAGCTGCCAGGCTGAGCAGCTTAGCTGCTGGGCCGCTCGGCTGCTTCTCGCCGCGCTCCCACTTGCTGACAATGCCGGTGGTGACGTTCAAGTGGGCCGCAAACACGGCCTGGCTTACCTCAGCCTTCATTCGAATACGCCGGATCGCGTCGGGGGTCAACTTCAACACGGGCGTTAAGCAGGCGCGGTCGAACTTCTCCATCGTCTTTCTGTCGACTGCACCGACGCGGTAGAGGTCGCTGACGTTCTCGTGAATTGCCGCGAGGGCTTTGCTCTTGTAAGTCTTCGCCATAATGTTCCCCTATCCGGGTTGGACAATCTCGACCAAAACCCTGTTGTTCAGCAGTTCGGCCATTTGCGGCTCAGTGAAGGCAAGATAGATCTTCGCGAGGTCCCGGTACGCTTTGAGTTCGTTGGGTTTGATGTTCTCCATGTCCTTCTTTTCCCAAGCGAACATCAAGACGGCCCGACGACCGACTTTCAAGGCAATCAAGGCCCGCCCGCCGCCTCGCGCGCCTTCGCCAGGACGCGCGATTCTGTATTTGTAGAGCCCACCGCCCAGATCCGCGTCGCATGGCCCGCAGACAACATCCCAAATCGCCTGATCGGAGAGATGCAACCGGCGTGCAAAGCGAACAAAGGCCTTGAACGCGAAGACGCGAAGCTGGTCCTCCGGCGTGCTCGCCATCAAATCTATTGTAGCACCGGGGACCATAGCTTTCCTTGCGGTCGGTTTGCCGACGAGCGGATGGGCTGGAGGTGGGTGGTCATGGTGATTCAAGGATAGCGTCGTGGCCGGCTGACGCTCGGCGTGCACAGGCTCGCGAACGGTACACTGGAGACAGGACCCTTCCCTGCGGACGTACGCCTTGCAGCTCTCCAAACTGAATCCCGAACAGCGCATCGCCGTAGAGGCTACGGAAGGCCCTCTGCTGATCCTGGCCGGGGCCGGATCGGGGAAGACGCGGGTGATTACCAACCGCATTGCCTGGCTGATCCGGGAGAAAAACGTCGCGCCGGACTCGATTCTGGCGGTGACCTTTACCAACAAAGCCGCCAGCGAGATGAGCGAGCGGGTGGATGCTCTGCTGGGGCACGCGTCGCTGACGAAGCCATTGATCGCCACCTTCCACTCGATGTGCGTACGGCTGCTGCGCCGCGACGTTGAAGCTCTGAAGGTTGGCGGGCAAGGGCTGACGCGGTCCTTCGCCATCTACGACGAGAACGACCAGCAGGCCATCGTCAAGCAGGTGATGAAACGGATGGGGCTGGACACCAAACAACTGACGCCGCGCACGGTTCTGGGACGGATCAGCTGGGCGAAGAACCACATGGTCGATCCGCAGGAGTACTTTCTTGCGTCCAAGGACCCGAACGGCGAGCGCGTGGCCCACATCTACCAGAGCTACCAGGCGGAGCTCAGGAAAAATAACGCTCTCGACTTCGACGATCTGTTGCTGGAGGCGGTGCGGCTGCTGAAGGTCTCCGGCGAAGGGCGCGCGCGAGCCCAGCGGCGGTACCGGTACATCCTGGTGGACGAGTACCAGGACACCAACCGGCCGCAGTACGAGCTGATGAAGCTGCTGGCGGGCGAGCGGAAGAACGTGTGCGCGGTGGGCGACGAGGACCAGAGCATCTACTCGTGGCGCGGGGCGGACATTCGCAACATTCTGGAGTTCGAGCAGGACTTTCCGAACGCGAGGATCGTGCGCCTCGAGCAGAACTACCGCTCGACGCAGGTGATTCTGGAAGCGGCGGGCGCGGTGGTGGCGAACAACGTGCGGCGCAAGGGCAAGCGGCTGTGGACGGAACGGCAGGGCGGGTCGCTGATCGGCTACTATGAAGCGCCGGACGGGGAGAACGAGGCGCTGTTCATCGCCGACCGGATTCAGGCGTTTCTGCGGGAGCCGGGCGCGGCGGATGCGCAAGACGGGGGCGGGCAGCATTGCGCGGTGCTGTACCGGACCAACTCGCAGTCGCGGCTGATCGAAGAGGCGCTGCGGCGGTACAACATCAGCTACACGATGGTGGGCGGTTTCAGCTTTTATGAGCGGGCGGAGATCAAGGATTTGCTGGCGTATTTGCGGCTGATCCGCAACCCGCACGACTCGATGGCGCTCGAGCGGATTATCAACACGCCGGCGCGGGGGATCGGCAAAACCACGCTGGAGACGCTGGAACGGCTGGCTCTGGAGACGGGGCAATCGACCTGGGAGGCGATGGGAGCGGCGATGACGAACCACCTGGTCTCCAACCGGGCGCTGGCGGCGCTGGAGCCGTTCCGGCAACTGATCATGGACGCGCAGGCGATGATGGACCCGGACTTTGCAGGAAAACTGGCAGCGGATGTGGGCCCGCCTGTTGGCGCGGCAAGCGCGGGGATGGAGGAAAAGGCCGACACCAGCTTTGGCTTTGGCGCGGGGGCGGAGGAAGCGGGCGGAGATGCAAACCAAAACGAGGAAGCGCGGAGCGCCTTCCGCGCGCCGGGAGACGCGGCAACGCTGCCGGAGCTGATCCGGTTTGTCATTGACCGCAGCGGCTACATCAAGGCGCTGGAGACGGAGGGATCGCCGGAGGCCTTCAGCCGGATTGAGAACCTGAAGGAGCTGGTGAACGCGGCGCACGACGCCGAGGCGCGCGGCGAGACGCTGGGGGACTTTCTCGATCACGCGGCGCTGGCTTCCGATACGGACCAGTTCGATCCCAACGCGCGGGTGACGCTGATGACTCTGCACGCGGCCAAGGGGCTGGAGTTTCCGCTGGTGTTTCTGGCCGGCCTGGAAGAGGGGTTGTTTCCGCACTCGCGCACGCTGAACAATCCGGAGGAGCTGGAAGAGGAGCGGCGGCTGTGCTACGTGGGCATGACGCGGGCGATGCACACGCTGATCCTGACCCGCGCGCACTACCGCAGACGGTATGGCAGCGACGCGCCGGAGGTGAGCATGCCCTCACGGTTTCTGGAGGAGGTGCCCGGCCGGCTGATGGAGAACCTGGGCGGGTATTCCGCAGTGGCGTATGCGGGCGCGGGCTCTTTCGGGCGCGCGGGGCGCGGCGCGCGGGAGGGGCATGAGTCCGGCGACCGGCACTACCACTACGAGGACGAGAGCCAGGAGGTGTACAGAGGATCGGCAGGCAGCAGAAGGCAGGGGCCGGCCAAGCCGTTCGTAGCCTCGTGGATGACGGCCCGGAACAGGGCGGCAGGCGGCGGGGAGACGAGCCATGCCGCAGGTACGGGTGCGGGCGCGAAGGCAGGGCCGGACTCGATCGACAACATTGCCCGGTTCTTCAGCGGCCGGCCGGGATCGATGGCGCGGCCGGCGGCGGCCAAGGCAGGCGCGGAGCGGGCGGGGACGAGTTTTCACAAGGGCCAGCGGGTGCGGCACGGCAAGTACGGCGAGGGCACGGTGCTGGTACGCGAGGGCGACGGCGAAGACGCCAAGCTCACCGTGATGTTTGCGCGCCACGGGGTGAAAAAGCTGATGGAAAAGTTCGCCAACCTGGAAAAAATCTAGATGGCGCCGGGAAGCGCTCGAAATATGCCGCCCCCGTGGTGTATTGTCCAAGGCGTATGGAATCGGCAAATCATCTGCCCCATCCCGCGCCCGAGGCGGAGGAAATTTACC
Source organism: uncultured Acidobacteriaceae bacterium (assembly GCA_963758105.1). Classification (GTDB taxonomy): domain Bacteria; phylum Acidobacteriota; class Terriglobia; order Terriglobales; family Acidobacteriaceae; genus Telmatobacter. Next base: position 812,959 of record CAVWUC010000001.1, on the reverse strand, counting down.
GCCGCTGGCTCCAGTTTCTGGACGATGAGTTTGTCCGGCACGGCTCTAAGGAGCGCCGCGCGGAGATTGTGCGCGACCAGCTTTACCAGATCTACCTGGGGCGTCCGCACGGAGGCAAGCTGAACCTGACGCTCACTTCGGAGCTGCCGGGCAACGTGGGCAATCTCTCGCTGGACCCGGAAAACGTCACGCTGGAGGCGGAATACTTTCCCGAGATCGACCGCAAGCGCTACGACCAGCGCAAGCCGCTGATCTGGTTCTGGCAGATGTTCGACCGCTCGCCGCTGGGGCTGAATCACTGGCTGGGGCTGCGCTTCCGGGCCATGGTGGGCCGGCACATCTTTGCGCATCTGGGCGCGGGGGTGCGGATCCACCAGGGGGTGGAGTTCACCTACGGGTACAACCTGAGTATTTGGGAGGGCGCAACCATCCGCCAGCGGGCGCTGCTGAACGACCGGGGCGGGATCGAGATCGGGAAGAACGCGGTAATCGGTTCGTACGCGCGGGTATTTTCCATGAGCCATGCGCCGGAGAACTTCGACGAGGTGACCCTGGTACCGACGACGATCGGAGCCGGGGCGCGCATTGGCAGCCACGCGATTGTGCTGGCGGGCCAGAATATTCCTCCGGGCCAGGCGTACGGCACTTTCCCGACCGGCCGCGCCTGAGCTGGCCATCGCCCATGCTAACCTGAAATTTCCGGCACGCGGAGAATTCGGTTGACCTCGAGTGCGCTCATCATCGCCATCTTTGAGTTTATGCTGCTGCTGTTTTCGCTCAGCTTTCATGAGTCCGCGCACGCCTGGACGGCCTCCATGCTGGGCGACCAGACGGCCCGGCTGGAGGGACGGATCACGCTCAACCCCATGTACCACGTGGACCCGATCGGGACGCTGCTGTTTCCCGCGCTGGTGATCTTCGGACCGTTGATCGGGTTCACGTTTTTCAGCGGCTTTCTGGTGGGGTGGGCCAAGCCGACCCCGGTCATCACCCGGAACTTCCGCAAGATCCTGCGTGACGACAACCTGACCACCCTGGCGGGTCCGGTCTCGAATCTGATCCTGGTGTTTGCAGCGTTTGTGGTGCTGGCGGTGATAAGCGTGGCGGTTCCCGACGGACGCATGCTGGTCCTGGAGTCGTTCGGGGGCGGCATCTCGCTGGGGGCTCCCTCTGGCCTGCAGGCGATCGTGCTGTTGAGCGTGCTGGCCATCGAGATCAATCTCTCGCTGTTCTTCTTCAACCTGCTTCCGATTCCGCCGCTGGACGGCAGCCGGCTGCTGCGCAATGCGCTGCCCTACAACGCGGTGCAGTCCTATGACCGGCTGGGCGGCTGGGTGGGCTACCTGCTGATGATCTTTGTGGGCGGTTTCATCCTCCGGCTGCTGCTGGGACCATCGCTGGCGCTGGTGTACGCCGCGCTGCTGCATGTTTAGAGTCTGCGGCGGTTAACGCTGACGGCGCGGCGCCCGCTACAATGAAACGAGCGTTTTCAGCATTTTCTGAACGGGCGGCATTCTTGTTGACGCCAGCCCGGAATCGAATCGAACGGATCGAATCATGCCAGAGCCTGTTCATTCATCTCCCCGCCCGCGCGTATTGAGCGGGATGCGTCCGACCGGCAAGCTGCATCTGGGCAACCTGATGGGAGCCCTGGCCAACTGGGTCAAGCTGCAGGACTCGTACGAGTGCTACTTTTTCATCGCCGACTGGCACGCGCTGACCACCGACTACGCAGATACCTCGCAGATTGCAGAGAACACGCGCGAGGTGCTGCTGGACTACCTGGCCGCCGGCTGGATCCGGATCGCAGCGTGCTGTTTCTGCAGAGCGGGGTTTTGGAGCATGCCGAGCTGCACCTGCTGCTGGGCATGATTACGCCGCTGGGGTGGCTGGAGCGCGTACCCACCTACAAGGAGCAGCAGGAAAACCTGTCCGGCAAGGATCTTTCGACCTACGGGTTCCTGGGCTATCCGCTGCTGATGGCCTCAGACATTCTGATCTACCAGCCGCAGTTTGTGCCGGTGGGCAACGACCAGATCGCTCACGTGGAGCTGACGCGCGAGGTGGCGCGGCGCTTCAACCAGTTCTACCGGCTGGACGGACGCGAGGTGCTGCCGGAGCCACAGGTTCTGCTGACGCCTTCGCCGAAGTTGCCCGGCACTGATGGACGCAAGATGTCAAAGAGCTACGGGAACACGATTCTGATGACCGATCCCGAGCCGGTGGTGCGGCAGAAGCTGAAGACCATGGTCACGGACCCGGCGCGGATACGTCGCTCGGACAAGGGTGATCCCGACAAGTGCCCGGTGGGCGACCTGCACAAGGTGTTTTCGACGCCGGAGACCCTGGCGAAGGTGTACGAGGGGTGCCGCTCGGCCGGGATCGGGTGCATTGAGTGCAAGGGATGGGCCGCCGACGCGCTGGTGGGGATTTTGCTGCCGATTCAGGAGCGCCGCGCCGGATTTTCCGACTCGCGGGTCGCCGAAATCCTGGAGGATGGGTCCAGCCGCGCCCGCGCCCGCGCTGAGCAGACCATGCACGAGGTGCGCGCCGCCATGCAGATGACCCAGGGCGCCACGGCGGGCTAGCGAGACGACGGCCTGGCCCGCTGCGAGGCTGGAGGTTCCGGGCCGGCAGACCGGTCGCGGAGCCGGATGCGGAGCCGGCCACGGGAATGCGCACGTGATGGAAAGATCAAACCCGTGGTGGGGCCCGTGGTGGCGCAGGGTCTTCCAGTACGCGTGGGGAGGCGTGCGCTCGGGCCTGGGGCTGCTCTCCCGCACAGCCAGGACAGAAGTAGGTGAAGAAGAGGAAAGATTTTTGCAGAGATCTGAAACCGAGCAGGAGGTTGAGTCCCCGTTGAGCGATCCGTCCCCCGGGTTTGAGTCCGTCCCCAGCCCTGTGACCGCGGAGGCCTCCGCGGCCGGGTCCCGCGATCGGGCGCCGGAGCAGCGGGCAACTGCCCCGGAGCCTACCGCGGAGACAGCGGCTGAGGCCGGGATAGCAGCGAAGCCGAGCGCGGAGAGCGCGGAATCGCCGCCGGGCGAGCCGGAACCCGCGGCGGAAGTTGAGCCGGAGAGCGGCGCGCCGGCGGAAGGGATGGAAGAGCCCGGCGAGGCTTCCAGCGAAGAGCCCGCGCCGGAACCGGCTGCGGCCGAGCCGGAAGTTGAGGATGCTGAGGAAGTCGCGCCCCATGCTGCGGCTGAGACCGAGCCCACAGTTTCTGCGGCTGAGGCCGAGACAACCGCTCCCGCGGCGGAGCCGCTGAGCGCGAGCGCTGCCGCGAACGGAGCCGGCACGGCGGGCCGAACTCGCGTTGAGGAGCCGGCTGGTTCCGTGGCAGCTGAACCGGCTGCGCCGGCCAAACGGCTGATCAAACTGGAGGCGCAGGGCGAGGACACGTCGCCTTTCTCGGTTCTTGTCGAGGAGGTTTACGACGGGCCTCTGGACCTGCTGCTGGACCTGATCCGCAAGCAGGACATCGACATCTACGACATCCCGATTGCGCGCATCACGGCGCAGTTTCTGGCCTACGTGAACCAGCTCAAAGCCAGCGACGTGGATGTGGCGGGCGAGTTCATTTACACCGCGTCGCTGCTGATTCACATCAAGAGCAGGATGTTACTGCCGCGCGCGCCGGCCGGTCCGGAAGAAGCGGCCGAGGACCCGCGCCGCGAGCTTGTTGAACGGCTGCTCGAACACGAGCGCTTCAAGAACGCCGCGCAGATGCTGCAGGAAAAGCAGATGCTGGAAGCAGCTACATGGACCAACCCCGGCTTCCGCGAGTTCCAGGACGACATTGCCGCCGAGCCGGAGATGGCCGCCGATACCGTGGACCTGGTGCGGGTGTTCCGGGAGATTCTGGAGCGGGCGCGCAACCAGCCGGTGCTGGACGTGCAGGAGGAGGCGGTGACGGTGGGACAGATGGTGCAGTTCCTGGCGCGGCGTCTGACGACGGAAGACAAGCCGATCGCACTGCGGCGGCTGCTGAGCCACGCGCATTCGGAGCGGGCGCTGATCGCCATGTTCCTGGCCCTGCTGGAGCTGGTCCGGCTGCAGGCCATCCTGCTGCGGCAGGACCGGGCCTTCAGCGAGATCTTCATCAAGAAGCACAGCGACTTCGACGCGGTGATGAATACGGGACTGGCCAACGCGCAGGACGACTGGCGGTAAGGCATTTTTTCTGTGTTGCCGCCCGCCGTCCTGAATGCGGGGCGCGCGGCCTGGCCTGCTTGACGCGGAGGGTCCGGCTCCGTGGTTTCTGCCGTGGTTTTCCAGTGGTTTAGGGCCGTCGCCGCGGTCAGGTCCGCCCGCTGGGCCCTCGCATCCGATACGATACTGAAGGTACCGATTGCCGAATGAGCCTGAAAGCCAAGCTGGAAGCTGTCATTTACGCCGCCGAGGAGCCGGTCACACTGGCTCAGCTTGCCACCCTGTTTGCCGATGAGGCCCTTGCATGGAAGGCGGAGCAGGCAGCCGCCTCTGCCGAGGAGGCAAGCCAGGCCTCGCCTGCAGCCGAGCCTTTGCCGCTGCTGAACCAGGGATTCGAGGGTGAGGAAGCGGTTGCGGAAGCCGCCGCCGCGGCCGAAACCACCGCGGAGGCTGCGCCCCTGCCCGAATCAGAGAGCGAAGCAGCCGCGGAGGAGCAACCTGCGGCGGAAGACGCGACTGAGAACGGGGCTGCGGCGCCGAACGAGGCTGCGGCGGAAGACGAGGCCGCGGCAGAGCTCGAGGCCAAACGCCAGGCGCGGCAGCGCGACCGCGAGGTGCGGGCCATCCTGAGCGAGCTGCTGGACGAGCTGATTGCCGAATACGCAGCCGATGGCCGCGGCATTGAGATCCGCGAGATTGCCGGCGGCTACCGCATAGCCACCAAGCCCGCGTGCCACGACGCGGTGCGCATGTTTGTGAAGAACCTGAAACCGGCGCTCAAGCTCTCGCTGCCGGCGCTGGAGACGCTGGCGGTGATTGCGTATAAACAGCCGGTGACCGCGCCCGAGGTAAACGAGATTCGCGGTGTGGACTCCTCCGCCGTCTTTGGCTCGCTGCTGGCGCGCAAGCTGATCGCGACGGCCGGGCGCAAACCGGTGATCGGCCGGCCCATCCTCTACAAGACCACCCGGGAGTTTCTGCTCCGCTTCGGCCTGAAGGACATCTCCGAGCTGCCTTCGATGGAGGAGTTCGAGAAGATGGCCGCGCTGGAGCTGGAAGAGGCGGAGGCAGCCGATTCCGCGCCGCCGGCAGAGCCGGAACTGGCCTTGGAGATGGACGAAGAGGCCGAGATGCAGGAGGAGCTCGCCGCCGCGCCGGCCCGCGAGCCGGCAGAAAGCGAGAACCTTCCCCATGGCGAAGAAGAAAAGTAGGGCCACCCGGCCCGATCTAGCGGTAAACGAAGCCGAAAAGCCCGCAGCAGAGGCTGCACCGGCGGCGGAGATTGCTGCCAGCGAATCTGCAAAAGAGCAGGAAGCCGCCGTTGCAGTTGCGGCCGATGCGGCTGCGACTGCTTCGGCTTCTGTTGAGGCGGAGTCTACGCCGGAGGGCGATGAGGCCGCCGGGCTGGATGAGAGCGTTGCGGACGTTGCGGCCGAGGAGGACGAGAGCGGGATTTCCGGTGAACCGCAGCCACCGGCCAGGCTGGAGCGGCTGCAGAAGATTCTGGCGCAGGCCGGGGTGGCCAGCCGGCGCAAGGCCGAGGAGTTGATCCGCGAGGGCCGGGTCCAGGTGAACGGGCAGATTGTGACCACGCTGGGCACCAAGGCCGATGCGGGGCGCGACCACATCCGGGTGGACGGCAAGCTGCTTCACGGCGCCGAGCGCCACCGCTACTTTGTGCTGAACAAGCCCAAGGGCTACGTGACCACGGTCAGCGATCCGGAGGGACGGCCTACGGTGATGCAGTTCTTCAGCAAGATGCGCGAGCGGCTCTACCCGGTGGGACGGCTGGACTACATGAGCGAGGGTCTGCTGCTGGTGACCAACGACGGCGAGTTGGCCAACCGGCTGACGCGCGCCGCCTCGAGCGTGGAGAAGACCTACCTGGTGAAGGTTTCGGGACAGCCGACGCAGGCGGAGCTTGAGTTGCTGCGCGGGGGCGTGAAAATCGAGCGCGGCCAGCCAGGATCGGAGCGCGTAGTGACCGGGACGGCGCGCATACGGCAGGTCCGTGTGGCCGACAATCCCTGGTTTGAGGTGGTCTTGACCGAGGGCCGCAACCGGGAGCTGCGCAAGATGTTCGAGCAGATTGGGCACTCGGTGGAGAAGATCCGGCGGGTGGGCTACGGGCCGCTGGTGCTGGACCAGGGGCCGGGCAAGCTCCGGGAGCTGGAGCCGGAGGAACTGGAGGGATTGCGGCGGGCTGCCGAGGGCAAGCCGCCTGCGGCGAAGCCACGGCGGGGACAGCGGGAGCGGGCTCTGGACGCGGGCTACCTGCCTACGGTTTCTCCCCGGCCCGGCGCGTGGCAGCGGCAGGCCAGGCCTGGGGCGAAGGCTTTCCAAGGCAGTGGTGGACGACCGACATGGAAGAAAGAAGGCCGGCCCGCTCCGGAAAGGTTTGCTGCGGATCGGCGGCAGGCTTCCGGATCGGGCGGGACCAAGCCCGCGGGCGGACGAAGCTATGGCGGGCTACCGGCTTCGGGATTTCGTGGGGGCAAGCCTGACGGAGGAAGAATCTACGGCGAGAAAGCGGCTGGTTCGGGCGGATTCGGTGGGAAAAGGCCCTTTTCGCCGGGGCGGTCGGCGCGGCCTGGAGCCAAACCTTCTCAATCCGGCGCGAAGCCCTTCCAGGCCAGCGGTGATCGGCCGGCATGGAAGAAACCAGCCGGGAGCAAGCCTCCGTTTAAGCGGAAGTCCTCGGCTCCGCGCGGGGAGGGTGCGCCAGGGACGCGGCCGGAGCGCGCTTCCTCCGCGGGCGGTGCGGGAGGGTCCGGTTTCAGGGGCAAGCCGAAGGGCTTTCGGGCTACCGGTCCGCGGCCTGCCGGGAAACGGCCGGGCGGTTCAAGACAAGGTGGGGCCAGGCCGAGAGGGGGATAGGCCGGGTGGCTCACGGCCCGGCAACGCACACGGCAAGCGGAGACGTGGCTAGGGCCTGTTAACACTACCGGGGCAGAGGGTGTTGCGAGCGAAAATCGGGCCAGAACCGGGGCCCCCACGGACAGGTCTTCGTCCGTGGGGTGGAGACGAGGCGGAGGCTGAAGGCTGTGGCGGGACCACAGTCGAGGCCGACAACGACGTATGGCCCGATTCCTACCCCAACGACAAAGACCCGTCGTTGGGGACCCCGGATTTTCTCCGCAACCCTGGGCCCCAAACGTGCGAACTTTGCACGTTTGGGCAGAAGTCGAAGGGACGGGGCCAATTTCCCCGATTTCTGCGTCAGTCGTCGCTAGCAGACACCCGGTATCCACCCCGCGGACTAAGACCTGTCCGTGGGGACCCCGGGTATGCGTCGCTCCTCATTCCTTGAACTCGGAAAAATTGGCTCCCGTCGCCACCGTCCCGGTAGTGCTAACAGGCCCTAGGTAGCGGGAATCGGCAAAATCTGTTACCGGCACCGGTGGCAGCGCATCTGAGAGAGCATGAGCACTGAAATAGCGACATTCGGGGCAGGTTGTTTTTGGGGAGTCGAATCGGCTTTCGCGGCCATCCCGGGCGTGACGGCTACGGCCGTGGGCTACGAGGGCGGCAAGCTGGACCGGCCCAGCTACAAGGACGTGTGCACGGATCAGACCGGGCATGCGGAGGTAGTGGAGCTGGAGTTCGACCCGGCGCGGGTCAGCTATGAGCAGCTTCTGGACGCCTTCTTTGCGCTGCACGACCCGACCACCATGAACCGCCAGGGGCCTGACTGGGGGACGCAATACAGGTCGGTGGTCTTCTTCCACTCGCCGGAACAGGAACAGCAGGCTCGCGCCAAGATCGAGCGACTCACGGCGGAGGGGCGGTTCAAGCCGCGGCGCATTGTGACGCAGGTGGAACCGGCGCAGACCTTCTGGCGGGCCGAGGAGTACCACCAGCGCTATCTAGAGAAGCGCGGCCAGGGGAGCTGCCACATTTAAGTGGTCAGTGGTCAGCCACTTGCGGCGGGGCAGTCGCCGCTTGCGCGGCCAGAGGTTCGTGGTTTCCCACCCAGGTAGATATAAGGTCAGGGGTCAGACAAAAGAGACCGGAGCCTCGGAGGGCATCATGCGTTTTCGGTCCGGGCGGCCTCGGGCTCGGCGGCGGACGCGGTTTTGGGTGCGGCTTCGGGGGTGGCGGACGAGGCTGGGCCTGGTTCGTCCAGCCACAGGCAGACGATCCACCAGACCAGCACCAGGATGAAGACGACACTGTTGGCGTTGATGAGCTTGTCGCGCAGGTCCATGATGCGGTTAAACTCGGCGCGGCTGTGCGGTTGGGCCTTGAGGGCGATCAACTGCCAGATTCCCTGCACCGCGAGCTGGGCACAGGCAGCGGTGGAGAGGCCGATGGCAATGCGCTGCGGATGGCTGCGCCATCCAGCCTGGAAGCGGTCGCCGACGAGGACGATCAGCAGGCCCAGCTCGATGGTCAGCACGCCGAGGAACAGGTCGCCCTTCTGCGCCGTGATTTGCATCAGCGAGAGGACTCCGAGGAGCGTGCGCGGGTTGAAATTCCGCCAGGCCGGCCACGAGCCCCAGACTGCCACGACGCCGCCGCCCACGGCCAAGAGGACCACCGTGCCCACAAGCCAGGCGCGGCGCGAGAGGCCGACGAAGGCCCGGCGCGCGACTTCCACCACCACCAGTATGCCAACGATCAGCGCCAGATTCGCCAGGGTGATGAAGATGGCGCTCAGAGGAATGTTGGCCAGACGGCCGAAGAGGATGCGGCTGGCCAGAAGGCGCAGGGCCGTAAGCACGATGCTGGCGGTGAACCAGGGAAAACGGCGGACCCGGTCGCGGCCCAGCAGAACGACCAGCAGCACCAGCAGCGCGGCAAAGGTGAGCGTCCAGAGGATCTGAACAGCCGAAAGCAAAGAATTCAGATGCATTGCCTGCCTTTTCGGGGGTCAAGTCTTGCCGGGGACGTGTACTGCGCAGATCGTGCGCCGGCGCGGTCTCTTTCCAGTGTAATTGGCTGATTCAGCCCGTCCCGCGCAGCCTGCGAGGAGGATCTTGCGGCCCGTCCGGCGCGGCGGTGCTCCTTGCGGCGCCCGTGGCCCTGCCATAATCTGACTATGCTGGTTCTAGCCTCTGCCTCGCCCCGCCGCCGCGAGCTTCTTGCCCAGGCCGGCTATTTGTTTGAGGTATATCCCGCACACATTTCAGAGGACCCGCTGCCGGACGAAGACCCGATCGCCTACGTCAGCCGGCTGGCGCGGGAAAAAGCCCAGGCGGTCTTCAGCCAGCTGGCGGCCGATGGTGAAGCGGAGCGCACCCTGGCGGTGTTGGGCGCCGATACGACCGTCGCCCTGGACAATCGCATCCTGGGCAAACCCGCCGACGCCGAAGACGCGGCAAGGATGCTGCGGCTGCTCTCCGGCCGCACCCACTGGGTCATCACTGGGGTGGCGCTGGTGACGGAAAAGGCTACGGAGGTGGCCACCGAGGCGACCGCGGTGCGTTTTCTGACCCTTTCGGATGAGGAGATTGCGGCCTATATCGCGACCGGCGAGCCGATGGACAAGGCTGGGGCTTACGCGATCCAGGGGCGCGCGGCGCGCTGGATTCCGCGGGTGGAAGGCTGCTACTTCAACGTGGTCGGGCTGCCGATTGCGCTGGTGACAGCGATGCTGGAGTCGCGCTGAGACGGGCGGGCGAGCGCCGCTGACGGGCTCTCCGCCGCACGGAGCCGGGTTCGGCAGGCGGGCGAGTTGCGGTTTCCGTTATTCCCAGACCGGGACATCGCATCGGCGCGGCGGCTTTTCTGTTACTATCGCGAAATTTTTCATCCAAAGTTGCAAAAAAAAGACTCTGCACCGTACTTTTCAGGCTTACACTTCCAGACAACTTTCAATTAAGGAAATTTCAATGCGGAAAAGCGCCTTGCTGTGTTCATTTCCACTGTTTTTTGCCCTCACGTTGCCGGGTCTCCTGCATGGCCAGTTCCAGCAGCCTGATCCGAACGAACTGAAGATGACCTCCGATCCCATGGCTCCGGGAGCCGCGGCCGTTTACCTGGAGGTAAAGGAGATCGACAACGATCCTCTGCACTACCAGACCTTTTACGCGCGCATCAAGGTGCTGACCGAGAAGGGCAAGGAGCTGGCGACGGTTGAAATACCCTACGCGCAGGGCACATTCAGGGTCCAAAACATCACGGGCCGCACCATCCATCCGGACGGCACCATCGTTCCGCTAACCGGCAAAGCAGAAGACTTGCTGCAATCCAAGTCGAAGGAGGGGCAGATCAACCGCCGGGTCTTCACCTTGCCCAGCGTGGAGGTGGGGAGCGTCCTGGAATACCAATACGAAGTGGGCTACGACGACCAGCACTTTTCCGCGCCGAGCTGGAATATTCAGAAGCCCTACTTTGTGCACAAGGCGCACTACCAGTTCACACCTTTCGTCAACTTCATGCCCGGTGCCCGGAACCAAATGGCCAGCAGCCACGTCCTGGAGGATCAGCATGGCCACGTGATGAGCGCCCTGGTATGGATGGGACGGCTGCCCGAGGGCACAAGCGTGAAGACCGATGTGGCCGGGTTTTACACCGTGGACGTGACTGACATCCCGCCCATCCCCGACGAAGAATGGATGCCGCCACTGGACAGCTTTCTGTATGACGTGAACTTCTATTACAAACCCGCGGGCGGCGGGGAAAACTTCTGGGTGACGGCGGCCAAGCAGTGGGGCAAGGACACGGATAAATTTGCCCAGCCGAGCGAGCCGATCAAACAGGCCGTGGCCGGCCTGACAGCTCCATCGGACAGCGATCTGGACAAGGCCAAGAAACTGTACGCGGCAGTCGAGGCGCTGGACAATACGGACTACTCGCGCGCCCGAGGAGAATCGGAGCTGAAGCAGCTGCAGTTGAAGGCCGCCAAGCACGCCGCGGACGTTTGGGCGAAAAAGAGCGGCGACAGCAACGAGATCGCGCTGCTCTACCTGTCCATGCTGCGCGCCGCCGGGCTGAAGGCCTACGCCGTGCAGGTGGTGGACCGCTCCCAGAGCCTGTTCGATGCCAGCTACATGAACTTCGACCAGTTCGGCATCACACTGGTGGTTGTGGACACTGGCGGCAAGGAAATCATCCTCGATCCGGGCGAGAAGATGTGCCCATTCGGCTTGCAGAACTGGAGACATTCGGGCACCGCGGGAGTCCTGGAGAGCGACGCAGGGATGAAGTTCGTGAACCTGCCGGAGCAGGACTTCAAGGCGAACACAACCACGCGCATTGGAGATGTAAGCCTGGATGAACATGGCGGAGTCACCGGCACCGTGCAGCTGGAGATGGATGGGCAGGAGGCGCTGCGCTGGCGCCAGACCGCGATCGAGAACAGCAGCGACGAGGTGAAGAAACAGTTCGATCGCTGGCTCAATGAGCAGGTTCCGGAGGGCGTGGAAGCGCACGTGGATCACTTCATTGGGATGGATAATGGCGAGGCGCAGCTGGTGGCGGTGGCGAATGTGAAAGGGTCGATGGGGACCGCAACCGCGCGGCGGTTTATGCTGCCCGGTTTCTTCTTTGAGACCCGCGGCCACGAGCCGTTTGTGGATCAGCCGAAGCGGCTGACCGATGTGGACATGCACTACGGCGAACAGGTCATCGACCAGGTGACCTACCACCTGCCGGCCGGAATGACCGTGGAGGCGAGGCCGCAGGACCAGGATTCTCTATGGCAGGGCTACGCAGGTTACAGCACCGAGACGGCGGCGTCGGCCGGCCAGGTCCTTATCAAACGCACGCTGGCGCACGCGTTTACGCTGGCCAAGCCGGAGGAGTACCAGGATCTGCACGGCTTCTACGAGAAGGTGGCCTCGGGCGACCAAGAGCAACTGGTTCTGAGCATCGCGCCTACGGCGGCGGCAGCGTCAAAGGGCAACTGACGATGAACCGGGGGGCGTTTGCGCAGGTGCGCTGTTTTGCGCTGCTTGCCGCCGCCGCGTGGATTGCGCTGGCGGGAGCACAACCTGCACTGGCCAGGGACAAGAATGTACCGGTCCCGGAATGGGTGGTGGACGCGGCGAAGACGCCTACGCCCCCGACAGCCAGCCATGCGCCCGCGGTAGTGCTTTACGACGAATACCTGATTACCGTGGATGAGCAGAATCACGCCGTCGAGACGGAGCGCTACGCGGTGCGCATCCTTGAGCCGCAGGGGCGCGAACACGCACACTGCGATGCGGAGTACGACACGGATGAGAAGCTGGATAGCTTCTACGCGTGGACCATCGCCGCCAGCGGCCGGCAGTTCCAGGCCAAGGAGACGGATTTCCGGGATGTGGGCGCGTATGGTGACCAGGATATGCAATCCACCGAGCGCTTTCGCATCCTGAATCCGCCGGGCGACGATCCGGGCGCGGTGGTGGCCTGCGAAATCGAGCGGCACTTGCGGCCCTATATGGACGAGGAGGAGTGGGAGATCCAGCAGTCCATTCCGGTCGTTTCTGAGGCGCTGGAACTCGCGCTGCCCCCGGGCAGGCATGCGGCGGAGTCGTGGGATCACTTTGCCGCGGTGAAGCCAACTACGACCAGCGAGGGGCATCTGCGCTGGGAGATCAAAGATATGCCGGCGCTGGACCTGGAGAATATCCAGGACCACCCGGTGTGGTACGCGCTGGCCGCACGCATGTCAGTCAAATGGGGGGGCTGGGCCGTTGAGGGCACGCAGAGCCAGTGGCGGCAGATCGGGCTGTGGCAGGATCAGCTGGAAGAGCACCGGCCCGACCCGACTCCGGAGATTACCGCGCGGGCGCAGCAACTGACCGCGGGAGCGAGCGATCTCTACACGAAGCTGAGCCGGATCACCGGGTACATCCAGAAGAACATCCGCTACTTCATTGTGATGAAGGGCATCGGCGGCTGGCAGGCGCACGATGCGGGCGACATTTACCGCAACGGCTACGGCGACTGCAAGGACAAGGCCACGCTGCTGATCTCGATGCTGGAGGCGGTCGGAATACGCGCGCATTACCTGGTGGTGGACTCCGAGCGCGGGGTGGTCGATCCGGCGGCTCCTTCGCTGGCCGCGAACCACATGATTGTGGCCATTGAACTGCCGGAGGGGGAGAACGATCCGCGGCTGATGGCGCGCGTGAAGGCCGTCGACGGCAAGACGCTGCTGATCTTCGATCCGACCGACGAAGAGACGCTGGTGGGTCTGATTCGCGGCGCATTGCAGGGGGCATGGGGCATGCTCGCCGACGGAAATGAGAGCCAGGTGCTGCAGATGCCGCTGATGCCGCCGGAGTCTGCGGGGCTGAGCCGCGCGGGGTCGTTCGTCCTGGCAGCGGACGGGTCGCTGAGCGGCGATCTGGCGGAGATTTTTGCCGGAGACGATGCGGCCAGCGAACGCTGGTTTATCAAGGATCACGACGCGAACGAGATTCGTGAGCAAATTGAAAGCGGGCTCGGCTCCGAGCTGCCCGGGCTGGCGCTGAAGGGCTACGAGTTTCACCAAGGTGAGAGTGTACTCAGTGGAAGCCTGGCAAGCGGGGGTGGAACGCATGCGGGCGCAACGGATGGGGGCCTGACGAATGCCAGCCTCGACAAGCCTGTCCGGCTGGATCTCCACTTCAGCGTCAGCAGCTACGCCCACCCGTCGGGACCGTTGCTGCTGCTGCGGCCGCGCGTGACCGGCAGCCACGTGATCGGCGTTGACGATGTCATGGAGGGCAAACCGCGGCTCTATGCGATTGAGCTGGGCCACCCCGGGCGCTGGCGCGACAGCTTCGACATTGCTCTGCCGGCCGGGTACATCGTCGATGACGCGCCCGAGGCGGTCAACATCGACGTGGGCTTTGCCAGTTACAAATCTTCCGTCTCATCCCGTGGGAACCTGCTTCATTACGAGCGCGATTACACCGTCCGGCAGGCGGAGATTCCCGCCGCGCAGGCCGCGGATTTCCGCAAGCTGGAGCAGGCCATCTTCTCCGACGAGAAGGGCGTGGCGGTTCTCAAGAAGCAGTAGGCCGCCGAGGCATGCGGAGCGCAGAGGGCGGCAGGTTTGAGATGCAACTCCTCGAGAAGATGGGTTTTTGCGGTGGTTTTGCGGGGCCTGGCTCACTAACTTGGTGCGAGCGCTGCGATTTCGCTTCCCAACCGCGGCAGGTGCCGTCCTATACTGCGGATAGATGGAGGCCTCCGCGGAGAGTGCGGCGGCCTTCGCGTTTCCTTATGCCCACGCAACTGGCCCACAAGCGCGCGAAGGAATCACCGGCCATCCCCGACCGTCTGTATTTCAAGATCGGCGATGTTGCGCGCATCTGCGAGCTGGAGACGTACGTGCTGCGGTTCTGGGAGTCGCAGTTTCCCCAGCTGAAGCCCAACAAGAGCGGCACCGGCCAGCGGCTATATCGCCGGCGCGACGTGGAGCTGATTCTGGAGATCAAGCGGCTGGTGCATGGCGAAGGCTATACGATCTCCGGCGCCCGCCAGGCGCTGGAGCAGTTCCACCACCGGCGCAACCCGCAGGGGAAGCTGGCGCTGGCGGGCGGCGATGCCGGCCAGCGCATGGAAGCCGTTGCCGCGGCGATCGGGCGGGCCCGTGCAGAGCTCAGGGAGATCGCCGGACTGCTGGCCTCGACGGCTCCCACGCCGCCGCGCCGCCGTTCGCGCCTGGCTACTGTTCTTCATCCCGCAGGCATGCTCTTTCCTTCCCAGGAATAGAGCATTTTCGGAATACATTTAGACTTTTTTGCAGCCGTCGAGGTGATGCTACGGCATTTCTCCTTCACATGTGGCTTCGATTGGCGTTTTTTGCGACGCCGACGCCAGAAAGAAGCGCTGGTCAGAGATGCGCTCATAGCCGGTCCACCGTCTTCTATTTTCGCAGGGATCGCCCGCGGCCGTTTCCTGATTAGACGGTCGATGCCGTAGACTTTCTGGCATGGATGCAAGCACTGATTGAAAACCTGGTAAAGCTGCAAGCACTGGACCTGGAGCGCAACAGGCTGACGCAGGAGTTGCGGGCGCTTCCCAGCGAAACCGATCAGGCCAAGGCCGCCCTGGCGGCAGCCGAGCGCCAATCCGCGACGGTCTCGGATGCGCTGAGCCGCGAGGAGAGCCTGCGCAACCGGCTGGAACGCGAGACCGCGGCGCACAATCAAAAGGCGGCGCGTTTCCGCACGCAGATCGACGCGGTGACCACGCCGGCCCAGGCCGAGGCCATGGAGCACGAAATCCGCTTCGAAGCCGGCGAAGTGGAACGGCTGGAAGATGAGGAATACGCCAGCCTGGAGCGCACCGAGGCGCTGGAAGCCGAGCTTGGGGCGGTGCGCGCCCAGGTGGAGTCTCTGGCCGCGGCCCTGGAGAAGACTCAGGCCCGCGTGGCCGAGCGCCGGCAGCAGTACACGGCGGAGCTGGAGGCACGGAACAGCGAGCGCGATGCCGTGCGCGTACTGATGGAGCCGGAGCACCTGACCCGCTACGACCGGCTCTCCACCTTGCGCGGGACGGGCCTGGCGCGCGCGGAGAATCAACAGTGCACCGGCTGCCGGATGGGCGTGCGGCCGCAGACCTGGAACCAACTGCGCGAGGGCGAACTGCTCAGCTGCGACAGCTGTGGCCGTTATCTCTACTGGGACCCGGCCATGGCGGCCGCGGAGCCGGCTGCCAAGCTGCCCCAGTCCGAGGGCAGCGCGGGACGCGCCATCCGTAAATCCACTCATGCCGGAGACTAGGGCCTACCATGCGGCGGATCTGTGTGGACATGGATGAGGTCATGGCGGACACACTGGCCGAGCACCTGCGCCGCTACAACCAAACCTTCGACGAAGAGGTGAGGCCCGAGGACCTGGCCGGCAAAGGGCTGTGGGAGATTACCCCGGTCGACCGCCAGGGGCAACTGCGCGCCTTTCTGGACGCGGAGGACTTCTTCGAGGACCTGGCTGTCATGCCCGACGCGCAGCCGGTGCTGAAGGATCTCTCGGCGCGCTTTGAGATTTATATCGCCACCCAGGCGATGAGCGTTCCCAACTCGCTGGGCTCCAAATACCGCTGGCTGCAGCGGCATTTTTCCTTTATTCCGCCGACCAATTATGTTTTCTGCGGCAACAAGAGCATTCTGCGCGCGGATTTTCTGATCGACGACCTGCCGCGGAACCTGCTGCGCTTCGAGGGCCAGGGGATTCTTTACACCGCTCCGCACAACATCAAGGCGGCGGGATTTGTGCGCGTGGACAACTGGAGGCAGGTGGCCGAGTACTTCGCCGGGCTTGCGGACGGGTGAGCGGGCAGGGTAATTCTTCCGCAAGCGGCGAGCCAACTCTGCGCATGGATGGCTACAATAGACCGTTGCCGGCGCCAGCAGCTCCCGGGGCGATCGCCCGTGAAGACAGGTTTGCGGTTCAGGAAGGGCGCGCGTTGCAGGCCGTATCAACTCAGCAAGGCCGGACTCCAGAAGGCAAATCTCTAAAGCATTTCTCCTTCTGACGTACACCGGAGCCGATGCGCCCAAGCGCCGATTTCAACAAGAAATCGACGCCCAGGAAAGCCCCAGAAAGGGCTATATCTGAAGGAGAAATGCCTTAGTCCCGATGCAAAGCAACTATAAGTGGTACGTCATTTCGATGTTGTGGTTTGTCTGCTTTCTCAACTACGCAGACCGCCAGGCTGTCTTTGTGCTCTTTCCGCTGCTGCGGGTGCAGTTTCATCTCTCCGACATGCAGCTGGCGATGCTGGGCTCGTCGTTCATGTGGATGTATGCCGTATCCGGCCCGGTGGCTGGATGGCTGGGCGACCGGTTCTCGCGGCGCGGGCTGATTCTGAGCGGGTTGATCTTCTATTTGTGCGTGACCGGGGCGACGATTATTTCGCGCAGCTTCTGGCAACTGACCCTGCTGCGCGCCTTCAGCGGCATTGCCGAGGCGCTGTACTTTCCCGCGGCGATGTCTCTGATCAGCGGCTATCACGGGCCGGATACGCGTTCCCGGGCGATGTCGATTCATCAGTCCGCCGTGTATGTGGGCACGGTGGGCGGCGGGGTGATCGCCGGTGTCATTGCCGAGCACTTCGGATGGCGCTCGAACTTCATCCTGCTGGGCAGCTTCGGGCTGGCGCTCTTGTTTGTTCTGCTGCTGTTTCTGAGGGAGCCGCAGAGAGGGTTCTGGCCGACGCAGGCGCCAACCACACAGGCGTCCGGCGCAGCGGGGCAGTCTGGACACGTTACCCTGCGCGCGCTGTTCACGGACATCTTTGGCTCGACGCTGGTGGTGCGCCTGATCGTGGTCTTCATCGGAGCGAACTTTGTGGCCGTGATCTTCATGGTCTGGTTCCCCTCGTTTCTCTTCCGCAACTTCCACATGAGCCTCTCCATGGCCGGGGTGAACTCGACTGTCTACATGCAGGTGGCCTCGGTGGTGGGGGTGCTGTGCGGCGGGGTCCTGGCCGACCGGGCGGCGCAGGGCGGCCGCGGCGGACGGATGCGGGTGCAGGCGCTGGGGCTGATCGCCGGCGCGCCGTTTCTGTTCCTCACCGGGTGGACGCTTTCGATACCGGTGCTGATCGCGGCGATGATCGGCTTCGGCTACGCCAAGGGAATCTACGACTCGAATATCTGGGCCTCGCTGCACGATGTGGTGCAGCCGGAGTGCAGAGCGACGGCGGTGGGGGTGATGAACTCGCTGGGCTGGCTGGGCGGAGGCATTGCGCCGCTGGTCATTGCCGCGGCCTCCGCGCACTACGGCATGGGCGTCTGCCTGAGCGCGACCTCGCTGATCTACTTGCTGGTGGCGGGCATCCTGCTGTGGAACGCACGCGCGGCCTCGCGGATGCGCGCGCCGGATACGGTTCTGTTGCCGGGATAATGGCTGCGCGCCGGAGAATCTATGGGAAGGCGGCAGTCAGTGCGCGGAGATCATGGCGAGGGAGGCGTATCGCGCGGGCGCAGGTACCAGTCAATGGCCGCGGGAACGGATAGATTCGCGGGCTCGTTGGGCGCGTCGGGGTGGGTGGTGCGAAAGCGCTCCAGCATCACGTTGGATAGTTCTGCCACCACTTCCGGATGCTGGGCGGAGCGGTCGAAGAACTCGCCGGGGTCGGCGGCGCGGTCGTAGAGGCGGGTGTAGCGGCCGGGCAAGGGATTGTCGGTGATGTAGCCATCGCGGCGCGCGCGCCGGCCGCTGCACTGGATGAACTTCCAGCGGGCGGTGCGGATGCAGGCCTCCTCGTTTTCGAGATACTCGCTGAAGATGTGCTGGCGGGGTGTCTGCGGGCGGCTGCTTTCGAGGTAAGGACGGAGGCTCTGGCCGTGCTGCACGCGAAAGGGCTCGGCGCCGAGCAGATCGAGAATGGTGGGGGGCACATCGACCGACTCAGTGAAGTCGTGGACTACGCGGGGCTGGATGCGGCCGGTCCAGCGGATGATGAGGGGGGCGATGATAGCCGGCTCATAGCAGCAATGCTTCTCAAAGCGGCCGTGCTGACCGAGGCTGTAGCCGTGGTCGGCCATGTAAATGACCAGCGTGTCGCGGTCGAGATTGAGCCGGCGCAGTTCGTCGAGGACCACGCCCATGTTGTGGTCGAGATAACGCACCGATGTGTAGTAGGCGGCGTTGATTCCCTGCGTATCCTTTGGCGTAAGGCCGCGGAAGATGAGGGGAATCTGCTGCGGGTCCTGGGGGCCGATGCGGGGGACGGGAAAGCTGGCGGGATCGAAGTCGGCTCGGTCCTCGATGGGGAAATCGAAGGGCGAGTGCGGCTGCTGCAGGCTGACCCAGAGGGCGAAGGGGCTGCCGGTATGCTCGCGGAGGAAGGCTTTGGCCTGCTCGACGTCCCAGGTGCTCTTCATGTTTTCGTAATAGCGGGGGAAGGGCAGCTTGTCGGCGTTGAGCCAGATGCGGGCCGGGTCCTTGAACGGACGCCAGGGCGGCTTGGTGCGGATGTCGGCGGGGACGGGTTTGGCGCCGCCTGCTTCGAGCCAGAGTTTTTCGGTCAGGTCCTCGGTGATGCAGGTCTGGAAGCCGTGGAGGCCGGGCCTTCCCGGACGGTTGAAGTGCATTTTGCCGTAGACGGCGGTGGTGTATCCGGCCGCGTCGAGCTGTTTGGCCAGGGTGGGCTTGTCTTCGGCGAGCGGGGTGCTGAGAACGGTGACGCCGGCGGAGTGGGGCAACTGGCCGGTGAGGATGGACTGGCGCGAGGGGGTGCAAACCGGGGCGTTGCAGTAGTGGCTGGCGAAGCGGACGCCTTCGGAGGCGAGGCGGTCGAAGTTGGGAGTGACGGCGCGCGGGTTGCCCTGGCAGCGGAGGACGTAGCGGGCGTGATCGTCGGCAATGAGGAAGAGAAGATTTGGCTTGCGGCCGGCACGGCTTTGGGCGCGGCCGCGGAGGGCGGCGGACAGCGCCAGGCTGGCTGAACCCTTGACCAGCAGTTCGCGCCTTGTGATTGCCATGGTTTTTCCCTCCGCCTTTCATGCGGCGGCTCCCGCTTCAAGAGATCGCCGCCGGGCTTGCGGATGCTCGCAGGTTGCGGGCCGGTTCCTTCTGCGGATCAGAGCCTGGGCTGCATCAGTTCTGGCTGCGCATTTTGGTGAGCAGGCGCAGAATCTCGAAATAGAGCCAGACCAGCGTGACCATGATGCCGAAGGCGCCATACCACTCCATATAGCGGGGCGCGCCGGCCTGCACGCCATGCTCGATGAAATCGAAGTCGAGGACCAGGTTAAGCGCCGCAATGCCGACCACGAGAAGGCTGAAGCCGATGCCGATGGGGCCGGACCCGTTGATGGTGGTGAACTGAAAACCGAAGAATCCCATCACCATTTCAAGCAGGTAAAAGACCATGATGCCGCCGGTGGCGGCGAAGACGCCGAGGCGGAACTTCTGCGTGACCTGGATCATTCCCGAGCGATAGAGCAGGAGCAGGACGAAGAGGGTGCCGAAGGTGAGGCCGACGGCCTGCATGGCGATGCCGGGATAGCGAAGATCGATGACCGCCGAGATGCCGCCGAGGACCAGCCCTTCAAGCAGGGCGTAGATGGGCGCCGTGACCGGACACCACTCCCTCTTGAACACCGTGACCATGGCAACGATGAGCCCGCCAAAGACGCCGAGCATCATCAGCGGCGCGACTGCCGTCATATCGTGCGCGGGAAGATAGAGATGCCAGGTCCAGGCCGCGGTGGCGATGCAGCAGAGCAGCAGGATTCCGGTTTTGTTGACCGTGCCGGTGAGGGTCATGCGATCGGCGGCGTCGATCAGGCTGCCATATTGACCGCCGTACTGGCCGTCGAAGGTGTTCTGGCCGAGCGCCGGATTCGATGTCTTGATCAATGCCATGGTGGTTTCTCCCGATTACAAAATCACGCAGCGCAGGCGGTTGGCGCATGTGCGCAAAGCGCCGCTCCCCTTCAATTTTAGTCCACTGCGTTGTGAAATCCAAAAAGTGCACGCCTGGCGGCCTGGGGATCAGCGGTTGTAGGCGTGGACCTTATCGCAAATCAGGCGCAGCGTGTGTTCGAGGTTGCCGGAGGCGGTTTTAAAGGCGTCGGCGTCGATGGTGAGGGGAGCGCCGAGGACCACCAGCGGAGCGCCGTACTCCGGGGTGCGGATGGCCTGCTCGATGGAGAGGCCGCCGACGGCCTGCACCGGGACGTGGACCGCGGCGACGATCTCCTTGAGCTGATCGAGCGGGCTGGGCCAGGGCTTGCCCATCGCGGCGAGGCCGCGGCGCTCGTCGTAGCCGATGTGGTGAATGACGAAATCGCAGCCGAGGTCTTCAAGACGTTTGGCGGAGGCGACCTTGTCATCGGCGCCGAGGTTGTCACCCATGACCTTCACGCCCAGGTCGCGGCCGGCCTTGACCACCATCTTGACGGTCTCAGGATGGGCGCGCTCCATGACGACCACGTGCGTGGCGCCCGCTTTGGCCATGATCTCGGCCTCGAGCCAGCCGCCGTCCATGGTCTTGAGGTCGGCGACGATGGGAACGCCGGGGAACTCGGCGCGCAGGGCGCGGACGCCGTTCATGCCTTCGGCGATGATGAGGGGCGTGCCGGCCTCAAGCCAGTCCACGCCGGCGCGCATGGCGAGGTGAGCGGTGTCGAGAGCTTCAGGGATGGAGATGATGTCGAGAGAGATCTGAACGATGGTCTTCATGATGGCGTACCTCGATGTGCGTTGCGGCGTTTCGCGCCGGAACCGGAGCTGTGTCAGTTGGTGAAGTGCTGATCGATCTTATTGCGGAGAAAACGGACCGATTCGCGGAGGTCGTCCATGCCGTTCATGCCGTCTTCAATGGAGATCCATGAGTGGAAGCCGGCGGCATGGAGCGTGGAGAAGATTTTGTCGTAGTCGTTCATGCCTTTGCCGATGACGCCGTGGGCGAGACGGCTTGCGTAGCCGACCGAATCCTCCTCCCTGCGGAGATCCTCGATGGTTCCGGTCTTGAGATAGCGGTCGCTGGCGTGCATGGTGACGACGCGATACTTGACGCGCTCCAGCAATTCGAGCGGGTCCTCGCCGGCAAGGATGGTGTTGGAGGGATCGTAGTTGACGCCGAACCAGGGCGAGTCGATCTGATCGACGATGGCGCAGAAGACGTCCATCTTCTGGGCGAACTCGGGGTACTTCCAGTAATTGTCCTTGTAGTGGTTCTCCATGTTGAGGACGACGCCGTGCTTTTCCGCGAAGGGAAGCAAATCTTTGATGACACGGACGACCTGGGCGACGCCAGCCTGGCGCGAGAGCCCAGGACGGCGCTGGCCGGAGAGGGCGCGGCAGAAATGGCCACCGAAAAATGCGGTGATTTCGATCATCCGCTTCTCGCGGGCGATCTCCATTTCGAGCAGAGCTGGGTCGGGCTCGGTGAAGTCCGGCGAGCAGCAGAGCATGGGCATGGCCAGGCTGTGTTTATCGAGAGCGGCTTTCACTTTGCCGAGGAAAGCTTCGTCGTCCTCAAGAAAGCCGGAGTAAAACTCGAGGCCATCGACGCCCAAGGTGGAGGCCAGCTCGATCCATTCGAGGACGGTCATGGTGCGGTCGACGCAGAGCTGATCCATATAACACTTGGGAAAGGCGGCGAGCCTGGGCTTCATTTGTCGTGCTCTCTAGATTGACTTGTTCGGGTTGCGGCCGATGAGCGGGAACTGCTCCACGTCGAGAATCGATCCGTTGATGAGAGCGGCCTCGTCGGAGAGAAAGTAGATTGCGGCCATGGCAACCTCCTCCGGCTTGTGGATGCGACCGGCCGGCGCAGAACTCTTCGGGAGGCGCTCGGGCCAATCAGGGGGCATGCCGTCAGAAAGCTTCAGCTTGTATTCATTGGGCGTGAGCGTCCAGCCGACATTGAGCTGATTGATCTGGACGTGTTCGGTGGCGTGCGCGTCAGCCAGGTTGCGCGTCAGCGTGGTCAGGCCGCCCTTAGAGATGGAGTAGATGAGATAGGTCGGCTCGCCGCAGTAAGCGTTGATGGAGCCGATGTTGAGCACCCGGCCATGGCCCTGCTGGTGGAAGTGGGGGATGGCGGCGCGGATGAGGAAGAGCGGCGCGCGCGTGTTGATGGCCAAGGTGCGGTCGAAGACTTCCGGCGTGGCGTTGTCGATGGTGCCGCGCGTGATGACCGCTGCGTTGTTGACCAGGCCGTCGATGCGGCCGAAGCGCGCGACGGTCTCGGCGACCAGGCGCGCGGGGACGCCGGGGTCTTCGAGGTCGCCGATGGTGACGGCGGCGCGGTCACCGATATCTTTGGCGACGGCTTCGGCTGCGTCGCGGCCGGGGCCATGAATCATGACCAGGGCGCCTTCGCGGGCGAAGAGACGTGCGATGGCCTCGCCGATTCCGGTGGTTGAGCCGGTGACCAGGATGACCTTGTCCTGAAGCCGGCCGCCTGCGCGCGATGCTGTCTGATTCATGGCTTGATCACTTTCACGGTTTGAGGACTCCTTTGACGATGGCGCCCGAGTGCATCTGCTCGAAGACCTCGTGCCAGTCGGCCAGCGGAGCTACCCGGTTGATGATGGGGTTGAGATCGATTTTGCCGCCGGCCAGGAGGGAAAGGACTTTTTCCCAGATGGGCCAGTTGTGAGAGAAGCTGCCCTGCAGGGTGACCGCTTTCTGCACCAGGGGATCGAGGGAGAAGTTGAACGGCTGCGGGCCCCAGCCGACCTTGGTGATCTGTCCGGCGGGACGGACGAGATCGAGGGCCAGTTTGAGCGCGGCCGAGACGCCGGCGGCATCGATGATGACGTTGAAGCCGTAGCCGTCGGCGAAGTTTTTTACCCACGAGACAGGATCCTCGCCCTGCGCGCCGAGGGTGGTGTCCGCGCCGAGCTTGCGGGCGGTCTCCAGGCGCATGGCGTCGGCGGGAACGCCGATGACGGCGAGATGGCCGGCGCCGCAGAGTTTGGCCATGGCCGCGCAGAGCAAGCCGATGGGACCGGGACCGATGACCGCGACGGCGTCGCCGGGACGGATGTGGGAGTGGACGCAGACGGCATTATAGGCCACGCAGCAGGGTTCGGTGAGCGCAGCTTTCTCCAGGGGCAGAGCGGCCGGGACATGATGCAGGCAGCGGGCCGGGACCTTCACATAGGTGGCCATGGCGCCATCCACGCCATAGCCGAAGCCGAGCCGTTGCGGATCGAGGTTGTAGAGGCCGCGGCGAATCCAGGCCGAATCCGGAGGCAGATGCGCGGCGGTTTCGCTGACCACGCGGTCGCCTTCCTTGAAGCCACTGACGCGACCGCCGAGGCGCGAGACCGAGCCGGCGAACTCGTGGCCGAGAATGACGGGGAAGTTCACCTTCCAGCTCTGCTTGCCTTTGTATTGATGCAGGTCGCTGCCGCAGATGGCGGCTGCCTCAACCTGCAGAAGAACATCCTCTTCGCCGATCTCGGGGACGGGAACCTCGCGCAGCTCCACCGAGTTGGGCTCTTTCGCGTAGTTGACGAGTCCTATCATGCAGACTGCTCCGAACCTCCATCCGGACAGCCAAGAGTATCCAGACTGATCCCGAGGAGTCAATTTTAGACGCTGGACCTTGCCCGTCCAATAAAAATGCGGGCGGCGTTGCGCTATTCTGGACAGTCGCGAGCCGGCCCGGGCGCGCGGGTTCCTGTGACGCGAGCGCCGGTCCGGCTACGATGTGGGCGTTCGGCATGGCCCGAAGCGCAGAGGAGCGGGCGGACGGGATGGGCCGGTGAGATATGGCCGGGCGCGATCGCCGGTATGGCCCGATGGGGAAGCGCGCAGAGCATTTTCGGAATGCATATAGACTTTATTAGAGCTGTAGAAGATGGCTTTTTCTTGACGAAAAAGCCACTTAAGTCTATGGCTTCGGTCTACTGTAATTCCGAAAATGCCGTAGCGGCAGGTCAGCTTGAGCGGGGGACCGCACCATGACAGATTTCAAGAGCGCGGTTGTGCATTGCCTGGCGGCCACGGGCGACCGCTGCGGCGAAGGCGCGGTGTGGCATCCGGGCCAGCAGGCGGTTTACTGGACGGACATCAACCGCTTCCTGATTCATCGCTACAGCCTGGCCCAGTGCGCGGTGCGGACGTGGTTCTTTGACCGCCCGGTGACGGCGCTGACGCTCACCGACCGCGACGAAACGCTGGCGGTGGTGCTGGGCTCCGGGGTGATTCTGTGGGAGCCGTCCAGCGACCGGCGCAGCACGCCGCTGTTTCGTCTTCCCGGCTGGCCGCAGGTTCGCTGCAACGACGCGCGGGTGGATCCCGGCGGACGGCTGTGGATCGGAAGCATGCGGAACAATGTGCAGCCGGACGGGTCGGCCAGCGAAGCGGGCGGCGCGGATGGGATTCTTTATCGCATCGACCCGCGCGGCGCGGTGACGGAGTGGGCGCGGGGCATCGGCATCGCCAACACGCTGGCGTGGAGCCCGGACCGAAGCCGATTTTACTTCGCGGACTCGCTGGCCAATCGCATTGCGAGCTATCGCTACGAGGCCTCCGGCGAAATCAGCGAGGAGAAGACGTTCTTCGAGGGATTCGGGCGCGGGTCGCCTGACGGATCGGACATCGACAGCCAGGGATACCTGTGGAACTGCCGCTATGGCGGGGGCTGCGTGGCGCGAGTCGCCCCTTCCGGTAAGCTGGATTTCATCCTGGAGATGCCGGTGGAGAATCCGACCACCTGCGTCTTCGGCGGGGCACACTCCTCCACGCTGTTCATCAGCAGCGCGGCGCTGGGCGCGCCGCCGTCGGACCGGCTGGCCGGCTGCCTGTTCTCGGTGGAGACCGGGGTTCCGGGCCTCGGGCCGAATCGCTTTGCTTGCTTCGGGCAGGGGCAGTAAGGGGCCGCGCGCAGTCCGGGCGCAGAGCCTGAGCGGGCCGTCATCGCGCACCTACCCGGGCGCTGACCGAATCTAGAGCCTGTTATTAACTTTCCCGCAGGCGGCGTTGCGCGAGAAAATCGGGCCAGAACCGGGGCCCCCGCGGACAGGTCTTTGTCCGTGGGGTGGAGACGAGGCGGAGGGCGAAGACTTTGGCGATTCCAAGGCGAGGACGACAACGAAGTATGGCCCGATTTTCACCGCAACCCTGGGCCCCAAACCTGCGAACTATGCAGGTTTGGGTAGAAGTCGAAGGGCTGGGGCCAATTTTCCCGATTTCGGCGTCGATCGTCGCTAGGAGACACCCGGTATTCCACCCCAAGGACGAGGACCTGTCCTTGGGGGCCCCGGTATCCGTCGCTCCTCACTCCTTGAACTCAGAAAAATTGGCTCCCAGCGCCTCCCGCGCGAAAGTTAATAACAGACTCTAGGCGCACCGGCCCCAGGAGCCCCGAGCTGAGCAGCGGCGAGTTCGCCTTGTAGGGTTTCACGTCTGCGAAGGTGTATCGGGTTGCTCCCGGCTGCTGATCGCCGATGAGCCGATTGACCCAGGCATTGGTCACCTTGATGGCAAGCTGGTTCGCCCCCGGCCGCAGCGCGCCTGTGACATCCACGCGGTAAGGCGCATGCCACAGGATGCCCAGGTCTTTCCCGTTCACTGCTACCTCAGCCAGGTTCTTCACATCGCCCAGGTCGATCCAGAGGCGAGCGCCCTTCCTGAACCAGTTCGCGGGCGCCTGAATCGTCCTGGAATAGATACCGGCGCCAGAGAAGTACTTCACTCCCTTATCCGCGTTCTCGCTCCAGGATGCCAGTGTGTTCAGGGTGATGGAGGGCGGCGCTCCGCGCCCCGGCTGGAAGCGCACCTTCCAGGGGCCGTCGACGGTGGCCAACTGCGTCTCCGTCAGCTCAGGCAGGGTGCGGGAGGTTTCTGTGGCGCGCCTGCGAAATACCACGAAGACCGCGCCCCACGGCTCCAGATGCAGCGGGACGGTGGTGCGCCCTGCTGCGATCCGGTAGGAAACGGGCTCCGACATGCCTGTCTCGGCATGCCAAAGCTCCGAGACTTTGCCGGTCACGCGGAAGCTGGCCTCGACCGTCTCCTCGCGGTTGTTGCGGTTGTCCACGAAGTAGAGGTCGCCATCCGCCAGCTTGCGATGGACGAAGAGAAGGCGGGTGTCATTCTCCGGCCTGGTATAGTCGAAGTCTGGCTTGAGACCGAGGGCGTTGAAGACATCCTGCAGGCTCCAGCCCGCATAGACCTTGCCTTTGCCGACTTGATGGACGCCAGCGCCATCGCCGAACAACTCTGCGCTCAGTTTGCTGAACTCCGCATGGTCGTCGGCGAGGCTGGGATCGTCGATGGGCCTGGGACCAGCCACCACCGCGCCTTCGGCAACCAGGCTATGAATGGCGCGGAGCACGGGCAACGACATGTGGCGGCTGTAAGGGTCCAGGCCGAGCAAACGATATTGCATGCCGCCGGGAGATACGATGCGGCCGCCGGCCACGTGGAGCGCGTGAATCAATCCGTCGGCGTTGATGTAGTCGAAGCCATAGCCGGCCGGCACCTCCGGCGGCTTATCGTGAAAGATCGCAGTGAGGTTGGAATCCTCGCCATAGAAATAGACCAGGTCCGCAGCGAAGCGTCCCTGCTGCAGCAGGTAACTGCTGCGGGCGATGTAGTCGATCCACGGTCCGGCCTGTTCCGCCCAGGTTTCATTGCGATTGAACCACTGGCCATAGGGCCCCAGCGTCATTCCGGGCGCCTTCCCCACTAGCGGCTGGTGCACCGACACGGAGATGGCAAAGAGGTTGATTCCATTCGCGAATTCCATGTCCGCGGTGGGTTTCAGGGTGGCGGGAGACCAGGCCCAGGGCGCGGCAGCCGCGGTCATCGACTCCGCCGCGGCAAGGTTTTGCCCATAGATATGCGCGACGGAGGCCGACTCGCGATCGTCGGCGTCGTAGACGTACAGTTCCTTGTTGACCCCGGGAGTCTGGGTCCACATCGCGCTCATGGGTATTTCGTCGAACTTCTTCACCTCCATGCCGTCGGCAAGGATGGCGCGGCCGTCCTCGTGGGATTCGCCGTAGTGTCCGATGCCGCGCTGGTGGAGAGTCGCCTCCAATTGGCCGTAGTGCTCGTCCGCGATCAGGTCTTCGATGGTCTTGCGAAAGTCCCAGAGGAAGCGGTCGCTGGCCTGGGCGCTCCCGACCACATGCCCGGCGAGAACCGGCATCCAGGGCACCGGGTCGTAGCCGCGCAGCCGCCTGAATTGAGCGATCATGCGATCCGTCCAGTTTTGCGGGCCCGCCTCCCAACTGTCGTTGACGACATAGCGGATGCCCCGCTTGCCCATCCAATCCGCGCCCACCGTATCCCGGAAAAGATCCAAATAGGCGTTCATATACCTGGCGACGAACCTTCCGTCCAGCTTGTCGACCTCGAGGCCGGTGGCCTCCGGGGTGGCCGGATGGTTTGTGGTTCCCAGCAGAGAATATCCGAAGCGAAGCACCACCCAGTTGCCGGGCGGCGGTGTCCAGTCGAGGGTACCGTCGGGGCGCATCTTTGAAGTCAGGTTGATGACGGCGGCCGGGGGAATGGCATCTGCCGCGGGAACCGGAGGCGAGGCCAGGGAGTAGAGATCCGGTTCGGTCGTGAATCCGGCCTTGTCATCAAACCGGTTGACGCGCGCGCCCGGGTGCAGCCTCAACTCGGCGATCTCATAGTCGGCTGGAGGCGGACCGATCCTGATTCCGAAGAAGGCCGGATCGCTTCCATCCAGCCAACCCGGCAAGGGAGGCGGCGGAGCGCGCCTGAACACGACACGGAAATACTTCGCCGTCGCCGCGGGGAAGGAAACCGTGCTTTGCGGGGCGTTCCCGCCGTTCAGCTCGGCCACGAGCCGGAAGTTCTGCCCGTCGTCGCTTGCCTGCAAAGTTTTTCCCGGGTTTCCGATCCCCCACAGCGCGGCCTGAACCGGACCCAGTCTTCTGATGGCAAAGGTGACCGCGCGGATGGTCTGTGGCGCCGGAAACTCATATTGGATCCAGGAGCTCGCGCCTGCGGCCGGTATGGGCAGCCCGGTGGTCTTCTGCAGATCCCCGTCGGTAAGCATGGCCAGGTCAGGCGAGCCGGCGCTGGCCGTGATCTTCACATGCAAGGATTCAATGGGCACATCGTCGGCCGGTCTCGGGTAGGCTACGACGACCGAGTCCGCATAGAAGTGGGGAGCCGGCGCAGAGCCGGGGGGCGCGGCAATTCCACCGTGGATCTTCACGCTCTGGAAGGCCCCGGTCTCCGACGGCGGATGCGCCAGCCTGCCGGTGAAGGGTTTGCCGCCCTCGACAAAGGTCTCGCTCCAGACGTATTTCTTCATCGCCTCGGAAGCCGGAACCCAGGGCCCGCCTGTCTCGCTCCAGCCGGGTGAAGCTGCGATCGTCTCTTCGAGCCCGAGCTGATCGGCCAATCTGGTCGCATAGCGGAAGGCATCTTTCCATCCCGGCGTCATGAATGGCAGACGATGCTCGACCACCTGCGGGGTGTCCGGCGTGGCATCGAAGTTCTGAAAACCGGCGATCCCTACGCGGTGCATCCACTCCAGGTCCAGCTTGATGCCTTCTTTTGTGACGTTGCCGTTCATCCAGTGCCACCAGACCCTGGGGCGCGCACGGTTGGGCGGATTCACAAAGCCGTTCCTGAGCGGAGTGGAGGCACTCTGCGCCAGGGCGGCGCCTGCGCCGAGCAAAAACGCCAATCCCAAGGAGATCAGTTGCTTCGATCCAATGTTCATTTGTGCCCCTCCCCCACGATTCCGCGCGCGTGTTCCTTGCTCTTCCGGCCCCGGGACGGGCGCACATCCATCGTTCAGGAGGGGAGAAAAGATGCGGTTTTCGTGGCGCAGGTACGATAACACATCAGCAGATGAAATCCGGAAGGACCTGGCGGCGCAGGCTGAGTAGACGCAGGTCGGCCGCGGAAGTATTTGCGCTGGCTGGAGTGATTTCCGGCGGCCGGAGCGTAGAAGATCATTCCCAATTGCGCATCTCCGGCCGTATTGCGACAATTGTTGATCCTGCAAGAAATACGCGGCAGATGCAGAGAGATTGAAGCAGGGTCCGCGGGCCTGTTGATATTCTTCCCGTCCCGGCTCCGATACCTCGGATTCGATGGGATGAAAAGCGACAGCAGAAAAGAACGCAGGGGCGCGACGGGAGAACTGGTGCGAAATCTTATTTTGGGAAGGTTCCGGAAGATGCGAGAGCATGCAGCGGTTGCGCTGGCTTTGATGATGCTTTGTCAGATCGGAAGGAGCCAATCAACGAGCGGCTACCGGGACGTCGCATTCTGGCGTGAGCCGGGCGTGCAGGTTGAGGTCAGCTCGTTTTTGTTTCGCAGCAAGAAGGCGGAGGAGCAGATTCCCTGCCCTGTAAATAGCGGGCCGGATGCGTCGGACGCGCTGGGGCCGTGCCACTGGCAGAGCAACCCGTTTCAGCATCTTCCGCAATGGGTTTGGGTGCATTTCGCGGGACCGCGGCGAATTGACAAGGTGGTGCTTCATGCCGCGAGCATGGACAGCAGACCGGTTGAGTTTTCCGGAGAGTCTCTTGGCTCTGGCGCCGCATTCCATAGGATTTTTCACGTGCAGCAGGCGAAGTTCGATCCGCAGACGCTGACCTTTACGGTTCACTTTGCACCGATGGTGACGGACAATTTCCGCCTGGTGATCGAGCGAACGGCGGCGGCGACGACACCTCAGTCGTGGGTCGCCGAGCTCGCGCAATTAGAGGTGTATGGGACCGATACGGCTGCCGGCGCGGGTGCGGCGCAGGTGAATCCATCGGCCGGCGGAGCCAGAATGCTGCCTTCGAACCTGTCTCCCACGGAGTTTGCGCCGCAGGTTGAGCATCTGGGCCGGACGCTTGCGATCAGCACGCCGTGGTACCGGCTGGTGCTGGATAAGGCGCAACCGCGCATCGTGTCGCTGGCGCTGGATTCGCTCGGCAAGGGGGAGCTGGGCGTGAACCTGTTGCAGGAAGGCGGCGCATACCCGGTACTGGATCAGCCGTTCGCGAGTGCGATGCCGCTGGGAGCAAGCGCGGTGACTCGCAGCGGAAATCTGTTCCGCTATGCGCCGGTGGAGATTGGGCCGGGAGTTTACGAGCAGGTGTCGATCCGGGCCGGGGCCAGGGGATTCGATTTGTCGCTTGCGGCTGCGGCGAAGCACTCGGTGCCGATGCGCGGGGGATTGTTCCGGTTTCAGTTTGCGGCCAACCAGACGCCGACCACGTTCGTCTGCCATCCCTCGAAACGGATGAACTACGTGGATGTGCCGACGTATCTTGCCGCGCCGGACTTTGGAACGGTGTACATCACGCGCACGGGCGATGCAGCAGCGTTCTACCGCAGGCCGTCGTCGCTTTTCCCGGCTACATCGTACGCGGTGGACATTACGCCGCACCAGCCGGCGAGCGAAGACGGGCTGAATGAGATTGGGCCGCAAGCGTGGCACACGACGCTGCATTTTGCGGTTGAGAGCCTGGAGCCGCTGCCGGGACTGATAAGCCGGAATCTGTGGCTGGTGCGCTTTCCCAAGTACTCGCTGAACATGACGCAGTGGCGGCCCGATACCGGTATGGTGAGCAACAGCGTGATGAGCATCAACTGCGGGCTGGCGATACTCTTCTACGCGGAGCAGGCGGTGTTCGCTCCGCATCTTGAGGACGGCATCTCGCCGATGGAGCTGGTGGGCGCGACGGTGGATCGCTATTTCAAGGGCGCGCGCGGCTACATGATGCCCGACGTGAATGTGTACTCGCCCGAGTGGAAGTCGTCGCGGGAGACGGCGGCTTACCTGGTGATCTCCGCGTGGTATGTGATCCGCACGATTGGCGGGATGCCGCAGTTGCATGAGTGGCTGAGGCCGATGGAGGCGACGGCGGATCACATCGAGGCGCACTTCAACAAGAATGGACTGGTCGACGAGGCGGGCAGGGAATGGTTCGACGTTTATGACTTCCAGGGGCCCGATGCGTTTTCGAACGCGGCCGATTACCGGGCGTTCCTGTGCATGGCCGACGTGGAGGCACTGGCCGGGCGGCCGACGCTGGCCAGGCGTTACCGCGCGGACGCCGAGCGGATCAAGGCGGTGTACTTCAAGACATTCTTCAATCCGGCTACAGGCGTGATAGCGGGCTGGAAGAGCCCGGATGGCAAGTTGCACGATTACATGTTTCCCTGGGTGAACGGCTTCGCCATCTACCAGGGACTGGCGCCGCCGGAGCAGGCAAAGTCGATTCTGCAAACCATGCTGGCCAAGATGCGGAGCATCGGGTTTCACTCTTTTGAGCTGGGACTGCCGACAAACCTGATTCCGATGAGCCCCGCGGGCTACATCCCGCACACCAGCGGCGCTCCCAAACAAGCGAATGGGAAGGACACGTGGCAGGTTTACATGAATGGCGGTGCGACGCCGCCGTATGAGTATTACTTCATCCAGGCGCTCTACGAGACCGGGCTGCGGAAGGATGCGGAACGGCTGCTGTGGCCGCTGATGCAATCGTACGAAAAGGGAACGTTCAACGCGGGGATCGAATTGCCCGGAGAGCGGCAGCGGAATCCGGTGGGCAGCGCGTTTTACGTTTGGGACGGCTCGCGTGGACGAGGCGAAGGTTATCTGCCGGAAGACTGGCAGGAAGTGGATGCGCTCTTCACCGGCCATTATGGCATCGGCTTTGATAAGGACGGCTACTTCCTGGAACCCTGGTCTCCGCTGAAAGGACAACGAGTCAGGCTGGACATGCCTTATATGGGAAAGATGGTTCCGTATATCAGCCGTTAGCACCCAGCGAGAAATTGAGAGACGCTGTGCAGCTCCTGGCAGGCATTCTCAGAATCGAGAACGATGGGATGAGGCCAAAAAACGAAACCGGGCGCTCCGAAAGCGCCCGGGGGTCCTGATGAGCTGGTTTGAATTGGCCTGCGGCCGAATTGGTTGCGGGGGCTGGATTTGAACACAGGACCCCGTTCAGTATTCGAATTGCGTCCGGGAATCGACATCGACTGGCTCCGTTGACATCCTCGGTTTGGCGCGTTTAGTAGGCGGGCAGCCTGAGGCGGTAGAAGTCGAAGGCCAGGCCAAGCAGCAACGCCTGGCGGGATTGAGTATGGATGGTTCTGCCGGGAGCGCGCGCAGAGAGCTTGCGTTTGACGGCGGAGAAGACGCTCTCAATCAGCGAGCGCAGGGCATAGAGTTGGGAGGGGAAATGTTCCCGCATTTCCAGGCGGACACCGGACGCCCGGCGACTGGAACGGCGTTTGGCCGGGATCACGCTATCGGCCTTGAGTTGCTGGCGACAGAAAGTGTGGTTGCGTTCCGAATCGAATTCGGCGTCCGCCAAGACGCAGCCGATCGGCGTGTGCCGATGCGCCCTGGTCAGCAGTGCTGGCAGCGTGGCGCAGTCGTTCCACGGCGCCTGCCGTGTGTACTGGGACAGAATCAACTGCCGCTTCAGGTCGACGACGGCCAGCCATTTCAGCCAGTGTTTCCAACTGCGCCGGGGCTGGCCGAAGTGCTCCACCCGGCGGATAAAGTAACTGCTCACCGCGCCCTGTGCCAGGCCCGTGCCATCGACGCCTACCGTGACCGGACTTCGACACCTCCCAGGCATACGCCGCACGATCTCATCCATCACCCGGGCTATATCGTCCACATCCAGGCGCGCCAGAAAGCGATACAACGTGGTGTAGTCGGGAACGGATTTCAGTTGCAAGGCAGAACGCAACTCCGTGTGCTCGCTGAGCCGCACCTCAGCTTCGCGGAAGGTCCAGTCTTCATAGCGCATCAGGCACAGCACAGCCAGAAGCTGCGGCTGGGCAAACACGTGCTTGCTGAACTTGGTTCGCTGCGGCGGCAGCACCACCTGGCTGACTTCCAGAGCCAGCCGGGCAAACCGCACCAGTCCTATTTCGGCCAGGTCCAGTTCGCGAAGACGCCAGAACAACTTCAGCGTAAAGCCGCTTCTGCCGCGTTCCGCGCAACTGCACCAAGGATGTCAACAGAGCCAAACCGGTTCTAGGCCCCGGGGTCGGTACATCGCCGCCCGACTGCCGGAGAGCCGCGCAAGTCCCTGCGCACCCCCCGTGTCGGCCGGGCCATCGCGGGCCGGCAACGGCATGCCGGGTCTGCCTTCGACCCACGGCTCAAGAGCCGGGTCGGCCCTGGGACGTCTCTGCGACTGCGCCCTGCCCATTTAAGGGGAGGGTACTTATGTGACTTCTGCGGTAACCAAATTTCACGTTACTACTGGACAGCCATCGGTTACTGAAGCAGAATAGGACAGTTTCACCGTGAATTTCCAAGTAGATTGAACGACTTTAGACCCGACAGGGGCCGGTGTATGGCTGAACTCTGAGCGAGAACATGCAAGCATCTTGCTCGCTGTGTCCCGGTTGCCTGCCCGGAATGTACCGTCTGCCCCCTCGTTTCCAAACCCCCTTGGTGAAGATCCATTCGGAGATGCACATGAACCGCATTTCAGTTCCAGTTGGCTGTCAAGGAGATCGTGGCGTCAGATTCCCCGGAACGGCAAGGATCCGGCGTGGCACTGCAAACCGCGGAAGCTGGGTGGCGGCCCTAGCGGCTTTGTTGCTGGCTGGCCCGTGCGCATGGGCGCAGAATGGCAAGTTCAGCACGCCTCAGCCGGTCGGCGTTGCGACCGCCACGCCGCTCACCTTAACTGTAACGGCTTCTGGGACGGGCATCGTGGCGTCCGTGGAAGTGCTGACGGCCGGAGTCGGCAACCTGGACTTCACGGTGGGCAGCGGTACTCCCACCTGCGTGGCGGGTCTTCCGATGACTTCGGGCGTCACGACCTGCACGGAGCCGGTCACCTTCACACCCACCGTTCCTGGTGTGCGCCTGGGCGCGGTGGTGCTTTTGGACTCCAATGGCAACGCGCTGGGCACCGCCTATCTTTCCGGCATCGGACAGGGCGGCCTGGGCGTTCTGATTCCCGGCAACATGGTCCCGGTCGCCGGCGAGGCCTACAATTATCTGTCAGCCATAGGCGATGGCAGGCCCGCAACCTCCGCCGAGCTCTACTGGCCCACCAGCGCTGTGCTTGACGGCGCAGGCAACCTCTATATCGCTGACAGCCGCCACAATCGCATTCGCATGGTCTGCGCCAGCGCTACCAGCGTCGTCATCAAGGGAACAGGTGCTGGCTGCACCGGCGCGGGCATCATCGAAACCATCGTCGGCAACGGCAATCCGACCTACACCGGCGATGACGCGGCTGCCGCCGCCGCGACCGTGAACGATCCCTCCGGCGTAGCCCTCGATGGCGCAGGCAATCTCTACATCGCCGATACCGGCAACAGCGTGATCCGCATGGTCTCAGCCGCGACCGGTGACATCACAACCATCGCCGGCAACAGCACCGGCACAGTCTTGGTGGCCTGCACTTCCCCGTCAGACACCGTTGGTGACGGCTGCACGGCCACCCAGGCCATCCTGAATCAGCCCGTCGGTGTGACCCTCGACTCCAACGGCAATCTGTATATTGCCGATACCAACGACCACCGCATCCGCATGGTCACCGCCAGTACGGGCATCATCGCCACCGTTGCCGGAGACGGCGCCACGGATCCGTCCACCGGCGCCGGGGGCTTCACCGGAGACGGCGGCTTGGCCACCGCGGCAGAGTTGAACTATCCCTACACCGTCGCCTTTGATCCCTCCGGCAACATGTACATTCCCGACTCCGGCAACAACGTGGTCCGCGAGGTCGCTGCCATCGGTGGCGCAATCACCGCGAGCAGCCAGATCACCCTTTTTGCCGGAAATACGAGCGGAACCCAGGGCTACACCGGCGACGGCGCGGCGGCCAATCAGGCCGAACTGGATTCGCCCCTCGGCGTCGCAGTCGACGCCGCCGGAAATGTCTATATCGCCGATACCGGCAGCCACGCCATTCGCAAAGTGATTGCGTCGAGCGGGGACATAACCACGCTGCTCAACGACGGCACCGGGACCTACTACTATAATTCAGCCTTTGTGCCCGTCTCCCTCGACGGGCCGACCGGCCTCTACCTGGACGGCGAGGGCAACCTCTATCTGTCCGACTCGAATGAGATGATCGTCCGCGAGGTTGTCGGTAACTATGCTGCGCTGGACTACACCACCCCGGTGCGCCAGTATTCCCAATCGGCGGCCATGGACCAGACGGTTGAAAACGATGGCAATGCGACGCTCGATGTTACCGCCATCACCCCTGACGCCAATGCAGCGGTCAACGATACCGGCATTGCCGATCCCTGCGCCACCGGCATCCTCGCCGTGGACACCGCATGCGCCATCGGCGCTGTCCTCGCCCCCCAGGTCGCCAGCGATCCCTTGGTTGCCAACATCGACGTCGCCGGAAACACCCAGGATGGACCGCCCCCGATGACCGCTCCCAACTCGCCCCTCGACATCCAACTCATCGGCGACGCTACCGCCGTCAACTCCACCACCACCAAGGTCGCAGGCAGCCCCAATCCCGCGGCATTCGGCGCACTGGTCACTCTTACGGCCACCGTGCAGACCGGCTCCGGCACCGGCAATCTCACCGGCACCGTGACCTTTTATGACGGGACCACCCAGATTGCCTCGGGAATCGCCATGAGCGCGACCACCACAAGCGGCACCACCTCCACGGCCACGGCCACCTTCACGACCACCATGCTCCCCGTCGGAACCGACGAGATCACCGCCACCTACGTTGTGACCAACGACCCCGCCCACCTGACCAGCACTTCACCGCAATATCCCGAGGACATCCTTGAGGCCACAACCACCACCCTCACCTCCAGCCAGAATCCCTCCACCGTCGGCCAGAATGTCACCTTCACCGCGACGGTTGCGATTAACGGCGGCGGCGGCGTCACCCCGGACGGCACCGTCACCTTCTTCGACGGCGCCAACGCCATCGGTAGCCAGACCCTTATCCCCAACGGCCTCAGCGCCTCGGCCAGCATCACAACCTCGACGCTCACTCAGGGATTGCACAACATCACCGCGCAGTACAGCGGCGGCATCGCCAATCCTTCCGTGCAGGCCAGCACCTCGAATACGGTGGTCCAGGACGTCCAGGCAACCAGCTTGGTCGCCGTCGTCAGCGGGACGCCCAATCCGTCCAACTACGGCCAGCTCGTCACCTTCACCGCTACCGTCACGCCCACCGGCTCCTCACCTGCCACCGGCGCCGTCAACTTCTACTACGGCACGACTCTGATCGGAACCAACAGTCTGATCGGTTCCACCAATCAGACCACCATCACCTACTCGTCGCTACCCGTCGGCACTGACAACATCACCGCAACCTACGTGGGCGATGCGAATAACGCTCCCAGCACTTCGACTGTCCCGTGGCCCCAGATGGTGAACAAGACCCAGACCTCCACCACGGTGACGGCAACGCCCCAGCCGAACGGCATTGCCGGCGGCTCGGTCTCCATCACTGCCACCGTCCAGATAGTTTCCGGCTCGGCCTCGGTCACGGGCACCATCTCCTTCGCCTCCGGAGGCACCACGCTCGGCGCCGCCCCGGTCAACTCATCCACCGGTAAGGCGACTCTGACTCTGAACAACGTCGTCCCCGCCACCTACTCCATCGTGGCTACCTACTCCGGCGACAACAACGACGATGGGAGCACCTCCAGTCCTGCCTATCCGTACACCATCGTTCAGGCCACCACCCAGACCGCCGTCACCTTCACGCCTGGTACCGCGTTGGTCGGCCAGCCCGTCACCTTCACCGCCAACGTGAACGGCAATGGCGGCGTCCCCACCGGCACCGTCACCTTCAGCGCCAACGGCACGCAGATTGGCGCCCCGGTGACCCTGAATACCGGCACGGCCACGCTCACCTACTCCGGTCTGGCCGCGAACACCTACACCATCACGGCAACCTACAGCGGTGATCTGGATGATGCTACGAGCACCGGCACGGCGGCGGCCCAGTTGGTAGTCGGGCTCATCCCGACCACGACCGAGCTGGCCATGCCTTCCACCACCGGCACGACCGCGCAGGTCGTCCTCGTGGCTGTGGTGCTCAACAGCGAACAGGTCTCCGGCGGCGCCACTCCCACGCCCACCGGCACGGTCACCTTCGAGTACGGGACGAACAACACGGTCATCGGCGCGGCCACTCTGGACTCAAACGCCGTGGCCACTCTGCCGCTGAATTTACCGACCGGAACCTACACCATCGTCGCCGTCTATAATGGCGACCAGTACCACTCCGGATCGACTTCCCAGCCCGTGACCATCTCTACCACGGCCACCAACTTCAATCTCACCGTCACGCCTGGCAGCGTGACCATGGCCCCCAGCCAGAACGACACGGTGACTGTGACCCTTACCTCGGTGAGCGGCTTCAGTGACACCATCGGCCTGGGCTGCGCCTCCCTGCCCAATGGCGTTACCTGCCACTTCTCGGCCATCAGCGTGCCGCTCGCGGCCAACGGCACGGCCACCGCCCAGTTGACCATCGACACCAACAACCCGCTGAGCGGAGGCTCGCAGGCGATGAACTCCCGCACCCAGGGCAGACGCGCGGTTCTGGCCGGCCTCTTCCTGCCCTTCAGCCTCTTCTTCGGCTGGATCGTCTGGCGGTTCCGCAAGCGCAACGCCCGCATCCTGACTCTGGTGCTGTTCCTAGTTCTCTCCGCGGCTGCCATGCTGGCCACCGGCTGCGGCGGATTTAGCACCAGCAGTGCTGCGCCCGGCATCTACGTGATTCAGGTAACCGGCACCGGCTCTAACAGCACCGTCATCCATTATCAGAATGTGAACCTGACGATTACATAAGAGTGACCGGATAGGCTCAAGGAGAGAGATGAAGCGCTGTCGCGCTTTTCGGAACGGCCGGAACCGCAAGCCGGAGGTCGCAGTCGCGGAGGCTTGCCTCATTTGCGGCCGGCGAGTCCGGCCCAGCGGCTGGGCCGCGGTCTTTTTGGCGGCTTGCCTGGCCTTGGCCACTGCCTGTCCGGCGCGGGCGCAGGTGGCGGAGGCGGGCAACGCCGGCGGGCTGAGCATATCCGCGGGCGCCATGGGTTCCGGCTTTTATCTCCAGTACGGCGAGCGCAAGATGCTCGGCATCGCCGCCTTTGTCGACGCCGATACCCGCCGGCGCATCGGCGTCGAGGCCGAGGGCCGCTGGCTGCGCTTTCATGAAACCGCCGGTGTCAACGCCGCCACCTATCTGATCGGCGCCCGCTACCACCTCGATTTTTGGCGCCTCCAGATTTACGCCAAGGGCCTGGTCGGCGAGGGCCAGTTCAACTTCCCCTATGGCTATGCGCACGGAAACTACCTGGTGATTGCGCCCGGGGCCGGGGTGGATTACCCGCTCACCCGCAGATTCTCCTGGCGCGTCGACGCCGAATATCAGGACTGGCCCCAGTTCACCTTCGGCGCCATGTCCTCGTACGGTGTCAGCACCGGCTTTCGCGTCCGTGTCTTCTGAGGCCGCGCACCCGCTCGCCCGCGACGCCCGCGTACCTTTCCTTCGCCTCATCGTCACGGTCATGCCGTGTGAATCCCTGCGGCTGTCGCGGCCCTCGGCGCGGAGGACGGCTTATCTGGCCGGCGGATTCACCCCTGCGGCCGATTCCTTGCTTGGCTGTGCGGGACCTGGTCCGGCTGGGCTGGCTCCGGCGGGCTCGGCGGCGGGAGCTGCGGGTTGCCCTGCCGGCTGCGTGGCCGGCTCCGTAACCGGCTCGGCGCCCGGCGGGATCACCGGCGCGGCCAGCCTGGACGCCGGCAGCACCATCGGCGTCACCGCCATGGTCAGCGTCTGCACGGTCGCCGGATCGTCGCGCGGTTTCACATACAGCACCTTCTGCCGCCAACAGCTCAAAGCCAACAGCGTAATACCGGCCAAGCGCCGCTCCAGTTGCCGGGCCTTCCGGTGTGCGCCTTGAGATGCGTCAACATTTTCCCTCCCCACTCTATGCCCTGCGCGCCCTCGTCGAGAGCGTCTTTTCCGCCGTGAAACGTAAACTCTCGCCTCGTGCACCTGGCAGATCCTTCCATACGCAATCCATCCAAGCATTGCTGCTCGGCCTAGCTTTCGACCTCTATCGCCTTAAGCTGCCCCCTTGCTGACCTTCAGCACGAAGGATGTCAACAGAGCCAGATGGGTTCTAGCCGTAGAAAACCAGCGGCGCGCCCAGAGAAAGATCACGACACATGCCAGAGCCAGGAACGGCAGGTTCCCAAGGCGCGCCAATATAAGATTGTGCTGATAGTTTCCATGCGACTCGAGAATCGCATTTCCCTCTGCTATAGCCTCCTTTAAGTCCGCCGTAACATCACTTAACGTATAAGGGTGCAACCCTTTAGAGCGCAGCCCCGCAAGGTATGGGCCGAGCGCAGCGGCGATTCGCGCCAACGGAGGTTGCTGCCATTCGTAGGTATACGTTCCCTTGTCCGGCCACTCCATTCCAGCGGCTATAGTTATAGGCTCGTCCCAGGTTCCGGAGAACGTGGCATACATTGCGGCCAGACGGATACCGGTAATCGCGACGAGAGCTAGTGTAGTCCGCCACACAGATGGTCATTTATGCAGTGCGGCGCGAGCACGGGTGACCTTTTCGAGGATGTCTGAGGCTTTCGCGGTCCAGATGAAGGGCTTTGGGTTCTGGTTGTGGTGGTCGATGCAGTCGCCGATGGCGGTGATGAGTTGTTCCAGGTCCTGGAAGACGCCACGCCGGATCTGGTTTGCGGTCAGATCGCGGAAGAAACGTTCGATCATGTTGAGCCAGGAGGCGGAGGTGGGGGTGAACCGCACGTGGAAGCGCTTGCGTTTCTCGATCCATCGCTCGACGCGAGGATGCTTGTGGGTCGCGTAGTTGTCGCAGATCAGGTAAATCTCCTTGTCCGCGGGGACGGTCTGATCGATCATGCGCAGAAACCGGAGCCATTCCTGATGGCGGTGTCTCTGCTGGCAGATCCCATAGACCTCGCCGGTGGCGGTATCGAGGGCGGCGAACAAGGTGGTGGTGCCGTTGCGCTTGTAATCGTGCGTCATGGTCTGCCCGCGGCCCTTCTTCATCGGCAGCCCCGGCTGGGTGCGGTCCAGCGCCTGAATCTGGCTCTTCTCATCGACGGAAAGCACCAGCGCGTGCTCGGGCGGATTCAGATACAGCCCAACGATGGCTTCCAGCTTTTCGGCAAAGTGAGGATCGTTGCTGACCTTGAAGCTCTCGATGCGATGCGGCTTCAGTCCATGGGCGCGCCAGATGCGGCCCACGCTGGACTCGGAAATGCCCATGACCCGCGCCATCGTGCTGCGCGACCAGTGCGTGGCTCCGGCTGGCTTGCTCAGCGTCGTCTTGGCGATCACTTGGGCGATGATCCTGGACGAGATCGCTGGTGTCCGTCCCGGCCTGGGAGCATCCTTCATCAACCCTTCGACACCCTGCTCGATGAACCGGTCGCGCCACAGAGCCGCCATGCGCGGCGCCACCCTAATCTGTTCGGCAATCTGCTTGTTCTCCAACCCCGATGCAGCCAGCAGAACAATACGGCTGCGCTGCGCAACCCGCACCGGCGTGGTTCGCCGCCGCGACAACTTTTCCAGCTCAAGTTGGACTTCCGGAGTCAATGCAATCGCGGGCGCTACACGCATCGTGGTCACCTCATCTTATGAGATGATCAGGAGTAATAAATGATTCTATTTCTGGCGGACTACACTAGGGGCAACCATCACATAGAGAAGACCGAATCTGAATCGGGAAGTCATCGGCGGCCATTTGACCTTGAAGAGCGCCATCGTCATTTAGGTCCTTTCAGTGTTTGGCGGCTGGTGTGCATGCGGCCTTGCTATGGCGCAGGCAACCTGGGTTGCAATCAGCTGGTCAACCAGCAGGACGCGGAGCCGCATGTCTCCATCCCGTCCTTCCGGGCTCATCGTAGCTGGCCGGAATTGCGTTCGACGCCCTCGTTGAGGTTGGTGTTGAAGATCGACTGCAGCGCTGTTCCGGAAAAAGGCGGCTGTGCGGCGGGACGCGGCCATGGAATCAACCACGCTGTGCTGAAAGCCAGGATGGATCGCGTTGAAGGGGCACTGTCGATCGCACCTTACATTCCTGGGCTTTTCGTGACTCGGATTCTATACGATTTTCCAAAAACGGTGGCATGCCGCCGCTCGAAGGCTACAAAGATGCCAACCACTTGCGCTTTGAAGAACGCCCTACCATCCCTTCGGGATGACTTCCTTAAGACCGGCTTCATCCAGCGGTTCTAGGGGCGCAAAAGTGGTCGTTACCTGGTACGGCGTTGTCGCCCCTCCCTGGATCGCCAATCCCAGTTCCGTCACATGCAAACCGAAATCGGCGGGAAGCAGAGGTGGACGCTTTTCGGTGATCGCACGCGCCAAATCCGCAATCCCTCGTGCAAAGTCCATGCGAAACCGCGCATTGCGCTGCTTCACGCTCGATTTCCAGACCGGTGGATACCTTTTCCTACGGGGACCGAGCAGGTTCCTCAATATTGGATGCTCCTTGGTAATTGGGTATCTATCAGCTCTGTATCTTAGTTGCGAGAATTTTTCGACATATACTGGAGACGAATAGCTCCAGCACTCGTTGATCGTAATGACTCCCGTGTCTCCCATGATTTTCATCACGTGGTTAAAAGGAGAGATCAGGCTGCACGTCAGGCGAGCGACCACTCCCGATTCAAAAGTGATGCAAGCCACAGTGAAATCGGGAGCGGTGATATTTAAAGTCTCTTGGGAGGAAATTGGCCTTTTCGGCCACAGACATGCAGAGAAAGGTGTAATAGTTTTGGCCGGTCCGAAGACGGCGCTGAACAAGCTGAGGTAATAAACCGAGTGTTCGATGGTAACACCTACGTTGAACTCCTCGCGGTAATCATATGGGGCGCCCGACTCTGAGTGCCACGTATGCGGTTCAGCCAGATGAAATGGACCATCATCCAGTTCTGCAAGCACCAGGTAAACCTCCCCAATTTCGTTGTTGCGCAGAGCCTTCCACATGGTCTGGGCACATTCGCCGAGTAAAATGCAAGGCGCCATCGATAAATAGAGGCTTTTTGCTTTTGCCAGCGCTACCAATTCTTTGGCCTGGCCAAAATCTGTCGCGAGCGGCTTTTCGGTATACAGATGTTTACCTGCCAACAGGCAAGCTTTTGATGTCTCATAATGACTGCTGGAGTTCGTCAGATTGACGACCATCTCGATACTGGAGTCCGCCAACATTGCTGCTAGGGTTGAATAAAGTCTTACCGAATGGTAAGCACAGAACCTGGCGGCGCGCTCCGGATTCCTATCGGTCGCGCCGACCAACTCCAAATGCGGGTAACGTTTCATGAAGGGAACATATTGGTCGGCAGTATATCCACTACCTACAATTCCGATGCGCATTCGTTCCCCCTTAATGCTGCGCCTGTTTTGTCATCCAATGATCGACAAGGTTGCATGGTTTGACAAGGGTTTAAGCAACTCCGCTG
The DNA here is from genome assembly GCA_963758105.1 of uncultured Acidobacteriaceae bacterium. Taxonomy (GTDB): domain Bacteria; phylum Acidobacteriota; class Terriglobia; order Terriglobales; family Acidobacteriaceae; genus Telmatobacter. The sequence goes on along the minus strand of CAVWUC010000001.1, from coordinate 770,029 downwards.
GCGTATCGCGGACCCGGTTCTTCGTGTCGCTTCTTAGGAAATCCCTTTGAACTCTTAGGCGCCGCCTTGCTGTCTGCAGCCCATTTCAATCAAGGCTCCGGCCTGCGAACTCTGGCCCAGATGTAAGATTTCCACTCGTCTTCTTCCAACGATCCACGCCTTGCCTCTCCAGATGCACGCCAAAAGGACCATCCACCCCTTGGATGCTAACAGGCTGAAGCCTTCCCGATAGAGGCCCCTACGAAACGCTTGCTTTATCCAATACCAGATCAGTCCTCCAAACCACACAGACCTCTTCATCTCCAGCTCGCGCCCGCCTGGATAGGCGCCGGATTTAGCCTTTGCCAATAACATACGGATCCCGGCAAGAAAGCGCGAGACCGCGCCGACCGTGAAACTCACATTCGTCGAGTGTATCCGATACCAAACGGTTTGCGGTGCAAGTAAAAGTACCGTTCTGCCGGCGACGGCCAGTTGATTCATCAAGTCCTGGATGTCCTGATAGAAGATATCTTTTGTCCAGCCGTCTGTGGAATTAAATGCTGCGCGCTCGACTACCAGGGAGCTCGTGTTATAGACCCAGGGCCGATCTTTGCAGAAAAAATAAGCGTACTCGACAAAGCGGATTTCATGAGGACAATCGCCGGGCGTAACTGTGGGAACATCTCCGTAACATACGGCCGATCGACCCAGAATCAGCTTAGGAGCGCACTCATTGATCAGGCGGCTATAGACTTCCAGAGTCCATGGCATCAATACATCATCGCCATCCAGGAAAACCAGGTACTTCCCTTTGGCTAGGGATGCGCCGTGGTTGCGCGCCGCACAGGCTCCGCCGTTCACGGCGAGTGCAGATAGGATAATGGCGTCGCCAAAGGTCCGCAGAACGTCCGCCGTTCCGTCCGGGGAGGCGTCGTCGACTACGATGATCTCTTTGCTGGCATGCCCTTGAGATAAAGCAGACTCAACAGACGCCCGCACGAGCTCTTCCTGTTTGTAGCAGGCAATTACGATGCTGAAAAGTACGTCAGTGTTCGGCATTAGTTTTCGGATTGCACCTTCAATTCCAATTCAGGCAAAACAGTCAGCGGCTCCCCTTTACTGAAGCATCTCAAGAATCTCCGCCACATTGCTACAATGATCATCGGAGCGGTTTCACGCACCGTTACGAACGCTATCTTCAGCCGCATTTTCCGCAGGAATCTCTTGGTGATCCACCCCCAGGCGAAACCGCCAATGACAGCGTATCGCTCCGCCCGGCGTTGCTTCCCGCCCGGGTAGAATCCCTGGCGTTCCGAACGGGCCATGCCTCGAATTCCGTCTAAAACTCCTCCAAAGTTTTGTACGAAGTTCGTCGCGTGAACGCGGCGGGCCATGGTGCAGGGCTCCTGGACGACAACACATGGGCCATGGGTCCCGGCTTTCAGCACCAGATTATAGTCAGGGTAGGAACTGGTGGGAGCCCCCCCCTTGTCACTAAAGCGCCCCACCTCGTCGAACAGCGATCTGTGGATCACGATTTTGCTGAGCGTGATGTTGATTGGTTCGTTCTTCGATAGATAGTCCGGGTATTTCCGAACCTTTATCGCAGATGGCGTTTGTGCACCTTCCGGGACAGGTTGGCCGTCCTTAAACCACGTCATCGCCCCGAGGATCAGCGGGGGCGAATCGAGGCTCCGAATAATTCGGTCATACGTCGCAAGCGTATAGGGGAAAAAGAGGTCGTCATTGTCCAACGGGCAGAGATATTCTCCCTGTGCCAAAGAAGCAGCGTTGTTCAGTGCCATCTCTACGCCTTGATTTGGCTGGCGAACGGCCTTGATGCGTGCTCCGTAGGACTGCAGCACTTGTGGTACCTGATCGGTGGATCCGTCGTCAATCACGATCACTTCATAGTCCGTAAAGGTTTGGGCTAAGACCGAATCAATGGCTTGGCGGGTATATTCCGCCCTGTTGTAAGCAGAGATCAAGACACTGAATCGAACCTTCATGGTAACCTCCTCTACAAATGGATCTGGGGTCTCCGCTTTCTGGCACTCGGTTAGAGAGGGGAGATCCCCACTTTAGAGCCGGAATTTCCATTTTGCTTTTCGGCTGCAAGCAAGTGTACCATCGGTTGCCTCCGCGATCTGTCTCCTTTACGAGCCATTCTCTCGATCGATTCTTCAAAAGATGAATCGTTGTTTCTAGAGCCTGCAGCTATTCTTTACGGTGAAATACACTCGATCTCGGATGCGATGTGACAAACGCATCCCAGCCGCGATCCGTCAGCGGGTTGAGGCTATAAAGTGACATCCAAGTATCAGTGACGCTATTGACAGCTAACATCTAATGATGTTAGTTGCTTCGATTCCCCTAGTTGCATTGCGAGTGTCGACCACCACTTTTGCCTGATCGACAATTGCGCCATAGTCATATTTCGAGTGATCGGTGACGATCACAACACAGTCGAATTCAGGGATCTTGTCCAGGGGCGTGCTGCTCATGTTCAGCTGGTACTTACGGCCTTTGCCGACCGAAGGGAAGAAAGGATCGTTGTATTCGACACGCGCTCCTCGCTTTTGCAGCAGCTCGATGATCGTGAGCGCCGGCGATTCGCGCAGATCGTCGATGTCGCGCTTGTATGCTATGCCAAGGATGAGGACGCGCGAACCACGGAGCGCCTTGCCCTGTTGATTCATGGCCTCAATGATGTTTTCGACAACGAACTCGGGCATCTCCTGGTTGACCTGTCCCGCAAGCTCTATAAAGCGCGTGCGGAAGTCAAACTCCCTCGCCTTCCACGAAAGATAGAACGGATCAATTGGAATGCAATGTCCGCCAAGCCCCGGCCCCGGATAGAAGGCATGGAATCCAAAGGGCTTCGTCCTGGCGGCATCGATCACTTCAAACAGATCAATATTCATTCTCATGCAGAGCTGCTTGAGCTCGTTGACGAGAGCAATGTTCACGCAGCGGTAAATGTTCTCGAGGAGCTTGGTCATCTCTGCGGTCGCAGGCGAAGAAACCAGCACCGTGCGGTTGAAGATAGAGCCGTAGACGGCAGCTGCCAAGTCACGCGCGACTGGACCACATCCACCGATGACCTTAGGGATGTCGCGGCGGGCAATCGTGTCGTTGCCTGGGTCCTCGCGTTCCGGAGAGAAAGCAACATAAATGCCTGGGCCTTCTGCATCGCGCGCTACACGCAATCCGGACGGGTTTCCGCTCTCCAGAATGGGGACGACAACTTCCTCCGTTGTACCCGGGTAGGTTGTACTTTCCAGAACGATAAGTTGTCCATCATGGACGTGCGGCGCGATGCTCTTCACGGTTCCAGTGACATAACTCAGATCCGGCTCGTGGTGCTCGTTCAGCGGGGTCGGCACGCAGATAATGACAACATCCATTTCGGCGATCTGCGCGTAGTCACTGGTCGCTGTGAAGCCGCCCTCACGAGCCAGCTGGATCTCGGTGGTCGGAATGCGGACAATGTAGGAACTACCCTGGTTCAGGGCGTCAACCTTACGCGGGTCGATATCGAATCCGGCGACCCGGAAGCGCTCTTCGCTGAACAACAGTGCCAGCGGCAGACCGACGTAGCCCATACCGACAATGCCAATGCGAGCCTCGCGGCTGTGAATGCGACGAGTCACTTCAACTGTTCTGTCAACAGAAACCACTGACATGATTCACCTCATGATCACAACACAGAAGCTGGTGATTGAGAAATCACGTTGCCCATTTCTGACTTTGAACTGTCATCAAGACGCAAAACGAACACCCAATCACCAGATGCCCGCGAGACAGGGGTGTCAGCGAGCCCACCATACTTTCACTCGAGATATCTGCAGAAATCTCCGGTCGAAGCGAGGATCAGCAGCTTTCTGGATCACAGGCGTGAATAGATCCGATCGCCGATCCAGGAGGTCACGGCGAGAGGTAAGTGACGCCAAATCGCCCTTGCCATTCCCACTAGCGCTGTTTCTTTCCCCTCAGAGAAGGGCCCAGCATCCGGGAAATCCGGATAGTAGTAGCGATAGAGGCGTACCGGCTCAGCGCCCCACTTGAGCTTGTAGTGAGCCAGACTTTCATCGCCGTCCGGCACTTCGCCGAGATCGACGACCCGGCATCCCTCTTGATGCGCACCGTGGATGGCCTGCCAGAGAATGATGTCGTTTGGCCGAAGCGGCAGAGCGCTGGTCTGGGCGCCATTGAACGCATATGAGAGGGTCTGACCAAGTCTGAAGTAGATCTGGCCGCCAACAATTTTCACTCCCACATCGCTCTGGCGCTCCACCAACCACAACCGCATCAGGCCCTTCGGCCGCATCAACTGCCAGAGAGCGTAGAAGAAGCGATAGGACCTAGCAGGTACAACATTGCGCCTCATCGTCTCGAGATAGGCGCTGTACCAGCCTTTTAGATCGTCTTCCGTCTCTGCCAGTCGGGCACGCAAGCCGTTCGCGAGCGCCCTCCTGATCGATCCTTTAATCCTCTGCCGATGTTTGCTGTTGGAAAAGCGAAGCGGCTCGCCCGGAGTTTCGTAAAGATGCAAGAGATATGTGAAGCGCCACGGCTTTTCAACGACTCCGTGGACGAGTCCGCCAAGTTCCCTTTCCTGCGGCTTGATTTGAAGACGCACATTCACCTTCGCCGACACGCGTCTCACTGCCTCCTGAAGCAAGAGCACGGTGGCGCGGGGATCATTCGTCAGTGGTCCGGCAAGGGACGTGCGGGGAAGCGAAGCCAGGCGCGCTCCAGCAAGCGGGTTGCCCTTGCTGAAGGGAAGGCCTCGCGTATACATCAAAGGCAAGAGACCGCGAAGCTCCCCGCTTGAGTCTTCACATATCAGGCAGACACATGGTTGCCCGTACTCCCGCTCCAGTACTGAGAGCCACGCCGGATGATGATAGATCAATGCGCCGGGGTGTTGCATCACGAACAACTCCCAGCGGGGATCAAGCTGAGGATTGGTCTCCCTGACACTGAGCCGGGGAGCCTCTACCGCTGCAGCCCGATCCATGCGATACGCGATTCCATTTACGATGTCCACAACCTAATTCGCATCCCCCGGACGCCTCGCGGATGTTCCGCGCTCCACTGCCAGCGTAAGATCCGACTTCGGCTCGGCATCCTGAAAGTGCTCCGTAGCCAGGCTGTCGATCAAATCCAGATATTCCTTCCGCTTGACTGCCCAGCTATTCCGCTCGACATACTTGAGACCATGAGCAATCAGAGAATCTCGCAGGTTCTGGTTCTCGGCCACCTCTCCCATCGCCCTGGCCATCGCGTCGCTGTCGCCCGAGGGGAAGAAGTAAACGTCATCGTCTGTAAAGTAGTAGCTGTCGATCCTGGTGCGGGACACAACAACAGGGACGCCCTGGGACATGAACTCCATGATCTTCGTGCTGTAGGCCTCGTTGCCGAAGGAATCGGCTCGTTTGGGGACGATGCCGAGATCGGCGTTCGCGATCACCTCGGCCATATGATCGAGGGTGACGGACTCGCAGAATTTCACCGCTTCTTCGAGGCCGAGTTCCCGCACTAGGGCCCTCAGGTCCATTTGCAACCGTTCATTCCCAACGCCATAAAGGTGAAATTCCGCGTTCGGCACCTTCTTCCGGAACCGGCTGAAGGCGCGGATTCCGATATCCAGCCCTTGATGCCATTGAATGGAGCCCGGGAAAAGGACGATGAACTTCCCATCGTCCCGGGTTCGTTGCCGTCGAGCGAATAGCTGCGGATCGACATGGTTGACCAGTGCGGAACAGCGCCTCTCATCAACAGAACGCGCAACCAGTCTTTCTCTCCACAGATGATTCGAGATGATCACGTGATCTACGAATTTTATGGATAGCTTCTCCACGATCAGCAGCGCCGTGACAATATGCTTCTTGAAACCAGAACGGAACTTATTCTCAAATAATTCCGGCACCATGTCGTGGATGTCTAGAATCAGTTTGGCTCCCGTCAGTTTCGGATACCATGCCGCAAAGACCAGGAAGTCCGGAATGTTGTGAATGTGGATGACATCGTAACATTTCGATGCGTGCAGATTGGTGACTTTATTCGCGGCCTTCAGGAGGAAGCTCAGATGGCGCAATGCATAACTCCACATGCTCGATTCGTTCTGGGCGCGTCTGGCAATGCGGTGGAGCGTCACCCCATTGAGCTGCTCCTCAGCCTCCTGGTTGGGCCTCCAGCTGAGCGTGAGAACGTCTACCAGATCTCCACGTCTCGCCAGAGTCTCGGCGTAGCGGCGGACTCGATTGTCCCCCTCATATCCGGAATACGCAATCATACAGACCCTGCGCCGTGTGTTCCGAGCGTCCGGGGGCAAGCTGTCGAGGTAGTAGCGGGAGACTTCCCGTGGCAGAGCATGCCAGCAAATGTCTCCGTATTTCTCCCGCGCATAGCGCAGGAATTCCACGTAGTGGGCGATAGGGAACTCGTCGCGAGCGGGCCTTCCTTCAAAACACATATAGTCGGGATGCGTATTGATCAGCGCCATTCCCCGGCGCTCCGCGATCCAGTCCAATTTCTTCTTCCAGACGTTGATATTCGGTTCGCGCAGGATTTTGAAAAGCGTAAAGTCCTGCACCAGGGTGTACGGAAGCTCTACGAAACCGGCGCCGTCCTCTCCAGGCACCCAGAAGGGAAAGACAGTCGACACGCCGTCTGGCTGGGGCTCGAAAGGATCAACATCAAAGGTTGAGGTATCGTATTCGCAGCCAATCTTGTGGATCCAGCCCAGCCGGTGCTGCATCAGCGGCGAGCGAAAGCCGCAGGCGCCCCATTTCTGAAGAACCTCGTGGATCTGGGCCGCCTTGGCCATGAACTTTCTTCTCGATCGATAGAGCTTTCCGTCGTGCTCCAATCCGTGAGCTCCGATCTCGAACCCAGAGCGATCTAATAAATCGAGCAACTGGCGGTCAACCCGATATCCTCCTTTTGGGACAAGGTTGAACGAAGCGCGAAATCCATACTTTCGCGTAAGCTCCAACAGGCTTGGGACACGACTGCAGCCTTTTTCGCTTTCTACATCGTGGGTGAGAACCAGCGCAAATTGTTTACCCTCCGGCCAGCCGGGCCAGCCAGGGGGAGTATTCCCGGCGACCGAGTCAATCGGCCACTCGGCGGCAAATACTTGGCGCCTGTGTTTTGCGCGCCATTGGCGAAGCACCACGCGGAAGCGCCACGGCAGGAAAGGCTTGATGATAAAGTAAATTTCGGTCAACATGGGGGTTCCAATCTTGGGGTAAACGACAGGTCAGGGAATGATGAGTGGATGGGCATCTCAGACAGAAGCGCGGCGATCGTGAGTGAACCAGGCTTGGCTAGCTAGCGCGCTCCACAGTGGCACGTGCTGGCGGCGCCGAAGTCCGCCCCGCTTTCGACAGCGGAAAAGTGAATACGAACTGCTCTCAGCCGATGTGCCGGTAGAGCAGGCTGCCGGCTATGCGAATCACGAAATCAGGAGCGAGCCCAACCGCGGTCTTACGGGCTTGCTTCAGCCACGGGTTCGATGCGCTCAATTCCCTGCCGGGATAATTCCAGTACTGAAGTGTTGACGCCAGAGCGCCCCAATGCTCCTTGAAGGTGATGAGGCCCTCTCCGTCGGCGTCTGACCGGCCCATATCCAACTCGTCCTGATGATTGTCCTTGGCTTCCTGAATTGTTCGCCAGAAGAGCCATGGCGTACCTCCGAACCGGCTGGCCGAATGATCACTGCAGCCGTACTTGTAAACCACCGTGCGGCGATGCGAAATCGTCAGGATGCTGGCTACCGGCGTGCCGTCTTTCAGCGCAAGGCGAACTTTGAGGTCCTTCCCAAAGCTGGTCATGAGAGCGCGGAACCATCGCTCTGGTTGCGCTGGCAGGCCCTGCCGGCGGCGTGTCATCCTCATTAACCGGAGAAACTTCTGCAGCAGTTCCTCGGAGTTGCCATCTTCGTATTGCAGATTCTCCCGCTCGGCGCGTCGGATCTTGCGCTGAATGCAATTCTTGTGAAATCCGCGGTAGATGGCTTCGATCGGCGGCCGCAGGTCGAGCCGATGGAAAATGTAGGAGCGGTCCCTGCCCAGTCCGCTTCCCACGTCAGGTTGGTAGGACACTGGCCGGATCTCGAAGCGCTTGTACCGGCCGGCATCCACTTCTTGCCTGGCGCGCAGAAGCAGAGGCTCCAGATCACCGGCTCTACTGGCCAGCGGCTCGCAGTGATCGGAGAACGGCAGCGAGACCAGGCGCCGCCCCGTGAGCCAGGAATTCACCTCGCAGAACACGATCCCGTTGCCAAGAGGCATTCCCGGTGGGGAAGTGGTGAGTACCAATGCGCGATAACCATAGGCCGCGTTCAGGGCGCGCAGCCATCTGGGATCGTGAAAAAGCGAAGCCAGCGGGTGGCTGGCGATGAATTGCACCCAGCGCGGATCGGAGATCGGATCAAACTCATAGACTTTCGTCGTTGGTTCAAATGCCCGAATTGCCCCCATTAGAGGATTCCGCCATGGAGAGGCGCCAGTCGGCGCTGCGATCTGATTTACCTCAGGCGGCTCCCCTGCGGCGATTCTATCTCGAGTTATCGTGGAGTTATCCATCGAGAATACTTACTAAGTAAGGACAACACCTCCTCACGCTCGTACACCGCGGGGGCTAACATGTACCTCGTGAGGCTCAGACCCGCTTCTGGTCGTGAAACAGCGGTGCCACAGCTCCAGCACAATGAGGCAGAAAAGTTCCTTGGAACCGCCGCCTTCTCGCATATCTCGAGCAATGAGCTCTTCAATCGCTCTCTTTTCGAAATACCCGCGTTCCAGCGTTTGGCGATCGAGCAGAATTGCCAGCATCCAGTCGTGCAACTCCTTCCGCAGCCAGGCCGCATAGGGGACCGGGAACCCCGTCTTGCGGCGATTCAAAATAGTCGCGGGAACATGTCTTTTTAAGGCGCGCTTGGCAATGTATTTCGTGGTGAAACCGCGAACCTTAAAGTGGGCCGGCAGCGAGGCCGCAAACTCCAACACCTTGTGATCCAGTAGAGGCACACGCAATTCAACGGAATTCGCCATCGTCATCTTGTCGGCTTTGACCAGCAGGTCATCTGTGAGCCAGGTTTTGGTGTCGATGTATAGCATCTTTTCGAGCCGGTCGTGTCCTGCGTCATCGTGCATGTAGCGGGTGACGGGACGAAGCGACTCGGACTTGTCTACATGCTGGAGAAAGTCGGGCGTATAGAGCTCGTGGAACTTGCAATTAAAGAAAGAAAACGGGGAAGACACGCGGCTGTAATAGTATTCGGGAAAAGGCTGCCGCAACAAAGGCACTGTTGAGGACAGGCGGTTGGAACGCAGCACCCGGTTGGCCCCGCTCAGTCCCAACGCAGCGGCCGGGCCCAACGGTCCCAGTAGGGCCTTCATCCGTTCCACCCAGAGGATGCGGCGGTAGTCTTGGTAGCCGGCGAAAGCCTCGTCACCGCCCTCCCCGGAAATCAATACCTTCACAAAATCTTTGGCCAGTCTGGATACGTAATACAAATTGATTGCAGGAGGCTCGCAGACTGGCTCCTCCATGTACCAGACATATTGCGGAAGGAAATCACGAAAGTCGCTGGCGCTGATGGTCAATTCGTGGTGTTCAGAGCCAAAGGTGCCGGCTGCAAGGCGCGCGTATGGCCTCTCGTCGATGAGCCCTGGCTCGGAGAATCCCAACGTATAACTGCTAAGTGGAAATGCGGTTTTGCCCACAGCGAACTTCAGCATGGCGGTGGAATCCACACCGCCGCTGAGGAGAAAGCCTACCGGAACGTCGCTGATCATGTGCAGACGCACCGATTCGTCCAGGATGCGCTCCAGCTCACGCTCTGCCCGCTGAAGGCTCCAGGAAGAATGCCTGAACTGCAGGTCCCAATAGGAATAAATCTCAGCGCGGCCGTTGCGAACGACCATGTAGTTGCCGGGCGCGAGCTTCGAGATGCCGCGGAATAAGGTCTCTTCTCCAGGCAAGTAATAGAAGCTAAGGAAACGGTCGATCATGGCCGGATTGACCTCGGCCCGTACTTCCGGGTCGGCCAGAATGGCCTTGATCTCCGAGGCAAACAACAGTGAGCGTTCCCTAAGACAGTAATATAGCGGCTTAATGCCGACCCGGTCCCGCGCCAGCAAGAGCGTTCGCTTCTGCACATCCCAAACGGCAAAGGCGAACATGCCGCGCAGTTTTTCGACGCAGGCCTCCCCCATCTCTTCGTAGAGGTGCACAATCACCTCGGTATCGGTTTGCGTCTTGAAGCAGTGACCTTTGGAGAGCAAGAAATCGCGGAGTTCGCGGTAGTTGTAGATCTCACCATTGAAGATGACCCACGCAGAGCCATCTTCGTTGCAGATCGGCTGGTGACCGGTTTTCAGATCGATGATAGAGAGCCTGCGGAATCCGAAGCCGACTGGACCGGAGGCATAGTACCCTTCATCGTCAGGTCCCCGATGCATGATGCTGTCGGCCATGGCCTTGAGAAGCCGTGGTGACACCGGTGTCTCATCCTCGAGATTCAGCTTTCCGCAAATGCCGCACACATCAACCTCACATCTATAACTCGGATAACCAGGTCACAACCGTTCCGTCTCTTCAGCCCGGCAACAATCAGGGCGCAATGGCAGCATCATCGCCCCGCGGATGGCGGCACGTGGGCCTGACGCAATAGAGCCGGCTCTTCCCTTATCTGACCAGGAAGAAACTCGGCTAGGACCGTGCCGGCTGATCCCAGATACTGCTCCTACCCGTCAGCCGGTTCCACTGCTGGCGCCTCAGATAGGCAATAGCTGCCGGATCATCAACCTGTGGGATGCGCTTGATGAAGCCGCTGAGGTATCCATACAGGATCACTGCCGCACCAATCACAGGAGGCTTTTGGGGCAGCCTGCGCAGACACTTGGCAAGCATGAACAACGGATGATAACCGCAGATGTAATTCGCGCGGCCGTATTTCACCAATGCCCACCAAAATCCATCCGCGCCTCCTGTTGGCCGGTGGTGGACCAGCAGCAAATCGCGGAAACTGCACGTCGCCCAGCCGAGAGAGTTGGCTTTGATTTCATCCATCGTGTCCCAGCCGGTGACGGGCCAAAGACTCCCTATGCCCTCCCAGCAGGCTCGCCGATAGATCTTCGTCGCTCCACGTACATGAAAGGCAGGCGCTTCTTCCACCTGGGGTTCGCCGCCAGAATCGTAGCAGATTGTTCCACCTGCAATACCAAGCTTCGTGTCTTCCCTAAACCGTCGAAAGCACTCTTCGAAGTAGTTTTGGGCAAATGAGAGGTCGCCGTCGAACTTGACGATAAACTCCCAGTCCTGCCGCTGCAGCCTGCCATAGCCTTCGTTAAATGCTTCGACCACGCCTCCGCCAGGCTTACGATACCCCCGATTCGCACGGTGCACGGCACGAATCCATGAATACTTCCTGGCATATTCGTCGATAATCTCGCCGGTACGATCGGTCGAACCATCGTTTACGATCATCCATTCCACGGGAAAGACCGTCTGCTGCAGCATGCACCGGATGGTGCTCGGCAGATGATCCTCTTCATCGCGAACGGCGGTGATCACGACATATTTTGTTTCGCGGGAGCTCACGCGTGGCCCTCCCTAATCGGCAGTCTGAACGACGCGCTGTACTCGGCCCCCGTAACAGAGGACGTTTCCGGCCGCGCAGTCGATATTGGAAGTGCTGTGATACGCAATGTACTGGTACCGCTGCTAAGGGGTCAGCATGGTGCGCAAAATCAGCCTCCACTTCGTCAGAGAGGCAGGTTTCGGCTGTCGACTCCCAAAAAGATTTCGGCAAGCCCGGACGCCGGCAATGACTGCCAGGCGGGCAATCGCGCTTGCGGACATCGCACACCGGAATATGAGCGTATAGGATCGTCCGTGATGCATTTCGCAAAACAGAGTAATCGACTTCCACTTCATCGCAGTCGCCCGTTCGGGATTGCTGCTCTTTCCCCCGTAATGAAGCACCGTCGCCGGGCCGAAATGGTAATTGCGATAGCCGGCCTTCTGCATCTTGTAGCAAAGATCCAGATCTTCCGCATACATGAAGAAGGCATTTGTAAAGCCGCCCACCAATTCAAAGGCTTCCCTGCGCGCGAGCATGCAGGCGCCGGAAATCACCTCAACCTCTTGTGGCCGCTTACTTCCCGACCAAAGCACCCGCGTTCCCCACAGCCGCGAATTGGGCCATCGCCGTCGCAGCCAGTCTGAATCCAGCAATTGGTTAAGGATCGTCGGAAAGGCTTGGACGCAGCTGGTCTGTACTGTAGCGTCCTCGTTCAGCAGCGTGCAACCCATGATGCCGCAATCAGGACAGGACGAAATCGCCTCGATCATCAGATCCGCGACCGGGTTCAGCAATTCCGTATCCGGATTCAGAAACAGAACATATTCTCCGTGGGATTGCCTAAAACCCTTATTATTCGCAGCGCCAAAACCAGCATTTTCATTGCAGCGCACCAGCTTTACGTCCGGCAGTTCTTTTTCAATCCAGTCTGCATCTCCGGCAGGGGAGGCGTTATCGATCACGATCACTTCGTAAGCGCACTTTGTATTTCTAGCGAGACTAGAAACACATCGCCGCAGATAATCGAAAGTATTCCAGTTCACGATGATGACAGAGAGTTTCATCGCCACACTTCAGGATCACCGCTCGTGGTTAAAACATCTGAAGTGTACCAGTCCCCCGTTAAGACTTCTGTTGCTGCCTCTGAGCTCTCATCGAATGGCTGCTGCACTCGCCGAACTGCCGGTTTAACTGGCGATTCCCGGAGCGCAAGGGTGGCCGCAGAAATCATCGCAAGGAATGCAAACCACCAAATCTCCGTCTGGTCCCAGTAAGCAACTCCAAAAAAGGCGAAGATATGGGCCAGCATCACCGCGCCCAGGCTCCATACCAGCCACTGTTTCCGGGGCATCAGGCGCCGCCTCATCTTGCCGAGCCGGCTGTAGCACAGGGAAATCATGGCAATGAAGCAGATCAAGGTAAAGAGGCCACCCGTCTCAGCTTCGGCCACAAACTGGTCTGACAGGTCCCACATATCGTATCCCCAGTTGCCATTTTGGTTGGTGCCGATCAGCCACCAGTCCTTGAAGTGGCGCACGCAGGTGTCGATCAAGAAGGCGCGGTCGTATCCGCTCGAACCGCCGATGACATTGACGTGAGAGATCACGTACCACACGGGGGCCTTCATCACAATGGCCAAACCCGTGAAACCAGCCACGATAGCCCAGCGGACAAGCCGCATGTGGCGCCGGAAAGGCCAGAAAAAGAGCCCGAGGATGCCGGCGACGTAAGCCACCAGAGGCGTGCTCGAGTAGGAAGCCAGCACCATCAGCGTCGAACCGGCAATACCCACCGCTGCAAAGGTTCTTTTCTTCATCTTCCAGAGCCAGACAAAGAGCGGAAGGAGTGTCGCACCGAAGCATCCAGCCAGAATTTCGTGTCCAAATGTCGCCTCTGCTCGGGCGGTTCCGTTTCTGATAGCAGGACTGAGAGGCGCGCCACCGAGCAAGGCTCCGAACGGATTCACGTGAGAGATTTGCTCGTAGACCATGCAGACGCCCAGGATGGCGGCAGTGATCGCCAGTGTCTTCACGGCGCGCATGATATCTTCCTCGCTCTGGATAAGATAGCGGAGAAGAAAGTAGCCACAGTAGGCCTGAAGGCAGAAGGAGATCGTTTCCATGACCCCGTCAGGCCATCTTGTGACCATTACCGCGAAGGTACGATACAAGACCCAAACGATGAATAGCTTGTCGATGCTGTTCAGTCCGCCTGCAATCGCGAACCGGGACCGGACCACCAGGATGAATCCGGCGAAAAGAATAATAAGGGTGACATAGAGGTGCACACCTCCCACAACAATCACCTGGCCGCGAGGGATCAAAAAGACGCTGAGAATCAACGGGACAACAGCAAATTTGCGCGGGCGCCACAAAATGAGCGCGATCGTTACCAACAAGGCCACGAGTACGGCAGGGTGCAGGACAGATGCCGTCGCACCGTGTCCCAGGGCGCGTTGATTGAAATCGTAATCAACTTGCATCTGTCCCCTATCGAGACAAACCCCTAAGAGGGCTATCCAACTCCAGTTTTAGAGAAATGCCGCCACTGGTGAAGCAGCTTCCTCGTCGAAGCGATGGATTTGCGACATTCTTCCATTTGCCAACATGATTATCGTGTATCAAGGCCTTTGCATCGGCCTCGAAAACTCTGTCCACGAAAGCTAAGCACTCCTGCCTGCGGTGACTGCTGCATCGCTCGTCGCGACATCCTCAGATTGCCTGCCAGCATGCTTGATTAGAGCTTCAGCGTATACCGCAACTAAAGCGTCACCAGCCTTTCGCCAAGTCCAGTCCGAACGAGTTGCCACCGCGCCAGCTCGCAGTTGCGCCAGCAGTCCCGGCTGGGAATACACATCCGTGATGTGTCGCCGCAGGGTTTCAACGTCGCCCACATTGTGGACTAAAGAGTTCACACCATGCATACACATCTCGGTGCAAGCGGTCGACGCAAGCGGAACGCATCCAGTCCCGATTGCCTCTGCGCAAACCAGCGCAAAGCCCTCTTCCATCGTCGGCATAATGAGAATGTCGGAGCTCTGCATCAGGTGCGGAATGTCATTCCGCATCCCTAGCTGCTGAACACTCGGATGAGCAAGACACTCTGCAAATTTCATTTTGAAATCTTCCTGGACATCTCCCGCAATCTTGAATACGCCATCGTTGCACGCCGGCGAGGCAAGCCAGGCTTGAAGTGCCAGATGCAGCCCCTTTCTCACGGCGTCAACACCCACGTATAGAGCCGTAAACCCTCTGCCTGGTTCCGGCTCATCGTGCGCGGGGAAGAACTTGCTTTCATCGAAGCCGTACCGATGTCGCAGGATCTTCGTTGCGGGGTACCCTCGATCGGTGAAAGTTTTCATCGAAAAGTCCGAAGCGCAGAGCAGATAGTCACATGTCTCGAATTCGGCTTCTTCGAGAAGCACATTGGCTTCCCGGGGGCGATAGTCGTAGTGCGCAGTTTCGATGCCGATCCGCTTGCGCTCCGTAGCAGCGGCATTCAGAGCAAACCGGGTGTCGGCGTTTGGACGCTCCAGAACGGTGGGTATGCCAAGTTTCTTGGCAGCCTGAATCGTCCTTAGAGCGCCGGAGGGCCAAACATGAACTATGTCAATTCGATCCTTGTGCTTAGGAAGCTGCTGAGAAACAATCCAGTCGTGCAGCGCCAGAGAACGGAGGTTGCCAATCAGCCTGTACGGCAGGCAAACGTTGCCAAGAGACAAGGTTGTGTGCACCTCCACGGATTGGGGAACTTCGCGCAAAAGCGCGCCCGTATAAACAATCACTTGCGCACCCGCAGCTGCAATGCCTCGCAACTGTTCCCAAGCGGTATAGCAAATACGCGATGCACCAAGCTTATGAGGGAAGCTGTACAAGACCCGGACGGGTTCGAGTGCGCGTGTCATAGCGCCGATTTGCTGCCTCCTTGCGTGTACGGCCTCAGACCCTCGCGGCATCCTTAGTAAATATTCCTGTGATCGTTTCGCCATCGCCAGCCAACGACGCAGCAGCGCTGATCAACGGTAGGATGGTCAGGCGAAAACCCTTGCGAACAACTCGCCATGGAAGGGCCGGAGCTGAGGCGCGCGCGAGTGGCTTAGGCGTAATGCCTAGCTTGCGCAGAAGATCGTCTATGACGTACCCCATGCTGATTTCAAAGTAAAGTTCGCGGTGAGCTGCGACGGAGACTTTCTTGAGCCCGGAAGCTTCTGCCATCTTTTTGAGGGTTAACGGAGAGAAATGATAGAGGTGGCGGGGGAGCTCGAGCGCATACCAATACGAGCGAAAAATGCGTGCGGCTGCGGAGTCGATATTCGGCATCATGGTGTAGAAGATGCCGCCGGCTTTAAGCCACTTTGCGATTCGTGTAAGCACAGCGCGCGGCTCGTACATATGCTCGAACACGTTGAAGCAGGTGATGGCGTCGAAACTCTCCGGAGCAAAGGGAGCGTCTAAAATATCGCCAACGAATACCTCAGCGCCGCAGCGAGTTCGCGCGGCATTTGCCGCGTCTTCTGACATTTCAATCCCGAAGAGTTTCCAGAAGGGCCCTTGCAGGGTGCTTAAGAATCCGCCGGTTGCACAGCCGAGATCTAAAACCGCGCCACCCGGCTTAAGGCGGGAAAGTTCGTTGCGTCGCGGGAGCCAGTGGTCGATCGTATTGGCAGCAGCGGCAATTGTCCGATCGTAGTCGACGCCGTAGTGATTCCCCATCTCAAGTCTTGAAGGGGGATCCTGGAGCCACACCAGCGTGCATGAGGGACAGCGTACCAGCTTATACTGCGTCTGACGGCCATTAAATCTGTCGGGGGCCGTCATCCAGCTCACGGGACGAGAGTCTGCGCAAATCGGGCACTCTCGCGGATCGGTGCCCACGGCCGGAGTTGCATCGACAGCGAGTGCTTCCCTTGTGTTCATGAATTCGAAATGCTCTCGGCCAGCTTGCCTGATTGAAACTAAGCGGGAGATGCAAATTTCCGGCACACAACATTCAACATCGCTCGCGCTTCCGAGCGCGATACCGAGCCCGTGAAGAGCAGGGCAGGCGCGGCGACAAGCAGGCTAATCACAGCAGCCGTCATGACTCGAATCGTGTCGAGAACGCGGGGGTTGATTTCCCAGGACAATCCCACGTAGCGACCTACAACCGAGGCGCCGACAATCACGGCGGTGGCGGCGCAAAATCTGAGGAGATTGCGCACCAGGACGCGGGGATGAAATCCTTTGAATCGGGAAGTGAGACTCAGGCTCATCAGGACCAAGCCTAGGAACTGGGCGAGGACCTGCATACCAGCGACCATGCCGAAAAACCCGATTTTGGGACCGAAGTGCCAGAGTACCAACGCAACACTCAAACCCAGGAGCAATTGCGCGTTGTCCATCACCGCTCCACCTGAGATTCTATAGAGCACACGACACAAAGCACTCTGGGATCTGCACACGCCGGCGGCACACAGGAGACACACCGCTCCCTCCAAAAGAGGATCAGTTTTGCCGGTCCAGACAAAAGCGATCTTTGCACCGTAGAGAGCGATGAAGGCCAAAGGAAGGATCGAGAACACCGCCATCGCTTTGAACGACTTGACTATAAAAATATTGGTTTGTTCAAGAGATCCTGAGGCGTAAACGAGGCTTCCACCTGAGAGTACTGCCTGGAGGTACGAGCCCTGGATCAGGATCGCAAAGCTCACCAGGCGGCCGGCAAGTGCAAGGACACCGGCCGCGTTCGCGCCACAGAATTTAAGGATGGCCACCGGCAGGATCGCTCCGTACAGCGTTTCCATCAAGCCAACCAGCTGATAGCTTGCGCCGAACCGGACGAGCTCCTTCGCAACCGATCGCGTAACGAATTTTGACGTGATATAGACGCCGGGAAGGATGCGGCGCGAGAAGAAATACCACAAAATGCCGCCGGCAATCTCATAAACGCAAAACACGGCACACATCGCCACCAATCCGAATCCGAGAGAAAGAAGAGCGATGGTTGCCAGTGCGTAGAGGGGTTCGAGAACGACATTAATCTTCTCCCGCAAATCAATGCGGTGCGCGCCCGCCAGGATGCTTTGATAGGTCTGGCTCACGTTGGCCACGATCGCCGCGAGAGCCAGGCACTGGATCGATTTAGAGGCAGGGTCGAGAAATAATTTCGGGACTCCGACCGCAATGGCGAGCCAGTGCGAGAAGATGGCGAGCGGCAACAGAGCCACAAGGGAAAGCAGCAGGACTGCCGCAGTTCCCGTACTCAGCAATCTGCTGGCCCGGTCGAAGTCGCCGCTGCCGGTCGCTTCCGCCACATACTTTTGGAAGGCGGATTTGACACCGCCCACGCCTAGGGTCATGTAAGCCGCGATGGCCATGAGGACAGCCCATATCCCGTAGCCATCGAGTCCCAGATGCCTGATGATCACGGGGACCACCACGATCCGGGCCAACACATGGACGATGTTTCCCGCCACGCCGAAGAACGTGTTCTTCCCGATAGAGGCGACGAGTGCACGATTGGAAGAAGGTGCGGAAAACTTGGCGGTCATTGAATACCGATGAAGACCTACTGGTTACTCAGGCGAGCGGTGGCTCTAGCGGGGGGCAACAGTGCCAGTCAGGCCTGTGGCCGGCTGAGGGCCGGTACTAAGATTCGAATAGGCCCCCACGGTCCAAGCTCCGGTCAATGGACGCGCCACCCCTGTGATATCGGAGCACAGCGCAGCCAGATTCCCTGTGCAAAGCGAAGTGAGGTTCGCGCCGTTGCCGATCACCGCTGATCCTGATTGCGGAACTCCGCTGGAATTCAGATTTGCGCTCGATAAATACTCCGACGGGCTGGCGTCCTGCCCCGTCGCGCTCTGCCAGGTAGAGAATGCCCCGGAATAATTCCCGTGATAGGCAAAGCAGTTGCTTCCCGAACAGTCCGCGTAGATGTTGTTGTGCAAGCCACCCGAAGCGAAACTTCCGCTCGAATCAACCCATATCAGCGTACCGCACCCGCTGGCGACGTTGTTGACGAATGTCAGATTCGTGGCGTTGGATACGCCCATGCACGTGTCGCCGGAGGTGCCGATGAAGGTGTTGTTGTATATCCCGTAGCCTGGGTCGTCGATATTAATCAGGCCATCATTGTCGTTGCCGTTGCAGGTGTCGATGAGCGTGTTGTTATAGATTTCCACGTTCGACGTGCCTGCGCTGTTCCCCTCTATGAAGATGTGTGCGGTCACGTCCTGACCAATGCAGCCTCCGAACTTGTTGTTGTAAATGTAGACCGAGGTGATCGTATCCGAGCCGTTGTTGTTGTAGCCCCAGACGTGTACACCATCGTGGTGCCAAGAGTCGTTCGAGGTATCCCAGTTTGAGTAATCGTGGATGTAGTTGCCATAGATGTAGACGTTCTCTAAAGTGTTTCCCGCAGCCGGACCACCCATCGCAACACCGTGATCGATGTTGTAAATCTGATTGTTTGATATCGTGATGTTGGAGGTCGTGCCGCCGTATTGAAACTGAAGGCACCAACCCATATCGTGCATTAGATTATTCGTGATCGTCCAGTTAGTAGCTTGGCCGTTTATATAGGTACAGTAGCCCCCCCCGGCATTCGTGGGATTGGTCGTCACATACATATCGATGATGGACAGACCTTCAATAATTATGTTGGATGCCCCGTTGCTGGCCTCGATGCCGTTGCTGGCGTCTGCTTGGTATTGGCATGGACCACCAAGGCAGGCCCCTCCAGAATCGCCGTTCAAAGTTGCTTCAATGATCCCTTGTGTGGCTCCGCCAGCACCACCATTGCCGTTGATGGTGATATAGCTGTTGCTGCCGATATCAATTGCGCCCCCGCTACCGGGTCCAGGCCAGTACGGAGATTCAAGAACTGCGCCGCTGTCAAAATAGATCGTAATGGGGCTGCCGCTAGTGCCGCCGCCATTGACCACTAAAGCCTCAGTGTTGGCTGGCGCGGTGATGGTTCCACAAATATAGTTCACGTCTCCCGGAGAGTTGGTGATCCCGTTGAACGTGGCCGGGGTGATCGCGGTCTTTCCATTGCAGGCAATGCCTCCCGAGAATGTTCCCGCCGACTGCGCAATATAGCGGGTAGCTGGATATAAGTGGGGCGAAAGGAAGACCAAAACCGTGATTCCAAGCGCCAGAACTCCTAGAACGAAGACTTCCTTTCTCGATGCCTTCATTTCATCGCTCCCAATCAGCTTCAATAAGACCCTGGCCGCGGACTTTCTCTGATGGCAGACTTGCCAATTCTATAACGCATGTAGCACCGACACGCGTTACTTCCGTAACTTTTTATGACCATCGGAACCCCTACGGGTAGCCTTCCATCGCCAGCCCTATCTCGTTCAGGGTGCGGCTGAGTTGCTTTCAATTGGCCGATAAAGAATTGCTTCTTCCTGATATCGACGCCGACCGAGTCTGGTAACTCCGAGCCTTTTTCAGCGTCGACTGCGTCCACCCCACCCAGCTATAGGCGCCTTTGAGCTTCGCTCGAAGCAGTTCCGGGTCATCTGCTCCGTTCATCGGAAGTCGTGGCAGAAAAAGCGGATCACAGTGAGCTCCCGCGCGACCGACGATCGTACAGACTCCGCTGGCGTACCCGGCGCTCTGCAACAACTCTCGCAGCATCGTCCGGAAGGCTGTGTCCCACTGGGGAAATGCGTAAGGGTAGGCAAACGAATCGACAACTACAGAGGTCTTGTCTTCAATGGTGTTCTTCGACTGCACAACTTCCTGCTGAATGAGATTCTCGCTGAGCTCGCGCAGCTGCGGATGGGAGACAGTATGAGAGCCGAACGCGATCCCATACTTCTGCAACTCGCGCACCTCCGACCAGGTGAGGCAGTTTCGCCCTTTGAACTTGAGCGTACTGTCTCCGATGTAGGCGGTGGGCAGGAACACGGTTGCCGTGAATCCCAAGCGCTGCAGCGTCGGGAAAGCCGCGCGATACACGTCCTGATACCCGTCATCGAATGTGATCGCAACTCGTTTCCCGGAAGGAAGTGTCGTAGAACCTATCAGGGAACTCGCCTCTCCAAGGCTGCATATCGTATAGCCCTGCTCGTAGAGGGATTCCATCTGAGCGTCAAAGGTGGCGGGCGGGGTGGTAATCCGATAAAAGGGATGGGTGCCTGACTCATCCTCCTCCGTGATACTGTGATACATCAAAATTGGGATCGTTGTCCTTCGCTCCGAAGCTAACCGCATGATCGGCGAGGCCAGGTACAAGGTCGCAATTCTGTCCAAACGAAGGGCCATCGTCTCTCGGTTCACGAGTTTTCAGGAACAACCCGGCGGAGCACAGCTCTATCACGACCTCGGCACGTGAGGTCATTTCTGCGCGCGCATGCCTTTGGCACTAAAGGGAACGTCTTTTAGCAGGCTGCGGCGGGTGGGAAACCTTATGTGCGTTTTCACTCGCTATGGCGTTTGCTCCGTTCGCAGTGCAGGAATCGCGACGCAGTCCACCTCTTTGTGGGGAATTCGAGAAGTAAAAGCGAAGATCTCAGAGGTCACCCGCACCTGCTGACTGCTCCGAAGCTGAGGATACATGGGCAGGGAAACGATCTCATTGGCCACTCGGGATGCCACTGGCAGGTCGTCGCGCGAGTAATGCAGGAAGGCGTAGGCCTTTTGCAGATGCAGTGGAATCGGATAGTGAATTCCGGTGCCAATACCCTTGCTCTTTAGATGGTCGATCAATTCATCGCGACTCTCGGTTCGTACAACATAGAGGTGGTACACCGCGCGAGACCAGGAAGGCTCAAAGGGACGAATCACGGCGTTGTTGTGAGCAAACAGTCGGTTGTACTCCGCCGCCCGCTCCCTGCGTTGCGAGTTCGATTGCTCCAGGCGAGGTAACTTGGCCGAGAGAATCGCCGCCTGGATCGCGTCGAGTCGCCCGTTGAATCCCTCGAAATTGTGGATGTACTTCTTGAACTGGCCATGATTGCGCAGCGTCCTAACTTTTTCTGCCACCGCCGCATCGCTGGTCGTAACGGCACCGCCTTCTCCGCAGGCCCCGAGGTTCTTGCTGGGGTAGAAGCTGAATGCCGCCGCCCGGCCCATCGAGCCGGCCTTCATCCAGCAGTTGTGCCGCTTGGAGAAATATTCCGCGCCATGGGCCTGGCAGGCATCCTCGATGACGATCAACTCGTATTTGTCCGCGAGATTCAGAATTGCATCCATGTCAGCCATTTGCCCGTAGAGGTGCACGGGAACAACGGCCGTGACCGTCCTGCCGCTGCGCAGACTGATGAGTCTTCCCGTGCTGTTGCGGACGCATTGTTTCTCGAGAAAACGCTCGAGCATCTGCACCGACATGTTGTACGTGTGCTCGTCAACGTCGACAAACTCCGGGATGGCGCGCGCCTGCGAGATGGCCTCTGCGGTGGCGATAAATGTATTGGGAACAGTGACCACGACATCCCCCGCTTCGATCCCGCAGGCCATGATGGCAAAGCGCAAAGCGTCTGTGCCGCTGCTTACGGCCACTGCGTAGGGGCTATGGCAGAAATCGGCGAAAGCATGCTCGAATTGATCAACGACAGGGCCGTCCACGAAATTCGCGGTGCGCAGGCACTGGTGGAAGGCGGCGACGAGTTCGTTTTCTAACTCCAGGTGCGGCGTAATCAGATCGAGGAAAGGGACTGTGTCGGTTGCCGCAGCCATGCCGGCCTGTTTCATGAAGCGCAGCACCCTCGCCGGGTTTCCGGCAACAATCGCGTCCGGCGGAACGTCCTTTGTAACCACGCTGCCCGCGCCCACGATCGCGTTTTCGCCGATCCTGGTGTTGGGGAGGATGGTTGCGTTCGATCCGATCGACGCGCCCTTCCCGACGAACGTTCGCTGGACCTGCCAGTCCGACTCTGTCAGCAGTTCTCCCGAGGCGTTCGTGGCCCTTGGGTAGATGTCGTTAATGAACATGACCCCGTGTCCGATAAAGACGTTGTCATCGATGTCGACACCCTCGCAGACGAACGTGTGGCTCGATATCTTGCAGCGCTTCCCGACGCGGGCGTTCTTCTGGATCTCGACGAATGCGCCGATTTTGGTCTCATCTCCGATCTCGCACCCGTAGAGATTCACGAATTTCGACAACGTTACGTTCTGGCCTAACCTTACGTCTTCTGCGACAAAGTTGGTCGAATTCATAGACGGATGAGAGCTCCTTGCCTCTTGAGTGATTCGCTGGCCGCCTCAAGCATGCGAACTACCCGAAGACCGGCGCAGCCATCGTTGTGTGGCTGCTGCCCGCTAGTGATGCAATCGATGAAATAGAGGAGTTCTTGGCGCAAAGCCTCGCCCTGCTCCAGTTGCGGAGACCACATATCGCCCGAGCGGTAACTTACCAGGAGTTCATAGACGCCTTCCTGGCTGGTAATCTGGACGCCCTTGTCATAAACCTTGACTTTCTCATCTGCCTCGAGATCATTCCATACGACCATTCGCCTTTCGCCGCCGATCAGCGTGGTTCTGATCTTCACTGGGGAAAGCCAGTTGACGTTGATATGTGCGATGACCTTATCGGGGAAATACAGAGTCATGAACGCGACATCTTCGTGTCCGTTGATATGTCCCTGCCCCGTCGCAAGCAAGGCCTCCGGACTGACCTTGATGAGATAGTCCATGATAGCAAGATCATGCGGCGCAAGATCCCAGAGCACATTAATGTCGTGCTGGAAGAGGCCGAGATTGACTCTCGTGGAGTCGTAGTAATATAGTTTTCCCAGTGCATCGTCGTTAATCAATTGCGCGATGCGCTTCACAGCTCCGGTAAACAGGAATGTGTGATCGACCATGAGGGTGAGGCTTTTCTGTCGAGCCAGGTTAACCAGTTCTTCGCCTTGGGCAGCCGTGCTGGTAAAGGGCTTCTCGACAAACACATGCTTGCCGTTCAGCAGAGCCGCTTTGGTTAGTTCGTAGTGCGTCCACAACGGAGAGATGATCGCGACGGCATCGATGTGAGGCGAAGTAATGACCTCCATCGCGTTCGGCGTGATTTTCGCATCGGGACAAGCCTTCCGTGCGCGCGCCTGCGCCGCAAGGTTGATGTCTGCGATGGCGCCCACGCTGGCGCCATCGAGGTTCATGAGATTGCGAAGGACGTTCGGGCCCCAGTAACCGTACCCAATTACACCGAATTTCATTTAGCTTTCTCTCTCCAATGATTCGTAGTGCCCAAGGTCAGGTCCTCGCGAACTCGGTCCTGGACCCGCAGAGCCGGCGCCAATCTCGCAGAGTTGCCTGTCCGGCCCGGCGGAGTACGTGCGTCTTCCCGGAGATCGAGGAGGGCATTCTTGCGTTCCCTGGATGATCTGAAGTTTGACCCAGAAATTGAAATTTAGGCGAACTTTAGGATGCCGAAGCTAGTAAGCTCCAGTGCCTCGAATGACAGCCGCTGGAGTTCGAAGGAGGATTTTGATGTCGAGCCATGGCGTCCACGTTGAGGCGTAGCGGAGATCCAGACGAACCATCTCATCAAAGCGAACAGTGCTTCTGCCCATTACCTGCCACAACCCCGTAATTCCCGGTTTCACTCCAAGAAGCCGGCGGCGGTGCCAGGTTTGATACGCGGCCAGCTCGTAGGGAATGGGAGGACGCGGCCCGACAAGCGACATGTCGCCCATGAGCACATTGAGGAATTGCGGAAGCTCGTCGAGGCTGCTGCGCCGAAGAAACCTGCCCACGCGGGTTATTCGCTTGTCCTGGGTGATCTTGAAGACGCAGTTTCCGTTACCGCCTTGGTCCGCTTCTATCGGGCGGCTCGTGATGAACTGAGTCGCAAACTCCTTGTGTACGCTGCTGTCGTTGCCCACATACATGGAGCGGAATTTCAGGAAGGTGAACGTTCGCCCCGACTGCCCTACTCTGAGCTGCCGGTAGAAGATGGGACCTTTCGAAGAGAGCTTGATGGCGAGAGCGATCACCAGAAACAGCGGCGCACAGAGGATCAGCGCCATGGCACTTCCCACAATGTCGACCGTGCGCTTCACGACGAGCAAGGTGCGGCGGCTCTTATCGTGACTGATCAAGTCAAGATAGAGCGGCTCGCTGCTTGGCCTTCCTGGCTGGTCGTGGTCCCAGTCGTCGGGAAAGAGGTGAAATGTGATTCGCACCTGATCAAGCTGCTCTTCCGGCAGCTCGTTCCGCAATGTCGCGGTCACTTTGGTCAGAAAGATATCCAGCATCGTGCGTTTATCATTCACGACGAGTCCGGTAAACATGGCGCCGACAATTTCCCGGTCTTTGTACCATCCGATCAGGTCCGTGTCCCGGCTGGAGGAAAGCAGCGCCGAGATGACGCCGCGAAGTGTCGCCCCCTGCCGATTCGCGCTTGCGTCTCCCGCAGCCTCCAGCAACATCAGCAGAAAGGGAGCCTTGGAGCGCTCGGTGCGCTTGCGCTCAATGGCGATCATGTGCCGGAACGCTTCCTCGTAAAGAGGAGTTCGCTTCAAGGCTGGGGAAGTCTCCAGCAGCGGGTCAGGGGAGAGGTTCTGCCTAGCAATGGGCACGACACGCTCCTAGTGAGGGAATTAGTGGTGATTAAAATCTGTGATGAGTGCGGCTGAGGTGCCCTCGCAGGCTTGCCGGCGAGCCATCTTCATGCGCGACGACTGGCGCTGAGGGCGCCGCTGCGAGTCGATGTGATCGATGTTCAGCGGCCAAAGTGAGGATTTGTCTTGCCGGAATGTTAGGCCAGAGACTGCCAATCCGACGCTTGGTCTTCAGATTTCCATTTGGAAAGTCAGGAAGGAATTGATGGGCTGTAATAGTATTCGCTGTAGGCCGAAGCCCTGGAGCCGTTCACGAGCGCACCGAGCAGTTTCGCGTGGTCGAGCGCTTCGAGCCCCTTCTGCAACTGACGTTTCTCGGTTGTCCCCTGACGTGTCACCAGAAGAACTCCGTCCGCGAGTCTCATCCAGACGCTGGTGTCGGCGAGGGGCAACACCGGAGGAGAGTCGATAATGATCCAGTCGAACCAGGCGGCGAGCTGCTCCATCAGCTCCGGCAGCCTTTGCGACTGCAGAAACTCAATGGGATTACCCGAGGTACGACCCGCCGGCATAAGCCAGAGGCCCGCGTCGTGAAGGCGATAGATATTTGCAGAGGCGCTTCCACCCTCGCGCAACCACTCAATCATTCCACAGGCCGTCTGAACCCCAAACATGTGCGCAAGGGACGGGCGGCGCAGGTCGCCCTCCACGAGCAGTGTTCTTTGGTCGGAAGCCCTAGCAAGCGCGCAAGCAAGGTTGGCGGAGATGGTGCTTTTGCCCTCTCGGGGAATTGTGCTTGTGATCAGTACCTTCTTCAGTGGTTGCTTCCGGCGCAGGCCCCGCAATCGCACTCCAAGAAGGCGAATGGCCTCGGCGGTCGGATTCTCCGGATCCGTTAGGCAGACCAACCGGCTTTCTGCAGTGGGTGAAATCTGAGGGGACGCAAATTGGCTGAATACATCTAGGCTCCGGTCCGCGGACAGCCTTTCCGGCGTACCTATCGTTGATGTGATTCGAGCGGGGAGATCTGCTTCCCGCCGGGCGGCCTCCCTGTCCTCCTCGGTATTTGCTGCTTCTCGACCGAAGTTGGCGGCACCGGCTTCCCATGTCGAGACCACTCGGCGTTCAGCCTGTTTCAGCAGATCCGGCCCCTGGGGAAGGGCCGCAGTGGCGGCCCCAGACCGTTCACTTTCGGACCTCTGTAATGCATCAAAAATCCTGCTCATGACCAATCCCTTTCATCCCGATATGGCTGCTCATACCGTTATGCGTCCGCTGCGTCGGCACGAGGGCCTCGAGGCGGAATTCAGCGGCTACCTCCTCGATGATCCGCGCAGTTACAGTTGCGGACTGTCTTGCGTAAGCGCTGACCAGCGCATTCTCGCAAATCGTGTTGATGAGGCGCGGAAAGCCGCGCGAATAGGAGTAAACCGCTGCCACCGCCGGCGAAGAAAAGATCGGCGTTCCGTTCGAGGCCGCTCCCGCGATTCGCAGCCGCTGCTCGATGTATTCCTGAGTTTGGTTCGCATTCAGCGCAGCAAGCTGTGTGCGCAGAGCGATGCGCTGTTTGAGCTGCCGGAGCTCAACCGAGTCAAGCTTCTTATCCAGCTCGGGCTGTCCTGACAATACGATCTGGAGAAGCTTATCCTCCGGTGTTTCCAGGTTGGACAAAAGGCGAATCTCTTCGAGCGTGTCGGCTGACAGGTCGTGGGCCTCGTCGACGATGAGGACGCTGGTCATTCGCTTCGATCCGCGCGAGATGAGAAACTTGCTCAGGTCCAACAGGAGTTCACACTTGTTCTTTCCTGAAGCGGGCAGTCCGAAGTCGGCGAGAACGTATTGCAGGAAGTCCGTGGGGGGAAGTCTGCCGTTAAACACATAGGCGTAGCCGACGTCCTTGCTGTCTTCAAGCAGCCGCAGGAGGCAGCGGAGCAGCAAGGTCTTCCCCGTACCTACTTCGCCGGTTACGACAACAAAGCCTTTATGCTGGCGCACGCCGTAATAAAGCGCGGCAAGGGCCTCATTGTGCCGGGGCGTTTGCACAAAGCAATTCGGGTTCGGCGTCAGGGCAAACGGATTGTGGTTGAGGCCAAAGTAGGCTTGGTACATGGGTTATCGGGCCTATGAATGCAGAAAGGTGAGGAGCGAACCAACAGCGATCGTGGCCAACACCAGTATGGTTGCCCCCCACGCAAAGATCAACCCCCTTCTTGCTCTCTGCTCATCCGCGGAATTCACGATCTCCGGGATGTCCGAGATCACAGGTACGGGCAGCAGCGCTTTGATGTCCTCGTCGCGATGCAAACGATCGTCCATAAACTCGAATCCGATCACGATAAGGAGGCCAATTGCCAGGCCAACGCCCAGGCCGATGCCACTGAACTGGAGTCGATTGGGGAAATCCGGTCTTGCGGGGAAACTGGGAGGATCGAGCATCGTGAACCGCTGGCCTTGCTGCATTTCCTCCATGCTCGTCGCCATCTCCGACTGGTCTTTCTTCTTCAACAGGTCGTCGTAGTTAGCTTTGGACTGATCGTATCCGCGAGTGAGGTCGGCGAGCTCCTGTTCGGTCGCGGGCTCCATATTCAACCGACTCCGGTATTCATTGATCCTGCCGTTCAGGCTCTCAATGGAGTTCTCGCGATTTGTAATTTCCAACTGGTTGGCTTGTAATTGGCTCTGTAATTGGCGGGTGATGGCGCTCAAGCCCGGATCCGTCGTACTGCCGGCAGCGGTTGTGTCCGTTTTCGATTTCGCTCCGGCGCTCTTTTTGCTTGCAACGATCAGATTATCCCGTACGGCCTCCGTTTTCGCGATCTGCTCCCTGAGCCGCTGAACGTCGGGATAGCGATCCGTATATTTGGCGCTTAACTCTGTAAGTTGCGCGCGCAGCTTGTCGAGCTCATTATCGATCGTGTCCAAATCCGTCACACCCGCCGCATCAGCCGCGTTGCCGCTGATCCGAACCTTCGCCTGCGCAGCCTTTTCCTGTTGCAGCGAAGCCTCCAGGTAGACGCGCTGCTGCTTGGCTGTGTTCAAAGCGTCCTGTTCGTTCTGAAGTTGTTCCTGAAGACCGGACAGAATCTGCAGATTTCCCGCATCCTGCGTGGGCAACGTCCCCTCGTGCTGACTCTCAAACTCCCGAACTTTGGCTTCCTGTTTCGCCAGGCTCTTCCGCGCGTCCTCCAGTTGCATCTCGAGGAAATCTGTCGTGCCTTCGGACTCCTGTTGCAGCACTTTCGAGTTCTCACTGATAAAAAGATCAGTCAGTTCAGCGGTCACCGCCTGGGCGAGTCGCGGGCTGTGCGCGGAGTACGAAATTTTGAATGCCGAGATGGGCTGGCCGGGCGAATTGCGCACAAGATCGATTCCAATGTCTTTGCGCATGCTCGCGACTTTGTCGTCGTCGCTGATCTTTCCCTGAGGGTTGCTGTAGAGGTGAAGTTTCTGAATAATCAGAAGCAGGCGAGTCCGGCTTAGGATCTGCTCTGACATGCTTTGCAGCCGCGTTTGCACATCGTCGTTGATATTGGGCACAACGTAGTTTTGGGGCATCATCGGCTGCTGAACCAGAATCAGCGTAGTGGATTTATAGCGCGGCGACAGAACCCAACTGGTTCCCCAGACCGCGAGCCAACCGAGAAAGAAGGACAGGAGGAATTGCAAGTGCCGGCGGCGAACGATTCCCAGAAATCGCTGCAGGTCGAAACCCTCTGATTGCGGCTCTTCGAGCATTTCATTCATGTTCATCTCCCCAGAGGCCGGTGGAATTCATACGTGACATTTCCATATACCATATCGCTGTTCGGATTCCCAGAAATCGCAGGAATGCTCAGGTATTGTTCGTGAAGACGGTCGTATCCGGCTTCGACCCGCAAGTGCTCGCCGACGGTGTAGGCAAGCGAGGCCTGCCCGGTGATAGTTGTACCGCCGGCATAGGACGAAGAAGCGGCCGTAATCGTCGACAATTTCCCATAGCTTCCCGAAACGCTGCCAGTCCAGGAGCGCGCGAACTTCCAGCTGCCGAATCCGTTGACACCTTCTGCGGTATATGCGCCAACCAATCCTTGCTCGGAGTTGACGCTGCGGGAGAAGCTCGCGGCAAAATTCGTGCGATTTCCTTGCCAGCCGACACTAGCTATAACCGTGGGCGACCAGGAGTTGGTGTTTGCCGATTGAGTCTGGGTCACTGCAACGTGCTCCGGTCCGCCTGAAACGGAAAATGAAAATGTGCGCGTGAAATAAAACGTGTAAAACGGCAGGAACGAGTGGCTTTGCGTTTCGCCTGCGACAGTTGACGATTCTTCGGTGGTTCGTGCGTATTGGTAAACAAACCCCAGATATTGGTTATGCGTAGGGCGCTCGCTGAAAAAGGCCAAGCCGCCACTGGAGTGGGAATTGAAAGCCCCGGCAGAATTGGTGGAACTGGGAAAATCGGATAAGGTAAACGATCCCCCGCCGCCCGCCATTGCGTCTCTGCCGAACTGATAATCAGCGATGCCATGCACCATGTTGTCCCACTGCTCAGCAAAAGGAAAGATCACCTCCGCGGCCTGGGTCTGCGCTGAACCCGAAACCCCGCCCTGGGAGTAGATGTATGACTCATCGAATACGTTGGACGTGCGAAGGAAGGATTCCTGCAGATTGACGGTCAGCTGCTGGGTTAGCCGGTCCTGGAACCCGAATGACGCGCTCTGATCCACAGTGTCGAGCACGCTGGTCGGTTGGTAAAAGATGAAGCTCGGGCTATAGGTCAACTTCTCGCTTTGCCGTGGCGTGGTGCGATCAAGAGAAAGCGTCGGGACAACGGAAACGGTCGTGTCGCTTACCGGAGCAACCAGTTCCCCCGGAAAGATATTACTCATATACGCCCCTCTGACTGTGACTCCGCCAGCCAGGAAGTTCGATCGTTCTTCGGAACCAACTGTCGTTGGATACGCCACTCCGCTGACGGGCGGCGGCGTCATCATTTGCGCGTCGCTGTCTTCGGCCGAACCGCCGCCAGTCGCGCTTGGTTCCACCTGGGACCACGCAAGCAGCGAGGCGAAGAGTAATAGAAGCGGAGTCAATCGAACGAGCATAAAATGGCGTTTAGGGCACGACCACCGTGTCATGCGGCTGGAGTGTGATGTTCTGGGTTATGTTCTTTCCCTTAATGAACCTGTCGTAGTTGAACCCGATGCGTGCTTGTCCGCCGCTGCGGGTCTGCCGCAGGACGTAGACGCCCTTCCTCTTCGCAAAATCCCTGAACCCGCCTGCCATTGCAATGGCATCGACGATGGTTATTCGCGCAGTGAGAGGGTAAGCGCCCGGCTTTGTCACCATTCCGAGGATGTTGAAGGTCCGGCTCTTGATCTCCTGGACAATGACCGCCACCTGGGGATCGGCGATGTAGTTCTTGAGGGCAGTCGTGATGTCCTGGTCGAGTTGTGACGGGGTGTTTCCCGCAGCTTGCAGTTCTCCTATCAGGGGTAGTGAGATCTTCCCATCTGATCGCACGGGAACCTGCCGGGTCAGGTTGGGTTCGTTCCAGACATTGATCGAAAGCACGTCGTCGGCGCCGATGACGTACGTGTTGTCGGCATGGCCGCTCGCTGCCGATACACCGGATTGTGCCGGCGATGCAGGAGCAGCGGCCGGCGCGGTACTGTCAGTCGATTGCGAAGCGGGGGCCTGCGCCCGGGAATATACAGACAATGCACAGTAGGTAAGAAGGCAAATTGCAATGCTGCAGATAGACCTATTCTTCATGACCGCTTTCCTTAAACCATTTGTGAAGATCCAGTTCCTCTTAGCAAAACGCCTCATCGAAAAATAGCCTTGATTCGCTTCGGTCGCGCGGAAACGAAACCTAGCGGCGAGCACGGCGGCGACTGGAACCGGCTTGGCCAAGGCAGGAAAGACCCGGACTACGAAGAAACCGCGATCCGGGAGGAATTGGCGTCCGCGAATCCACCCCCGCCGGCTCAGACCGGTGCGGGACGCAGCCCGTGATCTATGGTGTCTGCGCTGCAGGGTTCAACGTCGGCCCCGTGAATTTCAAGCGCGACGGATCGGGCGAGCATCTCGACCGAGAGAACCAGACGGAACAAATTCTTCTTGCGCACCAGAATCCCCTCAACACCTTCCAGCGCGCCCCGCGTCACCCGAACGCGCATGCCGCACTTCAGGAACGGGTGGGGCCCCATGCGATACGAACCCTTCACCGCTCTTTGGATGGCATCGATCTCCGCATCGGGAACAATGGCCACATGGTTGCCGCGGCAGAGAATCATGTGAACTCCGGGCGTTGTAACCACCTGCGTTCTACGTTCGAGTCCGCCGCGCACGAAGAGGTAGCACGGGAACAGCGGCAAAAAGAGAACCTTCCGCCTGTCTTTCCAATGGCGAGTGGATTCATAAAGCGGCAGAAAGACCTCAAAGCCCTTGGCGGTGAGCATGCTCGCCACGACACTCTCATGCTGATGGCGCGTGTAAACTGCCCACCAGGCGGATCCGCCAGTATGTTCGGCCTCCAGGATTCCGGTAGGCGTCATTTCACCTCTCTTCGCACTCGATGAACGAAATTCCGAAGATAGGCCGATGAAAACATAGCTTCGCCCTGTGAGTTACACTAAGGTTTTTTTGCAAATCGCCCCCGATACTTTTCTGGCCGCGACATCAGAGCTTGCTGCAGTTTTCCCGCATGCCGGGCGCGCGGCCGAAAATCACTGCCTCGCCCGGCAGCCTCCGCGGCATCCGTGCGAAGGCTCTGCTTTGCTACCATTGCACGCAGCCATCCAAACCGCGGCCGGGATATGAATTCGCAATGACATGGAATTTGTTGATTTATGGCAGGTTAGAGGTAGGAATCATCCGTAGCCGTTCAAGTCGATTTCGATCACGCAAGAACTTTGCACACTTCTTACCATTTGTTTGCAACCTTCGGAACTGTGGAACACTGTAACGGCGCCAACCTACAAACATACTGTGCCCCCAAAGGATTTGGCACTCACCAGGAAGCAGTTATCGGAATCTGGTCGCTGGGAGAAAAATCCCGGTCCAGTGTCCCAGCGGGTTGAGGTTTCGCATTGAGTTCTTCGCCGAATCACCCCTAGGCGGCGCCGCCCTGGGCGGACTGCGCTTTATCCAATGCTTCTTCCGGCTCCGCGGCCGACCAGGGCCTCAGCTGGTGCTGCTGGATCTTGTAAAGCAATGCGCGGTAGCTTATGTGGAGGTGTTGTGCCGCCCTGCGGCGATTCCAGCCGCACACCTCGAGCGCATTCCGGATCATCTCCGCTTCGGTACGGGCCTTCACATCGCGCACGATGGACCGGAAGCCCACGCAGGGAGCCGGTGCCTCCATCGGGGATTCAAGCCGAGCCCTGGTTGCTGATTCGGCCACCTTGGCCTCGAGCTCCCGTGTCGCTGCGTCGGGATCGCGCATCACCATGGTGCGTGTTACGAAGTTCCACAGTTCCCTCACGTTTCCCCACCAGTCGTAGAGAAGGGCAACATCGATCAGCCGCGAGGGGAAGATGTGCCCGCATCCGTTTTTCAGGTCCACCGGTGCGCGGTGGATAAACTGCTCGATCAAGAAAGGAATATCCTCGCGCCGTTCGCGCAGCGGCGGCATTTTGATGGTAACCACACTGAGACGATAATAAAGGTCCTCGCGGAACGTCCTTGCGAAGAGCGCGTCTTCCATCTGCACGTTCGTTGCGGCCAGAACCCTGACATCGACTTTGCTGGTTTCCTGGGCTCCGAGGCGGGCAAATCGCCCATCCTGGAGAACGTGCAGAAGCTTGGCCTGCATCTGCACTCCAAGCTCGCCAATTTCGTCGAGGAGCAGCGTCCCGCGGTCTGCCTGTTCGAATTTGCCCGCTTTGTCGCTGATGGCTCCGGTGAAAGCGCCCTGGCGGTGCCCGAACAGCTCGCTCTCCAGCAGATCGGCCGGCAGCGCGGCGCAATTCACCTTGAGGAACTTCTCCCGCGAGCGGCGCGAGTTCTTGTGAATGAGTTGAGCGACGATTTCCTTACCGGTGCCACTTTCGCCCAGGATCAGCACGTTGACGTTGACATGTGCCAGCAGTTTCACCTGGCGCTGGATTTCGAGCATCTGCGGTGACGCTGCCAGAAAGAAATTGTTGTCGCCGAGTTCCTCGATATAAGGAACGGCAGGCACGTCTTCAGGAAGGCATCTGGATTCAAAGGCTCCGCCGTTTCGGGTAGCGGAGTCGTTTGCGCAATAGGCAGCGACGGCGAGGCCGGCGTCGATCTCCCTTTGGCTCAGGCTCACCGAGTCGACCAACGACTCAATATCTTCGCGCGTTAGCGGCGCCGTAAGGAAATTTTGAACGCCCATTGCGGAGGCCGCGTTGCGGATAGTCTGCCCGCTTAAGGTTGTAATCAAGCAGGTGCTGAAGCTGTGCGCCAGCTGCAGGAACTGACGGGAGGAACTGTGTTCCGCAATGTCCTGCGGGGAAACCTGGCACAACACGAGATCGGGGTCAAGCCCGTTGCTCAGGAGCAGTTGCGCCTGTGAGATTCCAGCCGCATCGACGATGCGGTGACCCCCTCCCTCAAGGACCTTTCGCACCAACGCACGCATCTTCGCATCCTGAATGACGATCAGAACCAGAAGTAACGGTGACACCACGGCCTCTTTCTCGAAAAGCCGAAGTATTCAGAAATTCCTGCCAACTTCAGGCATTGCATCTTTGCGTGCCTCAGCATACACGCGATGTCCAATCACGCTCGCATCGCAAAAGATGTAAGCCTACTCTTGCTTTTGCAGGAAATTGCCTCTTCCTTCGATTGAACGATTCCCCGGGGAGGGCCAATGATTGAGTGATGCCAGGATTCGACGTCTAGGGCGGCTATCCGAAAAAACCCTTTGGGGAATCTTGGTTTCTCATAGGTCCAACATTGCTCTTTGTGTTCGTCCGTTGCCTAGCGGCAACCCTCAAGGGATCCAAGGGAGCCCTCAGGCCGTATCCCAGCAGCAACAGCAGGTGACAGTGGCAACCTTCCTGGAATTTACTGGGGCCCTGGGGGAGTTTCCCGGGAGTGTTGGACAGGGTTGAAGTTACGCAGCCCATACAAATCAGTCCATTCCAGATGCTAGGAGGGAACAAGGGTTGATGTCAATGCCCCAAAGGTAATTTGGCCAAACGCCCCGGTAACACGTACAAGTAACCTTCCCAATTAATACAGCGTCTTGCGACAGATGCCGAATTTGCGGAGTAAGGAGACCATCTTCTTGTTCGCCATAAGTGTCAGAGCAGATGGCGCCATTGAGCGCCTGCCACACTCCGACCCTTAAGGAATAGTGATACTGGAGGTGCTTGAAGGAGCGCTCTGATTGCTTTCAGCATCGACACTTACGACATAGTACGTGTAGGAGACGCCGTTTTGCACCGTGGCATCCGTATATGCTGTTGAGACATTGACCGAGGAATTCAGGAGTTGATACGAGGAGCTGGCGCCTGTCGCTCGATAGATGTTATAGCCCGCCACCGGATCGCTGGAACTCGTGGGCGCATCCCAGCTAAGGTCGACCTCATAGGATGTCTGCTGCCCGGTCCCGCTCAGGGCGATCGTCGCCGTCGAACCGGTCGAGGAGTTGCTGCGCAGCGTCACCGTGCCGCTGGCCGCGCCTGCCGAAGTGGGATCGAATTCGATCTCGAGTTCGGCCGTCTGGCCCGGGTTCAGGGTCAGGGGGAAGCTCACCCCGGAGAGGGTGAACCCCGTGCCGCTCACCGCGCCGGCGCTCACCGTCACCGCCGCCGTCCCCGACGAGGTCAGAGTCACTGACTGGTAGGTGGGCGTGTTCAACGTGACATCACCAAAGGTTACGCTCGTCGATTGGAGGGTAAGCGTGGAGACCGGCAGGATCAGGCTGATCCTGTAGGTTTGCGTCGCTCCGCCTGAGGAGGCGGTCAGGGTGGCGGTCTCGGCCGTGCTCACCGCCGAGACCGTGGCCGTGAAGCTGGCACTGGTGGCTCCCCCCGCCACCGTCGCCGACGGGGGCACCGCCACCGCGCTGTTGTTGCTCGACAGGCTCACCGCCTGGCCGCCCGTGCCCGTCGCCGCGTTCAGCGTCACCGTGCAGGAATCCGTGCCCGCCCCGGTCAGCGATGCGTTGGCGCAGCTAAGACCGCTCAACACCGGCTGCCCCGTCCCGCTTGAGTTGGTCGTTGAAACAGGACCGCTCGAGGAGTTGCCGATCAGCGTTGCTCCTCCGCACGCCAGCAAATTCGCTGAGAGAAATGAAACGAGGAGCGCGAGCAAGAGCGCACTCCACCTGTCGCTCCGGCAGGACTGTAAGCGATCCGGCCACTCACCGCGGCTCAGAGCACTAAGATTGCGGCCCGAGGAGATGCCAGCCTCTGCACGCTTCGCAAATGAAGGCAGAATGAGGAATGTTTTGCGAAGGCGCCTCATGATGCAAACGCTCCCAACCGAAGCCTTTGCGTTGGTTCTGGAGCAACTGGAAAACCGGCGCAAAGGTAAGTGCATCACCCAAAGTTGGCCACGGAAGTAGCTATCTGAGGCTAGCATGGAATGGTACTAGTGGAACATATATGTGATTACTTCAGTACTATACAAAGAAGT
The DNA here is from genome assembly GCA_963758105.1 of uncultured Acidobacteriaceae bacterium. Classification (GTDB taxonomy): domain Bacteria; phylum Acidobacteriota; class Terriglobia; order Terriglobales; family Acidobacteriaceae; genus Telmatobacter. The sequence continues at coordinate 734,354 of CAVWUC010000001.1, read as the reverse complement.
TACTACAGAGCATAGCACTAAAGGCTGTTATTAATCTTGTAGCAAGTAATGTAATATCAACAACTTGCGGCGATTTCCTGGGTCTTAATTTGGCTTGCAAGTGCTTCCGAATTAACAGCTCGTAAAGGTTAATAACAGGCGCTGGTAGGCTGTGTTTCGGCTCCCCATGATGGTTTACGGTGATCCGCGGAATCGCAGCATATGATTATTTAGGTAACTTAAGGGAAAGCTTATGCAAGAGGAAGAGCGCGCCGCTGACCCAAAACCCGGAAAGCTCAGCCAGTTAGAGCTGGAGTTCTCACGTAATCTGAACGGAAGGACTGAGACGAAGAAGAGCTGGTACACGGAAGAGCAGATCTCCTGCATGGTGTCCGAGTACGTGACGAACTTTACTCGCACGGGAAACCGCTGTCCGATGCGCCGCGATCTGCGGCTGGCTTGGCGCAACGTGTGCAGGGAACAGCCGGTCTCATAGAAATAGAGCAACAAAGGAGAAGCGGGTGCAATTCCAGTCCAGGATGTGTCCGTATTGTGTCCGTTGTCAAGGGCGGAGTACGGGAACCACCGGGGCGGAGGAAAAGGGAGCCAGTAGAGGGTTGAGGGTAGGGTTTTCAGGGGAGGAGGGGCGCTGGAGCGTAGCGGAAGCGGCCCTCCTCCCCCGAGGCGCGTTTGGGTGGGCCGGTTAGGCTCGTTTGCGGCGGCTTTGCTTGAGACGGTAGGAGTCGGCGTTCATTTCCAGGATGTGGACATGGTGGGTGATGCGGTCCAGCAAGGCGCCAGTGAACCGTTCGGAGCCGAAGATCTCGGTCCATTCGTCGAAGGGCAGGTTGCTGGTGAGCAGCGTCGAGGAGTGCTCATAGCGCTGGCTGATGGTCTCGAAGAGCAGCTCAGCGCCGGTTTTCGACAGCGGCACATAGCCGAGGTCGTCGATGATCAGCAGTTCATGGGCTGTCAGTTGTTTTTGGAAGCGTCGCAGGTACTTCTCGTCCCGAGCCTCGATCAGTTCGCCGACCAGCGCGGCGGCGGTGATGAAGCGGACGCGGTTGCCACGCTGACAAGCTGCCAGACCCAGGGCCAAGGCGATGTGCGTCTTGCCGGTTCCGCTGTTGCCGAGCAGCAGGATGTTCTCCTTGCGGGCCAGGTACTGCGAGCGCGCCAGTTCGAGGACCAGGGTCTTGTTGAGCGCGGGGATGGCGAGGAAGTCGAAGCTGTCGAGGCTTTTTACCACGGGGAACCTGGCCTGTCGGATGCGGCGCTCGGTGGCGCGGCGATCACGGTCGAGCTGTTCGAGCTCGGTGAGCCGCAGCAGATAGTGCGGGAAGGTGGCCTTTTCCTGGGCGCAGGTGCGGGCCAGCTTATCGTACTCGCGCAGCATGGTGGGCAGCCGCAGAGCCTTCAGGTGATGCTCCAGCAGAACCTGTGGTGTATCGGCAGTGGTTATGCTCATAGCGTTGCCTCCAGTGTGGGAGGCTCGGCCGCAGCGGTGTACAGCAAGCTCATGTAGTCGGCGGTGCGCTTGGTGCGCACCTGGGCCAGGGGCAGGTGCGGCCAGTTGTCCATGTCCAGACGCGGCGGCCTGCGTTCGATGCGGCACAAGACCAGGTGCCGCACGGCATCGAAGCTGATCGTGTTCAGCGTGAGTGCCTGCTCGACGGCGGCACTAACCTCGGTGAGCGGGAAGGTCTCCAGTAGCCGCAGCACCTGGATGTACTCGCGGGCAGCGAGCTTGCGCAGCCGTGCTTCCAGCAGCCGGTGCAGTTGAGCGAAGCACTCAGGCAGTTGCCAGCCAACCAGAGGTGCTGCTTGATCCAGAGCGCGGCTGTTATGTTCCAGCAGCGCCAGATAGTGCAGCGGGTCGTAGGCCGTGGCTTCGCGTTCGTAGCTGCGCTCGTGCTCGGCGATGACCTCGCTGCCCGAGACGATCACGATGCGGTGAACGTATGCCTTGACCAGCACCTGACGATGGCCGTACTCAGTTGGAACCGCGTAGTCGTTGGTGCGGTAGCGAACCAGCGAGATGGAGCTGACGCGCACGGTCGTCTTATCGCAGACCTCGAAGCGTGCGGCCGGCAGCGGCAGCAACGCGGTCGCGCTCGAAGCGTTCGCCGATGGTCTCCGTGTGGCCACGCAGGCGCTGCGCGCGGCGGGCCATACAGTCGGCCGCCAGTTGTGTGTTCATGGCTTCCCAACTTCCCGCCCGCGGAATCGGCGCCATGAAGTTGCGCCGCGCGTAGCCGTGCTCGGACCGCAGCCGCTCGAAGATCCGCTTGGCCGTGTGCCGCTGCTTGCGCGGATGCTGCTTGTCGTCCTCGAGGATCGCATCGATCGCGCCTTGCCACGGACCCAGCTTCGGCCGCCGCACCGGCTTCTGCCGCTGGTAGCCGGGCGGCAATGCGTACTCCAGCATCTTGCTTACCGTCTTCCGCGCCAGCCCGAACTCCCGCGCCGCCGCACGCCGGCTCATCCCCTCAACCAACACCGCCCGCCGCACCCTTGCGTACAGCTCCACCGTCTTCATCCCTCCGGTATCCAACAGAAAACACGACCCTTACGAGCTCAGAATCTCCCTCGGAACCCCCAAAGGAACGTGCCTGTCCGTGAAACTACTGCCTGGCGGGGTGGTCAACTTTTACTCCGCCACGAACCCGCGCTCACGCGCCGGTTCGTGGTCTATTTTTGCTCCGCCGCGTACACCCATATGACCCTGCAGTCGGGCACATGGGATATCTTCTGGGATCTTGTCATGCAGGGAGCAGGCCTGGCATTCCTCTTCGTACCCTTGACCACCCTCACCATGGCGCCCATTCCGAAAGAGGAGACCGGATACGCCACTAGCCTTTACAGCGTGATGCGCAACATCGGATCGGGTGTTGGGATCTCCTTCGTCACGACGGCGATCGCACGGCGGTCTCAGTTTCATCAGCAGATTCTCGCTGCCCACATTACGCCGGAATCTCTGAGCAGGCCTGAATTTCAGGCTTTTGCCGCGACGCTTCGCGAGCGGGGGCCGGACGCCACGACGGCCGCGCATGGAGCCCAGGCACTCGTCTACCAGTCTCTTCAGCAGCAGGCGTCTCTGCTCAGCTACGTCGAGTCGTTTCGCGTGATGGGCGTGCTTTTCCTGGCCATCATCCCACTCATCGCGCTCATGCAGAGAGCCAGGCACGCTGAAACCGGTTCGGCGCGTTAGCATGGAACTCATGGCGGATGCTCACGGCAAGAAATCTCCTCGGGAAATAGCCGATCGCAAGAACGCGGCCGAGTTGCCCGATCATCTCTCCCAGATGGTCCGCGGCTATATGCCCAGCCGCTGCATTCTGACCGCGCTCGAACTCGACATCTTTACTGTCATTGGAGGAGGCGCGACCGCTGAACAGCTTGCTTCGAAAATCAACACGAATACCCGCGCCACGGAGATCCTGCTCAATGCGCTCGTCGCGCTCGGCCTGCTCACGAAAAAGGGCAAGGAATACCGGAATATGGCTGAGTCAGAGCGATTTTTTACGCAGAGATCCAAAGACAACCACCGAAGTGGCCTTCTGCACGTCACGAACATCTGGCATCACTGGAGCACGCTCACTGAAATCGTGCGCACTGGCAGGCGCATTCCAGTGGCGGGTGATGGCACCGCCCAATGGACGCGCAACTTTATTGCAGCGATGCAGCACAACGCCAGAGACCGCGCGCCGCTCGTCGTAGAGGCGCTCGGCACGGAAGGCGTCCACCGCATCCTCGATTTAGGAGGCGGTTCAGGCATCTATTCGATCGCGTTCGCGCAGGCTTCAAGGGAGGCGAAGTGCGAGATCCTCGACCTTCCCGGCGTCGTGCCGCTCACCCGCGAATATGTCGCAAAGGCCGGCCTCTCAGCGCAAATTGTCGTTCGTGCTGGAGACATGCTCCATGACGACCTTGGTTCCGGCTACGACCTGATCACGTTGAACGCGATTTGCCACATGTTCTCAGAAAAGCAAAACATGGAACTCTTTCGTCGCGCCCGCCTTGCGCTCGCTCCGAAGGGCCGCCTCGCCGTGCAGGACTTCATCCTCAACACGGACAAAACTGGTCCCCCGCATGCCGCCCTGTTTTCCGTGAACATGCTGGTTGGAACCGATGCCGGCGCGAGCTACAGCGAGTCCGAATATGCCTCCTGGATGAAAGAAGCCGGATTCAGCCTGATCCGCAGGATTGACATGCGCGGCCCAAGCGATCTGATCGTGGGCCGGGGCCCGTAGTGTTCGGGATGCGCATGTTGATCGGAATCTCCTCTTCCAGAAAGCCGCCGGTTCCCGGTAACAATGTTTCAGCTTATGGTCTGCCCGAAGTTTTGAGCCAGTGGAGATGAGAGTCGCTGCGGATCTTGGCTTAACTGCCCGAAGCTCGAAATGGCCCAAAAACCAGGGATGAAAATCTGCCACGGCGATCAGCGTAACCCGTGATTGCATCCATCAATATTCAGTAGCGTCGAGCAGCTCCGGCGCGTTATTGCGCACGTTGTCGACGCGGTCGCTTACGGGCCAGGCTTTCATGCGCTCGGCGGGGTAGGGGCGCAGCAGGTCCAGCGGCGGCCGTGCCGGATCGCCAGGATCGAGCCAGCGGTCGTAGTCCTTCGGCTCCAGGATCACGGGCATGCGATTGTGCACCGGCTCCATCAGCTCGTTGGGATCGGTGGTCAGGATGGTGAAGGTTTCAAGCGGTGCGGCATCCACCGTCGCTTTGGCCCGCTAGTTCTCCCACAAACCGGCGAAGGCATACGGCTCGCCGGACGCAAGAGCAACTGCGAACGGGCGTTTGGTTTTGGCGTCGACCGGGAACTTAGAAATTTCAGGACACTGGCCGACATTCGAGGACTTATTTCGGCTGGGAGCTATAACTAGCAGAGTACAAAACGATTGCAGCAATTGGCGTCTGGCTTTTGGGGCTGAGATGCGCGTTTCCAGTTGGAGTCGAAGAGGCCGGTCAGAGCGATGCAATGCTGCCAACGGGAGCTTCAGGGCAATGAAGAAAGCACCAGCACCGCCGGTGTGCCGCCCTGTTATCAACTGGCAAGATTATTCACTTGACCAAAGTTACGGCGGAGGCGTCCAATGATGCCTAAGCCGAACAGGGATCATATAACCCGACCGGCGGACTGGAGGACGTGGAGGGTGAGTATTTGCCTTGCTGTGATGGCCTCTTCGAGAACTGAGATTGTTTGCGTGAGCGACGAAAAGGTGACGTTTTCTGGATTTTCCTCAGATTTCATGGCCTTAAAGAACGAGCCCTTCCTCGGCGGGACCAGCGTCCTTTATGCTGGCGACGATGCGCAATATGCCCCGCTAATTTTTGAATTAGCTACGACCTTGGCAAAAGAAAGTCAGGGTCACCCCCGGGAGATCGCAGATGCATTCGATGAAGCCTATCATTCCCAAGTTTCCCAATTGATCGAGAAAAGGGTTCTGCGAAGATACGGATTTGACACTGAGTCTTTTGTGAAAAACGGCAAGAAACTGTGCAGTGCTGCACTCTACGCGAAAATTTGTGAGCGGATCGACAAAGTAAAGATTAGTCTCAGATTTCTAATTTGTGGATTCGATTCGAATGGCGAGGCGCACATTTTCACAGCGGGTGGCGACCAATCCGTAGAAGGCTTTGATCATCTTGGAGTATGGGCCATCGGTGAAGGAGACCATGCTGCATTAGCAGCGATGTCCTTCCATATTTCACATAAACATGCACGACCACCTTGGGATAGTCTCGGTAAAGCTGTCACCTTGGCTCTGTCGGCAAAATTCATGGCTGAATCTACGGCGACTGTCGGACAAGGAACATTTGTTGTTGTTATCAAAAAAGACAGTCCCTGCGTATTTCTCGATGAAGCGCATGTAGATCAGATTCGAGAGGAATGGCTCAAAACTGGCTCGCTCCGTTTCTCGCAAGAGATTCTTAACCAAGTTCCTGGGTTGCTGCATCTGGCGCTGTCTGCTCAGAAAGCCCAGGGTTCTACGCAGTAAGTTTCTCGAAGGTGAGCGGGTCAGCGGTAATCATGTGGCGCAGCGTATCGAGAAACAGTGTCTTGGAGTGGCGCCGGTTGAACCGGAAGGTCATTTCCTCAAGGTAGGCAGGAAGATGTTTCGCAGAAACTTTATGCCACGAACCAATGATCCCGCGCTTGAGCAACGAAAATGCGGATTCAATGCCGTTCGTGGTCACGTCGCCATCAACGTAGATCTCCGCGCTGTGATTGACTGTTTTGTGCGGAACGTCCTTCATTCCCGCCTTTACAATCGCGCCCGGGTACGCTGGCAGCTCATCCGTCATGATGACTTCGACATCCTGGCTGATGTTCTCTTTGATGTACTTTGTCAGTGTTCCTTGTTTGGCATCTTCAGCGTGAAAGAATCGCAATTCTCCGTTGCGCTGCTTGATCCCGACGACTACCTGCTTAAGATTTGGATACTTTCTCCAATGACTTCCCATGCCCTTGAGACGACCGCCGAGGTAGGTTTCGTCCATCTCGATCGTGCCGTCCAGCATCGACTTTTCCGCCGTCGCCATTGCCGCTCGGATGCGATGGCACAAATACCAGGCCGTCTTGTAGGAGCCTTTATTCTGCCCCCAGAGCATCCTCTTAAGCTGAAGCGCGCTCATACCTTTCTTGGCCTCGCAGAGCAGATAGACAGCGGCAAACCACCTAACGAGTGGCAAGTGCGAATCGTGGAAGATGCTGTTTGCGAGGACCGTGAACTGGTAGTCACACTCTTTGCAGTAGAGAACCTTGGGGGAATTGACAAGCCGGACAACTGGCCCCTTGCAGCGCGGGCATTCCGGCTTGTTGGGCCAGCGAAGCCGTTCCAAAAGCTCGCGGCAAAGATCATCATTTGAGAACGTGTTGCAAAGCTCGATAATGGTCACAGGAGGCTCCTCCGTGGATGAGAAGAGCAAACAAACAGAGCTAAAGAAGGTTCCAATGCGCAAACTTCTAGCAGCCGTGAAACAAGGAATTCGGAAGGAACTTCAGTTCTCAATGTCTCTCGGTAAACCAAAGAAACCGTGATATTTATCTCATCCATACGAGAATGGTACACCCATGCCATACTTTTGTCAAGTGAATAATCTTCTCAACTGGTAAATGCCGAGTTGGCGGTCAACCGCTCACAGCTCTTCCGCGGACCAACAGCAGATACGCTGTCATCCCTGCAGGTCCTCTCATCATGCAAGAAGCCCAGACCAACCCGATGACTGCCACTCCCAGGTCTTCCGCGTTCGCCGCTGCCGATCGCGGCTGGAAAGAATGACTCACATACGTTGCCCGCCTTCTGGGCGTATAAAGGTCTTTAAAGGCCTCTCCCTTCACGCGCAATCACACGGTGAGGATTGAATCCATCGCTAAACGAGTCCACATTTCGTCAGATTTGACCGGTTTGTGCCTCTTTCTGGCTGCGGCATCTTTCGTGCATGCGCAGCCCTGGCCTCCAGTTTCCGCCGATGCCATCCGACGCGGGCCCGCCGCCAAAGATTCTCGACCGATACCCTGAGAATCCCAGCCTGCCACCTACGTTCACGATTTCTGTCGGCCCGCTCGGCTTTTCCATTCCCAGTGAACACTACCTCCTCCGCCACCAGAGCCTGGTTAGCCTTGATTTCCTCGACGAAGACCGGATTTTGTTCACCTTTCGGGTGTCGGGACTGATGCAGCGCGACGCCGACGACAAATCGGAAGATAAGGAGCAACAGGTTCGAGCCGTGGTGCTGACGCTTCCGGATGGCAAGATCGAGTCCCGGGCTGAGTGGATCGTGCCCGACCGTTCGCGCTATCTCTGGATGCTCACCGACGGACATTTTCTGCTGCGCGTGCCTGATGGTCTCGATGAGGGTGATGCCCAGCTGCAGATGAAACCCTACCTGCGTCTCCCGGGCCGGCTGCTCTGGATCGAGATGGATCCCAGGCAGCAAGTCATGATCACCAACTTTCTCGAGCCCGCAACTGCATCGCAGAAGCCGGGCGAGTCCGGCCCTCCTGTCACGGAGCCGCCCACTGCGGCAGCGGACGGGCAGAAACCCGGCGAGCAAAGCGTTCTCGTGGCTCGGACTCAGAAGCAGGCATCTGGCGAGGTGATGCTCGTCAGCCGAGTGCCGTGGACGTTTCAGACCTCCGATTGGCCCATGAACTCCGAAGGTTATCTTGAGAAGTCGCAAGACGGAGCCAATCAGTGGCTCCTGAAGTTGAACTACTTTTCCGGCGGAAACCGCGTGCTGGCCCGTATCGAGTCGACCTGCCCGCCGAAGTACAACTTTATCTCCGAGTCAGAATTGCTGTTGACCAAGTGCGATCCATACAGCGGGTGGAAGCTTGGAGCAATGTTGACCCGTGGCGATTCGCTTTGGGAGGTAAGGACCGCAATGAATGCGATCTTGCCGTTACTGGTGATTGCACCAAACGGTTCACGCATAGCGCGGGAGACGCTGCTCCTCAAGCGTTCAGCCGACAGGTATAAACGCATGATCGGCGCGAGGGATTTCGAAGGTCAGATGGTGAAAGTACTCGATGCGGCCAACGGCAAAATGGTGCTGGAGGCGCCGCTCACCCCAATTCTTGATGGCGGCGGCAATGTAGCAATCTCACCGTCAGGGCAGCGCGTTGCCATCCTCAACGCAGGCGCCATTCAGGTCTTTCAACTGCCCGCACCGCCACTCCCCCCGTCCGGCTCCCGCTGAACAACCTCGTCCACTTGCAAGATACTTGAAGGGCACGACTCGCTGATGCATACCCGCACGACAGAACTTTTTTTCACAGTGCCTCTATGAGTGGGATGAAGTTTTCGATTGACCCGCCGGTGCAGCAGTGCCGGGAGCAGCATCCGCCGTGGCGCTCCGGTCGGATTGTCGGCGATTCGTCGGCGATTCGTCAGTTATGTATCAGTTAATAACGAATACGTGCACGCGCTCCCTTGGCGGTGCGGACACCAAACGGAGACGACAATGCACAGACGGGGGAGGGTTCGATTGTCTTGATGCGGCTGGATCAACCAGGTCTCCGCGAAACAGCCAGGATCGGGAACGATAAACGCCCTTTGCGACTGCGATCCTCACCCGAGTGACTCCAGGGGTCGCGAGGGGCCGAAACTCCGGCTCGTTCCGGAGCGTCGAGCGCAGAAAAGTCTCCTATCAAACGATTTCTCAGACACCGCACACGATCGAGCAGTTCGTCATCGATTGCGGCAGCGCCCATCCAGAGCAAAACACAGCAGGTGCCAAGCCTCCGCCCGATCGTTTAGAGTGCGAGGGGAGCTGTAAGGCAGGTCCCGCGCAAAGCTCTGAAACCGCGAAGCCTCTCCTTTCCCGCACCACCGGACGCCTGCGGAGGCCCGATGCCCGTTGCCCTTCCCGTTGAACGCCGCACGCGGATCCGATTTTTCCTCTGCTTCTGGCTTTTCGTTCTCAGCGCCATCTCCTTCCTTGACCGCACCAACGTGGCCATTGCGGGCACCCAGCTCAGCCACCAGTTTGGGCTCGGCAACCAGCGGCTGGGATGGATCTTTTCGGCGTTTCTGGTGGGCTATGCCAGCTTCCAATTGCCGGCCGGCGTCCTCGCGGTGCGCTTCGGCCCGCGTCGCGTCCTCACCACCGGCGCTTTCATCTGGGCCGTCTGCAACGTGCTCACGGCGCTGCTGCCGGCCGGCATTTCCCAAGCCGTAGTGCTGCTCATCGCCGTGCGCTGCGCGCTGGGGCTGGCTGAGGCGGTCATCTACCCCGCCGCCAACCAATTCGTGGCGCGGTGGGTGCCCCAGAAGGAGCGCGGCATCGTCAACGGCCTCATCTTTGCGGGCGTGGGCGCGGGCAGCGGCCTTACGCCGCCATTGCTTACCTGGATCATCCTCTCCTGGGGATGGCGCGCTGCGTTCTGGCTCGACGCCTGCCTGGGCGCGATCGGGGCCACGGTGTGGTGGATCATTGCGCGCGACCGGCCTGAAGACCACCCCAGCGTGAGCATGGCCGAGAAGCGGGAGATCCGCGAGGGGCTGACCTCGTTCGCCACCGCCGCGGCTGGCGCGGCGCATGTGGACGAGCACAAGATCTCCTGGCGCGCGATTTTCTCGCGGATTGATTTGCTGGCCCTGATGGTCAGCTACTTTGCCTATGGCTACACGTCGTGGGTCTTCTTCAGCTGGTTCTATCTCTACATGGCGCAGGCGCGGGGGCTGAACCTGAAGACCAGCGCCTACTTCACCATGATGCCGTTCCTGTGCATGACGGTGTTCTGCCTGGGCGGCGGCGCGCTGAGCGACCGGCTTACGAAAAGCGTGAGCCTGCGCGCCGGCCGCTGCTGGCTAGCTGCCGTGGCCATGCTGCTCACGGCGCTGTTCCTGGTGCTGGGCTCGCGCGTCCATGGCGCATTCGCCGCCGCGGTGCTGCTGGCGCTGGGCGCGGGCTTCCTGTACCTGTCGCAGAGCTCGTTCTGGTCCGTGTCGACCGACCTGGCCGGAAAAAACTCCGGCGTGTTTTCGTCGCTGGTCAACATGAGCTGCCAGATTGGCGCCGCGCTCACCGCCTCGCTCACGCCGTGGCTGGCGCAGCACTTCGACTGGAAGATGCCGTTTAGCGTGGCCGCGACGCTGGTGCTGGTGGGCGCGCTGGCCTGGCTGGTGGTGCATCCGGAGCGGCCGCTGGAAGTTTGATTTACGGGGATCGAGATTTGTGTCCGGAATCTTGCGATTTCGCACTTAAGAAGCTCGGGATTTAGGCCGCCGCGATGGCGCGGCTTTAGGCGCGCGCTTCCTTTCTTCATATCTTTCGTTTCTTTCGTATTGGCGCGAGAGACGCGGGAGCCACCAGAGGCCGGGCACAGAGCCGCAAACATTCTCTATGAGCACATGAAGCGGCGCGCCCGCCGCACCAGCGGCCTGCCCTGGCTGTCCATCCACCAGCGCCGGGGGATTCCCTACGGTCCAGTTTGTTGCACCGCCTCAGTGGGCATCCTGGCGCGATTTCGGAGCCGAAATCGACGCGAAAAATTGTGGGGAGTGTGCTCGAATTTGGGGGGAGTCCCCACAGTAGGCCACGAGAAACCGCAGCAATGGCAGCATCGCTAAAACCTACATGAATATTGGCTGAAGGTAAACAATGGGAAATGGCGGCAAAGCGGGGAATCGCTCCCGGTTGGACCTTCACAGCCGCTGAAACGGGGCATCTCGTTCTGAGCTCTCTTCATACCAATGACGCGGTTCAAACCGTCTTGCGCATCCTCGATACTTTCCCTTCCGGCTATCAATCGCAGATACGTCAGCAGCTTTCTTTGGCTCTGCTGGCCGTAATCTCACAACAGCTGGTGCCGGCGGCAAATGGAGTTGGGCGCTTTCCGGCCGTCGAGATCATGCTGGCCACCGGCGCGATACGGAATCTGATCGGCCGCGGCGACGACCACCAGCTTCGCGCGCATATTGAGACTGGCCGGAGCGAAGGCATGGCAACGATGGAGCAGTCATTGGCCGAGCTTGTTCGTACTGGGCGAGTCTCGCGTGAAGCTGCTCTCGACCGCTCCCACCACCCTGAAGACTTGCGTCGCCATCTCGGCGGATAGCTCAGTTGAGGCTTGTGTCCCGAACGAACAATGCGATGGCAGCACCGTCTTCGGGCGACCCATCATCGCAGGACGCAGAGCCCAAGGCGACTTGGCGATTGGGTTCCGGGCCGGTAGTCGCCAATGCTTACCCAATCCCAAAATCAAACCCGTCAAGGCTTCCGCGCGCCGCGGGGCAGGCGTTGCGATGGCTCCAGACCTTCCAGCCGCTCCGCCATTGACCGGCACAGTCGAATGCGATGAGACTAATGTGGGCGGCAAACCGCGTAATAAGGGCAACAATAAACGCGGGCGCGGCACAAGTAAAACCCCGGCATTCGCGGCGGTGGCGCGCGGTGGCAGCATCAGGCGTCGGGTTGTAGCGATGTGACCGGCAGGACGAAGGGGCTCGCATGAGCGACATGATTGTAGTGCAGGACCTTGTGAAGAACTACGGCAATTTCTGCGCCGTGAATCACATTTCGTTCACCGTGCCGGAGGGCAAAATCTTCGGCTTTCTCGGTCCCAACGGTGCCGGCAAGACCACCACGATCAAGATGCTCACCACCATTCTCGAACCCACCAGCGGTACCCTGCGCGTTAACGGCCACGATCCCATTCACGAGCGCAAACAGGTGCGGCGCTCCTTCGGAATTGTTTTTCAGGACCCCAGCCTTGATGACGAATTGACCGCACTCGAAAATATGGACCTGCACGGCGCGCTGTACGGCGTCCCGCGCGGCGAGCGCATGAAACGTTCGCGAACGCTGCTCGAACTCGTTGGCCTTTGGGAGCGCCGCGACGATTTTGTCAAGCAATACTCCGGCGGCATGAAGCGCCGTCTGGAAGTGGCCCGCGCGCTTCTGCACCGTCCGCGCATACTGTTTCTGGACGAGCCTACCATCGGTCTCGATCCGCAAACCCGCAATCATATCTGGGGCTACATCGACACGCTCAGCAAGGAACAAAACGTCACCGTCTTCTTCACCACGCACTATATGGAAGAGGCCGACCGCGTCGCCGCTGAAGTGGCCGTGATAGACCATGGCAAAATCGTCGCGCAGGATACGCCCGCCGCGCTGAAGCTGCAAACTGAAACGCCCACGCTCGAGGACGCTTTCATCGCCCTCACCGGTTACGCCATTCGCGACGAGGAAGCCTACGCAACCGATCGTATGCGCATGATGCGGGCGGCTTGGAGAGGAGTCCGCCGATGAGAGCCATCTATGTTCTTTGCATCCGGCAGTTGAAGCGCTACGTCCGCTCTCCCGCCCGTATCGTCGGATCGCTTGGTCAGCCGGTCATTTTTCTGCTTGCGCTCGGTTTTAGAATCGGTTCGATTTTTAAGCGCGCGGGCGCGGGGAATTATTTCGGTTTTCTCGCCCCCGGAATCATCGCCATGGGCATCATGTTCACAGCCGTCTTTTCCGGCATCGAGATAATCTGGGACCGCCAGTTCGGTTTCCTCAAGGAAACCTTGGTCGCGCCGGTCTCGCGCTTGCAGATCGTCCTTGGCCGCGTCCTCGGCGGAGCCATCGTCGCGATGTTGCAGGGATTCGCCGTTTTTATTGTCTGCGTGGCGTTCGGCTTCCGCGTTCACAATTGGCTCCTGGTGCCCATTGCGATCGTCTTCATGTTCCTGATATCACTGCTCTTCACTTCCATTGGCACGGCCATCGGCTCCGTGCTGCAGGATATGCAGGGCTTTCCTCTGGTGATGAATTTCCTGGTGATGCCGCTCTTTTTCTTCTCGGACGCTCTCTTCCCGATGACTGTTTTGCCGAAAATCCTGGAGGGTGCCCTGCGCCTGAATCCGGTCACCTACGGTGTCGATGGTTTGCGCGGTGCGCTTAACGGCGCGTTTGCGTTTAATGCCTTCACGGACTTCGGTGTTCTCGTAGTCCTCAGCGCCATCCTGCTGACCATCGGTAGCTATCTTTTCTAGAAGATTCAGTTGTGAGTGGAAGGAAGCGCTCGATCTTTGCTTCGGGAAAAGCGTAAGGAAGTCACCATGTTCGCACCAGCGTTTCGGAGATTCGGATTAGAGTGGAACTTCAAGGCCGCTCGAAATCCGGATTTATTGCGATCCTGCGCGCGCCTCTTTGGCATTTCGGCCGTGTTGTCGCCAACCCGTCAGTGACTCCTGAGTAAGACGAACGCAATGTCCTCTCTTAGACCGGCAAGCTCCAGCCGTTTTTTCGGATGACCGCCTTCAACGCCTCGCGATCAAGACTCAGGTCGGCGACCAACTGCTTCAAGCGCCGGTTCTCATCTTCCATCTGCCGAAGACGTTGCGCCTCGCTTACGTCCAGCCCGCCATACTTCGACTTCCAGTTGTAAAACGTCGCATCGCTGATCCCCTGCTCCCGGCACAGATCCGCCGTCTTTACTCCTGCCTCGTGCTGCTTCAGGATCCCGATGATCTGCTCTTCCGTGTACCGGCTCTTCTTCATCCCAGTCCTCCCGTTCAGATTACGAGAGAACTCCAGTTTTCCCTGGTTGAGTTTTTCGGGGGCATGTCACCAGAAGTAGTATTCTGGCATTAGCACCCCCGGGATCATTGAGGACGCTGAAGAAGGCAAGTATGAAGCAACTACGCGGGCAGTTCGCGGCGTTGCTGACAAGCAAAGCCGTATGCGTCGGCATCATAAGCGTATGCGCCCTGGTGTTTGTTTCCCTCTTCAACACTGCGGTGTTAGCCCAGAACGACGTCGGAACGATCGTCGGTAGAGTGACGGATCAGACCCGGGCCGTGATTCCCAACGCGACGGTAACAGTGACTAACGAAGGCACGGGCGCAACCCGTACCGTATTGTCTGACGCATCGGGCCGGTACACGACGCCGAACCTGGCTCCGGCGCAGTACACCATTTCGGTGACGGCGGCCGGTTTCCAGAGGTTCGTTTCAACCCACAACACCGTGGCTTCGAACAGCACGGTCGAGATCGACGCCAAGATGACGGCAGGCGCGGCGACGCAGTCGGTTCGGCTTTCAAACACAGCGCAGGTGCTGCAGACCCAGTCGGCTGCAGTACAGGGCGAAGTGACCGGCGCCCAGGTGCGGAAGTTGGAGCTGAACGGGCGCAACCCGATCTACATGACCCAGTTCAACCCCGGCGTCACCAGCAGCACGGCAACTCTCGGTGACTTCAACTGGACGATGAACAGCGGCGACTCGTTCAACGTGAACGGCGCGCGCGCGCAGGACGTGGAGTACTGGATTGACGGCGAGCCTGCAGTGTCTACCCGCGACAGCGGCCAAATCACCGCCGGCGTCAACTCGGACGCAGTGCAGGAGATGCAGGTGCTAACGGCCGACTACTCGGCCGAATACGGCACCGGTTCCGGCGGCGAGGTCCGCATTGTGACCAAGAGCGGCACCCGGGACTTCCACGGCGGCCTGTACGAGTACCTGAGGAACTCGGCCATGATCGCCAACACCTGGTCGCGTAACCTAACCCCGGCCACCCGGTTCACGGCGCCGTTCCGCTACAACAACTTCGGCTTCGACGTGGGCGGCCCGATATGGATTCCGAGGTCGGCGGTTCTTTCCAGAACCCGCGACAAGGTGTTCTTCTTCCTCAGTGATCAATGGTTCCGGTACCGTTTCGTGACCACGAACACGAATGCGGTTCCGACCCTGCAGATGCGCATGGGCGACTTCTCCCAACTGAACACCGCGAACCCATGGTATGCGACCGGCACGCTGCTCGGCGATCCGGGCAGCTGCTACACAAGCGGTTCGTATGTCGCGGCCAACTGCACGACGTACATGGCCGAGACCGGCAAAAACGCCATCCCCGGCTACATGGCGCCGACGGCGGCAGCCCCCGGCGGCTCCTTCACGGGAACGCCGGCCCTGCCCAACAGCCCGAACGGCATGGCCTTCATCGCCGCCTATCCGTTGCCGACGCCCGGCTACCTCAGCGGTACCACCAATGAGGAAATCGCGGAGCTGTATCCGGAGAACCAGCGTCAGGGCCAGTACAACCTGGACATCCTGCTGACGCCGAACCAGCACCTGGAGTTCCGCCGGTCGGACAACTCGTTCAATGAGTATGCTCCGCTGAACGGCGGCTTCGCGCTGGTGCCTCTGGCCTGGAACCGCCCGAACCAGACCAACGCACTGGGATGGGAGTGGACGATCAAGCCGACCATGATCAACGAACTCCGGGCGATGGTTTCCGACGAGGACGTGTACACCCCGGCCGGTCCTCCAGTTCCGGGCCAGCCCAACGGCTACAACCGCGCATCGTTGGGATGGGACTTTGCGTACATCTACCCCAACTCCGCCCAACCGAAGTCGGCTGAGAACAAGATCCCGACCGGCGCCCTGCCCATATTCACGCAGATTCTGGGTACGGCGTATCCGTCCCACTCGACCGGCATCATCTATGCGCTGTCAGACAGCTTGACGTACGTCTGGGGCAACCACACCCTGAAGTTCGGTTTGTACGTGAACAAGATGGGTGAGAACGACGGCGACCAGATCAATATGGACACCGTTCCCGGTGGCGCCAGCAACCAGAACGGCACGTTCACATCGTCCGACACCCGTACCGGATACGGTCCGACCACCAACGTGGGCCTGGCCAACGAAATGCTGGGTCTGTCCGATACCTACAACGAAATCGGCCAGAGGGCCTTCACCGTCTGGCGCGGCTGGATGTGGGAGGAATTTGCCCAGGACAACTGGCAGGCGACTCCGAAGCTGCACCTGGATTACGGCCTGCGCATGACCACCGTGGTTCCGCCACATGCTCTGTGGGCGAACGCCGACTACTTCGATCCGGGATCGTACAGCGTGGCGAACGCGCCGGTGGTCGACCCGACGACGGGTTTGATCGATACCTCGGTCAGCACGGATCCGTTCGACGGTATGGTGATCCCGGGCTTTAGTTCCTTCCCGCCCTCGGCCACGTATCAGAACCGCGTGCCGGCGGCGAACCCGGCCAACTGGACCGGTCAGCCCGGCGCTGTCCTCGACTTCTGCGAAGGCGAGCCTTGCTCTAACCTCTTCGCCCCTCGACAGAGGAAGGGCTTCGTGAATCCTTCGAATGAGTTGCAGCCGCGCTTTGGTTTTGCGTACCAGCTGGGCCCGACGTCGGTGATTCGCGGCGGCGCGGGCCGGTTCACGCAGGAAAAGCGGATCGTCGACAACATCTTCCCGGGCGGCAACTCGCCGTTCCAGCCGACGGTCACGGTTGCTTCCACGCGCGACAACGCCGCTGGAACCGGACCGTTCCAGCAGATCGATAATCCGAGCGTCGGCGTGATTGGCACAGTCGTTCCTCCGCTGACCATCACCACGATGGCCACCAAGCTGCTGCCTCCTTCCCGGTATGACTGGAACGTGTCTTACCAGCAGGAGTTCAACCCGCTGCACTCGACCCTGTCGGTCGCCTACGTGGGAGCGGTGGGCAACCATAACTGGCAGGTGTGGGACATCAACCAGGCGCAGGCGGACGCGACGTACACGCACCCTAACGTCAACCTCAGCGCACTGCGTCCCTACCAGGGCTACACGTCGATCCAGCAGATGGAGAGCGTTGTGAACTCGAAGTACCAGGGCCTGCAGATCGCCTGGAGCAGCCACTTTACAGACGGTTCCTCGATCGCCGTCGCGTACTCGCTGGCCAACACCAGTGACAACGGCTCGAACTACCGTGACATCGTTCCGGACACCTACTACAACCTGAACCTCTGGGGCCAGGCTGACTTCAACATCAAGAGCGCTCTGCTCATCAACTACGACTACCTGCTGCCGTTCTTCAAGGGCCGCCACGGCTTTGCCGGCGAAGTCCTTCGCGGATGGGAACTCAGCGGCGCCGATCAGATGCAGACCGGCACGCCGAGCAGCGTGGCGTACAGCACCGACTACGCCGGCGTTGGCGAACAGGGCAGCATGAGCAACGCGGGCCAGTTCTGGCCTCACACCGTTGTTCCCGGACGGCCGAAGCAGTTCGCCGGCCCGACGGGCGGAGTGGGCAGCCCGCAGTGGTTCCACACGACCTCCAGCGGAGCGGCGGTCTTCACGGCTCCGGCGCAAGGCACGTTCACGACCCAGGCTGGTGTTCGCAACCTGGTCAACAACCCCGGACTTCAGGATTGGAACCTCTCGGCGATCAAGACCTTCCCAATCAACGAGAGCAACGCGTTCGAGTTCCACGCCGAAGTGTACGACTTCATCAACCACCCGAACCTGGGCAGCGCGAACTTCAACCCCACTTCGTCGCAGTTTGGCGAGGTGACCGGCAAGACGGGTCTGGTTCGTACCATCCAGGTCGGCGTGAAGTATCGCTTCTAGTTCGCTGGAAGTCGTTGTATAACGGGTATCCTCATCCAGCGTGCTGGCTGGTCTGTCCCTGCGAAAACGATCAAGTAGGCTCATAAATGTACCCAAATTACATTGTGCGCGATCCGCGCACAGGCTTTCACTGAGCTCTCGGCGGGTGGTCGGCAAACCGTCGCCCAACCGGCAGTCGCCCAACCGGCAATTACACTTCAGTAAACAGCTTCGAGGCCGCAGGATCCCTCTGTACCATGCGGGAGATTAGCAGCTTGCTGGGACGTACCCAGGTGGCGGCATTCCGCCGTATCCAGCATGGGCCCAGGTGGGTGGTCCTCTGGGCTCCCAGGCCCTTGTAACTGGTCAGTAAGTTGCTGTGGAATGGTGCAAGAACCTGGTAAATAAGTCTCAGTGATTCGCGAAAACGGAGCAAGTAAAGCGCTTCACTATACTAGAGCGAGCCCACCTCTCATTTATGGTGCGCTCATCGCACCATAAGTCCCAGTGCTCTGGTGGGGGAACATGTCCCCCCTGTCTTTTGTTGGGATTTCCCAACCGAGGTGGAACGCACTTTCCTGACGTGTACACAACAAATTAACCCCATCTCGGTTTCCCTGGAGAAAGTCGATTCGGCGGCCGGATCGGGCTCGGCGGCGGGCAGTGCCAGGACGTGTATATATTGATGGCGAGGTCATTCCTGGGCTGGACTAGGTGTCTCCCAAAGCGCCCGAAGGGGCCGTTGCCGACTATTCGGTCGTTGCGTTGCTCGGCGGACACTTGGCCGTTTCAGGGGACTCATCTGTCAAGGCCCAAACCCGGCCCGATTGAAAATCTGATGGATGGGCGAGTTGGCTCGCCGTTGCCGGGTTGTTGGATATTCAACGCCATCGGCCCAGGCAAGTCCGCTACATACTTTGCCCGCCTGCATCTCTGGAGAAACCTTCTTCAAGAGCGGGAGAAAAGTCAGGCTCTTTGCCCATCTCCAGGAGTTTGCGAGTCATTACCTGGAAGTGGTGCCCCATCACCGCCAAGGTCATCGCTGCCCCAAACCTGCGGCGATAGCGCGTAGCCGCCGTCATCAGAAACTTCCAATAGCTCCAGCGCTGCCGGCTGAAGACTCCCTGGCGAATAATCGACGTGACGAGAGCGCGAGCATTGCCGCGCGTCAGCCACCGCTCCTTCGCCGAACACTCGCCCGGCTTTGGCTGTGTGCGGCTCAGGTAGAGCTTCACCCGCTTGTAGTAAGCATCGCAGTTGTAAATCCTCTGCAACACCGACCTGTACCCCTCCACCAGGCGTGTCGCGTCCATGTGGGGAAGAAAGTTCAGGTGGTCCCCGGTGTTATCGCCGTGACCCGCATCCCGGATTCGGCCCTCCTTCCACAAGCGCCGGAATAGTTGCGTTCCGGGCAGGGCCTGCAGCAGCCCTACCATGGCAATGGGAATGCCGCTCTTCTCAATGAAGTCCACCATGCGATCAAAGATATCTCCGTTGTCGGTGTCGAAACCCAGGATGAAGCCGCCCATGACCTGCATCCCATAACTCTGGATGGTTGCCACGCTTTCAAGCAGGCTTCGGCGCGTGTTCTGCAGTTTGTTGCTCGCGATCAGACCCGATTCATCGGGCGTCTCGATACCCAGGAACACCGACTTGAAACCCGCTTCTTTCATCACTCGCATCAACTCCGGATCGTCGGCAAGGTTCAGTGAAGCCTCGGTGATGAAGTCAAAGCTGGTTTTGAAACGCCGGCGCCACTCCGCAAGCGCCACGCATAGCTCCTTGGCCCGCGCCTTGTTTCCGATGAAGTTGTCGTCGACGATAAACACCGATTCGCGCCATCCCGCGGCGCGCAACTGGTCCAGTTCGGCGAGCACCTGTGCCACAGCCTTGGTCCTCGGCCGTCGGCCGTAGATCTCAATGATGTCGCAGAACTCGCAGTTGAACGGACAGCCACGCGAGTACTGCACGGTCATGGTCGAATAACGATTCATCTTGATCAGGCTCAGATCAGGCAGCGGACTGGTTTCCATCTCCGGTCTTTCGCTGGCCTGGTAAACCGCCCGCGCCGTCCCCTCCTCCAGGTCCCGCGCCAGATCGGCAATCAGGTTTTCCGCCTCGCCAATCACCACGTGTTCCGCTTTGAGATCGGCCGCCGCCACACTGCTGGCAATCGGCCCACCCACAACCGTCCGCAGTCCGCGCGCCCGGCAACGCTCCACGATGGCCAGCAGCGCGTCGCGTTGAATGTGCATGCCGCTCAACAGGACTACGTCGGCCCACTTCAGGTCGCGGTCGCGCAGCGGCTCCACATTGGTGTCCACCAGCCGTTTCTGCCAGTGATCCGGCAGCAGGGCCGCTACTGTCATCAGCCCCAATGGAGGCTGCGCCGCTTTCTTGCCCAGAAAGGAGAGCGCGTATTTGAAGCTCCAGTAGGTTTCGGGAAATTGGGGGTAAACCAGGAGGGCGTTCATTTGTACCTCCGCGAGGCTGAGCGGCTGTACGAGCTCGAATCGAGAGATTCAGGTCGTGCTCCCCCTGACTGGAAGCAAGTGCGACCACGCTCGCTGCGGCGGACCAGTGCTGTCAGTATTATCCACCCTATCACCAAACCCGTAGAGAGCAATTGTGTACTTCTGGACCTTGGAGAAATCCTCATTCGCGTCGGCGGAGCATGGAAGCTGCTATTCCAATGCGCTTATGGACTCGGTTGCGCAGAAGCGGAAACAGACAAAGAAGGTAATCGCAGGCAACACGGATTGGTAACGAAAAACACCTGGGCTCCTGAGAGAAGAGCGGATTTGTACCGGAAATGTATGGTCCGCCGTGCTCCCGCACTCAAGGTGCGCTTCTTCTTCCTCTTTGCACGTGCGGGGGCCTTCTTCGCGGTTGACGCCGCAGCGGTGCAGCTGATTCTTGCGGTCGTCTTTGTTCGGTGTACAGAAAATGCGATCCAGACCATCCTGGATCAGACGCTTAAGAGAACCTTGAAATTGTGTGTACGAGTTCGAATATTTGAATTGAAAAAGGTACAGGTTCCGTTTTTCCTGATCAAAATGAAATCCATCAACCCCGTAATCGTTGCCGCCAAAAGCCACTTGGTTGAGCGCCTTCTCGCGGGGCACTCGATGTTCGCGTTCTAGGTAGAGCAAGCCGAAGTAGTCTTCACGGACGCCTCCCAGGACCTCATGGTGGTCCAAATAGGCCTGATTCTGAAGTAACAAACTCCAAGTTACTGATTCAGCCTTTTGATGTTCAGGACTTGGTTCACCTGAGGGTGCGCTCCTCACGGTAGCACCTTGGGTGCTGCTGACAGCGATGGAGCTGCGCCGCTTAAAGCGGGGCAGGCTCGCCGCTGGTGAGGTCGCGGATGATTTCTATCTCCCGTTCCCGATAGGGCGTGCCGTCGGGGTGGAAGACGTCGTGGAACCAGATGGACGGCTGATGGTCGACGTAGGGATGCTGCCAGGAATCCCACGGTAGATAGGTCTGGCTCTTGCCGGCCACCAGGCCCCAGTTGATGGCTCCGACGTGGTATTGGCGGGCAAGCGGGAGGATGGTGTCGAAGGTGCTCCCGTTGCTGCGGGCCATGTACTCAGTGCAGATCAGCGGGCGGTGAAACTGCTGCAACTCCTTGACGCGGTTTTCGAAGTCCTCGGGCCAGCTGTAGTTGTGGAAGGTGATCACGTCGGACTGCTCGAGCTGAACGCGGGCCATGGGCGGCATGATGTCCAGCGAGGCCCAGTCGCCTTTGAACAGCCCGCTGGTGAGGGGCTGCGTGGGATGGACCGAGCGGGCCCAGGCAAAAGCCTGCGGCAGCAGGCGGATTACGATTCCCTTCACCGGCGCGTCCTTGCCGGAGCCGTCGCTGGGCTCGTTCCATATGTCCCAGGCCAGAATCCGAGGATCAGTGGCGAATGCGCCGACCACGCCCTTTACGTAACTCTCCATGCGCGGATATTGAGCTGGGTCGGTGAGGACAGCGAAGCCGGGAGACTGGACCCAGCCGGAGTTGTGCACGCCGGGGATGGGCGGATGCTGCGGGCCGAGCTTGGGGTAGGGATCCCAGCAGGAATCGAAGAGCACAAAAATCGGCCGGATGTCGTGACGCGAGGCGATGGTGAGAAATGCATCGATGCGCTGCTCAAAACCCTTGGGGTCCTGCTCCCAGAGCAGATTGTGCAGGTAGACGCGCATGGTGTTCATGCCGATGGCCTGGGCCCAGCCCAGCTCGCGATCGATGGTGATGGGATCGAAGGTGTCGGCCTGCCACATCTCCAGCTGATTGATGGCGGTCGAGGGGAGAAAATCGGCGCCCACCAGCCAGGGCTGCGCGGCATACCAGGCGTTGGCCTGCGCCTCGCTCCAGCGCTCTTCGGGAACCTGGGGTGGCTGCGCATACAGGCCAGCAACGGTAGCCAACAACAGCGCCAAGCCCGGAACCCCGCGCCACGAACAAAGAGAATTGAGCTTCATGTGAAATCCCTCCGGAACGGAAGGAGAATTCTAGAGCATTTTCGGAATACATATGGACTTTTTGAGAACTGTGGAAGGTGGCTCTTTCTTAATGAAAAGGCCACTTAAGTACACGGCTTCGGTTTAGAGCAATTCCAAAATCCTATAGCGAAAGAATGAGTGGCGCGCGGAGTTGGATTGGTTTCGCGGTAGGCTTTTTGCGCCTGGGATGCAGCGCCGTCTCAGTCCGCGGCCATTCAATCTGCGGCCAGCCGGTCCAGCAGCGCGTCGAAGTCCTCCAGGCGCGCGTACTCGATGATGACCCTGCCGCGGCCGTTGTGGTCCTCGATGGTCACTTTCAGCCCGAGCGCCCGCTGCAGGCGCTCCTGCGCGTCGCGGACGTTGGGATCGATCACACGCTCGGGCTTGGCTCTCTTCTCCTTACTTTCCGGATGGAGCAGGCCCTGAACATAATTCTCCGTCTGGCGAACAGAAAGCGAAAGTGAGGCGATCTTTTGCGCTGCCTTCTCAATTTCTTCCGCGTGTTCGAAGGCCAGCAGAGCCCTGGCATGGCCGAAGCTGAGATCTCCGCTCTCTACACGAAGCTGTACCGTGGCTGGTAACCGTAACAGCCTCAGGAAGTTGGCTACCGATGCCCGGTCTTTGCCGGTGCGCTGCGCCATCTGCTCCTGGGTCATGTGAAATTCGCGCGCCAGGCGCTCGAAGGCGCGGGCCTGCTCCATCGGGTTGAGGTCGGCCCGCTGCAGGTTTTCGACGATGGTGATCTCCATGGCCTGCTCATCGGAGACCTGACGGAGGATGGCCGGGATGGTCGTCTTGCCGGCCCGCTGGGAGGCCCTCCAGCGGCGCTCTCCGGCAATCAACTGAAAACGGCCGCTGGCCTGGGGGCGCACCAGCACCGGCTGCACCACTCCGTTGGCGGTGATGGAGGCGGCCAGTTCGGCGAGCTGCTCCTCGTTGACCTGGGTGCGGGTCTGGAAGGGATTGTGGTCGATCAGATCCAGGGGAATCTCACGCGGCTTGCCACTCTCGGCCTCTTGCGGCGCCGCGGCGGCGGGAGCCTGCGCACGCGGCAGCAGGGAATCCAGTCCCTTGCCCAATGCCCGGCGTTTCGTTTCGACGGCTGTCATATTCATGCTCGAAGTTCCTCAATCCGGCTCAGCATGCCGGCTATTCTCTCCTTGTTCCAGTCTGCGTGTTCCCGTACAGACCGCAGCTCCGGCTCAGCCCATCCTTCACGAATAGGGCCAGAAGCTGACCTTGGTCTCTGGCTGGACGTTTGCCGCAGGCTTAGACACCTCGCGCTGCCGGATCTGAATCCCGTTGCGCGCCATGAACTCCCCGGCCAGCTCAAAATAGGCTTCGCTTCCCCGGGAGCGCACATCATACAAAGCCACCGGCTTGCCATGGCTGGGCGCCTCCGCCAGCCGGATGTTGCGCGGGATCACGGTCTTGTAGAGCCGATCGCGGAAGTATGAGCGGAGGGTTTCGGTCACCTGCTGGGCGAGGTTGGTGCGGTCGTCGTACATGGTCAGCAGCACGCCTTCGATCATCAGGCCGGGATTGAAGTTGGCCCGCACCCGCTCCAGCGTCGAGATCAGTTCGGAGATGCCCTCCAGGGCGAAATACTCGGCTTGCATGGGAACGATCAGAATCTCGGCCGCGGAGAGTACGTTCAGGGTGAGCAGGTCCAGCGCCGGGGGACAATCCAGGACGATCAGGTCGTAGTTGTCTCTGATCGGTTCGAGCGCACGGCTCAGTCTCAGGGCCCGGTCACTGGCCGCGGAGAGCTCGATATTTGCCCCGGTGAGATTCTTCGAGGAGGGAAGCAGCCAAAGCCGCTCAATCTCCGTGGGCAGAATGACCTGTTCGGCGGGGCTCTCATCCATCAGCACGTCATAGGCGGAGTGTCTGTTGTCGTCGCGCTGAAGGCCCAATCCCGAGGAGGCGTTGGCCTGCGGATCGCAGTCGACCAGCAGGACCGTCAGACCTTCGAGAGCCAGACAGGCAGAGAGGTTGATGGCCGTTGTGGTTTTGCCGACTCCACCCTTTTGGTTGACGACACCGAGAATCTTGCCCATGGCAATCCAGAGTAAAGGGGGAAGGCGAATGGAGGGTAGGGACTTGACTTGTGGAGAATTGGGCGAAGCTGTGGAAAGCGGCTGGGGAGGGGCGCAGAGGAACCGGGAGAAGCGGTTGAGCGGGAAGGGGTTTCGGGTGTGGGCGCGGGTGCGGGGTGAGAGGTAAGAACAAGGGGATGGACGGTGGAAAACAGCCGGAAATTTTCCGATTGGGAGGCAATTTACGGGGGTTGTTTCGGGGTGAACCTTTGCCCAAAACGGGCAGGTTGGGTCGGGTTGTTGTTCCACGTGGAACACGGCGGAATGCGATTTTGGGTTAGGGGCAATGTTCCACGTGGAACACGCCTGAGACCGGGCCGCGGTTCGTGTCCGATTTTCCCTGCTTTGAGCCCAGGTTCGTTGGTCAGGACTTTCCTTCGACCCGGGTCGAGCCCAGCGCGAGCAGACGTTCGGCGCCGCCTGGCAGGGGCACCACGCGATCCCAGGCAAAACGCGATCCTGCAGCTTCCTGGAGACGCGTGCAGCCTGCCTCGGTCATCATCAGCGCGAGCCATCCGCCGTCGCCCACCAGCTGGCCAGCCGCCTCGACCGACCGCTCCATGCGGTCCACGGCTCGCAATGTGACGCAGTCGAACCGGCCCATCAGCGTCTCAGCCCTCTGCCCATGGACGTTGGCCTGAATCCCGAGCTTACGGACCACCTCACCTAAGAAAGCCGCCTTTTTCCCTTGCGACTCGGCCAGGGTCACTGCGATCTCCGGCCGGCAAAGCGCGATTGGAACTCCAGGAAATCCGGCACCGGATCCAAAATCGAGCAGCGTTCCGATCCGGGCAGGCAAAGCGCGCGCGCAGGCGATGGACTCGACAAAATGGCGGGCAAGAATTCCTTCCTCGTCCCGGATTGCCGTGAGATTCACGCGGGCGTTCCAGCGAAGAAGCAGCGAAAGATAAGTCTCAAACTGATGGCTCAGACCAGCGTCCAGCTCGGCAAGCCCTGCCGCAGCCAGCAGCGCATTCAGCCGCGCACCCTGCGTGTTTGCGTGCTCAGCCATGGATCCGCTGGCCGCTTGAGTTCCCCGAGGCCACGGACAGCTCGATCTGTGGCTCTTTCCAAGCCGAGGCCGCCTGCATGAGAGCGGAAAAAATCGCCCGGGAGAAGGCGTCGACCGTATAGGTCCGCTCCGGATGCCACTGGACGCCGACAACAAAGTGATCGGTCGACTCGATCTCCACCGCCTCGGCCACGCCATCCTGCGGAGAGATTGCCGTCACCCGCAGAGGATCGCCGGCCTCACGTACCGCCTGGTGATGGCTGGAGTTCACATGCACGTTCGCGTTCCCGCTGCCTGCGATCCGGACGTCCTGGAGCAGCCGCGCCAGACGCGACCCCGGGGTAATCCGCACCGGATGCGCCTCGACCACGTCGCGCCCGGGCCGGTGATTCACCGTCGTCTTCAGGTCCTGGATCAGCGAGCCGTTGCACCAGACGTTGAGGGTTTGCATGCCGTGGCAGATAGCAAGAATCGGTTTCCTCAGGTTGAAGGAGTCCTGAAGCAGCAGCTCATCCACGGCGGTTCGCGCCGGGTCCGCCGGTCCGCACTCGGGAATCGGCGTCTCGCCGTATCGCTGCGGGTCAACGTCGTAGCGGCTGCCTGGCAGCAGAATCCCCTGGGTGCGCATCAGGAGCCTGGCTACGCGGTCCTGCCGCTCGTGAAGGGGCACAATCAGCGGCGTGGCGCCGGCTGCGCGCAGCGCCGCCAGATACTGCGGAAGCGCCCGCTGGTTGTAAGCTGCGTCGAGGCTCGTGGGCTCGGGGATGGCGATGGTCACAGACATGAAAGCACCAGTGTACAGACGCGTAACGGTGGGTAGTGTACTCGTCAAGTATGAAAATGTATCGCAGGAATCTGAGTGGGCTCGTCAAGTCCAACTGGTCACGCTTCGGTGGGGGCCTCGGCTTCCGCCGCAGGCTCGGCTTCAGCGCGCTTCGGCTCGATGAGGCCGGCAATCGCCGCACGGAGTTGATCGGTGAGCGCATCGGTCTGGCGGAGGGTCATTCCCGCAGTCTCAATGGGCTTGCCGACTGTGATGGTTAGCTCGCCGGGATAGAGATGGCGCGTATGGATCGGCAACAGGTCATAGACCCCGCTGAGCGCGATCGGCACCAGCGGGACCTGCGCGCGAATGGCGAGATAGGCCGCGCCAGAGAGGAACGGCTGCAGCTTGCCATCGCTGGTTCGGCCGCCCTCTGGGAAGACAAACAGCGGCGTTCCGCTGCGCAGCGCCTTGACGCCAACGCCCAGGCTGGACAGGGTTGCGTGGGGGTTGGCGGTGTTGATCGGGATCTGTCCGGATCGGTCCAAGTACCATCCTATGAATGCGATAGGCCAAAGCTCCTTCTTGGCAAGGATGCGAAACTGGAAGGGTAGCGCAGCAAAGATGACCGGCGTGTCCATGTAGGAGGTGTGGTTGGAGGCATAGACGGCCACCGGATGTGCGTGCATATTGCTTAACCCCTTTATTTTCAATCGACAACCGGCGCTCCGGAGCAGCCCTCGCGCCCAGGCCCGGGCAATGCGGTGCTGTAGGCGGCCGCGCTTGTCGGCAAACGAGACCAGCAACGCCAGAGAGCCGCAGATCGCTGTAATCGCCGTCATCAGGGGCATCTGGATGAGATTGGTCTGCCAGCGATAGAACCGCGGCAGCGGATTGGGGCGGCGGCTCATGGCGTCACGCCTCCCACAGGAGCTTGATCCTTGAGAAGGAGGGTGCGAGCTTCGCCCACCAGGTAGATTGAGCCGGAGATCACAACGAGCGGGTTCGCCTCTGCCCCGCGCCGCGCCTCCCTGCGGGCCATCTCCAGGGCCTCGGCAACCGACCCCGCCACGACCGCCCGGGTTCCGGTGGACTCAGCCGCCTGAACTATGGTCTCCATGCTGGCTGCCCGGGGGCTGTGAATGGGTGAGACGATTACCTGCTCGAAGAGCGGAAAGAGAATCTGCGCCATCTCCCCGACGGGCTTGTCTCGCAGGCAGGCGAAGACCATCACGGCAGGTCTCTCGCCGGCCAGCGCACTGTTCAGGCCGGTACGCAGCGCCCAGGCTCCGGCGGGATTGTGGGCCACATCCAAAATCCACTCGATGCCGCTCTGTTGCAGACGTTCAAGACGGCCGGGCCAACGCGTTTGGAGGATCCCCTGAGCCATTGCCGCCGGCGTCACGGGAAACCCATGCGTTTGGGCCAGTTCGACCGCCGCGGCGATCGCCAGCGCCAGGTTGCGGTGCTGGTGCGTTCCTTTCAGCGGCGAGCTGACCTCGACCACCCCGCCTAGCGCCTCGACCTTGTAGGACTCATTCGCACCGGTCCCGATCGGCGGCATGTACGGCACTGCGCTGACTCCGCGCACGCCCAGCCCGGCGGCGACCTCGCCCAGGACCTGGTTCGCCTCCGGATGCTGCGGCAAGGTAATCATCGTTCCGCCCGGGCGCAGAATTCCGGCTTTCTCCCGGGTGATTGCGCTGATCGTCGAACCTAGCCACTCCATGTGGTCCAGCGAGATGTCGGTAATGACCGAGAGCAGGGGATCAGCCACGTTGGTTGCGTCCAGCCGGCCACCCATCCCCACCTCAAGCACCGCCAGCTCCACATCGCTCTCGGCAAAGTAGAGGAATGCCTGCGCTGTCAGCATCTCAAAGAAGCTGGGCAGTTGCGGCAGACGCCCACTCAGAACCAGCCGCTCGGCCTCATCATGCACATGAAAGTAGATCGTTGCAAACGCTTCATCGCTGATCTCGGCGCCGTTCAGCCAAATGCGCTCGTTGGGCCGTTCCAGGTGTGGCGAGGTGTAGAGCCCGGTGCGCACGCCTGAGCAGGTGAGAATCGAGGCCAGCGTCGAGGCCGTCGATCCCTTGCCGTTGGTTCCGGCGATCAGTACGGCGGGGAACCCTCGCTGCGGTTCACCCAGCACGCCCAGCAGAATGCGCAGCTCCTCCAGGGAGAACTTGCGCCGTGGCTGCCCGGCCTGTGCGTACAGCTCCGGCACCATCGCATTCAGTTGTTCGATGGCGGTGGTGTAGGACATTGACGATCAGTATAAAAGCCGCCCCAGCTCACAGCTGGAATCTGTATTCGTTCATAAGAGCTGCTGGAATAGGAAACTACTTCCGCAACCCATCCTGGTCGGGAATCACCTTCTGTCCGTTTGCACCCCTGTACCACTCTCTGTGTACGATATGGAATACCTGTCCGCTGTGGACAACCTGGATCTTTCGTCTCCTTGATTCATGCGCCTTCGGATGCTCTTTTCACATAAGAGTCCAGCTTTCTACAGGACCTTTCCGCCAGCTTGTGGGAAGTGTGGGAAATCGAGGTCCTCAAGCACTGTTTCCGGCCCCATTTTCCAAATCTCCTGACTTGCACAGCTCAGTTTTAGAAAACTCACCACCCACACAACCACGCCCCTGGCAGCCACATCACCCCGATTCCCACTTTTCCTCTCTACTTACGGCTACTACTGCTTTTTGTATTCATTCCTTTCACACACAAACCGGTCCCGCCCCATCTCTTTATCGCCGCAGGATGCCGGCACACTCATGCCCCCATACGGCAAGCTACTGATTTGCTCCTCTGAATCCGTGGAATCCTGAAAAGAATCCTTCTTTTCCACGCACAGGGAAACGGGTAGATGCATACAATCAGAAGGGAGAAAAGACAGTCACTTCCGCCTGGCTGTACCAGTGTTGTAGAGTGGGGCCAGTGCGGGTTCGTGACTTCTGGAGCGAAGCCAAGCCATGCCGATTGTCGAAACGGAAGTGGAGAAGCCGGCCGCACAGGGGGCAGGAATGGAGATTACCGTAAGCCGCCAAAACTTGGTTAGAGAGCTCACCGCGACGCAGAGCGTTGTTGAGCGCAAAACCACCATCCCCATTCTCTCCAACTTTCTTATCGAGGCGGACGGCGAGCGCCTTGAGATCACGGCCACTGATCTTGACCAGGCGATCCGCACCAGCGCTGAGGTTAAGGTGAAGAAGCCAGGCGCCTGCACCATCCCCGCGCGTAAACTCTACGACTACGTAAAGCTGCTGCCCGACGGCGACATTTCCATCAAACTCCTCGACAACCACTGGGTGCAGATCCGCAGTGGCCGCTCCAACACCAAGATGGTGGGCATGGCCCGCGCCAACTACCCGCAGGTTCCCGAGTTTCCCGCGCTCACTCCGACCAGCATCTCGGCCGCATCACTGAAGACGCTCATTGCGCGCACCATCTTTGCAATTTCAAATGAGGAGTCCCGCTACACGCTCAATGGCGCTTTGCTCGTTCTCAAGGCCGAGTCGCTCGCGATGGTGGCGACAGACGGCCACCGGCTCTCCTACGTTGAAAAGCCGAATGAGGTCCTGGAGGGGGTCAGCGGTGAGAAGCGCATTCTGATCCCGCGCAAGGCCCTACAGGAGCTACAGCAGCTTCTCAGCATCTCAGAAGCCGAGAAGGTCGAGTTCGCCGATGACGAGCACACCCTCTTTTTCCGCGTCGGCCATCGCACGCTGAGCACACGCAGGCTTTCAGGGCAGTTCCCCAACTTTGAGGCGGTGATGCCGCGCGAGAACACCAAATTCGCCGTGGTGCGCGCCGCTGAGCTGGCCGCGGCCATCCAGCGCGTAGCGCAGTTCGCAGATGAGCGCTCCGGCGCCATCCGCCTGCGCCTGGAGGGCAACGAGCTGAAAATCAGCTCCAACTCGGCCGAGTCCGGCGAGAGTGAAGACACCATCGACACGCCTTATGCGGGCGACCCCATCGTGGTGGGTTTCAATTCCACCTACATCTTGGACTTCCTCAAGGCGCTCGGGAACGAGGGCGAGGTGCGGCTGGAGTTCAAGGACTCCCAGTCGGCCGGCCAGATGCGCCCCGAGGACCCCGACGCCGAGTTCAAGTACCGCTACGTGCTGATGCCCATGCGCATCTGAAGCGCGCTGTCCGGCAGGACGCTGCATCGTTTCCAACAGGCGCCAGGGTCAGGAAGCCGGGATGCGCTCGTGCGGCCTGTCTCGCAGGATGCGTTCCCCCTTCGTCAGCCAGGCGACGCCGAACGCTTCCAGGGCGAGCGATTCGGAAAAGAGCAGCGGGTTGAAGGGCCGGCGCGATTGGCCCACGCCGTTCAAAGTGAAGATGAGCATCATACAGATACAGACCACAATCACCACGCCGCAAACCGTGTAGATCACGTTCCGGTGCCGCTTACGGCGGGTTGGCCTCCGATCCGGGGAGGACCTGCGGAAAAGAAAGAGGCAGAAGTAGGCAATGGCCAGAAACATCAGCGCGGCACAGGCGGTGTGGGCGAAGCCGATGTCGATTTGCAGCCGGGAATAGTGGGTAAGGTGCGGGTCCTCGGAGGGAAAGAGAGCCGCACCCAGCGTAAAGAGGCCTGCCAGATAGCCGGCGATCTCGTCCGTGCGTTCGTAGCCGCGCGAGCAGATCAGAAAGGCTCCAATCACAAAGAGACTGCCAACATAATAGGAGCCCATGGCGGTGTAGTAATAGTCGCTGATGGAGCGCTGCAGGACAGGTTGAGGCAGCGCGTGACCGGGGCCGATGAGCGCCAGCAGAATCGCGCCGCCGCCAAGCATGAAGGGCAGCGACGACGTGATGATGCCGACCAGCGTGGCCATTGCGTGGTAGGACAGGATGGCTGGATTCCTGGTTGCCGTGTGAGGAGACATCAGGCATTTCCCCTTCAGCTATGACCTTTCCGGCATGTTTGAGGGCGCCGATTTCTTAATGAAATCGGCGTTTGAGTGCAATGGCCCCGCTGTGCATGAGAAGGAGAAATGCTTTAAGGCTTCCATCACGCCTTCATAAAATCCAGCGCCCGGGTCAGGTAGTTCTTCAGGTCCTTGCGGTGCACGACCGCGTCCAGGAAACCCTTCTCCAGAAGAAACTCGGAGCGCTGAAATCCCTCCGGCAGCTTCTGGCGGATGGTCTGCTCAATCACCCGCGGTCCCGCAAAGCCAATGAGCGCGCCCGGCTCGCCGATATTCAGGTCGCCCAGCATGGCGAAGCTCGCCGTCACGCCGCCGGTGGTGGGATCGGTGAGGACGCAGATGTAAGGAACCTTAGCGTCGTCCAACTGCGCCAGAGCCGTGGAGATTTTGGCCATCTGCATGAGGCTGACCACGCCTTCCATCATGCGCGCGCCGCCCGAGGCGGCCACGATGATCAGCGGCCTGCGCGCCAGCCGCGCCCGGTCCACGGCGCGTGCGATGGTCTCACCCACCACCGCACCCATGGAGCCGCCGATAAAGCCGTACTCCATGGCGCTGACCACGACTTCGTGGGGTCCCATGCTGCCGACTGCGTTCAGAATCGCGTCGTCCAGCCCGGTCTGCTCCTGGGCTTTGCGGAGCCGCTGCTTGTAGGACTTCACGTCCACGAAGTCCAGCGGGTCGGTGGACCGCAGGCCCCCGTCCACCAGCTCGTAGCCGGGCTCGAGCAGCAGCTCAAGCCGCTGCCGCGCGCCAAGCTTGAAATGGTGCTGGCACTTGGGGCAGACATTCAGGTTGGCTTCCAGTTCTGCCTTCCAGATGGTCTGGCGGCAGCCGAGACACTTGATCCAGAGCCCCTCGGTGCGGACCGTTTTCTCCGCCTCGGCGCCGTTGGCGGCGTTGGGCCCGGCCTCGTAATCGCCGTTCTCGCGTTTGAACCAGGACATTCGGTCTCTTTCTCGATCGCCCGGCATAGACCGAGCATTTCTCCCTGCCCGTCTGACGACCCACTCCAGGGCAGGCAGCGCCTAAAGCTCCGGCCGCAATCAGTATTCTATCCCGCGCTGGGCCAGAATCCCTTTTTGATAGGCGTGCTTCACCTCGCGCATCTCGGTCACCGTGTCAGCCAGGTCCACCAGCAAGGGATGGGCGCTGCGCCCGGTCAGGATCACGTGCACCATCTCCGGCTTGCTGCGCAACGCTTCGGCCACCACTTCCGGGTCCAGCATCTTGTAGCTGATTGCGTAGTTGATCTCGTCCAGCACCACCATGTCCCATTCGCCGGACTCGATGGCCGCGCGCGCCTCGGTCCACGCCGCTTCAACCAGACGGAGGTCCTCCGGGTCGGTCTCCGCGCCGCCCACCTTCACGAACCCGCGCCCCATCGGCTTGAGGACAAAGTTCCCGCCGAAGGCCTCGGCCGCGTCCAGCTCGCCGTAGTGCCACGACCCTTTCAGGAACTGGATCATCAACACCCGCATGCCGTTGCCCACCGCGCGCAGCGCCGTGCCCAGCGCCGCCGTAGTTTTGCCCTTGCCGGGCCCGGTGTTAATCAGGATCAGTCCGCGTCTGGCTTCCATAAGAGGTTTCAGGTTTCACGTGTCAGGTTTCAGGCAGGCCGCGCCTGAGCCCTGGGCCGCAGATTTTCCAGCATCACATAAAGCATCTTGCCGATCTCGTCTGAAAGTGTCTGGGACTCCTCAATCAGAATTGCATCGCCCATCTCCAGGTTTTTTGCGATCTCCAACTGCGTCTGCAGCTCGAAGTTCGACCCACGGGCAATCCAGAGAAACTGCCTGTATTCGTTGGCGCCCGAGCGCCCGCTACCTTCCGCGATATTACTAGGGATCGAAACGGCCGCCCGCCGCAACTGGCCACCCAGACCATAAGTTTCCTCACGCGGAAAGCCCTGCGTGAGGCGGTAAATACAAGTTGCCAGTTGCATTGACTTTTGCCAGACCGTTAGCTCGCGAAAAGAACGCAGCATGCGTCTCGCCTTTCTGACCCCCTGCCCCCGCAACCTGAAACCTGTCACCTGAAACCTGTCACCTAGCCTCTGTGGTACGGGTGGCCCGTCAGAATTGTACATGCCCGGTAGATCTGCTCGGCCATGACCAGTCGGGCCAGCGCGTGCGCCATGGTCATCGGCCCCAGCGAAAGCAGCAGCCGCGCCTTTCCGCGGGCCTCCTCCGACCACCCATCGGCTGGACCGACGGCAAAAACCAGGTGCTGGGTTCCCTCATCGCGCCGCTCGGCCAGCCAGCCCGCAAAGGCCTCTGAGGTCATCTGCCTGCCCCGGCCATCCAGAAGCACGGCAACCGGAGCGGTGCGGCCCTGTTGCCTGCTCAGCCACTCCAGCAGCGCCGCCTCGTTGCGGAGCCCCTGGGTGCGGCAACGCGCGAAGCTCTGGCAGCGATCCAGGTAATCCCGCACCAGGCCGTCGAATCCGTCCTTCGTGCCGGTCCGGGCCCCGATATGGGCGAGCGTGAGCTGCATCGGGAGGAGAATACAGCACGCGCTGGCGGATTCCCAATCCCACATGCCGCTTATGACTCCATTTGCATGGCAGCGGCAGACAGCAGAAGGCGGACGGAATCAAAGACGGTCAGGAGATGCGAAGCTGGTGAGGCGCACAAGTTGGTCTCAACCGAGCGGAGAAGATCAAAGTTCCGATACCGTTTCCCCATAAAAGATTGACGAGTTACGCGACCTAAGTGCGGACGAGTGACGGTGATCTAGCTCACATTTAAGTAAATGCAACCCCTACCCTTACTCGCTAGGAATTGTGATCGAGATCACATTCTTAAGTTCGTTTCGGTAAGATTTCCCCTAAAGAACCGTTCAACTTGATTCCGCGCCACTTATGCGAACCTTATCTGCTTTCGGGACTAGGTATTTGTTGAAATTGCGCCAGAGATGCCTAGATCAGCCGATCTCAGCCGAAAAACCATGAGCCCGGAAATCCCTTCCGGCAGACAGGTGTGACTATTTCTTTCTGACGGTCTTCTTGCCTGTGCTTCTTGCCGCAGTAGCCTTTTTCGGTATGGTCTTGCTTGCCGCCGCTTTTGTCGGCGCCTTTTCCTTTGCCGCCGGCTTTCGGGCTGCTGCCGTGGCCTTCCTGGCGGCCTTCCTTGCATTGGCCGGAGCCTTGTCCCGGACTGAGCGGGTCCTGGCGGCCAGCGCAGCCTTCAGCTCCCCGTCGAACTCCGCGGGAGACAAGGGCCGCGCTGATTTGCGCAGCCGCTCGATGTCGTAGAAGGCCCGCCGCTCAGCCAGAAACACGTGCGCCACAAAATCCACGTAGTCCAGCAAAATCCAGTCGCCCTTGCGGCGGCCCTCCACCGAGTGCGGGTACACGCCGTACTGTTTCTTCAGCCGGTCCTCGATCTCATCGGCAATGGTCACGGCCTGGCGGTCGTTCATCGCCGAGGTCACGAGAAAAAAATCGGCCAGCCCCGAGTCGACGGGGTCCAGTTCTAAGATGCGTGTGTCGGCTCCTTTTTTCTCTTCACAGACAGCGGCAGCCGTCTGTACAAGGATGCGGGTTTGCTGCTGGATTTCGGTGATGCTCATGCGTTCGGTTGGCTCTCCAGCTTCCATCGTATCTTTTTGCCGCAACGGCGTCCAAGTTTCGCCATCTGCTCAGCGGCTCCAACCGTACAGCCCCCGCGCGCGAATGTAAGCGGCCACCGCGTCGGGCAGCGGATTCCCGGCCGCTCTCTGCTCCGGCTGATCCTGCGCCTGGTCCCAGATCTGGTCTCTGATTGCCGAAGCGCTGATCTCCTCGTGCAGCCCGGGCAGCAGGTAAAACGGTGCGCGTTCTCCGGCGGGATTCACGATTACATACCTGCGCACTTCGACCTCGCCCGCGGTCTGCCCGGCATCCGCAGCCGCTTCCATCCTCAAGCCCTGCGGCAACGCGGTCTCGAGGCCATCCATCTTCTGGCCCGGCCTTGACGCCACAATCAGCGGCGCCGCAAAGGGAATCTCCGCCGCGCGGCGCCAGCCCCGCAGCCCCAAGTACGAGTCGGCTCCCATCAGGCAAAACAGCAGGCCGCCGGCCGGCAGCGCTGCGCGCAGGCTCAGCAGCGTTTCCAGCGTGTAGTTGGGCTCATGGTCCGGCCTGGGCGCGTCCACCAACGAGAGGCTGAACCCCGGCTCGCCGTCAATCGCAAGCCGCGTCATCTCCAGCCGGTCAGCAAACGCAGCCCCCGGGCTGCACGGCTTCAGCGGCTGCGCTCCGACCGGCGCAAACAGCACCGAGTCGAGCCTGAACGCCGCCCGCGCCGCGCGCGCGACGGCCAGATGGCCCCGGTGCGGAGGGTCGAAGCTGCCGCCGAAGAAGGCCACCCGGGGGCTGCACTGCGCTGACGGATCCATGTGACCATGTTAGCCCCGAGTAGCCCGCGCGCCGCGCTCTGGTAGCATCGAAATCAGGACGATGCGCTACCTTCTTGCACTTCTTGCCCTCGCCGGCCTGGCCGTTTCCGCGCTGGCTCTCCAGGTGCACTACTCCACCGGGACGGAGCCCTGCTCCATCAACGCACGGTGGGACTGCGGCATCGTCAACCACAGCAGCTACGCGGTGATCCACCACGTGCCGGTCGCGCTGATCGGCTTGGCCGGCTACCTGGCGCTGGCGCTGCTGGCCGCCCTGCGCCGCCGCACCCTGGTCGCCGTGCTGGCCGTGCCGGCGCTCGCGTTTTCTCTCTATCTCACCCATATTGAGCAGTCCATCCTCATGGTCTACTGCCTCTATTGCGTCATCTCTCTCGGTATCATCTCCCTCATCACGCTTCTCAGTCTCGGCTGGGTCTTCGCGGCGCGCCGCCGCGCCTGAGATTGCAGTTCTCCATGCGCTGCTAAACTTGAAGCAAAGAAATGTTCAAGGAAAAATACGCGCGCTGGATGTATGCCTGGGAAACGCGCCTCACCACGCGCGACCAAAACCGCATCGTGCGCCCGCTGGAGTGGGGCTTCGAGTGGATCGCGCCGTTTCTTGAGGCAAACGGGTTTGCTTCTGCCCTGCCCGGGCCCGAGGTTGTCGGCGACCCAGCCGCCGCCGAGGCCGCGATGGTCCGCATCAATCAGCTCCTCATCCGCCACAGCGACAAATTCTTCGGATACCGGCGGCCCACAGACTTCCGTCTGGAAGAACGTCATCCGGAGCTGTTTCCCACCAACGTCCGCCCCGAAACCCTGGCCCAGGAAGACGCCATCCGCCGCGCCGCTGCCGAGGGCAAGCTGCCGCCGGCCGAGTTTCTCCGCTTCACCTCGCCGGAGCGCACGCCGTACCCGGAGAACGACCAGGTCAATGCCCGCTGGTACCCGGCTCCCGCGCACAAGGATCCCGCCCGGCCCAAGCAGGCCATCGTCGTGCTGCCGCAGTGGAACTCCGACGGCTTCAGCCACAACTCGCTCTGCGCCATCTTCAACCGCATGGGCATCTCGGCCCTGCGCCTGTCGATGCCGTATCACGATATTCGCCGTCCAGAGGAGCTGGAGCGCGCCGACTTCGCCGTCAGCGCCAACATCGGCCGCACTCTCTCAGCCTGCCGTCAGGCCGTCGTCGATGTCCGCTGCTGCCTGGACTGGCTCGAGGAGCAGGGCTACGAGCACTTCGGCGTCCTCGGCACCAGCCTCGGCTCCTGCTATGCCTTCCTGGCCAGCACCCATGATCCACGGATTCGCGTGAACGCCTTCAACCACGCCTCCACGGCCTTCGGTGATGTCACCTGGGCGGGCCAGAGCACCCGCCACGTCCGCCAGGCCCTTGAAGATGCTGGCCTGACCCAGGAGCGCCTGCGCGAGCTTTGGTCGGCCATCAGCCCCTGCTATTACTACCCGCAGTTTGCCAGCCCCGAGGCGGGCGGCCCGCGGAAGCGCGTCCTTGTGGTTTACGCCGAATACGACTTGACCTTCCCGCGCGAGTATTCCCTGCAGGTCGTCGAGGCCTTTCGCCGATACGGCCTCACCTTCGAGCCCCACGTCCTGCCCTGCGGCCACTACACCACCGGCGAGACGCCGTACAAATTTCTCGACGGCTGGTATATGGGCTGGTTTGTCTATCGCGCCTTCAAGGCTCTGCGCCGGGAGAGAGCCGCAAGCCAGTCCGGTTCCGCGCCCGCGGCAAGCCGCGAAGCCGAAGAAGAAGCCATCTCCCGTTAGCGCACCTCGCCGAGGTTCATGCGCAACAGTTTAGCCGGGTCCAGGTACGCACCCTCCCAGCGGACGGCCCAGTGCAGGTGCGGGCCGGTTACGCGGCCGGTTGCTCCGCTAAGCCCGATGCGCTGTCCGGCCTCGACGTGCTCGCCTTCACGCACCTCAATCCGGCTCAGGTGCATGGAAATTGTCCAAAGCCCCAGCCCGTGGTCGATCACCACGCAGTTTCCCTCGAAGTAGAGCGGCCGCGCCAGCACCACCACGCCGCTGTTTCCGGCCCGCACCGGCGTGCCCATCGGGGCGCGAAAGTCCATCCCCTTGTGAATGCTGTCCAACTCGCCGTTGAAGATGCGGCGGGTGCCAAAGCTGTCGGTCGGCGCGGAATTTACCGGAGCGCGGAAGCTGCCCGTCCACAGCGGCTGCGACGCGCTTTTGGCAAAGACCTGCGCCTTCAGTTGTTCATCGGCTTTGATTTGCTTCAGTTGCTCCGGCCCGGGTTCTACAAACCTCGGCGCCACGCTGAGCGTTGCGGTGCGGTAATGGGCTGGGTGAATCTCCACCGTTTGGCTCAGGTCGCGCCTGCCGCCTCCCGCGAGATGCGCCCGAATCTCCAGTGTCGATGGCCCCGTCGATGACCCCACATCCACTCCTGCCAGCGCATACCATGCCCGACCGTTCAGCCCGCGAAAGAACGCGAGCGGATGCCCCATCCACTCACCATCGAGCGCCGTGACTCCCGGCGCCTCCACGCGAATCAGCACCGGCGAGCCCGCCTCCACCACCGCCGGCGTCAGCGCCACCGCCTGCGCGTGCGCCGCGCCCGCTCCACAAACAGCCGCAACCAACCACGCCGCCGTTCCCAGCAAGCAACCGCACGCCCCTCCCCGCCGCAGATTCATGCCTTTCAGCATAAAGGGCGCGGAAGCCTCTCCGGCCTCCGCGCCCTCTATCGTCGCCTCACTCCGTCCGTAGCGCCTGCATCGGGTCGATCCGCGCAGCCCTGAGCGCCGGCGCCAACGAGGCCGCGCTGGCAATCACCGTCAGCACCACGAGGGATCCAATCAGCACCAGCGGATCGTGCACTGACGTGCCGTAGAGCTGCGATGCCAGCATTCGCCCGGCCAGCAGCGCAATCGCCAGCCCTGCCAGCGATCCGCTCGCCGCCACCCAAGCGTTCTCGCGGAACACCATCCCCACCACTTGCGCTCTCTGCGCTCCCAGCGCCATCCGTATCCCGATCTCGCTCGTCCGCCGCGCCGTCGCATACGCCAGCGTCCCGTAGAGCCCAATCGCCGTCACCAGCAGCGCGCACACGGCAAAGAACACCGCCAGCATCGCCATCATCCGCTCCGAGCTGATCGAGGCATTCAGCACCGTGTCCATCGTCGTCATCACTGGCGGCGGCACATCCGTCGCCATCCGCGCCGTCAGGATGCGCGCCGCATCGGCCAGCGGAGCCGCCGGCCCATCCAGCCGCACCACCGCCCGATAGGAAGGCTTCTTCTCGTCATCCTGCGTAATCGGCTCGTACGCCCCGGCCGGCGCGCTCTGCTGAATCGTCTTGTAGTGCACATCGCCGACCACCGCAATCACTTCAAAGAATGTGCCGTTTCCCGCCGTCACCGTCCGCCCCAGCGGATTCAATCCCGGAAACAACACTTTCGCCGCCGATGCGTTCAGGATGATCTTCCGCCCCGAAGCTATTGTGTCGTTCCAGTCGAAGTCCCGCCCCTCCAGCATCCGGATTCGCATCGTCTGGAAGTAAGCCGGAGCCACGGCATTCATATAGATCTTCTGCTTGCCGCCGCTCAACGGAGATTGGAATTGATTCGTCCAGGAACTCCCCCCCAGTGGCGTTACGCTTTGAAACGTCACGCCCTGCACGCCTGGCAGATGACTTAGCGCCTCGCCATAGGCCCGGTACCAGCGCGTCAGCGCGTCCCCATCCAGCGCCTGCTTGCTCATGTCCAGTTCCAGATTCACCAGACCCTTGGGATCGAAGCCCAGTCCCGTTGCATACAGCCGCACCAGGCTCGTAGCCAGCAACCCCGCTCCCACCACCAGCACCAGCGCCAGCGCCACCTCCAGGCCCATCAGCGCGCGCGGCAGCGGGCTTTTCCGTTCTCCCGCGCCGGCCGCATGCGTCCCCTGTTTGATCTGCTCGCTCAGGTTTTTCGCCGTAGCCCGCAGCGCCGGCGCCAGCCCGATCAGCAGCACCACCGCGATCGCCGTCCCAGCCGCAAATCCGTACACCCGCAGGTCCAGCGTCGTGTCCAGCACAGCGTTGCGGAAACGCCCCAGCAGCACCGCGGCCAGCGCGCGGCTCACCATCGGTGCCGCCAGCATTCCGGCCGCCGTTCCCATCAGCGCAATCAGCCCGCTCTCCACCATCAACTGCTGTACCAGCCGCCGCCGCGTCGCCCCCATCGCCAGCCGCGTCGCCAGCTCCCGCTCCCGCGCCGCCGACCGCGCCATCAGCAGGCTGGCCAGGTTCAGGCACGCCAGCAGCAGCATCGCCGCGCACAGCACCATCACCACCTTCAGCGACTGCACAAAGTTGTAATAGGGATTGCGCAATCCGGAATAACCAGCCGCTCCCGCTTCAGCTTCAATGCGAAAATGGTGAGCCTGCTCATCCTTGATCCACTTCGTATCCGAAGTCGCCGCCTCCAGAACCGGATTCGATGCCGCTGCCAGCGCTGCATTCGCCTGCTCCAGCGTCACCCCGGGCTTGCGCCGCGCAATAATCTGCAGCCACCACGCGTGGTAGCCGGCCGCAAGATTGTTATACGGAGCATCGATCACCGGCTCCGCCCACAGCGGCGCATAGATCTCCGGCCGTTCCGTTGCGTCCGCGCCGATAAACCGCTTCGGCATCACGCCCACCACTGTGAACGGCACGTCGGCGATCACCAGCTTCCGCCCCACCACATCCGGCGCACTGTTGAACCACGTCTTCCAGAATCCCTCGCTGATCACCACGCCGAACCCGCCCGACGGCCCGCCCGGCCGGTCGTCCTCCGGCGTCAGCACGCGCCCCAGCAGCGGCGCAGTCTCCATCGCGCTGAAAAACTCCCCACTCACCAGCGCGCTGTTCACCTTCACCACCCCCGAGCCGCTGCGCACCAGAAAATCGTGCCCGGTAAAAGCCGCTACATCCTGGAACGCCTCGTGCCGCTTCTCCAGCCCGCGAAACAACGGTTCGCAGAAGGTCCAGTTCGGGCCGTACCCCTCGTCAAGCTTCAGCACCGCAAGCTGCTCCGCGTGCGGTGCCGGCAGCGGCCGCAGCAGCAGCGCATTCACCAGCGAAAAGATCGCCGTGTTCGCGCCCAGTCCCAGCGCCAGCGTCAGCACCGCCGTCGCCGTAAACCCCGGCGCGCGCATCAACTGCCTGCATCCGTATCTCACATCGCGGGCGATTTGTTCGATGAAGGGAACTCCCCGCCGCACGCGGTACTGCTCCTTGATCTGGGTCACCCCGCCGAACTCCCGCAGAACCGCCGTCCGCGCCTCCGCAGCGGAGAGCCCCTGCTTCCGCTTGTCTTCGACGGCCAGCTCAATGTGCTCCCGCAGCTCCGCATCCAGCTCCGCGTCCCGTCTCCGCCCGCCAAACAACCCCGCAATGCGGCTCACCGCAATCCGTATCCATTCCATGGTGAGCTCCTAATTCGACTGCGCGCTTGACGGCGCCAGGAACCGCGCCATGGTCGCCGCAATCCGCTCCCAGTTCTCGATTTCCTTTTCAATCTGCTTGCGTCCCGTCTTGCTCAGCCGGTAGAATCGCGCCCGCCGGTTGCTCTCCGACACGCCCCACTCCGCCTTGATCCAGCCGCGCTGTTCCAGCCTGAGCAGAGCCGGATAAATCGTCCCCTGGTTCAGGCTCACCGCATTGCCGCTTATCTGCTCAATGCGCCGCGCAATCCCATACCCGTGCAGCGGCCCCATGGATTCAAGGGTCTTCAGCACCATCAGGTCCAGGGTGCCTTGCAACACATCCCTCTTATTGCCGCTCATGGCCTCTCCTGTTGTTCTCCTACAGATACGGTAGGAATCTATAAGCAGAATGTCAACAGGGAAATTGCTCCGCGCCGGCAGTACCGAAAGTTTGTAACCTGCCCGGCCTCCCTGCCGTCTTATTGGCATGGCTTTCCCACGTCTCAGCCGCGGCAGCGCCGCGCGCCTCATCTTGGCGGCCGTGATCGCGTTCTGGCTCGCCTTTCGAGCATTTGCCCAGTTGCCGCAAGGCTCCCGGAACCCCGCAGCCGTTCACAGGCAGCCGGTTCTGGTGGAGTTGTTTACCTCGGAAGGCTGCTCGGATTGTCCGCCGGCCGATGCGCTGCTGGCGAAGCTGGACGCAGAGCAGTTCGTTCCCGGGGCGCAGGCCATCGTGCTGAGCGAACACGTGACCTATTGGGAT
Organism: uncultured Acidobacteriaceae bacterium; assembly: GCA_963758105.1. Taxonomy (GTDB): domain Bacteria; phylum Acidobacteriota; class Terriglobia; order Terriglobales; family Acidobacteriaceae; genus Telmatobacter. The sequence goes on along the minus strand of CAVWUC010000001.1, from coordinate 692,639 downwards.
ACTCAGGGCTGGCGCGATCCGTTTTCACTGGACGCAGTCACCACGCGGCAACGTGAGTATGGGCAGGACTTTGGGCTCAGCGATGTGTATACGCCGCAAATCGTCGTTGACGGCGCTGCGCAGTCCGTCGGCGGTAATGCCGCAAAGCTCATCCAGGAGGTGGCTCGAGCCGCCCAGCGCCCCAAGCAGGAGATCACAATCGAGAATGCACAGTGGGCCGACGGGGCAGTCAGCTTTTCCGTGCGCGCCGCTGCCGTCCCTAAAACAAAAATGATCGCCGCCCTGGCGGAAAACGAGACGCACTCCGAGGTTCTGCGCGGCGAGAATGCCGGCCGGACGCTCTACCATGTGGCGGTTGTGCGGGTTCTCAAGGAGTTCGGATCGAACTCCGCCGATGGCCGGCTGCTGCGCTTGTCGACCGCTGAAATTACGGGCACGGACAAGGCTGCCGCTCCGCTTCGGCTGGTGGTTTTTCTGGCTGCCCGTTCAAACGACCACGTACTGGGTGTTGCGGAGCAGAGATTGATGCAACAAGGGTCCCCGATCAGCGCGGATGCGCGGCTTTCCAGTGCTTCACCCGCAGGTTCACAGCCTCCACATCGTCTTCCGTGAGGTTCATGCCTACCATCTGGCGATTGGCCGCGTACTTCTGCTGGTTCGGTCCCGGCTGGGAGGCGGCCAGGTCCAGCCAGAAGTAGGCCTCCACGTCGTCATGCGGCGCGCCCTGGCCCATCGAGTAAAGCAGCCCCAGTGTACCCTGCGCGCCGGCGTCGTCCTGATCGGCTGCTTTCCGGTACCACGCGGCGGCCTGCGCCATGTCGCGGGGAAAACCCTGGCCGCCGTCGCGGTAGAGCGCGGCCAGGTGCAGCTCGCCGCTCAGGTTCCCCTGTTCGGCGGCCTTTTTGTACCACGCCGCGGCCTGCTTGTACTCATCGGGAACCAGTTCGGGATCCTGCTCGGCTGCGGCGTGCTGCGCGTAGCGCTCGCCCACCTGCACCTGTGCGGCGGCGTCGCCCGCATTCGCTTTGGCCAGCAGAGCGGCGTCGATCCCGGCCTGCGCATCGGCCGTCTGCGCAGCCGCAGGCAGCCCGGCGCATGCTCCCGCCCCAAGCAGCACAGCCAGAATCAACGACTTGCCCGCGTATTTCACCTTGCCCCCGATTCTCCCCCAGCATAGCAGCGTTTCCGGTCCAGCCCTAGGGTGTATCGACATATACGGGTGGGCAGCGTTGCGAGGGAAAATCGGGCCAGAACCGGGGCCCCCACGGACAGGTCTTCGTCCGTGGGGTGGAGACGAAGCCGAGCCCGAAGGCTGTGGCGGGCCCACCGTCAAGGGCGAGAATGAAGTATGGCCCGATTTTCACCGCAACCCTGGGCAGAAGTCGAAGGGACGGGGCCATTTTTCCTCATTTCGTCGTCAGTCGTCGCTAGCAGACACCCGGTATGCGTCGCTCCTCACTCCTAGAACTGAGAAAAAATGGCTCCCGTCGCAGCACGCCCGTATATGTCGATACACCCTAGCGCGGCTTCCGCCTCCGCGGCGTCCATTTCCGCACCGATTTCTGCCTGTCAACCCAGACAGGAAAGAGGCTAGAATTCCTATATGACCGATCGCATCTCGCTACCCCTCGCCCAGGCTGATCCCGAAGTCGCCGCCGCCCTTGACCAGGAAACCCTCCGCCAGCACGAGGGACTGGAGATGATCGCCAGCGAAAATTTTGTGTCGCAGGCCGTGCTTGAGGCCGCCGGCTCCGTCTTCACCAACAAATATGCCGAAGGCTACCCCGGCCGCCGCTACTATGGCGGCTGCGAGTACGCCGACATCGTCGAGAACCTGGCCCGCGACCGGGCCAAGCAGATTTTTGGCGGTGAGCATGTGAACGTACAGCCTCACTCCGGCTCCCAGGCCAATGCCTCGGCATACGCTGCCGTTCTGCAACCGGGCGACACGATTCTGGGTCTGGATCTGGCCCATGGCGGCCACCTGACCCACGGCCACCGGCTCAGCTTCAGCGGGAAGCTCTACCGGCCCACCTTCTATCAGGTCCGCCGCGACACCGAGCTGATCGACTACGATGAGCTCGAGTCGATCGCCGAGCGCGAAAAGCCCAAGGTCATCATCGGAGGCGGCAGCGCCTATTCGCGCCTTTGGGACTTTGCCCGCATGCGCCAGATCGCCGACAAGGTGGGCGCATATTACATCTTCGATATGGCGCACATCGCCGGCCTGGTCGCCGGCGGTGTCCATCCTTCGCCCGTGCCCTACGCTCACATCACCACCACCACCACGCATAAGACGCTGCGCGGTCCCCGCGCCGGCCTGATACTCTGCGGCAGTGATCTGGCCGCCGCCGTTGATAAGGCGGTCTTCCCCGGCCAGCAAGGCGGCCCGCTCATGCACATTGTCGCGGCCAAGGCGGTGGCCTTCGGCGAGGCTCTGCGGCCGGAGTTCCGCACCTATGCCGCACAGATTGTCTCCAACGCCAAGGTTCTGGCGCAGGGACTCGAGGAGGCCGGCTTCCGCATCGTCTCCGGCGGCACAGACAATCACCTGATGCTGGTCGATGTCTTCCAGAAGGGCATTCTCGGCTCGGAGGCCGAGTTGGCTCTGGGCAAGGCCGGCATCACCGTCAACAAGAATTCCATTCCCTATGACGCCAACCCGCCGCTCAGGCCTTCAGGCATCCGCATTGGCACGCCGGCGCTGACCACGCGCGGCATGAAGGAGCCGGAGATGCGGCAGATCGCCCGCTGGATCGGCAGGGCTCTCCAACAGCGCAGCGACGACGCAGCCCTGGCGCGCATTCGCGGTGAAGTCGCTGAGCTGGCGAATCAGTTCCCGCTTTACGCCTGGCGCCGTCAGCCGCTGCCCGTCGCCGTCTAGCCGCGTCTTTCCTCCATCGTCTTACCCGCAGCTCCCTCGCCTTCTCGCCGCGCGCTTCCGCTGTACAGCGCCTCCTGCCCGGAGCTAAAGCATTTCTCCTTCAGACGTATACCGGAGCCAACGCACTCAAACGCCGATTTCAACAAGAAATCGGCGCCGCAAAGAACGCCAATCGAGGCTACATGTGAAGGAGAAATGCCGTAAGATAGTCAGTTCTGCCCGGAGCCTCCGCACGCGTATTATCCTGCGGAGTGCGCCTTCATTCATCTTTCTGCTCGCCGAGGCTTACCGATGAAGCATTCGCTCATCCGTGTTCCTGTGCCGGACTCCATCCTCATGGCCGTTTCTCTTGCAGTACTGGCCTGCATGGTTCTCTCTGTCTCACTCAGCGCTGCCACTGTCCCCGCGCCCATCGTCATCACCGGAGCCGACGTGCGCCCCGCGACTTCGCTCAACGGCGAATGGTCCTTCATCGTCGATCCCTACTTTGTCGGCCTCTTCGGCAACCGGGGCCACGAGAAGACTAACGGCTATTTTCTCAACCTCAAGGGGCGCCCCGGCGACGCCCGGCCTGTCGAATACAACTTTGCCACTGCGCCTAAGCTGCGCGTGCCCGGCGACTGGAACACCCAGCGGCCCTGGCTCCTCTACTACGAAGGCCCCATGTGGTACCAGCGCGACTTTACTTACCAGCCGCGCGAACATACCCGTATCTTTCTTCACCTGGGCGCGGCCAACTACCGTTCCTGGTTCTGGGTCAACGGCCAGAAGGTCTGCCAGCACGAAGGCGGCTTCACCAGCTTTAACTGCGATGTAACCTCTGCGATCCATCCCGGCTCCAACTTCGTCGTCGCCGCTGTGGACAGTACCCGCCTCGCCGATGGTGTGCCCACGCTCCAGTTCGACTGGTGGAACTACGGCGGGCTCACGCGCACCGTCTCGCTGATCGAGGTTCCTGACAGCTTCATCGATCAGTACGATGTCCACCTTGAGCGCGGCACAGCCTCCGTGATCGCCGGCTGGGCGCACGTTGTCAGTGCCGCTCCCGGCCAGGCCGTCACCCTCAGCATTCCCGAGCTGAATGCGCAATCCACCAGCATCGTCAGTCCCGATGGCCATGCCGCCTTCCGCCTCGACGCCCACGGCCTCGTCCGCTGGTCGCCCGAGACGCCGCGTCTCTACAAGGTCCGGCTCACCACCGGTCAGGATTCCATCACCGACCTCATCGGCTTCCGCACCATTGAAACCCGGGGTGCGGAGATTCTGCTCAACGGCAAGCCGATCTTTCTCCGCGGCGTCTGCATTCAGGGCGAGGCGCCTTATCGCCTGGGCCGCGCCTACACCACGCGCGATGCGGACATCCTCCTCGGCTGGGCCAAAGAGCTCGGCGCAAACTTTGTCCGCCTCGTCCACTATCCTCACGACGAAACCATGCAGCGCGCCGCCGACCGCATGGGCCTGCTCGTCTGGTCGGAGATTCCCGTCTACCAGGGCATCGAATTTGACAATCCCGCCGTCCTCGCCAAGGCCAGCCAGCAACTCGAGGAGGAGATCAACACCTCCCGCAACCACGCCTCCATCATCATCTGGTCCATGGCCAATGAAACCCCCAATAACCCCGTCCGTACGCAGTTCATCTCCACGCTCGCCGCGCAGGCTCGCCAGCTCGATCCCACCCGCCTCATCAGCGCCGCGCTCCTCGTTCGCACTCAGGGCAACACCAAGATCGTCGACGATCCGCTGGGTAGCGCGCTCGACGTGATTGGCGCCAACGAGTACATCGGCTGGTATGACAAACGCCCTCAGGACGCCGACACCACCGCGTGGAATATCGACTATCAGAAGCCGCTCATCATGAGCGAGTTCGGCGGCGCAGCCAAGGCCGGCCTGCATGGCCCCGATACCGAGCGCTGGACCGAGGAGTATCAGGCCAATATCTATCGCCACCAGTTAGTTATGTTCAACCACATATCTCAATTGCGCGGCCTCAGCGCCTGGGTCCTGATGGATTTTCGCTCGCCCAACCGTCCGCTCGCGGGCATTCAGGATGAGTTCAACCGCAAGGGACTTATCTCCGATCAGGGCCATAAAAAATTGGCCTTTTATGTGCTGCAAAAGGCGTACAAGCAGAAATCCGTCGGCAAACCGGACTACAGCAGTTCTCCAATTGGTGTAGAGGGAGCCAATGAACTAAAGTGGCTTTTTCCTTAAGAAAAAGCCACCTCGCATGATTCTGAAGACTCCACGCGAATTGGAGAACTGCTCTAATGATCCCGGAAAAATTTCGATAAGTCAGCAAAATACCTGTCCTTTCAACTGGGCAATGACAGCCCTGGTCAGTTATTCTCAACCTATGTCAACCGATTACATCCTCGCCCAGATTGACGCGGAGATCTCCCGGCTTACGCAGGTTCGCGCCCTGCTGGCCAAGATCGGCAAGCCCGCCACCAAGGTAACCGGCAGCAAGGCCAAAAAGGCGCCCGCCAAAGCCAGGAAGCGGCGCATCCTCAGCCCCGAGGCGCGCAAGCGCATCGCCGATGCGCAGCGCAAGCGCTGGGCTGCCCAGAAGGCCAAAGCCAAGTAACCGGCCAGCCCGCCAACTAACTTCACCGCGCTTTCCGGGCGGCGAGGCTCCCAGCCACTGGCACGGATCGCGGCTGCGCCCACTTAGGTCCGCTGGACGGGAAAGCCTTACCTATCCGGATCATTCCTCGCGCAGAGCCGTCAGCGGATCGATGCGCGAAGCCCGTCTGGCCGGTAAATAGCCTGAGACCAGGGCTACCACCGTCAGCAGGATCACCATGCCTGCATAGGTTGCGCCGTCCCACGGCGATGTGTCGAATAGCAGCGCTGCGATCAGCCGCGCCAGCCCCAGCGAAACAATCGTTCCCAGCACAATTCCTACCGCCGCCAGCCGCAGCGTATTGCGTAGCACATCCGCCTGCACCCGCCCCATGCTCGCGCCCAGCGCCATGCGAATGCCGATCTCCTGGGTCCGTCGCGTCACCGCATACGAGATCACGCCGTAAATCCCCACAGCCGCCAGCAGTAAGCCCAGCGCTGCAAAAGCCCCCACCAGCAGCATGAAGAATCTCCGCGGCGAGTTGGCGCGATCCACCAGCATCTGCATCGGCCGGAACTCCTCCGCCGTCTGCTTCGGATTCAGCTCCCGCAGCGCCTGCAGCACGCTTCCCGCCAGCGCATCCGGAGTCATCTTGCTGCGCACCACCAGCTCCGTCCCCACAGGAGCCTTCTGCGTCGTCGGATAGTAGATCTGCCAGCCCCCAACGTTTTCCGTGCTCTCCGCGTGCACATCGTCGGCCACGCCCGCAATGCGTAGGCTGTCTCCGCCATTGCTGATGATCTTGCCCACCGCACTGCCCGCCGGCCATCCGGCAAGCTTCTCCACGTAGCTCGCATACGACGCGCTGATGATCACCACCTGCTCGCTGTGCAGCCCGTCGTCCCAGGTAAAGTCCCGTCCCCGCAACGGCGTGCCCATCGCCCGCAGGTAGCCCGGCGAGATCACGTACACCAGCGGCCCCGCCGGCATCTCCCTCGGCACAACAATCCCCTTGGGTATGGGCGTGCCCCACGAGCGGTTCTGTCCCAGCGGCAGAAAATCCGAAAACCCCGCGGCCTCCACGCCCGGCAGCGCGCTCACCCTCGCCAGAATCTCCTGGTAGCCGTTCTTCAGCTTCTGGACCCCCTCATCCGCCGTCTGTGCCGAGTAGCTAAAGTCCACCTTCATCGCCGCGACCCGGCTCGGTTCAAAGCCCAGGTCCACGTCCAGCACTTTCATAAAACTGCGCAGCAGCAGCCCCGCGCCCACCAGCAGCATGCACGCCAGCCCGATCTCTGTGACCACCAGCGCAGACCGCAGCCGCTCGTGCCGCCGGCTTTGTCCCAAGCCCGGCCCCGCGTCCTTCAGTCCCTGCTGCAGGTTGCTCCCCGCCATGCGCAGCCCCGGAGCCATCCCGAAGAACACCGCGGCCATCACGGCAATCAGCACCGTCCATCCCAGCGCCGCGCCGTCGATGTGCAGCGTGTTCAGCAGCGGCAGCGCAATCGACCCCTGCTGCGCCAGCCACGCCAGCAGCACCCACGCCAGCGCCAGTCCCAGCGCCGCGCCCGCCCCCGCCAGCACAAAGCTCTCCGTCAGCAGTTGCCGCGCAATCCGCATCCGGCTCGCCCCCAGCGCCCCGCGCAGCGCAAACTCCTTTGACCGCGCCGAGGCCCGCGCCAGCAGCAGATTTGACAGGTTCACGCAGGCAATCAGCAGGATCATCCCCACCGCGCCCCACAGCGTCAGCAGTGCTCTGTGCAGCCGTCCGCTTACGTACTCTTTCAGTTGCACCGGAACCACGCGATTCCGGTAAACGCCGCATGTCGTCGGACGCTTATTGTTCCAGCACATCGTCGGCGCCACCCTGCGTGCATCATCCTGCGCCTGCTCGAGCGTCACCCCGGGCTTCAGCCGTCCGATCATCGTGAGGATGTTGCCCCAGTCCCGCGGCGGCCCGTAGAGATCCAGCGGCGTCAGCGCATCGATCTTCGCCCCCGGCGAAAACACAGCCCCGAAATCGAACGACGCCGGCAGCACTCCAATCACCGTCGTCTGTTTTCCGTTAATGTCGAACGCCTTGCCTACAATGTTCGGATCGCCGTTGAACTGCCGCTTCCACCAGGCATTCGTCAGCAGAATCACCGGCGGCGCGCCATGCCGCGCATCCTCCGCGGTAAACAGCCGTCCCATCGCCGCCTGCACGCCCAGCACCTGAAAGAAATTCGCCACCACGTCGATCCCCGTCGCCGGCACCGGCTCTCCACTCACATTCACACTCAAGTTATCCGGGGTCGAAAACGCGAAGTATCCCGTCACGTCCTGGTAGGCCCTGCTCCCCACGCGGAACTCATCGTACGCATCGGTCGAGTACGTCGCGCACGACATCCCGCACTTCGCAGGAGGCGGAGCAATCCACACCAGCTGCTGCGACTTCTCAAACGGCAGCGGCCGCAGCAGCAGCGTATTCACCACGCTGAACACCGCCACATTCGCCCCGATCCCCAGCGCAAGCACCAGCACCGCCGCCGCGGTAAATCCCCGCTCCCGGCCGAGCGTCCGCAGGCTGTACTTCAGGTCCTGGAGCAGGATCTCCAGTCCCGGCAATCCGCGCGCTACGCGCTGCTGTTCCCGAGCCTGTGTCACTCCGCCAAACCGGGCCATCGCCTGCCGCCGCGCCTCGCCCGCCGGCAACCCGCGCCGCAAATTCTCTTCCGTGGCCATCTCCAGGTGCGCCGCCACCTCGGCATCGTGCTCCACATCCAGCCTGTGCTTGTCCCGCAAGGCCCGCACGCGTTCCCAAAAACGCCTTAGCCCGCTCATGCCGCGCCTTCCCCTTTGCTCATCGCCAATACGCGGCCCATCACGCCCGTCAGGCGCTCCCAGTAGCGAGAGTCGTCGGCCAATTGCCTGCGCCCGGCCGTCGTAATCGCATAGAACTTCGCTCTGCGGTTGTTGCCGGAAGTTCCCCAGCTCGCCCTGATCCATCCCCGCTGCTGCAGCCGCACCAGGGAGGCGTAGATTGTCCCCTGGTTCAGCAGCACCTCGTCGCCGCTCGCCTGCTCAATCCGCCGCGCAATCCCATAGCCGTGCATCTCGCCCATCGCGGCCAGGGTTTTCAGCACCATCAAGTCCAGCGTTCCCTGTAAAAGGTCCAGTTTTCCCACGCGCGGCATCCCTCCTGTGGCATTACCACATCAGTATGCCACAAACATGTGGCCACACCACAGGAAACGCGCAAAAAATCTGACCACGCTTATCCAGGCGCAAATTTCTTTGGATCTTCGCTTACGTGAGCCCCGCCATCACCAGCATCCGCGGCTCCGTCATCTCTTCGATCGCGAAACGCAGGCCCTCGCGTCCCAGCCCGGAGTCCTTGATGCCGCCGTAGGGCATCGGGTCCAGCCGCCAGGCAGGCGTATCGCCCACGATCAGCGCGCCCACCTCCAGCTCGCGGTATGCGGTGAGAATCCGGCCCGCATCGCGCGTCAGCAGCCCCGCCTGCAACCCGTACTTCGAGTGGTTCACCTCGGCCAGCGCCTGTTCGAAGTCGTCGTACGGCTCAATCGCGACAACCGGCCCAAAGATCTCCTCGTCGCGCACCTTCATTCCCGGCGTGGTTCCAGTCAGCACCACCGGCCCAACCACCGATCCGGTGCGCTCGCCTCCCGTGATCAGCTTGGCGCCTCCGTCGATACCTTCCTTCACCCACGCCTGCACGCGGTCAGCCTCGCTGGGCCGCACCATCGGTCCCACCTCGGTCGCCTCGTCCGCCGGATTTCCTGCCGCCAGCTTCTGCGCCTGGTCCACCACCTTCCACAGGAAGGTCTGGAAGATGTTCCGGTCCACATACACCCGCTGCACGCTGATGCATGACTGTCCCGCGTAGCCAAACGCCGCGTGGGCTGTCCGCTGCGCCGCTTCGTCCAGGTCGGGCCAGTCGCTGTGCACAATCAGCGCCGCGTTTCCGCCCAGCTCAAGCAGCACGCGTTTGCGCCCGGAGTGCGCCTTCAGCTCCCAGCCTACTTTGGCGGAGCCGGTAAAGCTCACCAGCTTCACGCGGTCTTCCTTTTCCGCCAGCCATGCCGTATCCGTGTTGCTCAGCGGAAGCACGGCCAGGGCCTCCTCGGGCCATCCAGCCTTAAGGATCACTTCGCCCAGCGCCAGCGCGGTAAACGGCGTCTGCGGCGCAGGCTTAGCGATTACCGGGCAGCCGGCGGCCATGGCCGGAGCCACCTTGTGCGCCACCAGGTTCAGCGGAAAATTAAACGGGGTAATCGCGAGGATCGGGCCCACGGCAAAGCGCTGCACCAGTCCCCAGCGCCCTTCATTGCCCTCCGTCAGATCCAGCGGCAGGCTCTCGCCGCCCAGGCGAGCCGCCTCTTCAGCCGCGGTTTTGAAGGTGAGGACGGCGCGGTCCACTTCCACCCGCGCCAGACGCACCGGCTTGCCCGCTTCGGCCACAATGAGCTGCGCAAACCGCTCCTTCTGTTCGATCAGTGCCGCCGCCACGTCCTCCAGAATCTCCCGCCGCTTCCACCGCGGCAGCGCCCGCGTCCGCCGCATGGCGGCCACGGCGTGATTCACGGCCTGGCGCGCGTCGGCGCGGGTGGCCACGGTCGTGCGGCCCACCAGTCCCTGATCCCAAGGCGACCGCACCTCCAGCGCTTCGCCGTCGTTCCACTCCTTGCCGCACAGCAGGAATCCGGTTTGTTCTCCCGGGCGCATCTTCATAGCAGTGACGCTCCTCGTCCATCCGTACCCTCGATGGTACAGGCGCAGGGCGCCGCACGGCCACACGCTGCACAATGCGCGCCGGGCGCGGAATTCACAAGGAAACGCCGGGCAATCCTCGGGGATTGCGGGCGCAGTGGCTTCACGCGCCCGCCGACTTTCCTCTCAGGCGCGCACGATGTACCGGAAGCGCGCGTCTTCTCCGTACCACATGATGTAATTAGTGCCCCACGCGTTGTTGTACAGGTTCGACTGCATCCCCGCCGTCAGGTCAGGCTGCTCGTTGCTGAAGTACTGCACCTTCCGCACTCCCATGCTCACCAGCGCCGTGTCCAGCGTCTCCACCTCGAACGTCTCGTCGCCTTTCTGGTGCTTGAACCCGCGCTGCACCGCGTGCATCTGCCGGTTGCCGTTCTCAATCACCTCGAACGGCGAAATCGCCTCACCCGACTTGTCCAGCATCCAGCCCTTCTGGTCCTCCACCACCGGGTTGAACGTGAACCAGATCGACTCCGGCATCCGCGTCGCCGGCTTCTCAAACCACGACACGTTCAAATACAGCGCCGGCTCGTTCTTCGGCAGCAGCAGCTCCACGTAAATCCTCTTCGGGAACGATGCCACGCCTGCCTTAAACGCCTTCTCATCCTCAATGACCGGCCGAATCACAACCCGGTGCCCGTCGCTGGTCTCCTCCACCTCGACCGTCGCCCGCGTCGGCTGCCACTCCCGGCTCACCGCTCCGAACTTCTCGATGTTCGGCTTCCCAAAATCCTTCAGCGCCCAATTCGTATGCACCTGCAGGTACGCCGCCCTGAAATCCGCGTAGTCCTTCTCTGAGAGCGTCTGGTACGTGAACAGCCCAATCGGATTCGTCTCGCTCGCCCACTCCCGCTGCGTCGCTTTGTTCTTCAGCCGCGTAATCGCGCCTGTCTTCGCGTCGATCCCAAGCGTGTAGTGCTCCGTCTCAATCAGCTCGCCCGCCGGATGCTCCTTCGCCGCCGCCGGCTCCGCCGGCTTCAGCCCGTCGATCACCCCCTGCGCTTCAGCCCGCAGCGCATCCGGCAGCGCCGCGATTCCATCCAGCAGGTCCTGCCGCTTCTCCTGCCAGCTGAATGCCATCACCTTGTACCCGTGCTCGTCCAGCACCTTCTTCAGGTCCGCCGGCGTGTAGTGGTCGTAGTCCAGCCAGGTCTTCGTGTCCGCTCCCCAGGTGTGCTCGGCCTCCAGCGTCACGCGCCGCTGCAGCGCCAGATCGGTCGCATCGCCCAGCTGAATCGTCCCCCGCTCGATCCACGTATCCCGCAGCCGTGAAATCTCCCGGTACCGTGCCACCTTCAGCGGGTCGCTGGAGCACCCATGCACCCACGTGTCCCCGATCTCCCCCGTCACCACCGGCAGCCCATCCCGGTACGGCGCCAGCGCGTCGGCCATCTCGGCCAGGCTCGCCGCTTGCACCTCCGCCTTCGGGAACAGCCGCGCCAGGTTCTGGTGAATCATCGTGATCTCTTCCGGCTTGTGCGGCCCGCTGTTGTCGCCGCGCACCACCACCGCCAGCGCCAGGTCCGATCCCGGCGCTCGCGTCACCCCGCCATACCCCAGGTGGTACATCACCGGCAGCGTCGCGCCCGCCGGGTTCTTCCACAGGAACAGCGGCGGCACGTGCGCCGGCGCCGACGCGTCGTTCACGCCAATGTCCAACAGGCCAATCCCGTGCTTCGCCAGCGGCGCAATCAGCCCCCGCGTGTGCCCCGGCACATCGGTCATCTTCGCGCCCCCCGTCAACTTCTTTCCGTAGCGCCGGTCCAGCGCCTGGCTGATCGCCAAACTCCCCTCGATCATCGACGCCGACAGCATCTCCGTCTCCCACGTAAACGGCAGCCCGTGCCACGCAATATCCCCGCGCGCAATCGCATCTTCCATCTTCTTGCGGTCCGCCGGTGACGCCTGTTCCAGGTACTCGTACACCAGCCACGATCCCGTCGTCCACACGTACCGCCGCTTGCCGCCCGCGTTCTCCTGCCGCGTCACCTCGATCGCCTCCGGAAAGAAGTGCTCGAAGTACCGCCCGTATACCACGTTGTGCTGCGTGTCGATGAACCCCGCGTCGAAGTGGCACTTGAACATTACCAGCACCCGCTTCACCTCCGGGTCCGGCATCGGAATTGGGTGCGCCTGCCCCTCGGCGTGCAACAGAAACGGCGAGCGCGGCTCCATCATCACTCCCGCTCCCACCAGAGACATCGTCTTCACAAAATCACGGCGTTTCATCGGTATCTTCCCTCGTGCAGAAAATTCGCTCTGAGACCCGTTCAATGAACGGCGCTGAAATGAGCTCCCAGATTCGCTCGAAGTGTACCACCGCGCACCTACAGCCCGGCCGCGCCCGCCGAGAGCCCGCGGAGAGGTGTTCGCGTCCGCACACCGTTGTCCACAAATGGACATGCGATCCGCTGCGGCGACGGCCTCTGGCCGTCTCCCGATAAGCCATTGCAACCACTTTCCGCTCCTCCCGTTTGGCAGCCGAATTGCTCCGAGAACAATGCAGGCTGTTTCTGCGTATTGCAGATTTAGGGGTCTTCGCGGAGGCGCGTCGATGAGTCTGTTCTCCCAGAATCTGAAATTTGCCATCAGGCAACTGAGCCGCAATCCGGGCTTTGCCCTTACCGTGATCGTCACCCTCGCGCTCGCCATCGGCGTCAACACGGCAATCTTCTCGCTCGTCAACGCCCTGATGCTTAACCGCCTGCCCTACGCCCACCCCGAGCGCATCGGCACCATCTTCATGCGCGTCCAGGGCTCCGAGGCCTCCGACGGTCCCCACGACATCGACGGCCAGCAGTGGGAGCAGCTCCGCGACAACGTCCCCGCGCTCATCTCCGCCGTCTCCGGCAGCAACTCCGGCGTCAATCTCCAGGCCGGCAGCGCCGTGCAATACGTTCACGACGGCCGCATCTCCGCCCACTACCTCGACGTGCTGGCCATCCACCCGTTCCTGGGCCGCAACTTCACTGAAGCGGAAGACCGCCCCAACGGCCCCACCGCCGTCATCCTCAGTTACAACCTCTGGAATACGCTCTTTCATGCCGACCCAACGCTGGTCGGCCAAACCATCCGCCTCAAAGGCGAGCCATTCACCGTCGTAGGCGTACTTCCCCAGGGCGCAACCGCCCCGCTCAACGCCGACCTCTACACCCCCCTCCAACCCAGCCGTCAAGGCGAGGGCAGCGGCTCCAACTTCAACGTCATCACCCGCCTCCGCGACGGCGCAACCTGGCAGCAGGCCGACGCCCAGATCAACCGCGCCTGGGCCTACCGCGTCGCGCAGTTTGTTAGTGCTCATCACGGCCAGCAAAGCGTCAGCTTCTACCTGGTCCCGCTCCAGCAGGGCCAGTCCTTTGAGCTCCGCCCCAAGGTCCTCGCCCTCATGATCGCCGCCGGCTTCATCCTCCTCATCGCCTGCGCCAACCTCGCCGGCCTCACCTTGGTGCGCATGACCCGCCGCACGCCGGAGGTCGCCACGCGCCTGGCTCTCGGAGCCTCCCGCTGGCAGATTCAGAACCAGTTCTGGGTGGAAAACCTGCTGCTCGCCCTTCTGGGCGGTCTGGCTGGCGTCGCCGTGGGCTTTGCCGCCCTGCGTGGTCTACTCGCGCTTCTGCCGGTCGGATTCCTGCCGGTAGCCGGGATTCCGCTCGATGCGCGCGTGCTTGTCTTCACATCGGCCGTCTCTGTGCTCACTAGCCTGCTCTTCGGCATGTTGCCCGCCCTCGCTGTCCGCCGCGTTCCTCTGCGTCCGTCCCTTGCCAGCCACGCTGTCGCGGGCGGCGAGCGGCTCCGCCTGCGCCAGGCGCTCATTGCCGGTGAGGTGGCCCTCACCGTCGTGTTGCTGGCTGCCTCCGGGCTGGTAATCCGCACGCTCATTCATCTGGAAACTCTGCCGCCCGGCTTCAATCCCAACGGCGTCCTCACCGCCAAGGCCTCGCTGGACGAGGCCCGTTACCGCGATCCGGCCGCCTTCCGCGCCCTGCTCGACCAGAGCACCGCCGCCATGCGCCGGATTCCCGGCGTCCAGAGCGCCGCCGTCGGCCTCACCCTCCCCTTCGAACGCGCCGTCAACACCCCGGTCACCCTCGCCGACGGCCAGAACGCCGGCCGTCGCGTCGGCACCGACGTCGTCTACGTCACCCCCGGCTACTTCAGCGCCCTTCAGATTCCCCTCCTGCGCGGCCGCGACTTCACCGCCTCCGACAGCCCCAACGCGCAGCAGGTAGCCATCGTCAACCGCACCTTCGCCCGCAAGTTCTACGGCAACCAGAACCCCATCGGACATACGCTCGATAAAGGTGTAGTCATCGTCGGCGTCGTCGACGATGTCCAACTCTCCTCCGGCCTCAACCCCGTCGCCCCGCTCATGACGGAGCAGACCGAATACATCCCCGCCGCCCAGCTCGATCCCAAGCTGCTGGCCATCGTCCACATCTGGATTCAGCCCAGTTGGATCGTCCGCACCGCCGCGCCCGTCGCCGGCCTGCCCGGCCAGATGCAGCGCGCCCTGGCCACTGTCGATCCGGGCTTGCCTTTCTCCGGCTTCTACGGCATGAGCGACCTCATGGCCAAAACGCTCTTCACCCAGAGGATTGAGGTTGCGCTTCTTGGCGTCATGGCTGGCCTGGCGCTGCTCCTCAGCGCAATCGGCATCTTCGCGCTGGTGGCTAACCTCGTCTCCCAACGCACCCGCGAGATCGGCATCCGCATCGCCTTGGGTTCGACCATCCGCCAGGCGATGGTGCACGTCGGCTCGGCCGGCCTCCTGGCCGCTGGCGCGGGACTCACCGCCGGACTCCTGCTCTGTCTCGCCGTGCTGCGCGTTATGCGCAGCGTCCTTTACGGCGTCGGTGTCTACGACGCGCCCACCCTCGCCGCCGTCGTCCTCACCCTCGCCGCCATCGCCATCATGGCCACGACGCTGCCCGTCCTCCGCATCGCCCGCATCGACCCCGCCACTACCCTGCGCGAGGAATAGCGCGGGCGTTTGGATCACCCTTGTTCTCCTCGACCGCGCAAGCGGCGGCTGGCCTACCGCAGGCCGGGGTCCCCAACGACCGGGGTCCCCAAGAAGCGGTCTTGGCTTCTTGGGGTGGTAACGACAGGTCTTCGTCGTTGGGGCGGGGGTGGATTGCTACACTCCAGATGTGATTCACGACGGCAAAAGCCGCAAACTTCCCTTCGATCCCGAAGAAGCCATCGCGCACCTGCGCGCCAGCGACGCCAAACTCGCCGCGCTCATCGATCGCGCCGGTCCCTTCACGCTGCGCCTCGATCCGTCGCTCTCGCCCTTCTGCTCGCTGCTGGAGTCGATCCTCTACCAGCAGCTCCACGGGAAGGCCGCGGCCACCATCCACCGCCGCGTCCGCGAGCACTACAAGGGCGATCCCACGCCGCAGCTCCTGCTCGACACGCCGGAGGAGATCCTCCGCGCCGCCGGGGTCTCCGGCAACAAAATCAAGGCGCTGCGCGATCTCGCCGTCCGCACCCTCGACGGCACCGTGCCCACCCACGTCGCCATTCGCCGCATGTCCGATGCCGAGATCGTCGAGCGTCTTACCAAGGTCCGCGGCATCGGCGCCTGGACGGTCGAGATGCTCCTCATCTTCCGCATGGGCCGCCCCGACGTCTTCCCGGTGACTGATTACGGCGTGCGCAAGGGCTTCGCGCTTACCTTCCAGCGCGTGCCCAAATCCCGCCCGCTGGCCGCCGAAGACCTGCCCAGGCCCGAGGTGCTGTTCAAAAGGGGAAAGCGCTGGGCGCCATTCCGTTCCGTGGCCAGTTGGTACCTCTGGCGCGCCTGCGATCTGGCCCGCTCCACGCCACCCTCCGGCCGTTCCAGCCTACAATAATGAAACGCAGCTTCTAGCCTCAAGTTCCTGGCGAATGTGGATGTCAAAAAAGGTCTGAGTGAGCATCGATTCGGGTGCTGGAACGCCTATTTGAAGATCTCTGCACAGGTACCTTATAGCTAGAGGCTGGAAGCTAGGAGCTGTTTTTCATGCCTGCCACCGAACGATACATCTGCATTCATGGCCACTTCTATCAGCCTCCGCGCGAAAACCCGTGGCTGGAGACGGTCGAGACCCAGGACACCGCCGCACCCTACCACGACTGGAACGAGCGCATCTGCGCCGAATGCTACGCGCCCAACGGCGCCGCGCGCATCGTCAACAGCGCCAACCTCATCATCCGGATCTTTAATAACTACGCGCGAATCAGCTTTGACTTCGGCCCCACCCTGCTGAGCTGGCTCAAGGAGAACGCTCCTCGCACCTACCGCATGATTCTGGACGGCGAACGCCGCAGCCGGCGCAACTTCCACGGGCACAGCTCGGCCATGGCGCAGATCTACAACCACGTGATCATGCCGCTGGCCAGCCGCCGAGACCGGCTGACCCAGATCCGCTGGGGTATCGCCGACTACGAGTACCACTACGGCGCCCCGCCGGAGGGCATGTGGCTGCCGGAGACCGCCGCGGACAACGAGACGCTGGAGTTGCTCGCCCAGTGCGGCATCAAATTTACCGTGCTTGCCCCCCACCAGTGCCGCCGCATTCGGCGCATCGCCGAGCAGAGCGAACCTTGGACGGAAACTTCAAACGCTTCGGTGGATACCACCCGCCCCTATCTGGCCCGGTTTGAGTCCGGTGTTTCCCTGGCTGTCTTCTTTTACGATGGCCCGATCTCCCGGGCGATTGCCTTTGAGGGTCTGCTCAACTCCGGCGAAAACTTCGTCGCGCGCCTGAAAGCAGGATTCAAAGACAACTCCCAGCCGCAATTGGTCCACGTTGCCACCGATGGTGAGTCCTACGGCCACTACCACAAGCACGGCGAAATGGCCCTGGCCTACGCGCTGAGCCTGCTGGAAAAGGACACGACCGTCCGCCTGACCAACTACGCAAGCTTTCTCGACCAGTTTCCGCCCGAATACGAGTGCGAGATTGTGGAGAACACCTCCTGGAGCTGCGTCCACGGTATCGAGCGCTGGCGCTCCAACTGCGGCTGCAACGGCGGCCACCCCGGTTGGAATCAGCTTTGGCGCGCGCCCTTGCGCCAGGCCCTCGACGAGCTGCGCGACGCCATCGCCCCGCTCACTGAAGAGGAGGGCGCCAAGCTCTTCAAAGATGTGTGGGCCGCCCGCGACGCCTATATCCAGGTCATCCTGGAGCGCAGCGCCGAGACTCTGGAGCGCTTCTTCCGCGAGCAGCAGAATCATCCGCTCACTCCGGATGAACGCGTCCGCGCCCTTGACCTGATGGAGATGCAGCGCCACGCGCAGTTGATGTTCACCAGCTGCGGCTGGTTCTTTGACGACATCTCCGGCATTGAATCGGTGCAGATCATCGCCTACGCCGCGCGCGTGTTGCAGCTTGCGCGGGTGCTCTTTGCCGATCAAGCCGCGGCGCTGGAGCCTGCATTTCTGGCCTGCTTGGCCAAGGCTCGTTCGAATGTGGAATCGGCCGGCGACGGCGCGCGGATTTACAAGGCCTCGATTGCTTCCATGCAGCTCGGTCTCGAGCAGGTGGCCGCGCATTACGCCATTAGCGGCATATTCTCGTCTTATGCCGAGGAGACCGACCTGTTCTGCTATCACGTGCGCCGCATCTCCTACGAGGTCTATACGTCGGGCCGCGGACGCCTGGCCCTGGGCCGCGCGCGGATCGCCTCGGCCATTACCGGCCGCAGTCAGAGTTTCTCCTTCGCGGTTCTGCACTTCGGCGACCAGAACATCACCGCCGCGGTCAAACCCTATCGCGAGCCGCCGGCTCAAGCCCCGCCGGATCAATCCGTCGCTGAATCTGTCGCCGCGGCGGGCCCGCCATCCGCAGTGGTTTCTGACGCCGCCGATTTTGACGCCTTCGCCGCTGAGGCTGCAGCCTGCGTGCAGCGCGCCGACTTCCCGGAGGTGATCCGCCTGCTCGATCGCACCTACGGCCGCGCCGATTACTCCCTCACCTCGCTGTTCAGCGACGAACAGCGCCGCATTGTCCAGCTCATCCTCAACTCCACTCTCTGGGACATTGAGAATTCGCTTACCACCATTTACCAGGACCACGCCAGCCTGCTTCACTATCTCTCCCAGGCGGGCCTGCCCAAGCCTCCGGCGCTTACGTTGGCCGCCGGATTTGCCATCAATGCCGGCCTCCGCCGCGCCCTTGAGACCGAGCCTGTCGATCAAGCCCAGCTGCGTTCCTTCCTGGCGCTGGCCAAGGCCGACCAGGTTCCCCTGGACACGGCAACGCTCTCCTACATCGCCGGCCTGCGCATGAAGCGCGCCATGGTCGAGCTGCAGATGTCCGCCGGTTCGCTGGAGATTCTGGAGCGCGCGCTCGTCCTGGCCCGCATGTTGGTTGAGCTGCCCTTCGATCTCAATCTCTGGCAGGCGCAGAACATCTGGTATGAGATCCTGCGCACCTCCGGCTACGCACTCACCAGTCTGGCCGCGGAGGACCGCCCACGCTGGGATAAGGACTTCAGCGAGCTGGGCTGCTGCCTCTCGATTGACTCCCACGCCATCCAGGTCGAGGACCCGACAGCCGTGACCGCGGGGGATTAGGGTGTATCGCCATATACGGGTGGGCAGCGTTGCGAGCGAAAATCGGGCCAGACGAAGCCGAGCCCGAAGGCTGTGGCGGGCCCACCGTCGAGGGCGAGAATGAAGTATGGCCCGATTTTCACCGCAACCCGAAGGGACGGGGCCATTTTCCCTCATTTCGTCGTCGATCGTCGCTAGCAGACACCCGGTATGCGTCGCTCCTCACTCCTAGAACTGAGGAAAAATGGCTCCCGTCGCTGCGCACCCGTATATGTCGATACACCCTAAGCAAGCTCGGCAGAGACCGGTCCTGCGCGGCAAGGCCAAATCGCCCCGGGGCGATCAGCTTGGCGGGATAGCTGCGCCATCGCTCGTTTCGAGTCTCTGCAAAACAGTTTCGAGAGCTGTCTGCCACGGCGCCAGCCGTACTCCAAAGCACGCGTTTAGTTTTTCGTTGGAGAGCACGGAATTGCGCGGGCGCATTGCCGCTGTCGGATATTCGCTGGTCGCGATCGGAACCACCTCCGGTTCCCTGCCTGCGAGCAGTTTGCCGGCGCGGGCGTAGATGGCGCGGGCAAATCCGCACCAGGTGGTCTGGTCCGCGCAGCTCATGTGATAGAGGCCCGCCCACTGATGCGGTGCGCCGAAGCGGCCTTCCAGAACGCCATCCACGACGGCGCGGGTGGCCTCGGCGAGCTCAATGGAGCTGGTCGGCGAACCGATCTGGTCATCGACAATGTTCAGCCGCTCGCGCCCCCGGGCCAGGCGAAGCATGGTGAACAGGAAGTTGTGGCCGTGCGGGCCGTAGACCCAACTGGTGCGGAAGATGAGGAAGCCCCCGCCGGCGCTCTGAACGCCTCGCTCGCCCTCCAGTTTGGTTGCGCCGTACACGCTGAGCGGATTCGGCGCGTCCTCCTCGGTCCATGGCTCCTGCTTGCTGCCGTCGAAGACATAGTCGGTGGAGTAATGCACAAAGAGCGCATCCAGGCTGCGTGCTTCTTCGGCAAGGATGCGCGGCGCTACGGCGTTGATGGCCCGGGCCAGATCGGGTTCGGACTCGGCGCGATCGACCGCGGTGTAAGCTGCGGCGTTGAGCAGAATGCGCGGCTGGACGCGCCGGACCAGCTCACGAATCTGATCGGGAACGGCCAGATCGACGGACTCGCGGTCGACAGCGGCGATGGAGCCGCAGCCGGCGAAGGCGCGCTGCAGCTCCCGGCCCACCTGGCCGGCTGCTCCGACGATGAGAATGGGCGACATTCCGTTCATGAAATCCGCACCCGGGAACGCAATCTGCATTGTAATTGGCGGGGATATTGGCGAAGATGCGCGTTTGCGGCGGGCCGCCCTGGATGAGACGGCCCAGAGGCCGATCCCTGCAACCGGGGCCTGCAAAACCCCCATTCAATGTTGCCCGGGCGCGAAAAACGCCGGTCAAACGTACAATCTAAAGAAGGGGGAGTCTCGCCATGGTGCGTGTGTACGCGGATGCCAATGCCACCACGCCTCTGCTGCCGGAGGTGATGGAGGCGATGCGCCCGTACTGGATGGAGCGGTTCGGCAATGCCTCCTCGATTCACCTCAACGGCCAGGAGGCGCGAACCGCTGTCGACCGCGCACGCGAAACCTTGGCTGAGTTCTTCAACTGCCACGAGGCCGAGGTGGTCTTCAACTCCGGCGGCACCGAGGGGGACAATACGGCGCTCTTCGGGATGCTGCGTCCGGGCGATCACTTCATTACCACGTCGATTGAGCACTCTGCGATTCTGCAGGCGGCCGAGCGGGCTGTGGAGCGGGGCGTGGAGACGACGCTGGTGGCTCCGGAGCCAAGCGGGTTGATCGATCCGGAAAAAATTCGCGAGGCGATGCGGCCCCATACGCGGCTGATCAGCGTAATGCTGGCCAACAACGAGACCGGCGTACTGCAGCCCGTTGAAGCAATCGCCCACATCGCTGCGGAGGCGCGAGTCTTCTTTCACATTGACGCGGTGCAGGGCGCGGGCAAGGTGCCGATCGACGTGCGCCGGCTCGGCTGTCATCTGCTCACCATCAGCGCCCACAAGATGCATGGACCCAAGGGCACGGGGGCGCTGTTTGTGCGCCGCGGAACTCCGCTGGAATCACTGGTGGTAGGCGGAAGCCACGAACGCCGCCGCCGCGCGGGAACCGAAAATGTGCCCGGCATTGTGGGCCTGGCCAAGGCCGCGGAGCTGGCCATGCTCAGCCTGGAAGACGGAACCATGGACCGGCTGGCGGCGCTGCGCGACCGGCTGGAAGCCGGCATTCTGGAGCTGCCCGGAACCGGCGTCAACGGTGGATGGGATGGAGACCGCCCCGTGCCGCGCGTCGCCAATACCACGAATCTCTGGTTCGAGCAGCTCGAGGGTGAGGCGCTGGTGATTGCGCTCGACCTCAAAGGCGTATCGGTTTCAGGCGGGTCGGCCTGCCATTCGGGAGCCACTGAGCCGAGCCACGTGCTGATGGCCATGGGTCTGGACAAGACACGGGCCCGCGCCAGCCTCCGCTTCAGCCTGATGAAAACGGCAACAAATTCCGATGTGGATCATATTTTGCGAGTGGTTCCCGAGGCGGTGCGGCATCTGCGGGCGCTCTCGCCGGTCGCGGCGGGCACGCTGGGATAAAGAGGTATTTCTTCCCCTATGAAGCAACACGCAACCATTGCGGTCGCCATGTCCGGCGGGGT
The DNA here is from genome assembly GCA_963758105.1 of uncultured Acidobacteriaceae bacterium. Lineage (GTDB taxonomy): Bacteria > Acidobacteriota > Terriglobia > Terriglobales > Acidobacteriaceae > Telmatobacter. Next base: position 671,173 of record CAVWUC010000001.1, on the reverse strand, counting down.
TGACTCCTCCACGGTGGCGGCGCTGCTCGCCCTTGAAGGCGAGACGGTGGTTGGGCTGACCCTCCAGCTCTGGGACCAGACGCGGCTGGCCGGCAAGCACGGAATTCCCCAAGCGCCCAGGGCAGGCCGATGCTGCTCGCTGGACGATGTGTACGATGCGCGGCGCGTGGCCGAGCACCTCGGCATTCCCTATTACGTCGTCAACCAGCAGGAGCGCTTCGAGCACGATGTAGTCCGCCCGTTCGTGGCCGAGTACATGGCCGGGCGCACGCCGATTCCCTGCTCGCTCTGCAATAACCACCTGAAGTTCGATCAGCTCCTGCGGACCGCGCGCAGCATCGGCGCGGAGCGAATCGCGACCGGCCACTATGCCGTGAATGAGTACGACACGGAGCGCGGGCGGTGGATCCTCAAGCGGCCAGCGGACCAGGCCAAGGACCAGACCTACTTTCTTTTCGGACTTATGCAGGAGCAACTCGCGCACACCCTGTTTCCGCTCGGCAAGCTGACCAAGCCCGAGGTGCGCGCGGCGGCGCGGCAGCAAGGGCTGATGCTGGCGGAGAAGCCCGACTCGCAGGAGATCTGCTTTATTCCCGGCGGCGACTACAAGCAGTTCCTGGCCGCGTATCTCGAAGAACAGGGCGAGCCGATGCCCGAGACTGCGGGCGAGCTGGTGACGGCCGGCGGCCAGGTGGTCGGGCGGCACGATGGGATCTTCAACTTCACCGTCGGCCAGCGCAAGGGACTGGGCGTGGCTTCGCCTTCGCCGCTCTACGTGCTGCAGATTGATCCGGCCAGCCACCGCGTCACCATCGGCGCCGGCGCCGGGCTGGCGGCGCGCACGCTGCGCGCGCGCCGGCTCAACTGGATCAGCGTGGAAAAGCTGAGCGGACCGATGCGCGTGCAGGTCAAGATTCGCCATCGCCACGAGCCGGCCTGGGCGGTGCTGGAGCCAACGCGTGACGACGAGGCGGTGGCAACCTTCGACGAACCGCAGCGCGCGGTCACGCCCGGCCAGTCGGCCGTCTTCTACGACGGCGACGAAGTACTCGGCGGAGGTTGGATCGTCTAGTACTACAGTTGTAATTGGTGTTTTCGGAGGGAGCAGGGGCCTTAAGGCCCCTGAAAATCGGCCAAAATCGAGCGGCCTTTAGGCAGTGTTTGGCGAATCCCGGCGCGAAGCGTTTTGTAACAAGGGCACGGCGGGGTACCCTCTGGGTCCCGGGCCGAAAAGGCTTCGAAAAACGAGAGGGTTTTACAGGCTGCGGAAAAACTCAACGGGAGCGGCAAGATGCGTCAGGGCACGACTTCAGTCGTGCCGTAAGTGCCGCAGAATCAACGTGGGCTTTAGCCCCTGAGGCATGCTTTTCGGGCACTTCGCATGAATCCCTGCCTCTTTCCGCAGCCTCTTTAACCCCTGCGGGATGTTTTTCCGCCGCAAACATCCGCCTTCCGATTCACCAAACACTGTCTAGCCTTACCGCCGCACCGCCCAGGCAAGACCGTCCGGTCCGCCGCCGGCGTAGATGTGCCCCACGACTTTCAGCGTCTTCAGATCAAGCACAACCACATAGTTATCGGGTCCGCAGGATTCATAGGCGCGCGCGCCGTCGGGCTGGACCAGAACACCGCCTGATCCATGGCTTGTGACCAGGCGCTTGATCACCTGATGCGTGGCTGCGTCCAGGATCACCAGATCGGGGCCGGCGGAGACCAGAACCATTTTGCCGTCGGGCGTGAACTTGAGCCGGTTGGCGCCGGGGACGTTGGCGGCCAGGGTCGCCGTCACTTTTTTGGCGGCGATATCGATAATCGAGATGGTTCCGTCTCCCGCATTCGCCACCCAGGCCTCTTTGCCGTCCCTGGAGACGTTGAAGCCCTCCGAGCCGCGGCCGACGGGAACGACCGTCAACTCCCAGTCGCCCCCGGGCGGACCCGGCGGCGGACCCCCCGGCGGACCCTGCCGTGGACCGGAGCCGGCTGCGCCCGGCGGTGGATTACCCGGCGGCGGCATTCCCGGCGGCGGGCCGGGCCGCGCGTCCACCTTGTTCATGATGGTAACGGTGCCGGAGCTGACGTTGGTGGTGAGGACGCGCCGGCCGCCGGGAAAGACATAGAGCATGTGGGTTCGGTTCTGCCCCGTTCCCATGATCCAGTCGATCTTCGCCGTAGCCGGATCGTATCTGCCGATCGCCTTGGCTGCCTCTGCCGTGAACCAGAGCTTCCCGTCCACGAAGGTCAGTCCGTGCGGGCCGCGCAGCGGGCCCAGGTCGATGGTGGAAAGCCGTTTCTGCCCGATCAGATCCACGACGGTGATGGTATGGAAGGCGCCGAAGCCGTAGTTTGACACATAGGCGGTTGCTCCGTCGGTCGAGGCAATCACCTCGTGCGGATCGTCACCGACAGGGATGCGCGCCACCACGGCGAGGGTCGACGGGTCCACGATGGCCAGCGTGTGATCCTCCTTGGACAGCGCCAGCAGCGCGGTCCTGGGTGTGGGCTGGGCGGCGTCGGTTTGGGCACAGGCTGAAAACCCGAGAAATGCTGCGCAGCAGAGCGCAGCCGCCAATACACGTATCTTGGGAACAGAAACCCAGGGGAAGTGTGGTCTCATTGCCTTACCTCGCTGAAACGGCCCGGCTACACAGGCTGCGGAAAAACTCATCTGGCGGGGCTTTGTAATAAGGGCACGGCGGGGCACCCTCTGGGTCCCGGGCCGAAAATGCCACAAAAGAAAGAGCGGGCTTCAGCCCCTGCCAAATCTTCGTCCGCTGTTCCCCGTTTTTCCGCAACCTGTACAGCCCATGACCTTCAAAAAAGTATATATGTAGTCCGAAATTGCTCTAGGGCCTTTTAACCCTCCCGTCGCCACTGTCCCGGTAGTCTTAACAGGCCCTAGATAAAGCCGTCGTCGTCCGAGGTGTGAACACGACGGGTCGATTCGGTCGTACGAAGCGACTCGACGACCGCTTTCACTGAAGCCAGCAGGCCGGAGATCTGGCGGACCGGCTTGCTGACCGTGCCGGCGACAAACTCACTGGCACGGTCAACGGCGTCGAGGACGCTTGTGATCATGGAATCCACGCGGTCCATCTGGGCGCGAACGCGCTCCAAAATCTCCCTGATCGACGCCTGCAAGTCCGCGGTCTGCTGACGCATGCCCTGCGCCATATGTGCCAGGTCGGTCACGGTGGACTCTACTCGCGGCGATACGCGCTCCAATAGATCGCGCACGAACCCGATGACGGACGTGAGCGATAAGCGCAGATCCTCGACCTCTGCTTTCAGCGAGCGGGCCGTCTTGCGCACGGTGAACAGAATAGCCAGGAGAAAAATGGTTTGGAGCAGCAATATGACCGCCACGGCGGCTACAAGAGCAAGCTGGAGGGTCTGGGTGTCGAAATTTGGCATCGGGATGATCTCGCGCAGCCCATCTGCGGACTTTCTGGAAGCGGTTTAGTGCGCTCCGTGGTTCAAGGAGCACTCAATCCGGCTGCCGTTGCGCTGGCACAATGCAGTGCCGCCGCATCCGGCTCCGGACAGGAATGAAGCAGCGTGGGTCGGCCTGAGCGCCACGCGGTTAACCGGCGAATCAATATTCCTTCACGTCCGTGACATCCGCAGCAGAGTCCTTGATGTCCGTGACATCCGCAGCAGCCGTAGTCGAGCGATAAGCCTGGCGTCCGGCATCGACGGCGGTCGAAATGCGCGTGGCCTGCTCGGTGACAAGGTTCTTGCCGCGCTCCACGAATTCCTCCCACTGCGCGCGTCCCCGATCGACGGCCTCACGGCCGCGATCGGCACACTCGCCTACCTGCTCTTTACTCTTGTCGACGAAAGTGCTCAACTGCTCCTTGCCCTTATCGACCAGTGCGCTCGCATTTTCGGCTGCCTCGCGGGTGCGGGCGCGAAGATACTCGCTTCCCTCACGGGCCCCCGTCCGCAGGTCTTCCCGCGTTTCGCGGCCGCTCTTTGGGGCATAGAGAATCCCCACCAGAGCACCTACGCCCAATCCCGCCAGGAACCAGGCAAGACCGGATGACTTGTTTTCCTCTGCCATAGCAACACCCCTTTTTTCCCAGAGTGGAAGAATGCCTGAGCGTATCAAATTTACCGAGTGCGCCGCAAACCCATACCGGTTGCGGAACCTGATGGAGAATGGAGCGCACTGCACACCTGAGACGCGCCTGCGCGTGCCTCTCCCTCTCCACCGCATTGGACGCTGGTTGCGCCCTTGCGTTGCGATAAGTGCACGCCAGAGGGTAACCAGCCCCTATACATCACAATACCCCAATTTGACGGGGCAGGACGGCCGGCTGTTGCCGGGGAAGTGACGAGGCAAAGAATAGAGGGTTGCGATTCCACGGCGTCGATTGCGGCAAACTCAGCCCCCACAGCCGCAGCTCCGGGCCAGAAGTTCGACGCAGTGGCCAGCCTCGCGGCCGGCTAGCTGGGCGATCTGCTCCCGGCAACTGAAGCCGTCGGCGACCACGAGGGTCAGAGGGCCGGCGGCTTGAATGGCGGGAAGCAGACCGTCCGCGGCGATGGCGCGAGAGACTTCAAACTTTTCGGCTTCCATACCGAAAGGACCGGCCATGCCGCAGCAACCGGCCTGGACCTGCTCAACCGAGGCGCCGGCCGCACGCAGCAGAGCGATCTCACGGGCCGGACCGCCAAAGACAGCTTTGTGGTGGCAATGGCCGTGGAGAAGAATGTGAGCGCCGGTAAGACGGCCGGCAACAAAATCCGCGGCGTTCACGGCGAGCCAATCGGCCAGCAGCCAGGTCTGCCCGCTGAGCCGCTGGGCGCGCGGATCTTCGGGAAAGAGCTGCAAAAGCTCGTCTCTGAAGACACTGGCGCAGCTGGGCTCAAGAAACAGAAACGGCAGGCCTCGGTCAATCCATGGGGTCATGCGATCGAGAACCTTTGCCAGATAAGCGCGGGCGGGGCCGAGCAGGCCGAAGTCGTAGAGCGGGCGGCCGCAACAGATGTGCCCCTGGGGCACGGCAACGCGGAAACCTGCCTGGGTGAGAACGCACTCAGCGGCCGCCAGGGCCTGAGGGTGGTAGTAGTTGTTCCACGTATCGGGCCAGACCACCACCTGCGGTGCGCCGGACTCCTGCGCAGGATTCTTGGGGACGGGCCTTTTTGGAGCAGAGTTTTGAGCCTTTGACCGGCTTTTCTGGAAGCTTTCCGCCGCCAGGCGGGGGAGCCGGCGCTCGGGAGCAACGCCCGCGATGCGCTTGATGAACGGGGCGGTTAGGGGGCCGGTGAGTATGGAGTTGGTAAGAGCGGAAGCCTGCGATCCCCAGCGGGCGAACTGATCGGCAAAGCCGAAGAGATAATGGCGAAGCGGGCGAAGACGGCCTTGGTAGTGCTGGGCAAGAAACTCTGCCTTGTAGGCCGCCATGTCCACCTGCACCGGACACTCTGACTTGCAGGCCTTGCAGCTCAGGCAGAGGTCAAGTGCTTCGTGAACGGCGGCGCTCTGAAACCCCTCCTCGCGCAGGACCCCGGCCAGCATCTCCCAAAGCAAATGAGCGCGGCCGCGGGTGGAGTGGCGCTCCTCGCCGGTGGCGCGGTAGCTGGGGCACATCACGCCGCCCGTGGTGTTGCGGCAGGAGCCCACGCCGACGCAGCGCTCGGCGGCATGTTGCAGCGAGCCGTGATCGGCGGTAAAGGCGAAGCGGGTTTCATGAGCCAGAGGCCGCTCCGCGATCTCCGGCGGCAGGTGGCGCAGGTTCTCGATGGGGTCGTAGACCCGGACGGCATCCGACAGCTTGCCGGGATTCATGCGGTTCTCCGGATCCCAGAGAGCCTTGAATTCGCGGAAAGCCTCAACCAGCTCGGGGCCGAACATCTTCGGCAGCAGGGCGGCGCGCGACTGCCCGTCGCCGTGTTCGCCGGAGAGCGAACCGCCGAAGCTGAGCACCAGATCCGCGGCCCGTTCAATGAATTCACGGAACTTACTGACACCCTCAGCGGTGTGGAAGTCGAAGCTGGGGCGCAGATGGACGCACCCTTGCCCGAAATGGCCGTAGATGGCGCTTTGGTAGCCGTATTCGCCCATAAGCGCCGTAAACCCGCGCAGCCACGCGCCCACTTGCGCGGGAGGAACAGCTGCGTCTTCCCACCCCTCGCAGCCGTTGGGTTCGCCGGGAACGAAGACCGTGGCTCCCAGGGCGGAGTCGCGCACCCGCCAGATCAGAGCGGCGTCGGCGGCAGAGTAGATGCGGGCTGCGGGCGTCACCGGCCAGGACCGCGCGGCGCGCGCCAGGGCTTCGGCTTTGGCTTGGGCCTCGCCGGCCTCCCATGCGCCCATCTCCACCAGCAGAAATCCGCCCCCCTCGGGCAACAGCGCCAGAGACTCAAGGTTGAGCCCCTTCTTGCGGTTGAATCCGGCCAGGGTCGCGTCAAAGCCCTCCAGACCGATGGGCTTGTGTTCCAGGATCGGCAGCACGGCATCGGCGGCCAGAAAAGCGTCGGGGAATGCCAGCACGGTGAGCACGCGGTGAGGCGGGCTGGCGGTCAGATTGAGGGTCGCGGAGACGATATTGGCGCAGGTTCCCTCGGAACCAACCAGGGCGCGGGCCACATGAAAGTTGGACTCGGGAAGCAGCTCGTCCAGGTTGTACCCGGAGACGCGGCGGGGAATCCGCGGATATCTTTTCCTGATCAGCTCGGCGTAGCGGTCGCGCAGCCGGGCCAGGCCGTCATAGATCGCGCCCATGCGCCCGCCCGCGCGGATCAGGGAGGCAAGTTGATCGGGAGTGGTGGCGCCCACCGTCATGCGGGTGCCGTCGTAGAGCAGGATGTCGAGCGATTCGATGTTGTCGGCGACTTTGCCGCCCAGCAGGCTATGCACGCCGCAGGCGTTGTTGCCGATCATGCCGCCCAGGGTGCAGCGGCTGTGCGTCGCAGGATCGGGAGCGTAGGTCAGATGGTGGACTTCGGCGGCATCGCGCAGACGGTCCAGAACCAGCCCGGGCTGAGCCCGGGCCAGCCTGGCCTCGGGATCGACCCAGACCAGCTCATTCATATACCGGGAGTAATCAAAGACCAGGGCGACGTTGACCGACTGCCCGGCCACGCTGGTGCCCGCGCCGCGCGGCAGCACGGCGGCTCCCGTGGCGCGGCAGGCGGCCAGCGCCGCCCCCACGTCGGCCTCATCGCGCGGCAGAACCACGCCAATCGGGATCTGGCGGTAGTTTGAGGCGTCGGCGGCGTAGAGAGCGCGCGAAGCCACATCGAAGCGTACATCGCCGCGGAGCGTTTTTCTCAGCAGGAATTCAAGCTCGCGATGCGCGGAGAAGCGCTCATGGTCGAGCCCGGGCTGGTTCGAGAGGATGGAAAAAGAAGAAACGCCCACCCACGAATGGTAGCGCGTCGCCCGCGAGTGGAGGAGATTCGGTAGTTGTGCAGTTTGAATTTTCTAAGAACCTGTTGAAAAACTCGAATTCGGAGCATCGAGCGCGAAAGTCCACGACCGTGGAACCCACCCGGCGGGTGGGTCGCGTGCCGAAATCGCAGCGAAATCAACGTGGGCTTTACAGGCTGCGGAAAAACCCATCTGATGGCAGCTTTGTAACAAGGGCACGGCGGGGCACCCTCTGGGTCCCGGGCCAAAAATGCCCCAAAATAGAGTGCGGGCTTTAGCCCCTGCCAAATCTCCGTTCGCTTTTCCCTGTTTTTCCGCAGCCTCTTTAGCCCCTGATCCTTGCCCGCAGCAGTTTTTCAACAGGTTCTTAAGATGGCAGGTGTCTGCTATCTGGCATGGACTCTGGGCATGAAGAAGACCGCAAAGAAAAAGGCAGCCCCAAAGCCGAAGTCAGCGAAGAAGAGAACGCCCCGCGAGGACGTGAACCAGGCCGCCGTGCGGGTCTTGAGAGAGGCAACAAAGCAGTCTTAGAACTTATCCATTCCTGGGAGTCTTGGCTGTTCCGGTCCGCCACCAGTGGGTATTTCGGGGGGACGAAATTTGCTAAAGAGTGTATTTCTCAAATCTTTTAATCTCGACGACGGCTCGTAGTACCGCCCACGCTTTTCCCCTGCTGGGACCAATAGCTTTTTATCGACAAGCATTTTCAAGTCGCGACTGGCAAGATTTTCGGAAACTGCGGCGAAGTTTCTATACGTCGCATTCTTGATCTTCAATCCCCAAATACCGTCTGCGACTGCTTGAACAGTTCGCGGAGGCAACCCGCTCTCCGATATGATCCGTTCAGCGGCGTTCCAAACTTTGTCGAGCTGCTCGTTCAGCCAAAGAATGCGGTGTGCTTGAGTGAAGTGGGCCTTCAGGATGAACCGTATCCATGGTCTTGCGTCATTTGCAGGGTGCCAAGATCCTTTTCCGACTCGTTCAAGAACGTCATAATAACCTTGCTGTTCTATGCCCAAGTATTCTTCGATGCTGCAAAAATCCGGTTCGAGTATGCCTTCCCTGGCAAGAACGAGGGTATGGAGACACCGAGCCATCCGACCGTTGCCATCGGAGAATGGATGAATCATCACAAGATTAAGATGTGCCATTGCCGCACGCACCAATTCTGGTGTTGCGTTTTGCTCGTTTAGGCTAACGATCAGTTCCGAAACGAGTGGTTCGACAAGTTCTCGTGGAGGCGCCTCGTAGACTACCACCTTCTTTTTCTCGTCTCGGACAAACACCGATCCTGGTCGCCAGTTCCCGGGGTTCTTTGTCAGATCGTATTGGAGCATCATATAGTGAAGGCTCCGTATAAAGCCTTGTTCGTATCTGAACGAGGGGTCATTCGCGAGTTGGAGGACATAGGTCATAGCGCTCCGATAGCTGGTTAGCGCATTCCACGTCTCTCCACCCGCCTCAAACGGTTCCACGCCCTGCAGGGCCGCTAGTGCATCTTCGACGCTGGCGTTATATCCCTCGATACTGTTGGACCCACGAATTGCCCCCGCGAGCATCATTGATCGGAGCATTCCTGACCATCGGCGAGGCCTTCCCGTCACATGCCGGACCTCTTTCCGAATGCGATTGATCTCTTCAAGGATTGACATTTCAGAACGGTCCAAGGCGGGCGGAGCGAACAGCATCTTTTTTACCCCAGATTTGCAAATTATGCACTTGCAAACTGACTATAGATCAGATAATATATGATGTCAAGTAAGAACGTATATGGATAACTGACATGAACCGATTCGATACCGCAAAAAGAGTGCAAGCCGTTTCCGCTCTTGTAGAAGGGAGCAGCATCAATTCCATTGAATTCAAACGGCGCCACTACCGGAGATTCAGCCATCGCGCGGATCACGGAAGAGGATGGAAGCAGCCGAATCCCGTCGCGGGAAGAATGCTTCAGCGCGTCGGCCACTCTTCCACGACGATACCCAGGTCGTTGAGCTGCTTGATGACGGCTTCGACGTTGCGGCGAATCTGCGGACGGTCCTTGGGATTGGCCTGGGGCGACTCCGCGACGGCGACCACGCGCCCATAGTGCCAGGCTCCGGGCGGCAAGGCGATCAGAGCCTTCACCAGGTCGGACTGGCGGATGGTGAGCTCCTGGCGGCGCGCTGCCTGGGGCCGCAGCAGGGTTCCCTGCCCCATCGAGCTGGGGTTGGCGTCGGCCATGATCACGCGGAGATCGAGGGTATCCGCGCCCACCGAGATGAAGGGATTCGTCCAGGCGCTGGGCTCGTGTATATCGACGTAAAGACTCTTGGTGGGCAGGGGGATATGGTCCAGCGCCGCGCGCTGCTGGTCACGCTGAACGGCCGCCGCCTGGGCCTCAGCCTGAGCCTTTTCCTCGGCAGTGACGGCTGTCTTGGCTGCACCCACGACCGCTTGCTCCTCCTTGTGGCAGGCGATAGGGGCCAGCCCCAGCAGCAGGACCGCAGCCGTAAACACACTGATTCGTACACGCGCAGTCACTTATCAAGGATAACAGGAATCTTGACGGCATCAGCGCCGGACACTGGAGCCGGAACGCGCCTGCGCGCAGCGGTTTTGATCGAGAGAATGGGCTCGATGTACCCTTGATGCACATGGCGTCGTCCTCCTGTCAAACTTTCCTGTCACACAGAATCGGGCCAGGGCTTATGTCTCCGTTGAAAGCATGGGGCGCAGTCGCACTCATCTTGCCGATCCTGCTGAGCGCGAGTGAGCACGCGGCGGCCCGGCAGCCCAAGAACATGGCGCAGGCGACCGTCGTGGAGACCGCCGAGTATACACCGTGCGGAGATCGCTGCTCCGCACTGGCTGATCCGGCGCGGGCCTTCTGCTTGCGCAGCGGCGGCCAGACCTTGGTGGGGGACGGCCGCAGCTACTTTCATGAAGCGAAGTTCTCCGGCATGGAGGACTACGGCGGCACGCAGGTCCGGATCCGCTTCAACCGGCGCTCGATCTGGATGCGCACAGCGGATGGGAGCCAGATCAAGCTCCATCGCGGCTCAAAGTACGAGGGGTTCAAGGACCGCGCATGTCTCGCCGAGGTGAACCGGCCGATCCTTGCCCGCGCAAACCGGCGGAAGCGGCCGGCTAAGGTGCCTGTAACGGCGCTGGCGATTGCCGGGCCGCAAAGCGGAAGCGATCCGCAGCGGTTTCTCTGGTACGTATGCGCAATGGGGCCGGATGCGGCCACGATTTCCTGCCGGCGCTGGTACCGCAACGGCGATCCGTTCGAGAACGAGTGGTACTGTGCGAAGACGCTGGATGGAAAATCGGTCGGAACGAATTTTGCAATCGACCCGCTCGAGAGCCAGGCGGGACGGTTGGTGCTGACCTCGGGCGGAGTGCTCGAACTCGACACCCGCCTCCGAGTCGACGGCCGGCTGGAACGGCCGAACGAGGCCTGTTTCTAGCCAAAACCCTCGAATTGCTCCGCAAAACGGCCGTTTTTTTCGAACGTTTTCCTGTTTTGGACGACCTGCAGGTCTACGAATTCTCGAAATTGGCCGAGCTGCCGGTGTACTTTTTTCAAAACTCAAAATTTGTTCTTTTTTGCCGATTCCCGTTCGCCGTCTTCGGCCACCTGCCGGTGTGCATTTTTGCCTGGTCAAGCCCCCGGATTTCCATTCCTCCTAAGAGTCTTTCCCCAGCAGGTCGCGGGCGATCGAGTCGAGTACCCCATTGAGAAAATTGATCGATTCGGGAGCGGAGTAGCGCCGCGCGATTTCCAGCGCTTCATTGATGACGATGGGGAATGGCGTCCCCTTGAAGGCGAGCATTTCGCCCACCGCCATGCGTAGTAAATTGCGATCCACAGCAGACATTCGCTCCACCCTCCAGTGGCGGGAATGCTGCACCAGCAGTTCATCAATCTCTTCCCGATGACTCACCGCGGCATTGAAGAGATCGTCGGCAAAGCCATGAACTTCGGGGTCGACGGGGTCACCCGCTCTCCAAAAGGTGGCGCGGACCTGGTCAGGGGTCTGTCTGCCGATGTCTGTCTGGAAGAGCATCTGCATGGCCAGCTCACGCGACTTGCGCCGCGTACCGGAGGTCAAGCGGTACCGCCCTGCTGGAGCTTGTTGCGGAGGCTGACCATCTCAATGGCGGCGATAGCAGCCTCAAAACCCTTGTTACCGGCCTTGATGCCAGCGCGGTTAAGAGCCTGCTCGAGGTTCTCACAGGTGAGCACGCCAAAGCTGTGGGGAATGCCGGTTTCCTGCTGGGATTGTCCGATGCCGCGGGCAACTTCGTTGTAAATTGCCTCGTAATGAGCGGTTTCGCCGCGCAGCAGACAGCCCAGCGTGACGATGGCATCGACCTGGCCCGCATCGGCGATGAAGCGGGCAGCCGCGGGGATCTCCCAGGCGCCGGGGACGCGCACTATGCGGATATGGGAGCGGTCAGCGCCGCTGCGCAAGAGGGCATCGAGCGCGCCTTCCAGCAGGCGGTCGGTGATGACAGCGTTCCAGCGGGCGACGACGATGGCGAAGCGCATGCATGCAGCGGAAAGACTGCCTTCCACGGCGACGGGCCGGGCACGAAGCGGATCAGACCAGGCCCAGAAGGAAAACGAGAATCCGGGCTCCGGCTCGACGGTGAAGATGCGGGATTTCCAGTGGGTCTCGGTGACGGGTGAGAGGCGGGAAACCGCGGCATCGCCGCCCCGGGCACGGAGCCAGGCTTCGGCGGCCTGGTGAAGGGCATCGAGGGAGGTCACTTCCACCAGCACATCGGCAGTGGACGGGAATTGCCCGTCGACGAATTCGAGATTGCCAAGCGGCGCGAGAAATGCAGCGCCACGACTATTCTCCTCCTGCCATCCCTTGCCGGGCGCGAATCCCAGTGCGGAAAAGAAGCCGGCCAGGCGGTCAAAGACCTCCGCATTGCCGACGGGACGCAGGAAGGAGATGCCCTTGATCATGGTTTGATTTTATCGTGCCGGTTTGGAGGCAGCGCATGCGCAGAACGGCCGGCGCAAGGCCGGCCGTTCAGGGTGGAAAAGGATGCTCTGGAGCCTAAGTCGTGGTACGGGGCTTAACGGTAATGACCATGGCCGGTACGTAACCGGAAGCTGGGGTGGTTGTCAGGGTGCAACCCGCGTCAACGCCTCCGGCGGAAACGGGGGTGCAGGCAGGCAGATTGGGGCTGACCTGCTTGGTGTCTGTGAATGCCCCGGTTGCGCTCGTGGGAATGCTGATGAAGTGGATTAGATCATCGCCGGCGGTAGAGACAAAGAAGATGGAGTTGTCAGGGCTGAACGCACCGGCAACGGGCGCGGTTTCCGTGGTGCTGGGAGAACTCCCGTTCATCAGGGTTACATAGTTTACGGTACCTGCGCCGCTTGCTGCTGGCAGGTAATAGGGCAGCAAAGCGCCTGGCGTGGAAGCAGTGTAGGTGATAAACGCAAGGCTTTGCGTACTGGTCACCGAGGTTACTAACTGGGGCAGGGACCCGGTCACCACTTGATTGACAGCGGTCACGCCGTTCACTCCAGTCAGCGTAACGGGATTAACGGTGTGAGAGAGCGTGAGCGGGGAGAGCGTTTGCACCTGAGAAGCACCCGAACCCGTCGTGGTGATCGGGCATGATATGGGGGTTTCGACACCGCCCGGTGTCGTTTGGGTGGGGATGGTGACGCTGATGTCGCTAAGTGTTATGCCGCCGCCAGCGGCCGATGCACCAAGAATGTGGTGGCCCTCTGGGGTGGATGCCACGGTATCGGTCTCGACGGGAACTGAATCACCTTCGGGAAAGTAAGTGATGGAAGAGGCATCGGCAGCCGTACCCGAGGGGCACCAAGTACGGGCCACGGTGGGATTGCCGCTCAAATAGGCGCCAACACTGGGAACTGTGATGGCAAGGTTGGTTGCGCCGCCCGAGGCGGACAGATCATAGGTGGACCAGCCGATATTGGGGTTGTAGACGTACAGCGTGTCTGTATGGCCGGTAATGCCGGCTGCAATGTTCGCCGGCGTACTGTTGAGAGCGGCGCTGTCTACGATATAGAGGGTCTGGGAGTCCGGGGTCCAGGCGGCGGCGGCACCTAGGCCACCAAAGGTGACGGCGTGACCGCCGCCGGCGGCATAGGTATAAAGGTAAAACACATGCCGGTACTGGTCATTGATCAAGGCATTGTTACCGTTCGGGGAGACCGCCAGGACTACCCCAGGGGTACCGGCGTTCTGAATCGCGATCTGGTTGGAGCTGGTATCGTAGACCATCAACTCGTGGTAGGAACCGAAGTACAGAAATCTGCCGCTCTGGTCCATCACCATGGAGTTGGGAACATAGGGAAGGCGGGTCGTAGAGCCAGGAGTACCGGTGGCCAGTTCAATCGTAGAGAAGTACTGCGACTGACCGGGAGCCGAGAACCAGACATAATCGCTGGTCGTTCCAGGAGTGGTAATACTGACTGGGTTGGAGGAGATCGGAAGGCCGGTGCCATCGTAGCCGTACTCGTTGCCAGGCCCCTGGTTGCAGTTGGCAGGTTCGCAGATGGCCGTGAGGGTCGCCTGACCGGGGAAAGAGGTGCTAATGGCCCCGGCGGTTCCAACTGTAATGTCGATGGGATTGGTGGATTGGTAGGTCAGGTTCAGTCCCGTCAACGGATTTCCGTTCGTATCAAGGACAGTCGTAGCGAGACTCTGCGGCACGCCCTGGGTAACGACTCCAGAGGTGCTTCCATTTGCCAATGTAGTGCTGATGGATTGCGGCGGGCATGTAGAGAAGTAGCCTGCCGAGGAACCGGAGCCTGCAATCGAAGCGGAGACTGCAGTGGTGCCGGGCAACTCAGCGGTGATCTGGTTGGTCACAGAATTGATGGAGGCGACTGCATTGGCGACGGTGGCAACCGAGTAAAAAAGAGCGCCGATGGCATCCGTGCAATCCTGAATGCTGGCTAAAGCCTGCCCGGGAGCCAAGGGGCAGGCGAGAGTCGGCGAGGCGGCAGTCGTGACCGAGGGCGGTGCGCAGAGCAAATACTGCTGGCCGGTGGTACTGGAATAGCAGGCCTGGGAGTCGAGCGAGACAGTGACACCTTGTGAGACGCATTGCTGCGGACCCACCAAGGTAATGGAGGTAACCGGAGCGTGGACAAAGACCTCAACCGGATTGGAAGTGACTGATTCAGCTGAAGCCGAAATAAACGCTGCCCCATAGGGAAGGCCGTTGGTGGAAGGCAACGGATTCGGTGGGCTGCAGATCGTGAAGTTGGGGATACCGCCGCCGGAGTTGCGGTTCCAGGTTCCCGCGCACAGGTTACCGGTAGGAGAGACATCGACCATCTGGTTATTAGTGGTGGCGTAGGTGTAGGCGAGAGAGCCGATACCGGCGCTGATGCCCAGACAGGTATAGGCAACGGGCGGAGTCAAAGACGACGTTTGCCCGTAGGCCAGCGAAATGCCGCCCGTCACCGGGAGGAGGGTGATGTTTTCCGGCTGGGTTTTCTCCAACCCGTAGCCCTCACCATTGCAGAACTTCCCTGCCGGGTTTCGAATACATCCAGAGATGGAAATCCCCGTTGGAATCGCCAGGAACAACAAGCAAAGAAGCGTAAGAAACCGCCGCATGAATCCTCCCCGCCCCGCTTTGAGCATTGCGGAACGGTCTGTTCAAGATCGTCAGAAAAATCAGGTTACAGCGGTCCCTCGCCGTTGCTCAAGCCATCGAGAGACGAAAGAATCCGCTCAAATGGCCAGTCTCCGGCGCTACGCCTTTGCCTGCAGCCATCCGACGTAAGATGCCACCTATACTCAAGTAAAAAGTGTATCAGGGCGGGTCGGCTCCCGGCGTGAAGCGGCAAGAACGGATCGCAATAACTGCACAATAGACTCCGCAGGGGGCCGAATGGAGGGCGTGCTCCTGGATCAGTGGGTTGGGGACATATACCGGGCAAACCACTCGAGTGCCCGCTCCAAGACATCTCTGCGGTGAGCAGGATCGACAAAGCCGTGCCCCTCATTGGGATACACAACCAATTGAGTGGGAACATGCAGGTCGCGAAGCGCATGCCAGAACTCATAGGATTGGGGGGCGGGGCACTCGCCGTCGCGATCGCCGACGACGATTAGTGTGGGCGTATGGGTGGACTTGATGAAGGTGATGGGGGAGCTCTTTTGGTAGACCCGCGGGTGGTCATAAACGGAAGCGCCGAAATAGGGGATCATCCACTGGTCGATTGAGTTTTCGCCGTAGTAGCTGAGCCAGTCAGAGATGCCGGCTCCGGCGACGGCGGCATTGAAGCGGCGGGTCTGGGTGACGGCGAACATGGTCATGTATCCGCCGTAGCTCCAGCCGGTGATGCCGACGCGATTGGGGTCGATGGGGTATTTGGCCTCGACGCGATCGACGCCGGCGAGGATGTCGCGCAGGTCGCCATAGCCGAAGTCCTTGCGATTGGCCTGGGTGAAGGCCTCACCCTGGCCGAAGCTGCCACGGGGATTGGGCTGAAGGACGAAGTAGCCGAGGGCTGAGAAGGCAGCCGGGCTGAGGCTGCCCGCGGCTCCCCAGCGGGCTACCACCGCGGAGGCCGGGCCGCCGTGCACCTCGACGAGGAGGGGATATTTTTTGGCCGGATCGTAGTTTAAGGGGAAAAGGAGCCATCCCTGGACGTGGAATCCCTGGTTGGTCCAGTCGAGGGAGACGGATTTGCCCCAGGCGGTCTCGATTCCGGCGTTGAAATGGGAGAGACGGGTGAGGGTGGTCAGCTCGCGGGCCTGATTGGGCGGGGGATTGGCGGACCGGATGGAGTAGATCTCCGGCGGGTCGTTGAAGCCGCTGGCGGTGAAGACGAACAGGGAGCGGTCGGCCGTGGTGGAGAGGCTGCGCGACATGCGGCCATCGCCCACCGTGGCGGGAATACTGAAGACGGTGGAGACAGCGGTGGCGCTGGTGCGGTCGGGCGAAAGGCGGAAGCGGACCAATTGGCTGTCGGCGCCGGCCAGTTCGCTGACAAACAGAGTGCGGTCGCCATCCCAAGCCATCCAGGCCGGGGAGGTGGGCCGGTGGGGGGTGAGGTCGATAGGTTGGCCGCCGGCGCGCGGCTCGCCGCCGGAGGAGGGGACGATCCAGAGGTCGCCGCCGGTGACGCCCTGGTCGCTCATCAGGCCGCCGATGAAGGCGATGGATTTGCCGTCAGGCGACCAGCGGGGCACGGCAATTTGCAGGCCGTGAAGCGGGCCAGAGACGGTGGCTGGATCGAGAACGACGGTGGGAGCTGAGCCGATCTGCTGCGTGTAGAGGCGGGCGACCCACCAGTTGTTTTCGCCGGGGGGATCGGCGGCGATGTAGGCGAGGGACCGGGAATCGGGGGCCCAGTTGAACTCGAAGACATGGAGGTTGGGGGGCGTTATCCAGCTCACGGACGAAGACCCGTCGGTGGGGACCGCGGGTACCTGCGAGGCGTTGGGCGCGGCGACATCCAGGCGCGTGACTGCCACGCGCTGGATGTCGGACTTCTCTTCGCCGATGACACCGGAGGGCAAGTCCTGAGCGGCGAGCGCTCCGGCGGGACGGGTAGCTCCCTCGACATAGAGGAAGGCGATGGATTTTCCGTCGGGCGAGAAGGCGGGGGCCTGGACGTAGCCGTTGAGCGCGGTGAGGCGGCGGGCCGGGGTGATCCACCCCACGGACGAAGACCTGTCCGTGGGGGCCCCGGGAGCCTGTGATACGACGGGCGCAAGTGGGGCGATGTAGAGGTCAAGCTGCTCGCCGGGACGGGCGCAGTCGGAGAAGAAGGCGAGCGCGGAGGAGTCGGGCGACCAGGCGATTGCGCCTTCGCGGCAGTGCTGGCCGGGATCGGAGGCGGCGGTGATGCGCCGGCCGGCGGCGAGATCGGTAAGCGGGGCGACGCGAATTTCCTCGCCGGCCTGGGTGCGCTCAATCCAGGCGAGATGCCGGCCGTCGGGGGCGACGGCAACCTGGCCGACGGAGCGGCCGCGGGAGAGGCCGCGGAGAACTTCCTCGATGTGGGCCTGGCCGGGAGTGGGGGCGGCGTCCTGCGCGCGGGCGGAGACGAGGAGGGACGTAGCGACGAGGAGGCTTGCGGCGGCAAGGATGGCGGGAATGCGTTTGCGGAGCGACGGGAAAAGCATGGGGAAATGCTAGCAGGGTTGAAGGCGGGGAGCAGGGAACAGCACACAGCTTTCAGCTCTTAGCCATGAGCCAATCCTGCGTCGGGCCGTGCGCGAATGGAGACAACGGGTCTCTCCTACGGTGAATGGAGCCAAAAGCGGCCAGAGTGCGGGCTGGTGGAGGGCGAATTCGCCGACCTGGGGGTGGACGAATATCGCGAATGGGAACTGGCAAAAAAGAACGAATTTTGAGTTTTGAAAAACGTACACCGGCAGGCCGGCCAATTTCGAGAATTCGTAGACCGGCAGGTCGTCCAAATCAGGAAAATGTTCGAAAAAAACGGGAGTTTTGCCGCTGGGGAGTGAGATTACCATTTGATTCCTGGCGGGATGGAGGGCCGGCGCGGGGCGGTTTTTTCGGGGGCCGCTGCCGGGTGGCACGGGGTTGGGCGGGGATGCGCTGGCCGAAAATCGGAACGGTGACGCGCTCGGATTCATTGAAGTGAGGGCCGTTTGCGAGGACTAAGCGTTGCGACCATCCCTAAGACGCACCCAATGAGCGCATTGGCTCACTGAACTCATTTGACAACCAGTTCCCTTTTCGGCGCCCCTATTGCGATTTCTAAAAGAAACCTGTTTTTCCAGAGGCCTTAAGCGAATATAAAGAGAACGGACGGAGGCCGAGTGTTGGGTATGGCACAAGGAAAGGCTGCGCTGAGTTTGGTATCGGGCAAGGGCAATCAGCCTGCATTCCGGAGACGCCTAGATGCGGAAGTCTTTGTAGCACTCGGGCGAAGACCGAGGCTGCTCGACCTATTCTGCTGTGCAGGCGGCGCGGGCACCGGATATTACAGAGCGGGATTCGATGTCGTGGGTGTCGATCTGAACCCGCAACCGAATTACCCGTTCGCCTTCGTACAGACGGACGCCTTAAAGCTCGACACCAAGTTCGCGGTTTCATTCTAGACTCTGAGCATCCGCGACAAAATGACTGAAGAATCAAAGCGCGGGACCAATTGGAACGATGACGAGCTCGACGCAATCGTAGCCGACTATTTCTCCATGCTCCGAGCGGAGCTTTCAGGGAAAGCATATGTCAAATCCAGACATAGCGCCGCGCTCATGACAAAGATTGGCCGTAGCCACCGCTCAGTGGAGTTTAAGCACCAAAACATTTCGGCGGTGCTGGACGAACTGGGCATGCCGTGGATTCCCGGCTATAAGCCAAAGCTGAATTTTCAGAACGCAATCTTCGATGCGATAGATCGCTACATTACAGAGCGTCCAGGGATTCTTGAACCGGCACCAGCATCGAAACCCGCCTCACCGCAGCCCGCTGAAGTTTTTGTAGCAGCACCCGTTCCAAAGTCAACCGGCGAAAAAATTCCGGAGCGACTGCGGCGGCTTGTCCTGAAATTCGATCCCGTCGAGCGGGACCATCTCAATCGCTCTCTTGGTAAGGCCGGGGAAGCCTTTGTCTTTGATCTTGAGCGGCACAGGCTAAAACAGGGAAGCCGCGCGGATCTAGCCGGAAAGGTACGCTGGACTGCCGACGAGGACGGCGACGGAGCGGGCTACGATATCTCCTCTTTCAACCTGGATGGGAAACCCCGTCTTATCGAGGTCAAGACTACAAACGGGTCTGCACGAACCCCTTTTTTCATAACGCGCAACGAGTTCAACATTGCGCAGGAAATCCCCGCCCAATGGCAAATCTATCGCGTTCACTTGTTTGCTAACGGGCCGCGCGTCTTCACAATTAAGCCCCCTTTGGAAAGCAATCTGAAACTCTCGACAGAGACATGGCGAGCATCATTCTGACTGTCGAGGACAAGCCATAAAGAAGAGCAAAGGAAGCGTGCATGCGCCGGTTCGGTTTGTCCAGGCAGATTACACGGTGCCGAAATCTGTACCGCGCGGAAGACCGAATATGCACGGGTGTGAACGGTGCGCAGGGCGAGTCCGATCCGACACAGGAGAAGTGCGAGATCACTTTCAAGTCGGACGTCTCGGCAACACAACGGGCTTATGTTTTAGGTCAAGCCGACCTTTTTTGCAGAATGTGCGGAGTAGCCCCGGGGGATATTGACGATCTCACCGGCTGCAGAGCCAAATTCCATATTGAGCTCATCACACGCGGCGATCCTGCGATTAAGGCGGAACCCTCTAACCTTCAGATACTCTGCTCGACGTGTAACCAAGGCGCTAAGAACATCACGACCGTGAAACCGCCCGCAATATGGCTCCTATCGCAGATTCGACGAGCAGGCCAAGACGAACAGCGTGCAGTTTTGGATTGGCTCCTCAAGAAATTCAAGGAATGAAAATGTATGGATCGCAGCGAGAACATGCGAGCAATCCGAGGCAAGGACGCGAAGCCCGAAATGGATGTTCGCCGCCTCGTACATGGCCTCGGATATCGTTTTCGTCTGCATAAAGCTGACCTTCCGGGCAAGCCGGACCTTGTATTTCCAGCAAGGCGCAAAGTGATATTCGTGCACGGCTGTTTCTGGCACTCTCACGCCTGCAAATCGGGACTGATACCGAATTCGAATCGAGAATTCTGGCTTCCGAAGCTCAGGCAAAACAAGGCTCGCGATACCAGGAACCTTGATGCCCTGGCAGAGCAAGACTGGAAAGCTCTGGTGATTTGGGAATGCGAGCTGAAGGATACTCGGGCGCTGCGCCTTACGGTGAAGCGATTCCTCGGGAGCAAGAAAAGCACGAGCAGACCGGCGAAATAGCCCTGCCGCTGGCCCCCGCTTTACGACAAATCGATGACGCAGCTACTCGGGAGCAGATCGGTCCCGAGATGCTGGCTTGCGTGTAGGAATTCCATCTCTTTGGTTCCGGGATGGCGAGAGCTGGCCAAAGCGCTTAGCGAGTGTTGTATCGGCGGTTGATTGCGATTGCCGGCGTGGGGGATGGGCGCGGGATGGGCATCTTATGATCGCGCTGGGTTTTGAAAAGTGCGTCCCTCAAGGGCTAAAGCCCGCGATTTTATTGGCTGATTCGATATGCGGGCTGAAGCCCGCACTCTATTTTGGGGCATTTTTGGCCCGGGACCCAGAGGGTGCCCCGCCGTGCCCTTGTTACAAAGCCCCGCCAGATGAGTTTTTCCGCAGCCTGTAAAGCCCCCTCGATTTGATTGAGGTTATTGGCCCGCGACCCACGCGCTGCGTGGGTTCCCCGGTCGCGCCCTTTTACAAAACAGAGGCGAATCGAGTTTTTCCGCAGCCTGCCAGAGCTGACGAAGCGGAGTCAATGGCCGGTAAATCCTCCGGCAGGGGCGGAAAAATGTCCACCTGTGGGTCGTCCAAGTCAGGAAGCTGCCAGAAAAGGGCGGAGGGCTTGCAGATTAATTGGGTTGTTTTGGGTACGGTGGAGATAGAGAACAGGGAAAAGCCGGGGAACAGGGGTCGGGGATCAGGGGACAGGGATCAGGGGTCAGGGGACAGGGATCAGGGAACAGGGATCAGGGGTCGGGGAACAGGGAATAGAAAACCCTGGACCTGGAGATATGGAAGGGAGAATGGGATGCGGGTTGAGGATCGGGGGGTGGTACGGCGGCAGATGGATGAGGAACAGCGGTTCTTTCAGTTGGCGGAGAGACACCATAACTATGGACCGCGGTGGCTGCGACGGGTAAGACAGGCGCTGGGCGTTCGGGCGCAGGATATGGCCGCGGAACTGGACGTGAACCGGAGCGTGATCTTCCGGCTGGAGGAGAGCGAGGCGCGGCAGACGATCAGCCTGAAGGCGCTGGAGAAGATAGCGGGGACGATGGGATGCACGCTGGTGTACGCGATTGTGCCGCGCGGGGGAGAGTCGCTGGTGAAGCTGGCGGAAACGCAGTCGTGGATGAAAAGGCTAAGGAAACAGGGGTAGGGAAGAGGGAATAGGAAACAGGGAATAGGGAATAGGGAATAGGCAGATGGTTGTTGTGCGAGCGGAGTATGCTGCCCGAAGACCTTTCATGCGGCTCGTCCAGGGTGGAACGAGTATAGGGAATAGGGAATAGGCAGATGGTTGTTGTGCGAGCGGGGTGGGCGGGGAAACAGGGGTCAGGGATCAGGGAAGCTCTGCGCGGCGGGGCTAAGGTCCAGATTTTTTATTTGCCTTTTTGGCCCGCGGCCCACGCACTGCGTGGGTTCCCCGGCCGTGCCCTGGTTACAAGGCCCGCGATTCCGGCCTTGATGGTGGTGATTTGGGGTGCGCGGCGAAGAGGGGGCGTCGAGCGCTGGTTTGGCGGGGCGTGATTGAAGGGCGGCCGGTTGACTGACCCAAGCGGCGCTTCCGACTGAGCGGTGGTGGCAACGGCGTTTTCCGGTACCGAACCAGAAGTGTTTATCTCTATATATCTGACGAGTGGGCGACCCTCCAGGCATTGGGCTAAACTCCTCCCAGGAAACCAGTGACACATAGGTTTCGCTTGACCCATGGCCCTCGTATCCTAAAATGACTTGCCAGGAGTCCGCCTGAAACGGAGGCCGCTACGGCGACACGCGATACAGGTAAGCTTTGGCCAACAGTTCCCGCCGAAGATTTACTGCGGCGCGTCATTGATACTACTCCTGCGTTTCTGCACAGTTCTGACCCTGACGGCAATCTCGGTTTTTTCAATCACCGCTGGCTTGAATACCTCGGCGTCAGTGAAGAAGATCTGCAGGGCTGGGCCTGGACTGCTTTCATTCACCCTGAAGATTTAGATGGAATGTTGACAAGGTGGGAGGCTTGCCGTGCCAGCGGAGAAGTGTTCCAGTACGAAACCCGCGTGCGGCGTGCCGACGGACAATATCTCTGGTTTCTGCATCGCAACGTTCCCCAGTGGGATGATCAAGGGAACGTCGTGATGTGGTATGGAGCGAGTATCGAGATCGACGATCGGAAGCGTGCAGAGGAAGCGCTCAAGAAAGCATTTGACGAAATCCACACGCTAAAAGACCAGCTCTACAAGGAGAATCTGGCTCTCAAGGAAGAGATTGATCAGACATCCATGTTCGAAGAGATTGTGGGGGCATCGGATGCAATCAAGCGAGTTCTCGTCCTTCTTTGCAAGGTTGCGCCGACCGATTCCACCGTGCTGATCACGGGTGAAACGGGAACCGGGAAAGAACTTGCAGCCCGTGCAATCCACAAACGCTCGCGCCGCGAACGGAACGCATTTGTCGCAGTGAACTGTGCTGCAATTCCCTCTTCTCTCATCGCTTCCGAACTCTTCGGCCATGAAAAGGGAGCCTTCACAGGCGCTACGCAACAGCGCTTGGGGCGGTTTGAACTTGCCGACGGCGGGACAATTTTCCTGGATGAGGTGGGCGATCTACCGGCTGAGACCCAGATCGCTCTGCTGCGAGTGCTGCAGGAGCGTGAGCTGGAGCGAGTGGGCGGCGCCCAGCCGGTGGCAATTGACGTGCGGGTGATTGCCGCCACCAACCGCGACCTAGAGGCCGCTGTGGAGGCGGGCTCATTCCGCAGCGACTTGTTTTATCGGTTGAACGTGTTCCCGATTCGCATGCCGTCGCTGCGCGAGCGCGTCGAAGATGTCCCTCTGCTCGTCGCATATCTTGTTCAGCGCTATGCCAGCAAGATGGGAAAAAAGATCAGCGGGATCGATAAGAGAACCCTGGAGCTGTTTCAGGCCTATCATTGGCCTGGGAATGTACGGGAGCTGCAAAATGTGGTCGAACGAGCCGTCATTTTGTGCGAGGGAGCAACGTTTGCTGTGGATGAGAGCTGGATGGCGCGCGCCTTGCCTGCATCGGGGCCGGGCGGAATCGGTCTCGCCTCTCTTGCCGGCCAGGAAAAGGAAATGATCGAGAACGCGCTCACGCAGAGCCGCGGACAGGTCTCCGGCCCCTTGGGTGCAGCGGCCCGCCTGGGCATTCCCCGCTCCACTCTTGAGTCGCGAATCAAGAGTTTGAACATTGACAAGTATCGGTTTCGGTCTTCCTAGCTGACCTTTCAGACTCCTTCCCCCCGCAGGCAGCAAGGCAGCCCTGCTTGCCGAAAACCCGACAATTGCCGAGATCCCGCCACGGGAAACTCTCATCATCCTCAATGGTATCAGTCATTTGCGATTGGCATCTGGCTTGCACTTATTGCAGGCGTAGTTGCTCGTGAGTTCTGGTCCAGATGTTGAGACTTGAAAGAAGTCGCGACTCACACTTTCTTCGAGTGAGTGGGCGTATCGACGCGGAAAATCTTGCAGAGCTGAAGGTGCAAATGCAAATTCATCCGTCGCCGATTGCTCTCGAACTCGGTGAGGTAACGCTGGTGGATGCTGACGCTGTGCGATTCCTCGCCGTGGCAGAAGCAGCCGGCACAGAACTTCGAAACTGTCCGCTATTCATTCGCGAATGGATTCGAATGGGGCATTCAGCGCTCATGAAACACGAGGGAAACGGGCCAGACCAGATCCATGGGTCTGGCAGGAACGATGGGGTTCAAAATCAATTTTCAGAAAAGGAGAAATGAAATGCGGTTTGGATATAACCCGCTCGCAGCGGGAATTGAGGAAATTCGTAGTTCCTGGGGATGGTTTCTCGTCCTTGGAATCTTGTTTGTTCTTCTCGGCGCGGTCTGCGTGATCGGTGATGTGGGCACTACCTTCGCCACGGTTCTGGTCTTCGGGTGGGTGCTGCTGTTCAGCGGCATCTTCGGTTTGGTGCACGCCTTTCGCACTCACAGCTGGCAGGGCTTTCTACTTTCTCTGCTCAGCGCACTGTTCCGGGGCTTCGCGGGATATCTGCTGATCCGGTATCCGCTCGCTGGGGCTGCCACACTCACTCTGGTCCTTGCTTCCTTATTCATTGTCGGCGGTCTATTTCGCGCCATTGGAGCAGGAATGTTGAAGTTCCCGAGCTGGGGCTGGGCTGTGTTTTCAGGAATTGTTTCGCTGGCGCTGGGGATCATGCTGCTGGCGCAAATGCCCATTTCGAGCGTCTGGTTCATCGGTTTCGCCATTGGCGTGGATCTGATCTGCGACGGGGCCTCGATGATCGGTTCTGCTGCGGCTCTCCACAAACTCACCGGGGGCGCACTCGAGGGGGTCGCCTAAATCTAACCCAACAAATCCCTCGCTCAATGCGGGATTTTAAAAGGAGAATGTCATGGAAAAAATGCTTGTAGTCGTTTTTGACAATGAAACCAAAGCTTACGAAGGATCGCGAGCGCTCAATCAACTCGATTTCGAGGGAAGCATCACGATTCACGCCAAAGCCATCATCAGCAAAAACAGCGATGGGACGGTCAGTGTGAAACAGGGCGAGGACGATTTCCCTGTTCGAACGCTGAGCGGAACAGCGATCGGCAGCCTCATCGGTCTGCTGGGTGGCCCGGCCGGGCTCGCAGTCGGGGCGCTGGCCGGCACGATGGCGGGAAGTCTTGCCGACGTGTTCGTGGCGGGAGTCGACTCGGATTTCCTGCCCGAAGTTTCAAACGTACTGACCCCCGGCAAATACGCGATCGTTGCGGATGTCAGCGAAGAATGGGTGACTCCGGTGGACACCAGAATGGAAACCCTCAACGGCTTCGTCTTCCGCACTGCCAGGAAGAGCTTCGAAGAAGCCCAACGCGCCCGCGACATCGCCGAGCTGCGAGCCGAGATTGACCAGTTAAAGGTCGAGCATGCTCGCGCAACAGCGGAGCGTAAGGCCAAATTGCAGTCCAAGATCGATGGACTGAATACTCGGTTGCAAACGAAGTTGCAGCAGGCCCGGCAACGGTCGGAGCAAATCAAGAATGAGACCGAAGCCAAGGTGCAGGCCTTGCAGCAGAAAGCCGCGAAAGCTCGGGGCGATGCCAAAACCGCGATCGATGCGCGCGTGACCGAGATCAAGAAACAGTACGACCAGTGGGTGGAGCAAGCAAAGAGCATGGTAGCTTGAGACTGCGCCACAAGCGGGGTAGAGCTGACCGAATCCGTTTACCGGATTTGAAGGTGGGCTCGAAAACGCTCTTAAGGGGATAACGGGAGATCCTGGCTCGATCAGCCATTCGATCTCCCGTTGCGAGTTCTGTGAGGGGTGTCTTCGTTAAGGTTGGAGCGAAGTCTTACGAGCAGGAGATAGAAAGGGCAGCGTAAATAAGCTTATGAGTGAATTAGAGCGATGGGCGAATTTCTATCTCCTCATGTCGACGGCATCCGCGACTCTGATCGGGCTGTTGTTTGTAATCATCACCGTCGCCGCTGAGCGAAGCCTGGCAGCTACGGCTAAGATTCCGATCTACCTCACTCCCACTGTTATCTATTTCGCTTCTGTACTATTCCTTGCCGCGTTTCTGACCTTCCCGAATCACACCCAGCTCACGGCCATTCTTTGCATCTGCCTCGTAGGCGCCGTCGGCCTAGTTTACTCAGGGTCTCTTTTTATTCGGCGAAGCGTCAGAAAGAGTTATTACGACGAAATGCGTCACCCGATCGTTTACGCCGCTTTTCCATTTGC
Organism: uncultured Acidobacteriaceae bacterium; assembly: GCA_963758105.1. GTDB lineage: Bacteria > Acidobacteriota > Terriglobia > Terriglobales > Acidobacteriaceae > Telmatobacter. The sequence continues at coordinate 645,239 of CAVWUC010000001.1, read as the reverse complement.
GGCATTCGCGGTCCTTGTTTGGGGTGGGGTGCTGGTCTTTTACGACCATCCGCGCGGACTCACCCTAGTGGCTGCAGGTATGCTGTTGTTGCTTGCGGTAGCCATCCGCAACTCATGGGCCATCGCCGTCGGGGTTGTCTCCACTCCCCGTGGGCAGCAAGATTCAAAGTAGCCCATCACCCAAATTTCTAAGCTCCTGGCGGATGACCGGCAACCCGGCAATTACCACTTGATCAATAGCTTGCGGGCGGAAATGCAAGATAGCTCCCCTTAAGTCGGCGAGTGGTGAGGAGACGGCCAATTCGATTGAAGGGTTTGGCATTTTGGCGCGGGGCAGGGTTTCGCTGAGGGGCGATGCGGGGACGGGCAGGCGCGCTTGAACGAATGGGCGGGCCGGGGATGGGTGCGCGGGATGGGCGCGGTGGCGCTTTCGGCTACCAGAGCTTGCGGGGGTAGTAGCCGGCTTCGATCAGGCGGCGGATTCTTTCTACGGCGCGGGAGTGGTCCTCACGGTAGGTGACGCCGAACCAGGAGTCGCCGCAGCGGAGGACTTTGACGCGGGCCTGGTTGGAGGCGATGAGGGCGTTGACGGTGTTGGGCAGGAAACACTCGGACTCAAGCTCGGCGCCGTGGACCTGGAGAAACCGCTGGAAGTGCTGGCTGAGCTGGGCGAAGACCTGGGGGGTGAAGCCCCACATATTCATGGATACGATCTCTTCGCCGGTGAGGCGGGTTTCGCGGCCTTCGGCGTCGGTGTCGAGGGCGTGGCCGCCCTGGCGTTCGATGTTTTTCAGCTCGACGATGGTGGAGAGATCACCGCCGGGGGCGACCTGGCAGACGCCTCGGGCGACGGCGCCGAAGTCGGAGAGGGTGTTGCGGAGGACCAGGCCGACGGTGGCGTAGTGGGGCGCGCCGGAGAGGAGATGATGGGCCAACACGCGGAAGCTTTCCGCGCCGTAGAAGTCGTTGACGTTGATGACGGCGAAGGGCTCATGGATGGAGTCGGCGGCGGTGAGCACGGCGTGGGTGGTTCCCCAGGGCTTGACGCGGCCGGGGGGAACGCGGAATTCGGTGGGGAGATGGGTGAGCTCCTGATAGAGGTATTCGACGGCGAGGCGCTTTTCGAGGCGGGCGGCGAGCTCGTGGCGTACGATGCGGTCGATGTCGCGGCGGATGACGAAGACCATGCGGCCGAAGCCGGCGCGGAGAGCGTCGTAGAGGGAGTATTCGACGATGGCTTCGCCATTGGGGCCGACCGGCTCGATGGGTTTGAGGCCGCCGGAACGGCTGCCCATGCCGGCTGCGAGTACGAGAAGCGTTGGCTTGATCAGCTTGGTCATGGTCTTCACCCTTTCTGAAAGATTGGGAGTTCGGTGGCGCGAGCGGCGGGAGTTCGAGCTGGGTGTTGGGCGCGCGGAGACGGGAGTGGGGAGCAGGCGGACAGGGTTGCGGCGGGGAGGGTGAGGCGAACGGGATCAGCAGCCAAAAGTGCGGTTTCCATGGGGAGAAACCTCGAGGCTCTGTTGGCGGCAGGCGCAGGGCAGATTTTTGTACGCAGAAGTGTAGCACCGGATGGGGAGGACGGGCGCGGGGGTGGTTCGGATGGGGAAGGGCGATGCGAATGGGGGAGCGGGGAGAGCAGGGAATAGGGAATAGGGACTAGGGAATAGGGAATAGAAAGGCGGCGGGGTCGGGTTCGTGGATCCCAGGTCTCAAAAGCGAGACCTCCGCCCCACGTACTAAGACCTGTCCGTGGGGACCCCGGACCTGGGGCACCCGGCAGGGCAGATTTTTGTACGCAGAAGTGTAGCACCGGATGGGGAGGACGGGCGCGGGGGGTGGTTCGGATGGGGAAGGGCGATGCGAATGGGGGAGCGTGGAGAGCAGGGAATAGGGAATAGGGACTAGGGAATAGAGAATAGGGAATAGAAAGGCGGCGGGGTCGGGTTCATGGATCCCAGGTCTCAAAAGCGAGACCTCCGCCCCACGTACTAAGACCTGTCCGTGGGGACCCCGGACCTGGGGCACCCGGCAGGGCAGATTTTTGCAGGCGGAAGTGTAGCACCGGATGGGGAGGACGGGCGCGGGGGGTGGTTCGGATGGGGAAGGGCAATCCGAATGGGGGAGCGTGTCAAAGATGGGCGTGGGGGAATGGGGCTTTATGTTGTTGAAAACGCTTGGGAGACGGGGCGAAAAGGGATTGCAGGGAATTTAGTGGGGTTGGGGTAATCTTAAAAGCACTCATACAGAAATGAAAGTAAAGAGGGGAAGCTGGAGAGGTTTCCCTAATTTTCTTCGAGCCATCTTCCGCGGATTTGCGGGCGTAGGGAAGAGGAAGAAGAGACGGTGGCATGGAATGGAACGGGGTGTGAGAGCGGTTCTCCAGTTCAGGTAGGGCTACGACAGGCATGGAAGGCGGCTTTTTCTTAAGGAAAGAGCCACTGAGGGTGCGTGGATTCCCGCTACAGCAACTGGAGAAGCGCCAGGGTCACACGCCGGAACGTGCGTTCTCGGGGCGGTCCCGCGGTGGGGCTGCCGCTTGTTCGTATCTACGGCAGTGAGCGCATGACCGTGGAACGGTGGCCGGGAATGGCGGAAAGATGGCCGAACAACTCGAAGGAGTAGAGGAACAGGGGAAGAGCAAGAACAGACGGGGACGCGCGGCAAGCAAGGCCGCGGGTCTGGGGCCAGGCGACAAGATGGGTAGCGGATCGCACTGGCGGGAAACGAAACCGAGCGAAGCCGAGCTGGACGCGGAGGCGCCGAGCAACGAAGTGGTGAAGGCGCGGCTGCGGCGCGAGGCGAACCGGGCTCTGGCAACGAGTTGCAGATCGATTGCCGATGCCTTGATGAACAAGGCATGCACAGGTGACGCGCGGTGCATGCAACTGCTGTACACGCTGGCCGAGCAGAAGGGCGCAGGCACGGACGAGGCGAGGAAACAACGGGTGAGAGAGCTGATGGACGCACTGGGGAATGAGCCGGAGTGGGATGGCTCGAGGACCAAGGCCGCGGAGGCGATGTTCTGCGGCGGTGCGGCTGCGCAGGAGTAAGAGCGGCTTTCTTTAATTGAAGGAGACGGCCGGAGTGGAAGGCGGCCGAAGCAGGCTGAGGCTGTTGGCTGGGCAACCGCAGAGTTGCCGGGGCGATGGCCTCAGCTTTTTTTGTGCAAGTATGAGAGCGGCGGCGCAGAGGCGGATACGACCCGCCCCAATACGCGGCTGGCCGCAAACGAGAAGGAAGAGACAAAGATGAAGCTCACGAGCGACGCGTGGTTGCGCATCACCGGCAAGAGGATTGGGCTGGGAGTGGGATGGGGACTGTTGCTGCTGGGGATGACGGCGGGGCAGATGGCCGGGGCGCAGGCGGTCTCGACAACGACGGTTCAGGGGACGGTGTACCTGGCCAACGGTCAAGCGGGCGCGGGAACCCTGACGGTGAGCTGGCCGTCGTTTACGACCGCGAACGGTCTGGCGGTGGCCGCGGGGCGGACGACGCTGACGATTGGGGCGGATGGATTTTTGAGCATCAATCTGACGCCGAATGTGGGCGCGACGCCGGCGGGGTTGTACTACACGGCGGTGTTCCAGATGAGCGACGGAACGACGAGCACGGAGTACTGGGTGGTTCCGGCGGCGGCGCAGGCGACGCTGGCGGCGGTGCAGGCGCAACTGATGCCTGCGGCGCAGGCGGTGCAAGCGGTGAGCAAGGCGTACGTGGACCAGTCGATCTCAGAGCTGACGCAGAGTTTACTGACGGCGTCGGGGGGATCGCTGAGCGGGCCGCTTTATTTGAACGCAGACCCGACGCAGCCGTCGCAGGCGGCGACCAAGCACTATGTGGATACGCAGGTGAGCACGGCGGTTCCGCTGGCGGGCGGGAATATGACGGGCGGCTTGCAGACGCCGGCGGTGAACGGGGTGCAGTCGCCTGCGGCGGGAAGCGCGCAGACGACGCTCGAGGCGGCGATGACGGCGGCGGGGACCAATGGGGCGATGCAGATTCCGCCGGGGTACGCGGGGACGGACGGGTTCACGAACCCGAACGGGGTGCGGGTGACCGATCTGCGGACGACGGGGGCGCAGCAGGCGGAGCGCAGCGTGAAGGAGTTCGGCGCGGTATGCGACGGCGTGACGGACGATACGAACGCGCTGCAGGCGGCACTGAATTATGCGAATGCGCACCATGTGGCGCTGACGATTCCCGAGGGGACGTGCAAGACACGGACACTGAACTGGCGTGGGGAGTCGATTGGCGGTCTGGGCAAGCAGGTTTCGGCGCTGATGGGATTTCCCGGTCAGGATGTACTGGCGACGGTGGCCGACAGCATGAACCTGCAGAGCTATACGCGGATTCACGATCTGACGATCTATGTGGACCAGAGCGTGGATGTATCCTGCGCGGCGGCGGAGGGACGGGCGGCGGCGGGAAGCTGTGCGATGAACCGGCCGATGGAGGGGAATTCAATTTTTTCGCCGGGCGGGAACGGGCAGACGGGGACGGCGGGAACGGGGGCGGCGTGGTCGGTGGGCAACTGCGCGATGGCCATGCCGGCGGCGACCGGAGGGGGCGGGAACGGACTGAAGGTTGCGGAGATTGAGAACGTGGAGATTGCGGCGACGGGCACGGACCCGATGACTGCCGAGTACGCGGGGGCGCATTCGACCCACACCTGCGGGTTGTATCTGGCGCAGTGGCCGCAGTGGAGCGAGTTCCGGAAGATCGATATACGCGGGCTGAATACGGGCGTGGCGATTCCGGCGCTGCCGGTGACGGCTCCGGCGGGACTGAATGCGGATTCGAACCGGTGGCAGGACATCACTATACAGGCGACACACGCGTTTACGGCAGCGGCGGGCTCGAATAACGTGCTGGACAACGTGGTGGCGCTGGCGGGCAACTCGGCGGCGACGGGTGAGACGCCGACGGGGCTGGTGCTGGATCTGCCGGGGTCGCAGCAAAACTCAGGGCAGGGATGGACGGTACGGAATGCGGTGGTGATGCCGTCGTGGGTTCCGGTTGAGCCGCAGCTGACGGTGACGGCCGCGGGCGGCGCGGTGACGGGCGTGACGGCGGGACCGGAGCTGGGGCTGGGATTCGATCCGTATGGGACGCAGATTCCGCTGAGCTTCAGCGCAGGCTGCACGGCGCAGGCGACGGCCAGCGTGAATGCGAATGGGTCGATTGGGGCGATTACGGTGACGCAGGGCGGCGTGGGCTGCTCGGCGACGACGACGGCCAGCATCGACGTAACGGGGAACTGGGATACGGCGGCGCCGGTGAACCTGATCGGCGGGCAGAATATGACGTTTTACGCCGGGAACCTGCTGAAGGGCGCGGGCGGCTACACGGTGTGGAACGCGACGGGATCGGGGATCTACGGGACGCAGGTGGACGGCGGCGGGGGGACGCTGCCGGGCGGAGGCAGCTATGCGGCGCTGGTGGCCAACAGCCCTTTGGGGACGACCTACCAGGTGGACGCGTTTCCGGGCGCGGACTTCGGCGCCAAGCTGCAGGCCTGCGTAAATGCGTTGAGCACGCAGTATGGCGGAGACTGCGATGCGCGGAACTTTACCGGGACCCTGGCGATGGGGTCGAACCTGACGATTGCAACGGCGAATACGACGGTGCAACTGCCGTGCGCGACGATCGCGACGGCCAACCAGGTGATTGTGACGGCAGGGACGCGGAACGTGGCGCTGCATGGGTGCTCGCTGCGGGGTTCCAGTTCCGCCGCCGGCACCCTGGGTGGAACGGTGTTCCTGTACTCGGGGAACGCAGCGATGGCGCAGGTGGGAGATCCGACGTACGCGACCGACACGATGGGCTTCCACATTGACAACGCGGTGATCAACACAACCACATCCAGCAGCGCGACAGCGCAGGGACTGATGGCCTACCGCACGCAGGAGATGGATCTGGAGAGCCTGTATTTTCTGGGCAATGCAAACCAGACGGGCATGACGCTGGACGGAACAGGGAACTACACGGGGGGCACGTTCTACGACAACGCGTTCAATGGATTTCAGACGGCGGTGAACGCGATCGGGCACCAGGTGGCGAATCCGGCTACGACGGACTGGATGAATGCGAGCACATTCGTGCGGCTGCACATTGATTGCCCGACGAGCGGCGGCAATCCGATCAGCGGGACCTACGGGATCAATTTGCAGCAGGGGGATGGAAACACCTTTACAGGCGGGGATGTGGAAGGATGCTCGACAGCGATGCACCTGGGCGCGAACGCGCAGAACAACACGATCGTGGGATTGCGGAACGAGAACTCGACCAGCCAGGTGGTGGCGGACACGGGCAGCTCGTACAACAACTGGATGACCGGCGGGACCATGTTTACCGGGGCGCTGACCGACAACGGCACGCGCAACAGCTTCCTCGATACATTTCACAGGAGTTTCAACGGATTGAATGGTGACTATTACGGGAGCCAGAAGGACGCGACGGTGACGAATCACTTCCGGATCGGCATTGGCGCGGGGAACGAGCGCGGACTGCTGAACCGCTACCAGACGGATTACGGATACCGGTGGACGACGGGACTGAGCGACGCGACCGCGGGCGAGCAGTTTTACCAGATTCTGGACGAACTGAACGGTGTGTACCGACTGTCGATCGGGCAGTACAACAACGGGCAGCCGAGTACAAACAACCAGACAGTGATCAACTCGGCGGGGACGGGCGCGGTGGTGCTGAACGGATCGAACAACGCGGGCACGGGCGGCGTGGAGATCGGATCGGGCGGCGCCAGCGAGTCTACAGTGGCCACGATCAGCAATACCGGGAACGCACAGTTCAACGGCACGCTGCAGGTGGGCGGGGCGACGACCTTCAGCGCGACGCCGACGGTGAAGAACCAGGCGGATGCGGAGATCGATGCGACGCTGTGGGCGGGATTGACTACGAGCCAGAAGGAGTCGCTGATCTATAAGGACTGGAACGGCAACAGCCAGTGGTACATGCAGAAGGACGCGAGCAACAACTGGGCGCTGAACTCGGCGACCGGGGGACTGGACAGCTTCAAGGCCTACCAGAGCACGAACAGCGGGGACACGTATATCGATGCATCGAACTCGACGGGCGCGGTGCGGGTGAACTACGAGAACGGATCGGGCGCGGCATTCAACATTTATGGCGGCAACAGCAGCACGTTGTACGCAAGCTTTACGGGAACAACCGCGATCAGGTTTCCGGGGCTGGCGGCCTCGTCAGGACACTTTTGCCTGCAGGTGGATAACTCGGGGAATATCAGCAATACGGGGTCGGCGTGCGGATCGGGATCGGGAGGGTCGAACGGCACGATCAACTCCGGAAACAGCGGACAGATTGCGTATTACACCGCGAGCGGGACGACGATCGGGGGCACGAGCGCGGTTTCGGTGGCGGCGGGCGGGACAGGCGCCACGAGCGCCACCGGCGCGCTGGCGAATTTAGGCGGGTTGCCCACCAGCGGCGGGACGCTGACCGGAGCGGTGACAGGCCCGAGCTTCAGCGGAAATGTGAACGGCGTATATTCCGTTACAGCTTACGGGGCTGTGGGCGATTGCACCGGAGACGGCTCGACTTCCGGCTGCACGCATAATGATACTGCCATCCAGAACGCCATCAATGCGGCTTATACAACGGGCGGATCGGTTTATTTCCCCACCAACCCATCCGCCTCGGGCCAGACGGTTTATTACACCAGCCAAGCAATCAATCCCAAGGGTGTGAGCATGTACGGGCCTCCGGGCGGGGCGGGAACATCGGAGAATCTTGCGTCTCTACAGTCGGTGGCTATTCGCGGAGCGCCCGGAGCCGACGTGTTCGACATCCCCGATCCCGGCTCATCCGCAACCGCCCTGGCCAGCAAAGCCTTCTCTGTGCGCGACCTGTCGATCCTGGTAGACGACACAACCAACGCCTCATCCAGCTTTACAAACCGATTTCCGGGGCGCCATTGCTTCGATGCAGCAATGACCGTATCAACCGCCGTGCTCACGTCCAGCACGCAATGCGAATTCCAGCCGGGCGACGTGGGCCAGCCGATCTCCGTAGCGGGTGCGGGAGCCAGCGGCGCAACCCTCGTGACTACGGTTTCCTCGTGGCAATCGGCAACGCAGGTGACTCTGGCGGCGAGCGCCTCAACGGGCGTCACCAGCGCAGCCACCTATATCTCCGTTGCCAACCTACCCGTCACCCAGACCATCGGCAACTGCGGCTTTGCGATGGACGCCAGCGCCCACGCCGGAGACTACAACGGCTCAGGCCCGAGTGGGGCGAGCTTCACCAACGTCAATATCAATACCATCGATAACGAGCCCTCGAACTACACTTGCGCCTACTTCTTCCAGGGCAACGCCGGGCCGTATCAGACGGTTTTTAACCACGGATACGCTGGCGGTGAGTTTGGATTCATTTTCGTTCCGGCGAACACATCCGCGGGGCAGTCGAACTCATGCCAGGGCATCTGTGACCTGAACGTCATCAGCAATGTTTGGATCGGCGCGTCTTATCCATTCATCGCCTACGGCGGAAACCACGAAACCTTGCGGGATTTCCAAATCTCGAACGAGCTTTATGGCCCGCAGATCCTTTGGGGAAATGGCGCTGCCGCCAGCAACAAGCCCTATGACTGGCACATCGACATTCCCGAGATGGAGACAGCGAGTTCGACATGCCAGAGCGGAACCGCCGCGAATCACTTTCGCGTCGCCGGAGTGGGCCACGTGATCGACCGCATCGGCACACCCTACTGCACCGGGGGAGTCGCACCGACCATCCAGTGGGACGCAAACGACACCTCCACCGCCAACTTCAACCTCGGCACCCTACTCGGCGCGCTCAACATTTCAGGCAACAACAACGACTTCCGCCTCCCCACCCTGGCCGGGGCCAGCTATGTCAGCGGCAACCTGAACGTCACCGGCACCGGCAACAAACTCATCACCGGCGAAAACGGCAGTCCTTTCGATGGCATCCAACCAGCCCGCGAACAGTACGCCAGCGGCTCAACCAGCGCCTTTGGCCCCCCTCAACTCTCGCGCGGGTCCATCGTATTCGACCGCAGGCACGACTTCATCAACCGCAGCCCGGCCAGCTATTACTTCAACGACGAAGACCTTTGGCTGTGGCCCAACGAGATGGGCGGGCCCTCAGGCGCCGGCTCGCAGGGGACGGTTGTCACCGACTCCACATCCGACTCCGGAAACGCCCTGCAAATCGGCGCAGCAGGCGGGCAGGTCATAGAGTCAAACGGAACCACCTGGTCCATCGGCAACCAGATTCCCGCCGGACTGATCCGCGTCTATTTCAAGATTAAAGCATCTTCATCGATCAGCTATGCCCCCTATGTCGATCTTGGGCCACCCTCCTACACCAGCGAATGCACGGTTCCGACGATGAGCCTGACTACGAGCTATCAAGTGGGCTGGTGCGATGCAAACCTGGCAGGAGATTCCGGCACGGGATTGCTTTTGGGTTTCCCGACCCCGAGCACAGGCACCGTGAACGTGGCATGGATAGCGATCCGGCCGTGGCAGACGGACGCCAGCACGACGAGTCTCCAGATCGGACAGACGGGCACGCCGGTGAGCGGGAATCAGGGCAATGGAGCCCTGGTTCAGCACTCAACCGGAAGTCCAGCATCCGGCAGCATTGCAGCATTTGACGCCAATGGAAACACCGTAGCGGCTACTGCGACGGGAAGCGGAAACGCGGTGCTGGCGACAGGCCCGATATTGTCGGCTGCCACGCTGACCGGCGCCACAACCATGCAGGGCAACGTGACGCTGGAGAACGGAGCGAATACCAATCAGACGCTGGCGATCCAGCCGGGCACGAGCACGGACGAGACCGGCGCGGTCGAGTTCAATAACTATTCCGGCAGCTCGGAATGGCAACTGCGCAAGGACGCGAGCAACTATCTGCGCGTGACCGACGCCGTGAATTCGCTGGACCGCGAGGTGCTTTACCAGAACGGCAACACGATGATTAACGCCGGAGCGGGCTCGAGTGCAGTGGTCATCAATAACACCAGCGGCTCGGGAACGGGGGGTTTCGCCGTATATGAGGGCGGCTCGAATTATTCCACCCTGGCCTTTCAGGTGACGGGGAGCGGGAACACGACGGCGACGGGTTTTCTGCAAGGCAACTTCATGATCGGGTCGAGCACGATGACGCTGGCGACGGGATCGGCGGCAGGGACGAGCCCGTCGATTGCGTGCGCGAGCAGCCACGTGTGCGACGGGGTGAGCGGGACGGTGACGCTGACGACGGGGACGAGTCCCACGACGGGAACGCTGGCGACGCTGAGTTTCCCCAACACGCACACGCACTACGCCAATTGCATTGTGAGCACGGAAAGCGCGAGCGCGGTGATTACGAGCGACACCTGGACGGAGAGCACAACGGCGATCACGATTACGGCGAATACGGCGCCGTCGGCGTCGACGGCGTACACAGTGAGATATTGGTGCGGCGGGAACTAGGATTCCCTTCGTGCCGGTGGGGATTGAGAGTGGAGTCGTCCTGGGGGTTGGGTGGAAGCGAGAGGAGAAAGCGCGGTTGAGGAGCAGGAACGGCAGCAGCGGCTAAGAGAGCTGCGCACGGAAGAGTGGGACCGGGAGGAGCTGGAGCAGTACGGGAGGATGCTGGACCGGCGACCGGCAAGCCTGCGCGGAGAGACGGTAGGGATGATGCTGGCGGAGCGTCTGCTGCTGGTGCGGACGCGGGGCCGGCGGCCGGCGTGGCTGAGGGCGAATGCGGCGCAACGGGAGTTCGAGCGGCGGCGGGGAGAACGGAACATTGTTTTGAAGGCCAGGCAGATGGGGATGACGACCTGGGCGGCGGCGCGATTTTTTCTGAAGACGATTACCCAGCCGGGAACCCTGACCCTGGAGGTGGCGCACACGCAGGAGTCTGCCGAGGAGATCTTCCGCATCGTTCACCGGTTTCTGGGCTGGCTGCCGGAGGGTCTGCGGGAGGGTCCGCTGAAGACCGGGCGGGCGAATGTGCGGCAGATTGTGTTTCCGCAGATCGACGCCCAGTACCGGGTGGTGAGCGCGGGCGACCGGAATGCAGGCCGGGGGCTTACGGTGCAGAATCTGCACTGCTCGGAGCTGGCGCGCTGGCCGGGCGAACCGGCCGAGACGCTGGCTGGGCTGCGGGCGGCGCTGGCGCCGCAGGCAGAGGTGATTCTGGAATCGACGCCGGACGGAGTGGGCGGATGCTTCCACGAGGAGTGGCTGAAAGCCGCGGAGACGGGGATGGTGCGGCATTTCTTCCCATGGTGGATGGAGGCGCGCTACCGGGCGAAGGCGGCGGACGCGGCCAGCCTGACCGACGAGGAACAGCAAATGAGAGCGCGGTATGGGCTGGACCTGGAGCAGATCGGATTCCGGCGGCGGATCCGGGCGGACTTCCGTGGGCTCACGGCACAGGAGTATGCGGAGGACGAGGAAAGCTGCTTTCTGGCCAGCGGAGAATCGGTGTTTGAGATGGTGGCGGTGGAGGCGCGACTGCTGACCGCGCCGGAGCCGACGGCGCGGCGGAGGAATGGAGAGCTGGAGATCTGGCTGCCGCCGGTGAAGGGCAGGGAGTATCTGGTGGCGGTGGACCCGGCGGGCGGCGGGTGCGAAGGGGACTACTCGGCTGTGCAGGTGCTGGACATGGAATCGGGGATGCAGTGCGCGGAGTTTGCCGGGCATGTGGGCGGACTGGAGCTGGCGCGGCTGGTAACGGAGCTGGGCCGGGAATATAACCAGGCGTGGCTGGTGGTGGAGCGGAACAATCACGGCAGCGGCGTGCTGGCGCATGTGGAGACATCGTGCCGGTATGCACGGGTGTACCGGCAGAATGGGCAGGCGGGCTGGCTGACTACGTCGGTGAGCCGGCCTGCGATGCTGGGGCGGCTGGATGCGGCGCTGGCGGAGGAGCCGGAAGGCTTCATGAGCCGGCGGCTGCTGGGCGAATGCAGGAGTTTTGTCCGGCTGGCGAACGGCGGGACCGGAGCGCGCGCCGGAACGTACGATGACCGGGTGATGGCCATGGCGATCGCGCTGGGAGCGAGAGACCAGCTTCTAGCTGGTAGCCGGTAGCCGGTAGCTGGTAGCCGGTAGCCGGTAGCTGGGAACCAGTAGCTGGTAGCCAGTAGCTAGTAGCTAGGAGCTAGAAGCTGGCAACTGGAAGCTGCTATTTTCGATTGAGGATCGAAAATAGCGGGGAGACGGGATTGGCGGTTCTGGCAGTGCAGCACATCCGGCGGATGCGGGGCGGAGCGCAGGGGCAGCTGATGCTGGGCGCCGACGGCCATGTTTATGTGGTCAAGTTTCAGAACAATCCGCAGCACATCCGCGTGCTGGCCAATGAATTTCTGGTTTCGCGGATTGCGGCGGCAGCCGGGCTGACGGTGCCGGAGACCGAGCTGGTGGAGGTGTCAAGCTGGCTGGTGGAACATACGCCGGAGCTGGAGATCGACCTGGGCCGGACACGGGTGAGATGCAAGGCGGGATTACAGTTCGGGTCGCGGTTTGTGGGCGGGCTGATGCCGGGCCAGGTGGTCGATTATCTGCCTGAAGAACAACTTGCAGAGGTCAAGAATCTGGGCGAGTTTGGCGGCATCCTGGCGCTGGACAAGTGGACCGGGAACGCCAACGGACGGCAGGCGGTGTTCGCGCGCAGGCAGCGGGAGCGGCGCTACAAGGCGGTGTTCATCGACTACGGGTATTGCTTTCAAGCCGGGGAATGGAGGTTTGAGGATGGTCCGCTGCGGGGGGTGTACTACCGCAACGCGGTCTACCAGCAGATCAGCGGCTGGGAGTCGTTTGAGCCGTGGCTGACGCGGCTGGAGACCCTGGCCGAGGAGACGGTGTGGGCGGCGGCCAGCGAGATCCCCCCGGAATGGTACGGAGGCGATCTGAGCGAGATGGAGTCGTTGGTGGAAAAGCTGCTCAAGCGGAGGAGCCGGATTCGGGAACTGATTGAGATGTTCGGGAAGTCGGACCGGAGGCCGTTTCCCAAATGGGAAGGACGAGAAAAAGGCGGAGAGGAAGCAGCGTGGGTCGACGCGAGGTGGGGTAGCATCGAGGGGAGGGTGATGTAAGGAGCGGGATGAGCGGGAGCGGGATGAGCGGGAGCGGGATGAGCGGGGGCGGGATGAGCGGGGGCGGGATGAGCGGAGCGGGATGAGCGGGAAGAGCGGGAGCGGGATGAGCGGAGCGGGATGAGCGGGGGCGGGATGAGCGGAGCGGGATGAGCGGGAAGAGCGGGAGCGGGAAGAGCGGGGCGGGATGAGCGGGAGCGGGGAGAGGCGCGCGTGCGAGTTCCAGCTGCTCCGGTATGTGCCGGATGCGGTGCGGAACGAGTATGTCCACATTGGGGTGATTCTTCGCGAGCCGGGGAGCGGAGAGCCGGTCTGCGTGCAGTTCACGCGGGACTGGCGGCGGGTGCGCTGCCTGGATCCGGAAGCCGACACTGCGCTTTTGGAGGGCATGGAGAGCGAGTTGCGCAGGCGCCTGGGGACCGAGCCGCAGGGAAACCTGATGCGGCTGCTGGATGAGTCGCTCTCACTGAGCGTGCAGATTACGGAGCCCAAGGCCTACCTGGCGGAGAGCCTTCCGACGGGGATGGAAGAGCTGATGAAGCTGTACGTGGAACCGCCGCCGCGCGAGAAGATTCCGCGGCTGAGCGGTCGGGCGGCGATTCAGGCCAGGATGCGAAGCGAGTTTGAGCGGGCGGGGGTGTGGGACCTGCTGCGCAAGCGGATTGCGGCTTCGGCGTACACACGGCCCGGAGACCCGCTGCGGATCGACGTGGGGTACCGGCCGAATGGGATGATTCGCATGTTCCATGCCGTCAGCCTGGAACCGGGCGTGGAGATGGCCAAGGTGCTGGCGTTTTCGGCTGCAGGGCTGCGGGCCGGCGTGGAGCGGGTGGAGAAGGCCAGCCTGGAACTGACCGCAGTGATCGAGCCGGCGGCACGGATGGGCGCGACCGACGACGAGCCGGAACGGCTGGCCATGTACCGCTTCGGCGTGGAGACGATGGAGGAGCACCAGATACGGGTGCTGACCACCTCGGACCTGGGCCGAGTGGCGGAGACTGCGCGGCGGGAGCTGCGGGTGTGAGGACAGCTGACGCAGTCAGCTGTCAGGGAATAGGCCGTGGGTTGCTAGATTGATAGCAATGCCTTGCAGATAATTTACCTGCTTTGCGGTAGGATGGATTTTGTTGAGTGATTACTGGCCGGTGAAGGCTGGTGGGATTGGGCTGATAGCTAGTAGCTCGAAGCTAGGATCTGGAAGCTAAGAGCTGATAGCTGTCAGCTGTTCGCTGTTAGCTGAAAAGAGGCATGGCCCGCAGGGGCTGTGCCTTTTTTGTTTTGGGCGCTGGGAAAAGAGGAAGGTGCGCGTGAGGGTAGGAGAACAGTTGCGGGAGATCTGGCGGCAGGCGACCCGCCCCGGCGGGCAGGCGGGGAGCGGGGGGATGGCAGACACGGCGGCCAGCGCGGCCGATGCGGAAGCGGAGCGCAAGACCCTGGCCCTGCCTGCCATTCTGAGCCCGGTCGAGTTTCCGGGACGGCATCTGCCCAAACCGACCCCGGTGAATCTGCGCCGGTTTGCGGAGACGCCGGTGGTGCGCCGGGCGATCAATGTGATCAAGGACCGGGTTGCGGCCATGGACTGGCAGGTGCGGGTGCGGCGCGGCGTGAAGTCAGGCGAGGTGTCCTATGCGGAACGGAAGCTGCGGGCGCTGCGGCGGACGCTGGAAGAGCCGAACGCGGTGGACAGCTTTCGCACCCTGATCGAACAGGTCATCGAAGATGTGTTGACGGGCGGCTTTGGAGCCATCGAGATGGAGCCGACGGGCGAGCCGGAGCGGCCGGCGATGCTGTGGGCGGTGGATGGGGCTTCGGTCCGGATCAACGCCCGATGGGACGGGCAGGAGGATACGCCGCGGTATGCGCAGGCGCTGCCGGGACAACTGGAGTCGGGCGCGGTGGAGCTGCTGGACCGGCAACTGATGTACATCCGGATGAACCCGCGGAGCTTTACGCCCTTCGGGCTGGGACCGCTGGAGGTGGCCTTCGAGACGGTGAACCAGTTTCTGAGCGCCCACCGGTTTGCCGGCAAGCTGGCGGCCAACACGGTGGCGCAGTACGCGCTGTGGCTGAACGAGGCGACGCCGGCGCAGCACGACCGGCTGATCCGCTGGTGGCAGGACGAGATCGAGGGAACCGGACGGGTGCCGTTGCTGTCAAGCGAGCAGAAGCCGGAGGTGCTGCGCTTCGCGCAGGGCACGGACGCGGACATGCGGCTGGCCTGGCAGGAGTTTCTGATCCGGATGGTGGCGAATGCGTTTGGATTGCCGCCGCTGATGCTGGGACTTGAGGCGGACGTGAACCAGTCAACCGCATCGGAGATGGCCGACGAGGCGTTTCGCGGGGCGATCTCGCCGCTGGCGCAACTGCTGGCCGGTCATATGACGCGGGATCTGTTCGGCAAGTGCATTGGCTGGCGGGAGTTTGAGTTTTTATTCAACGAGCTGAGCGCGCGCGACGAGGAAACCGAACTGGCGGTGCAGGTGCAACTGCTGCAGGCCGGAGTGCTGACGGTGAATGAAGTGCGGGCGCTGCGCGGGCTGGGACCGCTGGTGACTGGACCGAAGGGGCAGGAGGCGACGGGGCCGCTGGCGGGCGAGGGTGCGGATCAACAGGCGGATGGATAGTCCATAAACCGGCTGGGCAACCGGACAACGGGCTGCAAGGACGGACAAACGAAAGACAGATGGGTGGGAGAGCGCATGCGATTGGAAGCGATGGCGGTGAAGATTCCCCATGTGGACGGACACCCCAACCGGGTGGCGTTCGAGGGGGTATTGACGGTGGTGAATGCAGCCAGCGACAAGGCTCCGGCCGGGGCGCGGGGACACCGGGTGATGTTGACGCGCGAGGCGGCAGAGAAGGCGCTGCCCTCGCTGCTGGGGATGGCGGTGGACTACCGGCCGGGATGGGACGGTCACGACGCGCGGCGCAAGATCGGCCTGCTGACCGAGGCGGACCTGGCGGGACAGCGGCTGGTGGTGCGCGGGTATCTGTACGCGCGGGACTTTCCGGATGTGGCCGAGGCGATTCAGGCATGCGCGGCGGCGGATCCCGGGGCCATGGGAATGAGTTACGAGCTGGCCGACGCGCGGGTGGACGACATGCGGGCCGAGATATGGAAGCTGACCCGCGTGACCTTTACCGGGGCGGCGATCCTGCTGCGGGAGAAGGCGGCCTACCTGGCGACAAGTTTCCGGATGGCGAGTTAGCCGGTAAGTCGGCGAGTCAGCAAGTCGGCGAGTCGGCAAGTCGGCAAGTCGGCGAGTCGGCGAGTCAGCGGGTTATCGAAGAGGCTCCGTTTACGGAGCCTCTTTTGTCAGCGGGTTAGCGCGAAGAACTCGGGAATCACAGCGAGGAAGAAAGGATGGACATGGAAAACAAGGAACAGGAGATTGCAGAGCGGCTGGAGGCCGCTGCGGCTTTGCTGGAAAGGACGCTGAGTTGGCTGGACGAGCGGCAGAGCGCGCTTTCAGGCGATGTGGAGAGGATTTCCGCCACAGTGGAGCAGAGCCGGCGGGAGATGGAACTGGCCGAAAAGCTGGCGGCCGTGGAACGGGAGCTGGCCGAAGTGAAGGCTGCCAGCGCCTCCAAACGCACTGAATCCTCTGCGCAGGACGTTGCCTTCGGCGACTTCGGAGATGCTGGCTAAACATGGCATCGGCGAGGGTCCGGTGGACGTTCGCGCTCTGGATGCGGCGTTGTCCGGATTGAGCCTGGAACAGCGGATCGCGGTGAAGACTCAGTTGCTGCGGGCAGGCGCGATTGCCTAGAAGCAGCTTCTAGCTTCTAGCTACTAGCTACTAGCTTCCAGCTAGAAGCTCTGCTGCGAACGCACATATGTTGTGGCTGGAAGACGGCCCTGGCGGAAAGTAACCGGGACCGTGTCCTGCCGGGAGAGAGACAACCAAAGCCGGATTCCGGCAGAACCAGCTAGGAGCTAGAAGCTAGCAGCTAGCAGCTAGAACGGCCCCATGGAGGGGGTGGAAAGAGCCTATGAACGCAACCTTTGCAGACATACACGCAGCAGCCGACTACATCGGGCCGGGGGCAGTCGAAGTTCCTTTGTATCAGACCGAGATCTTCGACATCTGCCGCCGTTCGAGCCCATTTGGACAGCGCATCAAACAGGTTCCGGCGACCGGGCATCCGTCGCGGTTCTTCGAGGAGACGGCGATTCCGAATCCGGGCACGGCCGGCTTTGTGAACCCGCGCAGCATCTCGCCCACGGTGGTGAGCCCGACGCGCATTGAACTGAGCGTACCGCTCAAGGCGATCGTGTCCCAGATCAACTACAACCTATTCGACATCGAACTGGGCGACCAGCAGAAGCAGTTTGCCTATCTGCAGGCCAAGGACCTGGTGGACACGGTGAGCGGCGTGATGGTGGCGCACGACGTGGCGCTGTGGAACGGCAACGACACCAGCCTGAGCGCGCCGACGACCACGCAGTACATGGGCTGCGCGGCGCAGATCGCGGCCGGCGGCAACACGGTGACGGTCTCGACCGCGATGAAGATCGTGGACACCATCAAGAGTACGATCGCGCAGATGGTGGCCAGCACCGGCTACTACGTGCGGCCGACAGCGATCTACGCCAACCCGGTGCTGCTGGACCTGATCGACCAGGAGCTGAAGAGCGAGTACAACGTGGTGCTGAACACGGACCAGGTCACGGCCGGCTTCCGGGTGAAGATGCTGTCGACGCAGGCAGGCGACCTGCCCCTGATTCCGGACTGGAGCCTGCCGTATACGGGCACGCCGGGAACAGGCAACGCGGTGCTGCCGGCCTACATCGTGACCGAGGACCTGATCGAGTACCACTGGCTTGGCGATCCGGCTCCGCGGATCTTCCAGCTGGGCCTGCCGAATTCGATGACCTACCAGTATGTGGCGGTGAAGTTCGGCGCGCCGGTGGTGAAGGGCGCGAACTTTGCGCACTACCAGGTGCTGGTGGACCGGTAAAAGACAGGGGCCAGGTTTCAGGGGTCAGGGATCAGGAAGCAGCTGCGAACGCGGCGCTTCTCCCTGGCGCCTGAGACCTGACGGCTGAAACAGATTTTACGGAAGGACAAGGTATGGCATATCTGCAGCCAGCGGATTACCCGAACTATGGATTGCCGGTGAGCACTACGGCGGACTGGATCACGGCCGCCACGGCATTGATCAACAGCTACTGCGGGCGGCCGGACCTGAACGTGATCCAGTACACGGAACGATTGCGCCTGACCAGCGGCGCGCAGACGGTGCTGCTGAGCTATCTGCCGCTGACGCCGCTCAGCCCGGCCACCACTCCTCTGGTCAGCATTTCCGGCCGCTATGCGAAGCCGCGGCGCGGGGAGCTGCCAAATACGCCATTGTCTGAGATTGTGTGGGCATTTTCCCTCCCGGGCCAGTGGACGGCGATCGATCCGAGCACGGTGGACATTGATGCCAACACCGGGGAACTGACGCTGCGCTGGAATGTGCTGGGGCTGCCCTACAACGAAGTGGAAGTCACCTATACGGCCGGGTTGGCGACGATCGGCGACGATGTGAAGTCGGCCTGCGCGCAGATTGTGCGCAATGCGCAGGCGACACCGGCGCTGAATGCCAGCATGTCGAGGATCGACACGATGCAGGTGAAGTATTTCTCAAGTTCGCTGGTGGATGAGACGGTGCAGGCCTGGCTGAATCCCTACGTGGCGAAGAGGCTGGGGTGAGCGATGAGCGATACGGCGCCGCGGAACCCGGTGGGAGCACCGCAGATGCTGGCCGATGCCCTGCTGCGCAGCATGACAGGAACGACAGCTCTGCTGCGGGTGACGGGCACAAATTCGGACACCAACATGTCCGAAGTGGGGCTGGTGGCGACAACTTTTGCCGAGGTGGAAGTAAGCCCGGTGGTGATGCACAAACTGCGGCCGACCTGGCGGGAGGGCGGGCAGTCGAAGTGGGAGCTGCTGGTGTCAGCGACCGGCGTGGAGCAGCAGGTGAACGCGATGGACCTGCCGTCGGCCCAGTCTCTTTTTGCCATGACCCTGGCGGTTACGGTGGCGGGACAGGATTACCTGATCGAGTCGATTGCAGCCAATGAGGCTTTTGGCAGGGTTTATCTCTACCGGTTGTTGTTGCGAGAGGCGCGGCAGCAGGCGGTGTAACCACAGCAGGGGTCAGGGATCAGGGATCAGGATGCGTAATCAATGACCGAAGCTGAGTTTCCGGCCCCACCCCAGTTGTTTGTCAAGGAACATCGACCCGGAAAGGTGAATGGGAAGCAAGGGAAAGCGATCGAGGAGAGGTTTTACCGATCCCTGATCCCTGACCCCTGATCCCTGTCTTTTTATGCAGAATGCGAAGGACTCGTTTTATATGGCGCTGCGGACGCGGCTCACGGCGATCAATCCGGAGCGGACGATCCTGCTGCGCGGGGCGGTAAGGCCGGGGATTCTGGTGGAAGAAGCGGAGGCTCCTTTCAGCCAGCTTCCCAACGATGTGTTTGTGCTGCGCTGGCTGGGCCTGGGCGCGGATATGGACCTGGGTTCCACGATGGCAGCCGAGGAGTGCGAGATTCTCTACCAGACCTGCGGGACACAGAGCTTTGGCGGGCTGGATCGCGGCCGCGCACTAAGCGAGATGGACGAAGAGCTGTTGGCCATGCTGCAGCCTTTCTACACGCCCAAGCTGAGCTACCTGGCAACGCCACCGGCGGCGATGCTGACGCAGGTGTTCTGGGATGAGCCAGCGTTTATGCCGATCGTAGTGCAGCGGGATCTGTTGAGCCGGTCAGCCAAGGTGATGGTTTACAGCTACCAGGAGCAGGGGGAGTAAATGGCGGCGAATTGGTTTTCAGCTCCCGCGCCGGTGGCCAGGCGGGTGCGAGGATATTTTGCGCCGGTCAATCGCGTGGCACAAACGCCGGCGCTCTTCGACGCGTCGGAAGAAGGCGGATTCAGCCTGGATGCGCCACCGGCTCCATGGATCAGCCTGGGATGGATTCAGGGGTTCGCGCGCAAGCCGGCCAGCAAGACGACGGCGGTGCTGACCGGCATCCCGGCAGGAACGCTGGACCAGGTTCGCGAGACCGTCGAAGCACAGGTGAGCCTGCAGTTTCTGAGCTGGACCAAGCTGACCATGGCGCTGGCCACCGGGTCGCAGCACATGAACCTGCTAGCGCCGGCCAGCGGAGCAGCGGCGGCGGCGGATGGCGCGCAGGCCGCGGCGGCGGTGATTCCGCAGAGCGGCTCGACGGCGACATCGATCCTGCTGGCGGCGGCGGACGCGGCGAAGTTTTCAGCCGGATCGATCATTGCGGTGGACGTGGATTACACGGGCCAGACCGGCTTTGTGGGCACGCCGGTTGCGGGCGCGTACGTGAAGCAGGCGCTGACGGACGCGGACTACATCCGGCGCGTGACCTTCAACGTGACGCTGGTATCGCAGGTGACATCGGCCGGCCTAACTCTGGCGGAACCGCTGCCGGGCGGCGCGCCGGCGGCGGGAGCCAAGTTGCAACCGGTGCTGGGATTTGTGGACCGCGAGGGCGGCAGCTTCTACCAGGAGTGGTCGGGGCTGTTCGTGATGCAGGGCAGCCAGGGGGAGAGAATCTTCTACTACTATCCGCGGCTCCAGACGATGAACGGCGCGGAAGAAACGGTGATTCCGCTGGACGGCAAGCATAAGGGCGGGCAGTCGCGGGTGCTGCTCAACGGACAGTATCTGGCGCTGCCGGTGACGGACCCGCTGGATGGGGAGCGGGTGGTGTGCTACCGAAGCTTCCTGGCCGCGCCCAACGCGATGGTTTAGGCGAGTTGCAAAGCGGGCGGTTCAAGGGCTATTCACAGGAATCAGTCAGCGAGTCACGATGAAGATTACGATTCACGGCGAGGATTACACGGCCGCGCTCGATCACGCGCGGCCGCTGACGATCGAACGCAAATTGAACGAGCCCTCCATCTGCCAGCTCTGGCTGAGCCTGCCGGCGACGGGCAGCATGGCGACGCCGCTGCGCAACCAGTCTCTGGCGGTGACGGGCGACGACGGCACGCCCTACTTTACCGGCTACATGGCTATGAGCCCGCTGGCGGAGTACGCCGGACTGGGGATGACGGGGCCGCGCTACCGGATTGCGATTCAGGCGCTGAGCGACGAGCTGCTGCTGGACCAACTGCTGATGACACCCAGCAAAGGCGCGACGGGAGAAACGGCCGGGCAACTGATGACCGAGCTGGTGACACGCACGGGATCGACCGCGCTCTCCACTCAGGGACTGACTTTGTCCGCGGCGGTGAACAACTTTGTTCCGGACACGGGGGCGCCGTGGAGCAAGAGCGCAGGACAGGTGGCGAGCATGGCGCGGGCCGCGTATCGCGCGCTCAACGGGACGCTGACGCTGGTCTCCGTCGAGAACACGGTGCATCCGCTGAATGAAACCGACGGCAGCCTGAACCTGGCGAGTCTGGCATTCACAGCCAGCGTGAAGCGCGCGCTGGCCAACGATGTGACCGTCTGCGGAGAGAATGAGCCGGTTGCCTATGTCACGGAGTACTTTCTGGGCGACGGAACGACAACGACGTTCTATCTGACCGCAGATCCGTTCTTCCCAGCTGCTTCAAAGTGCAACATTATCCACGAACTGTTCAACGAAGCCCAGATCAACCAGCAGGCATGGGGCTGTTCGGGGGGCAGCGGATATCTGACGCTGGGAGCGGGCGGGCTGGCGATGAATGGCGGCAACGGAATCGACGGGGATACGCTGCTGAGCTGGCTGGATCCGGTGGAGATGGGCGGAACGCTTTTGCTGGAGGCGGTGGGGGTGACTCTTTCGCCGGGCAGTACGGGAATTCTGGCGGGATTTTTCAGCGCGCTGGGACCGCAGTCCGATTGCACGGCGGGATTTCAGGCGACGGCGGCGCAAGGCACGGGGGCGGTTACACTGCAGCCCGTAGTTCAGGGAACGCCCGTGGGGACGGCGTTCGCGGTGAACCCGGCCAACCAATATACGCTGCGGGTGAGGGTGCATTGCCCGGAGAATGAGCGGGCGCTGGCGATCTATCGGTCCTTTGGAGACAGCGGAGCGATAACCGCCGGGGGCACGTGGAATCTGAGCCCGGGCAAGATTCAGATGGAGATCGAGCAATTTGTGAACGGCGTGGGCGCGACGCCGGTGACGCTCTATGATGGGGCGATCGCCAACCTGCCGGGGTCGTGCATGGCGGTGGCGGCCAGCAGCATCAACCTGATTGGAAGCATGCGGGCCGTCAACCTGACCAATCTGGGCTCAGGCTGGGTGGTAAGCACACCCCCCAGCGGCGGCGCGTATACGCGGCGGGTAGGCACAACGGGCGAGGGCGCCGAGTGCTATCTGGAGCGCACCGGGAAGCTGGTGTTTTATACGGGGTTTGCTCCGGTGGCGGGCGAGCAGGTTGCGGTGAGTTATCGCACCGAGGGCAGGGCGGTGGGACGAGCGGTGAACACGGCGAGCCAGCAGGCTCTGGCGCAGGCGGGAACGCCGGCGGAGGCCGCATGGATCGGGACGGTAAGCATTCCTCCGACGCGCAGCTCCGCGGACTGCCGCAACGCAGCGCAAGTGATGGAGCAGGCGGCGGCCAGCGTGAGCGCGCTGTGGAGCGGCACCTACAAGGGCACACGGCTAAGTTTTGCGAGCGACGTATGGCCGGGCGATGCGCTGCTGCTGAATGCGCCTTCTCTCAGCCTGAGCGCGCAGGTGGTGGTGCGGACGGTCACGGTGAGTTACCAGGCGAGCGATCCCGACCTGGTGGAGTATGCGGTCACGTTTGCCAACGACTGGGCCGACGATCTGGCGATCAAGACCAGCGCGACGGTGCCGGCCGATACATGGCTGCCGGCGCCGGTGGCGCCCACGGTATTGGCGAATCTGAACGCGCTGACAGTTACCACGCTGAATGGCAGCACGGTGACGGTGAATACCGGCGCAACTCCGCCCAGCGGCGGCGGGTTCGAAATCCGGCTGCGGGATTTTGCGTTTATGGCGGGAGAAGACCCGACCCTGGTGATGCGCGCCGCAGAGAGCAACCTGACGTTTTCGCGCATCTCAGCCAACGACCGGTTCTATATCCGGATGTACGACGAGTCGACGCCGCCGAACTATTCGGAGTTCTCGACGGCGTTGTTTATCAATTTGCCGCTGGGATCGTGAGACCACCCCACGGACGACGACCTGTCCGTGGGGACCCCGGTAGCTCGCCAAAAGGAAACCGGTCTTGAGAAATGACAAGATGGAGTCCGGCGGATGCGGATGATGAATGAATTCGAGGCGCAGGTGCTGAGCGACTTGAGCGTGCTCAAGACGCAGATGACCGGTCTGATGGGCGATGGCAACGGAGGACGGCTGGCGGAGCTGGAACGGCGCATGGATCGCCACGAACAGAACTGGCAGCGCGCCAAGGGATTTCTTGCCGCTGTCAGTGTATTGCTTGCCGTGATCGAAGTGGCTTTTGAGGCGTGGCACCGGCATTGAGAGGCGACCACTTTCAATCTTGGCCCCCGGACTGAAGCTTCGTATAATCAGCCGTATGAGTGAACATCCGCTGGTGGGCATTGTGATGGGCAGCAAGAGCGACTACGAAGTGCTGCTGCCTGCGATTGAGATTCTGCGCGCGCTGGAGATTCCCCACGAGGCGCGGGTACTGAGCGCGCATCGCACCACAGATCAGCTTCTGGAATACGTGGGAAGCGCGCGGGAGCGGGGGCTGCGGGTGATGATTGCCGGGGCCGGCGGAGCGGCTCACCTGGCCGGGGTGATCGCGGCCAAGACGCTGATGCCGGTGTTGGGCGTGCCGATTCCGTCCACTTCGTTGAACGGCCTTGATTCGCTGCTTTCGATGGTGCAGATGCCCAAGGGAGTTCCCGTGGGCACACTGGCCATCGGCAAGCCGGGAGCGGCCAACGCCGCGCTGCTGGCGGCCGAGATTCTGGCCCTGACGGACACGGCGCTCTACGAACGGCTGGCGGCGTGGCGCGCGGCGCGCGCCCAGGAAGTGCTGGAGGCGAAGCTGCCGGAGTAAGCGCCGGCGGCGATGCTGAACAACGGGCGAACCATTTTGCCGATGCGACCGCGGTGAAGCGGCGCGTGTGCCGCCTCACCCGGTCATGCGAGCGTGCGATGATTCCAAGCCCTTTTCCCAGCGCTTGGGGCGGCGGTTCTGCTGCAGGATTTTCTTGCGCAGGCGCAACGACCTGGGCGTCACCTCGACCATCTCGTCGTCGGCGATGAATTCGATGGCCTGTTCGAGATTCAGCGTCTTGTAGGGAACCAAGCGGATCGCATCGTCGGCGGTAGAGGCGCGCATATTGGTCATCTTTTTTTCGCGGACCACGTTCACGTCCAGATCGCTATCGCGCGAGTGCTCGCCGACGATCATCCCCTCGTAGACTTCCACGCCTGGCCCCACGAACAGAATTCCGCGTTCCTGCAATCCGTTCAGCGCATAGGTGGTGGTCATTCCCTGGCGGTCGGCGATCAGGGCGCCGGTGGGCCGCTGCGGAATCTCGCCCTGGTAAGGGATGTAGCCGTCGAAGAGCGAGTTCATCACGATGGTGCCGCGGGTTTCAGTGAGCATCTCGCTGCGCAGGCCGATGATGCCGCGACTGGGCACGCGAAACTCCATACGCACGCGGCCCGAGCCGTGGTTGTGCATCCTGGTCATCTCGCCCTTGCGCGGTCCCAGCTTCTCAATCACCACGCCGGTATAGGCTTCCGGAACATCGATGGTCAAATGTTCCACCGGTTCCATGCGCGCGCCGTCCACCGTTTTGGTTACGATCTCGGGCCGGCCGGCCATCAGCTCATAGCTCTCGCGGCGCATCATCTCGATGAGGATGGCCAACTGCAGCTCGCCGCGGCCCAGCACCTTGAAGCTGTCAGGCGAGCTGGTGTCTTCCACGCGAATGCTGACGTTGGTCAGCAGTTCTCTTTCCAGCCGCTCGCGCAGGTTGCGGCTGGTCACGTACTGACCTTCTCGCCCGGCGAAAGGCGAGTTGTTGACGCTGAACTGAATGGCGATGGTCGGCTCGTCGATCACGATGAGTGGCAGGGGCGCCGGAATTTCCACGCTGGTGATGGTCTCGCCGATGGTGATGCCCTCGACTCCGGCCACGGCCACTATGTCTCCCATGGTGGTTTCAGTGGTCTCGATGCGTTTGAGGCCGCTGAAGGTGAACAGCTTGGTGATACGCGTCTTCATCAGGCTTCCGTCGCGTTTGGAGATGGCCACGTCGTCGCCGGCGTGCAGAGTGCCCTGGAAGACGCGACAGATGGCAATGCGGCCGAAGTAATCGGAATAGTCGAGATTGGTGACCAGAATCTGCAGCGCGCCGTCAACGTCGCCGGTGGCCGCGGGGATGGTGGCGACGATGGTCTCAAACAGCGGCTGCAAGTCCACGCCCGGCTTGGCCAGGTCCAGCGTCGCCGTGCCGGTCTTGGCGACCGCGTACAGCACCGGAAACTCCAGTTGCGTCTCGTCGGCATCGAGGTCGATAAAAAGATCGTAGATCTCGTTCAGCACTTCCTGCGGGCGCGCGTCGGGCCGGTCGATCTTGTTGATGACCACGATGGGCTTCAGCTTGGCCTCCAGAGCCTTGACCAGCACGTAGCGGGTCTGCGGCAGCGGCCCCTCGGCCGCATCCACCAGCAGCATCACCCCATCAACCATCTTCAACGCGCGCTCGACCTCGCCGCCGAAGTCGGCGTGGCCGGGAGTGTCCACGATGTTGATCTTGCCGCCGGCGTAGTTGATGGCCGTGTTCTTGGCCAGAATGGTGATGCCGCGTTCCCGCTCCAGTTCATTGGAATCCATCACCCGTTCCACCACCTGTTCGTTGGCGCGGAAGGTGCCCGACTGACGGAGCATGGCGTCGACCAGAGTTGTCTTGCCGTGGTCCACATGGGCAATGATGGCGATATTGCGTATCGTCTGGCTCACAGGTGCAAGATTCCTTTTCTTCGGGTGCGGCCTCATCGGGCCGCAGGGTCGGTTAGGGAGTGTGATGACTCGATGAATCTGCCACACTTCGCAGTATCCCTAGTTTATCAGTCTTCTCGTTAACGCCGCGCGCCCTGCCCGCGCTCATCCCATTTCGCCACCCGTGCATGGTCGAGTACACTTCTCTCGAAATGCGAATCGACTCCCGCCGCCTCTCTTCGTTGCCCGTCCTCGCCGTTGCTTTGTTCTCCGCCTGCGCACTGGCCTTGCTCTTCGCTTCCTCTGCGTTCGCCGCCGCCGCGCAGGCGCATCAGGCTGCCGCGCGCCATCTGGTCATCTACTCCATCGATGTCGAGGGTGGCCAGGCTGACTTTGCTCGTCGCCCCTTCCGGCGCGTCTCTTCTTGTTGATACGGGCTGGCCCGATCACGATGGCCGCGATGCGGACCGCATTCAGGCGGCCATGCGCGGCGCCGGCATCACGCGCATCGACCACCTGCTCATCACCCACTACCACGCGGACCACGTGGGCGGAGTGCCCAATCTGGTCGCGCGGGTTCCGGTGGGCGAGTTCCTGGATCACGGGCCGAATCGCGAGGACTCCGACACCACGCGCCAGGGGTATGCCGCCTACCTGAAGGCCATTGCCGGCAGGCCGCGACGGATCGTTCACCCGGGAGACACGATCGACATTCCTGGCCTGAGCGTAATTGTGCTCACCGCCGACGGCGCGCACATCAGCGCGCTTCCCGGCATTAAGCCTGTGGCCAATCCCTACTGCGCCAGCGAACCCGCGTGGCCCGCCGACCCCAGTGAGAACGCCCGCTCGGCCGGCATCCTGGTCACCTACGGGAGATTCCGGTTCCTCGATCTTGGGGATCTGACCAAGGCCAAGGAAATTGCGCTGGTCTGCCCGAACAATCCCATTCCACCGATTGATCTTTATCTCGTGAACCATCACGGCATGGACCTGTCCAACTCGCGCGCGCTCGTGGATGCAATTCATCCACGCGTGGCCATTATGAACAACGGCGCCCACAAGGCCGGCATGCCTGAGGCATGGCAGACGGTTCACGATAGTCCCGGCATGAAGGCTCTTTACATGCTGCACACCGCAGAAGGCTCCGACGCCGCACATAACAGCCCGGAGGCATTGATCGCCAATCCCAAGGGCAGCGCCACGGACGGCGCCTATTTCAAGGTCGTCGCCTGGCCGAGCGGCAACTTCTCGGTCATCAACTCACGCACCGGAGTGACCCGGATGTATCCGCGCAAGTAAAGAGGTTGCGAGCAGTTTCCGACCGTGTGAGGGCCCGCGAGGAACGCCGAACGCCCGGGACGGTATAATCGCTGGCGCAAGCGGAGCGCCGTTTCGAGGCGCCCTGAAAGTGGAGGAAAAACTATGTCTTCATCCCGCCGGGAGTTTCTGGCCGGAATGGGAGCTGCGGGTATGATGGCGGCCCTGCCGCGCGCGGCTCGCGCCAGCACAACCTGTCCCTTCCGCCTCTCCGTGATCAATGATGAAATCTCGCCGGACTTCGATCACGCTGCTTACGTTGTCTCGCACGACTTCGGCCTGCAATGGATCGAACTGCGCTCCATGTGGAAGACGAACGTCACTGCGCTTGATTCGGCCGGGATTGAGCGCTCCCGGAAGATTCTGGCCAAGTACAACCTGAAGGTCACCGACATCGCCAGCCCGCTCTACAAGGTGAACTGGCCCGGCGCGCCGAGGTCCAAATATAGTCCGCGCGGCGCCCAGTTCGATGCGGATTTTACCTTCAAGCAGCAGGACGAGGTGCTGGAACGCTGCATCGATCTGTGCAAGGCCTTTGGCACCGACCGCATCCGCTGCTTTGATTTCTGGCGGCTTGACGATGTCAGCCCCTACCGCAAGGACATGAACGAAGTGCTGCGCAAGGCGGCCCGCAAATGCGCCCAGCACAAGCTGATCCTTCTGCTCGAAAACGAGATGGACTGCAATACCGGGAGCGGCAAAGAAGCTGTGGCAACGCTCGAGCAGATTCAGGAGCCCAGCTTCATGCTCAACTGGGATCCGGGCAACTCCGCGACGTTCCCCGGCGATACGCCGTACCCCGACGACTACAATCTGCTGCCCAAACACCGCATCGGCCACTGCCACTGCAAGGACACGATCCGCCTGCCCGATGGCAAGGCGGAGTGGGCGCCGGTGGGCGGAGGGATCATCGACTGGGTGGGCCAGTTCCGCGCCCTCGTGCGCGACGGCTACCACTACGCGGTGAGCCTGGAGACGCACTGGCATGGCGGCGTGCCCCCAGCCGGCTCTGGCATGGGCGTGCCGGAGGCTTCCTCGCGCATCAGCTTTAAGGGCCTCAAGGAAGATCTGGCCAAGGCCGGAACCGGCTGCTGAGGTTCATTCACGGTTATGTGGTGTGTGCGAGCCATCAGCCGGGCGGCTCAGTTCAATTAGCGGCAGAGACCTGTCCTCCATCGCGGGGACAGGTCTTCGTCCAATAGGCGGCTTTTCGCATCGCGATTCGTAGCGAGGGGCGGAAGCCGCTAACTTCAACATTGCCGCAATTCCGTTATCTGAGGTGATTCCATGGACCGTCGTAAATTTCTTGGCAATGTCGGCAAGGGAGCGGTCGCGCTGGCGGCGCTTCCCTCGATGCGTGTTCTCGGCGCCAATGACCGCATCCGCATCGGCCTGATCGGGGCCGGCAGCCGCGGCATGCAGGACCTGGACGACGCGCTCAAGCAGCCCAATATCGAGTGCGTGGCCGTAGCCGACACCTACACCCGCCGGCGCGACCTGGCCAAGGCCAGGGTTCCCGGCATCGACACTTACGACGACCCCATGCGCCTGCTGAAGCGCAAGGACATCGACGCGGTGATCAATGCCACGCCCATGCACCTGCACGCCAAATATTTCATTGCGTCGCTGGAGGCCGGCAAGGATCTCTATAGCGAGAAGACAATGACCTGGAATATTCCGCAGGCCGTGGCCTGCCGCAAGGCCGCGCACGCGTCGAAGCAAGTGATCCAGATCGGCTTGCAGCATGAGAGCACCGGCGAGCTGGCTGACGCGAAGAACTGGATCAAGCAGGGCTACCTGGGCAAGATCACGATGGTTGAGTCGTGGATGTCGCGCAATACGCCGCGCGGCCATGGCCAATGGGTGCGTCCCATCCCACCCGACTGCGACCTGGATCATGTGAACTGGAAGGTGTTCCTCGACGGCCGTAACGAGCCAAGGTTCGAGGCCTTCAAGTACATCAACTGGAGGCTCTTCTGGGAATTTTCCGGCGGCAACATCACGGAAAACATGGTTCACCAGAATGCCTGGATCACCAGCGCACTTGGCCTCGAGTTGCCGCTTGCCGCATCCATGGTCGGCGGCGTCTTTTCTGAGAAGGATGGCCGCCAGGTGCCGGATACCTTCAATGTGTCGCTCGAATATCCGGAGCTGGTGGTGGTGTGGCAGTCCACGTTCTCGAACTCGCACTACGGTCTCGGCGAACACTTTCTGGGCAGCAGCGGCAGCATCGAGCACGTCAGTGGATCGACGGACATGGTCACGGGAAAAACCACCGGCGGCGTGGCGTTTTATCCGGAAAAGGCGAACGATCCCGGCGGCGCGGCGATGCGTGGCGAGAGCGCCGGCGTCAACCACATGGCCAACTGGTTCGAGTGCATCCGCAGCCGCAACCAGGCCACCAATGCACCGGTAGAAACCGGCTATCGCACCGCCATCGCCGGCCACATGGCGAACCTTGCCTACCGGCGGAAGTCCCGCGTTACCCTGGAAGAGGCCATGGCCGCGCCAGGTTCGGACTGGCTCTAGCTGCGAGGCTTTATTAGGATGTTACCCAGCTGGTATAACACATGTTATAGCAGATGCTCCCCGCTTTATAAGTCTGGATAAGGCTCAGTACGGTGGCGACTTATTGAAACCGTCACGTAGTTACATACGACTTCAGTTCAACCTGGGATGCCCAAAGCAAGCTATCATCAGGGTCAAGCAGCCTGGGTTACGGGGAGGCCAGCCAGTGGGCCACGGCATAACCTCCCACGCTCACGCATCCAGAGCCGCTATCCATTTCCACGCGCGGCAATCGCAAGGGCAAGACGACTGCTTCGCTGTAACCTGAAGTCGTTTTTGCTGGTCGCGGCAAGAACTCCTGAGTTTCTGCTACCGATTCTGCTGTGCAGGTCGACACCCGGCAAGGCGCCAATCTGGTCCACTTGCAGTATCTTGGAATTCCAAGTGTTGACCGGCGGATCGGGAGTCAGGCCGGTATGAGTGAATTCCGGTGCGGACAGTCCTACAATCGTGGCCTTGATGGGAACGGTCTGGCCATCCTTCAATTGCGCTTTGGTGAAACGCAGCGCCAACTCGGGGGCCCCATTCGCTTGCTTCTGGTCGGTCACCACCGTACCGGTCAGTTCGGTGCCGCGTGGAAGTTCGGGGCCGTTCTTCAGATGCACTGACTGATTCAGGGTGGCTTTCAATGGATGACCTGCGCGGATCTGACGGGCGTCGAGTGATTGCGCCAGAGAGGCCTGTGCGGGAACCATTTCCGTGGCTTCCTGAATTGGTGCGGACGGCGGGTCAGCGGTTGCCATGGAATTCATGGTTTCACTGCTCTGGGCGTGGATAAATTGAGTGCCGAGAAATGCGATATAAATCGCTGCGACAGAGAGGGATATAGCGGCTGAACGCTTCATGCGAAGTAACTCCTTTGAATTGGGGTAACTTTCGCCTCCGCGATGCGGTCTTGCCAGAGGCAGGCTTTCTAGTTGGGTTAGACGGAGGCGCCGGCCATTGGTTATCGTTATCGGCGCATGAAGTCCGTGGACGCGCAGTATCTTCCACGGCTCATTGATATTGCAGTCTCTTAGAGCAAGACGAGAGTTATTGTGTCCTGTCGTGCTGTGTGCAAGGCTGCAGCTCCCTGTTAGTCCCACCCCACTGACGAAGACCTATCTGCGGGGCCCCGGGGTCGCGTCAGCTTGTAGGCTTGTAGGCCGTTGCTTCGGGATACGTTTATCCTGGTTTTGCTATAGTGCGAATTACGCACCGGCATTCAGGGTGTTTCCGCGTCCGCCGACACAAATCCTCCAGCGCATCGCAGGCCGATTTCACGCCATCCTCGTGACTCAGTTGCCGGGCCACGCTCTGAGCGCGCAGTGCGAAAAGCGGTTCGTCCAGCATGGCCTTCAGCCTCCGCGCCACTCGGGGCGGCGTGTAGCGGAGCTTCTGGATCACGCGCGCCACTTTCAGCCGGCGCATCCGCCTGGCGTTGTCCGGCTGATCGTGGGAGTAAGGCATGATGAGCATCGGCTTGCCCGCGCGCAGGCATTGCGCCGTCGTTCCCACGCCTCCCTGGTGCACCACCAGCGCCACACGCGGAAACAGTTCGGAATACGGTGCATATTCTGCTACGCAGATGGACTCCGGGAGCGCTTGCGGCGGCCGGTTCCGTGGGTCCGACCCGATCAGCAGCACCGCGCGCACTCCCAATCGCATCGCCGCCTTGGCTGAAAACTCATAGAACCTTCCCGCGGCCAGCACCGCCGCCGACCCCAGGGTGAACACCACAGGCGGCGGGCCTGCGGATAGAAACTTTTCCAGTTCTTGGGGTAGCGCCTGGTTGCCCGCGTCCGCGTCGTAAAAACAGAAGCCGGTGATTAGTGTGTGCGCGGGCCAGTCCTTCTGTTCTACGCCGAGTACACGCGAAAACAGCGCCAGCACCAGGTGCGGTGAATGCTTGGCGTCAAACAACGGGTTTGTGCCCCGCTCCAGACCCAACTCGGCGCGCAGATCGTAGATGGGCTGCGGCCACTTGCGGCTGGCGAAGCGTGCAAGCCGCTTGATGACGCGCCCAAAGCCGGGCACAGTCTTATCCACGCGCGCCAGACGTGGATAAGGAGGCAGCACCGGTGGATCGAAGGCCGAGAAAAACGAAAGCGGTGCCAGAACATAGCTGGCCCAGGGAATCCCCGTTACCTCGGCCACCAGCGGTCCCGCGTAGTTCAGCTCACCGAGTAAGAGCAGGTCGGCTCGCTCCGGTTTGGTCGCCGCATCGAACAGGTCATCGTAGGTCTGGCGCAGCACGGGGAACAGAAAGTCCCGCAGACCGTGCTCCGTGCCTTTCTTGATGTCATAGACCATCTCCACCAGGATGTTGTTGTTCGGGTTGATATCCGGCCGCACCGCGTGAAACTCCAGTCCCAGCGGCCGCACGCGCGGCTCAAAGACCGCAGGCAGCGCCATAACCGGAACATGCCCGCGCCGCTTCAGCTCAAGAGCAATCGCGATGAGTGGATGGATGTCTCCCAGGGTGCCGATATTCGATAGAACAATACGCAAGAGGATTTCTCCTAAGCGGCCGGTGCTCGCCATGATTGAGGGTAATGCATCAGGGGCTCAGCCCGGCGCATTCCGAATCGCCTTCTTCTCTCCGCCTGGCATCTCTCTGGCTCACCAAATGGTATTCTTGCCACGTTCGAGAATTCGTGTGGGGGTTTTTATGCCAGTCCGGCGCATTCTTTCCCTTCTGAAATCGGCCTTCCCCGCGTTCATCTTCGTTTGCGGGCTGTTCGCCGCTTCAGGTCTTCTCGTAGCACAGCAGCCTTACCACATCCTTGACCGCTGGGCCATTGGCGGTGCGGGCAGTTGGGATTACCTGACCGCCGACCCTAGCGCGCACCGTCTCTACATCACGCACGGCCCGCGCGTCGAGGTTTTCGACACTCGAAGCGGAAAACCAATCGGCACCATCACCGGCCTGCAGGGGCCGCGACTTTTATCTCCCTCGCGACCTGGCGCATGCGATTCTAAATGCGGATGAAGTTCCTGCTTGGCATCGTTGCGCTGGTGGTTGTGGCCATCTCTCTCTTCGCCGACTACAAATGGCGGCAATGGATGGCTGCCCGCAAGCGCGACCGGCAGTAACCCTGTATTCTTGCCCGCTTTTGCCAGTTACAATGACCCTTAGGGAGCCGTCTAATCGATATGTTCAGCTGGTTTGGCCGTTTAGTGCAGTTCCGCATACACTTATGCTTTGCTTTGGCTCTGGCAGGGATGTTGATTCCGGGAGCCACTGCGCGGGCGCAGTTCGGCGCGCCTCCGACTACAAAGGTTCTTGACCCCGCAGCGCTGCGTCCCCCCGCCGGCGCGCGCGTGGCGATTATCGAGTTTGAGGACATGGAGTGCCCGGACTGCGCCGCGGCCAATCCGGTGCTCAAGGAAGCGGCGGAAAAGTACCATATTCCCTGGATCCGCCACGACTTCCCGTTGCCCATGCACAACTGGAGCTTCCAGGCGGCTGTTTACGCGCGCTGGTTTGACACCAAGAGCAAGGCGATCGGCGACGATTACCGCGACTATATCTTCGCCAACCAGCGGTCCATCGACACGCCCGAAGCCCTGCGCGCGTACACAGAGACGTTTGCCCGCAGCAAGGGGCTTGCGCTGCCTTTCTCCATCGATCCGCAGGGCAAGCTGGCCGCAGAGGTGAAGGCCGACTACGCGCTGGGCCAGCGCATCGGCATCGAACACACGCCCACCATCTGGGTTGTGACCGCGGACAGCAAGGGCCCGCCCTTCATCGAGGTTGTGGACCGGAGCAGGCTATTCGAGATCATCGACCAGGCTCTGGCTGATACTCGCGGGCGGTGACGCCGCCAAAGCCGCCTACATCCCGCGCGGCCGCGCCCGCATTCCATTCAGGATGCATGTGCCCCTCCATCTATCCGTTAGGATAATGACGAAAAACTAGACAGCGCCTACTCCAGCCTAAGAGTTTGTGTCAAAATTGTGGCTGGGCTTCCCAGCTTCTCCGACGGCAGATCGCATTTTCTTCAACTGGAGCACCCTCTTGTCGAGCCGCGAATCGTATTTTCACGCAGCTGATTCAAGGCATCCCGGGCCGCTTTTTGCCCGCATGAATTGTCACAAGGGCCTTGTCATTCTGGTCGTGTTTTGTCTTCTTGCCCCACACATTTCGTGGGCCCAGGCAGCGCCGGCCGGCAGCGATCTCTGCTTCGAGGGATACGTATCCTACACGCCTTTTAAGTTTCGTAGCGCCGCGTTAGACGACTTGATCTACACCGGAGGCATCGAGTACGACCGCAACAATCTCGGCACCCACCTCAGCACTTTGGGCCACTTTTTGAATTACCCCGGTAAACTGGTGCATGCACGGATGGATTATGCTGCCGATGTTCTGCCTCTCGTCCTTCTGCGCGAGCCAGCCCTGGCCGACAAGTGGGGAAATCCCCTAACCACCGCCCGGAAGACTCTGCCGGGAATTGGGATTTCGCCTTTGGGCTTGCGCTTCTTGTGGCGGGGCGATAAGGCCATCAAACCGTTCTGGAACGCTAAGTTGGGAGGACTTGTCTTCACCGAGAAGGCGCTATCGCCTGAAGCGACATATGCCAATTTTTCCATCCAGTCCAGCGCAGGAGCGCAAATCAGACTTACGCCGCGAACCGACCTGCGCCTGGCTTACCAATTCTTTCACTTTTCAAACTTGTATGTGAATGGAACCAATCCCGGCCTTGACACGCTTGGCGCCAATTTTGGGATTGTCTACCACCTTCGGGCGGGCTCGAAATGGTAATGTCGTTTGTCAGGCCGCGGGGGACATACTTTGGTCGGAGGCCGAGATTGGTGGTTCCGAGCGTTACAAGCGGCGGAAAAGCCCCTGGCCGAGGTTCTGCGCCATGAGAGGATTTTGACGCATTTCTCCTTCAGATTTAGCCTCAATTTACGTTTGTTGCGGCGCCGATTTCTAGTTGACATCGGCGCTTGAGTTCATTGGTTCCGGTATACGTCCGAAGGAGAAATGCTTTAGCCATGCCGGAAACACAACAAAATGACCGTGCACTGTCGGTTCAATGGATTGCATTTCTTCGCGTTTGCTGCCATCGGAGCCAAACCCGGCCTCAATTTCCGGTGTGAATCTTGACCAACTCCTGGCCGTTGGGGGCGACCATGCGTGTCTGCGGGGCGCGCCAGTGGTCGAGGTGGCTGATGCGGTGGACGCAGCCGATGGTGCAGTTGGGGGCACAGCTTTTGGCGGTGAGGAACTCGCGTTTTACGTCGGCGGTGGTGTATTCGGAGATAGGCACGGCGGGATAGCCGCGCTGCTGGGAGCAGTAGTGGACCAAGCCGTCTTCGCAGACGTAGAGGTAGCGGGAGCCGGCGCGGCAGCGCCAGTCGTTGGGCTTGCCGAGGGCGATGGCCTCCTGAAACCGGTCAAAGCGGGCGTAGTTGGTCTTGCGGCGGTTGCGCATCTGGAAGTAGACGCGGGCCTCTTCGGGATTGAGGGGCTTGAGCTGCCCGTCGCCGTCGTGAATGATGCCGATTGTGGATTCGAAGCCCAGCTGGAGGGCGCGCCGGCCGATGACCAGCGCGTCGTTGGGTTTCTTGAAGCCTCCGCCGACCACGGAGTTGATGTTGACGTGAAATTCGGCGTACTGGGCCAGCATCTGGAGCTTTTTGTCGAGGACCTTGAGGCTCTTCTTGGAGACATCGTCGGGCTCGACGTTGTCGATTGAAATCTGCAGGTGGTCAAGGCCGGCGCGGTTCAGCCGCTCAATGCGCTCCACGCTGAGCAGATAGCCGTTGGTGATCATGCCGGCGATGGCGCCGGTGCGGCGGATGCGGCGGATGATCTGGTCGAGCTGGGGATGGGTGAGCGGCTCGCCGCCGGAGATGCCGATCATGGCCGTGCCCAAGCGGCCGAGGTGGTCGATGCGGCGGTACATCTCCTCCAGAGGGACGGGCTCGGAGACCTTGTCGTACTCGTTGCAGTAGGCGCAACTGAGGTTGCAAAAGCGCGCGGGGATGATCTGGGCGAGGACCGGGTGGCCGGTGAAGGCCAGGGCCCGGGCCACCATGGCCAGCTCGCGCAGCTTGCGGGTCGCGGCCTTCCAGCGTCCGCGCAGCGTCGATCTCCGGGGAGTTGCCATCGCTTTCTATTGAAACACACCACCTGCGGTGGGGCGGACGCCCGAAGACAGTGGACAGTGGACAGTGGACAGTGAACAGGCAGCGCGCGGGCTGGCGGGGGTTCGTGGATTCCCACCCATTTCACGATGAGACTGTGAAATGGATGGGGCACCCGGCCACCTCCACCCCACGGACGAGAGCCCGTCCGTGGGGACCCCGGACCAGCGGTGGGGCGGGCGCCCGCGGTGCGGCAGACGATGCTCCACGTCCAGAAAAAGTGGCGCTGGGAATGCACTCAAGGCCGGGGGGAATGGCGCGGTTTTTGGGGACGGAAAGTTTGCTTAGAAATACACCTGTTTTTGCCAGAATTGGACAAGTGGGTGTTTTGGAGGGCGTCTTTCCGCCTTTTGGCGGGGTCCGCGATATTGGGCACGCAGTAAGTTGTTGATTTTATTAGAGGCGCTGGAGGCGGGAGACGAACTTCGGCGCGTTTTTTATTTTGAATATCCACTTTATTTTCTAGGAGTTGCTGATGATTGCGGGACGAAATATGCAGGAAAAACCGAACATTTTTGTTTTTGCCGCGGATGGGCGGCCGGAGGGCAAGTTATGAAGGTGAAGGACTGGGAACGGGCGGGACGGGCACAGGAGCTGGACCTGACGGTGATGCCGCTGGAGCTGGTGAAGCGGGCGCGGCGCAGACAGGCGAGGCACAGGCTGCCGGGGAGCGACGCGGGGAAGGGGTGGCTGAGGGACGTTCGGCAGGCGGTGGGGCTGCCGGTAAAGGAGGCGGCGGAGAGGATGGGGGTGAGCAAGTTCGAGGTGCTGCGCCTGGAAAAGGCGGAGATGGACGAGCGGATCATGCTGGGGACACTGAGGAAGGCGGCAGAGGGGCTGGGGTGCGAACTGGTGTACGGGCTGACGCCGACGGTGGGGACGTTTGCGGGGATGGAGGCAGAGCGGAGGGAGCTGCGGAGGCAGGCGGCGGACGAGCGGCGGTCGCGGGCGGAGGAGAAGCGAATCAAGGAGCGCAAGCCGTGGCTGGAGCTGATCGGGTGGAAGCAGGCCTTCCTGATGGAGCTGCGGACGATATTGCGGCGGGAGGGGGTGCGGGTGCGGCCGCGGAAGACTGAGCGGGGCGTGGCGCAACAGCACGAGGAGTTTGAGCTTTTGAAGAAGCTGGTGGAAATTCAGATTTCGCCGGAGGAGGTGGAGGCGGCGAAAAAGGCAGGGAATAGGGAATAGGGAGTAGGGAATAGGTGGGATCTTTAGATTGTCCGTTCGATCGGGACGGGAGAAGCTGATTGTCACGAACAACAGAGTATGTCGAAGAGAAGCCGCATGCGCGTCCCATCATCCTGCGCGCGGCCCAGCATCTCCTGGGTCCGAGTGAGCGCAACGCCGACCTGTCCTTGTCTGCGGAGCTTCTCGGCCGCCTCGATCTCCGCTTCGCTCACGGCCTTCTTAGAGATAGGCTCTTGCTCCTGCACAAGCTTCTCCTTCCCTTAGTCCATAGTTGGCAGCAACCTTGCCGGCATTCCGTCCCACGGGACCGCAGGCCCTGCTCTGCACGCGCTCCATCGCCCGGTTGCAGGTAGAAATTGGCCGCTCGGCGATGTTCTTTTGCACATGCGCCGACGCTCGTCGTACCTGTCGCACAACCGTTGGCACGGACGTCGTAGGCGTATCCGAGGTCTCAAAAGCGAGACCGGAGGCACCCTCGTGTTGTAAATCAATCCGCATGCTCAAGACCTGGGCCACCCGCCACCCTCACTGAGCGAGAGAACTGACTGCTCCCGGGGCCTGGACCGCTCGCCCCCACAGATAGTAGAGTGCTGCAGCTCCGCTGATTGTCGTGATTACGGAAAGCACCCAAACATAAATATCGTCGGATAGCAGCGCATGAATGCCCCCGCAACATACCACGAATAATGCGGTCACGGTAATGAATGTCCCGCTTCTTCCCCAAGCTGTTGTTCTCCTATAGCGCTCGAAGAGCAACCCACAATACACCGAAGACATTATTGCCGCCATCAGGAGGCTAGCTTGAGGAGCTCTGAGGGCCGCGGGTTGCCATCCGCCAGCTCCAGGTGACGCTTCCAAACTCATGATGATTAAAGGGCAGACTGTGCAATAGACTCCGAAAAGCATGAAGAAGAGACGCCTTGATCTCGGAATTCCCCACAGTCTCAATGGTATATATCCGCCATTTTGGGCCGGGCTATCTGCCATTGACACAAGGCGATATGCAGACATAAAGAAAATGATCACCATAAAACAGCTCAACAATAATGTAGTGGCTGACATCTGTGCGATTGTTGATAAGGCATTCAATACTCCAATTGCAGCTAGTTGCGCGCCTAAAAGAAGGGCTGCATCGGCACGTCTATTTAGGGCTAGAACTTCATTCCCCCCCCTACGGCTTTTTCGGAGACATTGCGAGGCCCAAATTTGGCTCTGAAAGCATAGTAAACTTGCTGCCATGAAGTATATGAGTCCCGAGAAGAGTATCTCCACAAACTTGACAGACAACGCAATAACGCAGAGGATCGCCCATCCGGTAACTGACGCGGTTAATTTGATGTGTTTTGGGGTCATCTGAGGGGCCTCATTTCCCGGATCCACAACTAATCTCAACCTTGTTGAATGTTATTCCAATAGCAGCCAGCGGTAGGCCCGCCGCTCTAGCGGCTGCCTCTGCTGCTTCGAACCCACCAGCGGCTCCTTCCTCGATCGCTCCGGCAGAGATAACCGGCCATGCGTAGTAAATCGCAGCAGCCATACCAACGGTGGTTACAGCGGCGATACCGAGTCCGATCCAGCCATCGCGGCAGTCCTTCGCCCGCTGTAGCTGCTCGGGCGTAGGCGGTGGCTGGTTACTTGGGGCCTTGATCTGCGGACGTTGTGCAAGCCAGGCCATGAACACCCGGTATTTCATCCGACAGAGGAAATCGCTCATCTCGCAGCCACCGGGCGGAGACATCTGCTGGTAGATCGGATGTGCGCGCCCGTTCACATAAAGCGTGTAGTCCAGCTTAACTGGGTCAGGCCCCGAGCCTGACGGATTGCTCTGCTCTTGAGCCAAATTCGTGTCCGTGTCCGTGCATGAGTTCTTACCATCTGGGTTCATCTGACACGAGCCAGATCCGCTCTGGTGTCCATCCGCATCGACGCCGGATAGCGGATTATTCAACAGGTAAGCATACAAAGTGAGGGTTTGTGGATTGTCGAGCTTGGCGTAAGGTACGGGATCGGTTCCTTCGAGCTTGGCCGACCAGTCCGGCGATAAGAACCGACTCATTGAACTTGCGTAGTATCTGGCCCCGAAGTAGTCGTTGCCGTTGGCTTCGCCGGTCTCCGGGTCGCGTTCTTTGGCGGTAGAATGAGGTCGCCCAACGATGTCTGTTTGCACATGTGCCGACGCTCGTCCTACGAATTGCAGACCCGTCGTAACCGTATCGTGGGCCTCAAAAGCGATACCTGGGAAACCTCCGTGTTGTAGTCGAATCAACATACTCAAAACCTGGGTCCCACGCCTGTCACTTGTCCATTCTGCTGTTGGGCCAAAACTGCCAGATGAGGGCCACGAACGCCCTATCGAGAGGCCCTGCGCCTCCAGTTGCCCTAGGAATTTAATGCGGTGTCTCCGCTCCCTTTTGAATCTCGATTAGATCCGGGATCAGGCAAACCGGCCTCCTTGTAAAAGGACCGAACTGGGTACCCAGCCTCTCGCCATCGCTTCTCGCGATCCCTCAGTTTCTTGATCCACTCGTTCCCAGCGTTCTCCGAATACTCCTCAGCTGACCAAGTGGGTGCGGTTTCGATCAGCTGTGCTAGCGTCCAAGCCAGTCCGAAGCAGTCATCGACGCCGAAAACGCCTGCGAGGATATCCGCCTCCTCATCGGTTGCAGGTTTCGCGATCGATAAAAGCAGCTGCTGGTATCTCTCGAGAAGTGGAGATGGATTCTCAATCGATTCCTTTTCGGAAGGAAGCGGTCCCATTTTGCGCAGTTCCTCGACCTCTTTTCGTATCATGCTTCCTCCACACCTTCTACTTTGACATGAGATTCGGAAAAGTCGTTTTGTAGTACTCAATCAAGCTCTGCAGACCCTGATTGTATTTGGTGCCAACAATGTTTCTGACGTTGCCGATATCCCTTGCAAGCACTTCCCGAAACGACTTCCCTGCGTCAGCGGCGGCGGTCATCGCACCTTTGAACCCGAACGTCCTAGTAGCCACGTGCTCTCCTGAAGTAATTGCAAGGGCTCCGCCTTCTGCCTTAGAAGTAAAGCCTAGCCCGCCTGCGGCATGTGGTGCGCAACGATTGCGTCCCCTTTCTCGGCTAACGCGGTCAGGTCCGCATAACTGCCAGCCTTTCCCAGAAGCTCCGCCGCGCCTATCTCCCCTAGGTCGGGAATGCCGACCATAACTGCAAACTGGGTAGCGGTCTTCAAGCCAGCTATGTCCTGATTATCCAAGAGGGGCGGCGCTTCGGCGGTTGGAAGTGTCGGGTCTCCGTTCTGCTGTTGGGCATGTGCTTTGTCGATGCATGGCTGATCTCCTTTAGCGCAGGTATTTGGTTGCCCATTTTGATGCCCATCTGCATCCACATGGCTAAATGGGTTATTCAACACATACGCGTAGAGATTGAGGCTTTGTGGATTGTCGAGCTTGGCATACGGTACGGGGTCGCTCCCTTCGAGCTTCGCTGCCCAGTCAGGGATCAGGAAGCGGCCCGCCGCACTTGCGTAGTATCTGGCGCCGAAGTAGTCGTTGCCGTTGGCTTCGCCGGTTTCTGCATCGCGTTCTTTGCCGGTGAAGTGGAGCGGGGTGGCGTCGTCTGCCGTGGGCGGGGCACAGGTCGTCACGGCGGCCGCGTGCCTGGCGGGGATGACGGGAACCCGCGCCGGGTTTTGGCCGCAAATTTTTACTGAGCGCATGTTGGGGACAGTGTAGTCCGTTTGCGCGGGGTTGGGAGCGCCCGCCGCGGGGGGTGCGTGGATTCCCGCCCATTTCACGATGAAACTGTGAAATGGATGGGGCACACTGCCGCCTGCGGTGAGGCAGGCGCCGACCACCCCACGGACGAGGACCTGTCTGTCCACCCCAGCGAACAAAGATCGTTCGCTGGGGACCCCGTGTCCGTGGGGACCCCGGGGAGCTTGCGCGGCATGGGGTTCGTGGATTCCCACCCATTTCACGATGAAACTGTGAAATGGATGGGGCACCCGGCCACCTGCGGTGAGGCGGACGGCGACCACCCCACGGACGAGGACCTGTCTGTCCACCCCAGCGAACAAAGATCCTTCACTGGGGACCCCGTGTCCGTGGGGGCCCCGGGGAGCTTGCGCGGCATGGGGTTCGTGGATTCCCACCCATTTCACGATGAAACTGTGAAATGGATGGGGCACCCGGCCACCCGCGGTGAGGCGGACGGCGACGGTGGCGATTGCTCATGGGTAGAGGGGCATGGGATTGGGGGAGTGAGCGGCCCAGGCGGAGTTGGGGTTCGGGCCCATCTCAAAGGCGAGCGTGCCGCCGGATTCGATTTCGCTGTGCTTGAGCCAAAAACGGTTGAAGGGCTGGCCGTTGAGCGTGGCGGACTGGATGTAGAAGTTCTGCGGGCCGAGGTTGTGGGCGAGGATTTCAAAATGCTTGCCGCCGGGCAGGTTGATGACGGCG
This sequence comes from uncultured Acidobacteriaceae bacterium, assembly GCA_963758105.1. Classification (GTDB taxonomy): domain Bacteria; phylum Acidobacteriota; class Terriglobia; order Terriglobales; family Acidobacteriaceae; genus Telmatobacter. Next base: position 603,577 of record CAVWUC010000001.1, on the reverse strand, counting down.
CGGGAGAAATGCGGGACGCCGATGGCATAGGCGGGGATGCCGGGAGTTTCGGGATAGAAGCCGAGGGCGCTGAAGATGTACCAGGCGGACATCTGGCCGGCGTCGTCGTTGCCGGGCAGGCCACCGGGCTGCTCCTGGTAGGTGTCGACGATGGAGTGGATCTGGAACTGGGTTTTGGCGGCGGCGCCGGCGTAGTCGTATAGGTAGGCGATGTGGTGGCTGGGCTCGTTGCCCTGCTCGTAGAGGTTGCGGTCGAAGAGCTGGTCGAGCCTGGCGGTGAAGGCGGCGTCGCCGTGGAGGTACCGGATGAGGCCGGGGATGTTCTGGAGGACGTAGAAGGTGTACTGGAAGGGGAGTCCCTCGGTGACGTAGTTGACGCGGCGGGCGGGATCGAAGGGAGTGATCCAGGAGCCGTCGGCGTGGCGGCCGCGGGCGAAGCCGTCCTCGGGATCGATGACGTTGCGCCAGTTCTGTGCGCGGCGGTCGAAGAGGGCGGCGTCGGCGGAGTTGCCGAGGGAGTGGGCGAGCTGGGCGATGACGAAATCGTCGAGGGCGTAGTCGAGGGTGCGGGAGACCTGCTCGGCGCGGTGGGGGGCGTCGGCGACGGGGTCTTCGAGGGGGATGTAGCCGTATTTGAGGTAGGACTGGAGGGCTCGGCGGCCTTTGCCGTCGGCGTAGCCGGCGGAGGGCGGGGAGATGAGGGCGTTTTTGCGCATGAGCGCGTAGGCCTGGCCGATGCTAAAGCCGCGGATGCCCTTGAGCCAGGCGTCGCCGATGATGGCGTCGGCGTGGTCGCCGTCCATCTCCGCGGTGTAACTTTCCCAGGCGGGGAAGATGGGCAGCCAGCCGCCTTCTTGACCCTTGTCGATGAGGGACTGGATGAGAGCGGTTTCCAGAGGCGGGTCGAGAAGGATGAAGAGGGGATGGACGGCGCGGAAGGTGTCCCAGATGGAGAAGTCGTCGTAGTAGGTACGGCCGCCGGGGGTGGTGACGATGGGGCCGCCGCCGAAGCGGGGATGGGCGCCGCTGAGGTCGCTGGCGATGCGCGGGAGCAGCAGAGTGTGGTAGAGGGCGGTATAGAAGATGCGCTGGCCGGTGAGGGGCGCGGTGATCTGGATTTTGCCCAAGGCGCGGTTCCAGCCGGCCTCGGCCTGGCGGGCGATCTGATCGAAGTTCCAGGTGGGGATTTCGGCGCGGAGGTTGCGGCGGGCTTCAGCGGCGCTGGTGAAGGAGGCGCCGATGCGGAGATAGACGACGTTGCCGGCCTGGCGTTGAAGACGACGGAGGCGCCAGTGGAGGTTTCGGGGGCGGATTGCGGAAATGCGCCCGGAGGCATTCCCGGGGGTGGGCCGCCGGGAGTGCTGTAGCTGCGTCCGCGGCGGGGATTTTCGTAGGGGACGGGGCGGGCGGACCAGGTGGGACCGGGTTGGAAGGGGCGATCGAGCTCGACGACTGCGTAACCGGAGAAGCCGGCGGGCTGGCCGGCTCCAGCGTAGAGGCGGCGGACGGCGCTCTGGCTGGTGAGGGAGCGGGCGGCGGGGACGACGGTGACCGAGCCTTCACCGGGGCGGGCGAAGTTTTCAACGGCGATCCAGGTGCGGCCGCCATGGGCGAACTGGAGACGGAGGATTCCGCAGCGGGCGGTTCCGGTGATGGAGGCGGTGATGCCGGCGCTGGGCAGGGAGACGGTGTAGAGGTAGGGGGTGGCGTGCTCGCCGGCGTGGGTGAAGGGGATGGCGGGAGCAGCGGCGGAGAGATCGGGGTTGCCCTGGCCCATGAGGATTTGGACACTGCCGTAGTCCTGCGTGGCGGAGCCGGAGAGGAAATGGGAGCCGCGGAAGCCGAGGAATTGGGTATCGGCGAAGTAGTAGGGGACGAGGCCCTTTCGCTGGCCCTCGCGCGTGGCCGGGGTCCACTGCGTCATGGCGAAGGGAACGCCGGCGGCGGGGAAGGTCTGGCCTTCGTTGGCGGTGCCGAGCAGCGGGTCGACGAGATCGGCGGGCTTGGCCTGGGCGGCGGCGAGGGAGACGGCGAAGACGACAGAGAGCAATGCGGACAAAGGGAAGGCGAGGCGGCGAAGAGGCATCATTGGAAGGGGTCCAATCCCGGGAATCGGCGAACAAGCGATGATAAACCACCTGCGGTGGGGCGGGCGGCGGTTGCGACACCTGCGGTGTGGCGGACGGCGCTTGCGCGCCTTGGGGTTCGTGGATTCCCACCCATTTCACGATGAAACTGTGAAATGGATGGGGCACCCAGGCAATTTTCTTAAGCAGAGGTTCTTCGTGGATTCCCACCCATTTCACGATGAAACTGTGAAATGGATGGGGCACCCGGCCACCTGCGGTGGGGCGGGCGGCGGTTGCGCGCCTTGGGGTTCGTGGATTCCCACCCATTTCACAATGAAACTGTGAAATGGATGGGGCACCTGGCATACGTCTGAAGGAGAAATGTTTTAGGGCGCGTGATACACTTCGGCTGCTTGAGAAAACTTCCCCTTGCGGAGGGTCATTGCCTCATGTTGAAACGCTCGATTTTGCGCTGCGCCGGTCTTGTGTGTTTCCCGGCATTGCTGCTGGCGATGAGCGCGGGTTCGAACGCGCAGACGGCCAGCGGGCCGGAGTGGGTGGGGACGTGGGCGACGTCGCCGATGGCGGCGGAGGGAGGATTCGATGTTCATCCGTTTGCCGCGGTGACGCTGCGGGAGATTGCGCACATTTCGGCCGGCGGCGAGCGGATTCGGGTGCGGTTTACCAATGAGTTTGGGCAGTATCCGCTGACGATTGGCGGGGCGCACGCGGCGCTGAGCGCGGGCGGAGGGGCGATCAAGGAAGGGACGGACCATGCGCTGACCTTCGGCGGCGAGTCCTCGGTGGTGATTCCGCCGGGCGCGGCGATGTATTCCGATCCGGTGGCGCTGACGGTGACGCCGCTGACGGATGTTGCGGTGAGCTTCTACCTGCCGGCGCAGGTGATGCGCGGCGAGACCTACCACAACTTTGCCGACCAGGATAACTACATGGCCGATGGGGACCAGACCGGCGCGAGTTCGCTGAGCAATGCGACGGTTCTGCAGTCGTGGTACTTTTTCGACGGGATCGACGTGCCGGGCGGGGACGGCGGGCGGGCGGTGGTTACGCTGGGGGACTCGATTACGGACGGCGCGCACTCGACCCGCAACGGGAACGATCGCTGGCCGGATGTGCTGGCGGCGCGGTTGCAGCAGGACGGTCACCTGGAGCACGTGGGAGTGCTGAATGAGGGGATCGGCGGGAACCGGGTGCTGAACGACGGGGCCGGTCCGAACGCGCTGGCGCGGCTGGACCGCGACGTGCTGGCGCAGGACGGGGCGCGGTACGTGATTGTGCTGGAAAGCATCAACGACATCGGGCGGTTTCGGCATCCGCAGGGACCGGAGGACAACGTGACCACGGAGCAGCTGGAGCAGGGACTGAAAGAGATTGCCGATGCGGCGCACGAGCACGGGATGAAGGCCATTGGGGCGACGCTGACTCCGAATGGCGGGGCCGGGTTCTGGTCAGAAAAGGGCGAGCAGACGCGGGAGGCGATCAATAACTGGATACGGACCAGCGGGGTGTTTGACGCGGTGGCGGACTTCGACAAGATTACGCAGGACCCGCAGAATCCGACTCACTTCAATCCGGTGTACGACTCTGGGGATCATCTGCACCCGAACGATGCGGGGTATAAGGCGATGGGCGAGGGGATCGACCTGGCGTTGTTTGGGCGTTGACCCCCTGCGGTGGGGCGGCGGCCCGAGGACAGTGGACAGTGGACAGTGAACAGTGAACAGTGGACAGTGAACAGCCAGCGCGCGGGCTGGCGGGGGTTCGTGGGGTCCCACCCTAGAGCGGATTCGCTTCACACATCAACATCGAGAGGACGTGGAGGGTGGCTGGAGCAGGCTCTATTTGCGCCGGGAGGTTACCTGGAGGGTAAGGGTCTGCTGTTTACGGTCGCGGAGGATGGTGACCGGGACGGGCTTTCCCTGGTTGGCGCGGAGGGCGCGGTCCCAGCTGGCCAGGTTCGCCATGTTCTCCGCGCCGACCTTGAGAATGACGTTGAAGGCCTGCATGCCGGCCGCGGCGGCGGCGCTTTTTTGGGTCACCTGCCTGACGATCAGCCCGCCGGAGACGCCCAGGACCTGGGCCATCTGCGCGGTGAGCGGCTCGATGAGGACACCGACATTGAGATTGGGGCCGAAGAAGGGCAGATGGAAACCGCCGCCACTGGAAGGCAGGTTGCCGGCGCCCGAACCTGACAGAATGCCCATGCGTGGGGCGGGCTGCTGAATCCCTGCGCCGCGGTTGCTGTCGAGCCGGTTCCAGATGCTCTGCTCCATGGCCTGGCGATCCACCAGTTCGACAGCAAGGGTTTGCTCGAGGCCGTCGCGGCTGATGGTGAGAGTGATCTTGCGGCCGGCGGGAATCTCGCGGAGCATGCGGCGCAACTGGTCGGCGTTTTCGACGGTCTGGCCGTCCATCTCCAGCACGACGTCATTGACGCGGAGGCCGACCTGTCCGGCGGGGGCGTCATGGTCGATGAGGGTGATGACCGCGCCGCGCGCCTCTTTCAGCTTGAGCGCCTGGGCTTTTTCCATGTCCACGTCGGCTACGTAGACGCCGAGATAGCCCTGCGCGGCAGAGCCGGCCAGCAGCGGACCGGACTGCTCCAAGAGCGGCACAACCTGGAGGGCCTGCGCGTGAGCGGCGGGCAGCGCGATGCAGAGCAAGGCAGCCGGCAAGGCAACCATGGCAACCCAACGATACAGCCTCAAAAGGTGTTTCATCGTTCCATCCCCCGCTCGCCTGCGCGCGGCGCGCACTCTTTTGCGGTGCGATGGCCGCGCGGCCAGGCAGTGCTACTGAATCTCCGGCTCCTTACTCAAGATCCGGGTGGAAACCGTCCGGATATAAGGATTCTGGTCGGTATTGGCGACCGAGTGCAGGACCTGACGCACGCTGGTGTCGCCTTCGACCGGCACCAGGATGTTGATGGCGGTGGTGCGGACCTGGGGGTCTTCGTCATTGAGGAGCGCCTGGAGAACCGCGTCGCGGACACGCATGTCCTGGGCCACGTAAGGCTCCAGACCCTGCAGAGCCGTCTGGCGGACGCGGGCATCGCGGTCACGGCGCAGGGCAACGAGCAGGGCGTCACGGATGCCGTCGGGAAGGCAACTGTGGCCGGCGCGGCACTCGTCGGCCAGCAGGCCCACGGAGTCGTCGCGCAGCCCGGGCGAGGCGGAGTCTTCCGAGGCGATCATGAGCAACTGGCGGATTCCGGGATCGTCGAGCGAGCCCTCAATGCGCCGCGGGACGATCTGGTTGTAGCTGACGTTGACGATCTCGCTGTTGGGTTTGCGCACGATGCTGGCGACGCTGGCGACATGGGCGATGTCAGGCAGCGCAGGGGCGGGCGGCGCAGGGGCGGGCTGCGGAACGGCAGTCTGGGGCGCAGCGGCCGTTTGCACGGCTGCGGCTGCGTGTACGGCGCGCCCCTGCGCAATCTGATAGCCGCCGAGACCGCCGGCTCCGGCTCCTGCGATGAGGAGCAGGATGGCGGCCACGGGGGCGGCCTGGAGACTGGCGAAGTTGGACATCATGCGCTGGGAGAGACGCTCATACCAGCGCAGCGGCGGCAGGGCGTCCAACGCCTCGTCAAGGCGCATACGGGAACGCGCGAGGAGGTTGGGCTCCGGCTCGACGACCGGCAGGGCGCCGGCCAGGATCTTGAGCGCCTGGAGCTGCTCGCGCTGGGCGGCGCAGTCAGCGCAGCCGGACAGGTGGCGTTGCAGCTCGTGGGTTTGTTGGTCGGACAGCTCCCCATACGCCGCCACGACAATGGATTCGTGTGCCAATTCGCAATTCATGTTTACGTCCTTCCAGCCTCAAATGCGATTCATGCGGCCCTCGAAAATCCGCATCCCTGTTGGGGATTGCCGGGGCCTTGAAAAGCAGTTTCGGAATGAATCCGAAGCTGCTTCAGCGCAACTCCGCCAGTTGGGCTCTTAACTTCTTGGTGGCCCGGAAAAGCGTATTCTTGGCGGTTTCTTCGGTGGTGCTCAACATCTCTCCGATGGTGCGCAGGCGGAGTCCCTGGTAGTGCTTGAGTTCAAAAACCATGCGTTCGCGCGGGGTCAGCTTGTCAAGCGCGGCCTGAATTCTGGCGGCGAGCAGCTTGCGGTCCAGCTCTTGGGCGGGATTTGCGTAGGCGCGGTTGTCAGAGACCGAGGCAAGCAGATCGATCTCGTCGCCGGAGTGGTCCACCATGACCGCGCGGTCCTCGCGGCGGGTCTTGCGCCGGCGGAGCTGGTCGAGGCAAAGGTTGGTGACGATGCGGTAGATCCAGGTGTAGAAGGAGCACTCGAAGCGGAAGTTTCCGATGTAGCGGTAGGCCTTGAGGAAGGCCTCCTGGTAGATGTCTTCCGCGTCGTGCTCGCTGCCGGTGAGGTGGAGGGCCAAACGCAGGACCTGGTGCTCGTACTGGCGGACGAGCGCGTCGAAGGCGGTTCGCGAACCGGCCTGGGCCTCGCGAATCAGTTCCGTCTCCGGCGCGAGGGCCTGCATGCGCTCCTGCACATTCTTGGGACCGTTGATCGCCCGGGTCGCGGCCATGCCTAAGGAAGATTTTACCTTCCGCGCAGGTGGCCAAGCCAAGGAAAATGGGCCGGAGATGGAGGGAACCTGGTGAACTGCCGCATCCGTTGCCATGAATTCGCGCCCCCGGGAATGAGAATAGCCGGCTCTAGATGGACGTGCTTATTGGCGATAGGTGAGCCACCTCCACCCCAGCGACGAGAGCCTGTCGCTTCACCCCAGCGAGCAAAGATCGCTCGCCGGGGACCCCGTGTCGCTGGGGACCCCGGTCTCCTCCACCCCAGCGACGAGAGCCTGTCGCTTCACCCCAGCGAGCAAAGATCGCTCGCCGGGGACCCCGAGTCGCTGGAGACCCCGGTCTGGGGTGGGGAGGACGGTATTGGCGGGGCATGAGGTTCGTGGATTCCCAGGTGCCCAAAGGCGAGGCACCTGGGGCACCCGGCCTGGGGCACCCGGCCACCTGCGGTGGGCGGGCCGGGGGCAGTGCAGGAACCGGAGCCTGCCGGTACACTGGAAAACGATGACGGGAAACCTGTTTGAGGATGCGGGAGCGGGGCCAGGATCGGGCACAAAACCGGGCGCGACGCCGGCCGCGGGCGATGGGGGGTGGTTTATCGCCCACTGCGACGGGGGGGCGCGGGGCAATCCCGGTCCGGCCGGGTACGGAGCGGTGATCGACGACGGGAAGGGCCGCGTGGCGGCGGAGCTGAGCCGGTATCTTGGGGTGCAGACCAACAATTTTGCCGAGTACTCGGGGCTGCTGGCGGTGCTGGAGTGGGCGCTGAAGAACGGGGTGAGACGGCTGCGGGTGGTCTCCGACTCGGAGCTGATGGTGAAGCAGATGAAAGGGCTCTACAAGGTGAAAAGCCCGGGACTGCGGCCATTATGGGAAGAGGCGCGACGGCTGGCGGGGCGGCTGGAGAAGTTTGAGATACGGCATACGCTGCGCGGCGGCAACAAGACTGCGGACCGGCTGGCCAATGAGGCCATGGATAGAGGGCAGCGAGTCAGCAAGTCAGCGAGTTAGCAAGTCAGCGAGTTAGCGAGTCAACGAGTCAGCGAGTCAGCGAGTCAGCAAGTCAGCGAGTTAGCAAGTCGGCATGTCCGCGCTCCTGCGCGCCGATCCCTCCTAGCGTCAAGCGGCCCCAGCCGCCTCAACAGCCGACACCGCCAAAAATCAGATGGGCGATTCGAGCCCGCCTCGAATCGCCTTTTTACCGATCCCTGACCCCTGATCCCTGACCCCTGCCTTTTACACTTTCCGACCCAGGTCGTTGCGCCACGTGTGCCCGGAGTGTTCCAGCAGGTGATCGGAACACTCGGGGCCCCAGCTTCCGGCAAAGTAATTGGGGAAGACTTCGGGGTTCTTGGCCGCCCAGGCTTGCAAGATGGGGGTATAGAGGGCCCAGTTGGTTTCGACGCCGTCGCGATGGGCGAAGAGGGTCTGGTCACCGAGCATGGCGTCGAGCAGCAGGCGCTCATAGCCGTTGGCGGTGGATTTGCCGAAGGCGGCCTCGTAGTCGAAGTCCATATTGACGGGGCAGACGGCCATCTGCGGAGTGGTGGGCACCTTGGCGCCGAAGCGCAGGGCAATGCCCTCATCGGGCTGGATGCGGATGGTGAGCAGGTTGGGCTGAATCTCCTGGCAGGGGCCTGCTGACATCAGGCGGTTGAAGATGAGCAGCGGGGGCTGCTTGAACTCGATGCTGATTTCGGTGGCGCGCTTTTTGAGGCGCTTGCCGGCGCGCAGATAAAACGGAACCCCTGCCCAGCGCCAATTCTCGACCAGGAGGCGTACGGCGGCGTAGGTTTCGGTTCCGGACTGGGGGCTGACGCGCTCCTCGCCGCGATAGCCGACCACGTGCTGGCCGTCGATGATGCCGGGGCCGTACTGGCCGCGGACGGCGTTGAGGATGGGGACCGGGGGGATGGCCTGCCAGACCTTGAGCTTTTCGCGGCGGACAGATTCGGCTTCAAAGCTGGCGGGGGGCTCGAGGGCGACCAGGCTGAGCAGCTCCATCATGTGGTTCTGGACTACATCGCGGAGTGCGCCGGCTTTCTCGTAGAAGGGTCCGCGGCCTTCGACGCCGAGGGTTTCAGCGACGGTGATCTGCACATTGTCGATGTAATTGCGGTTCCAGATGGGCTCGAAGATGCCGTTGGCGAAGCGGAAGACCAAGAGGTTCTGGACGGTTTCCTTGCCGAGGTAGTGGTCGATGCGGAAGACCTGGCTCTCCTGGAAGACGGCGTTGACCTGGTGGTTGAGCTGCCGGGCGGAATCGAGGTCGTGGCCGAAGGGCTTCTCGATGACCACGGCGGCGAGGCCGCGCTCGGGCTGGGCCATGCCTTGCGTGCCGAGGTTTTCGACGATGCCGGCGAAGAACTCCGGGGCCGTGGCGAGATAGAAGAGGCGATTACCGCCGATGTTCTTTTCCTTGTCGATGCGGTCGAGCTCGGCCTTGAGGCCGGCATAGTCGGCGGGGTCGTCGAAGTTGAGCGGGAAGTAGCTGATCTGCTGGATGAAGCGATCCAGCCTGGGATCGCCGGGATCGACGTCGCCGAACTCGAGGATGCCTTCGCGCATGTCGGCCGCAAATTCATCGCCCAGCGGGCGGCGCGCCACCCCGACGATGGAGAATGTTGCGGGCAGCAGGCCGGCCTGTTGCAGGTGGAAGAGCGCCGGCAGCAGTTTGCGCTTGGTCAGGTCGCCCGAGGCGCCGAAGATCACCATGATTCCCGGTTCGGGAATCCGCTCCTTGCCTTTGGGAACCTGGGATAAATCCTCGGGACGTACGCTCATTTGGATCGTTGCCATTGCGTCTCCTTCTTCAGGTTTCAGCTATCAGCTATCAGCTTTCAGCGAACAGCTATCAGCTTTCAGCTAACAGCTGACAGCTAACAGCTAACCGTTAGCTGTCTTTCAGTCCTTCTTGACGGCGTGGCCGCCGAACTCACTGCGCATGATGGCCAGCATGCGGTCGGTGAAGTTGTTCTGCTCGCGCGAGCGGATGCGGCGCATGAGCGACTCGGTGATGATGGGGGCGGAGACGTTCAGGTCGATGGCCTCGATCACCGTCCAACGGCCTTCTCCGGAGTCCTCGACAAAGGGCTCGAGGCCGGTGAGCATGGGATTCTTGGCCAGCGCATCGGCGGCGAGATCGAGCAGCCAACTGCGCACTACGCTGCCGTAGCGCCAGATCTGGGCGATTTGGGGAAGATCGAGGTTGAATTCGGACTTTTTTTCGAGGATGGTGAAGCCCTCGGCGAAGGCCTGCATCATGCCGTACTCGATGCCGTTGTGGATCATCTTGACGAAGTGGCCGGAGCCGCCAGGGCCGACGCGGCCCCAGCCTTTATCGGCGGCCGGAGCGAGGGCTTGGAAGATGGGGCGCAGATACTCGACCGGCTCCTGGTCGCCGCCGACCATCATGCTGTAGCCCTCCTTCAGGCCCCAGATGCCGCCGGAGGTGCCGACGTCGACAAACTGGAATCCTTTGGCGGTGACCTCCCGGTAACGGCGCATGGTCTCCTTGTAATTTGAATTGCCGCCATCGATCAGAATATCGCCGGGGCTGAGCAGCGGCTCGAGCCTGGCGATGGTCTGGTCAACCGGAGCGCCCTGCGGGACCATGATCCAGATGGCCCTGCGGGCTTTTAAGTTTTGGACGAGAGCCTCGATGGTTGAGACGCCGGTGTTGCCCGAGGCGGTGAGGCGCGCTACCGCATCGGCGCTGAAGTCGAAGCCGACCACGTGATGGCCGCCCAAGCGCAGACGCTCGGCCATGTTGCCGCCCATTTTGCCCAGGCCGATCATACCCAGTTGCATAGAACCTCCTCTGCAATGCCTGACGAAGCGCAGTGATATAAGGGGAAGCTGCGTTTCGGGTTGCGTGCGAACGGGAGCTGGAAAGATCAGCTATGCTCCCAATTTTGTTGACCTCCGCTCCTGGTCATCCCGCAGGGGCTAAAGCCCATCGTTTTGTCAGCCTTCTTCGGCACGACTGAAGTCGTGCCCTGACACAAAGCCCCACTTCAATTTCTGATGTTTCCCAGGTGCCCAAGGGCGAGGCACCTGGGGCACCCAGTGTGACGCGACTTCAAACTTACTGCGAGCTAGAGGACTTTCAAATCTTCCAGCTCCTGGCGCAGGGCAGCCTGGCCGGCAAAGTGAATGCTCCTGATCCCCATGGCGGCCGCGGCGTCCACATTGGGCTGGCGATCGTCGATGAACAAGGTACGCTCCGGCGGATGGCCCAGCACGCCGAGCACCAGGCTAAAGATGGCCGGCTCCGGCTTGCGCACGCCAAGGTAGCAGGAGCTGAAGGCGACCTGGAAGTAGTTGCGCAGGCCAAAGGCCTGAAAGCGGTGCTGATTGGTCTCGCGCGGCTCGTTGTTGAGCGAGCCCACCATACACTTATGGGATGCGGAAATCTCCTGGAGGATGCTCATGGCGCCGTCCGGCTTGCGGCGCGATTCGCCCATGAGAAAGCTGACGAACTCATCGCGGGAAAAATTGCGCGGCTCATTGAAGATGACTGCGTCGAGGTAATCGTCCATGCTGGTCTTGCCGCGGTCCCAGCTGTCGTACTGGGTACGATGACGGGCCTCGAGGGCGTCCAGATCGAGGTGGAAATGGGCCGCGGCGCGGCCGCGCTCGGGGTGGTCCCAGCTATCGGTGAGTATGACACCGCCGATGTCGAAGAGGATTGCGTCGAAGGGGAACATCCGCTCCTTTCAGGGTAGGGCGCTCGGATACAAGGAGGATCAAGATTGCAATGCGGCTGCGCGAGCGAACAGACTTGCGGCACGCGCCGCCGGCCTCAGCACCCGGCTGGCGCTCAGGCGGGGTTGGGGCCGCCGTCTCCGGACTGATACCTGGCTTCGATGGCCAGGACTTGGCGGAGACGCCGCGCGTAACGCGGTTCGGCGGTGTTGAAGTGGGCGGCCAGGAAGGCGTTGACGCACTCATAAGCCAGTTCGGGGCCGATGATCCGCGCGCCCAGCACCAGGACGTTCATATCGTCGTGCTCCACACCCTGGTGGGCAGAGTAGGTGTCATGGCAGATGGCGGCGCGAATGCCGGGAATCTTGTTGGCGGCGACGCAGACGCCGACGCCGGAGCCGCAGATGAGGATGCCGCGCGGGGCATCGCCGCGGCGCAGGGCCGCGCCGACCTTCTCGGCGAAGCCGGGATAGTCGGAGGGTTCGGCGTTATACGCGCCGAGGTTGATGACCTCGTGGCCGGCCGCAGCCAGCCTGGCGCGAACCTCTTCCTTGAGGGGAAATCCGGCATGATCCGAGCTGATGACGAGTTTCAAAGCGTGTTCCTTCCGGAACAGTGGTCAGTGATCAGTGAACAGTGGCTAGTCTTGCGGGAGCGATCACCCAACGCGATGGATTTGCGATTCGCTGACAAAAGACTGACCTCCAATAACCGACGACGGACACTGTTTGCTTACTTCACGAGTTTTTTGGCTCGCGCGGCTACATTTTCGGCGGTGAAGCCGAACTCCTTGAGGGCGATTGCGCCCGGCGCTGAAGCGCCGAAGCGATCCAGACCGACGACGTCGCCGTCCTGGCCTACATATTTCCACCAGCCGAGCGTGGAGCCGGCTTCAACGGCTAGTTTGGGCAGGCTGGCGGGGAGAACGCCGGCCTTGTAATCGGGCGATTGCTCTTCGAAGAGCTTCCAACTGGGGAAACTGACGACGCGGGCGGGGATTCCTTCGGCGGCGAGGAGCCTGGCGGCTCCGATGGCGGGCCAAAGCTCGGAACCTGTGCCGATGAGAATGACCTGGGGGTTGGCCGCGTCCTGGAGCACGTAGGCGCCTTTGCCTACGGCGGCATAGAAATCATGCGCGGCGGGGTCGATGACGGGCAGATCCTGACGGCTGAGGGCAAAGAAGCAGGGGGATTTGCGCTCCAGGGCCAGACGCCAGGCGGCGGCGGTCTCGTTGGCGTCGGCGGGGCGGAAGTCGGTGAGGCCGGGGACCGCGCGCAGGGCCATGAGGTGCTCGATGGGCTGGTGGGTGGGGCCGTCCTCGCCGAGGCCGACCGAGTCGTGGGTGAAGACGAAGAGGGAGTGGACCTGCATGAGCGCGGCGAGGCGGAGGGCGGGCTTGGCGTAGTCAGAGAAGACAAAGAAGGTGGAACCGAAGGGGATGAGGCCGCCGTGCAGGGCCAGTCCGTTGACCGCGGCGCACATGCCGAACTCGCGCACGCCGAAGAAGACGTTGCGACCGGCGGGATCGACGTGGAAGCTTTCGCCGGGCTTGAAGATGGTCTTGGTGGAGGCGGTGAGGTCGGCAGCGCCGCCGAAGAGCTCGGGAATCACGGCGGCCAGGGCGTTCATGACGACGCCGCCGGCGTTGCGCGTGGCCATGGGCTTGTCAGGCGGGAAGCTGGGGATGGATTTTTCCCAGCCGGGCTTGAGGACGGCCTTCTGGGTACGGTCAAACTCGGCGGCGAGATCGGGATAGGCGTTGGAGTAACGGGCGAAGAGGGATTGCCACTCGGACTGGAATTTTGCGCCGCGATCGACGGCCTGACGCCAGTTGGCGAAGGCTGCGCCGGGCAGGTAAAAGCTCTGGTCCTCGGGGAAGCCGAAGAACTTTTTGGTGGCGGCAAGGTCGGCCGCGCCGAGGGGCTCGCCATGGGCCTTGCTGGTGCCCGCCTTGGGGCTGCCGTAACCGATGACGGTGCGCACGGCGATGAGGGAGGGCTTTCCGGTTTCGGTTTGGGCCGCCTGGACAGCCTCCTCGATGGCGGGGAGGTTGTTGCCGTCGGCCACGCGCTGGACGTGCCAGTGATAGGCCTCAAAGCGCTTGAGGACGTTGTCGGTATAGCTGAGGGAGGTGGGTCCGTCGAGGGAGATGAGGTTGTCGTCGTAGAAGACGATCATCTTGCCCAGGCCGAGGGTTCCGGCGAGGGCGGAGGCTTCGTGGGAGACGCCTTCCATGAGGTCGCCGTCGCCGCACAGGACGTAGGTGCGGTGGTTGACCACCTCCAGGCCGGGACGGTTGTAGACCGCGGCGAGATGCTTTTCGGCGATGGCCATGCCGACGGCCATGGCGAGGCCCTGGCCGAGCGGGCCAGTGGTGGCTTCAACGCCGTCGGTGTCGCCGTATTCGGGATGGCCGGGGGTCCTGGACTGCCACTGGCGGAAGCTCTTGAGATCGTCGAGGGTGAGCTGGTAGCCGGAGAGAAAGAGCGCGGAGTAGAGCAGCGCGGAGGCGTGGCCGTTGGAGAGGACAAAGCGGTCGCGGTCGGCCCACCTGGAGTGGGCGGGATTGTGCTTCATCAGCTTGTGAAAGAGCAGATAGGCGATGGGGGCACAGCCCAGGGGCGCGCCGGGATGGCCGGCGTGGGCTTTCTCGACGGCATCGACGGCGAGCAGCCGCAGCGTGTCAATGGAGAGCTGGTCGAGGGACAGATGATCAAGGGCTCCCTGGTCGGGGGATCTTCCTGCGGTTTTGGAGGTCATGATGGCTGGAACCGATGTCCTTTCGGGGAACGAGCCGAGGCGGCCGAGACGGGAATGGGGCGGGGTTTTGTCATGCTTCGGCCCTCACACTGACATTGTATCCAAGCCATTGGTCGGATTCGGGCCAATGGAGGGTCCAGACGAGGCCGGCGGATTCGGGGCTGATGGGATCGGGAGTGGCGGAGTCAGGGGCGGGTCCGATGTCGGCGCTGAAACCGGCGCTGCCCAGGGCGCGGCTGGAGGCGGTATGTACGGTCTCCCAGTTGTCGGCGCTCCAGACCACCTCGAACTCGCGTTCGTCGAGGATGCGGAGGGTGGAGCCGGCGGGGATGGTCTGGATGGGACGGCGGCGGCTGTAGATTTCGAGGCTGGGGCGCCTGGGTTGGGGGTTTTGGGGGTTGGAATAGCGCTGAAAGACGGGATCGATGCGGTCGAAGACCTTGCCGTCCGTAGCAGAACGGAGGAGCTTGAGATATTCGGCGTGGGCCCAGACGAGGGGGACCGCAGAGCCGGCGGGCCAGCCGGTTTTGAGGCGTTTTTCGGGCCAATCGGGCTGGTCCCAGACCTGCTCCGGCATGAGCTGGCCGCAGGTGGCGAACTGCTCGTAGGCGCGGAGGAGGGGGCTGATGTCGTTGCCGGCGGCCAGCTCGTAGTGGGCGCGCTCGCCGGTGAGCAGCGGCCAGACGCGGCCCTGTCCCCAGCCGAGGAATGGACCGCCGTCGGGTCGCTGGCCGTAGCCGTCCCAGTTGTAGCGGAGCCAGCCGGGGCCCTGGGGAAGATCGCGCTTGAGGACTGCATCGACGACCCGGAGGGAGTCGACGATGAGCGGGTGGTTGGCGGGACGGACGCCGTAGCGGACCAACTCGAGGAAGCCTGCGTCGATGATCTCCCGGGGTTCAAACTCGTAGCGGGTCCCGGGCGGCCGATTGGGGAGATGGAGGGTTTCCTGGCCGCATGCTTCGTGGGCGTAGGCCTCGCCGCACTCGGGCGGGCGGATGCGCATGTAGTGGCGCTTGATTTCGGGATGCAGGACGCCGTTGTCGGTGACGGTCCAGTCCTCGAGATGATGCTCGATCCAGTCGGCGAACTCCTCAAGGAAGAGGGCCAGCTCAGAGGATTCGTGGGCGCGGACGATTTCCGCAGCGCAGATGAGGCCGGAGATGACGGCGGCGAGGGTGGAGGGCGAGTAGCCGGCGATCTCTTCCCAGCGCTCCTGGTGGGTGATGGGCGCGTGGCGGACGAGGTAGCCGGCGGCACGCTCGACGAAGGGAAAGATGTCGAGGACGCTGAGGGCCTGGGCCTTCCAGAGACGCCAGGCGAGGATGAGGGGTAAGGCAACTTCGTCAAGCTGCTGGCCACTCCAGTAGGGGGTGCCGTCGATCCAGAAGTTCTGGGCAAAGCCGCCGTCGGGCTCCTGGGTGCAGGCGAGGTAGACGAAGGCGCGGCGGGCGGTTTCGGTGCGTCCGCAGGCGAGCAAGGCGGTGGCGGTCTGAACCATGTCGCGGGTCCAGACCAGGTGGTAACCGCCGCGGTCATCGTCACCCTTGGCCTGTCCCCAGGGAATGGAGGCCGAAGCGACGAAGGCGCCGGAATAGGTTTTGTCCTCGTGGGCGAGCAGGACGCTGTGGCTGGCGCGCAGGAGCTTGCCGCCGTCGGAGGCTTTAGCGGCGAGGGCTTCGGGGACGGCGGCGCGACGCCACTGGATGATGAAGCGGCTGCGAAGCTCGGCGAAGGGCATGGTGAGGGATTCCAGAGCCTTGCGCACCGCAGTGTGATGGCCTTCGCCGACGCCGACGGCGACTGTGAACACGTAGCCGTCAGGACCGGGGAGGCCGGTGAAATCGAGCTCGCCCATGAGGGCGATGTTGCCATCGGTGGCCGAGCCGAATTCCCAGTCCATCTGGAAGTTGTCTTTGAGGTCGCGCCAGCCGTCACTGGCGCCGACAAAGCCG
Source organism: uncultured Acidobacteriaceae bacterium (assembly GCA_963758105.1). Lineage (GTDB taxonomy): Bacteria > Acidobacteriota > Terriglobia > Terriglobales > Acidobacteriaceae > Telmatobacter. The sequence goes on along the minus strand of CAVWUC010000001.1, from coordinate 587,525 downwards.
CAACTGACGCGGGAGAAGCCGGCGATGGCCGAGCCGCAGCGTGCGGCCATGGCCAGCGACCACTGATTTTTCCAGGCGAGGAGAACCCTGAGGCCGGCGATGTCCACGGCGCGGGCGGAGTTGCCGGCGCCGCCGTCGTCGAGATGGGGGGCGAGCAGGGCGTAGACCTTGAGGCGGGGGAGCAGATCGGGGTTGCCTTCCAGGCGGACGTGGGTGAGGATCACGCTGTGGTGGGGATGGCAGAGGATTTCCTTGATGAGGGTGTAGCGGCCCTGGGGATCGCGGTTGATGTAGCGGACGCCGAGGGCCGCGGGATCGATGTACTCGAAGTCGTGGATGAGGTCGCGCTTTTCTTCGTGGAAGAAGGTTTCACCATCGGTGACGAGGAACTCCATGTCGCGCACCTGGGCGCGGTCGATGGTGGGGTGGTAGACCTCATTGAGAATGCCGTGGGAGCAGGTGAACCAGATGCGGCTGGAGGCGGCGTAGGCGGTGCCGACGGCGTCCTTGACGCTGGAGGTCCAGCGCGGTTCAAGGCCGGGGGCGCCAAAGGCTTCGCCCTGCTGCGGGAGCCAGCGGTAAAGCGGGTGTTCACTCGGCGGTTCACTCATAGGGGGCGGAACTCGTTTCGGGTTGGGAGATGGGGAAGATTGCACACGGTGGGGGGCAGAATCCTGTTCTACCTCTATCGATGTTGGCAGAGGCTGGAAGGTTTCGTGGTTTCGGAGCGATTCGTGGTGCAGCGGGCTGGTTTCAAACGATTCTCTCCGGGCGATTCCCGATCATTTTCGTGAAAGATTGACGAGTTTTCAGAACCCTCAACTTGAATTTTCGCATCCATGAGAAGGAAGGGCTATGTTACCGCTTTTGAACGCTGGATGGCGTTCTTCCAACTCCATTTGCCGGGCCCAACGCCGCCGACGGTTGAGCCTGACACACACAGTACAATTTGAACGGAGGAGATTTTCCCTATGGCTTATGAACTCGCACCGCTTCCCTACGACTACTCGGCGCTGGAGCCGTACATCGACACCGAAACCATGAAGCTGCACCACGACAAGCACCACCAAGCCTACATCAACAACGTGAATGCGGCGCTGGCCAACCACCCGGAGCTGGCGGCGAAGAGCGTCGACGATCTGATCCGCGACCTGGCGCAAGTGCCCGAGGACATCAAGGCGACGGTCCGCAACAACGGCGGCGGGCACACCAACCACACGGCTTTCTGGCATCTGATGGGCCCGCCCGGCTCGGCCGGTGTGGGCGGAGCGCCGACCGGCGCCATCGCCAGCCAGATTGCGACCGATTTCGGGGACTTCGAGGCCTTCAAGAAGACCTTCAATGAGACCACCGCAAAGCAGTTCGGCTCCGGGTGGGGCTGGCTGGTGTTTACCGGGGGCAAGCTGAAGGTGATGACCACGGCGAATCAAGACTCGCCGCTGACCCACGGGCTATATCCGATCCTGGGCAACGACGTCTGGGAGCATGCCTACTACCTGAAGTACCAGAACCGGCGGCCGGAATACCTGGCCGCGTGGTGGAACGTGGTGAACTGGAAGGAAGTGAACCGGCGGTTTGCCGTGGCCAAGGGGTGAAGGCAGTGGTCAGTGGTCAGTGAACAGTGGTCAGTGAACAATGGTCAGTGGACAGTGGACAGTGGACAGCTGACAGCTTGCAGGTGGCAGGGGATGGCTGAATGATTCGGAGTTCCGGGTTCCGATGGCGGGAACCTGGGGCTCCGGCGTTGCCGGCCGGCTAAAGCTGGTTGCATAAATCCCCTGGCACGATCAAGAAGCATCCCTCAGGGGTTAAAACCCCTGATTTTATGCTCCTTTTACGGCACGGCTAAAGCCATGCCCTTTCAAGGCGCTTTTTATGCAACCAGTTCTAAACACTTTTCCGGATTGCGTGTCTAATGCAGCAGAGACGGAAGATGCGGACTTAAGATGCGCAGATTGACTTTTGTTGCCCTGGTTGCCGGAGTTCTTGCCGCGATTCCGGCGGGGGCGCAGCCGGGCAGATTTGAGATCGCGGTGAACGGGAAGACCGTCGGAACGGCCTCCTACAGCTTTATCGCCACGCCCGAGGGGTACAACTCCACTTCTCTGGTGCGCGTGGCCATGCAGGGCCTCGATTATGCGCTGTCCAAAACCGAGCGGCTCTCCACGTCGAATCAACTGAAACACGTGCTGCTGAGCGCCATCGTCAACAATTCGGCGGTGACCGTCACCGCCAAGCCGGACTCCTCCCAGATTCTGATGAATATCTCCGCCAACGGCCGCAGCTCGACCACGCGGCTGGCGGCGCACCCCGGCGCGGTCTTCCTGCCGGACTTCGATCCCGGCGCGCTGGAGACGCTACTGACCCTGGCCCTCACCCGCAACAACCGCGATCTATGGGCGATCATTCCCAAGCAGGCCGGGACGGTTGTGCCGGTGACCCTGGCCACCTATGCCGACGAGAAGGGAACGCTGGACGGGAAGCAGATCACGGTGCACCACCTGGTGGCGACCATAGCGGGCGGGCAGACCGACCTGTTTTCGGGGCCGGAAAACCAGCTTCTGCAGGCCGAGCTTCCGCAGCAGGGGTTTGCGCTGGTGCGCAAGGGCTTCGTGCTGACGCCTCCGGCTCGGCCGATAGTGCCGATCGGCGAATAGAGCAAAACCACAGTAACTTTAGCCTTTTCCAATATCGTTGAAGGTGGATTTTTCTTGAGGAAAAATCCACTCGGCAGTCGCGGCTTCGGGACACATCTACTGTGGTTTTGCTTTAGCCGCTCCCGGATGGGAGCAGTCGTTGCGGGCGGGTGCCTGCGAATCCTCATGCGGCTGGTTGGGAAGCCGAGCACCATGGCGTCGAATTCACGGGGCAGGCGGATTGAGTTTCGCTAAGGCCGGACAGTTGCTGATAAATCGGTCCGATGAATCCGAAGACGCCGCGGACGGAGAGGCACGGGCCGAGGCCGGTTAAGGGCGGGCAAGCGCATCGAACTCATGGACCGCGCCGTACATGGCGAGGATGTTCTCGACGGGCACATTGGCCATGATGTTGTGCACCTGCTGGAAGACGAATCCGCCGCCGGGCGCGAGGACACGGCACTGATGGAGGACGTGTTGGCGGAGCTGGGCGGGGGTGGCGCGCGGCAGGATGCTCTGCGTGTCGCAGCCGCCGCCCCAGAAGGCGAGGTCGCGGCCGAATTCGCGCTTTAGCTCCTCGGCCTGCATGCCGCGGCAACTGATCTGGACCGGGTTGATGGCATCGAGGCCGGCGTCGATGAGGTCGGGGAGCAGCGGGCGGACCGCGCCGCAACAGTGGAGCATGACTTTGACCGGGGCGAGCTGCCTGGCGCGCGCCCACATGGCGGCGTGGCGGGGCTTGAAGAACTCGCGGTACATGCGCGGGGAGATCTGCGGGCTGTTCTGCGCGCCGAGATCGTCGCCGAAACAGATGATGTCAATGGAATCGCCGACGGCGGCGAGGAATTTCTCGAGATTGCGGAGGTGGATTTCGAGCAGGGCGTCGAGGAAACGGTGGGCGCGGGCGGGTTCGGCGGCCAGCATCATGAGGAAGTTGTCCATGCGGTAGTAGAACTGGCCCATCTCCAGGAGATTTCCACCGAAGAGGGCGAGGATGGCCCGTTTTGTGCCGGCGCGGAGACGGCGCGCGCCGGCGGCGAGGTCTTGCGTGCTGGAGATCGATGGGCCGGGCGGCGAGGCTACGGCGGTCCACATGTGCTCAGGGAAGAGTGCTTCGATGCGGGAGAGATCCTCTTCGCTGTCGAGGAAGGGCCAGTAAACCTGATCGAAGTGGACGGAAGAGCCGGGCATGCGGGCCATGATGCGGCCGGTGGGCGAGCGCAGGAGCCAGCCGGATGGGGATTCTTCCGGCTGCGCCCAGACGGGCATGCGGCAGGGGGTTCCATCAGGGAGGGTCCAGGGCGACCACCAGCGGTCGTCAAGACAAAAGGCGCGGCCTAGTTCGATGGTGTCGATGCCGAGGCGGTCGAGGACGTCGTCATGGACGATGGCGAGCTGCTGCACGGGGTCGTAGACGTCCACGGTGCGCTGGGGAAGGCCGAGCGCGGCGCGGAGTTTGGGATAGGCGATGGCGGCGATGCCGGAGGAGCGATGGCCGGAGAGATCGATGGGGATGCGGCCGGGCTCACGATGATGCAAAGACGCAAGCACGCGTTCCCGGGATGTCGTACCGTACATGACCCACCCCCGATTGCGGTCGAATGCCGGAAGGGAGAAGGATAGACCAGTTGTTCCCCCGGCGTCCTGGAATTGTTGGGGTACTGGAACCGGTCACATAGATGGATCAAGGGCAGAAGAGGCGTTTTCCGGGGCTTCAGAGGCTGCGGAAAAACAGGGAAAAGCGAGCGGAGATTTGGCAGGGGCTAAAGCCCGCACTCTATTTTGGGGCATTTTTGGCCCGGGACCCAGAGGGTGCCCCGCCGTGCCCTTGTTACAAAGCTGCCATCAGATGGGCTTTTCCGCAGCCTGTGAAGCCCCGTGATTTTCAGGCCCTCTTCGGCCCGGCACCCAGAGGGTCCCCGGCCGTGCTCTGACACAAAACCCATTGATGAGACCGCGCTACGCGTCGTCGCGGAACATGGGGTGGGGGATGAGGCGGCGGTAATCTTCCTGGTGGGCGTTGTCGAGGCAGGCTTCGATGATCTGCTTGCCCAGCGGATCGAGATCGGGGACCAGGAACGGCTTGAGCTCCTGGGCAAAGAACTCGCGCCACTGGCGCGCGCCTTCTTCATAGACGTCCAAGCCGCCCTGGATCTGCTCTTCGACCTGGAGAAAGACGCGGGGGATCATGGAGCCCTCGATGCGGAGCTGGTTGGGGATGTAGCCGAGGAGGGGGCAGATGGCCTCGCTGACCTGCTCGCGGGCGAACCTGGCGCTGCCGCGGCGGGCGAGGTATTCGCGGGCAATCCACTCGGCCATGAAGCCGACCTTCCAGGCGCCTATGTGCTGGTTGGGCAGCAGGACGTAGCGGGTTTCGGGGTTATCGACGATCTGGGTGAGCAGGAGGTTGGCCTGGTCGACGCGGCGGCCGGTGGCAAAGGCCCAGTAGGAGCCGACGCCCTCGGACTGCATCTCCTGGCTTTTCTGGGTTTGAATGCTGGGATTGGCGTGGCCGCGGGGTGCGACCAGACGCCAGAGCCAGGCCAGGGCGGGGCTGAGGACGTGAATCATGGCGAGAATGCCGTAGAGCTGGCTTTCGCGATGGGTGGGAGGGCAGCGGACGCCGAAACTGCGCACATCGACGCGCTGCGGGCCGTCGAGGAGATCTTCCATCATGCGGCGGGGGAGAATCACGCGGGGATTGGGGCAGGGCTTGCCGGGAGCGTCTTCAATGTGTTCCCAGGTGAGGCATGTGCCGCCGGGGACAACGTAGTGGTTGAGGAAGACGAGGGGCTCGGGGGGATCGATGCAGAGCCGCTCGAGGTTGGGGGCGGTTCCGTAGCTGAGGATGTGGTCGACGCGGACAAACCAGCCGGATTCGGCGTCGGCGATGGTGAGGCGGCCGCCGTTGCCCTGAATGCGGGGATGCGCGCAGGCCATATCGTCGGAGATAGGGCGCAGATGGCAGGCTTCAGGCAGGTTCAGCGTGCGCTGCTCTTTGGTGATGACGTTCTGGCCGAGGAGCAGGCGACCATCCTCCATGCGGTGGATGTGCTCGGTGATCTCGCTCTTGCCGCCGCCGCTGGCGCCCTCGTGCATGAGGACAAGCTGGTTTTCGTAGGGAGTGACGACGGCCACGGCGGCGCAGTGGTTGGTGATCCAGCCCTCGCGCTCGCCGCGGTCGAGGAGCACGGAGTAGACACCCTTTTTGGCGCTTGGGCCGGGATAGAGGTTGTAGGCGAAGATCTCCTGGTGGGATTCGGCGCGCAGGTGCACCACTACCTGCCGGCCGCTGAAGTGGGTATGGCGGAAGGGCGGCGCGACAAAGAGAACGCCGCCGGCGATGCGGAAGTTGGCCGGAACCTGGCGGCGCGGAATCATGCCCTGGAGATCGCCGAGCGCGGCGGCAAAGAACGCGGCCTGGCGCGGCACAATCAGCAGCGAGCCGTAGCCAAACACGTCAGTGCCCGCGTAGAAGGGCATGGCAACCAGCTCCTGGGTCTTGAGCCAGTCGAGGGTAGCGGCGCGGGTTTTGTCGAAGCTCTCGCCAAATCGCTGCTCGTAGGTCGGCTTGTCGGTGGGCAGGCTATCGCCGATCACCATCGCGTCGGGGTCGCGGCGGCGCATGGCCGGATCGGGATAATTGACGGCGAGGCCATTGCGCGCCTTGGTGATGACTGCTTCGGTGATGCGGCCGCCGTTGGGGAGCTGGAAGATGGTTTCGTACTGGCCGTGGTCGTCGCGATTGGCGGAGGACCAGTCGGTCTGGCCGGAGTTGCGGCCCAGCGACCAGTCGAGGAGCTGGGCCCGCGACTCGGGCGTCAGCACCAGGGGCGCGGCGCTGAGGACCGCGCGGACAGAGTGGGGAAGATCCAATTCGGCCCAGGAGGCCTGGAAGTCGACTAAAGCGTCACCGGCCGTCAGATTGGTCATATGTTCTCGCATTCGCGGCCGCAAGGAGGTCTTTTTCCCGGTTGCCGAGCGATCGTGGTTCTCCGAGCGTGCTCCGAGCGCCGCCTGGGGGAAAGGCGTTTCCGGAAGTTGCCCGGGAGGGGCCTGGTTGTGTCTGTCAGCGCCAGAAGGGCTCACTTCATTTATCTCATCCCCGGTCACATGCGGGGGCGCCAAAGATCACATTTTGGCACGCGGCACGGCGTATTGCGGCCGGGAAGAGCTGGGGAAGTTGCGGGGCCGGCTCTCTAAGAAGCTCTCCAAGAACTGCATTTCATGGCGGATCGGCTCCACAGGCTGCGGAAGGAGCCGGATCTCTTACGCCCACTACGCGGGCTCAATCCAAACGTTTCCCCTCATACCCCAGGCTCACGCCTGGGGCTAACGTCTCTGCGCCCGCTGCGCGGGCTCTTTTGCGGTGAAGGACCTCTCAGAGGCATGCCCAGAGCCGAGTTATTAGACAGGTTCTAAGATGCTTTATTTGCGTGTGTTTCAGCCCGGAAGCCGTTGCGCAGCGGGCCATCCCTGGCTGCAAATTCGGCTAAAGTGCAGTGCAAAGCAAGAACGTGAGAGAATCATGCATCGAACAGTGAAAGAATCATGCATCGAACACTGATGAGCCGAATGAGGTCGATTTTGCCGAAGATTCCTACCCTGGCTGCTGCCGGCGCGGTGGCGCTTACTCCGAACCTGCTGCCTGCCCAGCAGGCAACCGCCGGCTTCGGGCCGGAGAATCCTTTCTACGCGCCGAGCGCGCTGCCCTTTCACGCGCCGCCCTTCGACAAGATCAAGGACTCGGACTACCAGCCGGCGATTGAGGCGGGAATTGCCCAGCAGATCGAGGAGGCGCGCGCGATCGCGGACAATCCCGAGACGCCGACTTTTGAGAACACCCTGGCGGCGCTGGAAAAGAGCGGGCGGGTCATTGACCGCGTGACGCGCGTCTTCAACGGGATCACCGGGGCCAACATCGATCCCACGCTGCAACAGGTGCAGAATGAGGAAGCGCCAAAGCTGGCGGCAATGCAGGACGCAATCTATCTGAATTCCCGGCTGTTTGAGCGCGTGACGGCGATCTACAAGCAGCGTCAGGAATTGCATTTGGATGCGGAATCGCTGCGCCTGGTGGAGTACCAATATCGGGAGTTCGTGCTGGCCGGCGCCGGGCTCTCCGATGCCGACAAGGCGAAGCTGAAGAAACTGAACGAGGAAGAGGCCAACCTCACCACGGCGTTCATCTCCAAGCTGCTGGCCGCGACCAGGGACGCGGCCTATGCGACGACAGACAAAGCGGCGCTGGCGGGGCTGAGCGACGAGCAACTGGCCACCGCGGCGCAGACTGCCAAGAGCCGCAAGATGGATGGGTGGGTGCTGGCGCTGCAGAACACCACGCAGCAGCCGATTTTGCAGTCGCTGAGCGACCGGGCCACGCGGCAGGCGGTGTATGAGGACTCGTGGAACCGGTCCGAGCGCGGCGGGGCGGATGACACGCGGGCGACGATTGCGCGGCTGGCGCAACTGCGCGCGGAGAAAGCGGCGCTGCTCGGCTATCCGAACTTTGCGGCGTGGAAGCTGCAGGACCAGATGGCGCATACGCCGGAGGCGGCGATCAAGTTCATGGACGCGCTGGTTCCGGCGGCGACGGCCAAGGCCATGAGCGAGGCAAAGGACATTCAGGCGCTGATTGACGCGCAGCACGGGGGCTTCACGCTGGAGCCATGGGACTGGAACTACTACGCCGAGCAGGTGCGGAAGGCGAAGTACGATCTGGACGAGGACCAGACGCGGCCCTACTTTGAGCTGAACAACGTGCTGCACAATGGGGTCTTTTACGCGGCGGAGAAGCTGTACGGGATCAGCTTCAAGCGGCGGACGGACATTCCGGTCTACAACCCCGATGTGCAGGTCTACGAAGTGTTCGATGCGGACGGCAAACCGCTGGCGCTGTGGTACTGCGACTACTTCAAGCGGGACAACAAGAACGGCGGCGCGTGGATGGATACGTTTGCCGGCCAGTCGAAACTGCTGGGCACGCTGGCGGTGATCTACAACGTGGCCAACTTTCCCAAGCCGGCGCCGGGCGAGCCGGCGCTGCTGAGCCTTAGCGACGTAACCACCATGTTCCACGAGTTCGGCCACGGGCTACATGCCATGTTTTCCGAGGCCGAGTACCCGACCCTCTCGGGGACCAACGTGCCGCGGGATTTTGTGGAGTTTCCCTCGCAGTTCAACGAGCACTGGGCCCGCGATGCGGAGGTTTTCGATCATTACGCACGGAACTACAAGACGGGCGCGCCGATGCCGGCGGAGCTGGCCGCGAAGATCAAGAGGGCCGCGACCTTCAACCAGGGCTATATGCTGACCGAGCTGCTGGCCGCGGCGGAGCTGGACATGCAGTGGCACACGCTGCCGGCGGACGCGCCCTTGCAGGACCCCAACGCGTTCGAGACGGCGGCGCTCAGGCGGAAGCACATCGACCTGAGCGCGGTTCCACCCCGTTACCGCTCCAGCTACTTCATGCACATCTGGGGCAACGGATATGCGGCGGGTTACTACGCGTATCTGTGGTGCGAGATGCTGGACGATGACGCCTACCAGTGGTTCGAGGACCACGGCGGACTGACGCGGGGCAACGGCGACCGGTTTCGGCGGATGATCCTGTCACGCGGAAATACCGAGGACCCGGCAGTGATGTACCGGGAGTGGCTGGGGGCGGAGCCGGGGATCGGGCCGATGCTCAAAGACCGGGGCCTGGAATAGTTTCTGCCAGAGTTAAAAAGGCTGCGGAAAAATGGGAAACAGCGAACGAAGATTTGGCAGGGGCTGAAGCCCGCTCTTTATTTTGTGGCATTTTTGGCCCGGGACCCAGAGGGTGCCCCGCCGTGCCCTTATTACAAAGCCCCCATCAGATGAGTATTTCCGCAGCCTGTAAGGCCCGGGGCTAAAGCCCGGGGAAAAACTGGCATCGATTCAGGAGCCTGAAGGCCGCTGCTCCCTCCGGAAACACGAATTCCAATTCATCAGATGCTACCTAGTACCGCGACCGCGTAGTTTCGTGGTTTCCCAGGTCTCAAAAGCGAGACCTGGGGCACCCAGACTCATGGGCGCAATTGCGAAATCACGAGGTCGCGGTACTAGAAGTAGTCCCGCGGATGAATCAACGCTGATAACCGTCCCGCAAGTTGCTGTAGATGCAGAGTGCCACATTTGAGAGCAGAGCTGAGAGTCATTGGAGAACTCCGAGGTGCTTCACGGTAATTCAACAACTTACAGCGTGCTCTGACTAACTTGGTTCATTCACGGGAGTGGTACTAGGGCCTGGGAAAGCGCTCGCGGACCAGGCGCAGGGCGTCTTCGGGGGATTGGATTGCGCCCTCCAGTTGCGCGTCTTCGACGGCGCGGAGCATGGTTTTGAACTCGGCTCCCGGATGGTAACCCTCCGCGATCAGATCGCGGCCGGTGAGCAGAGGCTTGGGGCGGACTGCTTCCTCCGGCATCGACTGCCAGCGCTCGCGCACGAACTCCCAGTGCTCCAGGTTGCCGCTGGCCGCGAGGCAATCCATGCGGTGCAGGGCGAGGTGCTCCGAGAAGCGCTCCAGGCGGAAGAAGCGCTTCAGGGTGGAAGCTTTCATGCGCTGGGCATCCATGAAGCGCATGTGGTTCTCGATGAGGGCGAGGATCCGGCGGGTTTCGTCGTTGGAGAAGCGGAAGCGGCGGCAGATTGCGGCTGCCATGGTTGCGCCTACCTCGACGTGGCCGTCGAAGCGGATGCGGTCCGGGGCGCGGCGGAAGGTGGGCGGCTTGCCAACGTCGTGCAGCAGAGCGGCCCAGGCCAGGGTCATGGAAGAGCCGGGCTGGAGCTGCTCAAGAAGCAGCAGGGTGTGGATCCAGACGTCACCCTCGGGATGGAACTGCGGGGGCTGGTCGACACCGTGCATTTTGGCGACCTCGGGGAGGAGTTGGGCGAGCAGGCCGGTCTGGTCGAGGAGCTCGAAGGCGCGGCGGGCATGGCCCTCGGTGAGCATTTTGGTCAGCTCGTCGCGGACGCGCTCGCGGCTGACGGCGCTGATGCGCGGGGCCAGGGCGCGGATAGTGGCGGCGGTGGCCGGGTCCAGCTCGAAATTGAAACGGGCGGCGAAGCGGACGGCACGCATCATGCGCAGGTGATCTTCTTCGAAGCGCTGCTCGGGGCGGCCGATGGCGCGGAGGATGCCGGCGTCGAGGTCGGCGAGACCGCCTACGTGGTCGATGACCGCGGAGCGGAGGGTCTTGGCATCGCCTACGCTCTCGACCAAAACGTCAGGCCCGCGGAGCGGGTCGAGAAGGAGGCCGTTGATGGTGAAGTCGCGGCGGCGGACGTCCTCTTCGGCGCTGGCGGTGTAGCGGACAGCATCGGGATGGCGGCCGTCAGAGTAAGCGCCGTCAGAGCGGAAGGTGGCGACCTCGGTTACGGATTCTGAGCGGGCTGATGATTCGGGGGGTGGTGGGGCGGGGCCTGCCTCGCCGCCTTCACAGGCTGCGGCAAAATGGCGAACAGCGGAGGAAGGTTTGGCAGGGGCTAAAGCCCGGTCCTTATTTTGGCGCGGTTTCGGCACGCGACCCACCCACTGGGTGGGTCCCCGGGTCGTGCCCTGACACAAAACCTCTTGGCGGGTGAGCTTCTCCTCAAGCTGTTCGGCTACCAGGACTACGCCGAAACGCGCGCCTACGGCGAAGGTGCGGGGAAAGAGATTGAGCACCACGTCCGGGGTTGCGCTGGTGGCTACGTCGTAGTCCACCGGCTCGCGGCCGAGGAGCAGGTCGCGGACGCAGCCGCCGGCGAGATAGGCTTCGTGGCCCGCGGCGCGGAGGCGGGCGACGATTTGCAGGGCTGCTTCGAATTTTGGCGTGGCCGCCGGCATGGCTGCATCCATTTTCGCGCCATCCGGTGGTGGGCGTCGCGTGATCGTCGTGATGGGGCGATTGGCTACGCGAATAAACTAATAGGATGGGCAGACGGGGGCTGATCCTGGGCATTGAGTCGTCTTGCGACGAGACCGCGGCGGCGGTGGTGGAGCGGGGGGCGCGGACGCTGTCGTCGGTGGTGGCTTCGCAGATCGCCACTCATGCGCGGTATGGAGGGGTGGTGCCGGAGCTGGCCAGCCGGGAGCACCTGCGGGCCATTGTGCCGGTGGTGCGCGCGGCGCTGGAGCAGGCCGGCGTGACGCTTGGGGAGCTGGACGCGATCGCGGTGACCTGCGGGCCGGGACTGGCGGGGGCACTGCTGGTGGGCATTACCTACGCCAAGGCGCTGGCCTATGCGCAGAATCTGCCGCTGATTGCCGTAAATCATCTGGAAGGGCACATTCACGCGGTGCTGCTGGAGGAGCGGCAGGGGCGCGAGGCCGCGCTTGCGGCGGACGGAAATCCGGTCGCCGGGTCCGAAGTCCTTCCCTCAGGGGCTAAAGCCCGCATTCACGGAAAAGATGTTTCGGCACGACTGAAGTCGTGCCCTGACACAAAGCCTGGCGCTGCGGTGGTTTATCCAGCCGATGAACCTGCGCTGGCGCTGGTGGTTTCCGGCGGGCATACGCACCTGTATCTGGCGCGGCCGGCGGAGGGCACCTGGCAGTACACGCTGGTGGGGCGGACGGTGGACGATGCGGCCGGCGAGGCCTACGACAAGGTGGCCAAGCTGCTGGGGTTCGGCTATCCGGGCGGGCCGTGGATTGATGCGCTGGCGCGGTTTGGGAATCCGCTGGCGGTGCCGTTCGCGTTCGCACAGATCAAGGCGAAGGCGCACCTGGGCGGGCATGCGCCGCGGACCAAGGCGGCGAAGACCGCGCCGATTGCGCGGCTGGATTCGCATTTTCTGTTCTCGTTTTCGGGGATCAAGACGGCGGTGCTGCGGTATGTGGAGTTGCACGGGCTGCGCGCGGAGGCTGGGGCGCGGGCTGCGCGGCTGTTTCCGGCGGCGGGGGGCGAGTCCAGAAGCGATTCGGGGAGCGATGGGGCGGCGGTGAAGGCGCGGGCGCTAAAGGAGGGTGCGGCTGCCGCGGGGCCTCCGCAGACGAGAGAAGAGGCGCTCGGGCTCTGCCCGCAGGCTACGCTCGACCTCGCTGCCAGCTTCCAGCACGCGGTGGTGGGGGACCTGATGAAGAAGACCTTCGCAGCGGCCGAGGCGCTGGGTGCGGCGCGCATCCTGGTCACCGGCGGAGTGGCGGCCAACCGGGAGCTGCGGGAGCGGTTCACTGCGGAGGCCGCGCGGCGGGGGGTGCGCGTGGCCTTTCCGACGCCGGCGCTCTCGACGGACAACGCGGCCATGATTGCCGCGGCGGCGTGGCCGCGGTTTGTGGCGGGGGAGTTTGCGGCGGAGGGGCTGACGGCCGATCCTTCGCTGGCGCTTTAAAGGCAGTGAACAGTGGACAGTGGACAGTGAACAGTGGACAGTGGACAGCCAGCGCGCGGGCTGGCGAGGGTTCGTGGTTTCCCACCCTTCCGCAAAGTGCGCGGAAGGATGGGGCACCCGGCGGTACTGGCGAGTGAAGAGTCATTCGCCCGGAACTCGGAGATGCAGGTTTGCCGACGGCCCCGGTGAGCGACTTGGCGGCGGACTCGGCCCGTGCGTCAAGGATCACGACTTCTTCTTTATCTCCCAGATTTTCGAGAAATCCTCAAACGCAAAAGCTTTTTTCTCGCCAAGACAGTACGCAATCCATTCGAATAGGTTCTTGAAATCCAGTGATAACGACTGCAGATCGTTAATTGCCTCCCAGTCGAGTGATGTACGTTCCTTGCCAGTACTTATGCGGCCTATGGTGATTTTGCTGGCGATGTTCTGTTCAAAATCGCCGATAGGCATCTCGCGAATTTCCTTGGCGCTTGGCAGCTTCAGTAATTCCTCTTGGGATAGGCCGTAGGAAACGATTGAGACATCGTAGGAAGTTCCGAGCCTTTCAAGTTCGTCCCTCAACGTCTTGTCGTCGACATTCGCTGCCACACCTAGCACCGATCTGTGAGCCCATTTCGAGTTGCTAAGGCACTGGAAGAAATTCTCGCGGAACGTGGACAGGGTTAATTCCACTTTTAGCTCGACGCTCTGCAACGAGAAGGGAGGCTCTCCGAGGCTGCTTTTCACTGCCAGGAGAATTGGGTCAAGTTTGGAGCCTTCTTCAGTGGGCTTCCCTACTCCCCACCCTAAGATCACCACATCCGGAAACTTCCATTGGTTCACGCCAGCTTCTTTCCTTTTGGCGCTTGTGTGTTCGATTCGCATCGGGAACTGGAGGCTGACCAGCTCCGAGTTCCTCATAAATACCGCTCGGAACTTCTCCTCCGGTTGTTCGTCTCGGCCTGATAGGATCTTGGCGGTCGCTGCTGGACTACTCGGCAAAATATTGGACGGTTGCTGTTGGTCTTGTTTGCTCCTTAGGTAATACCCTTGTCCATCGGACTTCTTTGCAAGGGTTGTCGTAGGATCCTGCGACATGTAGGAAAAATAAGATCGAATCGCGTTCTCTGAGAAGTCGCCTTCCAACTTGGGCTTCACAAGTTCGAGGAGCTTCGTACCGTTGATTGCCTTGGAGGCGTCTGCTAGCAGAATCGCGGGAAATACCGAATTTAATTGTTTCCATAGGGTGTTTTTGGCCATATTTCCCCTTCTTGACGCGGACTTGGCTTCAATTCTACGCACCGAGAGGCCGCCAAGTGACGATAACAGGCCAATGCGCATTTCCGGACGGGCTGATGGTCTGATCGCGAATTCCTGGCTGCGGGCTGGCGGCTGATCGCTGTCCACGGACCGCGGATCACTGGGTGGTGGCTTGTTACAATCGAAGAGGCTGAAAAGGGCCGATTTGGAGCTGTTTTTCGGCCATAAGCCTCAGGAACGATGACCCTCCGCCTGTTCAATACCCTGACCGGACAACTCGACGAGCTAACCCCTTCCGATGGGAAGGAGCTGCGGATGTATGCGTGCGGGCCGACGGTGTACGACTACGGGCACATCGGGAACTTCCGGACGTTTTTGCAGATCGACGTTCTGCGGCGGACGCTGCGGCTGCTCGGGGTTCCCGTCCGGCACGTGATGAACATTACCGACGTGGACGACAAGATCATCCGCAACGCAGCGGCGGCGGGGGTGGCGATCGGGGAGTACACGGCGCAGTATGAGCAGGCGTTCTTTGAGGATTTGGAGGCGCTCAGGGTGGAGCGGCCCGAGCAGATAGCGCGGGCGACGGAGCACATTCCGCGGATGGTGGAGCTGATTGAGAAGCTGGCCGCGGCCGGCGCGGCTTACCGGACTGACGATGGGAGCTGGTACTTCCGGCTGGCGGCGTTTCCGGAGTACGGCAAGCTGAGCAAGAAGGATTTGAGCGGGATGGAAGACGGGGCGCGGGTGGACGTGGACGAGTATGAGAAGGACTCGGCGCGGGACTTTGCGCTGTGGAAGGCGGCCAAGCCGGGCGAGACTTCATGGGAGACGGCGATCGGGCGGGGACGGCCGGGCTGGCACATTGAATGCTCGGCGATGGCGATGGAATGCCTGGGCGAGAGCTTCGATCTGCACGCGGGCGGCGAGGACCTGATGTTTCCCCACCACGAGAACGAGATTGCGCAGAGCGAGACGGCGACGGGGAAGCCGTTTGCGCGGCACTGGATGCACGTGCGGTTTCTGCTGGCGGACGGGCGGAAGATGTCAAAGAGCGAGGGCAACTTCTTCACTCTGCGCGACCTGCTGCTGAAGGGGTTTAAGGCGTCGGCGATCCGGCTGGCGCTGATCTCGGTGCCTTACCGGCATCAGTTGAACTTTACCTACGAGGGGCTGACCGAGGCGACCAACGCGATTGAGCGGCTGCGGACGTTTCATCGGCGGCTGACGGATGGGGCCTTCGCGGAGGGCGAAAGCCCGGCGCTGCAAGAGGCGGCGCATAAAGCAAAGACGGAATATGTGGCGGCGCTGGAGAACGATTTGAATACGGCCGAGGCGCGGGCGCCGATCTTCGAGCTGATCCGGGCGGCGAATACGGCCATGGACCAGGGAGAGCTGCGGGTTGGGGACCGGGAGGCGATTCTGCCGGTGCTGGCTGATTTCGACGCGGTGTTTGACGTGATTGAGGACCGGGACGCGGAGCCGACGCAGATGGCGCTCAAGTGGGCGGAGACGGCGGGGCGCATGGGCGATGTTGCGCCGGAGTTGCTGGCGCGGCAGGGGCTGACAGACGAGGCGATTGAGGCGCTGGTGGCGGAGCGGACGCTGGCCAAGAAGCAGAGGAATTTTGGGCGCGCGGATCAGATTCGCAATGAACTGGCGGAAAAGGGCGTGGTGATGGAGGACTCGAAGGACGGGGTGCGGTGGAAGCGGAAGTGAAAAAGCGGCTACTAGCTGCCAGCTTTTAGCCACTAGCTGGATGATTGTCAATCAGGCTCTTAGAGCATTTGCCGCTTATATAAAGAAGGGCGCGGCGATTGAGGACGCTAAGGCGCTGGAGACAAAGGTGGAACAGGCCGAGGCGCAGGTGCAGCGCGGGACTGGCCCGTGGAAGGGCGCATAGGGCGCGTGTTATTGTGAGGCGAGCGGGGTTTTATGCACGAGAGCGCTGCCCATTTGAGCCTGCTGCTACCGGCCGCACGGCGGTGGTCGCGGTTGCGTGCGCGCACGATCTGCCCGCGGCGGCACCTGCGCGTGCTGCCCACCCGCACCCGACCTAGCCTCTTCGCAAGCGATTAGCACGGGCCAACGGAAGATTGCGAGGACCCAACGGGGCCGATTCTTTCTCACCTCTTAATCATTCTCACCACTGAAGGGTGAACGAAACTGGACGATTTCCGCAGGCGGGCGGGATCAGCGGCTGAATCGCACAGGAATGCGGCCGTGCAACTGAATCTTCCGAATCTGTCGAGGAGAAGTGTCATGAACAAACAGGAAATGCACGCACAATACGGGCCCAAGCTGGTGGGTGCGCTGCCGGGACCGAAGGCCAGGGCGGCGGTTGAGGCGGACCAGCGGCTGATTTCGCCCAGCTATACGCGCTCGTATCCGCTGGTGGCCAAGCGCGGGCGCGGGATCCGCGTGGAAGACGCGGACGGGAACGAGTTTCTGGATTTTGCCGCGGGGATTGCGGTGATTTCGACCGGGCATTGCCATCCGGAGGTGGTGGCGGCGATTCAGAAGCAGGCGGGCGAGTTGATCCATATATCGAGCACGGATTTTTACGACGAACACATCACAGAGCTGGCGGACCGGCTCTCGGCGGTGGCGCCGATGCCGGGGCCGCACAAGTTTTTCTACTGCAACTCCGGGGCCGAGGCGATTGAGTGCGCGCTGAAGCTGGCGCGCTACCACAGCGGACGGCAGAATGTGATTTCGTTTCTGGGGGCGTTTCACGGGCGGACGATGGGCGCGCTTTCATTGACCGGATCGAAGCCGCAGCAGAAGCGGCGTTTCGCGCCGCTGGTTCCGGGGGTGACGCACGTGCGCTATCCGTATGCGTACCGCGGGTGCATGGGCGGGGCGCAGGACCAGGAGGCGTTCAGCCTGGGCTGTGCGCGCTACATCGAAGAGAAGCTGTTCAAGACGATTCTGCCGCCGGAAGAAGTGGCTGCGATCTTCATCGAGCCGATCCAGGGCGAGGGCGGCTACGTGGTGGCGCCGGACAACTTCATGCAGGAGCTGAGGGCGATCTGCGACCGGCACGGGATTCTGCTGGTGGTGGACGAGGTGCAGTGCGGCGTGGGGCGGACCGGTAAGTGGTGGGCGGTGGAGCACTCCGGCGTGGAGCCGGACATTGTGTGCATCGCCAAGGGCATTGCCAGCGGGATGCCGCTGGGCATCTGCATGAGCCGCGCGGAGATCATGGACTGGGTTCCGGGCTCGCACGCATCGACCTTTGGCGGCAATCCGGTCTCGATCGCGGCGGCGCTGGCCACCATGGAGATCATCGAGCGGGAGTTGATGGCGAACGCGGCGCGCGTGGGCGGGCTGATGCTGGAGCGGCTGCGGGGGTGGGTGAAGAGCCATCCGCTGGTGGGGGATGTGCGCGGGCGGGGGCTGATGATCGGCGTCGAGCTGGTGAAGAACAAGACCACGCGCGAGCCGGCCGCGGAGCTGCGCAACCGCGTGGAGACGCTGTGCTTTGAACGCGGTCTGATGGTGCTGGGGTGCGGCGAAACCACGCTGCGGCTCTCGCCGCCGCTGGTGGTCAACGAGCAGGAGGCGACGGTGGCCCTGGACATTCTGGAGGAAGCGTTGAGCATTGTGGAAAAGGAACACGAGCAGGCCGCGGTTGCAGAAACGGCGGCGGTCTGAAGCGGGCAATTCTGCACACAAAGAAGCGGGCCGGCAGACCGGGGACGAAGCTCCTATCTGCCGGCCCGTTTGCATGGATTCCAATCACAAGCACCCGCTGGCGGCATTTGAACCAGCTGATTTCATTTCGGAGTTGCCTGACCCCGTGGATTTGCGTCCTTCACCCGGCCAGCCGAGAATGGATGGCTATGGAATGGCTGGCGCAGTTGCGGCTCTCCTGCGTGGAAAATGCACTACGCGGCCTGGAATGGATGGCGCACAGGAGCGGGCGCGCGGAGGAGATGGCGGAGCACCTGGAGACGGGACATAGCGGCGAAGATGCTGCTTATTCTTACCTGCGGCGCAAGGGCTATCGCGTGGTTGCGCGGCGGTGGTCATCGGGCAGGGTGCGCGGGGATCTGGACCTGGTGGCCTGGCAGGGGGAGATTTTGTGCGTGATTGAGGTGAAGACGCGCACGGCGCACGACCTGATGCCGGCTGAATTCGCGGTGGATGGGCAGAAGCGCGAGGTTCTGCGGCGACTGGCTCGCCAGTTCGTGCGGCAACTGCCGCAGCCGACACCGCCGACGGTGCGCTTCGATGTGCTCAGCGTATATCTGGTTCCCGGAAAAGAGAAGGAGCTCGTTCACATCGAGAGGGCGTTTGGATGGAGCGAACGGGAGCCGCGGGATCACTGGGAGTAGGGCTGCAGCTGGAGCCGCGATGACTACGGCGTTTCTCCTTCACATGTAGCCTCGATTGGCGTTCTTTGCGGCGCCGATTTCTTGTTGAAATCGGCGCTTGAGTGCGTTGGCTCCGGTATACGTCTGAAGGAGAAATGCGTTAGGTGCGTGCGGAAGGATTTATCCCTGAGCATCCTGAAACTCTTCGTGCCAGGCCATCTGAATGGCTTCGAGCTTGGACTCGTTGGATTTTTGCGGATCGTCGGCGAAGCCTTCCAGCTCCGTTACGTATCGGTGCAGGTCGGTGAAGCGGACGGTTAGCGGGTCCAGGCCGGGGAATTTTTCCGTGAGCTGAATGCCGATTTCTTCGGCGTCGGTCCAGTGGAGTTCGCGGGGCATTATGGCTCCTGGTTTGTCAGGCTGATTGAGGTTCGTGGTATCCCAGGTCTCAAAATCGAGACCTGGGGCACCCAATTCCTTACTTCTGCTCGGCCAGGGCCAGGGGCTTGCCTTCGGAGGTGTAGTTGCGGTTCCACTTGGGAATCTCGACG
Organism: uncultured Acidobacteriaceae bacterium; assembly: GCA_963758105.1. GTDB lineage: Bacteria > Acidobacteriota > Terriglobia > Terriglobales > Acidobacteriaceae > Telmatobacter. Next base: position 568,438 of record CAVWUC010000001.1, on the reverse strand, counting down.
ACGTAGTTGCCGGGGCGGGTGATGACGGCCTGGCAGCCGAGGCGCGAGTTCAACTGCTGATCGGCGGCCATGTCCAGGCGGTCCAGTTCATCGTCTTCGGCCTGGCTGATTCCCTCGGCGCCTTCCTTGATCCAGAGATGGCAGGTGGTGCAGGCGCAGGAGCCTCCGCAGGCGTGGTCGAGAAAGATGCCGTGATTCTCCGCGACATCGAGGAAGGACATCGGCTTGCCGTGGTGATCGTAAGGCATCGTGCCGAATTCGAACTCGACGGTTTTGCCCTCTGGTTCAAAGTTGACGCGGACCAGTTTTTCGGGCGGAATGTTTTTGTTTGTTGATTCGCTCATTGGATCGATCTCCTGCGCCGCTGACCTCGGGGCACCGGCCGGTTTCGTAAAAAACTTACCTCAGGGGCTAAAGCCCCGCTCTTTGTTTTGTGGCATTTTTGGCCCGGGACCCAGAGGGTGCCCCGCCGTGCCCTTGTTACAAAGCTCGCACCAGATACGTTTTTCCGCAGCCTGTAAAGCCCATCTCATTTTGCTGCGTCTTACGGCACGCGACCCACCCACCGGGTGGGTTCCCCGGTCGTGCCCTGATACGGGTCGATACTTTCTGCAGGCTTTCATGGCCTGTCTGTCCATTGGGCGCTCCCTATTTGAACTCAGCGGCGGCCATGGGATGCGGGGCGGTGACGGATTCGTTCAGCTCCTCGCCGGCGGCTTCCATGGTTTTGCCGCGAATGGCGGTGGTGACGGCGGCGTCCATCATCAGCTCGGCAAAATGGCGCGTGGCCTGATCGAGGGCGACGGTGGCTTCACGAATCGCGACCATATCGTTGCCCTGCTTGACGGAGGCGAGACGGTCACGGGCAGCGGCGATGGTGGATTGTTCATCGGCGGACAACTGCTGCCATGCGGGATTCCGCGGGGCGCGCTCGACGGCCGCGAGAATTGAATCGGCCTCATTGCGGGCTTCAACGAGAAGACGCCTGGCGAAATCCTCCTCGGCGTGGTCGAAGGAGTCGAGGATCATGCTTTCGACCTGCTCGTCGGTTAAGCCATAGGTGGGCTTGACTTCGATTTTGGCGGCCTGGCCGCTGCGCTGCTCGCGCGCGGAGACTTTGAGGATGCCATCGGCGTCGATGAGGAACTTGACCTCGATGCGCGGCAGGCCGGCGCTCATGGGGGGAATGCCCTTGAGGTCGAAGCGGGCGAGAGAGCGGCAGTCGGCGGCCATCTCGCGCTCGCCCTGGACGACGTGAATGGCGACGCTGGTCTGGCCGTCGACGCCGGTGGTGAAGTGCTCAGTGGCGGAGGCGGGGATGGTGGAGTTGCGCTGGATGATGCGCGCGACGGCGCCGCCGAGGGCCTCAATGCCGAGGGAGAGCGGGGTTACGTCGAGGAGCAGCATCTCCTCAGTGGAGCGGGATAGGCCGGCGAGAATGTCAGCCTGCACGGCCGCGCCCAGGGCGACGACTTCATCAGGGTTCAGCTCGATGTGGGGCTTCTTGCCGCGCGCGACGAGATGGAAGAGATCGCCGACCAACTGGCGGACAGCGGGGATGCGCGTGGATCCGCCGACCAGGACGACTTCATCGATCTGCTCGGGGGTGAGGCCAGCGTCGGTGAGTGCTTGCTTGCAGGGGCCGACGGTGCGGTTGAGGACCGGCTCGATGAGGAGCTCGAAGACGCTGCGGGGAATCTCGCGCTGGTAGCGGTCGCCGTTGGGGAGCTCGATGTCGAAGTGCGCGGAGGGCTCAGAGGAAAGCTTGACCTTGGCGTCGATGGCGGCCTTGCGCAGGGCTTGCACGGCGCCGGGATGGGCGCGGAGATCGACGCCGTGCTCGGCGTGAATCTCGTCGAGCGCGATGGCTAGGAGCAGGTTGTCGATGTCGTCGCCGCCGAGGTGGGTGTCGCCGTTGGTGGACAGGACTTCGAAGATGCCGTCGCGGAGCTTGAGGATGGAGATGTCAAAGGTGCCACCGCCGAGATCGTAGACGGCGATGGTTCCTTGCTTGGCGCGGTCGAGGCCATAGGCGAGGGCGGCGGCGGTGGGCTCGTTGACCAGGCGGAGAACCTCAAGGCCGGCCATGCGGCCCGCGTCCTTGGTGGCCTGGCGCTGCGCGTCGTTGAAGTAGGCGGGGACGGTGATGACCGCCTGGGTGACGGGCGCGCCGAAGAAGCGCTCGGCGTTGCGCTTGAGCTGGCGAAGGATGTAGGCGGAGATTTCAGGCGGGGTGAACTTGAGCTCGCCGAGCTGGATGCGCGGGACTTCGCCGGCCTCGACGTTGTCAGCCAGGCGGAAGGGGAAGAACTTGAGCTCGGCCTGGACCTCCCTGAGGCCGCGGCCCATGAGGCGCTTGACGGAGTAGATGACGCGCTCCGGGGTTTCAATGAGCGCCTTGCGGGCGCTGTTGCCGACGGTGACCGAGGGACGGCCTTTGCCCGGCGGCAGGGGATCGAGCGCCACCACCGACGGAACCAGATTGGAGCCGTCCACGCCGGGAATCACGACGGGCGCATCACCCTGCATATAGGCGACCAGGGAGTTGGTGGTTCCCAGGTCGATACCGACTATGCGTCCTTCAGCCATATGCGTCTATTCAACTCCCAGGGGTCTGTCTTCCAAGGTTTCGGTCACCTCGCGGACCAGATTGCGGAGGTAGCGGCGGCGGTCGAGGAGGGCGATCATGGTCTTCTCCGCCTCTTTGCGCCTGGATTCGCTGCCGTCGTCCCAAAGCTGCCACTCGGCGCGCAGATTGCTGTCGACTTCGTCGAGCAGGGATTCAAATTTCGTCCGGGCCGCGATGAGATCGGCCAGGAGCTGCGGGTCAGTCTCGCTGGTATTGGGCTCGCCTGTTTTGCGGGCCATGCGCATCTCTTCAAGCTGCATGTTCAGCTCGAAGACCTCTTCGAGCAGATCGGCCGGGGCGCGCGAAGGGCCGTTTTCGCCGGCGCCGCGGCTTTTGCTGTCTTTGCCGGCGAACTCTTCGCCGATCTCCGCGCCCTTCAACTTGAGCAGGTACTCGGTGCGGCGCAGCGGATCTTTGAGGGTGCGATAGGCGTCGTTCAGCAGCGCGGTGTCGGCCAGGCTCCATTGGCGCTCGTTCTCTCCGGCGCGGGCGAAGCGGTCGGGGTGCACCTTGCGGCTGAGCCGGTGAAACTCGTTTTCCAGGGTATCGAGATCGAGATTCAGCTTCGGCACGAGGCCGAAGACGGAGAAATAATCCGCGCCCGGCGGCGGCTGAATCTTGCTGCAGTGCGGGCAGAAGAGCGTGGACTCGTTATGGGCTACGGAACAAGACCAGCACGCTACGGGGACTGCGGAATCGATAGCTTTCAACATGAATCAACCCCAACCTTACGCCGCAAACTACGAGGAGAACGATGAACCGCAGCCGCAGGAGCGCGAGGAGTTAGGATTGATGAAATTGAATCCCTGCCGCATCAGAGTCTCGTCGTAGTCGAGCGTCATGCCGTGCAGATAGAGGAACGACTTGGGATCGACGAAGACGCGTACGCCGTCGAACTCGTAGATGCGGTCGCGCTCGCGTGGCTGCGTATCGAACTTGATAGAGTACGAGAGGCCGGAGCAACCGCCGCCCATGACGCCGATGCGCAGGCCGCCTTCGGCAGGCGAGATGCCTTCCTTGGCCATGGCGGCGCGGATGCGCTTGATGGCTTTTTCGGTCACCTGCAGGCCAACAGCGGCCACCTGCGGTGGGGCAGACTGCGGCTTCGCCGCAAAGGCGCCTTCAGCAGGTTTCGATTCGATGCTCACCATGTTCGACATAGTTCTTACCTGGTCTTCGATTGCGTTTCGTTGCGCCCTGCGAAGCGTTCCGCAGGGGCTAAAGCCCAGTTCATTTTGCTGCGTCTTACGGCACGCGACCCACCCACTGGGTGGGTTCCCCGGTCGTGCCCTGACACAACGCCCAGCAGTCGTGCCCTGACACAACGCCCATCAGTCGTGCCCTGACACAACGCCCATCAGTCATGCCCTGACACAACGCCCATCAGTCATGCCCTGACACAGAGCCCATCAGTCATGCCCTGACACAGAGCCCATCAGTCATGCCCTGACACAAAGCCCAGCAGCCGTGGCCTGCTACAGCGCCTAGCACGAAGACTGCCTTTGCCGGGCGGTCGCCGCTTACTTGGCTGCGGCCGCGACTTCCGCGGTCTCGGCCACGCCGTTCTTCTTCTTCCAGTCGCCGATGGCGGCGCGGATGGCGTCCTCAGCCAGCACCGAACAGTGAATCTTGACGGGCGGGAGCGACAGCTCCTTCACGATGTCGGTGTTCTTGATGGCCATGGCGTCGTCGACGGTGCGGCCCTTGATCCACTCGGTGGCCAGCGAGGAACTGGCGATGGCCGAGCCGCAGCCGAAGGTCTTGAACTTGGCCTCTTCGATGACCTGGGTCTCGGGGTTGACGCGAATCTGGAGGCGCATGACGTCGCCGCACTCCGGCGCGCCGACCAAGCCGGTGCCAACCTCCTGCGCGCTCTTGTCGAGCGTGCCCACGTTGCGCGGATTGTTGTAGTGGTCGATGACTCTGTCGCTGTATGCCATGTTTCTGTTCTCCTGGTGCGGGGAAGCCGCTGTTCGTCTTGTTTGATTCGGCGGGATGGCCTGCCGATGCCTCAAAAGCAGCCATTAGCTAATAGCCGGTAGCTAGTAGCCAGTAGCTGTTCCTTCAATGCGCCTGCCACTCGATCTTGGTCAGGTCAATGCCTTCCAGCACCATCTCGTAGAGCGGAGAAAGCTGGCGCAGATGCTTCACAATGTCAATGACCTTGGCGGCTACGTAATCGACTTCGGCCTGGGTGTTGAAGCGGCCGAGACCGAAACGGATGCTGCTGTGCGCCACGTCGTCGCCGAGGCCGAGAGCCTTGAGAACGTATGCAAGGTTCGAGGGTGGCCGAGGTGCAGGCCGAACCGCTGGAGACTGCCACGTCGTTGATGCCCATGAGCAGCGACTCGCCTTCGACGTAAACGAAGCTCATGTTGAGATTGCCGGGGAGACGATGCTCCATGGAGCCGTTGACGTGGACGTAGTCCAGCTCGGACTCGAACTTGTGCTTAAGCCGATCGCGGAGGCCGCGCAGGTAGGCTGCTTCTGACTGCCATCTCAGCCGCGGCGATTTCGCAGGCCTTGCCCATGCCGACGATGCCGGGGACGTTGAGGGTGCCGGAACGCATGCCACGCTCGTGGCCGCCGCCGTCGATCTGCGCAGCGATCTGCACGCGGGGGTTGCGGCGGCGGACGTAGAGCGCGCCGACACCCTTGGGGCCGTAGATTTTGTGGCCGGAGAGCGAAAGGACATCGATGTTGTCGGAGATGACGTTGACGGGAACTTTGCCGACCGCCTGGACGGCGTCGGTATGGAAGATGACGCCCTTCTCGTGACAGAGCTTGCCGATTTCGCGTGATGGGCTGAAGGACGCCGATCTCGTTGTTGGCGGCCATGATGGTGACCAGGATGGTCTTGTCGTCGATGGCGCGGCGGAGATCCTCCATGTCGATGAGGCCGTCGGCCTTGACCGGCAGATAGGTGACGCGATAGCCGTACTTCTCCAGGCGCTTGCAGGTGTCGAGGACGGCCTTGTGCTCGGTGACCTGGGTGATGATGTGATTGCCGCGCTCGCGATACATCTCGGCGATGCCCTTGATGGCCAGGTTGTCGCTCTCGGTGGCGCCGGAGGTGAAGATGATCTCCTTGGCGGTGGCGCCGATGAGTTTGGCGATCTGCTCGCGGGCGGATTCGACGGCCTGCTCGGCCTCCCAGCCGAAGGAGTGGTTACGGCTGGCGGCGTTGCCGAACTTGGTGGTGAAGTAGGGCATCATCGCCTCCAGAACCCGCGGATCGAGCGGACTGGTGGCGTGATTATCCATATAAATGGGCAGGCTAACGCCGGCGGGCGCTTCTACCTGGCTGACAAATGTGCTCATTCTCGTCTCCATCCTCAATTTCGGTGCTCTTCTCCGCCCGGGTTCGTCCGGGGCGGAGGAGAAAACTCTCGTTTACAACGTCAGGCTGACCAGCGGCTGCGCCTCGCGCGCCCGCGCAGACGGATGTTCGTGCTCGGCCAGATCCTGAATACTAATGCTCTTGAGCACGCCGGCGATGGTGTCGTTGACCCGGGCCAGGGGCTCCTTGATGGTGCAGCTCGGGGTCAGCTCGCAGGCCTTCGCGCCCCTTGTGCAGGAGGTGATGAAAAACGGTCCGTCGATGGCAAGAATGACCTCGTAGGCGGAGATCTGACGCGCGTCCCGGGCCAGCTCATAGCCGCCGTTCATGCCGGCGTGGGAACGCAGGAGGCCGTTCCTGGTGAGCAGTTGGAGAATCTTGGCCAGCAACTGCGCGGGAATCCCATAGGCGTCGGCGACATCCTTGGCGCTGAGCGCGGGGGTCTCCGGGTGCTCGGCAAGAAACTTGAGCGCCATGAGGCCATAATCCGCTTTCTTGGTCAGCTTGAGCATAAATATGCGACTGCTTCAGTCCGTATTTAGTATACGACCATTTCTGTCGGGATTTCAAGCGGATGCAAGAATGGGCAAACTCAGCCGGGGAAAATTTCCGCCGGGGCGCGGCGGAATCCGCAAATATCCGTTTGCAATCATGGGAAAGACAGCTACAATCTGGCGGAAAGAGCACCAGTTCAACGAATCTCAGGACCCATGGCAAGCGCGTGTAGACATCCCAGAGTTCGCATCGTCTCCCGGCATGACGACACCGAATATGTTGAGTGCCTGGAATGTGGAGAGATCTTTGATTCCGAAGAATTTCGGGACATGGAGATCGAAGATACCGCGGAAAGCGAAAAGGCCCCGGATGAGATGTGAGCCCGCAGGCTAGTTCCTGGCGGAGGCTCCGTTGGCCGGCGAGCCCGTCGGGCGGCTGACCGCCCAGGCATAATGCAGGCCTGAAATCACGGTCAGCGCCATGGTGAGATCGAGCGCGATCAGGCGGACATTCGCGACCCAGGCGGCTGGGGTGAGCTGATGCAGGAGCACGGCGGCCACCGCGCTGACCTGAGCGCAGGTGTTGGCCTTGCCGAGGAGGCTGGGACGGAACTCGCGGCGGCCGACGGCGGCGAAGAGGATGGCCGCGACCAGGAGAATGCCGACATCGCGGCCGAAGACCAGCACGGTCACCGTAACCGGAATCATCCCTTTGTGCATCAGCACCAGGAACAAGGTGCTCAGCAGGAGCTTGTCGGCGACCGGGTCAAGGTACTGGCCGAGCATGGTGCGCTGCTTGAGGATGCGGGCCAGCGCTCCGTCCAGCGCGTCGGTCAGGCCCGCTGCGACAAAGAGGCCAAAGCTGAGGGCATAGTGGGCCTCCAGGATGGCGGCAATGAGAAACGGCGCTAGGCAGATACGGGTGAGCGTAAGCAGAGTGGGCGCGTTACGGAGCGGGTTGAATGGCAGGTTGGCAGTGTCACCCATAGCTGAGTCCTGGAACCGGCGCAAGCGAGCGATTGCGGGCCAAAGCGCCCCCGAAACCCTTCAGGCACGACAACCTCTTATTTATCAGGATGAAACCCTGGTTCGTCAACGAGGATTGAAGGCGAAGCCCGGAGACTGCGGCGCGAAACGGGGCGTCTTTGCTGCAGGATGCGATGCTGATAAACTGAAACGAGTCGATTTGCAGGCGCGTAGCTCAGTTGGTTAGAGCGCTTCCTTGACACGGAAGAGGTCGCTGGTTCGAATCCAGTCGTGCCTACCATTTTCCCTATAAATTCAATCATTAGAAGACGTTCCGATGCCTTCGCCGCGAAGGAAGAACCTCTTTGTTTTGCCGGGAACGACCGCTCTTGTCCGCGGCGTGGCGCGCGGCGGGGGCGATTGGCGCGCGTGCTATATTCAGTGCGTTCCGCGGCAGGCGGTGTGGTGTGCGGCCGGAAGCGGGCGGAGTTGCGGGCTGATCTTATGGGGGGGAACCGATGCCGGCGATCAGGATGAGGAGAGCGTTGGCCGCCGCATTAGCGGGTTTTGGCTGGGTCCTGGCCGGCGGATTTCCTGCGCTTTCGCAAAGTCAAACCAATCAGACCAACGGAGCCTCCGAATTTGTTGTTGAGCAGAATAGCGCTTCCGCGCCGGGTGCGCGGCAGGGCGCGGACTACCTGGTTGAGAAAAATCTGATGGTGCGGATGGAAGACGGGGTTCGGCTGGCTACGGATGTATATCGGCCGGCCCGGCTGGGGCTGGCGCTGCCGGGGAAGTTTCCTGTGATCGTCTACCGGACCCCGTACGGCAAGGACGGGATGCGGCGGGCGGGGATGTTTTTCGCGGGGCACGGGTATGTGGTGGTGGCGCAGGATTGCCGGGGGCGGTTTCGCTCGGAGGGGACGTTTACGCTGCTGCGCGACGACGGCGAGGATGGGTACGACACCATCGAATGGGCCGCGGGGCAGGCGTGGTCGGATGGGAAGGTTGGGACCGCGGGGGCTTCCTACGAGGCCTGGACGCAGTATGCAGCGGCAATGACCCGGCCGCCGCACCTGGCGGCGATGTTTCCGGTGGTGGGGTGGGACAGTTTTTTCCGGTACGCGCTGGAGGGCGGCGTGCCGAGCCTGGGCATGTCAGAGTGGGTGCTGTATATGGCCGAGACCAGCAAGGAAGCGTCGGTCATGCCGGAGCTGCTTGCGAAGTTGGATGCGACGTTCAAGAATCCGACGCCGTGGCTGCGGATGCCGCCAGAACAACGTGCGGAGCTGCTGCGGCCGCTGCCGGATTATCTGAGGATCTTTGAGGAGATTTACGCGCATCCGGGCTTCGACAGTTACTGGAAGCGGCCGAATATCGATCTGGCTGGGAGTTACGGCCGGTTTAAAGACGTTCCCATGTTTTTTATCAGCGGATGGTACGACGGGACCGTGGGCGGGGTGGTGCGGAACTTTGTGGCGCTGTCGGCTTTGCAGAAAACAGCGAAGAAGCTGCTGATCGGGCCGTGGCCGCATGCGACCGGCAACTCGACCTGCGGCGAAGCGGATTTTGGGACGGCGGCGGGGGTGGATGAGCAGGCGGTCGAACTGGACTGGTTCAATCACTGGCTGAAAGGGAAGCCGTACCGGATCATTGGCGCGGCGCCGGTGACGCTGTTTCAGATGGGCGGGGGAATTGCGGGCGAAGCAGCGCAGGGCAAGCTGGCGGCGGGAGGGCAGTGGATCAGTCTGAGGGCCTGGCCGCAGCAGACGGGCCGCGCGGCTGATTTTTATCTGCAGCCGGAGGGAGGGCTGAGCAAAACGCGGCCGGCGGGTGAGGGGGCCGCGGCGTTTGAAGATGATCCTGCCGATCCGGTTCCGACCGAGGGCGGCTATCTGCACAACGAGTGCGTGGAGGATCAGGCGGCGCTGGAGAAACGTGCCGATGTGGTCAGCTTTACTACGCCGGTGCTGACGAGCGCGGTTGCAGCGACGGGGACGGTGGAGGCGCGGCTGTGGGTTTCGTCCAGCGCGCCGGATACGGACTTTGTGGTGAAGGTGACGGATGTTTATCCGGATGGGTACTCGATGATTGTGGCGGAAGGGGAGATGCGCATGCGGTTCCGCGATGGGGCGGAGCGGGTGGAACCGGCGACACCGGGAAAGATCTGCCCGCTGCGCATTGAGTTGGGGCCGACCGGCAATTTGTTTGCGGTTGGTCATCGGATTCGAGTGGACATCAGCAGCACCGACTTTCCGCGGCTGGAACCGAATCCGAATACGGGCGCCGCGGCGGGCGAGTGGACCACGACAGCGAAGGCGCGCAACACGATTTATTTTGGCGGCACGCATGCTTCGCAACTGATTCTTCCAATGCTCAACGCAACCACTCAGCGGCAACCCTTCGAGAAGACGGGGAATTGAGCGGTGTTTCAGGGAGATGAAGCGGCAATGAGCGGGTGATACACTTGCTCGGCGCTGGCAGGGGTGCGGAAAGACGGACGCAAGTTGCGCGCCTGGATGATTCAGTGTGCGCGCAAGGGTGAATTGAATTCAGGAGGGCAAAGCTGTGACGATTAGACGGCGGGATTTGTTGAAGAGCCTTGCGGGAGCGGGATCGATTGCTCTTGCTCCACGATTGATGCGGGCCGAGGAGCAGGCAGCGCGGGCCACGCGGGCGATGCCGACGCCGCGGATTAAAGACATCAGCGTGATTGAGTGCCAGCCGCAAGGCGTGCGGCTGACTGTGGTGAAGATTACGACGGACCAGGATGGGCTGTATGGGTACGGCTGCGCCACGTTTACGCAGCGGGCCGACCTGGTGAAGCCGGCGGTGGAGAAGTACCTGAAGCCGTTTCTGCTGGGCAAGACGACGGACCGGATAGAGGACATCTGGCAGTCATGCTACGACAGCTCGTACTGGCGGAACGGACCGGTGCTGAACAATGCGATCAGCGGCGTGGATGAGGCATTGTGGGACATCAAGGGGCGGCAGGCGGGTATGCCGGTGTATCAGCTGGCCGGCGGAAAATGCCGCGAGGCTGTGGATACCTACGCACACGCCAGCGGGGCAGAGTTCGAGGACGTGGTGGCGAGCGCGAAGCAATATATGGCGCAGGGCTGGCGCAATGTGCGGGTGCAGGTGGGGCTGCCGGGGATGGCCGGGTACGGCTCGGCGCACAGCGGCACGACCGACGTGAAGCCGCTGACCGACAAGCCGCTGTTTGAGCCTGCTTACGACATGCGGCGGTCACTGAAGCTGCTGGAAATCTGCCGCAAGGAACTGGGTGATGAAGTAGAGCTGCTGCACGACATGCACGAGCGGCTGACGCCGAATGAGGCGGTGCAGTTTTGCAAGGACGCCGAGCCGTTCCGGATGTTTTTTCTGGAGGATCCACTTTCACCGGAGGATTTGGAATATTTCCGGCAGATCCGGCAGAACTGCGCTACGCCGATTGCGATGGGGGAGCTGTTTAACAGTCCGCATGAGTGGCAGCCGCTGATTGAAGAGAATCTGATTGATTACATCCGCGTGCATCTTTCACAGGCGGGGGGATTCAGCCCGTCGCGCAAGATTGCGATTCTGGCCGAGCAGTTTGGGGTGAAGACGGCGTGGCACGGGCCGGGGGATGTTTCGCCGGTGGGGCACATGGCGAACGTCACGCTGGATATTGTCAGCTACAACTTCGGGATTCAGGAGTACACACCGTTCAACGAGCGGACGCAGGCGATCTTCCAGGGCTGCCCGGTGATGAAGGACGGGTACCTGTGGGTGAATGAGAATCCCGGATGGGGGATTGAGATCGACGAGAAAGAAGCGGCCAAGGCGCCGTTTACCGCCAGCCCGTTGAACGGCGGCTGGGGCGAGATACGGCTGCAGGACGGCACGGTGATCAAGCAGTAGCGGCTGCGCAGGATCATTTCGATGAGGAGAGATCGCGGCGGAGGTGGATGAGCGCGTTGAGCAGCTTGTCGATCTCGGATTGCGCGCGCAGGTAGTAGGCGGCGTGAGAGCGGAGCTTGCGGCCGATGCGCACGGCGACGACGTTGCCTTGGAGGGCGAAGGCGGACTCGTCGTTCTCGTCGTCACCAACATAAAGGACCCAGTTCAAGCCGAGGCGATCGCGTTCCTCAGCCAGGGCATCGCCCTTATTGGGCGCGCTTTCGGCAACGACGTTGACGACCTGCTTGCCGCCGAAGACGTGGGAACAGGACAATGCTTCGGCTTGCGTCAGGATGCGGCGGCGCACCTCCGGCCGATCTGCGCATTGGCGATAGTGGACGGCGAGGGAGAGGCCCTTGTCTTCGATCCAGAGGCCGGGGATGGAACCGAGGCCGGCTTCAAGCTCGGTCTTCCAATGCTCAACCGAAGTGCGCGCGGTGGAAGTATCGCCGGTATCGGCGCCATGATTGCCGATGACGCGGAGCACGGGCACGCCGGTTAGTTTCTTCAATGCATCTTCACGGGCGCGGCCGGAGACCACGATGCAGGGATAGAGCGAGGCGAGCTCGCGCAGCAAGGCGCGGGTTCGTGGGCGCATGGCGGCGCGCTTCGGATCAGTGACGATGGGAGCCAGCGTGCCATCAAAGTCGAAGGCGCACAGGGTGCGCTCGGCGGCCAGGAGCGCGACGATGGCAAGCGAGTCGTGGGAGAGCAGATACTTCATGGTCAGACGGCCGCCCCCACATTGCTGCGCTCGGAGAGACGGCCGGCGACGCGCTCCTGGTTGCGCAGGCGCGCGGCATCGACCAGCATCGTGCCGGCCCAGCGATAGACGTTGAACTGGACCAGAAGGGCGCGCATGGAGCGCATGCGATCGCGCTGCTCGTCGTCGGGCATGGTAAGGGCGGCGGCGAGGGCCTCGCTGCTGCCCTCCAGATCGTAGGGGTTGACGATCAGCGCCTCGGTCAACTCGCGCGCGGCGCCGGTGAACTCGCTGAGAATCAGAACCCCCTTGAGGTCAGTGCGGGCGGCGACGAACTCCTTGGCCACCAGATTCATGCCGTCGTGGAGGCTGCTGACATAACAGAGGTCCGCGGCGCGGTAGTAGCGGAAGACTTCAGGCGGTTCGTGGTGGGTGCGGAGCAAGAGGATGGGCTTGTAGTCCTGGGTGCCGAAGCGCTGGTTGATGCGCTCGGCAAGCTGCTCGACGGTTTCGTTCAGTTCCTGATAGCGTTGAATCTTGGTGCGGCTGGGCGCGGCAAGCTGGACAAAGCTGAAGCGGCGGCGAAACTCGGGATGGCGTTCCAACAGGAACTCCACCGCCAGAAAGCGCTCCTCGACGCCCTTGGTGTAATCCAGCCGATCGACACCGAGGCCGAGCATTGCATCGGGTTTCAAGTGCAGGTCATGCCAGACCTGCGCGCGGCACTCCTCGGGAGTGGGCGAGGAATCGACCCAGCGCACCGGCCACTCCAGCGCAATGGGGTAAGGACGCACCAGAGTGCGATGGCCGCGCATGACCACGGCATTGTGTTCGCGGTCGCGGCGCGTCTCCAGATAGCGGTCAACGGAATCGAGAAAATTGTTGCAGTGGAGCTGGGTCTGGAAGCCGAGGATGCTGCTTCCGAGCAGGCCTTCGAGAATCTGGTTGCGCCAGGGGCAGATGCCCATGCGCTCGTCGTTGGGCCAGGGGATGTGCCAGAAGACAATGACGGTGGCGGCGGGAAGGCGCTTGCGGATCATGGCCGGAGCGAGGGCGAAATGATAGTCCTGCACCAGGATGATGGGGTCCTTGGAATCCACTTCGCTGCAGACGGCGTCAGCGAATTTCTGATTGACGGCGCGGTAGAGGCGCCAATCTTCGGCACGGAAGACGGGCCGCGCATGAGCCACATGGCAAAGGGGCCAGAGTCCTTCGTTGGCGAAGCCGTAGTAGTAGCCCTGCTGTTCCTCTTCGGAGAGCCAGACACGGCGGATGTAATAGGACTCCTCTCCGGGGGGCACGCGGACATGATCGTGACTGTCCACGGTTTCGCGGTCGGCGCTGCCGCTGCCGTGAGCTACCCAAACACCGGAGCAGGCGCGCATGATGGGCTCGAGCGCGGTGACCAAGCCGCTGGCGGGATGCCGGACTTCAATTTCTCCTTGGGGCGTGTATTCGTGGATGTAGGGCTCGCGATTGGCGAGGATAACGACCGTTTCTCCGTGGAGGTAGCGGTTGAGTGTTTGCTTGAGGCGCTCGGCGGTCCACAGGCCGGGCGCGTCTTCGCGTTCGCTGGCCATGCGCGCAATCAATTCGCGCATGTCGCTCAGGATGGGCTGAAATTCGCTGCTCTGTTTGCCGGATCCATGCAGCAGTTTGCGGACTTCAAGGCTCCACTCGTGGCGCGCGCGGCGGGTGACCAGAACCGGGATGCCAAAGGCCATGATTCCGAGAAGGCCGAAGACAGCCAAGAGGAAGAGCTGCGCATCGGCCTCGCGGCGCTCGACGTAGCTGAGGTCGTGGACCAGAATGGCGAAGCCGAGCTGCTGTCCCTGCTCGGCAATCGGCATGGCGCTGACCAGAACGCTGCCGGTGGGCAGCATGGCGACGGTGCTCCACTGGCGCAACGTCTGCTGGCCATTGTAGCCCGTTTCGCGGACGCGCGGGCCCACCTGAGGACAACTGAACTCATCCGGCATGCCCGGGGTGACAGAGCGGGTGGTGAAGTCGATGTTACAGGCGGCGACTGCGATGACGCGCTCGTCTGCAGCGAGCGTCACCAACTGCTTGCTAAGATCTGCCGGGTCATACCAGGCATCTGCCAGGGCCGGCTGCGCTCCGACAAGCACCAATTGCGCACGCGATTGGGCATCGCGCTCAAACCATTCGCGCACCGTGGTCTGAACTACTCCAGAAACTGCCCACGTTAACAGAGCCAATCCCACGATCAGGCCGAGGATAAGTCGCGCCACTCGTGTCATACTTCTATTGAAGCACAGAAACACCGCACGAAGGCTTCCCCTTATGCGGCTAGAAGACCTAGGACTGATAGGAAACTGTCAATATTCCGCGCTGGTCGACAGGAGCGGAGAGATTGTCTGGTGCTGTCTTCCGCGCTTTGACTCCGAACCGGTGTGCTCGACGCTGCTGGACAGCGAAGAGGGGGGAAGGTTCCGCATTGGCCCGGCGGGCGGCGAGACGGGCACACAGAGCTACCGGGCCAACACCAACATACTGGAGACCACGTTTCACACCGCGACGGGCTCGTTCAAGGTGATCGACTTTGCGCCGCGGTTCATGCACTACGATCGCGCCTTCCGGCCGACGCAGCTGATCCGCATCATTGAGCCGCTGTCAGGGACGCCGCGCATCCGGGTAGTTTGCGAGCCGCGGCTGGGGTGGTCCAAAGAAAAGCCGCACCGTATGCAGGGCTCGCATCATGTGCGCTTTGAGGGGTTCGAGAGCCAGTTGCGCCTGACCACCGATCTGCCGCTCTCGTACCTGAACGGCCAGCCTTTCACTCTGACCGGACGGCGGTACCTGGTTCTGGCGTGGGGCGCGCCGGTGGAAGAGCCGCTGACGCCGCTGTGCGAGCGATTCATGAACGAAACGGCGCGCTACTGGGAGCGCTGGGTGAAGCAGTGCGACATTCCTCCGCTGTATCAGCAGGAGGTGATCCGCTCGGCTCTGACGCTGAAGCTGCACTGTTTTGAAGACACCGGAGCGATCATCGCCGCGATGACCACCTCGATTCCAGAATCGCCGGGGAGCAAGCGGAACTGGGACTACCGCTATTGCTGGCTGCGCGACTCATATTACGTGCTGAATGCGTTCGGGCTGTTGGGACAGTCTGAGGAGCGGGAGCAATTCGTGCAGTACCTCTTGAACCTGGCAGGCGGTGCGGAGGGACTGAACCTGGCCCCGCTGTACCGCGTGGATGGATCGCAGAATCTGGAGGAGTCGATTCTGGAGAACTGGCCGGGCTATAACGGCGACTGGCCGGTGCGCATCGGGAATGGCGCGGCGCCGCAGCCGCAGAACGATATTTACGGGGAGATGGTTCTGGCGCTGAGCCCGATTTTTCTGGATGAACGGCTGAGCGCGGAACGCTCGCCGGCGGCACTGCAACTGATGGAGGAACTGGCGCGCAAGGCAGTCTCGCTGAGCGGGGTTCCGGACGCGGGGATATGGGAGTACCGGACGGAGTGGAAGCCGCAGACATTTTCCAGCCTGATGTGCTGGGCGGCGGCGGACCGGATGGCGCGTATCGCGGACCGGCAGGCGCCAAAGGACGCGGACGAATTTCGCGCTGCCGCGGGACGCATCCACGCGGAGGTAAGCGAGAAGTCCTGGAACGCGCAGAAGAACAGCTTTGTAGGCCACTATGGCGGCGAGGATCTGGATGCGTCGCTGCTGCAGATGGTGAAGCTGCGCTATCTCGGGCCCAGCGATCCGAGACTGGTCAGCACCGTGGACGCGATTCACAAGGACCTGTCGCGGGGCGGATGGCTGCAGCGGTACAGCCTGAACGGCGGCTTCGGGAAACCGTCAGTGGCGTTTGTCATCTGCACCTTCTGGCTGGTAGAGGCGCTGGCGGCCACGGGGCGGCGCGCGGAGGCGATAGCGATGTTCGATCGCATCCATAAGGCGCTGTCGAGCCTGGGGCTGCTCTCAGAAGACTACGATCCGGCGGAGCCGCGCATGTGGGGCAATTTTCCGCAGACGTACTCGCACGTGGGGATGATCCATGCGGCCTTTGCGGCTTCGCCGCGGTGGACCGAGGTGCTTTAGGGAGCTGGGGCCGCGCGATGAGGAATTTATTTCTGCGGCACCGCGGGTGGGAGTGTATATGCTGTCATGCAAGCCGGAAACGGCGATTCTGAGGCGGGCTTGGCATGGAGACCTACCAGCAACTGCCACCGGAAGCAGTCAAGATTGTTCTGGTTTTGTTCCTGTCGTTTTTGATTGGACTGGAACGCGAGGAACATAAGGAGTCGGGAAGTTCCTACGCCTTCGGCGGGGTGCGCACCTTTCCGCTGATCGGACTGATCGGCTATTCGCTGGCGACAGTGTCAGGCGCGCAACTGCTGCCGGTTGCGATTGGCTTTCTGGGCGTCGCCGGTTTTCTGCTGCTGTCGTACTGGCACAAGCTGGTGAAGGCGGACGCGGCCGGCGTAACCACGGAGATGTCAGGGTTAGCCACGTTTCTGGTGGGGGCACTGGTCTGCTACGGCCACTTCTGGATTGCCACTACCCTGGGCGTCGCCAGCCTGCTGCTGCTGGATCTGAAGGCCGGCCTGGAGAAGCTGGCTGCGCGCATTCCGCCGCATGAGATTCTCACCTTTGCCAAGTTCCTGTTCCTGAGCGGCGTGATTCTGCCAGTGCTGCCGAACCAGGAGTTCGGGCCGTTTCACATCAATCCGTTCAAGACGTGGCTGGTGGTGGTGGCCATCAGCGCCATTTCGTATGCGAGCTACGTGCTGCAGAAACTGACGCGGGGACAAGGCGGGATCGTGCTGGCGGCGCTGCTGGGCGGAGCATACTCGTCGACGGTAACCACGGTGGTGCTGGCGCGGCAGGGCAAGACGGACGATCAGCCGCACCTGTTTTCCGGCGGCATTCTGATGGCATCCGGCGTGATGTATTTACGGCTGGCGATCCTGCTGGCGCTCTTCAACCGGCAACTGATGGCTCTGCTGTGGGGGCCGTTCGTGGTGCTGGCGGTTGCGGCCGTGGGCGTAGGCTGGCTGTGGACGCGGCGTGCGGAGAAGAGCACACAGACGGCGCAGCGGGAGTTAGAACCGAAGAATCCGCTGGAGCTGACGACGGCGTTTCTGTTTGCGCTGCTGTTTCTGGCCATGCTGGTGGCGACGCAACTGGCGGTGACCTACCTGGGGCGGGCGGGCGTGGATACGCTGGCGGCGATCATGGGCGTGACCGATGTGGATCCGTTCATCATGGGGATGACGCAGGCGTCGGGCTCGCTGACGCCGGTGAAGGTGGCTGCGGGCGCGATTCTGATTGCCGCGGCGAGCAACAACGTGGTGAAGGGGATTTACGCGTACTGCCTAGGCGGGCGCAGGACAGGGCGGCAGAGCCTGATTTTCCTGGTTGGGCTGGCGCTGGCCGGGCTGGTACCGCTGGTATGGCTGGGGTGGTGAGGCAGCGGGAGGAGCGTTCGGCGGACGATTGTACGCCCTCAACAAATACACACTAAACAACTGACTCGATTGGCGTACCTGAGCACACAGAGTTTGCACCAATTCGCGGAAAGCTTGTCTAATGCGGAGGCGCTGAGCGCCGAAATTGCCAGCGTTTTTATGAACATGCAAGGGGTTACGACTTCTGAGGCTTCTTCCCCATCGCCAGCCAGTGCCGGAAAGGGGAAACAGGTAAAGGCCGGGAAAAACGCAGTCTATACGCCTGTCCGTATGTGAACCGTCAGAGAAACAAGAACAGGTGTGTGCAGTGTACACAGACTAACCGTGAGAACCTGACCTGCCTCCGTTTTCCGCACGGTGATCTTATAACTTAGCCAGCCGCAGCCGAAGCTGTGGGAAAGTTGAAAACGCCAGCGGCGTTTTCAAAGCGGGCGCAGCCCGCGTCTTTTCCATAGCTTGGTTGGCGTGCAAATTCAGCTGGCGCGCGATAGTTCAGCCGGAATTTCCGTTTTGCCTTTTGTCTGCAAAACAATATATCTCCATTTGCCTCCGCTCGTGGTCTTTCTTGCATCCGTTTCCATCCCAAAGCCCCGGGCGTGCCCGGCTGGGCCGCCTCCGGGACCAAAAAACCGAGATTACCCCCATTTCGAAGCACTCTTTCGGGCACCTCTCCCGTCAACTCCCCTCTGCCGTCCAGATTAGTTTCGCCTTCCCGCCGAACCTACCCGGCTGGCAGCGGCAGAGCATCCATCCGCCGCAGCACGCTTCCAAACAGGCGCCGCGTCAGGTGGCTCTCCGCCAACAATAGCCAGAAATAGCGGGCGTGCTTTACCAACCGGCCGCCGGTCTTCACCAGCCGTTGTTGCAAGCTGGTCAACGACCACGACTTGATTCCCTTCGGCAGCACCAGCCGCCGCCACAGGTTGCCCAGGTTGTGTGCGATCACGCTCAGCCACAGCCGCACCTCGTTCGATCGGAAGCGGTGGCAACTCAGCCGCGTCATTTTTACCGCCTGCTTGCCCTCCTTGATCCACTGCTCGGCCGTGCCCCGCTTGTTGTAGAACCGCACCACCGCTCGGCTGGGCTGGGTTAGGTTCGTCACAACGAACCCGATGCGCGGGAACAACTCTCCGGTATGATGTTCGACCTTCGCCACCACTCGCCGCGCCGTATTCCAACTTGCCGCCTTGTAGAGAAAACCTTTGTACCAGGCCATCGGCTTGTGGCTTGGTCTTCCCACTGGGCGGGTCAGCAATTCCGCGATGTCCCGCTCCAGGTTCTCATTGGCCGGAATGCGGATGGCATACTTCACGCCCCGCTCTTCCAGCGCTTCGTAAATTTCCGGCTTGGCGAAGGCGGCGTCGGCGCGAAACACAACTTCCTTGCCCAGCTTCTGCTGCCGTTCAATCTCGGGAAGTAACAGTTCTTCCCAGTCGTCAGCACTGTGCACGTTGCCGGGCCGCAGCTTGGCCGCCAGACAGTCGCCGTCCCGATTGAACAACAATAGCGGGTGATAGCAGGTGGACTCGAAGTGGCCGTTGTAGGCGCTCTGCTCTGGCTCTCCGTACACCGGAATCTCCGTCGAATCCATGTCCAGGACCGTGCGGCACCCTGAATCCAGCGCCTCCGCTTTCGCGGTCAATGCCCGGCTGAGGCTCGCAAGGCCGGCGAAGTTTGTGTCCTCGGCCAGCATCTCGGTCTCGAAGCTCTGCAACCGCGAGGTAAGAGCTGCGCCGCGATCCCAGATCTTTTCTGAACCGATCAGCCGAAAGGTCGGGTCCTGGAAAAGCCGTTCAGCGTCGTTAAGATCTTCATAGCCAGCCAAACGGCTATAGACTGATTGCCGCAGCGGGTCGGCGAAGCAGAACTGCGTGTTCTTGCCACGCGAGTCTGTCAGATATTGTTCGATCAATTCGCCGAACCCGAGCCGCTCGTCGAGTTCACGCACCAGGATCAGGCCGCCGTCAGACGTAACGCGACAACCTTGGAAGCCGACCTTGAGAGAAGCATTGAAGGAAAGCTGAAAAGGCCGGTTTTCTATCTCACCCATTAGGTATTCACCTCCAGAACGTCTTCACCGCGTTCGCACCCTCATAAACATTGACGATTGCGACGATCGGAGGTTTCAGAATTACAACTCAAAATGGAAATATGGGATGGATACCGAAGAGTAGCGGAGGCCAGCGACCGCTCGGCATCCCGACGATCCGCGACCGTGTGGTCCAGATGGCGGTGGTGCTGGTGATCGGGCCGATCTTCGAGGCGGACCTGCTGCCACAACAGTACGGATTCCGTCCCGGACTCGATGCCAAAATGGCCGTCCGTAGGGTCTTCTGGCATGTGACGCAGCACCGGAGACAGGAGGTGGTGGACGCGGACCTGCGCGACTACTTCACCTCGATTCCACATGCTCCGCTGATGCGTAGTCTGGAAAGAAGGATCGCAGACGGCCGGGTGTTGAAGACGATAAAGCGCTGGTTGATTGCGCCTGTCATCGAGAACATTTCCGGTCGGCGAATCCAGACCGCCGAAGCGCGGAGGAAGAAGCGAGGAACGCCCCAGGGCGGGGTGATATCGCCACTGCTGGCGAACTGCTATTTCCGTCGCTTCCTGTTGGCGTGGCAACTTCACTGCCATCAGGAACAACTTGATGCCTACATCGTGAACTACGCCGACGATTTCGTGATCTGCTGCCGTCCGGGCAATGCCGAGGCCGCGCTCACGAAAATGGAAGCACTCATGACGCGACTTGGGTTGGAGGTGAACAAGACCAAGACTCGGATCGCCCGATTGCCGGAACAATCGTTCGATTCTCTGGGATATACGGTCGGAGGCTTTCATGGAAAGGACGGGCGCATATACATCGGCACTCGCCCTTCCAAGAAGGCGGTGCGAAGCCTGCTCAAGAGAATCCACGAACGGACAACTCCTCAGTGGTACGCGGACACACCTCTGAGCACGGTGGCACGCATCAGCACGCTACTACGCGGCTAGTGCGGCTACTTTAATCAGGGACCAATCATGGCAACTCGTGAGCGGATCCGCCGATACACGGAGGTGCGACTCCGTCGCTGGTTGATGCGCCGATCGGGATATCGGGGAACCGGACTGAACCGGTTCCCGGCCAAGTATTTACACGAGACGCTTGGTCTGTACGATGTCCGGGTCAGGCGTTGCGACCTGTCGAACGCGAAGGCTTGATGAAACGGGGGTAAGCCGGATGCGGGAAATCTGCACGTCCGGTTTGATGAGCGGGATGTGGAAACGGGGCACGGTCAGGATACTGAGGCACCGGCGACCGAAAGGGTCGGGAACAGCTAGGCCAGACCTAACCTACCGCGCCACATCTCGACTCGACCGATCTCGATACGGCCATCGTCGAGATAGCGCATGAGCGCATCCCACAGCCCGAGCTCCCGGCAAAACGCGGCCAGGTTCTGACCGCTCTGATTCTGCTTGGCAACCAGCCCACGCCACTTCGTCCATGCTTCTGCCTTGTGCTGTCTCATCACTCCAGCGTGCAACCTCGCGCGGCGCCGGGCAAGATGGGGTTCACTTAACGCTCACGTTATTTTGAGGAGTACAATGCACGTATGCAAAATGAAATCTCTGTGAATAATACGTCAGAGCAACTGCTCCGAAACAAAGTGAAGCGGGTGTTGGGGCCGGTTTGGACAACACGCCTACGCTGCATAGTTAAAGGGCGAGGGCTTCCCCGATGGGGAAACTTGCGGCGACTAAAGGCATTCTCGGAGTGCCATGGATGCGACCGCGGCACCCCGGTTGATCGCTATTATGTCGATCGCTTCTTCGAGAGGCACCGTGCTGACATCACCGGCGATGTTCTGGAGATCGATCGCAACATATACACGCACAGATACGGCCACGACCTTCGAACCGTTCACAGTGTTGACATCGACCCTAAGTCTGAGCCGACTTTTCTTTGCGATCTTGCTCATTCCGAGAGCGTTTTGCCGTCAGAAGCCTACGACTGTTTTCTGCTCCCATGCACTCTTCACCACTTCCGCGAGCTTGAGCTCTGTCTTCGAAACGTTCTGCGGGTGGTAAAGCCGGGCGGGGTCATCCTCGCCGTCGGCGCGGGACTTATACGGGTTGACGTGGAGGATATTGATTTCTGGCATCCTACACCTGCCGGTTGGCGCGAGTTACTTAAGAAGATCTGGCCGGACTGCGAGGTGGTTGTGGAGGGAGAAGGCAACTGCCTTTCAGCCACGGCCTTCAATCTTGGCCTGGCGCTTGAGGAATTGACGCCCCGGGAATTGGACTACAAAGACGGACTGTACCCCGTTGTCACGAACATCTATTGCCGTAAGCCGAAGCGGTGAAGTGCAATTAAGCAAAGCGGCTCCCAGCAAACGTGCATCATGGGGCAAACGGAGCCTGGAGCATCACTCGTAAAACAAACTATGCGCAGGTTTGCAACCCGCCCATGGGCTCTTGCGTGCGAGGAGGGGGGCATGGCAACCCCACTAAAACTATCGGTGGTGATCTCGACTTATAACCGCCGCGAGGCGCTGCTGTCGCAATGCTTGCCGGCTATCCTTCACCAGGACCTTCCCGCAGATCAGTATGAAGTTATCGTGATCGTCGATGGATCGACAGACGGCACAGGCCCTGCACTTCGAGAACTGCGGCCGGCCTGCGCGCTGCGAATACTTGAACAGCCAAATTCCGGCTTAAGCAGGGCAAGGAACACTGGAATACAGATGGCGAGAGGCGAACTGGTGATGTTTATCGACGATGACATCGTCTGCCGCCCCGACGTCATCCGGCGTCATGTCGAAGCACACGCTGGCACAGAGCCGACCGTGGTTCATGGCGCGATCTATGGCGCGCTTGGAACACCTGCCTCCATTCTCGGCAATGCCGTTGAATCCTGGTATCGCGAGTACAATCGCCGCCTTGCCGCAAGCGGCGGAGCCATATGGCCTGAAGGGGTCTTTCTAATTGGCAACAGTTCGACACCCCGTTCGACACTTCTTGCTTGCGGCGGACTCGACGAAGACCTGCCCGCGATGGATGATTTCGAGTTAGGGCTGCGGCTGTGGAAGATGGGAGTCAAGTTTCAGTATCTTCCCGACGCGGTCGCCTGCGAGCTTTCGGTAAAAGGCTGGCGATCATACCTCTTTAACGACGGGGAGGCCTTTGGCAGATCCGAGGTCTTACTTTGCCGGAAATACCCCGACTATCGCCAGCGTTCGGGATTATTGGCCGGCATGGGGAGGGCCGCTTTGTGGCGGCGGACCCTAAAGAGAATTGCTATCCAGGCGCCGCTGTCGCCTGCCTATCTTTTTGTTCCGCCAATTTGGGTGTGCGACAAGCTCTGCCGCTTTCCGCTCATGCAGAAGGCTGGTCTTTTCCTGCTCGGGATCGCGCGCTACCTCACCCAGCTTAGAGCCGCTTACAGAGAAGTCGGTTCATGGAAAAACCTCCAAGCCGAATTTGCCGTGCGCTTGCCCGCGCTGCTCTATCACCGCGTCGGTCCACCTCGACAGGGACCACTTCCTGGATTGACAGTCTCTCCGGCTCGGTTTGAACGCCATGTGCGCTGGCTTGCTCGCAATGGCTTTCAGGGCATTTGCCCCGCCGATTGGTTGCGATGGCTTAGAGAGGGAACGCCGCTTCCAAAGAAGCCGATCTTACTGACCTTCGACGACGCATACGAGGATATTGCAGAATTTGCTCTTCCGATCCTGCGCCGTTACGGGTTTGGAGGCGCTGTTTATGTCGTCACCAAGAGAGTGGGTGAAACAAATCTGTGGAATCAGGCACAAGGTTCTGGAACGCTGCGCTTGATGAACAAAGAACAAATCCGGTTTTGGGCGGGCCAGGGAATTGAATTTGGCGCGCACAGCAGAACGCATCGCGATCTGACCAAGCTGTCTGCTGGTGAACTCGAGGATGAAGTGGCCGGGAGCAAGAGAGATCTTGCCGCCTTACTCGATTCGCCGGTCGAGTCGTTCGCATATCCGTATGGATACAACAACGACGCTGTTCGACATATGGTGCGGAGACACTTCGCAATCGCACTGACCACAGATGAAGGCATCAACGATCTTCTGGTCGAGCCGCATTTGATTCGGCGTGCGTACGTGGCGCCGAGCGACCCTACACTTGCAATTGCATGGATTGTGCGCTGGGGAACGCTGCTCTATTTCCACGATTGGCGAGGCCGCATTAGATTGCGAACCCGCATCAGGAGTGCGCTCGGTCTTTCTGCCTCGTAGCCGTTTCCGTGACCTGGCTACGGGTGGCGCGACAATAAGCAGTTTCCGCTGCTGTTTATCTCGGGATATTGCCGCTTGGAGATCCAGACTCAACAAAGCTGCAAATGTTTATGACATCAAACTGGTCACAGCGTTGCGCCTGATGCCCGGCACATTTGCCGCTCAGGTTGGCCAGCGAGCAGCGTAGGCTTTGCTGTTCATGCGTGGCGGCAACTCCGGCGAGAATGAAAACCGGCATGGCAATTGTCATCAGGGCGGGTCCCGCCGGGCTTACCGCGGCGCTGGAAATGGAGCGGCGCTCGGCGATCAAGCCGGTCGCGGTCGAGGCCAGTCATCGCGGTAAAATCCAAGCCCGAATAAATAGGGCAAAGCGGAAGCGACAACTACCGTAAGAATAAAAAGGCAATCCGCATTCTGCGGCCGATTCTTCTGCTTCTGCGATTCCGGCACTTGCATTACCTCTGATGGAAGACTAACCGGGATCTCCATTTTGGCCTCTCAGTTCGGCATCAAGCCATGCGAAGTCTTGCCATGCAGCACCGCAAACGCGATCGGCGGGCCGGTCGCTTCAATGACTTAAGGAAGCGGGCAGCTTGACGATGTAGATCGATTGGTCGTGCGGAGCAATCCAGGTGCGGTAGGTCACGGGCGGAAATCCGGCCGGTCCGCCGCACCCGATTGGATCCTTCGAGACAACGTAGACAGGTTTGATCGCCGGGGTTCTATCCATAGATCCAAACAGGTTCGCGACGCAATTGGTAGGAACAACGCGCGCCGGCGGCGGCGCATAGGCGCCTTTGGGGACGCGGATTCTGCTATCACTGACATACCCAACTTTCTCGATTTCGGTCCAGCCGTCGAACTCCCATGGCCCCCAGATAGAAGTGGCAGGCACATCACTTGACCGAATCTCATCAATCGCACTCACATAGCCGCGGTACAAAGCGAAGTCATCGTGCATGCGTACGATTCTTAACGACCCGATGAGAACGATCAGGACGGCGCAGGCTATGGGCAGATTCACTCTGACCCCCTGCTGGTAATACCGTGTCAGAAGCAGGAGGCAAATCATCGATAACGGTACGGTGTATCGAAAAATGGAGGGATTTCCGGCAGCCCGCGGCACAAGCATAATTATGTAAGCGAGAGTGAAGGGGACGAGTACGATGCCCAGCCTCTGCCACGAGACGGGGGCATCCATCTGCTGAGGACACGGGCGGCCCTGCGCGCTCCCCAGAAAGCGGGACGCAAAGCTGAGGAAGCCGATCACAGTCGCCCCCGCGCGCAGCAAGAAAAATCCATCGCTCGCAATGCCCAGGCCGGCGCCCGAAACCGCAGTTGAATTCGCGCTGTGGAATACAGTACTCAGCAGCCCATAACAAACTGAAACAGCTACAACCACTGCGGCCATGCGGCGGCTCCATATCCAGAGAGGACCGAGGAACATGAGCAGCACCGGAAGGAGCGACCGCGAAAGCTGTCCGCTCCCGTGCATCGCCGCGGAACCGAAACTCTTCCAATCCATCCTGTCGGGAATCAGCGCTTCAGGAACAGAATATGGTTGTTCCGCAAACCAGTGCATCGCCGCGAAGACGAAGCCAATAGCGGCGATGCAGGCCAGGCTCCCCGTCACCAGCACGCGCCGGTCCCGCCGCAGCAGCCACAGCGTCGACGGAACCATCACCAGTACGCCGAGCCAGGCGATCTGCCGGGCCGTCCCTCCCACTGCGTTCACCAGCGCCGCCACGACAATCCACACCATGGCAGATCGCTGGCTCTCTGCCTCAAGAGCGCGCAAACACATGTAGAGACAGAGCACGATGCAAAGGACGCCCGATACATCCGTCATGAAGGTAACAGTCAGCGGAAGATAGATTGGCGACAGAACAAAGGTCAGCGTCGCCAGCGTGGCATTCCACTGGTTGATGCCGGCCCGCACCAGCGTGCGCTGGAGCAGAAACGCCGTGGCTACAGCCTCAAACAGTGTGCTTAATCGGACGGCCGTGAAAGAGAAGCCGAACAGCTTGATGAACAATGCTCCAAAGTAAAGCTGCCAGCCCAGCATCGGCGCTGCAAAGCCGTTGTAAACGATATGGCCGGTTTGTGTGAGCACCTGGGCGGTCTTGATATAAGACCAATCGTCGTCCACGCCCATCTCCGCGTAAGGACGGACGATTAAGTAGCAGATAACCGGCGTCAGCGCGCAAAGAATCGCCGACAGATAGGCTTTAACTTTGGCTTGCAATGCGGCTTCTCACCCCTGATAAGCAGTTTCATCACCATCATCTCAGATGGGCGGGCAACCCACGTCCTCACCGCGCTCGCTCACCGGATTCCGTCCCAGCACTGTCTTTGCCGCCGTACAGTCAAAGTGCGCCTGCTGCGTGCGGCTCTGCCGATATGTGGGCTCTTTCATTGCGGCGCGCATTCCGCCGTTTATGCATTCTTCTACTTGTACTCGATAAGCGTCATCGCCCGGCCGCGCAACCGCCGCCAATAATACTGCAGGAATCCTTGCAGCATCGGAAACCATGAAATCACGCCAAGAAATGCAAAGACCCACGTGTCCCTACCAGCCCAGCCGCGCCTCCGGCAGCCACGAATAATGCGCACGAACTGAAGGCCGTATGCGCAAAGCAAGACCAAAGAAAGGCCTCGCGTGAACGGCGCCGGCACCAGTGCCGCAACGGGCAGAGCCACGCCCCAAATCAAGATACGCCTCCAGTTGCGCACAAACTCGTGCTCATCGTCGCAGCTATGCATAGCCGCAATTTGCGCGTAGGCATGGCCCGCCCGCCGGGTTCTCTGCCACCATTGACTGAAGCGCGTCATAGCCGCATCGTGGCGCACCATGAGTGCATCGATCATCAAGATCTTCCATCCCAGCCGGCGCACGCGCACGCTGAACTCGTAGTCCTCGCCTGCGATAAGATCGGGACAATGGCCGCCCGCTTCCTTAAACACGCTGGCTCTCGCCATGAAAAGGCCAAAGGCGGCGCCAGACTCTCCTGGCGGGTGCTTCCTCTCCAGGTCGCACAGCCGGTTAAAGACGCTTGCTTCGGGATGGATCTCACGCACTTGCCCGCATACCATGGCCACGTCGCTTCGTTCATTCAGCGCAGCTGCGCCCCGCTCCAGCCAGCCGTCTTGCAGTTCGCAGTCGCCGTCCAAAAACTGGACAAACTCTGCGTCCGCTGCGCACTCTATTACGCGTGCGAAACCCTCATCCTTCGCCCGAGCCAGCGTAAATGGCCGCGACGAGTCAAGTTCTACCACGCGGCAGCCCACTGAGCGCGCATACTCCGCGCTGCCGTCTGTCGATCCGGAATCGACGTAGACCACGGTTTTAGCGCCCTGATTCGCCGCGCGCAGGCACAGCTTCAGGCGCTCGCCCTCATTGCGCCCAATGACGACAATCGGCACATCGCAGCTAGCGCCAGGGATCATTGCAACTCATTGTAATAGCCCACGATGCAAATCTTGATACACGGGTGTAACAGCGGTTGATATCCAGAGGACGGATTCTTAGAATCGAAGTATGGCGATGGGACGGCGCGAGCAGCGCAAACGGCGAGCTTGGACTACGGGCTCCTAGGGCAGTTCAGTCAGATCCAAGTCGGGCAAGCGCGGTATCGGACACAAGCGATCCGATCGAGCAAGGAACCGTAGGCTTCCGGGCAAATAAATCGCACAGCAGACGGGTACATGCCTAGCAGCCGGCAAGAGCTATGCCCCACCTTGCGCACCAGCGACAGACGCCGGGAGCGGCGCAAGCAATTCTGTTTTCCATTCCAAATTTGGCCTAACCGCGCCGAGCCAGTGACCGTGGTATTCGCCGCGTATTTCACTGGCAGTATCATGAATCTCGAAAGCCAAAAGATCCTCCCAATCGACTTCCTCGGAGCCGCCAAAGCCATTGAGAAACACAAGCAGGCGAACTCGGTAGGTGCCATTATTCATCAAGTCGGCAGGCACCATAAATGAGCTCCGCATGAGTCCTGCTGGATCTGTAGTCTCCCCGCATTTAGCGGTCGTAAACACGATGACACCATGCTCGTTGTACACTTCCACTGACAAATCCATACTGGCATAAGCCGTAAACTTCCAGTATTCAAACTCCACCACGAAGGGAGTTCGAACCGTGAGTTCGCCGGTAGAAGATTCAACCAATGGGCGCACACGCGCCCGATGGAGGCGGACCATTTCGTTTCCCGGCGCAGTTTCGATGTCGCCGTAGAATACTTCCTTGAAGGCTGGCAGCCACTTCTGCAGGTAACGGGATGTAACCGAATCGGGCGGGCCCTCCAGCACGACTCTGCCTTCGTGCAGGCAAATGGCCCGTGTGCACAGGCTATCGACAGCCAGCATATTATGGCTGACAAACAGCACCGTCCGGCCCTGGCCTGCGGCATCTCCAATTTTTCCCAGACACTTCTTCTGAAAGGCAGCATCGCCAACGGCCAGAACTTCATCAACCAGCAGAATCTCCGTTTCCAAATGCGCTGCAACCGCAAAGGCAAGGCGAACGTACATCCCGCTGGAGTAGTGTTTCACCGGGGTATCTAAGAGGCGGCCACATTCTGCAAACTCCACAATCTCGTCGAATTTGCGTTCGATCTCCCGGCGCCTCATGCCTAAAATTGCTCCGTTGAGGAATATATTCTCTCTTCCGGTAAGTTCCGCATGGAAACCTGCGCCGACCTCGAGCAGGCTGCCGAGCCGACCTCGAATTTCCGCCTGGCCTTCAGTTGGCTTGGTAATCCGCGACAGGATTTTCAACAGGGTCGATTTGCCGGATCCGTTTCGCCCTATGATTCCCAGCACTTCGCCGTGCCGTATCTCCAGCGACAAATCCCGTAACGCCCAAAGGTCCCGCTCGTCGTTCGCGGGCTTGTGCCGGCGCGATAGGAGCCGGCGAAACGGCACAGACGCAATCTCAGTGATGGTGTCACGGAGAGTACGGTAGCGCGGGCGCAGGCCAATCCGATAGCACTTGCCGATCCCTTCGCAGCGAATTGCGAGGGAGCCACCGATGTCAGATGAAGTCGGCAAAGGTATCCTCGGTACGGCGGAAGTAATAGAGGCCGGTGACCAGCAGCGCCATGGCCGTGAGAATGCTGAACAAGAAAGACCGCGCGGGAAATGGTCCCACGCCGCGCAGCGCCCAGCGAAACCCGTCCACCGCGCCCACCATGGGATTCAACTCATAGAGAATGCGCCAGCGCTCCGGTACTGCGCTGGTCGGGTACGCAATGGGCGTGGCCAGAAACCAGAACTGCACAATAAAGTTGACCGTGTAGCGGACGTCGCGGAACCTGACGTTGAGCGCGGAGAGCCACATGCCCGCGCCCAGCGACGACAAGACCGCCGGCAGCATCAGAAGCGGAAAAACGACGGCGATGGGCGATGGCGCGATGCGAAAATACCCGAGGAACAAAGCCAGCACCAGGAGGCTGATGACAAAATCGAGCAGGCTTGCCAGAACCGCAGAAAGGGGCACGAAGAGCCGCGGGAAGTAGACCTTGGAGATCAGGCGCTCGTTGCTGACAATGCTATTGCTGGAATCGGTCAAAGCCTGAGCGAAGAACTGCCAGAGTACCATGCCCGCATAAGCGAATACCGGGTACGGCAGGCTGTTGGAAGGCACATGAATGATACGTCCGAGGAACGCAGCCAACGCAAGCGCAATGGCCAGCGGCTGCAGAATGGCCCATGTGACTCCGAGCACCGTTTGCTTATAGCGGACCATGATGTCGCGCCAGGTGAGAAAATAAAGCAGCTCGCGATGCTGCCAGAGCGCGTCCCAATGCAGGCTCCATGCAGTATCCGTGGCACGGATGGTGATCTTAGCAAGGCCGGCGGACTGGATGTTGTGCGCAGTGGACATGGGCACGTGACGGAGCAACAAGTGGCGGAACGCTATTTGATAGCGGATTAATCCACCTAAAGATTACTACAAAAGCGAAGAGCGCTAGAAGCGCATGATATCAGGCAGATGAATTGTATTTACTGTAGGCGGTTTGTTCCTGTTTCCTGCAGACCGGAATCCCGGAAACGTCTGCGATACGGCCAGCAGCTGGCTGATCAACGCGTGAGTTAGTCAGGTACCGCTGCGCCAGGCCCGGCAGCCACAGCCTGCGTGGCGCTCGGTGCACCACCGTTCAGAATAACCAGCTTGGTTTCCTGCCGGTTGCGATAATCAGAGTAGGCTTGTTTCCACGCCGGCAACGTCTGCTGCTTGTCAAGAGGCTTCTTGTATTCTAGCTGCTTCAGAAACCACCCGCACTTCCCGCAAAAGCGCTCGGCCAGTTCCTCCATTGAATCATCCTCGGAGGGAAGCGACTGTCTGCCGATATTCCACTCAAAGATGCGATCCATACCGACTGCTACCGGACAGTGGTAATAACCGCTCGGCCCCAGGCCCGTTCCACATCTTTCGGTCCACTCGCAGGCATTGCGGTAGTCGACGTTGCGGTACTCGTCAAGTTCCTCTGGCATCAGATTGAAGGTGGAGTGTCTAAGTTCTATCTGCCGCTTTCCACCTTTGTTGCTGTTCTCTACCACGACATCAGCGGGAATCCTGGAGACCACATCCAGCACTCTGTCACCGGTCCCGTTGGTCAGAACCTTAATCCTGGTGTGCGGCGAATAACGATCACGATATTCACGCAGAATATCCAAAATCTCCAAGAAATCTTTGTGCATGGTTGGTTCCCCGCCGGCGATTTCCATGAGGTCCCAGCGGTAGCGGACAGCCGCCCATTCATCGACGCAACGTTGAATCTGTTCGACGCTCATCTGCGTGTCTGCTGGAGCCTGCGCGGACGACTGGTCGCAATTGTGGCAGCGAAGGTTACACGCATAGGTCAAGAGGATCCCAATCTTGTGCCGATTGCGGCGAAACTGGGGGCCCAGGAGACGGGTTACTCCAGGCCTGACACGCCAGAAATCGTAAGCACCTCGCAGCTTGAGAGCGGGGTCCAACGCCTTAGAGAGCTGATTCCGCACAAACGAGGGCAGGTACGGCTTTCCGTACTTCCGGTAGGAAGTAAGAATTCGATCGAGAAGTCTCATGGGGTCCTCCGGGGAATGTACGAAGTGATGATACCAGATTCCTGCGAGGGCGTCTCGACCATCGTTGAAAGCTGAGCGGCAGCTCAATCCGGCTCTAAGAGAATCGGGTTGCCAAATGAAGAACCGCCTTGCACCCTGGGGAGCGTGGTGATCCATGACCGTCTGTCGAGGCCCCGGCCAGCGGACGCAATCGGAATGGAGGGTTTCAAGATTCCCTACACCTGCAAGGCGGTCAGGTATAGACTGATGTTGAACTGCAACGTCAAATTGAAATTTCCAATCTATCCACTATCGGAAGCGACGAGAGTGCCCAGATCACAGGAACAAAAGAATCAGCCTCGGATTGCGGATTGCCTTGTTATTTTTGCGACAGTTATCGTTGCCGCGCTGCCTTATTTACCAGGGCTTGGATTTTATAGCGACGATTGGTCCACGATTGCCGACTTTTCGAACCACGGAACCAGCGCGGTAATTCGGGAAATGTTGACGCCCGGAACGACCTGGCGCCTGCGTCCGGTGCAAATTGCCTTTCTTTCACTAACTTATAACGCATTTCACCTTCATGCTCTTCCCTATCACATCCTGATTACCTTATCGGTGGGGGTTTCAGCCGTTTTTGCCTACCTTGCGATCAACGAGTTGCAAGTGGGGCGCTGGGTGGCGTTTTCGATAGCCGTAGTGTTCGGGTTGTTACCACACTATTCGAGTGACAACATATGGATTGCATCGCACGTAGCTGTACTTTCCGTGACCTTTGCGCTTGCTGGGGTTTATTCGATGCTGCGGGCGGCACGAGTCGGAGAAAAACGGTGGCCTGCATGGGCGATCTGTGCAGCGTTGGCCATGGCCCTCAGCATCCTTTCTTATGAAATAGCGTTTGGAATCATCGCGGCGTCAGTGGTGCTGCTCGGTTGGAAGATGTACGAAAGGGACCGGGCTTCGTCGCAGCGCTTCCCCAAGAGACTGGCCGGTGTTGTAAGCATGGCGGCTGTGTTGCTTCTATTGGTCGCCGTGAAAGTCCATGAGCAAACGAGGATTGTATACCATGGCCATTTTTTTGGCCACTTCTGGAAACTAATTTGGCATGCTCTCAGTCAGGCGGTCCTGTTCAATTTTTGGACCTATGGTCTGCACTTGCCCGTGGTGCTCGCCGATCTCTATCGGCAATCTGCACTCAGCATCGCGGCGGCAATCGCTTCAGGAGTGGTATTTGTCCTGGTGACGGCTTATCTTTGGCGCTGCATGGATCCATTGGAAGTTCCGCGCCTGCGTACATGTCTTTGGCTGATTCTCATCAGCTTCGTCGTCTTTGCTTTGGGGTATGGACTGTTCCTGCCGGTGATTGATGCCAATTTCTCGTCCGCGGGGGTGGCCAATCGCGTCACCATGGCGTCGGCGCTGGGAGCTGCCTGCGTACCGGTCGCGATCGCGGGCCTGATTTGCTGGCTGATCAGTCCATTGCTACGCCATCGCGTGTTCAGTGTGGTGATGGGATTGATTTGCGCGGTGAATTGCCTGGTGATGTGTGGCATCGGGCACTACTGGGATGATGCCGCATCGCAACAAGCAGCGGTCCTCGCGTCAATAAAGACAAATGTCCGTTCGTTGCCGCATGACAGTGTGCTTCTGCTGGACGGAGTCTGCAGGTATTCCGGGCCGGCCGTGGTCTTTGAGGTTGGGTACGATATCAGGGGAGCGCTGCAACTCACGTTGAAAGACAAGTCGCTGAACGCCGATGTCATCTCCCCGAATCTGCATTTTCACGACCATGCGGCAGACAGCACGTTCTTCGGAGCGCCGTTCGGCCATTATCCTTACGGCGACCATCTCTTCGTCTACAACGTGCCGCACGCGTATCTGACAGATCTCCCATCGAGGGAAGCGGCGAGCCGCTATCTACAAACGATGGATCCCACCGGAGACAGCGGCTGTCCGGCTGCTCAAGAAGGGGACGGCGCAAAAGTGTTTTGACCGCCCGAACATTTTTGCCGGTCAGTGAGCGCTGACGATGCTCAGCGGGGCCAGGTCCCAAAGACGCATCACTTGGGCGCCCTCCAGAAGACTTCCATACATCCTGCGCCACAGCCATCAAGTCCATCAATTACCCGCGAGAATGACTCAACGTCAAGCCAGTTGTCCAGAACGAGCCCATTCCTGCGGTCACAGGTATAGTTGAACCGCCCGTGCGAAGACAGCGCTCCCAGTATCGCAATGCACTGGATTAACTCTTTCCTTAACAAAGGAACGTCAATTTCGAAAGAGAGGCAAGGAACAGGACGACGCAATCCCTGTAATACTTCCAGCTCGTAACCCACAACGTCGATTTTGACAAAGAATGGGAGGCCATAGGTGTCAATCAGATGCTCGAGCGTGGTCGTCCCGACGATCCGCTTCTCCCTGAATTCGTGGGCATCCAGCGAATGCCCAGACTGCTTCTTAAGTCCATTGAGTATGCTAGCTGACTTCTCACTCAGGGAATTAAATACCGATCCAGGTCCGTATACCCACATTGTCTCATCGCCTACTCTTGCACCAACTGCCTTGCCGACGATAGTTACCGACTTAGGCGTCATCCTATACCGGTGGAACTTATCTCGCAAGATTGCTTGATTCCGCTCATCTGGATCGACCGCGACCACTCGCGCCCCTATCTTTAAAAAAACATCCACCTTATCGCCCACATTTGCCCCAATGTCAAAAATCAGGTCACCTGGCTCAAATCCATTGAGCGTGACGCGATAGAAGTCAAGCTCTTTGTCTCTGGCTTTGATTACCTGTT
This sequence comes from uncultured Acidobacteriaceae bacterium, assembly GCA_963758105.1. Taxonomy (GTDB): domain Bacteria; phylum Acidobacteriota; class Terriglobia; order Terriglobales; family Acidobacteriaceae; genus Telmatobacter. The sequence continues at coordinate 534,822 of CAVWUC010000001.1, read as the reverse complement.
TATTCGTCAACGTCAAGTAAAGATCGTAGACAGATGAGGCCTTCAACCGATGATAAATGCCGTATTGCTTTAGGATAGATAAGAAGTGCTGTTTTGTTGCATGCATGTTGCCTCCTGCCAAGTTGCACACTGCACATTTCACCGTTGGCACACTGCCCAATTCATGGCTATAGCTTTGCGTTGCTGTACAACCGCAATATTTGGCAAATAAAACTAGTTCTGACGCAGACACTTTAACTCCTCAGGGATTCCAGCCCAGCCACGGAGGGTATTTATGAAACACGCTTGAATAAAATCGCGCTGCAGCTTCCTGGGGTCCTGGCCGTCAGGTTTTCCGTGGACAATTTCAGCAGAGCTTTAGAGTGTGGCCTGTTCCGGTTCGAATCCAGGATCGGCACAGCCCGGGTTATCCGCTCTGTAGCTGTTTCTCGTTCAAGAGCCGGTTGTAAAGTGAAACTGTCCGCTGCGCCATTTGTTGTGCTGAAAAGTGCGTGCGCACCCTCTTCCAACCCTCGTAGCCCATTTCCTTCAAGCGTCGGGGGTTGAGCGCGAGTTCTCGAAGCGATCTCACAAGAGCCCCGGTGTCTCCGGCTGGAATAAGCACTCCAGACACTCCGTCTTCAATGAGTTCGGGGAGCCCGCCTACGCGGCTGGCTACGACAGTCCTTCCGGCCGCCATGGCTTCAAGGGCGGCAATCGGAAACCCTTCGTGCAGGGAAGGCATGACCAGAACGTGCCACGACGCGAGAAGTTCGCCGAGGTTTTGCCGCCAACCCAGGAACTGAACTCGGTCGCCAACGCCTAATTGCACGGCGAGCACCCGCAGTGATGCTTCTGACGGCCCTTGCCCCGCAATTTCAGTTTGCACCTCGATGCCCTGGTTCATCAGTCGAGCATTCGCTTCAATCGCTGCTTCAATGTTCTTAAGGGGAATCAATCGCGCCGCGGCTCCGATTTTGAATGGACCTGAAGGCGGAGGCTCGGGAGGCGCTGACGTCGCAGCGTCAATGCCGGCGTAAATGACCTCCGCATGGCACCCTCGAAGGCAATCAGCCACAGCTTGTGCACATGCGATCACCGTGTCTGCTCCCCGGAACTGCAGATTCGATATCGAGGACAGATCCGGCTCAACAACCTGTCCGTGGACATGCTGCGCGACCGCCTTTACGCCTGCCATGCGGCATAAGACGCGAGCCGTACGTCCACCATTATGCAGATGTACGATATCCGGATGATGCTTGCGAAGCCAGCGCCCCACTCGCATCATGCCAGCAACATCACTTCGTCTGCCATGCCACGGAATCACCGTAACCGGAATGCCAAAACTGCCGGCTACCGACCGCAGCGGCCCGTCGGCAAAGAAAAGGACTGACATCTCGTATCCGTGCGTGCCCGCATGCTGAGCAAGTCCGGCGACAATCCGTACGATCCCCGTGCATTCAAATTCCGCACTTTGGATGATGTGAAGGCAGGTTGGCAACAATTCCCTTTCTATGCGCAGACTCGCTGAAGAGCAAGCGGCGCAAGCCCCCGTTGCATTCTTCGCGCTTAGCTTTCGGGGCCAGCCTTCCTGCATGCGGGCGTACACTCGCAAGGCAAGGATTTCACGCGGGAGGTCACCTCCCTCCGCCTCTCGGCGCCTTACGCTGCTAATCAGGATTGCGGCCTTACTCGATCAGGCCTCCTGAATCCGGCCCTAATCGCGCGGAATTCTTGTGCGCAGGAATAAGAGGAGGCCTGTAACAGTGGCCTTGACTTTTACGAGCCAGTGGCTGTTGATGATGTCTCCCGGATCCTGCCCATTGCGCGGCCAGGCAAGCGGCTTGCGCCGCAGGCGTTTAATCAGAAAACGCGAAAGCGCAAGCCGCTGCCGAGGGAACTCAGAAAACAACAGCAGCCAAAAAGTGACCATATTGCGCGCTTCCTGCTCGATGCTGCTTCGCCTGAGTGAAGGGTGAAACACTGTCGCCGCGGGAATAAATGCAGCAGTAAAGCCGCGTAATAAGAGATTGGCAAAGGCGTAGTTTTCCTCAGCAATCTGAAACGGCGCACCCCGGCCCAACCGCTCGTCAAACACTTTGGGAATGGTGCAGGCCGACTTGCGAAGCGCCATATTGCTGCCTAAGCCCAGGCCGCCAAACGTGGCAATCTCGAACCATTCGGGAGTCTTATCGTTGATAAAGCGCGGCTCTTCGCACGCATTCCCACCTAGGCTCGAGTCCGGAGTTTGAATCCTTCCGGTCACGGCAGCTACAGCAGGCTCGGCGAACGGAGCAATCAGGTACTGCAGCCAACGCTGATCGGGTTCGGCGTCGTCGTCGATAAATGCTACGATTTCGCAACTGCTTTCTCTCATTCCACGGTTCCGCGCGCGACTCAGGCCCATGATCGGTTCAATGGAATAACGGGCCTCATGAAAGATTGCTCGCCGCTTCGTCTCTTCGTCACCAGCCGAATTGTCGATGACCAGAACCTCATCAGCCTTCGGATCAAGCTTGTCGATGGCTTTGAGACATGCCTCGAGTTGCGCCGGGCGGTTTCGAGTACATACGACGATAGTGACAGACGGTTTGTGATCGTTGTCCGGTGAGAATGACGGACGTAGAGCGGAATGACTCGCCGAAGAATTCAATGAGTAAGCCTCTGAAGAAAGGGAGAAGGGTACGCTTTTCTTGAGCCCGAAAACCGGACCGGAAATCCGATCTCTCAGTCTCAGGAAAAACCTCCTCAAACCGACGTTTAATTTCGAAGTCATCATATGATCGGCCCTGGCTTTTTTGAACCACGGTGAATGTTAGTCTTCAAGCAAAGTACTGCCGTTCGCTGAAGAGCTTCTCTCAGCCGTATTCACTGTCCGGCGCGGCGGGGTAGGCCGATTCCTCAGAACACTTAGGATTCAATGGGTCCATCTGGTTATATTCGGGATAAACGCAGGCCGAGGATAAGCAGAAAAACTCCCCCACTCCGGCCTCAACGCCGAAATATAACTTATCGAGGTTGATGGTGACGGAATTGTGCATGACATCAGCGTCGTGCCCTCCTGTAAAGATGTAGCCGGTGCCGCCCATGTCGGCAGCGAGCTAGTAGATCTCATCGATACCATCCACCACATCAGCTACCAGCCGCTGATCGTGCAGGTCTCCCACGATGAACTCGCCGGCTGGAGGAGCCGTGAATCTGTGACGTTTGATGTCGACAGCGCGAACCCAATGCCCCTTGTCTTTCAGTCGCTTTACCATATGCCTGCCGATAAATCCACCGGCGCCATTCACTAGAGCTTGTTTCATAAATCAGCTTTGTATCAGGGCACGACTTTAGTCGTGCTGAGAAGGACTGGGAAAATGAGGGGTTTTAACCTCTGAGGGATTCCAGCCCAGCCTCGGAAAGTATTTGTGAAACACGTTCTAGAATTCTTTTCATTCTCTTTTTCTCCTGCTTCTGAATTTGTCTGCGGGAATCTCCGACGAACGTCAATTCAGAGTCCGCGTAGCATTGGATCGGCTGTCTCAGGAATGAATTCGTAAGTTCGATCATCCGCGTAGAGGGGTTCGGTCTCGCCGGGGAGCGGTCCGACAGCCGAAGCGCGAGTCTTGTACCCCATGGAAGCTATCACCTCCAGCAATCTCGGACGAGAGACTCCCTTATGGATTTCGACGACCAGCTTCGGCCTCCATTTCTTCGCCACTGCCGCCATCCCTTCCAGTACTTGTATCTCCATGCCCTGAACGTCAATTTTAACGCCATCAATGCGCAAATCAGCCCCTGCAATTCTCGGCCACAACCAGTCCAGGCGGGCTGCAACAAACGTTTCTTTGAATCCTGGCGACTCTTGTAGTGTGCTATCGATCATTCCTCTCACTGAATACAGGCTGTCAATTGTCAGATCCTGGCAATTCGCCAAGGCCATCGGGATGACACTCAATTGTGGAAAGTTATTGAGAAACCTCGTACGGGCAATCGATCCTGCCGTGTTGAGCATTGGCTCGAAGGCAAAGACTCGGCCGGAAGGGCCAACCAGCTTACTGAGAGCGATGGCGGTATAACCAAAGTGAGCCCCTATATCCAGCCAGGTTTCACCTTTACCAACGATTTTCGTGAAGTGATCGAGTAATGCGGTCTCGGTTCGACCCAGAATCGCTCCTGGATAATCGTGCCAGGAGGTTACGATCGTACTGCCACGTAACGGGCCTCGCAGTATTACGTGCCGCCCAATCGATCGTGGAAGCAAACGCCGAATTGCTCCCTTCAAACGTTTATTCATTCCTTTGCCTCGCAGTTTTTATCACACATAAACGAGAATGCACAAAGATGAGATCGTCGAAGCGAGGGCCTCCTGGTCGTGTCATCGATCCTTTTCGCGGTTCCCCTCGGCATGGTTGTGTTTGTGCTTCCGCGCTACAAGATGGTGATCGATCCATTCATCATCATCATAGCCAGCAATGTATTTGCATTGAGGACCACGGCAAGCCGGCCGGTACCGGTTGAAGAACCGGTATAGCCGGCCGGCTGCATTCGCGACATAAGGAGCAGGCTCTCTTACAGCGGCGCCGGCCCCGCGATGTCCGAGAGCTCCCCAAGAGGTCTTCTGTTGCGGAATCCAAGTCATGACTTAAGCCGCTTCCTCTCCCTGGGCCGGAAGGCATAAAAGTACCAGCGCAGGTAATGCGGCAGCCATGACCATAACTTGAATTTGGATTTGCCCTGGGTTCGATCTCTCCACACTGAAGGAGTCTCAGCAATTCGATAGCCGGCCAGAAACGCTTTGACCGTAATTTCGAGATTCAATTCGAAACCGTGCTGGCTTTCGAGGCTGAACTGTTTCAGCATCGTGCTGTCGTAGATTTTGAAGGCATTTGTGGCGTCGTGGGTGGGAATTCCGCGCAGCCAGTGGAGACTGATTCCGGCCATGCGCGAAAGTCCCTGCTTGAAGACCGGGCCGCCAACGATTCGCCCGCCTTTCATGTAGCGGCTGCCGACAACAACCTCATGGCCCTGCCGATAGAGTTCCAACATGCGGCTGACTTGGGCCAGATCGTCGGAGAGATCGGCCATGACCACCAAGACCGGGCCCCTCTCGACGGAGTTGAACCCGGTGCACAGTGCGCCTACCACGCCGCGGCCGACATTATTCTTGACCAGGTTCAGGCGAGTTCCTCCTCGGGCAATCACCGACTGCACAACCGGAACGGTATTGTCTGCGTCAAAGTCGTAGACGACCATAGCGCGGAAGGGGAATTGCAGGTGAGTGGTCAGTTCACTCCACAACGCTTCGAACCCAGCGCCCTCGTTGTAAACCGGAATGATGATCGTCAGGGCGTCTGTACGAATATCCACGCCATCCGCCACAATAGGTTCCTCCTGAGCACAGAGCGCGTGTTGCAAAGGGGCACTGGCTTTCGCGCCGTTGCCGGACCGCGGTTTGCAAACGGCGAACGCGGCGTGTTCGATCTCAGGCCAGTTATGCCGCAGTTACGGCCTGAAGGCCGAGTTCGAGCGGGGCGTCCGCGCGGCGGGGGAAGCTAAGGGTTAAATCTGCCCGATCGCGATCTGCTCCCTGATCCAGGGAATTACCTCATCGAGGATGTCGCTCAAGGATGTCTCGGCCCGGAAGCCCAGCAGCCGGTCGGCCTTTTCAATGGCGGGCGAACGCTCCTGCACATCGTACTCGTAGGCCGGATCGTGAACGACGCGAAAGGGCTTGGCGCCTCGATGCACTTTCTCCCAGATGGCCCTGGCTAATTCCAGCACCGTGGTATGTACCGCGGTCGACAGGTTGAAGTCCTGGTTGAGGGCATGGGGATGTTCGATGCAGATTCGTATTCCTCGCCCCAGATCACCGCCGTAAGTATAGTGACGGACCTGATTGCCTGAACCGAGAATATGGAGCGGATCCTGCCCCTTGAGCACTTTTTGCACCAGATCGGGAACTACATGCGACATGGCCAGCTTCACGTTGCCGCTATAGACATCCACATCGCGCAGTGCCCGCTTTTCCCCGATGCCAACGCAGTTGAATGGCCGGGCGATTGTGTAAGGCAGGCGATACTGCTCCCACGCACCTTTAACAAAGTACTCTGTCGCCAGCTTCTGAAAACCATACGTCGACTTGGGCGGTGGACACCTCTGTTCGGCGCCTTCCGGTGTGGGATACTCCGTGGTGGATTCATAGACCATGCTCGACGAGAGCACAATAATCTTCTGGAGTTTATTCTTCTTGTGCGCATGGATGGCGGCGTCAAAAGCGCTCGCTGTAATGCGCTCGTTCTCGGCCATCAGATCGTAAGCAAATTCGTGAAAGTACGAGATCCCGCCAATCATGGCCGCCGCGGCGACGAAATGATCGCACTCGGCAAGCAATTCCTTCAGCAGGCCAACGTCCTTCGCGTCGCCTTCTGTAAACCGGTAGCGGGGATGCAAATCACAAGACTTCTGGCTGCGGCCATACTTGCTGAAGTTATCGAGACCGATGACATCGTGGCCGTTGTCAAGCAGCTCCTGAATCAGATATCCGCATATAAAGCCCGCGGCGCCAGTAACTAATACCCTCATCGACCCTCCATTCGTTAAATCAGAAAAACTAACTCCGGCGCCAGTATCCCCAGAACGTCGACTACCTTCTTGCCGGCTGGAAATTCTAGGTTCTTATAATCGGAATGCGGCGCGCCGAGGATAATTACATCGGCCTTTTGCACGGCCTCATCGAGCGAAACAAGGGTGGGATCGGGAACATATGGGTCGGTGCAAAGCACTGTCCGCGCCTCAACCTGAAGCAGCTTCTTCAACTTATACGACAAGCTGCTGCGGTTGTCGTCCGAGTCACCCTTGAACGCCATTCCGAGGATAGCTACGGTGCTCCTGGACAGCCCTTCCCTTCGCAGCTGGGATACAACAAAATTGGGCAGTCCTTCATTGACAAGCATAGCAGCGTGGCCAAGGAAAAAGTTATTGCTCGAGAATGCCGACAATTGCAGAGTATCCTTCAACAGGCAAGGACCAGCAGCAAAGCCTGCACGCGCAAAACTGCGCATGCGCGGATATTCCATGGTGACGGCGCTATAAATGCGGTAGAAATCCAGGCCATAACTTTCGGCGAGCATATAAAACTGATTGGAGACTGCAAAGTTCAGATAGCGCCAGCTATTAGTGAACAGCTTGGCCAGCTCAGCTTCGAGTGGATCCAATTCAATGAGTGCCGGAGCTATATGGCGGAAGAATTCGCGTGCTTTCGCCAGAGCCACTGGCTCGAAAGCGGAGATGATCTGAGGCAGGCTGGTAAGCTCCTCGATCGCCTTTCCTTCAGCGATCCGCTCCGGGCAGAAGGACACATGGATGTTGCGCCCCCGATCGTCAATGCGGTCTTTAATGAGGCGCGTAACGCCGGGATACAAGGTGCTCCGAAGCACGAGAAGCGAGTCTTCGGGCATGTACTCAATCAATTCGTCGAGGCTGCGGTATAAGGCCGCCACGGTGGGATTGAGGTGCTCATCCACTGGCGTACCAATCACGGAAATCACTACATCCGCGGTGCGCAAGCACTCGCGATCGACAGTGGCATGGAGAAAGTTTCCGACCAGCCGCGGGAGAAGCGCCACGGCGCCCGACTCCCGAAAAGGCATTTTGCCCTCATTGACGCAAGCGACTTTCGACTCATCCACGTCAAGCAATACTACTTTCATGCCAGCATCGGCCAAGACCATGCCAAACGGCAGCCCGACGTGGCCGCAGCCGCCAACGACGACAATATTGCGCAACTCACTCATCGCGACTCCTTAAATGTGTGTCGCATCTCTGCTTTGATTGGTCAGGCTTCCAAATACGAATATTATCGCACTCCCAACCCATCGTCTTCTGCACTGGCACTTTATGCTTTCAGGCCCAGGACGAGGAAGGTGGCCTAAGTCCTGACCTGCGTTCCGCAACAGAAGCTCTCCTGGGGAGCTCTCGGACATCGCGGGGCGGGTACCGCCGCAAAACAGCCTGCTCCTTATGTTGCGAATGCAGCTGGCCGGCTATACCGGTTCCTCAACCGGTACCGGCGGGCTTGCCGTGGTCCTCAATGCAAATACATTGCTGGCTATGATGATGATGAATGGATCGATCACCATCTTGTAGCGCGGAAGCACAAACACAACCATGCCGAGGAGAACCGCAAAAAGGATCGATGACATGACCAAGAGATCCTCGCAAAACAGTTTCCTACCCCGCAAAAACGCTCCCCAACAGCCCAAAATCGTCAGCAATACCGAGGGCACCCAGTAAACGGGCCTTCTGCCCATCTCGTGATTCGGGTCAAACACAAAGAACAGAAAGAGCTTTCTACATGCCAGTACAGCCTCATGCCCGGGGTGCGCGAGCATATACTGTACCGCCAAATGCATCAGGGCCTTGTCTATTCCCGTTTGGAACTCCCTGGTTTTGGGATACTCAGCAAATATGGCTTTCACATCATCCGGCATCGGATCGAAGAAGCTATAGTGTTGACTTCCCGTGGCTCTTGGATTATTTCCTATCCACAGATTCACGCCACCTGATGCGCAAACCGGAATAAATTGGTGGAATTCGCGATAGTTGCGAATCGTCCACGGCGCCGCGCAGCCAGCCGATAGCAATATAAAAACCGCCGCCGGCGCCCAGGCTCTGCGCCCGCCCCGCCACCCCAATATGCACGCATATATCAAAGCAAGCGCCGGCGCTTCGGCCCGAAACAGAATGAGCGCGCCCATGCACAGCCCGGCTGCAATAATATCGATCCAGGAGCGCTTTACCTCCAGATAGTGGACGAGGAAGAATACAGCAGCGGCGCCCAGCACGATGTAAATACTGATGCCATGAAATTCGTTGCACATGAAAACCTGCGACGGGAAAAGTGCAGTAATACAGGCTGCGGCAAGAGCGCTGCTTTTCCCCGAAAGGATCATTGCGATCCGGTAGACGATATAGGTCAACAGAACCCCAAATGCTGCATTGCCGATTTCAACTGCCAGGTAAGTCGTTGTCTTCTCGCCGCCAACCCAATAAAAAAATGCCAGATAATAAGAATAGGCTGGAGGCATATAAATGGAAGGTACGCGTACCCCATTGCTAAGTAAGTCAGTATAGCCCAGTCCCGCCGCCAGACTCCTGGCCAAAGGACCAAACTCCCATGTCTCCGGATGCGCAAAACTACGGAGCAGGAATATGGAGGCGAGCCTTAGGAAAGCCGCCACCACGAGCACTGTACGAATGCCGATCCAGCGTTCAAGAGCGGCAGGAATGCTATGCCAAAAATGGCTCGTGCCGAAAGCGCTTTTCACAGGCTGGATTTTTCCTTATGGCGGATGACGAGAGATCTGAAAGTTATCGATTAGGGTTCGAGTTAATTAAACGATCGCTTTCCCTGAGTGTCCCAAGTTCGTCGCTGCTGAAGCTCGACGGAATATGCCGTCTCCATGCGAGAGAATTCGTCAGGAACCCGACCAACGCAAGGATCGAAAACAGGAGCATATCCACTTATTATTCTTCGCGGCCATCTCCTGCACGATATGTCGGTCCAAGCTCAGGTCCGTCATCGGTCGTTTGAGCTTCCGGCTCTCCTCGCACAGCTGGCGCAACTCGCGCACCTCGCTCAGGCCCAGCTCTCCATACATCTCTTTCCTCAGATAAAAACTCTGCCGGCTGATCCCTGCTTACGGCAGACCTCAACCACCGTCTTGCTCGCTGCCGGAGCGCCCAACGTCCATTCCCGAACGCGTCATCAGATCGGTTGTTGTATGGATCTGTCCAAAACCTCTCTCGCCGACTCAAAGGCCAGCCGTATGCCTGTCTCCAAGTCCACTTTAGGCGCCCAGCCCAACGCCCGCACGCGGCTTGAATCCAGGAGCTTGCGCGGCGTGCCGTCCGGTTTTGAGGCATCAAAAACTAATTCGCCGTGAAAATCCAACACCCGGCATATAATTCCAGCCAGCTCCTTGATCGTTACATCGCTGCCATAGCCGATGTTGATCAGGGGAACATCGTCTGCCTCGAGTAATCCGCTGTAGGCTTTTTCGTTCAGCATCATAAGGTGAAGGCACGCATCGGCAAAGTCGTCGCTGAACAGAAACTCCCGCCGCGGCTTCCCGCTGCCCCATACCACCAGCTCGCGCCGTCCTGCCCGCTTTGCCTCATAGGTCTTGCGGATAAGCGCAGGCAGCACGTGGGAGTTATCAAGATCATAATTATCGGCGGGTCCATATAAATTGGTCGGCATTACAGCCAGATAATTCGTTCCATACTGTAAATTGTAAGAACGGCACATCTCGATTCCTGCAATTTTGGCTATGGCATAAGCCCGATTGGTGACCTCAAGCGGACCAGTGAAGAGATATTCCTCTTTGATGGGTTGCGCACAGTCGCGGGGGTAAATGCAACTGGAGCCAAGAAACAGAAGCTTCTGGACGCCGTTGCGATATGCCGCATCGATGACGTTCGCTTGAATCGCTAAATTGTCACGAATGAAATCAGCAGGATAGGTTGAGTTAGCGTGGATGCCTCCGACTTTAGCGGCGGCGAGGAAAACCGCCTCCGGACGCTCTTCTCTGAAGAATGCGTCGACTGCGCTGGTTTGCCTTAGTTCCAGCTCGCTGTGGCTGCGGAGGAGAAGATTGCTAAAGCCGTGACGGCTCAGGCTTCGCACCAGAGCGGATCCAGCCAAGCCCGTGTGACCGGCAACATAAATGCTGCAGTTCTTATCCATGCTGCTTCTTTGACCGGGCGACGTGATTCATGAAGCCGTCAGCCGGCATAGTTGCCTCCATGTCAATGTTCGTGGAAACCTGCTGCGGTCTCATAGCCGTGGTGGCTAACCAGCAAATCACGTTTGGTCAGCCGTAAATCTTCCGCAGCCATTTCGGCTACCAATTCATTGAACGTTGTGCGCGGAGTCCAGCCCAGCTCGCGGCGCGCCTTCTCCGGATTGCCGAGCAGCGTCTCGACTTCAGCAGGGCGAAAATAGCGAGGGTCGACGCGTACGACCGTCTCGCCGCGACCAACTATGGCACGTTCCTCTACACCCTTTCCTTCCCATCGCAAGTGAATGCCGAGTTCCGCAGCAGCAAGATCTACAAACTCCCGCACACTGTGCTGTTCGCCTGTTGCAATCACGTAGTCCTGGGGTTTCTCCTGCTGCAGCATCATCCACTGCGCTTCTACGTAGTCCCTCGCGTGGCCCCAGTCCCGTAACGAATGGAGATTGCCGAGGTACAGGCAGTCCTGCAAGCCCATCTTAATGCGGGCCAGACTGCGGGTGATTTTTCGGGTCACAAAGGTTTCGCCTCGAATCGGCGACTCATGATTAAAAAGGATTCCATTGCACGCATAGATACCATAAGACTCGCGATAATTCACCGTGATCCAATAACCGTAAACCTTCGCGACTCCATAAGGTGAGCGAGGATGAAAGCGGGTGGTCTCCGACTGTGGAGTTTCCCGGACCTGACCGTACATTTCAGAGGTCGAGGCTTGATAGAATCGCGTCTTCCCGGACAAACCAAGCAGGCGGATTGCTTCTAGAATACGCAATGCGCCAAGCGCATCAGCATTAGCCGTGTACTCCGGCTGCTCGAAAGAAACCATAACGTGACTCTGTGCGGCCAGATTATAGATCTCGTCAGGCTGAACCTTTTGGATCGTATGCACGAGGCTGGAAGTGTCAGTCAGATCGCCATAGTAAAGCAACAGCCTAGGATGATCCACATGCGGGTCCTGATACAGGTGGTCAATCCGCTGTGTATTGAGCAGGGAGGAGCGGCGCTTGATTCCATGAACCTCATATCCCTTGTTGAGCAGAAACTCCGCCAGATACGCGCCATCCTGACCGGTAATTCCGGTGATTAAGGCTTTTCTCATTTTTGGAATTCAATCCTCCACTTCTCTGACAACTTCGATAGGCGTTAATAGAGAATCCGCCCACATTGGACTGATCTTAGAGATAACTTGCTTCATTCCGTTGCAAGACTTCATAGAGACCGTCCATTCCGTTCACCCGCATTCCCCGGAGAATGAACCAATTCTTCGGGGAATCAAACGTTGGATCAAATAAACTTGCCTGAGTTTGAGGCCTTTTGCCAATCGGCTAAAGCCGCATACAAGTCGTAGGAATTGGCAAAACCCACCTCGCTAAGCCTTTTGGGCACGATGTTGCTCGAACGAACCAGCTTAAGCACACGTGCTCTGTTAATCGAGGTCCTCAGACCCATTCTTGCCATGGTTTCAAATATCCATCCACCGACGAGCATGGGGGCAAGGGGTAGAGTCAGTTTCGGCCGTGTATATCCGGCCACTTGCGAGAAGGCCTCGCAGATCTGCGCTATAGTGTAGCGCTCGACATGACAGAAATTGTAAGTGATCACTCTATCCGGACGATCAAGCATGAACGTCATGGAATGTACCAGGTCCGTCACGTAGCCACAGGCCTTAATTGTGTCGGTACGCCCTGGGAATATGAAGCGCTTTTTGAGAAGAAGTTCGGCAAGCCGGGTGAAATTTCCTCGCTCCATGTAGCCGTAAATCACTGCCGGCCGAACGATTAGAAGGCGGCGGAATTCGGGACGCTCGGCTTGCCAAAGGCGGTGAATCCTTTCTGCGCACAATTTCGAGCGGCCGTAAGCGCTCGTGGGGCTCAAAGGCGAATCTTCGTCTTTCGTCTCCTCACTCTCGCCATAGACAGAGATCGAACTGGTAAAAATCACGTTGCTCGCGCCTGATCGGCGCGCGAAATCCAAGACATGTATCGCGCCCAAAATGTTTGTCCAGTAGTATTCCCAGTCCTCGTAACCCGGGGTCGTATGTATGGCAGCCAGATTGAAGATTTCCGTTACCCCGGGACAGATGTCTTCGCGGATCGGCTCCCGCACATCAACTTCGACGTATTCGACCCTCGGTATGACAAAGCGTGGAGAGCAAATATCTCCTGCGATGAGCTTGTAGTATTTTCCTGTTGCGGCGAGATGGGACAAAAGGTGGCTTCCAATAAAACCAGCTCCGCCTAGTACAAGAGCCGCCTTCGGCATAGCGCTCAAAACTCCTCTCATATTTGTAGCAGTATCGGTTAACCGTCTATTCCAGCTGCTCGAATGGCAACCTGGGGCCGATCCGAAGACTCGATTCTGGAAAACAAATCCAGAAATCGGTCTCCAATCCTTGCGATGTCGAATGACCGAATGGCATAGGCACGTGCATTGCGAGCATACCGCGTGCGCAGCTCAGAATTCTCTATCAGGACTTTTGCGGCATTCACAAGTTGGTCAGGTCTATCCGGTGAAATTACCATACCTGCCCCTGCCTGCTCTACGACCGCAGCCGCATGATTCTCCCGCGGAGCGGCCACGATCAGAGCACGGCTGGCACAAAGATAAGAGGGCACCTTGGAAGGTACGGAGAATGGGCTGGCCTCGGAATCGAGAAGAGCGATGAGAACATCTGAAGCCCCAAGCACTTCGGATAACCTCGCATACGGTTGAAACGGCAGGAGCGTCAGAACATCCGTACGGACTGATTGCGCGTTCTTCCGGAGCCAATCGGCGCCCGCGCCTCCGGCAACTACGATCAGCCGCACATCGTCTATAGTTTCCAGGTAGCGTGCCAGTGCCAGTAGCAACTCCGGGCGATGTTTCATACCGAGAGTGCCGCTATACATAAAGCAGAATTTCCGGTCCACGCGGTGCGCTCGTGACCATTCGTTGTCCTTGTTCATCGGCAAAACCTCGCCGAGCGGTGCCCAGTTCTCAATCGTGAAGACGCGCGAAGGTTCAACACCCCAATCCACCACAATTTTCGCAAAGCCCGGAGCAATGCACACCACACCGTCCGATTTCTTAAGCAGGTCCCGCTCCAACCGTTGGTAGTAAGCACCAACCAACCCTGACAATGCTCGCAGCTTCTTTTTCAACACAAACCGCACTGCAGAGCTGTAAACGTCGGTCATCCAGAAAAAAAACTTTGCATTGTGCTTTCTTGCAGATTCCAGGAGGATGGTTTGCGCATCCAGCGGCATATTTGCGGAGATGACAACATTCGGCTCAAATTTGGCAACTTCCGCGGCTACCGCCTTTCCATAAGCCACATCCGCTTTTCTCCGGGCCAGGATGGAAAGTTTCGAAAATTTCATGGGAAGATGCAATCCTTCGATTGCAAAACTGGGAGGATCGCACTCTCTAATCCGAGTCTCCCCTTGGGGGGTGGAGAGGTTATCCGCAAAGAAAACGTGCCGAACGCGATGGCCTCGACGCGCCAATTCGCGGCTCAGTTCAAGCGGCTGCGCACCTCCGGCAAAGTCGTTTACTACAATTCGCATGATGACCCTACTCGCTCTTCAGTGAAAGGTTCTATTGTTCAATCAGACGAAGGCTCGCTTCTGTATCCACTCTTGGCAGATATTGAAGCTCGTTGGTCCATATGATTCTTGGCTGAAACGGCAAAAGCTATTGTTGCACAAACGTGTTGTGAGCCCGGTGTTTTGAAGTATAAAGAGATGCTTTGCGTGATCGACTTTTCCGCAATGCGGGACCTGTTGTTCTCCAAGAGATGGCCGGAGACTCCTTTCATTCTCGTAACCGGCCATTTATATGCTCATAACAGATAGACAATCCTTCGTGAAGTGAAACCTGCGGTTTCCAGCCGTCGAGCAGGTTTGCGGCAAGGCTGCAATCCACGGCTTGCCCTCAGATAAGCGTAGAACCCATCTCATAAACATTTGAGTTGCGGAATTGGGGGAAACTGGAGGTGGTCTGGGCGGCTCCGCAAACTGGAATGGCAGGCCGCTGGGAATTAACCGACGAACAGTGAGAATTGGTGGAGCCGATCCTTCGCCCGGCGCGTCGGACGGACAGAATGGCCGTAAGCTCCGCCGCTACCGCAGACGCTGGAAAGTCGAGAGGTTGTTTGCCTGGATGCAGACCTTCCGCCGCCTGGTAACGCGCTGGGAGTACCACGTCGAAAATTTCCTCGGTTTCGTCCAACTCGGCTGCCTCCTAATGCTCTTCAGGCATTTATGAGATGGCTTCTAGAGAACTCTTGATCCGTCCAGATGCTCCCACGGTCCCGGCGACCAAGACGATCTGCGATCGGCACCGGGAACATACGGACACCTCGTTCATGCAGGGATAACTCAAGAACCAACAAGCCGCTCACAGACCAAGCCGTGTCCATTCTGCCATGCAGGAAGGAGCACGCCAGAGGTCGCCGCGCGGTCTCGTCGTCCAGATGCGTCTACCTCAGCCTGAAAAATCCTTCATCAAGATGTCTACCGCTTCCGCGAGCGAACGGCAGCAAATGTCAGCGAGGCTCTGCGCAGCTTTTCCGTCCTGCTCCCTGGAATCGAGATGGTCTTCAATGTAAACGGTAAGCATTCCAAGGTGGATTCCGAATTCTATGTCCGAAAGCGAGTCCCCAATCATTACGCTGTCACTGGCGTTTATGTCCGGGAAGTCTGCGCAGGCCCACCGGAAAAGTCCGGGAAGCGGCTTGCGGCAGTCACAAGTCTGCTTATCGTGAGGACAGAAATAGAAGCCGTCGATGTGCGCCCCAGATTCGTCAAGCTTCTGCTGGAGCGCATCATGGATCGAGATGACATCCTGAGCGCTGTAAAGACCCAGTGCGATTCCGCGTTGGTTGGAAACGACGAACACCCGAACTCCCGCGCGATTGAGCCTGGCAATGGATTCTGGTACGCAGGGCAGTAGCTCGAAATCCTCCCATGTGTCAACGTACTGCCCCTCAGGTACCTTTTTGTTAATGACTCCGTCGCGGTCGAGGAATACGGTTCGCGGCGCGTGCTGTAGTCGAAAACGAGTGGGCCGGGAGATCCTTTTTGTCGCACTAGTTTCTACAAAGTGCCACGAATCCAAGCGGTCTATGAAGGGCTTTAATTCGGCCTGCGCCCGATCCAGATCCTCCGGAACGCCGATGTCGAGAAATAAGCCATCTACCGGAAAGGCAGCACCCTTAAGGCGCGCGGCCTCGGGCATAAGGAAATCTGTTTCGAACGAAAACTTCTCTTGTAGGAATGCAGGCCATGCGAGGCTCTTCTCGATAACGGAGACGCCCGCATTGATCCAGCCTGGGCCGGCGCTGCCCTTTTCCTCGAATCCGACAATACGTCCTCCCTCGACCAGCACTCCACCATACCGGGCGATGTTCGCCTGATGGGTGACGGCCATTGTGAGGGGCGGCTGCTCGGCGGCATGAAAGTTCAACAGAGCCGCGTAATCGATGTCGAGAAAGGTATCGCCGTTGAGGACCAGCACAGTGTTTTCTCGAGCAAACACCAGGGCTTTGCGAATCGCGCCTCCGGTGCCTAAGGGCGTTTCCTCGATGACGTAATCCACGCTCATTCCGCGAAAGGATGAGCCAAAGTGATTCTGAATCGCCTCGCGCCGAAATCCCACAGAGAGCAGGACACGACTGCAGCCAGCAAGCTGCAATCCCCCAAGCAGAATCTCAAGGAAGGGCCGTCCGGCGATGGGCGCCATGGGCTTGGGCAGACCACCGAGGCGATTTGCCAACCGTGTCCCCAGTCCCCCAGCCAGGACGATGGCTTCCATCTGCCGCTATTCCTCCAGCGCGGCCGCCGCTTCCACCGCCCCGCTCCGGTCGCGCCCAAAGTAGAACAGTTCCGTCAACATGCAGAAGATATGCTCCAGCGTCAGGTGTGCCTGCTGGATGTACATGGTTACATCGGAGGGAATTTGCATTAGGTAGTCGCAGAGCGGCGGCATTTTGCCGCCTGAGCTGTCGGTGAGGCCGATGGTGGCAATGCCCATCTCGTGGCAGAGACGCAGGGCATGCAAAACGTTCGGTGAGTTTCCTGACGTGGAGATCCCCAAGAACATGTCGCCGCGCTGCCCGAGCGCTTCAATTTGCCGTGTGAAGACGCGTTCGTAGCCGTAGTCGTTGCCCACGGCCGTCAGGATCGACGTATCAGTAGTGAGCGCCACAGCGCGCATGGCCGGCCGGTTTGTGACCAGGCGGCTGACGAACTCCGCCACTAGGTGCTGCGCGTCGGCGGCGCTGCCGCTGTTGCCGGCTACCATCAATTTGCACCCGACCTTCATTACGGCGGCCGTAGCTTCGGCGGCTTGGGTGAGCGTGGCATGAAGCTCGGTGTCGCGCTCCACGGCTTGCACCACCGCAATACCTTCGGCGAGTACTTCCTGCACTAGGCGGGTCATTGAACTCCCCTTCTTTGCACTCCCCCGCCATTGGACTTATCCGGCCGACCACCGAGAACCAAATTCACAATATGCCGGCCGATGGGAATAGCAGACGTTGCCGCTGGCGATGGTGCGTTGCAGACGTGCAGTGTTCGTGCGGTTTGGCGAATAAGAAAATCGTGCACCAGCGTACCGTCTTTCATGATCGCCTGAGCGCGGATACCCGCCGGATAAGGCTCGAAGATCTTCCAAAGTCAGCTCCGGACAATAACGCTGGCAAACAGCAAGATAACCTTTTCGGTAGATCGCATTCCACATTTCTTTTACGCCAAAGCCGATGTGCCGCCTAGCCATCCCCCAAAAGCCCGGAAAGGAAAGAGACTCCAGCGTGTCTCGGAAATTGAACGAAAAACGTGAGTATCCTTCGCGAGCCATGCCAAAGACTGCGTTCGGTCCAACCGTGATGTCCCCATTGATCATTTTGGTGAGATGAACTCCTAGAAACGGAAGGAACGGATCGGGAACGGGATAGACCAAATGTTTCACGATGTTGCTTTTCGATGGCGGCAGCCGGAAGTATTCGCCGCGAAAAGGCACCATACGAAAGTCAGCGTCAATTCCGCACATGCGCGCAAGCCGGTCGGCCATAATGCCTGCGCAGACAATGACGCAGCGTGCCTGCACATCGTTGCTCGTAGTGACCAGATCTACATGGTTGGAGCTTTCCCGAATATCAAGGACTTTCGTGTTCAGGCGGATCTCCCCGCCTGCATCCAGGATCCTTTTCCGCATCGCGCCGGCGACTGCGGCGAAGTTGGTGATCCCGGTTGCGGGAACGAGAAAGCCTGCGACTGCGCGGATGCGAGGCTCGCGGCGCTTGATCTCCGCCACGTCGAGATGCTCGATTTCCAGTTGGTTCTCTGCGCATCGCTGCGCCAGGGCATTCAGGGCACCTACTTCAGATTCGTCGGTGGCAACGATGAGTTTGCCGCAGCGGTCAAAAGCGATCTCATTCTCTTCGCAGATGCGGATCGTCGCTTCCGCGCCGATCTTGCAAAATCGCGCTTTGAGACTTCCGGGGGCGTAGTAGACTCCGGCGTGAATCACGCCGCTGTTATGTCCGGTCTGGTGTTTTCCTACGTCGGATTCCTTTTCGAGCAGAGCCAGTGTGCATCCTGGGCGCGCTTCCAATAAACGCATCGCGGTGGATACACCCACAATCCCGCCGCCGATCACCACATAATCAAACATGTCTCGCCTCGGTATCAGAAGCCGCGGTCACTTCTGAAAGCTGCCCTGCGAGGCAGGGCCGGGAGTCGGGATTGAGTGAGGCCGAATCGCTTTTTCAAATCGATCTCCAATGTTCACGATATCGAATGACCGAATGGCATAGACACGTGCATTGCGAGCATACCGCGTGCGCAGCTCAGAATTCTCTATCAGGACTTTTGCGGCATTCACAAGTTGGTCAGGTCTATCCGGTGAAATTACCATACCTGCCCCTGCCTGCTCTACGACCGCAGCCGCATGATTCTCCCGTGGAGCGGCCACGATCAGAGCACGGCTGGCACAAAGATACGAGGGCACCTTGGAAGGTACGGAGAATGGGCTGGCCTCGGAATCGAGAAGAGCGATGAGAACATCTGAAGCCCCAAGCACTTCGGATAATCTCTCGTAGGGCTGGAACGGCAAAAGCGTGAGGACATCCTCCCCGATGCCTTGAGCATTGTCCCTGAGCCATTCAGCACCTAATTCCTCAGCGATCACCACGAGCTTTGCATCTCCGCGGCCCTCCAGATATTGTGCCAGCGCCAGCAACAACTCCGGCCTATGCTTCATCCCCAGCATACCGCTGTACATGAAGCAGAGCTTTTGGGCAACACCCTGTTCGCGCGCCCATAGGTTGTCCTTGTTCGTCGGCAAAACCTCGCCGAGCGGTGCCTAATTCTCGATGACGGTGGTACGTGAAGGCTCAACACCCCATCCCATAGCAAGCTTCTGAATTCCCAGAGTGCTGCACACGACGCCATTCGATTTCCCGAGCAGTTTCCCTTCGAGCCGCTCGTAACAGGCCGAGATCAAGTGCGCGAGCGGACCCAACTTCTTTCGCAGAACAAAGCGTATGGCGAAGCTTTAGATCTCTGTCATCTAGAGAAAACTCTGCATTCTGCTTCCTTGCCGATTCCAGCAGGATCGTCTGCGCATCCAGCGGCATATTGGCGGAGATGACGACATTCGGTCCAAATGCGGCAACTTCCGCGGATACCGCCATTCCGTAAGCAATATCCGCCTTTCTCCGGTTGCGGATGGAGTGTTTGGAAAACTTGAACGGAATGTGCAGTCCCTCAATTGCAAAGCTTGGAGGGTCGTCCTCTCGCCTCCAAGTTTCCCCTTTGGTAGTGGAGAGGTTATCCGCGAAGAACACGTGCCGAACGCTGTGGCCGCGGCGCGCCAATTCGCGACTCAGTTCAATCTCGTACGCACCGCCGGAAAAATCGTTCACCAAAATCCGCATGCTGCCTACTCGCTCTCCAAAATCCCTTCCAGTTTTTCGATCAGACAGGCTTCCTCTTACTCGTTTACTTCAGCCATCCTGCGTGATCTTTGGGCAAAGAATCGGAAGGTTCCCGCACCACCAAGCTTTTTCGGTTCTGATTTTTCCGAATGCCGAACCTGTGGCCTTCCAGGAGCGGGCCGGAGCTTTCCTTCACTCGCCCAGACGGCGAGCTATGTGCTCATAGCAGACAGGCCTTCGCGAAGAGAGATCTCCGGCCGCCAGCCGTCGAGCAAGTCGGCAGCGAGGCCGCAATCCACGGCCTACCCCCAGATCAAGGTGGGGTGGTTGGTGTCCCATTCGATCTGGATCGGCTTGCCGGAAATCGCGATGATCTCTCTTGCCAGGTTGCCGATAGTGATACGCTCCCCGGCGCTTAAATTGAAGGGACCCACCATGGGCGCGGACTCCAGCTTCTGCACGGAGCGAAGGAACGCCTCGATGGTATCTTCGACGAAATGATAGGACCGGGTTTCCGCGCCGGTGCCGAGGACTTTGAAGGGTCCCTCCTTCGGATTCCGGATTGCGCGGCGGCAAAATACTGGAATGCATGAGCCGGTTGCCAGATCGAGGTCCTTGTTTGGCCCATAGGCGCCGATGATCCGCCCGATGGCAGCCCGCGTATTGCAGTTGCCCTGATTGATTGTGTTCTGGATGAGTTACTCTCCGATGAGCTTGGCCCATCCATAAGACAGTTCGGGGTTGGGCGGATAGGTCTGGCCTTCGCGGATCAGCAGAGCATCCGGGGTTTGTTGCAGGTTGCCCGGATACACATGGGCACTCGAAGCATAGAAATAAAACTGGACCTTAGCGCGAACGGCAGCCGACCACATGTTGTGGTCCATGAACACATTCTCGCTGAACACATCGCCCGCATAATCCATGTAATAGCGAATTCCCCCCCTTGGAGATCAGATGGAACACGACCTCGATATCCTGGCATGCGCGTTGGCATACGTCCGACGACTTCAGATCGCCCTGCACGAACTCAACATGGCTCGTGCTTCCGTCAAGGTACTCTAGAACCGATCTGGCTCTGTTGACATCCTTGGTGCAGTTGCGCGGAACGCGGCAGAAGCGGCTTTACGCTGAAGTTGTTCTGGCGTCTTCGCGAACTGGACCTGGCCGAAATAGGACTGGTGCGGTTTGCCCGGCTGGCTCTGGAAGTCAGCCAGGTGGTGCTGCCGCCGCAGCGAACCAAGTTCAGCAAGCACGTGTTTGCCCAGCCGCAGCTTCTGGCTGTGCTGTGCCTGATGCGCTATGAAGACTGGACCTTCCGCGAAGCTGAGGTGCGGCTCAGCGAGCACACGGAGTTGCGTTCTGCCTTGCAACTGAAATCCGTTCCCGACTACACCACGTTGTATCGCTTTCTGGCGCGCCTGGATGTGGACGATATAGCCCGGGTGATGGATGAGATCGTGCGGCGTATGCCTGGGAGGTGTCGAAGTCCGGTCACGGTAGGCGTCGATGGCACGGGCCTGGCACAGGGCGCGGTGAGCAGTTACTTTATCCGCCGGGTGGAGCACTTCGGCCAGCCCCGGCGCAGTTGGAAACACTGGCTGAAATGGCTGGCCGTCGTCGACCTGAAGCGGCAGTTGATTCTGTCCCAGTACACACGGCAGGCGCCGTGGAACGACTGCGCCACGCTGCCAGCACTGCTGACCAGGGCGCATCGGCACACGCCGATCGGCTGCGTCTTGGCGGACGCCGAATTCGATTCGGAACGCAACCACACTTTCTGTCGCCAGCAACTCAAGGCCGATAGCGTGATCCCGGCCAAACGCCGTTCCAGTCGCCGGGCGTCCGGTGTCCGCCTGGAAATGCGGGAACATTTCCCCTCCCAACTCTATGCCCTGCGCTCGCTGATTGAGAGCGTCTTCTCCGCCGTCAAACGCAAGCTCTCTGCGCGCGCTCCCGGCAGAACCATCCATACTCAATCCCGCCAGGCGTTGCTGCTTGGCCTGGCCTTCGACTTCTACCGCCTCAGGCTGCCCGCCTACTAAACGCGCCAAACCGAGGATGTCAACGGAGCCAAACAATCTCATAAACCATCCGCATTAACCCCCATAGAGCATGAGCCCCGTCCGCCGCGGCGGATTGGTGGGTCTCACAGCCGGCGGAATAAGCATGAGGGTATTTATGAGACCGGTTGTAGCCGCCCTCTTTCCAGGTTATCGACCACCCGGACGCACGCCCGCTCCTGAAGAAGGCGCACAACCAGGTTAGAGCCGATAAAGCCGGCTCCACCGGTTATAAGAACGGAACGACTCTTCCACCATGTAGACTTCACTCGATTCGCCTCTCTGGTCCGCGCTGTCGAATCGCGGTTCAATTAAATGCTGCTTGCGCATAGTAACTTAAACAGTCCGGCATCAGGAAGAGTTCTGCGCAGGCGAATCCTGCGTGAATCTTAGGCGCGGGCCAGGGATTCCACAAGGTTACGAGCCTGGTCGCGATTGGCCCGGTACCAATCCACCGTAACCTTGAGCCCTTCCTGCAAACTCGTGCGAGCCACGTAGCCAATTTGCCGCTCCGCCTTGCCGATGTCGAATTTGCGGCGGCTCTGGCCTTCCGGTTTCGAAGTATCCCACACCACCTCGCCTTTGAATCCAGTAATCTCGGTCAGCGCGTCCACGACTTCACGAACGCTGTGTTCTCGGCCCGATGATAGGTTGACGAGTTCGGCGCGATCGTATCCATCGGCAGCCTGCAACATGCCTTCGGCCACGTCGCCGGCATAGACGAAGTCGCGGGTAGGCTTTCCCGATCCCCAGATTGCGACCTTCTGATCTTTTCCATCCCCTGTGGAAGTGGCTTCCACAAACTTGCGCACCAATGCCGGAATGACGTGCGCATTGTCGAGATCGAAATTGTCGTACGGCCCGTAGATATTTCCTGGAATGGTTACGATAGCAGGGAATTTATACTCCTGCCAGTAGGCCATAGATTGCACATGCAGCATTCGCTTCGCCAGAGAATATGCGTAGCTCGGCTTTTGCGGGAACCCGTCCCAAAAGAACTCTTCCTTCAAGGGCAGGGGGGCTTTCTCCGGGTATCCGCAGCCTGCTCCTGCGCACACGAACATCCTGGCTCCGCTCTGCCATGCATAGTGCAGCGTAAGGACGCCCATCATCAAGTTCTGGTAAAAATACTGAGCGGGCCAAGTTTGATTCGGGTAAATGCCACCCACCAAACCGGCAAGGTGGATGACGATGTCGGCGGAGTGTTCCTCGAACAGACGACTCACCTGATCTTCTTTGGTCAGGTCGTAGTCTTTGCTGCGAAAGAAGTAAACGTGTTTCGATCCACGCGCCTCGAGTCTCTCCAGCATGTATCTGCCCAGGAAACCGGCGCCGCCGGTAACCAGAATTCGTTCGTTCGCCCAGTCGATCTTCATGAATCTTCTCCCTCAAAAAGTGGCCGTTCAGTTAGAGAGCAAAAATAGATGCTCCTCCGCTAGATGGACTTCTTGATTATTATGCTGCTGTAATCGTTTCGGAGATCAGCGGCCACCGGACGCAGCAACTCCCTAATCCGTCGGTTAGGACCATCGCGCTCGTCAACGAGACCGGCTCCGCCAAACCTGCAGGCCCAAACCGTCAAACGAAAAATCGGTGAATTGCCCCCCCATCGCTTCGAGTGCTTGACGGACCTCAACATGACAGCCCGTCTCGCAGTAGAGGAGCAGATAGCCGCCGCCGCCTGCTCCTAAAAGCTTGCCACCGATGACGCCATGCTTTCGGCCGGTCTCATACAGCGCTTCCGCGGGTGTCCCATCGGCTACGTGGGGATTCATCATCTTCTTGTTCATGTAGGCTTCGTGCAGCATCTCGCCAAAACGATCCAGTGCGCCGGTAAGCAACGCCTCCTTCATTTCGAAAGCCATCTCGCAAAGGCGCTGCATGCCGCGGAGAGTGTCTGGTCGTCCTTCGTGAAAGAACTGGATCTGCTTGTCCACCAAACCAAGATTTGGACGAACCTTGCCGGTGTAGCAAAGCAACAGGTGCGCTTCCAGATCGTTCAGCACCGATCTGTCGATACGTAGCGGCGTTACCACAACGCGGTTTTTACGGAATTCCAGCAGGTTAAATCCGCCGAAGGTGGTCGCATACTGATCCTGCTTTCCGCCCGCTATGTTTAGGTCGGTGCGCTCGATCATGTAGTTAAGTTCCGCCAATTCATAGAGATTGTAAGTCTCTCCATTGGCGGAAGCGACCGCTCCGAGTACGGCGGCCGTCAGAGCGGAGGATCCTCCTAATCCGCTGCCTTTGGGCGCCTCCATGTGAACGTCGAGGTCCATGCCCTGGCGCACACCGAGGCGATGAATTGCAGCCTTGGCCAAGTCGAGTACACCGTCGTAGATCGGGCCGTCGCGTAGTGTGTAGCGCACGCTGCGGTCCAGATCAAGGGAGCGAATCACGACCTCGGAGTCATCGCGCAGGTATATTGTCACGCGCGCGTAGCGGTTGATGGTGCTGGAAAGAACTGCGCCATCCTGCTTCTCGTAAAAATGGGGGAGGTCGGTGCCTCCCCCTGCGAAGCTGATTCGTAGCGGCGCCTTGGCCCGAATCATCACACCGCTGCTGGCGCACCTGGAGCCGGTGAGTGAACGAACAGGAAATGCTTCAGTGGGCATTTTCATTCCCTCTTAAATGTTCCCGAACTGGCCTCGGCCGATCATGCGGTACCCTTTGATAAGCTCTCTGATACCATCATCGAGCGAGCGTCGCGCCTCAAATCCCGCCTCGCGCAGCCTCTGGTTGGAAACGATATAGTTCCTTTTGTCGGGATCGCTGCCAACCTCTGAATACTGCACATAGAACTTTGGCACGTAGCTTTGAATCTTTTCCGCGAGATCTTGCTTGGACAGGTTCGCGGTGTCTAGTCCGAGATTGAATGGCCGGTTCAGCATTCCGTCCCCCTTCTCGATGCAGTGGACAAAACAGTCGGCAACATCGCGGATGTGCACGTAGTTCCGCTTGAAGCTCTTCTCGAAGATCACAAGATAACCCCGAATGACCGCTTCGTAGACAAAATGATTTACAAGCAGATCGATACGCATGCGCGGAGACATGCCAAACACGGTTGCCAGGCGCAACGTAATGGAGTTCGGGCTGTTGAGCACTTCGGCCTCTGCTGCCACTTTCAGCTTGCCATACAGGGAAATCGGCTCTAGCGGCGTCTCTTCCGTACAAAAGACTTCGCCGGACTGGGTTCCATAGCCGCTGTTGGTCGTCGGATATAGAATGCGTTGCTCTGGGCTTCGTAGCTTGTTCAATAATTGCACGGCTTCAAAGTTTACCGTCGTAGCGTATACCGGGTCACGATCACACAGTGGAGCGCCCACGGCGGCAGCCAACGGGATCAAAACATCGGCTTGTGGGACCAGTTCTGTCATGATCCGTTCATCGCGAACATCGCCAAACACGAATTCAAAGCGAGGGTCCGCTGCCAAATGAAACGGTCCATTTAGCCCATAAATGAGATTGTCAATGGCTGTTACGTGATAGCCGGCGTCCAAAAGATGCTCACACAAGATAGAGCCAATATAACCGGCGCCGCCTGTAACCAAAACTTTCACGTTCACTCTCCTTATCTGATTTTTCGAGATGCTGACAAGTTCAACTCATAATCCCGAATAGACATACTGGCGTGGGGATGAAACCTTTCTTCATTCATGCCTGGATCGGATCGGCGGAAGCTGGAGTAAATAGATAAGTCCGATCATCTTCATAGCTCGGAGCCGATTCGCCCGGAAGCGGCTCGACCGCAGATCCACGGGACGTGTAGCCAAGTGAGGCAATCACATCCAGCAGCTTCAGCCGCGAAACTTCTTTATGGATTTCGACGATCCGTTTCGGCCACCATTCTTCGCCACTGCCGTCATCCCTGCCAGTACTTGTATCTCCATGCCCTGCACGTCAATTTTGGCGCTATTAATGCGCAACTCAGCCCCACAATTCTCAGCCACAACCAGTCCAGCTGGGGCGCAACAAACGATTCTTTAGATCACGCCGGCTCTTGCAGTGTGCTGTCGATCATCCCTCTCACTGAATACAGACTGTCAATTGTCAGATCCTGGCAATTCGCCAGCACCATCGGGATGACTGTCAATTGTGGAAAGTTGTTGAGAAGCCTTGTACGGGCAATCGATCCCGCCGTGTCGAGCATTGGCTCGACGGCAAAGACTCGACCGGAGGGCCAACCAGCTTATTAAAAGTGATGGCGGTATAACCAAAGTGAGCTCCTATATCCAGCTAGGTTTCGCCTTGACCACCGTTCTTCGTGAAGTATTCGAGTAACGCAGTTCCGGTTCGGCCCAGAATTGTTCCGGGATAATCGTGCCAGGAGGTTACGATCGCGTTGCCGCGTAAGGAACCGCTCATGATTCTATGGCACCGAAGTGAGCGCGGCAGCACCTTTCTAGAGCCTGTGATTGACTTTTTTCCTTTGTTTTCTTTTGGATAGGTGGTCTGCGGTCGGAGTGTTCATGTTGGCGGCGTAGAGAAGCGACAACGAAGCGGCTATCCCAGTGATGTGAGCAATGAGGGATGGGCGTTTGTAGCACCCTACCTGACGTTGTGCAAGCTGGACGCCAGCAGCGGGATTATCCGTCGCGGGCGGTTTTCAATGCGGTGCGTTACGTGGTGCGCAGCGGCGTTCCGTGGCGCATGATGCCCAACGACCTGCCGCCTTGGCATGTGGTCTATCAGTTCGCCGCGGCGGACGGCGCTGGATGGACGCAGGCTGTTTCCGGATGATGGTCGAGGATCTGCGCATGCTGTTGCGCGAGTTTGCCGGACGCGCCGCGCAGCCCACGGCCGTGATCATCGATAGCCGTACCCTGCAATCGACGCCGGAGTCGGGAGGACGCGTCGGCTACGATGGGGCCAAACGGCGTAAGGGATCGAAGGTTCATGCCGTGGTGGATACGCTGGGCCATTTGTTGGCCCTGCATCTGACCCCGGCCGACGAACAAGACCGCGCTCAGGTGGGCGAACCAGCGCGGCAAGTGCAGGAGGTAACCGGAGAGCAAGTCGACCTGGCCTTCGTGGATCAGGGATATGCGGGAGAAAGCGCCGCTGCGGCCGCTGAACAGCATGGCATCCAACTGGAGGTTGTTAAACATACCCAGGCCAAGCGCGGCTTCGTCCTGCTGCCGCGCCGCTGGGTAGTGGAGCGCAGGTCGCCGCGGCGACCCTGTGCCACGCGCTTTCGCCGCCTGGCCCGGGACTATGAACGACTGGCAAACACCTTGGCCGCTTTTCATTTCCTCGCCTTCGCCTGCATCATGCTCGCCAACCTCTTCCGCTTACTGACCGGAAGTTAATAACACGCACTAAGTTCTTCCTTCAAACGCTTATTCAATTCCCGCCTCGAGAAATTCCATTTTCGCACCCGAAGTACCAAGGCGGACTGCGAATTCAACACTCTCGATTGATCCTTCTGCTGCCAACTAGTTAGCGCCGTTCCATGGCCATCCGCGGGGCCAGGTCATCACAAAAGGGCTCATTGTGGATGACGCTTTGTATTGCCTTTGCGATTTTGGCTCCCGTTTCCTCCAGTGAATATCGACGCGAAAAGATCTTGCCACGAGCTCCCATCTCACACCTTGTCTCCGGCCGATCAAGGAGGGTAATGATAGCTTTAGAAAAAGCTTCCGACGTACGCGGCAGAACCAGAGCGGCTCCGCTCCGGGCGAATTCAGATGAGTAGTTTAACGTGTCGCTTACAACGACGGGAATGCCGGACGCCATTGCCTCGAAAATTGTATTTCCGAAGTTCTCGGCATGCGATGGAAGCACATAGATGTCCGCATCCGCGTACGCTTCCAATCGCATTTTCGGATCTGCCATGCCCGGCAAAACTGTTTGAGACTCGATCCCGTTCTCCCGAACCCACCGAAGAACCTCTTCTTTAAACGCCGGCGGATCTGGCGGACCCACGATTGCAAGGCGAACATCAGGCCTGTCGGCAATGACGCGCGCCATTGCGCTTATCAGTAAGTCCAGTCCCTTTTTTGCATTCAATCTCGCGAGAAATAGAACCAACGGGCCTGTATGACCATTCAAGAAGCGGGCGCGAAACGCTCCTCTTTGAGGAAGAACCGCATATTCCTCTGCGTTAAAGCCATCGGGAATAACCACTGAGGGGACGCTAAGCTGCAGTGGCGCAGCCTCTTCCCTCTCCCCATTGGCACTGAAAATGATCAGGGACGCATTGCAGAGAATTCGATCTGCGAATAGCTTGTTGTAGATCCATTTCTTACGAAAACTGACTTTACGTTGGAACGGCGCAAGAACTCCGTGCAGCCAAATCCCATATGGCTTACGGTGCCGTCGCGCCAATAGATATCCTGCCAGTACCGGGAAGGAATAGAGCGAGTGAAGCGTGACAAAGTCCGAAGAGCGAACAACTTTGCTGGAGCGCCATAGCATTGAGGGGCAGAAATTCCAATGTGTCCTGGCCTTGACGCACACAATCCCGAAGCAACCGTCTCCTTCTTTCCGTCTAAGAGCAGCATCGGTATCTGGGACGACGAAGTTCTCCCTGCCCGGCGTTACCGGGCCGCCCATTGACAGAACTACAGAGTGACCATTTGTTGCCGTGCCCTTGAGGGTCATGATCGCGCCGGCGATACCCGGACCTCCTCGCCTGGCCCCTTCAACAAATGAAACAATCTTCATACAACAGTTACCTTCCCTTCACACCCAACCAGCCGCATTCAATCTACGTGGCGCGCTTTCGCAGCGCGGCTAAAATACAAAGCTCCTCACAGCGCCCATCTCGGTAGAAAGGCCCTAGCCCCTTCTTAGATCGGCTAGTCCCAGGGTCCGCCATCAATGAACAAAACCCGTCGTCCGCTTGAAGTATTTGCTGTCGCGGGACAATTGCTTGATAGGCCGAGCTGGACTGCCGGCATATAAGTAGTATGGCTCGGAATAACGCTTGTTCAACAATGAATTCGCCCCCAGTATTGAATAGTCCGGAAGTTCGGAGCCCGCAAGCACGACTGTTCCCGTGCCTACGAAGCAATATTCCCCAATGGAAACAGGGGTTGCACACTGCATGGAAGTGTCCAGGTCGATACTGTGGGTCAGGATTACCGAGTGGATCCCGGCAAAGGTGGTGAATCGGCCGATAGACACAGTATCTGTGCAATCGACATAATGACGACTGGTGATGGCGGCGTGATCGTGCACAATCAACTCCGGGCGGCGGTTCTTTTCATCCCGGAAATGGGTATTCGATCCGAGAGGCACCGCACAGATCCAATTCGCATTCCCGATAATTGCACTCTCCCCCAGATGAAGCAGTTCGACTCCCGACCGGCATACAGTCGAATGCCCGATGTACGCACGCGGCCCCATCTCCAGGCGAGTTGCGCACACCAAAGAGAACCCCATTCGCGCCGTCTTATGAATGCGATGTCCGAGCAAGTGGACGAGCACCAGACGGCGCAGTGGCCATGGCAGCAGTAATGCTGCGACAGAAATCAGTACGCGCAACATCGTTCATCCTCGCCGGAAGTCATTCCGTGCCCGACACCGCCAAATCCTTGGCATAATTTAGCTCAAAGAGAGCGGAGATAGTCTATGAATGCAACTTCCGCCGGTACACAGGCCCGCGACGGATTCGTTCCCAGGTATCACTTGGGTTTAGAATGTGGCGAATGATCCTATAGCTGAGACGCGTCACCTTGTCAGCGCTACGCAGCGGCCTTCCCTTTACCCGCAAGAAGATCTCTGCCAATGTCTGTTGAATCTGCCCTGCATTGGTCTTTGAGCCACTAATACTGAGCGGATGAATACGGTATGCACTCCAGAATTCATCGGTGACGGCGAACCGTCCCCCGGCAAGCGCCATATCAAGAAACAGCTCACCATCCCAGATAATCTTGTTGTTCACCTTAAACCCGCCGACCCGATCAAAGATCCGTCGGCGAAAGAAGGTGGACGGTTGCATGAGGACGACGCAGGCATAGATGCATCGCTTGAGTGACATGCGATCGGAATAAATACGTCTGAGAAATCGATCGTGGTGGTCGATCAGGTTGCTGTGCCCGCTTACCACGTCTATCTCGTTATGTTTCTCAAGGAAAGCTACCGCCGATGACACAGCTCCCGGAAGCAACACGTCATCGGAGTTCAGGAATCCAAAGATTTCTCCTGTCGCCTCAGCGAAACCGCCATTCAGTCCGTCCGCAGCCCCACGATCCGGGCGCAGGATGACCTTCGATATCCGAGCCCGATATCGCTCAATAATGTCCCGGCTGCCATCTGTGGATCCGGGATCGACCACAATGTATTCGATATCCGGATAGTCCTGTGTAAGCACAGACTGGATTGTGCGTTCAACGAATTCTGCCTGATTAAAGGAAATGGTGACAATACTGACTTTCATAATTGATGAAAGCGAATTTCTCCGAGCTATCTGGCAGTAAATACGAAGAGGGAAGCGGCGGGGCGGAAGCGAAAAAAGGCAGGCCAAGTCAGGGTTTTTATGTCGGATTCCCGCGTCGCGCGCGTTGCATCGCTCCTCATACAAGGTGTTTGCTTTCGCGCGCCCGCCAGTTACCCCAGAGTTGAGCATCACGGTTTTCGGGCTACGTTCACGCATTCGCAGATGAGGTGCACCTCCCACGACTTCAGGAAGGTCAGCCCGCAATTGGAGATTACCCTCTTTAAAGTGGTAGGCCGAAAGCCCCAAAGGTGCCCCGGGGGGCTTACGTAGTGCCATGTCGAAAGACCCAGCCGCGCTCGCAGCGACCGACTCGACGGAACCAGCAGAACCATGATACCGCCGTGCTTGAGCAGGCTTTTGGCCTTCATGAGGAAGTCCACAGGATCCGGCAAATGCTCAAGGACGTGAGATGCCCAGATTACGTCAACGCTTTCTTCAGCAAGCCCAAGCTCGTCGATCTCTCCGCAGCGTGCATCCACTCCCTGGTCTTTCAGGGTTTGGACTATTTTCGAGGAAAGTTCTGAGCAAACAATGGTCCACCGCCCCGTTTTTCTGGCCGCTAGGGCGAACCTCCCTGTTCCAGCGCCAACCTCGAGGAGCATTCCATGCGGCTTATAGTGCGAGACGATGCGGATCATCGCTTGATCGTGCAGATGATGCCACACTCTCTTGGCCAATCTTTCGCGGGCTTGTGGCTCCGATTCAGATTGGCCGGAGCTGTAATACGCGCAGTAATACGCGGTCAGTGCGTGGCAATCGGGCATAGGATAACTGCTGTGCAGCCCACACCTGACGCAGGTGGCAATTTTGTAGTCCAGATACTCGCTTCCCTCCGGTTGCATGACTAATGGTGACAACGAGTGATCGGTCACCGCATGGCAGACGATGCAGACCCGGGCAACCGACTGTCCGCTGGTGTTGTATGCCGTCATAGCGCCGCCGGTTGTCCCTGCCTTCGAATTACGCATTCGGAAAATACCTCCTCCTAGATTCTTACCGGGATTTCCATTGTGGCATCCCAATTCGGGGCCGGTCTTGAGTCAGGATGGATTCTATCGCTTCTCGCACCTACACACGCTGGTTGAACGATAAGGTAACAATGCTGATTTTCATAACTGAAGATGGCAGGCCGCCAGCATTCTACACTGGGGCAGCTTTCCCCAACTACCTGGTAGCAAAAACGAAGGCATGGAGATCGCCGTTGCTCCGGGTCGGGAAAATCCTGATTTCGATATTCTTGAAGCCCAGACCAGCAAGAAAATCATAGAGCGCCTGAATGGAATAGTGCGTCCCCCGCATCGTCTTGACGCCCAAACGCCTTCTGACATCGGTCCTGATGCCTCCTAGGAACCCGTGAAGAGCATGAAGAAAACGCATCATCCCTTCCAGCGGTCCGCCGGGGAGCTCATAGATAGGCAAATGAACCATCAGGGTTCCACCATCAACAAGCACACGGAAGAATTCCCGGAAGTAAGAGTATCCAATTTCAACATTGTCGAGATGCTGCATCACATGGGCGGAGAAAATGGCCTTGACCGAACCATCCCGCCGGGGCAAGTGGATTCCGTCGATCACTGCAAACTCCACGTTGGCGTTCACTGCTTGCCAGGCGCGGCGGATCATGTCTTCCGAGACGTCAACCGCGTAGACGCGCTCAAACGACTCTGCAAGTTGCCTGGTGATTCGTCCCACCCCGCAGCCAATTTCCATGCAACTCGCTGGATTCACTCCATAGTGTTGCCAATGCGCCCAAAAGTCCCGCCAGTCCGACTCCCCAAGAGAATAGATCTCGTCCTCGGTCCAAGGCGAAGCTCCGCCCTTTTCCTTGCCCTTCCATCCGGCGACTCCAAACAGCGGATCGTCCTTTGCCCACTGTTTCCACTCAGAATTCGACTTCAGTTCGCTCATTGACGTCAGGTTTCCGTCTTCGAAACTGGATTGTTCGAGTTTTGCTGCTCGCCCGCTGTGCCGCAGCGCCAAAATCAGTCATTGAGCCGGGGCACAGCGAACAAGCGGACGTGAGACCGATAAGACCAGGTGCGGATTTCAGGCGATCTTAAGCCTGCCGATTGCTTTGCCGGTTGCCGCTTCCGCGGCCTTACGCGACGCAATGTTGCGGTAACCCATAAAAATCACGATGTAGTATGGCGCGATGATACGCTCCGTCGCGCCGTAGGGTGAGAACAAAATCGCCCACAGCAGCCCAAATGCCATCCACGGCACGGCCGCCGGCAGCACGATCCCGGGAGGATAGGTCCTCATCAACACTCTGAGCACCATCACCCATACGCAGGCCCAGAAAACCGCGCCAAGAACTCCCGCGTCGACCCAGGCTTGAAACAGGTACGAGTGCGCCGGGATGAGGCCCTCAGCTATCTCATCAGGATCAACATCTATAGCGTCAGCACTATATCCCAACATAACCAGCGCCTGGCGCTGTATAATTATATAAGTTGGATCTCTTGCCCATGAACCATGTCCCAGGATGGGAGAATTGTAAACGGCAGGAATAGACGCCAACAACTCCGCTCGTCCGCCCAGCAACACTCCATATTTTCCGCTCGATTGCTCCTCGTACTTTGCCCTTGCTTCCTCGCCCAGAATTCCGGACGTGGCCGCATATTGATAGGTCCAAAAAATACCGACAACCCCTGCCAGGAGCGAAGCTGCTATGAGCGCGACCGTGCTGGCCTTTAGCTTGTGGCTGGCGGTGGTTGTTCTGGACAAATAACGAGTCACCAGAAGATATACGGCCGCGGCCAGACAGAGTCCACCCGAGGAGCGGGCGCCCAGGAAGACGTTGACGACGCCAATGATCGCACTCAACGTGATCGGCCAGTGTCCACGGCACTCTTTACGGGATGCGACGAGGAAAACGGCCAGGGTCACTGGATATGAGAAGCCGAATTTCCAGGGGTGATCGGCGGCGGTAACATCGGGGCTAATCCAATACCTCAGCAACTCACCTGCAACCAACCCCCATCCATAGAGGACAATGCGCCGCGGCCGCCCATAGAGCAGTGTGCAGATCGCTGCAAAATTGACGATCGTGAACCCAATATTGCTCCACCCTCGCGCGTAATCCGCGAATGCCGTGTGCCTTACAAAATCCGTCACGCATTGCGAAAGAAGCCACAGGGAGCATAGGACGACAAAAGTCTTGCCGGTTCGCGATGCAATCCGGATCCTGCCCCGGAAAGCAAGATAGATGAATGTCAGCAGAAACATCACGTCTGCGCCGTTTAAGACGCCGACCAAATTGATGCGAATAAACTGCAGACAAGGGATGAGAAAGACCAAAACGTCAGTGGGATCGGCGCTTTTCCGTCCCTTCCGGGTAGTGACTGCGCTCTTGTTGGCTACTTGGACCACTATTCAATCGCCTTTAGTTGCCGGGGTTATGAACGCCCGGCATGCTGGCCATTCTCACACTTCGATTTCAACGTTGAGGATAGTTGCGGAACCAGATTCTTGATAGCAGTTCGCGTTTGACGAACAGAACGTCGCGCTCCCAGGCATAGTTCGACAAAGTGCGGCAGTACTCCTGAAAAACGACAGGGTAGAGGTTACATTGCCTTAACAAAGCGCAGGCCACGGAAAAAGAGGGTTCCTTGCCCTCATATTCGTCGGCGAATGAGCATTCGATCAGAGCCGCGTCGGCAAGACTCAATGTCTGCATAGCTCCACGGATTACCTCGATTTCAAATCCCTGAACGTCGATTTTCACGAACAAACGATCATGGCCGCTAGGCAACTGAAG
Organism: uncultured Acidobacteriaceae bacterium; assembly: GCA_963758105.1. Lineage (GTDB taxonomy): Bacteria > Acidobacteriota > Terriglobia > Terriglobales > Acidobacteriaceae > Telmatobacter. The sequence continues at coordinate 500,876 of CAVWUC010000001.1, read as the reverse complement.
GCTGTCCAGGCGTCGAGTCCCCACCTCCTCCGACTTCTCCGTTTTGGTTCGGTAAAGCTCGTTTGCCTCGCTGGTATACTTGGTGAACGCGCAGAGTGTGCTTTGGTCCCGAAGGTAGATCTCTGCGCTCCCTTCTACGTCGGACAGAGCCACTCGGTGCGTCTCCACCCGTGCATCGCCGGAGAATCTCCTGGCGAGGCGCTCAAATGTCGAACCGATTGGCTCGAAACACACAGACCGTGCGCTCCTGTAAATTGACAGAAACGTCGAGGTAAAGTCGCCGACATTTGCTCCGATGTCCACTAATAGGACGCGCTCATCTGGGTCGAAAAAGCGCGCGATATTTACCCAGTCCTCGGTCTCAAAAGGCGCGTTCCAGACCTGGCGCCGGAATTGCGATCCAAAAGGACCGCCGTTGCGTTTCATAAGGGATAGCTCATACATCTGAAAAAGGCGAAACTCAACCGCATGCGCGTAGTGAAAAAGCCTCCCGATCATCCACGTTCCGCCGAGCGGTAACTGCCTAGTTAGACGCTTCACAAACGCCGTCCTCTCACTAAAATGGGCGCCAAGCGAAATCTAAAAATTCCCTTCGCTTCGTGCTATTTCAAGAGGGTCAGATAGCACCTCTCTTGAGCGGATGACGAAGTGAATGCGCGCGCGCAGATACAGCGTGGCGCATGCGGCAGCGATTCCGAATGCGGCTGCGGCCTCCCCGACCGTGATGTGGTGGACCGAAGCGGCTATTGCCACCAGAACTGCGGCGTTGGCGGCAAATTGAATCGCGGACGCATAGGCCACGTCGCGGGCGTTGCCGAGTCCGATGAGCATAAAGTACGCAGGCGACCCCAACAGGCTTACAAATGCACCGATGAGAGCGATCCTGAATGTATTTGGCAGTAATGGATTGAAGCTCTTATGAAGCCACAGATGGAGCAACGGATTCATGACAATCATTAAAGCAATGAAGAGTGGTAATGCCGCCGCAAAGATGACGAGAAAGGCCTTGCGGTCGATCGACCGGACACGTTCGTGCAATCCTAAATGCTGCTTCGCACGGGCACCGCTTACTTCCGGCATCATCGGCCTGAATGCCGAATCGAAGATGCTCCTCACCCTCGAACTTCCCGTGAAGCACATATCGTTCACTGTCACGGCCTCGAGTCCCGCGTAGCGGGACAGCATGAGGCGTGCAAGCGGAAGCAGCATCGTTGTGCAGGCGCCGCTAGCCAGAATCCAGCCTCCGGTGCCAAGCAGTTGCCGCGCTTTGTGGCGGCTGAGGCGCGTGCGCGCAATTAAGGGAATAGGCATAACTCTTTGCACTCGAATAAAGGAAACGATCTGCGCCGCCATATAGGCGGAGAATGCACCAACCACCATGGCACGCAGATCCAATCGAAAGTAAAGAAGCGCTCCTGAAAAGACAACGACAAGAATCTGCGCCAGCGCCTCATTATAGCTGGTGAGGTCCATTCGCCCGAGCCCGCCAAGCGCCGCATTGAAGGTGGAGAACAGCAGCACGAGCAGCGACAGCATTGCGACGTATGGAAGCAATGAGTAGACGGCCGCTGCGTCGGCGCCGCCAAGCTTAAACCAGGAAAGGATATCTTGCCGCGCCAGGATTACTGCACCGAGAAAGACAACGCCGACAGCAAGAATGAGACCGCAGCCGGTATTGATATGGGTCTTAACTCCTTCCCAGTCTCCATGGCCATGGTCCTCTGCAACCAGTTTCATGAGCGCCCATGGAATTCCGAGGTTCCCCAACTGAGCGACCGAAACCACCACGCTCAGGACGAGCCACAGACCATAGCGATGGTATCCAAGGTAGTGAAGATAAATGGGGTAGGAAATGACACTCAGGGCAGTGCCAACAAGCGCCATGCTCGAGCCCGCGCCCATATTTCTATTGAGCTGTGAGCCGCGCACTCTTGAAAAGGACCGTGCCAGGGCGGTTTTCAAGGTCCCAAGCTTCTTTGGAATAAGATGCTCCGGCACGACTACGGTTCTCTGCTCGCAGTCGTCCGCCCCGGCAGCGAGAGTTGGCTCTTGGATGTTACTCACTTATGTTCCTTGCCTCTTACCCGGATTTGAACGCGGAGCAGGGATCGCGATGATAAATCAGCGCCGGCGCCGAAGGTTCCTGAGAGAGCCGGCCATCTCCAACATGAGCTTCTTCGGCTCCTTCTGCGGATCCATCTGCCCCCAATGATCCAGCACCGGAACCAAAAGGCAGGCGACGACGAAGGAGAGCAGCGTGCCTACGACCATCATGAGCCATCGCGTGGGCGCAGACTTGCGGCGAGGAACCTCGGCGGCATCGAGAACGCGAACGGTGGGAATCTGTCTTGCTTCCTCCACCTTCGCGACTTCGTATTGCTTTGTCAGCTCTTCCCATAGAGTCTCGTCGACACGCACCCTGCGTTCCAGGTTGTAATAAGTGAGCCCGACAATCGGCAATTCAGCGACCGTGGGATAGTCGGAGTTGTCGGCAGAAGCCGTAGAGCCGTTTAGTCCGGGTGTTCCAACCATGGCGTGGACCTCTCTCTGCAATTCGGCGTTGCGCGCTTCCACGGCTTTCACCAAGTGGCTATCTTCAGAGTAGGTCTGGCGCAGCGCCGCCAGCTGACTACGCCCATCGGCGAGCTCGCCCTGCAATTTAAACTCAGCGTCCATCATCGATTTTGCCTGGGTGGGTATGTCGATGGTTTTGCTCTTTCCTGAAAACTGGCTGAGCGCCATGGACGAAGCGTCGAGGTCCTGTTTAATGTCTTTGATGCGCCCTTCAAGGAAAATCCGTTCTCGGCGCGCAGAAGAGGTCGAGTCATCGGTCACTACCCGATTGAGCTCTTCCACATAGCCCTCAGCAAGTTTTGCAGCAAGAACAGGGTCCCGGTCAGTGACGCTGATCGAAATCACTCCGCTCTTGGCATCTTCGTGGATTTTGGTGCTGTCGGCCAGCGCTCTGCGGGCGTCGACGGGAAGGCGCACCTTATAGTAATGGACGAGATCGAAGCGCGACAGCAGGCCATCCTGAACATTCCGGCTTCCGAGAATGCTCATGAAAAGGTCGCTGGGCGTATTAAGCCCCAAAGCCTCGCTGGCCATGCTGGTCTCATCGCTTGCAGAAGTGAGCATGCTCATGATGTTGCCATATGGCGAAGCAATGTTAGGCGGCATCAAGGTTGTTGTCGAAGTATAAACATTCGGCGTCAGGAGAGCGTCGACCAATGATAGCAAAATGCCGGACGCTACGATAAGGGTAGTCATTTTGCGCCGCATCCAGCACAGCCGGATGAAGCGGGCGATCTTTTCACTCAGCGGTTCACCCACTTCCTCTGTGCCGGCCGGCTCCTCTGTGCCTGCCGGCTCAAGGTCTACGGCTTGCGTCCAGACCTCTGAATCCGATGTTGCGATGCGAGAATCAGCCATTTGAAGATCACCTTCTCGGAATGCGGGCGGCATCAGGATGACCAGCTACGCCGCGGTATCAAAAACCTGCCGTTCGTGAGCGATTTGCATGCGAAGATTACAAACAGTTGCCGGCCTGCAAGTCACGGGTACGATTAGAGCGCTCCTGCCACTGCACCGGTGATAGCCACAGATGAAATGATCTGCGCAGTCCCGATTAGATTCCGCCACAGCATCGAGCCGCCGATAACCTTTTCGGGAACGATGATGGTGTCGCCGGGATGCATGCGGGTACTGAGAACGCCTCCCTCGAACACAGTACTGGCTCCCTTGGCAACCACTGATCCGTCTGCTTCGAGGATGTAGATTTGCCTCTTATCTCCGGAGCGCGTCACGCCGCCAGCTTGGCGCAGATACCAGCCCGCGTCCTTGCCGGGGCGATACGTGATGCCCGTAGCGTTGTAGACTTGACCGCCAACGAGAACAAAGTCGGGGCGTTTGGGAATGGTAAGCCTGTCCCCGGTGCGCAGGACAATATCGGCGGGCGTGTTCTCCCAGTGACTGATGTCCGCGGAGACCTTGATCACCATGCGGCCTTCGGAGGGATGACTGCGCAGAGCGGTCAGAATATCCTGCCGCTGTTGACGCATCGCCTGCAGTAAGTTCTGTTGATCCTGGGTAGTGTTGTTGACCCCGGCCGACAACGTGGGGACGGAGGCTTCAATACGTTGAATCATTTGCTGGCGGGTGACTTCTTCCATTTGACGCACCTGCACACGTTCTAGCACCGCGCCCTGGGGGTAGGCATCTGCACGGAAGCCGCCCGCCCGCTTTAACACCGAACTCAGCCGCTCGCCATCGTTGATGCCATACGTCCCCGCAAACTTTACCTCGCCATCAATCGTAATCGAGGATCCTATATCGTTCCATCCGGTTAGTTGCCGGATGCCGACGACATCGCCCGGCTTGAGGAGCGCATCGGCGGACTTGTCGCCATCGAGCGCTTTCTGTAAAGCCACGACACTGCGCCCAATCACGATCTTTTCGCCGTTCTGGACCACGTAGCTGGAGAGATCGGCCTCCTGCCTGTAGGCGCTGCGCCGGAGACCGCCCGCCATGTGCACTAAGCCGGCTACTGTCATTCCCTCGGACATGGGATAGGTCCCCGGCCGTAGAACTTGTCCATAGATGGATACCGTGGGAGGGTCGATCTGATAGCGACCGAGCACTCGCACCATATCGAATGGCTGGAGCACAATGGGATCGTTGCCGATGAGCACGTCGGGAAGATTGAAGCTGATGGTCTCCGGGTGAAGGTCGGGAGGGACTAAACGAATGATCTCGGCTCGATCGGCCGGCTCAGGCATCACATCCTGGTAGGAATGCAGCAAATCGTTCACTGTCATTCCATCGTGCCAGGGGTAACGGCCGGGCTTGTAAACATGGCCGTCGAGATAGACAGCCTGATTGTTGTAGGGAAGGATGGGCGATACCTGGATGAAATCGCCGTCTTGCACCTGGAACGGGGGCAACTTGGCTGTCCCCCCCTTGCCCTCCTCAGGGACCTCGACGCTCACCATGGTGTGGCGCTGGTGAGCTATGACCCGTACAACGTTGATCTCCTTGAGATCGGCGGAAACCAGAACACCGCCGGCCAGGCTCAAAACATCCTGCAGATCCTCTTTCCCTTTCAACTCATAAATCGCCGGCCGGCGCACCATCCCAGCCACCGATACCTGGGCGCCGGCCGGAGGCACCAGAATCGTATCGCCGGGCTGCAGGCGCTCCAAATCGGATTGAACGCCGTGCAGCAGGAAATCGTACAAGTCGATCTCGCGGACCAGTTCCTTGCCCCGGTACTGCTTCAGTGTGCGCAGCGACCCGCGGCTGGTAGGCCCGCCGGCTGCGTACAACGCACCGAGCGGCGTCGAAAGCGAACTGACGTCGTAAGCGCCCGGTCGCTGCACGTCGCCCACAACATATACCCTTACCGTGCGCACCCGGCCTAGGGAGATTTCGACGTGCTCGCCTTGGAACTGCGTGCTTAGAGCTCTTTGAATGGCAGCTTGGGCTTCTGCGACGGTCAGCCCGACGATCGTAATCGTGCCCGCCTCAGGAAGCTCGATCTGCCCTTGGCGGTCCACCGTCCGGCTCAGGCTCGCCGATGCGCCGCCCCACATGTTTACCACCAGGTTGTCGCCGGGTCCAAGCACGTAGTCCGGGCCGACGGGAAGATCCATCGGTAGCAAGTTCACGTTGCCGGTGCCCAATTCAAAAGTATCGCTGCCAAAACGCCGCAGCCTCCCGCTGGCGGGGAGAATTTGGGAATAGAGGTCGTATAGGGAAGGATAATTCCAGTAAGGGATGGGCTGCTCCCTCAGCACCTCACTGGGTTGCTCTTCCACGCGCGGCTGAAGGTAGGGAACGCCGCGAACCGGCGGCGCCTGCGTTACCTGCCAGTTCGGCGCGAAGCCCTCACCGATGAGCACCGCGGAAACCTGACTGCGGAAAACCGGATCCTGCTGAATGCAGTTGTAGACTCCATTATCTGGAATCATCGTTGGATCAACCCCGTATATCTGTCCCGCAATGTTCTTCAGGTTCAGGAGGATTTCGGGGTCCTGCTGCAGAATGATCGAGATTTGGTACGCCGACATGGCCGGCTGAGCGGGTGCTTGTTGGAGGTACTGCTGCCCGGGCGTCTGTTCCATGTATTGCTGGCCGGGCGCCTGACCCGTGTACTGCTGCCCCGGCGTCTGCACCATGTATTGCTGCCCGGGCGTCTGTTCCATGTATTGCTGGCCGGGCACCTGCTCCGTGTACGGCTGACCCGGCGTCTGTTGCAAGTACGGCTGCCCGGGCGTCTGTTCCATGTACTGCTGGCCGTACGGTTGGGCGAGCGTTGGTTCCACGTACTGCTGGCCGTAGGGCTGCCCGGGCGTCTGTTCCATGTATTGCTGGCCGTAGGACTGACCAGGCGTCTGTTCCATGTATTGCTGGCCGTAGGGCTGACCAGGCGTCTGTTCCATGTATTGCTGGCCGTAGGGCTGACCAGGCGTCTGTTGTATGTACTGCTGACCGGCTGGCATCTGGCCGGTCCCGCCAAGATAACAAGGCTGCGGTGCTCCAAGCTGATTCACTGCTCCGGGCTGATTCACAGCTCTCGGCTGCTGATTGGTCGCCTGCGCTGTTCCTGGAACAATCGAAAGTACCTCAAACAGGACACAAATGAGCGCGAATGATAGTACCTGCCGGACGCGATTTCTTTTGAAACGGTCAATTTGCGTGTAACAGAAAGTCTGCATTTTATTCCCAGATCCTCAACACTTGTTTGATAACGAAGAGAATTAAAGTCAACTCGATCGCTCGTTCGGAGGTTATGACCCAGTTCCCGACAAGACCACTCCAATGGTGCGCAAGATGATCTTCAGATCGAGCCAGATGCTCCAATTCTCGTCGTAAGCCATACCCAGTGAAATAGCAGCGTTCATGCGTGCTTGCTTTGGTGGCCTGCCTCAGAAAATAATCTGCCGCTCCGGAAACCAGGTGAGCTGAATGGTTGTGGTGGTCACACTCTGCTCGCCTGGCAGATAGATGGGTGCCTTGTAATGCTCGTCGGCAAAGTACGCATTCAACTCGAAGTTGTTGCCCAGGCGCTTGACCAACTGGAAGCTGTAGTCATCCAGCGTCGTGCCTCCCGGGATGAAATCCGAGGCGGCTTTCTGGCGCCGGTATCCCGCCTGAACCCACTCATTGCCGCTGAAGTGATAAGTGACCCACGTCTGGCCGCCCTTGGCCTCGCGTCCAATCCAGCTCCCGAAGATCTGTCCTTCGTTGGTGTAACCCTGCTTCTCGATCACCTCCCAGTACTCGAATAGGCCGCCTGGAACTGGCACGCCATTGCCAACCGTCGGCCGAACCGGAGGATCGGTGTAGCTCGCTTCCGCTCTCATGTCCAGCTTGGCTATGCCGGGCACGTGCGAGAGATACAGCCCGGGAGCCAGGCTTGCATGCTGGGGCGCATCGATCGGGTTCACATCGTCATGCGCCTCGGCATCCGAGTAAAGCGTTAGCCAATTGCGCACGAACGGAAGCCGATAAGAAACATCGAACGCTCCAAAGCGCGCCCCGGGGTCGGTGCGCCCGTACTTGACCGTGCCGGAAGGCGCAACCGTGCTGAAGAAGCCGCGCAGGAAATTGGCCATCGTGACCGGGGCGTGGCCCTCTCCGCCCCACAGCACCGTGCGCTCAAAGCCCAACTCCAAATTCTCCGTCGGCCGGAAGCTGATCTTCTCCACGTGTACCCATGGGTCGCCGGGGTTGATCACGTTCGGTTGCGCGGCGGGATTGTTTGCGTACAAAGGGTTGGGCATCAGCGTGTGCCCCCGCAGCGCGCCCAGCAGAAATTCATAGCGAAACGGCCCGGTAATCCGCGACAGCCCCGGAATCCACAGCGGCTCGATGCGGTTGATGTGGAATGCGTAGATATTTTCAGCGTTGTTGGAGTAGGCAAAGGCCCCGCCCACGTTGGGGCTCAGCCATTCGTCCTCCTTGCCGAAGGAAATAACGTGGTTTAGGTACTGGGCGGAGACGTACGCTTCAAGAAAACGTCCGTCACTCATTGCTCTAATCGGTCCCATCGGGATGGTCGTCTGGTTATAGGGAACGCCGGAGGCGTTTGCGTAAGAGGTTTCGTCAATCGTCGAGAGTTCCTCGGCCAGAGCTGCTGAGTAACCAGTGGCCGACGGCGCTCTCTGGAACTCCCCGCGCGCATAGATTACGAAGCGCCCCGCGGTCACGTAGCCGCTGGCCCCGGAGTAGTTGTTGAAGCCGCCCTCGTAGGGACGGCCATAGTCGTTGATGATCGTCGAGCCCAGATGATAGCTGTCGCGCAGCGGCGTGCCGCTGATGCCTCGTGCGACTGTGTAAACTGACTCCATGCACGCCGTGCCTACAGGCGTGAGAGTGGTAGAGTCGGCATCGGAGCCCAGCTCCCTCTCCAGTGCCTCATAGATCTTCCTCGCCTCGTCGGTGGCTGGTCCTTGCTCTGCATCCGAGATCGCGTCGCCGGTATCTTCCAGCACATGGCTCAGGCTCGCGCGTGTCCAGGGGCGTATCCCTAGATAGACATCCTTAAGAAAGCCCATCGAATAGAGCCGCAGCACAGCCGGGTAGATCCAGCTATCGACGGGGATGAACGGGGAACCCAGCGCAGATGAATCGCAGCCGGCCGTGGCTTCACCGGCCTCACTGGCTTGCCCCATGGCGCTATTGGCTGCTCCTGGAGGCGCGGCAGAAGCCGGCTTGACGCACATGAGCGGCATCCCGGCCAACGCCAGCGCAATTGCGCAATGACGCACAGAGAACGCGGCCAGATGCGAGTTCACGCTTTCATCTTTCGCTTCGTTATCATGAAGTTGTCGCGCTCGCCGGTTGCTCCGCTGCTGCGGAATGCGACGCCCCTTCCACATCATCCAAAGGCTGGCGCTCCGGCGCCTCATTGCTGTCGGATGTCTCGTTGCTGTCATTGGTCCCATCTATGCTGTGTGGCTGCGTCGCGGCCTTGAGCATCGCAAGTTCCGCAGCAAACATTTCTAACTTTTGCTCCAGATCTCTTACGTGCACGAAATATTCATTCACACTCGAAACCAGTGCGCTCTCTTGATTCGCACTGGTCACGAAGCTCTGCACAGCCTTGCGCACAAGGTCCGACATACTTCGCGTGCTGTTGGCGCCACAGAACCGCTCTAACGCCAAGTATTCGTCCTCCGATAGGCGGACGTTGATCGAGCGTATGCGTGGGTATAGGACTGCCACAAGAGACTCGAGTATCGAAGTGAAGATTACGGGTCGGAGATGAGGTCTTCCGCGCTAGTTGAGATGATCAATCTTTTGAGAAGCGGTTGGGTAGGCTTCGCCCCCGTCGGTCCCATCTTGGGGATCGATTTAAGGACACCGCACTCACCGTCTCCGCACTCGGCAAAGACGTTCAGTCAGCCCTCCGTCCCAGAACTGAATCTCTATACATCAGTAAAATTTGGAACAGTCAGCAGACCAACATGTGAGTGAAGTAACCATAACCGATGGACCGGAGGGGCGGCAAGAGAAAAGTGCTACCAATGTAAAACATTTGTGAATGCAAAGCATTTTTAGCCCCGCGGTGCGGCGATAATGATCCCGGCGTGAGTACGCGGTCTGTGCCGCGCTGGTATTCGTGGTGATCGAGAAACTTGCCTACAAATGCGACTCGGAGAACTTCTCCACCGTTTGACCGGATTCATGGGATCGGAAAGGGTCAGCAGCGAGGTTATTCATTTCTTTGACCAGTGCCGGACGCGCACGAATCAGGTTTCGCCCCAATCGGACTCCAATCCGGACGAATCCAGGGGATCAGCTCACCCTCGTCAAAAGAAAGCCAGCATTGGCGAGATTTACCGCCATGCTAAAATCTGGCGCGTGAGCAATGTGATCCGTCCCTACATGGAGGAGCTGTGACCCGCATTACGAGTCGGGACTTTCGCGACAGTGAATGCCTAACCGCGAATACAGCACGGAAGTGGCATTTGCTCTATACCAACGCACGACATGAACAGGCGGTAGCGCGGTATCTTGATGCTCAATAAATCGAGTCGCTTCTTCCCACCTGGGAATTCACGCGAGGCTGGAAGAACCGACAAAGGGTAACCACGCACCTCTCACTGTGTTGCTGTTCCCTGTTTGTGCGGGTTCACCCGCCGGTGCGAATCAAGGTTCTACGCACACCGGGGATGGTCCGATTCGGCGGCGCCCCCCCAGCGAACCATTTCTAATTCCGGATTCCCAAATCGCCTATTTCCGCCGGAGTTATACTCCAAAAGAGTCGCCGCTATAGCGATCCGGTCGTCGGAGAACGGGTCCGGCTCAAGACGGAGATGACGCAGGGTGTGGAGGGCATGCTCATGCGCGTTGACTCTCAGGTTCGCTTCGTTGTGACTTTGGAGCCGATTAACCAGCACGCCGCGTTAGAAGTCTCCGCCGACGAACTCGAGCCAGTTGCGGTTTAACACCCATGCGAGTGATTCTCGTTGACTAGGATCAAAGAAATGGACAGCACTCCCTGGTATGTTCTGCATGTCATCTCGAACCATGAGAGGAGAGTTGCGCAACACCTTACCGTGCGCTCTGTGGAGCACTACGTGCCCTTGTACACAGAGCGAGTAAAGTGGACCGATCGAACGGTCGTCGTCGAGCGGCCGCTCTTCGCGGGGTATGTATTTGCTCGTTTTCCTTTCCAGACAAGACGCACCGTCATCTCCATTCCAGGCGTACTTCGCCTGCTGGGAGGCGAGGAAAGAGACATGGTAAGCTGCGCGGAACTAGACAAGATTCGAATTGGGCTTGTGTCTGGCTTACGCTTGCGACCGAACCCGATGGTCAAAGTAGGAACACGGGTACGAGTGCGCAACGGAATCTTCGCAGGCGTCGAAGGTCTGGTGACCGAATTCCGCTGTCCATGCAAGGTCATCATCGCTCTTGAGGCGGTTCGACGGTGCTTTTCTCTCGAGGTAGAAACTGGCGAGATTGACGTTTTGAACCAGCCAACCGCCAAGACAAGAATGAAGCCACTCATTGGATACGGTTAATAAACACCTAGATGGGTATCTGGTTGACTGACCCTGCCCCAAGGGCTTGTGTTTTGGTTTAAAGAGGGTCGGCTTCCGGGTGAACGATCTGGAGGCGCGTTACTGGATCGACAGCGACAACTTGCTGCGCCAGGCGAAAGAAGAGTTTGCGGGGTTTCGTGGCAGACGTTCGGGCGCACGTTTACTTCGCTTCTCACTGCCAACAATGAAAAACATCAAAGCGGCGCAGGAACTGCTTCGTCACGCCAGTTCCAAGATCACGATGGACACCTGTGGGCAGGCACGCATCCAGGATGCGCGGCGAGCACAGTTGCGCATCGTGAAGGGGCTGCGCAAGCCACAAGCTAGGAACAAAGGGGCGAGAAAGGCGCAGAAGCAGGCAAGCGGTAAGCGCAGGCCGCAGAGGAATACCGCGAATCGCTAGTGGTCCCGAAGAAGCCAAACGATGGCACGAGTTCAAGCTGAGTAGTTGATTCTATTTGGCGTCCCCGACGGGATTTGAACCCGTGTTATCGCCGTGAAAGTGGTTACCTTTCTCGTAAGTTGTTGAAACTAGACGACACGGATAGCACCCAAAGGTAACCTTAGGCATGGTTGGAACGGGTATCGGACTGTTATTGGACCATGATTTGCGAAGCGCTCTGGAGCCATCACAATGGAACCAGAACTTCGAACCATCCTCGAATATTCTCCTGACAAGCCGCCACGCTCCAAACTCGAACCCCACCGCGAACTGATCCGCGAACTGCGCCGCAAAGGGCGCACGTATCGCGAAGTTGCCCACCTCTTCCACGAGCGTCTGGGGCTGCATGTTGCACTCAGCACCCTCCATTCCTTCGTGAAGGTCCGCGCGAAACATCGCAAGCGAACGCAATTTGAACTGCCGCCAGTGGGTCTGGCTGCGGCAGACTCGCCGGCGCTCGAACGCGTTGCTGCTCTCAAGGCAAAGCCCGCAGTGCGGGAAGCGAAGCGCGCCCGCTTCGTTTTCCGTGAGAACGAACCCCTAACCCTGACAACCAATGGAGGTAAGCAATGACGGCTAATACGAAGCGTGTAGTTTTCACCATGGGCGGTAAAGGCGGTGTCGGCAAGACGGGCGTCATGGTCGCCCTGGCCGAGTGGTTTGAGGAGAATCAGATTCCTGTCACGCTGCTCGACCTCGACACAGAGAACAAGGCGCGTGGCTCCCTGCAACATTTCTTCAATTGGCGGGTCACCAAAGTCAACATCCACACGCCGGCCGGACTCGACGCCTTCGTCGATCATCTCGATGGCGGTACGCCCATCATTCTTGCCGACATGGGATCGGGCGCCGGGCAGGTTGCGGCCGGCTGGTTTGAGTCGATGTACGACGATGTCGCTGCAACCGGTGTCCGCTTTACCGCTGTTGGAGTGGTCACACCTGATCCGGCCAGCGTCGAAAGTGTTCTTGCCTGGGCAAATCGACTTCAGGAACGGGTCGAGTACGTCATTGTCGAGAACGCAACCAGCGCCTTGGCCGACTTCACCTACTGGAAGTCTACGGAGCAGGCAAATCGCTTCCGCGAAGTCTTCTCTCCGGAGATCCTGCAGATGGAGTTTCGTATCGCGGAACTAGAGAACCCTGTCCGGCAACATGGTATCCAACTGGGACAGGTAGCCAACCGAAATACCGATGTTGATGAACTGAAGAGAGCGTCTCTCGTCATGCGCGCGCAGAGCTACCGGCGGCGGCTCTTCTCTGAATTCGACCGGACAAGGCAGGTGTTCCTGCCATGAGCACGGAACCTGGAACTTCCAACCTTGCAATCGTTGCGGAGGGAGAGTCGACTCTGTTCGACTCTCTCGCCGGCTTGTCCCCGAGGAACTGCAAGCTGCGTATTATCGCGTTCTTGCACACACTCGTAAACTCAGCCCAGACGACGAGATGCTACGCATTCTCGAAGCGATGGGCATCCTGGCCCTGCTCACCCGCCAAACGCCGATGGAAATTGCCGAGGAGCGCGAGCGCTTTCAGGAGATGCTCGACCTTCATCACGAGTTTACAGACGAAGCACAACAGAGAATGCTCGACTACGTCTACAAGCTGGAGTCGCGGATTGTTCGACTGCCCGAGAAGATCGAAGCTGGGCTTGATGTACAGAAAATTGCAAGATTGCTGAGTGAGAGTGTGCGCCAGAGTTTTCTCGAATCTGGCCTGCCCGCGGCGGCGAGATGTCTGCAGGGAACCAGCGCGATGATGACGAGCGCGCAGAAGGAACTCACTGCCGCGCTCGGCAATCTGAGTGATCCAAAGGGCGGAGTGGTCGCTCAGGTTGAGTCCGCGAACAGCCGGTTCACGCAGTCTCTGGAAAAACGAGAGAATGCTCTTGACGCACTCTTGCATCAACTGAACACTTATGTGCTGGGTGTCTGGGTTCCGTTGATCTCGACCGCAGCCCTGATGATCGGACTGATTGCTGGAGCGGTGATTCGAGGCTGCCTGGATTCGGTCCCTGCGGCAGATGCAACTCCAAGGGTGATGCAGTCTGTTCCAACGCCTGAGCCGAAAGAGAGCGGCGGACCGATTGGTAGTCCAAAGCGGCAACGCCATAACCAGGCAAAAGCAGGAGCCGGAGTTGAGCATGAGCGATAGAGAAGGCCTCTATCGCTCACACTCAGCGCTAATGAAAATCGGCGATTCGCTACCGCAGCAGCTCCTGGGTGCGACTTTTTCTCTGGTTATGAGTTGACATTTTATAAAGTGACAACTCATACATCCTCTTTGCTCTAGGTGGCTTCTCTCCGGAGCAAAGCAATAGAACACTATTCAATCCCGGGTGATTCGCGAGCTCATGCGAAGTACGGGGGTTGGCCTTGCTGACTACGGGCGGTATGTGTGATCCCAATGAGGCTTGTCATCGTTAAGAAAAAGTAGTACAGTTTTTCTTAATCTGCAGGACGGGACTTACCATGCAAGCCATGCGCGATCAGATAGTTGCGACGATCAAGCGGTTCGGCGAAGGCAAGGCCTTCTCGGCGAAAGACTTCCTCGACATTGCCAGCCGGACGACGATCGACGTGACCCTGGCCAGCCTCTGCAAAGATGGCAAGATCCGCCGTATCCGGCGCGGACTTTATGACATGCCGAAGGTCAATCCGGCGCTCGGCGGGAAATTGAGCCCGGATATTGACGAGGCTGCGCGCGCCATAGCCAGACGGCAAAGATGGAAGATCGTGCCGGAGGGTGCCTGGGCAGCAAACCTGCTTGGGCTGTCAACACAAGTGCCGTCCAAGATCATCTACCTGACCGATGGCCCAAACAATGAAGTGCCAATCGGACGCCGCATTATCCAATTCAAACACGCGCGCCCAAAAGCGCTGGCCGGACTCGACGGAAAGTTTGCGCTTGTGGTTCAGGCTCTCCGCCACCTGGGCAAGGATGGAGTAGGACCGCAAGAGATCGAAAAGCTGCGGGCAGGGCTGTCACCTGCCGAAAAACGGAAGCTCGTGAAAGCTACGCGGTTCGGCGTAGATTGGATTTACGAAGTTGCCAACAGCATCGCGGAGAAGACAGCTTGAACAGCATCGCCCGGATGCATGCAAACGAACGCGCGGAATTGTTCACAGAAACGGCGGATCGCAAGGGCCTTGCTGACGCGATTGTCGAAAAGGATTTCTGGGTTTGCTGGGTCCTGAAGCAGCTTTTTTCGATTGACGTTCTGTCGGGGCGGCTGCTCTTCAAGGGCGGGACATCGCTGTCGAAAATCTTCCACGCCATAAGCCGGTTCTCTGAAGACATCGATCTGGCGATTGATTACGTCGCTCTCGGCTTCACGGGGGAGCGGGACCCAAGGCGGGAGGATATTTCCAAAACGAAGCGCGCGGGCATTCTCGCCGATATGATGGTGGCGTGTCAGCGATATATCGGCGGCGAATTTTTGGTTAGGCTGTACACGCGCTGCCAAGAAGTTCTCGGAACAGATGACGCGTGGAGTCTCAACGTCAGTGAGCAGGACCCAAATGTCGTTCAATTCCGCTATCCTACCGCGATTGCAACAGGCCTTGCCTACGTCACTCCCCAAGTGGTCCTGGAACTGGGAACCCATGCAGAATTTGTGCCGCATGACGACTTCAAGATCCGCTCATTCGCAGCTGAGGAATTCCCAAATGTGGTGACTGACGGCGACGTTGCCGTAGTCGCGCTCCTGGCAAAGCGAACCTTCTGGGAAAAGGCCACAATCCTTCACGCTGAGTATTACCGTTCGCTGGACAAACCGCTCCTCGAACGCTACTCGCGGCACTATTATGACGTTTCTATGCTGGCACAGGGGCCGATTAAGGCGGAAGCCCTTTCCGATATGGGCCTTCTAGCGCAGGTTGTTAGGCACAAAGAGATGTTCTACCCCTCCGGCTGGGCTCGTTACGAACTGGCGCGTCCGGGAAGTCTGCGTCTGGCACCGAAGGAGGAACGTCTGGCGGAACTGGAGAGGGACTACCGAAATATGGGCGTGATGATCTTTGGGCAGCCACCTGCGTTCGATGGCATTATAAAAGTGCTGTCGGATCTGGAACACCAGATAAACGGGAACGGTTAGCGCGATGTCTAATAACGAAGCATTTTCGCGTGAACTGATCGACAAAGCGCTCGAAGCGAGCGGCTGCCGGTGTTGTCCCTCTAACGCACGACGCAGACCCAGGCGATTTCCTTTTCTCTCTCTTCCCCACGGTTAAACTTCTTGTAACTTTTTCGGCTTGTCCCATGGTACTGTCATGCAATAAATCCACTAATACCCGGAAGGAATCCATGACGCAATTTTTTGATCGGGGCGGTTAGTGTCGGTCCTCAATTGTGCTCCCACGTATGCTGTAAGGCGCATCATGGCATGTGCAGTATGTGAACGACTAACGTCGTCGTCCTGGAGAGATGAGATGGTCTCAAGCATTTCCGGAGGGCTCCCACGATTCTCGAACGCAGTGCGAACAGTCTTCGATCATCTTCGAACACTGTCCGAAGTCATTCGAACTCCGTTCGATGTCAGCAGATTGCGTCACCATCGCTAAGCCGTCAGGCTTAGGGATGGTGTCTTCCTTCAAAGCGAGCGCAGCGAGAATGATTTTCGGGGCGTTTCCTCCAAATGATGCTCGCAGAATCAGAGGGCTTTACCTGGAATGCGGGAAGATTACGATATTAAATTGCTTCTACTGCATCTAAAGTTTCAACCCGAATGCCATGAGGAATTGCATGAGCCTTTCCCGGCGTTCCTGCATTGGGGTACGCCTCAGCAGGGTATCAGGACACAAGCCGTTGCATTCTGATTTCGAACAGCCTTAGCGTCGAATTGTGCTGACTTTACGAGCCATGACGGGTGGAGCCGGATATGCCCAGCGCCATCTGGAACACAGCGACTACTACGATGAAGGCCGTCACGTTCGGGGTGAATGGTATGGCCAGGGCGCGGAGTTGCTGGGCTTGCGTGGAGAGGTGACGCGGGAACAATTTGAAGCTGTTCGTGAGGGGCTGCATCCAGAGACGGGAGAATTTCTTCGGCCTCGTCACAGCGCCGACCGCACAGATGCCAATGGAAGCGAACAGAGCAAAGGGAGGTCCCTTTACGATCTGACCTTCTCCGCGCCGAAGTCGGTTTCGATTCAGGCGCTCGTCGGCGGTGATGAGCGTTTAGTTGCGGCTCACGACAAAGCCGTTCGGGAGGCACTCACTGAGGCGGAAAACTATGCTGCCGCACGCGTTCGTTTGAACGGCGCGAACGAGGATCGGGCCACAACGAACTGGATCGTGGCTGCATACCGGCACGACACCAGCCGGGAACTCGATCCGCAACTCCACACCCACGCCGTAACAGCCAATCTGACCTTCGATGGCGTGGAGGGGCGCTGGAAGGCATTGCAAGCATCAGGACTGTATGAGCGCCGTGCGTATTTGACGGAGGTTTATCGGAACGCTCTGGCGCGCGAAGTATATGGCCTGGGATATGAAATAGAGCCGCGCCGCGATTCCAAAGGCAGAGATCACGGATTCGAGATTCGCGGCGTCTCCGATGAATTGCTCGGAAAGTACAGCGTTCGCAGCGCGCAGCGCGACGCCGCCATCGAACGATTCACGGTGGAGCATGGCCGCAGGCCAACCAATAACGAAGTCGCCGTGCTGGTCCGTGAATCTCGCGCCGACAAACTGACGGAAATCTCTACGGAGAGATTGCGGAAACGACAGCAGGCCAGATTGCTTCCCGAAGAGGGCCTCGCGCTGAAGAATCTCCATAAGATGTCCTTAAATCGCCCCCGGCACATTCCGCTAGAACCTTTTCGGGAGGCGGAATCGCTTCAACACGCGAAAGAGCATCTCTTCGAGCGCAGCTCCGTCGTGCGCGACCACGAGTTGATGACGGAGGCCTTGCGCCACGGGCGCGGCAAGATTGATCGCGGTCAACTGCGCGGTGCTCTGGAACTGGAACAGTCGCAGGGCGTTCTTATCCGGGCCGGGAACTATCTGGCCACACGCGAAAGCCTTGAACGCGAACAGCGCATGATTGCCACGGTGGACCGTGGCATTGGACGCCATGAACGCCTGGGCGGGAAACGTAAATTCAGCCCCTCAGAACGGCTGCGAGAGGAACAGGAGCGGGCTGTTCATCAGATCCTTAACTCGCAGGATTTCGCCGTCAATCTGCGTGGAGCCGCTGGAACCGGCAAGACCGCTACGCTCACGGAAATCGCCCGCGGTTTATGCGAGGCAGGTCGTGAGGTTTTGGCAGTTGCGCCAACGCGCGGCGCGGTTGAGGAACTGCAAAAAGTCGGCTTTCGGGATGCGATGACGATCTCGCGATTGCTGGAGGATCCAAAGGCGCAGACAGCGCTGCGCGGCAGGGTGCTGATCGTGGATGAAGCGGGCATGGTCTCAGGGCGTCAGATGGAAGGCTTGCTGAAGGTGGCGGAGCGCGAAGATGCGCGGATTCTGTTCTCCGGGGACACTCGGCAACTTCAAAGTGTCGAGGCATCAGATGCACTTCGCATTCTTGAACAGGAATCGCGAATGAAGAGCGTCTCGCTGACGGCCGTGCAACGCCAGACGCAGGCTGCATATCGGGATGCCATACAGACGCTACGGCACTCGCCGGAACAGGGGTTTGAAAAGCTGGAGCAGCTTGGCGCCGTTCGTGAGGTTCCCTACCTGGAGCGCGCGGAAGCGGTGGCATCCGCCTATCGGACACTCACGTCGAACTCTAGCCGTTCGGTTCTCGTGGTTGCCGGCACGCATGAGGAGATCGGCACGATTACAGATGCAATCCGTGAGGAATTGAAACAGAGCGGCGAACTGGATCGCGGCATTGTCTCCGAACGGTATGTGCCGCTGCAATGGACCGAGGCACAAAAGAAAGACCTGGTGAACTACAAATCCGGACAAGTCCTGCTCTTCCATCGCTCTTCGCATGGAATCGAAAAGCATGAGGCGCTCACCGTCGAGCGAACAGACAATTCGGGCATCGCGGCCAGGGACCAGCATGGCATGGAGCGCACGGTGAGTCTCACACAGGCACGGTCGTTTTCAGTGCATGAATGCCAGCAGATCGAGGTGGCTTCCGGCGACAGATTGCTCCTGACCGGCAATCGCCGCGATGCAGGCTTCCGGGCTACCAATGGCGAACTGGTCCGAGTGCGTGATGTCGATGGCGGCCGCATTCACCTTGAGGATGGCCGGACGTTGCCCACCACTTTTCACGAGTTTGATCACGGTTATGCTGTCACCGCGCATCGAAGCCAAGGAAAGACTGTGGATGCGGTGATTCTCTCCGCCGATGCGATGAAGCAGGAGTTGTTCTACGTCGGAGCCTCTCGCGGCCGTCAGGAAATCGTCGTCGTGACCAGCGACCGCGAGCAGCTGCGCGAATTGCTCGGTATCTCCACGGCGCGGCCATCGGCAACTGAACTGGCGAGAGAACAGACGCCGTTTCATCCCGTGCCAAAGCGTGACCTTGAGTATTCGCTATCTCAGGCTGTTGAACCGTCGCTGCTGCGCGAGAAAACTGGTTATCGGCGGGATTCGGGTCTGAGCCGGTGAATCAGGTCCCTCCCGGCGGGCCGGGGCCCGAGGAGGCTCCCGGAGCCTGGGGCGTTTATCGTTCCCGATCCTTGCCGCTCGTCTGAGAAGTGATTGTTCCCAGCATATCGTGCGTCTGAGGCCCTCCGATACTCGTCCGTCGCGGTCCCCGTTTTGCGCGCGCTCTGTTAAACACGCGTATGTATATATAAAGTATTAACGTAAATATAACTGCCGAATAGGCGACGACACGTCCGGGACCCAAAAGTGGGACCGAGTTGGCGCTGGAAACGCGCCGTGGCATCCGACCTAGATCCAGGTCTGGGAGGACACGTTTGCAAGCAATCACACCCTCCCTCGATACTGGCTTTACGTGCTTCGAACTGGCGGCGATTCCAAGATGGATAGCAAGGGACATTGGGATTCGATTTATCGATCCAAGGGTGAGCAGGAAATGAGCTGGACGCAGGATGAACCGCTCATTTCCTTGAGGCTCATTGGCGAGGTGTGTTCTTCAGGCAGGGTGATTGATGTTGGCGGCGGGACATCCGTTCTCGCCGAAAGGCTACTTGATCGGGGCTTCAGCGTTACCGTTGCGGACATCTCCGAGGCAGCAATTGAGCGTAGCCGGAAACGGATTGGGGCGAAGGCGAGCCAGATCCAATGGACGGTCGTCGATGTTACGGCAGAGCCTCATCTGAAGGTATTCGATGTGTGGCATGACCGGGCTGTCTTCCACTTTCTCACCGCTTCAAGTGACCGTGCCGCCTATAGAAGGCTTCTGCTGGAATCGATCCCAGGCGGAGGGCACGCTGTGATCGGCTCGTTTGCCCTCGATGGACCGGAAAAATGCAGCGGCCTCGAAGTTCGGCGCTATGATGGTCCGATGCTCGCTGAGGAGCTCGGTCCGCAATTCATTCTCCTGAGGAGTGAGCCAGAAATGCACATGACACCGTGGGGTAAACCGCAGTCTTTTCAATTCAGCCTTTTCAAGCGCATCTGATTCTCGGGAGGCTAGTGGTTGGGCTGGAAACGTGAATCTGCTATCCCAACGATCAAACATCTGGAAGTCCTCCGCCACTCTGTACTTCTTGTCCGGCGGCGTCTTCGAGAATGATCAATGCATAGGTATGCTCATGCTCTTTTTGTCTCTTAAATCCGCTTGAGAGGCATCGGGCGTGGAACTTTCGCTCTGGGTGGTGCTTGCCGACTTCTTCCATTTCGCTGAGACTTGCGGCGGCAGTTTATCCATGTGAAGTGCCTGCGCCGCAATCGCATGCATTATATGTACGCGTTCGGCTTTATCGACAAGGTTACGTGGCCGGCGTCGTGGAACCTGGAGCTGGTGACCTTCACGCAGACACCCGGCTTGTCGAGCATCGCCAAGTTCGTGGCCGGAATGGATCGGCGCCCGATCCTCGGTGGCTCTCGTGACCCGAGGCGGCCCGCCTCTTTTAGAATTTCAAATGATCAGAAGGAGGTCCGAATGGCAGCGATACGAGACGCTCTACTGATGTCGTGCACGATGGCCTGGGAGATCCTCTGGGCTCTGATTCTAGGTTTCTCGCTCTCGGCTGTGGTCCAGGCAGTAGTTTCCAAGGAGGAGATGAGCCGACTGCTGCCGGATGATTCGCCGAGAACAACTGCGATTGCCAGCGGGTTGGGTGCCGCATCCTCGTCCTGCTCGTATGCCGCTGTAGCGCTTGCCAGGTCTATGTTTCGCAAAGGCGCAAATTTCACAGCGGCTATGGCCTTTCAGTTTGCTTCCACAAATCTGGTGCTGGAGCTGGGCATTCTCCTGGCGGTACTAATGGGCTGGCAATTCACACTGGCGGAGTTCATCGGCGGTCCGCTGATGATCGTCATCCTCGTGATCCTGTTCAAGGTGTTCCTTACTCCGAAGCTTGTGGGAGCGGCGCGCCGTCAAGCTGAGAAAGGTCTGCAAGGCCGCATGGAGGGTCATGCCTCCATGGATATGTCCATGCATGAGGGATCACTCTGGCAGCGGATCAGCTCCAGCAAAGGGCGCACTGCCATCAGCCATTTTTTCGTGATGGATTGGGCCTCACTGTGGCTCGACATCGGCGGCGGACTGTTGATTGCCGGTGCATTGGCCGCCTGGGTACCACAGCATTTCTGGCAGGCATTTTTTCTCCGCGGTCATCCCTTCCTAGCTAAGTTGTGGGGGCCGGTCGTTGGCCCGATGGTTGCGATTCTTTCCTTTGTCTGTTCTGTCGGGAATGTCCCATTGGCGGCCGTGCTTTGGAACGGCGGAATCAGCTTTGGCGGCGTTGTAGCTTTCCTTTTCGCGGACCTTATCATCCTCCCCATCCTCAACATTTACCGCAAGTACTACGGACTCAAGATCAGCGCCTTCCTCCTGGTCATTTTCTACGCCTCCATGTCTCTGGCTGCGCTTGCCGTCGAGTTCATCTTCGGCGCGCTCCACTTGATTCCGGAGCAGCGACATGCGGAGATTGCTGAAGCGGCGATTCGCTTGAACTACACAACCGTTCTCAACATAGTCTTCCTGGCTTTGGCAACCGTGCTGGTCATTCGTTTTCTTCGCACCGGTGGCCCCGTCATGCTGAGGATGATGAATGCAAAGCCTTCCGATCATCACGATCACATGACGCATCACCACGGACACGCGATGTAATCAAACGAGCAAGCGATCCCAAGAATCAACGCCTCCCAATTACCCGAGGCGGAGAGTGGCGAGTCTGATGTGGATCGACTGTCTGTGATTCCTCCGACATTGCGCGTCAGTGTCTGGCTCTGTTTTCGGGGGCTCTCAGTGCATAGGCATAGTCATGCTTTTCTTGCCCTTTGCTTCAGCACTCGGTGCATTGGACAAACGATTCTCGTTCGTCGTACCGGCCGTTGCCGCCTTCCATTCCGCCGAAACCTGCGGCGGCAGTTTATCCATGTGGCTCAGGAATGTGGTCACCTGCCAGATCTCCTGCTCATTAAGGGCCGGTTTCCACGCGGGCATTCCGCTGAGGCGAATGCCATGCTGGATGATGTAGAAGTTCTGATTTTCCGGCATGTCCGGCGCGTCCTCGACGAATTGAGGCGCGCGTGGATACAAGGCTTCGGCGAGCTGCGCATGAGGATGCCGAATATCGCCGTGGCAGCTTGCACAATTCGCCTGGTACGTCTTCATTCCGGCGATGAGGTTGTCATCCGTGGGCTGGAGCGGGTTGTGCCCTTCCGGCGCGCGCCGGTCGACGGCGACATCGAGGGCAGGCATCGCAATCTTGCTTTCGAGCCAGCCGACGGGCGAATCAGCACGTGGATCAACGAATCCAAATCGGATATAGCAGAAGCCAGCCGACAGGACAACGAGAACAGCGACTGCGAATCCGAGAAGAAACTTGAGCATGGTAATTCTCCTTTTGAGCCATCTTGCGAAAAGCAAGTTGAGCATGCGTGAGCTCTCAATATCAGACCCGCATCCAGATTACGTACCAGGCATTGTTGGCGGCCTCCAATGTTTCGCTGATTACGCCGAAGGAGCGCCAAGGTTTGGAGTCCGATTTACTGTGGCATTAATTCCTCACCGCGTTCGGATACTATGGGGTTTCGGCGCAACGCTCTGCGCTTGATGAGCAGGAAGAACACAGGAACGAGAATCAAGACGTTAATTGTGGATGTGATCATTCCGCCCACGATGGGCGCGGCAATGGGCTTCATCACGTCCGAACCGATGCCGGTTTCCCACAGGATCGGCGCGAGGCTCAGAATGACCGCCGTCACCGTCATCAGTTTGGGGCGTAGACGCAAGACCGCACCTTCCATGACGGCCTCTACAAGAGCACCTTCGGTCATCGGCGCGGCCTGGGCAAGACGCCGTTGGTAGGCTTCGTCGAGATAGACCACCATCACCACGCCGGTTTCGACGGCAATGCCGAAGAGCGCAATGTAACCAACCCACACGGCAACGCTGAAGTTATAGCCAAGCATCCATTGCAGCAGCAGCCCCCCCGACATGGCATAGAAGGTCGGGAAGATCAAGACCGCGGCCTCGACAGCCGACTTAAAGACGAGATAGAGCAGCATGAAAATCACAAAGAAGACGATGGGAAGAATGATGGTAAGGCGCTGCCTGGCGCGGACTTCGAACTCGTATTCTCCGGCCCAGTTCCAGGTGTAGCCCGCCGGAAGCGCGAGCTTCTGTTGCAGCACTTTCTGCGCGTAATTCACAAAGCCGCCATAATTGTTTGTCTTCAAATTGAGATAGACATAGCCGGTGAGCGCGCCGCCTTCGTCGCGGATCATGGCCGGCCCGCGCGAGAAGTAAACACGAGCCACCTCGCCGACGGGAATCTGCTCGCCCGTTGGTGTTGGAATGAGGGCCTGCGAAATCGCCGCCGGATCGTCGCGGTAGCCGCGCTGATAGCGCACCGCGATGGGAAAGCGGTCGCGGCCTTCTACGTTCTCGGCAACGTCCGCGCCGCCGATCTCCGAGGTGACAACCCGCTGCACGTCGGCCACAGTCAGGCCATAGCGCGCGGCTTCGGGCCGGTTCACGTCAACGTTGAGATAGAAGCCCTGCGAGACGCGCTCGGCATAGACGGAATCAGTTTCCGGCATCGCGGAAAGGATCTGCTGCATCCGCGCGCCGATCTCCTCGATGCGCGCCAGGTCCGGACCCTGAATCTTGATACCTACCGGCGTTTTGATGCCGGTCAGTTCCATATCGAGCCGGTTCGCCACGGGCATGGTCCAGGTGTTAGTCAGTCCCGGAAACTGGAGCTTCTCGTCCATCTGCTGAATCAGCTTTTCATACGTCATTCCAGGGCGCCATTGATCGCGCGGCTTGAGCATGATCGTGGTGTCGTACATATCGAGCGGCGCGTTATCCGTAGCCGAATCTGAGCGGCCTACCGTGCCGAAGACCGTCGAGACTTCTGGGAACGAGCGAATGATGCGGTCCTGCTCCTGCATGAGCGAGACGGCTTGCGTGATGGAGATGCCGGGCAGCGCGCTCGGCATATAGAGCGCGGAGCCTTCATATAACGCGGGCATGAACTGGCTGCCGAGACGGAAGTAAAGAGGCACCGTTACGGCCAGGAAGATGAGATTGAGCGCGATGACCACCTTCCAGTGTTTGAGACACCAGCGAAGCACGGGAAGATAGATGGCCTGCGTGATGCGCGCGGCGGGGTTCTTCGCTTCGGAGCGCAGCTTTCCGCGCAGGCAAAACGGCATGAGCGCAGGCACCAGCGAGATCGAGAGCAGCGAAGAGAAGGTGAGCGCCAGCGTCTTGGTCCAGGCCAGCGGCCGGAACATGCGGCCCTCCTGCGCTTCCAGTAGAAACACTGGCAGAAACGAAACCACAATAATGATGAGCGAGAAGAAGAGCGCTGGCCCGACCTGCTGCGCAGCGCTGACCAAGATGCTCTTTCGCTCCGCGTCGCCGGGCGGAACAGTGCGTTCGGCCAGATGCCGGTATCCGTTCTCGACGATGACAATCGCGGCGTCGATCAGCACGCCGATGGCGAGCGCGAGGCCGCCAAGCGACATGATGTTCGAGCTGACGTGCAGAAAGTACATCGGGATGAACGCTGCCAGCACTGCGATGGGCACGGTAAGGATGGGCACCAGCGCCGAGCGGAAGTGAAAGAGAAAGACGATGCTGACGAAGCTGACAATAATGGCTTCGAGGATGAGGTCGCGCTTCAGCGTGTGGATCGATTCGTCGATGAGCCACGAGCGGTCGTAGCCGGTCACGATTTCGACACCGGCGGGAAGCGAAGGCGCAATCTCGCGGAACCGCGCCTTCACGGCGTCGATCACATTGAGCGCATTCATGCCGTAGCGCATGACGACGATGCCGCCCACGGTTTCGCCCTCGCCCTGCCAGTCGGCTGCGCCGCGGCGTACGTCCGGGCCAAAGGAAACTGTTCCGAGATCCTTCACCAGCACCGGCGTGCCGTTTTTGGTTGCGACGGGAGCATTCTCCAGGTCGGAGAGCGTCTTCAGATAGCCGAAGCCACGAACCATATACTCAGCGCCGCTCATCTCCAGCACGTCACCGCCCACTTCGTTCGTGCTCTGCCTTACGCGGTCGATCACGGTCGCGGCCGAGATGCCGTAAGAGAAGAGCTTGTTAGGATCGAGGTTCACCTGATACTGGCGCACGAAGCCGCCGATGGTCGCCACCTCCGCCACGCCGGGCACGGTTTCAAGCTGGTAGCGCAGATACCAGTCCTGAAGCGCGCGCAGGTCCGCCAGGCTGTGCGTATGCGTGCGGTCGATGATGGCGTACTCGTAGACCCAGCCCGCTCCGGTGGCGTCGGGACCGATGGCCGGATGCACGCCCGCAGGGAGCTTTCCGGCGATTTGCTGCAGGTATTCCGTCACGCGCGACCGCGCCCAATAGAGGTCCGTGCCGTCCTCGAAGACGACGAAGACATAAGAGTCGCCGAACATGGTCTGCGCACGCACACTTTTCACTTTCGGAGCCGAGAGAAACGCAGTGACAAGAGGGTAGGTGACCTGGTCTTCGATCACGTTGGGCGGCTCGCCTGCCCACGGCGTGTGAATGATCACCTGGACGTCGCTGATGTCGGGCAAAGCGTCGAGTGGGACGCGTTGCATGGACCAGACACCCGCGGCCACCAGCAGAATGGCGCCCGTGAACACAAGGAATGGATTGCGCGCACACCACGCAATGATTTTGGAGATCATCACATTCCTCCTGTCGCGTCGAGACTGAGTTGCTTCGTCGCTACCGTCTGGCCGGCGCGCTGTACGGCCACGGTCACTGACCACGTGCCTCCGGACGGCAGTTGCAGTGAACCTTCATAAACCCCGTTGGCGTCGCCGGTCAGTTTGGCTAGGGCGCGCTGCGCGGCCATGCCCATCGCGGGCATGGCCGGCATAAAGAACGTCACGGTCACCTGCGCTCCCGTCACCGGTTTTCCATCCGCCCCGATGAGCTTTACATGCACGGTGTTCGCTCCTTCGTGCGGCGGAGACGGTTGCGTGGTCAAATCCATCTGCATTTGCGCTGCCTGCGCGCTATTTGGCGCCGCGGCCGGTTGCGGCAATGGCGCGAACTGTCCCATCGCTGCCTGAAGCTGAGCCTCGGAGTCGACCAGGAAATTAGCCGAGCTCACCACCCGGTCGCCTTCCTTCAGCCCGCTCAAAACCACGATCGAATCGTCGATCTGCGGGCCGACCTGGATCGTGCGAGGTTCCAGATTGCCCTGCCCATGATCGACAAAAGCGATGGCCTGCTGGCCCGACTGGAGCACGGCGGAAGCCGGGATCACAAGCTGCCGTCCCAGCGGCACGTCGATGTTGACGTTCACGTACATGCCCGGCTTGAGCGCCACGCCGGGATTGCGGAAGACGAGCCGCACACGGACCGTGCGCGTGGTCGTATCCACCTGGGGAAGAATCTGATCGATGCGCCCGTAGAAGTTGCGCCCCGGATAGGCGTCCACCGTAACCTGCGCGGGATCGCCGGGCCGCAGCCGGCCCACGTCATTCTGGAAGATGTCGGCGTACACCCAAACCGTGGATAGATCGGCGATGGTGTAGAGCTTCGTCTCCGGCTGCACATATGCATTTGGCAATGCGTTGCGCTCCGTGATGTAGCCCGAAGCCGGCGAGTCGATGACGACGTTGCGTTCCACATTGCCGGTCTTCTCCAGGTCGGCGATGGCCTGCGCGGGGACGCCGAATTGCCGCAGCCGCTCTTCCGCCGCCTGAAGCAGCCATCCGCCCTCCTGCGCGGCCATTCCGCGCATATCCGAGGCAAACACCTTCTGGTTCTGCCGGGCCAACAGATACTCCTGTTCGCTGCTCACAAGGTCGGGGCTGTAGACGGTGAACAGCCGCTGTCCCTTGCGCACGTACTGGTACGTCGCGTTCGCATAGACATCCTGAATCCAACCAGGAAAGCGGGTCTGCACATAGGAGAGGTTCTCCTCGTCGATGTCCACGTTGCCGGGGACGTTCAGATTGTCGCTCACGGCCTTGCGCTCCACGACCGCCGTCGTAACGCCGATTTCTTGCAGACGCTGCGGGGAAAGTTGAATAGGCGCCAGACCGGTTCCTGTTGCAGCCGCGCTCCCCGGCGGCGTGGATGGTGCGCTCACCTCAGGCCCACGCGCAACAACCGGGTCACCCGTGTTGACCGCCGCTGGGGCTGGGTGACTGCGGCGCAGCAGCACATAGGAAAGCGTAGCGGCAAGCAGTACACATGCGGCGATGGATGCCGTCAGAGCAAGCTGATAAGTACGTGTCTTCACGGTTTCGCCTCCGGCGTTGTCTGTTGTGAATCGAGAGGGGCGCCTGTGGCGAGCTCCAAATCCGCCAGGCGGGTGTCGAAGTCCGCCACGGATTGAAGCCACGCCAGGTCTACGTCGATGACCGTCATCTGGCTGTCGAGCAGGTCAAGAAGGTCCGTCTTGTCGTTCTCGTATGCGATGACGCTCGACTGGAGCGTGGCCTCGGCCTGGGGCAAGAGCTGGTCGTGATAAAGCCGTGCGAACTTCTGCGCGGACTGCGCCTCGACCAGCGCCTCCTGAATCTGCCCGAATGCGGAATTGCGCAACTCAGCCAGCTCCGTGTCCTGCTCGGTGGCGCGTGCGGTCGCTTCTGCAATCTCGTCATCGTGCTTGCGGCGATTGAGCCAGGGAAGGTTCATCGAACCCTCCACCATGTAGGCATTGCGGAAGTTTTGGCTGGACGGCATGATCATGTAACCCGCCGAAACCGCGAAGTCGGGTAAGTAAGCCTTCTTCACGAGAGCCTGCTCCTTATGGCTTCGCTCCGCCGCCTCGCCCGCGGCGACCAGATCGGGCCGCGACTGGAGCGCGATTTCTTCGAGCTTCTGCGCGTCAGGCAGCACGGCCAGCACGGCGTACTGTCCGTGGATGGCAAGCGGCGCATTCGGATCGCGCCCCAGCAGGGTGTTGAGCCGCGCGCGCGCCAGATCGGCATCGCGGTCGAAGCGGATCATGTGCTCTTCGAGCGCCGTCAGTGTCACCTGCGCTTTAAGGATGTCCTGCTGCGACACCTTGCCGACCGCATACTTGATGCGCGCGGCCTCGATGGCCTGCCGGGCAATGCCCACGTGCTGGTCGTGAATCCGCAATTCGTCCTGTGCGAGGAGCAGATCGTCGAAGGCTTTGCGTACGCGCACCTGGACTTCCAGGCGCACTTCGTCGAGCTGGGCCTTGGCCACGTCCACATCCGACTCAGCCACGCTGGTGCGCAGCGCGCGCTTGCCCGCCCCCGGAAACGTCTGACCGATGCTGAACATGTTTTGCGCGGCATTGAAGTTCTGGGGCTGATCAAGCGGCACGCCCCATCCGCGATACATTGCCGTGGGATCGTCGAGCGCGCCGGCAACGGGAACATGCGCCTCGGCAACCGCTACGCGCCGGACCGCAACCGCGATTTCAGGATTCGCTGCGAGTGCGATCCGTTCCACGTCGTCCAGCGTCAACGCGGGGCCGGAAGGCTCCGGCTGCTCGTACGCTCGAAAGTATGTGGCAAACTCTGCCAGGCCGTCGCTCGTGGCCGGCCCCTGCGCACGCGCTGCGCAAACTGGCGCAACAAGCCCAAGGACAACAAAGAATACGTACGGTAGAAATCTCATCTCTTCCTCCGGCGGGGTACACAGCGTGCGGACCGGCGATGTGTGAGCGCGGCGAAAAGGCGCGCGAAGACACACGAAGGCCCAAGTTCAGGCTGCGAAGGAAGCGGTTTTAGATGCGGAGAATGGAACTTCGGCTGGGTGAGATATCAGCAGGCGGCGCCTCCAGATAAAACCGGCTCGCGGGGCACCAAACGACTAGAGATTCGACACTAGCCCGGAAAGGCGCAAGCGCCGGGTTTTGCCCATGCTCGGGAGAAAACAGAAGATCTGGAACCGCGGCTACATTCTCGCCGTGCATCTGGCAACACGAGCCGCTCATGTCCATGCCGCGCATCGGGCAGACCTGCGCCATCCCGCGGCAACACGTGGGCATTCCCATTGAGCGCGCTGTGAGTAGACAGGCGGACGCCGGCAGCGCGGTCCATAGGACTGCAGCAATCAGCATCAACAACCCGGCTTTTCTTTTGAAACTCATGATGCCCAGGTTCCCAAAGTTTATTGTACGCATCCCCGCTGGCCCCCCAAAAACGGTGATCTAGATCACATCGTTCGGCAACGGTGACGACGAAAAGGACAGCCGAGCCCGGAGTTTTTCTGGTTCCGGGCCCGGTAAGTTGGCCAGACTGGCAAAGGGCGCCAGTCCGGTCATTTCTGTTCTGCATCCCGGGCCATCTGTTCGTGCAGTTGAGCAAGTTCCTGGCTCTTCACGGCCAATTCCTTAAACGTCTGAACGAAATACTCGCAATGTCCGATGGTGCTGGCGCGATTCTTATCATTGGAAAGGGCCGAATTCGCCTTATACGCCGCAATCATCTGTTCGTGTTCCTGCGCCTGGGCCAGATAATCCTGTGCCTTAGCCCGGTAATACTCGGCGATGCGCCGATGTTCCGCCGGCGTTTTTGCCGTGGCGATCAGGGTATTGAGCTGCTGCTTGCTGAGACGCTCCGGCTTAGGTTGCGGTGTGGGCGCGGCCTGGGCAAAGGCGGCGGCCGTGAGGGCGAGTACAAGAGAGAGGATTGCGATCGTGCGCTTCATGGAATTCTCCTTTTGATTTCCTGGTTTATGGCAATGCGGGCCTCAGGGTCGAGCACGACCATGCGGCTGCTTCAGCAACAGAAATGCAAGGAGAGTCCTAGATTCTGAATTCTTTTATGAGCAAGTACCTGTCGAGTTTCGGGGGCGACGCCTCGACGGAATTGCGATACGCAGCTTTGGGAGCGAAGGGCGCCGGCAACGAGAGATAGTGCTTCGCCGGAACTGATCTCTGAGAATGATCGGAAGAGTAAAGAGAGACCGGAAAAACAGCAGGGACCTGCCTGTCGATTTTGCAGCATGAGCGATTCGCAGTCATTCCGGCCGGGGGGCACCCTGGACCCATTCCGCTACAGCAAGCGGGTTGCCCCATCGGTCGCGGGACGAGCACACAAGCGGACACCGGCATCGCTGTCCAAAGGACTGCGGTAATCAGCATCGAGAACCCGGCTTTTCTTTTCCAACTCACGATCTAAAGATCCCAACAGACTCCTGCAAGCATCCGCCACAGCGTCTCCGAGTAGCAGTGATCCAGATCACGTCTGCAGAATCCACGATTGATGACCTCTGACTTCGAGCTCTCTGCATCCGAACTTCGCTCGGATCGGCGACGGATCGATATGGGATTCGGATTTCTGGAATATGTCTGAACCAAAGGCGACCGCGAACGCGGCGCGCGAAGCACCGTACTGACACAGTTCTCGCCCCAACTATCCTATGGCCATTCCCGAATTTCAGCGCGGACTTTGTCCAGGCGGCAACCTTAACTCACTTTCTCAAAATCGAAAGTAACCTGCGCCAATTACTCCTCAAATAGACGCTTGCAATTTCCTGCGACCTCATGCAACTCCGACTTGCGACAATGCCCTGGCGATTGTCCATAGAGCACAAAACGCCCCTATTCGTGATGTAGACACACCTGGATGCTTAATACATTGTGGTGAATAGGAGCGTACGAATTATGTTCGATTCAGATCATGTCTTTGAACCCCTACTCGATAGCGCGCAGGCTGCGGCTCTCATTAAAGTGCATCCAAAAACTCTCCAACGTTATGCGCGCGCCGGGCTCGTCGCCGGGCTGCGTGTGGGCAAACTCTGGCGCTTCCGGGCTTCAGATCTCGACCGCTGCCTGCCGATCAAGGTAAGCTCGGAACAGCTATCCGTGCCGTCTCATCACCCTTGAAATGGAGAGGAAATGAGACGCTCACGATTTCAACAAGGCAGCCTCAAACTTGTGGAGCGGAAAGGAGGCCGGAAGGCATGGGAGTACCGCTGGTACGAAGTCCAGCCCGATGGCAGCCGCAGGCGCCGCAATCTGGTGCTGGGAACCTTGGAACAATATCCGAACGAGACGGCGGCGCAAAAAGCCGTCGCTGTGCTTCGGGTAGACATTAACGCTGAAAGCCCTCGGATGAACCTGGTCCCGATCAGTGTTCAGATACTTATCGATCACTACCGGCAAAAGGAACTCGGCGAAGGCTCGAACAAAACCTATGCGACCTGCAGAACGTATGAAGGCTACTTCCGCAAATGGATTTTGCTCCGCTGGGGCGAATACCGTGTGAAGGACGTTCGGGCGGTCGTAGTTGAAGAGTGGTTGCGTTCGCTCAAGCTGTCGAATGGCAGCAAGGCGAAAATGCGAAACATCATGCACGCTGTCTTCAATCACGCGATCCGATGGGAATGGCACGACAAGAATCCCATTACGCACGTGCGCCAAAGTGCGAAGCGGGCCAGGATTCCTTTGGTCCTGACCATCGAAGAAACCGGAGCGTTGCTCGACTTGTTACGTGAGCCAGCGCGGACTGCTGTTTTCCTCGACGTACTCACTGGCCTGCGTGTCGGAGAACTGCTGGCCCTGAAGTGGAGTGACATTGATTTTGAAAAGCTGCAAATCTCCGTCACCCGCTCCATCGTCATGCAGCATCTCGGCGAATGCAAGACAGAGGCCAGCCGCAAACCCGTGCCGCTCGATCCCCGGCTCGCGGAATCGCTCTACAACTGGCGGCTGGCGAGCCCCTATCCGATGTCCGAGGATTGGGTCTTTGCTAGTCCGCATTCGAACGGTCGATTGCCGTACTGGCCCGGCGCATTTTATCGGGCGCATATCCTGCCAGCAGCCAAGAAGCTGGGAATCGAGGGAATCGGCTGGCATACCTTCCGCCGCACCTATGCGACATGCCTCAAGGCCAACGGTGAGGATGTCAAGACGGTGCAAGAACTGCTGCGCCATGCAAACAGTCTGGTGACGATGAACCTGTACGCACAGGCCATCACCCAGAACAAACGCGACGCCCAGAGTCGCATTGTGACCATGGTGCTCGACGACAACCGTCTGCGCAAAGCGCAGCCCAGCGAGGGCACTTTCCCTTATCGGACCATAACGGACCTACAAATTTCTGGACGGGATTTGCAAGTAGCTCAATCTATTGGCGTCCCCGACGGGATTTGAACCCGTGTTATCGCCGTGAAAGGGCGGTGTCCTAGGCCGGGCTAGACGACGGGGACGCTGTGGGAGGGTCAGAAGCGGCTTGGATTGGCCGGATGCACCTTTTTGAAGGCTATCAACTCGGGTTCTGCGTGTCAAAGAACCGACGAGGCGGGGAATGAAGCGGAGAGCTGCAGAACCTGCGGCGGAAAGAACGCGGCAAACTTTGCTCAGGATCACGAAATTTACCAACCATCCATCGCCTGCGGATCACTTATCCATGGATACTGCCTGAGAGATTTTATTTCGGAACGAACCCGGTCAATTGCCCGTTCCGAGGGCCGGGGATGGAGAATGGAGTGCATGAATGGCTTTGATGACCTAAGCCGGCGCAGTTTGATCAAGCTGATCGCCCTGGCCAGTCCAGCGTTGTGCGGATCTGGCGGTCTGCTAGCCGATGCGGAAGCTGGAGGCGCGGCTTCAGATCGGTTGGGGCAGGCGGGTCATACTGGGCGGACGGGCGCTGAACGAATGCTGCGGCGGCCGCGGCTTTTTTACAATGCCGAATCGCTGGGGCGTATGCGGCAGATGCTGGCGGCCGACGCGGGGGCGGATGCGGCGCTGAAACAGCGCGGCGAGGAGCTGCTGGCCGCGGAGCCGGTTCCGGAATCGGTGGCCATGATTGGCGGCGGCCAACAGGCGCACTACGCCAAGCCGGGAAATCAGATTACCGAGACGGGGCTGACGCTGGGGCTGCTGTTCCAGTTGACCGGCGACCGGCGGTATGCGGAGAAGCTGCGCGAGGCGCTGCTCTACTACACGCACTACGTGCGCTGGGCCGGGCCGGGACTGGCGGAGCGGATTCCGCCCTGGCACTCGGAGCTGGACACGACCACGTTCAGCTTTGGCTACGCGGCGGGGTACGACGCGCTGCATGGGTTTTTGTCGGAGGCGGACAGGAAGACGATTGCCGAAGGGATGGTGCGGCTGGGGGTGCTGCCGACGCTCGACGACTGGCTGCTGCCGGGGACGCGCGTACATGCATTCGACTCCATGGGGCACAACTGGTGGGGCGTGTGCGTGGCGGGCGGCGGGTTGTGCGCGCTGGCTCTCTTGGGCGACGACCCGCGGGCGCAGGGATGGATCGACGCGGTGGACGCGGGGTACGTGCAGTGGTTCAACTACCCGGGGAATGTGCTGCAGAATCGCATGCCGACGTTTGAACGGACGGGGCCTTCGTATGAGGGCGTGAACTACTCGAACTACGGCGTGTCAGAGTATCTGCACTATCGGTTTGCGTGGCAGAACACCTTTGGCAGGCGGGCGGCGACGATGGAGCCGCTGGGGCACCTGGCGACGTTCTTTCTGCAGACGCTTTATCCGACGAAGAATGGGTTTCTGGCGGTGAACTTCGATGACTCGACGCTGCACGTGGATTCGACGGCGACAATTCTGCTGCTGATTGCCTGCGGGCTGGGGACGGAGGACGCGAGCCGCTACCTGAAGCATGTGCACACGCACCCGGAGGGAACGCTGCTCACGCTGCTGCGGCAGCACACGGCGCCTGAGGCACAGGGTGATGCGGGCACTTCGATTATCTATCCGCGCATGGGGTGGGCGACGATGCGCTCGTCGTGGGAGGACGATGCGGTTTTTGTGGCGATGAAGTCGGGCTACACGTGGAATCATGCGCATCCCGACGCCGGGACGTTCGTGCTGTTCAAGGATGGGATGCCGCTGATCATCGACTCGGGAACGTGCAGCTACGGGCGGCCGGAGTACACGACCTATTACCGGCAGAGCCGGGCGCACAATGTGATTCTGTTCAACGGCGAGGGACAGCCGCAGGAGGATCTGGACCGGGGCTGCAAATTTCCTGGTGCGATGCCCTGCCTGATTGACGGGCTGGGGATGAAGTATGCGTACGCGGACGCAACCGGGCCGATGGCCCGCTGGTTTGCGCGCAACTACCGGCATTGGCTGTGGAGCGGGGATGTGCTGCTGGTGATTGACGATGTGCTGGCCCACACGCCGGGGCGAATGGACTGGCTCCTGCACTATGACGGCGAATCCAGCGCGGGCGGGGAGGGAGCGGTTACGCTGAAGAATGGCGCGGCCAAAGCGGTGGTGAAGATGTTGTATCCTGCCAACACGTACCGGGAAGAGGTTGGCCTGGCGGATCACGATCCGGACAGGAAGATTCCGTATCTGGTGTTCGAGCCTGGGGATGAGGCGCGGTCGCGCCAGTTTTTCACCGCTATCTGCCTGAATCCAGAGGCGGTTCCGGAGTTTGAAGTTCTGCAAGGAGAAAACTACATCGGGGTGCGCGTGCGCACACAGGAATCAGTCGAGGAGACGTATCTGAACCTTCGCGCCGTCAATGGATCGATACACATGAACAGCGCCGTGTGGGTGGGAGAGTGGATGACGGACGCGTATCTACTGCATGTGAGGCGGCTGGCTGCAGGGGATGGGGCTGTGGAGCGATTCTTTGTGAGCGACGGGAGCTATGTGCGGAAGGGGCAGACGAGCATTCTGGAGTCGCTGACGAAGGTAACGGCGGGATGGACGCAGGGTGAGCGGATGGAGATTGTATCCAGCGATACGCGTCCGCCTGTACAGCTAGGGGCCGCGCGGGCACCGCGTGAGGTTCGGTGGAACGGAAGGCCGGTGGCTACCGTATATGACAGGGAGCGGCAGATGGTTACACCGCGTACATAATCTGGCGCGGCGGAAGCATAGGGGGATTTCCCCCACAGCAATCATTTCGACATTGACCGGAGCAGACGGCCGAAGCGGCCCGATAAAGGATCGATCGAGTGAAGAGGAACGAGCTGAAGGGACTGTTTGCGGCCGGCTGCATGGTCCTGCTGGGACTTCTGGCCACGGGCTGCAAGAAACAGGCGGCGAGAGCGGCGGGGCCGGGGATGCAGGGCATGCCGGTGCAGACGGTTGCGGTGAAGATGGAGCCGGTGCCGCAATCGAGCGAGTACGTGGCGACCATCAAGTCGCGGCGCTCAGCCACGCTGGTGCCGATGGTGCAGGGGGTGCTGACCGCGATACGCGTTGCATCGGGCGATCAGGTGAAGGCAGGCCAGGTTCTGATGGAGATCGATCCGCGGATGCAGATTGCCACCGTGGCCGCGGCGCGAGCCACCGAGCAGCAGAAGAAGGCAGTCTACGATTACAACGCGGTCGAGGTCGTGCGGCAGCGCAAGTTGTTCGACGCGGGCGTGACCAGCCGCGACGCGTACGACCAGGAGCAGCAGGCCTTTCAGAACTCCAAAGCGGATTACGACTCGGCGGTGGAGGCGCGCAAGACACAAGATGCGCAACTGGCTTACTACACCATCCGGGCGCCGTATGACGGCATGGTGGGCGACATTCCGGTGCATGTGGGCGACCTGGTTTCGCCGCTGATGTCGCCGGCCACGGTGCTGACCACGGTGGATGAGAACAAGGATCTGGAAGCCTACATCTATCTTCCCACGGAGCGGTCCAGCCAGGTGCGGCAGGGGTTGGACGTTGATCTGATGGACAACACAGGAAAGCTGCTCGAGAAGACGAAGATCGATTTTGTCTCAGCGCAGGTGGACAGCACGCTGCAGGGAATCCTGGTGAAGGCGCCGGTGCACGCAACGCCGGAGATGCTGCGCAACGCGCAACTGATTAAGGCGCGGGTCATCTGGAGCAGCACGCCGATGGCGGTGGTTCCGGTGCTGGCGGTGACGCGCCAGGGCGCACAGAGCTTTGTCTTCGTGGCGCGGCAGCAGAACGGACACTTTGTGGCGCAGCAGACGGCGGTCACGCTGGGAGACACAGTGGGCAACTCCTACTCCATCACTTCAGGACTGAATCCGGGCGACAAGGTGATTGTGTCGAGCACACAGTTCCTGGTGAATGGAATGCCGGTGATCCCACTGGGCGGTTGAGCAGCCGGAAGAAACGCGCACGGCGCAGTTGAGGAACGCGGCGGTCGTTGCGCACAGCAGCAGGGAACTTCCAGCAGAAAAAGGGCAGCAGGGAAAAGGAAGGCAACTTGTGTTTGTCGATTTTTTTATTCATCGACCGGTCTTTGCAACGGTGTGCGCGCTGCTGATTATTCTGGCTGGCGCTGTGTGCATTCCCAATCTTCCGATATCGATGTATCCCACGCTGGCGCCTCCGCAGGTGACGGTAACTTGCAATTACGTGGGCGCCGATGCGGAGACGGTGGAGAAGGCGGTGACCATTCCGCTGGAGGAGGCCATCAATGGCGTCGAGGGGATGCGCTACATCAACTCCTCGAGCACCAACAGCGGCACCAGCCAGATCACCACGACTTTTCAGACCGGCTATAGCCTGGACATTGCAGCGGTGGACGTGCAGAACCGCGTAGCCAGCGTGCAGGGGCGGCTGCCGGCAGCGGTGAACGCGACCGGCATCAGCATTACCAAGGCGAATTCGAATTTTGTGTTCGGCGCGGGGTTCTATACGCGCGACGGGCGCTACTCCAGCGAGTTTATTTCAAATTATCTCGACGTGTATGTGAAGGATGCGCTGAAGCGCGTGCCGGGCGTGGGCGACGTGATGATCTTCGGCGAGCGCAAGTACGCGATGCGCGTTTGGCTGGAACCGGTGCGGATGGTGGCACGCGGCCTGACCGCAACCGACGTGGTGAATGCGCTGGAGGAGCAGAACGTCGAGGTTCCGGCGGGGCAGCTGGGCCAGCCTCCTTCGGATCCGAAGCAGGCCTTCCAGATTCCGGTGCGGGTGGTGGGGCGGCTGACCAGTCCCGCCGAGTTCGACAACATTATTGTGAAGAGCTCCGCCAACGGTGTGGTGCTGCTGAAAGAGATTGGCCACTCGGAGGTGGGCGCGGAGGACTACAGCACGACGCTGAAATATGCCGGGCACGAGGCGATGGGCATCGGCGTGGAGCAACTGTCGAACGCCAATGCGCTGGCTGTGGACCGGCAGGCAAAGGCGGCACTGGTCCAACTGGCGAAGAGTTTTCCGCCGGGGCTGGAATATGCGATCGCGTTTGACTCGACGACCGTGGTGGGTGACTCGATCCGCGAGGTACTGGTCACCTTGGCCGAGGCCATCGTCATCGTTATCGTGGTGATCTTCCTGTTCCTGCTGGACTGGCGCGCCACCATTATTCCCGCGGTTACCATCCCGGTTTCGCTGATCGGGACGTTTGCCTTCATCAAGATCTTCGGTTTCTCCATCAACGAGCTTACTCTGTTCGGCATTGCGCTGGCCACCGGCCTGGTGGTGGACGACGCCATTGTGGTGATTGAGAATGTGCAGCGACATATTGCGATGGAGCACTCCGATCCGCACGAGGCCACCTCGCGCGCTATGGGCGAGGTAACCAGCGCGGTCATTGCCACCTCGCTGGTGCTGATCGCGGTTTTCGTGCCGGTTTCGTTCTTTCCCGGAACCACCGGCATTCTCTACCGGCAGTTTTCGCTGACGATTGCGTTCTCCATCGCTATATCGGCATTCAACGCGCTGACGCTTTCTCCGGCGCTGTCGGCCATGTTTCTGCGCGGCGAGGAGCAGCGCCCGCACCAAATGGACTTTCTGCACATCCGGCCGGTTTCGCGCGCGTTTGCTGCATTCATTCACGGCGCCGATGCGGCGATTACCTGGATGGCCAGCACCTACGCTCGGGTGATTCACGAAGCGCTGCAACTGCGCTACCTGCTGCTGGTGGTATTCATTGCCGGGTTGGGCACGACGGCGTGGATGTACGGGCACGTTCCCACCGGCTTTATTCCGCAGGAGGACCAGGGCTACTTGATGGTGATCGTGCAGGCGCCTCCGGGCTCATCGCTGGCCTATACAACCGCCCTGTCGGACCGCGCAGAAGCGATCATTGCGACCAATCCCGACGTGGCCGGAGCGTTTTCCGTGATGGGCTTCAGCCTGGCGGGCAGCGCGTCGAATGCCGGCATGATGTTTGTCTCGACCAAGCCCGCCGATCAGCGCCGCGGCAAGGGCCACTCCGCGGCGGACATCGTCGCCGACCTCTCGCCCAAGCTGCAAAGCCTGATGTTCGCGCCGAACGGAGGGCTGGTGGCCATGTTCCAGCCGCCGGCAGTGCAAGGCGTGGGCAGCTACGGCGGCTTTCAGTTCCTGCTGCAGGATCGGGGAGGGAACACGCTGGGCGACCTCGACCGCGTGGCTCATCAAATTGTGGGGGCGAGCCGCGCGCGCAAGGATCTGACCGGACTGATCACCACTTTTTCAGCCAACGACCCGCAGGTGCGGGTGACCATCGACCGCGATAAGGCCAAGGCGATGAGCGTTTCGCTTTCGCAGATCACAAACACGCTGAGCGTGTTCATGGGATCGGAGTACATCAACGACTTCGACTACAACAACCGCACCTATCGTGTCTTTGTGCAGGCGGACCAGCCCTTCCGCATGACGGCCGGCGACCTGCACAGTTACTATGTGCGGTCTGATTCGGGACAGATGATTCCGCTGGACAACCTGACCACGGTGGCGGAGAGCTCAGGCCCGCCAGTGATTACCCATTACGACCTTTTCCGCGCGGTGGAGATCGACGGCTCGCCGGCGCCGGGCTACAGCTCCGGGCAGGGGCTGGCGGCGATGGAGCAGCTCGCACAACAGAACATGATGCCGGGCATGGGCTACCAGTGGACGGGATTGACGCTTGATGAGATCGAGTCCGGCGGCAAGGCACTGATCATCTTCGCGCTGGGCATCCTGGTGGTTTACCTGACTCTCTCAGCGCAATACGAGAGCTTTGCGCTGCCCTTCATTATTCTGCTGGCTGTGCCGATGGCGGTACTGGGCGCGCTGGGCCTGGTGTCGCTGCGCGGGCTCTCCAACGATGTGTATTGCCAGATCGGCCTGGTGATGCTGATCGGCCTGTCGGCAAAGAACTCGATTCTGATTGTGGAGTTTGCCGAGCAACTGCGGCGCAAAGGGCGCTCCATCGCGGAAGCGGCCATTGAAGCCGCGGAGCTGCGGCTGCGGCCCATTCTGATGACCTCGTTCGCTTTCATTCTCGGCGTTCTGCCGCTGGTCTTCGCCACCGGCGCGGGAGCGCTGGGACGGCGCTCGGTGGGAACCACCATCGTCGGCGGCATGTTGCTTTCCACGGTACTGAACCTGGTCTTTATTCCGGTGCTCTATGTGCTGCTGAGCCGGCTATTGAAGCGCGGAGACACAGCCGTTGCGGTGAGCGAAGCATAGAGTTCACGGCTTGTCGCGATGGGCGACCACGTAATCCTTGATGCGGTCATAGACCTGGCTGTTGATGATGCCTTCATCGAGCAGGTCATTCTTGGCGTGGTAGGGCCGGAAGCGGACGATACGTGCGGCCCAGCTGCGCGTCATACCGGGAATTTTCATCAGCTCATCAATGCTGGCGTGGTTGATGTCGATGCGCGCCTGGGGAGGCGGAGCGTTTGCAGAGGTTTTGGGTGCACCGCGGGGGTCAGGAGCCTGGTGTTGCGCTATCCCTGTCAGCGATGCTGACACCAGGATCATCGCCAAAGCCGCCCATCGCATGTTCGCCCGCATGGTTTCATTCTCTGCTCAGGCTATAACCGGCGGCAAGGGCAAGATTTGACACCGCGTCCTATCTTCTATATGGTGGAAGGCAGATGCAGAACCGCCGCCATCACGGTCGCCACCACCATCATGGGCCATCCATGCCGGCGGACTGCCATGGCCTGAAGTAATCGGCCAGAGAGATCGAAAGAAGCAACACGAGCCCGCCGGCGACCAACGCCCGCGGGTTTTTTCATGTTCGGGCAAAAATCCAAACCCAATCCAGGAAGAATATGAGC
This sequence comes from uncultured Acidobacteriaceae bacterium, assembly GCA_963758105.1. Taxonomy (GTDB): domain Bacteria; phylum Acidobacteriota; class Terriglobia; order Terriglobales; family Acidobacteriaceae; genus Telmatobacter. Next base: position 460,933 of record CAVWUC010000001.1, on the reverse strand, counting down.
GACGAAACAGGTACGATCGATTTCAATAAGATGGATGGCCTTGTCCCGGGTATTGTGCAGGACGCACGCTCGGGCGAAGTGCTGATGCTTGGCTTTCTGAACTCCGTCAGTTATGCCAAAACGCTGGAAACCGGCTTTGTCACCTTCTGGAGCCGCACCCGCCAGAAGCTGTGGATGAAGGGCGAGACCAGCGGCAACCGGCTGCGCATCATCTCTGCCTCAACCGACTGCGACAACGATACTCTGCTCTTCCGCGTGGAGGTGGAGGGCGATGGGCTGGTGTGCCACGAGGGCACGGTCAGCTGCTTTACCAAGCCGCTGAGCGCGACCTCCGGAACGGAGAACAAGAAAGAGGCAAATCGTGGCTAAGAAGCTCCGACTCGGCATTCCCAAGGGCAGCCTGCAGGATGCAACCATTGCGCTGTTCAAGCGCGCCGGCTGGAATATCTACGCGGACGGACGCTCCTACTTTCCGTCCATCGACGACAGCGAGATCGAGTGCATGCTGATTCGCGCGCAGGAGATGGCGCGCTACGTGGACCACGGAGTGCTTGACGCGGGACTGACCGGGATCGATTGGGTGGTGGAGAGCGGCCTCGACGTTGCCAGCATCACTACGCTGACTTATGCGAAGCAGAGCCGGCGCAAGGTGCGCTGGGTGCTGGCCGTGCCAGAGAACAGCGGATATGAGAAGGCCGAGGATCTGGACGGCAAGATCATCGCCACCGAGCTGGTTGAGGTGAGCAAGCGCTACTTCGCCGCCAAGGGCGTGAACGTGAAAGTGGAGTTCAGCTGGGGCGCGACGGAGGTAAAGCCGCCGATGCTGGCCGATGCGATCGTTGAGGTCACCGAGACGGGCAGCTCGCTCAAGGCTAACCACCTCAAGATCATCGATACGGTGATGGAGAGCGAGACACACCTGATTGCCGGCAAGGCGGCGCTGGCCGATGCGTGGAAGCGCGGAAAGATCGACCAGATTGCGCTGATGCTGCGCGGAGCCATCGATGCGCAGTCGCAGGTGGGACTGATGCTCAACGTCAAGCGCGAGAATCTCGATGCCGTTCTGGCGGTTCTGCCGGCGTTGAACTCGCCGACCGTCTCCCAGTTGAGCAATTCGGAGTGGGTCGCGGTGAACACCATCGTGGAGGAAGGCGTGGCGCGCGACGTGATTCCGCGGCTAAAGGCGGCGCAGGCGGCGGGGATTGTGGAGTATCCGCTGAACAAGGTTGTGCTGTAGGCTTCTCACTGAAACGTGAAGGAAACTGGAAGCGAACCATGAAGCTGATCAGGACCCAGGGACGCGGCGCGCGGCGGGCGGAAGAGATGCTGGCGACGCTGGAACGACGCGGCGGCGCGGAGCTGGATGCCGTGCTGCCCGCGGTAAAACGCATTGTGGCCGATGTGCGCAAACGAGGAGATCGGGCGCTGCTGCGCTATGCAGCGCAGTTTGACGGGCTGGCCGGCCCGGAGCTGCTGCGCGTGACCGGGGCGGAGATGGACGCGGCCTGGGAAACGCTCGATTCTGCGTTGAAGGAGGCGCTTTCGACTGCGGCAGAGCAGATTCGCAGTTTTGCCGTACGGCAGTTGCCGGACTCCTGGAGCGACACACCGCTGGATGGCCTCACGACAGGCCAGCTCGTGCGTCCGCTTGCGGCGGTGGGTTGCTATGTTCCCAGCGGACGCCATCCGCTCCCGTCCACGCTGGTGATGACGGCGCTTCCCGCGCAAGTGGCGGGGGTGAAGCGGATCGTCGTGGTCTCTCCCAAGCCTGCGCCGGAGACCCTAGCTGCCGCGCGCCTGCTGGGCATTACGGAGTTCTACCGGCTGGGCGGTGCGCACGCCGTGGCCGCGCTGGCCTACGGAACCGGAAGCATCGAGCGCGTGGACAAGATTGTGGGGCCGGGCAATCTCTACGTCACCGCGGCCAAGCGGCTGGTGGCCTTCGACTGCGCGATCGAAATGCTGGCTGGTCCCACCGAGATTGTGGTGACCAGCGAGCGCGGGAATGCGGGCGAGATTGCCAGCGACCTGGTGGCCCAGGCCGAGCACGATCCAGAGGCGCTGGCGATTTTTGTCACCACGCGCGTGGCGCTTGCGCGGGAGGTGATTGCGGAGACGAAGCTGCGCAGCCAGGGCAACAGCGTGGCGCGCGAGGCGCTCGGCCGCAAGGGGCTGGCGATTGTGGCGGGGAGCATGGACGAGGCGCGACGAATTACGAATCGCCTGGCCCCCGAACACCTGACCGTGGATGCGGCCAGCGATCTGAACTGGGTGGAGAATGCGGGCTCGGTGTTTGTCGGCCGCTGGTCCGCGCAGCCCATGGGTGATTACATCTCCGGGCCGAACCACACGCTGCCCACGGGCGGCATGGCGCGGGTGCGTGGCGGGCTGAGCGTGAACGACTTTGTGAAACTGATTACGGTGCAAGAGTACGCGGCGCAAGGGATGCGCGAGCTTGGGCCGCTGGCCGCGCTGCTGGCTGAGGCTGAAGGGCTAACGGGCCACGCCGCTGCGATTCGCACGCGTCTGCAGAAGAGGAGGTTTCGTGGCTGAAACGGCGACTGGATTGATTCCGGCTCCGCGCGCACGCGTGCGCGAGATGATTGAGTACCATCCGCCGCTGGGCAGCCGTGATGCTCTGCGGCTGGACTTCAACGAGAATACGCTGGCCTGTTCGCCGAAGGTGCGCGATGTGGTGGGACACATCTCCGCCGGATCACTGACGCGCTATCCGGAGCGCGAGCCGGTGGAGGCGATGGTTGCCGCACATCTGGGCCTGGCGCCGGAGCAGGTGGCTCTAACGAATGGCGTGGACGAGGCCATACATGTTCTCTTCGAGACGTTTCTGGATGCGGGCGACGAGCTGCTGCTTCCGGTTCCGACCTACACCATGTATGAGGTCTATGCTTCGGCGACCGATGCGCGGGTCGTCCCGATTCTTGCCGGGGATGATTTGGAGTTTCCGTTCGAGCGGCTGCTGGGCGGGATTACGCCGCGAGCGAAGATCGTTGCCATCGCCAATCCCAACAGCCCTTCCGGCACGGTGGCCACGCGGGAACAGCTTACTGAAATTGCGCGGCGCGCCCCGCACGCTGTGCTGCTGGTGGACGAAGCCTATTTTCATTTTCACGGAGAGACAGTGCTCGACCTGATCGGCTCGGTACCGAATCTGATGGTTGGGCGCACCTTCTCGAAGGCCTATGGGATGGCCGGACTACGGCTGGGACTGCTTGCCGGACGTGTCGAGGTGATGGGCTGGGTGCGGCGCATGCTTTCGCCGTACAGCGTGAACTCGCTGGCGCTGGCCTGCCTCCCGGCGGCACTGGAGGACACTGAGTATCTCAATTGGTATGTGAGCGAGGTGCTGGCCGCGCGCACTGAGTTCGAATCCGCGCTAGATGCGGCCGGGCTGCGGCGCTGGCCCAGCCGCGCCAACTTCATTCTGGTGGACATTGGGCCGTGGCACGCGGAGTTTGTGCGCCTGATGCGCGCGGCGGGCGTGCTGGTACGCGACCGTTCCAGCGACCCCGGTTGCGACGGACGCGTGCGAATCACCATTGGAACGCGAGAGCAGATGCGGCAGGCGGTTTCAGCTCTTAACGGAGCATTGGCTACTTTGCGATACCGTGAGAAACACAGCAAGGGGAACGCGTAATGACAACTGGAAAGAACAGGAAATCAGCGAGGCAAATTTCCGCAAGCCAGGCAAAGGCGCGCAGCGCGATCGTGGAGCGCAACACCGCCGAGACGCGAATTGCGCTTCGCCTCGCCATCGAAGGCCAGGGACGATACAAGATCGCAACCGGCATCCGCTTCTTCGACCACATGCTGGAGCTCTTCACGCGCCACGGGGCCTTCGACCTCGAGCTGACATGCGACGGGGATCTGGACGTGGATCAGCACCACACCGTCGAGGATGTAGGCATTGCGCTGGGCGACGCCTTCGATCGCGCCCTGGGGGACAAGCGTGGCATTTTGCGCGCCGGATACTTTTTGATGCCGGTGGACGAAACCCTCGCCATTGCCGCCGTGGATCTGAGCGGGCGGTCGGCGTTTGCCGTGGAGACCAAAGTGCGTACGCGGCTGGTGGGCGATCTGCAGACCGAGTTGGTGACTGATTTTTTTGAGGGCTTCGCTCGCGGGGCGCGCGCCAACGTGCACGTGAAGACGATGTATGGGCGCTCGAACCATCACAAGATTGAGGCCATCTTCAAGGCGTTTGCGCGGGCGCTGCGCGTGGCCTGCTCCAGGGATAAGCAACTGGGAGAGATGCTGCCCTCGACCAAGGGACTGCTGTGATGCGCGTAACAGTGATCGATTACAAGGCGGGCAATCTGACCTCGGTGCTGAAGGCACTGCGGCACCTGGGCGCGGAGACGGTGGTAACGGACGGCGAGCTTGCTCCGCTGGAAGATGCGGAGCGGATCGTGGTGCCGGGGGTTGGGCACTTTGCGGCTACGGAACGGCTGGATGCAGCCGGGCTTACGGGTGGAGTTCGCGCGGCGATTGCGCGCGGCGTTCCCTTCCTGGGCATCTGCGTGGGGATGCAGTGGCTGTACGCCGGATCGAGCGAAGCGCCGGGGCAGCCCGGATTGGGACACTTTTCAGAGGCCTGCGCGCGTTTTGCCGAGAGCACGGAGAAGGTTCCGCACGTGGGGTGGAATTCGCTGGAGGCGCGTGAAGGTTCGCGGCTGCTGGCCGGGGTTGAGCCGGGCGAGTTTGTCTACTTTACGCACTCCTATAAAGCACCGGTTACAGCCGATACAGCGGCGGCCACGTTCTATATCGAGCCGTTCGCGTCCGCTGTCGAGCGCGGCAACGTAATGGGGGTGCAGTTTCATCCAGAGAAATCGGGCGCGACCGGGCTGAAGATTCTCCGCAATTTTCTCGCGTGGAAGACGGAGGACGCGGCATGATCACTAAGCGAATCATTGCCTGCCTGGATGTGCACGCAGGGCGCGTGGTGAAAGGGGTGCAGTTCGTGGACCTCATCGATGCGGGCGATCCGGCGACGCAGGCCGCGCGCCACGCGCGCGAGGGAGCGGACGAGATTGTGCTGCTGGATATTACCGCGACGCACGAAGGGCGGCAGACGCTACTCGATACCGTACAGCGCACGGCGCGGGAACTGTTTGTTCCCTTCACGGTGGGCGGGGGCATTCGTTCGGCGGAGGATGCGGCACAGGTCTTCGAGGCTGGCGCCGATAAGGTGAGCATCAACTCCGCGGCGCTGGCCGATCCTAGATTGATTGACGCGATCGGCCGCGACTTCGGTGCGCAGGCGGTGGTGGTGGCGATCGACGCGCGGCGCGATCCGCAGGCTGCCGACCCAGTACGCGAGGCGCAGGTGTTTGTGCACGGCGGGCGCAAGCCGGCGGGACGCCGCGTGGTGGAATGGGCGCGCGAGGCCGAGCAGCGCGGCGCCGGCGAAATTCTGCTGACTTCCATGGACTCCGACGGGACGCTCGCGGGCTTCGATTGCGAGCTGACGGCGGCGGTGAGCGAATCGGTTGGCATTCCGGTGATCGCCTCGGGCGGCGCGGGAACCGTGGGGCATTTTGTGGATGTGTTCGGGCGCGGACGGGCTGATGCGGCTCTGGCGGCCAGCATCTTTCATTTTGGCGTTTCGAGCGCGCGTTCGCTTAAAGAAGAACTGGCCCGGGCTGGCGTTTCCGTGAGGTTGCCATGCTGATTCCTTCCATCGATCTGCTGGGCGGGCGCATCGTGCAGCTGGTGCAGGGCGAAAAACTGCGCCTGGCTTTTGATGATTTTGAATACTGGATCGAGAAATTTTCACGTTTTCCGCTGGTGCAGTTGATTGACCTGGATGCGGCCATGCGGCAGGGCGATAATGCCGAGCTGGTCGCTCAGATTGCCAAACGGCTGCCCTGCCAGGCGGGCGGCGGCATCCACTCCATCGAACGCGCGCGGCAGGTGCTCGATGCAGGCACCAGGCGCGTGATTATTGGCTCGGCGTTCTTCTCCGCAGAGAGCGGAGTGAACACGGCGTTCGCCGCATCCCTGGCAGCGGCGGTGGGCGCGGAACGCGTGGTGGCCGGCATCGATACCAAGAACGGCAAGATCGCCGTGAAGGGATGGAAGGCGCAGGTGGCGCTGACGCCGGACGAGGCGATTCCACAACTCGAGCCGTATTGCAGCGCCTTCCTTTACACGCACGTGGACGGCGAGGGGATGATGCAGGGATTTCCGATTGAGACGGCCGCGCGGCTGCGCAAGCTGACCCAAAAGCAGCTGATCGTGGCCGGCGGGATTCGCAGTCAACAGGAGGTCGATGCGCTGGACTCTCTGGGCGCCGATGCGGTGGTGGGTATGGCGGTGTATACAGAACTGCTGACGGTTTGATCGCTGGTGCAATCCGGCGCGAGACCAAGTCAGTGTTGACACGGATTGCGGATGGCAACGAATATTTTGAAAATCAAGGCTTCCCCCAGCTTGCGATGAAAGGGAGCGAGAGCATGAGGACCAAGCAGGGCGGGATTCGGTTGGCCAAACGGCTGGACGAAGTGGGCTTCTCCGGCATCGTGCAAATCCGCAACAAGGTCGATGAGCTGAGAGCGCAGGGGATTCAGGTGCATCCGCTGCATGTGGGCGAGCCGTACTTCGAGACGCCCGGCGCCATTAAGGATGCGGTGGTAAAGGCGCTCAAGGATAACCAGACGCATTATCCACCGTCTTCCGGATTGCCGGCGTTGCGCGATGCGCTGGTGAAGAAGCTTGCGACGAAGAACGGAATTCGCGCAACCTCCGACGAAGTGATCGTGACCGCGGGCGCTATACAGGGGTTATATGCGGCCTTTCAGGGCGTGCTCGATGCGGGTGACGACGCGCTGGTGTTTTCTCCCTTCTGGACGCCGATCCGGGACCTGGTGACCGGGGCGCAGGCGCGGCCGCTGCTGGTGCCCACCGCGACGGCGCGCCGCAACAGCGTGAAGAAGACGCTGGAGCAGTTTTCCACTCCGCGGACGCGCGTGATTTACTACAACACGCCGCAGAACCCGAGCGGGGTGGTGTTTACGCGCGAGGAGGCCGAAGAGGTCGCGGCCTTCGCAATCGAGCGGGACCTGGTGGTGATTGCCGATGAGGCCTACGAGGACCTAGTCTACGAGGGAACGCATGTTTCCATCGGGTCGCTGCCCGGCATGGCGGAGCGAACCATCACCTGCTACACCTTCTCCAAGACCTATGCGATGACGGGCTGGCGGTGCGGATACACGGTAGCCCGGGAACCCTTCATGAGCGCGCTGCGCAGGATCGTACTTTACTCGACCAACGGGGTGGCGACGCCGGTGCAGTATGCAATGATCGAAGCCCTCAAGATGCCGAAGACGGAGATTGCCCGGCACCGCGAAGAGTACCGCAAGCGGCGCGACCTGATGGTGGCGGGGCTGAATGAAGTGGGGCTGGAGTGTCCGCCGCCGGCCGGCGCCTTTTATGCGTTTCCCAACACGGAGAAGATTCACAAGAACAGCCAGAGGGCGGCGCAGATTCTGCTGGATAAGGCGCACATCGCCACGGTTCCGGGCTCCGTGTTCGGCGGGCAGGGCGAGGGGCATCTGCGCTTTGGCTATGCCCTCGCGCTCCAGCAGATTGAGGACTGCGTGGAGGCGCTGCGGAAGTTTTTCTCTTAGCTGTTCTCTTTCTGCAGCTCGCCGATGGTGAGACTAGTTTCGACTCGCGAAGCGCGCAGCAAACGGGCAATCTGCTTGAGGTGAAGCTGAACGGCATAGGCGCGGAGAATCTCCGCCTGAGAAAAGTCGAGACCGGTGTGGCGCACTGCATCCATGCGGGCTTCCAGCTCGGCTATATCTTGTTCCAGGTTCAGTCCCGGCGGCTTGTTGAAGCGCCAGGCGTGAATGCAGCCAGCGACGTGGCGAAAGCCGGTGCGAATATCGACGGCCAGTCGGCCGAGGGACGGCTCGAGTTGATGCGCATAACTGTCCTCATGGCTGTCCTTGACGGAAAACTCGAGCGCGACCAGCGCGTCATAGAGGGAACGGCCAAACTGGGCCAGGAGAGCCATGCCCTCCTGCGAGCCGCGGCCGCCGGAAGGCTCGTTGCGTGCGGCTTCCAGTAGCTGGTTGTTGCCGCGCAGCATGGCCAGCGCATCCTCGCGGAGGGCGGGCAGATTTTCCGGGGAAGATCCGCGGAAGCCCGCGAGAACCGCCTCAAAGAGCGCGCTCAACACCAGAAACTCCTGTGCGAGACCGTCGCGCAGACGCAAGCGGGCGCGGTCGGGGAAGACCAGCGTGGTGACAGCAAGAGCGACCAGGATTCCCAGCATCACCTGCATCACGCGGTCCAGCGCGATGGTCCAGTGGGAGACGGATGTCCGCACCAGCATGACAATGGTGATAGTGACGCCGGCCAAGCGCGAGCTGTTGCGCAGCCCGAGCAGGCCGCACAAGACGACCGCGACCAGAATGGCGAGGATGTAGTTCCACGGAAGCGCGCCGTACCGGGAAAACGAGAAACCGAGGACGGCGCCGATCAGCGTGCCCAGGAGACGGTCGCGCGAGGCACCCACCGTGGAGCCGACGTTGGATTGCAGAACGATGATGGCACTGATGGATCCCCAGTAGCCGTCGTGCAGGCCGAAGCGTATCGCCAGCCACCAGCAGAGCGCGGCCGCCAGCGCGGTTTTAGCGGCGTGGATCAGCAGCCGCCGGTGTTCCGAGGAGAGAATTGCGGATTCGCCCTGCGGTTCGACGCGCAGCTTGATAGCGAGCTGCTGCTGCGAGAACGTCTTGTTGGCTCGGAGACGCATCTGCTTGATCAATGAATCAAGGCTACCAGTTTGTTGCGGCGGAGCGGGCGCCAACACTGTTCAGCTTAGGGCCGTTTACCATAGGGTTAAGGGCGCGCGTTAGCCGGGTGGATGAAACGATGCTGCGAATTGGATACCCCGCGACAATTGGTCGAGAACTGCTGAAGAGCTTTCCCGAGGGCGTGGAGTTCGTTGCGCTGCCGGATGGGCTGGATCATGAAGTGGAGATTGAGGTATGGATTCCGGACCCGTATCCGACGCAGGCGGTGAAGATCTGGCCGTATCTGCGCGGGGTGCGGCTGGTGCTGTCGCTGATGGCGGGGACGGAGTGGATTCCGGGCACGGTGGGTCCGCACGTGACCATCTGCAACGCGCACGGGGCGCACAATATCGCCACGGCGGAGTGGGTGGTTGCGGCGATTCTGGCGATGCTGAAGTACTTTCCGCTTTACTTGGATTTTCAGCATGCTGGGCTGTGGAAGCGGCGGTTCGAGATTCCGGCGCACTACGCCAGCCTGACCGAAAACACACCGCCCCTGAATCCGCCGGTGATGCTGGAGGAGCTGACCGGGAAGAAGGTTCTGCTGGTGGGCTACGGGTCGATCGGCAAGGAGATCGAGCGGATGCTGGGGCCCTTCAATGTGGACCTGGTGCGGGTGGCGCGGAGCGCGCGCAGCAACCCCAAGGTGCACGCGGCAAAGGAGTTAGACAATCTCCTGCCGTGGGCGGAGATCGTGATTCTGATCTTGCCGGCGACGGCGGAAAGCCGCGGATTGATTGGGGACCGGCAACTGGGGCTGATGCGGCAGGGGGTGCTGCTGGTGAATGCGGCGCGGGGTCCGATTGTGGATACGGATGCGCTGGTGGCGGCTCTGCGGGCAGGGCGAATCCGCGCGGCGGTGGACGTGACCGAGCCGGAGCCGCTGCCGGAGGGTCATCCGCTGTGGAGCTGCCCGAATGTGCTGATTACGCCGCACATTGCCGGGTCGAGCCCGCAGTTTGGGCCGCGCTCGATGCAGACGGCGGCCGGGGAGCTGCGCCGCTACATGAGCGGCGAGCCACTGCACAATGTAGTGCAGTTGGCTGAGTGAGGGCTTCTTGAGTTTTCCGGGCGCGAAAAATGGCTTTTGGCGCGGGAAATTGAGCCTGAAAAGGCCATCTTTCGACGCAGACAAAGCTGAGTGCGCAGTTCCATCGGGAGTGTACGACCGGGAAATGGCCGTAGGCGCTATAATTTCGTGCGAATCGGGGCTGGAGGGAAGACTCGCGCCGAATCTTTGGGCGTGGGGAGAGTGGCCGGATACTCCGATCTACGGCGGCTGATGAGTAGCCGCGCCCGAACAGGTCGATGATCGATGCGAGGGGAGTTGCGCGGGCCGCCGGCCTGCGCGGATTCTGCAGGATGTGCAGGGGATGCGTGCTGATTTGGGCTGCGCCGCGTCGATCTGAATGGGTACGTCCCTTACTGGTTTGAACTCAGCCCATGGAGGAAACCTATATGGATTGTTCAGTGGGAATTTCGCATTGCCTTGCACAGAGACTGTCCAGCAACGCAGCCGCGCCATTCTCGGGCGCATCGGCAGAGGGCGCTGCATGGAAAAGCCAAAACGGATATGAAAGCAGAGATGGATTGGCACGGGCCGCGGCGAGGATCGCGATGCTGGTGGTTTTCGTGGCGATGGCGACGTGCGTTCTTCGGGCGCAGAAGCCGGCGGGGCTGGCCGGCGAGGTAAACACGATCATCGGCACGGGCGGCGGGCCGGGCGGCGGCAACAACTTGTTTCCTGGCGCGACGACGCCCTTCGGCATGGTGCAGTTGAGCCCGGACACGGAGGCCATGGGGTACGGCTACCACTACGACGATGCGACCATCCGTGGCTTCAGCATGACCCACATGAGCGGGCCGGGCTGCTCGAACGAAGGCGACGTGTTCTTCACCCCGACGACCGGGGCGATCACGACGACTCCGGCGGACTTTCAGTCGCTCTACTCGCACAGCGACGAAACGGCCACGGCGGGCTACTACCGGGTGAAGCTCGATCGCTGGGATGTGAATGCCGAGCTGACCGCGACGGACCGCACCGGCGAGGCGCGGTTTACGTTTCCGGCTGGACAGGCGGCGAACATTCTGCTGCCCATCAGCCACACGCTGAATCACACGATGGGCGCGTATGTGAAGATCGTGGGCGACCGGGAGATTGAAGGGTACGTGATCAACCAGGTCTTCTGCGGCAAGCGTGCGACCTACAAGGTCAACTTCGTGATGACCTTCAATAAGCCGTTCACCGCGTTCGGGACATGGAATGGGCCGCACTACCTGGGGCCGGGAAAGATTGACGCCAACAGCCGCGTGGCACTGCAACTGGACCACGACCAGTGGATCGGCGCGTATGCGACCTGGCCGGCGTCAGCGAAGGAACAGACGATCGTGGCCAAGATCGGGATCTCATACGTGGACGAGGCCGGGGCGAGAAACAATTTGAAGACGGAGGCTGAGGGGAAGAGCTTCGATGAGATCCGCAGCCAGACCGAGGCGGCGTGGAATAAGGCTCTGAGCGTGATCGACGTGACCGGGGGAACGCCCGACAGACGCACGGTGTTTTATACGGCGCTCTATCACAGCCTGCTGATGCCGACGATCTTCAGCGATGCGGACGGGCGCTACCTGGGATTTGACGACAAGGTTCACACGGTGGCCGCGGGGCACGCGATCTACGACAACTACTCGGGCTGGGACATCTACCGCAGCGAGATGCCGCTGGTGGCGCTGGTGGACCCATCCCGCATGGAGGATATGGCCCAGTCAATCGTGCTGATGTACAAGCAGGGCGGGTGGATTGGGCGCTGGCCGGAGGCCAACGACTACACCAACGTGATGGCGGGCAGTCCGCTGCCGGTGGTGCTGTCGACGGTATGGCTGGACGGGCTGCACGGGTTCGACATGAAAGACGGCTGGGACGGGATGTTCAAGGACGCCACGGAGGCTCCGCCGCCGAACCGGACGTACATCGGCGAAGAAGGGATCGAGTGGATGAACAAGGTCCACTACATTCCCGACGACAAGGTGAGGTACGGGTCGGTTTCGCAGACACAGGAGGACGGGGAGGCGTATGCGTCGCTCTACTACCTGGCCAAGGCGCTGGGCAGGACCGCCGACGCCAAGACGATGTACGACAGGGCGTTGTATTACCGCAACGTGTTTGACCCGGAGGACCGCTTCTTCCGGCCGCGCGATGCCGACGGGCAGTGGGTGCCTAATTTCGACCCGACCAAGGATCATGGGTTCATCGAAGGGTCGGGCTGGCATTACCAGTGGATGGCGCAGTGGGATATGGCGTGGCTGGTGAAGGCGATGGGCACCGATCTGTTCAACCAGCGGCTGACGGAGTTCTTCGACTATCCGAAGCCGGGGTGGTATGGGCAGTACTACAACCCCTACAACGAAACCGACCTGGAGGCGCCGTTCGAGTTCAACTTCTCCGGCGAGCCGTGGGAGACGCAGCGGGTGGTGCGGCGCGTGCTGAAGGAGAACTACACAGATACCTACGATGGCGTACCGGGCAATGACGATTGCGGCGAGATGTCTTCGTGGGCGGTGTTCAGCATGATGGGGATCTACAGCGTGGATCCGGCGAGCCTGGCGTATGAGCTGGTGAGCCCAGAGTTCTCGAAGATCGTTCTCCATCTGCATGCTCCGTACAAGGGCAAGACGTTCGCGATTGAAACGACGGCGGACCCGGAGGCGAATGGGTATATCCAGAGCGTGCAACTGAACGGCAAGACGCACGCGCAGGATTGGATTTCGTACAAGGACATCGTCGCCGGAGGCACGCTGCACTACACGCTGGGACCCGATCCGGACAAGACGTGGGGCGCGGCGCCGCAGGACGAGCCGCCTTCGGTGAGCGAGATGCAGCCGTAGTTTCGAGGGACGGCGAGACTTCGCGGATGCTGGCGGCGGGCTGGGACTTGTGTTCCGGCCCGCTTTGCGTTTGGGCGAATGGGATCAGGCATGCTGAGCGGCCTCGGCGCGGCGCCAGTCGCGCAGGCCGAGGACGGCCAGCAGGACCAGGCCGGCATAGAGCATGGCGGTGAGGCGGAGATCCTTGTAGAGATACTCGCCGATGTAGACGAGGTCGACGGCGATCCAGAGCCACCAACTGGCGATGTACTTGCGCGCGCCCCACCAACTGGCGACGAGGCTGAGGCTGGTGAGGGCGGCGTCGAGGTGAGGCAGAGCAGCGCCGATGCGGACCATAAGCTGGCCGAGCAGGACCGCTCCGATTGTACCCGCGGCGAGTCCGGCGAGCCAGCCGCGCAGGCCGAGGGGGACGATGCGGACCTCGTCCTCCCGGACCACGCCGCGCCACCAGTGCCACCAGCCGTAGAGCGTGAAGGCGACGAAGAAAATCTGCAGGAGCGCGTCAGAGAAGAGGCGGGCGCGGTAGAAGACGATGAGGTAGACCAGGTCCGCGGTCAGAACGACGGGCCAGCAGATGAGCATGCGGCGCGTGGTGAGCCAGATCCCGAGGACAGTGGAGACGACGCCGGCCGTCTCAAGCCCGTGAACGGAAAGATAGTGGAGTACGACAGGCCAGCTCATCGGGCTTCTGCTTTCACGGAAGGGTGCTGACGGGTCGCGGCCCACTGTTTGACGGAGTGAAGAAGGTCCTTGCCGGCGGATGAGTTGAACCAGCGGGCGTGGCCGATGAGGTAATCGTTGTAGGCGAGGCGGGCGCTGGCTTCCGAGTGCAGCACGCCGAGGTAGTAGTCGGCCTCAGAGAGCGCGAACTCGGCGTGGCAGAGGGCGGTCATGGGGGTGAGAGCCGCGGCCTCGACCGTAGAGAGCGGGCGGAGGGATTCGTAACCGGCGAGCAGGGCATGGAGATGATCGAGGTGCACGGGAACAGCGTTGGGATGGTCGGGATCGTGGACGAGGACGAGCCACTCGACGATGTTGCGCTCGATGGCCTGGGCGAGATCGTGGACGGCGTTGGTACGGTCGGCGAGGCCGAAGTCGATGACGGCTGTTGCGCAGGCTTCAGGATTGGCGCAGGACCAGAGGAGATTGGAGGCGTGGAGGTCGTTGTGGGTCCAGAGCGGCGGAAGCGCGGGCAGAATCGGGAGCAGCTGGGCGTGGAATGGGGCGAGGAGTTCGAGGGCCTGGGCGGCGGATGCGTGGACGGCGGCGTGGGCGGCGAGTGAGGGACGAGCGGCCAGATAACGGTCCATTGCTGATGAGGGATCATTAGCGGCGAAGATGGAGAAACCGGCGACGAGCGGGCGCGGTTTGCGGGCGGGCGCGGTGAAACTTTGCGAGGCAAGATGGAGCTGCGCCAGGGCACGGCCAGCGGAATGGGCGTGAGCGGCGGTGCGGAACGGAGTCCAGGAGATTGCTTCCTGGTAGAGATCGATGCCGGCGGGGACTTCATGGACTTCGTAGGTGGAGTCGCCGATTTCGATGGCGGTTTGGCCGGAGGCCGACGCGAGAATGCGTGGAACCGGCGCGCCAGCTGCGAACAGATGAGCGAGAAGGCGGTGTTCCTCGAGCAAGCCTTCGGCATCGCGGACGGCGCGGTGATGGCGCTTGATGAAAACCCGAGCGCGGGAAGTGGAGATAACGCTGGCCGCAGAGAATGGGCGCGGGCTGAAGGTGAGGATGCGGATGGGCTCGGGGAGGCCGGGAAATTCCTGGAGGAGCGCGCGGATTTCGGCCAGGGTGAGCGGCGGCCAGTCGGGCTCGACCAGTTCGCCTTGCATGCCGTGGGCTTTGGGAATTGCGCTCATGGTTGCTTCATCATCCATCCGGTTGCGCAGACCTAAAAAGTGTAGTGGGCGGAGAGGCGTACCGTGGTGGGTGCGCCGAGCCAGACAAAGGTGTCGCCGTAACTGGCGCCGGTGTCAGACCAGTAGCGCTTGTCGGTGATGTTATCGGCGTAGAGGCGGAAGGTAACCCGGCCCCGCTCGCCGCCGGGGGTGTAGCGCGCGCCGAAGTTGAAGAGATTGTAGTTGGGCACGGAGATGGTGTCATCGCGCAGGGCTTCTTTGCGGCCGGTATAACTCCAGCCGGGCATCAGGTAGAGGCCGCGAATATGCGGAACTGCGAGATCGGCAAGGACGGTGGTGTTCAGGTGGGGGACGTTGATGACCTGCTTGTTGTTATAGGTGGGAGTGCCGGTGCCGGTGGAGATGGCGTTCATGACCGTTGCCGAAGCGTCGAGGCGCAGCCAACTGGCGGCTTTGCCCGCGGCGTTGAGTTCGATGCCGTTGTGGGTTTCGCGGCCTTCGGACTCAAAGCAAAGATCGCCGGCGCTGCCGGTGGGGCAGAAGCTGTCTGCGGCAGCAAGCACTTTGGGATAGAAGAACGGGGCGCGCATGTGGAAGAGCGCGGCGGTGAGCAGTATGCGCTGACCCGGTTCGTACTTGGCGCCGACTTCGGCCTGGCGGGTGAAAAACGGGGCGAGAAACTGGCTGGCGTCATCGACCCACCACGGACCTTGCGGGCCGAGCGAGAGCATGACGCCATAGTTGGAGTAGAGGGTGAGGTTGGCGATGGGGTTGAAGGTGACGGCGTATTGCGGGAGCCAGATGGGCTTGTCGGTGATGGTGGGCGGGGTTGAGGAACTGGTAGCGGTAAGCGAGTAGTTGTGGTCGCGCAGGGAGTCGTAACGGCCGCCGGCGATGAACTGGATGCGGCCGGGAAGATGGACGCGGTCTTCAATGATCCCGGAGGATTGATGGCTGTCTTCCCAGAGGGCGCGCGGGCCGGCGGACAGGAGCGGGCTTTCAATGGGGACCGGGGCGATGGGCTGGTAGATGTTCTCCGAGCCGACATAGGCGTAGACGGCGCCATCGGCAACGGTGGAGGGTGCAGAGGCGGGCGGCGCGCCGGGCTGCTGCACGCTGCGCAGGAAGAGGACGCCGCCAGCGGTGATGTCCTGCGCGATGGGGCCGGTGCGGATGTGGCCGATGAGCATGGCCTCGGCTTCGGCGTCGATGCGCAGCTCGCCGGGATCGCGGTAGTCGTAAATGCCGTAGCTACCATCGGGGCAGAAGAAGTAGGCGGGTGCGTTGGGCGCGCCGGGGCAATCGACGAGGCCAGTGGTGGGATCGAGAGCCGCGCCGTAGGCGTAGATGACGTTGTCCTGAATCAGCGAGCGGCTGAAGCTGACCGCGGCAAAGGCTCGCCAGAGGGATGAAAAACTGTGCTCGATGCGCGCACCGGTGTTGAAGGTGTCATAGGTGTCTGGAGGGCCCCAGGGCTGGTCGCCGAGCATGGTGGAAGGCGAAAGGCGGGTAATGTCAGGCAGCATTGCCCCGCCGAGCAACTGATAGCCGCTGCCGTCGCGCTCGGTCTTGTGCTGATACTCGAAGTTGCCGGTCAGGAGGGTTGTGCGGTTGATCTTCCAGTCGGCCGCGCCGGCGCCGACCGCGCGCCAGCCGTTGGTGTCGTTCATGTAGGTGACGATGCGTTCGCCGGCCAGATTGGCACGCACGCCGACCTGATGGCGGCTGCCGAAGAGATGGCCGAGGTCGACGGCGCCATAGGCGGTGCCGCGATGATCGGTGGCCAGATCGAGGGCGCGGATCGCGGCCGGCTGCTTGGTGACGAAGTCAATGAGGCCTCCGGACGAGGCCACGCCGCTTGCCACGCCGGCCAGCCCATTGAGGATTTCGGCGCTCTGTATGTTTTCGAGCGGCACATCCTGCTCGCCGGCGATGGTCATGCCGTTGATCTCCAGGCCGGTGGCGAGATCAATGGGAAAGCCGCGGATCTGGTAGTCGCCGTAGTAGCCGACGGGGACGTAGTCGTCGGTAACGGAGGCGTCGTTTTTGACCACGTCAGAGAGCAGGCGAGCCTGCTGGTCGTCGAGCAGGCTGCGGGTGACGACGGTGGCGGAGAGCGGCATCTCGCGCAGGGATGCGGCGCCGCCGAGCGTGCCGACGGTGACCGTGCTGGGGAGATAATCACCGTTTATCTCGCCGTGGACAACGACGGTGGTGGAGACGGGGGCCAACTTCTGCTGCTGGGACGGTTGTGCGGGATTCTGGGATGGCTGCGCCGTGGATGATAGCTTGCCCAAAGGCGGCTCGACGGACGTCGATGGGAGCTGCTGATTCTGCGCCAATGCGCCGGGCACGGCGGCCAGACAGCCGGACAAGAATAGAGCGCCGAGGCGCGAGACACGGGCGCATGAGGGGCGCAGCGCGATGCGGATGGCAGAGGCGGACATCGAATTCCCCCTGTTTCAAATGCAATGAAACAGGTGCGCCGACGCTGGGATTTGAGGAAAAAGGCCGCTCGGAGTTCGAAAACTTCCCACGCCGGTATTATCCGGATCGGGTTCGAGGGTATTTCTCAGCCCCACACGGTGGAGCACCCCTGTTTCAATGATTCGATTGGAACACCGCGGGACGGGATTTTGCAAATCGGGCGGGAGCAGGCGGCGTGAGGGGTTGGACTGCTTTGCGCTGGGCGGCTAAACAGCCGCCCGGGCTACTACTATTGAGGTGCAGATCAGCCGCGTCGCCGGGGAACGCGTACCCGAGCGGCGCACTCCATACGCTGATTGAAAGCAGAACAGGGGCACCGATGTTCACCCGCAGAGATTTGCTGGCTGCTTTGCCCGCGGTTGCCGCGACCGCAGGAACGTTTGCCGTTGCCGATACAAAAGCAGTTGCCGATGAGAAGCCCATCATGCGCTCGTCGGTCTTCGACTGGAACTCCATTCCCGTGAAGCCGACCAAGGTGGGCTCGGTGCGGCAGTTCTTCTCCGCGCCGACGGCGACGCTGGAGAATCTTGAGCTGCACGTGACCACGCTGAATCCGGGCGAGATGCCGCACCAGCCGCACCGGCATCCGAACGAGGAGATGATCATCATCCGGCAGGGGACAGTGAGCACGCTTTCGAACGGCGTGTGGAAGACGGTGGGGCCGGGATCGGTGATCTTTAACGGCTCGAATCAGCTGCACGGACTGAAGAACATCGGCACGGAGCAGGCGGTTTACCACGTGATCAACTGGAAGTCTTCGACTACGCCGGCACAGTGAGCGGAGATGCGGCTTCTTTTCTCAGGCACGAGGGGCGGCATTCAGTTCCTGGCGCGGGCAGACGGCTTCGGCGGTTAGTTCATCGGCGCGGCGCAGGCCGGGGAATAAGACCGCCCAGAGGCCGGAGATGGCGAGCGCGCCAAGGCCGCCCACGACCGTGGCGCGGACCACGCCCCACCACTGCGCGGTGAGGCCGCTTTCAAACTCGCCCAGTTCGTTGGAGGCTCCGATGAACAGGGAGTTAACGGCGCTGACGCGGCCGCGCATCTGGGGCGGAGTGGCAAGCTGAAGCAGTGAGCCGCGAATGATGACGCTGACGGCGTCCGCAGCGCCGGCGATGAAGAGCGCGGCCAGCGAGAGCGCCAGGCTGCGCGAGAGGCCGAAGACCACGGTGGCTACTCCGAAGAGGGCCACGCAGACGAAGAGACGCACTCCGGCGCGGCGGCGGAAGGGAAATCGGGCGAGCAACAGAGACATGACCACCGCTCCTGCGGCGGGCGCGGCGCGCAGCAAGCCCAGGCCGCGGGGGTCGGCGTGGAGAATATCGCTGGCAAAGATTGGGGTGAGCGCGACGGCTCCGCCCAGCAGCACCGCGAAGAGGTCAAGAGAGGCGGCGCCGAAGAGCAGCGGCGTGCGGCCCATGTACTGAAAGCCGGCCAGGACCACTTTGAGAGAGATGTCGCGATGCTCCATGCGGCCGGGGCGGACATGGAGGCTACCGACCAGCGCGAGCGCCCAGAGGAGCGTGCAGAGTGTGAATGCGTAAACGATGCCCGCGCCTTCAAGCCGGGTATGAGGCAGGAGGTGCGTGAGCGGCAGCGTGTAGAGGATTCCGCCCAGCGCCGGGCCGATGATGGTGGCGAACTGGAAGATGGTTGCGCCCCAGGTGACGGCGTTGACGAAATGCGACTCGGGAACAAGGTGGGGGATGAGCGCCGACGCGGCCGGACCGGAGAAGGCGCGGCCGGTGCCCATGAAGAACAGGACCACAAAGATGGGAGAGACGCCATGTAGGCCGGAGCGGGTGAGCTCGAGCAGCGCGAGGGTGCAGACGAATTGCAGGGCGTAGCAGGCGAGGACGACTTGGCGGCGATCAAAACGGTCGGCGGTGTGGCCGGCGGGGAGCATGAAGATGAGGCCCGGAAGGAACTGCACGAGGCCGGTATAGCCGAGGTCGAGGGCGCGATGGGTGATGGAATAAACCTGCCAGGCGACGGCCAGCGACTGCGCCGACCATCCCAGGACGGCGGCGACGCGCGCCAGCTGGAAATGGCGAAAGTCGCGCGAGGCAAAGGCCTCCATGCCGCGCCGGGTGGGCTGCTGGGAAATCGTTGTCATGCTCTAGAGACAGGGTAAATTGCGCGGGGATGGGTGTGGGGAACAGCCTGGACGCCGTGGGGTGATCGAGCGGCAAGCGGGATCGATGAACCCCGGCGGGGGGTGGGCGAATCTACATACTGAGCACCAAGAACGCCTGAGCACACGCGCGATCCCGTGTTCCGGCAGGAGTGAACACGCGGAACGGCGCTTCCCCGGTCCGAATCAACAAGAAAAGCAGGAGAGGACACTTGCCCGAGTTGGAACCTGCATCGACGGCCCCGGCCGACGCCGGAATTACTGTCGAAAATCCGGAGCTGGACCTGCACGCAGCATGGAAGCCGCGAGTGAATCCGTGGCTGATCGCGATGACGGTGGCGCTGGCGGCATTTATGGAGGTGCTGGACACCTCGATCGCCAACGTGGCGCTGCCGCACATTGCGGGCAGCCTGGGCGCGAGCAGCGACGAGAGCACCTGGGTGCTGACCAGCTACCTGGTGTCGAATGCGATTGTGCTGCCGCTGGGCGGGTGGGCCTCAAACGTGATGGGGCGGCGCAATTTCTTTGTCATGTGCATCACGATTTTCACGGTTTCGAGCTTTCTGTGCGGGGCTGCGCCGACACTGCCCATCCTGCTGCTGTGCCGGGTGTTGCAGGGCGCAGGCGGCGGCGGACTGCAGCCGATGGCGCAGGCCATCATGGCCGACTCGTTCGAGCCGCAGAAGCGCGGCCAGGCCTTTGCGCTGTACGGCCTAGTAGCGGTGCTGGCGCCATCGATCGGGCCGACGCTGGGGGGATGGATTACGGATAATTTCACGTGGCGCTGGATCTTCTTCATCAATATTCCGGTGGGCATCGTGGCCTTCATTCTGGTGACGCGCATGGTGGAGGATCCGCCATGGATCAAGCCGGACCGCTCGCGGCTGTTCAACATGGACTACGTGGGGCTGGGCTTGCTGACCCTGGCCATGGGCGGAATGCAGATCATGCTGGACAAGGGCGAGGAGAACGACTGGTTCTCGTCCGGATTCATCCAGTTCTTTGCGGTTATGTTTGTGGCCGGCATGATCGGGCTGGTCGTGTGGGAGTGGCGGCAGAAGGATCCGTTGATTAATCTGAAGGTCTTCCGCTACAAGAACTTCGCCATCTGCTGCTTTCTGATGATGCTGGTGGGCGGGGTGCTGAACGCGAATACGGTGCTGCAGCCGCAGTTCATGCAGCAGTTGCTGGGGTGGACCGCGACTACGGCCGGGCTGGCGCTGACGGCCGGCGGATTCACTCTGGTAATCATGATGCCGATGGCCGGCCTTGCCACCGGCAAGTTCTCGGCTCGCACGCTGACGGTCTTCGGCTTCCTCCTGTTTGTGATTACCTTCCGCTACGCGGCTGACGTGACCACGCTGGACATGACCTTTTCAACGGCATCGTGGCTGCGCGTAGTGCAAATGGTGCCGCTGCCGTTTTGCTTCATCTCCATTACCACGGCGGCCTACGTGGGCATGCCGAAGGAAGACAGCAATCAGGTGGCCGGGCTGATCAACTTTGCGCGCAACATCGGGGGCAGCGTCCTGATCGCCATGACCAACGCACAGGTGACCACCCGCTCCATGTGGCACCAGGAGCACCTGCAGAACCAGATGACCTCGGCCTCGATCGCCTACCAGCAGCACGCGCAGACGCTGGGCGGTTTCCTGGGCAATACCTTCGGCGGGGCTAACGGCGGCGGCATGGCGCTGGCCTCCATCTATAACGAACTCAATCGGCAAGCGGCGATGCAGGGCTACCAGGACGTGTATATGGAGCTGTCGTGGATGTCGGTGGTGCTGATCTTCCTGGCCTTCCTGCTGAGCAAGAACCGGCCCGGAACGGGCGGGGAGACGACGGCGATGCACTAAGGAATTAAAGCGGATTGAGGCCTGCTTGCCCCTTGTTTCGGCGGCAGATGTACATTTCATCATGGCCGGTGCAGGATTTTTGGGCCTATAATGCGGGTCAGAAAAATCAAACAGCTGCTTGATGCCATTCCTGACACCTGCAACTGGATCCGGGGAGACTGCCATGTTGAAGCCGTTTCTGCTCCTTTCTGCAGCAATTTTGTTCGCGCTGAGTGCGACACCGGCCTTGGGAGGCGCGGCGCAAGAGTCCACGCCGGCCCCCGCCGCCACGGGCAAGAATCCGGTCAAACCGACTCCCGAGACGCAGGCGAAGGCCAAGAGCGTGTATCAAGTCGACTGCGCCATGTGCCACGGAGACAATGGAAACGGCAAAACCGACCTAGCCACCAGCATGGGGCTGACGATGGATGATTGGACCGATCCAAAGACGCTGGCCGGCAAATCGGATCAGGATCTGTTCAACATCATCCGTCAGGGCAAAGACAAGATGCCTCCCGAGGAGGTGGGGCGGGCCAAGGACGACGTGGTCTGGAACCTGATTATCTACATTCGCAGCTTCGCCAAGCAGTAAAGGCGCGGCGGGCGTCGGAAAAATACGAAGGCAAAAGCGCGAAGGCGCCAGAGCCCGGAGCTCTGACGCCTCCACTTTCGGTGAATCTGCAGGTTACCTGGACTGTGCGTCGTCCCCATCAGCCTGACGATGGGATCCCGGGTTTCCCCGCATTCCACATCCTTGAGGCTGTGGCGGCGATGGAGTTTCCAGGGTTTCCCTTGGGGGGTTGCCCCTTTCGCTCGCATCCTTCGGCGGACCGGCCTTCGAACTCCGCAGGTTACCCCACAGCTTTCGCGCCCTGCGCGCCTCCCAATGAGGCGGCGAGTTGCCCCGCTGCCTGCATCTTCCGACCGTGCCGGTGGATCATCTCCGGGGCGCCCCGAATCTTCTCCTCCCGGCGGCACCGGCTGGCGGTGTTTCGAGTTGCCTCGAAGCCCCGGCCTTCCGGCGGCTCCGCTGCTGCGTCTTCGGGTTTCCCCTCGTCCTGCAGCCGCGGCCGGACCGATGACGACTCCACCCATCTTCTCGAACTTTGCATCCTCATACCTGGCCTAGGCAGCGGATGAATCTTCGTCGCCGATGGGGGTTTGCCCTTTCCTGCCCAACTCTGGATGCGCTCTCTTTTTCCGTCTTCGCCACGCGATCGGCAAGCCGACCACGCAACGCTGATTTCCATTGAATCCGCATCGTCCTGCTGGGCTGGAACTGCTTTCCAGTTCCTTACAGGCTCACCATCTGCAAGGGAGAGTAGGCCGGTTCAATCTGTGGAAACAAGTGCAAAACGCGGAAAGTGCTGTGAATATCACCAAGGGTGGTGCATAAATCTTCTGGATCGCATTATTTTGCTGTTTTTTGCGGTGAGGGCGAGCACTTGAGACTCAAGCAGGGGCGGAGTTGAGGCCCTCATTTTGAGGGGTTTGCGATGGGGAAGGGGGAGCCTGCGCGGGTGGGCTACTCGATCAGCATCTGGCCGGCGGGGATTTTGAGTGTCAGGGCCATGCCATAGGTGAGGCCTTCGATGTAAGGGAGGAGCAGTTCGAGGACGTCGGGGGCCTGGAAGTGCTCGGGCTTGGTGTCGGGGTGGGGATAGTAGATAAGGCCTTCGGCGGGCGGGCGGTTGGGGCGGAGGAGGGCGACGTCGAAGAAGGAGAAGTCTTCTTTGGGCTCGATGGGGTGCCACTGGACGTCGCGGAAGGTGAGGCGGGGATGGACGACGCGGTAACGGAGCGGGGCGATGCTGACGTTGAGGGTGCCACGATGGAATTGGGCGAGATCGAGGCCGCGGGCGAGAAAGTGCGGGCAGCCTGTGGGGCGTGGCTTTCAGCTACGATCCCTGGGGCAACCTGTGGCAGACCAACCCGGTGAGCGGGACGGGCAGCAACCCCATGTCGGTGAACCAGGCGGTGAACGGGCAGAACCAGTTCACGCTACTGGGCTACGGCTACGACGCGGCGGGCAACGTGTTGTCCGACGGCGTCAATGCCTCCGCTTGCGCGGGCAACCATGCTTATAATTGGAACGCGGAGGAGGAGATGATCTGCGCTGCCGGCACGGACTACGTCTACAACGGCGACGGGGAGCGCGTGGAAAAATCCAGCGGCACTCTCTATTGGGACGGCGGGCTGGCGGAGAGCGATCTTTCCGGCAACCTGACCAGCGAATACATCTCCTTCAACAACAAGCGCATCGCCCGCCGCGATGTGAGCAGCGGGAGCGTTTACTACTACTTCTCCGACGTGCTGGGTTCGTCGAACGTGATCACCAACGCGACGGGCACGGTGGAGAACGAATCGGATTTCTATCCCTTCGGCGGCGAATATCAGGTTAGCAACTCGATTGCCAATCACTACAAGTTTACCGGCAAAGAACGAGATTCCGAATCAGGAAACGACTACTTCGGGGCCAGGCACTACACAAGCAGCATGGGCCGGTTCCTCAGCCCGGATTGGTCAGCGAAGGCCGAACCCGTACCGTATGCGAAGCTGGACGATCCGCAGACTCTAAACCTGTATGGCTATCTGCGCAACAATCCACTCGGCGGCGTCGATGCTGACGGACATTGCGGAGGAGGACCAAATGACCCGCCTTGCAGCGATGTTAAGGTTCAAGCGAAAGTAACGCAGCAGCCAAAGATAGAGTCGAATACCGCAGTTAAGAATAGTGATGGCAAAGTAATTGCTCATGGAACTGGACCGACTGGAGGACAGATTAAGGACACCGTGACGGTTAACGGTAAGCCAGCTGAAGGGGTTGGAGTCGCTGAGAAAAATGTTTTGAAGAATACAGAAAATGGTGTAGCGCAACCAAGCACGTTGAACGAAAACCGGTCCGCAGTGCCAACTGACAGTAACGGGGAGATCGTTGATAACGTCACAATGCAGCAGATAGCAGGGTCCGCAGAGGTCAATAATTCGATCATGTTCGATATGAGCACTAATGTCTATACGAGCACTGACGAGCAGACATTAACATTAACTTTCCCGAGTGGTGGAACCTGTACGGCGACCAGTACGAGGGTAATGACGAATGCTGGCCCGGATGGTCAACCAAGTTCTACTTACACGCTCAGGACAACTCAGCCGGTTCTGCGTGATCCTTCGAATTAGTACTGAATTCGAAGGATCACGCGGTGCTGCTTGGAGGGGAGAATGTACATGAAGTTCTGGATCATCTGCGTAGGCTTCCTGTTGTGCGTTTCTGCGAATTCACAAAGTGACAGGTTTTCCCACTATAAGCCTGTTAAAACGTACGAAGTCAGACCTGGCATTTTGATGATGCCGCGATATTCCAAGGAAGGTCAAGTCTGTGAAATCTCCCTGCAGAAGCGATTGTATTCGCCAGATGGGTTCTTCTCCGATCCTACGCTTGAGCGTGCGGAGATCAACAGAATTGCCGATGAGCTTGTTTCCCCAACTGAGCGTGGGAAGGCGATCAAAGGAAAAGACATGATCATCCAATCAGGCAACGGAATGGCGATGAATACCGAATATGAGAATGTGTCGATCGTGATCTATAGTGATTCTTCGCAGCGCCAAGGGCAAACTATTGCTCGGGATATTGCAGCGACCATCACGTGGAAACATCGAACATGCGAATAGGCGGTTCGATGGACGGAGGGGAACTGAATGCGATCTTTATGGATGATCTACGGGGTTCTATTCGGATGCATGCTCTCCTGCAATCGTGGGGTGATGGCTCAAGACCTGCGAGTACTCGTATTGGACGCTTTGGATGGAAAGCCTCAGGCGAACGTTCAGGTGGAGTATTTTTGCACGCGCACTCAACACAATTCAGCGCACAAAAAGGCGCTGACAAGCAAGGATGGATCAGCAAGGTTTTCAAATCCCTGTAGCGCCGAAGAGGAGATCGAGATTTCGATATATCCGCCGAACAAGAAAGAGCAATGCGGGGTAGGCTCAGTCACTCTGAAGGAGATCCTATCCGTGGGAGTCGTTGCGCAACCGGATCTGCGGAGAAGGGATCTCAGGCGGCTGATCTGGCAAATGTCGTTAAAGCTGGTGTCAGCGTCGCTCAAGGGAAGGGGGTCTCGAATCCTGCTGATGTGGCCACAAGCGTTCCAGGGGCTAAAGCTGCTATCAGCAATATTGTTAACAGCGTAACGTCAGCGATTTCAGGGGCTCTTGCGCCCGCCCCGCCACCACCGTCACCGCCCACTCCACCGCCACCACCGCCCTGCTCAGTCGCCGGAGCCTGCGGTAAATAGTTCAAGATTCGGAGAGCGCTTTTGAGAAAATCAACAATTGCGATTGTGGAAGTTGGGATGATCGGTGGCATCTTCATAGCCCTCTATTCGGTGCCGGACAGCACGCGGCTGTCTGTTTTCCTCCTCGCAAGTGGTCTGTGTTTTGTTGCCGGGAATATTTTTCTGTTCAGAATGGTCAAACGGACCAAGGGGGGGAAAAGCAAGGAGGGTGAAAAGGCGTGGCCGCACATCTTTCGCGCTTTAGCCGTAGTAGCGGTGGCTTGGTTGTTGATTCTTCTGATGTCCAAGAAGTGACGACGGGAGACAGAGGCGGCCTCAAGTCATCCCACAACAGCCCTGCGCTTATGGGAGATCGCGAGCCGCCGTCAGGCGGTCTCGGATGCGTCTGCGGCCCCTTCCGGCAGCCGTCGCGGAGGAGGAGATGATCTGCGCTGCCGGCACGGACTACGTCTACAACGGCGACGGGGAGCGCGTGGAAAAATCCAGCGGCACTCTCTATTGGGACGGCGGGCTGGCGGAGAGCGATCTTTCCGGCAACCTGACCAGCGAATACATCTCCTTCAACAACAAGCGCATCGCCCGCCGCGATGTGAGCAGCGGGAGCGTTTACTACTACTTCTCCGACCTGCTGGGCTCGTCGAACGTGGTCACCAACGCGACGGGCGCAGTGGAGAACGAATCGGATTTCTATCCCTTCGGCGGCGAATATCAGGTTAGCAACTCGATTGCCAATCACTACAAGTTTACCGGCAAAGAACGGGACGCCGAATCAGGCAACGACTACTTCGGGGCAAGGCACTACCGTTCGAGCATGGGGCGCTTCATGTCGCCCGATCCGATGCTGAATAGCGGCCGCCCGGACGATCCACAGACATGGAATCGCTACACATACGCGCTGAATAATCCGCTCGTCGTAACCGACCCGACTGGCCTCTACAACTTGATCAACAATTGTGCGAGCGATAACAAGCAGTGCAACGCAGATTTCGCTACAAATGCCAGCGACCTCAAGAATGCCGTGTCCGCACTAACGACCGCAGTTAACGGACTGAAGGACGGCGACCAGAAGACAGCGTTGCAAGCATCGCTGAAAGCGCTCGGGACTGAGAACGACGGAAATAACATTGGAGTCCAGTTTGGGGCGACTGGGGATCATTCGGCTGCACAGACAGTCCCAGGAGCAGACAGCTCTGGGAAGCTTAACTTCACAATTACCTTCGACCCGAGCAAGAACCAAGGGATGGTAAACGAAGCGGTCAATGCTGCTCATGAAGGGACTCACGTTGCCGACTTGAGCGACCCAAGGTTCAATGATCAAAACACGACTCTGAGTCCATTTTCTATGGAGTATCGGGGCTACCGAACGTCTGCTTACGCTGCTGCTGCGCTTGGGCAGGGCTCGTGGAGCTTCAAGGGACAGAACGGGAAGGGCTCCTATCCCATATGGAATGGAAGTTGGGGTGCCGTTGACAAGAACATTACGCGTTATGTAACGACCTTCCGAGGCAGCAACGGACAGCCGGATCATCCAGAAACGACACCACACGATCCGTGGAGCAAATGAGGTGTGCATGAAAATTAACCTGACTGCCAGATGTGTTGCGTTATCTGTCGTTTTACTGGGCGGGTCCCTTGTTGGGACCGCTCAGCAGCGACTTGCTCTTCCGATGGTCTCCCACGCAGAAGTGCCGCTGTACCCTCCGCTCGCTCGCGTTGCAAATGTCTCAGGCGTTGTCCATGTGATAGTCACGACAGACGGTCATCTAGTCGTGACCGCGCACGCTAAGGAGGGGCCAAAACCCTTGAGGGAGGCGGCGGAAAAGAACGCGATGAGCTGGCAGTTCACGACCCATGAGCCGACGACCTTCACTGTGACCTACGTCTACAAGTTGGTGGACGATCTGAATCCGCAGTTGAATAACCCGCGAGTCATCCTTCAGTTGCCTACTGAGGTCGAGGTGGACGCCCAACGTTGGCCAGGAACCCATGACACGCCTGCTGCCCCTCCGAATGGCGCTGCCTTGAGCCACGAGTCGGGCCATGCCGATCCGCCGAAGTCGCAGTGAGTCTACGATGTGAGGGGCGAGGGCGGCTGGGTCAGTTGGGTCATGGATGCCTTCGGCATCCCAATTTTAGAGCCAGCCGCGCGGGCCGTGCAGGGCGGAGGGTTGTTCAGGCGGCGTCTTTGACGCCGGCTTCGGAGCCGCCGCCGCTGGCGTTCTCAGCGGCTTCCTGGTGTGGGGCATCGTCCGCGGACTCATTCTCTGCTTCGGGCTGCTCGTCCTCGGGTTCGACGCCTCTGGCATCATTGCAGTCATAACGTGCAGGACAGTCGTTGCAGTCCTTGATGTCCTCGCAGTTGGCAAGTCGCGGCGCGAGCTCGTCGCCCTGGCGGGAGCGGGTGAAGGACTGAACGATGTTGTCGATATTCACGAAGGCGTTGCGCTGGACATGCTGGGAGGCGATCTGGAGGCCGTAGAGGATGAGGCCGGCGCGGCGGGAATCGAGGGGCGAGGCGGCGAGCTGATTGAAGACCTGTGCGAGGGCGAGCTGGATGGAGGCCGAATCTTCCGGCGCGGGGAGCTTGATGGGCTTATTGGGGGAGGATTTGGACGCCCTGGCAAGGCTATGCAGGCGGGCATGGAAGTAGCAATAGGGCTGGCCGCGCAGCATGGGCGACTTGCACCTGAGGCCATTGGCCTTGATATGACGGCATTCTTCGAACATATTGACTCTCCTACTACCCCCCACCCCCTATTTTGGGGATAAAATCCTGCGGTACATGAGTTTACGGAGGGGGTTGCGCCGTAAAATCTTCTCAACGTTGAAGTTATTTGCAGAATCTTCCTGCAAAAGGAGTTACGGGCGGATTTTCGGGTTTTTTCAGCGATCTGTGCCGCAATGCGGGAAACTGGCGTGCCTGACCCGGCCGGAGATAGAGGTTCAGGGCGCGGGTGGTTCGGGTTTCCCTGAAGCAGCTAGAGACATTGTGGGCCAAAGGAGGGTAATTATCTGCAAGATATCCGGTTCGGGGAACAGAGGGCGGCGTGCATACGTAATTCGGATTGCCGGCGTTTCTGCCAGAGTCCGATTCTGAACACTCTTTCTCATTTGTGAACACAAGCTCGCAATCCTGAGATTGGTAATCCATTGATTGGAAATGGCTAGCGCAGAATTCCTGTGGTACGTAACATGCTTTCTATCTATGTAAGTGGATGTGTGTCTGGAGGTGGATCGGTGACAGTTCTCGTTCAGGATCTGGGGTATGCATTACGCCAATTGCGCAAGGCGCCGGGGTTCACCGTAACCGTGCTGCTCACGCTGGCGCTGGGTATCGGCGCCAACTCGGCCATCTTCACGCTGGTCAATGCCATCATGCTCCACAACCTGCCGGTAACCGATCCCAAAACCCTGGTCCGCATCGGCGACAAGGACGACTGTTGCGTCAACAGCGGCTGGAGCGACGAAGGGGACTACTCGCTCTTTGCCACGGACACCTATTACCAGTTCAAGAAGAGCCTGCCGGAGTTCGAAGAGCTGGCCGCGATGGAGTCCGGCTACGCCTATCGCCCGATTACCGTCCGCCGCGCCGGAACCCAGACCGTAGCCAAATCCGTCATAGGAACCTTCGTCTCCGGGAACTACTTCCGCGTCTTTGGTCTTTCACCGGCGGCTGGGCGGCTCTTTGTGGATGGCGACGACCAGAAGGGCGCCTCCATTACCGCGGTGATGAGCTACAACGCATGGCAAGAGGATTATGCCGGCGATCCGAGCGTGGTAGGGAGCACGTTTTACATCAATACCAAGCCGGCCACGATCGTTGGTATTGCGCCGAAGGGATTCTACGGCGACCGCATCGATACCAATCCGCCCAAGTACTTCCTTCCCATGAATTCGATGGATGCAGTGATCGGCGCGCCGTACTTCAACGATCCTGACAGTGAGTGGGCGTACATTATCGGCCGCGTCAAGCCGGGAACTTCTCTGCCGGCTCTCCAGGCGAAGACCAGCGTGCTGCTCAAGCAGATCTATGCGCCGCTGAAGACATATACCGATCCGCGCGCCCAGCGGGTTCTTCCGCGCACGCATGTGGTGCTGACTCCCGGAGGCGGCGGTATCCAGAGCATGCAGGACGACTACAAGAACCACCTGAAGCTGCTGCAATGGATCGCCGCGCTGGTTCTTCTGGTTGCCTGCGCCAACATCGCCAACCTGCTCCTGGTGCGGGGAATGGGCCGCCGCGCGGAGCTTTCGATCCGGTCGGCTCTGGGCGCGCAGCGCAGCCGGATTGTGCGCCAGCTTCTGACGGAAAGCGTTCTTCTGTCGGGCCTGGGCGGGCTGCTCGGACTGGCCGTCTCCTACCTTGGAGCGCACGCGCTGCTGGCGCTTGCCTTTCCCAATCAGCACGACATGCCGGTCGCTGCTTCGCCTTCGCCGCTGGTCATCGGCTTTGCCTTTGCGCTTTCGCTGGTGACGGGCATCCTGTTTGGACTGGCGCCAGCGCTGATGGCCGCGCGTGCACAGCCGGCTGATGCACTGCGCTCCAATGCGCGTACGACCGCTCACGGAGCTTCCTGGTTGCAGCGTGCGCTGGTTGTGCTGCAGGCCGCAATCTCCCTGGTGCTGCTAGTGGCCGCGGGGCTGTTTGCGCAGAGCCTGAACAAGGCCGAGAACGTGGACATGAAACTGGATACGACGAACCGCTACATTGCCCACATCAACCCGCAAGCGGCCGGCTACAAGACCACCGAGGTCGAGCCGCTCTACCAGACCATCGTGGACAGCTTCCACGCCATTCGCGGCGTTCTAAAAGTCGGGCTCGCCACCTACACACCCATGGAGGCGAACAACTGGGGGTCTGGCGTAAAGGTTCGGGGGGAACCGGACCTGAACAAAGGCGCATCCTGGGTGAAAGCCACGCCGGAGTACTTCGACTCTGTCGGCACCCACCTCGTAATGGGCCGCGGCTTTACGTCGCAGGACACGCTGAATGCGCCGCCCGTCGCCGTCGTCAATCAGCAGTTCGTCAAGACGTTCTTCGGCAACCGCAATCCTATCGGCCATCGCTTTGGTTTTTCCGGTCCCGGGCAGGCCGGCAAAGATGGAGCGCATGAGATCGTCGGCGTGGTGGAGGACACCACCTACACGAGTGTCTACTGGAAGAATCACGCCATGTATTTTCTGCCGCTCACGCAGCCCGCCGGCATTGCCAACGACCCCAGCGACCCTCTCGATAAAGACGGATCCATGTACGCCGGAGCCATGGTGATCCAGACCAGCCGGCCTATTCCCGGTTTTGAAAAGATCGTCGGCGAGACCCTGGCGAGCATCAACCCGAACCTCACCATCGTAAAGTTCCAGACATTCCAGCAGCAGATTGACGATCGATTTATCGAAGAGCGGATGATCGCGCGGCTCACTTCCCTGTTCGGCGTACTGGCGCTTCTGCTCGCCGCCATCGGTCTTTATGGGGTGACGGCGTATACCGTAGTCCGCCGCACGCCGGAGATCGGCATCCGCATGGCGCTGGGAGCGCCGCGCAGCCGCGTTATCGGAATGGTGATGCGCGGAGCCATGCTGCAGGCCGTTGCCGGCCTCGCTATCGGCATCCCGGTGGCAATCTTCTGCGTGCGGTATGTGAAGTCGCAGCTTTATGAGGTCACCAGCGTGAATGTGCCGGTCATGGCCATCGCAGTTGGAGTGCTGGTGCTTGCGGCTGCGATTGCCGGCATCATTCCGGCTCAGCGCGCGGCGTCCATCGACCCTGTACAGGCCTTGCGTGTTGAGTGAGCCGCGGCGTGACCCAGCCGCGCCTGAACGATCTGCTGCGGGGGCGGATGGCGCGGTTCTCGCTGGATGCGCTGGTCAATATTGCGGCTGCGCTGGGACGCAGGCTCACAGTGGTCTCGTTGCAACCAACTTTTCCCAGTTCTCACCCTTTGCGAACATTTGCTTGATGCCGCGGAGGGCCTGGCGGGTGCGTTCTTCGTTTTCGATGAGGGCGAAGCGGACGTGGGCGTCGCCGTGGTCGCCGAAGCCGATGCCGGGGGAGACGGCGGTTTTGGCGTCCGTCAGCAGGCGTTTTGAAAACTCCAAAGAGCCGAGGGCCTGGAAGGCCTCGGGGATCCGGGCCCAGACGAACATGGTGGCCTTGGGCGAGGGGACGGGCCAGCCGAGCTTGTTGAGGCCTTCGACGAGAACATCGCGGCGGCGGCGGTAGTTTTCGCAGATTTCGGCGACGCACTCCTGGGGCCCCTCAAGCGCGGCGATGGAGGCGACCTGGATGGGGGTGAAGATGCCGTAGTCGAAGTAGCTCTTGAGACGGGCGAGGGCGCTGACCAGGACCGGGTTGCCGACCATGAAGCCGACACGCCAGCCGGGCATGTTGTAGCTCTTGGAGAGGGTGAAGAACTCGACGGCGACGTCTTTGGCTCCGGGGACCTGGAGGACGCTGGGCGGCTTGTAGCCGTCGAAGGCGATGTCGGCGTAGGCGAGGTCCTGGATGAGATAGAAGCCGTACTCGCGGGCCAGCTCGACGAGGCGCGCGAGGAAGGGGAGCTCGACACACTCGGTGGTGGGGTTGGAGGGGAAGTTGACGATGAGCGCCCTGGGGCGCGGGGTCATGCGCGGGATCAGGTTCTCAAGCTGGGCGAGGAACTGTTCCTGGTCGTGGACGGGGACGCTGACGATGTGAGCGCCGGCGATAACCGGGCCGTAGATGTGAATGGGATAACTGGGATTGGGGACGAGCACGGTGTCGCGCGAGTCGAGGATGGCGAGACAGAGATGGGCGATGCCCTCCTTGGAGCCGATGGTGACGATGGCCTCGGTGTCGGGATCGAGATCGACGTCATAGCGGGTCTTGTACCAGTTGCAGATGGCCTTGCGCAGGCGGGGCAGGCCACGGGAGACGGAGTAGCGATGGGTGGGAGGCTTGAGCGCCGCTTCAACCAGCTTGTCGACGATGTGGCGGGGGGTGGCTCCGTCGGGATTGCCCATGCCGAAGTCGATGATGTCCTCGCCACGGCGGCGGGCGGAGACTTTCATCTCTCCGGTGATGTTGAAGACATAGGGGGGCAAGCGCTGGATGCGGCTGAACTCTTCCATCTACTCAGTTTAAGGCAAAGGGGGGAGGCTGCGGCCTGCGGCCGCAGCTAAAGCTGTTAGCTTTCAGCCCTTAGCTATTAGCTGGGCTGCGGTGCGGCGGACCATCGTGGCTCGGGCGTGCGTGTGAGGCGCTGCGGGCGAGGCGCAAATTGGGAAATTTTGTGGACAGGAGAGGAACTGAGGGCCTGTGCCGGCACGTACTTCCCTGTGAGCGAGCCCGAAAACAAATTCTGAGATTCGAGGGAGATGTGCATGAAACTGACCGTCCAAAATGTTGCAATCGCCTACTCGGTAGTTCTGAGCACGATATTTTCCGTTGTGCTGCTTACGGGGGCGACGTCGCATCGCAGCCAGAGTTTCGACGAGATCCAGGTGCACCGTATCAATGTTGTCGAGCCGGACGGGACTTTGCGCATGGTGATCTCAGACCATGACCGGATGCCCGGAGTGATCGTGAAGGGCAAGGAGTCTCCGAAGGTGGACAGGCCGCAAGCTGGAATGCTGTTTTTCAACGACGAGGGCTCGGAAAACGGCGGACTGATCTTTGGCGGGTATCGCAACGACAAGGGCGAGGTGGTGGACTCGGGCGGGAGCCTGACCTTCGACAAGTACGGCGCGAGCCAGATTGTGCAGCTTGCGGGCGTGGACGATAAGGGCGACAAATTTGCGGGGCTGGCCGTGAACGATCAGGACACAGGCAGGCGAAGCCGCCGGATCTGGGTGGGAACCGGGGCCGATGGTGCAGCCGTTCTGTCGCTCATGGACGCCAAAGGGAAAAAGCGCCTGGTGATGCAGGTGACTGAAGATGGCAAGACGAGCGTGGATTTTCTGGATGCGGATGGGCACGTGATTCGCGACTTGACGGCCGGCAAATAGCGGAAGCTCAAAGTGATGCGACGGCTTTGAGGGTGGTCACGGCGGGATTGCGGGGCGCACGGGCGGGGCGGAATCGCGGTACACTGAGGACTGGCAGGAGGACCGGGCGGTCGCTGCCGGAATCTGGGCTAAGGCCTGCGATTCCGGGAGAGGAAAGTCCGAACTCCGCAGGGCAGTGTGCCGGATAACGTCCGGGACGCGGGCGAGAAGGCCCGTGGACGGCCAGTGCCACAGAAAAGAAACCGCCTCGGCTACCCCTGGCACCCTGACGGGTGCGAGGGCGACCGGAGAGGCCCGACGGCTTCGGCTGGACGGCCGTTCCCGCCGGGGTAAGGGTGAAAAGGTGCGGTAAGAGCGCACCGCTCCGACGGTAACGCCGGAGGCAGGGTAAACCCCACACGGAGCAAGACCAAATAGGGAGGGAAACGGCGGCCAAGAGCCAGGCGGCCGTTGCGCGCCGGCCCGGCGCGCCCAGGCGGCTCGAAGAAAGTGCCGGAACCTCCGGGTAGGTCGCTGATGAGCGTCCGCGGCAACGCGGCGCCTAGAGGAATGACCGCACACGACAGAATTCGGCTTATAGGTCCTTTTGCCGAATGCAAATCAGCCCCGGTTGGGTGATTCCCGGCCGGGGCTGGCCATTTTAGCGAGTCAGCGAGTTCGCAAGTCAGCAAGTTGGCGGGTTGGCCGGTGCGTGCGCGCCGCAGGCGGGGGTGGGTGCCTAACCGCGGGATTCGTGGGGCGCGGCGCTGGTACCATCGACACATGTTGCGAGTGAAGCTGCTGGAAGCGGGGGCGCGGGCGCCGGTGGTGGCGCATCCGGGCGAGGATCTGGGGTACGACTTGTTTGCGCTGGAAGGCGTGGTGGTGGAGGCGCGGGCGACGGTGCGGGTGCGGACGGGAATCGCCGTGGAGGCGCGGAACCCGCGGGACGGCGCGGCGCTGGGACTGCTGGTGCGGGACCGCTCGTCAATGGCGGCGCGGGGGATGGCGACGACCGCTGGGGTGATCGACGCGGGGTACCGGGGCGAGATCCTGGTGGTGATGACCAACCTGGGCGATGCGCCGGTGGAGCTGAAGGCTGGGGAGAAGATTGCGCAGATGGTGCCCGTCCCTGTTCTCACAGGCCTGGTCCAAGAAGTAGAGAGTCTGGAAGACTCGACGCGGGCGGAGAAGGGATTCGGGAGCTCGGGGAAGTGAAAGGACAGCTGCTAGCTTTTAGCTGGACCATCGTAGTGCGGGCGATCGGAGCGGATTAAAGGCAGCCTTGGAAGCCCGAGCAATATTAGTAGAGCCGGAAGTTGATTTCGACGGTAATGATGACAGGGACAGGCGTATCAGCGCGCATTGCCGGCTTAAACCGGTATTGCAGCACTGCTTTCAGCGCCTGATCGTCGAGATCGGGGCGCAGGCTCTTGATTACCCTCGGTAACTGCGGCATGCCATTGGCATCGACAATGACCGTGACGAGGCAAACTCCATTAATGCGAGCTTTTCTGGCTGCCTGTGTGTAGTGGGCTTCTACCGAATTCAGAGGGATAGGAGCCGATACGCTGCTGCTCGCGCTGTAAAGACCGCTTTCCGGAGAGCGTACGGGAACAGAACGCAATGTGCCCGTACTCAACGGAACAGGAGGCGGCAATACGGTTACCGTTTGCTGGGGTTGCGCGCTCAGAAAGATCGTCGGATCGTCGTCGCTACCCTTCGGTGGCTTTACTACACAGACCTGAAGATGCAGGTCAACTTCGACCCATATTCGGGCAGGCTTTCCTTCGTGCGTGCCCGGCTTGAACCGGTCACCCGCTACAAGTCCGACTGCAAAGTCGTCGAACTCAATTCCGCTGGGGTGGAAAACAGCCGGCGCAATGGGATTCCCCATCGGATCCACAATCGTCAAGACCTTTGCGATTCCGTCGCGCTTTTTGCAGTGGGAGGCCTTTTCGAGTGGTACGGCGGCGGGAAGCAGCTCGGGCGCAATGAGATCTGGACCGGCGTAGTAGATGATCTGCGGCGCAGACTGGGTGTTGGGTGGGGCAGCGATTGCAGGTTGCAGATGCGGGGAGCAGACCGCATTGAGGGCGATAAGGAGAATGGGAAATTGGCGGCGCACCTGAGACCCCTTGGAGTGGAAGCATGAATGTAACACATTTACGGTAATGCACTGAATCGAACTCCGGACTAGTGGCAATTGCCGGTAAGCCGCCTTTAACGACTCATAGAAAATAGCTGGAAGCTGTGACTCGTGTGGAACGGGCGGGCGCGGAATTGCGTACACTGGAGTAACCGGATACGGACGGCATTTTGCGCCTTTGGGGGCGCACGGAGCGGGGAGCGAAAGGGGCTCTTCGCGGGGATTGCGCATGCTCTTCAGTGAGGCCGTCAAACTCGCGCTGCAGTCATTGTGGGCCAACAAGCTGCGCTCCATCCTGACGCTGATCGGGGTGGTGATGGGCGTGGCGTCGGTGATCATGGTGATCACGCTGGTGAACACGGCGACCTGGTACGTGACCAGCAAGCTGAGCGACCACGGGGCCGATGTGTTCACCGTGTCGCGGATGTCGAGCGTGATCACGAACATCCAGGACTACATCCGTTTCCAGAAGCGGAAGATCATCCGCTTCGAGGACTACGAGGCGGTGCGCGACGGTTGCACGGTGTGCACAGAGACGGGTGCAATGCTGGAGAAGTCCGTGGGCGTGTTTGCGAACGGGCAGTCGACGACGGGGACCGATTTGCGCGGGATGACCTGGACAATGGTGGATCTGAACAACACCGACGTGGTGCTGGGGCGCGGGTTCACGCCGGCGGACGAGGATCATGGGACCCACGACGCGATCGTGGGCTACGATATTGTGGACGACCTGGTTGGCGACACGGACCCGATCGGGAAAGAGATCCGGGTAGATGGGATTTCGTACACGATTGTGGGGGTGGGCGCGCGGCAGGGCTCGGCCTTCGGGCAGTCTGAGGACAACTGGGTGGCGGTGCCGATCACGACCTACCAGCAGGCCTACGGCTACAACGACTCGGTGGACATCTACGCGCGGGCGGCGGGCGATTCAGCGACGATGGAGCGGGCCGAGGACCAGGTGCGAGTGATCCTGCGGGCGCGGCGGCACGACCCGCCAGGCACGGAAGACGACTTCGAGATCGAGACCAACGACACGTTCATGGACATCTGGAAGCAGCTCACTTCGATTTTCTTCGATGTGGTGATCGGGATCGCGTCGATCTCGCTGGTGGTGGGCGGAGTAGTGATCATGAACATCATGCTGGTTTCGGTGACGGAACGGACGCGGGAGATCGGGGTGCGCAAGGCGCTGGGGGCGCGAAGACGGGACGTGCTGATGCAATTTCTGATTGAGAGCGGAACGCTGGCGCTGGCGGGCGGCGCGATGGGGGTGCTGTTCGGCGTAGGCGCGGCAAAGCTGATTACGGCCCTATATGGTGTCCCGGCGAGCGTGACCCTGTCGAGTGTGCTGCTGGGACTGGTGATGGCGACGGCGACAGGAGTGTTCTTCGGGGTATATCCGGCGAGCAAGGCGGCGAGGCTGGACCCCGTTGTGGCGTTGAGAGCTGAATTGTAAGCGGGCGGCTGGCGGGAGCATAGAGATGGCGCGAGGACAGGGCGGCGAAGCGATGAGGATGGCGTGGGAGACGCTGCGGGCGAACAAGCTGCGCTCGGGGCTGACCATCCTGGGCATCGTGATCGGCGTCACCACGGTGATCACCATATCGTCGATCATCAACGGACTGAACAACCGGGTGGCGGACTTTGCCAGCTCGCTGGGGACGAATGTGTTCTGGGTCTACAAGCTGCCCTTCGGGAGGCAGAAGCTGACTGCCGAGGAGCTGACGCGGAAGGATCTGACGCCGGACGACGTGCTGGCGCTGCGCACGCTGCCGCACGTGGTGGCGGTGGACGGGTTTTACCGGTACACGAAGACCTATGCGCTGGGCGACGTGAGCGCGAAGTACGAGGGCCGGAGCGTGTCGGGTTCGTTCCTTGAGGCGCACACGGCGCAGGTGGCGGACGTCTCCGAGCTGAAGCTGACGGCGGGGCGGTTTTTTACCGATGAGGAGGACAAGCGGCACGCGAAAGTGTGCGTAATCGGGCACGACACGGCCGAGTCGCTGTTTCTGCCGGACGAGAATCCGATCGGCAAGCAGATCAGCGTGGAGACCGGGCTGTACACGGTGATCGGGGTGCTGGACAAGCGGACGCAGCCGTTCGGGAGCGGGAAAAATCCGAACGACAACGTGATCATGTTCCCACTGGGGACCTTCGAGAACCTGCACCCGGAGGTGACAAACTTTTTCGTACAGGCGAAGTACGACGACCCGAAGAACAAGGACCTGGTGGAAGATGAGATCCGCGAGATGATGCGCATCCGGCGCAAGGTGAAGGTGGACGCGGACGATAACTTCGACATCTTCGGTCCGGACTCACTGACGCAGTTGTGGGGCGAGATTACGGGAGGGTTGTTCGCGTTCATGGTGGCGGTGTCGAGCGTGGGGCTGATGGTGGGCGGCGTGGGGGTGATGAACATCATGCTGGTGTCCGTGACGGAGCGGACGCGGGAGATCGGGATTCGCAAGGCGATCGGGGCGACGAAGCGAACGATTCTGACGCAGTTCACCACGGAGGCGATTACGCTCTGCGCGGTGGGCGGGGTGATCGGGCTGCTGGCGGGCGCGGTGCTGACCTGGGTGGTGCATCTGCTGCCGATCGGGCTGCCGGCGACGCTGTCGGCGATGTGGATGACGATCGGATTCGCGGTGTCGTGCGGGATCGGGCTGGTGTTTGGGATTTATCCGGCGTGGAAGGCGGCGAATCTGGACCCGATCGAGGCGCTCAGATACGAGTGAGGCGGAGATCAGCTATTAGCTTATAGCTCTTAGCTTGATTCCGGGAGCAGGAGCCTCATTCATCGCGCTGCTGGTAAACCGTCGCCGGCCAAGATTCTTACGTGCGCAAATTCCCAGCTAAGAGCTAAAAGCTAAGAGCTAACAGCTGCTCGCTCAGAGCTGGCTCCTGCCTTTATTCTTAACGCTGTGATGACGCACATTCTGGCGCTGGGTGTGGAGACCGTGACGACGGCGCTGACCATTGCCGGGATGGGGTATTTTCTGGCGGCCACGCTGGCAGCGCGGGTGTTTCTGAGGCGGCGGCGTGCGGAGGGGGCGAAGTTTGCGCCGGGCGTGACGGTGCTCAAGTCGCTGAAGGGCGTGGACCCGGGGATGATGGAGGCCTTCCGCAGCCACTGCCGGCAGAGTTATGCGGGCGAGTATGAGCTGCTGTTCGGGGTTGCGTCTCAGAGCGACCCGGCGGCGGAGGCCGTGGAGAAGCTGAAGCGCGAGTTTCCCGCCGTGGCGATCCGGCTGGTTGAGTGCCCGGAACGGCTGGGGGCGAATGGCAAGGTGAGCACGCTGGCGCAACTGGAGCGGCAGGCGCGGCATGAGTTCCTGCTCATCAACGACTCGGACATTACCGTTTCACCGCACTATCTGGACCGGGTGATGCGCGGCTTTGCGCCGGCTGCGGCAGCGGTGGGCGAGGCTGAGGCGCCGGTGGGGATGGTGACCGCGCTCTATCGTGGGCGCGCGCATGGAACATGGGCCTCGCGGCTGGAGGCGCTGGGGATTGCGACCGACTTTCAGGCCGGGGTGCTGCTGTCGCGGATGATTGAAGGCGGGCTGCATTACGGGCTGGGTTCGACGCTGGCGGTGAGCGGCGAGGCGCTCAGAGCAGCCGGAGGATTGCTGCCGCTGGTGGACCATCTGGCGGACGATTACGAGCTGGGGGCGCGCGTGGCCCGGGCGGGCTACCGCGTGGAGCTGAGCGGCGAAGTGGTGGAGACGGCGGTTCCGGCTTACGGATGGAGGGGGTTTGCCGACCACCAGGTGCGCTGGATGCGGACCGTGCGCGATGCGCGGCCGTGGGGCTACGCCGGGCTGATTTTTACCCACGGGCTGGGGTGGGCGCTGCTCAACGTGGTAGCCAGCGGGCTGAGCCCGCTGAGCCTGTGGCTGGTGGGGATGAGCTTCTTCCTGCGGCTGACGCAGGCGATGACGGTGGGCGCGGGGGTGCTGAGCGACCACCAGGTGCTGCCCTGGCTGTGGCTGCTGCCGCTGCGCGACCTGGTAGCGATGGGGTTGTGGGCGGCGGGGTTTGCCGGACACGAGATTGTGTGGCGGGGCGAGCGGTTCGAGCTGAAGGACGGACGGCTGCGCAAGATCGGGGCGTGAATGGGCCGGTTGGGCGCGCTCGCGGAGGATCGCCGCCGTGAAGACAGAAACATCTCCATTTCCCCAACCGGGGGAGCGCGCCGTACCGGGGCCGGATGTTCTGCTCACCGGGGCGGCAGGATGGCATAGAGCGGTTTCACAGCACATGTAGCCATTTTTCGCAGTTGCGGAAGGTGGCTTTTTCTTGATGAAAAAGCCACATGAATGCGTGGCTTCGGGATAAAGCAACTGTGGAACCGCTTAGGCCGCCGCCCGCGGGAGCGCCGCCAGAGGACTCTACGGCATTTCTGCTTCTGATCTAGCCCTTTCCGGCATCTTTAAGTGCGCCGATTTCCTGTTTGAAACCGGCGCTTGAGTGCGGGCCTCCGGCTTTGATCAGAAGGAGCAATGCGTCAACCCTCTTTTTCGGTGTAGAGAGCCGCACCGGCGATGGCTCCGGCGACCACTTCAACGAGTCCCCCGAGCGTTGTGTATAAGGCAAGGTGGTGCGAAAACAGGCCGCTGGCAGCCATGAAGCTGGCGTTGGGGATGAGTACGCCGATGATCCACACGGCGACGGCGGCGCAGATGGCGGTTTTGACGCCGGCGCCGAAACGCGGGCGGATGGCGGCATAGACCCAGATCAGGGCAATGCCGGCGATGATTCCGAGCAGGTTGAACCAGATGATCTGGGTCGAACTGAATTCCGGACGACCCAACAGCTTCATGCCAGCGGCCCAGCGAGGGGCAAGCAACACGCCGTCGACCAGGTAGCCCAGGATATCGGAGACAATTCCAGCCACAATGCCCCCGACGATGACACGACCTACGTTGACTTTACCCATACGCTCTCCTTGTCCTGTGGTTCTGATGAAATCCACAGAAATAACCTTGCACAGACCGCTGTTTGAGTTCATACCCGGGGGAGCGCGGCAAGTATACGCACGGGATGGGGCGGGAGCAAGGATTTTTTGGCGGATTTGCCGGCGCGGCGGGGGATCATGATACTGGATAGTGCCTGCGGCGGGCGCGGAGGTCTGCTGCGGGCTGAATTTCATCCGCTCATGATCGGAGTTCTGGGTTGGCCAGCTATCTTGTCACCGGCGCAGCCGGGTTTATCGGGCGCTCGATTGCCGCGGCGCTGCTCAAGGGCGGCGAACGGGTGCGCGGCATTGATAATTTCCTTACCGGCAAGCGCGAAAACCTGGCCGGGTTGGAAGCGATGGAGTTTATCGAAGGCGACCTGGCGGATGCGGCGGTGTGCGCGCGGGCCTGCGCGGGCATGGAGGTGGTTTTTCATGAGGCGGCGCTGGCCTCGGTGCCGCGCTCGGTGGCCGACCCGGTCGGCACCAACGTGAACTGCACGGACGCTACGCTGAACCTGCTGGTGGCGGCGCGCGATGCCGGAGTGCGGCGCGTGGTGTATGCGGGATCGTCGTCGGCCTACGGCGATACGCCCACTCTGCCGAAGCGCGAGGAGATGCTGCCCAATCCGATCTCGCCGTATGCGGTGGCAAAGCTGGCCGGCGAGCATTATATGCAGGTCTTTCATCGCGTTTATGGGCTGGAGACGGCGGTTCTGCGCTACTTCAACGTCTTCGGCCCGTACCAGGACCCGGCCTCGCACTACTCCGGCGTGCTGGCGATCTTCTGCCGCAAGATGCTGGCCGGCGAGCAGCCGACGATCTATGGAGACGGCGAGCAGAGCCGCGATTTTACGTACATCGAGAACGTGGTGCGGGGCAATCTGCTGGCGGCCGCAGCGCCGGCGGAGAAGGTTGCCGGTCAGATGGTGAATCTTGCCAGCGGCGCGCGGATTACTCTCAACCAGGCGTTTAAAATTCTCTGCGAGCTGACCGGCTATCGCGGCCGGCCGGCGTATGCGGCGGCGCGCGCGGGCGACATTCGCGACTCGCTGGCCGACATAGGTCGGGCCCGCGAGCTGCTCGGCTATGAACCGGCGGTCGATTTCCGCGAGGGGTTGCGCCGCACCGTGGAGTGGTACCGGCGAGCGGCTCAGTGAGCGCGGCGGCGGGCAAAGCCAAGTCCGCGTAGCTCCAGTCCGGCTTGCGGCTAATTGCCAGGTGAAGGTTGGTCGCAAGGGGCGGATGGGGACGTTTGCCAGGACGCCTGCAGCATGGCCAGGCAGACCGGGCAGATCTGCCTGAGCCATTGGCGGCCGCAGCCGGCGGAGGAGCAGGGCGCCATCCAGGCCTGCAGCAGGGCGATGGCAAGGTCCATTTCCGCGCCGGGACGCTGCGCCTCGAGGCGGAACATGTGCCGGTAGACCTCATCCTTGAGATGGTCGCGCTGGCGGGAGCCGGGGACTGCGCGGTTGGCGTGGGGCCGGGTCATTTTTTTGCCTTTCCCTGCACCAGCCACGAATAGCGGCCAACATTCGCTGGGGCCATTGCCTCAAAGCCGGCGGCGCGCAGGTGCTCCACGGCATGCGCAGGGGTGAGCCGGTGTTCAAGGGGAGGGCCGGCCGCGGGCTCAACATCGGGCCGCCAATCGAGAATCGCGATCCGCCCGCCGGGCTTCAACGCGCGAAGCGCCTCGCGCAGCGCGGCGCTGCAATCGTCCAGTTCGTGCCAAAGATTGGCCAGCAGCCAGAGATCGCAACAGGAGGCGGGCAGGCCGGTTTGATCCGCCTCTGCGCGAAGGATCTCGACCGGGGCCGGAACCGATGCGTCGAGTTTGGCGCGCAGCCGGTCAAGCATCTCCTGCTGCGCGTCGACCGCGTAGATTTTGCCCGAAGGACCAACTGCATGAGCCAGCGGCAGGGCAAAGTAGCCTGTGCCCGCTCCGACGTTGGCTACAATCTCTCCGAGCCGCACGCCCAGTTCGGCAATCACCTCATCCGGCGGGAGCCATTGTCTGCGCGCCGGATCGTCGAGCCGGTGCGCCCGGGATGCTGAAAATCTTTGTGCGTGCACCGTTCCCTCATTTGCCGGAGCCGCTGCCGGCATCCTTCAGACCGAGGGCGCGCAGGATGATCATCCCCGGGCACCAGTTGGTGAAGGCCGACTGCAGCAGGTTCAGGCCGACGAACACCGTCAGCCACAGCCAGTACAGCGAAACATAGTGGGCAAGAGCCAGCGAGACCAGTACAACGACTCCCGCCATCAGACGCAATCCACGTTCAACGGTCATTTGCTTTCTCCTTTGGGTTGATCGGGTTCACAGGCGAATTCGGGTTTGCGATGCTGGTGAACCATGAAGTAGAGGATCGGAATGGTGGGCCAGGACAGGAAGGTGGAAGCCACGGCGCCCGCCATCAGCGACACTGCGAGGCCCTGAAAGATGGGATCGGTGAGAATGACACTGGCGCCGACGACGACTGCGGCGGCGGTGAGCAGCATGGGACGGAAGCGGATGGCGCCCGCGTCGATCACCGCCTGGCTGAGTGGAACGCCTTGACGCCAACGCAGCTCGATAAAATCGACGAGGATGATCGAGTTTCGCACGATGATGCCCGCGCCAGCGATGAAGCCGATCATCGAGGTCGCGGTGAAGAACGCGCCCAGCATGGCATGCGCAGGCAGAATGCCCACCAGCGTGAGCGGAATGGGCGCCATAATGATCAGCGGCACCACGAAGGAACGGAACCAGCCTACCACCAGCACGTAGATGAGAACCAGCACGGCGGCGAAGGCGATGCCCAGATCGCGGAAGACCTCGATGGTGATCTGCCACTCGCCGTCCCATTTCATCGAGTAGTGATTGGTATATTGGGGCTGCTCGGCGTTGTAGCGCTGCAGGATGTAACCGGCCGGCAGCCGCAGGTGATCGAGTTGCTTGTCCATCTTGAGAATGGCGTAGACAGGGCTCTCCTCGGCGCCGGCCACGTCGCCGGTGACATAGACTACACGCTTCAGGTTCTTGTGGTAAATGCTCTGCGGAATGATCTCGTGATCAATGGTCACAAGCTCACGCAGCGAGACCATGGAGCCGTCCGAGGCGGGCAGCTTGATGTTTTCCAGGCCCTGTTCGGACGAGCGATCGGCGCGGTCGATCTCCACGACCAGCGGAATCGCCTCGCGCGAGTTGGGATCGTGGAGCAGGCCGACGTCCATGCCGGAAGTGGCAAGGGCAAGCGCCTGCGCCACTGCGCTGACGGCGATGCCGTGCTGCGCGGCCTTTACCTGGTCCACGCGAATCATGAGGCGCGGCTGCGGATCGTCCACGTACCAGTCCGTGTCCACCACGCCCGGCGTGCCCAGAAAGATCGACTTGATCTGGCCGGCAACGCGAATCTGTCCGTCGAGATCGGGCCCGTAAACTTCGGCCACCAGCGTTTGCAGCACCGGGGGCCCGGGCGGCACCTCGGTGACCTGAATGCGCGCACCATATTGGCTGGCGATGGCGTCAAGCAGCGGCCGCAGCCGCCTGGCGATGGCGTGGCTCTGCTCGCTGCGCTCCTTGGCCGGCAACAGATTCACCTGAATGTCAGCCTGGTTGGGCAGCCGCCGCATGTAATAGTGGCGCACCAGACCGTTGAAGTTGTATGGGCCCGACGTTCCTGCGTATTCCTGATAGTTGAGCACGCCGGGTTGATGCGCAAGCTCGTCGCCCAGCGCCTGCGTCACGCGCAGCGTCTCTTCCAGCGGCGTGCCTTCGGGCATGTTGACGATGACCTGTATTTCGCTCTTGTTGTCGAAGGGCAGCATCTTGACGCGCACCAGTTTGAGCGGCACCAGCGCCGCGGATGCGAGCAGCAGCACGGCCACACCGATGAAGAAGAGCGCGCGATTGCGCGGCGAGGCGATCAGCGGCGTCATCACGCGGCGGTAAAGCCGAGTTCTCCAATTTTCGTGCTCTGGCTCGAGCAGGTGCGCCCCGCCGAGATGGCGGCCCAGCAGCCGCATGGCGGCCCACGGCGAAACCACAAAGGCCATCATCAGCGAAAACAGCATGGCGGCGGAGGATCCTACGGGGA
This sequence comes from uncultured Acidobacteriaceae bacterium, assembly GCA_963758105.1. Classification (GTDB taxonomy): domain Bacteria; phylum Acidobacteriota; class Terriglobia; order Terriglobales; family Acidobacteriaceae; genus Telmatobacter. The sequence goes on along the minus strand of CAVWUC010000001.1, from coordinate 416,460 downwards.
TGGGCCGCATATACGGGCCCATCAGCCCACGTACGAAAGCCATGGGCAGCACCGCGGCGAGGACCGCAAAGGTCGCGAGAATCGTCGGATTTCCGACCTCGGCCACGGCTTCGATGGTCACATCGCTGCACGAACGGTGTTGGTTTTCGGGCAATCGGTAGTGGCGAACAATGTTCTCGACGACAACGATAGCGTCGTCCACAAGAATGCCTATGGAGAAGATCAGCGCGAAGAGTGTGACGCGGTTGATGGTGTAGCCGAGGAAGTAGAAGACCGCCATGGTGAGCGCCAGGGTGACGGGAATCGCCAGCAGCACCACGCCCGACTCGCGCCAGCCGAGAAAGAGCGCGATCAGAAACGTAACGGAAAGCGTGGCCAGCAGCAGGTGCTCGAGCAGTTCGTCGGACTTGGCTTTCGCGGTATCGCCGTAGTTGCGCGTGGTGGTGATGGTCACGTCATTGGGCACCGAGACGCCTTGCATCCGGTGTACGCTGGCCAGCACGGCATTGGCGATGTCGGTGGCATTAGTGCCCTTGAGCTTAGCCACGGTAATGGTTACAGCCGGATACTGCTCCGGCGCCCGATGCGAACCGGTGGCCGTGGCGCCGAAGAGCACGTAGTTCGCGGGCTCCGCGGGGCCATCCACGATCCCGCCGGCAACATCGCGCAGATACACGGGCCGACCGTGATCAACGGACACAACCACCGATTCAAGATCCTTGGTGCTGGTGAAGAGATTGCCGGCCTCCACGCTGATCTCGCGGTTGTTTTCAGAGAAGCTACCGGTCTGCAGGCGCGCATTCGCGGCCTGGAGACTGCCGACGACCGCCATGGGCGATAAGCCGTAGCCGTTGAGCCTGGCCGTGCTCAACACCACGCGCATGGTGCGCGGCAAGCCGCCGATCACGCTGGTTTCCGACACATTCGGAATCTGCTCGATGTGGTGCTGCACTTCGTCGGCGATGGCGCGCAGTTGATAGCCGTTGTAATGCGCACCCCACAACGTCAGCGCGAGGATGGGTACGTCGTCGATGGAACGCGCCTTAATCATGGGGCGCGAAGCGCCAGCTGGAAGCACGTCGAAGTTGGAGTAGAGCTTGCTGTAGACCTTGATGAGCGCGTCTTCCTGCGGCGTGCCGACCAGGAAGCGCACGATAACGAGGCTTTGCCCCGGGCTGGATGTCGAGTACACATACTCGACGCCGGAAATCTGATGCACGAGCATCTCGATCGGCGCCGTCACCCGCGTTTCGACCTCCGCCGGCGACGCGCCCGGAAGCGCGGTGGTGATGTCGAGCATGGGAACGAGAATCTGCGGATCTTCCTCGCGCGGGATCACCACGGTGGCGAATGTTCCGATCGCCAATGCCGTGATGATGAACAGCGGCGTCAGCTTCGAGTTGAGGAATGCCCTGGCGAGCTTTCCGGCCAGTCCCAGGTTTTGATTCATGGCTGAACCTCAATGCGCTTGCCGGCAAAGTCGGTTTCCCCAGGCGCATTGATGAGCCGCTCGCCCGCCCCAATCCCCGAGAGAACTTCAACCAAATCGCCGTGCGCCGCGCCCAGAGTCAGATAGCGGAGCTGCGCGATTCCCTGGTTGTCGAGCACGTAGGCGCACTGGAGCGAGCCGCGCGCGACCACGGCCGATTGCGGCACGAGAATTGCCTCGTGCGCGCCGTTGGGAAAATCCGCCGACCCATACATGCCGGCGCGCAGTTGGCTCGACGAAGGCAGGTCGATCTTGACGAGAAAGCTGTGGCTGGCGGGGTCGGCCGCGGGCACGATCTCGGCTACTGTGCCCTGCATTTGCTGCGAGACGCCATCGACGGAGACCGGCGTCTTCATGCCCAAATCCACGGCTGCAATGGCCGACTCATCCACGGTGGCCTGAAGCTGCATTGCGCCGGCGCGGTCCACCTGCAGCAGTGGCACGCCGGGAGCGGCCATCGCGCCCGGGTCCACCATGCGGGCCGTCACCGTGCCGTTGAAGGGAGCGAGCAGGCGCGCGTAGCCCAGCATGGTGCGCGCGCCGACCTCCTGCGCCTGGGCCGCTTCGGTCTGAGCGCGCGCGGCTTTCAACTGCGCCTCGGCGGCCTGGGCCCGGCGGGTGACTTCGTCCATCTCCTGCGGGCTGACGCTTTTTTGCGTTTGCAGTTGCTGGTAGCGCGCGAGCGTGCTGGCGGCGAGACTGGCCTGGCTCTCGGCTGCCGCCTGCTGCTGCTCAGCCGCCACCACGCCGGCTGTGGCCTGGGCCGCGGAGGCGCGCAGCGCGGCATCATCCAGCAACACGAGCGGCTGGCCGGCGCGGACGCTGTCGCCCTCGCGTACCAGCACCTGCTCGACGCGGCCCATGACCTGGGCGGCGATCGCCGCCGTCTGGCGTGCGTGCACGGTTCCGGTGGCGCGCAAGCTGACCGGAATCTGCTGCTGCCGGCTCACGACCACTTGCGCCGCCACGCTTTCAGTGGCCGCCGCGGGCGCGGCTTCGTTCCCATGGCAACCGGCCAGAAACGCGGCTGCCGCCAGCAAACATCCTGCTCCCACTCGTCTCATTGCAAATCCTCCGCTGCTTCGGGAGTCAGTGTCCCGGTTGCGTACAGCAGTTCAGCATAGGCGACTGCGTTTCCATAGACCGCGCGCCAATAGCCGGTCTGGCTTTCGCGCTCGGCGTCCTCGGCGCGCAGCAGGTCGGTGATGGTGGCGAGGCCGGCGTCGTAGCGGTTGTTCACGATGCGCAGGCTCTCGGCTGCCTGATCCATGGAGGCGCGCGCCGTCTCCACCTGCAATGCCGCCGTCTGGCGCTCGATGTGGGCACGGCTGACCTGGAGCCGAATCTGCTCACCGGCCAGCTTTTTCTGCGCGTCGATGCGCTGCTGTTGAGCGGCCTCCCGCTCAAGCTGCTCGCGCTTGCCAACGGGGAGAATGTCCAGGCTGACCTGCACCCCGGCCACCCAGTTGTGGCCGCCCGAGTTAGTCAGCGATCCGCGATCCTCTTCCCAGTTGCCGTAGGCGCTCACCTGCGGCCCGAAGTCCACGCGCGCCGCGCTGACGGCCTGAGCCTGGGCCTGCTGCGCATCACCCAGGGCGGCAAGATCGGGACGCGCGTGGGCAGCCTCCGCCAGCTCCTCAGCCAGCGGGTTCTCGGGAAACACATGCGCTTCGATGGGCTTCAGCTCAGCGCGCGGCAGATTCGGGGCTCCCATGGCGATGCACAACTTGACCCAGGCCAAATCCAGCGCGCCTTCAGCGGCAATGCTCTCCTCCTGGCGCGCGGCCAGGTTGACCTGGGCGGCCATGCGGTCCGACTCGACGGCGAGGCCGGCCTTGACGCGCTGGCCGGCAGTGGTGGCGAGCGCCTCGGACGTTCTGCTGCTCGTGGCGGGCCACCTCGGCGGCGCGCTCGGCGTAGAGCACCTGCTGATAGGCCTGGACGACGTTCGAGCACGATCTTCTGATTGGTGGCCTCGGAGCTGGCATCGGCGCCTTTGCGGAAGAGATCGGCGCGATGAATCTCTTTTTCCGTGTGGAACGAGTCGAAGAGCATCCACGAGCCGGAGAAGCGCGAAGCAAAGTTACCGACCGGCTGGGGCTCATTCAGCGCATTCAGGGCAAAGTCTGCCTGGGTGAACTGGCGCTGGCGGAGCCGCGCGCCGAAGGCGTAGACGGGGTCGTCGCCGCGCGACATATCCTCGGTCAGGTTCAAATGCGGCAGCAGGGCGGTACGCGCCAGACGGGCCGCAGCGGTTGCGTCGTTCATATCGGCTTGCGCCATCGCGGCCTCGGGGTTTTCGCCCAGGGCGCGGTCGATCGCCTGCCGCAGCGTCAGCGGCTGCTGCGCGGGAGCAGCCGCGCCGCTCCAGGCCAAGAGCAACGCCACGGCCAGCGCCTGTTCCAATCGCCATCTCATCGGGTCAAGATCCTCGGTTGGTGCATTCAACAGAAGAAAGTCCACGAGAGGGCGGATCGTTACAGGTTGTGCAGGAAAATCTTTAAGGGCGCGCAGAATTCGACGTGCGCCGGGCTCTGCGAGCAGTGGCGGGGCAGGGGGGCTAGTGGTGACGCGGGCGGGTCAGGCGCAGCAGAACGACGCCGTGAGCGGGCACCATGACGGTGTAATCCTGGCGGATGACGCCGATCTGCCGATGGGCCCAGAGATCGCGGGCGAGCGCGGGGCCGCGCCAGCCGAGGGCGTTGAGCTTCAGCGTCATTTCAGTGGGGCTGTTGATGGCGTTGAAGAAGCCCACGGCCCGATCGCCGCCGCTGAGCGGTTTGGACCAGACCTCCAGAGGACCGGTCTGATAGGCGCGGTCGCCCTGGCGGCCCAGCGGATCCTGATCGACCGCAATCACTTCTTTGTTCAGCAGGATGCTTTTGACCTCCGGCGTCATGTTCACCAGATCATTGCCGGCGATGAGCGGCGCGGCGAGGATCGCCCAGAGGCTGAAGTTTGTCCGCCACTCGTCGGCAGTCATTTTGCCGTTGCCGACTTCGAGGAAGTCGGGGTCGTTCCAGTGGCCCGGGCCGGCGTAGGGCGCGAGGCCCGCCTCATGGAAGCCGTTGGCGATGACGCTCGCGTAGTTGTCACTGACGTCGCCGCTGGTTCTCCAGAGATTCCCGCCCACCTGCGGACCCCACTCCCAGACCTTCGCGTAGCCATACTGGCAAAGGCTGAAGACGATGTGCCTGCCGGTCGCGAGCAGCGCCTGGTGCATCTTCTCGTAGGCCGCGCGCATGATGTCATCGGCTTTCCGCACGGTTTGATCGGAGGCATGCGCCATGATCTCCGAGTAGCCTTGCCGGCTCCCGGGCTGCGCGACGCCCGCCTGATCGGCGCCGGACTCGCGCGCCATGATCTGGCGGAAGCTGCACAGATCGTACTTGAGATAATCGACGCCCCAGGAGGCGAACATTTTCGCGTCCTGAAGCTCGTGGCCGTAGCTGGCGGGGGCGCCGGCGCAGGTTGCGGGACCGGGGCCAGTATAGAGGCCGAATTTCAGGCCTTTGGAGTGGATGTAATCGCCGAGGGCCTTCATGTCGGGAAAGTTCTTATTCGGATGGAGGACGCCGGCGGCATCACGTTCTCCCTCCCAGCCGCCGTCGATGTTGACGTAGACGTATCCGGCATCGCGCATGCCGGAGGAGACCATGGCGTCGGCCTGGGCGCGGATGAGGGCGTCGGAGATGTCGTGATGGAAGTGGTTCCATGTGCTCCAGCCCATGGGCGGCGTAGCGGCCAGGGGCGGCTGCTGGGCAAATCCGCTGGGGATGGCAAGGAACAGAAGAGCGGCAGCCGCTGCAAGAACGGCCATCTTTTTCACGAAGCTAATCCTCGTCCCCGGTCTGCGGCATGGCCCCGGGCTGGCGGTTCAAATCGATTGCCGGACGACGCGCGCCGCGCAGTTTCTCATTGAGCGCGGGCAGTTGCTTTTCCAGGAAGTCTTGCCAGGCCGGCAGCACCTCTTTGCCTTCACTCTCCACCTGCGCCGCGGCCGCAAGCTGCGCGGCTGTGGGCGCGTCGTCGGCCTGTTGCAGCTGGTTGTAGAGTCCGCTTGCCTCCGAGGTCACCTCGTCGATCCCAGGCTGCGGCCTGGCCGCCCTGGGCCCGGCGCCGCGCAGCAGGGCCCTCAACGCCTGGTTGAAAGGAGCAAGCTGCGCGCTGAGAGAGGCGTTTTCCGGCGCGGAAAGCTGCTCAGTCACCGAGTGCGCGGCAAGATCGGCCTTCGCCACGGCATCGAGGGTTGACGCCATCGCCGTCTGCGCCCCATGCAAGGCTTCGAGATCGGCCATCGAGGTGTGTACCCTGGGGTCCATTTTGACGGTCAGGGAAGCGCTTTCGCTTTGGCCATCCACGGTCAGCCGCAGGGTGTACGTGCCCGGCAAGACCAGCGGTCCCTGCGGCTGGAGCGGGGTGCGATGCGGGGCCGCGGAGATTGGATATTCGTAATGCGTTGCGGTTGGCGCGGCCGCGCGCAGATCCCAGACCCAGCGATGCATTCCCGCGGTCGAGGGCAGCGGGCCGCTGATCTGCGGCCACACCGGCGGAATCAGATTGGTGCGCAATTGTTCCGGGGCGGGCGTAACCGGATCTTCACCGCTGTAGCGGCGGAGCACGCTGCCTTGCGCATCGAGCACTTCCAGGACGACGGGGCCATGCGCATCGCGGGCCAGGTTGTAGTCGATGATTGCGCCATCGGGCGGATTCTCGCCTGCCGGCTCGTCGCCGGGCAGCGGGGTATCGGTGTTGGTGTCGCGGCGAACGCGCCATGCCGCCGCGGGGGCAAGCAGCATCGGCGATTTCCTGCCCGCATCCGCAGCCAGCTCGCGCAATGGGGCCACATCGTCCAGCACCCAGAAGGAGCGCCCATGCGTGGCCACGATCAGATCGTCGTCCTTCACCAGCAGGTCGCGCATGGAGGTGTGGGGCAGGTTGTATTCAAGCGGGCGCCAGTGCGCGCCATCGTCAAACGAGGTCCACACCGCGCGCTCGGTGGCGGCGTACAGGAGTCCGGGCTGCACCGGGTCGGCGCGCACCGCGTTCACCGGGGCATCATCGGGCAGGCCGGCAGCGATCGACTGCCAGGTTTTTCCGCCATCGTGGGTGCGGTAGGCGTAGGGATGCAGATCGTCCACGCGCATCCGGTTCACGGCCACGTAGGCCGTGTCGTCGTCAAAACGCGAGGCATCGATCTGCGCAATCTTGCTCCACGGCACCACGCCGGGCGGAGTGATGCTGGTCCAGTTCTTGCCGCCGTCGCGCGTAATCCAAACCAACCCGTCGTCAGTTCCGGCCCAGAGGGTCTGCGTGGTTTTGTACGAGGCTGCAATGGCGTAGATGACGCCCTGCCGCTGCGCCAGTTGCTGAGGCGAGAGCGCGGGAAGATTGGGAAGCTGCGGGGTGGTCTCGCGGCTCAGGTCGGAGCTGATTGTCTGCCAGATGCGGCCGCCGTCGGTGGTTTTGAAAAGACGGTTGGCCGCGTAGTAAAGCGTGTGCGGGTCTAGCGGCGAAAACAGGATCGGCTCGGTGCGGTCGGCGCGGACGTCTCCTCCGCGCATGGGCACTGGCGTTATGTTCTGATCTTCACCGGTCAACCTATCGTACCGGGAGACTTCGGTGCGCCCGGCTCCATAAACGATCTCCGGATGCAAGGGATCGGGCGCAGCGTAGCCGTACTCGATAATGCCCACCGGATGCCATTCGCGGAAGGTGATCTCGCCGTCGTTTCCGCGCGTGGAGATGCACACCGACCCGCTCTCCTGCTGGCCGGCGCAGACCTGGTAGGGAAATCCGCTGGTTGCCGCCACGTGGTAAAGCTGCGCGGTGGGCTGGTTGTACCAGGAGCTCCAGGTTTCGCCGCCATTCACGCTGACCAGCGCGCCCTGATCGCTCACCAGCAGGATGATGCTGGGAATGCGCGGATTGATCCACATATTCTGGTAGTCGTCGCCGCCGGGCGCGCCGCGCAGGCTGATCCAGGATTTGCCGCCATCCTGGCTGCGGCAGGCTACGATGCTGGTCGAGTAAACGATGTCAGGATTCTTCGGATCGACGACCGGCACCGGCAGATCGCCGCCGCCGATCTTCATGGCCGGCCGCGGATCGTCGGTGATCTTGCGCCAGCTCGCGCCGGCATCGTCGCTGCGGTAGACGCCCAGCCCACTGCCAGAGGCATAGCCGTCTTCCCTCGTCGTGGAGAGGGTCGCGTACAGGCGCTGCGTGTCACTGGCGGCGATGGCCACATTGATCTGCACGAGATTGGATGGGAGGCCGTCCGTCAGTTGCGTCCAGGTCGCGCCGCCGTCGGTGGACTTGAACAGACCGCCATGCGTGCCGGCATAGCTGTTCCGGTCCTCCCAGGGTCCCAGCGTCTCCTCCCACAGCGAGGCGTACACCACCTGCGGATTGCCGGGGTCGATCACCACATCGGAGCCGCCGGTGCGGCCGTCCTTGTACAGCACCTTCTTCCAGGTCGCGCCGCCATCGTCGGAGCGGAAGATGCCGCGCTGCTCATTCGGTCCGTAGGGATGGCCGAGCACGGCGGCGAAGAGCCGGTTGGGATTGGTGGGGTCAACGGCCAGTGCCGGGATCTGCTGACTGTCGCGCAGTCCAAGGTGGGTCCAGGTTTTGCCTGCGTCGGTGGAGCGGTAGATACCGTCGCCCAGGGAGAGATCGGGCCGATGCAGGCCTTCGCCGCTGGCCACGTATACGATGTTGTCGTTCGAGGGCGCCACGGCGATCGCGCCAATGGATTGAGTGTCCTCGCCGTCGAAGATGGGGTTCCAGGTGCGCCCGTAATCGTTCGACTTCCACACGCCGCCATCGACCTGGCCCACATAAAAGACATTGGGCTCATCGGCGGCGCCGGTCGCCGCGCGCGTGCGTCCGCCACGGAACGGCCCGATCATGCGCCAGTGCATATCCGGCGTGGGGCTGGCGCTCTGCGCGGGCAGAGGCGCGGCAGACGGGAGAAAAGCGGCGCTGAAAGAGAACGCAGAGAACAGGAGGCAGGAAATCGGGCGGTTTCTCATAGATCGTTGACCTCGTCAGAGCGGTTCCATCAAGGCGATTGGGCCCAGGTCAGACACCTTCCTGCTATTCGTCGTCATTCGCCACCGGCACAGCGTCCGCCCCTTTGGGCAGCGCCCGCGGGTCGGGCAATATCTTTACCGGTTGCTCGAGTGTTTGCCCATCTACAGTGAGCTTGACGGTGTAATCACCGGGCTCGAGAGTGGGAGCCCCACGGCCCTGGCCCCTCACAGGAGCTTCCGGCGGAGCGGCTGTTGTTCCTGCCGGATGGCAGGCATCGACGGGCGGCGGCGCAGGCCGGCGCCCTCCGAAGCCGAATCGCCGCGGCGCAACGTTGAGGGCGATGCGGTGCATTCCCGGCTCGGCCGACGGCGGCGGAGTGGGCTGCTCCCAGTATGCCTGCACGTTAATGGCCTCGGTGTCCACGGGATTCACGGGCGTGTCGCTGGCCACGCAGGCGTCGACCTTGCCGCCGGAGTCGATCAGCTCAAGCTTGATGGGCGAGCTGGGCGCGGACTTCAGCCAATAGTAGGCGAGCACGCCAGCGGGCGGGTTCTGCTCCTGCGGCTCTTCATGCGGCAGAGGCGTGCCATTTTGACCGCCCTGGCGAATGGCCCAGGTGGCGCCGGGAGCAAAGAGCCAGGCATTGGCCGATTCAATCTGACTGCCCTTTGCGGCGATCTGCCGCAAAGCCGTCATCTGATCGAGCACCCAGAAGCCGCGGCCGTGCGTGGCTACGGCGAGATCGTCGCCGTGGACGAGGATGTCGCGAACCGACGTGACCGGCATGTTGAGCTGGAGCGGTTGCCAGTGATCGCCATCGTCAAAGGAAACGTAGACGCGCAGCTCGGTTGCGGCATAGAGCAGCCCCTTCTGTTTTGTGTCCTCCTTGACGGAGTTGACGAAGGCTCCGTCGGGAATGCCATTCACCACATTTGTCCAGGTGCGGCCGCCGTCGTGAGTGCGATAGATATATGGATGGTCGTCGGCCAGGCGGTGACGATCTACGGACACGTAGGCCGTCTCCACGTCGAAGTGGCCGGCCTCCATCTGCGATACCTTGCTCCATGCGGTCATGGCCGGCGGAGTGACGTTGCCCCAATGGGCTCCGTCGTCGCGTGTTACCTGAATGAGGCCGTCATCGGTGCCAATCCATACGGTCCTGGCATCGAGCGGCGAGGGGCCGATGGTGTAGACCACGCCAAAGCGATCGGTCATCGGCTCATCGATGTCCTTGGCCGTTACCGGATCCAGTGTCTTCGGCACCGGCGGATTCAGCCGTGTGAGGTCGGGACTGATCTTCATCCAGGTCTTGCCGCGATCGCGCGAGCGGAATACGAACTGGTTGGAGTAATAGAGCGCTTCGTCGGCCTGGGAGAAGACCTGCGGCAACGTCCAGGTTTTGCGATCCGGGTCGGCGGGATCCGGCGGAGGCAGTCTGCCGGCTGCCGGTGCGGCAAGATTCAGCTCCTGGTTGCAGCGCTGATCGCCATTGCCGTAGAGCAGGTTGCCATCATCCGGATCAGGCACCACGGTGGCGCTTTCACCGGCGAGGCAGGTGGGTATCCAGTTGCGAAACGTCAGCGTGCCCATGTCGGACCACGTGCTTACGCCCACTCCTCCGGAGTCCTGCTGCGCTCCGTAGAGCCAATAGGGGAAGCGGTTGTCGGCAGCGATGTGATAGATCTCCGCCGTGGGCTGGTTGTACCAGGTGCTCCAGGTTTTGGCGCCATCGACGGAAACCACACTGCCCTGATCGCTCGAGAGCACCATGCGATTGCCGTCCCTGGGGTTGATCCAGAGCTGATGATAATCGTCGCCGCCGGGAGCGCCCTTCACGGGAACCCAGGTCTTGCCGGCGTCGAGCGTCATATAGGTTGCCGTGTCTACGTCGTAGGCGCGGTCGGGGTTGGTGGGATCGACCGCCATCTGCTCGAAGTACCAGCCGCGTCCCCACAACCGCTGCTCGTTGTTGACCAGGCGCCACGATGCTCCGGCATCGTCGGAAATATAAATTCCGCCAGAGGGCTTGGGCGCATTCGGTCCTCTGGCGGCGCTTGCGCGGTAGGAAGGAGCGATCGCGGTTCCGAGGTCGTCCACAACCGCATAGACGCGGTTGGGATTGCTGGGCGCGACGGCTACGCCGATCTTGCCGACGAAGTTATCCGTGGGCAGGCCGTGGGTGAGATGACGCCAGGTGTTGCCGCCATCGGTCGACTTATAAAGTCCGCCGCCCGGCATGTTCGATGGGGCGTAGACAGCCCACGGCGGCCGGCGCGTGGCCCACAGAGATGCGTAGATCGTCCGGGGATGGTGGGGGTCGAGGGCCAGGTCGATCGCGCCCACGTCGTCCGGGTCGTTGGCGGACGCCAGGATCTTTGTCCAGTGCGCTCCGCCGTCGGTGGTGCGATAGACGCCGCGCTCGGGATTGGCTTTGTAGACGTGGCCGAGCGCAGCAATATATACGCGATTGGGATCGGCGGGATCGACGACAATTTTGCCGATCTGCCGCGTCGCGGCAAGTCCGACGGATCGCCAGGTCTTTCCCGCATCGGTCGACTTGAATACGCCGATCCCGTACGAGTGCTGGTTGCGAATGTCGGGCTCGCCGGTACCGACGTAGACAATGTCCGGGTTGGATGGAGCGACGGCAATGGCGCCGATGGAACCGATGGGAATTCCAGTCTTGGGATCGTCGGCAATCGGAAACCAGGTGCGGCCGGAGTCCTCGGTCTTCCAGACGCCTCCACCCACCGAGCCCGTGTAAAACGTATCGGGCTGCGCTGTGTTTCCGGCTACGGCATAGGATCGTCCGCCGCGCATGGGGCCGACGTCGCGCCATTGCAGGCCGGTGAGCAAGTCCGCTGGGTATTGCTGGGCGGCCGCGGAAAGAACGAAAGCCAAACCAAGAGAAGCGGTAGAAAGAACGCGTATGGCGGCCATGCTCACGCTCCGATGCATTCAGGATTCTGATGGGACAGGAAGGGCGATCAATTCGTGGTGCAATTGTAAAGGATCATGCGCGGCAGGCAGAAATTCGCAAGAGCAGGCGCGCCGGCGACGGGCTAAACTGCCTTTATCGGCTTGCCGAAAAAAACCATTTCAATGCGGCGCAAACTCCACCTAAGATGCGGCGGCTTGCGCAAAGCCCGAGCGCTCACCCGCCGGCGGCGATCCGGTAAGAGGTTTGAGTCCATGATGAGACTGGCGAGACGATGCGTCCTGGCCACAATGCTGTGCACGGCCGCATTGCATGCGCAAAACTCGAACGGAGCGCTGCGTGGCCTGGTGCAGGATTCCGCAGGAGCGCGGATCCTTTCAGCCACCGTCACGGCTCATCTGCTGTCCACTGCGCAAGCCCGCAGCGCGTCATGCGACAAGCGCGGGGAGTTTCGCATGGATGGGCTGGCTCCGGGAAGATGGGAGGTGACCGTTACAGCTCGCGGATTTGCCGCGGCGGCGGCCACCGTGCAGATTGAAGTGAGCGCGATCCGCGAGATCGTGGTGACGATGAAACCGGGCGCGGTGACGCAATCGGTAAACGTCGCGGCCTATGCTTCATCCATCACTACGCAACCGCTCGACATGGCCAGCCAGGTGCACCAGGGCGTTATTACCAGACAGGACCTGGAGACTCTGCCGTTGGCGGAACGCAGTTTTGCGAACATTGCATATCTGGCGCCGGGCACAGAGCCCGTAGAGCCCTCCGATCCAACCAAAGCGCGCATTACGGCTGTTTCGACCGGGGGCAGTTCGGGGCTGAACAACGAGCTGTCAGTGGATGGAGCCGATGACTCCGACGATTACATTGGGGGCTTTTTGCAGAACTTCTCGCCCGACGCGATCGAGGAGTTCTCCATGCGCACGGCGCAGGAAGACGCGGACACCGGCAGCACCACGGCGGGCTCGGTGGTGATCACGACGCGCCGAGGCGGCAACGATTGGCACGGTGAGGCGGGATTCTACGAGCGGGCCGCGGCGCTGAATGCCCGCTTCCCCATTGAGAACCCGGCGCCCAACCCGAAACAGCCGTTCTCGCGGCAGAACTACATTGCAACCCTGGGCGGGCCGATCATGCGGGACCGGCTGTGGACGTTTACCTCCTACGAGCAGGTGCACGAAGACGCGAGCATTGCCTACAGCGACGCCAGCCTGCAGCAGTTCGATGCGCTTGCGGCGCTGGCCGCGGACGGGCTGATTCCCGGCGCCAGATCCATCGCTGTTCCGGACAATGTTCCCATTCCATTCCGCGACTTTCTCGGCTCGGAGCGTCTCGACTGGGCGCAGTCTTCCCGGTCGGCGTGGTTTCTGCGCGGCTCGATTGACTCCTACACGACGCACAACGACCTGGTTGAGCAGGCGACGCTGCCTTCCACCGGGCTGCTGACGCACAACAATTATTTCAACGTGGTGGCCGGGAATCAGTACGTCTTTTCGCCTTCGTGGCTTGTACAGTCGGTGTTCGCCGCGGGCGGTCTGCACCTAACCCAGACGCGCAATTCCAATCTTGGATTTGCGCTCGCATTTCCCTTCAGTTCCACGGCTCTTACGGTCTCCGGATTCGAGACCTTTGGCGACAATCAGTTTGCTACGCCCATCGCCTTTTTTCCCTCCGCGCGCCAGCAGCAAAAGTATCAGTTCCGATCCAACGTCAGCGGCGTGGCGTCTGCCCATGCGCTGAAGTTCGGCGTGAACTTCATTCATGAACCTGTGCTGGGCGGCGCGTTTCCGGGCAATACAGAAACTTTGTACTCGTTTCCGCAGAATCCAAGCTATTACTTGAACAATACCGCGCAGTTCACCTCAGACATGGCGGCAGGCGCGTCAACATCCTCGCTGGGCGGGGGGTTCTCGCAAAATATCCAGCGGCTGGCTCTGTACGCGCAGGACTCCTGGCGGGTCACCGGGCGGTTTACGTTCAATTACGGACTGCGCTGGTCCGCTACCTGGGGCCTGTTTGAGGCGTCGGGACGAACCCAGGCGCAGAATCCCGGTTACATCACGCTGCAGGCACTGCAGATTCCGCTGGTATCTGCCGTGCCACACGACGACCACCGGCAATTCGCGCCACGCCTGGGCCTGGCGTGGTCACCCGGTACGCGCGAGAACACGGTGCTGCGCGCCGGGTTCGGCTTGTACTACGACGATCTGGCGCAGAACGGCTGGGTGACGGCGTTTCAAGCCGTGAACTCCGCACCCGGATCGTGCGTGGACCCGGTGCAGAATCCCGGCGGGCCAGAGAACGCGGGATGCGTGCCCGGTGACTCGGCCGGCGGCACAGCTAACCTGATCGATCCGCACTACCGCACGCCGTATGCCCTGCACACTTCAGCCGGCATGGAGCACGCCTTCGGGAAACTCTGGCTGATGAGCGCGGATTTCATCCATGAGGAAGGCAACCACGCCTATCGCGCCTACCATTTCACGGGCGGCGTGAACCTTTTTGCGCCGCTGCTGGCCACAACAGATCCGAACCAATCCGCGGACGTGCCTGACGTCAACGTCTTCCACTCGGACAATCGTTCCAGCTACAACGCGCTCATGCTGCATGTGCAGGGAAATGTTGTCCGCCGCGTCAGCCTGATCGCCAACTACACTTTCTCGAAGGCGCAGACCTGGGGATGCGTGCTTGGCGAGCTGTTCGATTACGTCAACGGCGTCTGCGATCCGCTTGATCCGTTCGGGCCGGGCGACTATGGGGCCTCGGGCGAAGATGTCCGGCATCGCGGGGTTTTCGTCGCAACGTGGGATGCGCCCAGGAAATTCGAAGTGAGCACTTTGACGCAGGCGGAGAGCGCTCGGCCCTTCACCATTACCACCGCGGATAACGCCAATCGGATCTCGATCGGCGGAGAGCCCACGGTTCTCGACCAGTTTCGGGGCACACCGTATATTCAAGCCGATGTGCGCGTCAGCCGGCCGGTTGCACTGGGTGAGCGGTGGAAACTGACGCCCTTTGCCGAGTTCTTCAATATCTTCAATCGCAACAATCCCGGCGCGAATTACGTGACCAACATCGCGTCTCTTCCGGTTCCTTCGGCCGAGGCGCAGGCGGGCAATGTTACGGATGTCTGCACCAATGCCGCCTGCACGGCGACGGAACCGATCAGCAGCCCGAATCAGTTGCGCGAGGCGGGAGGCGCACTGGGAGATTTCTTCGGACCCGGCACGACCGTGGGCATTCCATTTGCAGCGCAACTTGGCTTGCGGGTTGGCTTTTAGCGCTGCTTGGAATCCAGTCCGTAAGCTGCTGAAAATTAGAATGGCGGGGGCGTCGGGAGTGGGATTCCAGAGCAGAACCAGGGTTGCCGTGTCCTGTTCAGATTCGCAGAAGGCTGCCGCTCGCTGATGGCCGCGTCAACTTGAGGGCTGCCGCTTGGGGATACATCAACCCTGGTTCTGCTGTAATACCGGCTCAAGCAAAGCCGCCGCAAAGGGAACCGATCCGCAGACGACTGCTCCCTACGAATGCGCTTCGGGGGGCGAATGCGCTCTGGAGCTTGGCGGAAGAGGCTTTTCGCCCCCGAAAACCCCCACCCAACATCTCCTCTACTGGCTCCCTTTTTCCTCCGCCCTTGACGCTTGATTAAATGACCGATTGTACGTACAAATAATTGTGAGGTTCGCGGAGGCGCGAACGATCACGAAGCCGGAGAGATGGCATCGGGGAGCCACAACTCCCGAATCAACCCAGCCGTTGGCAGCGGAGCCTTGAACAGAAGCAAACGGTCGCGTCCTCTCCGGTTTTGGGGCAGGAAATCTTCATGCGAGACGTGTTTGCTGGTGTGGACGTAGGCGGAACGCGGATCAAGATCGGGCTCGCCGAGCGGTCGGGGCGGCTGCTTTCCTGCGAGACTCTTGAGACTGAAAGCTTCCACGATGCCGACAGTCTATTCGAAGGCGTTCGGGGCACGATTCAGACGCTGGCGCGCGCCGCCTCGGTTTCAGTTTTGGCCGCCGGCGTCGGGTGTCCGGGCAGGATTGACTTTGCGTCGGGAAGGGTCGTCTGGCTCAAGACCAAGCTGGAGTTTCTGGAAGGGATTCCGCTTGTCCGGCTGCTTGGCGAGAGGTTGCGATGCCCGGTGGCGTGCGATAACGATGTGAACACCATGCTTGCGGGAGAGATGCGATTCGGCGCCGGCAGAGGTTACCGGGATGTGGCCGCGGTTACGGTGGGTACGGGTATCGGCGGCGCTCTGGTGATGGATGGCCAGATGGTTCGAGGCCACAATTGGGCAACCGGGCATTTCGGCTACATGTCAGTCGATCCGTGGGGCGCCCGGCACGCATGCGGAAATACCGGAGTGGTTGAGGATATGGCCTCTCAAAGTGGCGTACTGAGCCAACTGCGGCGCGAGCTCGCGGCTGGAACAGCATCTCCTTTGACGGAATCCCTAGCCCACGGGGAGCGGCCCGGCCTGCAGGAGGTATTGCAATGGGCAGAGGCGGGCGATCCGCTGGGACAGCGCCTGGCCGAAAGGCTGACACGCGGTGTCGGTGTCCTCATAGCCAACCTGATTTTTGCCCTTGACCCGGAAGTCGTTCTTGTCGGAGGCGGCATCATAGCCCACTCTGAACGTGTGCTGGACGCGATAAGGCGCGAAGTGGCCGGCCGGGTCGATTTTCTTCCGCACGGCGCTACAGAAATTGCGCCGATGACGCTGGGGGATGCTTCCGGAGTGCTGGGCGGAGTGGCTCTGGCAATGGATGCACTTGCACAAACACAAACGGGCTTGCGAGCCCAGGGAGAAGAAAGATGACGAAACAGGAGACTGGCCGGATGCCCCGCTGGGCAGAGCAGATCATGCGCAAACATGGGGTGAGCGAGCCGCCCCCGCCGGGAACCGTGCCGGACTGGCTGCGCGCCGAAGTGGAAGAGACGCCGCTGTGGTACATCATTCGCGAGGCAAAGGAGGTTCGCCGCGCTCATCCGTACCTTCTTGTCGAAGAGCTGCGCAAACAGCCCGGGCAGTGGCGCGAGATCCTCAACACCATGCAGCCGGCGATTGCGACAATTGCCCATGACCTTGTAAATCGGGACGTGAAAGAGATTGTCTTTACCGGGTGCGGGTCGGCATTTTTCACGGCGCTTCACGGTGAGCATGTGGTGGAACGGCTGACCGGCATCCGCTGCCGCGCGGTTGAGTCTTTTGAGCTTCTTCACTATTTCCCTGAGGGCGACTATGCCCACACAGCCGTGGTTGCCCACTCGGGCACCGGAGGCAGCATCGAGACGCGGGAGGCGCTCCGGGAGGCCCGCTCACGCGGATGCCTCAGCATTGCCATTGTCAATACGACCGGCAGTCCGCTGGAGCGCGAAGCGGAGCACTCGCTTTGCTACCAGACGTCCCAGGGATGCGGCCCGTGCATCAACGTCATAAGCACCAGAGTCCTGATGCAGACATTGCTGGGGCTTGAGCTGGGGAGACTGCGGGGCCGCGATCCAGCGAGGCTTGCGGCTCTTTCCGCGCAAATTTCGCGGTGCGCCGAGATCGGCGAAAACTTCCTTCGCGCGCAGGAGCAGGCGATCCGCTCCCTTGCGGAGCAGCATAAGGAGACGGCGTCATTCTTCCTTGTCGGCACGGGCCCGAACTATTTTTCGGCGCGCGAGGGCACGCTCAAGATCGAGGAAGAAAGCATCTGCGTCTCAAAGGCCTATCGGCCGGGAGACTTCCACCACGACGTGATCTCGATCCTGGGGCCAACCAATTGCACAATCGCGATCGCCGGCAACGAAGCGACCAATCCGCGCATTGCCGACTGCCTTGACGTTGCGCGGGCCGCCGAGTCGGGCGCCATCGCGGTAGTTTTCGACGGCAACGACTCGATTGCATCCCATGCGGAACATATCATTCGAATCGACGGAGGGCTGGATGAGTTGTTGACGCCCATCCCGCTGACTCTCGTATTTCAATTGTTCGGCTACTATCGCGGAGTTGCCCGCGGCTTCAATCCTGACGCGCTGCGAACGGATTATTGGCCAAATGCCAAAGCATGGATTACCGCCTTTCCGATCGGTACACACTGAGCAAGAGATGGAAGCGACGCCGTTTCAAGCCGTCATCTTCGACTGCGATGGAGTGCTGGTCGATAGCGAGAAACTCGGCTTGCGCTCATTGCGGATGGCGCTGGAGGAGGCCGGTGTGAAGCGGACGCTCGATTCTCTAGCGCGTTTCTCGGGCCGCAGCCACAGCGAAACACTTGCCGAACTGGAAGCGGAGTGCGGAAAGCCGCTGCTAGCCAGCGGCGTCGCCGAGCGCATTGACAAGTGTTACATGAAGCTCGTTACGGCGGAGGGATTGCAGCCCTGCCGGGGTGTGCGGCAGATGCTGTCATGGCTCTCAAGCTGCAGGATTCCATTCACCCTGGCTTCTTCCGGTCCTCGAAGGAAGGTGCTCTTCAGCTTGCGGAGCGCGGGCCTGGAGTCATTTTTTCCGCATTTCATTTGCGGAGAGGACGCAGCGCGGGCAAAGCCCGCACCTGATTTGTACCTCGCGGCCGCTGCATCGGTTGGAATGGACCCCAAGGAGTGTCTGGCGATCGAGGATGCACCGAATGGCGTGGAGTCGGCACGCGCGGCCGGAATGCAGGTGGTGGCTGTAACCACGACCTTTGCAGCGAGCGCTCTGGCGGAAGCCGACCTGGTTATTGATTCACTGCTCGGCCTGCCTGGCCGCTTGAACGGCCTGTCATCTCCGATGGGGTGATAGAAGACGTTGTCCTGGGACCAATGTCCGGGAGGGCCATTTAATGTTTGCGGCGCTGATGCTCGTACTGTTGGCCGGCGGAATGAATGGGAGCTTCGCCGTGCCCATGAAGTATTTGCGCGGCTGGCAGTGGGAACACGCCTGGCTTCTGTGGTCGATTCTGGGGATGCTTGTCGTTCCCCTGGCGGCGGGGCTGGCTACCATACCGAATCTCGGGGCTGTATACCGCGCGGCTGGGCCGGCGCCGCTGGCATACACCGCACTCTACGGAATGTTGTGGGGGGCGGGTACGATTCTCTTCGGCCTGGGTATCACACGCGTCGGACTGGCTCTTGGCTTCGGCATCATCCTCGGAATATCATCCCTGGCCGGGACCATCGCACCATTGATGCTGCTGCATCGCGATCAGCTCTTCACGAACGCCGGGTTGTTCATCCTGGGCGGCGTGGGCATCACGCTGGGCGGAGTGGCGGCCTGCGCGCGGGCCGGCCAGCAGCGCGAAGCAGCGGAACCCATCGACAGAAAGTCCTTCAGGACCGGCCTCGGCATCTGCGTCCTTTCCGGTCTCGGTTCCGCTTCGATGAGCCTGGCCCTCAACGAATCCGCACCGATCTCCCGAGCCGCGGAGGCCTTCGGCGCTTCCCCGGTTTTCCTGCTGAATGCCGTATGGCCCGTGCTGCTGGGCGGGGGGCTTGCCATGAATGGCGGATATTGCGCGTGGCTGCTGGTTCGGCGGGGCAAACTCCAGCGCTTCGCGGAGAGCGCCGGTATCAACATCGGTCTGACCGCGGCGATGGCGATTTTATGGTCGGGCAGCAATTTTTTCTATGGCGCCGGCGCGCGCAAGATGGGTGAACTGGGCCTGGTTTTCGGGTGGCCGATCTTCATGGCGGCGATCGTGCTGACCGCCAACGTCTGGGGCTTTCTCACCGGCGAGTGGCGCAGCGCCGGACGGCGAGCCATCGCATGGGCATCGGCAGGCTCCATGCTGCTGGTCGCGGGCATATGGATCATTGCCTGGGCCGGCGGCAGGCAGTAGAAAATTACCATGCCGGCAATGGCGGCGGCGGAAGCGGGAGAAACAATGGTGCAGGCACAAGGGCGGAACAAGCGACGCATCGACCGGTCCACGCCGGTGCCGCTTTACTTTCAGATCGCCGAGCACCTGCGCCGCAGCCTGTTCCAGGACAAGATGCATCAGGGCGACCTGCTCACCACGGACGAACGCGTGCAGGAAGAGTTCGGCGTAAGCCGCGCCACTGCCCGCAAGGCGATCGACGAGCTGGTTGACGAAGGGCTTGTGGAGCGCATCACCGGCAAAGGCACCTTTGTGGCCGAGCCACGGTTGCAGGTGCCGCTGCCGGCGATGCTGAGCTTCACAGAGGAGATCCAGCGCCGCGGCATGCGCCCTAGTTCGCGGGTTGTTTCTGTTGGTTGGGCTCCGGTCTTGGGACATGCGGCGCAGGTGCTCGATCTGGAGGCGGGAACGCGCATTCTCCGGCTCGAACGCATCCGCTACGCCGATTCCAAACCGATTCTGCACTCAGTGGATTTCCTGCCCGACGGCCTCGGCATCGGACCGGAGGATGAGTTCGGGGGCTCTCTCTACGAACTTATGGAGTCGCGCGGCATCCAGCTGGCCGAGTGCCAGAACGTCATTGAGGCGGCAGTGACGGATCAACGGCTTGGCAAGCTCCTCGAGGTGAAAGAGAACTTTCCCGTTCTGGCCTTGCGACGCACGACTTACGACGCCAGAGGCCGGCCCGTGCTCTATGAAGACGCGGCCTGCCGCAGCGATCTTTATAGTTATGCCGTGCGCATGGTTCGGCAACCTCGAAGCCTGCTTTCACCAGCTTCAGGGCAGGGCCGCGGCCCAAGGCCGACGGGCCGCCACATCAGCAAGCGGAACGGCCGGGAGCGTTAGAGATTGCTTCAAGAATGACCGTGGGGGAGTTAGCGGACGTACTTCATGAGCGAAAGCACTTTGCTTTTCCGATCTTTTTGCAACGGCAGAAATCGTGTCCTGACACAGAGTGATTTCTGAAACATCCTCGAATCAAACCAAGGAGCTCCTGAGGAGAGTCAACATGAGGCGCAGGGATTTTCTGAAGGATGGCGCGGGCGGCCTGGCTGCTCTTTCAGCGCCACGACTGCTTCGCAGCTTCCCCCTGATTCCGGAGATAGCAGCGGAACAGATAGAAAGCGCGTCACCCAACACGAACTGGGCAGATCCCGCGTTGGGAGCGATGGCACGCGCGTCCAGTTACTGCAGCGATCCACCCTGGGGTTACCGCCCGGAGAATGTATTCGGAGATAACCTCCATCAGGGCTGGCAGACAGAGACGGGTGCTGTTGGGGCATGGATCGAAATCAGCTTTGCCCAGGTGCGGCAGGTCAGCGAATTATGGGTGTTGGCGGAGCCGTTGCCCGCCGACATTCTAGGCCAGGATGTATACCTGATGACCTATCCGCGAGTTTCCATGCTGGCGGCGCCACGCACAATCCGGCTCGGCTTTTCAAGTCATTCGACCTACACGTTTGAGTTATTGGAAACGAATGCCTTCCAGATATTCAGTCTGCCTACTGAGGAGAAGACGTCATTTATCCGCATTACAGTCGAGGACATCTGGCCTAAACCCGGAGCAACGGAGGCGGGCATCGGCAAGATCCGCGTATTCCCCTACAGGCATTCCCCCGGATTTGAAGTCACGGCGCACACGATGTACGACGTACACGACGGGAAAGCGGTTCAGACGGCTACCGTGCGGATCGTCAATCCCGGGGCCGAAGCGGAGGCCGGCAATCTGCAAGTCGCAGCCAACGGCGCGGTGCGGATGACGTCCCCATTGCAAAGCATTCCGGCTCGTTCGTGCTGCGACCGCGACGTATGGATTCCGGCTCCGTTTGAAGATACGGTGATGGAGTTTGAAATCGTCTCGCCGTCCCCGGTATCGTACGGCAAGCAGAGTTTGCGCGTACCCAAATACCACTCCTACTTTGACGGAGGGACATTCGAATTTCTGTGCACCAATCACAACGATCTGGGATGGCTGAACACTCCGGAAAAGACGGCGGACTATCGCTCATCCGATCTGATCCTGCCTGCGCTGCAGCTGATGCGGGAGTATCCGGAGTTTCTATACTCCATGGAGTCGACGGCATACCTCATGGAGTTTCTTGATCGCCATCCGGAGAGACGCGACGAGATGGCGGAGAGGATGCGACAGCGGCGCTTCACCTGGGGCGCGAGCTATGTGCAGTTACTACAAACCAGCGCCGGGCTGGAGAAGCTGGTGCGCCAGTTTTACTTCGGACGGCGCTGGCTGGAGAAGACATTTCCGGGGGTCGAGACGCACTTTTATATACAGTCGGACCCGCCGGAGATGAGCCTGCAGATGCCGCAGATCCTGGCCAAAGCCGGCATCAAGTATTGCCTGCTGGGCCGTCTGCCGTTTGGCTTTTATAACTGGCTAAGTCCGGATGGGTCCTCTGTACTGACGCGGGGATTCCGTTACGTCGACGCGTCAACGCTGCTGGATCCCAAGAGCAACTCCGGCTGGCTGGAGTGCGCCGAAGAGCGCGAAAGCTATTACGCCGCGCATCGGCTTCCGCGCCGCTTTGTGTATGACTATACCAGCGACTATCTTCCGCCGCAGCCCGATCTGGTTCCCTATGCAAGACGCGAAAACAAGCGTATGGAAGCCTTTGCGGCGGCGTGGAATGCGCACTTCGAAGCGGATAAGAGCCGCCGCATCGTTCCTCCGCGGCTGATGTTTACCACGCCCGAGGCGTTTCTGGACGAGTTCGCCTCAGAGCCGTTAACCCTGACTACGCTCTATGGAGACTGGCCTTGCGCATGGGCATACTACGACGAGCCGAGCAATCGCGAAGCTTTGCTGCACGGCCGCCTTGCGCACAACTGCCTGCTTGCCGCTGAGCGGCTCTACGCAGGTTTGGCCTTGAGCCGCGGATTTGCCGATTACCCGGCGCAGGAATTCACGGAGGCATGGAAGGCCAATACATGGCCGGATCATGGGTGGGGCGGGAATCGTGGCATTGAGACCGACCGGGAGTATGCGGAGTCGTATGCGAAATCGAAGGCTCTCGCGGACACGATCTTGTCTCGCGCTGGGGCGCGGCTTGCGTCGGGCGTGCCTCGAGACGGCGCGTCGAGGATTCCCGTTGTCGTGTACAACTCTCTTTCCTGGACGCGCACCGACGTGGTCGAATGCGCGATCGAGATCTCGATCCATTGGACCGGATGGATTCTGACCGATGATAAAGGCGAGGAGATTCCGTGCGAATGGACGGACGATTCCCTTGATGACGGGGCAAGGAAGATGGTTTTCGTTGCTGAGAAGGTTCCGGCTGTCGGGTACAGGAGTTTCTTCCTTCAGCCGGCAACCGCCAGACCGGGCGGATCGAAGCCTTTGACCGGAGAGACGATGGAGAACGAGTTTTATAGCGTCCGGTTTGGGCGGGGAGGAATCCAGCAGTTTTACGACAAGCGGCAACAATGGGACGTCTTGAGGACAGACAGATTCTACGGCGCGGAAGTGTTGGACTTTGCCGCTCCCGGTAATGCCTGGGAAGACACGGAATCTGTGGGGATGCAGGACTTCGAGAGAACCGCGGACCACGATTTCCGGCTTGTCAGCTTCAAAGAGAGCGCGATCAGGATGACTGCCGTGTATGAAGCGCAATTCAGCCATTTTCTGCTGAGAGAGCGCTTCCACCTTTACCGCAAAATCGATCGCTTTGACATCGACGTCGAGATCGTGGGCTGGAGCGGAGAGAAGGCGCGGGAGCTGCGCGTGGCATTTCCCATCAATCTCGACGACGTGCGTTTGAGCTACGAGGTGCCCTTCGGCACGGTAGAGATGGGAAAAGACGAGCTGGACTTCAGCCGGCTGCCCTCCAATCTGGATTCGCAGTTCAATCCCAAACTTTACGGAGGGACTCATGCGCTCCCCTTCAGGGAAGCGATCAATTGGATCGATGCGTCGTCACGCGACTACGCCGAAGCGGGATGTCTGGCTGCCTCCGATGCGACCGTTCACGTCTTTCGAGATGAAACAGATCGGCCCGTTCCATATCCGGTGTTGCAGCACGTGCTGCTGTCGACGAGGAAGAGCCTCGCCTGGAACCCTGAATATTGGTATACGCAGAAGGGGAATCACCGCTACCGGATGGCGCTGCTTCCACATGGCGGGGATTGGCGGTTGCGGTATCGCGAAGCGATCGGCTTCAATTACAGCCTGATGCCATTTACGAGCGGGGAAACAGCCGCGATCCGGGGTTCTTCGTTCTCCGGCGCACAGTCGTTTCTCTCTCTCGATCCGGCCAACCTTATCTTGACAGCGATGAAAAAAGCCGAGGACGACGACCGCATTGTCATCCGCTTTTATGAGGCTGAGGGAAACAAGACGACCGCCTGCATCCGGCTGCAGGCTCCCATTCGCCAGGCATGGAAGGCAAGTCTGATAGAGGAAGACGAAATGGCGATCCATCCATTCGAGGATGGTTCTATTCGCATGGAGGTCGCGCCGTGGGAGATTGTGACGCTGAAGGTTGCGGTGTGAACCCGGTGCTCCGCAGGAATCCGTCTATTTTGCGTCAACAGGTTCCGGCGTTTGCCCCGAGTTTGTGCTGCTCTCGATCACGAGGCACCCTGGCCCCGGCGAGCCAGACACGATGCTCTGGGAAAAAGACTGGCAGTTCCGGCGCTCAGGATGGCCACAGGAACGATCCGGCGAATGAAACAATGATCATCGCCCGTTGATTTTGTTCTGAAACAGGAGGTGAACCATGATTGGCCGCAGACAGTTCATTTTCGCAGCGGGTGCTACCACCGTCGTGCCTCTGGCAACCACGGCATTCACTGAACCTGTTTTGGCGGGCACCGACGCCCAAGCCGGCGGTCGCCTTCGGATTGACTTGGCCGGCTATTGGGACCGATTTTACGCAGGCGCCTTTTATGATCGAATTCCGGTTCCCTCCTCGCAACGCCCGCAACGCGCCAGGTGGGATTGTCCTTCTTGGGGCAATTGGAGGAGTGTCGCGTGTAGACCGTTAGCATGATGCACACAGCCTAGCACTGGTACAAAATTGGTACAGATTCTCAGTCTATGAAATTTCAACGTCATTGACGATGCTGCCCATCCTCTTTGCATAGGCTTCCCCACCGCGCTCTGTGGAGGGCAACAGCTCGGCCTGGCAGGGTCGGGAACAGCTTCCAAGGAGAGAATGGATTTCGCTGGCGCAAAGATGGCGGTTCGGTCTATATTCGGTCGATATTCGGCACGATTCTCCCCCCCAAAAAACTGAAATTCCGGCTATAAGCCGTGCCGTTCTCAAAGTCAAAGGAGATTCCGGATGAAGCGCGATCGCTTTTTCTATACCGCCGCTGCGGCCATTTTCCTGGTTCTGATTGTCATCGGCTTCCGGCACTACATCTTCGGAGGCAGGCTCGTTAACGGCAATCCCATCGAACCGGCGATGCTGGCGGCGGTTGTGGTGCACAGCTCGGCAATCTTCGCCTGGTTCCTGCTGTTCTTCGTGCAGTCGCTGCTCATCTCCACACAGAACCGCCGAGTGCACATGAAGCTTGGCTGGAGCGTGCTGGTGATTGCCTCGACGATCGCGGTGACTGGGCCGTTTGTGGCTCTCCGCTCAACGCGACTTGAGAACATGTCTGTCTTCGACTGGCCCGCTCGTCCGTTTCTGCTGGTCATGCTTGCGGAGATTGCGCTGTATTTGGTCTTTGTTGCGATTGGAGTGCTGAACCGCAAGCGGCCCCGGATTCACCGTCCCATGATGCTGCTGGCCAGCTTATCTCTGATCTCCGGAGCCACTGCACGCATCCCGCTGGTCAATTCGATTTTTGGGTTGCACCTGTGGGTGGCGCTGTTCGGGCCGGTCACCGCCCTCGGGGGGCTTTTCCTGCTGGTGCGGTGGGCGATGACGCGCAGCTTCGAACGCGAGTTTGCCGCAGGCTATGCCGCCCTGGTCGCGGTGACTCTCATAGTGTCAAGAATGGCAATGACGAACGTGTGGGTCAGTTGGGCGGGAATGATCGTGAAGCATTGACCGGATTCCACATTGCCTGCGACGAAATAGATCGAATGGTGGAGGCGGCGGGAGTCGAACCCGCGTCCGAAATCGCTGTCAGCCGGGAGAATCCATGCTCAGTCCGGTTCCTTGGTGTTCGTCCCCGACGCTCAGAACGGACAAGATGCGCCGGAAACTAGTCCGATGATCTCGCGTCACGCGGCACGGACCGAGCCGCATGACGCCAGCCCGCTGAATGACGTCCGCTCACGGCCCGCAGGCGAAGCTGTGGAAGACGGCTGCTTAGTTAATTAAGCAGCAAGTGCCAGATTATCGTTGGCAACTTTTGTTTTGCAGGCGATTACGGGTGCCCACACCCCGGCATGCCTCCTTGCCGCAATCGATCCCGTCGAAACCGTGACGCCCCCCTTTGCCACCCCACAGACGAAGACCTGTCTATGGGGACCCCGGATGACCACCCAACGACGAATTGCCGTCGTTGGAGGCTCCGATTACCGGCTACTTATTCGATGATTCGTAAGGGCCGGAGGGTGCGAGCCGGGCCAACTGGCTCGTGCTGCTCCTTTCATTTTACGTCGAAACGGGGCGGCAGGCACTGCCCAACGGAGCGAAGAGGTCGGGGCACCCAATGCCTGCAGTGAATCCGCCTCGTGAGACAGTTTGAATTCCGACGGCAGGGTTCAGGATTTCCCGGGATGCTATCGCAAAACCACAGATGCTGTATCCCGGAGCCACAGCATTCAAGCCGACGCGAGCACCCGGGGCCCCCAACGATGCCCTTTATCGTTGGGGTGGGAGCACCAGCGAGCGGCGACCTTGAACGAAGCCAGACGGGACACACCTTCTGTGGTTTTGCCGTAAACCGGAGATGCCGGCAAGACTCTTTCAGCCTGATCGTGCGGCCAGGCTATGGCCCTGGCTAAAAGTGGTAGGCGACGCCGAAGCCGATGCGGTAATGCGAGGGCGAGGGCGCAGACGGGGCGTTGCTATTGCCCAGGTAATCGCCCGTCACGCGGAGCTTGAGTCCGGGAAGAAGCAAAGGGAAGTCCGCGCCTCCGCCGAGGGCGTAGCTAGTGGCCGTGTATGAGGCCGCAGGGAAGCCGCTGACCACGTTGCTTGAAAAATGGTCGATGCCGCCGAGGGCGTGAGCGAAGACTGAAATGCCCAGGGCGCCAACCGTGACGCGAGGACCGAACATGACCAGCGTCGCGTGCTGGGAGCCGGCGCCAACATTCGCCCCGTAGCGCGAAACGTCGCCTTCGATGCCAACGAAAGGAATCGGCCTGACATGCATCGCGAGCTGCCAGCCATTCATGCCGGGGGTA
Organism: uncultured Acidobacteriaceae bacterium; assembly: GCA_963758105.1. Lineage (GTDB taxonomy): Bacteria > Acidobacteriota > Terriglobia > Terriglobales > Acidobacteriaceae > Telmatobacter. The sequence goes on along the minus strand of CAVWUC010000001.1, from coordinate 389,833 downwards.
TTCGGAGAATACAGGTTGGCGCCGACGCGGCTGTAGCCAAAATAGACATCCGTTTCGGCCCCTGCTGCGTGGGCCGCAGGAGCAAGCAAGAACAGCATTGCTGCAAAGAACATCGTAAGGCCAGGCGCCTTCATGATGGCTCTCCTTATCCCGACCGAAATCGAATTGATTGAGGCAATCAGCCCAACCGGGTAAAGGCCTCAATTTCAAGGCGAACCGTCTGGGTGGACGGACCTCGTCGGGCGCTACTGTTTTTCGAGATCGATACTCTCGTAGTCGTGGCGGGCGATGCCGGCGCGAATCTGAGCTGGAGTCTTGCCGGCGCGGGTCATTGCGTAGGCGTAGAAGCCTTCCTTGGCGCAGGTGGAGCATTCGGTGGCGTGCAGTCCCTCATAGCAACTGCGCAGGCTGGTGTGGCCCAGAGCGCGAACGCAGCCGCAGTTGCAGGGAAGCTGGTAGAGGACGTTTCCGATGCGTGCAGCCTTCTGGTAGACGTGCACCTGCCACGGATAGCGGAAGTTTTCGCCGGTCAGCCTGGATCCGGAGAGAATCGGCGGAAGCGCGCTCACGTTGAGCGGGGCGGAGGGATGATAAGCGGGCACATCGCCGGCAGGGTTGGTCCACTGCGCATAACTGGCAACAGTGAGAACCGAAACGGCCAAACCCAGGGCCCAGCGGTGGGTCGACAGCTTCTTCATCGCAACGCACCTCCTGGCTCATTTTAGATCAGAATTGGATGCAGCCGGAATGCGCTTGATCCGGCGGTTTTAGAGCGGTTTCGCTTCACACATCAACATCGAGAGGACGTGGAGGGTGGCTTTTTCTTGAGGAAAAAGCCACTCAGCCGCATGGATTCTGTAAGCAGCAGAATCGAAACCGCTGTAGGCGCGCGTCGTGTGAGGACAAAAAAATACGGCACGAACGTTCGAGCTGTTCGTGCCGGGAGGCCAGTGACGCAAACTTCTCCCGGCCTTGAAGGGCAACCCTCCCTTCTCAGCCGGAATATCTACACGATAGCATAGATTCGGCCGAATGCAAATACAAAAATCAAAATTATTTTTGGGAACCAAGTTTGCTATCTCTTTGGGTTCGCTGGTATCGAAAGAGTGAGCAAATTCTTGCGGATACCCGGCGAAGGAGGCATAGGCGCAGGGCGCTCTATATTTGGCAATCGATTTGAAATCAGATAGCTCAGTAGAAGTACCGCTGGTGCAGGCACGCTCCCCTCAACGGTTGAAGTTGGGGTTGCTGGTGGCGCTTTCGACTCTCACCGCGGGGCTGGCGACGGTGTGGCGGTCACGAAAGAGAATGATAAAACTACCTCAGGCGGAAGAATCAGGACAAAATCCACAATTTGGAATATGTGACGACGACCCTATTGAGAGCTCCTGACGGTGGAGGGCGGCCGGGGCTCAGGCCAGCTTGCTGGCCTGGGCGGCCAGGGCGAAGTCCTTCTCTGTCAGCCCGCCGGCATCGTGGGTGACCAGGCTGAGGCGGACGCGATTGTAGCGAATATCGATGTCGGGATGGTGGCCTGCAGCCTCGGCCAGCTCGCCAACCTGGTTCACAAAGGCGAGGGCGGCGCGGAAGTCGGCCAGGGCGAAGGTGTGCACCAGTTCGCCGGCCTCAATCTGCCATCCAGGCAGTGCGGCGAGCCGAGCTGCGGCGTCAGTTGGGGAAAGCGCCATGGTCTTGGCTCCTTCAGGGCGCGGACGCTGCGCCCTCGTTGGTGTTGTCGGCGGCCGACAAGCGCTTGTTCTGGGCGGTAATCTCGGAGCGCAGCTCCTGCCATAGCTCGTTGGGAATCTTCAGAAACGCCTCGACGACGGCGGGGTCAAACTGGGATCCGGAGCAGCGCAAAATCTCCTCGCGGGCGGCGTCGAAGCTGCGGGCCTTGCGGTAAGGGCGATCGCTGGTGATCGCGTCTAAGGCGTCAGCGACGGCGAAGATGCGCGCCCCGATGGGAATCTGGTTGCCGCTGATGCCGCCGGGATAGCCGCTGCCGTCGAAGTGTTCCTGGTGGGAGAAGACGATCTCGGCCGCCTCGGCCAGGAAGGGGATCTTGCGCAGGATGTGGTAGCCGCGGGTGCAGTGCTCGCGCATGATCTCCTGCTGCTCCAGGGTGAGCTTGCCGGGCTTGCGGAGGATCTCGTCGGGGATGGCCATCTTGCCGATGTCGTGGAGAAAGGCGCCGCGGGCAATGAGCTTGATCTGGGCGGGGCTGATGCCCATGGCGCGGGCCAGGGCAATGGTGTAAGCGGTGACGCGCTTGGAATGGCCTTCGGTCTCGGAGTCCTTGAGGTCGAGGGCGTCGCCGAGGGCCTCGAGGGTGACGTCGTAGGAGTTTTCCAGGTCTTCCACGGCCTGGCGCAGGAGTTCGGTGCGGGCGCGCACCACCTGTTCGAGGTTCTGCTGGTAGTCGCGGTTCTCCTGCAGCACCTGGCGATGATCGAGGGCGCGCTGCACGGTGCTGACCAGGTGCTCGCGCTCAAAGGGCTTGAGCAGGTAGTCGTAGGCGCCGCGGCGCATGGAGTCGATGGCGACGCTGATGTCGTGGATGGCGGTGACCATGACCACGGGCAGGTGGGGCTGCATGGAGCGGACGCGCTCCAGCAGAGCCATACCGCTGCCGTCGGGCATAACGATGTCGGTGAGGAGCAGGTCGAAGCTGTTCTGCGCGAGGGCTTCGAGCGCTTCACGGCTGCCGGCCGCAAGCTGGACGTCGTAGCCCTCGCGCTCCAGCGTGGTGCCCATCATCATGCGGACGTGGAGCTCGTCGTCGACGACCAGGATGCGGATCGACCGGCGCAGCCTGGAGACCGAACGCGCGTCATCCTCCGGGCGTGCATTCTGAGCCGGCTTCCGCTCTCCCAGACCTGCCGTTTTTGAGGCCAAAACCCCACCCTCCCATGATCTTCGGCAACCATCGCAAAGACGAACTCAATTCGCCGGACGCAGCGGCCACCCCACCGGAAGCCCCCTGGTCTGCGACGCCAACCCGCTGCCTGCTCATCCGCTCCTGCGCGGTCCGGTCTTCATCCTGCGGAACTTCTGGGGCCGCAGCTCACTTTCGGGACTCCGGCTACGCCTGCGAACTCCTGGCTGACCCCGTCTGCAGGCAATTGACCGTCCTGCCGAGCAACTGGTCTCTCAAACAGATCCACAGCGGTCTCGCCAGATTGTAAGCAAAAGCTACACGCTACAATCGGCACCACGCAACAGGGAATCAGTGAGACTCTTACTAAATTGTACTAAATAGATGCCTAAAATTGCCGCTTTGCTGCGGGAAGAAAGATTCCGAAAAGGATGCCCGGCGGGAGGATTGAAACCGGAGCGGGTGGAAAGTGAAAGCGTGGTCCGGATTACCTTTCCGGCTGCTCCGATCCGGCGCGGCTGCTGGAATACGAAACGACGTTACTCCCCGCTCTGCCTGCGGGCGCGTTTGGCCGCGGCCCAGCCTTCCTTGACGATCTGACGGGCGCGGCCCACAGACAGTGAGCCGGCGGGCACATCCTTGGTAATGCAGGAGCCGGCGCCGATGTAGGCGCCGTCCGCGACGGTGACCGGAGCGACCAGGGTGGAGTCGCTGCCGACGAAGACGCCCTTGCCGATACGGGTGAGATGCTTGTTGACGCCGTCATAGTTGCAGGTGATAACGCCGGCGCCGATGTTGCTGGCCTCGCCGATCTCGGCGTCGCCGAGGTAGGTAAGGTGATTGGCCTTGGCTCCCTTGTCGAGCCGCGCCTTTTTGGTCTCAACGAAGTTGCCCACGTGCACGTTTTCGCCGATCACGCAGCCAGGGCGAATGTGGGCGAAGGGGCCGATGCGGGCGCCGTTCCCGACCGAACTCTCCGCCAGCACGCAGCTCTGCCGCACCAGCACATCGCTGCCCAGAGTGCAGTTCTCGATGATGGTGTAGGAGCGGATCAGGCAATCGCCACCGATACGCGTCGCGCCGAGCAACTGGACGAAGGGCTCGATCACGGTGTCGGGGGCGACCTGGACCTCGGCATCGATCACGCAGGTCTCAGGCCGGTAGATGGTGACCCCGGCGGTCATCAAGCGGCTGGCCGTCGAAGCACGGAAGGTCGCGTCCAGAGCCGCCAGCTCGGCCAGCGTGTTTGCGCCCAGCACCTCGCAGGGATCGTCTGACAGGACGGCGGCCACGCGCTCCCCAGCCCTGCGCAGGAGGCCGGCCATATCGGTGAGGTAGAACTCGCCGTGGGCGTTGTTGCTGGTGAGCTGGTCGAGATGGGCAAGCAGCGGGGCGGTGCGGAAGAGGTACATGCCGGAGTTGATCTCGGGGATCGCGGCCTGCGCGGCCGTCAGCGCCTTCTGCTCGACGATAGCCTCAACGAACGGGGAATCGGGGGCCTGGCGCAGGACGCGCCCGTAGCCGAAGGGGTCGGCGGGAACGGTGGTGAGGATCGTCATCGCGGCCCGTTGGGCCCGATGGAAGCTGCACATCTTATCCAGGGTCTCCGGGCGGATGAGCGGCGCATCGCCGGAAAGGACGAGGATATTCTTATAACCGGCGATGGCGGCGCGGGCGCACTGGATGGCATGGCCGGTGCCGCGCTGCTCGGGCTGCTCAACGAAGGCGACGCCGGTCGCGGCTACGGCCTTCCGGACGGACTCGGCCTGGTGACCGACGACGACGTAGATCCGTTCCGGCGCAACGATGCGGCGGGCGGCGGCGATGACGTGCGCGAGCAAGGGCTTGCCGCCGATCTGGTGCAGGACCTTGGGCCGGCGGGATTTGAGCCGGGTTCCCTTGCCGGCCGCCATGATGACGACGGCCAGCTTCAGTTGCTTGTTATTCCTTGCGTCTTTCCGTACCTTGCTCACGGTTGGTTCTCCGCGCCGGCTGAGGCGCCGCCAGGCCCTCCAGTCCCCGGGATGGCGATGTCGATGGGGTGAATGGGGCCGAGGTCCAGGGCGTCGAGGCCTGGCTTGATCTGCGGCTGGTTGCCCGCCACCAGCACGGCCAGGCTGGCGGGGTGGATGTACTTTTCGGCGGCGGCATCGATATCGGCCAGCGAGACTTTCTCGATGGCGGCCTTGTGGCAGACGATGAGGGTGAGGCCTTTGGGCAGAACCTTGGTGGTGATCTTCTGCTCGAAGCTCTTGAGGTCCTGCGCCCGCGCCGTGCTCGAGGCCAGGACCGCGAGCATGAGGGCCAGCAGCCCTGTGCAACTCCAGGAAAATCTCCTGCTGCGCATTCCGTCTCCTTGATTGGATTGCCTCGCGACTCGCCCGCGGCCGACTGACGCCGGAGCCCTGCTGGGGCGGAGGATAACGACGCATCCCCGCACACTTCCAAGCTAGTGCCCGCTACCGGAAGGGGTCAAACGGATAGTTCGGAACGGGGGGCGGTGCGGGCGGCGAAAATCGAACTCAATCGGTCCGATTCTTGTGGGTTCCTGATTTCACCCTTGTTAGGATCATATTCATGCCTCGCGCTGTCACAACCCGCATCCGTCTCAATGCCGTTTGGCGGGCCGCGATTGAAGTTGCCTTCATCATCTTTCTCTTCTATTCCAATCTGCTGATGGGCGAGTTTACCCGCTCCAATGGGCACAGCAAGACGCTGACTTTCGCTTTCTTTGACATCTTCTCGCGGACCAACTTCGCCATCGCGGCGCTTTCGGCGGGGATTGGCTACGTGATCTTCGAATTCCTGCGCAAGCGGTTTTAGGGCGGGCTTCTTGACCCTGGGAATCCATTTGCGTATGCTCGGTGCGTTCTAGATTCCCCTTCCGAGGTCAAAAGCAAGCTAGCGGAGGGCTGCACGAAATGACGCAGGGTCGAAAGATTCGTATCTATCAGTTGATCTGCATCGCTTACGCGCTCTTCTGTTTCTTCATCGTCTTTGACCTTTCCGTTCCCTCAAATCCCGGTCCGATGTCCCCGATCCAGTGGATTGCCATCTTCGGCGCACTCTTTTGCGCTGTGGATGGATTTTATATGCAAAAGAGAATTCTTCGAGGCCCCAGAAATCCAAGCACTGTATCGAAAAGCACACCGGGCGGACGATGGATTTTGGGAAATGTTGTGCGCCTTGCATTCGCGACAGGCGTTTGCTGCTGGGCATTGGTTTTGCATTTTAGCGGAGGCCCGGAATGGTTGGCCGGTTCGCTGATCGGCCTTGGACTCGTTTTGCTTGCGGCCTTGCGGCCCGGATCGTGCCCGGCGACGGAGCCGTAGAGTGCCGGCGTATCCTTGACCGCGCTGACCGGGCTTCCGTATTCTGCCAGCGTTTCCGGCTGGAAAGCCTTTCCCGTTTCCATCGGCCCAAGGGAGACCCCGCATGAGCACCACCGCTTCGGCTCCCGTTCCCGCTGCTCAGCCGCTGCTGGTGCGCCGGGCCGCCGTGCTCGGAGCCGGGACGATGGGTTCGCGCATCGCCGCGCACCTGGCTAACGCCGGGATTCCGGTGCTTCTGCTCGACCTGCCCGTTAAGGAAAAGAGCGCGCGGCCGCTGGCCGAGGCCGCGATTGCGGCGCTGGGTACAGCTAAGCCGCCGGCGCTCTTTGAACCGTCGCTGGCCGCGCTCATCACGCCGGGAACCTTCGACGAGGACCTGGAAAAGCTGAACCAGTGCGACTGGGTGGTGGAGGCTGTTGCCGAAAATCTGGCCATCAAGACCGCGCTGCTGGCTCGCGTAGAGCCGCAGCTGGCCTCGCAGGCGGTTCTGACGACGAATACTTCGGGGCTGCCGATCGCGCAGATCGCCGCGGGATTGACGACGCACCGCGCCCGCTTCTTCGGCACGCACTTCTTCAATCCGCCGCGCTACATGCGTCTGGTGGAGGTGATTCCCACGGCGGAAACCGATCCCGCGCTGGCAGCCCAGTTCGGGGCCTTTGCCGACCGCACGCTGGGTAAGGAGGTGGTCTTTGCCCGCGATACGCCGAACTTCATCGCCAACCGGATCGGGATCGCCGTGCTGTTCCAGGCCGCGGCGCTGATGTTCGAGCAGGGGTTGAGCGTCGAAGAGGTGGACGCGCTCACCGGGCCGGCCATCGGCTGGCCGCGCACGGGAACCTTCCGCCTCGCCGACCTGGTGGGCATCGACGTGCTGGCGCACGTGGCGGCTAACTTTCCTCAGGGGGTTCGGCAGAGCGGATTTTCCGGCGTTTTGGAGGAATTGGTGCGGCGCGGCTGGCTGGGCGACAAGGCCGGGCAGGGTTTTTACAGGAAAGTCCGCGCTGCCGACGGCAGCGAGCAGCGGCTGGTGCTGGATTTGGCCACCTATGAGTACCGGCCCGCACAGAAAGCTGCGCTGTCCGCTCTGGAGATGGCTAAGAATGCGGCTACAGCTCCAGAACGGCTGCGCCTATTGCTGGCCGGCGATCCCCGCAAAGACAAGGCGGCAGCGTTTCTGTGGCCGTTTCTGGCTGCGCTGTGGAACTTTGCCGCCGAGCGGGTCGGAGAAGCGGCTGGGGACGGCGTCTCCATCGACCGCGCCATGCGGGCCGGCTACAACTGGGAGCTGGGGCCGCTGGAGATGCTGGATGCCGCGAGTATGGCGGCGGGGCTGGCTGCGACCCTGGCGCGCATGAAAGCGCTGAAGCTCGAGGTGAGCCCCCGCCTTGAGGCTCTGCCTGCGGCGGGCTGCGCGGGCTGGTACGCGGCAGACGGGCAGAGCTGCTTTCAGCCGGCGACCGGGCGGATGGAGCCGGTGCAAACGATTACGGGTCACGCGCGCGTGGCGGATTTCCGCCGCTCCCACGGGGTGGTGCGCACGAATCCGGGAGCCTCGCTGGTGGATTTGGGCGATGGGATCGGTTGCATCGAGCTGCACTCGATGAAGAACGCCATCGGCGGCGATGTGCTGGCCCTGATCTCCGCCGTGCTGCATCCGGCTTCCGACGCGGTGCGCAACTTTGCCGGTTTCGTGCTGAGCGGAGACCGCGAAAACTTCAGCGTGGGCGCGAACCTGATGCAGCTTCTGCTGATCGCGCAGGAAGGGGAGTGGGAAGAGCTGGCCTCCGTGATCCACGGCTTTCAGCAGATGACGGCGGCCATCAAATTCTGCCCGCGGCCGGTGGTGGTTGCGCCCTTCGGGCTGACGCTGGGCGGGGGCGCGGAGATCTGCCTGCACGCGGCGCGGCGGCAGCCCCACGCGGAAACCTATATTGGGCTGGTGGAGGCTGGAGTGGGGTTGATTCCGGCCGGAGGCGGCACCAAGGAGATGCTGCTGCGGGCGATCGACACGGCCGCGGCGCTGGCGCCGCCCGATCCCCGCGACCCGCCTTCCCGCTTTGCGCAGTCGGCTGAGCTGGCGGCGGCGCTCAAGCGCGTCTTTGACAACATCGCGCTGGCCAGGGTTTCCACTTCCGCCGCCGAGGCGCGGACACTGGGACTGCTGGCAGGCTCCGACCGCATCACCATGAACGGCGAGCGGCTGCTGCTGGACGCCAAGACGCAGGCGGCAGCGCTGGCCGCGGCCGGCTATGCGGCTCCGCAGCCGCGCACCAGGATTCCCGCGCCGGGCACGGGGATGCTGGCGGCGCTCGAGACGGGCGTCTTCCTGATGGGCGAGGCGGGCTACGCCAGCGAGCACGACCAGAAGGTTGCGCGCTGGGCGGCGTACATTTTGTGCGGCGGACGGGTCACCGCCGGCGCGCCGCTGAGCGAGCAGTATCTGCTGGACCTGGAGCGGGAGGCATTCCTCTCGCTCTGCGGCGAGCGCAAGACCCAGGAGCGCATTGCGCACACCCTGAAAACCGGCAAGCCGCTGCGGAACTAAGTAAGATGGTTGCGGTGAAGGGTGGTCTTCCAATGGCTCACCGAGAGCCGCGGCAGATACGGTCGTCGGCGCGAGGTTTGCGCCTGACGCGAAGTTTGTTGCTGGGTTGCCTGGTTTTGGCCTGGCAGCTCGCTCCGGCGCGGCCGCAGGTTCCCCTGGGACAACTCAACGAATCCGGCCACGTGGTTCTCGACGGCCGCTCCACACCCTATCTCATCCGTCATCTGCCAGTCAGCTCCTTCCCCGACCTGCCGGTGTCGATTCAGGAGCAGCTCAACCAGCGGGGCTGCCTGATTCCGCAGACCTACGAGGCGCATGAGCCGGAAAACGTGGTGCACGCCAGCCTGGAGCGGCGAGTCTCGTCGGACTGGGCGGTTCTCTGCTCGGCGCATGGGACGGTTTCGCTGCTAGTGTTCTTCACCAGCGAAGCCGCGCCGCCGACCGTGCTGGCCACTGCGCTGGAGACCGAGCGGCTGCAGACCCACGACCCGAGCGGCGTACTCGGCTTCAACTGGGGCATCGATCCGGCTACGCCCGCGCAGGTGCACGAGGCGCAGAGCAACATGGACCCACGCCCGCCGCGCCTGGACCACGACGCGCTGGCCGACTCGGTGGTCGACTACAAGACCGTCTACCACTACTTCACCAGGAATGCATGGACGGTGGTGGATGTGGATGTTGAAAATTAGCAGGCCGCGCTGGCCTGATTCCGGCGCGGTTGACCGGTCGGCGCCCTTGCCGCTATGGATTGCAGTAGAGGGTCCGCATTTCTGAAGGAGCATCGCCCGTGCCGGAAGCCGTCCTCGTCAGCGCCGTTCGCACCCCGGTGGGCCGCGCGCCCAAAGGCGCGCTTTCCACCACGCGCCCGGACGACCTGGCCGCAATTGCGTTGAACGCTGCTCTGGAGCGGGTTCCGGCGCTCGACCGCGCCGAGATCGACGACGTGATTCTGGGCTGCGCGCAGCCGGAGGGCGAGCAGGGCTGGAACATCGCGCGCTTTGCCATTCTGCGCGCCGGGCTGCCGGTGGAGATTCCCGGCGCTACCGTCAATCGCCTCTGCTCGTCAGGGCTTGAGGCGATTGCGCTGGCCGATCAGCGCATCCGCGCGGGCGGCTGCCGCGTGGTGGCGGCGGGCGGCGCGGAATCGATGAGCCTGATCCCGATGGGCGGGATGAAGCCCAGCCCCAACCCCTACCTGGCCGAGCATTATCCCGAGTCGCTGCTGACCATGGGCCTGACCGCCGAGCGCGTGGCGCGGCGCTACGCCGTGAGCCGCGAGGATCAGGACGCCTTTGCGCTGGCCAGCCACCGAAAGGCCCTGGCCGCGCAGAAAGACGGGCGCTTTGCCGAGGAGCTGATTCCGGTGCGCGTAACCACGGTGCAGCCCGGCACAAAGCCCGGCAAGCCGCGGGCTGAGGAGACTGTTTTTGCCGCCGATGAGGGACCGCGGGCCGACACTTCAGCCGAGGCGCTGGCCAAATTGAAGCCGGCTTTTCACGCGAACGGGACGGTGACGGCGGGGAACTCGTCGCAGATGTCGGATGGGGCGGCGGCTATGGTGCTGATGGACGCGGAACGGGCGCGGGAGCTCGGGCTGGAGCCGCTGGCGCGACTGGTTGCGTACGCCGCGACCGGCTGCTTGCCGGAGGAGATGGGCATGGGGCCGGTGACGGCGGTTCCCAAAGCGCTGAAGCGGGCCGGGCTGAAGCTCGAGGAGATCGGGCTGATCGAGCTGAACGAAGCCTTTGCCGCGCAGGCGCTGGCCGTGATTCGGATTCTGGGGTTGGACCCGGCACGCGTTAATGTGAACGGCGGGGCGATTGCGCTGGGGCATCCGCTGGGATGCACGGGGGCCAAACTCACCGCGACGCTGCTCCACGAGATGAAACGCCGGAAGGCTCGCTATGGGATGGTGACGATGTGCGTGGGCGGCGGAATGGGCGCGGCGGGGATCTTCGAGCGGCTGTAAGCGCGCGGATTCGCCTCACAGTTTCACATTTTCACAGTTTCACTGGGGGGAGGGGGGTGGGGTACGTGTTTTCATCCTTATCTTCTTCTCCATCATTGAGATAAGCCCAATTTTTATGCGCATTAAGTGCGTTTTAGAGCGCGACGGGAGACTCGGGACGGGCCGTGGATGGACGCGCGTGAGAGTCGCCCGCCCATCCCTCCGATTTGATTTTGCGCGGAGCGGGGCTAATTTTCGGCAAGGATCTGCAAAGCAGCTTTCTAAAACCGCTTCTAGCTGCTAGCTCCTAGCCTCATCGCTGGCGCGGTGTGGCTGAACTGCCAGGGGAGGGTTCGCAGCGGTCGCGCAAAGATAGAAAAGCCGGGAGCGAATCCCGGCTGTTTTTCTGGATGAATTGAGGGTGTTTCCGCCGCGGGGTCAGGCCTTGGTGGTGGCCAGGGCCTTGAGCCGCGCATTGAGGCGGCTCTTGTAGCGGGAAACGGTGTTGCCGTGGAGCACGCCCTTCTGCACGCTCTTGTCCAGGGCGGAGACGGTCTCGCGGTACTGGGCCTGCGCGGCCTTGACGTCGCCCTTGGCCAGCGCCTCGCGCAGAGCGCGCAGGCTGGTGCGCACGCGGCTGCGGTTGTTGCGGTTGACTTCGGTGCGGGTGACGGTCTGGCGGGCGCGCTTCAGCGACGATACGTGGTTTGCCATTGAACTTCCTTATCTCCGAATCACTTGGGTGGAATGCGGGGCAGATGCAGAAACAACGCATTCCTCCCAATTTCTTAGTCTACGGGAAAGGGGACGGCGGGTCAATTTCGGGGCGGGCCCGTCGCATCCGGAACGGATTAGAGGAGTTGAAATCCTTTGAGGCGTTTGGCGGCGTCCTGGTCGAAGGTGAGAGTTGCCGAGCAGCCCCACCATGCGCCCAGGGCGCCGATCAGCGCGTCGTCGAAGGCGCCCGATCCGGTCCTGAGCGCGACGACAGCCTGATAGACCTCCTGCTCGTTTTGTACCTGGAGGGTATCGGCCGCCAGGATCATTTCAATGTGGTCGACAATTTGCGCATTTGAGCGCTTGTAGAGACTGCCAAGAACCCAGACGATCTCGAGAATCGAGACGAGACTGACAAAACCAGGATTCTCCACCGTCAGACGGCGTTCGATGACCTCAGCCGCCCGGGGAGACTGCGCCGTATCGTCCTGGACGAGGTAGCGCAAAAGGACGTTCGTATCAAGTCCGATCATTTTCTAGGCCGATCATTTCTTCCGCCGAAATCTCTCGGTAGCGCCTGCCGCAATGGCACTATCGATCTCTTTGGCAGAGACCGGCCGCGCCAGCCCGGGCACGCTGCCCTTGAGGCGCTTGGTTGGAATCCTGGGCAGAATGATCACACCGTCGGGATGGAAAAAGAATTTGAACCGGTCGCCCGGCCTGATCTGCAACCGTTCTCGAACCGCCTTTGGAATCGTGGCCTGACCCTTGCTGCTGAGAGTGGCTTCCATCATGATGCACCCCTCTTTACATTTTAGCAGAAGTAAAGCGGTCTTCTCTGGGGAAAGACATTCCCACGCGCCACCGGCGGGTCAGTTCTGTGGCCGGGGCGGAACCTATCCCGGTTTGAGGGCCTGGAACAGGTACATTCCAATCAAGAAAAGGCCAGCAAGGTAAAACGCGACAATGTCCCACCAAAACCGTTTGGGATTCTCGGCGCGGTATACGACACGGCCGAAAAGGGACTACGCGGTGGTGCTGAAGGTGATGCTGGCGTAAGGGGAGCTGTTGGATTGCCTCGGGGAGCAACCGAATCCTGCCGCGGTTTGAGTCACGGAAGGGTTGGCGGTGACACGACCGCAGTCAGTAGATTTCGTTTGCGGGAATGCTCAACTTTGCCAAATCAATTGCCAGAAACAGCCCCAAGTCGCGTGCAGGTCCATGTTTTGGCATCCAACGATCAACCACGTGATAATGGCCTTCCTTCACTCCCTCAATGATCCACTGCGACCCGTCCGTCCCGGTTTGGTCGTTGACGGGATTGGGTGCACTCCAGAACTGGGCCTTCTGAATTCTGGACAGGAAATCTTGAACCTCCGGTGCAGTCAGTTTGCGAGAAGTATTCGTCACGAGTCTTCCTGGGCTATATCCGCCCGCGCCGCTCGCGACCTTCGTGACCAAGACCCAGGAGCCATCGCTCTGCAGACGATCCAGTCTGACTGCGACGGGATGGTGGAAAGTACGGAGCCAAAGGAATCTGTAGGATTCTGCTTCCCGGTCTTTTGAGAGTGCAAAGAGAGACGGCTCCTGAAGGGCCTTTAATTGCATTGAATACCATTTGGCCTTGAAGTCGTCTCCTCCTACATCGAGGGAAGACTTCGGAAAGAACTGAGCGCGGCACTGAACAGAAAGCGCTGTAATCGCGATGGCCACAAACCACACGGTTCGCATGTCCGACTCCTGATATGACAAGGGCGCCTGAGCTTCGTTATCTTAGACACCTCGGACCCGATTAATGTTCCCAATCACCCGATTGCGGTCATGTGGTCGCCTACTTGGAAATTAGTCGCTACTTCAGGGTTGGTTTGATCGGTGGATTCGAAAAAGGCCGGCTGTGCTTCGCGCGTAGCCGGCCTCTGATGAATGCTACGCGGGTTTATTTTGGAGCGGTGCTGGGAGCGTTCGGGTTGGGCTCCTCGTCCTGCGGGACTTCCTGGCCTTCGCCCGGAAACGGCCAGTTCTGGTTGAGGATCAGCTCCTTCTCGCGCTCCTTGGGAGAGATCCTGTCGATCATGATGTTCTCAAGGAAGTGCACGCCGGACTTGCCCGCGACGGCGATGTCCAGATCGCCATCCTTGTCGAAGTCCGCGACGACGAACTGCGTGCCTGCGCCGGCGGTGCCGTTCACGCTGATCGGATAGCGGGTGAAGGCGCCGTGGGTGCGGTTGATCTTGTAGTAGTAAATGACCAGCGGATCGTGCGAGCCCGGATCGTGGCCGGAGTGGCCGCGATAGCGCTTGCCGGCAATCAGCTCCGGCTGCCCGTCGCCGTCGATATCGGCCATGATGAGGGCATGAACCTGCGAGAACGACTCGTCGATGGTGTGGCGAATCCAGTGGCGGTTGTCGCCGCTGCCCTGCTGCTCGAGCCAGTAGATGCCGTAGCTGTGGCCCTGCCCGTAGAGGATGTCCATCTTGCCGTCGTTGTTGACGTCGTAGCCGATGATGGGGAATCCGGCGTCGCCGAGGTTCCAGTCAGGATGCCATTTGAACTGATCGTGATTGGCGTCGATGTTTTCAAACCAGCCGGTGGGGGTGAGGATGTCGGGCTTGCCGTCGCCGTTGACGTCGGCGACGCCGATGCCGTGGCCGTCTTCAATATCTGTGTTGTTGGCCACGGTGTGGACGATCCCGGTGGGATTTTGGCCCTTGTCGTGCGCGTGGTCGTGGCCGAGTTTATGGATGATGGGCTGCGGTCCGGAGAAGTCGACCCAGATGATGCCTTCGTGGTTGTAGTGGGCGATGACTAGCTCGGGGATGCCGTCGCCGTTGATGTCGCCCATCCAACCGCCTTCGTTGTCATAGCTGTTGGCGATGAAGTGCTTCTTCCACTCGCCGTCCGCTGTCCTGGGATTCTCGTACCACCACAGGCCGTTGGAGATCCAGCCGCAGGTGACGATGTCGGGGTAGCCGTCGTGGTTGACGTCGACGGCCCATTCGCCGGAGTCGGAGACGAACTCGCCGTGGATGCCGACGGTGCGCCACTGATGGCGCTTCCAGACGCCACCCTGGGGACCGGGATTTTCGTACCAGTAGGCGCCGCTGACGATGTCGAGGTAGCCGTCGCCGTTCATGTCCAGGGCGGTGCAGCCCTCGGAGTGATCGGTGCCGAGCTGGTGGGAGATGAAGGTTGCCTGCGGAACGCCGAAGGGGCCGTTTCCGGGGGTCTTGAGGCGCGGGGTTTCCACCCTTTGCGGTGAGCCGGCTGCGGCGGCCAGCCCCGGAAAAGCAAGCCTGGCTCCCAGCATTGCGGTTCCAGCTGATGAAAGTTGAAGCAGCTCCCGACGCGTCAGTCCGTTGAGATCACCAAAACGATTCATACCATTTCTCCTTGCAAACTCTTGTTCCCTGATTATTTCTTTTGGGTCCGCGCCATGGCGCCCGAACTGCTGTATTCCCGGCCTGGAAGACCGCGCCTCAAGATTCGGAATGTAGTCCGGCCTGCGCATGCTGAATGGTGGCCGCGCAGCGCACACCGGAGAAGGTGCTTGAAATTTCGTACGCCATTGTTCCAGAAGCCGCTTCCGCATGGCAACTGGCGCGCGCGGGCGCAGGGACTGGCGGTTTTGTCCGGTTGCGCGGAGGCGGCGAAAGAGGGACGGCAACGGCAATCGAATCAGGCGGATCGCCGATGGCTCGGGCGTGGCTGCAGTGCGCAGTCCTGGGGCGCGGGGAAAGGTTCCGGCTTTCCACACTTCTTGCGTGGGACCGAATAATGAACGCCATGCGACAATGGAAGCAAGCGTGATGAGTACAGCCTCCTCTGCAGTTGTTCCCGAACCGGCGGCGGTGACCCCGCAGATGCTGGCCCAGCACGGCATCACCGCGGGGGAGTACGACCGCATTCTGGCGGCGCTTGGGCGCGTGCCCTCCTTGACTGAACTGGGCATTTACTCGGTGATGTGGAGCGAACACTGCTCGTACAAGTCCAGCCGCGTGCATCTGAAACGGCTGCCGACCAAGAGCGACCGCGTGTTGCAGGGACCGGGCGAGAACGCGGGCATCATCGACGTGGGCGATGGCTGGGGCTGCGCCTTCAAGATTGAGAGCCACAACCATCCCAGCTACATTGAGCCCTACCAGGGCGCGGCGACAGGCGTGGGCGGGATTCTGCGCGACATCTTCACCATGGGCGCTCGGCCGCTGGCGGTGATGGATTCGCTGCGCTTCGGGCCGATTGAATCCGGCTCCGACGATCCGGCGCTGGTGCGCAGGAACCACTCCATCGTTGAGGGGGTGGTGAGCGGCATCGCGGGCTACGGCAACTGCTTCGGCGTGCCCAACCTGGGCGGCGAGACGAAGTTCGAGGCCTGCTACAGCGGCAATCCGCTGGTGAACGCGTTTGCCCTGGGCATGGTGCGCAAGGACGAGATCTTTTACGGCAAGGCCAGCGGCGCGGGCAATCCGGTGATCTACGTGGGCGCGAAGACGGGGCGCGACGGCATCCACGGGGCCACCATGGCCAGCGAGGAGTTCAGCGAAGGCTCCGAGGCCAAGCGGCCCAACGTGCAGGTGGGCGACCCGTTCATGGAGAAGCTGCTGATGGAGGCCTGCCTGGAGGCGATGAAGACGGGCGCGATCGTCGGCATCCAGGACATGGGCGCGGCGGGGCTGACCTGCTCAACCTGCGAGATGGGCGCGCGCGGCTGCATGGGGCTGGACGTGGAGCTGGACCACGTGCCGCAGCGCGAGACCGGCATGAGTGCCTACGAGATCATGCTCTCCGAAAGCCAGGAGCGGATGCTGCTGGTGGCGAAAAAGGGGCGCGAAGACGAGGTTCTGCGGGTCTTCACCAAGTGGGGCCTGGACGGCGTGATTATCGGCACGGTGGAGAACGAGCCGCGGCTGCGCATCCGCCACCACGGGGTTCTGATGGCCGATATTCCCAACACTTCGCTGACCGATGACGCGCCGCTCTATCGACGTCCCGTGGGCGAGTGGAAGGCGCCGGTGGCGGCTGAGCCGTCCGATGCGATTCTCGACGAGCTGGCCGAGGACCGCGACTTTACCGCCGACCTCAAGAAGCTGCTGGCCGGCGCCAGCGTGTGCAGCAAACGCTGGGTGCACGAGCAGTACGACACCATGGTCCAGACCAACACGGTGATGGGCCCCGGCGGCGAGGCCGGCGTGATGCGCATCAAAGGCACGGGAACACTGGGCCGCGAGCGCGCGTTGGCCATGGCGCTGGACGGAAATGGACGGTGGGCGTACCTGGACCCGAAACTGGGCGCCAAACACGCTGTGGCCGAGTGCGCCCGCAAAGTGGCCTCCACCGGGGCCACGCCGATCGCCGCCACCAACTGCCTGAACTTCGGAAATCCGGAGAAGCCGGAGATCATGGCCCAGTTTTCGGCGGCCATCGACGGCATTGCGGAGGCCTGCACGGCGCTGGGAACGCCGATCACCGGCGGCAATGTCTCGCTGTATAACGAGACCCGCGGCGAAGGCATTTTCCCGACGCCGGTTCTGGGGATCGTGGGCATTCTGGAGGACGCGGCCAAGGCGGTTCCCGCGCACTTCCAGGAGCAGGGAGACGCGATTCTGCTGCTGTGGCCCATCCCCGCCGGCCAGGAGCCCGATCCGAACCTCCATGTTCCCCTCATTCCTGAGCTGGTGGAGGGCCAGTCGAGCATAGCTCCCGGTGTGATGGGCGATGAGGCCGTGGTGGTTCCCGAGGATATTGCCGAGACGGAAGCCACCGCCTCCGCCGAGCTGGCCTGCTTTGGCTCGTCAGAATACGCGAAGGTGGTTCTGGGCGGACTCTGGGGCCAGCCGCCGCCTCTGGATCTGGACGCGGAGGCTGACCTGCATACGCTGCTTGGCGTTCTGGCCGATCAGGAGCTCCTGCGTTCGGCGCGCGACCTCTCCGACGGTGGAATCGCCGTGGCGCTGGCGCAGGCGGCGTTTCCGCTGGAAATTGGAGCCGCGGTGGAGCAGGAACAGGCGCTGATGGCGCATCCGCTCTTCGGCCTCTTTGCCGAGCCGGCTTCGACCATGGTGGTGACCGCTTTTCCGACCAAGGTGGCCGCAATCGAGGAGCTGGCCAGCGAGTACGGGTTTTTTGCGGCGCGGATCGGCGCCACCGGCGGCGACAACCTGGAGATCAGCGTCTATCGCCAGCCCATGATCTCCGCTTCCATCTCCAGCCTGAAGAAGCCCTGGGCGAAGGCCCTGGAATCCACCCTCCATGACGAGGTAACGGCATGATCCGGCGCCTTTATCAGGGAGTCCAGGGCAAGATCGACCATTCAGCCGCAATCGGCTGTACGCCTCAGGAGATTTCGACTCCGCGTGCGGAGGAGGATCCGAAGCTGCGCGAGGAATGCGGGGTAGTGGCGATCCACGGCCATCCGGACGCCGCGCGGCAGGCCTATCTGGCCCTCTACGCCCTGCAGCACCGCGGGCAGGAGTCGGCGGGCATCGCCACGGCGGACGGGCAGCACCTGGCCAACATCAAGGGCATGGGCCTGGTCTCGGAGATCTTTACCGACGACGTGCTGGAGAAGCTGCCCGGCCCGATGGCTATCGGCCACACGCGGTACTCGACCACGGGCGACTCGGCGCTGTTGAATGCGCAGCCTATTCGAGTGGACTCGACAAAGGGATTGATTGCAATTGCGCACAACGGGAACCTGGTGAACCTCAGCATCCTGCGCGCGCGCCTGGAGCGCGAGGGCGCCTACTTCCAGACCACCTCCGACTCGGAGATCATCGTTCGGCTTATCGCCCACTCCAAGGCAGCCACGCTGGTAGACGCGATCGCCGACTCGCTGGCGCAGGTGGATGGGGCTTTCTCCATCGTGATGATGACGCGCGACCGGATCTTCGCCGCGCGCGATCCACGGGGCTTCCGGCCGCTCTCGATAGGACGCATGGTGAACCCCGAAGGACCGGACACGATCGTCTTCGCCAGCGAGAGCTGCGCCTTCGACCTGCTGCGCGCCGAGTTTATCCGCGACGTGCAGCCGGGCGAGCTGCTGATGGTGACCGAGGACGGCGTGACCAGCCGCCAGTTTTCCAGCGGCGTGCCGCAGTCGAGCTGCATCTTCGAGCAGGTTTACTTCGCGCGCCCGGACTCGCGGATCTTCGGCCTCTGGGTGCAGGAGAGCCGCGACCGGATGGGCCGGCAACTGGCCCGCGAATCGGGCGTGCCCGCCGATGTCGTGGTTCCGGTGCCGGACTCGGGCGTGACCGCGGCGCTGGGCTACGCGGAAGAGGCTGGACTGCCGTTCCGTTTCGGACTGATCCGCAACCACTATGTCGGCCGGACGTTCATCGAGCCCGAGCAGCGGGTCCGCGACTTCGGCGTGCGCCTGAAGCTGAACCCGGTGCGCAACCTGCTGGAGGGCAAGCGGGTGGTGCTGATCGACGACTCGATCATCCGCGGCACCACCAGCCGCAAGATCGTGCGCATGGTGCGCGGCGCAGGCGCCAGCGAGGTACATCTGCGCATCAGCTGCCCGCCGACCATCTCCCCCTGCTTCTATGGGGTCGATACGCCCAGCAAGCGGGAGCTGATCGCGGCCAACAACTCCATTGAGGAGATTCGCCGCTTCATCGAGGCCGATTCGCTGGCTTACCTCTCTCTCGATGGCCTGTTGAAGTCCTGTGAAGGCGAGGAGCGGGTGGGCTATTGCACCGCCTGCTATACCGGCAACTATCCGACACAGTGGGTGGACGTGGAAGAGATTCTGCCGGCCACCGTCAGCCGGTAAAGCAGACCCGCTTTCGGCGGGGCAAAACCGTCCGCGGCGCTCCAGTTCGGCGCGCGGAACCCAGGCGCACGGCAGGGTAGAGTTGCCCGTGTGGGGTCCGATCCTTGGTAAGATGGACGAGGGCAACCCCAGAGGATGACGATCCGGATCAGCAATCTGAGCCGCTACTTGCAGACTCTTCAGGTCAAGTAAGGGGGCGGCGGTTTATCTGCTCCCGGCATGGGGCTGAAACACCCCAAGGAGCAGGAATGACCAAGCCGCGCAATCGCCGGCCAACCGATCAGCCCAGGGCGCCGGGCGCGGACAAGCCCGCGGCGGGTCTGGAACGGCCTCATGAGGACCGTCCCCCGGCCAAGCGTGGGGAAAGCCGCGCTTCCCGGAGTGATTCGCATCCCCAGACTCGTACGGCCGCCGCGCCGGCGCGCAAACACCCAAAGCTCGAAGAAAAGCCTCATCAGAAAACGGTTCCCCATGCAACGCCGCCGGTTGCGCCGCGCGCTGAGGTGATTGCCGGGGCGCGAATCAGCCGGCGCGCCGCCGACCGCCTGCGCGGCGGTCATCTCTGGGTGTATGCCTCTGACATTGAATCCCTCATTCTGCCCGATCCCGCCGCGGCTGAGCCTCCCGCGCTGCTGCCCGTGGCCGACGGGCGCGGCCTGCTGCTGGGGACGGCGCTGTACAGCCCCACATCGCAGATTGCGCTGCGCCTGGTCTCGCGCGAGGCCGTCGATGAGGCGGGCTGGCTGGCGCTTCTGGAGGCTCGGCTGCGGAAGGCCATCGCCCGGCGGCGGCCGCTGCTGGACGGCGAGAACGACGCCTGCCGGCTCTGTTTCAGCGAGGCCGACGAACTGCCCGGGGTGGTCGCGGACAAGTACGCGGGGCTGGTGATTCTGCAACTGCTGGCCCGGGGATTGGACTCCAGTGGCGTGCGCCAGGCGTGTGTCCGGGTTCTATGCGAGGAGCTGGCTCCGGCGGCCATTCTGGAACGGCCCGATCCCCGCATGCGCGAACTGGAGAGACTGGCTGCGCCGGCGACGGAACCGCTCTACGTGCGGGATGCGGCGGCTTTCTCCGCCAGCGCGCAGTTTCACCTGAACGGACTGGCGTTTCACTACGACGCCAACGCCGGGCAGAAGACAGGAGCCTTTTTAGATCAGCGCGCCAACTACTCGGCCGCGCGCGCGTGGGCCGCGCGGCTGGGCGCAACAGGCCGCGCGCTCGACGTCTGCTGCTATCAGGGCGGGTTTGCCCTGCACCTGGCCCAGGTGTGCCGCCAGGTGATGGGCATCGACGCCTCCCGCGCCTCACTGGAGGTGGCCGAGCGCAACCTGGAGGCCAACCGCGCGCGGCTGGCGGCAAAAGTGGACTGGGTGGAAGGAGATGCTTTTCAGATTCTGCGCGACTGGTCGATTACGGGCGAGCGCTTCGACACGATTGTGCTGGATCCGCCGGCCTTCGCCAAAACCCGCCGCGCCGTGGAGGGAGCGCTGCGCGGCTACAAGGAGCTGAACCTGCGCGCGTTGCACATGCTGCGCCCCGGCGGCCTGCTGGTGACCTGCTCCTGCTCGCATCACGTGGGTTGGGCGGAGCTGGAAGCGGCGGTAGCCTCGGCTGCCGCGGATGCCGGCCGGCGGGCGAGGCTGCTGGAACGGCGCGGCGCCGCCGCCGATCATCCGGTGGTGCTGAACCAGCCTGAGACCGAGTACTTGAAGTGCCTGGTGCTGGAAGTGGAGTAGCGCCGGCCCTAGAGATTGCCGTTGCATTGCCGGCTAGCCTGTCCGTGGGTGCTTTCTTGTTGTAGCTGAGGCGTTCCGTGGGTGCACGGCTTGGGCCGAGGCGTCAGGCCCGGACCGCGCGCTGGCCAAAGCGGATCTGCGGCAGGAGGCGCAGCAGCCAGGCGAGCCAGGAAAATCGGGGCGCTTGCGCAGCCGCAGACTGGGTTGGGCGAGGCGAGCCGGCACGCAGCTGGGCCAGAGTGTCCTTGACCAGCGCCCGGAGCGTTTCAGCTTCCAGCGTGCAGGAGCGAAGGTAGGCGGAGACGGTCAGGCCGGCTTCAGCGGCTCTCTGATGAAGCTGGTCGCAATCGGCACTGCTGAGCCGGATGGTAATGCTGGCGCATTTGCGCTGCTTCTCATGCGCGGAGACCGATGCGGCAACGGCCGCGGGTTCAAGGCCAGCGCAGGCGGGGGAAGCCGCTTGTGGGGAGGGCGCGGGCGTTGGACCTGGCAGCGCGGCATGGCCGTGGAGGGGCTCGGGATCGGGAAGCTGGGTCAGAGCGCAGTCGTTCCGGTCGGCGCTGCGATAGCGGGCATGGGCGCTGAGGGCGCGTTCATAGCTGAGGGTGGTCACATCGTCGGCGAGTTGGTCGTCCCAGGCGGGGACGCGCTTGCGGACCGGGGTGGCCAACGCAGCCAGTATCCCCGCGAAGCTGGAGGAGGGCGCGTTATCCGCGGGCGGCTGCATGGATTCGAGCTTATCGGGGGCGTGGTTTAAAGCGTGAGCAAATTCTCACGGTGTAGCGGGCGGGAGTTTGGAATTGGGAAGCCGGCGTCGTTGGTTCCATAATGGGGCAGCGGCCAAGGACTCAAGCTTCTGTCTAACGCCGTCTTCGCGGTGTCCGCCACATACGCTGCATCTGCATACGCCGCATCTGCCCGCCCCGCGCAGATCAATTGCAGACGGCTTCAACGGCCTCGGGATCAGGCACGACGCGCCCGGGGAGCCGCAAGAGCTCACTGACGGCATCGGCCGGCAAGGGGCGCGCAAACAGGAAGCCCTGGCCGAAGCGGCAACCCATCTGGCGAAGCAGCCGGTACTGCTCCCGGGTCTCAATGCCCTCGGCCACAACATCCATTCCCAGCACGCGAGCCAGATCCACAATGGTGCGGACAATGTGGAGCGGCTGTTCGCCCTCGGTCATGCGGCTGACAAACGAGCGGTCAATCTTAAGGACGTCGAAGGGAAAAGCGTGGAGGTGGTTGAGGGAGCTGTAGCCGGTGCCGAAGTCGTCCATCAACAAGGAGACGCCGAGCATGCGCAGACTGCTCAGCACCTCCATGGCGGTGCCCATGTTGGGAATGAGGCTCGACTCGGTCATCTCCAGGCCAAGCTGACGGCTGGAGATGCCGGTCTGATGCAGCAGTTCCTCGACGTGGTCGGCGAGCCCTTCGCGGGAGAACTGGCTGGCGGAAAGGTTCACGCAGACCCGGAGCGAACCGTTCTGCGGATTCTCAAGGCACCAGCTCTGAATCTGGCGGCAGGCCTCGCCCAGGCCCCAGTCGCCTATGGGCAGGATCATGCCGCATTCCTCGGCCGGGGGAATGAAGTGCATGGGAGGAATCAGCCCACGCTCGGGGTGGACCCAGCGGATCAGCGCCTCGACGCCGATGATCCGGCGCGTGGCCAGCTCCACCTCGGGCTGGTAGTAAAGCACGAACTCGCGCCGCTCCAGGGCGCGGTGCAGGTCGGGGTAAGCCGGCCAGGCGGCTTCGCCGCCCATATAGCCCACTGCCGGCTGCGAATCCTGCGGATTGCGCCGCTCGAATCCTTCACACGCCCTGCGCATGCGGCGCAGCTCAAGCTGACCGGCCGCCATGTCGGCCAGGCTCTCCAGCATCCGCAGCTCATCCCGGCTCATTCTGCGCCGAGGCTCGCGCGCAAAGATGGTGAGCGCGCCCAGGATGATGCCTCCCGGAGAGCGCACCGGCACGCTGGCAAAGGAGCCCACGTCCAACCGCCTGAGCCGCTGGCTGGAAGGGTGAAAATCAGGGTGCCGGGCGAGGTCGGGCACGATCACCGGCCCATCTTCGGCGTACACCAGGTCGAAGATGGAGCGGTTGCGCGGCAGCTCGCGGACCGCCTCACCCCAATACGATTTGATCCAGAAGCGGCTCTCGTCGGCAAAGCCGAGCAGCACCGTGTCTGCCTGGAAGTACTCGGCGGCCAGCCGGGTGATGGCATCGTAACAAGCCTCGGGAGCCGTATCCAGAATCCCAGTCGCCTCCAATGCCGTCAGGCGAGCGGTTTCCCGCTGGGGATCGAGGATGAGGCTCTGCACTTCGGACTCTGGCATCTTGGCTCCAGCCGGTATCTTCCCACCTGCTTGAGGGAGCAGACACGGCCTCGCCAGCCGTCTGGTGTGCTGGACGGCCGGGAAATCCAGCTCCCGGTGCGAAGAGGCTTTTCTAGCATCCGCATCTCCCTTATCGGAGCAGAGAACGGCAAGCATGAGGTTACCCAGGGTCAGGGTCCTCGGTTACCCATGCTGGAGAAACGGCGCTACTTGCCCGCCGCCGGCTGTCCGGTTTCGATCCAGAGAAACGTAAGCTGATCGGCGTCGTCCTGGATCTTCTGGTCCAGGCTGACGCCGGCTGAGTGCCCGCCCGAGGTGCTGTAGTGCAGCAGGATGGGCCGCCCGCTGGAAGATGAGGCCTGGAGCAGCGCCGTCATCTTGCGCGCGTGCAGCGGATCGACGCGGGTATCGCTGTCGCCGGTGAAGAACATCACCGCCGGGTATGCGGTTTCGGGATGGACGTTCTGGTAGGGCGAGTACTTCAACAGATAGGGGAACTGTTTTTCGTTGTCCGACAAGCCGTACTCGGTGACCCAGAAGCGGCCTACCAGAAACTTCTGGTAGCGCAGCATGTCCAGCAGCGGGTAGCCGCACAGCACCGCGGAGAACAGATCGGGCCTTTGGGTGAAGGACGCGCCCATCAGCAGTCCGCCGTTGGAGCGGCCGGTGATGGCGAAGTGCTGCGGCGAGGTGTAATGATGCGCGATCAGGTACTCGGCCGCCGCGAACCAGTCGTCAAAGACGTTCTGCTTCTTCTCAAACATGGCCTGCTCATGCCAGCTCTCGCCGTACTCGCCGCCGCCGCGCAGGTTGGGCAGCGCAAACCAGCCTCCCTGTTCCATCCACCAGGCGTATTGTGGATTCCAGGCGGGCAGGCTGCTGAGGTTGAAGCCGCCGTAGCCAGTCATCAGCAGGCGCTCCGTGCCGTCCTGCTTCAGCCCTTTCTTGCCGGCGATGAACATGGGGACCCGGGTTCCGTCTTTGGAGGTGTAAATAACCTGCTTCAACTCATACTGGCTTGAGTCAA
This sequence comes from uncultured Acidobacteriaceae bacterium, assembly GCA_963758105.1. Lineage (GTDB taxonomy): Bacteria > Acidobacteriota > Terriglobia > Terriglobales > Acidobacteriaceae > Telmatobacter. The sequence goes on along the minus strand of CAVWUC010000001.1, from coordinate 365,540 downwards.
AGGGAACTTTGGGTTGGAAGAAGACGTCGCGCTTGCCGGTGACCGTGTCTAACCGGTAGATGGTTCTGGGGCGGATGAACGAGGTGAAGGAGAAGAAGCCGTAACGGTCCGTGCTCCGCCCAAGGACCGCTGAGGCCGAGCCGATCCCCTCGTACTCCACCGTGCCGTCCGGTTTGCCGTTGAGCGTGTACACTTGGGTCTCGGTTTTCACGTCGTGGAGGCGGGTGACGTAGAGCTTGCCGCCGACGATGGACCATGTGTCGATGGGATCCTTCGTTTCGGGCACAATTTGGGTCCAGGCGTCGGGCAGCACCCCAGGATCGGCGCGGAAGATGCGGCCATTGGGCGCCTTATAGTCGGTCTTTACGTACCAGGCGCCTTTGGCGTAGTCGGCGGAGAAGCGCGAGTCGAGCCCCCAGACCAGAACTTCAAAGTACGAGCCCGGCTTGGCGAGGTCGCGGAAGACAATGTCCACGCGCCGTGCCGGCACGCCGCGGTTGATCTGCACGACCAGGTAGCGGCCGTCGTCGGTGATCCGGCCTGAGAAGAGGTCGTTGCCGCCCAGCGGCTCGCCGCGGAACGCGTGGCCGAAGAGCAGGGTATCATCGCTGATGCGCGTTCCTATCACGTGCTGGTAGAGCAGGGTCCCCTGCCGGCTGTAAGGCGCGTAGTAGAGGCTTTTGCCGTCCGGAGCAAAGACGACGCTGAAGTACCGCGCGGTCGGGAGTGTGTCTTCCAAGGTCTTGCGCGTGGCTACATCGAATAGGTGGATGCTGGACTCGTCCGCGCCCCCGCTCTGCACCGAGTAAGCCAGCATGGTTCCATCGCGGGAGACGGCTTCCAGATGGAGGGAGGTGTTTGGATTGCGGCTCAGCTGGGCCGGATCGACGAGCCGCTCGTCCTTGCCGGACCATCCGTGGCGCAAGTAAAGCGAGGCCTGCTGCTCGCCAGAGAGCCGCTTGAGGAAGAAGTAGTTGTCGCCGCGCTCGACCGGCTCGGTCGCCTCGGCCACGTCCTCCAGGTCCTGCAGCTGGGCGGCCACCTGATCGCGGATCCGCGCCTGCGCAAAGTAACGCGCCGTGTAGGCGTTTTCGGCGTCGATGAAATCGCGGGTCTGGGGGCTCTGCGCATCCTCCAGCCAGCGGTAGTTGTCGGTGATCTTAGTTCCGAAATAGTCGTCCACCACCGGCTTCACGGCCACGGCCGGCGGAGGCGGCAGAACGATGCCGTCACGCCCATGAATTGTCTGGCCCATCAGGCTCGCTCCCGGCACCATGCACACCGCCAACGCCCATCCATAGCCCTGCCGCATCGCTTGTCTCCTTGCCACACAGCATACGCCGTGCGGGCGAGTGCCTTGGCTGTCAATTACCCCCTCCGCACGACCCCGATAGAATCAACAGCAGTGACCAGCGCGTCTCCAACCGAATCGTCCCAGCATCCGCGCCCGTGGTGGCGGCGCGGCGCGGCTCTGCTGCGGCCCTCCCACGCCCACTCCATGTTCTCGGCCACCGTCGTGCTAATGGCGTCCACGCTGCTGTCGCGGATCATCGGGCTGGTGCGGCTCAAGTACATCGCCTGGCTCTTCGGCGCCGGCATACAGGCCGACGCGCTCTACGGCGCGTTTGTACTGCCGGACATGATCTCCTACTTCCTGGTGGGCGGCGCGGCCTCCATCACGTTCGTCACGATACTTACTCGCTTTCGCGAGACGGGGCGCGAAGCGGAGGGCGAGCGGTCGCTCTCGGTCATCCTCACCACCATGTACCTGGTGCTGGGCGCGGCCATTGTGCTGGCCGAGATCGCCGCTCCGTGGTATGTCCACAGGATGTTCTCCGGCTTCGATGCGCAAAAGGCAGCGCTCTGCGTAATGCTCACGCGCATCCTGCTGCCGGCGCAACTGTTCTTCTTTGCAGGCGGCGTGTTTGGCGCGGTGCTTCTGGTGCGCAAGCAATTCACGGTGCAGGCGGTGACGCCGCTGATCTACAACATGGGCACCATCGTGGGCGGCGTTTTGCTGGTCAAACACCTGGGCGTGAGTTCGCTGGCCCTGGGCACGGTGGCCGGCGCGTTTTTTGGGCCGTTCTTTTTGAACTGGTATTTTGCCAGGCGGGCGGGCACGCGCTACCGGCCCATCCTGGACTGGCATGACGAGGGACTTCGGGAGTGGGTGCGGCTGTCGCTGCCGCTGATGATCGGTGTCTCCCTGGTGACGGTCGATAGCTGGATCATCGCCCATTTCGCCTCAAAGTCAAGCGGCGCAGTCACATTGATGGCCAACGCCAAGCAGCTCTTCAGCGCACCCCTGGCCATGCTGGCCCAGGCCGCTGGCGCGGCCTCGATGCCGTTCTTCGCCAGCTTGTGGATGCAGGAAAAGCGCTATGAGTTTGCCACGGGCGTGGCGGACTCGGTTTCGCGCGTGGCCTCGCTGGGGGTACTGGTGGCGTCGGCCATGATCGCGCTGGGCAATCCGGCGATCGACCTTCTGTTTGTCGGCGGTCGCTTTTCCGCAGCCGACGGCAGCCAATGCGCCGCCTACTTCGCTGTCTTCTCTGTCTCGCTGTTTCTGTGGTCGGCGCAGGCGATCTACTCGCGCGCATTCTACGCGGCGGGAAACACTTTTGTGCCGATGGCGGCCGGGACCATCGTCACCGTGGCGTCCCTGCCGATTTACGCGTCGCTCTACCACAGCGCGAGCGTGATGGGACTGGCGATCGCCTCGGATATCGGCATCGCGATGCAGACGCTGACGATTGCCGTGCTGCTGCACAAGCGGCGCATGGTTTCGCTGGCCAGCCTGGACTACGCCGAACTGGGCCGCTGCCTGCTGGCCGCGCTGGCCGGAGGCGGCGCCGTCAGTTTGCTCAACTGGACGCTGGTCCGTCTGCCCGGCTCTCTCCTGGGCTCGCATCGGCCCGCGCAGATCCGCGATCTGATCGTGCTGCTGATCGGGACGGCGCTCTGGCTGCTGGTTGCCAAGTGGGTTTTGGAAAAGACGGGATCGGCGCTGCCCCGCGTGGCGATGAAGCGCCTCAGGCTGGCGTAGACCCGCGCGTGGCGTCCATCCCCGCTCGCGGAGACGCGCGCATCGGAACGGCGTGGGGGCCCGGAGTTCTAGGCTTGCTTGAGTTCCTGGTCCGCTCCCGGATCCACGAAGGGTAGCGCGCGAACCAATTCGGCTTCGGCCTTGCGGATGTCGATGCAGCCCTTGAAGAAGGCACCATCTTCAATGCTGATCTGGGCCGCAGTCACATCGCCGGTCAGCGAGCCTTCGGAGCGGATGTCCACCCGGTCGGTGGCCGATACGTCGCCTCGGACCTTGCCCATGACCACGACCTCGCGGGCGCTGATGCCGGCGTTTACCTGGCCGTTGCGGCTCACGGTGACGCGGTCGCCGGGCAGGTTCACCGTTCCCTCAATCTTGCCGTCTATTACCAGCGACTCCGAGCCGGTGATTTCTCCGTGGAAGACAAGATCCTTGCCGATGTAGGCCTGCTCAGTGGCCGAAGCAATGCCGCGCACGCCCGGCTCGGGATGAACCACGCCCAGCATCGGGTGTGCGCCCTCCTGGGCGGAAGCCGCCTTGGGAATCTCAAGCTGATTGGATTTGAACATCGAGGCCATTTGACGATTATCCCTTTCCCAGGAAATGGATTGTGCGGCTGCCGGTTCGTTGCCGGCAGTCCTGATTTCGGCCGCTTCAATCCGGGAGCGCTCCACGATGTTCACTCTTACCCGGTCAGCCGACCACTCACGGGTCCACAAACGTGTGGATCCACCCCTAACACGCTGCCCCACGCATCAGATTAGCGGCAGGTTTTCCACAGTAACAGATGCTCATTGGGTGAACAAGCATAAATTCCGGTGCAATTGTGTAGAGATGTCTGCAGGAAGCCTCTCCTGGCCGGCAGCCCTCTTCTGGTTTCGCGCACGGGCGCCAAGGGCGGGTGTATGCACTCATAGAAGAGTAGAATATGAGAGTTAACAATATGATAAAAAACGAGTTATATACATAAACTGGATGACAGAAACCAAGCACTGCCCTCGATCGAGCCTGGTGCAGGCTGTACGGAGGCGGGCGCAGACGCCGGCCGGGTGGGGGGCGGCGTTCCGGCGGAAAAGGATGAACAAATGGGCGAATCGCCGTGCGTCCCGCGGTTCAGGCGCTGAAGGGCGAGCCCGTTCTATTCATCCGTGTTCTGCCGGGAACTCATCCGGCAGGCTGTACGAAGCAGGCTCTGCTAGGCGACCGGCGTCTTGGGCGGCTCGGCAGGCGTCGGCGTGCCGGGGGCAGGCTGCTTGGCCTCCGGCTTGCGAATATCGATGCCGCCTTTGAAGTAAGCGCCTTCCTCGATGCTGATGCGGGCCACCGTGACGTTGCCGTTCAGCGAGCCCTCGGCGCGGATGTCTACGCGATCCGATGCGGAGACGTTGCCGCGAACCTTGCCCAACACCACGACCTCACGCGCGGTGATGTTGGCTGCCACCTGGCCGTTGCGGCCCACAGTGACGCGGCTGCCCGGCAGGTTGATGCTGCCTTCCACCTTGCCGTCAACATAGAGGGACTCGGATCCGGTAATCTCACCTTTGATAGACAGACCCTTGCCGATGGTGGCCTGCTCATTGCCCGCAGCTGGAGTGCGGACGGCAGTCTCCATCGCCGTGGCCTGCGGCATAGAGCGGGCGGGTTCCGGGGTGGGGTTGGGGGCGGGCGGTACATTCTGGCTGGGTTTCCACATAGCGCTCAATGTAGTAATTCCTTTTCTGTCCTGGCCGGACTGGGGGATTCCAAGGCGGTTCCAACCGCGAACCCTGAAACTGAAATCTGATGCAAGCGAGTGCCGGCAGCCTGCGGCGTTCCACGGCCTGCCCCGCAGCGAGCTTGCTTCCTCTCTGCGGTCCGCGCGCACTCATGCGTTGCCGTTATTCTAAGCTCCAACCCCTCCCGAGTACGAGGGGCGAATCAGGTTGCCGTCCCAGGTAGCTAAAAAAAGCAATTCGGCGGGCTACGGCAAGACGGCAGAAGCGCCCTTGGTTTGCCGATCCTGGATCACCGATTCCGGATCGCGATGCGGCCGGCGTCTTCTTTGTTTGCGCGCGGCCCGACGGATGATGGTTTGTGCATGCCAGGCTGTAGTGCCCTAGTCTATGGATAGGACGGGCGGGGTATATGACGGATCGGGAACTGGTAGCGCGGGTCGCGCGCTCGGCCGGACAAAAGGCCGGCTACAAACAGCTTGTCCGGGAGCTCGGCCTGGGCGGCGGACGCGATCGCCGCCTGCTCTTGGAGCAGCTGGACCGCCTGACCCAGCGCGGCGAGCTGGTGAGGCTGGATCGCGAGTCCTGGAGCTTGCCGCGGCCGGCAATCGGAACCCGGGAGAACCTGGTTGCCGGGCGGCTCGACATGCATCGCGACGGCTACGGCTTTGTGCGTCCCAACCGAAGGTCTGCCGTGGCGGACGCGGGACAGGCCATCGAAGACGATGTCTTTATTCCGCCGAACGAGATGAATGGAGCGATGCAGGGCGATCAGGTGCTGGTGGAGCTGGATCCTCCCAAGCCCGACGGGCGGCGGCAGGGACGGATTGCGCGCGTGCTGGAGCGCCGGAACGCGACGGTGGTGGGGATCTTTCACTACGGGGTCCCCAGCGGTGCCCAGGGGGCGCCCACTTCGTCGGTGGGGTGGAACTACGCGCGCTCCGGACGCGAGGCGGGCAACGTGGTGGTTCCGTTCGACGAGCGAATGAGCCAGCCGATTTTGATTCCCGAGGGGGAGGAGCTGCCGCAAGCGGCGGAGACGCCGCATCGCGTGCTGGGCGCGGAGGCTTCCGCGGCAGCGTGGGACGATCTGGAGGGAGTGGTGGTCGATGTCGAGATCACCCGCTGGCCCACTGCCACGCGTCCGGCTGCCGGCCGGGTGGTGGAGGTGCTGGGCCATCCGGACGACTTTGGCGTGGATGTGGAGATGATGATCCGCAAGCACCAGCTGCCGCGGATATTTCCTGAAAATGTGCTGGCCGAGGCACGGCGCGTGGCGCATCTGGACCCGGACGAAATTGCGCGGCGCCGCGACTTCCGCTCGCTGTCCATCGTCACCATCGACGGGGAAACGGCACGCGACTTTGACGACGCGGTTCTGGTGACGGAGCGCGCGGATGGCTACGAGCTGCAGGTGCACATCGCCGACGTGGCCGAGTACGTGCGCGCCGGAAGCGATCTGGATCTGGAAGCGCGCCTGCGCGGAACCAGCGTCTACTTTCCCGACCGCGCCATTCCCATGCTGCCCCAGGAGCTCTCCACGGATATCTGCAGCCTGCGTCCCGGCCAGGACCGGCTGGTGCTGAGCTGCCTGATGCATCTCAACGCCGAGGGGCGCATTGAGAGCTACGAGATCGTCGAGGGCGTGATCCGCTCAGCCGCGCGCATGACTTACACCGAGGTCCATGCCATCCTGGAAGGCGATGAGGCAACCCGCGCCCGTTACGCCGCGCTGACGCCTAACTTCGAGCGGATGCACAAGCTGGCGATGCTGATGAACCAGCGTCGCCAACAGCGCGGCAGCATCGATTTCGATCTGCCCGAGCCGGTGATCGAATTCGACGAGCAGGGACAGATGCGCGGAGTTACGCGCTCTGAGCGCACCTGGGCCAACCGGCTGATCGAGGAGTTCATGCTGGCCGCCAACGAGTGCGTGGCCACCTGGCTGGAGGACCTGGGCGTGCCGTCGCTCTATCGCATTCATGAGAAGCCGGAGCCGCGCCGTGTCGTACAGTTCGAGGAGCTGGCGGCCAGCTTCGGCTACTCGCTCGGCCTGGGCGCCTTGCCGGTCAAGCGCATCCAGACCCGCGGCGAACGGCGGCAGGCGCGCGGACGCGGCACAAATCCCCGCATGCACGAGATCCCCGAGGATATCGCCGTCACCCCGCGCATGTATCAGAAGCTGGCCGCGAAGATTGAGGGCAAGCCCGAAGAACGGATTCTCAGCTATCTGATGCTGCGCTCGCTGATGCAGGCGCGTTACTCGGAGATCAACGAGGGTCACTTTGCGCTGGCCGCGCCAACCTATACGCACTTCACCTCGCCCATTCGCCGCTATCCGGATCTGATCGTGCATCGCATCGCCAAGACGCTGCTGCGCAGGGGCATAAGCGGTGCGGCGGAGGTGGCGGAAGGACGGCACAGCTCGCCGTGGACGCATCCGAACGAGGGGCTGCACGGCCTTGTGATTCATCGCGGCCGCGCGCAGCGCGCGCCGGACCAGCACATGGAGCCGCCCATCGAGCCGCCCATTCCCGAATCCGAGCTGGCACAGATCGCCGAGGAGTCCAGCCTGGCCGAGCGCCGCGCCGCAGAGGCCGAGCGCGAGCTGATCGAGTGGAAGAAGGTGCGCTTTATGGAGGACCGCGTCGGCGAGGAGTTTGCCGCGCTGGTACTGAATCCCACCAAGTTTGGCTTGTTCGTGGAGCTGACCGATCTGTTCGTCGAGGGACTGGTGCCGATCGACACCCTTGCCGGCGACCGCTACACCTGGCGCGAGAACACCCACGAGATTCTGGGCGAGCGCTGGGGCAGGCGCTTCCGCGCCGGCGACCGCGTGCAGGTGATCCTGGACCGCATTCTGGCCCAGGAGCGGCGCTTGCAGTTCTCCCTGGTTGAGGAAGGCCTGCCGCTGACTGGCAAAGCCGCCGTGAAACCCCGGTCAGGGAAGCCGGCCAAGAAAAAAGCGAAGCAGGCCAGGAAAAAGAGATTCGGCGCGTCTCCCCACCTCTTCAAAACTCCGAAAAAGGCGGGGAAAAAGAGCCGGCGGCGGTAACCGGCTGCAACCCCTTCCTGCGCCGCTCATCCCATACAATGAATGAAGAAGAGCAACATTCGGGGAGCAGGAGCCGCCATGGCACATATGGTTTTTTGCGTGCGCTACAAGAAAGAGATGGAGGGCCTGGACGAGCCGCCCTTCGACTCCGAGTTCGGCCAGAAGGTTTACAAGAACGTCTCCAAAGCCGCCTGGGACGAATGGGTGAACCGGCAGAAGATGCTGCTCAACGAGTACCGGCTGCAGCCGTGGACCCCGCAGGCGCAGCAGTTCCTGGTGGAGCAGATGGAGGAGTTCTTCTTCGGCGCCGGTTCAGCTCTGCCCTCTGAGTACGTTCCGCCCTCGCAGTGACGCGATCGCGCGCTGTCCTTCCCACAGGCTCATCGAGAGCAGGGCAAGGAAACCCGCATCGCTCTGCTGGTGTAAACTAAACACGACCTCACAGCCGGTCCGCCGCGGCGGACCGGCTCCGTTGTGTCGGGACGTGGCTCAGCCTGGTAGAGCACTCGCTTGGGGTGCGAGGGGTCGGCAGTTCAAATCTGCCCGTCCCGACCATTAAACTCCATTTCGTTAATTCACTTCATTTGCCACGCCGGCATCCAACTGCCGACGCCGAGCACCCCAACCCGGCATTTGCCGCGGCAAATGCCGTCCATTTCGACGCGAGGGGAGCGAGACGCAGCCGAGGCCCCCACGGACAGGTCTTGGTCCGTGGGGTGGAAACCGGGGCCGCCACCGGCAGGTCTTAGTCCGTGGAGTGGATAGCCTCGCCGTTCGGCAGTTCAAATCTGCCCGTCCCGACCATTTATCTTTTCTCTTTCTTTTCAGATCGCAGCACAACCGCCGGCGAACTGCCGACCGCGAGCACCCCAACCTGCGCGTCGCAGCGAAGCGGAGACGCATGTATTCAGCCTGCGAGGGGAGCGAGGCGCAGTCGAGCCGTTCGGCAGTTCAAATCTGCCCGTCCCGACCATTTATCTTTTCTCTTTCTTTTCAGATCGCAGCACAACCGCCGGCGAACTGCCGACCGCGAGCACCCCAACTCTGGCCGCAGCGCAAGCGGAGGCCATGCAAATTGCCTGCGAGGGGAAGCGAGGCGCAGCCGGGGCCCCCACGGACAGGTCTTAGTCCGTGGGGTGGATAGGCTCGCCGCTCGGCAGTTCAAATCTGCCCGTCCCGACCGGCGTATTCGCCGTGATTGACTGCAAAGCCTCAACGATCAAGCCCAACGATAGGAAAGAGGGCGCGGCTCGCGGCCGTTTCTGAAATTCGCCGTGACAGACGGTACGCGGGTCTTTTGAGATTTGGCTGAGCGCCCGGCACTCGCCGGTCAGATTTTCATCTTTCTTTTTTCTTCTTTTCGGGATGGACGATCACCAACTTGTCGGTCACGGAGAAGACATCCGGTACCTCATTGGCGATTGTGCGGATGAGGGTGTCATCGAACTGGTTGTCTACTTCTCCCATCAGCGTCACGTGGCCGTTCTCGACGATGATATGAATCGACGGTAAGGACCGGTACCCATAACGCATTCCGATATCGGCATTACCGTAAATGGCTCTCGCTTCGGCCCGCCGTATCTGCCAATCCATGGGAGACAGCGGCAGAAGCCTGATGTGGTTGATCACTTGGGTGACGCCCGGGATCCGCTTTACCGTGGCTTCCGCGTCGGACCGAATATCCCAAGGAGGCTCAGGAGGGCACAGGCCCCCCAGGGTGACGACACTGCCGTTCAAACTGAATGAGAGTTCGTCGAAGATCGAGTAGTACGGCAACAGCAAGAGGTTATGGCGGACCTCTCGCGCCAATAGCCTTTCGTTCGGTGGTCCCGCGGTAAAGACCTGGCCCTCCGGGGTCTCTTGTTCCTGCGGTGTCTTTTGTTGGGCCACTGCCAAAGCTGTGGCCAAAAGAGCAATGCTTAAAAGCCCGATCGATGTGCGCATTCGTCATCCCTCCCGCATACATTTGGATGTAGATCATGGCGCATGGTTGCCCGATCCAGGTGGCGGGACCGGCCGCCGGAGCCAAACAATACGAACGCTCTGTGGCCATCGGGAGTCTTTGGAATTAGCGGTCTCGCTGGCGGCGCGAGCCGCCGCCGTTTCCCGTGCGGGCCTTGTAGCAATCCCGGCAATTCAGGGGACGGTCGCCGCGCGGTGCAAATGGCGCGGTTGCGGGCTCACCGCAACCTGCACAGGTCACAGCCCTGCTCTGCGCCGCGGCCGGATCGGAGCGGGAGATCCCATGGTCGTGCTTCCTGGCCATGCGTGAGATTGAGAAAACCAGCCCCGGCACACTCTGCGGCGTCTTTGGGTGCGCTCTGTAGTCGAACAAGGAGCGCCTATCCGGCGCGCCGCTCAAGGAACTCATTGAGCGCTTCTCCAGGCGGCTACTGGGAGACAAGAACGTCAACTCCGGCCTGCTCTGGCATGACTAAAGCATTTCTCCTTCCGGCGTATACCGGAGCCAACGCACTCAAGCGCCGATTTCAACAAGAAATCGGCGCTGCAAAGAACGCCAATCGAGGCTACATGTGAAGGAGAAATGCCCTAAGACGGTGCGTCAAGGACGAACTGCCCGAGGGTGAAGTCTGGGGGAAGGTAACTGAGATCTCTTCAAAGTGGCCTTCCGGGCTGACAAAGCCGTGGACCATGAGGGCGTCGGACGGGGTTTTCACTTTTGCGCTATGGAAGTCCACTTGGCTGCCCGGCAAAGCGAGACCTCAATCTCACGCATGGCCCGCTGGTGGGGCGATGCCACATTGGATGCATTTGTGCGTATCGAGTTCCAGTGGCATTCCTCGGGAATCTGGAACTGGTGTAATCAAGCAGTAAGGCGTCTTATGGAGTAGAGCACGTGTCTCCCTTGCCGGGTTGACGCGTGCCGCGAAGGAACCAATTCCGGAGGCCGTTCTCAGTCCAGCCGGGTCAGGAAGGCGTCGCCCTGGCTGGGGTGCAGGCGCCGGGCAATGTACTCGGCCATCGCGCGATCGTCGCCCTCCGGGCGAATGCGCACCCAGTAGCTCTTCTCGCCGGGGAATTCGATCACATTGGCATCGGGGTACTCGCGCATCAGCCGTTCTTTCAGCGCCAGGGCTTTGCGCTCGCTGCTGAAGGCGCCAATCTGCACGCACCAGCGCCCGCCGGTGTTGATCGGCTTGGGGGTCTTGTAGACGTCCACCCGCACGCGGGTCAGCCCCGCCCTGTATATGCCGGTCGCCTCGGCCGAGGCGATGGTGAGGTCCACGATTCGTCCATCGACAAAGGGGCCGCGGTCGGTGATGCGCATGGCTCCGGACTGGCCGGTCTCCAGGTTGGTCACCACGATCAGCGATCCCATGGGCAGGGTGCGGTTCGCCGCGGTCATCGCCCAATCATTGAAGACCTGGCCGTTGGCCGCCTTGCGTCCCGGGTACGGAGCCGTATACCAACTGGCCAAACCGACCTGGCTCATGATCGGCCGGTGCGTGGTCACGTATTCCAGGTCCGCCTGGCTGACGCCGCCCGGCGGCGCCGGGGTGATGGGAATCGGGGCCGGCGGCTGGTAGACGCGCGGCACCGGCTGGTAGGCGTACTCATTGTTGGAACTCGGCTGCTCGGCCGGCGGCGGCAGAGCTTGCGGCGCGGGCGGCAGGGCCGCGTTATTGTGATGACGGCAACCGGTGACGGCCACGAGCGCCATCGCCATCGCGCCCAGAGCAGCCGCGCGTCCGATGCGCCCTGATTGCCGTCTGCCGCGCATCAGATGCGCATCTCCCCGGCGTCCAGCCGCACCTGCGCGCAGCCGTCCGCGCCGTTCCGCTCGTTGCCCGCTGCGGCGCAGGCCTCCGGCCTGCAGCGGTCTGCGCCGTCCGGGCCGGGATCAAGTGAGAGGTGCGCAATCATGGCAGGTAATCCCTTTTCGTATCCTAAAGATACATAACCTGATCCCAGTCTGCTGGACCTCAGCCGGGGCGTCAATCCCCGAAACCGCGCAGCGTACCCCATCAGGCAAGATGGGAATCCGCTTTGTTACCATCGCGTCCCGGTTATGCCTTTGACGCATTCATTCCGTGCGGGAGAGTGACCTTTGCCTGGAAATTCGCGTCTCATTTCCCGAGGGTGTATCGCCATATACGGGTGGGCAGCGTTGCGAGCGAAAATCGGGCCAGACGAAGCCGAGCCCGAAGGCTGTGGCGGGCCCACCGTCGAGGGCGAGAATGAAGTATGGCCCGATTTTCACCGCAACCCGAAGGGACGGGGCCATTTTCCCTCATTTCGTCGTCGATCGTCGCTAGCAGACACCCGGTATGCGTCGCTCCTCACTCCTAGAACTGAGGAAAAATGGCTCCCGTCGCTGCACGCCCGTATATGTCGATACACCCTAGCGCATCTCTCCTTCGGCTAGACACCGGAGCCGATGCACGCAAGCGCCGATTCCAACAAGAATTCGGCGCGCTGAAACATGCCGGAAAGGGGCTATAAGTGAAGGAGAAACGCCGTAGGCAGGGCGTCCGGCGCGCGGTCTTCTTCCCCGGGCCGCTTCGGTATTCTGCTGGTACGTGGCCGGTTCGGCACGCGCATGCACATGGCAGCTTTCTCAGGACGTGAGTTTTGCAGAACCGCGCAACCGATCCCAATCGAACCCGTCGCACCGCCGCTAACCAGCCGGCGGCCTGCGGACTGCGGCTCATCGTTCCTGCTCTTCTGCTCGCCTTCCCATTGGCGCTGTGCTTGCCGGCATGCGCCGGCCAGAACGCCGCTGCCGCGCCGGCGCAACCGTCATCTTCCAAGCCGCAGGCGCGCGCCAAAACCCCGGCCGTCGAGCCCTGTCACATCAGGCGGGCTGGCTTGGCCCTGGTGATCTCCGGAGCAGGCGGCGCCATGGCCGCCGATCCTGACCATCCACTTCTCGACCGCGGGCTGGGGCCGCCGCCGTGTCCGCCCCTGGCGCCCCTGATCGACTGGTATGACCGCTTTCTCAACGGTCCCCAGGTGAAGCCGATGACGCCCAAAGAGAAGGCGTGGCTGGCCGTGCGCAACGTCATCGACCCATTCAACGCCCTCACCATCCTGGGTGAGGCCGGCATCTCCGTCGCCGCCAACTCCCACTCCCCTTACGGTCCCGGCATACCCGGTTGGGCCCGTTATGTCGGCGTCAGCTACTCCCAGGACATGACCGGCGAGTTCTTCGGCACCTTTCTCATCCCCTCTCTTGTTCACCAGGACCCGCACTACCACCGCATGCCGGAGGCTTCCATCCCGCGCCGTGCCTGGCACACCGTAGTGCAGGTGGTCTGGACCCAGGGCGACAACGGGCATCGGATGTTGAACTACGCCGACCTGCTCGGCTTTGCCGCCGATGACGCCGTCAGCAACCTCTACGTGCCGGGGCAGCAGACGCGCTTTTCCGCCAGCGTATCGCGCTACGGAATTACCCTGGCCACGGCGCCAATCGATAACATCATCACCGAGTTTCTGCCCGATGTGGCCCGCAGCATTCATGTCCGCGTGGTCCTGGTCCAGCGCATCATCGACCAGGTGGCGCGCACCGGCAACAACAGCCCGTAGCCTGCTGTTCCAGTCCTGCCGCGGAGGTTGAAAATGCGCCGAAAATGCTTGAATCCGCGGTGGAAATGCAAGAGACTGGAGGCTACTGCCAGCCGGGTTATCAATTCTCGACTCAAGTGAGGTTTGCACGCTATGCGCCCGCCCGTTGTCGTTGTCTGCCTGCTCACGCTTGCCACCGCACACGCTGTCGATGCGGGCCACGCAATGCGCGGATACACTCCCGCCGATTCAGCTACCGAGGTGAACTGGGAACAGAAGTTTCGCGCCCTGCCTGACCGCGACCGCATTCGCGCCGATATGCAGCGGCTTTCGGCCAGGCCGCATCACGTGGGGTCACCATACGACAGGGACAACGCCGAGTGGCTGCTGGCGCAGTTGAAGTCGTATGGGCTCGACGCGCGGATCGAGGAGTTTTCCGCGCTGTTTCCCACGCCCCAGTCGCGCGTGCTGGCTCTGCTGGGGCCGGAGCCCTATACCGCCAGGCTGCAGGAGCCTCCCATCGCCGTGGACCCGACTTCCAGCCAGACCAGCGAGCAGCTTCCGACCTATAACGCGTACTCGCGCGATGGCGACGTGACCGGGCGGCTGGTCTACGTGAACTACGGCAGGCCGGAAGACTACCAGGTGCTGGACCGCATGGGCATCTCCGTCAAGGGGATGATCGTGATTGCGCGCTATGGCATGAGCTGGCGCGGCATCAAGCCGAAGGTCGCCGCCGAGCATGGGGCGGTGGGGTGCATCATCTACTCCGACCCGCGCGATGACGGGTACTTCCAGGGTGATTCATACCCGAATGGGCCGATGCGCCCGGCCGAGGGCGTGCAGCGCGGCAGCGTGATGGATATGCCCATCTATCCCGGCGATCCGCAGACGCCCGGAGTAGGCGCGGTGCCGGGCGTAAAGCTGATCCCGCTGGACCAGGTGCAGACCATCACCAAGATTCCCGTTCTGCCTATCTCCTATGCCGACGCGATGCCGTTCCTCAAGGCGCTGGGCGGCAACACGGTTCCCGAGGCCTGGCGCGGCGGATTGCCGTTCACCTACCACTTTGGCCCCAGCACCGTGGAAGCGCACCTGGCGTTGAAGTTCAACTGGGACCGCAAGCCGCTCTACGACGTGATCGCGCGCATTCCGGGCGCAAAGGATCCCGGCGAGTGGGTGATCCGCGGCAATCATCAGGACGCATGGGTGAACGGAGCGGACGATCCGCTCTCCGGCACCAGCCCGGAGCTGGAAGAGGCGCGTTCGTTGGGAGAACTGCTGAAGGAAGGCTGGAAGCCGGACCGCACCATTATCTATTGCTTCTGGGACGGCGAGGAACCGGCGCTGCTGGGCTCGACCGAGTGGGCCGAATATCATGCGGACGAGCTGAAGACGCACGCCGTGGCCTACTTCAACTCCGACTCAAATGCCCGCGGTTACTTCCGCGCGGAGGGGTCGCATTCGCTGGAGAACTTCGTCAACGACGTGGCCAAAGACATTACCGACCCGGAGACGGGCATGTCGGTGTGGAAACGCGTCCGGCTGGTGGATATTGCGCGGGCAGCGTCTGCACAACGCGCTGAGATTCGCTCGCGGGCCGATCTGCGCATCCCGGCGCTGGGATCAGGTTCCGATTACACCGTCTTCATCGATCATCTGGGCGTTGCCAGCGTGAATCTCGCTTATGGCGGCGAGGATGAGGGAAGCGGACAGTACCACTCGGTCTACGACGACTTTTACGATTACACGCACTTCCTCGACACAACCTTCGATTACGAGCGGGCGCTGGCGCAGACGGCGGGAACCATGGTCATGCGCATGGCCGATGCCGACATGCTGCTCTTCCAGTACTCTGACCTGGCTGACACGGTCCGTATGTATGACACGCAGTTGAAGGCGCTGGCGGACGAGATGCGCGAGCAGGCCCGGGAGCGGGACCGGGAGATCGCCGAAGGGGTGTACCAGGCGCTGGCCGATCCGAAAAAGCCGATGATTCCCCCGCCGGCTGAGGCCATTCCTCCTTATCTGAACTTCGCCCCGCTCGATCAGGCGAGTGACGACCTGACCGAGGCAGCGCAGGCCTTCGACAAAGCCTTTGCGGCGGCCGACGGCGATGCGCCGGCGGGACTGAATGCCGACCTCATCCGCAGCGAGCGCCTGCTCACCGATTCCGCCGGGCTGCCCGGCCGTCCCTGGTTCGAGCACCTGCTTTATGCGCCGGGCATGTACACCGGCTATGGCGTGAAGACCATCCCCGGCGTGCGCGAAGCGATCGAACAGAAGCAATGGGACGAGGCGGAGAAGCAGATCGTGCGCGTTTCCGCCGCGCTCGAACACGAGGCCGAGCTGCTGCGGCAGGCCGCTAAGTTGTTGCCGGCAAAGGCCGCCGAGTGATGAGGCGGGACGCTCCCGACGCCGGTCCCGCTCCCGTTCGCTGTCCTCGATTCGCCATTCAGGCGGAGATTCTGCCGCTCGCTGCACCTTGCTTGGGTTGATGCGGGCCAAGAAGTACCCTAACCATGAGATTTCAGCCTCCGGATTCCGGAGCATTTTCCGGATGCGCATAGAGTTTCGGAGGTTGTGAAAGGTGGCTTTTTTCTGACGAAAGAGCCACTTGAGCGCCTGGCTCCGGTCCACGGTAATTCCGAAATTGCTATGGCCGTCAAACCGCGAGGCAGTTCCACCAGGCCGGCAGCAGCTGATTCATTCGAGGAGACTTCAACACATGGCTAAAGCCGTTAAGTATGTCGAAAAAGCCGCTGTTTACGCGGCCAGGGGCGCGTGGGTCGTTTTCGAGCGCCTGAATCGCATCAGCCCCAACCCCTCCTTTACCCCCAAGTGGAGCGACAAGCCGCTGCTGAAGAGCTGGGAAAAGGAAAAGCCGCCCCTAGGCTGGCCGCGCACCACCGACTCACTCTGTCCCAAGTGCGTTCCGGAGATCCGCAAGCAGATTCTCGACGGCAAGCTGCCCCATGAAGTCCTGCTCAACGAAAAAGTGGGCGAGATCAAGGCCCAGGTCATCGAGCGCGACGGCAAAATCCTGATGGTCAAAGACTGTCCGAAGCACGGCCACTTCGAGGACGTGATGTCCATCGATCCAGCCTTCTTCAAGCACCTGGAAGAGAGCTTCCCCGGCCGCGACATCCGCGCCCACGGAGCCGGCGACAAGAACCTGCACCACCACGGAACCTCGACCGTCACCCACGGCCGCGGCTCGGTGCTGACCATCGACCTCACCAACCGCTGCAATATGATGTGCGATCCCTGTTTCATGGACGCCAATCAGGTCGGTTTCGTCCACGAGCTCACCTGGGACGAGATCAAGCTGATGCTGGACAACGCCATCACCATGAAGCCCAAGCGGCAGATGAGCGTTCAGTTCTCCGGCGGCGAGCCGACGCTGTCGCCTTACTTCCTGGACGCAGTCGCCTACTCCCGCAAGGTCGGCTACAACTCGGTTCAGGCTGCCTCCAACGGCATTGAGTTCGCCAAAAGCAAGGAGCTCTGCCGCGCCGCCGCCGAGGCCGGCCTGCGCTACGTTTACCTCCAGTTCGACGGCATCGGCAACGCCGCCAACTCCCACCGCAAGGTGGGAAACCTCTTCGACGTGAAGCTGCAGGCGATTAACAACCTCCACGAGGCCGGCGTCGAAATCGTTCCGGTGACCACCATTGTGAACGGCATCAACAACGAGCAAGTGGGCCGCATCATCGAGTTCGCGCTCGACAACCCCAAGAAGATCAGCTTCCTCAGCTTCCAGCCGGTCAGCTTTACCGGCCGCGACGAGGAAATCACCGACGAACGCCGCATTGCCCAGCGCTACACGCTCAGCCACATGGCCCACGATGTCAAGAAGCAGTGCGGCATCGGCGAGCCCGAGCGCGACTGGTTCCCGATCAGCTTCATGAGCACCTTCTCCGACTGGGCCGACCTGGTCCATGGGCCCTCGGCCGAGTGGGGCCAGCTCAGCTGCGGATGCCACCCGAACTGCGGCATCGGCATGGCCGTGATGATCGACAAGGAAACCAAGGAAGCCGCGCCCGTCACCGCCTTCCTGGACATGGGCCAGGTGGCCAAGGACCTGGCCAAGATCAACGACGCGGCCCGCGGCAAGTTTCTCTCCGTGCTCGGCCTCGGCCTCTCGCTCTTGCGCAACTACGATCCCTTCCAGGCGCCGACCCACTTCAAGATCACTGACATGCTGAAGAAGATGGACAAGACCTTCAACGCCACCGGCAAGAACTACGGCAGCATCAAGGGCGACCGGACCCTCGAGGATATCCAGAAGCGCCGCCAGGACCGCTGGAACTTCCTGTTCATCGCCGGCATGTGGTTCCAGGACCTGTTCAACTACGACTTCCGCCGCACCGAGCAGTGCATCATCCCGTACGCGACGCAGGAGGGCGAGATCAGTTTCTGCGCCTACAATACCGGCATTGGCTGGCGCAATATCATCGAAAAAATGCACATGACGGCCACCCTGACCAAGTGGTACGAGGAGCACGGCCGCCATGAGATCTTCGCCGGCGGCAAGAAGGTGGGCATGACCCACGTCGGCCACAACCTGACGCTTAATATGGACCACGTGAACGCCGAGGCCAATCACACCCTCGACACTCTCGGCATTGCCAAAAACGCCCGCGAGGAGAAGCTCCGCGCCCGCGCCGCTACCACCGCGGACAAAGTCAAGGCCGAAGCCGAGAACGCCCGCATGGCCAAGCTCTACCGCGAGCACGTCCTCGGCGAAAAGCCGGTCGAGGGCCTGGTCTCGCTCGACTCCATCGCTCCGGCCAAGCCGGTGCAGCAGAGGGAAGGCGAACTGGTCGCCGGCGACTGATCTTCTTTGCGGGTGCAAACCACAAACGGACCGTCCGGCATTTTGCCGGGCGGCCCGTTTTTTATTGCTGTCCCGCTTAGATCACGCCGAACTTCGGCTGTCCGATGTACCACAAGAGCGAGTCGAGTACCCTGATCCCGTAAGGATAGTCGGGCCGGTCGACTTGCTCAATCAGGGGCCGAATCTCTCCATAGAGATGGAACCACGCCTCCAGAAAGTGTGCAAACTCCGCATGCGTACCACTGCCAGCGTCGGTAACTCGAATGTCACAGATACGGCAAATCACCTGGAGGGCATGTTCCGCGTAGTTATCATAGATGGGAATATCGGACGGGTAGCAGCACCAAAGAGCTTTCGATACAAGGGAGGTAACCTTGCGCGGCTTTCCGGATTTTTTCGCCGGAACAATCCGCTGGATTCGCGACTCTAGGTTCTTGAACTCCTCAAGGATGAGGTCTCGCCTAAGGCCCAGAGCTTTCTGCTTTCGCTCATCGGCATACGCAATAATCTGTTCGGCGATCTTCCAATCGGTTTCGGATGTAAATGATTGAAGCACATGGTAGGACTGCAGCCATTGTCGAATCTGCCGGGTACGGCCCGAAGGCGATTCGCGGTCGGATTGCACGGCTTCGATTGCCTTCTTGTCATTCTGCATTTCTCCTTCGCGGTCGTACCAACGGATGCTGATCGGAATGTAATGCTCCGCAAGCGCCGTCAAATCCAGCATGCTAAACCCTCCTTCGAACCCCAGGAACCACACACTTGGGAAGCTCTGCGAGTCGGAACAACCCTAACGCAGCATCGGCGAGCCGTGCCGGGCGCCCCACGTCCGGATTTTTGGGCTTGGGATTGGACGCACTACCAGACTTCCAGCTTGAAATCTCGGTACTCGCGAATCAGTTCGAAGTCCGCGCGATTGCTCGTGATCAGCCGCGCGCCGCAGGTGCGGGCGGTCAGCGCAATCAGCGATCTATGCCAACAGGCTGAACTTGACCGGCAATCTGTCGAAGTCCACCGTGCCCAGCCCGCGCTCGGCGGCCATCTGCAGGTAGGGCAGATGCTCCGGGTCCAGGTTCCAGTAGGCCTTGGCGACGTAGGTGTCGATCGCCACCGGGTCGGTGCCGGCCACCAGAGTCTTTTTCAGCTCCACGTCTTCGAGATTACCGCCCGTGGGTCCGTTGCGCGCCAGGATGCGGTAGCAGTCCATCAGCGTGAGCGTCGGCAGCATGAAGCTGGCCAGGTCCACCAGGCTCTGATGAATCTGCTGGTGCAGCCGGTTGCGCTGTCCGCCCAAAATGCCGTACCAGTTCTTCATCCCCAGCGTGGCGCCGGTGAGACTGTGCTGCTTGGCGATGGGCAGATTGAAGAGCTTGTCCGCCTCCAGGAAGGGCGTAAATACCGGCCAGCTCTTGAGCACCACGCCGCCCAGGTCCACCTGGCTGAAACGCTCCGGATCGGGCAGGATCACCTCCGCGCCCTCGGCGCGCGCCGCCGCCTGAATCCCCGAGCGCAGAAAGCAGCGCCGCGGCTCGTTGCAACTGACGTCGGTGACCATCACGCGCTTGGCGCCCGCCTGCCAGCACTGCCGCACCACTTCGGCCACCAGCTCGGGATTGGTGTTGGCGGCCTGCTCCGGCGTGCGGTCCCAGGCGATGTTCGGTTTGAGCACCACCACATCCTGACGGCTGACGAAGCGCTGGATTCCGCCCAGGTCTTTGAGCGCCTGCTGCACCAGCGCCCGCGGCTCGCCGCTCACCGCAGCCTGCCCCTTATCGGTCGGGTAGCTGGCTACGGCCATCTGCGGCAGTTTGGGGTCGTCGGGAACGCGATGATCGCGGCGCGCATGCTCTGCCTGCGCCGGCACGGGGTGCACGCTGCGCTCACTGAGCCAGGCGGCCACGCCGGCTGCGCCCGCGGCCACGCCGCCCACGCGCAGCAGTTGCAGCATCGCCTCGCGCCGCGTCATCGCGGGTGCGTCATGCTTCCTGATCGCCGGATCGCTCTCCCCGGTCATTCATCCCTCCGGTCAAACTTCCATCACTCAAACTTCCATCAAATTGATGCGCCGCGGATCGTCGGTGCCCAGCCGGTGCGCAGCGTCGGCGGCCGTGGCGATGTAGAGCGGCGCACGGCCGTCCGCCTCCAGCGTGGGCACGCCCATCTCCGCGCGCTTGCGCGCGATCATCTGCCAGGCCGTCTGGTCCAGGGCCACGCGGTCGGCGCCGACGATTAATGCGTTGGGATACCAGAGCCGCTCCGGCCGGAAGACCGGTCCGCCATCATAGACCGACGAGAGCGCGTCGCCCACCGTAAAGCAGACCCTCTGCCGAATTACGGGAATGCAGTTCAGGTCGGCCACCCCGGGGTTGCAGTTCCCCGCGTGCAGATCCTGCGGCCGGTCCACCACGCCGTACATGTTTTTCATGGCGAAGGTCACGCCGGACATGTTGTGGTCCTTCAGAATCGGCACGCCGATCACCATGCCGCATTCGCGGGTGAGAATCTTCGAGAGCCGTATGCGCGCCGTGCCCCAGATCGACGGCTCATCCTCAAAACCGCTCACGTCCGAGCCGTAGCAGCGCACGCGGCTGGGCTCGGTATTGATGGTCAGCCCGCAGGCCGTCAGGTCGCGCGCGTTGCGGTCCCAGATGAGCAGGTTGCCCGGCTTCACGCCCGCCTGCTGTAGCCGTTCGCAGATGGCCAGCACCAGCACGGCATGGCTGGAGATGCCCCTGCCGCCCAGGCCATTGGTCTTCAGGCCGATCACCTTGCCCTCGCCGCCGCCCTGCCGGACGATGTGCTGCCACGCCTCTACCGGGTGGTCCCGGCCCGTATAAGTTGCAATGGCCTTGTCCAGCAGCGCCAGCACCTTCTGCTCGTCAGGCTGGCCGTTGGCCCCGTGGACGGCCGCGTCGCGCGCGATGACCACCCTCGACTTACCTGTTTCGCCGTGCTGGCCCATGGCGCGCGCCAGTCCAAGCTTGCTTTTGGAGCCCAGCAGCACGGCTCCCGTGGCGGCTGCCTGCAGAAACTCCCGCCGGCTCTTCATCGCTATTCTTTCCTTTCGTTCGCGGGGCCGGTGTCCGGCCCCGGCTAAATCACAGCTTCGCTTCCACGCCATGCGCCAGCGCCAGCAGCGCCTGCTGCGTTTCCGGCGTGGACTCATAGGCGACGATGTGTACCAGGTACGGCCCTTTGCGGAAGATCACACTTTGCGCGTAAGCCAGAGCTTCATCGCCCAACTGCACTCGCTTTGCGTCGCTGGTCTGTCCCTTCTCCAGGATCTTCTGCGCTCCTGCCGAGTTGCCCATCGTGTAGATGTCGAGCACCGCCTCCAGATTTCCCTGGTACTTGTAGTCGGAGGTCGAGACGGAGACAACGCCGGCAGAGATGTACTGCTCGGAGTCTCCGTCGATGTACTGCCAGAGGTCTTTGGCGGCAAAGAAGCGTGTCTCGCTGGTCTTTTCCCACCCGGTCACCGCCCCCGAGGCCGGAAACGCATTCACCTGGCCCTTTTTGCATCCTGTGTCCCCAGCCGCGGCAATCAGGACAAGCGCCGCAACAGCCAACGTCCAGTTTTTTGCGCGAATCATCGTTGCGTTCTCCTTGATCAACTTCGATCTACTTCCTGCTCAGCAGAATCTGGCTGCTGGGCGAGCGGCTTTCGCCGATGCTGGTGACATAAACGGCCGGATGCTCCTGCTCCGGGCAGGCATATTCGCACGCGCCGCAGCCGACGCAGCGGGTGGGGTCGACGTGCGGCTGCTTCACCGTCTTGGTGTTGCCCGCCGCGTCCACCACCTGCGCCTCCTCAAGGTAAATCGCCTTGGGCGAGACCGGGCACCACTCCTCGCAGACGATGCAATCGGTGTTCATGGCCCAGGGCAGGCAGCGGCCGCGGTCATAGAATGCCGTTCCCAGCCGGACCGGCAGTTCCGCCGCGGCGGATTGGCCCACGCCCACCACCCACCCTTTTTCCCGCGGCGTAATCTGCCAGATGGCGCCGGTGGGGCAAACCTCAGAGCAGAGCACGCAGCTCGGCTCGCAGTAGCCGATGCGCGGCACCAGCGTCGGCGTCCACAGGCCCTCGATCCCCGCCTGGTCCAGCGTGGGATGGAGCGCGTTGTTGGGGCAGACCTTCATGCACTCGCCGCAGCGTATACAGCGCGACAGAAATTCCGGCTCATCCAGCGAGCCGGGCGGGCGCAGCAGCCGCTCGTGGCGGCTCTTGCCCATGCCGGTGTTGGCGCGCATCAGCGGAACAACAACCGCGCCGGCCGCTAGGCCAGTCACCGTGCGCCGCCGCCCCAGGTCCGGCGTGGCCACTTCCTTTTCCTTGCGGAAGAATCGGAAGACCAGGCTGTGCTGCGGGCAGCTTCCCACGCAGTTCATGCACATCAGGCACTCGGACTTGCGCCACGGCACGCCCCCGATGGGGTCGTCGCCACCCTGGCAGTTGAGCAGGCAGCGGTTGCACTTGTCGCAAGCCTCGGGGTCCTTGTGCAGCCCCAGCACGCTGCAGCGCGAGACCGCTCCAAGCAGCGCGCCCAGCGGACAGATGGAGCGGCACCAAAGCCGCGTGACACGCAGACTGACCGCCAGAATCGCGATAAAAATCACGCCCAGCACCAAGCCCTGGTTAAAGTGCGGCTGGCGCAGGTCCAGCACCGTGGCTTGCAGAATCGAGTGGAGCGTCTCGCCGGTATTGCGGATCAGCGCCGCGTGGCTGTGCTCCATTGGCGTCAGCAGCGCGCGCATAGCTACGTTAAACGCGGGCAGCAGCGCCAGCCCGAACGAGCGCACCAGCAGGCTGAAGGGGTCGAGCCAGCCGATCGCAGCCGAACCGAAGCAGGCGGCCAACAGTCCCGCGATCAGAACCACATATTTACCCGTCTGCCAGCGCTTGTACCGATTGGAATCGATCCGCTGCTTGCCCCGCTTGGCCTCCGAGGGCATGTTGCCCACGAAATGCTGCAGCGTACCCATGGGGCAGATCCACCCGCAGAAAAACCGGCCCAGGAACAGCGTGGGTAACAGAATGATGAGGCTCAGCAACAGCCCGCGGTAGAGCGCGTGGCTGCCCAGCGCGTTGACCACTGCCACCAGCGGATCCAGCTCAAAGAACAGCCGAACCGGAGCGCGCAGTTGAATATCGCCGGTCGCCCCCGCCGCGGAACGCAGAGTCGTAAAAAACAGCAGCCCCAGAAACAGGATCAGGAAGAAAATCTGCGAGATCCGGCGCCACAGCGGTAGGCGGGAATGGGCCAAAACACTCCTCCACGCGCCGCTAAGGCATTCTCGATCCTGTCCCTTACAGATTCCACGCAGCCGAGAGGATTTTTCCTCAGGAAAAAGCCACCCTCCAAGCGGCCGTCATGTCAACTTGTGAAGCGAAAATGCTTTCGTGCTGGCGCATACCGTATTGGAACCTATGATTCGCGCCCGCCTCGCGGCCCGGAAGTGATGTCCATCACATGCTCATAACTCACTTTTTTCTAGTGAGTTATCAGAACAGGTCAGAACAGAACGCCTTTCGGAAAGGGTTCCATCTCTCCCAGGGGCCGGCTCTTTCTGCCCCGGGAAACAGCCTCGCCATACCCGTTTCCCACCAGAACCCGGCGCTGCCGATCTGGATGAATCCTTAAAGGTGATTGATCAGCGAGGCGATGCAGGCCGCGCCGAATCCGTTGTCGATGTTGACCACGGAAACATTGGGCGAGCAGGTATTCAGCATGCCCAGCAGCGCCGCCACGCCGCCAAACGAGGCGCCATAGCCCACGCTGGTGGGAACGGCCAGCACCGGCGCGTTCACCAGCCCGGCCACCACCGTGGGCAGCGCGCCCTCCATTCCGGCGCACACAATCAGCACCCGCGCCGCCTGCAATCCCTCGCGTTGCGCCAGCAGCCGGTGAATGCCGGCCACGCCAACGTCGGCGATGAGTTCCACCGTGTTGCCCATCAGGCGCGCCGTCACCGCTGCCTCCTCGGCCACCGGCAGATCACTCGTTCCCGCGCACACCACGGCTATCGAGCCCTTGCCGGGCGGGGCCGGCGACTGCGTCAGCGTCACGGCGCGCGCCGTCTCGTGATACTCGGCTCTGGGCTCATGGGCACGCACCGCAGCGGCCATCTCCGCGGTCATGCGCGTGGCCAGCACATTGCCGCCCGCCTTCGCCATGCGCTCAAAGATCGCCGTGACCTGCGCCGTGGTCTTGCCCGAGGCAAAGATGACCTCCGGCATTCCGGTCCGCAAAGCGCGATGGTGATCCAGCTTGGCGAAGCCCAGATCCTCAAAGGGAAGGTCGCGCAACCGCTCCAGCGCCTCGTTGGTGCCGATGCGGCCCTCGCGCACCTCGTTCAGCAGCGTCTCCAGCAGCGTACGATCCATCAGAGCCCATCCTTCATGGCCGCGTAAGCCAGCATCGCCTCGTGCATCACTTGTTTCAGGGGAACCGCGTGCTGCGTGGCCAGCGCCCGGCAGTCCTCGTACTCCGGCGACGCGTTGGCCACGGCGCCCGAAGGCCATCGCGCAATCTTGATCCGCACCGGGCCCCATTGCGTCTCCACGGTGGCAAACTCGCGCTCGAGCGACTGCTTGTTTTCAATCCGCCAGTGCACCCCAATCGTCGTCGTCTCGCGGAAGATCAGGTCGCGCAGCGCCGGCATCAGATCCGGCCGGCACAGGACCGTCATCTGCACCCCGATGCGGCCCTTTTTCATCTGCACCGCCGCGCGAACCACATCCCACGCGCCGGCCTCGAGCAGCCGCTCGCTCACGTAGGCCAGCCACTGCGGGTTCGAGTCGTCGATCACCGTCTCGATCACCGCGATGGGCTCGCTTTCCTCGCGCTGCGTCTCCTCCGTCTCGCCCACCAGCAGGCGCAGCAGATTGGGCTCGCCCGGCGTATCGTGCCCGCCCGCGCCGTAACCCGCTCTCTCCACGCGCATGGCCGGCAAAGGCTCGTACCGGACCTCCAGCATGCGCAGCACAGCCGCGCCGGTCGGCGTTACGCGCTCCATGGCTGGGCCCGCCGCGTACACCGGCGCCGAGCCCAGCAGCGCCAGCGTGGCGGGCGCGGGCACAGGCAACGTTCCGTGCTGGCACTTCACCGTACCGCTGCCAACATTCAGCGGCGAGGCAATCCAGCGCTCCACGCCCACCAGCTCCGCTCCGGCCGCCGCGCACACAATGTCCACGATTGTGTCCACCGCGCCCACCTCGTGAAAGTGCACCTTCTCAATAGGAATGGAATGAATGGCCGCCTCGGCCTCGCCAAGCAACTGAAAAGCGCGCTTCGAGTGCGCCTTCACGGGCTCGGACAAAGGCGCAGCGTCGATGATCTTCAGAATGCTGGAGAGATGCCGGTGCGGCGCGCGCGTGTGCGTCTCGTGTCCATGGCTGTGGGCCTCGTGCTTCCCGTGCGCCTGCTGCTCCGGCGTCAGCACGTCCACCTTGGTCGCGGTCACACCGCCGCGGTCGACTCTGCGCATCTCCAGGCGCGCGCCCACATTCAACGCAGCGGCGGTCTCCGCCAGCGCATCGAAAGAAACGCCCGCGTCCACAAGCGCCCCCAGCAGCATGTCGCCGCTGATGCCGGCAAAGCACTCCAGGTAGCCAATTCGCATCGCGATGTGATTGTAAACCGCTGGCGACAGCGGTTCCAGAGTTGCTGTCCCCAGAAGCCACGGATGCCAAGTGGCGTTTTCCTCAAGAAAACGCCACCCACCACAGAACTAAAGAGGTTATATGAACTCTGGAACCGCTCTATGCGCCGCGCCGGGCCAGCACTTCCACCGGCAGGACCGCGTTCCCCAAAACTTCGTTCATTGCCCCGGAGCGGAATCCCTGGCAATCCAGCGTCACATATTTGAAGCCGGCTGCTTTCAGGGCCGTGGTGATCGCGTCCAGCATCTCCACGGTGAGAGCGCGAGGCAGCTCCGCGCGCGCAATCTCCACGCGCGCCAGCTCCCCGTGGTGGCGCACGCGCAGCTCGTTGAAGCCGAGCCGCCGCAGGCTCTCCTCACCCTGTTCCACCTGCGCCAGCACCTCGCGGGTGACGGCGCGGCCGTACTCTACGCGCGAAGAAAGGCACGGCGCAGCCGGACGGTCCCATAGCCGGTAGCCGGCCGCCTTGGCCAGCATGCGCACATCGGCCTTGGTCAGCCCGGCCTCGGCCAGCGGAGCCAGCACCGCGTGCGCTTGGGCGGCGCGTTGCCCGGGCCGGTAGTCGCGGGTGTCGTCGGCATTCATGCCGTAGGCGATGTGGGTAAAGCCAAGCTTGTCGCCGAGACTTTCCATCACCGAAAACAGCTCGTCCTTGCAGTGGAAGCAGCGGTCGGCGTCGTTGCGCTGATATTCGGGCCGCTCCAGCTCGCCGGTTTCCACGATGCGCAGCGGAATCCCGCGCTCCTCGGCAAAGGCGCTCGCCATCTCCAGGTCGCGCCGCGCCAGGCTGGGCGAGTCGGCCAGAACGGCCAGCATCCGGTCTCCCAGGATGCGATGCGCCGTGGCCGCTAGAAACGCCGAGTCCACGCCGCCGGAGTAGGCCACCAGCACAGAGCCCAGCGCCTTGAGCTGCGCCTCCAGAGCCGCCAGCTTCTCCGCCGCGCTTGCGGGAATCTCCGCTTCAGCCGCATTCATCGGTATGCCTTCCGCCATACGACCGATTATAGCCCCGGCTCATTTCCTGGCGTGTGAACAGGAGCGACAGCCCAGGGTAATCGCATGGACGTATTTTGCCGATCGAGGTGGCTTCCTTTTGCCGCTTTACCCCGGCGAACGCAGCAATTCCAGCCGGAGGAACGCAGCAATTCCTCCCGTAGGGAGGACGGAAAATAACCCAGGGCAAGCGTAGCGCGGCCTTGGGAAAGCGAAATATGCAGCTTCACCTGGGCGAACGCAGCAATTCCAGCCATAGGAACGCAGCATTTCCTCCCGTAGGGAGGAGCGAAAATAGCCCAGGGCAAGCGCAGCGCAGCCCTGGGAAAGCGAAAACCAGATGATTCCGCCCCGTAGGGGCGGTGCGAACCCATATCGTTGGTCTGCTACGTCGCTCATGCGATTGCCCTGGGCGACGGCGACCGCGTGGGAGACGCGCCGTTCAGGCGGCCGGTTGACCTGCGTGCGCCGGCCCTGTCTTAATGCGCGCGATCAGCCCCGCGTTCAGCACGGTGATCCCAGCCAGCAGGTACAACCCCGCGTGCGGCGAGCCGAAGTGCACATCGGCCCACACTTTCAAATTTGGCGCGATGAATCCGCCCAGGTTGCCCATGGTGATCAGCGCAATCCCTCCGGCGGCGGCGCGGTCGGCCAGGTAGCCGGTGGGGAAGGTCCAGAAGAGCGGCTGCACCGCGATAAATCCCGCCACCGCCAGTGACAGGCAGAGCAGCCCTACCCGCGGTCCCGCAATCGGAAATGCGAAGCTGGCGGCGCCGGAAACCAGGAGGATCCAGGCCGCCATTGGCCGGTGCAGTCTCCTCCGGTCGGCAATGCGCGGCAGCCAGAAGACCGCGGCCAGCGCACACACCCAGGGAATCGCCGCCACCAGCCCAACCTCCAACCCCTCTGGCCGCTGCATCAGCGCCGCCACCTCCGTCGGCAAATAAAACACTGCCCCGTACACGCTCATCTGGATCAGCGTGTAGATCAGCACAAACTCCATCACCCGCAGGTCGCGCAGCATGGGCAGCAACTGCGCCGGCCCGCTCGACCGCCGCTCCTTCTCCTCGTGATCGAGCGCCGCAACCAGCGCCCGCTGCTCCCCATCGTGGAACCAGCGCGCGTTGGCGGGCTTGTTCTCCAGTGCCCAATAGGCCGCAAAGCCCACCAGAACCGCCAGAAATCCCTCCACCAGAAACATCCATTGCCAGTTGTGCATGCCCGCAACCGGGTGCATTTCCAGCAGGTACCCGGAGAGCGGGCTGCCCAGGATCATGGACAGCGGCACGCCCAGGTAAAACAATCCCATAACCTGTCCGCGCACGCGATTCGGGAACCAGTAGGTCAGGTACAGAATCACCCCCGGGAAGAATCCCGCTTCCGTGGCGCCCAGCAGCAGACGCAGCGCGTAGAACGACCGGCCGCCGGTCACCAGCATAGTGGCCATCGACACCGCGCCCCACACCACCATCAACAGCGCGATCCAGCGCTTCGCGCCCACGCGGTGCAGCACCAGGTTGCTGGGAAAGCCGCACAGCGAGTAGCTGATGAAGAACAGTCCCGCCGCCAGCGCGTAGGTGCTCTCGGAGATGCCAACCTGGCTCGCGAGCGCCTGCTTGGCAAAGCCAATGTTCGCACGGTCGAGAAACGAGACGATGTACATCAGCATGAGAAACGGAACCAGCCGCCGGCCTGCGCGCTCAATCGCGCGCTCGCACGTCGCCGTCTCGCCGCTGCCTATTTCGTCTACCAGCACGCCGCCCGCCTCACGCAATTTCTTGCTTTGCCCGCCTGGGCCGCCACCTGTAGGCGACAATCGAGTTCTCCCAGTAATATCTTCTGCGCGCCCAGGCCGTCTTCTCCGCCATATACGCGCGCACCAGCCGGAAGGTCTCCGCGTAGGAGGCCACGTGATCGCTGTTCGGCCAGTCGCTGCCGAACAGAACCCGATCCTCGCCAAAGACATCCCAGATCGCGTCCAGCGCCGCTCGGTAGTAGCCCACGTCGGTGATCAGCTTGTCATTCGCCGGCACTGGAATCTCTGACAGCTTTACAAACACCCGAGGCCTCTCGGCCAGGGCGCGCAGATCGGCCTCGTATGCCGCTCGCGCCGCGGCCTCCGTCGGCACCCGCCCATGCGGCAGATGATCGATCACAATGGTCAGCCCGGTGACCCGCTCGCCCACCTCGCGCAATGCTTTGATCAGCCGTGGATCGGGGTTGGCGCTCTCGAAGACCAGGCCTGCTGCAGCCAGATCCTTCACCCCCTCGATGAATCCCGGCTTGTCGAGATCGGCCGCCAGATCGCGATTCCACAGGTTTCCGTAGCGAATCCCCAGAAACAGCGGATTCCGATGCAGCCGCTCCAGCTCTCGCCGGTAGTTGGGGTCAGTGGGAACCAGGTCCCCAATCGCTCCGGCCATGATCGGATGACGCTCCACCACGCCAAGCAGCCAGTCGTTGTCGCTGAGCAGCGGGCTGGCTTCAATCGCGATTGCTCCCCGCACGCCGAAGGGCGCGCTCAGCGCGGCATACCGCTCCGGCAGCGCGGGTTTGTAGACGACGGTGTCATCCGGCCTGGGCCAGGGAACGCCGCCCAGCCGCGTGGGATCGAAAAGATGAATATGCGCGTCCAGAACCGGTTCCGTGTCCGGTCCGTCCCCAGGTTTGCTTGCAGTCACAGCCGCCGCGCCGCGCCGCAGGGCCAGAGCCGCTGCGCCTGTCGCCGCAAGTTGAAGAAGATCCCGACGTTGCATGGAGTATCCCGCGAATTGAGCGCGGGCTGCCGTCCTATGCCTACGCTCAACCCACTTTAGCAGTTGTCCAATTGGTGTAGGGGGAGTCACGGAACCGAAGTGGCTTTTTCCTTAAGAAAAAGCCATCATGCAGGTTCCTTACGACTCCAGGAGAATTGGAGAACTGCTCTGCACACACCCGCCTGCGCCGCCCGCCCGGCCCCGCCGGCAAACGATTCGCCGTGCATCTACTCGATGGCATAAACCGCGTAGACATTGGCCGAGCTGCTCACCTTGCGTGGCTCGATGGCCAGGGTAGCGGCAGGACCAGCCATCGCCGCCGGCGCGGCCCTGGCGAACAAGGGGATAGGCAACAGCCGCGCGGCGGTCTGGTTGCTCACGTAGATCAGCGCGCCCAGCCGCACCCCCATGCTCTTGGCCAGCGCGGCGGCCTCGTCCCGGGCCCGCGCCGCGGCCTCATCCAGAGCCTGGTCTTCCAGCGCGCGCTCGTCTTCGACGCTCCATTCAATTTCACCGCTGTCAGTCGCGCCCGCTGTCACGGCAACGTCCAGAATCTCCGCCGCCCGCAGCGGCGTCGTTCTTACCGTCCATTGCTGGGCCAGAGTAAACTTGTGCGGCTTTCCTGTCACGCCCTCCAGCCGCTGCCACTCGCTGTGAATTGCGCTCTCGGCAATTCCCGCCTCCTTGAGCGCGGCTACGATCGCCGTTGAGGTCTGTGCGCCCTGCGCATACGCGGATTTGGCGTCCATCGGCTGGGTCTCGAACCCGATGTGCAGAATGGCCACATCCGGCTCCACGCTCACCTGCCCCTCCGCGCTCACGGTGAGAGTGCGGTTGGCGGGCTCAATCTTCAATTCCGCCTGGCTGGCCTGCTGCGCCCCTGCGCTCAGGCCGCCGGCCAGCAAGGCAAACAGTGCAATGGCTTGTTTGGCGTTCATAGCATTCCCTTTCACCTTATGAACGCAAAACATACCAGAACCTGCAGGAAATTTTTCTTCAGACTTTCTCTTTTTCGCGGCCGCTCGGCGCAACTTCGGCTGTTTCTACTTTGCGGCCGCGTGTTTGGCC
The DNA here is from genome assembly GCA_963758105.1 of uncultured Acidobacteriaceae bacterium. Lineage (GTDB taxonomy): Bacteria > Acidobacteriota > Terriglobia > Terriglobales > Acidobacteriaceae > Telmatobacter. The sequence continues at coordinate 334,875 of CAVWUC010000001.1, read as the reverse complement.
CCAAACCGCCGCAGCTTTTCCACCAGCGCCGCCGCCTGCCCGGAGTCGATCGCCTCGGCGCCCAGCGCCACGCCTTCTTTCAGGTCGCCGGCCAGTCCCGCTGCCACCAGTGCGGCCGCGGCGTTCAGCAGCACCACGTCCCGCCGGGCTCCGGGAATCCCGGTCAGCACGTCGTAGAGCAGCGCGGCGTTGGTCTTTACGTCCCCGCCGGTAAAATCCTCCAGCTTGGCCCGCGCCAGTCCGGCCATCTCCGGTGTGATGCGCGCGGCCTTCATGGTGGTTTCGCCGTCCGACTCCTCCACCCGCGCCACCACCGACTCGCCCGTCGTGGTCAGCTCGTCAATCCCGTCCGATCCATGCACCACGAAGGCCCGTTTCGCGCCCAGCTCCTTCAGCGCCCGTCCCACCAGCAGCACGCGGCTCGGCGCCAGCACGCCAATCACCTGCACCCGCGCTCCCGCAGGGTTGGTCAGCGGTCCGCACAGGTTGAAGATCGTCCTGAAGCCCAGCGCCTTGCGCAGCGGCCCCAGCGCTTTCATGGCGGGGTGGTAGAGCGGCGCAAACAGAAACATGAATCCGGTCTCGCGCAGGCATTCCGCCGCCAGCTCCGGCTTGAGCTCGATGGGAACGCCCAGCGCCTCCAGAACGTCGGCGGCGCCGCAGCGCGAGGTCACCGCGCGATTTCCGTGCTTGGCCACCTTGGCTCCCGCCGCCGCCGCCACCAGCGCCGCCCCCGACGAGATATTGAAGGTCATGGGCCCGCCACCGCCGGTGCCGACCACGTCCACCAGACTCTCGCGTTCTGCATCGGCCAGCGGCAGGGGCAGCACGTGCCTGCGCATCACGTCCACAAAACCGGCCAGCTCCGGCGCCTGTTCGCCGCGCGTCGCCAACACCGCCAGCAGCGCCGCCGTCTCCACCTCCGGCACGTCTCCGCCCAGGATCGTCTCCAGCACAGTGGCCGCCTGTTCCCGGGTCAGCGCCGCGCCCTCCTCGGCCAGCGGCTTCAGATACTCTCTCAACGATGCCATCTTTCCATCATAGCGGGGGCTAAGCGCAACCCTCAGACCACGCACGGCAATCGCATGAACGTAGTTTGCCGACCGAGGTAGTTCCTTTTTTGCCGCATCACTCAAGCGATCGCAGCCCTGGGAAAGCGAAAACCAGATAATTCCGCCCCGTAGGGGCGGTGCGATCCATATCGCCGGTCTGCTGCTTCGCTCATGCGATTGCCTTGCCAAACCACGTCGCAGCCGCGGTTTGCCCCTCCTTCGCCGTGCACGATACTATTTGAATACCGCTGTCACGGTCTCGCCGGCCCGTACAACCGGCCCCGATCCCGAATCTCCCAATTCCAGCGGATGGGGCTCTCCAGACAAATGAAGATTCACGAGTATCAGGCAAAGCAAATTCTGTCCAAATACGGCGTCCCTGTGCCCCGGGGTGAGATGGCCAACACCCTCGAGGAAGCCTCCACGGTGGCCCGCGAGCTGTTTATCGAGGGCGCTTCCGGCGTCGTGGTCAAGGCTCAGATCCACGCCGGAGGCCGCGGCAAGGGCGGCGGCGTCAAGGTGGCCAAAACTCGCGAAGAAGCCGAGCTCCACGCCAAGAACATCCTCGGCATGAAGCTGGTTACGCACCAGACCGGTCCCCAGGGCCAGAAGGTTCGGCGCCTGCTGATTGAAGAGATCGCCGCCATCGACCGCGAGCTTTATCTCGGCATCGTGCTCGACCGCGTCTCCAGCAAGCTGGTCTTCATGGCCTCGCAGGCCGGAGGCATGGAGATCGAAGAGGTCGCCGCGAAGAGTCCCGAGGCCATCTACAAAGAGACCATCGATCCGGCCGTCGGCTTCGGTGCCTGGCAGGCCCGCAAGCTGGCCTTCGCCCTCGGCCTCAAGCCCACGCAGATCAACCATGCCGTCGCCTTCTTCCAGAGCCTCTACCGCGCCTTTGTTGACACAGACGCCTCGCTGCTGGAGATCAATCCCTTCATCACGACGAAGGACGACAAGCTCTTCGCCCTCGACGCCAAGATCAACTTCGACGACAACGCGCTCTTCCGCCATCCTGACATCAAGGCTCTGCGCGACACCGCCGAGGAAGACCCGCTTGAAGTTGAGGCCAGCAAGTATGCCCTCAACTACATCAAGCTCGATGGCTCCATTGCCTGCATGGTCAACGGCGCGGGCCTGGCCATGGCCACCATGGACATCATTCAGTACGCCGGCGGCAGCCCCGCGAATTTTCTCGACGTGGGCGGCGGCGCTACCCAGGAGCAGATCGAGCATGCCTTTGAGATTCTGCTCTCCGACGCCCACGTCAAGGCCATCTTCATTAACATCTTCGGCGGCATCCTCCGTGTTGACCGGCTGGCCACCGGCGTTGTGGCCGCGGCCCGCAACCTCAACGTCAAGGTTCCCATCGTCCTGCGCCTCGAGGGGACCAACGTCGAGGAGGGCCGCAAAATTCTCGCCGAATCCGGCCTCAACTTCCAGGTCGGCGCAACCATGAAGGAAGCCGCGGAGATGGTGGTGAAAGCCGCTTCCATGAGTTGAAAAATGAGCGAATCTCTACTAGATAATGAGCCTTTCGTCAGTCGCCTCGATGCCATGAGTAGGCGCCTGGGGCGTCTGCTGAATCGGCCTGCTCTCGATTACTCCACAGCCACACCATCCAAATTTCCCGAAGCTCCAGGTATATACATCGTCACCGGCCCAAAGGGTATCGTGGTTCGAGCTGGTCGAACCAACAGGTCATTGCGGCAGAGACTCTATCAGAATCACCTCATGGGATCCCAGAATGGAAACTTACCCGCTCAGCTGGTAAGCGGCGGAATGGTTGCGGACTTGCCGGAGGCGAAGGAATGGATTCGCAAGAACTGCATGGTTCGTTGGCTTGAAATCGATGAAGAACGGGAAAGAGTCTGGCTGGAGCACTTCCTCCTGGCAATGTGCCAGCCGCTGTTTTGTGATTAGCTGCGATCCGGCAGAGAGGCGGAGCAAAGATGTCAGTTCTGGTGGATAAGAACACTCGTTTGATCGTGCAGGGCATTACAGGCAAAGAGGGAACGTTTCATGCAAAAGGTTGTGCGGAATATGGAACAAACGTTGTTGGTGGTGTGACTCCAGGAAAAGGTGGTTTGACCCACGAAGGCTGGCCGGTTTTCAATACTGTCGCTGAAGCCGTCTCCGCCACCGCTGCCAACGCCACCATGATCTTCGTTCCGCCGCCCTTCGCCGCCGACGCCATTCTCGAGGCCGAGGACGCGGGGATTCCCCTCATCGTCTGCATCACCGAAGGCATTCCCACCCTGGACATGGTCAAGGTCTGGGCCAAGCTCAAGACCTCAAAGTCGCGGCTGATCGGCCCCAACTGTCCCGGCGTCATCTCGCCCGGCAAGGCCAAGATCGGTATCATGCCCGGCCACATTCATAAAGAGGGCTCGGTCGGCATCGTCTCCCGTTCCGGCACGCTCACCTACGAGGCCGTGCACCAGCTCACCCAGCGCGGTATCGGCCAGTCCACGGCCATCGGTATCGGCGGCGATCCCATCATCGGAACTACCCACATCGACGCCCTCCGCCTGCTCAACGACGATCCGGAGACTGAGGCCATCGTCATGATCGGCGAGATCGGCGGCACGGCCGAGGAGGCTGCGGCGGAGTTCGTCCGCCAAAACGTGAAGAAGCCGGTCGTCGGCTTCATCGCCGGCCAGACCGCGCCGCCGGGACGCCGCATGGGCCACGCCGGCGCCATCATCAGCGGCGGACAGGGCACTGCGGCCGACAAGATGAAGGCCATGCGCGCCGCCGGCATCCACGTAGTCGTCAGCCCGGCCGAGATCGGCGAGGCCCTGGCCAGGGTCATCGGCAAGGCATAAGAAAACCCCTCCAATACAGCAGCAAAAGCGCCGATTCCTCCCGGGAGGAGGGAAAATAGCCCAGGGCAAGCGGAGCGCAGCCCTGGGAAAGCGACGACTAGATGATTCCGCCCCGTCGGGGCGGTGCGAAACCATATCACCGGCCTGTTACTTCGTTCGCGCGCTTGCCCTGCCCCGAGCCCCTGACCACTGTCCGCTGTCAGCTGTTCGCTGTCTTTTGCGGATAATTTCCCCCTCCCGGCGCACACTGAAGCTGGAGGGAATTCTTCATGTCAGCCATCGCCCCGGTCCAAAATGTCAGCTATGTGGCCGGTCCGTACCACCACCACCCCTACCCCCCACCCCCCCAGAAAGTCCACCTGCACGTCATCATTTCTCGCGCATGGAAATCATTATATAACTGAAAAATAACACGATAGACTCGTTTTCCAAACGGCCGTTTTGGGGCGTTTTCGGGCAGTTTAGGGGCAGTTACGGGCTGTTTTAGGGTCAAAAATGTCCTGTTCGAGCGCCTTCTCGCGTCATTCGGAACCCGACAATCTGAGCCTTGCCCGCACGGCCGCGCCCGCACAGCGGGCGCAGAGACGTTAGCCCCAGTCGTGAGCCTGGGGTAAGAGGGGTGACCTTTGGATCGAGCCCGCGCAGCGGGCGTAAGAAATCCGGCTCTTTCCGCAGCCTGTAGAGCCGGCCCGCCTTCAAATGCAGTTTTTTTTGGACAGATTTTAGCTGCCCGCTGCCGCGTGGATAGCCAGCAGCGTCTCCAGCAGCGGCTTCAGCAGCTTCAGGTCCAGCGCATTGGCGCCGTCGGATTTGGCGTGAGCCGGGTCGTCATGGACTTCCAAAAAGAGCCCGTCGATTCCCGCGGCCACAGCTGCGCGCGCCAGGAGCGGAATGAACTCCGGCTGCCCGCCGCTGATCCCGTTGGCCGCCGAGGGCTGCTGCACGGAGTGGGTGCCGTCAAAGACCACCGGTGCCAGGCGGCGCATTACCGGCAGCGAGCGGTAATCGACCACCAGGGTGTTGTAGCCGAAGCTGGCCCCGCGCTCGGTCAGGAAGACACGCTCATTGCCGGTGGAGCGCACCTTCTCGACCGGATGGCTCATGTCCCAGGGCGCCACAAACTGGCCCTTTTTAATGTTTACAGCCCGGCCCGTCCGCCCGGCCGCCACCAGCAGGTCGGTCTGCCGGCAGAGGAATGCGGGAATCTGCAGCACGTCCACGGCCTCGGCGGCGATCTCGCACTGGCCGGGCTCATGCACGTCGGTCAGCACCGGCAGCCCGGTCTCCCGCGCCAGCCTGCCCAGGATGCGCGTGCCCTCCGCCAGCCCCGGACCGCGAAAGCTCTTCACGCTGGTACGGTTGGCTTTGTCGAAGCTGGCCTTGAAGATGTAAGGCACACCCAGATCCGATGTGACACGCTGGATCGCGTCGGCCATGGTGCGCACATGAGCTTCCGACTCAATTACGCAGGGCCCGGCAATCAGAAAAAGCCGCCCCCCGCCCACCTGCACCGGGCCGATCTCAAAGGAGTTGTTCACCAAGCCGATTTTATCGTGTCCGCTATTCTAGCCTCCGTGCATCCGCGACCATTGCCAGAAGGCTCGCTCCAGGGCATGAAGCGCCGTCGGCGCAGGCAGATTGTCCTGCGGCTTGATGATCTCGCACTCCGCCAGCCGCTTGATAAATCCATTGTATTCAACATAGAACTCCACATTGTGGCGGGCGTGGCCGAGGGCTTCCAGAGAGCGATAATCCAAAACCGCGTAGCGCTCGGGATAGATCGCGGCCAGAATCGCCGAGGCGATCGCAATGTCCACTCCACGCAGCCCGATCAGCGCATTGACCGCATCCTCGGTGGAGGACTCCGGCGAAGCCGCGATCGTCAGCGCGCTCTTGATGTTCTCGTTGCTGTTGCCGATCAGGTAATGAACCATCCGCTCGGATTTCCAGCGAACGATCGCCTCCAGATTGGGCAGATTGTATTCACCACCGCGAATCGCTTCCCCGGCCTCATAAGCCGCCCGCTCAAGCTGGCGCTCCCGTTCGCCGGCTTCCTTCCAATACTGATCCGCCAGATGCTGAAGCTCCGATTCTGCAGCTTGAAGCTGGAAATAGGCCACCATATCGAATCCTCCATCTTCCAAAACGAACAAACAATAGGCCCGGCCAAAGTCGTTGTCAAGAGTGGCTTGGGTCTTTCCGCCATTTGGAGTTGGCGATTTCCCGCCCCTTTGCCACGCCAGTGCAAAGGCCGGCAAACGGGCTCTCCGGCCGCAGCCTGAAGCGCTCGTCAGCCGGAAGGTGCCGCGCGGCTTTCGGCTTTTCAGCCGGGCAGCGTGTTGGTCAGGATCGAGGGCTGGCCGGCTTCCGGCGCAAGGCGCTGCTGCCGGTTCCTGTAGCTGGCGGTGATGAACTCCCGGAACAGCGGATGCGGCTCCAGAGGCCTGGATTTGAACTCGGGGTGGAACTGGCAGCCGAGGAAGTAGGGATGGCCGGGAATCTCGACAATCTCCACGTAGGTGCCGTCCGGGGTGGTGCCGCTGATGCGCAGGCCGGCGCCGGTGAGCAGAGCTTCGTATTCGCGATTGAACTCGTAGCGATGGCGGTGGCGCTCGCTGATTTCGGTCGCTCCGCCGTAGGCCTTGGAGGCCAGCGAATCCTCCTGCAGAATGCAGGTCCACGCGCCAAGGCGCATGGTGCCGCCCATCTCTTCCACGCCCAGCAACTCGCGCAGCTTATAGATGATGCGATGCTGGCTGGCGGGGTCGAACTCGCTCGAATTGGCGTCCTTCAGTCCGCAGACGTTGCGGGCAAACTCAATGCAGGCGCTCTGCATGCCCAGGCAGATTCCGAAGTAGGGCACTTGCTTCTCGCGGGCATAGCGGATGGCGTTCAGCATCCCCTCGATGCCGCGCTTGCCGAAGCCGCCCGGAACCAGAATGCCGTCGAATCCCTCCAACTGCGACTCGTAACTGCGGTCCTCGGGGGTCTTTGATTCCAATCCCTCGGCCTCGATCCAGGTGATGTTGAGCTTCAGGTTCTGCGAGATGGCTCCGTGGATCAACGCCTCGTTAAGCGACTTGTAGCTGTCCTGGTATTCGACATATTTGCCCACGATGGCGATCGATACAGTGTCTTTGGGGTGGTAGCAGCGGTCGAGCAGGTCCTTCCAGCGAGACAGATCGGCCTCCGGCGCTTCCCGGTGCAGGTATTTGAGGATGAGAGAGTCTACGCCTTCTTGGGCAAAGCCAAGCGGAACCTCGTAAATGGAGGGCACATCCCGGGCGCCGATGACAGCCCGCTCTTCCACGTTGCAGAAGGCGCCAATCTTCTGCTTCATCTCGCGGCTCAGGCTGCGGTCGCAACGGCAGAGCAGCACATCGGCCTGAATGCCGATCGACAGCAGCTCTTTGACCGAGTGCTGGGTGGGCTTGGTCTTCAGTTCCTGTGCCGCGTTGATCCACGGCACCAGCGTGAGGTGCACAAAAACCGTATTTTCCCGGCCCAGTTCCTGGCGCATCTGGCGGATCGCCTCCAGAAACGGTAGCGATTCGATGTCGCCCACCGTTCCGCCGATCTCCACGATGGTCACGTCCGCTCCGTTCGCCGAGACCTTGCGCATGGCGTTCTTGATCTCGTTGGTCACGTGGGGAATCACCTGGACGGTCTTGCCCAGGTAGTCGCCGCGCCGTTCCTTCAGGATGATCTGCTCGTAGATGCGGCCGGTGGTGTAGTTGTTGTCGCGCGAAAGCGGAGCGTGGGTGAAGCGCTCGTAGTGGCCTAGATCCAGGTCGGTTTCCGCGCCGTCGTCGGTGACAAACACCTCGCCGTGCTGGAAGGGCGACATGGTGCCGGGATCGACGTTGAGGTAGGGATCGAACTTCATCATGTTGACGTGCAGGCCGCGGCTTTCCAGCAGACAGCCGATCGAGGCTGCCGCCAGGCCCTTGCCTAAACTGGACACAACTCCGCCTGTCACAAAGACATACTTTGCCGACATGGATGCAACCTCGTGCTTGGCTTTTTGGGATTGGCCGTACGTGGTGGACACCATCAAGTATGTCAGAGTTGCAGAGGGAAGGAAACACAAAATTGACACGCCCGTCCCGTTCCGTGAACTGCCTGCCTTACTGGTTTGGATTCATTACGTTGCGGCGCAATCCATCGCAGTGAGGCCGGTTGGCGACGGATCCGGGCAACCCGGCGGAATCAGCCGCGCGCAAGCCCGGAGGGCTGGCGTTCCGCTCGGGAATGAAGGACCTGTCGTTGCAGCTCTTCGCCCGGCTGGCGAGCTTGGATCGTTCGATCTTTGGTATGATTCTCCGCAATAATCGATCATCCTCGCCTGGCGTGTGCAAAAACCCCGTGCTTCAACCCGGCGTGGAATGAGGTGCAGGACATGGCCCAATCGAAGGACCTTTACGACGCAATTCTGAAAGGCGACGCCAGGAAAGCTCACACCGCCACCGAGGCTCTGTTGGCGGAAGGCGCTTCCCCAATGCAAATTATTGCCGGTTCCATGGTGCCTGCCATGGATGAAGTGGGACAGCTGTTTGAGGCGGAGGAATATTTCGTTCCCGAGCTGCTGCTGGCCGGCCGCGCCATGCGCAGCGCCCTGGACTTGCTGCGTCCGCTGATGGCCGCTTCCGGAGAAAGGCTGTCCACCAGGGTGGTGATCGGCACCGTGAAGGGCGACCTGCACGATATCGGGAAAAATATTGTAGCCTCCATGCTGGAAGGCAGCGGATTCGAAGTCATCGACCTCGGCGCCGATGTCGGGCCGGAAAAGTTCGTCGCCGCGGTCCAGGAGCGCAACCCGCAGATTGTCTGCATGTCGGCCCTCCTCACCGTCACCATGCCTGCCATGAAAACAACCATCGACGCGCTGGCGGCTGCAGGGCTGCGCAGCCAGGTAAAAGTGCTGATTGGCGGCGCTCCGGTCACCATGCAATATGCCAGGGAGATTGGGGCCGACGGATACAGCGAAAATGCCAGCGGCGCCGTAGGAGCGGTTCGCAGCCTGCTGGCCGCCGCGTGAAGAGCTGCGCGAGACCCTGGACAGCCCATGCGCTTCAGATTGATCAGCTGCGAGGTGTTCACGCGGGAGCTGGAGCATGTAGCCGCGCGTTCAACCCACGCGATTGATGCGGAGATGCTGCCCATGGGGCTGCATGATCTGGGCGTTTCCATGCGGCCGCATCTGCAGGAGCGCATCGACGCGGCTGATGGATCGGGGTACGACGCCATTCTGCTGGGCTATGCGCTCTGCGGCCGGGGAACGGAAGGCATCCGCGCGGGCAGAACACAACTTGTGCTTCCGCGCGCACACGACTGCATCGGGCTGCTGATGGGCAGCCGCCAGCGCTACCTGGCTTACTTTGAAGATCATCCCGGCGTCTATTACCGCTCTCCTGGCTGGGTCGAGTTCCAGAAGCCGGGGCAACTGCTCGACCAGGTCTACTCATCCTCAAAAAGCGTCCTCGGAGAACGGCGCAGCCGCGAAGAACTCATCGCTCTGTATGGCGAGGAAAACGGCAACTATCTGTTCGAGCAGTTCAATGCCTTCCGGCGGCACTACTCCGGGCTCACCTACATCGCCACCGGCGTCGGCTCCGATGCATCGTACCGCGCTCAGGCCCGCGCCGAAGCGGAAGCGGAGGGTTGGGCCTTCGAGGAGATTCAGGGTTCGCTTACGCTGTTCGAGCGCCTGGTGAACGGCGAGTGGAATGGTGAGGACTTTCTCGTTGTGCCGCCGGGCGCGGTCGTGCGCGGCGCCCCGGGCGACGCGATCGTGGAAGCCATATGAGCGCCGGGACGGTGCGGATTCGGCTGGAGCCTTCCTCGGCCGAAGTGGAGGCGCCCCGCGGCGCGTTGCTGGCTGCCTCACTGGCGCAGCATGGCTTTGAATTTCCCTGCGGAGGAACCGGCCAGTGCGGCGGGTGCAGCGTCCGCGTGCTGGCCGGTTCGCTGCCGCCGGCCGAAGCGGATCGGGAGGTGTTTTCCGCCGCCGAACTGGCTGCCGGATGGCGGCTTGCCTGCCAGGCCCGCGCTGATGCGCCGCTGGTGCTGGAGTGCAGGCAATGGCGCATGGATGTGCTTGCGGACAGCTCCAGCATGATCGGAACGGGACGGCCCGGCCTGGGCATTGCCATTGATCTCGGCACCACTACGATCGCCGCGCAGATGATCGACCTGAAGTCGGGCAGCGTCCTCAAAGTGGAAACGGAGCTGAATCCCCAGGCCGCATTCGGAACGGATGTGATGAGCCGCATCAAGGCTGCGCTCTCAGCCTGCGATCTCACCACGGTTGTGCGCCAGACTCTGGGCCGGATGATTGCCCGCCTGGCCGCAGAGCGCGAAGAGGAAGTTCAGGAGGTGATGCTGGTCGGTAATACGGTGATGCATCACTTGTTTGCCGGGCTGGATGTTGAGCCGCTTGCCCATGCGCCCTTCGAAACGCCCCGCCTGGGCGCTCAGTGCTTCCGGCCGCGCCAGTTGGATTGGCAACTGCGCGACGCATGCAAGGTTCGTTTTGAGCGGGGCCTCGGCAGCTTTGTCGGATCGGACATTCTGGCCGGCATCATTGCCGTGGAGATGCACCGCTCCGAGGATCTGATGGCGCTGATCGACCTGGGGACGAATGGAGAGATCGCCATCGGCAACCGCGATGGAATTGTCTGTGCCTCGACGGCGGCGGGTCCGGCCTTTGAAGCCGGCGCAATCCGCATGGGAATGCGCGCGGCCACGGGCGCCATCTCGTACGTGTCGCAGGCGCCGGGCGGGCTCCATGCCACGGTGATCGGAGAGGTCGAGGCCAGAGGCATTTGCGGCAGCGGCCTGGTCGATGCGGTCGCCGCAGGGCTCAAGAGCGGCGCGATCCTGGCTTCCGGACGCATCGCCAACCGCACAAAATGCTTTCCTGTCGCCGGATCGGTGGCTCTGTGGCAGGCAGACATTCGCGAGCTGCAGTTGGCCAAGGCCGCCATCGCCTCCGGATTCAAACTGCTCCTCAAACGCATCGGCGCCGAGGCCGGCGACCTTACGAGCATCTACCTCGCCGGTGCCTTCGGCAATTATGTGCGGATCGAGAGCGCGATCGCCATCGGCCTGCTCAATGTGCCACGTGCGATGGTTCACGCGGCCGGCAACACTGCCTTGCGTGGGGCAAAGATTCTGCTTCTCTCCGCCGAGGAGCCTCCGCTGCCAACCATCGAACATGTAAGCCTGGCCGCGGACCCCGGTTTTCAGGATGAGTTTGCGCGGTGCATGGCCTTTCCTGACCGCGCCGGTCAATGAAGACGCCGCGTTCGTCGGATTCTGCTTCTTGTATGATTTAGATTCGCCGTTCAACGGAACGGAACGGAGACCATGGCGCATTCCCCTATCAAGTTTGGCACTGACGGCTGGCGCGCCGTCATTGCCGACCAGTTCACCTTTGCCAACGTGCGCACGGCAGCGGAAGCCATCGCCGCCTATGTGCACGCCAAAGAGGATCCATCCAAGGGGCTGTGCATCGGCTACGATACGCGCTTCGCATCCAAAGCCTTCGCGCGCGCCTGCGCCGAGGTTGTGGCCGCCACCGGAATTCCCGTGCTGCTGGCCGACCGCATTACCCCCACCCCGGCGCTGAGCTTCGGGGTGCGCCGGCGCGGCGCGGCCGGCGGCATCATGATTACCGCGTCGCACAATCCGCCGCAGTGGAACGGCGTCAAATACAAGGCGTGGTACGGCGGCTCCGGCAAGCCCTCCATCATGGCGGAGATCGAATCGTATCTCGGCTGGCCCGTGGCGCGCCCGGAGAAGCCGGCTTCCATCGAAGAAGTCGACTTCCTGCCCGCCTATCTCCAGGCCATCGAAGGCTTCGCGGATCTTGGCCTCATCGCCCGCTCCGGAATGAAGTTCTGCATCGATTCGATGTACGGCGCTGGCGGCACAATTCTCTCCGGCATTTTTACCCGCATCGGCGTAGCTCATGTGCAGATTCGCGCCAATCCCGATCCGCTGTTTCCCGGCATCAATCCCGAGCCCATCGAGCCGCACATCCGCGCCCTTGGCGAGGCGGTTGTCGCCAACGGCTGCCATGCGGGCTTCGCCACCGATGGCGATGGGGACCGCATCGGCGCAACCGACGAGCATGGAAATTTCGTCGACCCGCACAAAATCTACTCGGTTCTGCTGAGCTGGGTGCTCCAACGCAAGGGCTGGCCCGGCGCCGTCACCCGCGCCTTCAACACCACCAAGATGCTGGACCGCATCTGCCGGAAATACGGCCGCGAGCTCATCGAGCACGGCATCGGCTTCAAGTTTGTCTGCGACTACATGCTGGAGCGCGAAATCCTGATGGGCGGCGAGGAGTCAGGCGGCATCGGCTTCCAGCGCCACCTGCCCGAGCGCGACGGGCTGCTCAACTCGCTGCTGCTGGCCAACGTGATGGCTGAGGAGGGAAAAACGCTGGGTCAACTGGTCGCCGATCTCCAGGCCGAGTACGGCGAGCACCAGTATGGCCGCATCGATCTGCACATTCCCGACGAGTTGAAGAACAGCGCCATTGCCCGCGCAAAATCCCTTCAGCCCGGCGACCCGGTTTTTGCGGGAATGCCCATCCATTGTCAGGAGAACCTGGACGGAGTCAAGTTCTACCTCGACAATCCCGAGGCCATCACCAGGCCCAGGGCTGCCGAGACCTGGCTTCTGCTTCGCGCCAGCGGCACCGAGCCCCTGCTCCGCATTTACACCGAGTCGTGCTCGGAGGCGTCCGTGGCCAGGCTGCTGGAATCCGCGCGGAGATTTGTGTTGGGAGAGTAGTTAAAAAACCAAGGGGGGATCAATGTTCATTCACATCTTTGGCTTTCGTTGGAAGCCGCAGGCGACCGAATCCGATCAGGCCCGCGCTCTGAAAGCGATTCTCGCCTTCCGCGGCGTCATCCCCGGGCTCCTTGAGGCGTACGCCGGCCCGAATCTTTCCCCGCGCGGGCAGGGCTACACCTTCGCCGGACTGATGAAATTCACTGATAAGGCGGCTGCCGACGCCTACTCCACTCATCCCGCGCATCTCGCGCTGCTCGAGTGGCTGGTGCCTCTCATCGATCCCGTTGAACTGGATTTCGAAGCCTGAAGACGTTCCCAACTTCGTAACTTCTCGGTTCTTGGCGCAAGGGCGGAACTCCGCGAGCCTCATCCTCTTGCATGTTGCCGAAAATTACCCTTCGCCGGCGCAGAATCGAATTGAGGGGATTGCTTGGCGCAATCGTTCCCACGGGTCTCGAACCGGCAAAAACACGCCGATCCCACCCCCCTGGATTCCCGCTTGTTTACCCAGGATTTTCCGATAAACATATAATAATAAACAAGTTAATATTCTACCCTGTTGATGAACTAGTAACATGTTTTTCGAGTTTTTTGCCCGATTTTGTGCCATTTCGCCCCGCCTCCTCGGTGCCGATGACCTTAAATTCAGCGTGAGAGCGGAACTGTGGCAGGCTTATTCGACGATGGCAACCTTGGCGCGCTTGCCTAGCCGAACCACGAGTCTTGCAGGCAGCGCGCCGAGAGCAACCAGCGCGTTTTCGGCTACTTCGCCGTCCAGCTTGACGGCTTTCTCGGCAATCTTCCGGTTGGCCTCAGCGCCTGAGGCGGCGAGCCCCATCTGCACAAGCAGCTTCGGCAGACGAATCTGGCTCGGCTCTGAACCCGCTACGTCCGCAAAGGAGATCGAAACCTCGTCCAGGTCTTCGCTCTCGCCCTTCTGCTGGAACATCCGCGCCCAATTTTCATCGGCACTACGGGCTGCGTCCTCGCCATGGAAACCCGCGGTGATGGTGCGCGCGAGGTTCTTCTTCACTTCCATGGGATGCTGCTTGCCGGCAGCGACCTCAGCCTTAAGCGCGTCCACTTCGCTCTGTCTCAGATCGGTGAGAAAAACCCAGTACTTCCACATCAGCTCGTCCGAGATGCTCATCAGCTTGCCGTACATCTCGGCCGGCGGCTCGTTGACGCCGATGGCGTTGCCCAGCGATTTTGACATCTTCTGCACGCCGTCCAATCCTTCGAGAATCGGCGTCATCAGCACGATCTGCGGCTTCTGGCCGTAGTGGCGCTGCAGCTCGCGGCCGCACAGCAGATTGAACTTCTGGTCCGTGCCGCCCAACTCCACGTCGCACTGGAGCGCGACCGAATCGTAGCCCTGCATGACAGGGTAGAGAAGCTCATGCAGGCTGATGGGCTGCTCCGCCTGAAAGCGCTTGCTGAACTCCTCGCGCTCCAGCATCTGGGATACGGTAAAATGCGCGGCCAGGCGAATGGTCTGTTCGTAACCCAGTTTGTCGAGCCATTCGGAGTTGTAACGAACCTCGGTTGCCTTCTCGTCAAGAATCTTAAAGACCTGCTGTTTGTAGGTTTCGGCATTCTCGTCGATCTGCTCGCGAGTAAGCGGCTTGCGCGTGACATTACGGCCGGTTGGGTCGCCGATGAGCGAGGTAAAGTCGCCCACCAGGAAGATGACGGTGTGGCCGAGCTGCTGAAAGTGCCGCAGCTTGCGCATCAGCACGGTGTGCCCCAGGTGCAGATCGGGAGCGGTGGGGTCGAAGCCGGCTTTAACGCGCAGCGGGCAGCCGGTCTTGCGGCTGTCTTCCAGGCGCTCGCGCAGATCGCTGACGCGGATGATCTCCGCGGCGCCTTTCTGCAGCAGATCCATCTGTTTGTCTACAGGCAGGAATTCTTGCATATCAGAACAAGTATAAAGTCGCGGTTTGGGGCGTTCCCGCCCAACATGCCGGCGCTCGAATCGGCTGCGCAGCTTCGCCGGGAATTCAGGCTTCGCAGCCCTCGAGCCAGAAAATAAGAAAGGGGATGGGCATTTGCCCATCCCCTTGAGTTGATCAAAACTTTCAATCCTTCTTCGCTGCCGCAGAGCGCCTGTGACGCTCTACGGCTGCTTCTTTCTACTGCATCTGCTGCTCGTGCGGATAGGCAACCTCGAGGGTATTGATCGAGTAGTGGCCCACGGGCACCGTGACCTGATCGGAATCAACCAGGTCGAGCGGCGAGCCTTCCGGCTTCTCCATCAGGTTTGTGAGCGTGGCCGAGGTTGCGCCCTTCGGGAAGGCCAGGGATACTCGGCCGTCCTTACCCGCCCACTCATAGAAGCGGAGGATCAGCGCGTTCGTGTCCTCGGCCTTCTTGACGGCGGTCAGGATCACGCTGTCGTCACCGCTGACAGAAAAGAAGGAGTGCTCCAGCGGCATCATGCCCGTGTGGGAGTCTACCTGCGCGGCATGGAGTTTGTAGTCGAACGCATAGCCATGGCGAACCGTCATCGCGGTTCTCCAGTCGCCGGCGTGGGGATAGAGGGCATAGCTGAAGTGCTGCTCACCGCGGTCCGCGTTGGGGTCTGGATCGGTGGACGAACGCAGCAGGGTGAGCCGGAGGAGGTTGTCCTTACAGTCATACCCGTACTTGGCATCGTTGATGAGCGAGAAGCCATGTTGCCCGTCGCCCAGGTCGGCCCATCGGATCGCTGAGACCTCGAACTTCGCCGCGTCCCAGCTATTGTCGCGGGTGGTCGGCCGCTGAATGGTTCCATAAGGAATCTCGTACGTCGCCATGCTGCTCGACGCCGCCAGCGGGAAGGCTGCCTTGAGCAAAACGTAGGTTTCGTGCCAATCGACGTTGTTGTCCACGACGACCTGGTCAGAGCCTTCGTACAGGATGATGTCCTGCTGGAACTTCGAGTTCTGCCAGGTGCGGGTTATGCGGATCACATCGCGCAGCGGGACCTGCTCCACCATCTTCACGGAGTCAACTTCGTTGATCGGCGTCATGTTGCTCGCGTCCAACGTTCCCGGATCGATGTTCCACGCGGTCTCGACGTAGGAGTGGTCATGGAAGGTCTGCAGCTGGTTGCCGCAGGCGCCCGCCGCCAGCGACTCGAAATTGTCCTTCTTGTCGTAGAGGCTGGTGATGCAACCGTTGGTCGGGTCAACCGTGACCTTGAGGAACGAATTCTCCATGGTCAGCCCGTTGGTCTTCAGGTCGCTGGCAAACGGCCGCTTGCCGGGAACTGCGTGCAGCACCTCGTAACCGATCGAGGGAACATCCTTCACGTCGACCAGCACGTGATAGATGTTGGTCGAGCTGTCGCTGGATAGAACTTCCGACGGCAGAACGTGGTTGTTCGCGTCCAGGATCGAGATCCCGTCGCTGGCCGACGGCATTTCTACCGTGACCTCGGCCGGGCCGGAACGCTGCCAGCTCAGAGTGTTGAAGACCAGGATGGGCACCGCCCCGGCGGCATGCGTGTCGATGTGCGCCTGGATGGTGTCGAGCGCCTTCGACGAGGCCGCGTTCGTCTGCCAGCGAACCTGGTCAAAGTCCTGCTGCGCATCCTTATAGATGATGCCGATGCCGGAGCCGGCGGCCAGGTCATGGAACTGGTTGAAAAGCGCCTTCTTCCAAGACTCGGTCAGCGCATCGCCCGGATATGAGTTCCCGTCGAGCCAGGCGATCGAAGAGTACTTCTCGGTGTTCAGCAGCCACTCTTCGCTGTGCCGGATGTTCGCCTTGAGCTTGGCCTGCGTGGTGTAGGTTCCGCGATGATGTTCGAAGTACATCTCGTCGTCCCAGGTAGGAATGCTGATCTCGCCCGGAGGCGGCGTTGGCAGCGTAGCAGGGCCGTCATGGCCCATCTTGTAGTAGTTGTAGGTCGGCGAGTCGGGTGCGATCTTTTTCTCCACTTCGCTGAAGTAGCTCTGCGCGGTCCCGAACTCCATCTGCGGAGTCACCATGCCGGGCTGCATCCAGTGCAGGCCCTGGTCCAGCATGGAGCGAGTCGGTCCGCCGCCATGGTCCCCCGAGCCGTACAGATCCAGCAAATCGTCAAAGCCCGGATTCAGGGAACGAGCCTTCACCAGGTCGTTGCTCAGGCGCACCGGACCCAGATCGCGGTTGCCATAGCTATGCGGGAGATAGGTTAGGATCTTGCTGCCGTCCGGCGACTCCCACCAGAAGATCTTGAAGGGGAACGGATTGGTTTCGTTCGCGGAAAGCTTCTGCGTGACGAAGTAGCCCATGCCCGACTTCTTGTAGATCTGCGGTAGCTGCCAGTTGTAGCCGAACGTATCGGGGTTCCAGCCGATGCGTGTGGTCACACCGTAGAGCTTCTCCGAAACACGCTGGCCAACCAGAAGCTGGCGGACCTGCGATTCGCCACCCGGCAGGTTCAGGTCAGGCTCGACCCACATGCCGCCCACGATCTCCCAGCGCCCTTCCTGAATGCGCTTCTTGATCTCCGCGTTCATCTCCGGGTACTTCTCGGCCAGCCACTCGTTGTACTGCAGCGCCGACTGGCTGAAGGTGTAAGTCGGATACTCGTCCATCAACTGCAGGGCGGTGCCGTAGGTGCGCCGCACCACATCGACGGTCTCAGTCCACGGCCACAGCCAGGCCGCATCGATGTGGGAGTTGCCGGTCAGATGGAAGTTCGCCTTCTGCAGAGTCGGCCGCAGGGGTTCGATGTCCTGCAGCGACTTGCGCAACGAGTCGTCGAACTTCTGCTGATCGTTCGCATCCAGGGCGCTGATATCGACTTCCTGGATGGCCTTATCCAGGGTCGCCGTATCCGCGGACACATTGTCAGACACATCGGGAATCAGCACAGCCGCCGTGATGTACTGCGCATAGGCATCCTGGGGATTGGGCCGGTTGGGAGCAAAATCGATTTGAACCTGAATGAAGGGGAGATTCTTCGGCCGGGAAGTGGCTGCGAGGCGGAAGGCGACCAGCAGGGAGTCTCCGGGCTTTGCGGAGTTGAACAGAACCAGCGGCTCCATCGACTCGCCGGCGGCCACGCGCTCGCCGTTGAAGAAGACCGTGACCGTATCGGACGACATATTACGAATCCAGAGCCGAGCCCCGGTCAGGTCATAGCCGCCAACCGAATTGGGAACCACAACCTTCTTGCGCAGCCAGGATGACGTCCGTGGTCCCCGTGCGCGAGGGGAGCTGAATCATAGGCCAGGAGGAATCATCGAAGCTGACCGCCTGCGCGTTGTCCACGTCGCCGACGTGATACCGCCAGCCCTGCACGGAGAGTTCACTGAGACTGGATAATCGGTCGAGAACGGTTCGCGATTGGCTCGACAGAGCTTTCTCCGCTGCCGCTATCTGCTCCGGACCAGGGTTGTTGAACTCTTTCATGCGCTGGTTTTGCGGATCTCTGGCGCCAGGGTTGCGCTGGGCATTGCCTGCCGAAGGCAGCAACACGAAGCCGAGCATAATCATGACGGACAAGACTATGCCCACACGGCATGAGCGTAGAACTTTGAGGCGAGGCAATTGAATAGACACGGGATTTGCTCCTGATGAATCTCGGAATTGCGACGGGCTGCCGCTCCTCAATTGAGGACGAGCTTGCAAGCCGGGGACGATTCGGGAGGATTGTAAAGCAGTCGTTGGCTGAGGTGTCAAGGGTGCGGTGGACTTAGTTGCTATAGCAGCTTTAGTGTGTATGGAAGCTAAGATTAGCGTCCCTGGCAGAAGCAATTTTTCACTCTTTTTGATGCGTTTTGACTGTTAAGCGCCTGAAACAATAAAGGAGAACTTTAAAGAGGGTGGGAGCGGCGATTTACCATTCTTATTATCCGCATGATTTCCGACAGGAACAGGCCATGGTCCGTCCCGCGACTGGTCATGGGCGCGATACGAGAATCTGAGTGCGCGGACCGCGCGGGGGAGAGCGAAGAACATGCCCGTTATGAGTCCGGCGCAACGCGCGAGACAGTGATGGTATGCCCAGAAAGGCAAATAGCGCCGGCTGCGATCCTTTTGCCGGTGGCGGGAACGAGGCCGCCAGGCCACGATGGTGTGAATCGCGAACTGTGCTGACCTGTGCGGAGCTGTGCCAGGCCTGTCAAGAAAGGCGAGGAGTGTTGGCAGGTGTACGGAGTTGGAATGCGGCGTTGTTATGACAAGCTATCTGGATTCTAACCGGACTTATCAGTAGAAGACCGGAAACCCGAGCCATCTTCTTCATCCCACGACGAATGGTTTCGCAATGTTATTGCATTTCATGTTTCTTGTGTCGATGGCAGATAACTTCGGCATGCGGGATGCAGAGGAACTTCAAGCAGCCAGCTTGATCCGGAGAAGCTCCTAATCCTCCTGGCGGATGCGTGCGGAGGAAGTGGGAATCGGAGTTCATCGATCGGTTGATCCGGCGATAAACTCCTGATTCGTTGCTACTCTTCCTCATCCTCGACCGGCCGCTTGGCATTGGCAAGGATCTTTTCGGCCACCGGCTGCGGAACGACGTCGTAGTGATCCATTTCCATGCGATAGCTGCCCTTGCCCTGGGTCATGGAGGTGAGCAGGGTGCCATAGGTAAGCATCTCAGCCATGGGGACTTCGGCGTTGATCACGGTGGTGCGTCCCCTGGATTCCATCCCCTGGACGCGGCCACGGCGGCTGTTCAGATCGCCCATCAAGGTTCCGGCAAACTCATCCGGCGCCTCGATCTCGACCTTCATGATCGGCTCGAGCAAACACGGCTTGGCCTGCTCCATGCACTTACGAAAAGCGATGCGGCCCGCCATTTTGAAAGAAAGCTCGTTGGAGTCAACGTCGTGGTAACTGCCGTCGTAGACGGTTACCTTGAAATCAACTACCGGATAGCCGGCAAGGTAGCCCCGCGCGGCGGACTCGACGATGCCCTTTTCGACCGCGGGTATGAATTGGCGGGGGATGGCGCCGCCGAAGACATCGTTCTCAAATTCAAAGCCGGCGCCCCGGGGCAGAGGCTCGAGGCGAATCTTGCAATCGCCGAACTGGCCGTGGCCGCCTGTCTGTTTCTTGTGGCGGCCTTGCGCGTCCGCTTTGCCACGAACCGTTTCACGGTAGGGCACCTTGGGAGCCTTGAGCGTGACCTCGGCGTGATAACGCTTTCTGAGCCGATTCACGATGGTTTCAATGTGAGGCTGGCCCGCGCCGGCGATGAGGAATTCGTTGGTCATGGGGTCGCGGAAGAAGCGGATGAGCAGATCTTCTTCCATCAGCTTGTGGATGGCGGGGGCGAGTTTGTCTTCGTCTGCACGGCTCCTGGGTTCGATGGCATAGGTCATGGCCGGTTCAGGCAGAGGAAAGAGTTCAATCAGAATCTCCGCTCCCTTCTGGCCCAACGTGTCTCCGGTGAGAGTGTCGCGGAGCTTGGCCACAGCGCCCAGATCACCGGCGTGCAGCTCGGGAACTTCAATCGCCTTGCGGCCCTGCATGATGCTCAGATGGGAGAGACGCTCCTGGGAGCGGCGTTTGTAGTTTTCGACGTTGGCATCGTTCTTGATGACGCCACTGACGACCTTGAAGAAGGTAATGCGGCCGGAAAAGGGATCGGTCATGGTCTTGAAGACCACCATCGCCGCCGGCTCGCTGTCATCCACCTTGCGGAACCCGGTTCCGGCGCCATCCTCGCCGTTTGCGCCGGCCGCGGACGGGATCTGGACGGGCACGGGGGCGCGTTCGATGGGGGAGGGGGCATAGTCCTTGATGAAGTCCAGCAGGTGGTCCATGGCCATGTTGGCCTCGCCGCTCGCGAACAGCACCGGGAAGATGCGGTCCTCGCGGATGGCTTCGTGGAGGGCAGTGATCAGGTGCTCTTCGGGGATGGTCCCTTTTTCGAAAAACTCCTCCATCAGCTCGTCCTTACCCTCGGCCACCAGCTCCACCAGAGCCTCGTGGCGCGCCTTGGCGTCGGCTGCGAAGGGCGCCGGGATCTCGATCGCCTTGCCGCGGCCATCGCCCCCCGGGGTGTAGTGGAAGGCTTTCATCGCTACCAGGTCGACTACGCCGTGGAAACCGTCTGCATCTGAGATAGGCAACTGGACGGGAATACAATTGCGGCCCCAACGCTCGACGAGATCGCCCATCAGCGCATTCAGTCCGGCGTCGCCACCGGCCTTGGGGTGGTCCATCTGGTTAACGACGACCACGCGGGGGAGATTGGCCTCCTCGGCATACCGCCAGACCCGCTCGGTAACCGCTTCCACACCATTCTGCGCGTTGACCACCACCACCGCCGACTCGACGGGAAGCAGGGCGGCGCGGGATTCATGGGAGAACATGTGAAAACCGGGAGTGTCGACGAAGTTGATTTTGACGCCCTGCCACTCGGCAAAGGCGACGGCATTCTGCATGGTGGTGCCGCGGGCAACCTCTTCATCGTCATAGGCGGTGACCGCGGTACCGTCGGCCACCCGGCCCTGGGTTGGAGTCATCTTTGCGGCATGCAGCAGAGCGGCAATCATGGTGGTTTTACCGCTGTGCGCATGCCCCACTACAGCTACGTTGCGGATCTCACTTCCCTGGTACGTTTTCATGCATGTTCTCCTTGGAAACGCAGAAATTTGCCCGGCGGATGGGACGAATGAACTGGGTGGGATGAGGGAGGCGCAGACGATACACTGGGGCGTCCTTCAGGGCGTCAACGTGGCCGGATTGGAAGGCCACCGATTCCGGTATGCCGTCTACCTCGTCCATACAGGCTTGGGCCGGCGCCGGGCGAATAATTGCAGGTGAATCCGCCTGGCGTCTCGCTAAGAAATGGGATGCTATCACACGCGGAGTGTGAACGTCCTGTGACTCAGACCACACGGAGACGGGGGCGCGAGGCAGGATAGCCACTTCGGGCGCGGGGCTATTTGCGGCCGGATGCGAGCAGGGGGCGCTGCTCTTCAATCTGCAACTGGCCGCGCCGGCCCCGGAAGAACATTACCAGCCCGAAGGCGAGGATCACCAGGCCCCAACCGAGATTGACGTTGAGGCCGAAACAGACAGAGTAAATCGCTGTGCTTCTCGTGGCGAGCCCGAATGCCGAGAGCAACGCGCCCATCAAGGTAAACATCAGGCCCAGGGGCAGGCGGACATCGAAATTCATCACAAACTCCTTTTCAGCACAGGAAAAGGGCCACAATGACGGCGAGCAGCAGGGCTGTTGCCGCGAGGGATTCGGGGCGCTTGCGCCAGTTGACCTCGGCCTGCGCTGGTTTGGTTGCGAGGGAGTGGACCAACCCGGCTAATTCGGTCTCCGCTTTGGCAGCGGTGATGAGACTGACGGCAAAGGCGACGAGCAAGCTGGCCGAAAAAGCCGCGAGAACCGCGTAGAAATCCTGGGCGAGGTCACCGGGGTAGCGATGGAGGACGGCGATCCATCCGCCGTGGATGCCGGGGGTGGCGCCGGCGGGCAGCGTGAGGCCGTGATGCAGTAGGGTCGCCGCGAAGCCGGCGATCAACCCGGCGAAAGCCCCGGCGGCGGTGGCCCGCTTCCAGAACATGCCGAACAGGACGGCGACGAGCAGGGGAATATTGACCAGCGCGAAGAACAGCAGCAGGGCTCCTACGATGTTGCCGAAGTTATGGAGCGCACAGGCGATGCCGGCAGAGAGCAGCAGCGCGGCCGCGGTAAACAAGCGGCCGGCCCCGATGGAGCGGCGGTCGCTGGAGTTGTTCGATGGGTAGAGATCGCAGTCAAAGATGGCGGTCACGGCGGTGATGTTGGCGGCCAGGCCGCTCATGCAGCAGGCCAGCAGGGCGGTAAGCGCAAGACCCAGAATGCCAGTGGGCAGAAAGTGCAGGAGGAGGTTGGGGAGGGCCATCTTGTAGTCGAGCTTCGGCTGGCCGGTTGGGGTGTGGAGGGGTTGGCCGGTGCGCGGGTCGAGGAATGCAGGGACCAGTCCGCGGCCGGCGGCAGCCTGGGGTGGGACGACGTTGATCTGGTGGATGATGGCGCCGTCGGGGGTGGTGGTGACGGTGGTGGTGCTGTGCGGGGTGGGCAGACCGATAGCCACCAGGCCGGGCAGGATAAACAGGAGGGGAACGAAGATGCGGAGCAGGGCGGCGAGGAGAGGAGTTCTGCGGGCCGCGTCTACGTCCCTGGCGGCCAGGGCGGATTGGATCACGCGAAAGTCCGTGCACCAGAAGCCGGCGGCGAAGACCAGGCCGAGGGCGATGGCGATGGGGCCGTTTCCGGATGAGGCAGCGGGCAGCGAGGCCTTAAGACCGCTCCAGCCGCCGGCGCCGCGCAGACCGAGAAAGACCACGGGCAGCAGGCCGGCAACCATGAGAAAGAACTGGACCACCTGGCTATAGATGGAGCCGGCCAAGCCGCCGAGCAGAACATAGGCCGCGACGACGAGGACCGAGAGCGCGATGACCACGGCGAAGCTGCCGTGTTGGTACCAGCCAAGGTTCTCGAAGAAGCGGTCGAAGACATGCAGGGACTGGAATACCGTGGCCATGAGATAGAGCGAGAGGCCGGCGGTGCAGAGGGACATAGCGACGAAGAGGACAGCGTTGAGGACGCCGGTCTTGCGGTCGAAGCGAAGGCGCAGGTATTCGGGCACGGTGCGGGCGCCGGAGCCGTAGTAGAGCGGCATGAGGTAGAGGCCCAGGAAGAGCATGGCGGGGACTGCGCCGAGCGCGAAGAAGCAGGCGGCGGCGAGGCCATATTGAGCGCCGGCGGCGCCCATCAAGAGAATTTCCGGCGCGCCAAGGCTGGCGGCGAGGAAGGCCAGGGCACAGATCCAGGCGGGTTGAGCGCGGCCGGCCTGGAAGAAATCCCCGCGGGTGTCCGTGAACGGCTTGAGGGAAAATCCGATGCCCAGCACCGAGGTGCAATAAAGCAGCAGGATCAGCCAGTCGACGGTGCTGAGATTGGGCACGAACGGCTCCTTCGGAGGATGACACGTACCGAAGTCCACTGTACGCAGCGGCGCAGAGGCAAGTCCAGCAGATGGACCGATGAAGCCGGCCAGACGCGGAAGGATGAGAACAGCGGGAAGAAAAGCGGGGAGAGATTTCCGGGAATTCCGGGCCCATTCTTTGCGACAAAAATGACCGAAAACAGCCCCAAAATGCCCCTCAACCGCCCCGTAAGCGCCCGAAAACGTCCCGGATTTGCCGGCGGCAAAAATGAGCAATGCTATATTTTTCAATGACATAATGATTTTGACGCACGAGAAATGTGCACTTGCAGGTGGATTTTTTTGGGGGGGAGGGGGCTATGTAGATTTCCGGTTGGGGAGGCTGGAGGGCGCGCCAGGATTGATCGGGCGGAGATTGGACATGGAGCCATTGTGCGCGATGCGAGGGTAATTATCTGCAAGCCAAGCGCTCCTTGTGGTGGGCCACACGCAAGTGCCCAGGCAACGGAAGACGTTTCCGCTGACGGGCTCCCCTTGACAGGCTAGGAGAGAGCGCTTACTCTCCTAGTCATTCTGGGAGAACGGAGCTTATGGCAAACGAGACGCCCATCGATCTGCTGCAGGGGACGCTGGACATGCTGGTGCTGAAGGCGGTGTCGCTGGGGCCGCTGCATGGGTATGGAGTGCTGCTGCGCATCCAGCAGATCTCGCAGAATCGGCTGGAGATTCAACAGGGGTCGCTGTATCCGGCGCTCTACCGGCTGGAGCACGAGGGTTGGATTGCGGGAAAGTGGGGACAGAGCGAGAACAAGCGGCGGGCGCGCTTCTACGGGCTGACGGCGGCGGGGCGGCGCAGGCTGGAGGCCGAAACCAAGAAATGGAGCCGGTTTGCCGCGGTCGTCGGAGACATATTGAAAACTGCGCCGGAGGAGCTATGAGCCTGAGAAGCCGGATGCGGACGTGGTGGCGCGCGGTGAGGCACGGCGACGAGCTCGACCGCGAGATGCAGGCGGAACTGGAGCATCATATTGCGAGCTACGCGGCGGACCTGATGCGCGGCGGGATGGCGCGCGACGAGGCCGAGCGGCGGGCGCGGGCGGAGCTGGGCAGCGTGGCCGCGCGCAAGGAAGATTGCCGCAGGGCGTGGGGCACGCGGGCTTTGGATGAGCTGCGCGCGGATTTGCGCTACGCGGTGAGGATGCTGAGGAAGTCGCCGGGGTTCACGGTGACGGCGGTGCTGGTGATGGCGCTGGGGATTGGCGCTACGGTGGCGCTGTTCACGGTGGTGTGGAGCGTGCTGCT
This sequence comes from uncultured Acidobacteriaceae bacterium, assembly GCA_963758105.1. Classification (GTDB taxonomy): domain Bacteria; phylum Acidobacteriota; class Terriglobia; order Terriglobales; family Acidobacteriaceae; genus Telmatobacter. Next base: position 310,008 of record CAVWUC010000001.1, on the reverse strand, counting down.
GAAGCCGCTGCCGTTTGAAGATCCCGACCGGCTGATGGCGATCTACGAGAACACCAGCGACAGATTTCCGATGAACAGTGTAGCGCCGGGGATGTATGCGGAGTGGGCGAAGCAGAACCGCAGCTTCAGCAGTCTGGCGATGCTGGGCGGGGCGCAGTTCAACCTGTCGACTGAGGGCGGCGAACTGCCGGAGATGCTGTTCGGCGTGGCTTGCACGGCAAATCTGCTGCCCACGCTGGGCGTGCAGCCGGCGCTGGGGCGCAACTTTACGGCTGGAGAGGACCAGCCTTCGGGCAATCGGGTGGTACTGCTGAGTTGGAGCCTGTGGGAGCGGCGTCTTGGCGGCGATCCGGCGGTGGTGGGCCGGACGATCCGGCTGGACACACTGGCCTATACGGTGATCGGCGTGATGCCGAAGTGGTTCGCTTTTCCTGACTCGGGGACGCAGCTGTGGACGCCGGTCTATCGCTATTTCCCGGCAACGTACATGACGGCAGTGGGCCGCCACCAATTTGAAATCATCGGGCGGCTGAAGGCCGGGGTGACAGAGGAGCAGGGACAGAGCGATCTCTCCGTGATTACGCGACGCGTGCATGACGCGCATCTCGACAACGCTTTTGTGAGCAGAGCCGCCAACACGCAGCCGTTGTTGAACGATATGGTAGGCGATGTGAAGAGGCCTCTTTATGCACTGCTGGCCGCGTCGGGCTGCGTACTGCTGATTGCCTGCCTGAACGTCGCCAATTTGCTGGTGGCGCGGGGGGCGGCGCGGCGCAAGGAACTGGCGATTCGCACCGCCCTCGGCGGCGGACGCTGGCGGCTGCTGCGCGAACAGTTGATGGAGAGCTTGCTGTTGACGGCGGCGGGCGGCGCGGCGGGCCTGGCGATGGCCTACGGAGTGGTGCGATGGCTGGAGCACTTAACCTTTCGGGATTTCGGCCGCTTTGACGCGATCCGGGTCGACGGAGTGGTGGCAGCTTTCACCGTGGCGCTGGCGGTTCTGTGCGCGCTGTTCGCGGGCCTGTTTGCCTCGGCTGGCGCAACGGGCAACCAGCTATCGACGGCGCTGCAGGACGCACCGCGGATGGCAAGCGCAGGGCAGGCCCGTACGCGGCTGCGCAATTCGCTGCTGGCTGCCGAGGTGGGACTGACGGTGGTGCTGCTGACGGCGGCAGGGCTTCTGCTGAAGAGCTATATGCAGTTGCGCTACAACGATCTGGGCTGCACAACAAAGAACGTGCTGACGATGCGCATTAACCTCTTCGGCGGCAACTACAACGATTCAGCTCGGCGCGTGAACTTCTTTGCGGCGCTGCTGGAGCGGGTGCGCGCGCTGCCTGGCGTGGAGGCAGCGGGCCTGGCGCGGACCGTTCCCGGAAGCGGCTATCCGGGAGACGATGCCTTTACCATCGTCGAGCATCCTCCGTTGCCGAGGGGCACGGCACAATATGCGATCGACTTCGACGCCGAGCCGGGCTATTTCAAGACGATGGGCGTTCCACTGCTGCGCGGGCATCTCTTCGACGCGGACCAGCGGCTGGACGGCGCTGACGAGACGGTCATCAACGCGGCATTCGCACGGCAATATTTTCCTAATGAAGACCCGATCGGAAAGCATCTGCGCTACAAGGACAAGAACTGGGAGATCGTCGGCATTGTGGGCGATACGCGGTCCGAGCTCTACCGGGAGCCAAAGCCGATCCAGTATTACCCGATCTTTGCCGGAACGCGTAACAGCGGGATGCTTGTGATTCGCTCCAAACACGATGTGGAGCAGCTTGCCCTGCCGGTGCAGCGTGCCGTCGAGGAGATGGATCGCGATCTGCCTGTTTACAACGTTCTCACCATGGATCAACTGCTGGACAGGGTGACGTTCGACGCGAGCTTCAACACGACGCTGCTGCTGGGCTTTGCCGTGCTGTCACTGGTGCTGGCGGGGGTAGGCATCTTTGGCGTGCTGTCGTACCTGGTGGCGCAGCGGACGCAGGAGATCGGGATACGGATGGCGTTGGGCGCGCAGCGGGAGCGGGTGCTGGGGCAGGTATTGCTGGATGGGATGAAGCCGGCATTGGTGGGGCTGGTGCTGGGGCTTGCGGGCAGCGTGGGGGCGGTGCGGCTGGTTCGGTCGATGCTGTATGAGACGCAGCCGCTGGACCCGGCGGTGTTTGTGCTGGTGAGCCTGGTGCTGGTGGTGGTGGCGGGCGCGGCGTGCATGGCGCCGGCGTGGCGGGCTTCGCGGCTGGACCCGATGCAGGCGCTGCGGATGGAGTAGGCCACGATGCGGTTAGGTCCTCCGGCGGGAGCCGGAGGACCGCACTTCTTGTGGTGGAAGTGAGATGGGGTGAGCTGCGAGGCTATGCGTTGCGGGGTGGTTTGTAGCCGCTGAGGCCGTAGTAGGCGACGTAGAGGTAGCCGATGATGGGGATGACGAAGGCATACTGGATACCGATGCGGTCGGCCAGGGCGCCGAAGAGCAGCGGGATGACGCCGCCGCCGACGTTGCCCATGGTGATGATGCCTGAGCCTTCACTGGTGAGCGGACCGAGCTCGGCGATGCCCAGAGCGAAGATGGTCGGGTACATGATGGAGTTGGCGGCGCCGCACAGGACGAGGCTCCAAACGGCGGTTTCTCCGTGCGAGAACATGGAGACGCAAAGGAGGGCGACACCGATGAATCCCAGGATTGCCAGCAGCGTCTGCGCCTTGATCCACTTCATCAGAATGGTTCCCACAAAGCGGCCGCCGCCAATGAAGAGATAGTAGAGCAGGGCAAGCAGGGCGACGGTGTCCTTGTCGTCGATGCCCTGGGTGTGGAAGTAGCTGATGGCGATGGCGGCGAGGGCGATCTCGATGCCGACATAGAAGAAGATGCCGACCATGCCGAGGACCGTGTGCCGGTAGCTCCAGATGCTGCGGCTCGTCAGTGGGTCACCGGTCCTGGCAGGGCGGAAAGAGCGGGTTGCGGTGATCGCGGGCAGGTGCATGAACATGACGGCGAAGGCCAGCACCAACAGCGCCGCGGCAATGGCGGCATAAGGCCCCTGCACCGTGTGGGCAATACTTGCCTTGCTGGCCAGCTTGCTGGGATTGGTGAGGATGAAGCGGACCACCACCAGAGGAGCCAGAGCCGCACCCAGCGAATTGAAGGCCTGCGCCAAGGTGAGCCGCGCCGGGGCGCTGTGCTCCGGGCCGAGGATGGAGATATAGGGATTGGCCGAGGTCTGCAGCGCCGTAACCCCGGCCGCCAGCACGAAGATGGCCGTCATGAACAGGGGAAAGCTCACCAGCGTGGCGGCGGGGATGAACAGCAGCGCGCCGGCCATCATGACAAAGAGCGAAATCACCATGGTGCGCTTGTAGCCGACTGCTTCAATCAGCCTGGCGCTGGGAACCGAGAAGACCAGGTAGGCGAAGAACCACGCCACCGTGGCCGCCATGGCGGGACCGTAGCTGAGGTTGAAGATCGACTTCAACTGCGGCATCAGGTTGCTGTTCAGGTTGGTGAGGAATCCGAAGATGGCGAACAACGCCGTGACGGTGATGAAGGGGATGGTGTAGTCGGGCGCGGATGCGGCGCTGGGTGGCGTGGAGCGCGTGGCCATGAGAGGGATTCCCCGCTTTCTTGGAGCAAAGATCGTCCGGCTCGGTCGCGACAGGATTCCCGAGGCCTGCGTGGGGCAGGCGGAAAACTGAGAGCGGAAACGCGCGCGGCAGAGTACCGCAACAACTTTACGCAGGGGAGCGGAGGCGCGGCAAGCGGGATGGCGGCGGCGGGAGCGGGGCGGGTTGAATCTACGGGGGTAAAGCAGGGGTTTTTGGGCTGGCGGTGATGCGGGGGCAGCGCTGCGAACATCGTATCGTGGCCGGCATTCACGGAATGTTTGACAAGGTATATGAAGATTGCTACATAGAGTAGTGCTTCTTTCTTTTGCCAACTGTAGATTAACTGCGAGCCGCCATGTCTTCCAGGTTTCCGCCTCAGCCCGCCCCTGAATCCAGTCGCAACGCCGCGCCGCCGGCCCGTCCTCGCCGCCGCTGGTTTCGCCGTCCCGGACCCTGGATCGCTGTCCTGTGCGCGCTTGCGGTTCTCTTCTACACCGCGGAGGGTTACTTCAACACCGCTTCCTCCATTGGGGAAAATCCCCGCTGGCGCGGCATCAATCGCGGTCCCGCCGACTACGGGCTGGCCGGCGAAACCGTCGCCTTCTCCTCTACGGACGGCATTGCGCTGAAAGCCTGGTGGATGCCCGCTGCAGGTCCAGCCCGAGCCAACATCATCATCGCCCACGGCATCGACCACACCCGCCAGGTGATGCTGTCGCGCGCCGCTTTTCTGGTCCATGCCGGATACAATGTCCTGGCCCTCGACCTCCGCGGCCATGGCGAGAGCGCCGCGCAGTATTCCTCGCCGGGCTACCTGGAGGCACGCGACGTTCTCGGGGCCATTCAGTATGTGCGCGCTCGCGGCCAGCACGGGCCTATCGTGCTGATGGGCGTTTCCCTGGGCGCGGCCACCTCGCTGCTGGCCGCGGCCCAGTCCACGCAGGTCTCCGCCGTTGTTGCAGACGGCGCTTATCCCTCCGGGAGAGCTGTCTTCGACAACATCAACGCGCACTTCGTCCACAGCAGCCGGGTCAATCCACTGCTCCGCGCCGTCTTCCTGGCGAACAGCGTTCCCGGCGTGCCGCGCGCCATCGCCCTCATGTATTACCTGCGCACCGGCATCGATCTAGGGCCCGACCTGGTCGCCGTTCTTCCCGCCGCATCGCGCCTTCAGATTCCCGTCCTGCTAATCTCTGGCGGGCATGACTGGATCGTCCCCACGGCCCAGGCACGCCAGATTTTCGACGTTCTGCCCAACTCGCACAAATCCCTCGTCGTGATTCCCAACGCCAATCACGACACGACCTACACGACTGATCCCACGCTTTATCGGAACGCGGTCCTCAGCTTTCTTGACGCCAATCTTCCCAAGTAGCGTGCGTATGATGGACGCGAGGGCACGGCTGGTTCGATCAGTGGATTCGAGTTGACCGACGACCTGTGGGGGTGAGGCGCGGGGCGACGCGCGGGGTGCGCGGTTTACACTAAAATTCCATGATTCCTACACTTCAATGGACGCCGGAGGGCGTCCGTTTTCTGGATCAGACCCGGCTGCCGCTGGAAGAGAGCTACGTGCTGGCCAGTAGCTATGAACAGGTGGCCGAGGCGATTGTGACCATGGTGGTGCGGGGCGCGCCGGCGATTGGAGTGAGCGCGGCCTACGGCGTGGCGCTGGGGGCGTTGCGGACCAAGGCCAAGACGACTGAGGAGTTTGCGCCGGAGCTTGAGCGGGTGTGCGCGCGGCTCAAGGGAACGCGGCCGACGGCGGTGAATCTGTTCTGGGCCATCGACCGAATGAAGAAGCTGTTTGGCGAGTTGCGCGGGGCCGGCGCTTCGCTCGATGAGGTGAAGGCGCGACTTTTGGCCGAGGCACATGCGATGTATGAGGAAGACATTGCCGCGTGCCGGGCGATGGGCGCGCACGGCGGGGCGCTGCTGCCCGCAGAGGGCGGCGTGCTGACCCACTGCAACGCCGGGGCGCTGGCGACCTGCGGGTACGGGACAGCGCTGGGAGTGATCCGGGCGGCGGTGGAGCAGGGGAAGAAGATTCGGGTGTTTGCCGATGAGACGCGGCCTTTCCTGCAGGGCGCTCGGCTGACGGCGTGGGAGCTGATGGAAGACGGGATCGAGACGACGGTGATCTGCGACAACATGGCGGCGAGCCTGATGCGGGCCGGCGAGATCGGGGCGGTGGTGGTGGGCGCGGACCGCATTGCGGCGAACGGCGACGTGGCCAACAAGATCGGAACGTATAACGTGGCGATTCTTGCAAAGGAGCACGGGATTCCGTTTTACGTAGCGGCGCCGTGGTCGACGATCGACATGGCAACGGCGACCGGCGAGGCGATTCCAATCGAGGAGCGGCCGCAGGCGGAGGTTTCGCACCACGGCGGCCGGCAACTGACGCCGAATGGAGTGGGGATTCGGAACCCGGCGTTTGACGTGACCCCGGCGAAGTACGTGACCGCGATCGTGACCGAGCGCGGAGTGCTGCGCGCACCGTACGGCGAGGCGCTGCGGGCGGGCAGCAAGTCAGCGAGTTAGCGAGTCAGCGAGCCGGCAAGTCAGCAAGTCGGCGAGTCGGGGCGGGCTGTGCGTGTGTTCGCGAGCAAGCGGAACGCAAAGATAGGGGCAGAACGGCGTTCGACTCTTTGGGGCGTGCAATCCGGATGGATTGCACGCCCTGCCTCACTTCTGCGCTAGAATCCGATGCGCATTTCGGTGATGAGGTTGTGGTTGTAATAGTGGAAGCGGGAGGTTGCGATCTGCATGCCGGCGTCGAAGATGAGGACCGCGTGCGTGGGTCCCCAACTGCCGCGGCGGATGGCGTAAAAAGCCGCCGGGGTGATGAAGTTCTGCGTGGCTCCGTCAAAGGGGCCGGCGAAGATGTAGGTGGCATTATTCTCGATGTCGAGCCAGAGGCGCAGGTTGGGATGGAACTGGGCGGTGGTGTTGAAGTCGATGGCGCGGCCCTGGGCGTAGATTTTGGCTGTGGGGAGCTGGCCGTCAAGCATGGACTGGACGCTGAAGCGGCCGAAGGCGCGGCCGTAGCCGAGCTTGGGAAAGTAGACGCTGGAGAAGTAGCCGTTCTGGTAGCTGCGCGGGGCGAAGGCGTGGAAAAGGACGGCGGTGAAGGCGTAGTTGCCGTGCTCGGCGTTGCCGGAGGCGATGCGGTACTTGACCTGCACGGCGGCGTTGCCGAAGCCGTCGGGCTGCGTGGCGGAGTGGTTGCGGAAGTCCGAGGGCGGATCGAAGTCGAACTGAAAGCGGTTGCCGACGATCGTGCTGAGGCCGTGGTTGTTGCCGTAGATGATCTGGTTGATGCCGGGCGCGCGGAGATTGGCGACGGAGAACTTGACGCCCTGGCCGATGCGGGTGTCGGTCTGGCAGAGCGGGGCCATCCAGGAGGGCTGCAGGGCGGTCATCTGGGCATTGTGGGAGCGGAAGCGCTGATAGAACGATGCCTGTGCGGAAGCCGTTGAGGCCGCGGCGGCGCAGAACACAGCCAGCGCCAGCAATGAGATGGTTATACGTCGATTCACGGATTGAACTCATTTATACCGGTTCATCCTTTTTGCCAACGGTGATGTGCCTCACGGGCGTGAACTTGACGCGGGTGCAAGGCGCGGCCACGGATTGCATGGACGCGGGCCTGGACCAATGGCCGGTGGTGACGTTCCAGAGCAGAGCCAGGGTTACTTTAGCCTGGCCATCATCGAAGAAGGTCGCCGCTCCCTGATGGTCCCACCCCAACGACAAAGAGCAGTCGCTACATCCCATCGAGCAAAGATCGCTCGCTGGGGACCCCGTGTCGTTACACCCCATCGAGCAAAGATCGCTCGCTGGGGACCCCATGTCGTTGGGGCCCCGGTTGGTCGCGTCGACTTGAGGTCACTAGCTTCCGGATGCATAAACTTTGGTTCTGCTCTAGCCGTCACCACGCCTTGTTCGGCAGTGTCAGATATGTCCGCTTCAAAATGTCAGGCATGTGCCCGGTCCGTTCCGTCTCTGCACCCATCCCCCGGGCAGGTGTATGCTGGGGGCGCATGTGAAATCGGTCAGAAGGATGATTCCGGATGAATCAGATCGAGCCCTCGCACACCCAACTGACCGAAGGGGATTTTGAGGTCCGGTGCAGTCATACGGAGACGATGTGAATCAGACTGGCTGCGCCAATCAGGGCGAACGATAACAATATGGGGAGCGAAAAATGGAGAGCGAGAACTCGTTTTGGAACCGGCGAGATTTTTTGAAGGTAGGCGGCACATCCGCGGCGGCATTGGGCGTGGCGGGAACGGCGGCTGTCCCGGCACAGGCAGCACAGGCGCCTCAAGCAGGAACAGGCACATCACAAGCTGGTACGCCGGGGGATACGCCCTATCCCAAGCTCTCCATCATCACGCCGTACTCGCCGGAGAAGCTCGCCTTTGCCGCGCAGGCCGGCTACGAAGGCGTGGTGGTGACGCCGGGTCCGGACTTCAACCCCGACCTCAGTGACAGCGCGATCGATCAGATTCTGGCTACGGCGCGCAACGCCGGCATTCGCATCGTCAGCATCGAGTACTTCGGACCCCACCACACCGATCCCGATGCGGGCAAGCGCGCCGCCGCGAACGCCGAATTTATTCGCGCCCTGGAATTTTGCCATCGCCTCGGCTGCAAGTTTGTCGGCACCTTCAGCGGCGGCCAGCCGGACGCCACCATGGAAGATCAGGCCAAGGCCTACGCCGATGTCTTCAACGAGAAATACCTGCCCGTCTGCGAAAAGCTCGACGTCTCCATGGGATGGGAGAATTATCCTACCGGCATCAATTTCGCCAGCACTCCGGCAGCGATGCAGGCCGTCTTCGACCTCGTCCCGAGCCCGCGGCTCGGCCTCGAATTCGATCCCTCGCATTTCGTGCGGCTCTTCATTGACCCGGTCAGCGTGGCGTGGCAGTTCAAAGACCGCATCCTCGCGGCGCACGCCAAGGATTGCGAGATCACTCAGACCGTGCTCCAGCAGGTGGGCATCGCCGGCCGCGGATGGTGGCGTTACCGCATCCCCGGACAGGGCATTGTCAACTGGCCCGCGTTCCTCACAGTGCTGCTGCAGGTCCACTTCAACGGCGGCATCGCGGTGGAGCACGAAGACCGGTTCTGGGATGTAAGGGGCACCGGAAACCTTCCCGAGTTCTCGCAGGAGCGCAAAGACGGATTCATCCTGGCGCGGCGTTTTCTGGGCATGTATCTGCCGGGACGGCTGGCGTAGCCGGCGTCCTGCCTTTCAGGTGCGCAGCATCGCAGTTTGGGGTCAGCAAGCAGCGGTCAGCTTTTTAGCTGGCCGCTGATTTTTTGCGTGGGCCGAGATACTATACTGCCAGCCATGCGGATGATTGCGGCTTTGTTGCTGGCTGTTGCTGGCTCGATGGCTGCGAGGCAGACGCGGCAGCCGGTGTGGGTGATGCAGGCGTCGGGGACGACGGCGGGGCTGCGCGGGATCGACTCGGTGGATGGGACGGTGGTGTGGGCCGGCGGGGCGGGTGGAACAGTGCCGCACACCACGGATTCTATCCCCGAGACATATTAGAAGCGTTAGGAGCGGACCCCAAAGAAAACCATGCGAGCGAGAAGGCGCTGGGCTCTGGCGTCTGGCACTCAGCGTTCGGCTGCTCTCAGCTCAGTCCATGACCTATGAAACACTCTGGCGGGGTTGGGAGGCTCCGCGGCATTGAGGCCGTTCGACGCGGACTCAGACGATGTAATGGGCGTGGGCTCAGACGGTGCAATTTGAAGTGACACCTGATCCCTGTAGCGCCTATCCTCCTCTTCTAGCAGCCCAAACAGACTTTGCTGCAACGAGGAAAGAAAATCCTGTCTCTTCATCAGTTCATCCACTTCGACCCTGATCGAGGCGATCCGCTCCTTGAGGTCTTCCCTAATATCTCGCACCGCACAATTCCTCCACTGCGGGCAGGGTAGCATTGGCCCGGTGAACCATAAATACAACTAAGGTGTAATTATTCACCGAACCTGAAATCAAGGGCAGCGTAAACAATACGCAAAGGCCAAGCTCAGTGACATCAAACCTCGATTTTCGGTGGTGGGTCAGTTTCGGCTGGAAACAGTCCCTCAGAGGCTAATGCCCACGGTTTTGCGGCCCTGGTGATGTATGGGCAAAAGCCCCTACCCTTCAACGCTAAGACCAGCGCCCCTCAACGCTAAGGCCCGTGCCCTCCAAACTGTCCCGCTGTCCTTTACGTAGAACTTATCCCTGGTCCTGTAAAATCTAAAGGTAAGCGGATGATGGAAACCTCCCCAGCGGCTGGCGGCTCGAACACCTGCACCGCGCAGGAGACGGAGCCACGGGTCGCGATCATCCAGGTCAGCAACCTCAAGAAGACCTACAAAACCGCGCGCGGCGAGCTGACGCTGTTCAGCAACCTGAACCTCGAGATCGAGGCTGGCGAGATGGTGGCGATTGTGGGCCAGTCGGGCGCGGGAAAAAGCACACTCTTACACATTCTGGGCGCGCTTGATGCTCCCTCCGCGGGGACGGTATACTGCGCGTCAACCAACGTGGCGGCTCTTACGGCACGGAAGGCTGCGGCCTTCCGGAATCGCGAGATTGGCTACGTTTGGCAGTTTCATTATTTGTTGCCGGAGTTCACGGCGGTGGAAAATGTGGCCCTGCCGTTGCTGGCCAGCGGGACTGTCAAGCCGGAGGCGCTGGAAGCGGCGGCCAACTGGTTGAAAGAGGTGGGGTTGGAGGATCGAGGCACGCATCGGCCGGGGGAGCTCTCAGGCGGCGAACAGCAGCGTGTGGCGCTGGCGCGGGCGCTGGTGAGCAAGCCGCGGATTCTGCTGGCCGACGAGCCGACCGGGGACCTGGACGCAACCACGGCGAACCTGGTCTTTGATCTGATCGAACGGCTGCACGCGAGTCATGGGCTTACCTCTATATTGGTGACTCATAATATGGACCTGGCCGCGCGCTGCACGCGAGCGTTGCGGCTGGAAGGCGGACGATTGAATCCGTTGGCGTTGCCTCCGCGAACGGAAGTTGTACACGGTCGGAACTGATGGGAATGCATCATTTGTCTTGGAATTTGAGTCTTATTCAGTAAGCAAGCGGCCTGAGAACGGAAAATTTTGCTACACTTTCCAGGCTGGAGAGGGGGATGGAGGTTTCCCAGCAGTAAGGACGCCGGGAAACGCGCAGAGAAAACGCTGCGGGACCATCCAAAACAAGCTGTTCGGAGGCAAAGAAAGATATTAGCTGGGGGCCTCCGGCGGCGCTGTCAGAAGGAAGGCGCGCGGGACGGGTTGAAACCGGAAGCACCGGACGGCCACCGACCACGAGGGCCTGGGTCGACCCCGGATACGGGGAGGGAGAACATCATGTTCGAACGCTATACGGAGAAGGCACGGCGCGTGATCTTCTTCGCGCGGTATGAGGCCAGCCAGTTCGGCTCGCCTTATATCGAGACCGAGCACTTGCTGCTGGGCCTGCTGCGCGAGGACAAGGCGTTAACCAACCGCTTTTTGCGCTCACATGCCTCGGTGGAGTCGATCCGCAAGCAGATCGAGGCGCACACCACGATCCGGGAGAAGGTTTCGACTCAGCGTAGATCTGCCGCTCTCAAATGAGTGCAAGCGGGTGCTGGCGTACGCAGCCGAAGAAGCCGAGCGGCTGGGACACAAGCACATCGGGACCGAACATCTGCTGCTGGGATTGCTGCGCGAGGAGAAGTGCTTTGCGGCGGAGATTCTGCAGGAGCGGGGACTGAAGCTGGCGCAGATCCGCGACGAGTTGGCGCGGGTGACGCAGGAGAAGGCTCCGCAGCAGCAGAGGCAAAGAGAGTCGAGTTTGCTGGCCGAGTTCAGCCGCGACCTGACCCAGGCGGCGATGGATGGGCAGCTCGATCCGCTGGTGGGGCGCGACGGCGAGCTGGAGCGGGTAGTGCAGATTCTGTGCCGGCGGACGAAAAATAACCCGGTTCTGATCGGCGAGCCCGGCGTGGGCAAGACGGCGATTGTGGAGGGACTGGCGCAGCGCATCGCCGACGGCGAAGTGCCCAGCTTCCTGGCCGACAAGCACGTACTGGGGCTGGATCTTTCGCTGATCGTGGCCGGGACGAAGTACCGCGGGCAGTTTGAAGAGCGGCTGAAGACGATCATGAAAGAGCTGATGGAGAATCAGAACTCGATCGTGTTCATCGACGAGCTGCACACGCTGGTGGGCGCGGGATCGGCGGAGGGGTCGCTGGACGCGGCCAACATTCTGAAGCCGGCGCTGAGCCGCGGCGAAATTCAGTGCATCGGGGCGACCACGCCGGGCGAGTACCGGAAGTCGATCGAGAAGGACCGCTCGCTGGAACGGCGCTTCCAGGCGGTGAAGGTTCCTCCGCCGACCGAAGCCGACGCGGTGAAGATCCTGATGGGCATCAAGGACCGCTACGAGAAGTTCCACGCGGTCAGCTACACGGACGACGCGCTGGAGTTTGCGGTTGCGCACTCCAACCGCTATATTCCGGACCGGTTTTTGCCGGACAAGGCGATCGATCTGATCGACGAGGCGGGGGCACGGGTGAAGCTGCGCCAGACCTCGCTGCCGGAGGAGATCACCGAGGTGCAGAAGCGGATCAAGTTCATCGTGCACCGGATGGACTCGGCGATCGCGAATCACGAGTTCGAGAAGGCGCGGTTCTACTCCGACGAGGAGCGCAAGGAGCGCGAGAACCTGCGCGCGCTGCGCGACAAGTACCACCTGGACGAGTCGGCCAGCGGGATCGTGGGGCGCGAGGACATTGAGGACGTGGTGAGCCGGTGGACGGGCGTTCCGGTGACCTCAATTAAGGAAGAGGAGACGCAGAAGCTGCTGCGCGTGGAAGAGGAGCTGCACAAGCGGGTGATCTCGCAGGACAAGGCGATCTCGGCGCTGGCGCGGGCCATCCGGCGGTCGCGGGCGGGCTTGAAGTCGCCGCACCGGCCGATTGGAAGCTTCCTGTTCCTGGGGCCGACGGGCGTGGGCAAAACGGAGATGGCGCGGACGCTGGCCAACTTCCTGTTCGGTTCGGACAAGGCGCTCATCCGGTTCGATATGTCGGAGTTCATGGAGAAGCACTCGGTGTCGAAGCTGATCGGCTCGCCTCCGGGGTACGTGGGCTACGAGGAGGGCGGACAACTGACCGAACGGGTGAAGCGCTCGCCGTACTCGGTTGTGCTGCTGGACGAGATCGAGAAGGCGCACCCGGACGTGTTCAATATTCTGCTGCAGGTCTTCGAGGACGGGCAGCTGACCGACGGGCTGGGCAACACGGTCGACTTCAAGAACACCATCCTGATCATGACCTCGAATATCGGGGCGCGGCACCTGCAGAAGAAGCAGGGACTGGGGTTCCAGAGCGACCGCGAGGATGCGGTTTCGGAGAAGGTGGAGGAACTGGTGAAGAACGAAGTGAAGAAGACCTTCAACCCCGAGTTCCTGAACCGCCTGGACGAGGTAATTCTGTTCCAGTCGCTGAATGATGCGGACCTGCTGCAGATCGTGGAGCTGCTGGTGCAGCAGCTGAACGGGAACCTGGCGCAGAAGTCGATCACCGTCTCCGTCACCGAAGAGGCGAAGAAGTGGATTCTGGAAAAGACGCTGGTGGACCGCAGCTACGGCGCACGGCCGTTGCGGCGGGCGCTGCAGCGGTACGTGGAGGATCCGCTGAGCGAGGCGCTGATCGCGGGGAATATTACTGAGCGGCCGGCGTTCCTGGAGGTCTACATGGACGCGAACCAGCTCTTCTACCGGCCGGTGAGCGCGGACGAGAGCGGGAGCGAGGAAAAAGCTGCCGGGGTTCTGCTGTTCAGCAACTGAACGCCGCGCGACAAGGAAAACAAGGAGCGGCGCGGCGAACGCGGGATGAGAGTTCCGCGGAGCCAACAAAAAGCCCCTGGCCGGAATGGCTGGGGGCTTTCTCTTTTTTTGAGGGTGAGGCCACAAATCTGTGCGTGTTTGCGCAGCGGCGCGAACCTGCGCTGAAGAGTAGGCATCTGTGCGAGGATACGGGCAAGCGCGGAAGGGGACGGCGGCGGAAGGGGACGGCGATGGACAGGATCTCGATTGCAATAGCGGACATTACGAAGCTGGATGTGGATGCGATTGTGAACGCGGCCAACAACTCGCTGCTGGGCGGCGGGGGCGTGGATGGGGCGATCCATCGCGCGGCGGGGCCGGAGCTGCTGGCGGAGTGCAGGCGGCTGGGCGGCTGCGCGACGGGCGAGGCGAAGATCACCAAGGGCTACCGGCTGCCGGCGCGGTACGTGATTCACACCGTGGGGCCGGTGTGGCACGGAGGACAGCACGGGGAGCCGGAGCTGCTGGCCAACTGCTACCGGGCTTGCTTTCGGATTGCGCGCAGTGAGGGGTTGCAAACGCTGGCGTTTCCGGCGATCAGTTGCGGCGTGTATGGCTATCCGGTGGATGAGGCGGTCGGGATTGCGCTCCGGGAGACGGTGGCGGCGCTGGGGGAGAACGCGGGGATCGAGAAGGTCACGTTTGCGTGTTTTGGGGATGAGGTTTACGCCGCGTATGAGCGGGAGATGCGGCGGCTGGGGATGAATGTGGATTGAGCGTGCACAGACGCGGGGGCTAAAGCCCCTTGCTGAGAGGGCATTTTCAGCACGACTAAAGTCGTGCCCTGACGCACAATGCGACTCTTCAGGTTCGAGGTATCCCAGGTCTCAAAAGCGAGACCTCCACCCCAGTGAGCAAAGATCGCTCACCGGGGACCCCGAACCTGGGGCACACATCGTGTGTGGGCTGGTTGAGGTTGGGAAAAACTGCTGGGGTGGGTTCGTGGATTCCAATCCTTTTCGCGAAAAGATGCGGAAAGGATGGGGCACCCAGGCATCCCCGCTGGGGCGCGAACTTTGGAGATAGAAAACTTAGGGCAGATGAAGAAAAGGGCAGGCCGTTTGGGCCTGCCCTTTGTTTGTTAGCGAGGTTGTTCGTTGGCTGGTTCTTGTTAGTGGGGTGAGTTAGAAGTTTACGGTGACTTTTGCTGTTAGAGAGCGGGGCGTGACATAGTGCGTGCCGCTGAAGGTGGAGAGGAAGTTATACAGGGCGTACTTGTTGGTTACATTGATGGCCGTGAAGTCAAGGTTGGTCTTGTACTTTTCGGTGCGGAAGATGTTGTTTTTGCCGACGGTGATGTCGAAGAGGCTGCGGTGCAGAACGCGCGGCGGATCGTGGTCGTTGTTGCCTTTGTCGATGGCGGGAATGTCGAGCAGGCTGGAGGTGAGCTGGCCGGCCCCGGTGGCCGGGCACTCATAGTAAGTGACGCCGGCCGTCGTGACCGGCGTACCGATGAGGTGGGTGGGCGTGGCGCGATCGACGCCGCAGCTCAATCCCGACTGAAACTCCTCATCCGCGGTCAGGGGAAGGTAGACATTGTTTCCGTTGACCACATTGGTAGAAGCGCCGATGTTATTGTCCACCAGCAGGATGGCGGGGTTCCCGCCGAGCATGGCGTCAGACCCGTCGGGCGCGAAGGAGCTGTTTCCGCAGGAGCTATTGGGATCGGTGGGGCTGTAGCAGGGCGTTGATCCGGCTACGAGGCCGCTGTCAAAGCGCCAGTTGAAGCCGCCCCAAAGGCCATTCAGGTAGCGGAAGCCGGGGACATTGGCAAGGGTGTATTGGAGGTGGGTGGTTGCGTTGAGTTTTTCGTCGTGGTCGATGCGGAATGGATATTGAGTGCCCAGAGCGACGCCACTGGTGGCTCCGGCTCCGGCGACCTGGGGCGGGTAAAAGCGCGCCGCGACCGAGGAGCCGACAACATAGGCGCTGAAGTTATGGAAGTTGGGAACCTCGAGGTGGATCGCATAGCCGGGGATCTTGGAGTTATGCCAGTCGACGGGGAAGGTGATGGGGGTGTTGCCGAGGACGCTGAAGTCGAAGGCGTTGTGGGTGTACTTCCAGATGTACTCGCCGCTGAGGAACATGTACTTGCCCAGAGCCTGTTGCAGGCTGGCATGAAACTCATTGCGGTAACCAGGAGCCATGATTCCGGAAGAACTCGGCTGGCAACCGAGCAGCGGATTCAGGACGTGGTCCGAGCAGCCGGTGCTTGAGAGGACGAGATTTTCGTTGAAGGGCGTCTCCAGGGTGCGCGCGTAGGAGATGGCAAGCACGGTGCCGGACTGCTTGATATTGTAGGCGCCGCCGACGCGAGGCTCGATCTGGTTGGCGGTGGTGAGGCCGTTATAGACGTCCTCGCGAAGACCGAGGTTGAAGTCCCAGGGGCCGGCCTTGATTTCGTCCAGGCCGTAGAGGGCCAATTCCTTGACGTCGGTTTTGCCGAAGAAGAGATAGGGCGTACCTCCGCGTGTGAGATCGTAGCGTTCAAGAGCCGGATTAAAGGTTCCGTATATGGGGTTGCCGTTAGGGTCGAGCACACCATAGGTGACCGTCGGATCGTTGGAAAGGTAGCCCGCACCGGCGCAGTCCGATGTCGAGTAGAATCCCGGCACGGGATTGCCATTGGTGTCGATGCAGGGCGAATTATAGGTTGACTCGACGATACCCAGACTGTCGTGTTCGCGCAGGAATGTCTGCTCGTACTGCACGCCTATCAAGACGTTATTGATTCCCTTCACGTACGAGTAATCCCCATGGACTCCGGCACTGTCGAGGGTGCGGTACTGGGAGATGGACGAGGTCTGAAGGTTGGCAGCCCCCAGGTCGGCGAAGGGGTCGGCGCTGGGATAGTAGCCGTAATCGTCTCGACGGTCCCATAGGCCGATGTTGAGGACCATGTCGTTGCTGATGATGTGGGTGAAGGTGGGAGCGATGTTATAGGTGTTGATCTTGGAGGCCTGGTCGGCGTTGCCCACATTGACCAAGGTGGGGCTGGCGCTGGTGCCGCTGTTGGGGCCTGTGGTTTCAACGTTCTGCACATTGAGATTGTCGTAGTCGTTCGGGGTCTGGAACCAGGAACGGCTGTAGTTGAGATCCATGTGCAGGGAGTCATGCGGTGTGAAACTGTAATCGACGCGGTCGAAGAAGTTCTCTTCGTTGCCTTTGTCGTGGAAGACGGTGAACTCCGCTGGATCGAGGAAGCGGCCGGTATTGAGGCCGTCGCCCTCAATGAAGTTACCCCAGTTTTTGCCGCCGTAGGAGAGATCGAATCCGCCCACAGCCGAGCCAAAGGAGCCGTAAGAACTGTAGATGTCGCCGGTGGGCTTGAGGACACCCTCGCCGGAGCGGGTGGTGGCGACGATGACCAGGCTGGTCTTGCCACCATACTCGGCCGGAGGCGCGCCGGAGATGACTTCGATGGATTGAATCGCGTTCTCCGGGAGCTGATTGGAGAAGACTTTGCTCTGCTGATCGGTGATGGCTTGGCCATCAATAGAAAACGAGTTGGAGGCGTGGTCGCCGAGGCCGTGGAAGAGGCCGTTGGAGTCTGCCGCGACGCCGGGGGTGGTCATGGTGACCAGGGAGCTGAGGGTGGAGGACTGGCTCTCCATGGGGACCTTGATGAACAGGTTGCGGTCCACATCGGTATGGAAGGTGGGGTCGTCCTCGATCAGATCGCCAGCGGTGGACTGGACGGTGACGGACTGGGTGGCGGTGCCGATCTTGAGAACCAGCTTGAGGTTCAGTCCAACCACCGAGCGAATCTCAACATTCCGGTTGAGCGAAGCAAAACCCTTGGCGGAGACTCTGATCAGGTAGGGGTTGAAGGGAACGTTGGGAAAGGAGAACTCACCGAGGGCATTGGTGGTTCTGGTCTGGCTGAGACCGCTGGCCGCGTTGGTGAGATCAACCGTGGCGTCGGGGATGACGGCGCCGGTGGGATCGGTGACAGTGCCGTTGACGTCGCCGGCGTTGCCGGTCTGGGCCGACGCGGTGAGCGCGGCAAAGACCAGGGCGAGAAGGGGAAGGATACGGAAAAATGTGCCGCGATGGAACGGCATAAGTAAGCCTCCTGAAACTGGCTGAACAGCACGGGTGGGAAGCCGGAGCAGCGAGCGCGCGGCATCGTCGGTGCGTGGAAAGGCGCTCTCTGCGGGACCGCGACCGCCTGTAAAGATGCGCCGGCAGCCAGGCATCGATCTGGGGCTATGGTCTACCGGGAACAAGCGGAGCGGAAAGGAACGGGAGGGCGCCTCAGCAGGCCGCGGGAGGGGGACGCGTGAGGAGCTTGGGCTGCCAGTAACGAACCAGGGCGCGCGGCTGAAAGACCGGGGCGGCACTTTCAAGCTGGACCAGAACAATGACGGCAGCGGTGTGGACGGCAGGGACGGCCGAGTGCATGACCACACAGAGCGGGCAGTGGTCGGCATCGCTGCTGTTGGCGTGCAGATGGGCCACCTGGGCGACGGTCAAGAAAGCCAGCAGGCCCAGACACAGAACCGCGACCGCCGGCAAGGCGATAGGCCTGTGACGGCGATTCCGGAAGGAGCCTGAGTGGAATCCTGAGAGCAAAATATCCCCTACTTCTAAGGATACACAAATGTTGGACGTACGGGCATCGCGGATGGTTGCGCGGAGGGGGGTGGCCGGGGTCGGGCTGGGGCGATGGGAGACCGCCAACCGAAGCGGTTCCGGTTCGTCTACACTGGGGGGCAATGAAGCATTTCCGCCAAGCGCGCTGGCTGAAGGCAGGCCTGCTGGCTGTGCTGCTGGCGATGGCTTGCGGCGCTGGTTGGGCGCAGACGTCTGACCACCAGACGGGCACACCGCTGCCGCTGGGTCCGAATGGGCAGCCTGTGGTTGTCAACCGCCGGCTCATCCTGAAAGACGGCAGCTACCAGATCGTGCGGCAGTACCAGATTATCGGTGACCGGGTGCGGTATTTCTCCGCGGAACGGGCGCAGTGGGAGGAGCTGCCGGCGGACCTGGTGGACTGGGACGCCACGAAGAAGTGGGAGCTGGACCACGCGGCTCCGGCGGCGGGAGATGAGGTTTCGCCGGCTATGAAGGAAGCCGAGACCGTCGACCGGGAAGAGGCCGAGGAGCGGAATGAGGAAGAAGCGCGGATGCCGGAGGTGACCAAGGGACTGAATCTGCCGGACGAGAACGGAGTGTTTGTGCTAGACACTTACCACGGCACGCCGGAGCTGGTGACGCTGCTGCCCGTCCTGCTGAACATGCGGGCGCGCACCCGGCATGGGGTGAGCACGCTGAATCCGGAGGCGCTTTCGCGGGCGAATCTGGAACTGGAAGGCGAGCACGCCAAGGTTCATCTGCACGTAAATGATCCGGTGTTTTATTTTTCGCTGGATGTGCCGGAAGAGCAGGAACCGGTGCTGACGAATCCGATCACGGTGAACACGGAGGGGGAGAAGCCGGCGGCGAATCCGGCGCACGGGGCGCATTCGGCCGAGTCAAAGTTCGCGCTGGTGCAGCTGGACGAGCGGAACACGGTGCGGCTGGTGGGCGCGCTGACGGTGAACGCGAACGGCGGCGCCATCCAAGGGGACGACGTGATCCCGGCCAAGGTGGAGATGATGCCGGGAAAGCGCTGGCTGCGGCTGGTGCCGCAGCGGAAGCTGCTGATCGGCGAGTATGCGCTGGTGGAGATTATCTCGCCGACCGAGGTGAACCAGTGGGTGTGGGATTTCCGCGTGGACCCGGCGACCGGGGATAATATGGGATCGCTGGGGCCGATATTGGATCAAGAGTAGGTCACCTGCGGTGGGGCATCTGCCGCTTGCGCCTCTTGAGGTTCGTGGTTTCCCGCTGAGGATGGGTATGACAGCAGCCGGCCAGAGGCTTAGAGGGCGGTGGGTGGTATTGCGCTGCTGAAGCGCTGGCGGCGCTTCTCCCACTCCTCGGAGCTGAAGAAGCGCGGGCCGACCTCGATGAGGCGCGGGATCATATTGAAGACGGCTACGCGCGACCAGGGCTGGCCGTTGCGCTGGCGGAATCCCTTTTCGTTCAGGTCGCTCACGATGCTGGAGTAGGAGAAGTCCTGCACCAGCAGCTCCATGATCAGCATGAGCGTCTGGTGCTCGACGGGATCGACCTCAAGGCGTCGGCAGTCGTCGGAGATGCGCAGGCCGTAGGGAATGTCCTCGTCGAAGGCGCCTTCGGTTGGCGCCTCCGTGTCGGGCAGCTCGCGGCGCCACTCGATGGAGACCATCTGCCATCCGGCGGCCATTCGCCGGTCGATGATCTCTGGGATCTCCGGGCTGAGCGGGCCGGAGATCGCGTCGCGCATCCTCTCGAAATAGGCCATGTAGCCTCCACAAACAGGAGCTATCGATAATGTACTCGCAATTAAGGGGCCGCAATACGATGAAAGACGAGCGCGGGCCAAAATGAGAAAAAAGAACACGATAGGCTACGGGCGCTTGGCGGGAATAAGCGCGGCGGCTGTTCGATTTCGCAACTTCCTGTGCGCTTGCGGACAGAGCGGGTCTGCCTGCGGATGCGCGGCTACTCGCGGACGGTGATGCCGAGGGCCTTCATCTTGCGGTAGAGGTGGCTGCGCTCGAGCCCGAGCAGGTCGGCGGCGTGGCTGATGTTGTTGCGGGCCTCTTCGATTTTCTTGAGGATGTATTCGCGCTCGTAGGCGTCGCGGGCCTGCTGAAGGGTGGAAAACTCTTCCGTGGAGCGGGAGCCGGATTTGTACCTGAGCGGCGGCAGGTTCCTGCGCTCAATGCGCAGGACGCGGGGATTGAGGATGAGGATGCGCTCGATGACGTTCTTCAGCTCGCGCACATTGCCCGGCCAGTTGTACTGCATCAGCGCTTCCAGGGACTCATCGCTGATCTCCATGCGGGGACGGCCGTACTGGCGGCCGAAGTCGGCCAGGAACTCGCGGGCGAGGAGGGGAATGTCCTGCTTGCGCTCGCGGAGCGGGGGCACGAAAAAGGGGACGACGTTGAGGCGGTAGAAGAGATCCTCGCGGAAGTTGCCCCTGGAGATCTCCTCCTCGAGATTCTTGTTGGTGGAGGCGATGAGGCGGACGTCGACGCGGAGGGGCTGCGTGCCGCCGACCGGTGTAAAGAGCTGATCGTCGAGGGCGGAGAGGACTTTGGCCTGGGTTTTGAGGCTCATGTCGCCGACTTCGTCGAGGTAGAGGCTGCCGCCGTCGGCGCGTTCCAGGGTGCCGCGCTGCTCGGTGGGACCGCCGGGAACGGCGCCATGCCGATAGCCGAAGAGCTCGGCCTCAATGTGGGCTTCGGGGATGGCGGCGCAGTTCAGCTCGACGAAGACGCGGTCGCGGCGCTGGCTTTCGGAATGGATGGCGCGGGCGATGAGCTCCTTGCCGGTGCCGGACTCGCCGTAGATGAGGACGCGCCCGTTGGTGGGGGCCATGAGGCGAATCTGCTGGCGCAGCGCCTTGAGCGGCACGCTTTCTCCTGTCAGCACGGAGCCAGCGCTGAACTGGCGGCGGAACTCGAGGTTTTCCTCGCGCAGGCGGCGGGCTTCGACGGCATTTTTGAGGACGATGAGGGTGCGCTCGAGGGAGAGCGGCTTTTCCAGGAAGTCGTAGGCGCCGAGCTTGGTGGCTTTGACGGCGGCTTCGATGGTGCCGTGGCCGCTGATAATGATGGCTTCAGGGCGCATCTCGGTGGACAACTGACGGATGCCGGCCAGCACGTCGAGGCCGTCGCGGTCGGGGAGCCAGATATCGAGCAGGACGACGTCGTAGGGCGTGTCGCGGAGGAGGATCATGGCCTCGGCCGCGGTGGCGGCGGAGGCCACGCCGTAGCCTTCCTCGCGCAGGATCTCCTCCAGCGAGCCGCGAATCTCCGCTTCATCGTCCACGACCAGGATGTGATTCATGAGGGAAATCCCTTGGTCGAGATTTTGCCTTCAAGGACGGGCGAGTCGGCGTGCACCAGGGCGGCGGGATCCATGAGCGGCAGGCGGAGGAGGAAGCGCGCGCCCTTGGGGCTGTTGGCCTCGGCGCGGATGGAGCCGCCGTGCTCCTGCACGATCTTGGCGGCGATGGAGAGACCGAGGCCGGTGCCGCGATGCTTGGTGGAGTAGAAGGGCAGGAAGAGGCGTTCCCTGATTTCATCTGTCAGGCCGTGGCCGGTGTCGGAGACGGCGACCTCGACGGCGGCGCCGTCCTCGCTGAGGGCGCTCGAGACGGAGAGGATGCGCAGCAGGCTGCCCTGCATGGCTTCGGCGGCGTTATCGATGAGGTTGGCGAGAGCGCGGCGGATGGCGTCGGGGTCGGCCAGCACGGCGGGCAGCCCGGGCTCCAGATCGCGCTGCACGGTGACGCCTTCCAGCCGTCCGGCGAAGAAGGCGAGCGCCTCCTCCACGATCTGGTTCATGTCGCAGGCGCGGGGCTGGGGCGCGGGGAACTGGGCCAGGGCGGAAAACTGATCGACCAGAGTGCGCAGGGTTCCGACGCAACTGAGGATGACCTCGCTGCACTTGCGGATAATCTTGAACGACTCGGGCTGGCCGCGGTCGAGATGGCGGGCGATGCGCTCGGCAGAGAGCGCGATGGGAGTGAGCGGGTTCTTGATCTCATGGGCGACGCGCTGGGCCACTTCCTTCCAGGCGAGCTGGCGCTGGGCGCGCAACAGCTCGGTGGTGTCCTCGACGACCAGGACGGCTCCTGGCTGGCCGTGGGCAAGCTCAAGGCGCGCGCTGGTGACGGCCAGGTGGATCGTGCGGCCGCGGGCGTGCAGATCGATCTCCGTTGAAGCGGCGCCCATGCGCTGGCCGCGGCGGATGACGTTGAGGATGTCCTCCTCACAGTCGCCGCAGGCGAAGAGTGTCTCCACGCGCTCGCCCTTGAGGGGCTGATCGCCATGGCGGCCGATGAGGGCCGCGAAGGCGCGATTGGCCTGCAGGACGAGGCCGGCGCTGTCCAGCGTGACGACGCCGCCGGGAATGGTTTCGACGATGGTTTCGAGCTCGCGGCGGCGCTCCTCGATGGCCTGGTTGGCGGCGGAGAGCTGGGCCGAGGAGCTCTCCGCGAGCTGGCGGCTGGCGTCCAGGTCGGCGGCCATGTGGTTGAAGGCGTTCACCAGGTCGCTCATCTCCGCGGTGGCCAGGATGGAGACCCGGCTATCGTATTTGCCGTCGGCAATCTGGTCCATGGCGTCGGCCAGGGCTTCAACGGGGCGGGTGATCTGCTTGGAGAGGAAGAGAGCGAGCCAGACGCTGGAGAAGAAGACGAAGACGGTAATCAACAGCAGCAGCAGGAAGAAAGTGTCGCGGACGCTTCTCCGGGAGCGGAAGAGCTTCCAGTAGGCGTCAGCGCCGGCGCGAATCTGCGCCGTGGTCTGGCTCAACCCCTGGGGCATTGGCAGCGCCGCCACCACGGCCTTGCCCGACCCAGTGACCGCCATGCCCAGCGCGTAGTCCTGGCCGGCCACGTTGATTACCGGATTATCGCGGCGCTGCGCCGCGGAGAGCAGAACTTTTGCAAGCGGCCCGGCCGGCGGAACGCTGTTGCGCTGGCCCTGGTCGAGCCAAGGGAACACGGTGGTCGGGCTCGACGACGGTGGCGCCTGAAAGCTGGCCAACACGCGCATATCCTTGCCGTAAACCATCAGAAAACCGCTCTCCAGGGTGATGCGGCGGGAGCTCAGCTCGTCTTCGAGCGCAGAAAGACCGCGGTCCGCGGCGCCGCTCTCGGCCACGGTTTCGGCCTCACCGCGCGCATTGCCGGCGACGTATTCCCCCAGCTCCATTACCACGCGGGTGGAATCATCGCGCAGCTCGGAGGCGTTGGGGGAAAACCAGCGGTCGATGGAGCGGTTCATGAGCTCGAAACTGAACAGGAACATGAAGACCGCGGGGGTGAGGGCGATAAGCGTGGCGCCCAGAACCATGCGCGTGCGCAGGCGGTTGCCGAGCGCGCTGCTGCTCTGGCCGGCGTAGAGCTTGGCCATGTTGCGCAAGAGCAGCATGAGCAGCACGATGAGCAGCAGGAAGACGACGACGGTAAGGCCGGTGAAGGCCAGCGTCTCCCCGGAGGTGTCAGGGTTGAGGAAGCCGATGTTCGAGGTGTTGAAGGCATTGAGGCCGCCGAGCAGGGCGAAAAACAGGAGGACGCCGCCTGCAAGCAGGGCTATTTGTCGGCGCCGGGGATCGCCCAGGAACGGCATGCCGCGATTATAGTGCGGTTTGCACCGGGCGGGCAGCGGCGAAATGCGCGCTGGGCGCGATTGCGGTCAGATGGGAGCAGTCAGATCTGCGAACAGTCGAGGGGGCTGAGCAGCAGGTTGCTGATGTTGGTGACGATCTGGTCGTAGGCGTAACGGGGGTCGCTCGATAGCTTCTTCCAGTCCGGATCGTTGCGGAAGAGATTCCACTTTTCGTCGAGCTCGGCGACGCTTTCGAGACTGAGCATGTAGGTGAGCTTGGGCAGGCGCTCGCCGGTGAGCGCGTCGCCGAAGAAGACGGGATGGAAGCCGGCTTTTACGAAGATTTCGAACTCGCCGGAGTGGAACATTTCCACCTTGCGGACGTGCTCGCCGTTGCTGGGGCTCTCATAGGTGCGGAGCTGGAAGATGCGTTTGCCTTTGGCGGCTGCAGCGGGCGGTGGCGTGACCCGGGGCCAGCCCTCAAAGGCGGCAAGCAGCGCGATCTCCACTCGCTGGAAGTCTGGGGCGGCGGCGGTTGCGTTCCAGAAAGGGTCGGCGAGGCGGAGGAAGTCCTCGTCCTTCGTGAGCTTGAGGTCGAGTTCGGCCAGGGTTTCAACGGAGGGTGAGGGAATGAGCAGGTAGTAGGCCGGAGTCTGCTCGCCGTAATCGAGCCGGAAGGCGCCGATGGGACCGAGGCCCATGCGGGTGAGAGCGGGGATGAGCGCGCCGGAGAAGTAGTCTTCAGTGAGCTTGAGCTGCGGGCCGCTCTTGAGGTTGTAGCGGCGGAGCTGGTAGAACTCCCGGGCGGGGGCGGACTGGGGCTGCGCGGAGGCTTCGCCGGAAAAGGCAAAGGCTGAGCTGGCGAGAGAGGCGGCGAGAAATTGGCGGCGTTCCATGGTCTCCTCCGGGAGAAGGATCATTGTACGGCAGGAGCGCGGAACGGCGCGGCGGATCAGGCGATGAGAGCGGCGGCGGGGGTCCAGGGGCGCTGCTGGCTCTCGGCGACCCCGCGGCAGGTGAGCGCACCGAGCCAGGTGTTGAGACCCTCGGCCAGGCCGGTGTCTTGCTTGAGGGCTTCGCGCGGCCCGTGGTTGGCCAGGCGCAGCAGATAGGGGAAGGTCGCGTTGGTGAGCGCGAGCGTGGAGGTGTTGGGCACCGCGCCGGGCATATTTGTCACGCAGTAGTGGACCACGCCATCGACGACGAAGCTGGGGTTAGAGTGGGAAGTGGGACGGGCGGTTTCGACGCAGCCGCCCTGATCGATGGCCACATCGACGATAACCGAGCCCTTCTTCATGGCGGCGACCATGGAGCGGGTGACGAGTTTGGGAGCGGTGGCGCCGGGGATGAGCACGCCGCCGATGACCAGGTCGGCCTCGCGGGTGGCCTGGGCGATGTTGTAGCTGTTGGAGGCGAGCGTGTACAGGCGGCCGCCGAAGATGTCGTCGAGCTCGCGCAGGCGGTTCAGGTTCACGTCGATGAGGGTAGTTTTGGCGCCGAGGCCGATAGCGATGCGCGCCGCATTGGTCCCGACGATGCCGCCGCCGAGGATGCAGACGTGGGCCGGAGGGACACCGGGGACGCCGCCGAGCAGAATGCCGCGGCCGCCGCGCTCGCGCTCCAGATACGCAGCGCCCACCTGCACGCTCATGCGCCCGGCGATCTCGCTCATGGGCAGCAGCAGGGGCAACATTCCGGCGCGGTCGCGCACGGTCTCATAGGCGATGCTGATGACCTTGGACGTGAGGAGCTTGTCAGTTAGCGCGGGCAGGGGCGCGAGATGGAGATAGGTGAACAGGACCAGCCCCTGGCGGAAGAAGACGTATTCGGGCTCGATGGGCTCCTTGACCTTGACCACGAGTTCGGACTTGCCCCAGACCCAGCCTGGCTCGCCAACGATTTCAGCGCCGGCGTTCTGGTACTCGGCGTCGGGAAAGCCGGACTGCGCGCCGGCCTGGGTTTGGACCAGCACGGTGTGGCCGGCCTCGATGAGCGCCTTGGCTCCGGCCGGCGTGACGCCGACGCGGGCTTCGTTGTCCTTGATCTCTTTGGGAACACCGACGATCATGCGCGCCTCAAAAAAGTTAGATGCCCGGAGCGGTGGAGGGGTGCTGGGGCCGTGGTCAGGCCATGGTTTCGCGGGCGTCCTTCCAGAGATCGATGCCGCCGTCCTGCGCATGGCGGTCAATCTCCTTGAGCTCGGATTCGTTGAACTTGAGGTTCTTGAGGGCGTCGAGCGAGTCGTCAAGTTGAGCGACGTTGCGGGCGCCGATCAGGGCCGAAGTGACGCGCGCGTCGCGGAGAACCCAGGCGATGGCCATTTGGGCGAGGGTCTGGCCGCGGCCTTTGGCAATCTCATTAAGCGCGCGGACACGCTGGAGGTTGGCTTCGTTGAGGAACTCCGCGGGGAACGAGCCGTGGGCGCTGGCGCGGGCGTTGGCCGGCACGCCGTTGAGGTACTTGCCGGTCAGCAGGCCCTGGGCGAGCGCGGAAAAGGCGATGCAGCCGGCGCCGACTTCGGCGAGCGTATCGAGCAGGCCCTTTTCAATCCAGCGGTTGAGCATGGAGTACGACGGCTGATGGATGAGCAGGGGCACGCCCATCTGCTGGAGGATGCGGGCGGCCTCGCGGGTGCGCTCGGGGCTGTAGGAGGAGATGCCGACGTAGAGGGCTTTGCCCTGGTGGACGGCCTGGGCGAGCGCGCCCATGGTCTCCTCGAGCGGGCAGTTCGACCAGGGGCGGTGCGCATAGAAGATGTCCACGTAGTCGAGTCCCATGCGCTGGAGGCTCTCATCGAGCGAGGCGAGCAGATACTTGCGGGAGCCGCCGATGCCGTAGGGGCCCGGCCACATGTCCCAGCCGGCCTTGGTGGAGATGAGGAGCTCGTTGCGGTAGGGGCGGAAGTCCCTGCGCAGAATCTCGCCGAAGTTCTCTTCGGCCGAACCGTAGGGCGGGCCGTAGTTGTTGGCCAGGTCGAAGTGGGTCACGCCGCGATCGAAGGCGCGGCGGAGCACGGCGCGGCCGGTCTCGAAGACATCGGTTCCGCCGAAGTTCTGCCAGAGGCCGAGAGAGATCGGAGGCAATACCAGGCCGGAGTGGCCGCAACGGCGGAAAGATGCGCCGTCATACCGGTTTGCATCGGCTACGTAAGTCATGAGGGCTTGTTCTCCTGTTTGCCGCGGCTTGGGGCGCGAAGGAACACGGGCAAGCTGCGGCAAACAAAAGTATGGCACAGAGGGGCGGGTGCGGCTGCGGGGTGGTGGGTGAGTTTGAGTCCGCAGGGTTGAATCAGGAGTTTCCGAGTTGGCGGTGAGACACCCGGAATCCGAAGAATTGAGATTAGGACCTGGCAATAATCCTGGTTGCAAGACCCGTTTGCAAACAACCGCAGCTGCCGGAGATAAACGATTCGATGGGTTCAAAGGTGTGAATACACCTTAAGCGCATGAATGTTCCCCGCCCCGCAAACTCGTAAGCAGGTTATTCAGGTGTTTGAGTCGCGCATCTTGCCAATGCTTGTGACGAGCTGCTCCTTGTTGAACGGGGACGATGCTGACTGAAGCGGCGTTTGCCTTGCGATTTTTCTTCGCATGGCCTTCAATCCTTTGCCTACGCGGTCCGAGGTCATGAAAATTTGACCGGCGGTGAGTCCGCCCAACACGCGGTGATGGCCAACAGCGGCCAACGCCATCGATGCGATGCAGCCACACTGGCCGCAGTCCGGATCTCCGCCGAACTGGCAAGGCGTAATTTGTGTTCTCAGATCTGCCGAGATGATTTGAGTCGTTCTGGCAAAGATGCACTCCCTTGGGCTTCGAGGGGGAGTTTCCATCTCTCGAATCAATGATTCTGGCATCTCGAGAACGGGATACGCCACCCGCAAGCGGCGAAGATCGGCTATCACAACAGCCCTTTGCTGAGGCGACAGAATCTCTGGATCGGTGGCCCCGCGCTGCGGCGTAAAAAGGCTGAACCACACCTTCACAATCTCGGGGCGCCCGCTCCAAAACTCGAGAAATTCATCCAGGTAGCCGGGGCGCCCGGCGATCTGCGATGTGATCGTGCAGTGAGCCGTGATGCGCGCCCCTTCGATGTTCTTGAGGATGCGTTCATAGGTAGCTGGTTTGCGCCGCGCATCGTGCTCTGGCTGCAGACCGTCGATTGATACAACGACATTCAATTTCTTGAATGCCTTCCAGTTGCCGGGGATGACCCTGAACGCACTCGTGACGATCTGCGTGTGGACACCGCGCTTTTCGATCTCCGGCAACAGCATTTCGAGTTCCCTGTACCTCACCAAAGGATCGCCGCCGACGAGCGACACGTGCAGCGGTTTGTGTTCATCGATGAGCGCAAGCACTCTCGAGACCAATTGATCTCCCTTGAAATCGGAAAGTTGGCGCAGTTGAGTCGAGCCTCCGAGATGCGCCGCATCGAATGCGTAGCATCCGGGACACCGCAAAGGGCACTCTTTTGTGATCTCGATCGATAGCGACGGCTGATGGCCGCCCAGAATTCTGGACCAGGCCTGAATTACTTCAGACTTTTGCATTGTCTCTCCGTAGTAGACGAAACGGGGTCTTTCGTTCAGGAACAGCGGATGACTCGTACCGGCGAGCCATCCGACACAAGTGCCACGGGAGTCACTGGATCAGATTTGAAGAGGAAGGTTGTACGATGCCCAACCAGAGCCGGCTCGACGCTTTCGATGAAACGGCGAGAGGATTCCAGTTCCTCGCGTTGCAGACGATTTACCGGTGTCGAAGATGGGCAGCGATAGCCGGCCCATCGGAGCGCGCAAATTCTCGTCTTGCCGGCAGTGATTGCGGAGCACAAGCAGAAGGCCAAGGCAGACCACGAAAAACAGGAGGCTCGACTCGAAGTCCATACCACCGTGAAGAAAGTGGTCCCAGGTCCAGAAGTACTGCGTCAAGGGCATGGAAATCAACTCAACGGCTACGAGCACCAGCAAAAAGCGGTCGGCGCTTTTAAGAGCGTGGGCCAGCAATGCGGATACATCGTTATCGGGCCGATTTATATATGGAGCATGATCCAAGTATTCCCCGCTCCCTTTGTTGAGGGTATACCATTTGACGAATTGAACCGCCTTTAGATTCGACGCGCCCACAGGCATTCCGCATTGCGGGCTCTTGAAAAAAATGATGATGGGGGATCGTAGTTCCGGAGGAACTTGCCCCTGATCACAGAGATACACAAGTTCTCAACACTGAGGAGCATGCCTGTTGGTCGGTGTAGCAATCTATAGACACATACAAATTGTGGGACACATGATGTCAACGACTCAGCGTCATCCACCCATCGGACGTGCGCCTCTTCCCGGTTCCGGGTGTATCGTCGCCTGCTCGGAAGCTAACCGCTACTTCAACGCTGGCTCGATCTGTGGATTCAAGCTGACGCCTGGCGATTATTTGGCGAGGTGCTGCAGGAAGAAGCTGGCCATCATGTGATTCGCTTCCTGGCCTTCGGGCAGCGCCGGGTTGTACCAGAAGGCGTGGGTGAGGGCGTCGAAGACGAGGAGATGCGCATCGACTCCGGCTTCGAGAAAGGCGCGCTCGAGGTTGATGGTGCCGCTGAGCAGCAGGTCGCGCTCGCTGGTGACGAACAGGGTGGGCGGCAGGCCGTGGAGATCGCCGTAGACGGGCGAGAGGACCGGATTGTGGGGATCGGTTTTGCCGGCGTACTCGGAGTCGTGGACGCCGGGGGTGGGCGGGCTGAGCGGGCCGCTGAGGCCGTTCAGCGAGAAGATGGCCGCGGAGTCGCCGGCGCGGGCGAAGTCGCCCATGCCGCTGAAGATGCCGAGGGCGGCGGGCATGGGCAGGCCGAGCTGCTTGATTTTGACGGCGACTTCGCCGGTGAGGATGGCTCCGGCGGAGGTGCCGTAGATGACGATGTGCTGGGGCTTATAGGTCTTGAGCAGCGCCTTGTAGACGGCGATGGAGTCGTCGACCGCGGCGGGAAAGGGATGCTCGGGGGCGAGGCGGTAGAGGACGGCGACGACCTTGATTCCGGTGTAGCTCGCGATGGGGATGGTCTCAGTGTAGGAGCCGGAGTCGGAATTGAAGCCGCCGCCGTGGAGGTTGAGGAGGACTTTGTCGCCGCTGGCGGGGTCGAGGCCGGCAGGGGTTACGATGCGGACGGGAACGCCGGCGATCTTGTCTTCGACGATCTGGTTGGGGCAGAGCGCGGACCACGCGATGCGGGCTTTGGCGGTGTAGGCGTCGGTGCTGCTGCGGCGCTCGGCCAGCAACTGCGACGGGCCCGCGTCGGGCACCTGGCGGGCGAGCGAGCGCTGCGCCTGCGGGCTGATGGTGGCCGGGAGCGGGACGACGCGGGTGACGTGCGCGGCGCCCTGGGCGTCGATGTAGCTGGTGTCGCGGGTGGGGGCTTCGGCGGCGGTGGTGGGCTGGGGCGCAGCTTGTTGCGCGGCCAGGAATGCGGCCGAGGCCAGCAGAAGCAGGAGAGCGGCGGGACGGGATGCGGGATGCATGGGCGGATCCTTCTCCGGTGGCGCGCGGACCGCCGGGTGAATTCGGAACTCGTCCACAATAGCAGAAGCGGGAATCGCGGGAGAGAGAATCCGCGAACCCGACGCGCCTGGAAGATGGTTTCGGGAGGAACGCGGGTGGTGCCGGAGAGCAGCGCAAGGGAGCCGGAATGCGCTCCCTCGCACTGATTTTGGTGCGGCTGCGCGCGTGGCCTATTGCGGCAACACGAGCAGGTCAGCCTCCATGAGTTTTTTGGTCAGCCGGTCCAGGGCCTGGGGAAATCTATTAGAAATACTGCGGACACACATGCCCAGCAGAGGAGCCGCCTCCGCCTGGGTGTATTCCTGAAGCACGATCCGGCAGAGCATCTGGCGGTCCAGCGAGTTGAGTTGAGCGAGACACCTTTCGATATCGAGAACGAAGATGATGGCGTCCTCGAAGGTGCGGACCGGACGGCTGGAGGCCCAGCCGCGGCTGATCGGGTCGCTGAGGATCGATGGGGTCCTGCCCACCAGCATTGCGGCGTAGAGATAACGCCGCAAGAGGCTTTCAGTATGCTTCCGGTAAAAGGCCAGGCTGATATCCGGGGCGGTCTCCGCCGGCGGATGGGCCTGGGTTTTGCTGTTCGCTTGTGATTCCGGTTTCCTCAGATACTGGTGCGAAATCACGGGAGCAGGACTAGCTCCCCAAGCCATGGGCAACTGGAGTGCTGCGCTCATTGCAGACCTCCCGTCGCTTCAGCGACCGCCCAAACCCGGGCGAGCAGTTTGCGGGTGGGAACGTCCTCTCCGCTTGCGGCTCTCGGGGGTTGGGAAGTCTCTCAGTTTGGCCTCACACGGCCGGCAATACACACTTTCCAGGGTCTGGGGACGGTACCAAAGACAACCGCACCCCTCGCAAATCTTCAATTGCACGCGCACATCCATGACCGATTCTCCGTATTCGTTTCATCTCCCGAGGGATGGGTTTGGAGCTGGTTGATCCCCGGGGTGAAGAGAACCAGGTGCGGCAACTCAGGTTTCTTGTGCCCTGATGGGGGATTGCCGCCTGGATTCCCTTGTTGCTTGTCATGCTCATAGCGCGCAGAGTCTGGAATGTTCGTATTGGCAGTCCAGGGCGCTTCCGCGGAAGGTCCGAGGGCGGAGATGGGAGAACCGGATGGAAAGGCAGTCCACCGGGGACCGTTCATCGAGAAAAGGAGGGGACAGGAATGCACCCGCCCCGCCCTGCGGCGATGAAGCGTCTCTCAGAAAATTCTCACAAACCAATACGAGATTAAGTAAAGCCAATCTAGAGATATAGTTCCCCCCCGTCAACAAGCGGAGACGGTTTTATCATTCTGTGCTGTTAAATCGATGGACAAGTGCCGACAATGAAGGGCAATCATCCCTTATCAGTTTTCTTGCGACAAACATGGGGCTTTAGCTGCTATTGCTGGTGGCGAATTTTCCACAGATGAATTTCACCCAGATGCACGAACGGCTCCGGCTTGAACTGCTGCGCAGGATTCAGCGCGGGACGCTGAGTGTCTCCCTGCTGGCCCGCCAGACCGGGTTCGGACAGGCGCATCTGTCGAATTTTCTGCACAGCCGGCGGCAGCTTTCCCTGGAGGCGATGGACCGGATTCTGGCGGCGCAGCACCTGGGGATCGGGGATCTGCTGCCGGCGCCGGAGCGGCTGGGCGGGTTCGAGCTGGACGACGAGCAGGGCGCCGCGGTGCCCGTGGTGCCGCTGGCGGCGGCGCTGTTTGAGCCGTTCATCCGGCCTTCGGCGGTGCTGTCGGTGATGCACCTGCCGGCGGGGGCTTTGCGATCGATCCGGGCGCGTGTGTCGACTCCGCGGCGGGCCTGGCAGCGGTTTGTCGCGGTGCGGATCTCCACCGCCGACGCCGTGCCCATGGAGCCGCTGGTGATGCCGGAGGCGCTGGTGCTGATCGACCGCCACTACAACTCGATGCTGATGTACCGGCCCAACCGACCCAACGTGTACGCGGTGCGGCAGGGATCGCACCTGAGGGTGCGTTATGTGGATTTTCTGGCCAACCGGCTGGTGCTGCGCCCGCACAACATCGCCTTTCCGGTGGACCTGATCGAGGTGGATCCGGACCAGTCGCCCGGCGACCTGCTGGCGGGCCGGGTGGCCCTGATTCTGAACGAGCCGTGAGGCGGCTCAGACCTCGTGGCCGGACCCGGGGCTGTCGAAGCGCGTGGAGCGCGAATTAAAGTTCAGATAGATCACGCCGGTCGGTCCATTGCGCTGCTTGGCCAGGTGAATCTCCGATTTGGCCTTGTCGGCCTCGCTCAGCCCCTCGTCGCGGTTGTAGTAGGCCTCGCGGTGGATGAAGGCCACCACGTCGGCGTCCTGCTCGATGGAGCCGGACTCGCGCAAGTCGCTCAAAATGGGCCGCTTGTCTTCTCCGCGCCGTTCGCTGGCGCGGGAGAGCTGCGAGAGCGCCAGGACGGGGACGTTCAGCTCCTTGGCCAGGGCCTTGAGCCCGCGGGTGATGGCGGAGACCTCCTGGGTGCGGTTCTCGTAATTTCGTTTGCCCGAGGCGGGGACGGTGGCTGACATCAGCTGCAGGTAGTCGACCACCACCAGGTCGAGGCCGCCGGCATTCTGCTTGAGGCGGCGGGCCTTGGCGCGCATCTCCGCCAGGGAGATGCCGGCTGAGTCGTCGACGAAGATGCGGGAGTCGACCAGTTGGCTGAGTGCATTCTGCAACTTGTCGTGGTCTTCGCGGCCGAGGAAGCCCTTCTGCAGCCTTTGCTGATCGACCCAGGCCTGGGAGGCGAGCATGCGCCGCAGCAGCGACGCCTTGCTCATCTCCAGGCTGAAGATGGCGACGATGGCGTCGTGGTTGAGGGCGGCGTTCTGGGCGATGTTGATGGCCAGCGCGGTTTTGCCCATGGAGGGACGGGCGGCGATGATGATCAGCTCGCCCTTCTGCAGGCCGCTGGTCATGTTGTCCAGCTCTTTGAAATCTGTGGCCAGGCCGGTAACCTCGCGGCCCTGCTTGTAGAGGTTATCGATGGTGCCGAAGGAGTTGGCGGCAATCTGGTGAACGCTCTGGAAGCCCTGGATGAGGCCCTTTTCGCTGACTTCAAGCAGTTTGCCTTCGGTTTCGTCGAGGACGCCGATGGCCGGATCGCTCTGGTCCGCGGCGCGGGCGATGGCCGCCGAACAGATCAGCATGAGCTTCCGGAGTAGGCTCTTGTCCTTGACGATGCGGATGTAGTCTTCGATCACCGGGCGGCGGGGCAGACCCTCCGTGAGGGAGGCCAGGTAGGCGACGCCGCCGACCGCCTCGATCTCCTTGTAGCGGGTGAGCTCGTTGCTCAGGGTGACAATATCGACGGCGCGCTGGGCGTCGATGAGCTCGCTCATACGCAGGTAGATGCGGCGGTGCGAGTCAAGCGAGAAGTCGTCGGCCTCCAGGATCTCGGCGGCCTCGGCGTGGGCGGCGTTGTCCAGAAGAATGGCGCCGAGGATGGTTTTTTCGGCGTCTACGTTCGCGGGCAATCCGGCGTCGAGGGTGAGGTCGGGGATGGCGGCCATAAGGAAGAGTGTAGGCCGAGGGCGCTCCCTCTAACACCGTTAAGAAGTCGGGACGAATTGAGGAAAACACCCCCGGAGGGCTTCAGGGCGCGGCGCGGGTTAGTGATTGTCGGCCCAGCCGCCGTTCAGCCCGTTGTAGACGGCGTCGAAATTGCCCGTTTCCGCGGCGAAGCGGAGGCGCTTCACATTCTCGACGCAAATTTCCGGCGGGGTGGGCTGGGTTTTCATGATCTCCATAACCTCGGCGAGGAAAGCGGCAAGGGGCATGGCGCGGGGATCCGAAGCGCCGCTCATCAAGTCGGTGGCGACGTAGGGCGGGATGAGCTCAAGGACCTCAATGTTGGTGGAGTGGAGCTGGCGGCGCAGCGAAAGGGTGTAGGAGTGGATGGCGGCCTTGGTGGCGCAGTAGGTGGGAGTGAGCGCCAGGGGCAGAAAGGCCAGTCCAGAGGAGACGTTCATGATAACGGCGCGAGCCTGGCGCTGCAAGAGGGGTAGAAGACTCGCAGTGAGACGGATCGGGCCCAGGAGATTGGTGGCGACGATGGCTTCGGCGTCGGCCAGATCGGGCGGCTGCGCGAGGATCTTTTCGGCGCGCATGATGCCGGCGTTGTTGATGAGCACGTCGAGGGCGGGGAAGCGCGAAGCGGCCTGGGCGGCGAAGGTGCGGATGGCCGCGGAGTCCTGGATATCGAGTAAGAGCGATTGCATGCCGGGGTTGGCGGCGGTGGCCGCGTCGAGTGCACGCTGCCTGCGGCCGGCGATGATGACCTGGTTGCCGAGGGCATGGAAGGCTTCAGCGAGGCCGCGGCCGATGCCGGAGCCGCCGCCGGTGATGAGGATGGTGTTGCCGGTGAGATGCATAACGATGAGCCCTCCCAAGGAAATTGTACGGGGATGAGGGGTTGCGGAAACGGCTCAATCTGCGAAGATACAGGAGGATAAGCGGCAAGCCGGGAGATGCCGGCGCGGAAGTTGCCGTTTGTGAAGGAGCAATGGAACGCGTAGCCCTCATCTATAACCCGGCATCGGGGCAGTACTCGGCGCGGCGCAAGGCGGCGATCGAGGAGGCGCTCCGGATTCTGCGCGAAGCGGGCGTGGAGGCCGAGGCGTACGTGACTGAAGCGGCGGGCAGCGCCGGAAATCATGCGCGGCAGGCGATCGAGGCCGGTTGCGACGCGATTCTGGCGTGCGGCGGCGACGGAACCGTGCACGAGGTGCTGCAGAGCGTGGCGGGCACAGAGACGGCGCTGGGGGTGGTGCCGCTGGGCACGGCGAATGCGCTGGCTTCGAACCTGGGACTGGCCGGATCGCCGGCGCGGGCGGTGCGAAAGCTGCTCCAGGCCGAGCCGGTCGAGGTTCCGGTGGGGCGCATTCACTATCGCGACGCCGCGGGCGAGGAGCGATGGCGGTATTTTCTGGTGGCGGCGGGGGTGGGAGCCGACGCGCTGCTGATGTCGCGGCTGGACGCGGGGCTGAAGCGGCGGCTGGGCTACGCGCTCTACCTGTGGGAGGCTGTGCGCATCTGGGCGGAGGGTGCGATGCCGCTCTTCGAAGCAGTGTTGCCGGAGTACGGAGATGAATCCGCGCGGGTGCTGGAGGTTTCGCAACTGCTGGCGGTGCGGGTGCGGTCGTTCGGCGGGGTGCTGAACGAGCTTGCGCCGGGCGCAACCCTGCACAACGGGAAGCTGCGGCTGCTGGCTTTCAAAACGCGGAGCCGGATGCGCTACATGCGGTTTCTGCTGGCGGTGCTGGCCGGGCGGCATAGGTTTACCGGCGAGATCGAGCTGCTGAAGACGCCGTCGATCGAGTGCCGGCCGCGGAACGGCTCGAGCGCGAAGGTGCTGGTGGAGGCCGATGGAGAAGTTCTCGGCTCGCTCCCGGTGCGGATCGAGGTGGCGCATCCGACCACGCTGCGACTGCTGGTGCCGCAGGATGCCAAGCCGTGAAGGGCGAGCGGGCGAAGGCGCTTCTAACTCTGGAATAGACTGACCTACGCCGGGCATCTTCTGACGAATTTATTTTGCGAAAAACTCTTCTACGTCAGTGATGGTGGTGGTCAGGCGATAGGGCGGGAGGCTGCGCAGAAAGATCTGGCCGTAGCGCTGCTTGCGGATTCTGGGGTCGAGCAGAACTAAAACGCCGCTGTCTTCCAGCGAGCGGATTAAGCGGCCGAAGCCCTGCTTCAGCGTGAGCACGGCAGAGGGGACCTGGTAGTCGTTGAAGGGCTGGCCGCCAGCCTCCTCGATGGCCTGCATG
The DNA here is from genome assembly GCA_963758105.1 of uncultured Acidobacteriaceae bacterium. Taxonomy (GTDB): domain Bacteria; phylum Acidobacteriota; class Terriglobia; order Terriglobales; family Acidobacteriaceae; genus Telmatobacter. The sequence goes on along the minus strand of CAVWUC010000001.1, from coordinate 274,045 downwards.
CGGGCTTGGACAACCGGATCGCTGGGAACGGCGAAGGGCAGGCGGTCGACGATGACGCAGCTCAGCGCCTCGCCCTGCACGTCCACGCCCTGCCAGAAGCTGGCCGTGCCGAAAAGGACGGCATTGGGCGTGGCGCGGAACTCCTCCAGCAGGGCCTTGCGCGGAGCGGTGCCGTGCAAAAGGATAGGGAAGTCGAGGACGGGCAGCAGCAGCTCGTAGAGAGCGCGCATCTGGCTGTAGCTTGTGAAGAGACAGAAGGCGCGGCCGCGGGAGAGCGAGAGCACGCGGCGAATGCAGCGGGCGGCGGCCTCGGGGAACTCAGGCGAGCGGGGATCGGGCATCTCCGGTGGGAGATAGAGGAGGGCCTGCTCGGCATAACGGAAGTGGGAGGGAACGATGAGCTCGCGCGCCTCCTCCAGGCCGAGACGGCGGCGGATGTGGGCGAAGCCGCCCGCGACGGTGAGCGTGGCTGAGGTGAGCACCACGGTGGGGATCTGATCGAAGACCAGCTGGCGGAGCAGGTCGGAGACATCGATGGGCGTGGCCTGCAAATACGTGCTGCGCGCAGCACTGCGTGCGGCAGCGCTTTGGTTGGGGGATGCGCCTGAATGAACCCTCCGCTCCATCCAATAGACCATGTTGTGATTGGAGGACTCGAGCAGAAACTCCAGTTCGGCGCGCAGGCGGGCGACGCGCTTGCCGAGACCGGGGGCCTCGTCGATGTCGGAAAGATTTTCGATCTCGGCCTCGAGGCGAAGCAGGGTGGAGCGGACGCCGAGGTAGAGATCGCCAGAGGTTTCCAGAAACTCCTGGCGTGCGGTGAAAGGCTGGCGGCCGTCGACGGCGATGGGCAGGCCGGCAAAGAACAGACGCGCGCGCTCGCGAAGCTGTTGGGTGACGGCGGGAAGGCTCTCGGCGCCGGGCTTGCCGTGCAGCAGCACGTCAGTGTCGCGGGCCAGGTCTTCAAAACGGAGATTGCCGACCGAGAGGCCGAAGTAGCTGGAGGCGACGTCTTCCAACTCGTGGGCCTCGTCGAAGACCACCGCGGCGGCCTCGGGGAGAATGCCTGCATCCGGAGCGCCGGACGCCTCCCGCTTCACGGCCAGGTCGGCGAAAAACAGGTGGTGGTTGACGATGATGATGTCCGACTCGAGCGCGCGGCGGCGCATCTCGGTGATGAAGCAGCGGCGGTAGTCCGGGCAAGTTGACCCCAGGCAGGCTTCCGTGCGGGCGTCCAGCTTCTGCCAGAGCGGGCTGGACTCGGGCAATCCCCCCAGTTCAGAGCGGTCGCCGGTTTCGGTGGTCCGCTCCCATGCGGCGATCTGCTGATACTGGTCGATCTCTTCCAGACCAGACAAGATCGGCTGGCTGCGCAGGGCGGTGAGCTTGTGGCGGCAGAGGTAGTTGGCGCGGCCCTTCATGTAGCAGACGCGGAGCGGGCCGAGCAGGGTTTCCAGGAATGGCACGTCGCGGAAGTAGAGCTGGTCCTGCAGCGCCTTGGTTCCAGTGGAGACGATGACGCGGCGCCCGGTGCGCAGGGCGGGCAGCAGGTAGGCCAGGGTCTTGCCGGTTCCCGTCCCGGCTTCGACGATCAGGTGACGTTTCTCGTCCAGCGCGCGCTCGACGGCTTTGGCCATCTCCAACTGGCCGCTGCGGTACTCATAGGGCAGCGTGGAGCGCGCCAGGATGCCGCCGGGAGCGAAGAACTCGTGCAGGGAGGGCAGAGCGCGGGTTGGAGTGTCGGCCGGCGGCATGTGAACTGGCTGCAGTTCCCATCATAACCAGGGAGAGCCTCAGCCAGGCCGCATCGGCCGGCAAAGACAACTGCACAGTAAGGATGGATGATTCGTAAAATCTCTGATCCTTCACTCGTGGGCTGAGTTCACTACTGCGGCCGGCAACTGCATGGCTCTCCATCACTCGATGCGCAGGGCCTGCTGGGGATCGAGGCGCGAGGCGCGCGTGGCGGGGAGCCACACGGCCAGGAGCGCAACCGCGCTTAAAATCACAGGCACGGTGACAAATACCAGCGGATCCCAGGGCTTCACGTCATAGAGAAAGCTGGCCAAAAGCCGGGTGAGCCCGAAGGCCGCGCCGATGCCCAGGGCAACGCCTACGAGTGCCAGGCGCATGCCTTGCCATACCACAAGATTGCGGATGCGGTTGCGATCGGCGCCCAGAGCCATGCGGATGCCCATCTCCTGAGTGCGCTGTTGTACCGAATACGCCATGAGCCCGTAGATGCCGATGGCGGCCAGGATCAGCGCCGCAGCTCCGAAGATCGTGAGAAGCAGCATATTGAAGTCCTGGCGCGCGGTGGACTCCACCACGATCTCGCTCATGAGACGCACCCGCGCCACGGGAAATCCCCCGCTCGCCAGCCGCAGCTGCTCAGTGATCGCCCGGATATACTGGCTCGGGTCGCCGTGGGTGCGCACCACCCAGATCATCGGTTGGATGCTCGCGTTCAGCGCTGTCATGCCGTCCGTGACCTGAGCGGTAGGGACGATCATGAGCGGCCTCGGATTGCGGTTCAGCCCGCTGTCGCGGGCGTCGGCGGCGATGCCGATAATCTGGCGCGGAGGCTCGTCGAACTGCGGGCCCACGCCTTTGCCAATGACAATCTGCTGGCCGATGGGGCTCTGCTTCGGCCAGTATTCTTTCGCCATCGCCTCACTGATGATGACCACGCCGGGAGCGGCTCCGTCGTCCTGCTCGGTGAAGTCGCGCCCCTGCACAATGGGTATTTTGAAGACTGAAAAGTAACCCGGAGACACGCTCATCCAACCCCCGCCGCCCGTCCAGCGGCTCTTGCCCGTGGGTGGACGGCCCACGATGTTGAACGGCAGCCCGTAACCCACGTTGAGGGGCAGGCAGCAACTAAAGCCTGAAGCTTCCACGCCGGGGATGGCGTCGAGCCGTTTCAGCCCGTCGTGCGCCACCGCGGCGACGCCGGCGGTCTTTTTAAAGCGATCGCCGCTGAGCGACATCTCCAGAGTCACGACGTTATGCGCGTCGAAGCCGGGATTCACGTTGCGCAGTGCGATATAGGTCCGGATCAGCAGCGCCGCGCCGATCAGCAGCACCAGAGCGAGGGAGACTTCGCTGATCACTAGCAGGGAACGTGCCCTTCCCTGCCGGAATCCGGTTCCTGACCGGTTGCTGCCCTCTTTGAGCGTCGTGTTCAGGTCCGGACGCGAGGCTCCGATGGCGGGAAAAAGTCCGAACAGGATGCCGGTGAGCAGAGAAACACCGAGCGTGAAGGCCAGCAGGCGCCAGTCGATGCCCACGGCGGCGCCGTGTTCGCCTACCCGCGGCAGACCGGCGGGGCTGACGGCAAGCAGCGCGCGCACCCCGGCGTAGCCGAGCGCCAGGCCGAGAAGGCCGCCCGCCAGGGCGATCACGACGCTTTCGGTGAGCAACTGGCGCATAATGCGCAGGCGGCCGGCGCCCATCGCCACACGGATTGCGAACTCGCGCTTGCGGCCCGCGGCCCGCACCAGCAGGAGGTTGGCTACGTTGGCGCACGCAATCAGCAGCACAAAGCCGACGGCGCCGAGCAGGACCAGAAGGGACGAACGCGCCCCCGCCACGATCGAGTCCCGCAGCGGCTGGACGCCGAAACCCGCGCGCGGGCCCATGTCGTCGGGGTAACGGTGCCGGTAAGCGTTGGCGGCGATCTTGAGTTCTGCGTTGGCCTGGGCCAGCGTCACTCCGGGTTTCAGCCGTCCGGCGACGAAGAAGTAGTGTCCCAGGTTGGTGCTGTTCGGATCGATCTGGAAAGGAACCCACAGGTCGGCTGCGGGATCGGTGACAAAGGATCTCCCCACCACGCCGACGATCGTGTACGACTCGTTGTTGAGCGACATGGCGGTTCCCACGACCCTGGGATTGCCCCCGAATTTGCGCTGCCAAAACCCGTAGCTGATCACCGCAACATGGCCGCCGTCGGGGCTATCCTCCTGTGGCGTGAAGGTGCGGCCCAGCAGAACATCCGCACCAAACAGGCGGAAATACGCCTCGGATACGTGGATGCCATGCACCTGCTCGGGAATCGCGCCCGTGATATTGAATCCGGGCCCTCCGAAGTCGTAGGCAGCCACATCCTGGAAGACGCTGGTTTGCGCCCTCCATGTGTTGAAGTTCACCGGCGAGGACGAGTCTCCGTTGCCGTCGGGAAACGTGTTCATGAACTGCACAATGCGGTCGGGGTCGGGGTAAGTGAGCGGTTTCAGCAGGACCGTATCGACCACGGTAAAGATGGCGGTATTGGCTCCGATGCCCAGCGCCAGCGCCGCAACCGCGGTCACCGTGAAGGCGGGGTTCGCAATCAACATGCGGAAGGAGTACTTGAGGTCGTTGCGGAAATCGCCCATAGTCTCTACCGCCTTCGATTTGACTTCCTCTTAAGCCGGGGAAAATGAGTGGCGCTGCGCTCACGCCTGGTTAGCCGAAAAACCCGCGCCGTGGATATTCTTCTTGGACATAATCTCATGCGAAGGGCGAGCCTTGTCGCCTGCAGCAGCTCGGGCCCTGTTCGCCGAGCACTCCAACGGCATTCTGAGTTTCGATAGACTGCTCGCCTGCTCTTCAGTCGGCCATAGCTCAATCATCCCGGACAAGCAATAAGCGCTTACGCAGACCGCAACAGCGAGGTTACAGTCATGAGCGATGCACATTCTTCATGGCCTTTCCAGACGGGCGTTTTCGCCCTCGCTCTCGTCCTGAGCGTGTGGTTCGGTGTGGTAAGCGCCGCTTCGGCTCAGATGAGCGATGCGCAGATTGTACAGGATTTGCGCGCGCATATTGAGACACTCGCGGCTCAGGATCGATTTTCCGGCGCGGTCCTGCTGGCAAAGAACAATCAGGCTCTCTTCGAGCACGCATACGGATATGCCGATCACGCATTCGATGCGCGCAATAACGTCGACACGAAGTTCAACCTGGCCTCGGTGGGCAAGATGTTCACGGCCGTCGCCATCATGCAGCTGGAGCAGGAGGGCAAGCTTTCCGTCGACGACACGTTGCTGAAACTGGTCCCCGATTATCCGAACAAAGACGCCGCGGCACAGATCATCATCGGCGAGCTGCTGACGCATACCTCCAGGCTGGGCGACAAGGTTGATTTCACCTGGACGACTGACAATGGCGCGTTTACGTTCCGCGGTACGCTGAGCGCGGATGGCAATACCATCTCCGGCACTGGCACCTCGCCACAGGGCGCGCAGGGGCCATTTACAGCGAAGAAGCAGCGAGCGACTGGCCAGATGCGCCGAAGACGGACCAAGTGGGGGTAGGCAATATTGAAAGACGGAGCTTTTGGTGTTTGTTCTTGAGTGGTCGCCCCTCCCTCCATCCCTCATCAGTAAACACTCCGAGGTGCAGCGTGTCCCATATCACAAGCCTTCCCTGCTTTTGCGCGTTATCGGACGTAAAAACCCGCAAAAACAGCCGTTTTTTCGGACATTTTCCTGTTTTGGACGACCTGCAGGTCAACGAAAACAGCAATTTGGACGACCTGCAGATGTAGTTTTTTCAAAAATCAAAATTAGTTCCTTTTGCCCTTTTCGGCGACCTGCAGGTGGACATTTCAAAATAGGGAAATCCGGATTTGCCCGTTTTTTGCCTATTTTCCCTGTATTTTGGGTCGATTTCGACGATCCACAGATCGACGAATTCGGTCTTTTGACGGCCTGCAGGTGTACTTGCTCATTTGCCTTTGTCGACCCGCACGTCGACTAACTTTACACCTCTTTTTCGTCGCCCACGGATCAACAAATTACCCCGACTGGAGGGCAGCGTCAGAGCCGTCCAGCCGAGCATCACCGCAGCTAGAAGCTGGGAGCTGTTCCCTGTTCCCTGCTTTTCTATTCCCCATTCCCTGTCCACTGTTCACTGACCGTTGCTTTTCGATCAGTGAATTGGCGGCTCGGCGGGGGTGTATTCGTCGTCGGCGAGGGTGGGGTTCTGGTGGGCGTTCAGCCAATGGCGGATGAGGAGGTTTTCGTCGGGAAAGAGGCTGGGCTGGTCGCTTTCGAGGGATCGGGAAGCACGGAGAAGCTTTTTGCGGATTTCAGCGGCGCGGCGCGCGGCCGCGGTTCTTTCCTTCTGCGCGGCGGAGTAGAAGCCCATGGCCTGGATGGTCATGGATCGGTCGTGGATGTGCATCGCCGGCCTCCGCACCAGAAACAGGGCAATCCGGGGGCCGAAGCGGCGGGCGGAAATATGGGAAAAGCCTCATACTAAAGGCTGCGCCCAAAGGTTATGGCAGGCGGGGGTTGAGCCGGGTTGGGTTCAACCGGGCTCGACGATTGGAGCGGGAATTTGGCGACGTATCGCAGATCGGTTGTGCGCGGCGCGGCGGACGCGACAGGTCGCCGCAGCGACCCTCTGGTGGCCATAGTGGGACGGCCCAATGTGGGCAAGTCAACCCTTTTCAATCGGTTGACCAAAAGCAGGCGCTCGATTGTCGGCGACGAGCCGGGAATTACGCGGGACCGCATCTACGGCGAGTACGAGTGGGGCGGGCGGCGGTTCCGGCTGGTGGATACGGGCGGGATCGTACCGGACGATCCGGAGCTGATCCCGATGGAGATATTTGCGCAGGCGCGGGTGGCTCTGAAAGAGGCCGACGCGCTGGTGCTGGTGATGGATGCGCGCGCCGAGCCGGCGCGACCGGACTATGACCTGGTGAAGCTGCTGCTGAAGGGCGGCAAGCCGTTGTTTCTGGCCGTGAACAAGGTGGAAGGCGAAGCTATGGCGGCCGAGGCGGAGAACTTCCGGCGGCTGGGGATTCGGGCGGTCTTTCCGGTGAGCAGTGAACACGGGCAGGGGATCGGGGACCTGCTGGAGGCGATCTCCGAGGCGCTGCCGGAGACAGAAGTTGCGGATAAGGCTGCAGACACCGAGCCGGAGGAGCGAGCGGCGGAGGGGGTGCATCGCACGCACGGCCAGTACGAGCAAATGGAGACCGCTGTGGCGATTATTGGGCGGCCGAACGTGGGAAAATCTACACTTCTGAATCGGCTAATTGGGAGCGAGCGGGCGATCGTGTCGCCGGTGGCGGGAACGACGCGCGACGCCGTCGATGAGGTGGTGGAATTCGAGGGGGCGCGGTACCGTCTGGTGGATACGGCGGGGATCCGGCGCAAGGGCAAAACCCGGCTGATGGCAGAGAAGCTGAGCGTGGTAATGGCGCGGCGGCACCTGGAGGCGGCGGACGTGGCGCTGTTGGTGATCGACGCAACCGAGGGCGTGACGGCGGCGGACGCGACCATCGGAGGGTATGCGCACGAGAGCGGGCGCAGCGTGGTGATCGTGGTGAACAAGTGGGACGCGGTTACTCACCCCAACGACCCCGGCTCTGCGAGCCACCCGTCGTTGGGGACCCCGGGGACGACGGGACGCAAGGATGGGAAGCCCGCGGCGAGCCGGGAGATCTTTGAAAAGCAACTGCGCAGGGCGCTCAAATATTTGGATTATGCGCCGGTGATTTTCCTCTCCGCGCTTGAGGGGACTGGAGTTAACCGGGTGCTGCGGGAGGTGAAGACAGTTGCGGCGGAGCGGCGCAAGCGGGTTTCCACCGGGCAGATGAACCGGTTCCTGGAGAAGATCGATTTTCAACGAGCGCCGGTGCCGATGGCCAAGCGGGTGCGGATCTTTTATATGACGCAGGCGGCGGTGGCTCCGCCCACCTTTGTGCTGTTCACCGACCGGGATATCAAACTGCACTTCGCGTTTGAGCGGTTTTTGGAAAACCAGATTCGCGCGGCGTTCGGGTTCAAGGGGACGCCGATATGGTTCAAGGTGAGGGCGAGAAGCGAGAAAGGCAGGGAGTAGGGAGTAGGGAATAGCCGCCCCACGGACGAAGACCTAACCCTACCCCAGCGATGAGAACCTGTCGCTGGGGACCCCGAATGTCCGTGGGGACCCCGGCAGGGAGTTGGGGGCGGCTGGGGCGGGGAATTTGCCGACCCGGGGGTGGAGGAATTTCACGAATGGGATTCGGCGAAAAAGAACAAATTCTGAGTTTTGAAAAAAGTCCAGCGGCAGGTCGTCCAAATTGCGATTTTCGTCCATTTGCAGGCCGTCCAAAACAGGAAATCGTTCGAAAAAAACGGGAGTCTGGTCAGTGGACAGTGGTCAGTGGTCAGTGGAAAGTGGTCAATAGACAGTGGTCAGTGGTCAGTGGACAGTGGACAGTGAACAGTGGTCAGTGAACAGTAGTCAGCCGGCTTCCAGCTGCGGGCGGCGGCGACGCGCGGATGGGGGGCACGGCGGATTTTCGAGACTGATTGGCGGCCGGTGAGGGGTTGGGCGAGGGTGCAGCGGCTGCGAGGTTCCCCGGGCGCTTCCCGCAACGGCGTTTCTCGGTACTGATTGTGCAATGGGGCAGGATGGGCCGGAAGCGACGCCCGGCGGCCCGCGACGCCCTGTAGGCTCAGAGGCAACCAGATTCATTGTGCGCCGAAGGCGGGAAATGATGCGCAAGAGTTTCGGCGGGCAATTGAGCAGCAGCGCTTACTTGGACTGGGGCACGTTTAGAGATATCTATTCCACCTTTGTCGTGGAAAGCAGTTCTCGATGAGTGCCTTGGCTTGTTGACCTCTGAGAGCCGTACACATTCCTGAACGCTGGCCGACATTCGAGTACCTATCCGTCCTTAATGAGCGCGTCGGGGATTTGGCGTAATCCTAAACCCGTCCTATCCGCGCAGCTGGCTAGCAAGGAGTTGAAAGCAGTGTTCGTCACTCACGCCGGGAAACGCGCTCTGCAAGGCGCCGTAGGCCTCAACGGTGATCGTGAAAGGACGTGCGATTTCCCTCTCGGCTTCTTCGGTGACATCTCGCTTTTCGACAAGTTTCGCGCTGTTCAAGACCGCTTTGCTTAATGTCTCGGTGTCGAGAGAGCCAACAATCCGCTTCAGTTCCCTTGCGGTAGCGTCAGTCAGCCAGACCCGAACGAATCCAGCGCGTATGGTTTCGCCAATGACCGTAAAGATATAAAGGTTTGGGTCCGTCAGCGGTGGCACGTCGAAGTATGGCTGAATCTTCGCGCCGGCCTCTGTCGTCACTGAATAGCGTTTGGCCCCGGTTTCCCGATCATATATCCATAGATTCGTGCTTGGCTTCCTTGATCCACTCTTGCTCACGCGCTGAACCCATTTTGCTTCGAAGCGTTCTGGGTCAGGCGGCGCCATTCGTTCTTCAAAGTAGAGGAACTGGCGAAGTGAGTCCTGCCAAAGCAGCCAGCCGGTTCGCATATCCGGCTTCTTGGTTGCCCCGGACGCTTCGCGTATCTTTTCGGTTCGTACTCGGATCAAATCTCCATATTGAGACAGGACGTTGTACATTGCATTGTTTGGGTCGGTCACTATTGGCGGCACGCGTATGGAGCGTGTTGCCGAGGGATGCATTATTGTAGTGCCACAGGCTTCAGAAAGGTCGCCCTTGGAGCTGTAGCGAATCATTTTATGCTCGACGCCCAGTGATCCGTGCGCTACGTCGATATCAAGATTGCTCCATCCCCTCAATGGAATGTCCTTTGCACGGCAGTAGACTTCGGCCCAATCGCCTTCTTCAAGCTTTCGGCCCATCATGTGCGCGACGCGAATCGCAAGGAGCGTATGGGCCTTTTCCTTCTCTTGATTCGTAAATGCAGGCAGTGTTTTGACTCTGGATTTGCTCAAAGCGAAGCCCCACATTCATCAACAATCGACCTGAATTCCTCGAAGCTGACGGACACCAGCCTGCGCGGAAGGGCTTCGCTCAGCCAGTCGGCATAGAGCCTTCGATAGTCGAACTCGTCTTCTCTTGCCACATGGAGATAATGAACCTGATAAGACTGAGATTTCCCCTGCAATGCGCGACAGATATACTCGCGGGCGTTCTCGTGTCCGTCTGCGGCAGTATGAAGTTCGAGGTAGTTGACGGCCTTGTTCGACTTACGACAGTGAAGGACGAGGTCGTACCCGACAGCGTTATCCGAGACGAACATCTTGAATGTTCCGTGTTTTTTGTCGAAGGTCTGTGTTCCTTCAATGCTAAAGCCAGCCTGATCGAGGCTCGTCTGTATCGCATTCCACGCTTTTTCCGAAGAGTTGTGAAAGACAACAGTAAGCCACGAGCCGTCTTTCAGAACACGCCTCATTTCACAGAGTGCGCGGCAGAGGATTTTCTGATAGTCTTCGTAGTCTTTGTTCTGAAATTTGTTGACAATCGCTTCGTCGCGAGTATTCGTTTTCTTTCGCAGCCAACTCTCCCAGAGGAAATTCATCTCTGAATAGTTGATGTTCGCGCCGAACGGCGGGTCGGTGAAGATATAATCTATGGACCTGTCCGACAGTTGGCTCAAGTTGCAGGCAGATTGCGTGCTGACTTCGACGTTACGATCTAATCCTGCAGCCTCGCGGAAGTACCAGCTAATCGTTTTGGCCTTTCGCTCAAATGCCGTGAACACGTTTTGCTCGTTCATAATTGCTGGGACGTTATAATTCGCTGTATTCCCGCTCCCGCCCCAAAACCTGAATTCCGAAAAAACTGTTACCCGCTGATACAGCGAGGTTATGGTGAAGAGCAGTTTCTCGCGCAAATCCTCTTCTGGCCATGACGACGCGATCTTCCAGAGGAGCGCCATCGCGTATAGCGCGCGTGGGGTATACGCCTTATCAATGGAAGTTACGCCAGCGGCAATTGGCTGACGGGTGTTTACCCCGTCTTCAAAGCAGTCCGTTGGATACCAGAGATCACGTGGCGGCCCATTTTTCAGTTGTTCCAGAAGGCGCAAATCATATTCATCCGGCGGAGCGGTACATTCTTTCAGCCCTGCGCCACAGCAAAGATAGCCAACGCTCACGGGATAGCGATGTGTTCTTTGCAGGCTCCGCTTTTTGATGAACTCGCCACAATGAGGACAATTGAATTCCGACAGGATTTTGCTCTCACGAACGCTTTCACGTTCGTCGCGAGCAACATCCCAGAGCACAAACTCCTTCTGGCATCGGCTGCATAGCATGCCGTAGCTCCACACCGTGTAAAGCATGGGGGTCGGCTGAAGGCAGGTTCGACAGTGCGTGGTATACAAGTCGCGCTCAACTTCTTCGCACTGCTTAAGGACTTCCTGGACCGCATTCATGTAGTGGCTGTGGTCTATCGGGGTATTCAAGTTGTAAGCAATGAACACAGCAGCGGGGGACAGGTCGGATAGCAGAGCTTTTCTACCAAGTGAAGTGGCTGCTACTCCCGTCATTCCAGAGCCGCAAAATGGGTCGAGAACTACATCTCCTGGCTGCGTATAGTGCTCGATTAAGGAGCTAATTCCTTGCGGTGGGACTTTGGTGTGATAGGTGTGGGCATCATAGACATAAGAGTTCTTACCCGCGGAGATTTTGCGCTCATATGGTGCTTCAACCTTTTTCGGAATTCGCTGCCTATCGCAAAAATCCCCAAAGTTGGGATTTGGCCCAAGGTGCAGCCTCGGCGCCGAGGGTGCTTTCTCAGGCGCGGCGTTCATTTCCAGGCTCAATTGCCAGGGCTTCATAATGCTCGAAGGCAGTCCGATGTCTGAGATTATATTGGAATGCTGCTCGAATCTGAATCTTCATTTGAAGCTGGGGTTTGGGGGCAACGCTGTTCCGCGACCACAATACGCTCATCCATTTTGAGTTGTTCGCCGAAGGCAAATAGGTCTCCTAAAACGCCCCAGTGTCCCGGAGCATTCCTGGTTTCATGCCAAATTGCCAAGCCACTCATCGAGCCAGATGTCGAATTCTGGGCAGTTGACTGGCGAGCTGGAGGCTACTGTTTTGCGAACTGGCGAAGCTTGCTGCCGCTGCATTTATTGCGGCGGCAGGCTTGGGGATGCGGTCGAGGACGAAGCGCCGGACTGGTCGAGGCGGATGATGTGGAGGCTGGACTGGACTTCGGGGACGACGCCGTCGTTGACCTGGACCTCGGTGGGCCGGTTGAGGACGACGACGCGCTCGGTAGCTTTGCCGCGGCCGGGGACGAGGACGCGGCGGGTAGAGGAACCGGCGTCAGAGAAGACGGTGACGGGAACTTCGGCGGAGGCATAGCCCGAGTTGGAGAGATTGACGGCGACCAGCCAACTGCCGTGCTCGGCGGGGGCGGGATAGACGCTGTCGACGGTGATATCGGGCAGTCCCTTGTCGGCGTCGATCCAGTCGGCGAGGAACCAGGAGAGATCGGGGCGGTGGCCGCTGGCGCGCTCGAGCTGGCGCTCGAAGGAGCTGGGGCCGGTGGTGTGGCCGAGATCGTCGGCGGGATTGTAGGCGCGCAGGGCGGCGGAGAGCGCGGTGTCGCCGACTACGCCGCGGAGCATCCAGAGAACATAAGCGGCCTTGGTGCGGTAGTAGACCGGCGACCAAGCCTGGTCGAGAGGCTGGCCAGAGCTTTCGCCGGGGCTGGAGGGTTCAGCGAGTGCCAGGGCAGCGCGATCGTTTTCGAGGGCTTCAAGGGCCATTTTTCGGCCGCCGGCCGGGGCCGATTTCTCGATCCAGAGAGTGCCCATGAAGTGGGCGACGCCCTCGCTGAGCCAGGCGCGCGGGGATTGCATCCAGGCATGGGTGAGGGCGTGGGCGAGAATGCCATCGAGCTGATCGGGGGCGGCCTGGCGGATGGGGGTGGCAAGCAGCGCACCGGTCTCAAAGGGCGCGTCGTCGGGGTCGGGCAGGTCGAGGAGGGTGAGCCGGGAGCGGGGACTCTGGCCGAGCCAGCTCTGGAGGAAGGGCGTGACGGCGGCTGTGGCGGCGGTCCAGGCGGGGACGGCGTCCTGGGCGTCCTGATTCTGGGGGATGGTCCAGATGGTGGTGTTGGCGGCCTGGTTGGCGGTGCGGATGGCGACGAAGAGACTGGGCGCCTCAAAGCCGAGGGTCGAGGGGCCGAGGGTCGAGCCGTCGAGGGTGGTCTCGGCGATGCCGGCGACATTGCGGCTGAGGTCGCCGGGGCTGTCGATGGCCAGCGGCAGGGGATGACCGTTGATCAGAGCAACGGTGGGCGCGCTGCCGGGAGGGAATTCGATGGTGAGGTGCATGCGGAAGCTGGCGCCGGCGAGGCGGAGCTTGTGCCGGCCGATCTCATCGAAGAGACGTGCGCCGTCGCCGAGCAGGACGGGGACGCTGGAGACCGGATACCAGACCACGTTGCCGAAGCCGCGCAGGCCGGTGAAATCGACGCCGATGGAGTCCCAGTCAGAGTGGAGCGCGGCTTCATCAGGCGCGCCGATGGCGAGCAGGCGCTGGGCGGTGGGGGGAATGCGGCCGGAGTAGGTGACGTTGAGCTGGAGGGTCTGGCCGGGGGCGAGCGGAGTGGCGAGCGGGATCTCGGCTTCATGCAGTTGGCCGGTGTGGTCGGCGTCGGAGTTGAGGGTGGCGACGGAGAAGGCGGCGTCGCGGCCGAGGAGACGGATGCGCTCCCAGTTGAGCGAGGAGGAGATCTGCAGAGGGATGCAGGGGAGCGGGGATGGGCCGTCGTTGCGGACGGTGACGAGGGCGCGGACGGCGATGTACTGCTCGGCGAGGCGCAGGCGGACGTCCATGTCGAAGGCAGTGAAGGTGAGGGCCTGGCGCTGGGCGTCAGTGGCCGCAGGCGCGGAGACCGCGGGGATAGCGGATTGGGCGGCGGGACCGACCTGGGTGGTGGTGTTGCCGTCGGCGTCAGTGGAGCGGGAGAAGATGACCTTGCCGCCGGTCTGCGGCGGAGGCGGCGGGAGATCGTGGGACTGCGCGCGGGACGGCAGCGGGAAGGGGAGGACAAGGACGGCGGCAAACGCGGCGAGAGCCAGGTTCCTCGCCAGGGAGAGCTTCATGAGCCCAGGCCTTTCTGCTTTTTGGTTTTAGACGCAGGGGCGGGGACAACGGCGGCGTTCGTGCGTGCGGCGCTTAGGGCGCGGCGCTGGCGGAAGGCTTCATAGAGGACGACGGCCGCGGCGGTGGAGACGTTGAGGGAGCTGACGCCGCCGGCCATGGGAATGCGGAGGAGATGGTCGCAGGTGCGGCGGACGAGGTCGTGGAGGCCGGCGCCCTCTCGGCCGAGGACCAGGACGCAGTCGCCGGTGAAGTCGAAGCGGTCATAGTCGGACTGGCCGCGCTGGCCGGGACTCGCGTCGGGACTCGCGTCGAGACTCGCATCGGGACTCGCATCGGGACTTGGACCAAGACTTGCGTCGAGACTCGCGTCGAGGCCGATGACCCAGATGTTTTGCTTTTTCAGCTCTTCGAGGGCGCGGACTAAATTGACGACGCGGGCGATGCGGAGGTGCTCGGCCGCTCCGGCGCTGGCTTTGACGGCTACGGGACTGAGGGGCGCGGAGCGGCGTTCGGTGAGCAGGACGCCATCGACGCCAGCGCCGTCGGCTACGCGGAGCAGAGCGCCGAGATTTTGGGGGTCTTCGACGCCGTCGAGGGCGAGCAGGAGACGGGCTGCGCCGGGGAAGGCCGGCTGGGGCGCGAAGAGGTCTTCGAGGGCGAGAAACTCCTGGGGACGGACCAGGGCGACGACGCCCTGGTGCGCGGCGGTCCGGGCGCGGAGGGTGAGCTCATCGCGGGACTCGGTGAGGACGCGGACTCCGGCCTGGCGGCAAAGCGCGATGAGCTGCACAAGGCGGGCGTCGTGGCGCTCGCGGGCCACCAGCACATGGTCAAAACGGCGGCGGCCGGCGCGGAGAGCCTCTTCGACCGGGTGCAGGCCGTACAGGAGTTCCATGCACTCTAGTGTAGAAGGCGCAGAGGATGCGGGGACAGGCGGGGGTGGGTTTGGGGGTCACGGACTACTGCGTCGGTAAAGGCTGGCCGACTCCCCGTTCCTGACGTAGGTTCGATGAGTGCCTTGGCGATTCTGCATGAAGGAACCTCATCCATGGTCGGATGGTGTCTGGTGAGGCGCGAGCCGTTCCAAGAGGGCTGTTCAAAAACGGACGCTCGGCGCACGAACGGACAGGAAATGAGTGGATCAAAAGTACTACCACCGTGTCTAGGTTGCTGGTGGCTTGAGAGTTATATATATATGTGTTTTGGCACACGGCGTGCTTAAAAGACAGGCGATACTCTCATTTCCCAAGGGCAGAGATCCGAAAAGGAGACGGTCATGATAAGCCTGCTCCAGGATGTTCGCTTTGCCTTGCGGCAACTGCGCAAGGATCCCGGTTTCACGATGACGGCGACGGCGATGCTGGCGGTGGCGATCTGCGCCAACAGCACGGTCTTCAGCTGGATTGACGGCACGATGCTGCATCCGATCCCGGCAGCGCAGCAGACGAGCGAGCTGGTGAGCGTGATGCGCGGGCAGTGGAACATCTCGCCGGTTCCTCCGCTCTCCTATCCCGATTACCGCGATCTGCGGGAGCAGAATCACAGCTTGAGTGGAATCCTGGCGTATAGCCACGACTGGATCACCATAACGGGCGGGGAAGCGCCGGAGCGGATCTATATCGCCAACGTGTCGGCGAACTACTTCGACGTATTGGGCATCAAGCCGCGGCTGGGGCGTTTCTTCCGGCCGGAAGAAGAGACACGCCCTGACGCCGTTCCCTACATCATCCTCGGTTACTCCTTGTGGAGGACGCGGTATGCCGCAGACCCGTCGATTGTTGGCAAGTCGATTGAGATTGCGCGTCATCCGGTGACGGTGATCGGTGTGGCTCCGGAGGGGTTCATCGGAGCGATGCCGGGGATCCGGCAGGATGCGTGGCTGACGCTCAATCCCATCGGGACGAATGCGTGGCGGATGACCCATCGCAGTGCGGCTTTCCTGAACGTGGTGGGAAGGCTGCGGCCGGAGGTGAGCCGCGAGAAGGCTACGCAGGACCTCGCGACGATCATGGGGCGGATTGTGGCAGCTTATCCGGACGATCACCTGGGCGTGAACACGATTACGCTCGATCCGATGTGGCGCTCGCCGTTCGGCGCCAACGGCTACATGGCGTCCACGCTGCCCATTCTGCTGGCCATCGCGGGGGTGGTGCTGCTGCTGACGTGCGCCAACGTGGCCACGCTGACGCTGGTGCGGTTTGTGTCGCGGCGGCGCGAGATCGCCATCCGGCAGTCGCTGGGCGCGGGACGCCTGCAACTGATGCGGCAGATGGTGCTAGAGGGGATGATTCTTTCGCTCTGCGCCGGCGGGTTGGCGCTGCTGCTGACCGCGTCGACGGCCAAGACCTTCGCGTGGTTCATCCCGGCGAACGCAAATCCGATTCTGCTGAACGGAACCGTGGATCGTAACGTAGCGATCGGGATCGTGGTGCTGGCGGTACTGGCCAGCATGCTGTGCGGCGCGTTTCCGGCGTGGCGTTCCACTCACGTGCCCGCGGCCGAAGTGCTGAAAGAGGAGTCAGCCAGCATTTCGGGGGGCTCGCGCAACAGGCATTTGCTCAGCGGCCTGGTGGTGGCGCAGATCGCGCTCTCGCTTGCGCTGCTGGTGAGTTCGGGGTTGTTTCTGCAAACCCTCCGCAATCTCTCCTACGCCAATCCCGGGTTTGAGCAGGATCACGTTCTGACTGCATCGGTGGGTCTGAATATCGCAGGCTACAGCGATGAGCAGGCGCAGTCGATCCGCCAGAAGATTCTCGATCGCGTGGGTGCCTTGCAAGGGGTAACGGTTGCATCGCTCACGGACTGGGTTCCGATGAGCTTAACGCGGAAGACGGCCGATGTTTACCCGGAGGGGTATGCGCCCAGCCCGCACGAGTCGCTGGAGGTGCGCAGGGCCGATGTGACGCCGCGGTATTTCGAAACCCTTGGCATTCCGATGATCGAGGGACGCGATTTCACGCGGGACGACGGCGAAAAAGCGCCGCTCGTGGCGATTGTGGACGAGACGGCCGCACACCGCTACTGGCCGGGGCAGGATCCGCTGGGCAGGAAGCTCGCGTTCTGGGGTCACCCGGTTGTGGTTGTGGGCGTGGTGAAGAATTCAAAGCATGAGTTCATGAATGAGCGGCCGGAGCCTGCGGTCTACATGAGTTATTTTCAGGATGCGGATGGCGAGACCATCGTGCAGGTGAAAACGAAAGGCAACCCGGTGGATCTGGCTCCGGCGGTGGAGCAGACGATCCACGAGATCGACGGGCAGCTTCCGGTTTTCGATGTGCGGCCGATGCTGGAGACTACCCAGATGGCGAGGATCTTCGCGGTCATGCAGAGCACATTCGCGGGGATCTTCGCGGTGATCGCGCTGATCCTGGCGGCTACCGGCATCTACGGGGTGGTGGCGTATCGCACGCAACTGCGCACGCACGAGATCGGCATTCGCGTGGCGCTGGGCGCCTCGCGCGCCGACGTGCTGCGGCTGGTGCTGCTGCAGGGATTGTGGCTGACGGCGATGGGACTGGTTTTGGGCCTCGCGCTTGCGTTCGGACTGACGCGCTTCGTCGCCGGGTTCCTCTACGGCGTCAGCGCCAACGATCCGGTGACGGTGCTGGCGGTATTGGTTCTGCTGGGGGCGATGTCGCTGCTGGCCTGCTACCTGCCGGCCCATCGGGCGATGCGCGCCGATCCGGTGGCGGCGATCCGCGAGTTGTAAGCAACAGACGCGATCTTCGCGTTTAATCCGTTCCCGGCAAGAGAGTCCAACAATTGCCTTCAGACGTGAAGGCCGATAAACTCGTCCCCCTCGAGTTGGCGCAGGATCCCGGATTACTCTCAGAAAACGGGGTTGTAATGAGGGGTTGGGGGATTGCGCGTGGAGGAAAATCGCTGGCTTCGCGGGTGGTTTCGGAGGGTGATTTCTGTGCGGGGATTCTGTGTACGGGGTGAGCGGTTGATCGGAGTGCCGGCGGCGGGGCGCTGGCTGCGTGGCGGATTCCGGTTGTTCTCTTCTTGATGCCGGCGGGATACCGGGTGCTATGAGCGCGCCGGCTGCGAAAACATTCGCCGCGGCGCTGGAGGCGGAGCGGACGCGGCGGCGGTGGGTGATAGCGCGGGTTCCATTTGATCCGGCGCGGGTGTGGCGGGAACGCAGGGCAGCTAGGGCCTGTTAACACTACCAGGGCAGGTGGCGTTGCTAGCGAAAATCGGGCCAGACTAGGCGGAGGCCGAAGGCTGTGGCGGGACCACAGTCGAGGCCGACAACGACGTATGGCCCGATTTTCCCCGCAACCCGAAGGGACGGGGCCAATTTTCCCGATTTCTGCGTCAGTCGTCGCTAGCAGACACCCGGTATGCGTCGCTCCTCATTCCTTGAACTCGGAAAAATTGGCTCCCGTCGCCACCGTCCCGGTAGTGTTAGCAGGCCCTAAGGCTGTGGAAGAAGCGTTGCGGGCGGCGAAGAAGGAAGTGGGAAGGCTGTAAAGGCAGGTATTTCCGTCGTTGCGGGGGTTTCCAGTCGATTGGAACGGGGTTTTATCGTCTAATGGAACAAGATGAGTCCCATTGCCTCCGTTCAGAAGATTTTTGCCCCGGGTGCAGCTGCATTGGATGAACAGGTGCGGCAGGAGACGCTTGCCGTCGCGCAGGGGTTGAAGCGCCAGGAAGCCGGACTGCTGGATGAGCTGATCGTGCGCTACCAGCACCGGCTGATGCGCTACCTGCTGTATCTGACCACCAACCGGGAGATGGCCGAGGATCTGTTCCAGGAGGTCTGGATGCGGGTTCTGGTGCGGGGCGGGCAATTCAACGGACAGGCGCGGTTCGACACCTGGCTGTTTACCATCGCGCGCAACCTGGTAATCGACCAGCGGCGCAAGCGGACCATGTCCAGCCTGGACGAGATGTTCGAGGCGGGCAGCGACGAGGACCGGCCAGTGAGCTTCGAAGTAGCGGACGGTGAGCCTACACCCCTCGATCATATTTCCCGTCTTGAGGACCGGGAGACGATCGCCGCGGCGCTGCTCAACCTGGACACGCTGTACCGCGAGGTTTTGGTGCTGCGCTTCCACGAGGAACTGTCGCTGGATGAGATCGCCAAGGTGACGCGGGCGCCTCTTTCGACGGTGAAATCGAGGTTGTACAGGGGGCTGGCGATCATACGGCCGCTGCTGGAACGGGAGCGCGCGGCCGGGAGGGTACCGGCGTGAAGACCGCGGGGATGGACGCCCTGGGAGCGGCGGATGAAAGCCGTGCCGGAGGCAGCCACGAGCTACTGGAAGCGCTGGCCGGCAAACAGGCGGACCGGGAAGTCTCCGTGGCGCAGCGGACGCGGCGGGTGGTGAGCGCGTCGCTGGGGGTATTGCAGGAGCAGAAAGAGGGACGCAAGCGGAACCGGTCGCTGGCGCTGGCGGCGCTGGTGCTGGTGCTGTTTGCGGTGGGGCCGCTGCTGTGGCGGGTGGCCGACGACCTGATCGGCGGGGAGCACATC
Organism: uncultured Acidobacteriaceae bacterium; assembly: GCA_963758105.1. GTDB lineage: Bacteria > Acidobacteriota > Terriglobia > Terriglobales > Acidobacteriaceae > Telmatobacter. Next base: position 254,738 of record CAVWUC010000001.1, on the reverse strand, counting down.
TGGGATCTGACGACGGAGGTAAGCCTGCTGGTTTGCGTACTTTGCCCGGCGCTGCTGGCCGCGGCGCTGGTGGCGGGCTGGCCCCGGCGCAAGTCCTGATCCTGTTGATCCCAGGGAGATTACGCCGGAAACACGGGCCCCGGATGCGCACCAGCCGCAGCGGAAGCAAGCGGCGCAGGACCCAGGTGCGTGCAACTTAGAGAATTGTTCCTCCGTCCATTGAAATGAGCGTTAAGCTAAACTTAACGATCCGTGAAATCCCTGCAAGGGGACGAGCCCTGTGCGTGAGCCGCCAGCCATTGACGTGAACGAAGAGGAACGCCTGATCCCGCTCTGGTCGATCGCGGCGTCAGTCGCTGCCTTCGTACTGGTGGAGTACTACTTCTGGGTGGTCGCTCCCGCGCAGCGGCACCACGCGCCGCCGGCGATCGGACTGCGCATCTACTTCAATCTTTCCTGGGGGCTGCTGGCGTCGCTGTACTTCCTGATGATCGGGTACATCAGCAAGGACGCGCCGCGGCGGGCGATGAGCACGCGGCTGTGGATGCTGGCCTGCTTCGTGATGCCGGGGGGCATCGGGTTGGTGCTTTACTTCCTGCTGCGGCAGCCGGAGATGTCGCAGTGCCCGGCCTGCTCGACGCATGTGCAGAGCGACTTCCACTTCTGCCCGCAGTGCAACTACCAGCTGACGGCGAACTGCGGGAACTGCTTCCGCACGGTGCGAACCTCGGATCTCTACTGCACGCGCTGCGGCCATGAGCTGGCCACGGACCAGATGCCGGCTCGGCTGCGCGCGCTGGGCGACTGAGCCCGGGCTAGAGCGGTTTCGCTTCACACATCAACATCGAGAGGACGTGGAGGGTGGCTTTTTCTTGAGGAAAAAGCCGCTCGGCCGCATGGATTCTGTAAGCAGCAGAATCGAAACCGCTGTAGCCGAAAATCCGAACGAAATTAGAGGGATGGATCGCGCACCGGGGAGTGGGCGGCGAGGGGATTTCTCCTGCCGTCAAGCCTGCCGGCGCGAGGCGAGGGCTTGCTTCTATATAGTTGATAGCGGGCGCGCGTCTGGCGCGCCGTTTCCCATGGCGATCTCCGCGCTCATCATCGACGACGAACAACTGGCCCGCGACGAGCTGAAGTACCTGCTGGATCAGGTGGGCGGGGTGGACGTTGTGGCGCAGGGGAGCAACGGCATCGAGGCGCTGGAGCTGATCGAGGAGCACCAGCCGGAGCTGGTGTTTCTGGATGTGCAGATGCCAGGACTGGACGGGCTGGCTGTGGTGGAGCGGCTGATGGAGCGGCGGCGCGGCGCAGCCGGCAAGGAGCCGAGGGCGCTGCCGCAGATCGTGTTTGCCACGGCCTATGATCAGTACGCGGTAAAGGCCTTTGACGTGAACGCGGCGGATTATTTGCTGAAGCCCTTCGACCTGACACGGGTGCGGCAGGCGGTGGAGCGGGTGAAGGGTCGGATAGGCTCCGGTACGACGGGCACGGGTGGTCCGTCTGACGCGCCGATTGAATCGCAGCTCGATGCGCTGCTGCGGCTGCTGAACCGGCCGCAGGCGGCGGCGCAGCCGGCCAAGCTGATTGTGCAGGCGCAGAGCCGGCTGTTGCTGGTGGACCAGACGGAGATCTGCTACGCGGCCATTGATGAAGGCGTGATCCGGGTGGTGATGCAGAACTTCGAGGGGCAGTCGAAATGCCGGACGCTGGAAGAGCTGCAGGAGCAGCTGGATCCGGCCAGCTTCTGGAGGGCGCACCGCGGCTTTGTGGTGAACATCAACCACATCCGCGAGGTGGTGCCGTGGTTCAAGTCGAGCTACCAGCTGCGCATGAACGACAAGAAGAAGACGGAGATTCCGGTGAGCCGGGCGCAGACCAAGCGGCTGAGGGAACTGTTCAACCTGTAGGGGTGGCCGGATTCCGACGAATCCCTGAGAAAAGGATGACCGCGGGCAGGGCGCGCAGGCGGCAGGGCTAGAGCGGTTTAGGAAATACTGTACGGTGAGCCGATGCAGTCAAGTCGACGCGACCAGCAGGGAGCGGCGGCCTTGCAATCACTCTACCTCCCCGCACTATTTCCTAAATCGCTCTAGTCGTAGCGCTCGAAGATGATTTGTTTGCGGCGCCAGCCGTAGGCGGTGAGTTTGCTGCGGACGGCGGCGATCATGTTGTTGAGGCCGCAGATGTAGGCGTAGATGTCGAAACGGAGATCGGCGGCGGGGATGGAGAGATCGGCGGGCGGCTGGGGCAGCTGCTGTCCGAGACGGGCGGCGCGCTCCTCGACGATGCGGGCGACGTGATCCTGGACGTAGCCGCGCAGGCCGGGCCAGCTTTCCGGGGCGCGGCTGAGCGTGGGCAGGTAGTGGAAGTTGGGTCTGGTCCGCTCCAGCTGCTCGAAGTAGTCGCGGTAATAGATTTCGGTCTCGTGGCGGGTGCCGTAGACGAGCCAGATGTCCTTACCCTGGCTGCGGTCGGGGCCGTTCTCGGGGAAGAGCCACTGGGTATAGGCGCGCAGGGGCGCGATGCCGGTGCCGGTGGCAACGAGGATGGAGTCGGTGATGGGCTCGCGCAAGGTGAAGTAACCGTGCGGGCCGTTCACCTGGATCTTGCCGCCGATAGGCAGGTCAGGCAGGTCGGCGAGGTGATTGGAGAAAAAGCCGCCTTCCACGCGGTTGGCGCAGAGATCGAAGCGGTTGGCGTCGGGGGCCGAAGCGATGGAGTAGGCGCGGGTTTGCTCCTTGCCGTAACTGTCCTCGGCCACGGCGGAGATGAACTGGCCGGGGGCATAGGAGAAGCTCTCCAGCTCATCAATGACGAAGAGGAAGTGGAAGCACTGGGCCGGCCCAGAGATGCAGACTTTCTGGTCGAGCCGGGCCGTGTAAAGCACACGCGCCATGAGGATTCTCGCTGTGGAAGAGATAAGTGCACCACGACCTGATTGCAGTATCGCCAGCCGAGCCTGGGGGCGGCAAGCCGGGATGCCATAGGGCGGGACGGCCGGCGCAAGGCGGAGACTTGTGCGACCGCGAAGCCTATGGGCGTTGGGGCGAATCGGGACGCTGGGGCGGCGCCGGCCGGATGGGGTTGCCGGACGATCTCTGGTGGGCCCGGAGGGATTTGAACCCCCAACCAAGGGATTATGAGTCCCCTGCTCTAACCGTTGAGCTACAGGCCCCGGGTAGGTTGGATCGCCGGCGCGGGAGGGAATGAGGGACGAAGCGTCTGCCGCCATTCTCCGAACCCGCTGTTTTGTCACTGCCGGTTCTGGCGCGATCTGGCCCCTGGGCAATTCACCGGCTGCGACCAACATCAAACTATTGTCTCACCGCCGATTCCCCGCCGGGCAGGAACGACTCCCGGATGCGACGTGAAGACGGTGGAGATGCTGGTGAGCAATGCGTTTGTATCCGAGTCGCAGGGCGATTACGGGGCCGAGGTGCAGATGATGGAGATGGCGAAGAACCTGGTTCCTCCGGGGGACCAGTACTTGGACACGGTGCTGGCGCACGCGCCGGCGCTGGCGGCGGAGTTTCCGGTTCATAACGCGATGCATGCGTAGACGCGATGGCGAGATTTCCCGACGGACGGCCGGGCGCGGAATGCGATGGGGAGATACCAGTCCCGCGCGATAGCCGCTGCCCTGGAGACGCTAACGTCAGCGGCAGAAAGCATGGAATAAATTGATTATTGTGAAACAGTTATTGAATTCGGACGACTTTTACGGTCCTATTAGTTGACAGCCGGAAAGCGGCGCGAGTAGGGTTTCTGCGTTGCGTCTGAGAGACCGGTTGCTGGAACTGAAAAGTCCGGCCGCTCGACGCAGAAGTGAGGAGGGTGCGAAATGACCAAAGCCGCGGCTACGATCGATCAGAAGGCGCGCCAGGCGCTGGAGGCGGGTGAGGGAATTCTGAGATTGGCGCCGACGTGGGTTCCGCGGGTCTACCTGCAGCCGGGGCGACGGCTGAAGCTGGACACGCGCGACCTGTATGCGTACGGGGCGCACCGCGGGGGCATCGACGAACGGTGGTTTGCTTCGACCACGCCGGCGATGAACGACAACCGCACTCCGGACGAGGGGCTGAGCTATGTGGTCAGCGAGGGCCAGCGCTTCACGCTGAAAGAGGCGGTGGAGGCCGAGGGCGCGCGCATGGTGGGCAATGCGATCTGGGAGAAGTATCACCGCTGGCCGGTGTACAGCAAGTTCTTCGACAACTCCGGGCCGATCATGCACCACCTGCACCAGAGCGAGGAGCAGGCGAAGCTGGTGGGGCGCGAGGGCAAGCCGGAGGGGTACTACTTTCCGCCGCAACTGAACGCGACGCATGGGAATTTTCCGCACACGTACTTTGGCCTGGAGCCGGGGACGACGCGGGAGGATATACGGCGCTGCCTGGAACGCTGGGACGCGGGCGACAACGGAATACTGGACTACTCGAAGGCCTACCGGCTGAAGGCGGGGACAGGCTGGCTGGTGCCGCCGCGGATTCTGCACGCGCCGGGTTCGCTGGTGACCTACGAGCCGCAGTGGGGCAGCGACGTGCTGGCGATGTTCCAGTCGATGGTGGAGGGACGGCCAGTGCCGCGCAGCCTGCTGACGCAGGATGTGCCGGAGGAGAAGCATTACGACCTGGACTTCCTGACCGACCTGGTGGATTGGCCGGCGAACATGGACGCGGAATTCAAGAAGCACCACTATCTGGAACCGATTCCGGTGGCCGATTCGGCGAGCGAGGGCTACGTGGACCGGTGGGTGGTGTATGGGACCGTGGACGGCGAGCAGAAGTTCAGCGCGCGCGAGCTGACGGTGATGCCGGGCGCACGCTGCACGATGCGCGATGCGGGGGCGTACGGGCTGATCGTGACCGAGGGGCATGGACGCATTGGGAAACACTACGTGAACTGCCCGGCGCTGATCCGGTTCGGGCAGATGACCGAGGATGAGGTGTTTGTCTCGCATGAGGCGGCGACGGCCGGGGTGGTCTTCGAAAATCACTCGAAGACCGATGGGCTGGTGACACTGCGCTACTTTGGGCCGGGTGTGCACAAGGAGATGCCGGCGGTTGGAGATCATTTGCAGCAGGGATGAACGCGGCGCGGGCGAATATGGGCGAGGAGGATGGGGACGATGCGGATGCAGCATTTTGAAGAGGGCAACGAGCGGATCAGGGCACGCTTCGACGAGCTGAAGAAAAGATCGCCGGCGCAGTTGAAGGCGCGGCTGAAATTATCGTGGAGCAACTGGGGATTCGGGCGGGAGACCCTTGAGGATTCGGCGGCGCGGCTGAAGAAGTATGAGGTACCGTACATCGAACTGCACGGCAACCACTACGGGCCGGACCTGGGCTACAAGGTGGAGGAGACGCTGGAGACATTGCGCGACTACGGGTTGCGTGTCTCAGGCGTGTGCGGGATGTTCTCTGCCGATAACGACATGGCTTGCAACCGCGCGGTGCGCCGGCAGGCGGCTGTCGACTACCTGAAGCGGGAGGTGCCGTTTACGCGCGCGGTGGGCGGGCATTATCTGCTGGTGGTGCCGGGCGCGGTGGGGCGGCCGAAGGCCTACGACGATGTGGAGTTCGAGCGCTCGGCCGAGACGCTGGCGCAGTGCGGGGATTTGTTTGCGGAGCACGGGGTGAAGGCGGCGATCGAGCCGATACGCTCCGCAGAGACGAGCCTGGTGCACACGGTGGCCGACGCGAAGCGCTATCTGAAAGCCGTGAATCACCCGGGTGTGGGGCACATCAACGGCGATGTGTACCACATGCAGTCGGAGGAGCGGCACATCGGCGAGGCGATTATGGAGGCAGGCGACCAACTGGTCAATTTGCACTTTGCCGACAGCAACCGCTGCGCGCTGGGCGAGGGGTTCATGGATGTGGCGACGATCATCCGCGCGCTGTATGCAATCGGGTACAACCAGGGGGACCGGTTTGTGACCTTCGAGCCGCTGGGGCCGGGCGGCGATCCGTATCCCGCGATGCACGGCAAGCCGGACAAGGCGAAGCTGGACGCGCTGGTGGGGACCAGCATTCAGTATTTCCGCGCCTGCGAGGAGATGGTGCTGGCGGAGTAAGGCGCCGCCGGCTTGCCGCTGCGCTGCGCCGGCGCAGGAGGGTCAGCCTGCGCGTAAACGAGACGGCGAACAGGAAGGGGCGATGAAGAGATATTGCTTTGCGCTGGATCTGAAGGACGACGCGGAGTTGATTGCGGAGTACGAGCGCTATCACCGGCCGGAGGGAATCTGGCCGGAGGTGATGGCGTGCATCCGCAACCAAGGGGTGATGAGCGAGGAGATTTATCGCGTTGGCAACCGGCTGGTGATGATTCTGGAGACGACGGACGATTTTTCGCTGGAGGCGAAACAGGCCGCAGACCGCGGGAGCGAAACGATGCAGCGGTGGGAGGAGCTGATGAACCGCTTCCAGAAGCCACTGCAGGAGGCGGGGCCGGGCGAAAAGTGGGTGCGGATGGAAAAGATCTTCGAGGCGTGAGGAACGCTGGTTTCTGATTTGCGCGGCGCGGACGGGGCGACGCGTGGCGGCTGATTTCCAGAGCCTGTTTCAAAAATGGTCTGGCAGGCACAAGCCAGAGTTCCCGCAGCGGCTAAAGCCCTTTGTTTTTTTGGGCCTCTTTCGGCACGACTAAAGTCGTGCCCTGACACAAAACCGGTTTTTGAAACAAGCTCTAGGAATCAAGGATGGCTGGATGGCATTGACGCTGAACCTGTGCGCCATTTTCCTGTGGCAAGGCTCGAACCGGCTGATCGCGCTGGCTCCGTCCGATTTGCTGATCATCGGCTTGTACTTCGCGACGGTGCTGGGGATCGGCGTGTACCTCAGGCGCTACGCGAATACGTCGAATGATTTTTTCATGGCCGGGCGGGAGATGACGGCCTGGGTGGCGGGGCTGAGCTTTCTCTCGGCAAACCTGGGCGCCATCGAACTGATGGGCTGGGCCGCATCGACCTACCAGTACGGAATTCTGGCCGCGCACTTTTACTGGATCGCGGCGTTCCCCTCGATGGTCTTCCTGGGCCTTGTGATGATGCCGTTCTACTACATCTCCAAAACGCACTCCGTGCCGGGGTATCTGAAATTGCGGTACGGGGAGGCGACGCGGGCGCTGAGCGGGATTTCGTTTGCGTTCATGACGATTCTGATGTCGGGGATCAACATGTACGCGATGGCGCTGGTGATGAAGGTGGTGCTGGGATGGAACATCCACTTCAGCATCTGGGTTTCGTCGCTGACGGTGGCCGTGTATGTGGCGCTGGGCGGGCTGTACTCGGCGATCTTCAATGAGGTGCTTCAGTTCTTCCTTATATGGATGGGCGCACTGATTATTCCGATCCTGGGAATGATCGAAGTGGGGGGATGGAGCGGTCTGACGGCGAAGATTGCCGCGCGGGTGCACAGCAACGACTACGTGCACCTGTGGAGCACGCTGGGCTCTTTTTCGACGAACCCGATGGGCGTGCACTGGACGGGAATAGTCTTCGGACTGGGCGGCGCTATCGCGTGCGGCTACTGGACGACGGATTTTCTGGTGGTGCAGCGGGCGATGGCGGCCAAGGACCTGCGTTCGGCGCAACTGGCGCCGATTATTGCGTCCTATTTCAAAATGATTGTGCCGCTGATCGTGATTCTGCCCGGACTGCTGGCGCTGGCCGTGCTGCCGTACAAGCTGGTTCCGGAGAGCGCGATGCGGCCGGGACTGCACAGTTACAACGAGGTGCTGCCGCTGATGCTGGCGCGCTACTGCGGGCCGGGAATGCTGGGGCTGGGAATTACGGCGCTGATCGCGGGGTTCATGAGCGGGATGGCCGGGAACGTCAGCGCCTTTGCGACGGTGTGGACCTACGACATCTACCAGCCGTATATCCGCAAGGGCAAGCCGGACGCGCATTACGTGCGGATCGGGCGGTGGTGCACGATCCTGGGCGTGATTCTGAGCATCGGGACCGCGTATTTTGTCACCAACTTCAAAAGCATCATGGATTACATGCAGGCGCTGGTGGGGTTCTTCATCTCGCCGCTGTTCGGCACGGTGATCGTGGGCATGCTGTGGCGACGGGCGACGGCGAAGGGGGGATTCTGGGGACTGCTGGCGGGAACCGGATCGTCGGTGGCGATGTATGCGGCGGTGAAGGCGCACCCGGCGTGGATCCGCTACGTGGCGCTCTCGCCGGACGCGAAGGACATGGCGGAGAATCTCTACCGCGCGCTGTGGTCGCTGCTGATCTGCATCTTTGTGACGATTGGGGTGAGCTTGTTTACCGAGCCCCGGCCGGAGGAGACGCTGGCGGGGCTGGTGTGGAGCTCGACCGTGATGCCCAAAGACGAGCCGCTGCCGCTTTGGAAGAAGCCGATCTTCTGGGCGGCGGGCGTAGCGGTATTTTTCGGTGTCTTGCAATGGATGTTCTGGTAGCGCGAGCGGCAAGGCTGAGTGGAAGGAGGGAGGGAATGCGGGAACGGCGTCACATGCTGCCGGTGTGGTTCTTTATCGGCATACTGCTCAGCGTGTACGGCGCAATCATCCTGGTCACTTCGCTGAGCGAGTGGGCGCATCCTCCGGCGGCGGTGCTGTCGCGGCTTCATCCCGGAGTGTGGGGCGGGGTGGTGCTGCTGGTGGTGGGGGGATTCTACGCGCTGCGCTACCGGCCGCGGGGGCCGCGTGGCGGAGATGACGGACGCGATGAGGGGTGAGGGCTGTTGGACTGCTGCTGACTTGAGGGATTCCGGAATCGAGCCGCGCGACGTGAAAAGAAACCGGCCGGCGCCGGTGGACAGCCGGAATAAGGAAGGCGCATGAATATACGGGATGTGGCACGGCGGGCACGCGTCTCTCACTCGACGGTATCGCGGGTGATCAACCGGGTGGGAACGGTGGACCCGAAGCTGGCGCGGCGGGTGCAGACGGTGATCGAAGAAGTGGGTTACCGGCCCAACTACCAGGCGCGGGCGCTGGCGCGCGGCCGGAGCCACACGGTGGGACTGATTGTTTCAGAATTGAGCGGAGGGAATCCGTTTTTCTCCGAGATTATTTTGTACTTTGAGCGCGCGGCGGTGGAGCAGGGCTACGAGGTGCTGATCAGCTTTGCCGATACGGAGACGCGGCCGGACCACATTGCGGTGTGCGCGGCGCGCATGCAGGAGCGGCAGGTGGAGGGAATTGCAGCGCTGACCTTCGGCATGGAGGAGCAACTGGCCGGCTCGGCGGTAGATGTGCCGGTGGTGTATGCGGGCGCGGGGGACGATATGAGCGGGGTGCGCACCGTTCGAATCAACTATATGACGGGCTACCGCGAGGCGATCAAGCACCTGGCGGACTTTGGGCACCGGCGGATCGGCTACCTGAGCGGGCGGCTGAGCTGGAGCAGCATGCGGACGCGCTTCGAGAGCCTGCGGCGGGCGATGCGGCTGGCGGGCTTGGCGCTGGACAAGGAACTGGTGGCGGGGTGCGATCACACCTGGGAGGGCGGCGCAGAGGGCATGGGCTCGCTGCTGAGCCTGGCCAAGCCGCCGACCGCCGTGCTGTGCTGCAACGACGTGGCTGCGGTGGGCGCGATGAAGACGCTGGCGGCGCGGGGCATGCAGGCGGGCCGTGAGATTGCTCTGATCGGGATGGACGATCTGACGATTTGCCAGTTCACGCAGCCGCCGCTGACCAGCATCGAGTTTTCGCCGCGGGAGATTGCGGGGCTGGCGTTTCGCGCGCTGCTGGAAGAGATTCAGCAGACGCCTCGGAAGACGCGCTTCGAGTACCAGACGCGTCTGGTGCTGCGCGAATCGACCTGCGCGCCGCGCGGGTGATGGCGGTTGCGGCTTTTCCTCCCATTTTGAAGTGGATTCCCGCGGGCGATGGTCGAGGTCAGGCGCAGCGCGCGCAGATGGGCGTGCGTAGAGCGCGGCTCTGCGAAAATAAGACTGGGATGCTTGCGCTGCAACAAGCCGGAAAACGGTTCGGACCGCGGGTGCTGTTTCTGGAGGCCGACTGGCTGATCGGGAACCAGGAAAGAACCGCGCTGGTGGGGGCGAACGGGGCCGGCAAGACAACGCTGATGAAGGTGCTGGGGGGCCTGGAGACGCTGGATTACGGCAGCGTGCAGCGGGCGCGCGGGATGAGCATCGGGTACCTGCCGCAGGAGGGCCTGCAACTGAGCGGGCGATCGATCTTTGAGGAGTGCCTGACGGTTTTTGACGAGCTGCGCGCGATGGAGGGGGAGATCGAGAGCCTGGCCGGGCAACTGGCGGTGCTGGAGCATGCGGGGCCGGAGTACGAGGCGGCGGCGGAACGCTACTCGATGCTGCAGGAGCGGTTCCACGCGCTGGACGGCTACGCGCTGGATGCGCAGGTGGGCGCGGTGCTGACGGGGCTGGGCTTCAGGAAGGAAGACTGGACGCGAGGGACCGAGGAGTTCAGCGGCGGATGGCAGATGCGGATTGCGCTGGCCAAGCTGCTGCTGGCCAAGCCGAACCTGCTGCTGCTGGACGAGCCGACGAATCATCTGGACCTGGAGACGCGCAACTGGCTGGAGGAGTATCTGAGGATCTATCCATTTGGATACATCCTGATCTCGCACGACCGGTATTTTCTGGATGTGACGGTGGACCGGACGGTGGAGATCTGGAACAAGCGGCTGACGATCTACCAGGGAAATTATTCGAGGTACCTGACGCAAAAAGATGAGCGGCGCGCGCAACTGGAGGCGGCCTACCGCAACCAGCGGGAACAGGTCGAGCACCTGGAGGCCTTCATCAACTGCTTCCGCTACCAAGCGACCAAAGCGAAGCAGGTGCAGTCGCGCATCAAGGAACTGGAAAAGATCGAGCGCATCGAGATTCCCGAAGAAGAGCCGGTGATTCACTTCAAATTTCCGCAGCCGCCGCCTTCGGGACGCCGCGTGGCCGAGGCCGAGGGACTGGCGAAGAGCTACGGGGCGAAGCAGGTGTTCACGGGCGTGAATTTCACCATCGAACGCGGCGATCGCGTGGCGCTGGTGGGCGTAAACGGGGCGGGCAAGTCGACGCTGATTAAATTGCTCACCGGCGAGGAGCAGGCGACTGCGGGCGGAGTGAAGCTGGGGCACAACGTGGTGTGCGAGTACTTTGCGCAGGACCAGTACAAGGCGCTGGACGGCGAGGCGCGCTTGCTGGACGACATTAGCCGCGCGGCGCTGCGCGTGCCGGAGGTGGAGCTGCGGTCGTTGCTGGGATGTTTTCTGTTTCGCGGGGACGACGTGTTCAAGACGCTGGGGGTGCTGAGCGGAGGCGAGCGGAACCGCTTCGCGCTGGCGAGGATTCTGGTTTCGCCGTCGAATTTTCTGCTGCTGGACGAGCCGACCAACCACCTGGACATGCGGGCCAAGGATGTTTTGCTGGAGGCGCTGGCGGCGTTCAGCGGGACGGTGGTGTTTGTCTCGCACGACCGGTACTTCATCGACCGGCTAGCCACCCGGGTGTTTGAGGTGGAGGGCGGGACGGTCACCTGCCACGAAGGCAACTACGAGGATTACCTGCGGCGCAAGGAAGCGATGGCTGCCGGCGGAGCGGCGCTGAGCGAAGCGGTTGCCGAGGTTGCGGCGGTGAAGACGGAAGCGAAGGCTGAGGCAAACGCGGGAGCAGACGGGGCGGCAGCCGAAAAGGATGCGGGCCGGGAGCGGCCGCGGCGGCTGAATCCGATCAAGCAAAAACAGATGGAGGAGCGGTGCGCGCTTCTTGAGGGCGAGATTCCGCGCGTTGAGGCGGGGATTGCGCATACTGAGGCGCAACTGGGGGTGTTTGTCTCCGCCGAGGAGACGCAGCGGCTGACCGCGCTGGCCGCGGAGCTGCGGGCGGAGCTGGAGGCGCTGACCACGGAGTGGGAAGAGCTGATGATGCAATTGGAGGAGCAGGCGGCGCTGAATGCGTGAACACATGGAATCGTGCTTCGACTCCATGGTCTCCTTGCCGGCAGAGAATTAATCTCGTGCCTGCGTGATGGAGGCACGCAGTCACGAATGAATAGGGGCTGATTGAGCCGCTCTCCCTCGTTCCCCAACTTGTCCTGACGCTCCGGCAGCGCCTTGGTTAGAGCCGCTATTTGGAGAAGATGCCGGAGGATCCCCGGGCAAATTTTCGTGCCGCCTTGTGTGCGGCCATGTTGGCCACTTGATTCAGGCTCTTGGTGATCACCTCGGATGCTTTGTCCGCAGGTTTGGAGAGATTTTCAGGTTCAGCCTTGACGCCAGCGCTTTGCAGATTGAGCGTAATGAAGCGTTCCATGGCTTCATCCTCCGTCTCTATTTTGAACCGAATCCGGATAAAGGGAAGCTTAAAATGAACGGGCATGAGTGACGTGCATCACAAAGGTTATGTGACGGCCGGATCAGCCACCCGGCCAGCCGGCAGCGGACAGGTTGCCGGAACACGGGCCGAAGATGCTCGACGGCGCGCTTGATGAGCAGTGGAGAGGGCTGATAATGCAGCTGATAGGAGCCGACGCCGCTGAAGGCGTGAGCGGGCATTGTATCGGACTACTGGACTTCAAGCCGGCAAAAGTCCAGGCAACCGGCGATGGCAACAAGAATCCCGGAGATGAAGCCGGCACACAGCAGCAGATTCAGGTCCGGGTGGCTGTTGGCGAGCGCCAGCATGGGAAGACTCCATGGAAAGTAGCGTGGCCAGCCTCCACCGACGAGATCGGTTGTCACAGCGGTGAAGAAGCCAACCACGGTTGCGATGATTCCCGTGCCGATGGCCACGGAAAATGAGCGCCAGCGCAAGCTTACCCAGATGACTGCCAGATGGGTTGCAACCTGCTCAACCTCCGCCAGCAGGTGAGACGAGAGGAATACGGTGGCCTTGGAGCGGTTGGGCAGGTCGCGGATCAGGTCGCGCACCTCGCGGATACCCGCAGGGTCCAGGCCGTTGGTAGGCTCGTCAAGCAGGAGCAGTTCGGGATTGCCAAGCAGCGCCTGAGCGAGTCCGAGGCGCTGTTTCATTCCGGACGAATATCCTTTAACGACGCGATCGGCGGCCGGCAGCAAATCGACCGTGTCCAGCGCCTCGTCGATGGCCCGGATTGGAAGCGCGAGCAGTCGCCGGTGCACCTCAAGGTTTTCGCGGCCGGTCAGATTTTCATACAGAGACGGCGATTCGACGAGGGAACCGATGCGGCGCAGCAGAGTCAGCCGGTTCTCAGCCAGCGCATGGCCGAAGAGGTAGACGCTGCCGCGGTCAGGGCGTTGAAGGCCGAGCACAATGCGGATTGTGGTTGATTTGCCCGCGCCATTGGGGCCGAGAAATCCGTAGACGCTGCGCGGCGGCACATTCAGGCTGAGGCCGCAGACAGCCGGCACAGCGCCGTACGACTTCCAGAACGTCCTCGATCTGAATCGAAAAGTCCATGGGGCCTGTCGGCTGCGGAGAAGACTGAAATCCTGCCTGTTAGGTTTGGACACCGCCGCGAGGACGAAAGTTCCCGCTTGCAGAGAAATCATTCATTTGGCACTCTCATCGGGGCTGCGTCGCGGCGCTCATTTTGACCGGTGACCCGAGGGAAGGCTTCTGGTTATCATGCGGGCATGGAGTCTCGCGTGCCGCTTTCGGCGCCGATTTCTTGTTGAAATCGGCGCTTGAGTGCATTGGCTCCGGTATCCGTCTGAAGGAGGAATGCGTTAAGGTCAGGACGGCATAGAAATTTCTTTGCGATGGAGGGTTCTGTGGTGACCCTACGGAGCATCATGTCTGGACGATTTTCTTTGTTACTGAAGACGGGAAATCCGACGGGATTTGTGATGGTTGCCGCGGTTTGGATGGTTTGCCTTGGGGCGAGCGCCTTGCTGGCTCCGCGGGCGGCCGCGCAGGATGCGGGGGCGCAGGCGGCGATGCAAAGGTGGGTTTCGGCCAAGTTTGCGGGCGCGCCGGTGGCCGCTCCGGCGGAGCCGTACATGGTTCCGCGACTGGACCGAAAGAGCCGGCGGGTTCTGCGTGACTCGATCGAGGGGCATGCACTGCTGATTGCGGGGCGGACGTATGCGCACGGGCTGGCGATGCGGTCAACAGGCGAGGTGGAGGTGGTACTACCGCAGGGGGCGCGGGAGTTCGAGGCGACGGTGGGCGTGGACAGCAATGACCTGCTGTTTTATTCGAACCAGGGGCGCGGCAGCGTGGAGGCCGCGGTGACGGCGGGCGGGCAGGAGATGTTCCACTCGCCGGTGCTGCACGAGGGGATGCAGGGCGTAAAGGTGCGGGCCGAGCTGAACGGGGCGCGCGCGTTTACGCTGCGGCTGACGCCGGTGGGGCCGCGGACGCCGGTCTACCAGGCGGACTGGGACCAGGCGGACTGGGCCGACGCGCGGGTGACGCTGGAAGACGGCTCGGTGCTGCGGCTGGACCAAGTGAAGATGGGCGCGCCTGCGGCGACAGTGACGGCGGACGCGGCGTTTTCCTTTATTTATGGCGGCGCCAGCTCGCGGGAGCTGCTGCCGAAGTGGACGGTGAAGCGCAGTACGCGGCAACTGGATGCCAACCGCACGGAGTATACGGTGGCCTACACCGATCCGATGACGCAGCTTGAGGTGCGCTGCGTGGCCGTGGCCTACAGCGACTTTCCCACGGTGGAGTGGACGGTTTACTTCAAGAATGACGGGCAGGCGCGGACGCCGATCCTGGGAAAAATCGAGGCGCTGGACGCGCACTTTCCCGGCGAGCTGTGGGCAACGCCCGTGGTGCATCACGAAGAGGGAAGCGACGACAAGCCGACGGACTTCCGGCCGATGGAGACGGAGCTGGCGGCCAACGGCGTGCAGGATTATGTCTCGCGCGGGGGACGGCCGACCGACGGGGATATGCCGTACTTCAACGTGGCGTGGCCGGACCGCGGGGTGATCGCGGTGCTGGGGTGGCCGGGGCAGTGGGCTGTGGAGATGCGCGGCGACGAAGACAACGGCGCGCGCGTGGTGGGCGGAGAACAGCAGACGCACTTCTGGATGGCTCCGGGCGAGGAGGTGCGGACGCCGCTGGCGGTGGTGCAATTTTGGACGGGCGACTGGCTGGAGGGGCAGAACCTGTGGCGGCGGTGGATGATTGCGCACAACCTGCCGCGCAACCACGGCAAGCTGCCCCCGCCGCAACTCGAGGGCGGAAGCTCGCACGAGACGGTGGAGATGCAGTGGGCCACGGAGGCCAACCAGATAGAGCTTTTCAGAAGGACACTGGCGGAGGGACTGCCGATCGATTACTGGTGGATGGACGCGGGGTGGTATCCGCTGAACCAGGGGTGGTGGAATACGGGGACGTGGGAGCCGGATATGACCAGGTTCCCACATGGGTTGCGGGGCGTTTCCGATGTGGTGCACGCGGCGGGAAAGAAAACGATTGTGTGGTTCGAGCCGGAGCGCGTCACGGACGGATCGTGGCTGGAAAAGAATCATCCGGAGTGGCTGCTGGGGCAGAAGGGCAAAAATCAACTGCTGTTTCTGGGCAATCCGCAGGCGTGGAACTGGCTGGTGGACCACACGAGCCGGCTGATTGTGAGCCAGGGCATCGATACGTACCGGCAGGACTTCAACTTCGAGCCGCTGAAGCTGTGGCAGTCGCACGATACGCCGGACCGCGAGGGGATTACGGAGATCGAGCACGTCGAAGGATATCTGCGCTATTTTGACGAGCTGCACCGGCGGTTTCCCGACCTGATGATCGACACCTGCGCGAGCGGCGGCAGGCGCGACGATCTGGAGACGCTGCGGCGGGCGGTGCCGCTGTGGCGAAGCGATTTTGCCGGCGAGCCGACGGCGATGCAGATGCAGAGCTATGGGCTGGCGCTGTGGGTTCCGTATTACGGGACCTCGGGCGATGTTTCCAGCACCTACGGATTTCTGAGCCGGATGACGCCGGCGATGGGCGTGGGCGCCGACGGGCTGACGACCGCGGCGCAGCGGGCGCTGGCGCTGAAGCTGATCGGGGAGTGGAAGCAGGCGGCGCAGTTCTATTACGGCGACTACTATCCGCTGACGCCCTACAGCACGGAGAACACGGAGTGGATGGCGTGGCAGTATGGGAAGCCGGATGGGACGGCGGGGATGGTGCAGGCCTTCCGGCGGCCGGAGAGCCCGTTTGAGAGCGCGCAATTCCCGCTGCGCGGGCTTGAACGCGGAGCGCGGTACGTGGTGATCGACGCGGGCACGGGAGCGAAGACCGTCTACACCGGCGCGGAGCTGATGGGGCGCGGACTGCCGGTGGCGATTGCGGCCAAGCCGGGAGCGGTGCTGGTGTTTTACCGGAGGGCGGCGCGGTAGAGCGGGCCGCGCAGACGGGCGAGCTTTCCTGAAGCGCACGTTGGAACGATTGAGTGCCCGAACCGCAGGTCCTTCGACTGCGTCTGGCGCGGCAAAGCGCGCCAGACTTCGCTCAGGATGACAGAGCATTGATCGAACGCTCTTTGGCGGCAGGGACCAGCGTGGCATCGTGCATAATCAAAAGACGATGGCATTGCTTTGGAAACCGGAGAGCTGGTCGCAACGGCTGGCGGAGCTGGAGGCGCAATCCGGAGAACTGAAAGAAGCTCCGCTGCGGCGCGATGTGCGGTCGCTGGGCATACTGCTGGGCGAGGTGCTGCGCGAGCAGGCGGGCGAAGAGCTGTTTGCGCAGGTGGAGGCGCTGCGGCAGGGGACGATCCGGCGGCGCGATGCCGAGGCCCGGGGCCAGGAAGAAGAGGCGGCGCGACACGCGGAGAGCTCGCTGAAGCTCGTGCATGAGTTGCCGGAGGAGCGGGCGATTCTGCTGACGCGGGCCTTTGCCTTCTACTTTGAGCTGATCAACCTGGCGGAGACCAACCACCGCAAGCGGCGGCGGATTGCGCTGCAACTGAGCGGCGGCGCGGGACGGCAGCGCGGCTCGCTGACCGGAACACTGGCAGAGATGCGGCGCGTGGGCATCAGCGCGGAAGAGGCGCTGGAGTGGCTGAAGCGGGTGCTGATTGTGCCGGTGTTCACGGCGCACCCGACCGAGGTGGCGCGGCGATCGGTGATGTTCAAGCGGCGGCGGATCGGGGAGTTCCTAGCCACGCTGGACCGGATTCCGGTGCCGGCGCAGGCCCTGGCGCGGCTGGAAGATCTGGTGCTGGCCGAGATCACCAGCCTGTGGCAGACCGACGAGGTGCGCTCGCGGCGGCCGACGGTCTACGACGAGATCAAGATGGGGCTGGACTACTACGACGTCTCCATCTTTGAGACGCTGCCGGTGCTGTACCACGAGATGGCAGAAGCGCTGCGCGCGGCCTACGGGCTGGAGATGGAGCCGCTGGCGCTGCCGCAGGTGCTGGAGTTCGGATCCTGGATCGGCGGGGATCGCGACGGCAATCCTTTTGTTACGCCGCAGGTGACGCGGGACGCGATCGGGCTGGCGCGGGGACACCTGCTGATCTACTACCAGCAGAAGCTGCAGGAGATCATGGACCTGCTGACCACCAGCGCCCAGCAGATGCCGGCCAGCGCGGCGCTGCTGAAGCGGCTGGAAGGTTACTTGGAGCAGTTGCACACGCCGGAGGCGCAGGTCTTCGGCGAGCAGTACGAGTTTGAGTATTACCGGCGGTTCATGATCTGCCTGAAGGCGCGTGTGCAGCGGACGATGGAGCATCCGGGACCGTCCGGCGCGCGTCTGCCTGTTACCTCCTACACCCTGGGGCAGGGCCAGGACGAGCTGGCGCAGGTGCTGCCGCCCTACTGCTCGGTGACGGAACTGCTGGACGATTTGAATGAACTGCGCACGTCGCTCCAGGAGAATCGCGGCCTACGCATCGCGCGCACGCTGATCGATCCGCTTATCCTGCAGGTGCGCACCTTCGGGTTGCACCTGCACACGCTGGACATTCGGCAGCATGCGCGGGTGCACGCGGAGGCGCTCAAGGAGGCAATTGCCGACACCATGGCCGCGGCGCTGCCGAAGGGGCTCTCGGCGGAGACGCAGTCCGTGCTGGAGACCTTCCGGGTAACGGCGGAGATCAAGAACGGCTGCTCGCCCGAGGTGATCCGGCAATATGTGATCAGCGGGACCTCGACGGTGGAGGATGTGCTGGCGGTGGTGCGGCTGGCGCGACTGGGCGGCGTGCATGTGGAGGGATCGAAAAGCGATCCGGGACTGATGCCGGTGCCGCTGTTCGAGTCGATCGAGGATCTGCGGCGGGCGCCGCATGTGTGCCGCGAGCTGTGGAGCCGGCCGGACTACCGGAGGTTGTTAGCGAGCTGGGACAACTGGCAGGAGGTCATGCTGGGCTACTCGGACTCGAACAAAGACGGCGGCATGCTGACCTCGACCTGGGAGATTTTCCGCGCGCACCGCAACCTGCACGTGGCGGCACGCGAGGCGGGCGTGAAGCTGCGGCTGTTTCACGGGCGCGGAGGCACCGTGGGCCGCGGCGGAGGGCCAACGCACCGGGCCATCTTCGCGCAGCCGATGGATTCCTTCGACGGACACCTGCGCATTACCGAGCAGGGCGAGGTGCTGAACTTCAAATACGCCGACGAGGTGCTGGCGGAGCGCAATCTGGAGCTGATGATTGCGGCTTCGCTGGATGCGCTGGCGCGGCCCAACGCGCGCGACCCGGAGGGGCACTTCACCGGCGTGCTGAAACCGGAGTGGGAAGCGGCGCTGGATTGCGTGTCCGCCGCATCGTTTGCGTACTACCGCGATCACATCGTCGAGGACCCGGACGTGCTCACCTACTTCGAGCAGTCCACGCCGGTGGGCGAGCTGGAGAACGCGAAGATCGGCTCGCGGCCGTCGCGGCGCAATTCGTCTCCCAAGCTCAGCGATTTGCGGGCAATTCCATGGGTGTTTGGGTGGACGCAATCGCGGCTGCTGGTTCCGGCCTGGTTCGGGGTAGGGTTTGCGCTGGAGAAGTTCATGGAGGAGCCGGCGCAACCCCAGGAGCGAGTCTTGCCCTGTTGCAGACCATGGCGCGGGAGTTTCCGCTGTTCATCGACCTGCTGAGAAACGTGGAGCTGGCGCTGGGCAAGGTGGACCTGGGCACGGCGCGGCTGTATGCGCAACTGGTGGAGGATGCGAAACTGCGCGAGCGGGTGTATGACCTGTTCGAGGGCGAGTTCCACCGCACGGTGCGGGCTCTCTTGGCGGTGACCGGGCAGCGGGAGCTGCTGGAGACCAACCAGGTGCTGGCGCATTCGATCAAGCTGCGCAACCCGTACGTGGACCCAATGCACCTGATCCAGGTGGACATGCTCAAGCGCAAGCGGGCCGGCGAGGATACGCCGGAGGTGAACCGGGCGATTGCGGCAACTATCAGCGGGATTTCGGCGGGGCTGCGGAATACGGGGTGAGGCGCTGCTTTATAAGGACGGCCTCCGGACTCTGCGTTGTTCGCGAAAATCCGCGTAATCTACCGCTTGTCGGGCGTAAGATTGCATTTGTGCACATGAACTTCCTTACCTTGACGCGAGCGGTTTCGTCACTTTTTCTCGTGACCGCAGGCCTCAGCATCGTGCTTGCCCAAAAGCAAATTGTTAGTCCTACGCATTCCGCGACCACCCCTGGCTTTACCGTGTCGATCACCTATTCGCAGAAGGCGAGGTCCACGCTGGAGGCACGGCATGAAACAGTCATTGTAGCTGGCTACCTTTACGGATCTCCAAAGGAGAATACGCCGAAGCGATACGTTGACGATGTGGGGCAGGTTGATTTGGGAGAAGTGAAGAGTGAAATTGCTCCGGGTGCGACGGCCACTTTTGACCGGCTTAAGCCCAATCAGGCATTGCTTAAATGGCTGGATAGTGACGGACTGCAGTTAAACATTAATGTCTACTCGGGTCGCAAGTCCTCGAATGATAATTTGTTGGACTGTGGAATCTACGACGGTCCCCTGAAGGCCGTGCAGGGTCAGAGCATTGGCATCTCCTGCAAGCTGATAGCGGAATGATGCTGGGAAGACCTCGGATCACCCGGGCCCTGAAAATTCAGCGCTTGCCAGACGAGGCGGCATGGGTCTAGGCTGGATACATGCATCGATGTCGCTAACACCGTCCTGGTGCCAGCTCCGATGCCGATGTGCGCCCAGAGGGCGCGCGATATTCCCCACTTGCTAGCTGCACCATTCCCCAAATTGATATGACGAGCGCCGGGCTCTGTCCCGGAAAAGGAGATCATTATGGCGCGCATTGCCGCGGATGTTACGGAATTGATTGGAAAGACCCCGCTGGTAAAGCTGAACCGCGTGGCGGCCGGACTGCCGGCTACCGTGGTCGTCAAACTGGAAAGCCAAAACCCCGCGTCGAGCGTGAAAGACCGCATCGGTTTCGCCATGATCGAAGATGCCGAGAGGAGGGGCAAGATCGCGCCCGGCAAAACCGTCCTGATTGAGCCAACCAGCGGCAACACCGGCATCGCGCTGGCGTTTGTGGCCGCGGTGAAGGGCTACAGGATTATTCTCACCATGCCGGAGACGATGAGCCTGGAGCGGCGGGTGACGCTGCTGGCCTATGGCGCGGAGATTGTGCTGACGCCGGGACCGAACGGCATGAAGGGCGCGATCGCCAAGGCCGATGAGATCCTGGCCAAGACGCCGAACGGATACATCCTGCAGCAGTTCGACAACCCGGCCAACCCGGCCATCCACCTGCATACCACCGGCCCGGAGATCTGGAACGACACAGACGGGGCGGTGGATATTCTCATCTCTGGCGTGGGCACAGGCGGCACAGTGACCGGCGTAGCCAACTACATCAAGCCGAAGAA
This sequence comes from uncultured Acidobacteriaceae bacterium, assembly GCA_963758105.1. Lineage (GTDB taxonomy): Bacteria > Acidobacteriota > Terriglobia > Terriglobales > Acidobacteriaceae > Telmatobacter. The sequence goes on along the minus strand of CAVWUC010000001.1, from coordinate 234,006 downwards.
GCCCTCGTTCAAGGCGATCGCTGTGGAGCCGGCGGACAGCGCGGTGCTCTCCGGCGGCAAGCCCGGACCGCACAAGATTCAGGGGCTGGGCGCGGGGTTTGTGCCCAGCATTCTGGACACCAAGCTGCTGGACGAGGTGGTGCAGGTGACCAACGACGAGTCGGTGGAGATGGCGCGGCGGCTGGCGCGCGAGGAGGGGCTGTTTGTGGGCATCAGTTCGGGCGCGGCGGCGGCGGCGGCGCTGAAGGTCGCGGCCAGGCCGGAGAACGCGGGCAAGCTGATTGTCGCGGTGCTGCCCGACTTCGGCGAGCGCTACCTCTCCAGCGTGCTCTTCGAGCCGCTGCGGCAGCAGGCGCTGGCGCTGCAGCCTGAGCAGATTGCGGTTCCGGCGTAACGGCGGGCTGCGGTTCTCAGCTTCCCACCCTTGCGGCAAATGCAGGGATGCCGCAAGGATGGGACGCCCGGCGGGTTGGACCTGACGCTCTCTTGCCGGGTGGGCGAAATGCGGGTCTGAAGTGTGCGCCGGGGCTGATGCACCGGAGGTGCAGCGCGCGGGGTGAGTTTTGTGTTTGGATATGCACGTTATGTCACTGTTTGAACGGATCCACGAAGATGTTGGCGCAGTTTTTGAGCGCGATCCGGCCGCCCGCTCGCGGCTGGAGGTCCTGCTCTGCTATCCCGGCCTCTGGGCGGTGTGGATTCATCGCGTCTCTCACGTGCTGTGGAAGATGCGGCTGCGGCTGCCGGCGCGGATATTGTCGCAGGTGGGGCGCTTCCTGACCGGCGTGGATATTCATCCCGCGGCGCAGCTGGGACGCAGGCTGTTCATCGACCACGCGACCGGGGTGGTGATCGGCGAGACCGCCATTGTGGGCGACGACGTGACCATGTACCAGGGGGTGACGCTGGGCGGCACCGGCAAGCAGCACGGCAAGCGCCATCCCACCATCTGCAACGGGGTGTTCATCGGCAACAACGCCAACATTCTGGGCAACGTGACGGTGGGCGAGAACTCGCGGGTGGGCGCGGGGTCGGTGGTGCTGAACGACGTGCCGCCGAACTCGACCGTGGTGGGAGTGCCGGCGCATATTGTCTACCGCAATGGCGAGCGGGTGCTGATTACCGATCCGCACGACATCAAGGATCCGCTGTCGGACGCACTGATCGCGCTTTCAGCCCGCGTGGAGGAGCTGGAGGAGCAACTGGGCCGGCATGCCCAGCCGGCCAAGCCCTTTGCCGTTGAGGAGGCCGAGTGCACCGCCTACCGCGTGGAGCTGGAGCGGCTGCGCGTGTACGTGTCGATGGGCGAAGGAATCTGACGGACGCGGCAGAAACCGCAGACAAAGAACCGAACAGAGAAGCGCGGGCGGAAAGAAACGTCAGGTCTTGATTCGTCAGGCGTCGATCCGGGGGGCGAAGCGGTCGCGCAGAGCCGAGCGCAGGAGCTTGCCGTTGGGATTGCGCGGCAGACCGCCGGGCTCGACGATCCAGATGCGGCGCGGGGCTTTGTAGGCGGCAAGATTCTGCCGGCACCAGTCGAGCAGATCGGCCTCGCCGACGGATGAGCCGGGGTGGAGCTCGACGGCGGCGACGGGAATTTCACCTTTTTCCTTGTGGGGCAGGCCGAAGGCAACCGCGCTGGAGACGGCGGGATGGGCGAGCACCGCCTCCTCCAGTTCGCGGACGTAGACCGAATAGCCGCCGGACTTAATGACATCCTTCATGCGGCCGACGATGCGGATGAGGCCGAGGCGGTTGCGGGTGGCCAGATCGCCAGTGCGGAGCCATCCGTCGGGCGTGATCAGGTCCTGGCTGGCGGCTTTGTCCTTCCAATAGCCGGGAGCGAGGCCACGGCGGCGGATCTGGCACTCGCCGGTGAAACCGGGGCGGACCCGGTGGTGGCGCTCATCAGCGACACGAACCTGAAAGGGCGGCACGGGAAAGCAGAAACCGCTGGAAGGGAGCAGAGGCCACTCCAGGCCGAGCATGGCCAGGCCGCCCAACTCCACCATGCCGTAGCCGTTGAGGAGCACGGGCGGAATGCGGCGGCCGCCGGGGAGTTTGGCGAAGGCGCCGAATCGGAGCAGGCTCTGGCGCGTTTCATCGGGCAGATAGTCGCTGGCCGAAAGCCAGACGCGCACGCTGGCCAGACGCGCTGGATCGGGATGGCTGTTAACCAGGCGCGCGAAGATGGCGGGCACGCCGACAAAGGCAGTGACGCCGAAGCGCTCAACCAGACGAAGCGCGTCTTCAACCTGGAAGTGCTCGAGGAAGCAGCCGCGGATTCCAGCCATGAGACCGTACAAGGCAATGCTGACGGCCATGATGTGCGACCAGGGGAGCGCGACCAGGGCGAGATCGCGGGGACCGAGAAAAACTCCGGTGAGCACGGTGGAGGAGCGCGCGCCGAGCAGGGCGCGGCTGGAGAGGGCGGCGCCCTTGGGAAAGCCGCTGGTGCCGGAGGTGTGGAAGATGGCGATGACGGCAGAGGGATCGATAGCCGATGGCGGAAAAGCCGGGCCGGAGTCGGCGTGGCGGAGAAAGCCTTCGAGCGTCGACGGCTCGCTGTCGGATTGAATCCAGGTGCGGACGGGCAGGGCAGAGCGGTCGAGAATGGTGCGGTCGAAGACGGTCTTATCAGTGATCAGAATCTCCGCGCCGCTGCCGGCGAGGATGCGGCGCACCTCGGCGAGCGAGAGCATGGGGTTGAGCGGTACGGCGATGCCGCCGGCGCGGATGATGGCCAGGAACCAGTGGAAGCAGTCGCGGTCGTTGGTGCGGTAGACGGCGACGAGCTGGCCGGGGCGCAGGCCGACCTGGCGGCGCAGGAAGGTGTCGAGAGTGCAAATGGTCGCGTGCAGTTCGGAAAGATGAAAGGGACCATCGTGGCCCGTGGAGACTTCGCAGTCGCCTTTGCGGCGCAGGAGCGCGTCGACCAGGTTGGCGACGGTGACGCGGGGATCGCGGGCGAGCTGGAGGCGCTGAAGGAGACTCATGGGATGGCGACGGGCTTGCGGCCCCATTCGCTGGCGATGCAGTAGTGGAAGAGCCGGTCGAGGTAATCGAGCACCGGCGGCGGGCAGATGCCGGCGGGCGCGAGCAGGCGCTCAGCGTTGAAGGTGTCGAATTGCAGGCGCATGGAGAAGTAGTCGCGGTAAGCGCGGCCGTCAATGAGCACGCGGCGCTTGCGCCCCCACAGGGCGAGGAAGAGCAGCGGGCGGATAGCGGCAAAGAAGAGTTTGGGATCAACGTAGCGCGGTTGGGGGCCGTGGAAGAACTCCGCGGCGCGGCCGGCGACTTGCTGGATGGTGGCGCTTCCGCGCGGCCCGGCGCAGAGATGCACGGTGCTGCCGCGCGCGGACTCATCGAAGACGAGATGCGCGACGGCGGCGGCGACGAAATCGACGGGCACGATGTCGAGGACCGCGTCGGGATAGCCGGGAACGGTGCGCCAGAGGCCGCGCGCGTAGATTTTCAGCGGCCAGTACATCATTTTGAAGCTGGAGGTGACACCGGTGCGGGAGTCGCCGACGATGATGCTGGGACGCAGGATGACGCCGGGTATCGAACCGAGGCGCGAGCGGACCAGAGCCTCGGCCTCGGCTTTGGTCTGCTCGTAGGTGTTGCGGAAGCCCTGGCCCGCATCAAGCTCGTCTTCGCGCACCAGGCCGGCGCGCAGGCCGGCGACGTAGGCGGTGCCAACATAAGCGAAACCCTGGAGGCGGGGCGCGGCGGCGGCGAAATCGAGGACGCAGCGCGTGCCTTCGACATTCATGCGGCGGGCCTGGTCGAGGGAGTGATCGAAGCGCACGGTGGCGGCAGAGTGAATGACGCGGGTGGTCTCTGCAGCAAGGCGCTGCCAGGTTGCAGCGTCGAGACCGCAGCGGGGTTCGGCGACGTTGCCGGAGACGACCTGGACGCGCGAGCGGTCCGGGGCGGGGATCATGGCATCGGCGCGCTGGGCGGCGGACTGATGGGCGCGCGGGCGAATGAGGAGAACGAGGCGCGCGCCGGGATAGCGGGCCAAAAGCTCGCGCACAAGCTGCGTTCCGACGAAGCCCGTGGCGCCCGTCAGAAAGATCTGTTCGTGGTCCATCATGGTCAAAACCGGCCTCCGTGCGCGAACAACTCTTAGGGCCTGTCAACCCTGGGCCGGTGAACGTACCTGCGCCTGCTGTCACAGCACTGAACGTATGCGAAATTATAGCCGGGCGGCGTTGCCGGGCGGAACGCAGGCGGGCCATCGTGGGAAAGATCCATGCGGCTTCTGCGCGGTGCTAGAGTGGTTTCGTTCTCAGTTTGCAGGTGGAGTTTTCTGTTTGCCCAGATATGGTTTGCTGCTTGCGGCTTTGCTGGCGCTGCCCGCCGTTGCGTACGGGGCATCGCACGTGGGGTCCGCGCCGGTTCCCGCGGAGATGCGCTCGACGGCCTTCACCTTGACCGTGAACGGACACCCGGTGGGCGTGGCGCACGCGGCGGCCAGCCTGGAGTATGCGAGCTTCGACATGACCGGGCCGGTGGACGTGGAGATTACCGCGGCGGAGCCAGGATTCTGGGACCCGGGCGTGGACATTCAGCCGTGGCGGCTGGGACTGCGGGCAAGGCGCGCGGGGCAGACGATCCGGTTTCACCTGGCGGCGCCGGCGAAGCTCTCGATCTCGCGGCCGGGGGATTTTCTGAATCACGCGGCGATGCTTTTTTTGTTTGCCGGCGCGCCGCCTCCGCCGCTGCCGCGCAAGGCGGTGATTCACGCCTACCAGCCGGGGGTTTACCACCAGAGCCTGAACCCGCAGAGCGGGGAGACGCTGTACCTGGCGCCGGGATCGTACTTCTACGGCAGCCTGAACCTGTGGAACGTGCACGACGTGACGGTGCTGGGGCGGGGCACGATTGTGTACGACGGGCCGCAGGATCCCAACAGCGACGAGGGATGGATGCAGAAGCCGGACTGGCACTGCATCGGCGCGATGAACGCGCACCGGGTAGAGATCGACGGACTGACCTGCATTGTGCGCTCGCGGACCTGGTCGATCCAGATGAAGGACTCGACGGATTTTGTGTACAACGATCTGCGGGTGATGGGCGGCAACCCGGGCAACGCCAACCAGGACGGAATGGACTGGCTGGGCGGCGGCGACACCATCGTTCGCAATGCGTTTCTGCGCGCCTCCGACGACGACTTTGCGCTGCAGGGCAACTGGGACGGCTACACCGACGCGGACCTGGCGCGGCCGGGGCACAACGTGGAGAACATTCTGATCGAGAACAGCGAACTCTCGACCAGCATTTCCAACTCGGTGCGGGCGGGCTGGCCGAGGAAGATTTATAACTCGCACAACTTTACGCTGAAGGACTCGGACATTCTGCACGGAGGGATCGGGGCGTGCGGGCAGACCTTCGGGCTGTTCAGCTTCTGGGACGCGGACGGGGCGCAGGGCGACCACTCGGATTACACGTTCGAGAATCTTTTTCTGGACAACTGGTACTCGCTGGTGCAGATGGAGCAGGAGTATCCGGGGCTGCACGGGTTCACCTTCCGCAACATCTGGGCGCTGGACCAGCCGCCGCTGGCCGACTCGACGCTGATTGGCGACGTGGCCGGCGTGACGCTGGAGAACGTGAAGTACGGGCAGAAGCGCGCGGAGGCGGATGCGAATATTCCGCTGGTGGTGAGCGGCGGCGCGGCGGCCAGCCTGGAGTATGCGAGCTTCGACATGACCGGGCCGGTGGACGTGGAGATTACCGCGGCGGAGCCAGGATTCTGGGACCCGGGCGTGGACATTCAGCCGTGGCGGCTGGGACTGCGGGCAAGGCGCGCGGGGCAGACGATCCGGTTTCACCTGGCGGCGCCGGCGAAGCTCTCGATCTCGCGGCCGGGGGATTTTCTGAATCACGCGGCGATGCTTTTTTTGTTTGCCGGCGCGCCGCCTCCGCCGCTGCCGCGCAAGGCGGTGATTCACGCCTACCAGCCGGGGGTTTACCACCAGAGCCTGAACCCGCAGAGCGGGGAGACGCTGTACCTGGCGCCGGGATCGTACTTCTACGGCAGCCTGAACCTGTGGAACGTGCACGACGTGACGGTGCTGGGGCGGGGCACGATTGTGTACGACGGGCCGCAGGATCCCAACAGCGACGAGGGATGGATGCAGAAGCCGGACTGGCACTGCATCGGCGCGATGAACGCGCACCGGGTAGAGATCGACGGACTGACCTGCATTGTGCGCTCGCGGACCTGGTCGATCCAGATGAAGGACTCGACGGATTTTGTGTACAACGATCTGCGGGTGATGGGCGGCAACCCGGGCAACGCCAACCAGGACGGAATGGACTGGCTGGGCGGCGGCGACACCATCGTTCGCAATGCGTTTCTGCGCGCCTCCGACGACGACTTTGCGCTGCAGGGCAACTGGGACGGCTACACCGACGCGGACCTGGCGCGGCCGGGGCACAACGTGGAGAACATTCTGATCGAGAACAGCGAACTCTCGACCAGCATTTCCAACTCGGTGCGGGCGGGCTGGCCGAGGAAGATTTATAACTCGCACAACTTTACGCTGAAGGACTCGGACATTCTGCACGGAGGGATCGGGGCGTGCGGGCAGACCTTCGGGCTGTTCAGCTTCTGGGACGCGGACGGGGCGCAGGGCGACCACTCGGATTACACGTTCGAGAATCTTTTTCTGGACAACTGGTACTCGCTGGTGCAGATGGAGCAGGAGTATCCGGGGCTGCACGGGTTCACCTTCCGCAACATCTGGGCGCTGGACCAGCCGCCGCTGGCCGACTCGACGCTGATTGGCGACGTGGCCGGCGTGACGCTGGAGAACGTGAAGTACGGGCAGAAGCGCGCGGAGGCGGATGCGAATATTCCGCTGGTGGTGAGCGGCGGCGCGGCGGAGCCGAAGTATGCGGCGGGCGCGGGACCGGTGGCGGCGTTTACCGTGGACCCTCCGATGGTTGCGCCGCGGCAAAAGGTGACGCTGACCGCGGAGGCGGCGCCGGACGCGATCTATACCTGGCTGTTTGGCGATGGAACCAGCGCGAAGGGCCGGCGGGTGCGGCACCGCTTTCCGGATGCGGAGGGAACGGAGCTGGACGGAGACGCCACGGGCGCGGGAAGGTTCCGGGTGCTGCTGCGCGTGACGGATAAAAAGGGCAATCAGGACTGGGCGGCGCAGGGGGTGGTGGCCGTGGGCCGCTGGTACAGGCCGGTGAAGGAGGCCGCGCCGCTGGCGCCGGGGCTCAATTGGAAGATTTATCCGGGCACGTGGACGGAGCTGCCGGACCTGAGCCAGGAGATGAGCGTCTTCAGCGGCGAGTCGCCGAATCTGCAGTCCGATTCGCAGGGATTCACGCACTACGCGACGGCGTGGGAGGGTTATATCGATGTCACGGCGGATGGAGGGTACACATTTTGGCTGCTGGCGCGGGACGGGGCACGGCTGGTGATCGATGGGGTGCAGGTGGCCAAGACGGGACCGCCGTTTGCCCAGGTGTGCGGCTCGCCGGGCAACGCCATGCGCTACGACCGCGGGTCGATGGGGCTGGACGCGGGCAGACACACGTTTCATCTGGAGGATCTGCACTCGGCCAGCCCGGAAGGGCCGCGGCTGCTGTGGGAGGGCCCAGGCGTGCCGCTGACGGATGTGCCGCCCGAGGCGTACTCGCATGTGCGGCAGGATGTACCGGCGAAATAGGGTAGAAGCAAGATCGCTGCGCCTATTTTTTCTATTTCCGAGCCCCTGTTCCCTGCTTTTTAGTGTGGAAGCTGGGTCACGTCCCAGCCGCCGCCGAGGGCGCGGACCAGGTTGACGCTGGCTACGAACTGGCGGGTTTCGACGCTGATGGCGGTTTGCTGGTTTTCGAGCAGGATGGCCTCAGCGGTGAGAACCTCAAGATAACTGGTGACGCCGCCCTTGTAGCGCTGGTTGGAGAGATCGAAGGAGTTTTGGGCGGCGGCGACGGCGCGCTGCTCGACGCCTGACTCCTGCTCCAGAATGCGCAGGCCGGAGAGCTGGTCCTCGACATCGTTGAATGCGGCAAAGACGGTGTTGCGGTAGCCGGAGACCTGGGCCTCGTAGGCGTGGCGGGCCTGGGCGGTCAGGGCGTGGCGCTGGCCGGCGTCGAAGAGCAGCTCGGTGGCCTGCGCGCCCAGGCTCCACAGCGCGCTGGGGCCCTGAATCCAGGTGCCGCCGTTCAGGCTCTCAAAGCCGCCGGCGGCGCCGAGAGTGATATTGGGATAGAAGGCGCTGATAGCGATGCCGATCTGGGCGTTGGCGGCAGCGGTCTGGCGCTCGGCAGCGGCAATGTCCGGACGGCGCTCGAGCAGTTGCGAGGGAACGCCGAGGGGAATTTTGGGCAGCGTCAGTTCGAGCGGGGAAAAGGGAATGCTGAACTCGGAGAGCTTGTAGGCGGCGATGGTGCCGATGGCGTGCTCGAACTGGGCGCGAGCCACGCCGATATCGACGAGCTGGGCGCGGACGGTCTCGAGCTGGGTCTGGGCCTGGGCTACATCGGCCTCGGTGGCCACGCCGCCGGCCAGACGGCGCTGGGTGAGTTCGAGCTGATTCTGGAGATCGGTGACGGTATCTCTGAGCAGCTTGATCTCAGAGTCGAGGCCGCGCAGTTGAAGGTAATCGGCGGCCAGCTCGGCGTGGAGGCTGAGGTCGACGTTGGCCAGATCAGCGGCGCTAGCCTGGGCGCTGGCGCGGGCCGACTCGACGGTGCGGCGGATGCGGCCCCAGAAGTCCGGCTCCCAACTGGCCTGGCCTTCGAGCGCAAAATCGTTATACGGATTTGTCTTGGTGAAGGAGTACGAAGGGCCGTTCTGGGAGACGCTGTTGCGTACAATGCTGGGCCCCGCGCTGAGCGTGGGATAGAGATTGGCGCGGAGGGCGGCGATCTGGTCGCGGGCGGCGAGATAGGTTTCAAGCGCCTGGCGCAGGCCGGGATTGTTAGTGGCGACGCGGTCTTCGAGCTGGTTGAGCTGGGGGTCCTGGTAGATCTCCCACCACTTGCCGCGCAGCATGCCGTCAGAGGGCGAGGCGGTCTGCCAGCCGCCGCCGGCGGGGTTGGGCGGAGGGACGACGACCGAGGCTGCGCCGGTTTCCTTGTATATGGGCGGCGTGTCGTAGCCGGGCCGACTGTAGTTGGGGCCCACCGGCTTGCACCCGGTGGCCAGGCCGAGAGCGAGCAGAGCGGCAAAAGGCGCGAACCGCCGGGCGGGATGGAGAGCGAACGCCCGCATGGTTATTGGCCTCCCGCTTGATCACTTTGGCCGGGGCTGACCACGGTGACGCGCTCGCCTTCGATGAGCGAGTCGGGCGGATCTTGAATCACCTTGTCGTTGGCATGGAGGCCGCTGACGATTTGGACGGTGGCGCCGTCGTCCTCGCCGATGATGACCGGGACCAAGTGCGCGATGTTGCCGTTGACCACGGTGGCGACTTGCAGGCCTTCCTTGCGGAAGATGGTGGCCGCAACCGGGAGGATGAAGGTGGGTCCGGAGGCGGGAGTATTGAAGTGGACCTGGGCCAGGGCGCCGGGCAGCAACTGGCCGTCGCGGTTATCCAGGTCGATCTCGACCAGCAGGGTGCGGCTGACCGGATCGATGGCGTCGGCGGTGCGCACCAGCGTGCCGTAGAAGGTTTTGCCGGGATACTCGGGGAAGGTGAGGGCGATCTTCATACCGCGCTTGACGGTCTGCGAGTAAAGCTGCGGGACGTTGGTATAGACGCGCAGGGTCTCCAGGGCCTGCATGTGGAAGAGCTCGGCGCCGGCGCCCTGGTTGATGAGCTGGCCGGTGTCGACGTTGCGGGCGGTGACCACGCCGTCGAAGGGGGCGTAGACCTTCTCAAAGGATTGGAGGTTGAGCAGGCGATCGACATTGGCCTGGGCGGAGCGGACGGCGGCGGCAGTGGCCGCGGCCTGGTTGACGAAGGTGTCGGTGTCCTGCTGGGCGACGGCATTGGACTTGACCAGATTGGAGTAGCGCGCGGCCTGAATGCGGGCGATATTGGCATTGGCGTTGGCGGTTGTCAGGTCAGCCTGGGCCTGGGCCAGCTGCTGGTCGAGCTCAGGGGTGGAGATTTGAGCCAGCAGCGCGCCTTTTTTCACGTGGGCGCCGATGTCGTAGAACCAGTGGAGGAGGTAGCCGTCGGTGCGCGCGTAAATGGGCGAATCGGTGAAGGCGGTGACGTTGCCGGGCAGCACAAAGCTGTCAACCGGAGCGCCCGGCATGGGCGGCGCAACACTCACGGTGGGCGCGGCGTTCTCCTGGGTATGCTGTGCGAGGACGGTGTCGGCGTGGGTGCGGCGGAGAATGCCGAAAACGGCCAGAACCAGGAGGACGGCGATCACCAGGACCACGCCGGTCAGCACAGAGCGGGGCGAAACAGGCTGCCGGGCGGGGGCGCTGTCGCCGTGACCGTAATGGGGGGTCGGATTGGATGCATTGGTCATAAGCAGTTACTCCGATGCAGAATCGAATTCGTCGAGATCAGCGGCCGGTTTGATGGAACGGGCCGATTTGCGGCGGCGCTCGAGCCAGCCGTGAACCATGGAGAAAAATACCGGGACAAAGAAGAGCGTGGCCACGGTGGCCAGCAGGAGTCCGCCGATGACGGCGCGACCGAGCGGCGCGTTTTCCTCGCCGCCGTCGCCCAGGCCGAGGGCCATGGGAATCATACCGATGATCATGGCCAGCGCGGTCATAATGACGGGACGGATGCGGACAAAGCCGGCGTTGAGCGCGGCCTGACGGGCGTCGCCGACCAGGATTTCCAACTGCTCGCGGGCGAAGCTCACGACCAGGATGGAGTTGGCCGTGGCCACGCCCATGCACATGATGGCGCCGGTGAGGGCGGGAACACTGAGCCGGGTGTTGGTGAGGAAGAGAAACCAGACGATGCCGGCCAGCGCCGCGGACAAGCCCAAGATGATCAGAAACGGATCCAGCCAGGACTGGAAGTTGACCACGATGAGCAGGTAGACGAGGAGGATGGAGAACACGAGGCCGGTGAGCAGTCCAGTATAGGAGCGGTACATGGTCTCGCTTTGCCCGCGCAGGATGAAGTGCGAGCCGCGCGGCAGATCCTTCTGATGGCGGGCGACGATGCGCTCGATGGCGCGCGTGACCGTGCCCAGGCCGGTGCCCTGGACGTTGGCAAAGATATCGATGACCGGCTCGATGTCATAGTGGCTGACGGTGCCCTGTTCGTTTCCGGGCACGATGACGGCCAGATTACCGAGCACCTGCACGGGTTTTTGCGCGCCGGGGGCGTTGGTGGCGGCGGCCGGGGTGGTGGCCGGGGCCACACTGCCCAGGGGCGAAGCGCCCGGCGCAGTCGTGGAGGCGCTTTCTGAGGGCTGGGTCATGGAGGCCGCATTGGCAGAGCTGGTCACTGGCAGACTTTTCAGCGCGGCCATGGTGTCGAGCTTGTATTGCGGGGATTGAATGGCGATGTTGTACGAGACGCCGTTGCGGGGATCGAGGAAGAAGTTGGGACTGGTCTGGAAGCTGCCGCTGAGGGCCACGAGCATGCTCTGGGCAACATTCTGCTGGGTCAGGCCGAAGTCCGCAGTGCGGGTGCGATCCACGTTGACGGTCAGGTTGGGGTAGTTGAAGGGCTGCTGGATGCGGGTGTCGGTGGCGCCGGGGACGTAGCGGACCTCATTCAGAATACGCTCGGCCAGGTCGCGGTTGGCCTGCTGATCCATGCCGACGATCTGCAGGTCGATGGGCGCCGACAGGCCGAAGTCGAGGATCTGGGTGACAATGTCGACGGGCAGCTCATAGAAGCCGACACCGGGATAATCGCGGGCCAGCACGGTGCGGAGCCGCTCGACGTAGGCTTCGGTGGGATGATGCCGGGGAGCCAACTGCACCTGAATATCGGCGTCCGAAGGACCGATGGGCATGGAAGTCGAATAGGACATATTCAACGAGGAGTAGGGCAGCCCGATGTTATCAAGGATGGTCACCAGCTCGTCCTTGGGAATCACGCTGCGGATGGTCGCCTCGATATGGTCGCACAGCGCCGCGGTTTCCTCGATGCGCGTGCCGGTATGCGCGCGCACGTGAATTTTGAACTGGCCGGAATCGACGGACGGGAAGAAGTCTTCTCCCAGCCAGGGGGTGAGAAAGCCAACCGAAGCCACGGTAAAGACGAGGAAGAGAACCAGGAAAGTCTTGGCATGTTCTGCGCAGACGCCGAGCAGGCGGACATAGGCCCGGCGCATATTTTCGAATCCGGCCTCAAAGGCCATCTGAAAGCGCACCAGGGGATTGCGACTGGCCTGCTTACGGGTGATCTCGGCGTCGTCGTGCTCGTGGAGCATGTAGCGTGCCATGGTCGGCACCAGGGTGCGGGAGAGCAGGTAGCTGGCCAGCATCGCAAATACCACGGCCTCGGCCATAGGCACAAACAGATAGCGCGCCACGCCGCTGAGCAGGAACATGGGCACGAAGACGATGCAGATGGCCAGGGTGGAGACCAGGGCGGGGGTGGCAATCTCGGCAGAGCCGTCCAGGATTGACTGCTCCAGTTCCTTGCCGGCTTCGAGTTGGCGATTGATATTTTCGATCGCCACCGTGGCGTCATCCACCAGGATGCCCACCGCCAGCGCCAGGCCGCCGAGGGTCATGATGTTGATGGTCTCGCCCAGCGCGTAGAGCATGATGAGCGAGCACAGGATCGACAAGGGAATGGAGACGGCGATGATGATGGTGGAACGCCAGCTGCCCAGGAAGACCAGAATCATCAGCGCCGTCAGGCAGGCCGCAATGATGGCCTCGCGCACCACCCCGCTGATGGCCGCGCGCACGAACAGCGACTGATCGGAGAGGGCTTGGATGCGAAGCGCCGGCGGCAGCTCGCCCTTGATGTACGCGAGGCGCTGAAGCACGCCCTTAATGATGTCCAGAGTCGAGGCCTTGCCGGTCTTCATAATGCTCACGAGAACGGCCCGGCGCCCGTCCACGCGCACGATGTTGGTCTGGGGCGGATTGCCGTCGCGCACATGAGCGACATCGTGGAGGTAGACCACCGTGCCGTTCACCGCTTCGATAGGCAGATTATTCAGCTCGGCGATGAGGACGGGTGCGGAGTTGGTCTCGACCTGGTACTCGAATTTATTGATTTTGATGGTGCCGGCGGGCGCGATCACGTTCTGGGCGGTGATGGCGATGACCACGTCGGCGGGGGAGAGGCCGCGGGCCTGCAGCGCGGCGGTATTCAGGTCCACCTGGATCTGGCGCTGCTTGCCGCCGTAGGGATACGGCTCCTGCGCGCCTTCGATCGTGGCCAGTTGAATGCGGATGGTGTTGGTGGCCAGGTCGTTCAACTGCTGCTCGTTCAGCCCTTGCCCGGAGAGCCCCAGTTGCAGAATCGGCACGCTCGAGGCGTTGTATTGAATGATGAAAGGCGGCACGGAACCGGGCGGCAGGGAGCGCAACTGCACCTGGCTGACGGCCGTTACCTGGGCCACCGCCTCGGCGATGTTCGCGCCGGGATGGAAGAACACCTTGATGATGCCCCGGCCTACCACCGACTGTGATTCGATGTGATCGATGTCGTTGACGGTGACCGTCATGCCCCGCTCGGCGCCGCTCACGATGCGGTCGGCCATCTGCTCTGCCGAGAGCCCGTCGAAGTTCCACACCACCGTGACCACGGGAATGTCGATGTTGGGAAAAATGTCCGTAGGCATCGAGAGGATGCTGAAGACGCCAAGGATCAGGATCAACAGCGCAAAGACGACAAAGGTATAAGGTCGCCGCAGCGCAAGCCGGACCATCCACATCATAGGGCAGGTACTCGCTCCCGGGCCGGGTTGTTCTTAACGGTAGTGACAGTGACCGGCCGTCGTGACCGGCTGAACGAGCCGGCGTGTTGCGGCCGCGACGATCCAGTACGAGTGAAGAGCTCTTGCCCGGGGCCCGAAGGGTTTACCGGGCTTTCGGGCCTGCGGGAAAAGCGCCCTGTCCCGATCTGACATCGCGGCTGAAACTCCATGGTAGCCGAAGAGGCGGACGAACCAGAAGCGGCGCGGAGAAGAGATGGCCCGGTTTAATTTTTGCACGCCCTGAATTGCGCAAGGATGCAACCGGCTGGACGCGGCGTACCGCGAGTTGAGCGGCGCTGGGGGATGGCCGGCAAAGGGCGCGGCCAGGCGGCGGATGGGGGCGATTTTGTGCGGGTCGAAGGGTTTTCCCAAGGGTGAGCGGAGAACCAGACGCTCAGCCGGCGAGCAGTTTTTCGATGGCCGGGGCGAGCGCCTGGGGAGGGGTGGAAGGAGCGTAGCGGGCGACCACGCGGCCCTGACGATCGACAAGGAATTTTGTGAAATTCCAGCGAATGGCGCTCCAGCCGAGGAAGCCGAGCGGACCGGGCTGGCGGCGGCGGAGAAAGCGGAAGAGTGGATGAGCGCCGGGGCCGTTGACCTGGATTTTGGCAAAGAGGAGAAAGCTGATGGCGAAATTTTTCCGGCAGAAGGCGCCGATCTCCTCGGCGGAGCCGGGGCTCCTGCGCGCCGAACTGATTGCAGGGGAAGCCGAGGACCGCGAAGCCGCGGTCCTGATAGGAGCGGTAGAGAGCTTCAAGGGCGGCGTATTGCGGAGTGAAGCCGCACTGGCTGGCGGTGTTTACGATGAGCAAAACCTGGCCGCGGAACTCCTCCAGTCGGAGTGGGCCGCCGTTCACGAGGGACGCGGAGAAGGAATAGATGGACAGCGCCTGCTGAGTCACGCAAAAACCTCACTCGAAGGCAGTGTACCGTGCGGCTACGGCGCGTCTAAGAGAAAGTTGCAGGCAGGGAGGAGGATGTACAGTCGGCGCAACCCGGCTGGTTCCGGTAGACTGTGGGTTGGGTCCCAACGAACGGTGTTTTGCCGGGTTGGCAGCCGGGGCTCCGACGGCAGGTTCGGCCGCGGGGCGTAGAGCTGGCCGCACGGGTTGAAGATTGGGAGCCGGACGAGTCCGCGGGGAGCATGCGCGCGGGGAGTACGGGGGAAGAGACGGTTTCCGATCCGAGTGACAGCCCGGCGGTTTGGGCGTGGTGGCCGTGGTCCAATATAATCAATCTTTCCTTGAAGCAGGACCAGATCTTACGCAATGAGGGTGTTGACATTCTTCTCGTGAAGCCGAAGCTGAACCATGGACCGCGCCAGAACGTGTGCATGCCGCAGGGCTCCAGCCCGGTGAAGAAGACGCGCACATCCCTCGATTGCAGCGTGCGGGCGGCCAGCCGGGAAGCGCGCGCGGTGCTGGCGGCGCTGGGGCTGGGGATGGTGCTGGCGCTGACGCAGGCTCCGGCGCAGGCGCAGACGGCTGGCCAGGCGCAGACAGCTGACCAGTCGCAGACGATTATCTCCATCCGGGTGATCGGCAACCGGCGGATTCCGAAGGAGACGATTCTGGCCCGGCTGTTCACCCATGTCGGCGACACCTACGACCCGATCTCCATCGAGCGCGACTTCAATTCGCTGTGGAACACCGGCTACTTCGACAACCTGCGGATCGAGCGGGAAGACACCGAGAAGGGGATCATCCTGGACATCTATGTGGTGGAGAAGCCTACCATCCGCGAGATCAACTACAAGGGGCTGAGCTCAGTCTCGGTTTCCGACGTCATGGACCAATACAAGAAGGACAAGGTTGGACTGACGGTGGAAAGCCAGTACGATCCCACCACGATCAAGCGGGCCGAGGTGGTTATCAAGCAGCTGCTGTCCGAGCATGGACACCAGTTCGCGACCATCCGCACCGAGGTCAAGACCATTCCGCCGGCTTCGGTGCAGGTGAACTTCAACATCAAGGAAGGCCCCGAGGTGAAGGTGGGGCACATCACCTTCACCGGCAACCGGCACATCAGCTCGCTGACGCTGCGGCGGTCGATGAAGAACCTGAAGCCGGTCGGCATACCCTACTCGCTGATCTTCGAGGATTCTGTTCGCCCAGACCTACGATGCCTCCAAGCTGGAGGAAGACACGGAGCGGGTACGTTTCGCCTACCGTGACAGGGGCTATGCGAATGCCGCGGTGGAGGACCCGATAACGCACCTCCGCGACCAGGGCGGGCTGAACCTTTTCACCTTCCGGCCGAACAGGGGCAAGCGCATCGACATCCGCCTGCCGATCGAAGAGGGGGCACGCTACCGGCTGGGCTCGATCACCTTCACCGGCAACAAGGCGGTCACCAATGCGAAGGCGCTGCGGGCCTTGTTCGCCGTCAAGGACGGCGACTGGTTCAATTCCGAGGCGCTGGGCAAGGGCCTGGACAACATGAAGAAGGCTTACGGCCAGCTCGGGTACATCAACTTCGGCGCCATCCCCACCCCCCACTACGACGAACAGAAGAAGATCGTCACGCTGGTAGTTGATATCGACGAGGGCAGCCAGTACTACGTTTCGCGCATCGAGTTTCAGGGCAACACCGTCACCCGCGACCGGGTGATCCGGCGCGAATTGCTGCTGGACGAGGGATCGATTTACAACTCGCAGCTATGGGAACTAAGCCTGCTGCGGCTGAACCAGCTGGAGTACTTTGAGCCGCTCAAGGTGGATCAGGATTCGGAAGCGCACCAGGATCCGGAAAACCACACCGTGGACCTGTTGCTGAAGGTGAGGGAAAAGGGCAAGAACTCGATCGGCCTGAACGGCGGCATCAGCGGCCTGGAGGGCGCGTTTCTGGGCATCAACTACCAGACCAACAACTTTCTGGGCCTGGGCGAGACGCTCAGCCTGCAGGCCAACCTGGGCAGCACGAGCCGGCAGTTTCTGTTCGGATTCACGCAGCCGTACGTCCGCAACCGGCCCTTCCAGGTGGGCTTCCAGATCTTCAATAATAAGACCGACTACAATCCGTCGCAGGCCTACCAGATCAGCTCGGCGCTGAGCCAGAACCTGAGCTCGGCGCAGAGATCGCTGACCCAGAACTACAACCAGGGGACGACGGGAATGAACGTGTCGATCAGCTACCCGCTGCGGCGGCACGCCTTCCAGCGGGTGGGCATGACCTATTCGCTGACCAGGTCGACGATCACGGCGTTCAGTGCGGCCTCGCAGTCGTTCTTCCAGACCATCGCCTTCCGCTCGGGCATCCAGGGGCCCAATGCGCTGGCCGGCATTATCAACAGCTCGGCCGGGTTCAGCTACGAATACAACACGGTTAACAACCCCTTGCGGCCGCGCTCGGGGGCGGACTTTTCGGCGGAATTCCAGGTGGCGGGTATCTGGGGCAATGTGCGCTACATCCTGCCCATCGTAGCCTACAAGCGCTTCATGCCCATCCATTACCTGAAGTTGTCGCCTACCGGGCACAACGTGCTGGGCATACGCGCGCAGTTGGGGTACGCACGCGGGATCAGCGGCAGCGTGGTGCCGCCGAACAACCGCTTTTACGCCGGCGGCGAACAGGAACTGCGCGGCTTCGATGTCCGCTCGGCGACGCCCTACGGGTACGTTCCGACCCGGATCGCGGTGCAGCTGACCAATCCCGACGGAAGCTGCGTGCCGCGCGAGCCGAATTATCCGCTGCTGAACCAGTGCGTACAGGTGCCTCTGCCCATCTACGGGGTTGCCTCGATCGGAGGCGATACGAACTTGACCACGAATGTCGAGTACCGCATTCCGATCGTGGGTTCGCTGATGGTTTCCGCCTTCGACGACTTTAGCCTGGACGTGGCCACCAGCCGGGAGCAGCTGGAGCAGAGCCCGGAGGGCTTTGCCTCGCTGACTTCCCAGTTGTATGGCTGCCCGGTGTACAACAACGGCACCTGCGAGGGCGGAATACCGGGCACGCAGGTGGGATTCCAAAAGGATATCCATCCGATCCACGGCACCAATTTGGTTCCGCGCATGTCGGTCGGCCCGGAGATCGGGTTCCTGATGCCGGTGCTCAACGCGCCGATCCGGCTGTTCTACGCCTACAACCCGCTGCGGCTGTACGAAACGCCCTACTGCGATCTCGCCCCAGCCGCTAACGATGTAAGCTGCTCGGCGGCGCTGATTACGCGCACCATGTTCCCGCCGGGGGGCGCGGGCGACTACACCTACCAGGAGGCGATCGAGGCTTACGGCGCCAAGGACCTGTTCCACGAGCCGCGCAAGACCTTCCGTCTGACCATCTCCACGACCTTCTGATCGATGTTTTTGGGGAAGAAGAGAAAGGCCGCCTGCGGGCGGCCCTTTTTTGGAGGGACGGCGCAGCGGGCAATTCGTGGTCCGCCGATTGACGCTCCTACCCCTGCCTCCTATAATTCGTCTAGTTCCTGCTGATGGCTCCATGCGCGTCTTTTTTCTCTCTTCGTGCCGGCCAGTGTGATGTTTCCTGCGATGGCGCGGAGTTTCTGCGATAAAGGCAGCGAGGTTTCACAGGAGGCACAGACCTGTGTCCCGGGCAGAGCAATGCACGCGGGACGAGCGGGAATTTTGAAGGAGTTTTCCAGTCACATGAAGAGTTCGCTCGCAATCGTAGTAACCTTGGCCTCGGGGTTTGTCCTGAGCGCCGCAGCCCAAACCTCGACCGCACCCGCGGCATCCTCCGGAACCACCAGGATTGCCGTGATCGCCTTTCAGGCGGCTGTGGCCCAAACCAACGAAGGTCAGCGCGACTTTGCCGACCTGCAGAGGAAGTACCAGCCGAAGCAGGAGCAACTGAAGACGCAGAGCGACGAGATCGATACCCTGACCAAGCAACTGCAGGCGCAGGCCAAGAACCTGAGCCAGACCGAGCAGACCTCCCGCGCCGCGGTCATCGACACCAAGAGGAAGCAGCTCGACCGCGACGCCCAGGACGCGCAGAACGACTTCCAGCAGGAGCTGCAGGATATGTACAATACCCTGGCCTCCAAGGTGTACGACGTGCTGACCACCTATGCCGAGCAGCACGGCTACACCGTGGTTCTGGACTTTTCTCAGCAGGCAACGGTGCTGTATGCAGCCAAGACGACCAATATCACGCAGCAGGTCATCGACGCGTACAACCTGAAGTCGGGTGTGCCGGCGCCTCCCTCAGCGCCTGCAGCAGCGCCTCCGGCGGCTCCGACGCCGCATGCCGGCCATCCGGGCGGCGGCCGCTAAACTGAACCCGCAAACGCCATTGGGGCCCCGCAATGCGGGGCCCTCTTGTTTTGGTTCGAGATCGCGGGCGGAATGCGCAACAAGAGAGGCAGAAAGTGCAAGAAAAAACTTTCGGCCAAAGGCCATTTCTGTGGAAAATTTTGTGGATTTCTTCCCGGAATTAGGGCTGAAAACGCTTGACTGGGCAATTGTCAACCGTTGATTGATTCCGATAGATTAGATAACTCTTTCTAAATCAATTAGAAGCCTTAGGAAGGCACGATCGTTAGGTGTAGGGGTATGACCTGACGCCAGTAAGGACAGGCGATGGGAGTTTCCCACAGTTTTCGATGAATAGCGTGTAACTAAAGTATCTGATTCGCTAATGGCCCGACGCTGCCTCTGCGTTTTTCCGCCCTGGGCCGGGATTACTTCTGCTGATCCTCGCCGACGCGGAGGACGGCCAGGAAGGCTTCCTGGGGAATATCGACCTTGCCGATGCGCTTCATGCGTTTTTTACCCTCTTTTTGCTTTTCCAGCAGCTTGCGTTTGCGGGTGATGTCGCCGCCGTAGCACTTGGCCAGGACATTCTTGCGCAGCGGAGCGACGGTCTCGCGGGCGATAATCTTGGCGCCGATGGCGGCCTGGATGGCGACCTCAAACTGCTGGCGGGGGATCAGCTCGCGCATCTTGGAGACCAGGGCGCGGCCGCGCTCGTAGGCGTGGTCGCGGTGGACGATAATGGACAGGGCGTCGACCGGCTCGCCCGAGACCAGGACGTCGAGCTTGACCATGGGCGACTCCCATTCGCCGGCCAGCTGGTAATCGAGCGAGGCGTAGCCGCGGGAGATGGACTTGAGGCGGTCGTAGAAGTCGAGCACGATCTCGTTGAGCGGGAGCTCGTAGGTGAGCATGACACGGGTGGGAGTGATGTACTCAAAGTTGATCTGCTTGCCGCGCTTTTCTTCGACCAGCTTGAGAATGCCGCCGACGTACTCCTCGTTGGTGAGGATCTTGGCGGTGATGACGGGCTCGCGGATGGATTCGATGTTGGTGGGCTCGGGCCAGCGGGATGGATTGTCGACCTCCAGGACGGCGCCGTCGGTGAGCGCGATGTGATAGCGCACGCCGGGAGCGGTGGTGATGAGGTCCAGCTCGTACTCGCGCTCCAGGCGCTCCTGGATGATCTCCATGTGAAGCAGTCCGAGAAAGCCGCAGCGGAAGCCGAAGCCGAGGGCTACGGAGCTCTCCGGCTCGAAGAAGAAAGAGGAGTCGTTGAGGCGGAGCTTCTCCAGGGCGTCGCGCAGCAGGGTGTGTTCGTGGGCGTCGACGGTGTAGAGGCCGGCGAAGACCATCGGCTTGATGTCTTCAAAGCCGGGGAGCTGGGCGGGAGCGGGACGGGCGTCGTCGGTGACGGTGTCGCCGATGCGGGTATCGCTGACGGTCTTGATGGTGGCGGCGAAGAAGCCGACCTCGCCGGCGCTGAGCTCGGCGATCTCAACGGGCTTGGGCATGAGCACGCCCATGGACTCGATCTCGAAGGCTTTTCCGTTCGACATGAGACGGATGCGCTGCCCCTTGCGCATGGCGCCCTGCATGACGCGGACCAGCACGATGACCCCGCGATAGGCGTCGAACCAGGAGTCGAAGACCAATGCCTGGAGCGGCGCCGCCGGATCGCCTGTTGGCGGGGGAAGACGATGGACGATGGCCTCGAGCAGCTCCGGCACGCCCTGGCCGGTCTTGGCGCTTACCGGGATGGCGTCGGTGGCGTCCAGGCCCACGGCCTGCTCGATGGCTTCCTGGGTGCGGAGGATGTCGGCCGAGGGCAAGTCGATTTTGTTGATGACGGGAATGATCTCGAGGCCGTGGTTGATGGCCAGATAGGCGTTGGCGAGGGTCTGCGCCTCCACGCCCTGGCTGGCGTCGACCACCAGCAGCGCGCCCTCGCAGGAGGCCAGCGAGCGGGAGACTTCGTAGCTGAAGTCGACGTGGCCGGGGGTGTCGATGAGGTTGAGTTGGTAGGTGTTGCCGTCCTGGGCCTTGTACATCATGCGGACGGCGTGGGCCTTGATGGTGATGCCGCGCTCGCGTTCCAGATCCATGTCGTCGAGGATCTGGGCCTGCATCTCGCGGCCGGTGACCGCGCCGGTCAGCTCCAGCAGGCGGTCACTGAGCGTCGACTTGCCGTGGTCGATGTGGGCGATGATGGCGAAGTTGCGAAGGAAGCGTACATCCATGTGGGGTCTGACGAAAGAAGGCTTTGGCGCGGTATTGCGCGTCTGCCGCGGCCTGCCCCCATGGCATAGCTTATCATCGGCATAGTGTCTTCCGCGGCCTGACCGAGGCTGGGACGGCCCGATCACTCATGCGCACTGCTTGGAATCGGTATTGCTGGACGGGTGCTTCTCTGCTGCTGCTGGGGCTGGCGGGCTGCACGCCCGCCCGGCCGGTGAGCACCCTGGCCGGGGCAAAGCCGCAGGCGACGGCGCCGGCGGTGACCGCGGCGCCAACGCCCGCGGAGGCCGCGTCGTCTCCGCGCCAGCCGGCGCCGCCGACCGTCGAACAGCAGCGCGTCACCCAGTTGATTCAGGCCGTGGAGGCCGCGTACGCGCAAGGGGACGCGGACTACCGGCGGGGCGACCTGGCCAAAGCCAAGGTGGAGTTCGACCGGGCCGTAGACTTGATGCTGCGGAGCGGCATCGACATCAAGAGCAACGCGCAGCTCGACGACGAGTTTGAGCGGATTGTGGACCAGGTGAACGCGCTGGAGATGGAGGCGCTGAAGCAGGGCAACGGGTTTGCGCCGAACGTGGAGCCCTCGCCGGCGGATGTGGCCAGCGACGTGACGTTCACGGTGAGCCCGAACGTGGTGGCGCAGGCCAAGACCGACCTGTTGACGACCAAGTCTGACCTGCCGCTGGTGGTGAACGACTATGTGGCCAGCTACATCAATTTTTTCGCCTACACGCAGAGGGGCCACAACACGCTGCTGCACGCGTTTGAGCGGGCGGGACGGTACAAGGCGATGATCCAGCGGATCATGGCCGAGGAGGACGTGCCGCAGGACCTGATCTACCTGGCGGTGGCCGAGTCGGGCTTTCAGCCGCGGGCAGTGGACCGGCGCTCGGGCGCGGGCGGGATGTGGCAATTCATGCCCCACGGCAACTACGGGCTGACACGCAACGGCTACGTGGACGAGCGTTTCGATCCGGAAAAGTCCACGCTGGCGTATGCGCGGTACATGAAGTTCATTTACGACCACCTGGGCGACTGGTACCTGGCCATGGCGGGATACGACTGGGGCACCGGGAATATTCAGCGAGCGGTGGAGAAGACCGGGTACGCGGACTTCTGGGAGCTGTACAAGCGGAACAACCTGCCGGCGGAGACCAAGAACTACGTGCCGGAGATCCTGGCGGCGATTCTTATCGCCAACCATCCCAAGCAGTACGGTTTCGACGACATCACGCTGGACCCGCCGGTGCTGACCGACACGGTGACAGTGGACTACTCGGTGGACCTGCGGCTGGTGTCTGACCTGGTGGACGCGCCGGTGGACGAGCTGGAGGCGCTGAATCCGAGCCTGCTGCGGATGATGACGCCGCCGGACACGCCCTACGATCTGCACCTTCCGGCGGGGATGGCGGCGCTCTTCAACGACAAAATCGCGCTGATCCCGGAGTCGAAGCGGAACTCATGGCGGTATCACCGCGTGGTGGAGGGCGACACGCTGGCCTCGGTGGCACATACCTACCACGTGGAGGAGGCAGAGCTGGCGGCAGTCAACCAACTGGGCGAGCATGAGAGCCTGCAGGGAATCGATGCGCTGGTGGTTCCGGTGCCGCTCTCGGAGTCGCATTTGGTGCGTGCGCTGTACACGGTGCGCCGGGGCGACACGCTGGTGACCATCGCGGACCGGTTCGGAGTCTCGCTGGCGCAGCTGCGGCGCTGGAACCGGATCAGCAGCGGCATCCGGGTGGCGCCGGGACGGAGGCTGCGCGTGGCTGAGCCGGTGAGCGCGCGGCGGAGCTCCAGCCGACCTCGGCGCAAGGGGAAGACGACGGCGTCCAGCGCACATGGGACGGCAGGCACCCACCGGACAGCCGTGAAGACCGGAACCGGCGCGAAGAGCAGGAGCACCGCGAAGAAACGCCCGGCGCACCACCCCGCGGCGCAGGCGAAGGCACAACCGCCCACACAAAATTAGCCGGACATTTCATTACGTGCTTGTGTTTTAAAGGTGTTTGCGTGCAAGCTATTTCTACAAGGCTTCGGGAAACGAAGCTCACAACTAACGCTGCGGGCCGAAGGAAACCAGAGAATGGCAGCGGCGAGTCGCTGGAGGCAATGGGATGGATGACGTGTACAAGATGTACGCCATGAGTGACGGCACCCCAGAGGGGGAGCCGCCGGAGTCGAGCCTGGGTCCCGGCCAGGATTTTGAGGAGGAGGAGGAAGTGGAAATCTCCGGCATTGTGACCTCCTCGGACGACGATGAAGTGGTTGCAGAAGAGGCGGTGGTGGTGGTGACGAGCAAGCCGAAGCCTGCGCCGGCAAAGCCAAAGATGGCAGCCAAAAAGGTTCAAAAGAAGCCCGCCGCAAAGGCAAAAAGCGCCGCCCCCAAGGCCGGAAAGACCGCCAAGAAGGCGACGGGAGCCAAGAAGGCCGGCAAATCCGCCAAGAAGGGGAAAAAGTCGGCAGTAAAGAAGGCGGCCAAGAAGGCGCCCGCCAAGAAGGCCGCAGCAAAGAAAGTTGCAGCCAAGAAGGCGGTAAAGAAGACCGCGGCCAAGAAGGCAGCGAAAAAGGTCCCTGGAAAGAAAAAAGCAGCCAAGAAGGCTGGCAAGAAGGCAAGCAAGAAGAAGTAAGACAGGCAACGAGAGGCAAGCAAAAGAGCCCGGTTCGCGCCGGGCTCTTTTGCGTTGGGAAGACGGCGACGGCAGCGCTAGTTGGCTGCCGACTGGGGAGGGTTCTGCGGGGGCGGCAGGCTGGCCAGTACCTCAGCCGAGTGCCCCGCGGGGCTGACCCTAGTCCATTCCGAGACAATAATCCCCTGGGGGTTGATCAGGAAGGTGTTGCGGTCGGCGATCGGCGTAAGGCCCAAGCTGTTGAGGGAGCCGTACTTCGCGATGACCTTATGATCGGGATCGGCGAGCAGGTGGAAGGTCAGGCTCTCCTTGGCGCAGAACTCCCGGTGGCTGGCGGCATTGTCGACGCTGACCCCAAGGATGACCGCATTCCGGGCGTGGTACTGGCTGAGGTCGCGCTGGAAGTTGTGCGCCTCAATGGTGCAGCCAGGAGACATGTCCTTGGGATAGAAGTAGAGGATGACCCATTGGCCGCGCAGGCTGGCAAGAGAGATGGGTGTGCCGTCCTGTGAGGGAAGGGTAAAGTTGGGGGCCATCTGCCCGACCTGGGGCATGGGATTATCCTTGGCCTGAGCGGGGGTGAGTTGCAGCACCGCCGCAAGTGCAGCTGCAGCGACAGAGCATACCGACTTTCTCACGCGAGAAACCTCCTGAAGATTTAAGACCGGGAGCCGAGGATCCGGCCTCCTCACAGCAATGTGATGAGAGCAATGGAAGGCAGGTTGCACCCAGCGGGGAAGAGCCCCATGCAACTCAGTATCAGCGGGAAAGAGCAAGGATGGCAATACTTTTTTGATCGGCGAGTTCCAGGAGAGAGTCGCGGTCGAACAGGAGCGTGCGGCCGGCTTCGACCGCCAGGCAGGCGGCGCCGGCCCGGAACATGGTATCGACCGTGGCTACGCCGATGACGGGCACGTCAAAACGCATGTCCTGATTGGGCTTAGCAACCTTGACGACGGTGAGGCGTCGCTCCAGGGTAGAGGCATCGCCTGGGAGCGAGCGCATGAGGGCGCCGGCGCGCTCGATGGCGGCGTCCGTGCCCTCCATCGCCTCGACGGCCACGCAGGCCTGGGCGGCGACGACCACGGTCTGGCCGATATCGAAGGCGGCGAGGGCGCGGGCGACCGCGAGGCCGTACTCGATGTCGCGGCGCTCGCCTTCGTCGGGAGCGCGGCGGGTGAGGACGCCCTCCTGCGCGAGCATGGGCTCAAGGAACGAGGTGGAGCTGATCAGCTCGATGCCCTCATCAGCGAGGACCTTGGCGACGGCACCGATGAGCATGTCGGTGGAGCGGGTGTTCAGGTTCAGCAGCAGCTTGGCCAGGCGCCAGTCGGGGCGGATGCTGGAAAAGATCTGCTTGTGGCGGACCTGGCCGGCCATGACGGCGCGGGCGATGCTTTCCTTTTGGAAGGTCTCGATCAGGCGGGAGAGCTCGCCCAGCGAAAGCCAATGCACAGTGACGCCGGGATCTGCGGCGGCGCGCCGATCCATCTCCGGATCGGTTTCCTCACGAATGGCGGCGACGACCACGTCGAAGCCCTGGGCGCGCGCGGCGTCGAGGAGCAGGAAGGGGAAGCGGCCGTTGCCGGCGATGAGGCCGAGCTTCATGGCTATTTGATGACCCCGCGCTGGCTGCGCTCGATGAAGTCGGCGAGCTGAGCCGCGTCTTCGCCCTCCAGCGCACGCATCTGTTCGAGGGCCTGGGTGGTGTTGAGTTTGGCGGCCAGCAGCAGGCGAAAGGCCTTCTGCAGCGCCCGCAGCCGCTGCGCCGAGAATCCGCGGCGGACAAGACCAATTTTGTTCATGCCGAAGGCCTTGTTTTCGCGGTGGGCGGAGGTGAGCGAGAAGGGCAGCACGTCCTGCGTTACGATGGTGCCGCCGCCAACGAAGGCGTACTGGCCGACAGTGCAGTGCTGGTGGACGGGGCAGAAGGCGCCGAGGGTGGCGTAGTCCTCAATGATGACGTGGCCAGCCAGGGTGGCCGCATTGGCCAGGATGCAGTGGCTGCCGACCTGGCTGTCATGACCGATGTGGACACAGGTCATGAGCAGGCAGTCGGAGCCGATGCGGGTGAGGCCACCACCGCCGGCGGTACCGCGGCTGATGGTGACCGACTCGCGGATGATATTGTCGTCGCCGATCTCGGTCGCGGTGGGCTCGCCTTTGTACTTCAGGTCCTGCGGGGGAACGCCGACGGAACAGAAGGGATAGAAGGTGTTGCGGGCGCCGATGCGGGTGCGTCCGTCGAGGACGACGTGGGAGATGAGGGTGCAGGCCTCGCCCAGAACGACTTCGGGGCCGATGGTGCAAAAGGGTCCGACGGTGCAGGAGGCGGGAACCTGGGCTCCCGGAGCGACGATGGCGCTGGGATGAACACTCACTCGGAGTTCTCCGCGGCCAGGGCCGGGGCGGTATCGCCAGCCAGAATTTCGCCGGGTTCGGCGTCGGCGGATTCGCTTCCGGCACGCTCGGTTCCCGCGGAGTCGCTTCCGCCGGTGCGGGACGGGCGCTGGCGCGGCACCACCTGGCAGGTGAGCGTAGCCTCGCAGGCCAGCTTGCCGTCGACCAGGGCCCGGCCATGAATGCGGCCGGCGCGGGAGCGGACGGAGAGCACTTCCACCTCGATGCGCAACTGGTCTCCGGGGGTCACGGGGCGGCGGAACTTGGCGCGCTCAATCCCGGTAAAGACGACCAGCTTGCTGTGGCGGTCCTCCAGCTCGGAAAGCATGATCATGCCGCCGGCCTGGGCCATGGCCTCAACCACCAGCACGCCGGGCATGATGGGATGGCCGGGAAAGTGGCCCTGGAAAAAGGGCTCGTTGATGGTGACGTTCTTGATCGCCACCAGCCGTTTGGCGCGCTCGAACTCGACCACCCTGTCGATGAGCAAAAACGGGTAACGGTGGGGCAGGAAATCCGCGATCTCCTGGATATTGAGGATCATTCTCTGGCTCCGGACAGCGGCTTGGACACCGCAGGGGATTCGTCTGGATTATAGAGCCTGTGAATAGCTTTCCCGCGGGCGGCGCAGGAATCGAGCGGCCTGCGCGGGGCGGCGGGGCCACTTCTTTTGGGTGTGCGGGGATTTCGGAGCAGGAAGGTCGGCGGGATCAGATTTGCGGCGCGAGCGGCGTCCGGGGCTGGAGGAACGGGCAATGCGCTTGCGAGATGCGGGATGGCGCCCGGGGCGGTACAGACGGCGGGGTCATGGCGCGGCTATTTTTTGATGCGGCGGGCGGCGGCGGCCGGGTCCCAGAAATCGGCGGGCAGCGTCTGGTTGTACCGGGCGTTCTGGACGTAGTACTGGCGGACCATGTCGTCGTTTTTGAAGCGGGTGATGGAGAACGGGGTGGGAAATCCGTCGATGATGTGGTAGTCGTCATACTCCTCGGCGTCAATGTTTTTATCGTGGTAGACGGGATCGCGCCACTCGAAGGTGCGGCGCAGGGGCAGATGTGTCTGGGTGTCCATGAGGATGGTGATGGCCTCGTTCTGGGCAGAGATGAGCGTGACCTGGTCCGCCAAGCGGCTCTCAACCAGGTGCTGGCCCTCGTAGATGAGCATGGTGTGGGGGTCCTTGAGCCAGACTTTGATGGCGGTCTCGATGGAGTGGTCGCGGCGGCGGAGGAAGTCGTCGAGCTGATCTTTGGGTATGGGACTCTTGCCGCGATAGGTGACCTCCCAGCCCTCGCGGCCGATGTAGAACTGAACGTCGTCGCGGTGCTTGGTGTATTCGTAGCGGTCCTGGTCCGGGCAGGCGTGGTACTGCCAGAACTCAGTGGTGCCGAGATCGGGCTGGCCGTGGTAGAAGGCGGCGATATAACCCTGGAGCATCTGGTTCTTCATATTGAGCCAGGCCTGGCCGCCCAGAGCCTGGATCATGGCATTGAGCGCGGCGCGGGCCTGCCGGGGGTTCTGGGCTGCCGTGTCGTCGCCGCTCTGCGTCCGGACAGCGCACGGGGCGGCCAGCAGCAGCACTGCGGGCAGGACGAGAAGAACCTTGCGCATCGATCGACCCCTCCCATGGATTGGACGCACAACGCCGGCGCGAAGACAAACTCCGCGCGCGCCGCTTCCATGGTAATTGGACGGAGGCAGCGATGCGAGGGGTGGCGGATGAGCATGCTAGGGCCTGTTAACACTACCGGGACGGTGGCGACGGGAGCCAATTTTTCCGAGTTCAAGGAATGAGGAGCGACGCATACCCGGGGTCCCCACGGACAGGTCTTCGTCCGTGGGGCGGATACCGGGTGTCTGCTAGCGACGACTGACGCAGAAATCGGGAAAATTGGCCCCGTCCCTTCGACTTCTGCCCAAACGTGCAAAGTTCGCACGTTTGGGACCCAGGGTTGCGGAGAAAATCGGGGGTAGGAATCGGGCCATACGTCGTTGTCGGCCTCGACTGTGGTCCCGCCACAGCCTTCGGCCTCCGCCTAGTCTCCACCCCACGGACGAAGACCTGTCCGTGGGGGCCCCGGTTCTGGCCCGATTTTCGCTCGCAACGCCATCTGCCCCGGTAATGTTAACAGGCCCTAGATGGAACGCAGCACGCGGGCGGGCAGGAAGATCAGGGCTGCGAGCAGCGCCAGCGCGCCGCCCACGGCGATGCCGGTTACGCGGAAGGGCAGCGTGAACAGCCACACCAGCGGATAGAGCACGAGCGCCAGCAGAGCCAGCGGCCAGCAGAGCACCAGAAGAATGCACCAGAGCAGAAATTTGGTCATGGCGTGCGAACCTCGAGGGGCGCGACGGCGCCAAGATGACGCACAGCCGCGCCTTCTTCTGCATACGCATAGCAACGCGCGAAGGTTCCCGCCAGCGGCCGCGCGTGACGATTTTCGACCCCGGGCGGTATTCAGGCAGGACGTTCAGGCCCGGGGTTCACACCCGGCGCGAGATGTACTCGACCAGGGCGGGGTCGTAGCGCATGTCCTTGGGGGGCATGCCGGGGGCGCCGTCCACCAGAACACCGCTCTCCACGGCTTCCACGCGCCAGTTGGGCAGATAGCCGGCGCAGTTTTTGAGCCAGGTGATGGAGGGACCGACGCGGCAGGGGAAGCGCGAGCACTCGGCGCGCACGAAATCCCAGCCGACCACATCCTGGAGGAAGGGATTGCGCGAGAGGATAAGGCTGGAGGGACGGCCGTCGGGGAAGAGATCACTGAACGTCCAGGTGTCCAGGGTGTCGGGCGAGTTGGCGGCCAGCACGGCCTCGTTGATGCACAGCTTCAGCCGCTTGCGTATCTCCTGGTTGGTGACGATGCCGCGAATCTGGTGACCGTGCATCCAGCCGGGCGTGCCATGGGCGAAGGTGACCTTGCCATCGGCCTTCATGCCGAAGAAGTTTTTCATGGCGCCGGTCTGTCCGCCGTCGTGCTTCTTCATCAGGTGGGAGCTGATCAGAAAGTCGGCGTCGAGCACCAGCTGGGGAATGACGTAGGAACCGCCGTAGGGCATCTCCTGCATTGCTGCGGAGCCGGGCTGCGGGCCGCCGACCAGCTGCACGGCGGGAGCCTGCGCCCAGAACGTCGTTCTTCATCTCATCGGGGATGGAGCGCGAGCAGTCGAGGATGGTGAGGTTTTCGTTGCGCACGCCGGCCTGATTCAGGCTTTTGGCCAGCGCAACCATCATGGCCGGCGAGGTGTTGAGCGCGGCGGCCTTCCACTCGCGGGCGGTGTTGTTCAGGTTAGCCTTGACCACGATGCGCGAGGAGCCGGAGACGCCGGGAAGAATCTTCTGCCAGGCGAGACGGGGCGTGGAGGCGCCGGCGATCTGCATGATGCCGGCGTCCAGCATGGCTTCCAGGCGGGCGGCGTCGAAGCTGCGCCAGTAAAAGGGAGTGCCGAAGGTGTAGTTGGCGGAGACAGCCGGGTCGTAGATGCGGACCACGACCTTGTGGTTGTATCCGTCGGGCTCCCAGGGACTGGCGACGGCGGCAAGAAGGCTCGGCGGCAACGCGGAGTGAGCCAAAAGACCTGCGGCCGCGGCCTGGGCGGAGGTGCCGACAAATTTTCTACGGGAAAAGACTCCGGTACGGATCATGGATGGCCTCATCGTGCGGGCAAAGTGCGTGGCTGCGGGCCTTGCGGCGCGGACGCAATTCCACGCTCTAACCCTGAACCTCCAGGAGGGGGCTGTCAAGCGAGGCGCGTGCGGCGCAGGGCCGTCTAGTGACCGGAGGAGTTGTAACTGGGGAGGTGGGGGGTGAGCCTGCGGACCACGAACTCCTGAAAGATGCCCTGGACGGCGCCGCCGGCCACGCCGATGAGGGTGTTTTCAAAGGTGAGCCCCACTCCGTTGCGGTCGCTGGCCGGGTAATAGAGGTTGGAAAGGCCGCCGGCGGCCAGGGCGCCCAGAATGCCGGAATAGTTCGGCTGCCAACGGCCGTTGTCGCCCTTGCAGATGACCGCGGTTGCGATGGCGTAGAGAGCACGCGAGCGAATGGTCCCGGTCCCTTTATAGAAGTAGCGCGGGTCCTGGTGGAGAAGTACGGGGAAGACTTCGTTGCCGAGTATGTCGGCGGAGAATTCGTCGGCGAAGGTGGCTCCGAAGCGCTTGGCGTAGCCCTGCGCGCCCTGGCCATAGCCGCTGTACATGTTGTCAGCCTGCTCGATGCCGGCAAAGGCCCCTGCGGCCAGGAAAGAGACCGGGTCGATGGCGGTCTTCCAGGCGAGATTGAATTTCTGGCGAGGGTCGAGGGGCGGGGCATGAGGATCGTAAGCGACGTAGAAGTTGGGGATGAAGCCGAGGACGCGCTGCTTCTCCTCCAGCTGGACCTCCTCCTGGGCGATTTCGATGGAAGAGGAGTAGGCGGTCACACGGACATTGGTGGTGGAGCTGGCCACGAGCACGATGGGCTGGGCCTCGTAGCTCTGGCCGGGGTTGAGAACGATGGAGCGGGTCTGCGGAGCGAATCCCTTGCCGGAGACGGTGAGCGTGTAAGCGCCGGCAGCAAGCGCGGTGAAGCTGAAGCGGCCGTTGCTGTCCGTGGCCTGGGTGAGCGCGGGGCCGTGGGAATCGGATGAGGCAAGAACGGCGCGGGCGTCTTCATAGACTGTCCCGTCGCGGTCGACGACGCTGCCGCTGATACTGCCGGTCTGGACAGGATTGGCCTGGGCAGGGCCCGGCTGCGCGGAGGGGAAAGACGAAGGTGAAGACGATGGGGTAGCCGGTGCGGCAGCAGGCTGCTGCGGCCGTGCGGCCGGGGCGATCGCGGCAGCCAGAAGCATCGCAAGACCGCATATGGGCCCGCGCAGGTGGCGGGTTCGATGAACTCCTGGTGCGATGACTGTCTCCCGTGTTGCTCGATCCGCCGCGGCGGCGTGGCCGCAGGTGTAACTCTATCAGGTAAGACGCGCTCACCGAGGGATTGGGCACATCCGCCGGGAGGTTTTTCCCCGGGTTTAGGGGCCCGGTTGCCGGGTTTGGCGGGGTGCATGGGAGTTGTTATACTGATCTGGTTGTTGCAGAGCACGGTGTGTGGAGATACCCTCCTTGCCCGGCCGCTGCGGCTAGCATGCGGCCAGGCCGCGGAAGCTGACCGCTCCGGCTCCGGATTCCGCGCCTACAGCGGTATAGGAAATATTGTAGAGTGAGTCGATGAAGTCAAGGCGACGCGACCATCAGGGAGCGGCGACCTTGCAATCACTCCACCTCCTCACACTTTTTCCTAAACCGCTCTAGACATGCAACCGATGATGTGCACTGAGGCCAGGTAGCTCAGTGGTAGAGCGCGGCCCTGAAAAGGCCGGCGTCGGCGGTTCAATCCCGTCCCTGGCCACCACCCCTTTGAATCGCCCCTTTCCGTCCCGTTCCACAGGCGGATGAATTGCAAAATACCCGGAATCGCTTCGAGAATCTCCCTTGCGCAACTCTGGGCCGAGCCAATGCTTGCTCTTACTAACTGTTGCATGGCGCAATCATGCGCTGCCTGCTAAATGGGTACAACAGGATGGATCCTTCTGGCTTCAATCGGTCGATGCCAGCCAAGACGCGATTTCTGGTAGCGTGTAATCGGGTTCAAAGCTGCGCAGCGTATGCGCATGAGGCCACCGCCGAAGCAATTGGGCCATGCAAGATCAAAGTGCAAGGTGGATTCCACGGCAGAGAATCAACCATGCAACGCAGGCAAAGGAAGCATGATTGCTGGGAATGCGTGACAGCCGTCACACCTGAATGCGATACCCCGCGCATCTTCTACGGACAGGGCTACACTCGATGCGGGAGCGATCGCCGTGACCCAGGAACAGCCCCGGATTCTGGAAGCGAACCGGATTCAAAGCCTGATCGAAGCGCTATCGCGCAGAGGTTTTGAAGTCATTGCTCCCACTGTGCGCGACGGAGCGATTGTCAATGAGCGTATCGAAGCGGCTTCGGAATTGCCCGCCGGCTTGACCGATGAACAGGAAGCAGGCCGGTACCGTTTGAAGAAACGTGACGATCAGGCGCTCTTCGGCTACGCTAATGGCCCGCAGAGCTGCAAGAAGTACCTGCATCCGGCCGATGTGCTCTTGTGGTCGGCCGAGCGCCATAACGGAACCTTTCGCATATTGACCAATGAAACCGCTCCGAGGAAGCCATACGCTTTTCTCGGCGTGCGGGCCTGCGACCTGGCGGCGATTGCCATGCAGGATCGCGTGCTGCTGGGGGACAAATATCGCGAAACAATCTATAAGGAGCGCCGTGAAGGCGCCTTCATTGTCGTTGCGCAATGCACCCAGGCTGTAGCCACTTGTTTCTGTGCGTCAATGGGGACCGGACCGAAGGCGCAAGGCGGGTACGACCTGGTTATGACGGAAATCGATGTGATGGGCCATCACCGATTTCTGGTGAAGGCAGGCAGTGGCCGCGGAGCAAAGGTTCTGGCCGAGCTGACAACCGACCCTGCCAGTGAAGAAGATTTGCGGCAGGCAGAAGCAGCGGTGGAAATGGCGGCCCAACAGCAGACGCGCCGCATCGATCTTGCCGGTATCGAAGAGTTGCTCTACGAGAATTTCGATCACCCGCGCTGGGACGAGATTGCCGGACGCTGCCTGACGTGCGCGAACTGTACGATGGTTTGTCCGACCTGCTTTTGCACGACCGTAGAAGACACCAGCGACGTGACCGGAGACCATGCGCAACGCTGGCGGCGCCTGGACTCGTGCTTTACGCTGAGCTTTTCTTACATTCACGGCGGCAGCGTGCGCTCGTCGGCGAAGGCGCGTTATCGGCAGTGGATAACGCACAAGCTGGCTTCGTGGATCGATCAGTTCGGAACATCGGGATGCGTGGGCTGCGGCCGCTGCATCACCTGGTGTCCGGCGGGCATTGACATTACCGAAGAAGCTCGCGTCATAAGGGAGACAGCAAGCCATGGAAACTCTTGAACGCATCATCGCGGAACATCCGTTCTTCACTGGCATGGAAAAGCCTTACGTGAACCTTCTTGTGGGCTGTGCCTCCAACACGAGGTTTAATGCCGGCGACTACATTTTTAAGGAAGGAACTGAGGCAAACGAGTTTTACCTGGTCCGGTCAGGAAAAGTCGCGCTGGAGATCTTCGCCCCTCAGCACAAGCCGATCGCAGTGGAGACACTCAGTGAGGGAGACATCCTGGGTTGGTCTTGGCTGCTGCCTCCGTACATCTGGAGATTCAACGCTCATACCGTGGAAGAAACGAGGGCGATCGCACTCGACGGCAAATGTCTCCGAAAGAAGTGCGAAGAAAACCATGATCTGGGATATGAGCTGCTGAAGCGTTTTGCGTGGATCATTGCCCAACGGCTGGAAGCTACGCGCTTTCAGTTGCTCGATGTGTACGCCACAAGGTAACGACTATGGCAGCCTCTACAAAACTCGATCCCATGTTGCCGCAACTTTGCAGCATCTTGGAGGTAACGCGGGAAACCTCTGACACCTTCACTCTCACGCTCAAGCCCCTCGCTGACGCGAACGGAAGTCGGTTCCTGCCCGGACAGTTCAGCATGTTGTGGACATTCGGCGTTGGCGAGTTGCCCATCTCAATCAGCGGCGACCCCGCAGATCCTGGCCAGCTCACGTACACAGTCCGCTCCGTGGGGCGGGCGACGCACGCGCTGGTAAGCCGGAGAGAGGGAGACGAAATTGGGATGCGCGGCCCATTCGGCGTTGGCTGGCCCATCGAGGCCGCGCGCGGACGTGACGTGATCGTAGTTGCCGGCGGAATTGGATTGGCGCCGTTGCGGCCGGTAATCTACCACGTCCTCCAAAACCGCAAGGACTACGGGCGGTTGATGGTGCTTTACGGCGCGCGCAGTCCCCGCGACCTGTTGTACCGCAAAGAGCTAACAGCCTGGGCGCGGCAGCCAGACACGCAAGTCCTGATCACGGTCGATTATGGCGGTCTGCGATGGCACGGACGTGTAGGCGTCGTCACAACTTTGCTCCGCTATGCACGCCTGCAGCCCGCCCGGTTCGTGGCCATGATTTGTGGCCCAGAAATCATGATGCGCTTTGTAATCCGCGAGCTGGAAAATCATGGCCTCAGGCGGAAAGATATTTATCTTTCGATGGAACGTAACATGAAGTGCGCGGTGGGATTCTGCGGCCATTGCCAATATGGACCTCACTTCATCTGCAAGGAGGGGCCAGTCTTCCCGTATAAGGTGATCCGGCCGCTGCTGGAGAGATATGAGCTCTGAGAACGAACGCAAGCCGAAAGTGGCCGTCTTTAAGTTCGCCTCCTGCGACGGCTGCCAGTTAAGCCTGCTCGATGCAGAGGATGAACTTCTGGGCGTGGCGGCAGCAATCGAGATTGCATACTTTCCGGAGGCCACACGAGCAGCCGTCAAGGGACCGTATGACATTGGTCTGGTCGAGGGATCGATCACCACGCACCATGATGCCCAGCGGATTCAGGATGTGCGACGGCAGTGCAAGACCCTGATCGCCATCGGCGCCTGTGCCACCTCAGGCGGCATTCAGGCGCTGCGCAACTGGAAGGATGTGGATGAGTTCATCCGGGTTGTGTATGCCACGCCACTATACATAAGCACGCTGAAGTTCTCTACGCCAATCGCCGAGCATGTGCCTGTTGATTTCGATCTGCGTGGCTGCCCCATCAATAAGTACCACCTGATTGAGCTGATCACCGCTACCCTGGCAGGACGAAAGCCGAATATCCCTGCATACAGCGTGTGCATCGAGTGCAAGCGGAAGGCCAACGTGTGCATTGCTGTGGCGCGCGGCGTCCCTTGTCTTGGTCCGGTGACGCAGGCGGGCTGCGGGGCGCTTTGCCCGAGCTATGACCGCGGCTGCTACGGATGTTACGGCCCGATGGAAAGTTCTAACACCGCATCTCTGGGCAATCGTCTTCGCATCCTGGGTCAGTCGGACACGCAGATCGCCCGAGCTTATCGGGGATTCAATGCGTGGTCATGGCAGTTCCGCCAGGCAAGCGAGGAGTACGAGCGCAAATGAGCGAACGCACAAGGACAATCCGCGTGGACACGCTGGCGCGCGTGGAGGGCGAAGGCGCTCTTTACGTCAAACTGGCCGGCGATCGGGTAGCCGATGTGAAACTGAGAATCTACGAGCCGCCACGCTTTTTTGAAGCCTTTCTTCGTGGCCGTCATTTTTCCGAGGTGCCGGATATTACGGCACGCATCTGCGGAATCTGCCCGATCGCCTATCAGATGAGCGCGGCGCACGCGATCGAACGGGCACTGGGGATTTCCGTCGACCCCGCAGTGCGTCTGTTACGCCGCCTGTTTTATTGCGGAGAATGGATTGAGAGCCATGTGCTGCATGTTTACATGCTGCATGCGCCGGATTTTCTGGGCTTCCAGGATGTCATCGGCATGGCCAAAGACCATAGGCCCATTGTCGAACGCGCCCTGCGGCTGAAGAAGATCGGCAACCGGATCGTCACCGTCCTCGGCGGACGCGAGATTCATCCTGTTTCCGCGGCAGTTGGCGGTTTCTATAAAGTACCGACGAAGCAACAGCTGCGGGATCTGGTAGGGGAACTGCAATGGGCGCTGGACGCTTCGCTCGAAACGGTGCGCTGGGCGGCAACACTGGAGTTCCCGGATTTCGACCAGGACTACGAGTTCGTGGCGCTCCGCCATCCAGAGGAGTATCCGCTCAATGAAGGACGGCTTGTCTCAAGCCTGGGTCTCAACATCGATGCCGCCGAATACGAGGACCATTTCATTGAGCAGCACGTGCAGCACTCGAACGCCCTGCACTCTGTGGTCCGGGGAAGGGGGTCGTATCTGGTCGGCCCTTTGGCGCGTTTCAACCTGAATTTCGATCATTTGCCGTCCGTCGCCCAGCAGGTGGCTCGCGAGGTCCGCCTCACCCCTCCGGTGACCAACCCATTTCGCAGCATTATCGTGCGCGCAGTCGAAACCGTGTTTGCGTGCGCGGAAGCGCTGCGTTTAATCGGTGAATATGAACCGCCTCCGTTGCCGCGGGTAGAAGCGCCAAATCGCGTCGGAGTGGGCCAGGCAATCACAGAAGCACCGCGGGGGATCCTTTATCACCGCTATGCCCTGGATGAGAAAGGACAGGTGATCAGCGCCAAAATCGTTCCACCGACTTCGCAAAATCAGAAGCGCATTGAGGACGATCTCCGTGCGTACGCTGCACGCCTGGTTACGTGGCCGCTTGATGAAGCCACTTGGAAGTGTGAACAGGCGATCCGGAATTATGACCCTTGCATCTCTTGTGCGACGCACTTCCTGAAACTCACCCTCGTGCAGGAACAGGTTGACGGACCGAGAATATGGTGATCATCGGCTGCGGAAACCGTGAAAGAGGGGATGACGCTGCAGGCATCTTTGTAGCCGAGCGGTTGCGGGAACTGGGCTTCCCTTCCATGATTCAGAGCGGAGACGCGCTGTCGCTCATCGAGCTCTGGCGGAGGAGCCAGCGAGTCATCATGGTGGATGCGGTTAGAACGGGAGCGGCGATCGGTACGGTCTCCGCTTGGGATCTTTCTTGCTTCTCGCCCGCAATCAGTTCACCGGTATCCAGCCATGGTCTGGGAGTTGCGGAAGCAATAGCACTGGCGGAGAGACTCGGATGTCTCCCCAGGCAGTTGTGCGTGTATGGCATTGAAGGAAGACGATTTGATGTTGGAGATGAGATGGCCACCGAAGTGAAGAGCGCGGTGCAAAACCTTGTTTGGCAACTCGTCACGAAGCTAAACCGGGATGATCGCCTCTTTTCAAAAGGAACAGATTGATTCATGGGATGCCGCTGCTTTTGATTTGATTAAAATGTGATGCTCTCTCTTGTTCATGAACCCGTGCCCCCCCGTCTGTTCTGGTGCTGCCTTCCCCGCCTCGATCATGCCAAGCTCGCGACCTTGGCCGTCCTCCTCACCTAAGACTTTTCTCCGCAAGAGGCGGCCGAATTTTTCCAGGCGCTTTTCGTCTTTGGGCGGCGATCGCGGTGGGTGCAAAGCGCTTCGCCGCGGCGTATGGCGTTTCGAGTCAGGCGATCGACAGTGTCTGGCTGGCGGCGAGGGAAACCGGGTTGGAAAACTCGAGCGCGACGCCCTCGGCCGTTTTGGTGGCGTGCACGGCAAGAGACTTGGTTCCGAGACGCGCGGTCTGGGCGGGCGTGGAGAGCCGGAGCACGCGTAAATTGAGCGAACCTTGGACGCAGTGAATCGCGAGGGTCTTTCCGGTGCGGCTGATGGTGCCGAAGCCGGAGGCTGTGGCCCAGGGCGCGCGGAAATCGCCGGTGAGGACGGGCGCAAGGGTGAAGGTCTGCTGGGGCAGGTCAGGCTTGAAGCCGGTCGCGGCCAGCAGCGTGGCCCAGCTGCTCATGGCGCGGGTGTAGTGGCTGCCGCACTCGATGTGGTTCCAGGGCTGGCCGGCGCGCAAATAGCGGCGATGCGTGGCCTCGACGATGCGGACACCCTGCTCGTAGCGGCCGTGATCCATCAGCAGCGAGGCGAAGGCGAATTCAATGCCCGACCAGACGCCGCCAGCCTGGCCGTTGGCCATGGCCAGCAGACCGAGGCCTCCGCGGGGCGCGGTGGCGTTGTGCAGGCCGAACTCGGGGCTGAAGTTGTGGCGGACGATGGCGTCGATAGCGTGATACATGTTCTCACGGGAGATGGTGGTCGAAAGGCCGATGAGATGCGAGAACCACTCGCCGGAGATCTGGTCGGTCATGCAGAGCTCGTCGCGGTTACTGCCGTCGACCCAGAGGCTGTAGTACTCGCCGTTGAAAAGAAGCTGGTCATAGCTGGCCGAGGCCTTGGCCAGCAGCGCGGCCCAGCGCCGGGCGTCGGCGGGATGGCCGGAGTCCTTAGCGATGCGGATGGCAGCGCGCAGCGAGCCGATCCAGAGCGAGGCGATGTAGGAAGGAGTTCCGCGCATGCCCCAGGCGTCGTAGGTCTGCAGGCCGGTGTCGCGGTCGGGCAGGCCGTCGCCGTTGGTGTCGAGCGACTCGGTGAAGGCCATGGCGCGGACCACATGCGGCCAGAGCGCGGCCAGGTAGTCGCGGTCGCCGGTCCAGAGGTAGTCGCGGCAGACCATCATCACGAACTGCGGATTCATGTCCACGCGCTTGAAGCCGTTGTCCACCTGGTCGAGGTTGTGGTTGAAGTTGTGCGGCACCTGGCCCAGGTCGTTCTGGTGAGCGATGATGCGCTTCATCTGCGAGAGTTTCAGCTCGGGAAAGAGCGCGACGATGGGGAAGCTGCCCTGATAATCAACGTCGGTGGTGGAGAGGCCGCAACAGCCCAGGCCCTCCCAGACGGCGTAGCCGCCGTCGCGTGTCCACCAGGTGTTGACGATAAGCGTGTTGAGCTGGCTGGACCAGGCGAAGGCCAAGGGGTCGCCGCAGGTGGTGTCGGTGAGGGTGCGTGCGAAGGCCTCAGTGGCGGCGCGATGGCGCGGGTACTCCGCGCAGAGAAAGCGGTTGACCTCGCCCGCGTCCTTGTACCAGTTGTCGTACATGTGCCCCATCTCATGGCCGGCAGCAGTGAGGTGATGGGGGAAATACCACCCCAGGGTGAAGCGGATCTCGGTCTTCTGGCGCGGGGCGAGGGTGACGCTGGAGGCCAGCGCGCCGGTTCCCCAGCTCATGCGCGGGGCGCCGGTGTTGTCCACCAGATTCGCGCGGACCTCCTTGAGCAGGTCGCGGGAATCGGCATCGCTCAGCGGCCCGTTGGCGGCGCGGGCATCGCTGAAGACGCGGGCGATGAGCGCGTCGGTGCAGAGGCGCTCAACGGTGCTGCTGAGAGCGTTGCCGGAGAGCGTGTCGATCACATTGTCGGTGGGCAGCCCGAAGCTGGGATCGGCGGCGGCGCTGGAGTTGGGCAGCTTGCCCGTGGCCATAAACTCCTGCAGGATGCTGAGGACCATGAAATTGACGCGGTGGGTCCGCCAGCGGCAGTAGCCGGGCAGCATGTATTCGTGAAATGCGCCGGCGATGTAGGAGGGTTCGCCGCCAGTTACGGAGAAACACAGGCTCCCGATGCCGGAGGGAAAATCAGACTCCGCGCCGGTCTGCATCAGCAGGCTGGTGACGCCCGAGTCTTGCGTGAGCGTGTTGCTGAGACGGCGCAAGGGCAGCGCGGAGGCGAGAGGATTGTCGAGAAAGCCGGCCAGCGAGACATCCACCTTTTCGTCCGAGGTGTTTTCCAGGGTGTAGACGACGTGGAAGCCAGGAGTGGCCGAGTCGCGCGCGTGGCCGGGGACGAACGGCGAGAAGACCTGCGCGGAGACGCGGACCGGAAGCGTGGAGTCGTTGTAGCGAAGGCCGGTCATGGGGAACCAGGCGAAGTAATCGATGGACTCGACGTCCTGCACGAAGGGCAGGGAGTAGACCTCGTACTCGTCGGAGCGGAGATAGAGACGGCGAACGGCGGGTATCTCGGATGAGGCCTTGCTGGTGCGCAGGATGAAACGCAGATACTCTGGGCCGGGCGGCGGCGGCGCGGTGGTGGAGCGCACGTTCTGCGCCCACGGGCCGGCGTTGAAGATCTGCCACTCGTAGAAGCAGCCGTCGGCGCGAATCTCGACAAAGCCAGTTCCGATTCCGCCCAACGCGGCGCCGGAGCCCATGGGCATGGTGGCAGGAATGGCCACCGGCACGGTCGGCGAGTGTGCGCCAGAGGCGGCGTGCTGCGCCGCCCCGCGCTGCACGGAGACCTGGTAAGGCGCGGCGAAGGAGCCGGGCGAGGCGAGGACTACGCCTCCGGCAGTGGCGGCTGTGGCAAGGAACTTACGGCGAGAGAAGGTCACGGGACGCTCCTGCGGCAGATGTGCCGGTACGCAGCGCGGCGGGAAGGCCCGCGCGCGACGGGACAATTATAGGGCGGGGAGGGTGATGCGGAAGGTCACGCCGCCGCCCTCGCGGTTGGCCGCGCTGAGTTCGCCCTTGTGCAGGCGCACGGCGCGCTCGGCGATGGCCAGGCCCACGCCGAAGCCGCCGGTCTGGGCGCTGCGTGCGTAGTCGACACGATAGAAGGGACGGAAGATGGCGGGGAGCTGATGGTCGGGGATGCCGGGGCCGCGGTCGCTGACCTCCAGAATGGCATGGCGCGCGCCGCGCGTTTCGGGCACTCGGAGCACGATCTCCACTTCCGTGCCGCTGTCGGTGTAGCGGATGGCGTTGCGCACAACGTTCTCGATGGCGCGGTAGAGCAACTCCTGGTTGCCGAGAATCATGCACGGCTGCTCGGCGCGGAAGGAGACGGTGCACTGCCGCTGCCGTGCCTCGAATTCTGCGTCCGGGATCATGCGCTCGACCATGCGCTCCAGCGGGAACGGGACAAAATTCTCCACCTTCTCCATCGCTTCCATCGACGAGAGGGTAAGCAATTGGCCGATGAGCTGGTTGAGCTTTTCGGTTTCGCGCTCGATGCGTTCGAGGTGCGAGGCCGTGGCGGGGTCGGCGTCCTCGCGGGCCAGTTCCAGGGCCACGTTGAGTCGGGCCAGCGGCGAGCGCAGCTCATGCGAGACATCGCGCAAGAGGAGCTTTTGCGCATCGACCAAAGATTCAAGGCGCTCGGCCATGTGATTGAAGTCGCGAATGAGGGCGGAGATTTCATCGGCCTCAAAGATGCGCCACTTTGCAGCCGGCCAGACGGCACGGGCGCTGAGCTTGCCTGTGGCCAGTTCACGGGCGGCCTTGCGCAGCCGCACCACCGGGCGCGTAAAGAGAAGAACCAGCACCAGCGTGGTGAGGCCGCCGATGCCGATGGCTACCGGAAGCTGCGGGAAGGAAAAGCGCAGCAGGTCCTGTTGCCATGAGTGGCCGCGAGGCACATGCGGACGGATAAGGAGGAAGAGATAGCGCTTCCCGCTGGTCGCGACGAAGGGCACTCGCCATACGTAAAGGTTGCCTACCTGGATCCCGGCATTGCGGGGATTACGGTCGCTGGGCGGAGGAGGCACTGAGACCTCGCTTTTGCACAAAGGATTTCCCGAGGCGTCCTCCAGAGCGATGGTCTGGCCGATGCTCGCCCCGTACGCCTTGAGGGCAGGGCAGTCGCCGGACTCGTAGGCGGCGGTGGCGTGGTACGCATCGTTCTCCAGGCTGCTGTAGAAGCCGTCGGACAGGACATCGGGGGGACTCTCATTAAAATGGTGGCGGACGATCAGCGCGGTGGAAATGACAAAGATGAGGCTCTGCGCAATCCAGAAGATGATAAAGACCTTGAAGAAGAGGCTGCGCATCGCTCAGTCCTTTTGGCGGCCTGAGGCCGGCTGCGAATCGAAGTTGACAGTGAGCTGATAGCCGACACCGCGGATGGTCTTCACCTGGTCCTCGGGCGCGCCGTTTTCGGTGAGCTTGCGGCGCAGGCGGCTGACGTGCATGTCCAGGCTGCGGTCGAAGGGATGAAATTTGCGGCCGAGCACGTTTTCTGAGATGTCTTCGCGGGCTACCACCTGGCCAGGCGCGCGCATGAGCGCCTCAAGCAGTGCGAACTCGACGTCGGTGAGTTCGACCTTCTTGCCGTTTTGCATGACGGTGCGCGCGGCGCGGTTGAGCTCCAGGCCGCCGGCGCGGAGGATGGCCTGATCGGCCTTGCTTCCAGGCATGGACACGGGCGTCGCGCTTCGGCGCAGAATGGCGCGCACCCGGGCCAGCAGCTCGCGCGGGTTGAAAGGCTTGGAAAGATAATCGTCCGCGCCGATCTCCAGGCCGACGATGCGGTCCACGTCCTCGCCGCGCGCGGTCAGCAGCAGGACGTTGATGGAAGAGGAGGCGCGGATGCGCCGCAGCACCTCAAAGCCGTCCAGACCGGGCAGCATCACATCCAGCAGGATCATCGCATAGGGTTTCTCCAGGGCCGCCTTGAGGCCGGTGTCGCCGCGGTACACGGCGGTGACGCGGAATCCATAGCGTCCCATGTACTCGGTCAGCATGGAGCAGAGGTCAACGTCGTCGTCGATGAGAAGAATGTCGTCCACGCTGGTTACGCTTGCCCCGGACGCATGAGCGCCGCGCATGTTGCCGCTATGTCCTGGGCATCCTGGAAATTAGCGTACGCTAAT
The DNA here is from genome assembly GCA_963758105.1 of uncultured Acidobacteriaceae bacterium. Lineage (GTDB taxonomy): Bacteria > Acidobacteriota > Terriglobia > Terriglobales > Acidobacteriaceae > Telmatobacter. The sequence goes on along the minus strand of CAVWUC010000001.1, from coordinate 191,588 downwards.
CCGCGGCCGCGTACGCAGCGGAAGTGTAACAAATGGTCACGCCCGCTGTGACAAAGCGTTACACAGATTTACCCAATGTGACCGCACGGTGTTGCCTTTCGGGGTCTCCTGAATATGCAAGCCCGCTGGACGCTGAAAGGACACACACGATGAAAAAGCAGGCGATTCTGATCATGATTTGCGGCGTGCTTCTCCTGAACCTTCTTTTCCTCTGCGGAGGGATGGTTGCGGCGGCGCAGACGCAGAAGGGTATCGTGCATGGAACCGTGACCGACCCCACCGGCGCGGTGATTCCATCATCGACGGTGACGCTGACCAGCAAGGAGGGCGCCACCCGGACCGCGACCAGCGGCGGCGACGGCTTCTACACCGTGGACAATCTGGAGCCTGGGCGATACACCATTACGGCCGCGGCTCCGGGCTTTGCCACGCCCGCTCCGGTGGAGGTGGACGTCTTCGGCGGCAAGGAGACGCTGAAGAACATCGCGCTGCCGCTGCCGGTTGAGCAGCAGCAGGTGTCAGTCAATGCGAATAGCCTGAGCGTGAACACCAGCGCCGACAACAACGCCAGTGCCATGGTGATCAAGGGCAAGGATCTGGATGCGCTCTCCGACGACCCCGACGAGCTGCAGAGCGAGCTGAGCGCGCTGGCCGGTCCTGCTGCCGGTCCCAACGGCGGCCAGATCTATATTGACGGCTTCACCGGCGGCCAGCTTCCGCCTAAGTCGTCCATCCGCGAGATTCGCATCAACCAGAATCCGTTCTCGGCGCAGTACGACAAGCTGGGCTACGGGCGCATCGAGATTCTGACCAAGCCGGGAACCGATAAGCTGCACGGCATGTTCATGACAGACGGCAACGACTCAGCCTTCAACTCGCTGAACCCGTTCGTCAAAAGCGAGCCGCCCTACTACACCACCTTCATGATGGGCAATGCCGGCGGCGCGCTTTCCAAGACCAGCTCCTGGTTCGGCAGCGTCTTCGACCGCAACAACCAGTCCAACTCTATCATCAACGCCGAGGAATACAACCGTACGACAGGCACGGTGTCTAACTACTCGGCCGCGGTGGCCAATCCGCAGTCGCGCCTCGATGTCAGCCCGCGCTTCGATTTTCAGCTCGGCAAAAACAACACGCTGACCATCCGCTACATGTTCAACCGCGAGATTCAGACCAACAGCGGGGTTTCGCAGTTCGCGCTGGAGAGCCAGGGTTACAACGTCGCCAACTATGAGAACACTCTCCAGCTCAGCGACACCCAGATCATCAGCCCCAACATTGTCAACGAAACCAACTTCCAGTTCATGCGCGACAGCGACAGCCAGACACCGCAGAGCACTGACCCCACCGTGAGTGTGGCCGGCTCGTTCACGGGAGGCGGCAACAGCATCGGCATCGACCGCGATACGCAGGAACACTACGAGTTGCAGAACTACACCATGATCACCAAGGGCGTCCACTCCATCAACACCGGAGTCCGCCTCCGCTTCCAGAGTGACTCCAACTATGCCAACTCCGGCTTCAACGGCGTTTTCACCTACGGCTGCCTCGCCACCACGGCGACCTGCTCCAACTCCTACGCCTCGGGGAACCCCTCCGAATATAACGTCTCCACAGGCAACCCTGCAGTGCACGTCAATTACTGGGATCTCGGCCTCTACTATCAGGACGATATGAAGCTGAAGCCGAACCTGACCTTCAGCTACGGTATCCGCTACGAGTCGCAGAACGACATTGCAGACCACAATGACTGGGCGCCGCGTCTCTCCTTCGCCTGGGCGCCTGCCGGCGGCTCCAAGCAGGCCAAGACCGTCATTCGCGGCGGCTACGGCTGGTTCTTTGACCGCTTCCAGGAGAACAACATCCTCCAGGCCTATCGCAATAACGGCGCCAATGTGCAGTCGTACGTCATCAAGAACCCGACGTTCAACGAAACCAACGTGCCGGACGCCTCCACTCTGGCCTCGCTCAGCACTTCGGCCCCCACCATCTATCAGATCGCGCCCAATTTCCGCTCCGGCATCAACATGCAGGCCGCGGTGGGCGTCGAGCACCTCTTCGGCAACATCGCCACCGTCGCCGTCACCTACATCAACTCGCACGGCATTCACGAGCCTTATACAGACAACATCAACGCCTTTGAGCCGGCGACCTACGATCCGGCGACGGGAACCGGCATCCGGCCCAACGGCATCAACGAGAACGTCTACCAGTTCGAGTCAGGCGGCATCTACAACCAGAACCAACTCATGATGAACTACACGGTCAAGGCCAAGCGCCTCACGCTCTTCGGCTTCTACATGCTCAACTTCGCCAATGCGGACACCTCCGGTGCAAGTTACTTCCCGTCGAACCAGTCCAACCCGAAGGCCGACTACGGCCGCGCCAACTTCGACGTCCGCAACCGCTTCCTGCTCGGCGGAAACCTGCAGGGACCGTATGGAGTTTCGTTCAGCCCCATGCTGGTGGCGGATTCGGGCGCGCCGTTCAACATCACCATCGGTACAGACCAGACAGGCGACAACCAGTTCAACGCACGGCCGGCCTTCGCCACTTCGGCCAGCGCCGACACGATGACAACCAGCTACGGAACCTTCGATCTGGATCCGGCGTGGAATGCGCAGGAGATTCCGTATAACTACGGCACCGGACCGGGCCAGCTCAGCATGAACCTCCGCGTCAGCAGGTCCTTCGGCATCGGCCCCAGGGTCACCGGCGGCTCGGCCACGGGCGGTGGACCCGGCGGACCGGGAGGCCCCGGCGGCGGCCCGCGTGGCGGCGGTGGTCCTGGTGGCCCCGGCGGCATGGGCGGCGGCCTTGGCCCCGGCGGCCTCAGCGGCAGCGGCGGACCGGCCCGCATGGATCAGCAGTCGGTGCCCCGCAAGTACGCTCTCAACTTCTCGGCCATGGCAAGGAACGTCTTCAACAACGTGAACCTGGCGCAGCCGGTGGGAGAGCTGGAGTCGCCGCTGTTCGGCAAATCGAATGCGCTGTCGGGAGGGTTCTTCTCCTCGGCGTCGGCCAACCGCAGCATCGATATGCAGGTTTCCTTCACCTTCTAAGCAGGCAGGTTTGGGGAAATGCGAGCCGGAAGCAGAGAGTCCGGCAACAGCAAGCAAAAAGTGAAATGCAAATGCAGTCCGTGCGCAAAAGGGGCGCGGGCTGCATTTTTTGTGTCTTCGATTGCGGCTCTGCGCAACGAAGTCCAGGTTGGTGCGGGCAGCGCCGGCGCCGGGGCGCGGCGCCCGGCAAAAGCGCGCGTTCCTCCAATGATCGATTTGCGCCGCAGCCGACTATTTTCGGAACTACTGTAGAGCGAATCGACGCGCTTAAATGTAGGGGTCCGGTCTACAGTAATTCCGAAAATACTGCAGTCGCCGACTGAGCGCCGAAGATCACCAGACCTTGAGGTGGAGCGCGCCCTCGGGGAGATGCTCGAAGGGTCCCGTAGTTGGATTCGACGGATTCCTGCGCTTGCCGAAATAATCGGTGCCAATGCGAATCGGCGAGCCGTCCGGCTGCTCATAGGGAAGATTGGAAATGGTCGCTGGTCCCAGCATCGCCGTGGTTACCAGGGTGCGCGGCCGCGGGCCGGTCCACGAGCTGTCCCATTGCATGGAGAGATAGAGGCCGTCGGGCTTTGCTTCCAGGGTGAGCCGCGGATCAGCGGCTGACGTGACGGCAGAGTCGGTATCGAACTTCGACGGCCTGGCGCCGGCCAGATAGACGTTGCCTTCCATGTACATGGGCATCGATACCTTGTCGTAGACGCTCAGATCGGCACGCTTCACGAACACGTTGTTGTAATAACGGTTATCGCCGGAAGGATTGTCATGCAATCCGGCGACCGCAGTGGAATGAGCCATAAGGAATGGCGTTTGCCGCTTGTCATAAAGCTGCACGAAGACCGTGCCTGCAAAGAGGTTGTGAACATAGGCGCCGCCCTGCGAGCTGTCATGCAGCGACTGCTGCGAGAGCAGAAAATTGTTCGCAAAGAGAAAAGGCCCGTGGTCCACTTCGACAAAGACGTCGGTGGGGTTGTCATGAAAAAGATTGCCGGAGACGCGCGTTCCCTGTGCCATCCAGTCAAGCCACAGGCCCAGGCAGGTTCGGTAAATGTGATTGCCGGTAATCTGCACGTCTACGGCGCCGTGGAACTTGATGCCCGCCATCTCCGCGCCGGAAAAGGTGCTTTGCAGGTGAATGTCGTGGATGGTATTGCCGCTCACCGTGCTGAAGGCTTCGCCCAGGCTGCCGACGATGCCCGCCTGTCCGCAGTTATAGATCGTATTGTTGCGGACGATGTGGTGGCCGATGTTCCGGCCTGACCACCCGTTCGCCAGGGCGCGGCGAATAGTGAGCACATAGCCCTCGGCGCTGTTGGCCGAGGTGTTGTCCCACTGATCGCCGTATTTGCCCAGCGAAATTCCCGAGCAAATGGAGTTACGAATCACGTTGTTCTCGATGATCCAGCCCTTGCTCCAGTGAGGTCCGATCACGCCGATCTGTTCGGCCGTCGGCGGAGCCCAGGGCGTGGCCGCGTCCTCCAGGATGAAGCCGCGGACGGTGATGTAGTTGATGCCGGTCTTCTCCGGATAGAAGACGGCCTGGCGGACATTGATCTCCACGCGCTGGCGGTTGGGATCGACGCCTTTGAACTGCGCCCAGAGGATAGTCTGCTCCGGGCCGGCCTGGCCGAACCAGAGCGCGTCACCGGTCATGGGTTTCATCAGGTCGTCGAGGCTGGCCGCTTCGGTGAGGCCGATGCCGTCCAGGTAGACCTGGCCGGTATGGTGCGGGCGGCCCATGGCGTTGAACCAGTCGCCATGGATGAGGTCGCTGTAGGGATTGAAGGAACCGAAGAAGGAGTTGGGCAGCGTGGTCTTCCACACGTTTTGCTGAACCCACACCCAGTTGCCGACCGGCTCGGAGCCGGTAATCACGACTCTCTCGCCGGGCGCGGCCTGGTAGATGATGCGCTTTGCGTCCGATGTGCCTCCGCGGGGTGGACTGACGCGCTCGCGGTAGATGCCGGCATGCACGGTGATGACGTCCCCCGGCTGGGCCAGATCGGCTGCATGCTGAATGGTGCGGAACGGGGCCGCTCGAGTGCCGGGATTGGCATCGTTGCCAGAAACTGCGACGTGGAAGGTCGCGGCCTGAGTAGTGACAGAAAACGAGAGAACGGCCAAAACTGCGACGCAGAGCGATTTCATGTGCTCCCCCGTATCCGCGATAGCATTTTCGGAACCACTGCAGACCGAAGCCGTGCACTCAGGTGGCCCGCCGCTGCGAATCAACCGACGATTATAGACGAGCGGTGCGTACGCGCGAGGGAAGCCCGGGAACGGATGCGCAACGTGTGCACAAAAAGAAAGAGCCGCTGCTCCTTCCAAAGCCGCGGCTCTTTTTGTGCCGGCGGAAAAATGCCGGAGTCTCATTTTCCGGAATTACATTTCCTTTACGCCCTCGACAAACGCCTTCAGCTTGCGCGAGCGCGAGGGGTGACGCAGCTTGCGCAGGGCTTTGGCTTCAATCTGGCGAATGCGCTCGCGGGTGACCTGGAAGCTCTGCCCCACCTCTTCCAGGGTGTGCTCGCTGCCGTCCTCCAGGCCGAAGCGCATTTTGATGACGCGCTCCTCGCGCGGGGTGAGCGTGCGCAGCACCTGCGAGGTGTACTCCTTCAGGTTCACGCTGATCACCGCCTCGGACGGCGAAACCGCCTGGCGATCCTCAATGAAGTCGCCCAGGTGCGAGTCTTCTTCCTCGCCGATAGGGGTCTCCAGCGAGATTGGTTCCTGCGCGATCTTGAGCACCTTGCGTACCTTGGCCACGGGAATGTCCATGCGGCGCGCAATTTCCTCGCTCGACGGCTCACGGCCCAGCTCCTGCACCAACTGGCGGCTGGTGCGGATGAGCTTGTTGATGGTTTCGATCATGTGCACCGGAATGCGAATCGTGCGGGCCTGATCGGCGATGGCGCGGGTGATGGCCTGGCGAATCCACCACGTCGCGTAGGTGGAGAACTTGTAGCCACGCCGGTACTCGAACTTGTCCACCGCCTTCATCAGGCCAATGTTGCCCTCCTGAATCAGGTCCAGGAACTGCAGGCCGCGGTTGGTGTACTTCTTGGCGATGGAAACCACCAGCCGAAGATTGGCCTCGATCAGCTCGCGCTTGGCCTGCTCGGCGTCCATGTCGCCCTGGATCATCTCGCGCTGGGTGCGCTTCAGCTCAGCGATGGAAACGCCGGCGTCGGCCTCGGTCTTTTCCAGATCGACGCGGCAGTTCTTCTGCTGGCGGCGATATTCCTTGCGCAGGTCGTCGCTCTTGCTGGCCTCGTGCTTCTGCTCCAGCGAGCGGATCTGGCGCTCCAGCGTGCGCATGGTATCGACGGTCTTGTTGACCTTGTCGAGCAGCCGCTTGCGTTCAAGGGCCGTGTATTTCAGCTCGCGCACGATGCGGGAGATGTAGATCTTCTCGCGGGCAATCAACCAGCGGGTGCGGCGCGCCTCGCGAGTTTTGGCCTTGGTGACGGGCGCGGCGCCAGCGATCTTCTCCTCAAGCTGCGCGGCCCTCTTCTGGTGCTTGACCAGCACGTCAATGCGGGTGACGGTGGCGCGGACGCGCGCCTGCACTACTTCCTCGGTGAGCTCTTCCTCGTCGAAGACGACCACTTCCTTGACATTGCGGACGCCGCGCTTGAGGTCCTCGCCCAGGGCCGCGATCTCGCGGATCACGATGGGCGACCGGGAGATGGCCTTGAGCACACGCATCTGGCCGCGCTCGATGCGCTTGGCGATCTCCACTTCGCCCTCGCGGGTGAGCAGCGGTACGGTGCCCATCTCGCGCAGGTACATGCGGACGGGGTCGTTGGTTTTTTCCAGGGTTCCGGGGGTCGAGATCCAGCTCAACGTCCTCGCCCTCTTCCAGCTCGAAATCTTTATCGCCGGGGAATTTCGGGGTGTCGAGCAGGTCGATGCCCTGGGTGCCGATGGTGGTGATCAGGTCGTCAAGCTCGTCGGGCGAAGTGCTGATCTCCTCCGGCAATATGTCGTTCACGTCGCCGTAGGTGAGATAGCCCTTCTCCTTGCCGGTCTCGATCAGACCCTCAATGTCGTGTTCGAATTTTTCGTCGATCGCCAAATTGCTCCTACTCTCTTGCGCATGGAAATGCAGCGCCGGATGCGCACGGCGGGGGGCTCGGTTCAGCAGGCGCGGGATAATCGATTCCCGATGAAAATTTCAGGAATCCATGCAACCGCACAGACGCAAACCTTCGATCCTCCGCAAAAATACGGACTCAGGGGAGTGGCTCGGAACAGGATGACAGCGCTTCAGGTTTCGCCTGGGTCGCCCGCGAGCCGCAGCTCATGGTTGGGGCAGAGGTGGCGCGCATCCTCACAGAGATCAATAGATTACCACAATTTGCCGCGTCTTCGCCACGATAAATCCGGGGCCTGGCATTTTCGGAACTGCTGTAGACCGAAATAACAGCCTCAATTGGCCCACCGAGGCCGGCCGCCTTCCACTGTCCTCAAAGTCTATAAGCGTTCCGGAAATGCTCTAAATCCCCCCTGGCCGCGTGTTTTTCCCTGCCGGGGCAGGCTGGAACGTCCGCAGCCCGCTCGAGACTCCTGTCTTTTAGACGCTTCAGGGTCGGCCAGGACGCAGAATTTGGGGTTTTCAGCGGGTTTTGGGGTCATTTCCAGTGAGGATCACCGTTCCGGCGGGTGTTGGTTGTGCAACTGGCGCAGGCTGCGGTCCAGCTCCAGCTTTTGTCGGGTGAGCAGAGCCAGCTCGGCAAAGTCGCCGCGGCGCTCGGCCTCGGCGATGCGGGCGCGCAGGTCGCGCAGCTGGCGTTCGAGGTTCCGCTCCTGAATCTCCTGCAGAGCGCTCTCAACCTCGCTCTCGCGGGGCGGACGGGTCTCGGCCAGCAGAACTTCAGCCAGCAGAGCGCGTTGCGCGGGGTCCTCGACCGCGTCCATTGGGTCTTGGGCGCAGCGGCCGGCCAGAGCCCGCATGGCCGGGAAGGCGCCGAGGTGCTCAAACCACTCCGGCTTCCGGGTCAGGGCCTCGGCGGCCAGATGGCGCACTTGCTCGCCCTCCGGATCGGTTACGGCCAGGGCGCGAAGCAGCACCCGCTCCACCTCGCTGAGCGCCGTGGCGCGCGCTTCCACGTGGTCGCGGCGGCGCAGCGCGGCCTGGCGCAGCTCCTCGCGCAGCACCGCCGAGTCGATCCCCAGCTTTTGTGCGGCATCGGCTGCGAACTGCTCCCGCGCCAGCTTTTCCGGGATACGCCGGATGTGCGGCAGCAGGTAGTTCATGGCCTTCACCTTCTGCTCGGCGCTTGCGCCGGGAAACAAAAGGCGGGCGCGCTCGATCAGGTAGTCGGCCTGGCGGCGCGCGCCGCGGATGGCCGCGGTATAGGCGTCCACGCCCCGCTCGCGGATGTAGCGGTCGGGATCGAGCCCGCCGTCCAGCGTGACGAGCTTGATGGCGAAGCCCTCTTCGGTGAGCAGCGCAATGGACTTCTCAGCGGCGTTAGCGCCGGCTGCGTCTGGGTCGAAGTTGACCACCACCTGCGAGGTGTGACGGCGCAGCAGGTTCACCTGCGGCTCGGTAAAGGCCGTGCCGCTGGTGGCGATCACGTTCTTGATCCCGCGTAGAAACACGCTGATGCAGTCCATCTGCCCCTCAACCAGCAGGGCGAACTCGTACTGGCGGATGGCAGCCTTCGCCTTGTCCAGATTGAAAAGCACCATGCTCTTGGAATAGAGCGGCGTCTCCGGCGAATTGATGTACTTGGCGCCGGCCTTATCGCCGGTTTCCAGGGTCCGGGCGGTGAAGGCGATCACCCGCCCGCTCTCGTTCGAGATGGGAAACATGATCCGCTTGCGGAAGCGGTCGTAGAGCGGGCCCATGGTCCCATCTCCCTGCTCCTTGGAGCTGAAAAGACCGCTCGCCCGCAGGGTTTCCGCATCGGCCACCGCGCTCAGCCGGTCGCGCAGGGCGTTGAAGCTGTCCGGCGCGTAGCCGATGCGGAAGGTCTTGATGCCCTCCCGCGTCAGTCCGCGCCCGGCCAGGTACTCGCGCGCCAGCGCCGCTTCGGCCGAGCGCAACTGCTCTTCAAACCAAGCGGTTGCAGCCTCGTGCAGATCAAAGAGCCTGCCCCGTAACCGAGCCTCGGCGGCCTGCTCGGGCGAGGAGAACTCGCGCTTGGGCAGCGGAATCCCGCACTTCTGGGCGACAATCTTGACCGCCTCCGGAAAGCCGACGTTCTCAATCTTGCCCACGAAGGAGAACACGTCGCCGGAGACGCCGCAGCCGAAGCAGTGGTAGAACTGGCGCACGGCATGCACCGAAAAAGAGGGGGATTTTTCCTTATGGAAGGGGCAAAGTCCCGAATAGTTCTGCGCCCCGGCCTTGCGCAGCCGGATGTAGCTCTCGATCACCTTGACGATGTCGGCCTGCTGCTTGACGGATTGGGCAAAGTCGAACACTGGCGGGTCTCTCCTGAGCATAAGGCCGGCGGGCGCAAGGCGATTGTGGAAGGCGCGGCCGGATCCTTTGGCGCTTTTTCACGGAATCGCGTCTTTTATCATAAGGAGCGATGGCATTTCCGATTAAAACCTGTGTCGTCTGCTCCGAGGAGTTCGAGCTGCGCCCCGGCAAGCCCGGCTTCGCCAACCGCTGCCCCTCCTGCAGCGAGCCGGAGGCGGTAGAGATCGCGGCGGACCGCAAACACCTGAGCGCCACAGAACGCAAGGCCGAGGCGGAGGCGAATACCGAGCGAAGAAAGGCGATCCGCGACCTGCTCTACCGCAAGGACCGCTGAACGCCGCTCGCTGACCTCCCGAAGAGAGCAGACTTCCGGCCTGCCGCCAAGCAGGGGGTCGAGCCTGCGTCGCGGGCTGCGCGGGCGGATGCCTCCCTACCGTTGCATATCTGCGAGCCGCGGGTGCGAGGCAACTTTCGCGCCGCCAGCGTTCATCTAATAGTTTGATTTGCGGATGGTTTTGCCTTGGTTCAAATCGCTCCATGCTCAGTGAAGGCATGGGGCTAAGCCCGTGGCCCTCATAGGGGCCAGGAGCGCAGCACGAGCGCTCAGTTTGTCACCACTTCCCACCGAGGTTGCGAATTATGCTTTTTGAATCATGGCGGTCCGTTCCAGCTTTGACGGCAGTTTTTCTTGCCACCACCTTTAATGTTCCTCAACCTCTTCTTGCCCAATCTGCCGGGCACGTGGTCAGTCCTTCTGACTTGCAGAAGGCAGTCACAGACGCCTCGCAGAGCAGGCAGCAGAATCTTGATACCTTGCGCGGGTTCCTCTCCTCCGATCAGGCGCGGCAGGCCATCGAGTCGGCGCATATGAAGCCGCAGCAGGTGACCAGCGCGGTTGCCGGCCTCAACGACGAAGAACTGGCCCAACTGGCCTCCCGTGCCAGCAAGGCGCAGTCCGACTTTGCTGCCGGCAGCATCGGCAACCACGACCTGCTGCTGATCCTGGTCCTCCTGGCCGCGTTGATTCTGATCATCGTTGCCGTGCGCTGAGAGCGCCGCCATGCAGCGCAGCCGCTTATGTGTCCTGATGGTGCTGATTCTCTCCGGCGCCGGGTTCGCGGCCGGCCTGACGAATCTATGGATTGATGTGCCCTTCGTGCCGCAGCAAAAGGACGGCTGTGGCGCGGCCAGCATGGCCATGGTCATGCAGTATTGGGAGCGGCAGCAGGGCCAGCCCACGCATGAGTATGCCGGCTCCGCGCAGATCCTGCGCGCGCTCCACTCCAATGCGGCCCATGGAATCTACGCCTCTGGCATGGTGCGCTATTTTCAGCAGCACGGCTACCGCGCCTTTGCGTTTTCCGGAGCTTGGGCCGATCTGGAGCGCGAGCTCGGGAAAGGCCGTCCCCTAATCGCGGCGCTCCAGGCCGGCTCGGGACGCGAGCTGCACTATGTGGTGGTGGCCGGGCTGGATGACGATCACCGGCTGGTGCTGGTGAACGATCCCGCGCGGCGCAAACTGCTCAAGGAGGATCAATCCAGATTCGAGCGGGAATGGAAAGCCTCCGGATACTGGACTCTGCTCGCGGTTCCACAAACGAGTTCGCCGAGTTCGTCCAGTCCGCCCGGTTCACATTGACAAGGGTCCTCTGCGCGCTGACGGTTCTGCTCTGCCTGGAATCGAGCGCAGGCGCACAGACGGCCCCGGCACGCTCGGCACCGGAGCAGCAGGCCCGCACCCTTGCGGCCGCGCAACGCTGGGCCGAGATCGTTCGTCTGCTCGGCCCCATCCAGCCGCGCACGGCCGACATGGATTTCTCCTACGGCATGGCGCTGGCGCGGCTGGGCCGCTGGGCTGAAGCCGAATCAGCGCTCGAAGCCGGGCAAAAGATTGCGCCAACCGATTCCAGATTCCCGGAGGAGCTGGCCGGAATCGCTTTCAAGGAGAAACACTACGTGCCGGCGGCTCGGCGCTTGAAGCAGGCGCTCCGGCTCAAGCCGAACGACGCCTATGCGAACGAGTTTCTGGGGACGGTCTATTTTCTTGAAGACAATCTTGAAGCCTCTCTGAAGTACTGGAACCGCGTGGGCAAACCGCAGATTGTCCAGGTGCGGCAGGATCCCGTTCCGCGCGTGGACCCGGCGCTGCTGGACCACGCCTTCGCATTTTCACCGGCCGCCACGCTGCGCCTCCGGCAGTTCGACGACACCAACGCTCGCCTGCACGGCCTCGGCATCTTTCCGCGCTATCAGCTCGATCTTCTTGCTCGCAACAACGGCCAATTCGATGTCGTCTTTCGCAATCAGGAGGGCAACGGCTTCGGTGACGGCAAATGGGAAGCGCTTTTCCTCTCCCTGCGCGGGCTTCCCTTTCAGAGCGTCAACCCCGAGTACGATAATTTTCATCGAGACGCGATCAATTTTGCGTCTCTGCTGCGCTGGGACGCGCAGAAGCGGCGCATCTTTGTCCAGGCCTCTGGCCCCTTCGAGCACGGCGCGAAATACCGCTGGGAACTAACCGCCGATCTGCGCGGCGAAAACTGGGCGCTGCGCAACGGCTTCGCCGGGCCGGCCCCCGTAATGGCCAGCTTCAACCTGCGCAGCGAAGTTGCTGCACTCCGGCTTGTCTCTTACGCCAGTGGCCGCGTGGGCTGGTCAGTGGGCGCCGAGGTTTCGCATCGCAACTTCCGCAGCGTCGCCCCGGGGACGATTCTGACCCCGCAGATGCTGGCCGCCGGATACGAGCTCGAACCGGAAGCGCAAGTTACCGCAATCCTGTTGCGCGTGCCGGAGCGGCGCTTCATCCTCAGCGCCGGCGCCGGCGCCGAAGCAGCCCGCCTGTGGTCGCCCAATCCGCAATCCTTTGAAAAACTCACCGGCTCGCTCGCCTGGCATTGGTTTCCCCGCGCCGTGGGCGATGATTACGAGACTTCGCAGCAACTGCGCGCCGGCAAAACCTTCGGCCAGCCGCCCTTCGACGAGCTCTTCATCCTCGGCCTGGAGCGAGACAATGACCTGCCCATGCACGCACACATCGGCACGCGCGACGGCATCAAAGGCAGTGCCCCGCTGGGCCGCGACTACATCGTCGAAAACTGGCAGTTGGACAAGAACCTCTACAGCAACGGAATCGTCAGGCTCCAGCTCGGCCCGCTGCTCGACATCGGCAAGATCGCCGATCCCGGCACGCAGCTTGGATCGCGCCAGTGGCTCTACGACACCGGCGCCCAGGCCAAGCTGCGCATCTTCGGAACCGGCCTGGTCTTCTCCTACGGCAAAGACCTCCGCACCGGGAATAATGCCTTTTACCTCATGCTGCTCCCGTAAGCGGAAGCAAGGCCGGTCCAGGCGGAAAATGCTTGTTGCAACGAATATCTCTCTCCCGCATCCAATATGTGTACGATTCGAATTACGGCAAGGAGGCCAACCATGTCGCTTCGTCCCGTCAAGCAGATTCTTTCCACCAGGCCCACCATCGAGGGCGCCGGCGTTAAACTCCAGCGCGCCTTCGGCTTCGGCAAAACAAAGGAGTTCGATCCGTTCCTGTTGCTGGATGACTTCCGCAATGAGAATCCTGCCGATTACCTGGCGGGATTTCCCTGGCATCCGCACCGTGGCATTGAGACCATCACCTATGTGCTGGCCGGCGAGGTGGCGCACGGCGACAGCCTGGGCAACAAGGGCCGCATGACCGCCGGCGACGTGCAGTGGATGACCGCCGGAAGCGGCATCCTCCACCAGGAGATGCCCAAAGGCGACGCGAACGGCCGCATGCACGGCTTCCAGCTCTGGGCCAACCTGCCCGCCGTGCTGAAGATGACCGACCCGCGCTATCAGGACATTCCTGCGAGCGCGATCCCCGAGGTGACCGAGGACGACGGCACCCACGCCCGCATTATCTGCGGCGAGTTCTGGGGCAAAACCGGGCCGGTGGAGGGCGTGGCCGCCGATCCTGCCTATGTCGACATCTCCGTCCCGCCGAACAAGCAGCGGCGCATCAAGATTGAGACCACGCGCAACGCCTTTGCTTACGTCTTTGCCGGCGCGGGAACCTTCCGCGACGCCTCGGAGCCGCAGGCGGTGCTGACCGAGTCGGCTGTCAACCCGAACGCCGAGCCGGTCTACGACGCCGGCAATCATTCACTGGTGCTCTTCGACCGCGGCGACGAGATCGTGGTCCAGGCTGGGCCGGAGGGGATTCGCTTCCTGCTGGTCTCCGGCAAGCCCCTGGAGGAGCCGGTCGCCTGGTACGGCCCCATCGTCATGAACACCGACGAGGAGATCCGCCAGGCCATCGGCGAGCTGCACAACGGCGGCTTCATCAAGCACCGCTAAAGCATCTCTCCTTCTGATGTTCACCGGAGCCATTGCACTCAAGCGCCGATTTCAACAAGAAATCGGCGCCCTCAAACGTGCCGGAAAGGTCATATCTGAAGGAGAAATGCCTTAAGCCGAGCGCGCGCTAGGCGTTTGCCGATAATTACCCCCGCTTGTTGCACACTAATGCTGGAGGGAACTCTTCATGTCAGCCATCTCCCCGGTTCAAAATGTCAGCTAGGCGCCCGGTCCGTACCGGTCCGTACCATCTACATAGCCCCCTCCCCCCCCAATATGTCCACCTGTAGATCGTCGTTTTTGTCGCTCAGAATGGATTATCTATATGAAACATAACAAGTTACACTCGTTTTGCAAACGGCCGGTTTGGGGCGTTTTCGGGCAGTTTAGGGGTAGTTGAGGGCTGTTTTGGGGCCAAAATTGGCCACAACGCATTCCCCCTTCAGACGTATACCGGAGCCAACGCACTCAAGCGACGATTTCAACAAGAAATCGGCGCCGCAAAGAACGCCAATCGAGGCTACATGTGAAGGAGAAATGCCGTAGAATGCGGCCTATCTGTTGGTAAGGTAAGCGTGGGCCGCATCCCAAACACGCAACACCTACTTGGCCCAGTACCGCCGCCAGACGGTCCGGCAGGGAAAAACAGCCGTGCAGGGATTTCGTGGTCGGATGACAGTTCATCATCCCGCACTTGTGACGCAGATCACTGAAGGAGCTTCAACGACAGGCTCAGACTCCGGGCAAGAAAGAGGTGGGCCATGTTCTTACTCATCTGGCTCGTGCTCTGCCTTGTCGCTGCTTCCATAATGCTGCTTCCACTGGCACTCTGGCGGCGTGAGATTTACAGGCGATATTCCGGCAGTCGACTTGTTGCATGCCCCGAAAACCGGCAACCAGGCGTCGTCAGCATCGATGCCCGGCATGCAGTGGCGACAGGAATCGATGGATGTCCGGATTTGCGTTTGTGTGACTGTACGCGCTGGCCTGAACGCTCAAATTGCGACCAGGCCTGCCTGTCCCAGGCGGTGCAAGCAGGACCTTACTTACCAGGCGAAGTGAAGGTGGGAAGCAAGCAGATCTACCACCTCCCCGTTGTTCTGGCGGCGTTTGCCGCCTGGTACCTTGGAGCCGTCTGGCATTCGCGATTTATGTTCCGCACGCGGTGGTTGGACGCCATCGGACTCAATCATGCGGAAGTCAGACAGATCGTGGGGTTGTATTTGCTGCTTAGCCTGGCTGTCTGTCTTCTCTTTGCCTACGGAGTTGCGTGGCTCCTTGCCGTGTGTCATCGCAAAGGCGTGCTTCAGGGAGTCCTGATGTCCGCGCTGCTTTGCGGAGCCGTGATCGCAACGATGTGGTATGGCATAGCAGGACTGCCTCATGACTTCCTCGTGATTGAAACGGGTTACACCGTTCTGGCTACGCTTGCAGTGGGGGCCATTGTCGGCGGCTTGTATGACAAGCTCGTGATGCCGTCGCAAGACTGAAGGCTACGCACCTGAGCCGCGGTCCATTCTGGTCGAGTGACCGCCCAAGGAGAAGGTACTCTTTGTGCAACAACTCTGTGTTTCCTTCCCTAACGGATCACTTCCGCATCGACAACTCACCCAGAACCACAGAGAAGCCCTAGGGCCTGTTAACACTACCGGGGCAGATGGCGTTGCGAGCGAAAATCGGGCCAGAACCGGGGCCCCCACGGACAGGTCTTCGTCCGTGGGGTGGAGACTAGGCGCAGGCCGAAGGCTGTGGCGGGACCACCGCCTAGGCCGACAAGGACGTAAGGCCCGATTCCCACCCCAACGACAAAGACCTGTCGTTGGGGACCCCGGATTTTCTCCGCAACCCGAAGGGACGGGGCCAATTTTCCCGATTTCTGCGTCAGCCGTCGCTAGCAGACACCCGGTATCCGCCCCACGGACTAAGACCTGTCCGTGGGGACCCCGGTATGCGTCGCTCCTCATTCCTTGAACTCGGAAAAATTGGCTCCCGTCGCCACCGTCCCGGTAGTGTTAACAGGCCCTAGCTGCCGGAAGCGGGAAGCGGTGACGGTTCTTGGGAGTCGTCGGCGTCGGAGGGTTGGGGTTCGAAGAGGAAGTTGTGCAAATGGGCGCTGGCAGCTTCGACAAGATGCGGCTCCAGCTTTTCGCGGCTGCCGTGGCAGTGCTTGTAGAGGGCAAGACCCAGGCTGGTGGGGGTGATATCGAAGCTTTCGGTAGGAAGATACGAGGTGAAGTTGAAGAGCTTCTGAATCAATCCCAGGTTGAATAAGTAGGCGACATCGGTAGCATTCCTGGAAAGGTCGTGCCTGCCGGTGAGTTCAACCATCTCCAGCGGGTTGAGAATGATGGAACCGGAGGGGGAATTCTCGGCTCCCGGCGCGGAGCCCAGAGCCCGCTCACATGCGTAGCTTAAGATTCGCGCCTGGACGGGCGCGACGTGGATGAGCAGATTGACAAGGATCTGATTGGAGTCGTCCGGCGCATCAACCGAGCAGGACGAGGCGAGGAGGCCCGCCCATAGTTGCCTGTTCAGTTTGTCGGGGGCCCAGGACCCTTGGCGCAGGATGTTTGCTACCAGCTTGGGATGGGCGCGCATGCGTTCGGCATCAGGCTGCGAGGCAAGCAGATTCTCCGTGACGAGCGCGATTTTGATGAGGGTTTCAGTGCGGTCCGAATCAAGTTCTCCGCCCAGAAGAGCGATTGCTTCCTTAGCCTCGGACTGACAGAGGCGGCATATGAAGAGGAGGGTCCTGAAAGTGAGGAACACGTGCGCGATTTGAACCCTATCGGTGAGAAGCGCGATGCCCCGAAGGAGCACTTCCCACATGTCTGGATCCAGGCCCTCAGGCGGAACAAACGATAGCCCGATCCCGTCCTCTTCCTGTCGTTCGACCCGTGCAAGAACGGAAACCTGGAGGTCGGAGCTGTACTCCGTCTCGCCTGCCTTCTGCAGTGTGAGGGTGAGCAGTTCGCCGATGGGAACGCGCTCTTCAGTGACCAGGAAGATGCCGGTGGTGCTGATGTCCTTAATGCCGGCGGTCGTGGGGGCGGCGGCGGCCGCAAAATGGGCCACCAGCCCGGATACGGTTTGCCGTTCAGCGCGCGGATGCGGCGGCTCAGTGAGCTGGTGGAGTGCACGTTTAAAATCGCTCAGGCGAAACATCGCTCAGAACTCCTAGCTCAATGCAGCCGGCTGCGCGGCAGCTTTCTGGGATTCGGATCAGAACCGGCGCCAGTCCAGCGCAGCCGTGAACGCCTCCCCTCGACGGAGTAAATCCAACACAACACAATAATAGGCCCGTGTCAACACGCAATCAACTCGGGCGTATCACCGCCTTTGCGGCAATTACTGCTTGGTAAACAGCGCAGCATGGCCCATACGGCGGTCGGCAGGATGACTCCCCGAAAGTCGCAAAGCATTCAGGAAGGATGCCATCCCCCGCTCTCCGCGGACGCACACTGCCCGGCTCACCCATAGGGTCAAAACCCTGCCGCCCGCCGTCCACTGCCCGCTGAGAGCTGATAGCCGTTTCTTTGCAGATAATTTCCCCCATTTATCGCACAATCATCTCAGGTCATCGCTCAGCCGGGCGCCTCTTTCGCTCTTTTCTAGCGAAAGGGGAAGAATCCACGATCCTAAAGGCGCGCAAGCGCCAGCTGCGCCACC
Organism: uncultured Acidobacteriaceae bacterium; assembly: GCA_963758105.1. GTDB lineage: Bacteria > Acidobacteriota > Terriglobia > Terriglobales > Acidobacteriaceae > Telmatobacter. The sequence goes on along the minus strand of CAVWUC010000001.1, from coordinate 174,080 downwards.
GCAGGTCCCGGATCCCCGCGTCCACCGCGGCGGGTTCGTTCGTGGGGTGGAGGCGTCCGTAACCCCTTTCCCGGCAGGATTCTGCAAATAACTTCAATGTTTGCAGGATTTTGCGCCGGAGCATGCGCAATAACTCCATTAAAATCAAGATCTTGTGTCCAAAATACCGGTGGGGGGTACCGCCGCTTGAGCGTACTGCTACCCGCCCACCCCAGCGCGTCCGGTCAGCCGCGCCTGACTCTTTACACTTCCGCGCGCAGGTCGACGGAGAGAATATTCATCGGTGTCAGGCCGCGCTGCCGCAATGCGCGCAGGCTGAGCGCGTCGTGGCGCTTGGCCAGCCGTCGCCCGCTGTGATCCACCACCAGCCGGCAATGGTACCAGGCGGGATTGTCGTAGCCCAGCGCGCGGTTGAGCAGGATCTGGCGGGCCGTGGACTTGAGCAGGTCGGCGCCGCGCACCACCTCGGTGATGCCCATGGCGGCGTCATCGGCGACGCAGGCAAGCTGGTAGCTGGGGATGCCGTCGCGACGCCAGACCACGAAATCTCCGAAGTCCACCCCAGCCACGAAGCGCTGCTGGCCCAGGTTGCGGTCCTCGAACTCCACGGCGACGCCCTCGGGAACACGGAAACGCCAGTTGGTGTTGCCGGGCGAGTCGAGCTCAACGGAGGTGGGGCGCGGGAGCTGGGGAACATCACCCTGCAGATGGCGGCAGGTGCCGGGATAGATCGGCTCATCGTCCTCGAGATCAAATTTCCCGGCGGAGACGGAGCCCTGTGCGGCGGGTCCATGTGCGGCAGGCCCATGTGTGGCGGGTATGACGCGCTCATGCGGCGCACCCAGGGCGGTTTCAATATCCTTGCGGCTGCAGCGGCAGGGAAAGAGAAAGCCGCAGTGCAACAGCCTGCGCCAGGCGGCCAGGTAGACGGCGCGCCGCTTGCTTTGCACGTAGGGCGCGAACGGGCCGCCGCGGTCGGGGCCCTCCTGCCAGCGGATGCCGAGCCAGCGCAGGTCTTCCACAGCCGCCTCGGCGAACTCGGGGCGGCTGCGGTCCGGGTCCAGGTCCTCCATGCGCATCACCAGCGCTCCGCCGGCCTCGCGCGCGCGCTGCCAGGCCGTCCAGAAGGTGCGCGCATGGCCCACGTGCAGGTAGCCAGTGGGCGAGGGCGCCAGGCGGCCGCGGTAACCCGAGGTTGGCGTTGGAGCTACAGCGGTTTCGATTCTGCTGCTTACAGAATCCATGCGGCTGAGTGGCTTTTTCCTCTCCGGGGTCCCCAACGACAGGTCTTCGTCGTTGGGGTGGAAGTAAAAGCCACCCTCCACGTCCTCTCGATGTTGATGTGTGAAGCGAAACCGCTCTAGACTGGCCATCCTGGTGTTGAGTCTAGGCAGGCGCGACTGCAGCGCATATGGACAGTTTGATTCCAGTGAAGAACTTGATTCCCGCGGGCGAGTAGGTTGCCGGCGCCAATGCCCGTGGAAGGCGATCGTGCGCGGATTCGATTAGTCGCTTCCGGACTTGTCTTTATCTTTGAACTTCGGTTTTTCCCCGGCCTTCACGGCGCCTTTGGAATCCTTCACCACGTCGCCCAGAGCGCCCAGGCCGCTCAGCCCCTTCAGTGCACCGAGGTCGTCCATGTTGACGTTGCCGAGCAGCAGCACGATGCTCAGCTCCTTAGGTTCCGCGCTCAGGATGAACATCCCGCGCGATTGGCCGTTGACCATCTTCACCATCACGTCGCTGATCTCGCCGCTCTTGCGGTCGGTCTCGCGTACAATCGGCGTCCACTCGCTGGTCTCGAAGTGCTTGCGCAGTTCTTCGATGTCGCTGTCGTGGTACTCGCCCGGCTTGTCGAATTCGTAGGAGCGGACGTAAATGCCGTCCAGCCCGCCGATGAGCTGCCGTGCCCGCCCATCATCACGGTCCTTGTGCCTAGCCTCCATTGCTTGGCTGGCGAAGCCCAGCATATTCTTGTCCAGCGTCACTTCGCTCATGCGGACAGCGCGCGCCGCCAGCTCTTTTTCCACCGGCGCCGGCAGTGGCAGCGGCGAAGTTTGCGCCAGCGCCGGCACGGCCAGCACGGCGGCGCCCAAAAGCAAAATCGCTATCCGGTTGTGCATGCAATCCCTCCTTATTCCTGATCTGAACCGTTCTGGCCCGTCAATTCGGCGTTCACCTGGTTGAGGGCTTGCGCGGTGATGCGCAGCGCGGTCATTACTTGCTCGCGTGCGGCTTCCGCCCTTCGCAGCTCTTCGTCGTGGCGCCAGGCAAAGCCGCCGCCCAGCACCGCGGCCAGAACAACCGAGGCGGCCAACCGCTCGAGGAGCATGGTGCGAAAGTGCTTGCGCTCGCTGCGCAGCGCTTTGCGCTGCTCCAGCAGTTTGCGCTTCAGGCTGGGCGGCGCGGCCCGCCGCTCCAGCGCCTGGCGCAGTTCGTTCTCAAAGCCGTCAATCGATTCCAGATTCACCCGTTTACTCCCCGGTTCGTACGTACTGCCGCAAGCAGGACTGCGCCTTGGCCCGCAGCAGCTTCAGGCCGCGGTGCAGATGGCTTTTCACCGTTGCCAGCGGCGCAGCCAGCGCGGCGGCAATCTCCTCCGGCGTCAGGTCCTCCTGGTAACGAAGAACCAGCACCGCGCGCTGCGGCTCGGGCAGCGTGGCCAGCAACTGCTCCAGCCGCGCGCCCAGCGGAGAATTGCGTTCCTCCTCGCAGGCGCCGTGCGTCTCGTCGATCTCCACCCACAGGTCGATGCCGCGCACCTTGCGCCGGCGCAGGGCGTCGGCCGAGCGGCACATGGCCACGCGGCGCAGCCAGTTGCAGGCGTGCAGCGGCGATTCGATCCTGCCCAGGTGCCGGTCCAGTTCGAGGAAGACGTCCTGGGCAATCTCTTCGGCCAGGCCGCGGTCGCCGGTCATCCGCAAAGCCAGCGAGAAGACCATCGACTGGTGCTCGTCCACGAGTTGTTCAAAGTCAGGCTGCCAGTCGCGGGCCATACACCTCGCTACTCTCTAATCCGCGGCAATCGCGCGGCGGGGATGCAGAAAGTTACGCAGGCCGGAGAAAAAAGTTCAGGCAAGGCCGAGAGCCCGCAAGCCGGGGGCGGCCGTTACCTTTCCGGCAACAGGGGTGGGAATTCGACGACGCAGGGCAGCATCGAACGCGCCTACACCATCGATCCCGGTTTTCAGACGCAGCATTTAGGTCTTGTGATAATCTCTGATCGCTGGATCCTGCGTGCTGGACGCCCTTCGCCGTTGTGGACGCATGACCGGCCATGCTGGCGTTGCTGGTTCGTGAGCATCTGGGGCTGGCATGGGGCGGGACGCCGTGGGGCAGGCTTCTGGGCGCGGGGCTCAGAATAGCTCTGGGATGCCGTGGAAGGCGATGCGGGTTGGCGCTGCTTTGTAGGCGCTGAGCATGGTAGCCGGAGCCAGCGTGGCCAGGCCATACTTGTGGTTCAGCGCGTCCATCGTCTCCAGCAGCCGCGTGCGGCTCTGCCCGTCCTCGGTCTCGTCGAAGAGGTTCAGAGAGTGCAGCGCGTCGGGGACCAGCTCGTTCAGATGCACGCCGATGAAGTAGGGGTGGTCGTACTCGGCTCCCGAGGGACGGGACTCCCAGAGGCGGCGGAGGGCGGCGATAAGCGTCTGATTATCCTGGCACTCGGCGAGGCGCAGCTCGGCTTTCCAGCCGCGGGTGGGCGCGCCGAAGCGGCTAATCGGGGTCCCCGGCGACAGGTCTTCGTCGCTGGGGTGACTGACCGGCGCATCTTCGCCGCGCGGCGCGGCAAAACCGATGGCCAGCCCGATGCTGCCCGCCCAGAGGCCGTTGGAGCGGAGGCGCATGGCGGCCTTATGGAGAAGCTTGTGGGCGACCGCCCAGGCCTTCTCCCGGTTGCGCATCTCCGGGGCGAGCACGTGCTGGTGGCTGAGCGATTTCAGATGCTCGGTTTCGGCCAGGTCGAAGTCCTCGCCGCGCAGCCAGTGCCAGAGGCGCTGGCCCCAGATCGAACCCCAGACCTCCCCGGCCCGGTCGCAATCGAGGGCCAGAAGTTCGCTCATGGTGTGAATGCCCTGGGCGTTCAGATGCTTTTCCACGCGGCGGCCGACGCCGGGCAGATCGCGCAAGGTGAGCTGGCTGAGCGCCTCGGGAAGAATGTCGAGGGGCAGGGCGACCAGGCCGTCGGGTTTCTCCATGTCGCTGGCGATCTTGGCCAGATACCGGTTGGTGGCCAGGCCGACGGAGCTGCGCATCATGGGGCCAACCCGCTCCCGGATGCTCGCCTTGACGCGGCGGCCGAGATCGAGCGCAGCCAGCAGCCGACGTTCCCGGCCCATCAGGCGGCACGCCATCTCGTCGATGGAGAGCACGGCGGTGACCGGCAGACAGCTCTCCACGGCATCCACGATGCGGTGGTGGTACTCGGTGTAGAGTTCGTGGCGCCCCTCCACCAGGATCAGGCCGGGACACATTCGTTTTGCCTCGCCCACGATCGTTCCGGTCCGCACGCCGAAGGCCTTGGCTTCGTAGCTGGCCGCGATGCAGCAGGTGCTATCGGCTATGATGGGCACAACCGCGATGGGGCGGCCGCGGAGTTCGGGGCGAACCTGCTGCTCGACCGAGGCAAAGTAGGAGTTCAGATCGACAAAAAGCCAGTTGAGCGCCGTATCCGGTGGAGTATCGTGGGACTGGCGGTCCGAATCCAGTGATGGCGCGTGAACGGGGGTTCGTTCCGGGTTGGGATCAGCAGCCATCATAGGAGTATTTTCGCTTTTTGTTCCCTGTTGCGCAAGAAGAAACCGAATGCGCGACTGGATTAAACCACAGGCTCCGGATCGCGTCCAATAATCAGCCGGAGGCACAAGCTTCCGCAGGGGTTTGCGGATCAAAAGAGGAGTGGATCCTCTTTGGATGGGGTTGCTGGAGATGCTGGCTCTGATCCATTGGTTTCTGGTCAACGAGAACGTTCTCGCGATACTGGTGACAGCGGGCGTGGCCGTACTGCTGATCTGCTGCCTGGAGTGCTCGGACTGCTCGCATCGCGAAAAGGACGATCTTTTCCGGCGGCACGAGCTGTAAAGGCAGCCACGGGTTCGCTGCGGCCTTTCGCGATCCCTGTACTGGTGAAAAAGCCCTCTCGGGTACTCCCCGATTAAGCGCACCCGCTCCCCGATTTGCTTTGCATTCCGAGGCGTCGATTCGCGCCGATACGGCCGCAGGGCTACGCCATGCCCTGCGCGGCTTTATGGCAGAGGCGGCTTCAGGTACTGCTCAAACTGCGCGAGGATGCGGTTGAACAAGTGGGTGCGAACATCGGGGCCGGCGATGGAATGGGTTTTGCGGGGATAGATATGCAGGTCGTAGGGAATGCCGGCCTCGATGAGCTGCTGCACGAACTGCACGGTGTTTTCCAGGTGCACGTTATCGTCTCCGGTTCCATGGACGAGCAGCAGGCGTCCGTGGAGATGCGCCGCGGAGTTGACCACGGAATCGTCGCGGTAGACGGCGGGGAAATCCGCGGGCTCGCCCAGATAGCGCTCGGTGTAGATCGAGTCGTAGTCGCGCCAGTCGGTGACCGGCGCCACCGCAACCCCGGCACGGAAGCGGTCCGAGTGGGTGAGGGCGTAGAGGGTGAAGGTTCCACCCCAGCTCCAGCCCCACCAGCCCAGCCGCTTCGGGTCGAGCTGGGGATAGCGGGCCAGCGCCGCGTCGACGACGGTGAGCTGGTCTTCCAGCTGTACGGGGCCGAAGTCGTGATAGGCGGCCTGGGCAAAGGCGCGCCCGCGCCCGCCGGTGCCGCGATTGTCGGCATGGAGCACGGCAAAGCCGTGTTGGGCCAGCAGCTCGTCGAAGAGCAGGCTGTCGCTCCAGCGGTTGGTGACGGTCTGCTCGCCGGGACCGCCGTAGGGATTGACGATGAGCGGCACGCTGCCCGCAGCGGTTGCGCCTTCGGGTAGAAGCAGCGTGGCATAGAGCGTGGCGCCGTCGTGAGCCTTGACCTCAAGCTGCTGGGGAGTGCGCAGATGGTAGGGCTCCAGCGCCTTCGTTTGCCAGAAAACGGTGCAGGCGCCGGGCGAGGCGCAGAGACGCACCGTGGGAGGGCCCATGCGCGTGGACTGCCGGTCCACAAATGCACCGCCCGACGGGGCAAAGCTGCCGGTGTGGTAGCCCGCTCCGCCGGTTAACTGCGTGCGCTGGCCGTTGAAGCTGACCTGATCCAACTGTTGCTCGAGGGGATTGCCCTCGTTCGAGGCATAGTCGACAAGGCCGCGCGCCACATCGACGGCGAGCACGCTGCCTACATCGAAGTTGCCGCTGGTCAGTTGCCGGTCGAGCCTGGCCGTGGCAGTTTCAAGATGCGCGGGATCGTAACGATAGAGATAGAGATGATTGTGGCCGTCGCTCCAGTTGGTGAGCACGATCGCCCCCGAGCTCACCGATACGTCGTAGTTGTCGTCGAGGAACTTTTGGTCGCTGATCTCCAGGACCGGGTGCGCGTGGCCGTTCGACGCATCGGCGAAGTAGAGGTCGCGGTGCTTCTGGTCGCGGGCCAGCGTCTCCACCCACAGGGTTCCGGCATCGGCCCAGCCGAAGCGCGGGATGTAATCCTGACCGGCGGCAATGGGCAGCTTGATCCAGACGGTCTTCCCGCCCTTGACGCCGATCACGCCGATGCGCACATCCGGGTTGGGGTCGCCGGGCTGCGGATAGCGCTGCAGATCGACGCGGGCGTGGATGGGAATCCAGTCGGTGATGGGATATTGCGGCACGTCGTTCTCGTTCATCTGCAGATAGGCCAGGTGCGTGGAGTCCGGTGACCAGAAGTAGTTGCTGCGCGTCTCCAGCTCTTCCTCGTAGACCCAGTCGACCTGGCCGTTGAGCGTGGCCGGATCGGGTGCTGGTGCTACCGCATGAAGGGGAGTTTCCGTTTCATACAGACGAATGACGGCGAGACCGTGATCGCGGATGAAGGAGATGGAGCGGCCGTCGGGGGAGAACTTGGGATCGTCGCCCGAACCCTCGCCGGAAGAGCCGATATCGACGCCTGTGCCGTTGCGGAGATCGTAGAGCCAGAGACGGCCATTGGAGTCGAAGAGCAGATGCGTGGAGTCGGGCGACCAGAAGTAGCTGGCCATCCTGTAACGGCTGCGACGGTCGCGGTCGGTCTCCGAGGCGGGGGCTCCGTCCAGCAAGGCCAGCTTGTCGCGGCTGACCAGCACGTGTCCCTTGCCGGTGGCGATGTCGAGGTCCAGCAGCGCGCCATCGTCGAGGTAGGTGAGGTGCTTGCCATCGGGCGACCAGGTGAGCTGGTTGGGCGCCTGGCCGATGAGGGAGCCGTGACCGTAGATCGCTTCGACTGTAAGGGGTTTCTGCTGCGTGCTCTGCGCAGCAGCGGGACCAGCGGCGAGCGGAACGGCAACCCAGGCAATGAGCAGGAAAATGGTGATGCGTGTCACGCGGGATTCCTCCCTGTGCGGAGCCCGGCGTGGCTTGCGATGCTGCGATGAAATGTGCAGGGCTTCCTCAAAAGAGTGTAAATCAGGGGCTGCGCGTTGCGTTGCCTGCTGCGCATCGCCGCCGCGGTGCCTGGCGATGTGCGTCCCAGGTCGTATTGCGTTGGACGGCCCGGGAGAGTATGGTCCGGGCTATGCACTGGGCGACTCCGGAAGAGCGCAGGAACCTGGGCCAGGCGCGGCGCAAGCAAGTTGGCCGGCACGACCACAATCAGCTCAACGCGAAGGCGCGGCCGTCAACGGCCCTGGCGCTTCTGGCGCGCTCCATGCGAGGGCGCGTGCCGGGGCTGGTGGAGCTCAAGTACGAGTTGATGGCCGAGTCGCCCTTCGCCTATTTTCGCGGCGCGGCGTCGGTGATGGCCGCCGACCTGGCGGTGTTGCCGAATACGGGAATCATGGCGCAACTCTGCGGCGACGCGCACGTGCGCAACCTGGGCGCCTACGCCGCGCCGGATGGTCGGCTGGTCTTCGACATCAACGACTTCGACGAGACCATTCGCGGGCCGTTTGAGTGGGACCTGAAGCGCATGGCGGCCTCGCTGACGCTGGCCGGGCGCGCGGCCGGCGAGAAGGAGGGTTCCGCGCGGCAGGCCGTGGCTGCCTGCTTGGCGCGCTACTGCGCCCAGATGCGCGCCTTCGCCGCAATGTCCTGCCTGGAGGTGTCGCGGGTGCAGGTGCATCGGCTGGGAACGGTCGCGCCCATTCACGAGGCGCTGCTCAAGGCCGAGCGCGCCGCGCCGCTGCATACTCTCGAACAACTGACGGAGCCGGCGGGGCGCGGGGCCGGCGCGAGGCGGCGCTTCAAGGAAGCCAGGCCGATGCTGACCCGCGTCACCGGAGCGCGGGCCGCGGCGGTGCTCGCCTCGCTGGTGCCCTACCGCTCGATGCTCGAACCGCAACGGCAGCATCTGCTCGGCTTCTACCGGCCCGTGGATGTGGCCTTCAAAGTGGTGGGCAACGGATCGGTGGGACTGCGGGACTACTGCGCTTACCTGGAAGGCAACGGACCGCGTGATCCGCTGTTCCTGCAGATCAAGGAGGAGACGGTCTCGGCCTATGCGCCGTGGCTGCCCGACGCCCACCCTGCCGCTCACAACGGCCAGCGCGTGGCCGAGGGACAGCGCGCCATGCAGATGCAGTCCGATCCGTTTCTGGGCTGGACGCACATCGGGGCGCGGCAGTTCCTGGTGCGGCAGCTGAACGATCACAAGGGATCAATCGAGCTTGCGGACCTGGCCGGCGGCGGACTCGCTGCCTATGCCGAGGTGTGCGGCGAGCTGCTGGCCCGCGGCCACGCACGCTCCGGCGACCCGGCCATGATTGCCGGGTATCTGGGCACTGGCAAAGGCTTCATCGAATCCGTGGCTGAGTTCGGCGCTGCCTATGCCGCGCAGACGGAGAGTGACTGGAAGGAACTATGCCGCAGCCACAGAGCCCGAACGAAACCCCAGTCCAGCAAGAAATCCTAGAACTGGTTGCATAAATCGAGCTTTGAAAGGGCACGGCTTCAGCCGTGCCGTAACCGGCGCATAAAATCCGTGCCTTAGCCCCCGAGGGAGTTTTCCCCAGAGCTGAGCCGCATTTATGCAACCAACTCGAAGTCCTTCAATCCAGGAATAATCAGTTCGCCGGCTGCCCGGAGCACGATGAGTCCGCGTGGGCGGATTTGCCGTCGAGTTGAAAGCAGGATACGCCGTTAATGTCCGTGCGATAGGTGCGAACCCGCGCAGCCTGCAGCTCTTCCAGCACCTCCTGACGGGGAAAGCCGAAGTGATTATGTAAGCCGCAGGAGATGACCGCCCACTGCGGAGCCAAGCGAGCCAGAAAGGCCGGCCGCGTGGAGGTAATGCTGCCGTGATGGCCCACCTTGAGCACCGTGCTCTCCAGACCCGTCTCGGCCAGCATCGCCTGCTCGGTGGGTGCTTCGGCATCGCCCTCGAGCAGCACCGAAGTTGCGCCGTAGGCAACATGCAGTACCAGCGAATCATTATTGGAGGGTTCGAGACCCGGCTGGTAGTTGGGGAACGGCGCCAGGACGTTGATCCGGGCACTGCCAAGTTGAAGCGTATTTCCGGCACGGAACGAGCGCACCCGCACATGGAGCTGGGCCGCCTCATCCAGCAGCGCGTTGTAAGCGCCGAAGCGGGGATTGTTGCCGACCCAGAGCTCGTCCGGGTGGAAGTTGCGCAGGACCGCGGGCAGCCCGCCCATGTGATCGGAGTGGCCGTGGCTGAGAGCCACTACGTCCAGATGACGGATGCCGCGCGACCAGAGCGCCGCGGAGACGACCTCCTCACCGATGTCGAAGTTCTGCTGGGCCGGCTGCGGGCCGCCGCCGGGGCCGCCGCCATCGACCAGCAGCGTCTTGCCTTCGGGGGTAATGAGCAGCAGGGAATCGCCCTGGCCGACATCGATGGCCTCGAACAGCAAGGCATCGTGGGGGTGCTGGACGGGACGCGAGCCGACGGCGGCCAGTGCGGCCAGCAGCAGCGCGGCCAAGGCGGAGCGGCGCAGCCATCGTGCTGAATCATGGGAGGAAGCCAGTGCCAGCCGGGCGAGCGCGATGGCCGCTGCCAGAAGCGCACAAAAGACCGCCGTTTGCGGCAGGAGTGGGGTGGGAATCCGGAAATCTCCATAGGCCAGTGAGCCGAAATGATCAACGATGCCGAGGCCGAGGTGGAACATCAGGCCCACGAAGACGGCTGGAACCACGGCTGCGGCGGGCCAGACGGCCAAAGCCAGCAGCATAACCAGAGCGGCCGGCAACAGCACCGCGAGCAGTGGCAGGATAAACAGATTGACCGGTAGGGCAAAGACCGTGATGCGATGGAAGTAGACGGCCATGGGCAGCGCCATGGCCAGTTCCACCACGCAGGAGACGACCAGCAACTCGCAGAGACGCAGCACAAAACGCACCGTCCAGGGGAAAAGCCGCCACGCGATGCGATACGGAACGAGCTGCTCTAGCCGCTCGGCAAACATGCGCATCGTGACGCGGTACTCGGCCAGTCGCGGGGGTAGCTTGACATCCATGGCGACCAGGCGGAGATCGCGCGTGGCGGCCAGGTACGGATGGATGGTGCCCTGCAGAAGCGGCGCGGCAACCCCGCCAATGGCGATGACCGCGAGCAGCGTCATTTGCAGGCTGGAGTCAAAGAGGCTGCGGGGACTTGCGGCCAGCAGGCACAGCGCGGCAAAGCCGATGGTATTCATCGGGGCGCGCTCGCGATAGAAGAGCCGGCCGATGAGATAAATCGTGACCATCCACAATGAACGCTGCACCGGGGTGGCAAAGCCGGTAAAGAGCGCGTAGGCGAAGGAGGCGAGGATGGTCAGAAGCGTGGCCGGAAAGCGGGGCAGGCGCAGGCGGCGCGCGATCCAGAAGATGCAGGCGGCCACGATGGCCAGGTGGAGGCCGGAGACGACCAGCATGTGAAAGGAGCCGGTGCGCTCGAAGCCCACGCGCAGGGAATGGGTGAGGTAGGTGCGGTCGCCGGTCACCATGGCGGCCAGCATGCTGGCGTCGTCCGGCGTGATGCGCAAGGGGGCGGGGAGGCCGCGCATGGCCTCGGGCAGCGCCAGCAGCCGAGAGCTGACCGCATGCTGCCAGCTGCTGATCCGGCAGGACAGCGACGTTCCGGCTGTGCCGAGGACGTCTACGCGGCCGATTGCGACCGAGGCTGTGGAGGTGATGCCCTGATCGAGGAGGTAATCTTCGCGGCTCCAGACGCCGGGGTCGTGGTAAATCTCCGCCGGCAGCAGACGAGCCGCGGCGCGGATGCGATCGCCGCAGCCAAAGGGCTGCGGGAGGGTTGAATCCGCCGGCCAGCGGACGGTCAGGCGCACGCCGCCGGAGACGGGAACCTGCATATCCACGGTGTCGGTCACTTCCTCAATGCTGGACACGCGGAGATCGATGCGCTGCGTGAGTTGTTGCGCCGGGACGGCTAGAACAGGTCCATCGGGAATGCCGGGGTTCGGGTCCGCGGTTTCGACGCGCACCGGGCCTGCGTCTACTGCGGTGCCTTCGACGGTGCGGAGAAGATCGTCCGACATCCGGGCCAGCTCCGGCGCGGGCGCTGGCCGCGGCTGCATCCAGGCACACCAGGCGCCGAGCAGGCACCACAGGACCCCAAGCGGCAGCCAGGCGACGCGCTGCGCTCTGAACGCGGCCAGACAAGCAAGTCCGGCGGCCAGATCCAGCGCGATCAGCACCCAACTGGGCGGCATCCAGAACCAGTGCGCCGCGACGATGCCGACGGCGAAGAGCCACGCGGCATGGAATAGAGGCATGGGGCCGGGAGCGGCGCGGAATGAGACGCCGCTGGCGAGATCGGAAGTGGGGGAGTCCGCTTGCATGCGCAAAAAATTGGCAAGGCTTCTTTGTGGGGTAGCCTATCGCATTTTGCGCACGGATGTCAGTGGCCAGCGGGCTGACGACCGGCGCCGCCCGATGTGATGGTGGCTTAATGAGAAGCGGGAGCGGGTCCGGGCACGGGGGCGTATACGATGGAAACCGATAGATTACGGCAAAGGAAGAGCAACGGGATGATTGCCAGCTACATTGCGCTTGCGGGTGTCACGGTTTTTCTGGTTCGTTTCGTCCGCCGCCAGCGGAACACTGCAGCGGCCGCAGACAAAAAGCAGCCGGAGCCTGGCAGGACATGGGCAGGCGTGTACAGCTTGCTGGCCGGAGCGCTGCTGGCCAACGCGATCCCGCACTTTGTTCATGGAGTTTCCGGCGAATACTTTCCCGCACCGTTCTTTCACAATTTGGGGAGAGGCGCCGCGACCGATGCCATAAATGTTGTTTGGGGAGCGTTCTGCGGCGGCGCGGGTTACTGGTTGGCTAGAGAGCATCGCGCCCGGCTGCATGCGACGACCTTCCATGTGCTGCTGGGCTGCGGATTTCTCGCGATGAGCCTGTTTCTGAGCGTGGTGTTTTCTCGGGTAACATTTCGCTAGAGCGACAGCAAACCGATTGTGCAGTGATTCGGTATAGAGGGTGGGCGCACCGGACGCAGAGTGGCTATGCCCGGCAGAGCTGGATGATCGATTCTAAATGGAAGGTTTGCGGGAAGAGATCAGCGAGGGTAAGGCTCTCCATGGCGTAGCCGGAGGCGATGAGGGCGCGGAGGTCGCGGGCCAAAGTGGCCGGATCACAGGAGACGTAGACGAGGACAGGCGCGGCGACGGCGGCGAGGAGCGTGGTGATCTCCGGGCCGAGTCCGGTGCGGGGCGGGTCGACCACGATCAGATCGGGAACGATGAGGTTGGAACGGCCGGTCCGGACACTGCGGCGAAGAAAGTCGAGGGTTGTAGCGCGGACCGTGGTTCCCCCGGTTCCCTTGAGATTTGCCGCCAGCGCGCGGGCTGCCGCTGGCGCGGATTCGACGGCGACCACGCCAGCAAAGCCGGCAGCAAGGCGCCGGGCGAAGAGGCCCACGCCGGCGAAGAGATCCCAGGCGAGACGGCCCTGGTGGGCAGCGGCGACGCGGTCGACTAGAGCATCGATCAGCCAGCGATTGACCTGGAAAAAGGCGCCGTGATCGACGCGGTAATCGAAGCTGGCGGCGGAGTAAACCAGCGATTCCGCGCCCCACTGCGCGATGATGCGAGGCGGCGCAGCCGGAGCGCGGCTTCTTGCTGGGGGCTCGACCACCAGCTCCGCGCCGCACAACTCAGGGACGCGGACGCTCAGAGATTCCGCGAAAGACTCGAAGGGAAGGGAGCGGGCGGCGGGGACGATGACCGAGGCGAGAAGGGCGGTCTGGCCGGCATCGCAGAAAAGAGAAAGCTCGCCAGGGCGCAGACTGGGCGCGAGCGAGGCCACGACCTCAGAGGCGGCTCGGGCAGCGGCGACGAGCAACGGCGCGGCGATGGGACACTCAGCGATGGGAACGACCGCGTGCGAGCTCCGGCCGCGATAGCCCGGCCGTCCTGCGGCGTCGAAGGCGAGACGGATGCGGTTGCGATAGGCCCAGGGATCGGCCGAGAGGACAGAGATTTCGGCAGGCGGCTCAACGCCGGCGCGGGTGAGCGTCTCGCGCAGGATGGATTGCTTAAAGGCGAGCTGCGCTTCGTAGGAGGCGTGCTGGTAATGGCAGCCGCCGCATGCTCCGTAGTGCGGGCAGTCGGGAACGACGCGCTCCGGTGCGGCAGAGACGATGGACTCCACATCGGCGGCGCAATAGCCGGAGCGGAACTGGGTGATGCGGATGCGGGCCTGCTCGCCGGGAAGTGTGAGCGCCACGAAGACGGCTTTGCCGTCGACTCGGGCGAGGCAGGCTCCGCCATAGACGGGCTTCTCGAGGGTGACCTTCGTGACCTCGGGCGACGGGGATGGGTCAGCGGAATGCGTCATTGCTGGCTCATGTAAAAGAGGCTGAGGCGCGGCAGGTTGTATTGGACGAGGAGCTGCTTCTGCACGAACTGGCGCTCGACCTGGCGGAGCTGGACGGCCCCCATGCGGCTGCGGAAGGGAGCCAGCTCACGTGCGGCGTGCTCCTTGAGCGCGACCAGAATCTCCTCCAGCGCGGCCGCGGTGAGGGCGGCGAAGAGTCTTTCCTCGAGGACCGTGAGAATGCGCTCCAGGGCTTCGAGGTCGACGGGCTTTTCGCCGGCGGCGCGCACTTCGCCGGCCAACTCGCGCAATCGGGCCGCGGTGGCGTGGCACGACTCGGGCGCAACGGCCGCCGTATCGAGTGCAGTAGCAGCAGCCTCAAGATGCGCGGCCACGCGCTCCTGCTCGAAGCCAGAGTCGCGGGCGGCGGAGGATGGAGCGGCGGCGCCCGCGGAGGCTTCGCGCAGATCCTCGGCAGCCTGAAGCACGGCCTGCGCGCACCAGGCCAGGCCGTTGATGCGGCGCATGCGGCCGCGGCGCTGGCGCGAATCGTATTTGTCAAAGGCGGCGTCGATGCCGCGCAGAACCGCGTCGAGGGGAATGCCGGCCTCGCGCCAGGTTTCAATCAGGGCCCAGTCGAGGGTGGAAAGCAGAAGAATGGCCCCGCGGCGTTGCTGGAAGCGTTCCTCGATCTCGGTGAAGTAGTTGAAGTAGTTCCGCACGGGCAGGCCTAGATTCCGGCGCGGTTGCGCTCGAACAGGATGCGCAGCCCGTCCAGGGTCAGCATCTCGTCGATCTCCGTGATGTAGCGGGAGTCGGCGGCGATCATGCGGGCCAGGCCTCCGGTGGCGACGATGTGAGGCGCGGGACCAACCTCATTGATGATGCGTTCGAGGAGGCCGTCGACCAGGCCGATGTAGCCGTAGTAAAGGCCGCTCTGCAGGTGCGTAATGGTGTTGGTGCCGACGGCTTTTTCAGGGCGCTTGATGTCGACGCGAAAGAGGCGCGCGGCGCGGGAGAAAAGCGCGTCGGCGCTGAGACCGAGCCCGGGCGCGATGGCTCCGCCGAGATACTCGCCGCGCTTGGAGATGACCTCGAATTTTGTCGCGGTGCCGAAGTCGACGACGATGCACGGGCCGCCGTAGCGGTCGAAGGCGGCGACGATGTCGGCGAGCCGGTCCGCGCCCAGCTCGGAGGGGCTGTCGATGAGCAGCTTGAGGCCGGTGTTCATGGCCGGGTCGACGAAGATGGGCTCGACGTGGAAGTAGTCCTCGCAGACGCGGCTAAGGGTGGACTCAACCGGGGGAACGACGGAGGCGATGATGATGTGCGTCACCTGGCTGGGAGCCAGGCCGTGCATCTCAAAGAGATTGACGAAGAAGACTCCGTACTCATCGACGGTCTGCGCGCGGTGCGTGGTCACCCGCCAGTGGGCCACGGGCTGCGGCCGGCCGGCAGCCGACTCGGGTGACACGGCCATGGCTTCGCTTTCGAGGCGATAGAGGCCGAGGACCGTGTTGGTGTTGCCGACATCGAGAGCGAGAAGCATGACAACCGTCCCGGGGAATCAGCTTGCGGCGCGAAGGCCGCCGGTCTGCACACGCACCACGCCGGCGGCGGTGCGGACCAGCAGAAATCCATCCTCGTCCAGACCTCCGGTGAGGCCGGTGCAAGCCTGGGGACCGTGCACGGAAACCTGGCGGCCGCGTACCCAGGTGGAGGTCTGCTCGACGCGCGCGGGGATGGTCAGAGCCGCGGCCGGATCGAGCAGGGCGAGGGCTTCATTCTGGAGCAATTTTAGCAGGGCGATGAGCAGCGGCTGGCGCTCAATCCGGTGGCCGCAGGCAAGATCGAGCGAGGTGGCCGGGGTGTCGAGGCCGGATGGGAATTCGCGCTGGTGGACGTTGATGCCGATGCCCACGACGGCGTGGACGACGTGGCTGTTTTCCGAATTGGCCTCCACCAGAATGCCGCCCGTTTTACATGGACCAATCAGCAAGTCGTTAGGCCAGCGAATATCGATGCTAAGCGCCGAGACGGAGCCGATGGCCTCAGCCGCGGACAGGCCGGCGGCCAGCGGAAGCAGCAGCAGCCGCTGAATGGGCAGGCTCGGGCGTAGCAGCACGCTGACGTAGAGGCCATCGCCGGGAACCGAGTGCCAGTGGTGATCGCCGCGGCCGCGGCCGGCGGTCTGCTCGTCGGCGAAGAAGACGGAGCCGTGGGGTGCGCCGGCGCGGGCGGCTGCCAGGGCGTCGGAGTTGGTGGATCCGGTGGAGAGAGAAAAGTGGAGATTGCCGGCGAAGATGGTGCCGGCGAGCGACGATTCGAGGTCAGCGAGAGCGAACATGGCTAGCTGGACGCCGCGCTCATGGTCATGGAGATGTCCGCGGCGCGGGCCGAGTGCGTGAGCGCGCCGACGCTGATGAAGTCCACGCCGGTCTCGGCGTAGGCGCGGATGTTTTCGAGCACGATGCCGCCGGAGGCCTCAGTGGGAATCCAGCGGTCAGTCAGGCCCTGTGAAAACTGGCGGATGCGCTCAATGGCGCGGTGGACCTCTTTGGAAGACATGTTGTCGAGCAGCACCGCTTCGGCGCCGTACTGGAGCGCCTCTTCAAGCTCCTGCGGCGAACGGACTTCAACCTGGACGCGCTGGCCGGGCTTGCGCCGCTCCAGAGCGCGGGTGAGCGCGGCGGGCAGGCCGCCCCCCAGGGCGATGTGGTTGTTCTTAATGAGAATGCCGGAGGCGAGATCGATGCGGTGATTGGTGCCGCCGCCGCAGAGCACGGCGTACTTCTCCAGGGCCCTCATGCCGGGCACGGTTTTGCGGGTGTCGAGCACGTGGGCGTGAGTACCGGCGATGGCGTCCGCGTACCGGCGGGTGAGCGTGGCGATGCCGCTTAGATGCTGGAGCAGGTTGAGGATGACGCGCTCGCAACTGAGCAGCACGCGGGCGTTGTGGCGAATGACGGCCAGCACCTGGCCGCTGTGAACGCGGACGCCGTCGAAGATTTCAGGATGGCTGACAACCTCAAAGCGGGTGTGGCCCTGGGGATGCGAGTCGAGGCGGGCAAAGATCTCAAAGAAGCGTGGCACGGCGCCCAGGCCCGCGACCACCAGATCTTCGCGGGCGACGATGGAGGCCGCGGCGCGCAGATTGGGATCGATGGTCAGCTCGGTGGTGGCATCGCTGGCGGCCTTGTCTTCAATCAGGGCCTGCTCCAGAACGGCTTCAATGCGGTGACTCTTCCAATCCATGGCGCGTTTCCTTCGGAAACAGTGAACAGCAAACAGCGACCAGCGAACAGCCGGCGGTGAGTATTGGCTCCTTATCCATTCTGCGGCAATGCGGCAAGGGCAGCCTGTGCTTTTTCCAGTAGCAGGCGGGTTTCAGACTCCTGCTTTTTCAGGCCTTCGACGACCTGCGCCGGCGCTTTCGCCAGAAAACCCTCGTTGCCCAACTGCCGCTCCGCCGCGGCCAGGCCTTTTTCGTATTTGGCGATGTCCCGTATCAGCCGCTCTCTTTCAGCGGCGATGTCAATGGTGCGCTCGTAGACCACGGCAATAAAAGGCCCACCTGCTTGGGACCAACCTAACTCAGGAGTCGCGATGTGGAAGTCATAACCCTTTCTCTTCATTTCGGACACAAACGCCAAGCGCTGAATAATGTCGAAGTTCTCCCGGTAGACATTGTTAATCTCAGGTCGCACAGAACCCATCGCTGAGCCAGCGTCAAAGAAGGCGAAGATCGGAGCAGGCTGCTTTTCTGGTACGCCCAAATCCTTTCTCCGCGCACGGATGCCTGTAACAAGCTCCTGGATACGCCTCATTCCAAGGATGCTTCGTCGGTCGTGCGGAGACTCTGCAGCTTGCGGATAGCGCGTCAATGCGATGGATTTCGCCGGCGGATTGCCATCATAAACGGCATGCCAGATTTCTTCGGTGATGAACGGCATGAACGGCGAGAGCAGGCGCAGCGCCGCTTCAAACACCTGGACCAGCGTGATGAGAGCCGCTTGCGTGGCGGCTTTGTCGGCGGTCTCGGAGAAATCGAGGCGTAGCTTGACGATCTCCAGATACCAGTCGCAGAAGCTGCCCCAGAAAAATTGATAAATGGTGTTGGCCGCATCGTCGAAGCGATAGTTTTCCAGTGACTGATTGACTTTGGCCGCCGTGGCGTGCAGCTCAGCGACGATCCAGCGCGCTTCGAGCGGCGCATCGCTGGCCGCCGTGGGCATTCCACCCAAAGCCGCCGGATTCACCTTGATTCCGATCTCCGCCGCCCGGTCCACGTTCATAAAAATGAACCGCGCAGCGTTCCAGATCTTGTTGGCAAAGGCGCGGTAGCCCTCGGTGCGGGCCACGTTGAAGGCAATATCCGTTCCCGGCGATGCCATCGACGCCAACGTGAAGCGCACCGCGTCCGTGCCGTACTGGCCGACGATCTCAATGGGATCGACGACGTTGCCCTTGGTCTTGGACATCTTTTCGCGGTTCGCGTCGCGCACCAGCGCATGAATGTAGACCTCGCGAAACGGAACTGAATCAGCGAGCGAGCGCGGGCTCCCATCGGGCATCGCCACATCGGCCGCGAACCAGCAGCCCAGCATGATCATGCGAGCGACCCAGAAGAAGAGAATGTCAAAGCCGGTCACCAGCAGGCTGGTCGGATAAAAAGCATCAAAATCCGCGCGGGTTTCTGGCGTGATGTTAGGCCAGCCGAAGACCGAGACGGGCAGGAGGCCGGAGGAGAACCACGTGTCCAGCACATTGGTCTCCTGCGTGATCTGGTCTGACCCACAGTGGACGCAGACTGCGGGGTCCTGCCGCGCCACGGTGATCTTGTGGCAGACGGCGCAGTGCCAGGCGGGAATGCGATGGCCCCACCAAAGTTGCCGTGAGATGCACCAGTCGTGGATATTGCGCATCCACTCGAAGTACGTCTTGGCGTACATCTCCGGCGTGAACCGGATGTGGCCCTTCTCGACCGCTTCGATAGCCTTGTCCGCCAGCGGCTGAATCTTGATGAACCATTGCGTGGAGAGGCGCGGCTCGACGACCGTCTTGCAGCGGTCGCAGTGGCCCACGTTGTGGGTGTAGTCCTGAATGCCGGCGAGGAGCTTCTGTTCTTCGAGGTCGTGAACGATCTTCTTGCGGGCGACATATCGATCGAGGCCGGCATACGCGCCGCCGGCATCGTTGATATGGCCGGTATCGTCCATGATGTTGATCGACGGCAGATGATGGCGCTCGCCCAGGGCGAAGTCGTTGGGATCGTGCGCGGGCGTCACCTTCACGGCGCCGGTGCCGAACTCCCGGCTGACCCACTCGTCGAGGATGATGGGAATCTCGCGACCGGCCAGCGGCAGGCGCAGCTTTTTCCCGTGCAGATGCAGGTAGCGCTCGTCCTGGGGATGGATTGCCACGGCGGTGTCGCCGAGCATGGTCTCGGGGCGTGTCGTTGCTACAGTAAGGAACTCGCCCGTCTCATTTCCGTCCGCATCAACAACCGGATACCGAATCTGCCACAGATGGCCCTTGTGCTCGTCGTAGACCACTTCCAGGTCGCTGATGGCGGTCTGGCAGCGGGGACACCAGTTGACGATGTAAGCGCCGCGATAGATGAGCCCCTGCTCGTAGAGGCGGACGAAGGCTTCTCTTACGGCAACAGACAGCCGCTCATCCATGGTGAAGTACTCGCGCTGCCAGTCGACCGAGGCTCCGAGGCGCTTCATCTGGGCCAGGATGGCGCCGCCGTAGTGCCGCTTCCAATCCCACACGCGCTCCACGAAGGCCTCGCGGCCCAGCTCCTGGCGGGTTTTCCCCTCCTCCGCAAGCTGGCGCTCCACCATCATCTGCGTGGCGATGCCGGCGTGGTCCGTGCCGGGAACCCAGAGCGCGCGGCGGCCGCACATCCGCCGCCAGCGGGTGAGGATGTCGATCTCCGTCTGGTTGAGCATGTGGCCCATGTGCAGGCGACCGGTGACGTTGGGCGGCGGCAGCAGGACAGTGAAGGACTGGCCGGAATCCTGAGAAGATGCGGCGCCGGGTTCGGGCGCAGGCTTAGCAAACAGGTTTTCGCGGACCCAGTATTCGGCCCAGTGATCTTCAATGGTGGTGGGGTCGTAGGCTTTGGCCAGGTGGCGAGGCATTTTTTGTCGGGCAAGCCCCGGGGAATCCGCGGAAATCCCTGCGTTTTGCGGGGTTTCCAAGCGAGGAGGGCCACCTTTGACTTTAGCAGATGGGGTGTGGGGCCGGCTGGCGTCTGGATGCTGACAAGCGCGAAACAGGCCGCACCGTGGAGGGTGCGGCCTATTGGGGACCCGGAGCAGAGATTCCTGCGTTTAGAAGGGGTTGAGCTTGGCCAGTCCCCTCTTCTTCTTCTTCTTGCTGGAGGATTCTTCGCTCAGGTCGGTCTTGGGCTTCTTGGTCTTACCGGTATTCAGGGCGGTTTGAGCCGGCGTGGAACCGGGCTTGATCTCATTGACCTGATTGGGAGCCTCGGCTGGCTTTTCGACCGGAGGCAGGACGGTGTTGGTGGGACCGACCGGCTTGAGGCCGGCGTTGGCGTTGGCATCGGCGGTAGGATTGGCCGGCATGGCTGCGCCGGTTTGTGCCGCGGCCTCGCCGGAGGGCGCGCTTACGATCTGGGCGCCTACGCCGGATCCGCCCTCAGGCGCCTGAGGCTGCAAGGGAGCCTGGGAAGGCTGATCGCTGCGCGGCGGCTCGTTGACTGAAGTCGGTGCAATAGCTGCGGCCGTGGTGGGCTTTCCGGCGGCGACCATCTTGAAGAAGGCAGCCCTCTCCTCATTGATGACATCGGAGGGTAGGGTGCGCTTGGGGTCCTCCATGCTGGGCTCGCCGACGTGCACTGCCTCCACGACGGTGGGCCCGCGCTTGATGATCCCCAGGGTGCGGTCGGTGAAGCGGAGTGGCTCGCGGCTGCGCTCCTCCGCGTCGCTCTCGGCGATGGCGGCCTGGGTGGGCTCGGGGATGGGACGGTTGAGGGCGACCAGGCGGTCGCGGGCATCCTCCACGTGGAGCGCCATGGGATAGCGGGTGACGACCTTGTCGTAGGCGGCCACGGCGCGGTCGGTGTAGTAGGCCTTGAGGCGCTCACGCAGAGCCGCGGGTAGGCCGGGCGCGATGCCGATCGCGTGGGCCTGGCCGGCGAAGCAGTCGCCGATGGCCAGCAGGGCCTGATCTCCCTTGGAGTAGAGCGGGTAGGTATCGACGACTGTCTGGAGGCGGGCGATGGCGGCCGGGTAGTCGTCCTTGCTCTGGTAGTAAAGGCCGATCTGGGTCTCGCGCTCGGCCAGAACCTCCTGCACGTCGCGCAGCCGCTGCTTGGCGCGGGGGATGAGCGGAGAATCCGGGAACATGTTGATCATGTCCCGGTATGCGGCCTCAGCCTGCTCGGCGTTGAGAGGGTCGCGGTCGGGCTTTTCCATCTGCTCGTAGTAGATGTCGCCGATCTTCATCTTGGCCTCGGCGGCCTCTGGGGCGTCGGGGAAGAAGGTGATGAAATCGTTGTACTCGGCCTCGGCCTGGGTGAGCGCCGCGGAGCCGCCTTCCTTGAACCAACTGTCGCCGACGGCCAGCTTGGCGCGCATGCGGTACTCGGAGTCGGGATAGGTGTTGAGCATGGTCTGCAGGTCGAGGCGTGCAACGTCGTACTTGCCCTTCTTCATGGCCACCATGGCCTTGTCATAGAGCTCCAGGTCGGGCTGCTTGGAGTTGACGTTGGCCAGCGGGTTGGCGCTCAGATCCTCGTGCTTCTTGTGCTTGGGCTGCTTGTTCCGGGCGTTGGCTGGAGAGCCGGCCAGGACGAAAAGCGCCAATGCGACCGCGGCGATCTTGAAGGGCAACCGATTCATACCACCTCTATGCGGGGTGTTAGGCCGTCGACAGGCCGTCCCCCGATCCTAACTTAATTCGAGAAAAGCCGGCAGCTTGTGCGCGGCTACTCGTTTGCGGCCTTTCGGGCCGCAGCTAACAGGGTACGCGCGTCCTGCTCCGGCTGGCCAGCGCCGAAGACGGCGTTGCCGGCGACGAGCAGGTCCGCACCCGCTTGGACGACCGCAGCCACGGTGTCGTGAGCGATGCCGCCGTCCACTTCGATTCTAAACGCCAGCCCCCGCTGGCGGCGGATTTCGGCCAGGTTGCGGATCTTTTCCAGCGAAAAATCGATGAATTGCTGGCCGCCGAAGCCGGGATTGACGCTCATCACCAGCACATGGTGAACCATGGGCAGGATTTCGGCGATCAGGTCGACGCGGGTGGCAGGGTTGATGACCACCCCGGGTTTCATGCCGTGATCGAGGATCATCTCCAGCGAACGGTGCAGGTGGGGGCAGGTCTCGTAGTGCACGCTGAGCCAGTTGGCCCCGGCCTCAGCAAAGGCGGCGATGTAGTCGTTGGGGTTCTCGATCATCAGGTGGCAGTCGAGCGGCAGGCGGGTGACCTTGCGCAGACTGGCGACCACGGGAGGGCCCAGGGTGATGTTGGGAACAAAGTGGCCGTCCATGACATCGACGTGGATGACCGTGGCGCCGCCCTGCTCAGCCGCGGCAACCTGCTCGGCCAGATGGGCGAAATCGGCCGAGAGGATGGATGGCAACAGTTCAACCATGGGCTTTTGCTGGGGGTCTCCTTTGACGGCAGTGTACCAGCGGCGGCAGCCGGCCGTCTGCGCTCCTAGCCGATGAAGGCCGTGACGCCGCCGGGCTCGGTCCAGTCGTAATGGCGATCTTCGTGGCCGGCGCGCCAGTGAGCTGGCGCGGTTGTTTCCAGCCAGTCGATGGGTTTCGCGCCAACGCCGCCGCCCGCCGCGACCTGAAAGGCCTCACGCAAGGCGGCGCGCTGGGCCGAGCCCTCGCGCACTGCGGGAGCGGCGGCGACGATGGTGGCCTGTCCGGCGCGGGCCACCAGGTCGAGCCATTGGCGGCTCAGCTCCCACGGCAGGTCCTCAGTGAGGGGGATCATATCGGGGTCCTGGACAAAGAAGGTTCCGTTCTGGGGCAGGCGGAAGGCCGCGGTGTTCACTCCCATGCGCCGCGTGCGCTCCCAGCGGCGGCCGCTGGTGTCGTCGCCGGTGCGCTGCAGGTCGAAGACGCCCTGGCCGAGGTGGCCGATGGTGTTGCAGCCGTCGATCAGCGTGCGCGGTCCCGCCTCGTCGCGCAGCAGCGCGTAGAGGTCGGCCAGCACCTCAGCGTTGGTCCGCGTGCGGTCCGCGAGCGACCATCCGGCGAACGTAGGCAGCGGGCCCATATCAAATCCCCACTGGCCGAGCAGATCGTAGGTGCTGTAGTCGTGCTTGACCATCTGGTAGCCCCAGGCAACCGCCTGGCGCATCTTGGCGCGAATCTTTTCGCGCGCCTCGGGGACAGTGGGATCGTAGGCAAGGTCGCGCACTTTTTCCCGATGTGACCCGAAGCGCCCGCCGGGCAACAGTTCTGCGGCGGGCGTGTCCTTGGGAGCTTCAAGAGGCCGAATCCAGAGGCCCGGGCGCACGTTGAGCCTGGCAATATCCGCGGCCAGCTTGCCCATGTCGGGCCAGGCTGCGGTGCCGTTCTCCCAGCCGCCATCGACCACCGAGAAAGGACGAACGCCGCCGGCCGGCGAAACAGACGCGATGTATTCCGTATCGCTCACAATGGTCTGCGCTGTGCTGCGGCCGTAGCTGTAGTCCCAGTCGTTCGCGCCGTAGATGGGTACGATGGGCCGCGAGGGCCGCGCGCACAGCGCGTGGCAAAAGGCGGAGAGCGCCTCGATGGCCGGCTGGCCCGCATGGCCGTGGCGGGCAAGAACCGTGGCCATCGCCAGACGGCGCGAGCCCAGTTCCACGCCGTTGCCGCCGTTGGCCACGTTGAGCCACAGGGAGACGCCGTCGGGATCGAGCTGCCAGAAGCACAGCGCACGCGCATCGGTGCGGACGCCATAAGCGTGGCAGGCATTCTGATCCCACGTCGCGAAGTACCAGGGCAAAACGCGCTCCGGCGCCATCGTGCGCCAGGCTAGATCGCCGTAGCTGCGCTCCCACGCGTCGCCGAGAACGATGAGGCCGGGCCGCACAGAATAATTCCAGCGCACGTGGATCAGCACGACGGGTGTGGATGCGGAGAGCGCGAGAACTAGGCCGTCGGCTTGCGGAGTGGTTTCAACCTGAATCTGCGCTCCGGACCACTGTTGGCCGCTGCGCGTGAGGGAGGTAAAACCGGCGGGGACGGCGTGTTCGAAACGCGTGAATGCATAAACCCCGTCGGGGACGCGATGAAGATCGAGGAACGAGGAGGGATGCGGAACGGGCGTGGCGGCGCGTGCTGCGGGTGCGGCCAGAGCGCCCAGAGCTGCGGCTCCTGTGCCAAGAAAGGAGCGGCGCGAAACAGCGGCGGTGGGGGATGAGACGGATGAGCTGGACACGGGCGATTTTTCTTGCTGGGATTTCATGCGTTCCTCGTCTTCATGCGTTTCTCGTCGCAGGCGGACCTGCGCCTGCCAGTCTACCGCACCAGGCAGATCGGGCGGCTTGCGCCCGCGGCGTGATGCGCAAGCAGGTCAAAGTGCATTCAGTTTGCGGCGTGTTTGCGGAGAGAGTGCGAAACCCCCGTGATTTTGGCGGGGAAAGATGAGGACCCGGGCGCAGGCGCCACGGATTCTTGACGCTCGGGAAGGTTACGAGTACAACTGGAGATTCGGCGAGGCGGGGATGCGCGCATGCTCCGGAAAAAATGAAAGAAAACCCCAGCCGATGGCAAGGCGCGGCCTGCAGAGACAACGGCGCAACGAAAAGCACGCACGGCTGGAGAGACCAGCCGAATGGATCGGCTGATTCCGCCGCGGATATTTTTCGAGCGATGTTTGATTGATCCGCGGATGGCGGGCGCGCCGATCAGGATTTCATTGAGAGTTTCGAGTCAAATGATACCCAGGATTGAAAACACAAATGAGACCTTGCGGCAGCGGTTCACGCCCTGCCCGCCTGCGAAGCCCGCCGCAACAGCAGCGCGCTTTCTCTGCCTGGCGATCGGCCTGATGGTTCTGCTTTTCGCCTCGCCGCTGCTCAGGGCGCAGAGATTCATCGTGGCGCCGGGTTATCGCTTCTCGCCCCAGGGCCAGGCGGTGGTAATGCGGTTGGCCTCGTTCAACTCGCTGCCGGGAAGAGACTGGCAACTGCACGACGGGCCGTTGGCCCCGGGCGAGGACGCGGCCACCAGCACCGGCGGATGGAAGGATGTACGCATCCCATTTGTCAGCTCCAACGGCGAGGTCTGGATCAGGCGCCTGGTGGAGATTCCCAAAACATTGAACGGCTACGACCTGACCGGCGCGAACGTCTCCTTCTACCTGCAGGTAGGCGCCGACGGGCCGGGACACGGCTACGCCTACGAATCCATCTACTACAACGGCAAAAAAGTGGTGGAGGGAACGCATCTCTACAAGCTTCCGCTGTTTGCCTGCGCGCATCCCGGCGACAGGGTGATGATCACGGTGAACATGCCGCCGACCGGCGTGCCGAAGCGATTCGACAGCGCGCGGTTCCAGGTGACATTTGCCGCCGGCCTGCCCGATCCCAGCGTCTTGCAGATTGAGCTGGCCTCCACAGCGGCGCTGCTGCCCTGGATTACGCACGACCCTGCGGAGCTCAAGAGCCAGGAGCAGACACTGGAAGCGGCGGCAGCCACCGTGAATCTGGCGGCGCTGGACGCCGGGGATCAGAAGGCCTTTGACGCATCGGTGCGGCAGGCCGAGGCAAAGCTGGCGCCACTCCGCCCGGTGATGAGAAAGGACGTGGTCACGATGACCGGCAACGCCCACATCGACGCCCTCTGGCTGTGGACCGAGTCGGAGACGGTGGACCAGGTCCACTTCACCTTCGACAACGCGCTCCAACTGATGCGCGAGTATCCGCAGTTCGTCTTTGCGCAGTCGGCGGCGCAGTACTACGAGTGGATGAAGCAGAAGTTCCCCGTCCAGTTCGCTGAGATTCAGAAGCGCGTGAAGGAGGGCCAGTGGGAGCTGGTTGGCGGCATGTGGATCGAGCCTGACCTGAATATGCCCGACGGCGAGGCCGATGTGCGGGAGCTGTTAGTCGGCAAGGAGTTTTTCCAGCAGAACTTCGGCGTGGACGTAAAGGTCGGCTGGAATCCGGACTCTTTTGGATTCAACTGGCAACTGCCGCAGATCTACAAGAAATCGGGCATCGACTACTTCCTCACGCAGAAGCTGAACTACAACGACGACAATATTCTGCCGGTGAGGCTGTTCTGGTGGGAGTCGCCGGACGGCAGCAAGGTGCTCACCTTCTTCCCGCACGATTACGTGCAGGGGATTGACCCGGTCAGGATCGCTTCTGACCTGGCGGGAACGATGAAGGCCGATCCGGGCGACAACACGCAGATGCACCTCTACGGGCCCAGCCTGGGTCGGCTTAGCATCCCCGAGGGACGCGACGTTCTCCAGACTGGCATCCAGTGGACCGATCCCGAAAACATCTATCCTGAGGCGCGGTTCTCCACCGCGCAGGCCTTCTTTGACGGCATGGCCCGGCGCGCGGATACGGCCGGCGCCCCGGTATGGAACTACAAGACCTTTGCCGCCGGCGAAACCCAGATCAAGGCTCCGGACGACGGGAAAATTCACTTGCCGATCTGGGATGACGAGCTCTACCTGGAGCATCATCGCGGCACGTACACGACCCAGGCCAGGCTGAAGGCGAATATCCGCCACAGCGAAGAGTGGTTGTTGGATGCCGAGAAGCTTGCCTCGCTGGGCTGGCTGGGCGGCTTGGATTATCCGCAGAGCCAGCTCATCGAGGCGTGGAAACGGGATCTGCTCGACGACTTCCACGATATGGCGGCCGGTACCGGCATCGCACAGATCTATCGCGACGGGCAGAAGGACTACGACATGATCCACCGGGTGACCGGCGACGCCAGCCGCGACGCCCTGAACGACGTTGACAGTCAGATCGACACGGCAGCGCACGCGGGCGTGCCGATCATCGTTTGGAACACACTGAGCTGGGCGCGGACGGAGACCGTTCCCGTCAGCGTGCAAATGCCGGGTCCGGAGCCGAACGGAATTTCAATTGTGGATGCAGGCGGCAAGCCGGTGCTCATGCAGGTGCTGGCCAGGGACAATGACACGCACACCTACAAGCTGCTGGTGCGGGCGCCGGATGTTCCGTCGGTCGGATACACGGTCCTGTATGCGGTTCCCGGCGCGCGCAAGGTGGCCAGCGACCTCGCGGTGCGCGGAACAACGCTGGAGAATGCACTGCTGCGCGTAGTGCTGGATCCCAGGACCGGCTGCATCACCAGCCTCTACCAGAAAAAGACCGCTGTTGAAACCCTGGCCCCCGGCGCCTGCGGCAACGAACTGGAAGCGTTCAAGGACAGCAACCTGCCCGAAGACGCATGGAATATCGAACGCGACTACGAGAAGTACCGCACCAACCTGACCATGATAGACAGCATGAAGGTACTGGAGCACGGACCGCTGCGCGCGCGGATCGAGATCGCACGCAGTTGGAGCCAGTCGAAGTTCGTGCAGGACATCGAACTCGAAGCCGGCAGCCCCCAAGCGGATGTGGTGAACAGCATCGACTGGCACGAGACGCACGTGATGCTCAAGGCGGCGTTTCCGCTCGCCGCCGGCAGCGCCGAAGCAACTTACGAAATTCCCTATGGCTCCATCGAGCGGCCGACCACCCGCAACAACAGCATTGAGGACTCGAAGTTTGAGGTCCCGGCGCTGCGCTGGGCCGACCTGGGCGACGGCAAGAACGGCTTCTCGCTGCTCAACGACTCCAAGTACGGCTACGACGGCAGGGGAAACGTGCTGCGGCTGACGCTGCTGCGGGCCCCGGTCTATCCGGACCCGGCCGCCGACCGCGGGCGCCAGGAGTTTACTTATGCGCTGTATCCGCACGCAGGCACGTGGCAGGACGCCCTGACGGTGCGGCGCGGCTACGAGCTGAACTACAAGCTGCGCGCTGAGCAGGCCATGGCGCACACCGGTATGCTGCCGGCAAGGCACTCGTTTGTGAGCCTGGGGCCGGACAACCTGGTGCTGACCGCGATGAAACGCAGCGAGGACGGTGACTCGCTGATTCTGCGCTTCTACGAATGGGCGGGACGGCAGACCGAGGCGCGGATCACCGTGCCGGCGGGAGCGGCCGGAGCGGCCGAAACCAACCTGACGGAGCACACCGTGGATGGCGCGAATGCGATGCTGCCGGTCACGGGCAACGAGGTGAAGCTCAACGTCGGCCCGTACTCCATCAACACCGTGCGGGTGAACTACGGGACGCGCGGCGAGGCCTTCTGGCAGGCGCAGAAGTAGGCGCGGAGCATCCATGCAGCATGCAGGCCGGGGAGCGATCTCCGGCCTTCGCCTTCTTATTCGCACTCATGGCGGGTGGACCACCGGCACACGCCGCGCCGGCGAATCCGGCATGGCATTCTACTGGTATGAAGACTTATCTGATCGCCACCCTTCTGCTGGCGGCTGCCGTTGTCCCCGCGCAGGCCCAGACGCAAACGAATCATGGCAAGGAGGCGCTTCGGTTCACCCTGATTCTTTCCCGGCACGGCATCCGGCCGCCGCTGGTCGCCGCATCGTCGCTGGATCGATACTCGGCCGACCCATGGCCGGACTGGGAGGTTCCGCTCGGTTACCTCACTCCGCACGGAAGCGAGGCGCTGCGGCAGATGGGCGCGTACCTGCGCAAGAAGTATGCGCACGAAGGTCTTCTGCCGGCCAGGGGCTGCCCGTCGAGCCGCGCAATTTACATCTACTCGGATACGGACGAGCGCAACATCATGAGTTCGTATGCGACCTTTGCCGGGCTGGAGCCCGGATGCGCGCCGCGGGCGGTGAACACGATCGTTTCCCAGCCAGGAATGCGGGACCCGCTGTTCTCGCCGCTTCCGGGGACCTTCAAGGCGCCGTCGCCGTTGGAGCTGAACGTGGACCGGCAGGACGCGATGGGCCGCGACTGGAGAAACTTCTATACGGTTGCGGGAAACCCGGAGCTGAAGGAGTTCGCGCATGTTCTGGCGCCGGATCCGGCGCGCCCCCCGGCGCACCCGATTCTGTCGCAGCCCAGGCCGCTAACCGTGGCTTCGGGGATGGTCGAGGACCTGCTTCTGGAGTTCCTTGACGACAAGCCGATGAGCCAGGTGGGCTGGGGGCGCGTGGACGAGGCCATGCTGAGGCGGCTGATGCCGCTGCACACCAGGCAGTTCACGCTCTCCACGCGGACGCCGCTGGTTGCGCGCATCGAGGGCTCCAACATGATGGCCCACATCCTCGACACGCTGGAGCAGGCCGCGCGGCCTGACGGCAAGCCGGTGGCCGGAGCGCTGGGCCCGGTGGGGACGCGGATGGTGTACATCAGCGGACACGACTCCAACCTCTGCTACATCGGCGGGCTGCTCGGCGTGCACTGGACGGCGGAGGGGCTGACCGACGATACGCCGCCGGACTCAGAGATCGTCTTTGAGCTATGGCAAAACAAGAAGACGATGCAGTCCACGGTCAGGCTGCTCTACCGGGCCCAGACCATCGGCCAGTTGCGCTCGGCTGCGGCGCTCACGCGTGCCCACCCGCCCATCCAGGTCCCCCTGACGCCGCCGGGATGCGCCGAAGGGCAGCCGTGCCCGTTCATCAGCTTCGACTACGCAGCGCACACCAGGATGAATCCGGCCTATGGGAAGGCGGATCTGCTGCCGACGCACGTGGCGCAGCCGATTCCGTAGCGCCAGGCGCGCCTACTTGAGCACCTGGATGTTGGTCCCGGCGGGAATCGAAACCTCGAACTGATCATTGGGCAGAGTCACGTTTTCCGTGACCTTCACCACCGTAAGAACAATCTGAATACCTTCGATCGGACGCCTGATTACGATTCTGGCAGGATACTCGCCGGCCCCGAAATTCTGGTAGTTCGAGTAGGTGATGTGGGTTTCCAGATTGCCTTCACGGTCGTAGATGTCCTGATCGCACGGTAGCAGATTGTCGCGGTGGAAGGTAATTACGCGGACCGGCTTCAATTCCTGGCTCCCCTGCTTGCCGAGCATAATGCTGAGAACGTATTCGGGGGTCAGAAGCAGGTGCTTCTTGGCTGCATCTTCCACTGTCTCCGTATCCGCGGCCACGGAGTAAAAATCGTCCGGGTCCACTCCCTGCACCAGCAGGGCATCGAGGAAGAATCCCGGCCGTAGATTTTCCAGGGAATTCGATGATTTATTGGTTAGGGTGTTCTCGCCTTCGATGGCCTTGTTTTTCAAGGGGATTTCGAGTGTGAAGGTCTTGCCGTTGCTGACCATGTCGAAGATGCGCTCGCCGAAATACTGCCCCACCACGCGCAGCATGTCAGGCTTGCGCATCAGAATGAATCCCCGGCCGGATGGCCATTCCTTGGCCAGACCCTCCTTGGTCTTGAGCTCGGTGGCTTGCATCTCGACGGTGGCGGTCAGCGAATGCACGGCATTCCAGCGCTGATTAAGTTGCGCAACCAGTTCTTCCGGGGTCACCGTTTGCACAATCGCAGGCGCCTTGGGGACGGGCAGCTTGCGCGTGGTGGGCAGCAGGGAGCAGCCGGCGAGCAGCAGCGGAAGCGCGAGCGCAGCCAGGGATGCGGAGCGGTTAAGGTGTCTCATCGCCCACCCGCTTTTTTGACTGCATGGCGGTATCCGATGACATTGTGGTTGTGCTCATCCAGGGTGTGGGCAAACATCGAGTGCCCCTGAGGATCGTCACTGGCGGCGACGAAGTAGAGGTAATCGGTGTGGGCCGGGTTCATCGCGGCGCGCAGGGAACGGACGCCGGGGTTGGCCACCGGACCGGGCGGCAGGCCGGCGTGGATGTACGTGTTGTACGGGCTGTTGTAAGTGAGGTCACTCTCGTGGATGACCCCCTGCCAACGGCCCTCCAGCTCCAGGCCGTAGATGACTGAAGGATCGGACATGAGCGGCATATGTTTGGCCAGGCGGTTCACGAAGACGCTGGCCACCAGGGGGCGCTCGGAATCAACGGCGGTCTCGCGCTCGATCAGGGAGGCGATGGTGACGATGCGATGCACGTTCTGCTTCAAACCAAGCTGCGCGGCGACGGTCCGAAAGCCATGCACCATGGCGGCGACGATCTGCTTCGGGGTGGTCGAGCGCGCGAAACGGTAGGTATCGGGAAACAGGTAGCCCTCCAGGCTGGTGGCGGCGGGGTCCAGATCAGAGATCAGCCCGACCTGTTGCGAGGCCGCATCGAGAAAATCCTGGCGCGAGCCGAGGCCGGCCTTCTCGATCCGCGCGGCGATATCGAAGATGTTGGCGCCCTCGGGGAGGACGATGGCCACGGTGAAGACGTCGCCGCGGACGATGCGATCATAAACCTCTTCCAGCGGGGCCGGGTGGTCGAAGCGGTACTCGCCGGCGCGGAGCGTGCCGCGCTTCCAAAGGCGCATCAGGTCAAATGCGATCTGGCTGCGCACCACGCCTGCTTCTGCCAGCTGCCGGCCGATCTCAATCGAGGAGGAGCCGGGTGCCAGCTCGACAAAGGTTTCTGCCGCGGGTCCGAAAGGGACGAGAAACTGCCAGGATGCCCAGCCCCCCGCAAGCAGCGCCAGGAGAAAAATCGCCGTCAGAAGCCTCACCATGGGCGAAGGTTTCTTCTTTCTGGCCTTACGTTTGCGGCTAACCATTCGCCTGCCGAATACCCTTCCCGCATCTGAGATAAAAGACGCGTAAAATCTCCGTGAGGACTCTTTCTTTGATTGTATCGGGCAGGAATCCCGCATTGACAGAGAGGCCGTGCGGCAGCAGGCGGAGAATGCGGCAGCGCGTGCTTTCCCAACGCGAAATACACTTATGCTCGACTACAGCGGTTTCGATAACATCGGCAGCGCTGTCAGCGGAGATCATAGGCAAGCACGGGCTGAGGGCGAGGTTTCCGGGTTCCGGAAGGGCGCGAGAAGGCGCTCATGAAGGCCATTCTTGACCCCCCAAAACAGCCCTCAACTGTCCCTAAACTACCCCAAAACTGCCCGAAAACACCCCAAACCGGCCGTTTGCAAAACGAGTGTACCTGTTATTTGTCATATAGATAATCCATTCAGCGCAGGAAAAACGACGATCTACAGGTGGACGTTTGGGGGAGGGGGGAGGGGTGCGCGCTCTTTTCGCCCTTCGTGAGGCGGTTTTTGGTGCAAGCATCGAGAGCTTCCCCCAGGACCATCATGCAACAGGAGGGGGAAATTATCCGCAAAGGAGTCGCGTGTGTTGCCGGGAGGGCAGAAAGCCAGCGCCGGCCCTGTAACTCTCCGCGCCAGGGACGAAAAGCCGGCTGTCCGCCCCAACTAGTATCTCGCTGCGTAAGTTCGCGTATGACGTACTTGCGCGTTTTTCCAGCGAATTGGCTCCAAGATCATTCGCTTCGTTTTGCAGCGAGATACTAGAAGAAGCAGGAAAGGAGCAGGAATCTGCCAACGGCGCCTCGCTATCTCGGGCTGGACGTGGGCAATCGCCGGATCGGCGTGGCGGTCTCCGACGGACTGGGTCTGACGGCGCAGCCGGTGCTGACGCTGGAGCGGCGGCGGGGCCGGAATGAGGACGTGCGGTCGCTGGCGCGGCTGTGCCGGCGGCTGGACGCGGCCGGGATCGTGGTGGGGCTGCCGCTGCACCTGGATGGCGAGGAGAGCCCGCAGGCGGCGCGGACCAGAACCTTTGCCGCGGCGCTGGGCGAGCGCACAGGCCTGCCGGTCTACCTGTGGGATGAACGGCTTACGACCGAAGAGGCGCACCGGATTCTGTATGCCGCCGGGCATGAGCGGCAGCAGCACAGAAGAGTGGTGGACCAGGTGGCGGCGTCGCTGATTCTCCAGTCCTTTCTCGACCAGCGGGAGAGAAAGGGCAGCGCGCGGGCCGAGTGAGCCGGCGAACCGCTTACCCCGGCCGCGCCCGCTGCGTATA
This sequence comes from uncultured Acidobacteriaceae bacterium, assembly GCA_963758105.1. Taxonomy (GTDB): domain Bacteria; phylum Acidobacteriota; class Terriglobia; order Terriglobales; family Acidobacteriaceae; genus Telmatobacter. The sequence continues at coordinate 141,258 of CAVWUC010000001.1, read as the reverse complement.
ATGGGGAAGACGAGTTCTTCTACTTCTTGCGGATTGAGCAACGTCCCCGCTCCCCGCCGTGGATCCCGGATGCCCGAACACATCAAAAAAAAGCTTCTTGATGAGATCGCTCTGCTGGAGCACGAGCTTGCCCACGAACTGCCCGCCGAGATCAAAAAGGCCGTGGCGATGGGCGATCTGTCAGAGAACGCGGAATACCACATGGCCAAGCAGCGTCAGGACTTTGTGAATGCGCGCCTCGGCCAGTTGAAGCGGCGGATGGCCGAGCTTTCCCTGGTGAACCTGGCGAATATTCCGCGGGACAAGGCGGGATTCGGGTCGACGGTCGTGGTGTACGACTCGACCAAGGAAGAGGAACTGGAGTACCGTCTGGTGACCAGTGAAGAATCGGACGTCACCAAGGGGCTGATCTCGACCACTTCGCCGATCGGGCGCGGCCTCGTGGGCAAGCGGGTCGGCGACGTGGCCACCATCATGACCCCCAACGGCAAGCGCGAGCTGGAAATCCTGAAACTGACCACGGTTCACGACGAGGCTGACGAAGACGAGCCGCAAAACGGAGCTGTCGGCGCGCAGCAGTAGCACGGAAGAACTGGCCGCTGGCTTCTAGCCTCTAGCCACAGGCTCTTCCGTGGATATGTCCAATTGAACCCCTTATGCCAGGAAATAGGCTAAGGGCTAGAAGCTAGGAGCTAGAAGCTCGAATGACCTGGACCAGCGCTTTCGGCCGCGGCTGCGGATGGCTTCTCGATCGCATCGTGTATGGCCTGGCGCTGACCCGTATCTCGCCCAACCTTCTCACCTTCATCGGACTGGTGATCAACAGCGCCGCCGCGTTCCTGTTTGGGCACGCCAACGCCGCCAACGCGGGGCCGATGTTCTTCTACGCCGGCCTGGTGATCTTCGGCGCCGGAATCTTCGACATGGTGGACGGCCGCGTGGCGCGCCGCAATAACCAGGTGACCGTCTTCGGATCGTTTTTCGATTCGGTCATCGACCGCTACTCCGACGTGGTGCTGTTCTTCGGCCTGCTGGTGTACTACGGACGCATCAACCGCTTCCGCTACGTGGTGCTGGTGGCTTTCGTGATGGTGACGTCGCTGATGGTGAGTTACACGCGCGCGCGGGCTGAGGCGCTGATCGGCCAGTGCAAGGTGGGCTTCATGGAACGGCCGGAGCGCGTCGTGCTCATCCTGCTGGGCGCGCTCTTCAACCACTGGGGCGTCATGGCCCCGGTTCTCTGGGTGCTGGCCGTGCTCTCCACCTTTACGGTCGCGCACCGCATCGTCTACACCTACCAGAAAACCAAGCACCTGGCCCCCCTGGGATAATTGGGGTGCAACCGGCGGCTGTACCCTGCGGCTGTCTTTCCGGGTACTGGCTCTCAGCGGCTGTCCTTTTTCCAATCTTCATACGAAATCCGCGGGATCGTGAGGAACGCGTCGCGCGTCCTCACGTAGTTGCCCAGCCCGTTCATGCGGCCGATCGTGTGCAGGTCTTCTGCCTTGATGTAAGGCCCGGCGGGATCGACGAAGCGGTCCTCGACGTACGCGGCCACCACGCGCCCCAGGATGATCCGTCCCCGCCCGATCTCCAGCGTGGCGTGTTCACGGCACTCCAGGGCGGCGTGCGCTTCGGCGATGCGCGGCACCTTTACCGCCTCTGAGGAAGCGGTGGTAAAGCCGGCTATCTCCACTTCGCTCATCTCCGGCGGAAAGTCGGTGGCGCAGATGTTCATCTGCCGGGCGATGTCCTCGGTGACCACATTGACCACGAACTCCCCGGTCTGGCGGATGTTGCGGGCCGTGTCCTTCGGCGTGAAGGGATCGTAGGGGCGGTTGGCGACGCCGATGCCGACGATGGGCGGGTCGGTGCACAGGTAGTTGTAGGCGCTGAAGGGCGCGGCGTTGAGGCGGCCGTCCTCATCCATGCTGGTGACCAGGGCGATGGGGCGGGGCGTAACCAGGCCCACCAGCAGCTTGTAGGCCTGGCTTGCGGGGAGTTTTTCCAGATCGAATTTCATATGAGCCTGGCAGTTGACCCGGGCGGCTTAGCAGTTGACTGTAGTGGTTGCGCAGCCGGGGCCCTCCGGACGCCATTGCTCGAGGAAGGCGGTAACGGCCGAAGATTGCATGCGGCGCATGGCCTCGAATTCGCCGCTCCGCTGGCTGTAAAGCAGGGTCCCATTTTCGCTCAGGACGGCCAGAGCGGGCACGCCTTTGTTGAGGGGAATTCCGTACTTCTGGGCAAGGTCCAGGTTGGCGTCGTAGTGGCCGACGTTGACGTTGACGAGGACGAAATTGGATTTCAGGATGGGCCAGTTTGCCGCGTCGTGGAAGTAGAGATCTAGCACCATGCAGTCCCCGCACCAGTTGCCGCCGAAGTCCAGCAGGACGCGCTTGTGACTGGTGGCCGCGGTTTTGAGAGCGGCAGCCAGATCGGCCCGGGCCTGCGATGGATCGGGATAGACGCTGCGGCTGACCGGCGCAGGGGGATTGGCCTTGCATGCAGCCAGCCCCAGCAGGCCGGCAAGAGCGATGAGTTTGATGGACTTCATGGGATGCGCCCCCAACTGCTTCTTTCAGTCTGCCACAGGCGCAGTGGACCCGGCGAACCGATGGTGGGCGGGAAGATTTACTCTGATCACGTGACCAGCGAACTGCGCAAACGGCTGGAGTCGACGGCGTACCCGGACCTGGGCGCGATGATGGAGGGCTTCGCGCAGGCGGCGGTGGAGCTGGGCAAGAGCGAGTTCGGGCAGAATCTGGATTTTTCCTCCGATTCAATCGAGGCGCTGGACGAGATCCTGGTGACGATAGGCGAGAGCCCGGAGCGCGAGCTGGACTTCGAGTCGCGGCTCTGGGGCAGCTACCTGGGCGAGGTGCTGCGGCGGCGCTACTCGGGTGCCTGGGAGATGACCATCTATCCCGGCGGAACGGTTGCTGTTCCGGCGGTCGAGGTGCGGGGGTCGCGGCTGTTTCCGCTGATGAAGGTCTACCGGCGGCTGACGGAGGGCGAAGAAGAGGATCTGCGCAGCTTCTACGCGATGGTGACCGAGCGGCTGGGCAAGCCGGCACAGGTGAACTAGGGCCTGTTAACACTACCAGGGCAGAAGTCGAAGGGATAGGGCCGATTTTCCCGATTTCGTTGTCGCTCGTCGCTAGCAGACACGCGGTATGCGTCGCTCCTCGCTTCTAGAACTCAAAAAAATCGGCTCCTGTCGCCACCACCCCAGTAGTGTTAGCAGGCCCTAAGAAGAGACAGGGACATATGGACCGGGGACGCAAGAACTGGCGGCTCGTTCTGCGCGGCTGCGCGCTTTGTGCGACAATAAAACAGGGAAAAGAGCGCGCCGGCGCGTCGCGGTGCGTGGAGGAAGGGATCATGGGCGATCTATTGCAGCCGTGGCACGTGGTCGTGCTGCTCATAGTGGCGTTCCTGCTCTTTGGCGCCAAGCGGCTGCCGGAGCTGGGCAAGGGAATTGGCGAGGGATTGAAGGGCTTCCGGGAAGGCATTCGCGGCATCACCGATCCGCCGGCCACAACCCAGAATGCGCAGCAGACCCCGCCCCCTGCGCCACAGGCGCCGGCCAGCACCACTCCGACCGAGCCGAAGGCGTAAGCCGCGAGCGGATTCACAGCGGAGCTCCGGGCGGGGTTTTCGCGCCCCGGGCATCGGAAGGCTCCCGGTTGGGCAAGCTGTATTGTGCAAGCCGGGTCGTTCGAACGGCGAAGAGCAAGAGAGAAACAAAGGCCTGTGCGGACGCACAGGCCTTTTTGCTTCCACAAGAACAAGAAAACCCCGAGCGCCGGAAAATCGATGAGGCTCAGAACCTGTCCAAGAACCCGGTTTTGAGCGGCCTCTGAGAGGTGCTTCGCCGCAACAGAGCCCGCGCGGCGGGCGCAGAGACAGTAAGAGGAACGATGTTTGGATCGAGCCCGCGCAGCGGGCGTAAGAAATCCGGCTCCCTCTGTGGCCCGTAGAGCCGGTCCGCTTGCAAATGCAGTTTTCGGACAAATTCTCAGGTGCTGAGCAGCGCCACAGCCGTAAGCGCCAGCGCAATCCCCGCCAGTTGCCGCCGTGTGGGTCGTTCGCGCAGCACCAGTGCGGCGAGCAGAATGGTTCCGGCCGGGTAGAGGGAACAAACCAGGGCGGCGACATCGAGGCGGCCGATCTGGCTGGCTCTGAGGTAGAAGAGATTGCCGACGGTGTCCAGTGTTCCGGCCGCCAGGCCGGTGAGCCAGAAGCCCCGCCAGGCGCCGCGGTGCGGCATGGCCAGCAAGGCAAGCAGCATGGCGGCGCTGCCGGCTGCGCGGGCGGCGGAGAGCGGCCAGAGGACTCCGCCCTGGCTGGCCATTTTGAAGAGGATCAGCTGGGTTCCGAAGCCGATTCCGGAGAGAGCGCCCAGCAAAAGCGCCTGTGGTACGACGGCTGCAGGTTGCCCCGCGGATGGGCGCGCCTCCGGGGCTCGGGTGATGAGCCAGATGGCCGCTAGCCCCAGCCCCAGGCCGATGGCGGTTAGCGGGGCGGGCATTCCTTCGCGCAGAAACGCGAAGAGGACCGGGATGAGGGCGGTCAGCAGCCCGGTCAGCGCGGCGGTGAGGCCCATGGCGCCCATGGCAAGGGCGCGGTAGAAGACGGCAAGCGCCAGCGCGCCCTCAAAGCCGCCCACAGCGGCATATACGAGACTGTTTGAACCGGGCAGGGGAAGGCGCACGGCCAGGCAGAGACTGAGCAGCAGAAGCAGCGAGAAGATGTGTCCCGAGGCGGCTACCAGCAGCGCGGGAGCGCGGCGGGCGCCGACGCCGCCGACGAAGTCCGATCCTCCCCACGACATAGCGGAGAGCAGGCTCAGGCCGGCGGTTGGGCCTGAAGCGTTCATGCGGGGTTAGCGAACGTCCTGTCCGGAGGGATAGTAGCCGGGTTTGGCGATCACAGACAGCCCAGGCCGATCGACCAACACGGTGATGGAGCGGTACTTGCCGTCGTAGATGGACTCGTGGCTGAGGTAGCCGAGGGTGTACTGATTGCGGGCCTCCTCGGCGATCTTGGCGTAGCTCTTTTCGATGCCGTTCAGGTTGCGCTCGGAATCAAAGTCGCCGCCGGTGGCTGCGGTGTACCTGTAGAGGATGTTGTCATACATGGTGAAGGGCAGATGGAAACGGCTGACCCAGCCCTCGCCCCACTGGGCGGAGGTGCCCACGCCGGTGGCGTAGACGGTGATCTTGTTGGTCTGCAGGTATTTGATCACCTCGCGGAGCGTAGCCTTGCTGCCGTACTCCTTGCCGTCGGAGATCACGTAAATAATGCGGAGGCGACCCTTGGGCCGGGTTGAGAGCTCCTTGGCGGCGGCGAGGATGGCGTCGTTGAGGGTATGAATTTCCTTGGGAATGGTGATGAAGGAGCCATTGCCGGCCGAGAGCCCAGGGTTGAGGTTCGGATCGACGCAGTTGCCGTTCTGGGTGATCGAGCAGCCGGCCATCGGACCGGTGTTGATGGGCACCATATCGTCGGCGCCGGTCGCCTTGGCCAGGGCGAGGACGGCGGGCAGGCGGTTGCTCTGGGCCCCGGTGAAGCCGGTGCGCTCATCCGCTCCGTTGGCGTAAGTGAACACCGCAGCCTCGTCATAGGGCGTGAGAGAGCCTTGGATGGCGCCAAGCGAAGCATTCACCTTGGCCATCACATCGGAGGTCAGGCTCTGGTCGATCACAAAGGCGATGGACAGCGGAGTCGGGTCCACGGTGAACAGCGACAGCGGAACGCGCACGTTGTTCTCGTAAACCTTGAAGTCGCGGAAGGTGAGGCCGGCGACCTGAGTCCCTTTGGAATCCTTGACGGTGACCGGAACTTCCACGAAGTTGACGTTGACCACCAGGCGCGGCATGGCGTCGGACCCCGCCGGCGGAGTGGACTGGAAGTTGTCCGGGGGCTGCACGGGAGGCGGCGCGGTGCTGGGCGCAGGGGCCGGTGTTGGGGTGGTGGAAGACGAGGTTGGGCTGGTGCCGGCCGGGGTCTGATCTGGGCCCGCGCCGGAGCCGGGCGTGATGGTGGTGCCATCCACGCCGGAAAGCGGTGGGGGAGCCTGGGGCGTTGGGGCGTTGGGGACGGCAGACGGCTTCTGGGCAAGAGCCGCCGGGCTCAACAGCATGTTCGGAGTGATTAGCGCAGCCAGCGCGATTGCTGTCAACCTAAGCTTCACGGGTATTTCATCCTCCCGAACACAGCCCTCTTTCACCGGCAGGAACCAGTGGGCAGAGCCCCAACCCTCAGACTATCAGACGCGACGGATTTGTGCTGGTTGCCTGCCGGGCGTGAAACAGCTCGCGTATGCTGTCTTCGTGCGGACAGTCTCGTCTAACTGATTAGCCAGGTATGCGCAGTGCATGGAGAATGGCGATTTTGTTGCTGGGCCTGCCGGGTCTGTCCGCGTCAGGGTGGGCGCAGCTTGCGCCCTCGCCGGACGCTCCGCCGGTGAGCACCGCGCCGGCCCAGCCGGTGGACGACCAGTCGGTGGCCACCTTCAAGGTGAACGTGAACCTGGTGGACCTGTTCTTTACCGTGAAGGACAAGAGCGGCAACCTGGTGCCACACCTGACCAAAAACGACTGCACGATTTCAGAGGACAAGGTGCCGCAAACCCTGAAGAGCTTTGTGGCCGAGACCAACCAGCCCCTGACGCTGGGCATCCTGCTGGATACGTCTGGCAGCCAGGAGCGGGTTCTGCCGCTGGAGCAGCAGGCGGGCAGCCAGTTCCTGGAGCGCGTGCTGCGCCCCAAGGACGAAGCGTTTCTGCTCTCCTTCGACGTGGACGTGGACCTGTTGCAGGACTACACCAACAGCGCGCGTGAACTGGCGCGGGCAATGGACAAGGCCCAGATCAACACCGCGGGTGGCAACGGAGCGAGCGGCATTCCGGGACTCGGCCAAGGACCGGTTCCGACCATCGGCGCCCCCAAGGGAACGCTGCTCTACGACGCGGTCTATCTGGCGGCGAACCAGAAGCTGAACCAAGAGTCCGGCCGCAAGGCGATCATCCTGCTGACCGACGGACAGGACGAGGGCAGCCGTATGAAGATTTCGGATGCATTTGCCGCGGCCCAGCGGTCCAACGTGATCGTCTACGTCATCCTGATCGCCGACCGGGGATTTTACGGCGGATTCGGCATGGGGTATAGCGGCTACTCGGCGATGAAGAAGCTGACCGAGGAGACCGGCGGTCGGCTGATCGACGTGGGCAACAACGCGCCCAAGCTGGAGGCGGCGTTCTCACAGATCGAGGATGAACTGCGGACTCAGTATGTGGCCACCTACACGCCCAGCAATACCAAGCTGGACGGCACCTTCCGCCACCTGGGTGTGGAGTGCGGCGATGGCATGAAGGTGCAGGTGCGCAAAGGCTACTTTGCGGCGCTGCCGGACACCGGCAACAACTAGGGCCTGCTAACACTACCGGGGCAGATGGCGTTGCGAGCGAAAATCGGGCCAGAACCGGGGCCCCCACGGACAGGTCTTCGTCCGTGGGGTGGAGACTAGGCGGAGGCCGAAGGCTGTGGCGGGACCACAGTCGATGCCGACAACGACGTATGGCCCGATTTTCTCCGCAACCCGAAGGGACGGGGCCAATTCTCCCGATTTCTGCGTCAGTCGTCGCTGGCAGACACCCGGTATGCGTCGCTCCTCATTCCTTGAACTCGGAAAAATTGGCTCCCGTCGCCACCGTCCCGGTAGTGTTAACAGGCCCTAGATCGAATGGGCGTCCGGCATGATTTCAGCGCGCGGCTGGGGGGCTTCTCCCTCCCTGTACTGTTTCTGGACACCGGAAGATGAAAACAGAGCGCCAAGATCCGCTTTTGCCGGGTCTTTCCGAAGGCGCTGTCCAGTCTTCGGACACTCGATTACCTGCGTATCGCAATTCCGTAATCTGGCCCGTGCAAGCGTACTTGGCTACTATCGGCACAGTTGAGGAAAACCTGAGACCGAAAGAGAAAGTACTCTTTGAGACTCGGGAATTCCGGTCAAGGAAGGTTGCCATGATCACCAACTGCACAGCCGGCGAAGGGCTTGAGATCAGCCCGCGGTTCAGGCAAAGTGTGGAAGAGCGGATCGCGCGGCTGGAGCGGGACGCCGCCCGCGACGAGGCGATGGCAGCCACGCTTGAGGATGGCGATCATATCCGCAGGCAGATGCACCTGGTGGCCGCTGAACGGGCCGAGGCCCTGCGCATGCGGCTGTTTCTGGACAAGACGCGTATACGGCTGCCGCGGCCGCTGATCGAGCTATAGAGAGTTTCCGGGGCCGCGCTTCGGCGCCCGCGTCGGCAACAGCCGCCGCCTCGTTTCGCAAAACTCGGCCTTGCTTTGTTCTGCCACAAAGATCTGGAGCACCGGGCGGGGATTGAACCCGCGTATACAGGTTTTGCAGACCTGCGCGTTAGCCACTTCGCCACCGGTGCTTGAAAATTATCGAACAGTGAGCAACATTGACTGACCACTGTTCACTGTCCACTGTCCACTGAAATAAAAAACCCACCGCGCGGGGAGTCGGGTGGGTGGTCTGGAGATTCCAGGTTTCTGAAATCAGCCCAGAAAACGCGCCCGCGTGGTGCGGCCCTGACAGCAGCACAGACAGATTGCGGATAGGTAATCCTGGGCCATCGAAATCCTTTTGCCGGGAAGCACGCCCTGCGCGGCTCCGCGAGTATTCGTAGACTAGAGGCGATCGAGAGAGGTGTCAAGCGATGGTGGAGCTGGAGTACTGGATGGTGGATGTATTTGCCGGCGCGGCGCTCCAGGGCAATCCGCTGGCCGTGGTGCGGAACCAGGTCGGGCTGAGCACGGAGCGGATGCAGGCGATTGCGAAGGAGTTCAACCTGTCAGAGACCGCGTTTGTGGAGCGCCGGCCGGCGGAGGTGGAGGCAGCCGAAGGCGTGCGGGTGCGTATCTTCACAGCGCAGGAGGAGCTGAATTTTGCCGGCCATCCGAGCCTGGGCGCCGCCAGCGTGCTGCGGCTTACGGCTCCCGAGATTCTTGCCGGCGACACGGTGACGCTGGCCGAGAATGTGGGCCAGATTCCGGTGCGCTTCCCCGGGGACGGTCTGTTCGGCGAGATGACGCAGCGGGATCCGGAGTTCGGGGCCGAGTTGGATCCGGCGGAGGTGGCCAGGCTCACCGGGCTGGAGCGCGAAGATCTGCACCCCCGTCTCCCGCCGCAGATGGTTTCGACGGGAACCGCGTTTGCGATCGTCGCGCTGCGCTCGGAGCAGGCGCTGGCGCGGCTCAAAGTAGATCTGGACAGAACTGCGGCCTGGTTGCGCCCGCGTGGCGCGCGCTGGTTCTACGTGCTGGCAGCGGCAGAAAAGCGGAGCAGCGGCGGCCCTGATTACCGCGCGCGCATGCAATTCGAGGGCGGCGAGGACCCGGCCACCGGATCGGCGGCCGGCTGCGCGATCGCTTATCTCGTCCGGCGCGGAGCCGTCGCGTCCGGCGCGCGCGTGCATCTGCGCCAGGGTGTGGAGATGGGCCGGCCAAGTGATTTGTACCTTTCGGCGCGACGGGAAAACAGAGCCGATCCGGGGCAACAAGGCGGAGGCTGTCCGGGTGAAACACCGAGGATCTGCGATGTGCGGGTCGCGGGCAGCACAGTTCTTGTGGCAACCGGACGGCTTTTCCTGCAGTGATACACACGCTTTCAACAGAAATTCATCAAGACAAGTGACGGCCTCAGTTCAGGCTACGGAATTTCCACTTGTTACATGCGGATTTTCATGCAGAGTTTCGCCTCTCATTCCCTCTTTCCAGAATTCTCCGATGCCCTTAGGCTTGCGATGCATTGAAGGGTTTTGGCCGGCGTTTGACCGGTCTTACCCCCGGGGTTTTAGCAAACGCCATTTGGCCGCGTATCCAGTCTGCCCCCCAGTGGATCGAATGTCGGCAATCGTATTGGGTGCTCGCGGAGCTCCCCGAGGGGGCGCGCGGCAAGAATGGGGAATCCGTTTTGCATGATCAACAAGGATAAGGCCATTGGGTTCCGGTCACCGGGTCAGGTAATCTCACGCGCAAACCTGCCGAAAAAGCGGGCAAGAGAGCTGTGTTTTTCAAACCGCATTTCAACAATCTTGAGCAAGGAGTGGAACTCCCGGACTATGAGGCCAAAGAAAGTGATTTTATTGGTAGACGACAACGAGCAGGATCTCTCCGTTCTGAAGTTCATGCTGGCAACCAATGGATACCGGGTGGTGTCGGCCCCCAACGGGCAGCAGGCGATCAGTGTTTTCGCCGAAAATCAGGTGGACCTGGTGCTGGCCGACTATGCCATGCCGCAGATGAATGGAAATCAGTTGGTCGGCCGGCTGAAACAGATGGCTTCGCACGTGCCCATGATCCTGCTGGGCGACCCGCAGAAGATGGCCGGGGAGATGCACGTTGCAGACGCCCTGCTGGCCAAGAAGAGTTGCTCGTCGCAGGAGCTGCTGGAGCGCATCAAGGTAATGAGCGCTCGCAAGCGCGGCCCGCGCAAGGGCACGCAGCGGTTGGCGCCCATCACCGAGCTGGCCGCGGCCTCGTAGCGGCCGGACGCGGCGGTCGGGCGCGGCGGTCGGGCGCCCTCACACTATCCATTTACACAGCCCGCTGCGAGGAGGGATAGTCAGTCGGCCCGGCTCCATCCAACATTCCCCGTAACACACCCTTGACGACTGCGCACGGGAGTGGTCATACTCGCCAATTGTCCCGGGCCGGGCGTTTCTTGAGCGTCCCGGCGGGAGCTGGTACGCATGGATCTATTCCTGATTCGTCTTCTTTTTGTTGTTCTGTTTGCCGGCGCCTGCTATTTTCTTCGCCCCTTCGGAATTCAGACCGGCTGGGAGAGCGCCGGCGTGGGCGTGGTGGCCGCCCTAGCGGTGATTGTTTTTGAGCTCCGGGTGCGGGCGCTCAACCTGCGGCGCCTGATCGGCGCGGTTGCCGGCAGCGTGCTTGGCATCTTTGGCGCGGCCTTGTTCTGCCTGGTGCTGCGCAGCGCGCCTCTGCCGCCGGCCAACTCGGCCGCTCTGCAGATCTTCGTCCTGCTGCTGATGACTTACGTGGGTCTGCTGGTGGGCGCCAACAAGGGCGACCTGCTCAACCCGGCCGCGCTGGGCTCCGTCTTCAGCGGCGATCGCCCCACCCGGCGCAGCGCCAAGGTGTTGGACACCAGCGTGATCATTGACGGGCGCATCGCCGACATCGCCGAGGCCGGCTTCATCGACGGCATGATGGTGGTGCCGGAGTTTGTCCTGCGCGAGCTGCAGATTGTTGCCGACTCGACCGATGGCTCCAAGCGCCAGCGCGGCCGGCGCGGCCTGGACATGCTCCAGCGCATGCAATCGAACCCGAATATCCAGGTGCAGATTGTTCCCGACGACTTCCCCTCCATCCGCGAAGTGGACCTGAAGCTGCTCGAGCTGGCCAAGAAGTGGGAGGCCAAGGTGGTGACCAACGACTTCAACCTGAACAAGGTGGCCCACCTGCATCACGTGGACGTGCTCAACATCAACGATCTGGCCAACGCGCTCAAGCCGGTCGTCTTGCCCGGCGAGAAGATGAGCGTGCTCATCCTGAAGGAAGGCAAGGAGCTTAACCAGGGGGTGGGCTACCTGGACGACGGGACCATGGTGGTGGTGGACCACGCGCGCAGGCTCATCGGCAAGCCGGTCGATATCTCGGTGACCAGCGTGCTGCAGACGGCCAGCGGCAAGATGATCTTCGGCAAGCTGGAGGAGAACGGCAGAAGCGGCGAAGCGCCGCGGCCGGGGCCGGTCGAGATGGCGCCGCGCTGAGCTCGCCGCCCGCTGTGCGCAACTGCGTCGGGCAAGCGCGCGCGGCGCTGCGGCCACGCATCGAAATCGATCCCGTTTGCAGATAATTTCCCCCTTCTGTAGCACACTGATGCTGGAGGGAACTCTTCATGTCAGCCATCTCCCCGGTTCAAAATGTCAGCTAGGTGCCCGGTCCGTACCGGTCCGTACCATCTACATAGCCCCCTCCCCCCCAATATGTCCACCTGTAGATCGTCGTTTTTGTCGCTCAGAATCGATTATCTATATGAAACATAACAAGTTAAACTCGTTTTGCAAACGGCCGATTCCGGGCGTTTTCGGGCAGTTTCGGGGTAGTTGAGGGCTGTTTTCAGGCTGATATTGACCTTTTGAGCGCCTTCTCGCGCCATTCGGAACCTGGGAACCTGGGCCTTGCTCGCGCTGCCTCGCGCGCCGAAAAATCCCAGCGCTGAGAAGATCCCCCAGCACGGTCCGGCAATTCATCTGTGCGTCCCAGAACGCCCAGCCTTCCTCAGTACTTCGGCACGCTCTGGTCGATCTGCTCGCTCCAGGCCTGGATGCCGCCGGCAAGGTTCTTCACGTTGGCGTAGCCGGAATGCTGGAGGAACTCCGCGGCGAGCTGCGAGCGGCCGCCCACCTTGCAGTAGACGATGACCTCGCGGTCGCGGTCGATCTCGGTTAGGCGGGCGGGCACGTCATTGAGAGGGATAAGCTTGCCGCCGATCTGGGCGATCTGGTACTCGAGAGGCTCGCGAACATCGATGAGCTGAAAGTCGTCTCCGGCATCGATGCGGCGCTTGAGTTCCTGCACGGTGATCTGGGGAATGCCGTTCTGCAATGCGTTCTCCTGTTGGCTCGCGGGATAGATCCCGCAGAACTGCTGATAGTCGATGAGGGTAGTGACGGTGGGGCGCTCACCGCAGACGGGGCAGGCGGGATTCTTCCGCAGCTTGAGCTCGCGGAAGCGCATGCCCAGCGAGTCAACCAGCAGCAGCCGGCCGATCAGCGGCTGGCCCTGGCCAAGGATGAGCTTGATGACCTCCGTGGCCTGGATGACGCCGACCAGGCCGGGAAGAATGCCAAGCACCCCGCCCTCGGCGCAACTGGGCACCAGGCCGGGCGGCGGTGGCTCTGGATAGAGGCAGCGGTAGCAGGGGCCTTCGCGGGTGGCGAAGACGCTGGCCTGGCCCTCGAAACGGAAGATCGAGCCGTAGACGTTGGGCTTGCACAGCAGGACGCAGGCGTCGTTGACCAGGTAGCGGGTGGGAAAGTTGTCGGTGCCGTCGGCCACCACGTCGTAGTCCCTGAGAATCTCAAAGGCGTTGGCGCTGGTCAGCATGGTCTCGTGCTTGACGATGTTCAGCGCGGGATTGAGGGCAGCGAGCTTTTCGGCGGCCGAGTCGAGTTTCTTGCGGCCGATGTCTTTCGTGGAGTGGATGATCTGGCGCTGCAGGTTGCTGGCATCCACCACATCGAAGTCAACCAGGCCGAGGGTGCCGATGCCGGCCGCGGCCAGGTAAAAGGCCAGAGGCGAGCCGAGACCGCCGGTGCCGACGCAGAGAACTTTCGCTGCCTTCAGCTTGCGTTGGCCCTCCATGCCGACCTCGGGCAGGATGAGGTGGCGTGAGTAGCGGGTAAGCTCGTCGGAAGTCAGCTCGGGAAGTTGGGTATTTTCAGCCATGGGGAACAGGTCCGGCTCTTTATCTATGGTAATGGGTTACGGCTCCGCGGCCGAAGCGTCCAGGATGCAAATCTGCTGCGGCTCGAAATGCTTTTTCTCTTCGGTGGCGCCGGCCAGCAGGAATGCGGAGGTGTCCGCGGCCCGGCCCTGCCAGACGGAGGTAATGACGTAAGAGCAGCCCAGCCAGTGAGCCTCGGCCAGGTCGGTGAGCGACCAATGGGCGGGGTGGTTGGGATGGGAGTGGTAGAAGCCGGCGATCTCCAGGCCCTGCCGGCGGGCTTCGTGGACGATCCGGACCACCTCGGCAGGGTCGATGGAATAGCGGGTGCGGGCAGAGGCGGCGTCGGCGTTCACGGCGGGGATCACAGCGGCGATCTGCCAGCCGCCGGCCGGGCCCGCGGCGGGCTCCGCGGCGAAACCTCGGCCCAGCAGCGCGCCGCAACACTCCTCCGGGTAGGCCTGCTCGGCGTGGGCAAGGAGGGCCTGGTAGACGGAGCGGGGAAGGTGGATAACGCTCATGGCAAATTGCCGCTCGCGCTGCCGGTGTGCGAGATTGGAGAAAGCGCGGGTCTCATCTTCTATATCATCATCGCGCAGACAGGAAGGCGACCGTGAGCCGAAAAACCCTCAAGCCGAACTTCGATCAGACGCTGGAGACGCTGCGCGCCCATGGCTTTGATGTAGCGCCGTACGCCGGAGAGGGCGGCGGCGCGCTGGTGAGCAAACTGGGCGTGGCGGCCGTGCTGGTGGCAGTCGAGAATGCGCCGGCGGCGATGGCGGTCAATCCCGGGGTGCTGGTGAAGGGCGAAGTGGCGCGGCTGCTCGACCGGGGCTACCAGAAATTTATTAAAACCTCCCAATATGAACTGCCTGCCACGGCCACGCAATTGCATTCCATCCACGCATTCAGCGCGGAGTTGAAGCAGCTTACCGGGGCCGTCAGTCTGTATAACGAGTCGCTGGGAACGACCAGCGATGTCTATGAATACGACCGGCTGCAGGGCCGCCAGATAGAGCAGCCGGCGGCTGCGCTTCCCTGGGACTCTGCCGACGGGCACTGACGCCTGCTGAAGAGCAATCCTGCATCGCTATTTTCCGGACCATTCCACCGGACTCGTCTTTGTCTTCGGTTGTTAGCTTTGCCCAACCCGGCTGCGCCAGCGCCTGCTTCAGAGCCTGTTCCGGGGTCCACTCGATCCGCTGCGCCCGCGCGCCCGCTCCCGCTGTAACTCGCGATAGACATCGCTCTTCGATTGGCCCAGTTGACGGGCAATGAGCTTGAGGGCTTCTTTCTCGTCGATGCCGGAGGCCTGAAGGCTTGCGATCCATGCCGCGATGGTCCGAGCAGGCGTGGATGCAGAGCCAGATTTCGGATCAGTTGCGGAGCGGACGGGCGCTTCGACAAGGAGCGTGATTTCGCCGCGGATGCGGTCGCGGGCGACCAGATCCCGTCGGGCCTCGGCGACCGTGGCGCGCAGGAACTCCTCGTGGAGCTTGGTCAGCTCGCGGGCCAGAACGATGCGAAGCGAGGGACCCCAGACGGCCTCGAGATCGGCGAGGGTAGCGAGGATGCGGTGCGGTGCCTCATAGAAGATCAGCGTGCGCGGTGCGCCGGAGCGGGCGATCTCTGCGGCAAGGGACTCAAGGCGGGTGCGGCGGGCGCCGGCTTTCTCCGGCAGAAATCCGATGAAGTGGAACTCAGTCGAGGGCAAACCTGACGCCACCAGCGCGCTAAGCCCTGCATTGGCGCCGGGGATGGGAATGACAGCGACCGAGGATGCGACGGCAGCGGTGGTGAGCCAGCCTCCGGGGTCGCTGATGCCGGGCATGCCGGCGTCCGAGACCAGCGCAATGCGGGCCCCGGAGCGGAGTTGGTCGAGAAGCTGGCCGGCGCGCTCGTGCTCGTTGTGCTGGTGGCAGCTCACGGTGGGCGTCGAGATGCCGAAGTGGTTAAGCAGCTTTTGCGTCTGGCGGGTGTCTTCGCAGGCGATGCGGTCGGCGCGACGGAGAACATCGAGGGCGCGGAGGGTGATGTCAGCCAGATTGCCGATGGGCGTGGCGACCAGATAAAGGCCGGGAGCCAGAGGCTGGTCTGTGGCGGCGGGTGTTTCGTGTGGGGAGGGTTGGGGAGCCCACTCCTGTTTGACAGCCATGGGCGCTCTTCTCCTCCTAGCTGGTTTCCTCGTGTTCCAGGCGGCGCTGCTCGGCGAGCAGGGCCATGGAACTCATCAGGTTCTGCACGCTGACGATGCCGATGACGCGGCCGCTCTCGGTGACGGGAATCAGCGCCAAGCCGCGGCCGGCGGTGAGGCGGCGAATGGCGGTACCCAGCGTGTCCTCCGGCCGCGCCACCTGGAAGGCGCGCGACATGACGGATTGGACGTAACCGTTGCCGTCATTGCGCAGGGCGTCCACAATGCGTTGGCGGGAGACGATGCCGACCAGTTGCGGGCCGCGGACAACGGGGAACTCCTCCTGCAGGGAGTGGAC
This sequence comes from uncultured Acidobacteriaceae bacterium, assembly GCA_963758105.1. Taxonomy (GTDB): domain Bacteria; phylum Acidobacteriota; class Terriglobia; order Terriglobales; family Acidobacteriaceae; genus Telmatobacter. The sequence goes on along the minus strand of CAVWUC010000001.1, from coordinate 125,275 downwards.
GCAGCGCACCAGGGCGTCGGCCAGCGTGTCCGAGGGCGAAAGGGTGGCAAAGTCGGTGAGCATCACCTCGCGCATGCGCACCGTGTCCACCACGGACTGGAAGAAGACCCCCTGATCCTCCACTTGGGCGGCAACAATGATGAACAATCCGGCAATGGCCAGCCAGTAATCGTGCAGAAACATGCCGCCGAGAATGCAGGCCAGCGCCAGCACCTGGCCGAGGCCGGTGGCAGCGCGGCCGGCGGGGCCGTAGCCGTGGCTGCGGGCAAAGGCGGAGCGGACCAGGCGGCCGCAGTCGAGCGGGTAGGCAGGGAGCAGGTGGAGCAGGCCGAGGAAGGCTTGCAACCATACGCTGCTGCGCAGCAGGACGGCGGTGCCGATGAAGGGCTGTTTGAGAAGCGGAAGATCGCTGCTGGCTCCGAGAAAGGCCGCGGCCAGCATGAGCGCGGTGGCGCAGTTGGCCAGCGGACCGGCCAGCGCCAGGGGATATTGAGCGCTTCCTTGGTTGGCGCGCTCCTGGCTTTCGGGGTCGGCCCAGGCGAAGAGGCCGCCGATGGGCAGCAGCAGTATGGCGCGCAGGCGCAGTCCAAGCCAGGCGGCGACCAGAAGCCGCGCGGTTTCGCGGACAACGACGGCGGCGACAACCAGGCAAAACAAGGCAAGACCGCGCACCCAGCCGTCGTTTGCGCCGAGGCCCAGGCAGACGATGGCGAGCATGGGGAAAAAGACATGGACGCGCAACTCCACGCCCATCCAGCGGCCCAGCGGAATTGACCAGCCTCGCATGAGTCGATTGTAGTGGGTCGGCCCAGGAATGCGCCTGGGATATGCTGGTGGGCGATGCGCATCATCGCCGGCACATTCCGATCCCGCAAGCTGGGGGCTCCTCCCGGTCTGGCCACGCGGCCCACCAGCGACCGTCTGCGCGAGACGCTCTTCAATGTGCTGGCGCTACGGATCAAGGGCGCTGTCTTCCTGGATCTGTACGCCGGCTCGGGAGCGGTGGGCATCGAGGCGCTGAGCCGGGGTGCGGCGCGCGTGGTCTTTGTGGAGCGGGCCGCGGGAGCGGTCGCGGTGCTGCGCGCCAACCTGGCGAAGCTGGGAGTGCGACAGGGATACCACGTGCACGCGGGCGGCGCGGCCGCGTTCTTGCGGAGGAACGGCGCGGGTGATGCGGCAGGATTCGATCTGGTGTTTCTCGATCCGCCGTACGATGAAGCCGCGGAGTACGCGGCCATAATGGGACTGCTGGGCGGCCCCAGCGCGGGGATGCTCAAGCCGGGCGCGATGGTGATTGCCGAGCATAGCCGCAAGCTACGGCTCCAGGAACAATACGGCGGGATGGAACGGACACGACTACTGGAACAGGGCGATGCGGCACTGAGCTTTTTTGCCCTGCGCGCGTGAAGGCGCGGCGATCTCTTATCCTGCGGCGGCCCGGATATTTTAGAGTGGGGTGCAGAATCAGGCGAGGACAACGATGAAGATGCAGGCACGATTGGGACTGGCGGTGCTGATTGCGTGCGCCGCCTCGCTGCCGGCGCAGACGCTGGCCCCATGGGAGATTGGGCCGTTTACGCGGCCGGCAAGCGGCAACCCGGTGATTCAGCCGCGGCCGACGTCCGTGTTTATGGACCCAATTACGAAAACGCCGGTGCACTGGGAGGCGCTGCACACCTTTAATCCGGCGGCGATCGTGCGCAATGACAAGATTTACGTGCTCTACCGCCCGGAGGACGACACTGGGGCGATGGCGATCGGAGGACATACCTCGCGGCTGGGGCTGGCCGAGAGCAGCGACGGGATTCACTTTACGCGGCGGGCCGATCCGGTCTTCTATCCGGAGCCGGATGCGCAGGAGGCTCGCGAGTGGCCAGGCGGCGTCGAGGATCCGCGGCTGGTCGAGTCGGAAGACGGCCTGTACGTGCTGACCTACACGCAATGGAACCGCAAAACCTACTCGGTGGGGATTGCCACCTCGCGCGATCTGCTGCACTGGACCAAGTACGGGCCGGCCTTCCAGGACGCAGCGGGCGGCAAGTATACGCATTTGAGGTACAAGTCGGCAGGAATTGTCACCCGGCTGGACAAAAGGAAGGGAAGGCTGATCGCGGCCAAGATCGGCGGCAAGTACTGGATGTACTGGGGCGAAATCACCATCCGGCTGGCCAGCTCGACCGACCTGATTCACTGGACGCCGGTGGAGAATGCCTCGGGAGCACCGCGGGTGCTGCTACGGCAGCGCTTGGGGATGTTTGACAGCTCATTCCCTGAGACCGGGCCGCCGCCGGTGCTCACCGATGCAGGCGTCGTGGTGATTTACAACGGCAAGAATGCGCCCGAAGCCGGTGACACGTCCATCGGGCCGAATGCGTACGCGGTCGGTGAGGCGCTGTTCGACGGCAGTAACCTGACCCACCTGATTGCGCGCACCGATGAGCCGGTTCTCAAGCCGGTGATGCCCTATGAGAAGACCGGCCAATATGCGGCCGGAACCACCTTTGCCGAGGGACTGGTGGCCTTCAAGGGGCGTTGGTTCCTGTACTACGGCTGCGCGGACTCGCTGGTCTCCGTGGCGACGGCGCCGCTGGAGTAGAGCCAGGTAGCATTCTGTTGAGCCGGCTCTAGCTCTTGCACAACGGGAATGCTGTAATGCGCAGCTTGGCTGCGGCGTACGGGATCAGCTCGAGGGTTTGCTCCGCATGCTCGCTCACGACCGGACTCTGCGGGAGCGGGTTGACAACGCCGTCAATCGCGCGCCACTCGTCCAGTTGGCGGGCTTTCACGCGCAGACGCAGGGGCGCATGGCGGCGGGTAAAGATACCCTCGGCGGTTGCGGCTGCGGGGGATTCTTCGACCGCGATGCTGCGCTCGGGCGCGGCGGGATCGATGGCCAGCGCATAATTCCATGCCGTGCTGGGGAAGACCTGCCAGTCGGCGGTCATGCCACGGTCGCGCAGCTTGACCCAGCTCTCTCCAATCCCGAAAGAAAAGACCAGCGGGCCGCGCTCCAAGGCGACCGAGTCGTGGAACCAGCGGGAGACGCGCGGCTGCATGGGAAAGACTAGCTCGACGCGGTCGCCGTCGCGCCAGGTGCGCTCAATGAGGGCGAAGGAGCCGGCTGCGGGCTCAGGCTGAGGATGACCGTTGACGGCAATGCGCGCGCCCTCAGCCCATGCAGGGATGCGGAGCTGCAGCGGGAACGCGAGTGGCGTGGCGGGATTAATGGCGAGCCTGATCGTTCCATGGAAGGGATAGCCGGTTTCCTCCGCGAGGTGGACTGGAGTTCCGCGCAGCAGCGTCCGCACCTCGCAGGGCGCGTAGGCGGCGGCGGCGAGGCCGTCGTGGTCGGCAGTTCCAGCGTCGCCCGAAAGCATAAAGAGACTGGCGGCGAACTTTGGCCAGCCCTGGTTGAAGTTAGCCGTGCAGCATCCGAAGTTGGGTGCGAGGCCGTAGAGGTTCGATTCGGGGCCGTCGCTGACCCAGGGCTCGCGATGCAGGCTGCACTCTACCTGATTCGGCTCCTGGTTGTACTGGTGGGCCCACATATCGTCGGTAAGGGTGCCAGGTAGGGCGTTGAAGGCCAGCTTCTCCAGGCGGTCGCCCAGCGCGGGATCGCCGGTGATGGCCAGCGAGCGCTCCAGCGAGAACATATATTCGACCACGGTGCAGAGCTCGGAGCCCTGCGAGGGATTGGGACCGGCCAAATGCTCGTCGCAGGAGAACATACCGTTGGGCAGGCCGTGATAGCGGTCGAGCTCGGCGATCATCTTGAGGACTGCGGCGCGGTCCGAGGCAGAGCCCGTGACCAGAGACCAGACGGGACCGGTCTTGATCGCCTGGCCGTTATTGACGCCGTGCGTGGAGAGCGAGAGATCCTTGAGGCCGTTCCCTTGGGCGAGCTTGAGGTACTCGGCGGTGATGCGCTGGGTGTACTGGAAGTCGGCATACTGGGCGATCCAGTCGTGGCCCTGCTGGTGGAGAAGGCGCGCCAGATCGAGCAGGTACTTCGAGCCGGTGCGGTTGTAGAGCCAGATCACGCTGAGCGCCGCATCCTGCCAGCGGAACTTGCCCCAGTCGCGCAGCGGGCGGCTGGGCAGCGTAGCGAATTGGTAGCGGTAATAGAGGTCGATCAGCGGAATCACCCGCGGATCGCCGGTGGCCTCCTGGTATTGGGTGAGTGCTTTGAGCATGACGATGCGCGGCCACCAGTCGTCGTTGGCAGTTGGGCCGATCATGCCGTTGGGGGCCTGGTGGGTGAGGGTCCAGTCGACGTACTTTTGCGCTTTGGCCTTGAGGCGGGGGTCGTCGAGGAGATAGGCCAGGGGCAAAAGGCCGTCGAGGTAGTAGGGGCCGCGCTCCCAGGAATCGCCGGTGCCGCCCAGCCAGCCACAGTTCGGGCCGACGTCGGGCCAGGTTTGGTCCAGATGGCCGCTCAGGCCATTGGCCTGGATGCGCAGCTGCTCATGGAGCCATCCTGCGGGACGGATGGAACCAAGCGGAAGCATGAAAAATGCACTGGGGCTGAGCGGAGAGCGGTCTTTCACGGCCGAGGATGGAGCCGATGCAGGCGAGGCCAGCAGTCGGCGGCTCGCCGGGAGGGCAGAGGCAAGTCCGGCGAGAGCGCATTCCTTGAGGAAACGGCGGCGGGCGGCGGAGGGCGATGAGCTGGCAGACACGGTGAGCTCCTTTGCGGTTGACCGCGCCAGGAAGGCCCCGGTCGAAGACAGCCCATATGATAGCGAACCCGGCAAGCGGCACGCGGCTGCCGCGGCTACAATGGTGCGGATGAAAAGCGGGCGCGTACTTCCGCACGCACTACTGGTAGCCGTGTTCGCTGCGCTCAGCGGCGGACGGGCCTGGCCGCAGGCGGCCCGTGTGCAGCCCGCTCCCGCACTCTCGAAAACGCAGGTGCGGCCGCAGTTGGTGGTGCTCGACACCGATATTGGAGACGACATCGACGATGCCTTCGCGCTGGCGCTGGCTTTGAGCAGTCCGGAACTGCGCATTCTGGGCGTGACCACTGCCTTTGGCGACACGGAGCTGCGCGCGCGGCTGGTGGATCGCTACCTGGCGACGATCGGGCGAAGCGATATTCCCGTGATGGCGGGGGTGCGGACGCAGGCCCCCACCCCCCTGACCCAGGCCGCGTATGCCCAGCAGGAGCCGGCACGAAAACATGGGGATGCGGTCGAGTTTCTGCTGCGTCAGATACGCGCCCATCCCGGCCAGATCACACTGATTGCCATCGGGCCGCTGTTCAATGTGCAGGCGGCGATCGAGCGCGACCCGGTGACCTTCCGGAAGCTCAAACGCGTGGTGATGATGGGCGGAAGCGTATTCCGGGGTTATGACCAGGGAGAGACTGGCACAGCGCAGCCGCCGAGCGCCGAGTGGAACATCCGCTGCGACCCGGCCGGGGCGCAGGCGCTGCTGGCCTCGGGCGTGCCGGTCTATATGATGCCGCTGGATTCAACCCAAATCCACCTGGAGCAGCCGGAGCAGGCGGCGATCTTTTCCCATGGCTCGCCGCTGACCGACCAGTTGACGCTGCTTTATCACCAGTGGAGCGGAAAGGGAGCATGGCGGACACCCACGCTGTTCGATCCGGTTGCGGTCACCTATGCGATTCGTCCGCAGCTCTGCCCGGCAAAGCCGATGCGTCTGGAGATTGACGATAAAGGGTTTACCAGACCGGTGGGAGGACCGGCGAATGCGCAGGTTTGCATGCAATCGGACGAGAAGGGTTTTCTGGATCTGCTGCTGGAGCGGATTGCCGGGAACCCTGCGCGCTGAACGGTAGAAGGTGGTTTTTGTAACCTGATCCGGGTGTATATTTTAGGGGGTTCCAGGCGGGGCGAGGCGGGCTCAAGCGGCGAACCAGCAGTTATGCGCTGGGCCACCTTCAATCCTATTGACACGCAAGCGGCTAAGCGAAAAAATAGCGGGTCGAGCGAAACAGAACAGTTTCATCCAGCGTAGGGGAGGAAAAGTGAAAAACGGAGGGATTCTGAAGGTCTTAGGCGTGGCGGCATGGCTTGGCGCAGGGCTGCTTCTGGCCGGCTGCAAGTCAACGCCGGACCTGCCCCAGGCCACCGCCCTGGCCATGATCCAGGCAAAATACGATCAGACGCCGCCAACCGGCGTCACGATCGTGGTGAACAACCAGGGAATGCTGCAAGGATTCAACGCGAAATACTGGACGCGGACAACCGTCTATCCCAACCGGCTCTGGGCCGACTTTACCCTGACCCCCGAAGGGGAAAAGGTGGTAAAGCTGCCGTACGGGGGCAACGTGATCAAGTGGCGTCCCTTGACAGGAAACGGTACAAATTATTCGATTGAGGTCGTGACGGTGGCCGCCAACCACCTGAAGGCGCAGGACCTGGAGAGCCTGCAGGATGAGGCGGGCGGAGCCAAGGGAGCCGACTTTACCGAGAGTGTTGACCTGGCTGGCGTGCCGGATGCGCTGCAGGCGATCGCTCACAACCCGGGCAACCAGTTGAGCACCAGGCGGCATGCGGAATTCATCTACGCAAATGGGGCCTGGAAGCTGCAATCGATCGAATAGTTTGGGCGAAAGCTGGAAAAGTCACCCCGGCGGGACGGAATGCGTTGACCCCGCCGGTGTTTCTTGATATCGTAAAAAGGTTCCGCAAGAACGCTCACCGACGTGTGTCTTAGTGGCGGAGCGTAAGGGTGGCCCGGTCAGGCGGTACCAGGCTGGAGTTGAGCCCCAAGGCCAGGTGCAGTCAGCCGGCCAGACAGGTCCCCGGAACGGCTCTCTTCTTGCGAGGGCTGGGGTAAATCGCATCGGAGCCCGCGCGTTCTCCACCTTGGAGGGCTATGCGGGCCGGAACCGCGATACGGAGCTGGCCTCGCCCCGGCGAGCGACCGGTCACCGTCGCGGCTCTCGTCTGAGCAGGGAACGAAGTACAGACGCGAAGCAGCATTCTCAGGGCTTCTGTGCGTTTGGCATGGCTTAAAAGCCGTCAAAGGCCGGAACGGCCCCGAGGCCTGTGCGCGGCTGGTGAAGGTTGAAGTTGCAGGGGTTTCGAGGGTAAGGAGTTTCAGTTTGCCTACATTCAATCAGTTGGTTCGCAAGGGGCGCACGGCCCCGCGGTACAAGACGGCGTCACCGGCCTTGCAGGCCTCTCCTCAGCGGCGCGGCGTCTGCACTCGCGTGTACACGCAAACCCCCAAGAAACCGAACTCGGCGCTGCGCAAGGTAGCCCGCGTGCGGCTGACGAACGGGATCGAAGTAACGACCTACATTCCGGGTATCGGCCACAATCTCCAGGAGCACTCGATCGTGCTGATTCGCGGGGGACGCGTAAAAGACCTTCCGGGAGTCCGATATCACGTGGTCAGGGGCACGCTGGATTCGGTGGGCGTGGCCAACCGGATGCAGAGCCGTTCGAAGTATGGAGCCAAGCGCGCCAAGGGCGGCGCGGCGAAGAAGTAAAAGGCAAGCTCTCAGCTCTCAGCATTTAATTGCGGGAGTTGGCGGCGGTGGGGCTGGCGCGAACAAGCTGAAAGCTGTGGTTTGAGGATTTATGCCGAGAAAAGGGCACATTGCGAAGCGGGAAGTGGCGCCGGACCCGGTGTACGGGTCGGAGCTGGTGACGAAGTTTGTCAACTCGATGATGTGGGGCGGCAAGAAGTCGACGGCCCAGAACATCTTCTATGCGGCGATGAAGAATCTCGAGGAAAAGGGCGGCGGAGAGGATGCTCTCAAGCTGTTCAAGAAGGCGGTGGAGAACTGCAAGCCGCTGCTCGAGGTCAAGACCCGCCGCGTGGGCGGCGCCAACTACCAGGTGCCGATCGAGGTGAATCCCGACCGACGCACTTCGCTGGCGATCCGCTGGCTGATCACCTACGGGCGCAGCCGCGGCGAGAAGGGCATGACCGACAAGCTGACCAACGAGCTGCTGGACGCGGCCAACGGGCGCGGCGCGGCCATGAAGAAGAAGGAAGACGTGCACCGGATGGCCGAGGCTAATAAGGCCTTTGCCCACTACCGCTGGTAGGCGCGGGCGGCAAGGAACGAATCCATGTGCAGGGCCGGCCAGCAGGGAGGGCCGGCGTGACGAGGACCTGAGAGCAGGTCCTGAGAACCGAGAAATCGCGGGCCGGTGGCGCCCGCAAGGATGAAGAACCGTGGCTCGGACCATACCTCTGAATCGTTGCCGGAACATCGGTATCATGGCGCACATCGACGCCGGAAAGACGACAGCGACAGAGCGCATCTTGTTTTATACCGGCATCACGCACCGCCTCGGCGAAGTGCATGAGGGCACGGCGACCATGGATTACATGGAGCAGGAGCAGGAGCGCGGCATCACCATCACCTCGGCGGCAACCACTTGCACCTGGCGCGATGTCCGCATCAACATCATTGATACGCCGGGACACGTGGACTTTACCGCTGAAGTGGAGCGAAGCCTACGCGTGCTGGATGGCGCAGTGGCCTTGTTCGACTCGGTTTCCGGCGTGCAGCCGCAGACCGAGACGGTATGGCGCCAGGGCGACAAGTACAAGATTCCCCGCATCTGTTTCGTGAACAAGATGGACAAGAACGGCGCCGACTTCGAGCACGTTCTGGAGACCATCCGCAAGCGGCTGGGGGCGCGGCCGGTGGCGCTGCAGATTCCCATCGGGGCCGAGGCTGGTTTCAAGGGCGTTGTCGATCTGATCGAGATGAAGGCGATCCTGTGGCACGACGAGACCATGGGCGCCGAGTTTTCCATCGAGCCGGTGCCGGCCGATCTGCAGAAGAAGGCCGAGGCCTTTCGCATGCAGCTGATCGAAGTGATCGCCGAGACTGACGACGTGCTGCTGGAGAAGTTTCTGGAGGGCGAGACGCCTACCATCGAGGAGCTCAAGGCCGGCATCCGCCAGGCGACCATCGACCTGAAGGTTTTCCCGGTCATCTGCGGCAGTGCATTCAAAAACAAGGGCGTACAAACCCTCCTCGACGCCGTCGTCGATTATCTTCCCAGTCCCCTCGACAAACCTCCGGTTGAGGGCCCCAATCCGCATCATCCCGACCATATCGAAGTCCGCAAGCCGGATGACAACGAGCCCATGTCGGCGCTCGCCTTCAAGATCATCAACGATACCTACGGCAAGCTGTGCTTCGTCCGCGTTTACTCGGGCTCACTCAAGACCGGCGACACGATTCTGAATCCGCGCACCGGCAAGACCGATCGCGTTGGTCGCCTGGTGAAGATGCACGCCAACAAGCGCGAGGACGTGACCGAGATTCTGGCCGGCGACATCTGCGCCTGCGTGGGCCTGAAAGACGTGAAGACCGGCGACACCCTGTGCGCGCCGAACCATCCGATCGCGCTGGGCGCGATCATCTTCCCGGAAACCGTGATCTCGGTGGCCATCGAACCCAAGACCAAGGTCGACCAGGAAAAGATGGCGGTTGCGCTGTCGCGGCTGGCCGACGAGGATCCCACCTTCAAGGTGCGCACCGACGAGGATTCGGGACAGACCATCATCAGCGGCATGGGCGAGCTGCACCTGGAGATCCTGGTCGACCGCATGAAGCGCGAGCACAAGGTGGAGGCCAATGTGGGCGAGCCCAAGGTGGCCTTCCGTGAGACCATTCGCAAGGCGGCCGAGGCCGAGGGCAAGTACATCCGCCAGACCGGCGGCTCCGGCAACTACGGCCACTGCAAGCTGCGCGTGGAGCCGAACCTGCCGGGTAAGGGCTACGAGTTCATCAACGGCATCAAGGGCGGGGTGGTGCCCAGGGAGTACATCAAGCCCATCGATCAAGGCGTGCAGGGCGCGATGGAACTAGGCATCCTGGCTGGCTTCCCGGTGGTGGATGTAAAGGTGACCCTGTTCGACGGCAGCTACCACGAGGTCGACTCGAACGAGATGGCCTTCAAATTCGCCGGCTCGATCGCGTTCAAGGAAGCGGCCAGGAAGGCTTCGCCGGTTCTGCTGGAGCCGGTGATGGCCGTGGAAGTGACGGTCCCCGAGGAGTTCATGGGGACCATTATCGGCGACATCAACTCGCGCCGCGGGAGGATCGAGGGAATGGAGCACGTGGGCGGCTCGCAGGTGATCAAGGCGATTGTGCCGCTCAAGGAGATGTTCGGCTACGTGAACGACATCCGCTCGTCCACCCAGGGCCGGGCGTCGTATTCGATGCAGTTCGCGCGCTATGAAGAGGCGCCGCGCATGATCGCCGATGAGATCATCGGCCGTGCGCAGGGAAAGTAAGAAAAAGCAGCTACTAGCTATGAGCTTCTAGCTGCTTTCAAAGGGAATCGAAGCCGTTGCTTCCAGCGGAAAAGGCTAGAAGTTAGTGGCTTGAAGCTGGAAGCTGAGTTTTGGGGCTGGAGCCGGATCGCCGGCGCCCCGGGTTGAAACGGGCAGTACAAGCGATGAAAGGGACTTGGGACTTTTATGGCGAAAGAGAAATTTGATCGTTCGAAGCCGCACGTGAACGTGGGGACGATCGGGCACATCGATCACGGCAAGACGACGTTGACGGCGGCGATCACCAAGGTATTGCAGAAGCACAACCCGAAGATTGTGTTCCGGTCGTTTGATTCGATCGACAACGCGCCGGAAGAGCGTGAGCGGGGCATCACGATTGCGACGGCGCACGTGGAGTACGAGACGGCCAACCGGCACTACGCGCACGTGGACTGCCCGGGGCACGCCGACTACATCAAGAACATGATCACCGGGGCGGCGCAGATGGACGGGGCGATTCTGGTGGTGGCGGCGACCGACGGTCCGATGCCGCAGACCAAGGAGCACGTGCTCTTGGCGCGGCAGGTGGGGGTTCCGTCGATCGTGGTGTTTCTGAACAAGTGCGACGCGGTGGAGGATGAGGAGCTGACCGACCTGGTGGAGATGGAGGTGCGCGACCTGCTGACCAAGTACCAGTTTCCGGGCGACGATACGCCGGTGATTCGCGGGTCGGCTTTGGGCGCGCTGAACGGCGAGGCGCAGTGGGAGGCCAAGATCGACGAGCTGATGGAGGCGGTGGACAAGTACGTACCGCTACCGAACCGTGCCGTGGATCAGCCGTTCCTGATGCCGATTGAAGATATTTTTTCGATCTCGGGGCGGGGCACGGTGGTGACCGGGCGCATCGAGCGGGGCAAGGTGAAGGTGGGCGAGGAAGTGGAGATTGTGGGCTTCCGGGAGACGCGCAAGACGGTGGTGACGGGCGTGGAGATGTTCAAGAAGCAGCTGGACGAAGGCCTGGCGGGGGACAACGCGGGTCTGCTGCTGCGCGGCATTCCCAAGGAGGATGTGGAGCGGGGGATGGTGATGGCCAAGCCCGGGTCGATCACGCCGCACACCAACTTCAAGGGCTCGGTGTACGTGCTGAGCAAGGAGGAAGGTGGGCGTCACACGCCGTTCTTCAAGGGCTACCGGCCGCAGTTTTACTTCCGCACGACGGACGTGACGGGCGTGGCGGAGCTGCCGGCAGGGGTGGAGATGGTGATGCCGGGCGACAACGTGGAGCTGGCGGTGGAGCTGATAACGCCGGTGGCGTTGGAGAAGGGGTTGCGCTTTGCGATCCGCGAGGGCGGCCGCACGGTGGGCGCCGGAACCATCTCGGAGATTATGAAGTAGCCGGGAACAGGGTTCAGGGATCAGGGGTCAGTGAACGGTTAGAGCAAGGGCCGGGAAGGCAATAAGGCCCATACAAGCTGAGAAAAGAACTGATCACTGATCATTGACCACTGTGCACTTTTGGAAGGATGTCATGGTAGGACAGAGGATTCGAATCCGGTTGAAGGCATACGATTACCGCGTGCTGGACACCTCGACCGGCGAGATTGTGGAGACGGCCAAGCGCACCGGGGCAACGGTGGCGGGGCCGATTCCCTTGCCGACAATCAAGAACAAATACTGCGTGCTGCGTTCGCCGCACGTGGACAAGAAATCGCGCGAGGCCTTCGAAATCCGCACGCACAAGCGGTTGATCGATATCCTCGAGCCGACGCAGCAGACAGTGGATGCGCTGATGAAGCTCGACCTGCCTGCCGGCGTCGACGTGGAGATCAAGGCGTTCGAGAAGTAGGACTGGCCTTCCAGGTTCGCCGCGGCGAACGTCTGGCGGCGCTCCAGCTCCGCAGTCGGAACGCGAAGCGGTAAAGAGGGTCGGAAGACCCCCGGCAGTGCGATGCGATGAGCAGCGCATGATGAGGCGAGGACGAGATGGCAATTACAGGAATTCTGGGCAAAAAGATCGGCATGACACAGGTCTTTGATGAGAAGGGCGAGGTGCACCCGATCACGGTGTTGCAGGCCGGACCCTGCGTGATTACGCAGTTGAAGACGGCGGCTAATGACGGCTACGAGAGCGCGCAGATCGGCCTGGTGGAGTTTGTGAAGTCCAAAAACGTGACCAAGGCGCAGGCGGGGCACTTTGCCAGGACCGAGGCGCCGCCGGTGAAGATGATCCGCGAAGTGGCCTTGGAGGCTGCGCAGGACGGCGAGACGGCGCCCAGGGCCGGCGATCGCGTTCTGGTGGACATCTTTTCGGATGCCAAGTTCGTGGACGTGATCGGCACTTCGAAGGGCCGGGGCTTTGCCGGCGTGGTGCGGCGCCATCGTTTTGGCGGCGGCCCGAAGTCGCACGGGCACATGTTCCAGGTGCAGGGCTCGATCGGCGCGTCCAGCTTTCCGTCGCGCGTATTTCCCGGGCAGCGCATGCCCGGCCACTACGGCTCCGAACAGGTGACGGTGCGCAATCTGCGGGTGCGCGGCATTGACCTGGAGGAGAACCTGCTCATGGTCGAGGGCGCGGTGCCGGGATCGCGCGAGGGCTATGTGCTTATCTCCAAGGCCAAGAGTCCGCCGCGCGAGCGGCGTGGCTTTGCCGGCTCGGGCACGGTCGATCCGCTGAAGGCTGCCAAGAGGGCGGCGACGAAGCGGAAATAATGAGCCGACAGCTTGTAGCCGGCAGCCGGTAGTTCGCGGGCTGGCGCAAGCGGAATGGATTGAATTCGGATGAAAGAGCGGGAAGCTGCGAGCTACGGGCTACAGGCTCAGGAAAAGGACGATGGCAAAAGTGGATGTAGTGAATTTGAGTGGCAAGAAGGTGGGCTCGATGGAGCTGGCCGATGCGCTGTTTGCGCCCGGCCAGGTGAACGAGGCCCTGTTGTGGGAGGCGGTGAAGCACTACCGCGCTTCGCTGCGCCAGGGCACGCACGCCACCAAGAGCCGCACCGAAGTGGCCGGTTCCGGCAAGAAGCTGTGGAAGCAGAAGGGCACCGGCCGCGCGCGCATTGGCTCGGTGCGCTCGGCGCTGTGGCGCCACGGCTACACGGTCCACGGACCGCAGCCGCGCAGCTATGAGTACGTCTTCCCGCGCAAGAAGCTGCTGGGTGCGCTGCGCTCGGCGGTAGCCGCCAAACTGGCCGACGGCAAGCTGACGGTGGTGGACACACTGGAACTGAACGAAGGCAAGACCAAGCTCTACCGCGAGGCGCTGGACAATCTGGAAGCCAGGCGGACCGTGCTGCTGGTGGAGAACGGCAAGACCCCGGGCCGCAATCTGCTGCTGGGCGTGCGCAACCTGAAGGGCGTGGAGCTGGTGCTCAACAACGAAGTGCATCCCTACGACTTGCTGCGTTACGAGCGGACGATCTTCTCCAAGGCCGCCCTGGAGCAGTTGGTCGAGGTGCTGGAGAAGAACGCGTCAAGACGCAATGCGGGGCGCAAGCTCACTGCCCAGACGGAGGCCGCGTAATGCCGACACTGTATAGCGTGATCCGCCGCCCGCTGATTACCGAGAAGGGGCTGGGCGTGAAAGAGACTGAGAGGACGCTGGTCTTTGACGTGGCTCCGGATGCGACCAAGACCGAAGTGAAGCAGGCGGTCGAGGCGCTGTTCAAGGTGAAAGTCGCCGCGGTCCGCACCGCCAACGTGATGGGCAAGGAACGCCGCCGAGGCAAGTTTGCCGGCTTTCGTGCGGATTGGAAGAAGGCATATGTCCGGCTGAAGTCCGGCGAGAAGCTGCCCGAGTACGTGAGCAATTTGTAAGACAGCTGTTAGCTCTTAGCTTTTAGCTGCATGAGTGCGGGAACTAAGTGAACAGCTGCATGGTAAGTCACGAAAGTTTGCTGAAGAATGACGAGCTGAGGGCTAAGAACTAATAGCTCGTTAAGGAAAACGACGATGGCAATCAAGACATACAGACCGATCACGTCGACGCTGCGCTTTCAGACCTCGCTGGTGAACGACGACCTAACGACGGACAAGCCGCACAAGCCGCTGCTGACCACGCGCAAGCGGACCGGCGGACGCCGTAACTCGGGCGATCTGACCATCCGCCACCATGGCGGCGGGCATAAGCAGAAGATTCGCCTGATTGACTTCAGGCGCGACAAGTTCGGCGTGCCGGGCAAGGTGGCGACGATCGAGTACGATCCCAACCGTTCGGCGCGCATTGCGCTGGTACACTACGCCGATGGCGACAAGCGGTACATCCTGCAGCCGGTGGGGCTGCAGGTAGGCGCGACGGTGTCTTCGGGTCCCGAAGCCGACATTCTGATCGGCAATGCGCTGCCGCTCAGGAACATTCCCGCCGGCACCACGGTGCATGCGATCGAGCTCAGGCCGGGCAAGGGAGCGCAGATGGCGCGCTCGGCCGGAACCCAGGCGCAGCTGGTGGCCAAGGAGGGCGATTACGCCCTGCTCAAGCTGCCCTCCGGCGAGACCCGCAAGGTGCTGGCCGAGTGCATGGCGACCATCGGGCAGGTGGGCAACACGGATTACGAGAACGTGTCGATCGGCAAGGCGGGACGCAACCGCTGGAAGGGCATCCGGCCCACCAACCGCGGCGTGACCATGAACCCTGTCGATCACCCGCACGGCGGCGGCGAGGGGAAGACCTCCGGCGGCCGTCACCCGGTGACCCCGTGGGGCCAGCCGACACGCGGCTACAAGACACGCAACAACAAGCGGACTGACGCATTTATCGTCAGCCGCCGGGCGAAGTAAAGAGAGAGCCGCTAGCTTCTAGCTTCCAGCTACTAGCTAGTGGACGGGAAGAAAAGATTTAAGGCGATGGTCGGCCGACGGCTTGGGAATTTTGAAGCTAGAGGCTAGGAACTGGAAGCTAGGAGTTGAGTTTTATGGCACGTTCGACAAAAAAGGGGCCGTTTGTGGATGCGCATCTGACCGTGCAGGTGGAGGCGCTGAACCGGGCCAACGAAAAGAAGGTGTTGAAGACCTGGTCGCGGCGCTCGACGATCTTTCCCGAGTTTGTAGGTCACACCATCGCCGTGCACAACGGGAAGAAGTTCATTCCGGTGTACGTGACGGAGAATATGGTGGGCCACAAGCTGGGCGAGTTTGCGCCGACGCGGACGTTCAAGGGGCATACCGGCGGCTCCAAGGCGGTCGAGGCCACTGCCAAGCCGCGGTAAGGCAAGCGCTGCTTCTAGCAAGGCTGGTGGAAAGTTAGGAGTTCGTTGAGAAACGGAACAAGCTGATAGTTAGTGGCTAGAAGCTGGTAGCTGATTTGAGGATGGAACCATGGCAGTGGAGACAAGAGAATATCGGGCCGAGGCCAAGTTCCAGCGCGTTTCGCCGCAGAAGGCGCGGCTGGTGCTGGATCTGATCAGGGGCCGGGGCGTGGAGGAGGCGCTGGCGACTGCCGCCTTCACCAAGAAGCGCATCGCCCCAGTGATCCACAGGCTGCTGACCTCGGCGGTGGACAACGCCAAGTTTGTGTCCGGCGAGCAGGGCCTGGACCTGGACGTGGACAACCTCTACGTGAAGCAGGCGCTGGCCAACGACGGACCGCGCATGAAGCGCATCCGGCCGGCGCCGATGGGACGGGCCTACCGCTACCAGCGCAGGCTGACGCACATTGTGCTGTCGGTGGCCGAGCGCGAGGCCAAGACTGGCCTGGTGACCAAGGTGGAAGAGCCGGTGACGGCTCCCATGGCCCAGGAGCCCAAGGCACCGAAGACGGCAAAGAAGAAAATGGCGCCGAAGACAGCAACGAAAAAGGCCGCGGTAAAGACACAGACGAAAAAAGCTGCGCCCGAGGCCAAGGCAGAGAAGACGGCAGCGCAGCCCAAGGCGGCAACGAAGAAGGCCAGCAAGAAGGCCTAGAAGGTTCGAGAGGAAAAGTATGGGACAGAAGGTCCATCCTTACGGATTCCGGCTGGGAGTGAACAAGCCGTGGCGTTCGCGCTGGTTCTCCGAGCGCGACTATGACAAGCTCCTGGTCGAGGACGTGAAGCTGAAGGCGGAATTGCGCGAGAAGCTGAAGGCCGCGGGCGTCAGCTCGGTGGAGATCGAGCGTCCAGGCAACAAGCTGCGCTTCCTGATTCGCACCGCGCGGCCGGGCATCGTGATCGGACGCAAGGGCGCCGAGATTGAGAAGCTGAAGACCGAGCTGGGCAAGCGCGCCAACCGCGACGTGTTTATCGACATCATCGAGGTGAACAAGCCGGAGCTGGACGCGCAGCTGGTCTCGGAGAATATCGCTTTGCAGCTGGAGAAGCGCGTCAGTTTCCGCCGCGCCATGCGCAAGAGCGTGGACTCGGCGCTGCGCTTCGGCTGCAAGGGAATCAAGGTGCGCGTTTCGGGCCGGCTGAACGGCAACGAGATCGCCCGCTCGGAGTGGTACCTGCAGGGGCGTTTGCCGCTGCACACGCTGCGCGCGGACATCGACTACGGATTTACCGAGGCGCACACGACGTATGGCGTGATCGGCGTCAAAACCTGGATTTACCGGGGCGATATCTACGAGCAGAAGCGCCGGCAGACCCCGGCGGTCGCCACGGGCGTGTTTTAAAAAATCAGCTTCTAGTGCCAGCTTCTGGCTAAAGGCGACAGGAAGAGATTGATGCTGGAGATTGAGGAACGACCTAGAGGCTGGAGGCTAGAAGCTAGCAGCTAGCAGCTGGTTTTGAGGATTTCGTTATGTTGATGCCAAAGAAGGTGAAGTTCCGCAAGCAGCAGAAGGGCAAGCGGCGCGGCAAGGCCTGGCGCGGCTCCTCGCTGTCGTTCGGCGAGTACGGGCTGAAGGTGTTGGAGTGTGGTTACATCACCGACCGGCAGATCGAGGCCAGCCGTATCGCCATGACCCGCTTCATCAAGCGCGGCGGCAAGATCTGGCTGCGGCTGTTTCCGGACAAGCCGATTACCAAGAAGCCGGCCGAAGTCCGCATGGGATCGGGCAAGGGAGCGCTGGATCACTGGGTTGCTGTGGTGCGGCCGGGCAAGATCCTCTTCGAGATGGAGGGAGTGACGCCGGAGATCGCCCAGGAGGCCATGCGGCTGGCGTCAAACAAGCTGCCGCTGAGGACCAAGTTCGTGATGCGGCCGGGCGTGGAGAAGACCCCGGCCGAAGTCAAGTAGAAATGCAGCTTCTAGCTGCTAGCTTTCAGCTCTTAGCTTTTCGTGCGGCATGAAGAGTTTCGAGTGAGCAGAACGAGCTGGAGGCTAGGAGCTAGAAGCTAGGAGCTGTAAAGAGATGGAACTCGAGAAGATTCGCAATTTGAGCGACGAAGAGCTGGCGCACCACGAGAAGACGACCAGCGAGCAGCTTTTCCGGCTTCGCTTTCAGGTCTCGCTGGGGCAGAACGACGGAGTGAAGAAGATCCGCCTGCTGCGCAAGGAGATCGCACAGATCAAGACCGTGGCCCGCGAACGCGAACTGGGCATCCGCGGCTCCGCCGCAGAGGCCGGCGTGGCAGCGGATGGCAAGAAAGGAGCCCGCTAAATGACGGCGACAAGGGAACAGGCGCAGACGCCCGCCGCGGCGGGCGCGCGGCGCAACGAGAAGGTGGGCCAGGTGGTTTCAACCAAAATGCAGAAGACCATTGTGGTGGCGGTTGAAATGCGCAAGGCGCATCGCAAGTACAAGCGAACCGTGCGCAGCACCAAGAAGTTCTACGCTCACGACGAGCAGAGCTCGGCGCGGCTGGGCGACGTGGTGCGCATTCGGGAGACCCGGCCGTTGAGCAAGCTCAAGCGGTGGTCCCTGGAGGAGATCGTGCGCCGCTCAACCCTGGGGCAGATCGAGGACACGGCAGACGACGTGATGCTCGGGACGGCCAAGTAGCGCGAGCGGGAAGGAGAAGAACCCATGGCAGTGCAAATGAGAACCATGCTGGCGGTGGCCGACAACTCCGGCGCGCGCAAGCTGCAGGTGATTCTGCCGCTGGGCGGCGGGCTGGGCCTAAAGGCCGGCCTTGGCGACGTAGTGACCGCGGCGGTGAAGGAAGCCTCGCCCGACGGCACGGTGAAGAAGGGCAAGGTCGTCAAGGCGGTCATCGTGCGCACCCGCAAGGAACACCGCAGGCGCGACGGAACCTATATTCGGTTTGATGAGAACGCGGCCGTGGTGATCGACGATGCGCACGAGCCGGTGGGCACGCGCGTCTTCGGGCCGGTGGCCCGCGAGCTGCGCGAGAAGAAGTTTCTGAAGATCGTTTCGCTGGCCCCGGAAGTGGTTTAAAGACAGCCGCAAGCTTCTGGCCTTTAGCTTCCAGCTTGCGGGCCGGAAAGTCAGGCAGAGTTGAAAATGGCGCGGGGCGTGAACGAAGAGCTAGGGGCTAGTAGCTAGAAGCTAGTAGCTGTTTCCGGAGAAGAGATGCAGAGTCTGAATATTCATCGCAACGACACAGTCAAGGTCCTCACCGGATCGGACCGCGGCAAGACGGGTCGGGTGCTGCGCGTCTTTCCCGACCAGGGCACGATTCTGGTCGAGCATGTGCGCGTGGTCAAGAAGACGGTTTCTAGCAAGACCGGACAGCGGACCCAGGGCGGTATCGCCGACCAGGAGTCGCCGATCAACGTTTCGAACGTGGCGCTGGTCTGCTCCAACTGCGGGCCGGTGCGCGTGGGACACAAGATGGTAGGCAGCTCGCGGGTGCGGGTGTGCAAGAAGTGCGGGCAGGAGCTGCCCACCAAGAAGTGAAAGAGCAGCTTTTAGCTGCTGGCTCCTAGCTTTTCGCGTAGAAACAATGCGCTAGGCGGGGAACAAGACGAGCTAGAGACTAGGAGCTCGAAACGAGTAGCTGATTTGAGACTTTCGCAACGGTAAGCGGGTCGCCACAGCCACCCACTCCGGACGCCGGAAGAAAGCGAGCAATGGAATCATGGCGGCAAGGCTGAAAGAGAAGTACAACAGGGAGATCAAGCCGGCTCTGAAGAAGGAGCTGGGGCTTGACAACCCGATGGCGGTGCCACGGCTGGACAAGATCGTGATCAACATGGGCCTGGGCGAGGCGACGCAGAACACCAAGCTGCTGGACCCGCTGGTAGCGGACCTGGCGGCCATCACCGGGCAGAAGCCGGTGATCACGCGGGCAAAGAAATCGATCGCGGCGTTCAAGGTGCGCACTGGCATGTCGATCGGGGCGATGGTGACCCTGCGTGCGGACAAGGCGTACGAGTTTCTCGACCGCCTGATCGCGACGGCGCTGCCCCGGGTAAGGGACTTTCGCGGCGTTTCGACCAAGAGCTTTGACGGACGTGGGAACTATACGCTGGGTCTGCGCGATCAGCTGATCTTCCCGGAGATCGACATCGCCAAGGTCGAGAAGCTGAAGGGCATGAACATCACCATCGTGACCACGGCCAAGGATGATAGCCAGGCACGGGCACTGCTGCGCCACTTCGGAATGCCTTTCCGGCAGGGCGCGTAGGGCGAGAGGGTTTGAGGGAATATGGCAACGACTGCAAAACGAGTGAAAGACGCGCGGAGGCCGAAGTTCAGCAGCCGCAAGCACAACCGGTGCAAACTCTGCGGGCGGCCGCGAGGCTACCTGCGCAAGTTCGGCATCTGCCGTCTGTGCTTCCGGGCGCTGGCGCTGAAGGGCGAGATTCCCGGCGTCGTGAAGTCGAGCTGGTAGAAGAAGCAGCTCCAGCTCTTGGCCTTTGGTTTTTAGCTCGCTTTGTTAACTCAACGAGCTTTGTACCTGTGGAACAGGCCAGAAGCTAATGGCTGGAAGCTAAAAGCTGTTTTTAGGACATTCCCGCTGGTTTCCGCCCGCGGCGGACGAACGGGGGATGAAGGAGAAGGAATGAGTCTGACCGACCCAGTAGCAGATTTTCTGGCGCGGATCCGGAATGCAATTCGGGCGCGTCATCAGAAGCTGGATGTGCCGGCTTCGAAGCTGAAGACCGAGATTGCCCGCATTCTCAAGGAAGAGGGCTATATCTCGAACTATAAGACGCAGGAAGAGGACGGCAAGCTGGTGCTGCGCGTGTACCTGAAGTACGGCGGCACGGAGCCGGCCATCCGCGATCTGGCGCGCATCTCGCGTCCCGGCTGCCGCGTGTACGTGGGCCGCGACGAGATCAAGCGCGTGCAGGGAGGCCTGGGCATCTCCATCGTCACCACGCCGAAGGGCGTGATGACCGGCCGCCAGGCGCGCCGCGAGGGCGTGGGCGGCGAGCTGCTGTGTGAAGTGTGGTAACCCAGTGAATAGGGGTCCGTTGCAGGGCCGTGTTGCGGCGCTGGCAAACTGACCGCTGATCACTGACCACTTGTTTTTAGGGCTGCAGTGGAACGAGGGCTCAAGGTCCTCGGGACTCGCAAGCCAGCCAAGGATTGAAGCGATGTCTCGTATAGGAAAGAAGCCGATCCCGCTGCCTGCGGGGGTCAAGTACAAGGTCGAGGGCAACACGGTCCTGGTGGAAGGACCAAAGGGCACGGTTTCGGCGCTGATCGCCGAGGGGATCTCGCTGAAGACCGCAGATGGGAACCTGCTCCTCGAGCGCAGCAGTGACCACCAGTCCGCGGTGCACGGGCTGACCCGGGCGCTGGTGTGCAACGCGGTGCTGGGCGTGACCAAGGGCTGGACCCGCGAACTGGACATTGTGGGCATCGGATACCGCGCCGAGATGAAGGGCAAGGGGACGGTGGTTTTCACCCTGGGCTACTCGCACCCAATCGAGTTTCCGCTGCCGTCGGGCATCGAGGTGACGATCGATCCCAAGCAGACGCACCTAACGGTCAGCGGCATCGACCGCCAGAAGGTGGGACAGGTGGCGGCTGACATGCGGGCGCTGCGCAAGCCTGATCCGTACAAGAACAAGGGCGTGCGGTACAGCGACGAACGGCTGAAGAAGAAGGCCGGCAAGACAGGCGCGAAGTAAGAACAGCTACTAGCTTCCAGCCCCGGGCTTTTTTCGTGAAGCGATGAGGTCCGCAGTTACAGGAAGGGCTAAGAGCTGGAAGCTAGCAGCTAGAAGGTGCTTTTCAACCGAACGGGGCCGCAGGGCGGCTCCGCTGATAGGAACTGGAAACCATGATTACTCAGAACCAGAGAAACGAAATCCGCCAGCGCATTCACCAGCGCATCCGCCGCAAGCTGGCAGGCACAAGCGAGCGACCGCGGCTGAACGTGTATCGCTCGCTGAACCACACCTATGCGCAGGTGGTCGACGACCAAATGGGCGAGACGCTGGTTTCCGCCTCCACGCTTTCGCTGAAGCTGAAGACCGGCGGCAACGTGGCCTCGGCCAAGGAGGTCGGCAAGGCGGTGGCGGAGCTGGCCGTGAAGCAGGGCATCAAGAAGGTGGTCTTCGATCGCGGCGGCTACCTCTATCATGGACGCATCAAAGCGCTGGCCGACGCGGCGCGCGAAGCGGGCCTGGAGTTCTAAGTGCGGCTACTAGCTCCTAGCTTCTCGCTGTCAGCTTGACGGCAGGAGACTTATGCTTCGGCTCTTCGCAGCAAAAGAGCTGGAAGCTGGAAACTAGAAGCTAGAGGCTCGAAGCTGAAGGGACAGTTATGACGATGTTGAAGAAGAAACT
The DNA here is from genome assembly GCA_963758105.1 of uncultured Acidobacteriaceae bacterium. GTDB lineage: Bacteria > Acidobacteriota > Terriglobia > Terriglobales > Acidobacteriaceae > Telmatobacter. The sequence continues at coordinate 103,495 of CAVWUC010000001.1, read as the reverse complement.
CGATGCCAACCAGTACAACCTGAAGGATCAGGTGGTGGCGATCAATCGCGTGACCAAAGTGGTCAAGGGCGGCAAGAACATGTCGTTTGCGGCGCTGGTAGTGGTGGGCGATGCCGCTGCCGGGGTGGTGGGCCACGGTTCTGGCAAGGCCAAGGAGGTTCCCCAGGCGATCCGCAAGGGGATCGAGGCGGCCAAGAAGAACCTGGTCCGGGTGAACCTGACGGCGACCACGATTCCTCACCTGGTGCTGGGCCGCTATGGCTCCGGGCAGGTGCTGCTGAAGCCGGCTCCGGAAGGCACGGGCGTGATCGCCGGCGGCGCGGTGCGCGCGGTGATGACCTCGGTCGGAGTGCAGAACGTGCTGACCAAGAGCCTGGGCTCGCCCAACCCCCACAATGTCGTCAAGGCCACGTTCGCCGCGCTGGAACAGCTGCGCGACCGGAATGAGGTGGCGGTGGCGCGCGGCAAGGCCGTGGAGGAGCTCTAAAACGATGACCGAGACCAAGAAGATCCGCATCCAATACTACCGCTCCAAGAACTCCACGCCGGCCAGGCACAAGGCGGTGATCAAAGGGCTGGGCTTTACCCGGCTGAACCAGATCGTCGAGCGCGTCGACAACGAATCCATCCGTGGCATGGTGAAGACGGTGCCGCACCTGGTGAGGATTCTGGAAGACTAGCTGTTAGCTCCTGGCCTCTAGCGTCCAGCTCGTCAAACGGGGACCCACAGAGATGGTTTCCTGAGGGAAACGCTGGAAGCTGGCAGCTAGGAGCTAATAGCTGGAAGCTGCATTTGAACGCGAGTCGGCGGGAAAGAAAGCCCGCCGGCGTTACAGCGAGGGAATGATGACGAAGAATCTATCGAATCTGCGCGCGCCGAGGAAGGCCAACACTGGGCGCAAGCGCGTGGGCCGGGGCATGGGATCCGGCATGGGCAAGACGGCGACCCGCGGCCACAAGGGCCAGGGATCGCGCTCCGGCTTCAGCCTGATGCGGGGCTTTGAAGGTGGTCAGATGCCGCTGCACCGCCGGCTACCCAAGCGGGGCTTTACCAACATCTTCCGCACCGAGTACGCGGTGGTGAACCTAGACAGGATCGCGGCGCTCCAGGTGGCTGAGATCGGCCTGGACGACTATAAGAAGCTGGGCCTCGTCTCAAGCAGGAAGGCGCTGGTCAAGATCCTGGGCTCGGGCGAGCTGGCCGCGGCGGTCACCATTCACGCGCACAAGTTTTCCCGGTCCGCCGTGGAAAAGATCGAAAAGGCGGGGGGCAAGGCCGTGGTGGCCGGCGGCGATCCGGCTCCGGCGGCGGCCTAGACGGCTTTGGCCGGGGCGGGTGGTTTTTCCCCTTGGGCTCAGGAAAAGCCGCAGCGACGGGCAAGGAGGATTTTCCTCATTGGCTGTGACGGCCCGCATAGGCATCGCTTTCCCGGCTTCTTTAGGCTCGCAGAATCGGGAATGCTCTAAGATTGGATGAAGTCAAGAGATTTGAGGGCGCCAGACACCCTGAAGTGGACAACCGAACATGCTTGAGAAGTTTCTCAATATCTTCCGGATTCCCGACCTGCGCAAGCGGGTTCTGTTCACCTTTGCCATTCTGGCCGTGTACCGTTTGGGCGCGTGGATCCCCACCCCCGGCGTGGATACGGCCAAGCTGACCATGCTCTTCAACGCGCAGAACGGATCGGCGCTGGGGCTGATGGACCTCTTTGGCGGCGGTAACCTGCGCCGCATGACCATCTTCGCGCTGGGCATCATGCCGTACATCACCGCCTCGATCATCTTTCAGCTGCTGACCGTGGTGTATGAGCCGCTAGCGCGCATCCAGAAGGAAGGCGAACTGGGCCGACGCAAGATCACGCAGTGGACCCGCTACATGACCGTGCTGCTGGGCGTGCTGCAGTCGATCGGCATTGCCGCCATTTTGACCAAGCAGGGACTGGTGCTGCGTCCCGGCATCGGCTTCAGCCTGTTGACCGTGTTAACGTTGACCGCGGGCACCACATTCATTATGTGGCTGGGCGAGCAGATCACCGACCGCGGCATCGGCAACGGCATGAGTCTGCTGATCTTTGCCGGCATTGTGGCCGGCCTGCCCCGTGGCGTAAGCGAGCTTTACCAGAAGATCCAGACCAACGCCTGGGGATCATTCACTGTAATGGCGGTCATCATCATGGTGGCGATGATGGCAGTCGTGGTGGCATTCATCGTGTTTGTAGAGCGCTCGGAGCGGCGCATTCCCATCCAGAGCGCGCGGCGCATTGTGGGCCGGCGCATGATGGGCGGGCAGTCGAGCCATCTGCCGCTGCGTGTGAACTCGGGCGGCGTGATGCCGGTGATCTTCGCCCAATCCCTGCTGTCCGCGCCCATGCTGTTCGGCCAAACCGAGACCGTGCAGAACAGCCGCTTTCTTGAGCCCATCTTTCAGGCACTGTTGCCGGGCTACCCGTGGTATGTCTTCCTGGACATGGTGGGCATCATCTTCTTCGCGTATTTCTACGTGTCAATCATCATGAAGCCGGATGATATTGCGGACAACTTCCGCAAGTCGGGCTCGTTCATTCCCGGAATCCGTCCCGGCAAGCGCACCTCGGACTTCATCAACGACATTCTCACGCGCATTACCCTGGTGGGGGGGCTCTATTTGATCGTGATCACGCTCATCCCCACTTTCATGATCTCTGGTATCCGCTTCGACAAGCTTTGGCTGATTGGTCGGGTCTTCGAAAACCTGCCGACGTGGACGACTCATGGCCTGAACGTGAACTTCTACTTTGGCGGCACCTCGCTGCTCATTGTGGTGGGTGTGGCTATGGACACCATCAACCAGATCGAATCGCAGCTGATCATGAGGCACTACGATGGCTTTTCCCCGCGCTCCGGTCGCATACGCGGAAGGAAAACCTGGTAATGTCTTCATCTGCAAGTACTGTGGAAAGCGGCCGGACAACGGAATCAAAGACCGTTCCCGGCCCAATTCTTTTGTTGGGTGCGCCGGGCGTGGGCAAGGGAACCCAGGCCAAGGAGTTGGTGAAGCTGTGGGGGATTCCACAGATCTCCACCGGAGACCTGTTGCGCGCCAATGTGACCCAGGGGACGGCGCTGGGCCGAGTAGCCAAAGAGATCATGGGACGCGGCGAACTGGTTCCCGATTCCCTGGTCGACGAGATGGTGGCGGTGCGGCTGCAGCAGCCGGACACGGCCCGGGGGTACATCCTGGACGGATTTCCGCGGACGCTGGGCCAGGCGGGGTGGCTGGACGGGCGGCTGGCGGCCGAGGGCGGCACGCTGCCGGTGATTGCTGTCAGCATCCATGTGGACTATAATCAATTACTGCGCCGGATTACGGGGCGGCGGAACTGCCCCGTCTGCCAGACCATCTACAACATCTACATGAATCCGCCTAAACGGGATGGATTCTGCGATGTAGAAGGCGCGGCGCTCGTCCAGCGAGCCGATGACACGGAAGAGGTCTTTAAGGAGCGCATGCGCGCCTACACCGCATTAACCGCGCCGGTGGTGGATCACTACCGGGCTCTGGGACGCTTTGCGGAAGTCGATGGAGACCGGCCGATCGCAGTGATTGCGGCCGGGATTTTGGCCACCGTGGAGCGGATGCGCCGGTAAGCGCAGCCGAACGGTGGTTTGTGCGCGTTACAGCGCGCGAAAGCGGATCGGCAGGGGGTTTTCATCAGTTGTAATTCTTCAGCCCGGCGGGAGCCGCTGACCTCCGAAGGCTGATTGGGGAAGGTTGGTTCGCCGGGTGGTGGTACTGAAGTCGTCGCAGGAGATCGAAAAGATGCGCCGCGCGGGCCGGGTGGTTTGCGAGGTGCTGGAACTGCTGCGCAGCCGGGTGAAGCCGGGCGTGACGACGATGGACCTGGAGAAGGCCGCAGCGGCCAAGTTGGATGAGTTGGGCGTCGAGGCTGCTTTCAAGGGCTATGGCGGTTTTCCCTGCGTGCTGTGCGCCTCGGTGAACAACGAGGTGGTGCACGGCATACCGTCGCCCAAGCGGGTTCTGAAGGAAGGGGACATCGTTTCCCTGGACTTCGGAGCGGTGGTGGACGGGTACTACGGCGATGCGGCGATCACCGTGCCGGTGGGCAGGATCGACGCGGACACTGCCCGGCTGCTGAAGGTGACCGAAGCGTCCCTGAAGGCGGGCATTGCGGCGGTCAGGCCGGGGGCGACCCTGGGCGACGTAGGCGCGGCGGTGCAGGGGGTAGTGGAGGCCGAAGGGTTTTCGGTGGTGCGGGAATTCGTGGGCCATGGTATAGGCGCCCACATGCACGAGGATCCCCAGGTGCCAAATTTTGGCGAGGCCGGGCACGGCATGAAGCTGCGCGCGGGCATGGTAATCGCCATCGAGCCGATGGTGAACGCCGGCAAACCGGACGTCGTGGTGCTAGCAGACGGCTGGACGGCGGTGACCTCGGATGGAAGCAGAAGCGCTCACTTTGAGCACTCGGTGGCGGTGACCGCGACCGGGGCGAGAATCTTAACCGAGTAACAGGCTCGGGATCACAGGCCGGCCGCTCAGCATGTGGCCGGAGACGGGATACGGTTTGTCGAAGGAAGACGCGATTGAGGTCATGGCAGTGGTCACCGAAACCCTGCCCAATGCCATGTTTAAGGTCAAGCTCGAGAACAACCACGAGGTCTTGACCCACGTCTCGGGAAGAATGCGCAAGAACTTCATCCGCATCCTGCCCGGCGACCGCGTGGCCGTCGAGCTGAGTCCCTACGACCTGAATCGCGGACGGATCGTGTACCGCTACAAATAGCTCCTAGCCTCTAGCTCTTAGCTTCTGGCCTGTCGGCGCGAGTCGATGAAGTTGGCGGTAGAAGGACGAGTTAACAGCTAAGAGGTGGAAGCTGATTTTTTTAACCCGCGCCTGGTTTTTGAGCGTGGAGAAGGGCAGCAGCAATGAAGGTTCGTGCATCGGTGAAGAAGATTTGCGTGAAGTGCAAGGTCATTAACCGCCGTGGGGTGGTACGGGTGATCTGCGAGAACGCAAAACACAAGCAGCGCCAGGGCTGAGAGAGCCTGGCAGGAGGCGGAAACTCCGCGTCAGAGATTCTGACAAGAGGCTAGTTAGCTTGAGTCAAGGCTTGCGATGAACCTCTGGAGCGTTTCGCGTAACCCGTGCGAACCGGTTAAGGCCGGATGCACACAACCAGCAGCAGCAAAGGAAACGGAATGGCACGTATTGCAGGCGTGGATCTGCCCCGCAACAAGCAGGCACGGATCGCGTTGACCTACATTTTCGGCATCGGAAATCCCCGCGCGCTGAAGATTCTGGAGAAGGCGAACGTGGATGCCTTCAAGAAGATCCAGGATCTGGGCGAAGACGAGGTGAACCGCATCCGCCAGGTGATTGAGGACGAAGGCGACGTCGAAGGCGATCTGCGCAAGGACGTCCAGATGCACATCAAGCGCCTGATCGACATCCAGAGTTACCGCGGCAGCCGCCACCGGCGGTCGCTGCCGGTGCGCGGACAGCGCACGCACACCAATGCCCGCACTCGCAAGGGCCCGCGCAAGGGCACGATTGCCGGCAAGAAGAAAGCGACGGCGAAAACCTAATGGCCAAACAAGAACAGAAAGCCGGAGCCGGCAAGACGGGCAAAACCAAGAAGTTCAAGAAGCGCGAGCGCAAGAATGTGCCGTTCGGCATTGCCTACATTCAGGCCTCGTTCAACAACACCATAGTCACCATCACCGACCCGGTGGGCAACACGCTGAGCTGGAAGAGCTCGGGCTCACTGGGCTTTCGCGGATCGCGCAAGGGCACGCCGTTCGCGGCGCAGCAGGCTGCCTCGAACGCCGTCAGCATGGCCCGCGAACATGGCCTGCGCGCCCTGGATGTGCGGGTTGCAGGGCCGGGTTCGGGCCGCGAGTCGGCGATTCGCGCCCTGGCCGCAGCGGGCGTGGAAGTACGCTCCATCCGCGACGTCACGCCGGTGCCCCACAATGGCTGCCGTCCGCCCAAGCGGCGCAGAGTGTAAGAAGCAGCTACTAGCTATTAGCCTCCAGCTTTTAGCGTGTCGTGGATAGTCAGAGACGCGGCCGCAGTAAGAGAGAGTTGGAAGCTAGTAGCTAAGAGCTAAAAGCTAAGAACCGGGCCGGGAAGAAATCCGCCGCGGCGGACGTAAACCGGCCGACATCCGAAGTCAGGAGTACAAATGGCACGTTATACCGGAGCAGTCTGCCGCCTTTGCCGCCGCGAAGGCACCAAGCTTTTTCTGAAGGGTTCCAAATGTACCTCGGACCGCTGCCCGCTGGAGAAGCGCAACTTTGCCCCCGGCCAGCACGGCAAGGACCGCAAGGCCAAGATTGTTGGCTATGGCCTGCAGCTGCATGAGAAGCAGAAGGCCAAGCGCATGTACTTCACCCTGGAAAGCCAGTTCCGCGAATACTACGAGAAGGCCAACCGGGCCACCGGCGTCACCGGCGAGCTGTTGATCCAGCAGTTGGAGCGCCGCCTGGACAATGTGGCCTACCGGCTGGGATTTGCCATCTCGCGGCGCCAGGCGCGCCAAGTAGTTCGCCACGGGCACGTCACGGTGAACGGACGCAAGGTGAACATTCCTTCCTATCAGGTGAACGCAGGCGACGAAATCACCGTGCGCGAAGGCGCAAAGAAACTGCACATCGTGGAGCAGGGCGCGCAGTTTGCCGCGCAAAACCCGGTTCCGACTTGGCTGGAGATGAACTTTGAAACCCTGACCGGGCGCGTTCTCCATCTGCCCAAGCGCGCGGACATTAACCTGCCGGTCAACGAGCAGCTCATCGTGGAACTGTACTCGAAGTAAGCACCACAGTGGATAGTCAAACAGTGGTCAGTGGTCGGTAGTAACGCTCGTGCTCGGACCAACTGATCCCTGTTCACTGACCGCTGATCACTCACAAAAGGAGAACTTGCGCGGCCGCCGCAAAATGCATCGCGACGTGCATGCCGCGCGGGAAACGAGACAAGGATATGCTTTGGAGAGGATTTCAGAAGCCGAAGCGGCTGGCAGTGGATGCCGAGACGCTTACAGACACGTTCGGCAAGTTCAGCGCGCAGCCGTTTGAGCGCGGATTTGGCACCACCATCGGCAACGCGCTGCGCCGCACGCTGCTTAGCTCCATCGAGGGCGCCGCAGTCACCGCGGTTCGCATTGAAGGCGTGCTGCACGAGTTCCAGTCGATCACCGGCGTGGTCGAGGATGCCACCGACATCGTCCTGAACCTCAAACAGATTCCCTTCAAGCTCACCGGTGAGGGTCCCAAGGCGTTGTATCTGCACGCCGACCAGCCCGGGGTGGTCACTTCGGGAATGATCGAGGCCGATGGCGACGTGGAGATTTTGGACAAGAACATCTATATCGCCACGGTCAGCGAGGGCGGCAAGCTGGACATGGAGATGCGCCTGAAGCGGGGACGCGGCTACATCTCCGCCGACAAGAACTTTGACGCCGATTTGGGTCTGGGCTTCATTCCCGTCGATTCGGTCCACTCGCCGGTGCGCCGCGTGAACTACATTGTGGACGCCGCCCGCCTGGGCCAGATTACCGACTACGACAAGCTGACCCTGGAAGTGTGGACCAACGGCGCGGTGCTGCCCGCCGACGCGGTGGGCCTGGCCGCGAAGCTGCTCAAGGACCACATGAACATCTTCATCAACTTTGAGGAAGAGATCGAGGCGGACTCGCGCGGCGATGAGGGCCGGATCATGTTGCGCAACGACAACCTGAACCGCAGCGTGGAAGAACTGGAACTGAGCGTGCGCAGCTACAACTGCCTGAAGAACGCCAATATTCAGACCATCGGCGAACTGGTGCAGAAGACCGAGGCCGAGATGCTGAAGACCAAGAACTTCGGCCGCAAGAGCCTGAACGAGATCAAGGAGATCCTCGCGCAGATGGGCCTGTCACTGGGCATGAAGATCGACGAAAGCGGCAATGCTGTGCCCGGGCCCACCAGCATTTCGCCCGCCGCCGCCCTGGCTGCCAGCTATAGCCACTACGACGACGAGGACGAACCGCTGGATTCGGTGGACCTGCAGTTACCGACCGAGACCGAGAACTTCTAAATGCAGCTACTAGCTCCTAGCTTGAGCGTGTTGGAACCCATAGCTTTGGTTCTCGTAGCGGGCTGGAGAGTTAGCGGCTAGAAGCTGGAAATAAGTGGAGATTTCAAAGAGCTACTCGATTCTAGCTTTCTGGTGCGTGTACCACATTGTCGATTCCACGACAATCGAGCTAGAAGCTAGAAGCTAGAAGCTAGGAGCTAGAAGCTAGGAGCTAAACATGCGCCATCGTAATGCAGGATTCAAGCTCGGACGCAACACCAGTCACCGCCGCGCCCTGTTGCGCAACCTGGCCACGTCCGTCATTGCGGAAGACCGGGTGGAGACGACCGTGGCCAAGGCCAAGGCGGTCCGTCCGCTGGTTGAAAAGATGATCACCCTGGGCAAGAAGGGGGATCTGCACTCGCGCCGCCAGGCGCTCGGCTTTCTGATGACCGACGAGTCGGTGCAGCGGCTGTTTGAGGTGGTGGCGCCGCGCTACGGCGACCGCCAGGGCGGCTATCTGCGCATCATCCGCACCGGCTTCCAGCAGGGTGACGGGGCCGAGAAGGCCTTCATCGAGCTGCTGGGCGCGGAAAAGCAGCTCGATGAAAAGCGGCAGAAGCGCGCTGAGACCAAGGCGAAGAAGCGCGCCGAGCTGGAAAAGCAGCTGGAAGAACAGAAGAAGGAAACTGAAGGCGAGGGCGGCGAACAGGCCGCGTAAGGAGCCGCTCGTCGCTCACCGCAAATCCCGGCGAAGTACGGGGATTGCCCACATTGTTCAACCTGTGCCGCACCCTTTCCACGAAACGTGGAGATCTTGCGGCACATTTCTTTTTGGCGCCGGCGACCCCGGCAATTGCGAAAGGGCTCTAATCGCTGGCCTGACGGACAAACCGCCGGGGGCGGAAGAGGCGCAGGAAAAGGTAGATCACCAACTGCATGGTGAGGGCGCCGCAGCAGTCGAGGAGGACGTCCCAGGCGGACGAGGTGCGGTTGGGCAGGAAGGACTGGTGGTACTCGTCGCAGGCGGCCAGCAGCGCGGTTCCCGCCAGGGCCAGCAGCGTATCCTGAAAGAACTGGGAACCTGGAAGGCTCATCCACCAGGCGCGCAGCCAGGTCAGTCCGATGGCTCCATAACCCAGGAAATGGCCGGACTTACGAAACAGGTGATGGATATGCTCCCAATGGTCATTGCTGACCGGGCCGAAGAGCCATTCCCAGATGACGCGCAACGGATGTGAAGTCCGGTCCGAGCCGAACATCTCAGTCGACTCAGCCGCGATGATGAGAATGCCGGCGACGACCGGCCACCAGACATGGATCCAAAACCTGAGACTGTGCCGCTTACTCAACGCGGTAATTGGGCGCCTCCCGGGTGATGATCACGTCGTGAACGTGACTTTCGCGCAGGCCGGCGCCAGAGATGCGCACGAACTGCGCATTCTCCTGCAGCTCCGCAATGCTGCCGCAGCCGAGGTAGCCCATGCCGGAGCGCAGGCCGCCGACCAGCTGGAAGATCATGGACTCCAGCGGACCGCGGTAAGGGACGCGGCCCTCAATGCCCTCGGGAACGAATTTGGACAGCCGATTCTGGTTAGCACGCTCGCGATGAACGACGCTCTCCGTGCTCGCCTCGGAGCCGTCCAGGTCGGCGTTGCTCTGGAAATAACGTTCGCCGGAGCCCTGGCTCATAGCGCTGAGTGAGCCCATGCCGCGGTAGCTCTTGAAGCTGCGGCCCTGGTAGAGGATGGTCTCGCCGGGGCTCTCATCGACGCCTGCAAAGAGCGAGCCGATCATCACGGAACTGGCGCCGGCGGCGATGGCCTTGGTGATCTCGCCGGAGTACTTGATGCCGCCATCGGCGATGACCGGGACTCCATGCTGGCGAGCGGCGCGGCCGGACTCGGCGATGGCCGTGATCTGGGGCATGCCGGCGCCGGTCACCATGCGGGTGGTGCAGATAGAGCCGGGACCAATGCCAACCTTGATGGCATCGGCGCCAGCGTCGATGAGGGCCAGGGCGCCGTCATAGGTGGCGACGTTGCCGGCCAGCAGTGCGACGCCGGGATAGCGCGCTTTAACCTCTCGGACGGCCTCCAGCACGCGCGAAGAGTGGCCGTGAGCCGAGTCGATGGCCAACACATCCACCCGGGCGCGCACCAGCTCGGCCGCGCGCTCCAGAAAATCGCCGGTTGCCCCGATGGCTCCGCCCACGCGCAGGCGGCCCTGCTCGTCCTTGCTGGCCATGGGGTACTTCAGCTTTTTCTGGATGTCTTTAACGGTGATCAGGCCCTTGAGGTTGTACTGGTCGTCGACCACCAGAAGCTTTTCCACGCGATGCTTGTGCAGGATTAGCTCCGCTTCCTCGAGCGTGGTGCCGACCGGGACGGTGATGAGATTCTCCTTGGTCATCACGTCGCCGATGGGAATGTCGGTGCGGGTTTCAAAGCGCAGGTCGCGGTTGGTGAGAATGCCGACCAGCTTGTTGCCGCGTGTGACAGGTACGCCGGAGATCTTATAGCGGCGCATCACCTCCAGCGCATCGCCAATCATCTGGTCGGGCCCGATGGTGACCGGATCGACGATCATGCCGCTCTCCGAACGCTTCACCTTGTCGATTTCGCCCGCCTGCTCGGGGATAGACAGATTACGGTGCACGATGCCGATGCCGCCCAGCTGCGCCATGGCGATGGCCATGCGCGACTCGGTGACGGTGTCCATGGCGGCGGACAGGAGCGGGGTATTCAGCGTAATCTCGCGGGTCAGATGGGTCTGGGTGCTGACCTGCACAGGCACCACGTCACTATAGGCGGGTACCAACAGAACATCATCAAAAGTAAGGGCTTCCGACAAATTTTGAGTGAGCATGATAGTTCGACGCGCCTGGCGGGCCGAGAGTCCAGTCCCCGGCGCGGCAGACGCTTCACCCTATTGTAGCGGAGGGGCACGGTAAGCGCAGTAATGCGGAAATTGCGACGCAAATCAATTGGGAATTCGGTCGAGGATTCCCAGGTTGCGGGCCATGCGCTCGGAGATGCGCATGGGAATGCGTTCCTGCTCGCCGAGCGTGAGGACAATGTACCGCCGCCAGAACATCTTTGCCCGGCCGAGCTTGATCTCATTCCAGGGAATGCAAAGCGGCGGATGGCCGGGACGAAAAGGCAAGAGTACGGAAAGATAAAGCGCATCCCTGGCGGCGACCATGCGGATCACACTGCCGTAGTGTCCGCAGAAGCGCAGATACACGCTATAGAAAAATGGCCCAACTGCATTGGCTTCACCGTACGGTTCGGAGATCGCGGAGAATTTTCTTGCCAACTGATGCCAACCGCTTACGACGCTGACAGAGATCAGGATGAGACACCAGCCAACCGCAACAAATACGGCAAGAATGGGCAATGAATAGAGCGGCAGATTGTTTGGAGCAGCTTGCAACGTGCACCTCTTGCGTTCCGCGCTCCAACAACAAGGCATTTGCGCCCATCGAATCGGGCGGCCTTACACTCCGACCGGGAAGGGCTTGGGGCTGGATTCTTCGCTGGCGGGCGGTGCTCCGGTACGCCAGCGCTCGAAGCGGCCCTGCAGCAGGCTCATCAGGCCGGTGTACCAGTAGCCGATCACGAATAAGATCAAAAACGGCACAGTGAAGTAGTTGTGTCGCAGGACGATGAAGACAATGGCCCAACAGAACAGGCCTCCGATAATCAGCTCGATCCATGGGGCCAGCACCAGCCGCTTGCGGTACTTGGCGGCCTGCGACTTTTCGCCCTTTTTGGCAACACGGAATTTGGGGGTGCGCACAAAGGCGCTTTTGATGCCGAACAGAGCCTCCATGACCGCCATGGTGTTGGTCACGGTGAGGCCAATGCCGATGGCCATCAGGAAAGGTAGGTAGTAGAAGGTCTTTTTCCAGGTTTTGGGGAAGAGAATGCGCTCGCTGGCAAGATAAAAGACGGCGATCGAAAACGTGGACGCGGTGAACAGCGGGAAGTCGAAGATCAGCATCTGGAACCAGCCCTGGTAGAAGCGCACGATCATGGCGGGAACCAGCAACGCGGACATGACGATCATCAACGGGTAGCTGAGGTTGGCCGTCAGGTGATAGACAGCCTCGATTTTGTTGCGTCGCGAGGTGTTGCAGCGAAAGACCTGGGGCAGCAATTTGATGGAGGTCTGGATAAGCCCCTTGGCCCAGCGGGCCTGCTGGGTCTTGAACGCGGTCATCTCAATGGGCAGCTCGGAGGGGCACTCGACCTCAGGGAGATATTTGAACTTCCAGCCGGCCATCTGGGAGCGGTAGCTCAGGTCCGTATCCTCGGTCAGGGTGTCGTGCTGCCAGCCGCCGCCATCGGTGATGGCCTGGATCCGCCACATGCCGGCGGTGCCGTTGAAGTTGAAGAACTCACCGGTGCGCATGCGGGCGCCATGCTCCAGGACGAAGTGGCCGTCGAGCAAAATAGCTTCAATCTGAGTGAGCATGCTGTAGTCGCGGTTCAGGTGGGTCCAGCGGGTCTGGACCATGCCGATCTCCGGCTCGACGAAGTGGTGAATCACCTTCATCAGCCAGTCGGCGGGGGGGACGAAGTCGGCGTCGAAGATGGCCACGAACTCGCCTTTTGCTATCTTGAGGCCGGCGTCGAGGGCTCCGGCCTTATACCCCTGGCGGTTGGTGCGGTGAATGTAAGCGATGGGATGGCCCTGGGCGGCGTAGCGCTCCACCAAGGCGGCGGCCACCTGCCGGGTTTCGTCGGTGGAGTCGTCGAGCACCTGGATTTCCAGTTTTTCCCGCGGGTACTCCATGGCGCAGGCGGCGTCAATGAGGCGGTCAATAACGAACTGCTCGTTGAAGATGGGTAGCTGTACGGTGACCCGGGGCAGCTCGTCGAAGTGCCTGGGCGGGTCGGGTTGGTAGTTGTCCTTGTACTTATAGTACTGGTAGCAGAGGGTGTAGCGGTGGAGGCCGTAGAGCGCCAGCAGGATCATGACCGCGAAGTAGGGCAGCAGCAGGGAGGCGTCAAAGAGATTCCAGTGGTAGAGGCCCTTGAAGGTCTGATCGGTGTTCTCCAGCGTCTTGAAGTAATGGCGCAAGCCATTCTGGGATGCGAACGCCAACCCGGCAGCCAGCCTCGGCGGTAGTGCCCCCAGGTGCATGCTGGGTAACGCGGCAGCGGGATTCAGGCGGGTCACAAACGCGGCGAACAGAGCACAACCTCCACGGTTGGGATACCGGAATTGTACGCGAATCGGGCCGCTGGCCGCGCCGCGCGCCGGGTAGGCAGGTTGCCGCCGGCTCCTCCGCTGTCGTAAGGTGACATTGCCAAAGGAGTCCGCTGTTTCTATGCCCCCATCCGCCGTTCCCCGGATCGTTGCCGCCGTGGGCGGCGGTTTTCTCCTGGAAGAACGCACCCCCGATGAGGTATTTACCCCCGAGGACCTGAACGAAGAACAGCGGCAGGTTGCGGCCACCACCGCGCAGTTTGCCGGCGAGGAGATTTTGCCCGCCGTGGCGGCCATCGAGGCCAAGCAGCCGGACGTGATGGCGGGTCTGCTCCGGAAAGCCGCGGAGCTGGGGTTTACCTCTGTCGATATTCCCGAGAAGTATGGCGGCATGGGGATGGACAAAGTGACCTCGACGCTGGTGACCGACCACATCTCGGTACTGGCCAGCTTTTCGACGGCCTTCGGGGCGCATATCGGCATCGCCTCGCTGCCGCTGCTTTGGTATGGCACCGAGGAGCAGAAGCAGCGCTACCTGCCGAAGCTCGTCCGTTGCGAGTGGATCGGGGCCTACGGATTGTCCGAAGCCAGCTCGGGCTCGGACGCCATGAATATCCGCACGCGCGCCACGCTGACGGCCGACGGCTCCCACTACATCCTGGACGGCGAGAAGCAGTGGATAACCAACTGCGGGATCGCCGGACTCTACACGATCTTTGCCAAGATCGACGGGGAGAAATTCTCGGCTTTCCTGGTGGAGCGGGAGACGCCGGGAGTAACGGTGGGCGCCGAAGAGCACAAGCTTGGGATTTGCGGCTCATCGACCTGCCCGCTAAAGCTGAATGGTTGCAAGGTTCCGGCGGAGAATCTGCTGGGCGAGGCCGGCAAGGGCCACCACATTGCTTTCAATGTGCTGAATGTAGGCCGGTTCAAGCTGGGCGTGGCCTGCATCGGCGGCGCGCGACAGGCGCTGAACGCGATGGGGCGCTACGCCCACGAGCGGCAGGCGTTTGGCAAGCCGATCGCCGAGTTCGGAATGATCCGGCGCAAGCTCTCGCAAAGCGCCATGCGCCTCTACGCGACCGAGAGCATGGCCTATCGCACGGCTGGGATGATCGACGCGGCGCTGGCGCAGGCCGGGCCGGACGACGAGCCACACGAGAGCCGCCGATTGTTCGAGGAGTACGCCGTCGAGTGCTCAATCCTGAAGGTCTACGGCTCAGAGATGCTAACGCTGGTGACCGACGAGCTGATCGCAACCATGGGCGGTTACGGCTACGTTGAGGATTACCCGGCGGAGCGCTGGTACCGGGACGCGCGCATCAACCGGATCTTCGAGGGGACCAACGAGATCAACCGGCTGATCATTACCGGTTGGATGATGAAGCGGGCGATGAGCGGCAAGCTGCCGCTGCAGGCGGCGATCAAAAAGTTGATGGACGAGCTGATGGAACCGCCCAGCTTCGGCCTCGGGACCGATGCCGGCGAGCCGTTGGCGCGGGAGACAGCACTGCTGGCTGCGGTGAAGAAGATCGCGCTGTTTGCCGCGGGGGTAGCCACCCAGCGATTTCTGACGGCCCTGGAAAACGAGCAGGAAGTGGTGGCCGATCTGTCCGACATTCTGATGCAGATTTACGGGCTGGAGTCGGCGCTTTTGCGGGCGCGCAAGCTGGCCCACGCTGGGCGCAACTCGGCCGCGGCGGCCGCCGCGATGACCGGACTGCTGGCCGACGAAACCATGGCGCTGGCCGAGCAGGCGGCGCGCCGGGTGCTGGCGGCCTGCGGCGAGGGCGACCTGCTGCGCACCCACCTGGCGATCCTGCGGCGACTGGCGCGGTTTACGCCCGCCGATGCGGTCGCGCTGAGCCGGATCGTGGCCCGCCAGGCGGTGGAAATGGAGCGTTATCCGGTGTGACGGCGGACGGTACACGACGCTCCGGCTGTGTTGTCTGTGCGCGGTCTGCGGCGTGGGTGACGATCAGGGGAGTTGCTGAAGTTTCAGGTTGCGGAAGTCGATTGGGTAGCCCTCCGCCTCCAGGCCGACGTAGCCCTTGTCCACGTCCACATGCAGGGTGTTGACCACCATGCCGTTCACGGCCAGGGTGCAGGTGTGGTCCACGCAGCGGATGTCGTAGGTGTTCCACTGGCCAGCCGGTTTGATGCGGTTCTCCTTCATCTCTTTCTGCAGGTTGTAGCGGGTTAGCTTGCCGCCGATGGGCGTTTCGCCGAAGAGGTAGCCGCCGGCGAGCGAGGTTTGCGCCTGGTTCCAGATGGAGCCGTCCGCATTGTTCAGGAAGAAGACCCCGCTGTTGTACTTCGTCGTGCTGGGCTTGGGCGTGAAGCGCCACTGAACGTGAAAGGCGAAGTTGCTGAACTCGTGGTTGAAGCGGAGCCACTCATGGCCGCCATTGCCGTCGCAGTGGATGATGCGATGGACAGCATCGATATGCCACTGCGGAACATCGCTGACGGGATGCGTGGGCGGTATGGCGATGCGAGTCCACTGCTGCTGGTAATTGGACGGAAAGAAATTGACGGTTTGGGCCGATGCGAGCAGGGCAAAGGCGAAAAGCGCGAGGGCAGACAGGCCGAGCAGCGCCGTGAACGGACGAGCGGGGCGCTTGACCGTCGTGCGGTGGACGGCTGCCGCGCAAAGACGAGGACTCCAAAGACGCATGGGTTCAACTCCAAAGGCCGGTTGGCGGGTATGTTCGGGCCGGCGCAGAATTCGCCCGCATTCTACCACCGGCGGAGTCGAGGCCAATGGGTCGGGCGATACGGCGGGAGCGGGCACGGATCAGGCTCAGGATTCGGCGAGTTCGGAAAGCGGTTCGGAAGGCGCATATTCAGAGGCTTCGCGGGGCAACGAGGCGTGGGCGAGCCGGGCGAAGAGAAAGACCCAAACCAGGCCGGCGATGTCGTCGATGGCGTAGTGCATGCGCAGGGCGATGGTGGACAAGGTGATGCCGGAGCAAATGAGCGCGCCCAGAATGACAAACAAGCGCGGAAACTTGTTGCGGCAGAGCCACAGGAGCAGCCAGGGATTGGCCGTGTGCAGGCTGGGGAAACAGTCGTAGGCGTAGCGGAAGTTGCCCATCAGGAAGTTGTAGACGAGCGTGGACTGGATGAAAAGAGGCGCGGGCTGGTCGATGATGGAAAGCGGGCCAGCAACGGGAATGAGGAGATAGCAGCAGTACCCGCAGTAGAACGAGAGGATCATGGCGCGGCGGACCAGCCGGACCTGCGCGAGGTCGCTCTTGAAGAGGAACCAGCCCACCACCAGCAGAGGCGTGAAGGGATAGAGGCCGTAACAGATCGACATGATCTGCAGAAAGCGGCGGGAGATGAAGAATCCCCACTGGGCGAGGTAGAGATACGGGGTTTTGCCGAAGAGGAGATTATCGGCGGCCAGCATCCAATGGTCCTTGGCGGAGATGCCGAGCCAGGCGGTGATGGCATAGCCGTGCATCAGCTTGAGGCTGGCGTAGCCGAGCACCACGACGGGGATTGGAGCGAACTCAAGAACGGTGCGCAGCGCCGGGCGAACGCGGGGAATGAAGCGCGCGGCGACCAGAAGCAGCGCAAAAAGCGAAAAAACGATGCGCAGGACCCAGACCGACAGGGCGCGGCCGCCCGGTGTGCCGAAGTCGGGAGGAAAGAACGGCACCAGCCCGAAGACCAGGACAAGAAAACAGACGGTGACCAGTTCGTCGAGCCAGCGACGAAGAAAACGGGCCATTTTTCGGATCCTTGCGCTTGAGAGCAGCCAGTGTAATTGGCGGCTGCGTAGAGCGGCAAGGCACGGCTGGCGGCTCGGACTCTCTGGCGGGGGTATGCATGATGCGGGCATGGAGGCAGCCATAGGCTTGTCTTCCAAGGCGCGCGACTCGCAACGGAGGTCTCTCCCTCGACGAGGCGGCATTCTTCGTAGATGTTGACGCCCCTACCCCCCACCCCCCTATTCTGGGGATAAAATCCTGCGGCACATCAACTTACGCAGGGGGTTGCGCTGTAAAATCCTCTCAGCACTGAAGTTATTTGCAGAATCTTCTGCCGTAAGGAGTTACGGGCGATTTTTGGGCGATTTCCGCGATTTCGTCCCGCATTGTGGTTGGTGGCGGCATCAAGCCGTTACAGGTTTTTGGACATGTCAGCCGACAGCCGGCAGCGGGCAGAGAACAGCCAGTGGCCGGAGCGCGGGCGGACTGTGCCCTCGATTTTCGATTATCCGACAGGAGGGGGTAATTTTCTGCAACAAGATTGGGGAACCGAAGGCGGGCGCCTCAGTAGACGAGGGGGATGAGCTTGCGGGTGCGGCGGGCGTATGCGTCAAAGTCGGCTGGGTAGCGGCTGGCGAGGTGCGCGTCGAGGACGGGAATGTTGACGAAGACGAAGCCGGCCAGCATGAGCGCGGGAACGATGGCGGTGAACCAACGGCCGGTGAAGAGGCAGAGGCCGGAGAACGAAATCAGGTCGCCGAGATAATTCGGATGCCTGGAGTAGCGAAAAAGTCCGAGCGTGTAGAGTTTTCCGCGATTCCCGGGCGATTGCTTCCAGACGTGGCGCTGAAATTCGGCGAAGGAGTTCATCCAGGAGCCGAAGACGAAAAGGACCGCACCGGCAGCAGCGGCGAGGCCGAAGGGCGCGGCGTTGGTTCCGGCTGCGGAGGAGAGAAACACGAAGAGGAAGAGAACCCAGGGCGCGATGGTGAAGACCTCGGCCCAACTCATGCCGCGCCGGAGGAAGACGAACTCGGTGAAGAGAAGGCGGACAAAGTAGACGGAGAGCGCGGCGGCGAGGCAGGCGCGTCGCGCGAGGCCGCCCAGGGGCCAGGAGCTGCCCAGCCACGAGCCAACGAGGACAATGCCACCGCCGAAGAGCAGCCACCAGGCCAGCGCAACACATGAGCCGAGGAGCACGGCCAACGTGATGCGCTGGGCCCGGGACGGTCCGGTCAACCCGTACATCTGCTGTTGAAGATCCTGCCTGGGCACGAGCGCTTTCCTCCGCAGGAGTATTGTCGCTCCGCCGCGCAGCGCGTGATGGAGATTTCACGGCTGGGGCGGCTCAGGGATCGGCGGCTGCCCACGATCAAGCGGACGGTAGCGGCGATGGGCGGGCAGTTGACGCTGATTGCTTCGTTTCCGGATCAGGAGCCGGTGGTGCTGGTGACGGGGGCGGATAGGAAGAGGAAGGTGAGCTGAGGGTCGATGCTCCCAGCGTGCCGAATCGGGCCAAGGGGACCCTAGTCGGCGACACGACTCACGTCCGCCGGGCCGCGCTCCGCTGTGCTATGATGCTGGCGTTCCGAACGACGTCAGGCATATTTGAGGCGAAGAGTGAGGCCGCTTAGCTTTACACGCAACCTTGGTGGTTTTGAAAAGGCCTACAAGGCGATTCGGAGGGGCTACGCACCCGACATTACAGTGAAGCTGTTTCGCGAACGCTGCGGTCTGGGTCCTGACGTCTCTCTCTTGGTAACGGAGTTCATCCTCGCGACAAAGCTTCGGGACGGC
The DNA here is from genome assembly GCA_963758105.1 of uncultured Acidobacteriaceae bacterium. Classification (GTDB taxonomy): domain Bacteria; phylum Acidobacteriota; class Terriglobia; order Terriglobales; family Acidobacteriaceae; genus Telmatobacter. The sequence continues at coordinate 84,705 of CAVWUC010000001.1, read as the reverse complement.
GAGGAAGTCATTGTTGCGGACGAGTTAATAGCCGAGACGCTTAGTCGGCCATTCGGCCCGCTAATCGCACGTCTGTATTTTTTCGCAGTGAATCTGAACATGCCGGGCGACCGGCTCAATGCCGACCATCTAAACCCTGCAGAAATGCAGAACACCTTAATACGAGAATCCCTTTTTGTTGACGGGGGTTTGCGTGTTTCACAGTTCGACAAAGACCGCGTTATTGAGCCGGCTGTTAGCACATTTGGCGGGTTCAAGTCTCAAGATGCGCTCCGCAAATGGGTCAACAATTACAGCTATATGGCTGAACAATGTGGTTTTGTCCCGACGCCCGATGATCGATTCGAGACTTTTGCTGACTCTTGGGGGCTGCTCGCACTGCGTGTTTTCTTTCAAAGATTTGCGGTAACGTCCCCATCGCCTGATGCGAGCGCGCTCATTGCTGGAGCCCGCTCGAGAGAGGTCTTTAAGCTAATTGGCGTCCCACCGTCTTGGCTCGATCAACGAATTGAGGGCGCTGCGGAAATGTTTGTCTCCGGTCAGGAACAAATGCTGATCGGCTTCGTGGAGGGAGCGGCGGAACGAGAGGCCGCGAAGCGGGGCAGCATGCCTCCCCCACTCGGAGGAGAGGCGAGGAAGAGAGAAGCGACCGTTCAACAGATCTTCCGACGAACCGAGAACCGCCGCTTCTTGCTAGAGACCTACAATGGCGTGTGCCAGCTTTCCGGAGTTAGATTGGTGATGCCCGACAGCTCGGTTTCAGTTGATTGTGCCCATATCCGGCCGCTCGGGGGTAAGCATTTTGGAACGGACACGGTCGGTAACATGCTTTCTCTTTCGCCGAACATGCATCGCCTCTTCGACCGTGGGTGCGTGAGGATCGACCCAGAGACCTTTTCAATAGAACTGCGTCATGGAAACACTCATCCTCATCTGTCGCATGTTCTCATTCGGGAAAACCATTCCCTAGACCGGGCGAACCTTTCCTATTACCTCGCAAATATATTGAAATGACCTAGATTTCCTCATGGCAAGATCTGGGACGCGGTACGATAAAGGCAAGATGCGTAGCGATCAACCCATGCTGCCCTTTGATCCGTTTGAGGACCTGCGCAAGCGCTACAGGACGATTCTTGCCGATCCCCCCTGGCAGTTTATGAACCGGACGGGAAAGGTCGCGCCTGAGCACAAGCGACTCGGACGATACGGCACAATGACCTTGGATCAGATCAAGGCCCTTCCTGTGTCTAAACTGGCCGTCACGCAATCGCACCTTTATCTTTGGGTGCCTAACGCATTGGTCCTCGAAGGGCTTGAGGTGATGAAGAGGTGGGGTTTCACGTACAAAACTAGCATCGTATGGCACAAGATTCGGAAAGACGGCGGTCCAGACGGGCGCGGCGTCGGATTCTACTTCAGGAACGTGACGGAGTTGCTCCTCTTCGGGACGAAGGGGAGCCTGCGCACTGCGGCTCCGGGAAGGCGTCAGGTTAATTTTTTGGCAACCCGGAAGCGCGAACACTCTCGGAAGCCCGACGAAATTTATCCCATCATCGAGGCTTGCAGTTATGGGCCTTTCGTTGAGTTATTTGCGCGTCATAGCAGGCCCGGATGGGACTCGTGGGGAAACGAGGTCAACAGCAGCGCTGTCTCACGGGCCGATCGCGAAGAACAAGCTCTGATTAACCCAATGTACGTGTAGGCTGGGGTTCGTTCGATCTCTAAACAAAAGGCCCACCCCTCAGCGGGAAGCGGGCCTTTTCTGGCTTTGGAGGAGAGTTACGCCTTGGCCGAGGTGAGGGCGCCGAGGTCGGCGGCGAGCTTCTCGGTGGAGAAGACTTCGAGCACGTCGCCTTCCTGGAGGTCGCTGAAGCCGGAGAGGCCGATGCCGCACTCCATGCCGTTGGTGACTTCCTTGGCGTCGTCCTTGAAGCGCTTGAGGGAGGTGATTTTGCCCTTGAATAGCTGTTCGCCGTCGCGGAGGACCTTGACGTCGGCGTCGCGGCGGACCACTCCATCCTGCACGCGGCAGCCGGCGATGGTGCCGACCTTGGGAATCTTGAAGATGTTGAGGACCTCGGCGCGGCCCAGGTAGATCTCCTTGAAGGCGGGCTCGAGCAGGCCAAGCATGGCCAGGCGAATCTCGTCCTGCAGCTCGTAGATGATGGAGTGCAGGCGAATCTCGACGTTCTCCTGCTGGGCCAGATCGGCGGCTTTGCGCTCGGGACGCACGTTGAAGCCGATGATGATGGCGTTGGAGGCGGCGGCCAGCAGGACATCGCTCTCAGTGATGGAGCCGACGCCGGAGCGGATGACCTTGATGCGCACTTTCTCAGTGGACATCCGCGCCAGCGAGTCGGCCAGCACTTCGACCGATCCGGTGACGTCTCCCTTGATGATGAGGGCGAGGTCTTTGACGCCGGCCTGGCGAATCTGCTCGGCGAGGCCTTCCAGCGAGACGCGGGAGCTCTTGGCGAGTTGGGCGTCGCGCTCCTTCATCTTGCGGTACTGGGCGATGCCCTTGGCCTTGTCGCGGTCAGCGACGACCAGGAAAGTGTCGCCGGCATCGGGGATGGATTCCAGGCCGAGGACTTCGACGGGCGTGGACGGGCCGGCTTCCTCGATGGCGCGGCCGCGGTCGTCGAACATGGCGCGAACCTTGCCGAAGGTGTTGCCGACGATGTAGCTGTCGTTGAGGTGGAGGGTACCGTCCTGCACGAGGACGGTGGCGACGGCGCCGCGGCCGCGATCGAGCTTGGCCTCAATGACCGAGCCGACGGCCTTGCGGCTGGGCGTAGCCTTGGGGGCGCGAATGTCGGAGACCAGGCAGATCATTTCGAGAAGCAGGTCGAGGTTGAGGCGCTTCTTGGCGGAGACCTCGACGAAGACGGTACCCTCCTGACCGACGCCGGCCCACTCCTCGGGGATGAGGCCGCGATCGGCGAGCTGCTTCTTGACCCGGTCGGGGTTAGCCTCGGGCTTGTCGATTTTGTTGACGGCGACGATGATGGGCACCTCGGCGGCGCGGGCGTGATCGATGGCCTCGATGGTCTGGGGCATGACGCCGTCGTCGGCGGCAACCACGATCACGACAATGTCGGTAACCTTTGCGCCGCGGGCGCGCATGCGCGTGAAGGCCTCGTGGCCGGGGGTGTCGAGGAAGACGATCTCGCGGCCGGAGGCGGGCGAGCCTTCCTTGGTGAACTTCACCTTGTAGGCGCCGATGTGCTGGGTAATGCCGCCGGCTTCGCCCTCAGCGACGTTGGTTTCGCGGATGGCGTCGAGCAGCGAGGTCTTGCCGTGATCGACGTGGCCCATGACGGTGACCACGGGCGAACGGGGGACCTCGACGACATCGGCGTTATCGGTGTCGAGGACCTCCTCGATGGCCTGGTTCTCCAGCTCTTCTTCGTAGCTGATGACGGTGGCATCCGCGCCGAACTTGGCGGCCACGTCCTTGACCCTCTCCGCATCGAGGGACTGGTTGACGGTGACGAAGATGCCGCCCATCAGCAGCGTGGCGATGAGGTCCTTGGCGCGGACTTCGAGCTTCTCGGCGAGGTTCTTGACGCTGATGCCTTCGGTGACGGTGATCTGGCGGGTGATGGGCACAGGCTCGGCGCCGTAAGGCACGCCGCTGTAACGCGGCGGGGGCACAAAGCCCTTCATCGGGCCTTCCTTGGTCTTGGGGTATTGCTGGCGCGAGCCGCGGCCGCGCGCCGCAGGGCCGCGCTGGGGACGCGGCGCCTCAGTGGGCGACGGAGCGCTGCCGGGACGCGGCGGGCCGCCGGGACGGGCTCCGCCAAAGCCGGGCCGCGGGCCGAAGCCGGGACGAGCGCCGGGAGCGCCGGCGAATCCGCTGGGGCTGGTACGGGTTGGATGCTTGGGGCGCGGGCCGCCAGGGTACGGGCCGGGAGCTCCGCTGCGGGAAGGCCCACCGGGTCCTCCGGTGGGATGGCGGTCAAAGATGGGCTTGCCGCGCTGCAGGCCGGCGGCTGAACCCTGAGCCGCATTCATGGCTGCGGGGTCGGCGATGGTGGACTTGTAGACGGGCCGGGGCCCGGTCTGGGGCATGACCATGCGGCGGATCGGTTGCGCGGCCAGCGGCGGAACCGGGGCTTCCGCGCGCGGCGAGCGAGCGGCAACCGCGCCTGGCACTGGGGCAGCGGCGGCCGAGACAAGGGGAGTCTCCGCAACGGGAACCTGGGGAACGACTTCAATGGGGGGCAGCGACCCGGCGGCCGGGGCGGCGACTGGGACCGGCGGCGCAACAACGGTTGGAGCTGCCGAAGCAGCCGGCGCGTGCGCGGCGGAAACGGGCGCGGCGACCACCGGAGGAATGTGCGGCTTGACCACGACGACCGGATGCTCCTCGCGCGGGGGTGGAGCGGCGGGCGGCTTGACGACGGCAGGGCGCGACGGGACGGCCGCACCGGCGGGGGCCTTGGCGACCACCGGACCGGCGGGTGGCCTGGAAGCGATGGCCGGCTGGACCGGTGGAGCGGCGACGACCGGAGGTGCGGAGCGCGGCTGCGGCACGATCTTGCGCGGCTCGGGCCTGGCCGGCGGCGCGACTACCTGGGCCGGGGCGACGGCTGCCTGCCTGGACGGTACGGGCCTGGCAGGGGCGACAGCGGCCTTGGAGGGAGGCACGCGGCTGAGACGAGCCTCTTTCTCTTCCTTCTGCTTATTGGCGAGGACGGCTTTGAGGACGTCGCCGGGCTTGGAGATGTGCGAAAGGTCGATCTTGGGCGCGATGCCCTGATGAGCGCGCGCGGCGGCGGCGCTGGTGGCTGCGGCAGCCCTGGCGCCGTGAGCGAAGTGCGAGCGCACCTGATCCGCCTCATGCTCTTCCAGCGAACTGGAGTGAGTCTTGCCGCCGGCCAGGCCGAGCTCCGCCAACACGTCGAGAACCTGCCGGCTCTTGACTTCCAACTCTCGCGCGAGATCGTTGATACGAACCTTACTCATCCGCCTCTTTTCACTGTGTGCTGCCCAAGTCCCATGCGCGCTTATGGCTGCCCGATGGCGTTGGCTGCTCTTGAATGTTTGATGATCGCCCGAAGGGCAGAGTGGAAGGCGCGGCGCAATTACGCGCCCTCCTCCACGTCCGCCTGTTCGTTCGACGCTTCACTTGCGTCTGCTGTTTCCTGCGGCAACGGCTTTTCGGCGGCATCTTGCTGGGGCGCCGGGGCCGGTGTTGCCTGCCGGGTTTCTTCTTCCGCCGGAGCTTCCGCCATGGCGGCCTCGCTATCTTGCGCGGCCGCATCCGGAGTAGCGGCCTCGGCGGTTTCCTCGGCGCCTTGCGCCGCGCTGCCCTCTTCGCCCTCTTCAAAGTGGCCGAAGTAGTGGCGCACGGCAACGCTGATGCGCTCCAGGGTTTTCTCGCCGATGCCGGGGATCTCCTCAAGCTGCTCGGGCGTCATGTCGGCCAGCGCCTCGACGGTGGTGACGCCGGCGGTGATCAGCTTCTGGATGATGCCGTCGCCCAGCTCGGTGACCTGCTCGATGGGCGTGGACGGGCCGCCGGAGAGCGCCTGCATCTGCTGCTCGACCTCCTGGCGCTTCTCCTCTTCGCTCTTGATGTCGATCTTCCAGCCGAGCAGCTTGGCCGCCAGGCGGACGTTCTGGCCCTTTTTGCCGATGGCCAGCGAGAGCTGGGTGTCGTCGACGATGACCTCGAGCTGCTTATCGGTCAGTTCAGTGATGGAGACGCGGCTGACCTTGGCCGGCTGAAGGGCCTTCTCGGCAAAGGTGGTGATCTCGTCGGAGTACTCGATGATGTCGATCTTCTCGCCGCGCAGCTCGCGAATGATGGACTGCACGCGCATGCCCTTCATGCCGACGCAGGCGCCGACGGGGTCCACGTCCTTGTCGCGGGACTGGACGGCGATCTTGGTGCGCTCGCCGGCCTCACGGGCGATGGCCCGGATGACCACGGTGCTATCGTAGATCTCCGGCACTTCCGACTGGAAGAGATTCGACACCAGCTCGGGCGCGGCGCGGCTGACGATCACCTGGGGGCCCTTGGCGGCGCGGTCCACCTTGAGGAGGACCACGCGGACCCGCTCGCCGATGGAGAACTGCTCCAGGCGCGACTGCTCGCGGCGCGGGCAGCGGGCCTCGGCCTTGCCCAGATCGAAGATGATGTCCTGGCCCTCAACGCGCTTGACGGTGGCGTTGAGGATTTCCTTTTCGCGATGGGCGTACTCGTTGAAGACGGTATCGCGCTCGGCTTCACGGACCTTCTGGAAGATGACCTGCTTGGCGAGCTGCGCGGCGATGCGGCCCAAAGGGCTGGTGTCGCGGTAGAGGCGAATCTCGCTACCGACCTCCACGCCGGGAGCCAGCTGGCTGGCCTCTTCCAAAGTGATCTGGTTGACCGGGTCCTCGACCTGATCGGCGTCGGCAACCACCGTCTTGTAGATGTAGGCGGTGATCTGGCCGGTCTCCTTGTTCAGCTCGCCGCGCATGTTTTCCTGGGTCTTGTAGTACTTGCGCGTGGCCAGGGCGATGGCCTCCTCGACGGCGCCGACGACGATGCCGGGATCAATGCCCTTTTCCTGGCTGAGAAGCTCGATGCTCTGATACAAAACGCTGGTGCCCATACTCTGCTTACTCTCTCACTGGCCGCGCGGCAGGGACGTGAACGGGACTTGCAGCCCACGAGCCTTGCGGCAGGATTCAGGAGGCGCACCGGCGGGGCCGGAACGCCTCAGTTAAATAAAATCCGCCGGAGAGTTGCTTAAATCTCCGGGATCAATTGCGCCTTCTCGATGTTGCCGAGGGCGATTTCGACGGTGCTAACGCCGGTCTTCCGGCTCTTGCTGTTCTGCTTCGTGGCGGCCAGATCCAGGCTGATCGCGCCATTCGCGCCGGTGGCCAGGCGTCCCTGCCAGTGCCGGTTGTTGCGGATGGGCTCGAAGGTCTGCACCTTGACCAGGCTGCCGGCAAAGCGCTGAAAATCCTCCGCACGGCTCAGCTTGCGATCGAGGCCGGGCGAACTGGCCTCCAGCGTGTAGCTGGCGCCGGGAACCAGGTCCTCGACGTCCAGCAGCACGCCGAAGTCGCGGCTGAAGACGGCGCAATCTTCGTGGGTGATGCCGGAAAGCTGCTCGACGCTCAGCTCGCCCGAGGCCAACTTCATGGGAAGCCCGCCAGCGCCGGAGGCAAGATCGGTCTTGAGGCGGGCGCGGCCCTCGGCATTTTTCTCCAGGGTGACGCGCAGGGTGCGTTCGCGTGCGGGGCCGAGGAACTCGACGTCCACAACAACGAGTCCATGCGAAGCGGCCACCCGCTGCGCCGCCGACCGGATTGCTTCCAGATTCACTGCCATTGCGCCTACGCTAACCGTTCCCCAGCACCGCCGCTCTCTGCACCAGGAATCCGCTCTGGAATCTGCTGCAGGCTTCCGGCCTTCCGGCGGTCTGTTTTCCGGGTGTTTGGCCCGGCAAATTTGCCGCAAATAAAAAGTGGGCCATGAGCCCACTCATCTCTCCGCCAGCCGGTGCGCACACGGACTAAAGCCTGACGGACAAACTCGTCTGCATTCTTAGGATACGTCGAAACGCTGAGGAATTCAACTGTCCAAGGCCCAATCCGGGGCCGAAACGCGCGATTTACAGGATTTTGCCCCTGGATGCGCAGCGCGGGACCGCAATCCCCTCGTTTCAGGGTTCCTGAGAGCGGCTGACCGGTGAGCGGAAGGTTCGCTCAACCAGGCAAGAATTTCCAGTACAGGGAAATTTTTTCCTGGCAGCTAATAACCTCATTGATTGGAACCAACTGGCGCTCAAAGAGTTACAGTTTTGGCAGCTTGGAAGCGAACGTGCTGCGGAGAGAAACGGAGTTGCACCAGGAGGTTCCCTTATGGAAGATTCCCCTGTTTCGGTTGTATCGCCCTTGGCGAAGCGAATCGCCATTTCCATCGCTGCCGCAGCCATCGGCACGACCGGTATTGGGTACGTCGCGCATGAACATCACGTCGCGAAGATCGCGACGACACAGGCGCAGACCCTGTCAGTTCAGAACCAGCAAATGACCGCTGAACTCAATGCGACCCGCAGCCAAATGGGCGCCCTGTCAGCGAGGGTGAATGACCTGACGGCCAGCGCAGAGAAGCCCAGCCCATCGGTCCCGGCACACGAGACCCAAGCGCGCGAGGTCGCGGCCGGCCGCCATGTGCGGACCCGCCGCGCCAGGGCCCAGGACGAGCGCTTCAACAAGCTGCAGGGACAGGTGGACGCGCAGGGCAAGGAGATCGACGCAACCCGCGGCGATCTGGCCAATACGCGCACCGAGCTGACCGGTTCGATTGCGCGCACCCATGCCGAGCTGGTGACGCTGGAGAAAAAGGGCGAGCGGAACTACTTCGAGTTCGACATTGTGAAATCGAAGCAGTTCAAACGCGAAGGCCCGCTCAGCGTGAGCCTGAAAAAGACCAACGTCAAGCATCAGTATGCCGACCTGATGCTGATCGTGGACGACCGGAACCTGACCCAGAAGCACGTGAATCTGTACCAGCCGGTGATGTACTACCAGCCCCAAAGCCAGCAGCCGGTTGAGGTGGTCATCAACGCCATCTCCAAGGATCATATTCACGGCTACGTGAGCGCGCCGAAGTATCAGCCGTCGGAGCTGGCTTCCGCGCCCGATGCTGACGCCAATCCCGTATCCGGCCCGAATCAAGCTGCGAATGGGGATCAGGGGGTGATTTCCAATCAGGCGGCGAACCCCAGTGCGCAGCCTCCGGCACGGCAAAGGCTCACCCTGTCCCCGAGTGATTACAACGCGCCTCAGTTCTAGGCTGGGTCAGTGCACCTGAACTGAATCAGCGGACTCACAAGTCAGTAACGCCGAGGGGATCGCTCTGCGGAATGCAGGGCGATCCCCCTTGCGCGAATGCGTGTCCGCGCTATAGCATTTTCGGAATTGCTGTAGACCGAAGCCACGCACTTAAGTGGCTTTTTCTCAAGAAAAAGCCACCTGCTACGGCTCTCAAAAAGTCTACATGTATTCCGAAAATGCTCTAAGAGAATAGATATATGCCTTCGGTCGGTGACCAACCTGAATTCGTTACCGAGAAGGACAGCGAGGCGCTGCTGGCTGAGGTAGCCGCGCGGACGCGGAGACCGGAGGCGGGGATCTTCGGGCCGGAGTCGATCAGCTGGCGCATCAACGGCGAGGCGGCGCTGTTTCTGGGCGCGGGACGGGCGGCTTTGCTGCAACTGGCGCATCCGTGGGTGGCGGCGGCGCTGGCGGAGCATTCAAGCGTGCTGGCCAAGCCGATAGCGCGCTTCCACGGCACCTTTCGGATCGTGTTTGCGATGATCTTTGGATCGCTGGGACAGGCGATGGGCGCAGCGCGTTACCTGCACGAGCTGCACAGGCGGATTCGCGGAGAGATGCCGGAGGAGGTGGCCGCATACCGGCGCGGGTCGCATTATGAGGCCAACGAGATCGGCGCGCTGCGCTGGGTGTACGCGGCTCTGGTCGAGACTGCCGTGCTGGCTTACGAATGCGCTCTGCCGCCGCTGACAGACGCCGAGCGCGAGCAATACTACGCGGAGAGCAAGGTGCTGGCGGGCTTGTTTGGGATTCCAGCTGCGGAACTGCCGGAGGACTGGGCGGCGTTTGAGGACTACAACCATGCGATCCACGACTCCGATGAGCTTGGTGTGAGCGCGGGGGCGAGGACAATTGCGCAGAGGCTAATGCAGGGTGCGGGATCGTGGATTCATCCGCCCTTTTGGTATCGCGCACTGACCACTGCGTGGCTGCCGGAGCGATTCCGGGAGGAGTTCGGGCTGGAATTTGGCGGCGCGGAGCAGCAGGCCGCCGCACGCGCCATGCGCCGGCTGCCGGGGATCTACCGCAGGCTCCCGTTCGCGCTGCGCTCGACCGGACCCTCGCTGGAGGCGCGGGCGCGGCTCGCGGGCAGACGGGCGGGCGCGTGGACCCAGTGCAGCAACCGGTTCTGGACCGGCCAGCCGCTGCTGCCGTTTGCGTCTGGATCGTGAATTTTTAACGGTTTCTATAAAAGACGTTCTTCGCAGACTCAATGCAAACCATCTGCATCACCCCTGGCGTTTCTTTTGAGAAGGGGCACACCTCAAAATCTCCCCACGCTTCAACGTCCCAATTCATATGTTTGGCGAGGTTCTCCGGGAGCGGCCAATCGTAGTGGTCGCCTAAAATTCGGTTCGTGCCGACGCGCCATATGCGAAGAGTGGGTGACCCATTCCAACCCGAAAGCCTTCCGTGAACCGTAAAGCAAGCACCGATGATATCTGGGTCGGATTTGCATGCCTGCACTTGTTCGGTAATGGCCTTAGCGAACCGGGGGACCTTCGTGTCATTCGGTAACCTGATTGCGATTCCGGGTAGGCTAGTGGCGTAGAGCCCCGATTCGTCGATGCACGCGTGTCGGCCCGGATATTCCGGATTCGGTGGTCGTGCCGAAAGGAGAACGCGGCCGTCCGCCGTGAACCCTTGCGGTTCGACCCACGCGTCGCAATCTTTCCATCCAAACACGTCCCATGCATTGACAAAGTGAGGCTCACCCTTGGCCAACCCAACAACCGTGATCGAGACACCACGGAAATCAAAGGATGGCGAGGTCGCTCCTCCATTCGAGACCAGCAGGAGTTCGTGTCCATCCGGCGAAAAATCAACGATTGAGAATCCGTGGTCAGCAGCGCCCGGCAATGGCAATGTCTTGCGTGTGGGGCCAGAAACGACGAGCTCGGCTTTACTCTGGCAAGTCTTGCCATGTGTGCGCACTGCGGTCCCAATAATGTATGCCTCGAAGGTTCCATTCGAGACCGTCTCGCTCTGCAAGGTTCGGCTTCCAACATGATCCGGGCACTCTGGCGCACCGCCTTCTGCCAGTGGTGGCTTCCAGTCGATTTCTTTCTGCGCTTGTGCGAATGAGAAAGTCGGAAGCAGAGCGAATAGGATCAAAGACGCAACAACGCTCCGAATTATCATTTCTTGACACCGCCTCGAGCAGCCAATTGTACCGCGGGAAGGGCCACTTGCGTGATCGAAGCGGCGATACTTCTGCAACGGGCTCGTCTCCCTGCTTCGCCGCATGCTGCTGATCTTCAGGATCTTCTTTGCACTCCGCCGAGCCGGGGCGCGACAATAGCGGAATGAAAATCTTCCGTTGGATTGCTCTGGTTCTGCTGGCCGCGCCTGCGGCGGTCCCTGCGCTCAATGCCCTGGAAAAGCAGCCTGCCGCTGTGTACCACGCGCGGCGCGTGGCGCTGAGCAGAGAGCTGCGCGGCGGCGTGGCTGTGCTGTTTGCCGCCGAGGAGCCGCTGCTGGATTTTATGCCGTACCGGCAGGACGCGGACTTCTACTACCTGACCGGATGGAACGAGCCGGGCGCGGCGCTGTTGGTTGCCGGAGGACCAGGAAGCGAGTACAAGGAGATTCTGTTTCTGCCCACGCGCGACCTGCGCATGGAGAAGTACACCGGGGTGAAGCTGGACGCGGCGACTCCGGGCGCGGCCGAGACAGCCGGCGTGGAGGCCGTGGCGCCGATGACGGAGCTGCCTGCGGTGTTGAACGGTCTGATCGTGAGCAACCGGGCGCTGGCAAGAAACGTGTGGGTTCAGCCGGACGCGCCGCAAGCAAAGGCGCTGCTGGGATTTGTGGCGGCCACGCTGGGCATGGGTACGGATGGCATCCCCGGTCACGACGTAACCATGCTGACGGGGCGGCTGCGCTGGGTGAAGGACGCAGGCGAGATTGAACTCATAAAAAAGGCCACCGAGGCCTCGATCGCCGCGCAGCGTGCGATGATGCGGGCGATGCGGCCGGGCGTAACCGAGCGGGCCATTGCAGGCAAAATGACCGCGGTGTGGATGGAGAACGGTTGCGAGCGGCCGGCGTATGCGCCGATCGTGGGATCGGGAATCAACTCGACGATCCTGCACTACTCCGAGAACTCGCGGACCATCCAGGATGGAGACATTGTGGTGGTGGACGCGGCCTGCGAGTACTCGATGTACGCTTCAGACATCACGCGGACGGTTCCGGCCAACGGCCACTTCACGGCGCGGCAGCGGGAGATCTACGACATTGTGCTGGGCGCGCAGCAGGCCGCAATCAAGGCGTTTGTCGCGGGCAAATCGACCATCAACGACCGCGACCGGCACGATCCGAACTCGCTGGACACGGTGGCTTACAACTACATCAACACCCACGGCAAGGATCTCGACGGGCAGCCGCTGGGCCAGTACTGGCTGCACGGGCTGGGACACATGATGGGGATCGACGTGCACGATCCTGCCGATTACCCGCAACTGCTGAAGCCGGGGATGGTGTTCACCATCGAGCCGGGCGTGTACATTCCGGAGGAAAAGCTGGGCGTGCGGATTGAATGCGACTTTCTGGTGGGCGCCGACGGCAAGCTCGTTGATTTGGACAAGGATCTTCCACACACCGCAGATGAAGTGGAAGCGGCGATGCGGGGAAAGTAGCGATGGACGCGCGGGGCGAAGCAGAATCCGATTCACTGGACGCACCGGCGGAGGTCTTCCGCGACCAACTGACGGCCTGCCTGGAAGAATGCGCGCAGGGACGCAAGGGATTATTCCGCGATCTGGAAGGGAGCGAAGCGGAGTGGCCGGAGGCGGCGCGGCTGCGCGAATTGGCGCTGGCGCTGCAGGCGGCTTTCGCGCAGGCGGAACGGCGTTGCGCACTGTGCGATGAGTTTCTGGACCTTTGCTCAATGCACGGGGAGAGCGATCCGGGAGAACGGCGGTTGGCGCGGGCCCTGCTGGAGCGGATGGAAAAAGGCGAGGTGGGAACGCCGACCCGGGAAGAGAGAAGACCTTGGTCGTAATGCATGCATTTGTGTCGCTGCTGGCCGGCTTTGCGACCATGGCCGGTTTGATAGCGCTGGCTACCGCGCTTCTGGCGCGGCTGATGCCCAGCTGGGTGGCGGAAGAAGGCAAGTTCAGCGCGGGCTATGCGGCGGTAAATCTGGGATACTCGTTCCTGGCAGCGGCGGCCGGCGGATACGTGACGGCGTGGGTTGCGGGAGGCAATCCGCTGTATCACGTGCTGGCGTTGGGCGTAGCGGTGCTGGCGCTGGCGGCGCTGAGCGCGCTGCAGGCGAAGGGAACGCGGCCGATTTCTTATCAGTTGGCGCTGGTGGCGCTCACGCCGCTCGGTGTTCTGGCCGGAGGACTGGTGCGGCTGCGGGTGCTGGGAATTTTGTAAGTGATCTTCCCCTGATTGAGCGAATGCCCATCCCCCTGGCCGCACTGCCGGCGCGAAGGATGGGCATTCCTGTTTGATGCTGCGAGCGTGCTTACCAGCGGAGGCCGAGGGTGACCGGAACCAGTTCCGTGGTTCCCAGGCCGTTGGGCTGGGTGATGGGCGGAGTGTGGAGGTAGACGTAGCGCGCCTCGCCGAAGAACTTCATCGTGCCGGTGGCGTAGGCACCGCCCACGCGGTGTGTAAAGCCGATGCCGATGTTGACGCCGAACTGATTGGACGAGAAGGAATTGGTGGTGAAGGTCTCGGGGTAGCCGTAGAAGTCGCAGCACAGCGTCTCGGTGAAGTTGGTGGACTTGTGATACCAACCAGCGCCGCCGGTCGCATAAACGCTGTTGGTCGACTTGGGAAAGAGATCGATCAGGGGGTCGGCGGTGATCGAGAGGATGTGGGAGTTGCCGCCTGCGCCCGGACCGCCGGCGCCGCCGTTGCCGGCATTGATGAAGGCGGCGGGCAGCTTATTGTCCATGAACTGGAACTCGCCGAGCAGGCTAAACCGCCTGGTAAAGTGCATGCCGGCCCCGCCCGTGAAGTTTCCGCCCCAGGTTATGAAGGGTGTGTCATTGCCGACGGGCGCGCTGAAGCCGCCGCCGATTTCAAAGGCTGGACCGCCCGGGAAGAAAGTCTGTTTCCAGCCATGCTCCTGCTGGCCTGCAGCCGCGCCGCCCGCCGCGGATGGCGCAGCGGGCAGAGCCGCGCCGCCTCCACCGTCGAGGCCGTCCTCAGTAATCAACTGGAGGGAACTGGACTCGTTGGCGGATGCGGTATAGGGAACGGATGGGTTGGAGGAGGGCGACGACTGGGCGCAGGCCGAGCCCACCGCAAAGGCTGCCGCGCCAACAAGCATACATACACGCCCTATCTGTGACATCGAGGGGGAGTTTGACATGTCAGGACCTCAGTATTCGTATGGTTTTCAATGCATCCGAGCACAAATGGCCGATCACATATTTAGACACTGGTTTGGGGCGAAGGTTGCCCAAATGCATAAATATCAAAGGCCGGAGCAAAAGCCCCGGCCCTGGATGGGTAGTGCGGTCGAGCGGCGTCAGCCCTGGATGTCGAACTGCTCGGGATGCAGGGTGGGGTCGCTCTTGACCAGAACGTTGCGGCCGGTCAGCTCCTCGAAATCGACCAGCCAGCGGGCATTGTTGGCCTTGAGTACCTTGACCGTCTCAGGATGCACGCGCAGGAGGACATCGGGTGCTTCAAAATGCTTCTTCATCTTGCGCATCTCGATGTAGATTTCGTTACAGACCGTGGCCGGGCTCTTCACCATGCCGGTGGCCTGGCAGGTGGGGCAGGGCACGCTCAGGGTCCGCTCCAGCGACTGCTTGACGCGCTTGCGGGTGATGGCGACCAGGCCGAAATCGTTAAACTGGAGAACCTTGGTCGGGGCGCGGTCGGCTTTGAGAGCTTCTTCGAGAGCGGCCAGAACCTTGAAGCGATTCTTGCGCTCGTCCATGTCAATGAAGTCGATGACGATGATGCCGCCCAGGTCGCGCAGGCGAATCTGGCGGACGATCTCAGGGACCGCATCGAGATTGGTCTTGACGATCGTGTCCTCAAGCCGGGCGGACTTGCCGACATATTTCCCCGTGTTGATGTCGATCGCGACCAGCGCCTCGGTCTGGTTAATGACGATGGAGCCGCCGGATTTAAGCCAGACCTTGGAGCGGAGGGCCTTGGAGATCTCGTCCTGAATGCCGAAGTGCTCGAAGAGCGGAGTCTCCTTGGTGTAGAGCTTGACGCGGCGGACCAGCGAGGGCGAGAAGCGGTTGAGGAACCGCACAATGCGCTCGTAGTCGGCTTCGGAGTCGACCCAGATGTTGGAGAAGTTAGAGCTGACCTGGTCGCGGAGAATGCGCTCGATCAGCGAGAGATCGTGATAGATCAGCGCGGGCGAGTTGGAGGAGTCGGAGCGCTGCTTGATCTCGCTCCAGAGGTTGAGCAGGAAGCGGAGATCGGCGCGAAGCTCCTCTTCCGATGCGCCCTCGGCCGCGGTGCGGACGATGAAGCCGCCGGAGGCCTCGCCGCGCTCGTGAACCAGAATCCGCTTCAGGCGCTGGCGCTCCTCGTCGGAGGCGATCTTGCGGCTGACGCCCACGTGGGTAACCGTGGGCATGAAGACCAGGAAGCGTCCGGGCAGGGCGATGTGGCTGGTGATGCGGGCGCCCTTCTTGGCGATGGGCTCCTTGGCGATCTGGACCAGAATCTCCTGGCCGGCCTTCAAAAGGTCGGAAATGATGGGCAGATCGGAGGTCTGTATGGAGCGGCGCGAGGGGACACCGCGGCGATTGCCCTGGGCGCCGGAGGCTCCGCGGGCGCGACGGACGCGGGCGCCGCGATCGCGGCGCTGCGGCGCGGGTGCTTGGCCCGCGGTCTGCGCCTCGGAGACGGGCTCTTCCTCCTCGTCGCCTTCGTCGAGGGACTCGTCCTCGCCGTTCTTCTCGTCGAAGCCCAGTTGGATGCGGTGGTCGAGATGCGCTTCCTGAAGCAGCTCGCCAAGGTCGCCTGAGCGAATCTGGTTAGGCAGGGTCTCCTCTTCGTAGTCGTCCAGGTCGTGCTCGTCGGCCTTGTGATGGTGGTGATGGGGAGCGTCGAACTCCTCCTCGTCGATGACCTCTTCTTCGATGACGCCGGCGCCGGGGGCGTAGGTCGAGACCCCGGCCACGGAGGCAGGCTTATCGGACGCGGCGTGCTCCTTGTCTTCCTTCTTCTTCTTGCCGAGTCCGAAGAGACGGAAGCCGGTGGGCGAGGCAGGATCGATGCGGTGCGAGGCGGAGGCGCCGGACTCCGGGTCGCCCGATTCGTGTTCCCCTGACGCGTTTTCTTCCGACGCGGGAGATTCCGGCTCGGGCTCTTGCGCGATCTCAGCCGAGGCGGAGACGTCGAGCGGCTCCTCCAGGGCGGGTTCACCCGCGTTCAAGTCCGAAAGGGAAGCGGGCGCGGCGGACTCCTCAAAGAGCTCAACGGTCTCAATCTCCTCGGCGGCGAGGTGATCTTCGCCGACGGAGTAGGGCCTGGAGTCTTCGGCCGGGGGCTCGGGAGCGGTCGCCACACTCTCGGCGACGAGTTTCTCTTCCTCAATCGCGCCGGGGCCGGCCATGGGAGCGTTTTCCGGCTCAGGCCCGGCTTGCGGCTCCGGCCGGCGGCGATGGCGGGAGAGCAACTCGCC
The DNA here is from genome assembly GCA_963758105.1 of uncultured Acidobacteriaceae bacterium. GTDB lineage: Bacteria > Acidobacteriota > Terriglobia > Terriglobales > Acidobacteriaceae > Telmatobacter. The sequence continues at coordinate 68,237 of CAVWUC010000001.1, read as the reverse complement.
GGGGAGCGGACCACTGCCATCCCAGTGGATAGGGGATTCAATCAGCGTGGCGGGCTTGAAGCCGCTGATGGGACGAGCCGGCGCGGCCGGTTCTGCGACCGGCCTGGGCGCTTCCTCGGCCGGTGTGCCGCCGTATTTCGAAAGCGACTCACCGGGCAGGACGAACGAAGCCGGAGCACGACCGGAACGGAGCGCGGGCGGTTCCTGAGGCGCAGACTCGCCAGGAACCCCGGCGGCATGAATGTCGGGTGCGACTTCATTGGCCTTGGTGGTCTCCGGCGCGCTGGTTTCCCTAGACTCTTCGCCCTCCACGCGGCCCGCGGGCTGACCACCGCGGCCGCGGCGGCGCCGGCGCCCCCGCCAGGGGCGCCCGCCCGATGTGCCGGAGGGCTCCTCGGCGCCTTCGACCGGCTCGGCTAAAGTGGGAATCTCAACGGCGGGCTCCGCCGCAGCCTCCACAGCGGCCTCGGCGCCGGGACGGCGCTCGCGCTGGGAGCGGTCAGGACGGTTGCCGGCACGGTCGCTGTGGTTGGCGTGGTGGACCTCACGCGGCGGTTGATTGCCGCCCTGGACCGCCGCTTTTTCCAGCTCGTCGGTCTCTTCCTGGTCGTCCAGCTCCATGAAGTCGGTTACATAGAGGAAGGCGTCGCGTTCCAGGCCAATGTCGACAAAGGCCGACTGCATGCCGGGCAGGACGCGGGTGACACGGCCGTTGTAAATCGACCCTGCCAGGGTGTATTCGTTTTCGCGTTCGTAGTAGATTTCCGCGAGTTGATCGTCTTCAAGAATCGCAAGCCGCGTTTCATGCGGCGTGCTGGAAATGCAAATCTCTTTTGCCATCGTACCTTTCCGCCCGGCGGTGCTTGCCTGCCGGGAACTGGGGCAAGGTGGGATGGAGACGCGCCAAACCGGAAGGGAAGGGGATGGGCGGAAGTGAAGAACCGTTGATGGCCGGAACAGCGGCATCCTGGCGGCGAAGCGCCGCGGGGGGCGGCAAACCGCGCATGATGCAAACCGGCTGAACGAACTCGATCCTGCGGTAATCCGATTGCAGAGAGTTTGTGGCCAATTCCGGGGCCCCCGGCGACGGGTCTTCGTCGCTGGGGCGGAACCTTGCCGGAATGACCGGCGGGGCCGTTCCACCGCTGACGTGTACCGGACCTTGTACCGTGGTCGGAGCGGAGCCGAAAAGCTCCTGGGCTCCCACGAGCCTGGTGCAAGGTGTACGCCGCGCAGGGATCCGCGCATCTCGGCGATCTGTCATTCTCGCTGGGGAAGAGCGGCTTTCCCGTCTCTGCGTGCTCATGAACCCTTTTCCTGCCGGGCGCGAGATCCATCCGGACCTGGCCGGCTAACTGCTTGATAAATCTCTCTCTTTTTGTGATCCGGGCCTGGCCGGGATACACAAAACGTGAACCTCTTCTCGATGTGCCTAGTTGACGAACCGGCGCATGCGGACATTCATGACCGCACCTAGCGCCAGGAACGTGAATAACACCGAAGAACCGCCGTAACTCATTAACGGTAAAGGAATTCCGGTGACTGGCATCAAGCCGATGACCATGCCGACGTTGACCGCAATCTGAAAGGTCAACACAGCCACGACTCCCATGATAATCAGGGAACCGGACAGGTCCGCGGCGGTTTGAGCGTTCTGAATCAAACGCATCAATATGAAAAAGTATAGCAGCAAGACGAAAACCGCGCCCACAAAACCGTGTTCCTCGCTGAAAGCGGCAAAGATGAAGTCGGCGTGGGGGATGGGCAGGAAATCGCCCTGGGTCTGGGTTCCCTTGGCTGCTCCTTTTCCCCAGATGCCGCCGGAACCGACGGCGATGAGGGACTGTCGGATCTGATAGCCAGTTCCGCGGGGGTCGTTGTCCGGGTTGACGAAGCTGGTGAGACGGGCCTTCTGGTAGGGCTTGAGGAGCTTGCCACTGGACCAGACGCCGCCCAGCAGGACCAGGCTGCCGGTGAGGAGAATCAGGGACTGGCGGAGGTTGATGCCGCCCAGAAGCAGGCCGGCGACCAGGATGGGCGTGTAGGTCAGGGTTGTGCCGAGGTCGGGCTGCTTGATCACCAGGAGCATGGGAATGCCGACCAGGGCGAAGGCCTTGAAGATGTCCTTCCAGGTGAGGCTGCGGCCGCCGAGGTTGGCAAAATAGCGGGCGACAGCCAGGATGAGCACCAGCTTGACCCACTCCGATGGCTGAACGTGGATGGGGCCGACGCGGATCCATCGGCGGGCGCCGAGTATCCTCTGCCCCACGGCGAGCACGGCGGCCAGGGCGACGAGACAGAAGCCATAGACCCAGGGAACGATGTCGATCAGCTTGTGGTAATCGATCTTGGCAAAGACAAACATGCCCGCCAGGCCGGCGGCGATCCACAGCATCTGCTTGGTGTGGAAGCCGGTGTACTTGGTGTGGAGCGTGGCGGAGTAGATCTCAAGCACCGAGATGGTGCAGAGCAGCAGCACCATGCCGAGCAGCATCCAGTCGAAGTCGCGAAAGCTGAGGAAGCGGCGCATGGGCTATGGCCCCTTCCAGGAGCGAGCGGGCAGGGCTGCGGCCAGTTGGGCCGGAGAAGCGGAGATTGGGGAATCGGGTATTGGAGACGAGGCCGGACGCGACGCATGGACAGACGCGACCTGGGGCTTGCGCGCTGACCGGGCAGCGCGATGCGGTGGCGTGACCTGGGCGAGAATCTTGCCATCCTGCACCAAGAAGCGCCCGGTGTGCAGGCGATCGGATTTGCCGTCGGGCGAGGGGGTGGTCCACACAGCGCCTACTTCAGCGGGCGCGTTCGCTGCCGGTGCGGTGGCCTGAAGATTGTGCGCCAGGCGGCGCTGTTTTGTTACGTAGGCCGAGACCACCTCGGCGCCGAGGCGGGCCGGGTAATAGCTGAACTCGCCGTTCTCCCAGAGAACGACGACGACCAGCTCGGGATTGCGGCGCGGGGTGACCCCGACGAACCAGACGTTGGGATAGGTGCTGCGGCCCTTATTGGTTTTCTCGAGAGCCTCGTGGCTCATCAGTTCCGCGGTCCCGGTCTTACCGGCGAAGTCGATGCCCTCAAGGTGCGCGGAGCCGGCGGTGTGGAAGTAGCCCGGCTGGGTGACCTCGGCCATGCCGTCGGTGACGGTCAACCAGGTCTGCTGGTCGATGGGAACGTCCACCGCGCCGCTGCCGGGAAAGCTCTCGTCGAGGGCCTTGCGAAAGTCGGGCGGGAGCTCATCGGGGAAGACCACGTGGGGGCGGACCATGTGTGCGTCGGAGGCGATGCCGCCGATGATGCGCGCCAGTTGAATCGGCGTGACCTCGATCGCCCCTTGTCCGATGGCCACGTCGAGGGTTTCGTCGGGATACCAGCGATGATGGAAATTCTTGATCAGCCAATCCGGCGAAGGCATGAGGCCAGCCTGTTCGCCGGGCAGGTCAATGCCGGTCTTCTGTCCGAAGCCGAATTCATTTGCGTACTTGTCGATGCGGTCGATGCCCAGCTTGTCGCCGAGCATGTAGTAGAAAGTGTCGCAGGAGTAAGGAATTGCGTTGTGAATGTCGACCGCGCCGTGCTTTTCGTCGCAATGATGGTAGTACCCGTAGGGTCCCCAGCCGCCGGTGCAGTTGATCTTCATGTTTTCCGCAATGCCCTCCTCCATACCGGCAACGGTCATGAGGATCTTGAAGGTGGAACCCGGCGCCAGTTGCGCCTGGATGGCCTTGTTCATCAGCGGATGGTTGGGATCGGTGATCAGCTCGTTCCAGTCGGCGCGGTTGATGCGGACGGCGAAGTCATTGGGATCGAAGCTGGGCCGGGAGACCATGGCCAGAATCTCGCCGTTTCGGGGGTCCATGGCGACGATGGCGCCGTTGCGGTTGCCGAGGGCCAGTTCGGCGGCGCGCTGCAGGTCGTTGTCGATGGTGAGCCGCAGGTCCCGGCCGGGGATGGCGCGCTGGGTGCGCAGATAGCCGACCTCGCGGCCGTGGCTGTCCACGATGACGTCGCGGGAGCCGTCCTGGCCGCGCAGCAGCTCGTCGTAGGTTTCCTCGACGCCCGCCTTGCCCACCACGTCGCCGGGCTCGTAGTAGGCGAAGCGGGGATTGTTCAGATCGTCCTCGCTGACCTCGCCCACGTAGCCGATGAGGTGAGCGGCAAAGCCGTCGCGAGGATATAGGCGGCGCTCTTCCTCGACGATTTCCAGTTCGGGCAGCTCATTGCGGTGTGCGGCGATGAAGGCGCGCTCGTCGTCGCTGATGTCCTGCTTGATGGGGATGGGCTGATAGCCGGGCGAGGATCGGTAGCGGCGGAGGGTGGCGCGCAACTGGTCGAGATCGAGGTTGAGGCCCTTGGCGATCAGGGGCAGGTCGGCATCGACGTTGTGGCTCTGTTCGCGGACCAGGAAGCAGGAGGCGGATGGGTAGTTATCGACCAGCAGCCGGCCCTCGCGGTCGAAGAGCTTGCCGCGGGCGGCCATCACCGGCTCCTTGCGGACGCGGTTCTGCTCGGCCAGCAGGCGGAAGTTGCTGGCGCCCAGCACCTGCAGACGCCACAGCCCCGCCGACAGCACCAGCATCATGAGAAGAATGCCGTACTGGACCGCCGTCAGCTTGACGGTGGAGAGCTTTTCGTCGCGGTTGCTACGGATCGAATTCATCTGCCTGCGTCTACGATTATCGCCGTTTTTGTGGTATTTCCGAAATTTTCCGCCGCGCGTCCACAGAGTGCGTTGGGATGAACGGGTTGTTCCGTCCGCGTCTGCCTTGCGCCGGCCGGATAATGAGGATCAGTCCCTGATCTGCAGACGGTCCAGCAGCGGAAACAGCACCAGGGCGATGAGCGAGTTGCCGATGGCTCTGAACAGCTCCGTCAGCCACAGCCATTCGATGTCGAGACCGAGCAGAACGCGGTAGACGAACAGGTAGATTGCGCTGCCGAGCAGGGAGAGCAGAAAGATGAGGAGCAGGCGGATGGTGCGGTTGTCCACGTCGATGCGGACGCCGACCGAGGCAGCCAGGAAACCGACGCAGGTCTTGGCGATACCGTTGACGCCGATGGCGTGCTGAGTGAGCGCATCCTCGAACAGGCCCATCACCGCGCCCATCAGCGTGCCCTGAATGGGACTGCGGCGGCCGAGAGCGAAGTAGACGGTGATGATCAGCGGCAGATCGAAGAGGGCGTAACGGCCCAGCACCCGGGGCAGCCACGCCTGCAGCACCAGCGCGGTGAGGGGCACCAGCGAATAGATCAGCAGCGGATAACGGTGAATTTCAAGATGGCGGCGGTAGTCCGCACCCAGCAGCGGCATGATTATGGGTTCCTATCTGGCTTATCAGGCTGGCTGGGCTTGGGGGTGGTGCCGCCGGCATCCGGCGGTGTGAGGCCGCCAGCGTCAGCCCCCGTGTCGGGCGAGGTCCCGGGGGTGAAGCGGTCAGGATGCAAGGGCTGGGGCGGATGGGCCACGGGAGCGGGGTTGGAGGTATCGTAGAGCGGCTGCTGATCGGCAGGGACATTCGGTTCAAGCAGGCCGGGCAGGTGCTCGGCCGTGCTCTGCGTAGCTTTCTGCTGCTCCTGCATGACGGCGGCCTGGGCGCCTTTGAGGGCTTCGCTGGTGGCCAGGTCCTGCTGGTCCTGAGCCGGGAAGCGGGGCTGGGTGGAGGTGATGACGAGCACTTCGTCGAGACGGTCGAGCGCGGCGGCCGGCTTCACCAGGACGTCGATAAACGCGTCGCGGTCCGGGTCAGGCACAACCTTTTCCACCACGCCCACCGGAAGGCCGCGGGGATAGATCAGGTCGCCGCCTGCGGTAAGCACGTTTTCACCCGGCTTGATGCGCTCGTCGGCCAGGATGTCGACGATCTCCAACTGGCCATAGGCGTTGCCGCGGAGAATGCCGCGGATGCGCGTGGTTTCAAGAATCACGCCGGCGCCACTGGTGGTGTCGTTGATGGCCAGCACCTGGGCGCTATTGGGAAAAACGTCGCGCACCTTGCCCACGATGCCATCCGGCGTGATCACGGCCATGTCCCGAGCCAGCCCATCGGCCGAGCCCTTATTGATGTAGAAGACGTGGGACTGATCGCTGCCGCTGGAGCCGATGATCTGTGCAGCGACGGTCGAGTAAACGTACTTTTGCTGGAAGCCGAGCAGGACCTGCAGCCGCTGGCCCTGGAGCGCATCCTGCAGCATCTCCGCCTGCTCCAGCCGCAGACGATCGATGGTCTTCTGCAGATCCTGATTTTGCTGGCGGACGTGGCGCAGGTCGATGTAGTTCTGCCACAGCGATGCGACGCCCATGCTGGAGGCGTGGATCGCGCGCTCGGGAGGCGCAACCAGCATCTCCGCCCACAGCCGGATGAGGCGCACGCTGGAACTGTCGGTGGCGTCAAGGGTGTTGCGTCCGGCGCTGGTCTGGCGCACCTGCACGGCCAGACCGATGATCTGGGCCAGCAGGATGGCCAGCAGCACCACAGCATTCCGATAGCGGATGAAGAATGATTCCATGGCCCGTCAGTGGTCGGTGGTCATTGAACAGTTGTCAGTGACTCCAACTCGACTGCAAACGGACTTCTTAACTGACAGCTGATCACTGACCACAGGAAACTGCCTCACTCAATCTTGATCTTGCGCAGCAGGCGGAAGTCGGAGAGCATCTTGCCGGTGCCCAGCACCACCGAAGCCAGCGGATCGTCGGCCACCGAGACGGGCAGGCCGGTCTCCTCGCGGATACGCTTGTCGAGATTCCTGACCAGCGCACCGCCGCCTGTGAGCACGATACCGCGGTCGCTGATGTCGGCCGAGAGCTCGGGCGGGGTGCGCTCCAAAGCCACGCGGATGGCGTTCATGATCACGGCGATGCCCTCGCCCAGAGCCTCGCGCACCTCGCTGTCGTCCACGGTGATGGACTTGGGCACGCCTTCAATCAGATTGCGGCCCTTGATCTCCATGGTCAGGGGCTTGTCCAGCGGGAAGGCCGAGCCGATTTCAATCTTGATCTGCTCGGCGGTGCGTTCGCCGATTAGCAGGTTGTACTTGCGCTTGAGGTAGTTGGTGATGGCCTCGTCCATCTGGTTGCCGGCCATGCGCACCGAGCGCGAGTAGACGATGCCGGACAGCGAGATGACAGCGATGTCGGTGGTGCCGCCGCCAATATCCACCACCATGTTGCCGCCGGGCTCGGTGATGGGCAGGCCGGCGCCGATGGCCGCCACCATGGCCTGCTCGACCAGGTAGACCTCGCTGGCCTTTGCGCGATAGGCGGAATCCTCAACCGCGCGCTTTTCCACCTGGGTGATCTCCGAAGGCACACCGATGACGATGCGCGGATGGACCAGCATCTTGCGGTTGTGTGCCTTCTGGATGAAGTAATTCAGCATCTTCTCGGTGACCTTGAAGTCGGCGATCACGCCGTCCTTCATGGGCTTGATGGCCACGATGTTGCCGGGCGTACGGCCCAGCATCTCCTTGGCCTCCTTGCCGACGGCCTCCACTTCGCCGGTGTTCTTGTTGATGGCCACGATGGAAGGCTCGTTGACCACAATGCCCTTGCCGGCGGCGTAGACCAGCGTGTTGGCGGTGCCGAGATCGATGGCCAGATCGCTGGAGAACATGCTGAAAAGCGAGCGAAAGGCGTGCGATCGCGATGAGCGCGAAGTATATCCGTTCAATGACATTGGAAAACCGATCTTACCTCAAAGCTTATTGTACGGCCACGGGCCCCGGACCGCAGCAGCGTCGAGGAAGAGGAAAATGCGGGTTCAAGGCCAGAAACAGTGCGGTACACTCAGGTGTTCCCAGGGGCTGGCGGGACTCCCCCGGCGAGCTGCGGGAGATGTGTGGTTAGATCAATTTCGGACCACATGAGGCCTCTGCCTATTAGGGTTCAAAGGCAGAGCGCTTCAAGCCGTTGGGAATGAAAAAGTTAACCGACGAAAGACATCGCCGCCCATTCGAGCAGTATTAGACTTGTGATCTTGCTCTGACCGGATCAGCGAACGGAGGGTGCCGTGGAGAACGGAGTCAAGCATGCCTGGTGCATATTTGCGGGCACGGTACTCATAATTGCCGGATGGACTGGAACCGCAGAGGCAGCACTGGGTCAATCGAACCGCTCAACAGAACATGCCACGGCTCACCAAGAGAGCCCATCGGAGCGGCTACCGGAATTTGACGTGGTATCGATCGTCTGGAGCCGCCGTCTCGGAATTAGTTAGTATCATTTCCCTTTTCCGGTTCTGGCCCTCGGTTCCCGCATCGGGAGGTCTTCACATGACGTATCCGATTTATCACAACCTGATCGCCGGCCAGTGGCAGCCGGCCGCCGATGGCGGAACGATTCTGAACCTGAATCCGGCCGACCACACCGACGTGGTGGGCGCGTTTCCGGTGTCGCATGGCGGCGACGTGGACCGGGCCGCGGCCGCGGCCAAGGCGGCATTTGCCTCGTGGAGGCTGGTTCCGGCGCCCAAGCGCGCGGAGATCCTGTTCCGCGCCGGTACGCTGCTGAAGGAGCGCAAGGAAGAATATGCGCGCGCCATGACCCGGGAGATGGGCAAGGTGCTGGCCGAAACCCGCGGCGACGTGCAGGAGGCGATTGACGAAGCGTTTTACGTGGCCGGCGAAGGACGGCGGCTGTTTGGGCAGACCACCCCGAGCGAACTGCAGAACAAGTTCGCCATGAGCGTGCGCATGCCGGTAGGCGTAGTGGGGCTGATCACGCCGTGGAACTTCCCCATGGCGATTCCAAGCTGGAAACTGTTTCCGGCTCTGGTGGCGGGCAATACCTGCGTGATCAAACCGGCCACGGATACGCCGCTCTCCACCTATCACCTCGTCCAGACGCTGATGGACGCGGGCTTGCCGCCCGGCGTGGTGAACATTGTCTGCGGCAGCGGCTCGGTGGTGGGCGTGGCGCTGGTGGAGCACCCCGATGTGCGCGCCATCAGCTTTACCGGCTCCAGCGCCGTGGGTTCGCTGGTGGCGCAGCGGGCCGCGGCCGGCTTCAAGCAGGTTTCGCTGGAGATGGGCGGCAAGAACGCGCAGATCGTGCTCGACGACGCCAACCTGGAGCTGGCGCTGGACGGTGCGCTCTGGGGAGCCTTCGGGACCACCGGCCAGCGCTGCACGGCCACCAGCCGGATCTTGCTGCAGAAGGGGATCGCGCAGCGATTCACCGCGACCCTGGTGGAGCGCGCGCGGAAGCTCAAAGTGGGCAACGGGCTGGATGAAGCCGTCGAAGTCGGCCCGCAAGTGAACGAAAATCAGATTGAGACCTCGGCAAAGTATATGGAGATTGCGCTGGCCGAAGGCGCGAAGCTGCTGACCGGCGGCCACGCCCTCACCGATGGGCCCTATGCGAAGGGCACGTTCTTTGAGCCCACCGTGCTGGGCGGCGTGAAGCCATCAATGCGCATTGCGCGCGAGGAGGTCTTCGGTCCGGTGGTCAGCCTGATCGAGTTTCAGAGTTTCGAGGAGGCGATCGCGATCGCCAACTCGGTGGATTACGGCCTCTCCGCAGCGCTCTACACCAAAGACCTGAACCGCGCCTTCGCGGCCATCCGCGACCTCGAGGCCGGCATTACCTACATCAATGCGCCGACCATTGGCGCTGAGGTGCATCTACCCTTCGGCGGCGTGAAGCACACCGGCAACGGCCATCGCGAGGGCAATGGAGCCATGGAGTTCTTCACCACCTGGAAGGCAGTGTACGTGGACTTCTCCGACCGGCTGCAGCGCGCGCAGATCGACAACGCAGAATAAGCGCGCACGCGGCGCAGCTAGCGGAGCTCGACGGCCAGGCAGCCGACCGAATGGAGAAGCCGCTTATCGGGCGGTCAGAGGGTTAAGAAGCGCCGCGCAGGCGGGCGACGAGCCAGTCGAGGACCGCGCCGTCATTTTCAATCTCCGTGCGCAGCGGCACGGCCAGAAGCGGCAGCGATTCTGTGAACAAGGCGCCAGGTTCTCCCATGCGGACGCGGTCTTTTTCCGTGGTCAGCAGAACAGTAGCGCCTGCCGCGTGCGCTGCGGCAGCCAGATCCTGCACATCGGCTGTCGTGTAGCGGTGATGGTCGCGGAAGGCGCGGCGGAAAGCGATGCGCGCGCCCGCTGCTTCAAGACCGGCAAAGAACTGCGCGGGGCGGGCGATGCCGCAGAACGCAACGACGGGGCCGTTCAGTTCCGGCAGTACCATCACCCGGCGCAAACGCCAGACCGGTCCGCTCCAGCCCCATGCCTTGAGCTCTGCCTCCAATTCCGGCTCATCGGCGGAAATGGCAAGGACCGACGCACGGCGAAAAGCGGCGCGCGGCTCGCGCAGATTGCCCGCAGGGAGCAGGCGATCTGTCCAGTTCGCGCGATTGAGCAGGAGAACGTCCACATCGCGGTAAAGCTGGCGATGCTGAAATCCGTCGTCGAGCAGGTGCACGCAGGGGAACGAAGCAGCAGTTTCGGGACCAGACCTGGACCAAGCAGACTCCGCCAGCAGGCCGGCTTCATAACGCCGCGCGGCCACGTAAACCGGGACACTGGCAGCTTGCGCAATCAACAGCGGCTCGTCGCCAAAATCATCCGCGGAGCCGTTGGGATCGACGCGGGCGGCGCTCTGGCCGCGGCGTCGGTAGCCGCGCGAGAGGACATCGACGGCGAGTCCGCGCTGCTGAAGCGCGCGCGCGAGCGCGATGGCGAGCGGAGTTTTGCCGGCGCCGCCGGTGGATAGATTGCCGATGCTGACGACCGGGAAACGCAGGCGGCGCACTGGCTCAAGACGCGTGCCCATCCGCAGCTCTCGCGCGGCGAGCGCCAATCGGTAGAGCGGAACCAGCGGCAAAAGGAGCTTGCGCGGATTGGCGTCCAGCTTCATGACGGGCGCTCCTCTGGCGAGTCAAGCAGCGCACGCAGAGCCGCGACGCAGCGGTCCGTGGTCCCGGCCTCCCGATGGAAGACCTCGCGTGCGCGTGCGCCCATGGCGGCAGCTTCCTCGGCGTCGCCAAGCAGGGCGATGAGAGCCGGGGCCAACTCCTCTTTGGAGACGACGCGGAGGGCCTGATGGGCGCGCAGAGCCTCCGCGATGGCGCGGAAGTTGGCGTCGTGGGGCCCGGCGACGATGGGAACGCCGAACTGGGCCGGCTCAAGCAGATTGTGGCCGCCGGCGGGAACCAGGCTGCCGCCGACAAAGGCCACCGCGGCCAGCGAGTAGAGAGACGCGAGCTCGCCAATGGTGTCGAGGAGAACGATCTGTCCGGGAGCGAGAGGCGAGAGCGTGGATTCAGCCTGCGCGTCCCATTCCGAGCGGCGAAGCCAGGGAAATCCGGAGCCTGCAAGCATCGCAGCCACGGCGGCGAAGCGCTCCGGATGGCGCGGGGCCAGCACCATGGCGAGCCGCGGATGGGCGGCAAGCAGGCGCGGCCAGGCTTCCACCAGCGCGGATTCCTCACCCTCCATCGTGCTGCCGGCAACCACCAGACGCAGACCTGGCGTGAGCGCCCGCAGCAGCCGTGTTGCGTTCGCTTCCTCGGCAGCGCACACATCGAATTTGAGATTGCCGGCGACGGAGACGCATTTCGGCAGGCAGCCCATGGCCATCAGGCGCTCAGCATCGATCTCGCTCTGGGCAAGGGCACAGGGAATGCGTCTGAGGAACGGCCGCCACAAACGGTGCAGCAGGCGGTAGCGCGGCCAGGAACGGTCTGAGACGCGGCCATTGACTACGGCGACGGGAATGCGGCGGCGGAAACAGGCGGTGAGCAGGTTGGGCCAGAACTCGGTTTCGACCAGCACCAGCAGGCGCGGCTCAAGGGCGCTCAGGTAGGCGCGCACGGCCCCGGGCAGATCGAGGGGGCAGTAAAAGACGCGCTCGGGGCCGAAGCGCTCGCGGGCCAGGGCCTGTCCGGTTCGGGTGGTGGTGGAGACGACGATGCAGTAACTGGGCAGGGCCGCGTCCAGGGTCTTGACCAGGCGCGAGGCGGAGAGAACCTCGCCCACCGAGACGGCGTGAATCCAGAGGAAAGGACGGCTGCCGCGCAGGGCGGCGAGCCGGGAAGGCACCCGGCCGAGCCGCTCGGCCAGGCCTTCGCGGTACTTGTGGGTGGTAGCCATCCTCCACAGCCACCACGGAGACGAAGCCAGGAGGCCGACGAGCAGAGCCAGGTTGTAGAAAAATAGAGTCATTTGTGACGGAACACACCTTTCCTCCGTCCAATCAGATCAATGATACAGTTGGGCACGATGAAGACCACGAGAGCGATTGCGTTGATGATGCTGGGAATGGCGCTGCCGGCTTTGGGCAGCGACCATACCCCGCCGCCGGTCGAGCCGGCGACCGCGTTTCCGGCCGTCGAGGTGCACCCGGACGAGAAGGTGGCGATCGCGGCGGTGCCATACGACACCAAGGAGATGGAGCACATCTTTCGCGTGGATTACCTGGCCTGCGGCATTATGCCGATCCGGCTGATCGTAACCAACAACGGCGACCGGCCCATCAGCCTGCGCGACGCGCGGATTCTCTTCCAGACCGCCGCGGGCGACCGGATTCAGGCGGCCGAGCCGGCGGACGTGGAGCGCATGATGACGCACTCGAGCTGGAACGGCGTAAAGCCCCCCCTGCCGAGCCCGATCCCCGGCATTCATCTGCCGCGCAAGTACAAGAATAAGGACAAGGACATCCAGGCTGATTTCGACACCTTCGAATATGGCGCCCTGGTGGTGGAACCGCACACCACGCAAGCCGGTTTCCTTTTCTACGACGTCTCCCAGCTCAACAATCCGCTGCGCGGCGCCAAGCTCCATCTGCACGACCTGCGCGACGCCGACGGCAAGCAGCTTTTCTACTTTGAGATTCCCCTGGACAAGGGACTGAAGAGCAAACCCATTGCGGACAACTAAAGCCTGTTATTGACTTTCGCGCGGGAAGCGCTGGGAGCCAATTTTTCTGAGTTCAAGGAGTGAGGAGCGACGGTTCTGGCCCGATTTTCTCGCGCAACGCCGCCTGCGGGAAAGTTAATAACAGGCTCTAGCGGAACAGTCTCAAAATCTGTGCGACGCCAAAGGAAGTTACTCGAAGTAGGTCGCGGTGGTGGTGTCGGTTTCCCAGATCGTGCAGTCCTTGAGGCGGACGCGGCCGGCGGTCATGCCGGTGAGCTGCCGGCTGGTCTGCTCGTAGAAGTATTTGGCGATGTTCTCCGCCGAAGGGTTGATCACCGTGAAAGGCTCCAGGTCATTGAGCATGTGGTGGTCGATGCGCTCGATGACCGGGCGCAGGACCTGCTTGAGCAGCTTGAAGTCGAGCAGAAGGCCGGCTTCGTCCAGCTCGGCTCCAGCCAGGGTGATGCGGACCTTGTAGTTGTGGCCGTGCGGGTTCTCGCACTTACCGCGGTAGTTGCGGAGATAGTGGCCGGAGGAAAAATCAGCTTCTACGGTGACTTCGTACATCGGCGTTGGCTCGATCCTGTACGGGAAGGACTCCCAAACTCTATCTATTTTAATTGTTTATTCGGCCGGCCGCTCGGCAACGAATCGAAGCCCGTGATCCACAGGATTTATCCTCCAGCCACCGCGTGCCGAGGCCATCGGCAATCCTCAACGCCCCCGGCGCCTCCGCCGGGCGGCCAGGCGCGCTTCTTCATTGCGCCGCTCCACCTGCTCAAAGAGGTGGCTCATCACGGCGATGAGGGCCGCAACCAGCGCGCACAGCAAAAGAATCAGCGCCACGGTGCGCCAGAGCGAGCCGTTGGCCGGCAGGCCAGGCTGGAAGCTGGAGGGAATCAGCGCCATGACGCCCGAAAGCAGTGCGAAGACAAGAAACGCCGCGGCCAGAATGTAGAAGTTGCGGGACATACGTGCGCGAGCGGGAGAGGATGATCGCTCCTCGATCGATTTTACGCGGATCGCTAGCTTATGACCGAGTCGCTCTCTACGACCGCGACGCCGGCGCAAGCAAACTCCGAATCAGTGCGGGCGACGGAGCCGTTGAAGTCGATGGCACGGCAGGCGTCGCGCAGAACGACGGCGGGAAGGCCCAGATGGCGGGCGTCAAGCGCGGAGTAGCCGACGCAATAGTCGTAGGCCAGGCCGGCGAAAAAGACGCGGGTGAGGCCGCGCTCGGCGAGATAGGCGGCGAGACCGGTGGGGGTCAAACGGTCGTTCTCAAAGAAGGCGGAGTAGGAATCGACGGACGAGCGGAAACCCTTGCGCAGGACGAGTTCGGCCTGGGGCAGGCGGAGCGCGGGGTGAAATTCGGCTCCACTGCTCCCTTGCACGCAGTGGACGGGCCAGAGCGTCTGCGGACCGTAACTCAGCTCGATCTGCTCGAAAGGCTGCTTGCCGGGATGGGATGCGGCAAAGGAGGAATGGCCGGGAGGGTGCCAGTCCTGGGTAAGGATGATGTGCTGGAAGCAGGGCGCGACACGATGGATCGGATCGATGACAGCATCGCCATCCGGAACGGCAAGCGCGCCGCCGGAGCAGAAGTCGTTTTGCACGTCGGTGACGATGAGAACGTCGTGCGCGGTGATCCGCATCGGGCCTCCAGACGGGAAAACTCGTTGCATATTCAGTCTAGAGCCGCGGGATTGTCGGTGCTGTGCGGTGTCGTCAGGCGAGAAGCACTTCCACGCCATTGCTGGAAAGCAGATCGACATAGCTTTGCGGCAGGTCGCGGTCGGAGACGAGGATGTCTGCGGCCTTGAGCGGGGCCACCGGAAACATGCCGCCGCGGCCGAACTTGGAGCGGTCGGCGACGATGATGACCTTGCCGGCAATCTCGATCATCTTCTGCTCGGAGCCGACGACCAGGGTGTTGTTGTTGCTGAAGCCGGCTTCGGTGACGCTGCCGATGCCCATGATGACGATGTCGGCACGGATCCCGCTGAGCATCTGCTCGCAGAAGGGACCAAGCAGCACGCGCAGGCGGGGATCGAGATAGCCGCCGGTCAGGGTGAGCTCGATGTTGCGCAGCGACTCGAGGCTCTCCGCGATGGGCAGGGAGTTGGTGAGGATGTGGAGGGATTTGGCGGCCAGTTCGCGGGCCACGGCGGCCACGGTGGAACCGCCGTCGAGGATCACGGTTTGGCCGTCTTCCACCAGGCCGGCCGTAAGGCGGGCGATGCGGCTCTTCTCGTCGCTGGAGCGCTCAGTGGCTTCGGCAAAGTCGAAGGCGCGGCTGGCCGGCTGCTGCACGGGAACGGCGCCGCCATATACGCGCCGCAGAACCCTGTCCTCCTCCAGGATGTCGAGGTCGCGGCGGACGCTGGACTCGGAGGCGTCCAGTTCGCGGCAGAGAGTTTCCAGGTCAAGGAAGTCCCGGCTCTCGAACATCTGGCGGATTCTCAGTTGCCGTTCAGCAGCTTTCATCGTGTCGTTGGATCGTGCATTCCTCCTGGCTTACCATGCGGTGCGCCCAGTGCGAGCGCGAGTTACTTGCCTCCGATGGCCTCCATGACGGCATCGGTGACGGACTTGACGAGCGATTCAAGATCGGGCTCCGCAGCGAGTTGTGCGGGCCGGCCGGCGCTGCCGTCGCAGGGAGTCGGCGTGAGCGCGATGGAATCGGGCACCTCGAGGTCGGCCAGCTGGCACTCCTGCATGCGCGAGGTGTCAAAGCGGATGTCGGGCAGGCCGAGCCTCTTTTTGAGGGCCAGCAGGTCGGCGCCCTGCTGCTCGGAGATGCGGGAGATCGGCACGCCCAGCTGCGCGGCCAGCATCAGCGTCCAACAGTAGGTTTCAAGCACCTCGGCGTACCACTCGGCGTGGGTGACCGTGTCCGCCCAGCAGACGATGCCGTGATTGGAGAGCAGCACGGTATTGTGCTGCTTGACGTAGGGCAGCACGGTCTGGGCAAACGCGGTAGTGCCCGGGGTTTCGTAGGGCGAGATGGCGACCTTGCCGACGAAGACCTCAAACTCCGGGATCACCATGTTGGGCGGCACCTTGCCGGTAATGGCGTAAGCGGTGGCATGCGGCGGATGGCAGTGCAGAGCAGCCTTGGCCTCCGGCACGGCTTTGAAAATCTCAAGGTGCAGGAAGGCCTCGCTGGTGCGCGGCTTGGTTCCGGCGATCTGATTGCCATCGAGATCGACCAGGCTGAGGTCTTCAGGATTCAGGTCATACTTGCTGACCAGCGTCGGAGTGCAGATGACCTCGTTGGGTCCGATGCGGTAGGAGATGTTGCCGCCGTTGCCGTCGACGAACTGGCGGAGCCACAGCTTGCGGCCGACGGCGCAGATCTCCTTCTTGATGGCTTCGGCCTCGGGCGTGTGGAACAGGCGTGGATTCGGCGCGGGGCGATGCGACGGCGCCGCGGATGAAATGGTTGGAGCGGGCGATTCTTTTTGCGCGGCGGGGAGTTTGCCGCTGCCTCCGGCTGCCAGGGCGATTTTGTGCTGGGCGAGGAAGTCGCGGGCCGAAGGAGTTACGACGCAGCCCGCAGCGGCCAGGATGCTGCCTGCGCCGGCGGCGAGGGCATCCTCGACGTCGCGCAGCGCCAGGAGCCTCTTGCCGGTAAAATCGATGCTCTTTGCTTCGCTTTTCACTTCCCCACCTCTTGCAGTACGAACAGGCTGCCTATGAATGGACATCAATGGAATCGACGATCAGGGAACAATAGGCATCGACGGGCACGGCGCCGGGCCAAAACGGGTTGGAGGCCTCTCGGCCCTCGGTAAACGCAACGACCTGGCCGCGCGCGGCGCCCAGTTCATCGACGGCGACCAGGGACTTGCCCCCGCCGAGGCCGTTGCCGGCGCGGAGATTTTCCATGGTGACCGGCTCGAGGACGACCAGCGTCCTGCCGCGAAAGGACTCGACGGCGGGATGCAGCGTGACGTGACCGCGGACGATGCCGAGCCTCATGCGAGCCTCCCGCCCGCGGTTGTGCGAGCCTGCACGGAGTCGACGATGCCGACCACGACCATCCGCGCCGGAGTGTTGTTGCCGAACCGTGCCCGCGCGATGTCCCCATCGGTGGAGACCATGACCGTGGAGCCGCTGGCCGCGCCCAGCCAGTCGACCACCACAATCGGCTCGGCGGCGGCGCTGCCGTCGGCCTCGAGCCGCTGGGCCACGAGAAAGCGGCATCCGGCCAGGGTGCGATGCTTGGCCGCCGCGACAACCGTTCCGCCAATGCGCGCAAGAAACATGGCTAGGGCCTGTTAACACTACTGGGGTGAACGGCGTTGCGAGCGAAAATTCGGCCAGACCCGGGGCCCCCGCGGACAGGTCTTCGTCCGTGGGGTGGAGACGAAGCCGAGTCCGAAGGCTGTAGTGGGCCTACTACCGAGGGCGAGAATGAAGTATGGCCGAATTTTCTCCGCAACCCTTCGGGACGGGGCCGGTTTCCCCCACTTCGTTGTCGCGCGTCACTCCAGTAACTCATTACAGTTCGCTCCTTACTCCTAGAATTGTGGGAAACCGGCTCCCGTCGCCGCCATCCCAGTAGTGTTAGCAGGCCCTAGATGATCCGCAGCGCGCCCCCGACAACGATCTGGCGTTCGCGCGTGAAGGTGAGCGGCGTGGTGATGCCCTCGCCGGTTGGAGTGGCAATGCTGTGGCTGAAGTAGCCCGGACCGCCGACGCCGAGCGAGGCCGGAGACGCGGCGTTGTGGATGAACAGCGTGGTGTTCATGGCGCGGGCCATGCGCGTAACGTTTTCCACATTCCGCGAGTGCATGACGGCGGTGTGGCGATAACCGTGTTCGGCCTTGACGGCGGCGGCGATGGCCGCGTCCACGCAGGGCACACGCACGACAGGGATGAACGGCATCATCTGCTCTTCGACCACGAAGGGATGATTTTCATCGGTTTCCCCGAAGAGCAGTTGGGTATCGGCGGGAACATTGACGCTGGCCGCGGCGGCGAGAACAGAAACATCCTTGCCGACGAAGGCCTTGTTGACGTGGGCGCCTGTGCAGCCGCCGCCTTTGCCGCCGTCGAAGGTGAAGGCAGCGCGGGTGAGCCGCTCAATGGCGGCGGCTTCGAGCTGGTAGGCGCCGGCGCGGCGCATGGCCTGTATGAACGCGTCAGCGACCGAGGCGACGACAAAGATCTCCTTCTCGCCGATGCAGAGCAGGTTGTTATCGAAGGCTGCTCCTTCGATGATGCAGCGGGCGGCGCGATCCAGATCGGCGGTTTCGTCCACCACCACCGGTGGATTGCCGGGGCCGGCGGCGATGACGCGCTTGCCGGAGATGGCGGCAGCCTTCACCACGGCGGGTCCGCCGGTGACGCAGAGCAATGCGACCTTGGGATGATTGAAGATCTGCTCGGCGGCCTCAATGCTGGGCTGCAGGACGGTCGTCAGCACATTGCGCACGCCGCACTCGCGCTCGATCTCGCGATTGAATAGCTGCAGCGCATACTGCGCCACCTTGGCTCCGGAGGGATGCGGGCCGAAGACCGCTGTGTTGCCGGCGGCCAGGATGTTGATGGCGTTTGAGACCATGGTGGGCACGGAGTGCGTGACCGGCAGCATCATGCCGATGACGCCCCAGGGCGCGCGCTCGATGAGGCAGAGGCCGGTACGGTCGCTGCGGGCGTCGCTGCGCATGGCCTCGACGCCAAGCACGAAACGCATGTTGGTGAGCTTGAGAATCTTGTGATCGAGGCGACCGACGCGGGTTTCCTCGAGCTCCATGCGGCCCAGTTCCTCGCGCCGATCCATGCAGATGCGGCGGATGATCTGAATCATGCGGCCGCGCTCCTCCAGGCTCATGGCCTCGACCTGCTTTTGCGCTGCGTAGGCCGCGCTGACTGCTTCGTCCACGCTGGCGAAGACGCCATCGCGCGCGTCCCCGGATGCGGAAACCGGAGCTGCGGCCGAAGCGGACGGCGACGGCTGCTGCATCTGCGCGCGCAGCCGGGCGACCACCTCCCTGGCGATCTCCGCAACGAGCTGTTGCGATGCTGCCTGCGGGGTTTGCATTTACGGCTTCTCCAATCCCTTGCCTTCCACCTCGATGGAGTCGACGATGCCGACGATGACGGCATCGACCGGCGCATCCCTGGTGGCGGGCGTGAGGCGCGCGGAACTGCCCTGCGTGAACAGCACGCACTCGCCGGCGCCGGCTCCCACGCTGTCGACGGCGACTACGGAGCTGCCCGAGACCTGCAGCTTGCCGTCCTTGCTGACGTAGGGCTGAATGAGCAACAGCTTCATGCCGAGGAACTTCTCGTTCTTCTGCGTAGCGACGACGTTGCCGATGACTTTTGCGATGAACATGGCGGCTCCCCCTGGCGGGCCGCGGCAGGACCGAGCCTGCCACGGCGCGGCTACCTCGGCAGCACGGTGGCAAGGTTGCTGTGCGGGCGCGCGATCACGTGCACGCTCTGCACCTGACCGGCGGCGCGGGCGGCGCTGGCGCCGGCATCGACCGCGGCGCGCACCGAGCCGACATCGCCGGTGACGAATACCGAGCACAGACCGCTGCCGATCTTGTTCCAGCCGACAAACTGCACGCTGGCCGCCTTGAGCATGGCGTCCGTGGCCTGGACCAATGCGACCAGGCCTTTGGTTTCAATCATTCCAAGCGCTTCATTAGCCATCTTCGATTCTCCCGTTGCGGTTCTACTTCAACATGCTGTCGACGAGCGCGTCGTGGGGACGCGCAATGACGTGCGCGGAGACCAGCTCGCCGACGGCCTTGGCCGCTCCGGAGCCGGCATCCACGGCGGCGCGCACGCTGCCCACATCGCCGCGCACGATGGCGGTGACGTAGCCGCCGCCGATCTGCACGGTTTTGACCAGTTCCACGCTGGCGGCCTTCACCATCGCATCGCATGCCTCGACCAGTCCGACGAGGCCCCTGGTTTCAATCAATCCGATTGCCTGACTCATCTGTTCTCCTTGAAAACAGCTAGTAGCTGGTAGCTAGTAGCTCTTAGCTTTGTCGTGGCGCTATTTGCATCTGTTGTCTCTGCACGACGCATCTGCAATTCCGAGATGCTGGCGGCCGATCTGCCCAGCCACTGGCTACCGGCTACCAGCTCGCACTTACGCCTTCTTAGCGGCGGCTTTGGCGGGCTGCACAAACGACGGCAGTTCATCGTGGGGACGGGAGATGACCTGCACACTGATCACCTCGCCGACACGCGCAGCCGCTTCCGCGCCTGCGTCGGTTGCGGCCTTTACCGCGGCCACGTCGCCCTCCACGAACGCCGTCACCAGCCCCGCGCCCACGGACTGCCAGCCGCTGAAGGCTACGTTTGCGGACTTGAGCATGGCGTCGGTCGCTTCAAAGAGGGCCACCAGGCCTTTGGTCTCAATCATTCCAAGCGCTTGTTTCATCGCTTCCTCTCTTTTCCTTGGCGTTACTTCAACAGCTCGATGTCTTTGGTCAGGTGCAGACCGCAGGCGTTGGCCTCGTCGGTGTCCATGTGGACGTTGAGGCGCGACTTGGGATCGATGCGCACGTGAACGTGGTTGAAGGTGAGGCCCGCCGGGCCGCCGATGCGCAGCTTCATGCGGTCGCCCTGGGCGACGCCGAAGTAGGCCGCTTCCGCGGGGTTCATGTGAACGTGGATGGCGGCGCGAATCAGTCCCTCTTTCAATTCGACGACGCCCTTGGGGCCGATGATCACCGCGCCGGGCGTGCCGGCGATGTCGCCGGAGAGGCGCACCGGAATATCGCTGAAGCCCAGAGTGATCGCGTCCGTAAAGGCCAGCTCCACCTGCGACTGCCTGCGCAGCGGCCCCAGGATGCGGAGGTTGGAGATGAGGCGGCTGCGCGGGCCGACGATGGTGACCGTCTCCTTGGCCGCGAAGTTCCCTTCCTGGTGGAGCGGGCGATCGACGGTGAGCTCCGAGCCGGATCCGAAGAGCGTGTCCATGTCCGCGCGGCAGAGGTGCATGTGCCGCGAGGAGGCCTGCACGACCAGCTCCGGCGCACCGTCTTTCCTGGCGCGGCCCAGATACTCGAGCGCAACCTGGCGCACGATCTGCTCAACCGCCGATCGATTGATGGCCCCGGCCGAACCCGTGATTGTCGAAACTCCGCTTGCCATAAGAAATCCTGTATGTCTTGGTGTTACCTTGCCTGCCCTGCCATTGCACGCGCGCGGCCGGCGACGGCTGCTGTTTCCCGAGCCACGATTGTCTCTTCGTTTGCCGGAACCACCAGAACCTTGACTGCGGAGCCATCCGTTGAGATAACGCCCTCGCCCTTGGTGGTCCGGTTCCGCTCTTCATCGAGATCAACGCCGAAGGCGGACATATGGTTCAGGACGGCGGCGCGAATCTCCGCGCTGTTCTCGCCGATGCCGCCGGAAAAGGTAATTGCGTCCAGACCGCCAAGCGAAACCATAAATGCCCCGACATAGTGCCGGATGGCGAGGACAAATACGTCGATCGCGAGCCGGCAACGGTGGTCGCCCTTTTGGGCGCCCTCCAATAGATCGCGGAGGTCGCCGCTGGTCCCGCTGATGCCGGCCAACCCGGAGCGGCTGCTCAGCAGGGCGGCCATCTGGTCCGGGTCGAGGCCCAGCTTCTTCATCATGTGCAGGACGGCAAAGACGTTGATGTCGCCGACGCGGTTGCTCTGCGGCAACCCCGACTGGGGCGAAGCCCCCATGCTCACGTCCACGGCAACGCCATCGCGAAAGGCGGCCAGGCTGGCGCTGCCTCCCAGCTGGCAGGAGATGTGGCGCAGATGGCCGCGGCCGAGCAGCGCCTGGACGCGTTCACTGGCGGAGCGATGACTGGCCCCGTGAAATCCATACCGGCGAATCCCGAAATCCCGCCGCCACTCATAGGGAACCGCGTAGGTGGTAGCCGCTTCGTCCATATCCCGGTAGGGCGCGGTTTCAATCACCGCGACCAGAGGGACGCCGGGAAGCTCACGGCGAAAATCCTGAATGGCTGCGATGTAGGGAGGATTGTGGGCGGGCGCCAGGAAGGTGAACTCCGTCATTGCCGCCAGGAATGCGTCGTCGATGATCTGAGATTCATTGAGCGGCCCAGCATGGACAACCTTGAAACCTACCGCGCCAATCTCCGTAAGGTTCGACAAAGCCTTGCCGGGCCCCGCGATCTCGGCTATGCACTTGGCGATGGCGGCCGGATAATCAGCACACTCTCCGCCCGGCTTGCCGATCCGTTCCACATGGCCTTTCGCCAAGACAGCTTCTTCCGGCATCTCCAGCAGACGGTACTTGAATGAAGTCACTCCGATATTTGCGATCAAGCATTTCATTGTTGACGGATTGTGACTGAAGATGAATGATAATAGAGATAAATCTGCGGCGTCAACTGGTATTTTGTGAAAGAGTCTTGATGATATTGAAAAAATGACGGCAGAAACGACCATTTCGCGGGTGGAGGAGCTCGGGATTGTCGGCGCGGGCGGGGGTGGGTTCCCGGCGGCGGTCAAGCTCAGGGCGCGGGTGTCCACGGTGATTGCCAACGCCGCCGAGTGCGAGCCGCTGCTGCACAAGGACAAGGAACTGCTGCAGCACCATGAGGATCCGTTTCTGCGCGGGCTGCGCATGGCGATGGAGATGGTGGGCGCGCGCGAGGGCGTGATCGGGATTAAGGAGAAGTATCACGAAATCATAGCCGAGCTGGAGAGCCAGGAGTCGGCAGGGGTGCGCGTGGTCCCGCTGCCGGACGTGTACCCGGCGGGGGACGAATTCATCCTGGTGCACATGGTGACGGGGAGGGTGATTCCGCCGGGCGGGCTGCCGAAGGACGTGGACGCGGTGGTTTCAAACGTGGAGACGCTCGTGAATATCGGCCTGGATCAGCCGGTGACACATAAATACCTCACGGTTGCCGGCGCTGTGGCGGAGCCGGTGACGCTCCGCGTACCGGTGGGCATCTCGATCGGCGAGGTGATCGAAGCAGCGGGAGGAGCAACAGAGGCTCAGATCGGCGTGCTGCTGGGCGGGGTGATGATGGCGCGTCCGGCGGCCAGCCTGGACGAGCCGGTGACCAAGACGACCGGGGGCATTATCGTGCTGCCGGCCGAGCACCCGCTGATCGCGCGGCACAACGCGCCCTGGCTGCAGGTGCAGCGGATCGGCCGCTCGGCCTGCGACCAGTGCCGGTTCTGCACCGAGTTCTGCCCGCGCTACCTGCTCGGACATCCCATCGAGCCGCACCGGGCGATGCAGTCGCTGGGCTTCGCCACCGGGGCCGACGCAATGGTGGCGACGCTCTACTGCTGCGAGTGCAACCTGTGCACGCTGTTCGCCTGCCCGGAGGATCTGGACCCGAAGACGGTGTGCGTCCAGGCCAAGCCGCTGGCCCGGGAGCGGGGACTGGTGTTCAAGGGCGATCCGGCGTCGATCACGCCGCATCCCATGGCGGAGTTCCGGCGCGTGCCCATGCGCAGGCTGATCGCCAAGCTGGGACTCAGCGGGTTCAACAACGTGGGCCCGCTGCACGAGCACGCGTTTGCGCCGCTGCGGGTGAAGATTCCGCTCAAGCAGCACGCCGGAGCGCCGGCGATTCCCACGGTAAAGACAGGCGAGCGCGTGCGTATGGGCGATCTCGTGGCCGCGCCGGAGGCGGGCAAGCTGGGCGCGCGGATTCACGCCAGCATCGGCGGCGTGGCAACGGTGATGAGCGACGCGGTGGTGATTGAGGCGTGAAAAAACAGGGAACAGGGAATAGTGAGAGGGATTGGAAGGAGCAGCGGATGCAGGAAATCAATTCGATTGGATTGATCGAGCTTTCCAGCGTAGCCACGGGGTTTGCGGTGGAGGACGCGATGCTGAAGGCCGGCCAGATTCAGCTCCTGCTGGCGCGCAGCATCTGCTCGGGCAAGTTTTTGATTGTGGTCTCAGGCGATGTGGCGTCGGTGCAGTCGGCGGTGCAGGCCGGAGCGGCGGTGGCCGGGGCCTCGCTGATCGAGCGGCGGCAAATTGCGCGCGTGCATCCGGCGGTGCTGGCGGCAATTTCGAATGCCGTCAATGTCGATCCGCGGGAGCTGCGGTCGATCGGGGTGATTGAGACGTTTTCCGCGGCCAGCATCATCGAAGTGGCAGACGCGGCGATCAAATCCGCCGACGTGGCGCTGCTGCGCGTGCATCTGGCCATGGCGCTGGGAGGCAAGGGCTTCGTGCTGATGGCTGGAGACGTAGCTAGCGTGCAGGCGGCGGTTGCGGCTGGTTCGAAGGTGGCGGCCGAGGACGGAATGCTGGTGGGGCGTGGCGTGATCGCAGCGCCCTCGCCGGAGCTGTTCCGGGAGTACGTCTGAATCTTCGCCAGGCCGCCGCGCAGAAGGGCGCAACTCTCAAGCGAAGCGGAGCGCGCTGCGGGCGCATCACGGCGGCTGCGGCCAGGGCTACTTCTTCAGCGGCTTCCTTGCGAAGTAATACAGCGAAAATGCCAGCGCGGCGAAGCCCAGCACCGAGACCCAGTCGTGGTAGAGGAAGGTGTGCGGGAAGGCGATGGGGTCCTGCTTGTCGAAGGTGGACTCGTAGAACTTGAGGGCCACGCCGAGCAGGCCGATGATTCCGCCGGCGGCAATCAGGCCGGAGGCATACAACGATCCCGGGGAGACGCCGTCTTCGGCTGCGCCGCCCGCGCGCTTGACCGCGGCATCGACCAGCCAGCGGACCACCCCGCCGGCAAAGATGGCCAGGGTGGTTCCGATGGAGAGATAGGCGCCGACGGCGAAGGAGAGCGAGCGGATGCCGAGCAGCTCCACGCCGATGACCAGAAAGACGCCGAGCATGACCAGTCCCCAGGGCAGCTTGCGGCTCAGGATTCCGCTGATCACGGTGGCCATCAGGCGAGCCTGTGGCGCGGCGGCCTTTTCGCTGCCGATGCCGGGGATCCAGCGGACCTCAATGCGGCCGGTGGAGGGCGAGTAGAGGTATTTGCCGTCGGGCAGCTCGGGCGAGCCGATGGCGTTGAGCACAATGTACTCGGACTTGTGATGAATGCTCGTCGCGCCGCCGGGGCCGGTGACCGTGAACTGATCCACCAGGCCGGAGGTGTCACGCTGAATGGCGACGCCGGGATGAGATGCCGAGAGGTTCCAGGCGGTGGGCGCCTCGCGGAACTGCTGCAGCCCCTGGTTCATCAGTTCCAGTGTGAAGCCGATGACGACCGCGGAGACGGCCACGCCGATGATCAGAGCGATCTGCTGCAGCCGCGGCGTGGAGCCGACGATATAGCCGGTTTTCAGGTCCTGCGATGTGTCGCCCGCGTTGGCCGCGGCGATGCAGACCACGCCGCCGATGGTGATGGCCAGCGCGCCGAAGGCGGGGCTGGTCCATCCTTTCACGAGAAAGATGGCGGAGGTGGCCATCAGCGTGGCGATGGTCATTCCGGAGATGGGATTGGCCGAGGAGCCGATCAGGCCGACGATGCGCGAGCTGACGGTGACAAACAGAAATCCGAAGACCACGATCAGCAGGGACGCGGACAGGTTCGCGCCCCAGCCTACAAAAGCTCCGGGAACCGGCTTGAACTCCAGAAAGAAAAACATGAAGGCGACGATGAGGATGGAGCCAATGACGACGACCCCCATGGAAAGGTCTCTTTCCGTGCGGATCGGCTTGGCTTTGGCGGCCGAGCCGGGGCGCAGGTTGCAGAACCCGGAAGAGAGCGCGCCGAAGATGGTGGGCAGAGTCTTGAAGAGGGTAATGAGTCCGGCGGCGGCCACGGCTCCGGCGCCCATGGGACGAATGTAGGTGGCCCAGAGATCGCTGGGGCCCATCTGCGCAATGGGCACGGTGCCGGGATAGATGGGGTGGGGCAGATCCTTGCCGAAGAAGTAAATCAGCGGCATGAGTACCAGCCAGGAGAAGACGCCGCCGGCAAAGATGACTCCGGCTACGTGGGGACCGATGATGTAGCCGACGCCCAGATATTCCGGCGTGGCGTCGGCCTTGATTGATGCGCCTTTCATGATGTGGTTGGGGCCGAAGTCGGGCTGGAACTCCGGCGTGCCGGGCCAGGCGCCGAAGAGATTTTCATTCTGGAAGAAGGTGTAGAGCGCGCCCAGGCCGAGACCGAAGAAAACGCGGCTGGCCAGCGAGCCGCCGCGTTCGCCGGCCATCAGCACATCGGCGCAGGCGGTGCCCTCTGGATATTTCAGGTTCTCGTGCTCCTCCACGATGAGCTGGCGGCGCAGCGGAATCATGAACAGCACGCCCAGCCAGCCGCCGATCAGAGCCAGAAGAAAGATCCGCGAGTACTCCAGGTCGAAGCCGAGAAAGATGAGTGCTGGCAAAGTGAAAATGACCCCGGCGGCGATGGACTGCCCGGCGTTGCCGGTGGTCTGGACGATGTTGTTTTCCAGAATTGACGCGCGGCCAAAGGCGCGCAGGATGGTGATGGACAGAACCGCGATGGGGATGGATGCAGCCACCGTGAGCCCGGCGCGCAGGCCGACGTAAACCGTAACCGCGCCGAAGATAATGCCAAAGAGCGAGCCGAGCAGAATGGCGCGGAAGGTAAACTCGGGGCGGTTCTCATTGGGCGGGACAAAAGGCTGAAACTCGGGCACGAATCGTCTCCATGCGGTTGCGGGATGGTATGTCCGCGAAGGTGCGGGCGCGAAGGAACGGAAATCTCCCTGAAAGGGCGAGTGTACGGCATTCCGCCGGATCGTGTGTAGCCAGGGCGTCTGCATTCATGACGGCGCGGGCGGGGCAGTGGAGCGGACGCTGAGAGCATGCTGCATGCGTGGAGGAAAAATCCCCGTCCTCTGGAGGACGGGATCGCCGGCGAGTATCGCGGTCGAGTTGAGCTAGAGCCTGCCCGCGCGCCGATGCGGCATACTTCCGTGTGGAGGACGATGCGATGAAACCTGCGAAGCTTTTGCTCCTGGCCGGCGATTTCGTGGAGGACTACGAGATCATGGTTCCCTTCCAGGCCCTGCAGATGGTGGGCCACACGGTCGACGCCGTTTGTCCGGGCAAGAAAAAAGGCGATACGGTCCGCACCGCCGTTCACGACTTCGAAGGCGACCAGACCTACACAGAAAAGCGCGGTCACAACTTTACCCTCAACGCCGCGTTCGATGAGATCGATCCCGCCCGCTACGACGGCCTGATCATTCCCGGCGGGCGCGCCCCGGAATATTTGCGCCTGAACGCCCGCGTGCTGGAGATGGTGCGTTCCTTCAGCAAGGCGAATAAACCCATCGCCGCGCTCTGTCACGGTCCGCAGCTTCTGGCCGCGGCCGGCGTGCTCAATGGCCGCAAGCTCAACGCCTATCCGGCCTGCGCGCCGGAGGTGGAACTGGCAGGAGGAACTTTCGTGGCGGTGGACTTCACCGAGGCCGTCGTGGACGGAAACCTGGTCACCGGCCCGGCGTGGACCGCGCATCCGGTCTGGCTGGCGCGGTTTCTCGCGGTGCTTGAAGAGCACCTGGCAGGCTGAAGCACACTGCGGACCAACCCGCGAGCAACGCACGGCCCGCGCCGCGCTTTATGATCGCCTTGTGCAATCCCCATTCAAGCTGGGCGACATTCTGGCCAACGCCATCACCCATGGCATCGGCGCCGGCCTGGCCATCGCCGGAGGCGTCTGCCTGATCGTCGCCTCCGCGCGGGCCGCGGCCTGGCAGGCCGTCAGTTGCTCCATCTTCGCCGCCACGCTGATGCTGGTCTACCTCTGCTCCACGCTCTATCACTCCCTGGTGCGCACCCGCGCCCGCCACGTCTTCCAGGTGCTCGATCACTCGTCGATCTATCTGCTCATCGCCGGAACCTACACGCCCTTCACCCTGGTCTCCCTGCGCGGGCCGCTGGGCTGGTTCATCTTCGGCGTGGAGTGGGGTCTGGCCGCGGCCGGGGTGGTCTTCAAGAGCCTCGCCGTAGACCGGTTCCAGATCGCCTCCACCCTGGTCTACCTGTTTCAGGGCTGGCTGATCGTCTTCGCCGTGCGCCCGCTGTTCCACGTCATCGGCTGGCACGGCATACTCTGGCTGCTTGCCGGAGGATTGGCCTACACCGGCGGCATCGTCTTCTTCGCCCTCGACCGCCTGCGCTACTTCCACGCCCTCTGGCACGTCTTTGTCCTGGCCGGCAGCGTCGCGCACTACTTCGCCGTCCTCTTCTACGTGCTCGGTCCGCGCGGCTAGAGCGGTTTAGGAAATAGTGTGAGGAAGTAGATTGATCGCAAGGTCGCCGCTCCCTGATGGTCGCGTCGACTTGACTGTACCGACTCACCCTACCGTATTTCCTAAACCGCTGTAATGGCATTTGAGACGGGCGGCGCCCGTACGGCCTGCCGTTGAACAGCGAGGCCGCTGCAGGCCGCCGCTCTCCGCCACTCACATTCTGCGGTTCTGCCGGTTGATCTTCGGCTTGGAAGAGAAGGTGCCCCATCCCTGAAAGATGGCGACGTTCCAGGGAACGTGGATCGAGAAGGCCAGGCGCGCCAGCATGGCCCGCGGCCCGAAGCGCCACAGAAACCGCCAGTCATACTTGAAGGCAAACCAGCACTCCAGCGCCAGCGCCGCCAGCAGCGGAACCACGCTCCAGCGCAGGCACTCGAGCGCCAGGATCTGCGCCAGGCAGCGGGCGATGTTGCGCGCCAGCCGCGCTTTGCGCCTTCCCGCCATGCCGTCGCTGACGCCGTAGCTCGCCAGTTGATAGCTGGCGGAGAAGAAGCCGTTGCGGGGGTGGTAGAAGGCTTTGGCGTTGGGTTCCATGGCGGGGGGGGTTAGCCGCCGGGCCTCCGCGTCAAACTGCGTGTCCTCGCCCAGCAGCACCGACTCGGGAAATCCCCCGATGCGCTCCCACAGCTCTTTGGTGAAGGCCATCGAGCGCGCCGTGCAGGAGCGCGTGGCCTCCAGCGGTGAGAGCTTCACCCCGAAGAACGGCGCCGAGGCCAGGTCCCACAGCGTGTAATCGGCCGGGTCCAGGCACGATCCGCCGATCGCGTACTCAGCCTCGCCGGCCAGCAGCGGCGCAGTCAGGTTGCGCAGCCACTCCGGCGGATAGAAGCACCCGGCGTCCGCGCAGGCGATGACCGGCGAGAGCGCGGCCCGGATGGCGACGTTGCGCCCCCGCGAAATCGGTCCCGGCGAGTGCATCAGGTTGCAGGTTGCATCGCGGATCGGCAGCAGCGTGGGGTGTCTGGCCTGGGCCGCCAGCAGCCACTCCCAGGTGCCGTCCGCCGAACCCCCGTCCACGACAATGACCTCCGCCGCCGGCGGCGACTGCTCCAGCAGGCTGGAGACCGCTCTCTCAATGTCCCGGCTCTCATTGAGGACGGTGAGCACAACGCTGACTGACTGCATGCGGCCAGTATATCGATGCGGGCAGCGGGCCGCGGGCGCGGCCTGCCTGGCGTGAGGTGCATAGAGGCATTGTAGCGGCGCAAGCGCTGGAGCGCCGGACGCCGCCGGCGCAATGACGGGCCGGCGGACGAGCGAATGCAGCGCGACCCGAGGAAGCGCGCTTGAAAGCCAGCGAAAATTGACCTGATTCCCGGTTTGACGATAGTATTGAACTGTTTGGCGATGCACCCTTTCGAGGCTGTGCAAGGCTATCCGGGGTCCACCGCTTGACTCAGGCCTGTGCGCTCCCCCCGCCCTTGCATTCACTCTCTGAAGCGTCCCATTGGCAGTGCACGGTATCCGATTTCTGAATGCGCCTCGTCCTCAAACCGGAGCGCTGGAGGTTTTGTTATGTACGCAATCATTCGCACTGGCGGCAAGCAGTATCGCGTCGCGCCCGGCGACGTGGTCAGGATTGAGACCGTTGTGCCCGAGGAGGACAAGACCGTCGAGTTCAAGGATGTCCTGGCGGTATCCGGCGATCCCGGCACGGTCAGCAAGCCGGTGACAGCCAGGGTCACCGCCGAAGTACTCGGCGAAGGGCGCGGCGACAAGCTCCTGGTCTTCCACATGAAGCGCAAGAAGCAGTACAAGAAGCTGCAGGGGCACCGGCAGAACTTTACCGAGGTACGCATCAAGGCCATCGAGGCCGATGGCGTCACCTATACCGCTGCCCGGTAGGCGGCGCGGGAATTCATGAGAAGGGGATTCGGCAATGGCACATAAAAAAGGTGGAGGCAGCTCCACCAACGGACGCGATTCCAATGCGCAGCGGCTGGGCGTAAAGGCCTTTGCCGGTCAACTGGTCACCGGCGGCTCGATCATCGTCCGCCAGCGCGGCACGCGCATCAAGCCGGGCGTGAACGTGGGCGTGGGCTCCGACGATACGCTCTTTGCCAAGGTGACCGGCCGGGTGAAGTTCACCGACCGCGGCAACCGCGGGCGCTACGCCTCCATTGATCCCGCTGCAGCCGGGTAATCAGGCTCATCTCCGCAAACAAAAAGCCACGGCAGCGCCGTGGCCTTCTGTTTTTCTGACCCCTGACACCTGATCCCTGATCCCTGTCTTTACAGCTCCGACTCGCGGCTCTTCAGATTCTTGGTCAGAACCTTTTCCACGACTTTCTCCACATCGGTGAGGAAGAAGCTGTTGGCCGGCTGCGGCACAGCCACCTGGGTGCCGGTGTGGCCCAGCGCGGAGGCAATCTCATTCCAGCGGTAGATGGTCGAGCTGGCCGGTACGACCACCGGCTTGCGACGCGGCTCCGGCAGCGTGCAGTAAACCGTCCAGATCACCAGCGTAGCCAGCAGGACGCTCTCGTAGATCATCTGCAGGGGAGTGGTCATGGAGGGGGTGCGCGACATCAGGGAGATGACGACAAAATCGTTGGTGGACAGCACGCCGAAGCCCAGCGCGATGCCGAAGGCCAGGTCGCGGACCGACAGACGCAGCGCGTTCATGCTCAGGCAGAGGAAGCCCAGCAGGCACAGCTCCAGCAGGCTCACCGAGCGCATCAGCCCCATCACCAGATCGGGGATGGCAAGCAGCCCCCGGTGCTCAAACGATACCGTGGAAAAGGTGATGATGATTGAAACCAGGACCGCCCAGCGAAAGATCACGATGCCGATCTTCATCAGGCCGGGAAAAGCCGCCAGCGCGGAGCGGAAGACCTCCATGCAGACAAAGAACAGCAGCACGGCGCTGGCCAGGTATACCGTCCAGTAGGAGAAAAAGTAGACCGGGAAGTAGCTGTGGCCCCAGGGCTGTGCCTGGACATAGAGGACCGTCAGCAGAAACGGCATGGACCCCAGGCGTAATGCCAGGTAGATGCCCATGGCCGGAAAACGGCGATACAGCTGCTTCCTCCAGAACAGGAAGGCAATCACTGCCCAGAGCGCGAATTCCGCCATGCTCATCGCCGACATGGCAAATTGTGGGGACATGAGGCTACACTCACCATCCTAAGAGTTCTCTCAGGATAGCTCCATTTGTCCCCGCACTCAACCGGAAAGCAGAGCTGTTTGTGCCACTTTCGTGCTAGGTGGAGCCTTTCGTGGTACCTGGAGCCCGGCGCAGCGGTTATTTTTCAGCGGCCGCCGCCGCAAGGGATTCCAGGTCCGCAAATCGGGATCGGCAGTCCCGCGGTCGCCGACTGGTGGCTGGCGGCGAAGGCCCGGGGATTGGTGATGGAGGTGGAGGAAGAGAACGAGACAGCAGCGGCGCCGGCCAGAACCAGGCAGAACGCGAAGATGCGGACAGAGAGTTTCATAGTTGGTAACCCCTTTGGGAACAGAATTCGCGGGAGGTGGTCTCCCTACACAAATGATGGTATGCGATAATAATGAACAAGTCCATCTTTTTCATGCATATAAATAACTAGTAACTAGGTTGATTACTACCGGCATCTCCCCCGTTGGTAATCTAGTTAAAGTAATCCATTCAACGGCGCATGTGTGCACCAGCGGCGCCGCGACCGCGCATGCTAAAATAAATGCAGGGAAACTGGCGCAAAATCCCGCTCCTTCAGGTTGTTAGTTGCCTGATTTTAAACGCTGTTGCGGCACGGAGAGCGGCACACCTCCCACGCTCCTCCGTGATCTTTCTTGGAATGGAATCCTGATGGCCACAGATATTTCCACCGTACCCCCGCCGCCTGAAGATAACGGAAGCTATACCGGCGAAAACATCAAAATTCTCGAAGGCCTGGAGGCGGTTCGTCTTCGTCCCGCCATGTACATCGGCTCCACCGGCGACATGGGGCTGCATCACCTGGTGTACGAGGTGGTGGACAACTCCGTTGACGAGGCGCTGGCCGGCTACGCGAAAAAGATCGACGTCGTGATTCACGTCGACAACTCCATCACCGTGGTCGACGACGGGCGCGGCATTCCCGTGGACCTGATGCCGGTAGGCAATGGGACGATGATGCCGGCGGTGCAGGTGGTCCTCACCAAGCTCCATGCCGGCGGCAAATTCGATTCCTCCACCTACAAGGTCTCCGGCGGACTGCACGGCGTCGGCGTGAGCGTCGTCAACGCCCTTTCGCAGGAGTTCAACGTCGAGATCTGGCGCGACGGCCACACCTGGGAGCAGGACTATAGCTGTGGGATTCCCACCAGCGAGCTGCGCCAGTCCGGCACCAGCAAAAAGCGCGGCACCCGGGTGCACTTCCTGCCCGACCGCTCGATCTTCACCACCACCGAGTTTAACTACGACACGCTTGCCCAGCGGCTGCGCGAGATGGCCTTCCTGAACAAGGGCCTGGAGATCACGCTCACCGACGAGCGCACCGCCGACCCCAAGACCGGCGACGCCCGCCGCGCCGAGTTCCGTTACGCCGGAGGCATCGCCGAGTTCGTCAAGCATCTCAACCGCGGCAAGACCGTCCTCCACGACAAGCCCATCGTGATGGAGGCGACCCGCGACAACGTCGAAATCGACATTGCCCTGCAGTACAACGACAGCTACTCGGAGACCGTCTTCAGCTTCGCCAACAACATCAACACCGTCGACGGCGGCACGCACCTCTCCGGCTTCCGCACCGCGCTCACCCGCACCATCAACGCCATCGGCCAGCAGCTCGGCCTGTTCAAGGACCTGAAAGAGAACCTCAGCGGCGACGACGTCCGCGAGGGTCTGGTGGCCGTGGTCAGCGTGAAGCTGTCGCAGCCGCAGTTCGAAGGCCAGACCAAGGGCAAGCTCAACTCCGACATCGCCGGCACGGTGCAGGCTTTCGTCAACGAGCGGCTGGGCGGCTATCTCGAACAGAATCCCCCCGTGGCCCGGCGCATCATCAACAAGGCGATTGAAGCGGCTCGAGCCCGCGAGGCTGCGCGCAAGGCCCGCGACCTCACCCGGCGCAAAGGCGCGCTGGACGGCAGTGGCCTGCCCGGCAAGCTGGCCGATTGCTCGGAGCGCAATCCTGACCGCTGCGAACTCTACCTGGTCGAGGGCGAAAGCGCCGGCGGCACCGCCAAGCAGGGCCGCGACCGCCGCTTCCAGGCGATTTTGCCGCTCAAAGGCAAGATTCTCAACGTGGAGAAAGCGCGCTACGACAAGATGCTCGGCCACGAGGAGATCCGCGCCATGATCACCGCGCTGGGCTGCGGCATCGGCAAGGAGGACTTCGACGCAACCAAGATCCGCTACGGCAAGATCATCCTCATGACCGATGCCGACGTGGACGGCTCCCACATCCGCACCCTGCTGCTGACCTTCTTTTTCCGCCACATGTCCGAGCTGATCAAGCGCGGCAACGTGTGCATCGCCCAGCCCCCGCTCTACAAGATCAAGAAGGGGCGCTTCGAGCAGTACATCAAGGACGACCGCGAGTTCGTCAAGGTCATGGTCAAGCGCGCCTCCGAGGGCATGATCGTCCGCCACGGCGAGGCCGCCAGCCGCATCGAGGGCGCAAGCCTCACCCGCTTCATGTCCACGCTCAATGAATACCTCGGCTTCGTCGAAAAGGTGGACAAGCGCATCCGTAACGAGAAGCTCACCGAGCTGCTGGCGCGGGCCGAGCTGACTCACCGCGCGGATTTTGCCTCCAAGGCCGAGTCCGATGTTCCGCCCAAGCTGGTCGAGCTGCACGCCAGCCTCACCGAGATGGCCGAGGAGTTTCAATTCAAGGTGCACGCTCCGGTCGAGGACGAAGAGCACCACACCTGGTCGATCTGCTTCACCGATGCGCAGGGAGCAACCCGCTGCATCGACTGGACGCTGGCCTCCAGCCCGGAGTTCCGCCAGATGATGGCCAAGTACACGCTAATCAAGGAATTCCTGGAGCCGCCGTTCCTCATCGAGTACGCTCCCAAAGCCGCCGGCGCGGCCAAGGCCGCCGACGACGAGGACGAGGAAGCAGAAACGGCGGCGGGCGGCGACGAGAGCAAGTCCGCGCGCCGCGCCATGCGCATCCTGCGCGAGCCGGTGGAAAAGCAGACCGCCCGCGAGCTCTTCAGCTACATCGTCGAGCAGGGCAAGAAGGAGTACTCCGTCCAGCGTTATAAGGGCCTCGGCGAGATGACCTCCTCGCAGCTCTGGGAAACCACCATGGACCCGGAGCGCCGCACCCTCCTCCAGGTCAAGCTGGAAGACATCGCCGAGACCGAGTCGATCTTTACCACGCTGATGGGCGAGGACGTTGAGGCCCGCCGCAAGTTCATCGAGGACAACGCACTCGACGTGAAGAACCTCGACATCTAGCGCGCATCATTTTTCCATTCGCAAAAAACCGGGCGGTGAGTTCTTTAGAACTCACCGCCCGAATCGTCGCTGCGCGCCGCATTTTGTCCATTCTTCGTGCACATCTTTGCTCCGGATCGCTCCATAATTAGCGTGAAGTCCTGCCCGCTTCCCTATGCAGCGTTCTTCCCCAAGGAGTCGCCATGAAAGCCGCCATCATTCCCGCCGCCGGTCAGCTGCCCGTCTATGGAGATTTTCAGGAACCTGCGGCTATTGAGTCTGCGCAGCTCATCGCCGTCTCCGCCGCGGCTCTCAGCCCGCTCACCAAGTCGCGTGCCTCCGGCGCGCACTACAGCTCTGACAGCATCTTTCCCGCCGTCCCCGGCGTCGACGGCGTTGGCCGCACTCCCGACAGCCGGCGCGTCTACTTCGCCATGCCCGAAGCTCCCTATGGTTCTTTTGCGGAGTATGCGCTGGTGCGACAGGAGCACTGCATCCCCGTCCCTGATGCACTGAACGACGTCACAGCCGCGGCGATCGCAAACCCCGGCATGTCCGCCTGGGCGGCGCTGGTCGAGCGCGCCCATATTCAGCCGGGAGAAACCGTTCTCATCAACGGCGCCACCGGCTCCGCGGGCACGCTCTCCGTGCAGATCGCCAAAGTCCTCGGCGCGCGCCGCGTCATCGCCACCGGCCGCAGCGTCGAATCCCTCAAGCAGCCGCTCTCTCTCGGCGCAGATACCGCCATCCCCTTCGCCATCGATGCCGATCACCCCGCTGGCGCCGAGGAATACGAAGCAGCTCTTCGTGCCGAGTTTGCGCAGGGCGTCGACGTCGTCCTCGACTACCTGTGGGGCGACTCCGCCCGCGCCATCCTGGCCGCCATCGCCAAGGCCTCACCGGAGGCCTACCCGGTCCGCTACGTCCAGATCGGCACGGCCAGCCGCCAGGACACCATTGATCTGCCCGGCGCCGCGCTTCGCTCCTCCGCCGTTCTGCTCATGGGCAGCGGCCTCAAGAGCGTTCCATTCCCGCGCCTGCTCGACGCCATCGGCCACGTCTTTGACGCCGCCGCAGACGGCCGGCTCCAGATCGCCGCCCGCGCCGTCCCGCTCTCCGCTGTCGCCGAATTCTGGAACGCTCCTGGTTCTCCGCGCATCGTTTTCACCATGTTTTAGAGGGAGGTATCGATGCGCTGGCGCAGACAGCGTATCGGAGCCATGCAGAATTATGCTTGACATATTCCTATATAGGAATATAAAGTTCTCATCATGGCACGCGCCGCCACCACCTCCGACGTCTTCAATGCTGTCGCCGAGCCTCGCCGCCGCGAGATTCTGCTCTTCCTCCTTGATGGCGAGCGGCCCGTCTCAGAGATCGTCCACCGGCTCCGCCTGGAGCAGCCGGCCGTCTCCAAGCATCTCCGCGTGTTGCGCGACGTCGGCCTGGTCCGCGTCCGCCGCAACGGCCGCCACCAGTTCTACCGCACCCACGCCGAAGGGATTAAACCCATGCATGAATGGACAGCTCTCTTCGAACGCTACTGGAGCCACCAACTGTTGCGCGTCAAGCAGCGCGCGGAGCAACTGGCCCGCGCCGCCCACGATTCAAACCCCAAACCCTAACCACAATTCCCCACACCCCAAGGAGGTCTCATGCAGGCAACCCTACCCGCACTCGACGAATTCACCCTCAGCGTCACACAGGAGATTCACGTGGCCGCGCCGATCGACGTCACCTTCGCCGCGCTCCTCGAGCAGCTCACCACCGCCAGCGAGCACCCGGACGGCACGCCGATGCCGATGAAGCTCGAACCCCGTCCCGGCGGCCGCTGGTACCGCGACCTGGGCGGCGACAACGGCCACTGCTGGGCCACCGTGCAGGCCATCAAGCGCCCCACACTGCTGGAGTTTTCCGGCCCGCTCTTCATGTCCTATCCCGTCTCCAACAACGTGCAGTATCGCCTTGCCGAAGAGCCCGGCGGCACCGTCATCCACTTCCATCATTCCGGCTTCGGCCTGGTCACTGACGAGCACAAGAAAGGCGTCGTGGTCGGCTGGGGATACATCCACGAGCAGGTCCGGCTCCGCGCCGAGCGCGCCGCCAGCTAGCCCCTGCTCCTTCCCACTCCACGCCGGGGATGAGCGCCCGCTCATCCCCGCGCGCATTCATCCACTCCTCAGTTCCGCTCCCAGGCCCCACACGGGAAAGCCCATCGCCGCCTGCATCTTCCTCCTCTGCCCCGCAATCTCAGCCAATACAACCTTTCTCTCTAAAAATGACTCTATTCCGCTGGCGAGCCATTGCATTGGCCGCCGGATCAACGCTGCATTTGGGCCCACGTTGCCGGATTCCTGGATACTTGTGCCCAGGAGCATCTCCAACTTCTCATCTCCCCCCCTTGGAGGACTTTCTGTATGACCTGCTATCGCTCATGCGTTTCCGTGGCCGCGCTTGCGGCCGCCATGCTGCTCACACTGGGTGGGTGCAAATCGAATCAGCAACAGGCCGCCAACGCAAACCAACCAGCCGCGACCAGCAGCCAGCCAGCCGCCGGCGCCAGCCAGCCCGGCGCGGCGTCATCCGGCGCGGCAGCTTCGGGCGCGACGTTTCCAGGCTCGGCAACGTCCGGCGCTCCCGCGCAGGCGGCTCCATCCACGCCGCCTCCACCGGCGGCCGTAGACCTGCCCGCCGGCACGCGCCTCCGTGTACGGCTTGACCAGGATCTCGGATCGAAGATCAGCCAGACCGGCGACACGTTCACCGCAACGGTTGCCGACGATGTCATCGTGAACGGTCAGACGGTCATCCCCAAAGGAGCGCGCGCCGACGGAACCGTCGTGGACGCCAGGCCGCTGGGCCGCTTCAAGGGCGGGGCGGCACTGCAGATACGGCTGGACCGCGTGCACACCAACTGGGGCAGCTACCCTGTGGCGACCAGCTCGATTGACAGAGTGGAGCAAGGCAAGGGCAAGCGCACTGCCCTCTTTGCCGGCGGCGGCGGAGCGTTTGGCGCCTTGATCGGCGGACTGGCGGGCGGCGGCAAAGGTGCGCTGATCGGCGCGGCGGCCGGCGCCGGCGCGGGCACGGCGGGCAACGCTTTTACCGGCAATAGGCAGATCGTGCTGCCGGCCGAAACGCTGCTGACCTTCCGCCTGGAGAACTCCGTGCACATCGTGGAAGGGCAGTAGAGCGCTGCGGCGCTGGAG
The DNA here is from genome assembly GCA_963758105.1 of uncultured Acidobacteriaceae bacterium. Taxonomy (GTDB): domain Bacteria; phylum Acidobacteriota; class Terriglobia; order Terriglobales; family Acidobacteriaceae; genus Telmatobacter. The sequence goes on along the minus strand of CAVWUC010000001.1, from coordinate 30,618 downwards.
CAGTCATCCGTAAGCAGATCGTTTCAATACTCAGCGCCCCGTTCCTGCGGCAGTGGCCGTTCCAAGGGCGCGCTTTTCCGCGGGCGTGAGCCTGCCCAACCGCGTGCATCGCCGTCAGGATTCTCGCGCTGAGAGTGGACGGCTCTACAGGCTGCGGAAAAACTCATCTGGCGGGGCTTTGTAACAAGGGCACGGCGGGGCACCCTCTGGGTCCCGGGCCATAACTGCCACAAAATAGAGTTCGGGCTTTAGCCCCTGCCAAATTTTCGTTCACTGTTCCCTGTTTTTCCGCAACCTGTCTAGGCGCCGCGAACCTGTCCCCGCCCTTCGCTCTTCACCATGTACATGCGGGTATCGGCTGCGCCGATGATCCCGTGCACACTGTCTGTATCGTCCGGCGCGGTGGCCAGGCCCACGCTGGCGCTGACCCGCAGGCTCAGCCCGCTTTTCATGCGGAACCCGGTCTCCATCAGCGCGTGCAGCAGCGTGCCGGCCTGCTCCAGAGCGGCCTTGGCGCCGGTCTCCGGCATCAGGATCACAAACTCATCGCCGCCGTAGCGGAAGCACCAGTCCTGCTTGCGGCTCAGTTCCTGCAGCCGGCCGCCAACCTGGGCCAGCAGTTCGCTGCCGATCAGGTGGCCGTGCACATCATTCACCAGCTTAAAACGGTCGAGGTCGAGAAACGCCAGGCTGACCGGCCGCCGCAGCCGCCCGCAGCGGTCCAGCTCGCGGGTAAGCACCTCGTAAAGATAACGCACGTTGTAGAGTCTGGTGGTGTCGTCGGTAATGGTGAGCTGCTGGATGCGGGCCACGTCCTGCGCGTTCTCGATGGCGATGGCGGCGTGATCGGCCAGGATGTGCAGAAAGGCGATCACGTAATCGGTCATCTGCTCCGCGCGCGGATTAAAGATCTCAATCACCCCGTGCGTGCCTTTACGCCCGCGCAGCGGGATGGCGATCACCGAACGCACCCGTCGCGGCTGGAGGCTGTTCTCGCGGCTGATGCGCTCGTCGTGCTCGGTCTCGGGAACAATCAGCGTCTCGCCGTGCTCGACCACCCAGCCCGCCACCCCCTCGCCCACCTTGACGCGCAGATCGCGCAGCCGCGCCTGCTCGCCGCCCGCGGCAATGGCGTAGGAGAGCTCCTGGCTGGCCTCGTCCAGCATCAGCATGGTCCACAGCTCGGCCTCGATGGTGCGCTCCATGTGTTCCAGAATCGTGCGCAGGATGGTATCCAGATCGAAGCTGGAAGTCAGCGAGCGCGTGAGTTGGTGGAAGACAAGTAGGTCATCGAGCGGGATGCGGGTTGCTGTCTCGTTCGTCGCGTCGGGCTTCATTGGGCCGAGTCTACCAGTATTCCGCTGCGTACTGTGGTAAGCGCGTCGCGCAGGCTATGGATCTCCAGTATTTCCGTAACCAGCAGGCGATTACGGATGTTGGAATGGGATGTCTCGCGCGTAACACCGCATCTTCCCGGGACCGCGCAATGCTTGCCCGGCGCGGCGCCGGGTCGTTCGCCGGCGCTGTTCGTCGCTCAGCCGCCGATATGCACCATGGACCGCGAAGGCTTCAGGAATCCCGGCTCGCCAATATGATGCCGCGCTTCCTTCTGATCAACGACACTCACGATATAGGACCTGAGTTCCGCGTCGCCGGCGCCGGCCCGCAGCCGCCCATAGAGATCGTGCTCGACCTGCGAAAACAGGCAGGTGCGAATCTTGCCGTCGCTGGTCAGGCGCACCCGGCTGCAGGCTCCGCAAAAGGCCCGGCTCACCGCGGCGATGATCCCGACCTCGCCCACCCCATCCTCAAAGGTATAGCGCACGGCCGTCTCGCTGGCCTCGCGCCGCGGCAGCTCCACCAGCGGCCACACCCGGCCGAGCCGCGCCACAATCTCGTCCAGCGGAACCACGATCTCCGGCGACCACAGCCGGTCTTCCTCCAGCGGCATGAACTCGATGAAGCGCACCACCACCCGCTCCTCGCGGGCAAAGCGCGCAAAGCCCTCGATCTGGTCGTCGTTGAAGCCGCGCAGCAGCACGCAGTTGATCTTCAGCGGCGTAAGCCCCGCGGCCCGCCCGGCGCGGACGCCGGCCAGCACCGCTTCAAAGCTCCCCGGAACCCGGGTGATGCGCTCGAAGACCCGCGCATTGACCGCGTCCATGCTCACCGTAACCCGCCTCAGCCCGGCGGCCTTCAGCGGCGCGGCCAGCCCGTCCAGCAGGTGGCCGTTGGTGGTCAGGGCCAGGTCGAGCGCCTGGCCGTCAACAGTCTTGATCGCCGCCAGCTCGCTCACCAGGTCCACCAGGCCGCGTCGCAGCAGCGGCTCGCCGCCGGTCAGCCGCACCTTGGTGATGCCCAGCCCCACGAACAGCCGGATCAGGTGAAGGTATTCGTCTATGTCGAGCTCCGGGTATTGCGCTCCCGACTCGCCCGTCCTGCAGTAGACGCACTTGTAGTTGCAGCGGTCGGTGATGGAGACACGGAGATCGTGAATCACGCGTCCGTGGCTGTCGGTCAGCCGGGGAGCCGCGGCGAGGGAACCGGGAAGGGAAGCAACAGCCATCGGCATCTTCGTCTCGAGTACGTGAACCGGCCGATTCACGGCACGGCGCCTGCCACCTGCGCGCGGCCGGCATCAGTCGATGCGCGGCGTGCCTTTGCGCAGCACCAGCCCGGCGACGCCAAAAACGACGATCAGCGCCAGGGCGAGGAAAAAGTAATAGGCCATCGGGTGATCCCAGCCCGGCGAGTAAGTCAGGTCCTGACCGACCCAGAGCAGCAGCACGGTCGCGATGACGGCAAACTGCCCGGCGATTACCAGAAAGGTGTGGCCGAGCTCGCGGCGCTTGTCCAGGGCCTCCACTTGGTCGGGCGTGAGATTGCGTTCTTCGGGGGGAAGCAGGGTATTGACCATGGTTTCTCCGGCGGCGGGCTGATTCGGTCGGCCTCCGCGCCCAGCCGCTCACATCTTCGATTCAAACACAGGCCGCCGTGCGCGCGCCAGTCGCAGGCAGGCGGCGGGCGTGAGCGCGGTGTGCGCTGCTGCGCGTATTGAGACGGATAGCGGCCGATCTAGGGTGTATCGACATATAGGGGTGGGTGGCGACGGGAGCCATTTTTTCTCAGTTCTAGGAGTGAGGAGCGACGCATACCGGGTGTCTGCTAGCGACGATCGACGAAGAAATGAGGAAAAACGGCCCCGTCCCTTCGGGTTGCGGCGAAAATCGGGCCATACTTCATTCTCGCCCTTGACGGTGGGCCCGCCACAGCCTTCGGGCTCGGCTTCGTCTGGCCCGATTTTCTCGCGCAACGCTGCCCACCCCTATATGTCGATACACCCTAGGCGAAAACAAGGTAAAATCGCGTGTTTAGGCCCGCTTCCCCGGCTCCCGGTCCTTGTAAGCCTGATCCCCGGAAAAGCCTTCCCTCGGATCGTTGTGCATCAGGGGCAGAGAATTGCGCGCAAAGGAAAGCCCGGAGCGGCAGAGAATCCGCAGCAGGGCTGGCGAACGTGCTGCGCGAGCATTGGGAACTTCCTGAGTCGCCCCAGCGTAGTGGGTTTTATCGCGCAGGCCGGAGGCCGCGGAGCGCGTACATTCATCTGAATTCGCCCGAATTCATCGAGGAGATCAGCGATGGGATTAGCCGGTGACCGGCTGAGGCAGGTATTGCGGAGACTGGGGCGGGCTCCGTTATTTACAGTGCTTGCCCTGATCACGCTGGCGGTGGGCATTGGCGCCACCACGTTGATCTTCAGCGTGGTGGATGGCGTGCTGCTGAAACCGCTGCCGTATCCCCAGCCCGGGCAGTTGATCGGAGTCTGGTATACGACTCCGAAAGTCGACATCAAGGACCTCAACATTGCTCCTTTTCTCTACTTCATCGATCGCGAGCAGAACAAAACGCTGGAAGACGTTGGAGCCTACACGGGCGATTCGCTGAGCGTGACGGGTACGGGCGAGCCGGAGCACGTACGCGGGCTGGACGTGACCGAGGCCGTGCTGCCGATTCTGGGTGTAAGACCCGCGCAGGGGCGGCTGTTTACGCGGCAGGACGATACGGCTGGAGCTCCGCGGACCGTGATTCTGTCCTATGCGTACTGGCAAAAGAAGTTCGGTGGCGCGCAGTCGGCCATTGGGCGGTCGATCACGGCGGACGGCGCTTCGCGGGAGATTATCGGCGTGCTGCCCAGGGGATTTCACTTCCTGGACTGGCAGGATGCGGACATGATTGTGCCCATGCAATGGGACCGCGGCAAGACAAAACTGGGAAACTTCGGCTATCAGGGGCTGGCCCGGCTGAAGCCGGGCGTCACCATTGCGGAAGCAAGCACGGACCTGCAGCGCCTGATTCCAATTGCCATTCGCAGCTTTCCGCCTCCGGAAGGTTTCAGCACAAGGCTCTTTGAAGCCGCGCAGTTCAGGACGAATCTACGGCCGCTGAAGCAGGACGTAGTGGGCGATGTGGGCAACGTGCTGTGGGTGCTGATGGGCTCCATCGCGATGGTGCTGCTGATTGCCTGCGCCAACGTGGCCAATCTGCTGCTGGTGCGCGTGGAAGGGCGTAGGCAGGAACTGGCCATACGCTCCGCTCTCGGTTCCGGATGGAGGCAGATTGCGGGCGGCCTGCTGATGGAGAGCGTTGTCCTCACGCTGATCGGCAGCCTGCTGGGGCTCGGGCTCGCCTACGGTGGACTGCGTGTGCTGCTGGCGCTGGGACCGAATCTGCCGCGCGTCCACGAGATCGGGATCAACATTCAGGTGCTCCTCTTCACCCTGGCGCTGGCTCTCTTGACCGGCTTGCTGATCGGCCTGATTCCGGTCTTCAAGTATGCCGGAGGGCAATTGCATACGGGATTGCGCGAGGGCGGGCGCGCGCTAAGCCAGAGCAGGGAGCGGCATCGCGCGCGCAGTGCGCTGGTGGTGGTTCAGGTGGCCCTGGCGCTGGTGCTGCTGATCTGCTCGGGACTGATGATCCGGACGTTCCGGGCGCTGGAGCGTGTGAGTCCGGGATTCACTGACCCGAATTCGCTTCAGACCTTCCGCATATCGATTCCGGATACGGAAATACCGGACAAGGACCGCGACAAGATCGTGCGCCTGGAGCAGGACATGCTCGGCAAGCTGGAGGCCCTGCCCGGCGTGCGGTCTGTGGGTCTGACCAGCGCGGTTCCCATGAGCAGATCCGAATCGAACGACCTGATCTATGCCCAGGACCGCATCTATCGCGACGGCGAAATTCCTCCGCTGCGCAGGTTCATCTGGGTTTCTCCGGGGCTCTTCAAGACGCTGGGCACTCCCATGATCGCGGGGCGAGACTTTACCTGGGAAGACAGCTACGAAAAGCTGCCGGTGGCCGTGATCTCAGAAAATTTTGCCCGTGAATACTGGGGCAGTCCGCAGAATGCGCTGGGCAAGCGGATCCGGTCGAGCTCCACCGATGACTGGCGCCAGATTGTCGGTGTGGTCGGCGATATCCACGACGACGGAGTGAGCCAGAAGCCCCCGACCACCGTCTACGGGCCGCTGATGATGAATAACTTCGATACCCAGAATGAGCGTGTGCAGCGCGACGTTTCGTTTGTGATTCGAACCCCCCGGGCAGGATCGCAGACGTTCATGAACCAGGTTCATCAGGCGATCTGGTCCGACAATTCCAGCTTGCCGCTGGCAAACCCGAATACCGTGGGCTACTACTACGCCCAGTCCACGGCGCGAACATCCTTCACCCTGGTGATGCTGGCGGTTGCCGGAGCCATGGCGCTGTTGCTGGGCATGGTTGGCATATACGGAGTGATCTCCTACTCGGTCACGCAACGGATACGCGAAATCGGGATACGCATGGCGCTGGGAGCGCAGCGCAGCATGATTGTCCTTCTGTTTGTCCGCGATGGCCTGCTTCTGACCGGCATTGGCATCCTCTGCGGAGTGGTTACGGCGTTTGCCACGGTTCGCCTCATGCAGTCGCTGCTCTTCGGTGTGAGCCCCTATGATCCGGTGACCTACATCGCGATCACCCTGTTGATCTTTGTGACCGCGTCGGTTGCCTGCTGGCTGCCGTCGCGCAGGGCTGCGGCCGTCGATCCCATGCAGGCGCTGAGGTCCGAGTAACTTCAGCCATCCGGTCGATGGCGCCCGTCTTCCCTGGCAGTCCACCAAGCATCGGAACGCGCGCGCTGGTTTGCCCGTATTGCCAAGTGCGCTCGCCCAGGCTCGCCCGGCCAGGTCTTGGCGAAAGAAGCACTTCCGCCGTTGGTGTTCTCCATCACTGGCCGGTCCGGCTGATATTCCTATACTGACTGACGGTTTCAAGCCAGACCGGGATCAGGCCGACCTGCGCCTGCACGGGACCCGGGTTTGAGCGCCGCAGTGGGAGCATACCCCATGGCTGCAAATGCAAACACCATCCGCCACGAGCTGCCCCTCGCCCGCCGCATGGCGCGGCTCGGCACCGAGACCGCCTTTGAGGTCCTCAGCAAGGCCAAGGCCCTCGAACGCCAGGGCCGCAGCATCATTCACCTGGAGATCGGCGAGCCCGACTTCGACACCCCGGGCAACATCGTCGAAGCCGCGGTGGATGCTCTTCGCAAGGGCTGGACGCACTACGGCCCCTCGGCCGGATTGCCGGAGCTGCGCGAGACCATCGCCGCCTATGTCAGCCGCACCCGCGGCATCGACGTCAAGCCGGAGCAGGTCGTGGTCGTCCCCGGCGGCAAGCCCATCATCTTCTTCGCCGCGCTGGCGCTGGTCGACGATGGCGACGAGGTCATCTATCCCAACCCCGGCTTCCCCATCTACGAGTCGATGATCGAATACGCCGGCGGCAAAGCGGTTCCCGTTCCTCTCGAGGAGGACCGCGACTTTGCCATGGACGCCGGCAAGCTGGCCGCCCTCATCACCGGCCGCACCAGGCTGATCATTCTCAACTCGCCGCAGAACCCCACCGGCGGCGTGCTCGCGCGTGCCGACATAGAGAAGGTCGCCCAGGCCATCGGCGACCGCAACATCATGGTCCTCTCCGACGAAATTTACAGCCGCCTGCAATTTGAAGGCGAGCCGTTTTCCATCGCCCAGGTTCCCGGCATGAAGGAGCGCACCATCATCCTCGACGGCTTCTCCAAAACCTACGCCATGACCGGCTGGCGCATGGGCTACGGCGTCATGCGCCAGGATCTGGCCGCGCACATCACGCGCCTGATGACCAACTCCAACTCCTGCACCGCCAGCTTCACCCAGATTGCCGGCATTGAGGCGCTGCGCGGCGACCAGAGCCCGGTGGACCGCATGCGCGCGGCCTTTCAGCAGCGCTCGGAAAAATTTGTCGCGGGCCTGAACCGCATCAAGGGCTTCCGCTGCCGCATGCCCAGGGGCGCGTTCTACGTCTTTCCCAACATCGCCGGCACGGGATGGAAGTCGAAGCCCCTGGCCGACGCCCTGCTGGAGCAGACCGGCGTTGCGGCGCTCTCCGGAACCTCCTTCGGCAAATACGGCGAGGGCTACCTGCGCTTCAGCGTGGCCAACTCCATGGAGAATCTTCGAGCAGGCGCTCGCGCGTATCCAGGCCTGGGCAAAACAGAACTTGTAGCGAGGGACAACGGGCCGCGCGGAAAGGCAAGACCATGGCGCTGCGGGATTCAGCGACCGGCAAGACGATTCGGGAGTATTCCATTGAGGAGCTGAAGGACGCGGCCAGGCTGATGCGCGGCTACAACCTCGTTGCGCTGCACGCGGCCGGTTCGGGACACTCCGGCGGAACCCTCTCCGTGATGGACCTGGCCGCCGCTCTCTATCTGCGCGTGGCCCAGCACGATCCAAAGAATCCCGCCTGGCCTGACCGCGACCGCATTGTCTGGTCCGCCGGCCACAAGGCGCCCAGCCTCTACCTGGGTCTGGCCTTCGCCGGCTTCTGCCCCATCGCCGATGTCGTCACGCTGCGCAAGCTCGGCTCCCCGTTCCAGGGCCATCCCCACTGGCGCAAGCTGCCCGGCGTCGAAGTCTCCACCGGCTCGCTGGGCCAGGGCTTGAGCATCGCCGTGGGCATGGCGCTGGCTGCGCGGCTCGACGGCCGCACCCACAAAATCTTCTGCATCATGGGCGACGGCGAGCAGCAGGAGGGCCAGATTTGGGAGGCCGCAATGGAGGCCGCCCACTACCATCTCGACAACCTCATCGGCATCGTTGACTGCAATCGCCTGCAGATCGATGGCTGGGTCAAAGACGTCATGCAGGTCGAGCCGCTGGCGGAAAAGTACGCGAGCTTCGGCTGGCAGACGATGCGCATCGACGGCAACGACATGAGCCAGGTGGTCCAGGCCCTCGAAAAAGCCCGCGCCGCGAAAGGCAAGCCGGTGGTCATCCTCGCCGATACCGTCAAGGGCAAGGGCGTCAGCTTCATGGAGAACAAGGCAGGCTGGCACGGCAAGACACCCAACCGCGATGAATTAGACACGGCGCTCAAGGAACTCGGCGTCACCGAGCGCATCCCCGTCGAGGAGCTGCTTGAAAAAGCAAAGACCTTCCAGGCCGAAGCCGACCGCAAGCTTGCCGCCAAGATGCCCCGCTTCTCGCGCGACTTCTGGTGGAATGCCGGCGACTCAATGAAAGTCAAGATGGAGCCCACGCGCAAAGGCTTCGGCCAGGCCCTGGCCGAGTGCGGCGACGACGAGCGCGTGGTATGCCTCGGCCTCGACATCTCCGGCTCCATCACCATCAACGATTTCTACGCGGGCAAGCCCGAGCGCGCCAGCCGCTGGATCAGCCTGGGCATTGCGGAGCAGTCGGCCACCGCGGCGGCAGCAGGGATGGCCAAAGAAGGCATGCTGCCCGTGCTCGGCTCCTACGCCACCTTCTCCGCCGCGCGCAACCTCGACCAGATTCGCACCACCGTCTGCTACGGAAACTTCAACGTGATGATCGCCGGCGCCCATGCCGGCGTCTCCGTCGGCCCCGACGGCGCAACCCACCAGGCCCTCGAAGACCTCTTCGCCATGCAGGGGCTGCCCAACATGGTTGTCGTCGTTCCCTGCGACATCGAGGAGACGCGCAAGGCCACTCGCCATCTGCTGCTCGAGCACACCGGTCCCAAGTACATCCGTTTTGCCCGCGAGGCCACGCCCATCGTCACCAACGAATCCACGCCGTTCGTCTTCGGCAAGGCCAACGTGATCCGCTTGCGCCGCGAAGCAGCAAATTTTGCCGACGCCTTTGAGACGCGCCTCGCCGCCGATTACAAAAACGAGTCGGAGGACCTGAGCATCCTCGCCATCGGCCCCATGGTGCCGGAGGCGATGCGCGCGGCCTGGATCCTCCAGCGCGAATACGGCTACCAGACGCGCATTCTCAACCTGCACACGCTCAAGCCCATCGATGCGGAGGCCGTGCTGCGCGCCGCGCGCGAAACCGGCGTCCTCATCACCGCGGAAGAGCATCAGATCGGCGCGCTGGCCTGGCGGGTCAGTGGAATTCTGACCGCCAGCCGCGCGCTCTACGGCCTGCCCGTGATCACCGGCGCCATCGGCGTCAAAGACCGCTTCGGCGACACCGGCGCGCCCTGGGAGCTGATCAAGGAACTCGAGGTCAGCGCCGAGCACATCGCCCGCAAAGCCGTGGACCTCATGGCAATCAAAAATCGCTTGTAACAAGCAATGCCTCGCCCGCCGCAAATTCCGGAAAGACGCGCCGTAGGCGCAGCGTTTGTTAGCCCCGCGCTTCAGCGTGGGGAAAACTGGTTGCATAAATCAGCTTTGAAAGGGCACGGCTTTAGCCGTGCCGTAAAAGGAGCATAAAATCAGGGGTTTTAACCCCTGAGGGATGCTTCTTGATCGCGCCAGGGGATCTATGCAACCAGTTGCAGCCCCGCGCTTCAGCGTGTGGTTGTGGGGTTGGCCCCAAGCCCAGAGCCGCTCGTCGCCCGCGCCGTAGGCGCAGCGTTGGTTAGCCCCGCGCTTTAGCGTGGGGAAAAGGGATTCCACAAACTCGTCTCGGAGTCCCGTAGGGACGGCGCAAGGAGATTATTTATGCAGGAACCAACAGCCCCTGACGGAATGTCCGTATCGCTTTAGAGCTCTCAACAAGATTTACGCAACCACCTCAAGGCTCCCGCTCTGTCGCGCGATACTGCCTGTCCCACTCGCCCCGCTCCCGCAGCCGTTCGATCTCCTCGCGCGCCATCTGCTGCACGCGCAGATAGTCCGGCTTGGCCACGCGATTCAGCGGCATCCCTCCCGCCTCGATCACAACCCAGTGCCGCGGCCGCATGTACGAGGGCAGATCGCGCGCGTGCCGTTCCAGCTCCTGCGCGCTCAGCTCCACGCCTGGCCGCTTTTCCACCACCGCCACAACCGCCTCGCTGGTCACCGCGTGTTCCACGCCCACCACCACGCACGAGGCCACCTTTTCGGCGAGCTTGGACAGGTGCGCCTCCACGTCGCCGGGAAAAATCTGGTAGCCGGCCGTCTTGATCACCCACTTCGCGCGCCCGGTCAGGTGCAGCCCCGTCTCATTTACGTACCCCAGATCGCCGGTGTAGAGAAAGCCGTCGCTGGAAATCGTCTTTGCCGTGGCCTCCGGATCGTTGACGTAGCCGAGAAAGGTCTGCGGCCCGCGAAAGCAGACCTGCCCGATCGCCCCCGCGGCCAGCTCGTCTCCGGCGCTCCCGTCCTCGCGCATCGGCTGCCGGATCGAGTACGGATACACGGGCATTGCCACGCCCAGCCCGGCCACGATCAGCTCGTGTTCGGCGGCGCTTGCCTGTACATACGTGCAGAAGCCCGCGCACTCCGTCAGCCCCAGCCCGGTACCCACCAGCGGAGCCATGGTCGCCAGCTTCTCCACAAAGGGCCGCGAAACCGCGGTCCCTCCATACGCGGCAAAGCGCAGGCTCGTAAGGTCGTACCGCGCGTACTCCTTCAGCATCCATTCCAGGTTGAACATCGCGGGAATCTGCCCCAGCAGCTCCACGCGATGCTCCTCAATCGCGCGCAGCGTGCGGCCCGCGTCGAAGATCTCCAGCAGCACCGCCGTTCCCCCGCCGAAGACCGTCGTCATCAGCACCTCGCTCTGCCCGCCCACGTGCGAGGCCGGCAGGTTCACCAGCGTGCGCATGCCGCTGTCGCTGTCGAAGAACGCGGCGCACAGGCACATGTTCTGTACCGTGATATTGCGATGCGAAAGCAATGCCGGCTTGGGCGAGCCCGTGGACCCGGTGGTAAAGATGACCAGCGCGCCGTCGTCCGCGGTGATCGCCGCCGAGGCCGCTGCCAGTGCGCGCTCATCCGCCTCGCCCAGTCCCGCCCGCGCGGCGCGTCCGGCAGGCTCCGCCAGCCGGGAGAACGGAATCACGCCGTCCAGTCCTGAAGCCGAGTCCATCGCGATCGAATGTTCAATCCAGGGGCATCTCTCCTTCACCGCGCCGTACATCGCGCGGAAGTCGAGCGGCGGAGCCGCGCCGGGAAAGACATACCCCCGCGGCCGCAGAATTTTGAGTGCCCGCACCACCTCCGCCGCGGTCAACCGCAGGTCGAGCGGCGCAACAATCACGCCGATCCGGAAGCAGCTGTATTCGAGCAGCACATGATCGACCGCCATCGGCAGTTGCGTGATGAGATAATCGCCGCGCCTGAAGCCGAGCCGCAGCAGTTCGCAGGCCAGCGCCGCGGTCATGCGGTCGAACTCGCTCCAGCTCACCGTGCGCCCGCCATCGGCGCTCAGCAGCGCCGCGGCATCCGGCCGCCTGGCCGCCCAATAACTCACAACGCCGTGCAGCAGATGCCGCTCGGTAAACCTGGTTTCGTAGTCGTGGAGCGTCAGTTGAGGAATATGAGCCGTTTCGGTCACATCGTCAGTCCACCACGCGCGATAAAACGTGGTCAAGCGCGCCAAGGAACAGGCGGCGCGACACCGAACAAACCGGGCAAGAGGCCATGGAGCTCCTGGGGTTCAAAAAGCGGGAAACAGGGAACAGGAGCCGTCCCGGCGGATCGGCCTCCGTTCGCCTGAGCGCTCGAATACAGACATTGCTCTCAGGGAGCGCATCGGCGATTTTGCCCTTCCCGGTTCTGCCCAAGAAAGCCTGGTTAACGGATCAACGGGCTCTCCCAAACGCGGAAAAGCAGTTCTTTAAGTTGAGCGAAATCCTTTGGCCCAAGCTCGGCGAGCCAATCGCGCTCGATATCGCGGAGTATCTCCAGTATCTTTGCGTATGCTGCGCGTCCGCGCTTGGTAAAGTGGACAATTCGCGCGCGGCCCCCATCCGGCGCGTCGGACCGGACGATATAACCGAGATCCTCGAGGCTCCCCAGCAGCCGATTCATGGCCTGCTTGCTCATCCCGGTGCGCTCCGCAAGAGCGACGGGACGAGCCCCATCCGGGCTGGGATACTGCAGCGCAGCCATGTGCGGAATGGTGAGCCCCTCAAAACCCGCCGCATTGAGTTCATTGATGACACGTCTTTGAATGGCCTCGGCCGGAACGCGCAACAGCGCGCCGATGAGCATCTCCCTGGTCTTGACCGTTGAATTTTCCCGCAAAAAACTCATTGACATTCCAGGTAAACTATGTTTACCTTAATTTCCAGGTAAACCCAGTTTACCATAAAGGAGCTTCCCCATGACACCGCAAACCATCGATCAGCTCGTCAATTCCTCTGACGAGACCGTATCGGAAGACTTGAACCAAACCACGCAACGCGCCGGCGCCGGCAGCGCAGATGAGACAGAAACCACGCTGCGGCAAAACCAGGTCAAATACGTGCCCGCAGGAACCGGTCCGGCCTTCTGGGGCCCCGGAGAGCGGATGACATTTCTTATCACCGGCAAGGAGACAGGCGGCGCCTTCTTCATGGCTGATATCTCTGTCGCGCCCGGCGGAGGCACGCCGCCGCACATCCACAACCGCGAGGACGAATCCTTCCACCTCCTCGAAGGAACGCTGACAATTCATGTGGGCGAGGATACAATTACTGCATCGGCTGGCGATTCCGTCTACCTTCCCCGTGGAATCGCTCATTCCTTCAGAAACAGCGGCGATGGCTACGCGAAAGCCCTGGTCCTGACCACGCCGGCAGGCCTTGAAGGCTTCTTTGCTGAGGTCTTCGAACCTGCTCTGGACGACTCCGCGCCGCCGCCTGTCAGCCAGGAGTTGATCGCTCGGGCGCAAGCGGCTTCCCCAAGGTACGGGCTTGTGCTTCTTCCCCCGGCATAGCGGGCCCAAGCCGGAATTTACGAAAAGGAGGTCAATCATATGACACTGCAAACCACCGATCTGTGCCTCAATCCCGCCGAAGAAACTATCCGTCTCGGGCCGCTCGCGGTGCGCTTCCTGGTCACCGCTGAGAGCTCGGGCGGCACTGTGGCTGTCTTCGAGTTGGTTGTCCCCGGCCGGCAGCGCCTGATGGCTCCGGCCCACAGCCACGATCACTACGAGGAGACGATCTATGGCGTCTCCGGCGTGTTGACCTGGACCGTTGACGGCAAGCAGATCGAACTGGGGCCGGGGCAGGCGCTGTGCATTCCGCGTGGCGCCGTTCACCGCTTCGACAACAACACAACCGAGGACGTGAAAGCCCTCTGCGTGATTACCCCGGCGGCGCTCGGTCCGCGGTATTTCCGTGAGGCCGCCGAAGTTGTCAAGGCTGCGGCCGGTGGGCCGCCGGACCGGGCGAAGATGGCCGAGATCATGCGCCGCCACGGCCTCACCCCGGCTCCCTCTCCTCCCCAGTCATAGAGGATTGCACGCGCTAACGCATTCCTCCTTCAGACGTATACCGGAGCCAACGCACCCAAGCGCCGACTTCAACAAGAAATCGACGCCGCAAAGAACGCCAATCGAGGCTACATGTGAAGGAGAAATGCCGTCAGGCGAGTTCAGGGAAAGAAACGCAGCGCAAAAAACACTGAGTCACAGACACCAAGCCAAAAACGCGGGAGCGGAAACCATGTGGCCTCAGGAACGCCCGCCGCACCGGAAACGCCGCCGCCCGGACTACTCCACCAGAAAGGCCAGCGACTGCAGTTGCGTAATCTCAAACGGCTTGCGGCAGCGAATACTGGCGCAGGATACCTTATCGTCGCGGCGAACCATGTAGGACTGCGCCTTGGCAAACCGTGCCCGGTCGCGCTCGTCGGCGCCGCGGGGCGCCTGCGCCCGCTTGCGCCGCACCACCCAGGTCACCTGGTATTCGGCGGACTGCCCGCACTTGGGGCAGACCAGAGTGTGCGTGCGCACCTCCGTGGTCTCGTTGAAAAACTCCCGCTCTTCCATCGATGGCCCTGCCTGCAGCCGCTCCCGCCTTCCGCCCGGCGGGAAAAAACCACTCGCCGGACCCTTCCGCAGCCGCCGCTTTTATTCCATACTCATCCTTGCCATGAGGAAACGCAAGCCGGCCCGCTTCTCCGCCGCCAAGGCGGTCAAGGCCAACGCCCGCCAGCGCGTCGGCCAGCCCAGGCCCGCCCGCGTCCTTCAAACCGAGCCCAAAACCGGCCGCGCCGCCAAACACAACCCCAAGCTCGATGAAATGATTCGGGGCGACGAGTAAAAATCGCGCGCCAAAACTTTGTCTTACGAGATTTATAGGAGAAACTTCCGAAGTTCTCCGGCATCCTTCGGCATTTATGCCGTCCCATCCATCCTCCCGCCGCCCAGGTAAGACGGTAAGACAAAATCTCCCCCGCCATCACCCGTTGTCAGACAGAAAGCTCCAGTCGTAAGACCAGCGTCCTGCAGCGGCCCCGCCCCGCCTGCCTACCCCGCCTCCTGGCCTCCACGCCATTCCCGCCTAACCCGCGCCCACCGCCCCTCGTGAATTCTCACTTTGTCTTGCTGCCTGTCTTACCGCCGCGTCGCCCTGTCTCGTCCGCCCGCAGCCGCCACAGAATCCGCCGGAAGAGCCCCAGCATCCGCCGCGTGTCCCGCGCCCCGGGCCGCAGCCGCCGCAGCAGCAGCCGCGGATCTTGCCGGTTGGCCTCCCGCATCGCAGCCGGCTGGTAGCCCGCCGCCGCCATCGTCTCCTCAATCACCCCCGCCAGCCGTTCCAGCTCGCCCGCCGTAGCCCCGCCGCCCTCTGCAACCTCATTCTCCGCCGGCCGAGCCTCCGCTATTCCGGCCGGATCCGCCCCCGCATCGCCCTCCGGACCCCGCGCCGCCAGCTCGTAGAGGCACACCGCCACGGCCTGTCCCAGGTTCATTGAGGGCTGCCCGGCATCGGTCGGAATCTCCACCAGCAGGTGGCAATAAGAGAGGTCCTCGCGGGTGAGCCCATGTTTCTCCGGCCCGAAAACCAGCGCCATCCGCCCCTCCCGAACTAGCTCCCGCCGCGCCAGCGCGCCCAGCGCCGTGAGCGCCGCCACCGGCTGTTCGGGTCTCCTGTAAGTCAGTGTCCCGGTGCCCGCCACCAGCGTGCAATCCGCCACCGCCTCTGCCAGGGACTCCGTCCTTTTGGCGTTTTCAAGCTGCGCATCGGCCCCCACGGCCGACTCCGCCTCGCGCCAGTGCGGCTCATACGGCGCAACCACCCTCAGATCGCGGAATCCAAAGTTCGCCATGGCCCGCGCCGCCGCGCCGATATTGAGCGGGTTGCGCGGCCTGACCAGCACCACCCTGATCCGCCCGCGTTGGATTTCCGTGAGCAAGGAACCATTTTAGACCCGAGCCGGCTGCCTCCCGGGATGGAGGCAGTGTCTTAAGAACTTGTTGAAAAAGCCTCGGTGGTCCCGGGCCGTGACTTAAAAAGGGGTACGTAAACCCTCATCGAAAGCTCAGGAGGCGCTTATAGGGCATTCTGACGCTCTCTGAATTTTGGGTGCGCCGAGCACTTTGCATTTTTCAACAAGTTCTTAAATCTGTCTCTCTTCAGGGAACCTCATCGGAAATCTTGCCAACCTCAAACCCCGGCTCAAGATGAATTGCGGCCGCAATAGGCCCATCCGGAGAAACACTGCTTGCCTAGTACTACAGTTGTAATTGGTGCTTCCGGAGGGAGCAGGGGCCTTAAGGCCCCTGAAAATCGGCCAAAATCGAGTGGCCTTCAGGCCCGGATCTCCGCGATTGCAAGCAATTACAACTGTAGTACTTGGCGCGGCCTGAATGAGTTGCTTATCGACACTCGAAGTTATTTCATAACCTGCTCTGTAACAGGCCCCGGCCTCGGAGTTTGCTGAAAAGTCGATGTTTTGAGAGGGCCTCCTATTGCTGATCAGGTCCATTTTCCGAGGGTAAGTCGCCGTAGAGGTTGGTGCGCTGCCAGTTGCCGCGCCCGTCGAGCTGGGTCAGCTCTTCGCCGCCCTGGCCAAGCAATTAGCTGCCGCTTCCTTTGCCGATAGAAATAGGTCACCCGGCGATGTTCTTTTGCACATGCGCCGACGTTCGTCGTACGGGTAGCACCGCCGTCGGTGATGGCGTCGTAGGCGAATCGCAAGTCTCAAACGAGAGACCTTGTGTAAGCTCGTGTTGTAAATCAATCCGCATCCTTAAGACCTGGGCCACCCGCCCCCAGTGCGTGTATCTCCTCAGAACTGAACGGGGACATTCTCAGCTCCCTCGATATCCGATCGGATTTGCTTGCTGACAACATTTTGGATGGAGGGTGGAATCTGAGCATTCTCATCAATAAGATTCGTCACGCACATTCTCACTCTCGCTGGATTCGACGGCACCCCAGTAGAAGCACACCGCCTTACGTCGAGGACCAGCATGCTTCTTTTCGAAATATCGAAGACATCGAAGATGTAAGTTCCGGAAACTCCGCCGCAATCATGCGGATTGCATCCCCAGAAGGTAAAATACTCCCCCTCCTTCGCGGTGACATATTCGAGGTTTCGAGGCGATATGACGCCTGGAGTCTTCACAGCGTTTAGTGATGACCATACTTTTCGGAAGTGATGATCTCGCACCTCGGCGATGAGTAGGACGATTCCTCGACTTTTTGCACCGCACAAGATCGCGCTAACATGTGCTTTTCCTGATGTTGGCGGGCGAGACTCCTTATGCGCCAAAACTTGGACCTGGCCATGGAGCGTGCGAGTAAGAAAAACTTGTAACGCATGGTCGTTATCCTGTGGTCCGGCTGAGAATCCAACTGGGCAGCAGAACAAGGAAATAACAATCAGTGAAATCGCCCATGTGGCCCTAAAAGAATTTATCGACGTAGTCAATGTAGTCGTCTCCTAGTGTGCGCGCTGGATGTTGATTTCTTCCCGTAGTCCTCGCGGGTTCGATTACATAGTCCCAGACTGCGTTTGGACCCTGTTTGTTTATCCTTTGTATTCCGCTCAAACCTTGGCGCCATGAGCCGATCGTAAGGTCCATATCATCGTTCAATACCGAGTACGAGTGAGAGAGGTATTTAGCTACAGGGGCAACCACGTTATTAACACTGGTGACATCTGCGTCACTCATGCCTAGGTCTTTCTGCCTGCTTGGCCTGATTTGATATATGCCGCGTGCCTTCAGGTCTAAGCTGAGAGCAGATGGGTCGATGCCTGACTCCTTGTCTGCCAATCCGACCAAGAGATTCGGATTCAAACTGTATTTACCCGCTGCGTTCATCACCGAGTTTGTAAAAGACTTTTTCTGGTCCCCTGTCAGTACCGAATTTGCAATGGCGGCTTTTGACGTGTCTGTCATCTCGCCGTGCTGAGCTTCCCAGTTTTCATTGTATTGGCACCCGATCTCATTAGCAGCGCAATGGCCGTCGGGATCAACAATACCCAGTGGATTGTCGCGCACATAAGCGTACAGATTGAGGCTCTGCGGATCGTCCAGCTTGGCATACGGGACGGGCTCAACCTTGGCCGACCAGTCAGGGATCAGGAAGCGCCCCGTGCTGCTTTGGTAGTATCTGGCCCCGAAGTAGTCGTTTCCGTTGGCTTCGCCGGTCTCCGGG
This sequence comes from uncultured Acidobacteriaceae bacterium, assembly GCA_963758105.1. GTDB lineage: Bacteria > Acidobacteriota > Terriglobia > Terriglobales > Acidobacteriaceae > Telmatobacter. The sequence continues at coordinate 12,738 of CAVWUC010000001.1, read as the reverse complement.
TCCCGTTCTTTGCCGGTGAAGTGGAGCGGCGTCGCGTCGTCGGCGGTGGCCGGGGCGTACTGGTCCGGATAGGCGGCGAGGCCATCGCCAAAGGGCAGGCTCTCCACCCCACGGACGAAGACCTGTCCGTGGGGACCCCGGCTCTGCATGTCGGTCTCCGGCTGGCCTACGTCGCTGGTCTGCATCCGCCGCGTGCCCAAGGGATCCGTGATCTGGAAGTGCAGCCCGTTCCCGTCATAGGTGGCCAACTGCCTGCCGCCGGCGAAGACGTTGGTCCGCTGCCATGTCCCATTTGCGCCGAGTTGGGTCAGCTCTCCGCCGTCCTGGCCGAGAACGTAGCTGCTGCCGTAGTTGCCGCTCACCTGAAAGCCGTTGGTGGCCGGATCGCAACTCATCGTGGTAATCGTCCCCTTGGCGTGTTGCAGTTCCTTCAGCATGGCCCGGACCCGGGGCCTGGACCACCCGCCAGGAAAGGCATTGCCCTATGACACCGTTTCTCAGCAACAGGCCAAAGGCTTGCCGTGGCGAGCGCGGCCTGGGTGGGCTGAGAATACGCCGGCCTGCGGGTTGGCGAAAACGACAGGAAGCTGTTAATCCTCATTATCTTTGAAAACCTCCACCTCTGGGCCGTCGTTTTCAAAAGAGAAAAATGTCCGATTTTTGCCCGTATTTTGCGGCGCGGATTTTCGCAATGCATACAGATTAAAAGGGTTATTGCAAATTTAATTTACGCCAAAATTGCCTTATTTTCAAAGAGATCGCGCTTTTTCCCCACTCCCAGGTCGTCGTTTTGCCCCTCAACCACAAAAAACAACCCTCAAAAAATCACACTTGTCCAAGTTGGGCAAAGACGGGTGTATCTATACATACACTTTCGCGCGCCCCGATTTGGGCGCAACCGTAACCATTCGATCGACGTAACCCTTCTGACTCTGGCGTTTGGCTGGGCCTGGCTGGCGATCTGGCATTGATTCCTGAGAACAGTCCTGCTCCCCGGAGCGCTGTCCGGCCTGTTTCCCACAGATTCGGAAGGCTTTCCACAGGTGATTTTCTTGCCTTCCGGCCTCCCGGTTGCTATCCTCAACAGGTTGCGGTTGAGGCGTTTGCGGTCCTCGCGGACCGGAGAGCTGAGACTTGCATTGCGGGGTAGCCTATGCTACTGTTAAAAGGTTGCAGATGAGCAGTGGAGCCTCCCAGTGGCCGTGTGGCCTGCCCGTTGAGGGAAGTGGGAAGCAAGGTAATGGAACTGGTTCGCTGGGTCAGGTGAGGTCGGCAGGAACCCGTCGTGAGGCGGTCGGAACGCACCCCTGAACCCCTGTTGGGAATCCCGCAGAGAACAAGCCATTGCAGGACCCGGGAGTTAAAGCTCCCGTTTCGCCCAGGAGTGAATACTCCTGCGAGCCTGATTGGCTCGGGCAGACAATGCTGGCCGCTCTTTGATATTTTGCGCGCGCGACGCCTGAAAACAGGAGTTTCCGGTGCCCTTTCAGCCGCACTTTTGCCGGCGGGCAAAATCCCGCCAACCCTGGCGCCCAGCCCGGTTTTGGAGCCCAAGCCCGGTTTTGGAGCCGCCTCGGCAGGGGGAAAGCTCGGTTGACACAGCCCGGCAACTCCGATATGTTTAGAAGGTTCGCGCAAAATCGCCGGTGCATGTAGAAGTACACTTGCAATTTCGGCGGCGCAACGACTTCGAGGACACCTCAGCATCATAGCTGGGGCCTCGATCCAAACGGCCTGCTCAGGCAGATACCGTGAGGATCTTTGACAAATTGGTTGAACGTGCCAGTCGTGAGATGGGATCAGGTTTGGCTTGATCAGTCTCACAAGGTAAGGTGCCCTGCGCAGTGATTGCGCGGGCACGGCTGAACTTATCCGACCTCCGTCGGGTAAGCGCAGCATCAGGCTTCAAACGAGAGTTTGATCCTGGCTCAGAATCAACGCTGGCGGCGTGCCTAACACATGCAAGTCGAACGAGAAAGGGGAGCAATCCCTGAGTAAAGTGGCGCACGGGTGAGTAACACGTGACTAACCTACCCTGGAGTGGGGGATAACTGAGGGAAACCTTAGCTAATACCGCATAACACCTACGGGTCAAAGGAGCAATTCGCTTTGGGAGGGGGTCGCGGCCGATTAGTTAGTTGGCGGGGTAACGGCCCACCAAGACGATGATCGGTATCCGGCCTGAGAGGGCGCACGGACACACTGGAACTGAAACACGGTCCAGACTCCTACGGGAGGCAGCAGTGGGGAATCTTGCGCAATGGGGGAAACCCTGACGCAGCAACGCCGCGTGGAGGATGAAGTACTTCGGTACGTAAACTCCTTTCGATCGGGACGATTATGACGGTACCGGAAGAAGAAGCCCCGGCTAACTTCGTGCCAGCAGCCGCGGTAATACGAGGGGGGCGAGCGTTGTTCGGAATTATTGGGCGTAAAGGGTGCGTAGGCGGTTTGGTAAGTCTTATGTGAAATCTCAGGGCTCAACTCTGAGACTGCATGAGAAACTGCCGGGCTTGAGTGTGGGAGAGGTGAGTGGAATTCCCGGTGTAGCGGTGAAATGCGTAGATATCGGGAGGAACACCTGTGGCGAAAGCGGCTCACTGGACCACAACTGACGCTGATGCACGAAAGCTAGGGGAGCAAACAGGATTAGATACCCTGGTAGTCCTAGCCCTAAACGATGACTGCTTGGTGTGACGGGTACCCAATCCCGCTGTGCCGTAGCTAACGCGTTAAGCAGTCCGCCTGGGGAGTACGGTCGCAAGGCTGAAACTCAAAGGAATTGACGGGGGCCCGCACAAGCGGTGGAGCATGTGGTTTAATTCGACGCAACGCGAAGAACCTTACCTGGGCTCGAAATGTTGTGGACCGGGGTAGAAATATCCCTTCCCCGCAAGGGGCTGCAATATAGGTGCTGCATGGCTGTCGTCAGCTCGTGTCGTGAGATGTTGGGTTAAGTCCCGCAACGAGCGCAACCCTTATCCTCAGTTGCCATCATTTAGTTGGGCACTCTGGTGAAACCGCCTCGGATAACGGGGAGGAAGGTGGGGATGACGTCAAGTCCTCATGGCCTTTATGTCCAGGGCTACACACGTGCTACAATGGCCGGTACAAACCGTCGCAAACCCGCGAGGGGGAGCTAATCGGAAAAAGCCGGCCTCAGTTCGGATCGCAGTCTGCAACTCGACTGCGTGAAGCTGGAATCGCTAGTAATCGCGGATCAGAATGCCGCGGTGAATACGTTCCCGGGCCTTGTACACACCGCCCGTCACATCACGAAAGTGGGTTGCACTAGAAGCCGGTGAGCCAACCGCAAGGAGGCAGCCGTCCAAGGTGTAATTCATGATTGGGGTGAAGTCGTAACAAGGTAGCCGTAGGAGAACCTGCGGCTGGATCACCTCCTTTCTAAAAGAGAACAGATGACACTAACATCCCTTCCGCGATGGCGGACCGCTCCTGATGCAAATCAGACCAGCGGCGGATGCGAATGTTCATCTATCCCGCAATGACCGTTCCTGACGGGGAGCGCGGGAGCCCTGATTCAAGCCTTCTTTGCTTGATTGGCCATTGCACGATGGTCATGGGCGGCGTAGCCGCCCAGCACGTTCAACCTTGTCCTCGAAACCCTTTTCGCATGGAATGAGGTTTTTGTGAGAGCCGCCCGGCTCCTGGCTGAGTCCAAAAAGCCGGCGGGGGAGCTGGCCAACACGGGCCTGTAGCTCAGTTGGTTAGAGCGCACCCCTGATAAGGGTGAGGTCGGTAGTTCGACTCTACCCAGGCCCACCACTCTGCCGCACGCACCCCAAGTGGGGCTGTAGCTCAGCTGGGAGAGCACCTGCTTTGCAAGCAGGGGGTCACCGGTTCGATCCCGGTCAGCTCCACCAAAATTCTCATTCGCTGTTTCCCGATCGCCGCCACGCTAGGCAGGCGCCGATCGGGAGACAGGCCGGTTCTGTTCGATCAATCCGGCAGGTTTCAAGAGCCTCAGGGCTCGGCTTCCTCGCTACATGAGGAGCCTTGGATGTTTGACAACGAAATTGATTGGGTAACGCGTTTGAGGAGCCGTTCTGTCCGCCGCGAGGCGCGTGGAACAGCGCAAAGCTTCAAGCGTGTTAAATACAAGGCCGAGCACAAGCAATGAGCCGCCGCAAGTTGACGGTTCTGGCAAAGTGTTCAAGTAAGAAGAGTGTCTTTAGGAGATGCGCCAGGCAAGCGCGTGAGCGCTGGCATGGTTGCACTCAGAGGCGGAGAATAGGTTAGCTCCCAACAGGACCGAAGCGATTCGGCTCCCTGCTGCCCGGAGTTAATTCTATGGTCAAGCTACTAAGGGCGCACGGTGGATGCCTTGGCAGAGACAGGCGATGAAGGACGTGGCAAGCTGCGATAAGCTTCGGTAAGCCGCACACAGGCGTTATAACCGGAGATCTCCGAATGGGGAAACCCTCCCGGGCAAACCTCGGGAACTACCCGCTGAATTCATAGGCGGGCTAGAGCGAACTCAGGGAAGTGAACCATCTCAGTACCTGAAGGAAAAGAAAGAAACCTCGATTCCGATAGTAGTGGCGAGCGAACTCGGAACAGCCCAAACCCGTGGCATTTCGGTGTCTCGGGAGTTGTAGGGTCCGCAACAGTAGAGTTACCAATCTGGTTGCTAGCTGAATCTTCTGGAAGGGAGATCCATAGAGCGTGACAGGCGCGTAGGCGAAAGCAATCCAGACTCGAAGCGGATACCTGAGTAAGGCGGGGCACGTGAAACCCTGCTTGAATCTACGGGGACCATCCCGTAAGGCTAAATACTAGTCTCTGACCGATAGTGAACCAGTACCGTGAGGGAAAGGCGAAAAGAACCCCGTCGAGGGGAGTGCAAAGTACCTGAAACCGTGTGCCTACAAGCAGTGGGAGGGCTATGCCCGCAAGGGAATGCCTGACCGCGTGCCTATTGCATAATGAGCCGGCTAGTTATTCTTGTCAGCAAGGTTAAGCGTAAGCGAGCCGAAGCGAAAGCGAGTCTGAATAGGGCGTTCAGTTGGCAGGAATAGACGCGAAGCGGGATGATCTACCCATGGCCAGGTTGAAGGTGGGGTAACACCCACTGGAGGACCGAACCGGTGTTTGTTGAAAAAAGCTCGGATGAGCTGTGGGTAGGGGTGAAAGGCTAATCAAATTCCGTGATAGCTCGTTCTCTCCGAAATAGCTTTAGGGCTAGCCTCGGATGATTTGCGCTGGTGGTAGAGAGATGGATGGACTAGGGGGCTTTCCGGCTTACTGAATCCAACCAAACTGCGAATGCCAACGACAACCAGTCCGGGAGTCAGACGGCGGGGGCTAAGCCTCGTCGTCGAGAGGGAAACAGCCCAGATCGCCTGCTAAGGTCCCCAAGTTACAGTTAAGTGGGAAAGGAAGTCGGAACGCTCAGACAGCCAGGAGGTTGGCTTAGAAGCAGCCATCCTTTAAAGAAAGCGTAATAGCTCACTGGTCAAGCGGTCCGGTGCCGACAATACAACGGGGCTCAAACTGTACACCGAAGCAGCGGATGTCCGCCCTAGGCGGACGTGGTAGGAGAGCATTCTCAACAGCATCGAAGCCAGACTGAGAAGACTGGTGGAGCGTTGCGAAGAGACCCTGCCGGCATAAGTAGCGATAACGGAGGTGAGAACCCTCCGCGCCGAAAGTCTAAGGTTTCCTGAGGAAGGTTAATCCGCTCAGGGTTAGGCGGTCCCTAAGGTGAGGCCGAAAGGCGTAGCTGATGGACAGACGGTTAATATTCCGTTCCTCCCAATGTTCGTTTGACGATGGGGTGACGCAGAAGGATAAGCATGCCGCTCTATGGCTATAGCGGTTGGTGCGCGTAAGCTGGAGTCGATAGGTAAATCCGTTGATTCTTAACAGTGAGGCGCGCCACAGTCCTGTATAGGGCTTACGATGCTGATTTCACGCTGCCGGGAAAAACCTCTAAGGAGAACAAAGGGAACCGTACCCCAAACCGACACAGGTAGACGAGGAGAATATCCACAGGCGCTCGAGTGAAAGCTCGTTAAGGAACTCGGCAAATTGGCTCCGTAACTTCGGGAAAAGGAGCGCCCGCCAAAAGCGGGCCGCAGTGAAGCGCGTACGGCGACTGTTTAACAAAAACACAGGTCTCTGCTAAGTCGAAAACGACGTATAGGGGCTGACGCCTGCCCGGTGCCGGAAGGTTAAAAGGAGAGGTTAGCGTAAGCGAAGCTTTGAATTGAAGCCCCGGTGAACGGCGGCCGTAACTATAACGGTCCTAAGGTAGCGAAATTCCTTGTCGGGTAAGTTCCGACCTGCACGAATGGCGTAACGATCGTACGACTGTCTTAACGAGTTGCTCGGCGAACTTGTAGTACCGGTGAAGATGCCGGTTACCCGCAGCTAGACGGAAAGACCCCGTGCACCTTTACTACACCTTAACTATGAGTTATGGTTCTCGCTGCGCAGGATAGGTGGGAGGCTTTGAGGCCAGGTTTTCGGATTTGGCGGAGCCAATGGTGAGATACCACCCTGCGAGTGCTGTGATTCTAACCTCCTCCCGTGATCCGGGAGAGGGACATAGTTAGGCGGGTAGTTTGACTGGGGCGGTCGCCTCCTAAATTGTAACGGAGGCGCGCGAAGCTACTCTCAGGCTGTTTGGAAATCAGCCGTCGAGTGCAAAGGCATAAGAGTGGTTAACTGTGAGACCTACAAGTCGAGCAGGTGCGAAAGCAGGCCTTAGTGATCCGGTGGTTCTGTATGGAAGGGCCATCGCTCAACGGATAAAAGGTACGCCGGGGATAACAGGCTGATCAATGCCAAGAGTTCATATCGACGCATTGGTTTGGCACCTCGATGTCGGCTCATCGCATCCTGGAGCTGTAGAAGGTTCCAAGGGTTAGGCTGTTCGCCTATTAAAGCGGTACGTGAGCTGGGTTCAGAACGTCGCGAGACAGTTCGGTCCCTATCTGCTGTGGGCGTAGGAGATTTGAGGAGAGCTGTCCTTAGTACGAGAGGACCGGGATGGACGAACCTCTTGTGTTCCAGTTGTCCTGCCAAGGGCACGGCTGGGTAGCGAAGTTCGGTTGTGATAACCGCTGAATGCATATAAGCGGGAAGCACGCTCCAAGATGAGATCTCCCTGAAGGGCCCAGGAAGACGACCTGGTTGATAGGCTGGGTGTGGAAGCGCAGTAATGCGTGTAGCTTACCAGTACTAATCGCCCGTTCGGCTTGTCCATAGAATTAACTCCGCGCAGTTAGCGGACACTCTTCGCAAGCAAGCCTTGTTCCAGTCAATTTCGTTGCAATCCGCTCAAGACGAGCAAAGTTTATGGCGCCAGATTGCAGTCCGCGTTCCTGCCAGGCTTTCGGGAGAAACAATCCGAAACAGGCAGATGCCGCGGCAGGCTGCGGGCAACCACCCGCCAAGCGCCGTCAAGTTTGCCGGTGACCATACTGCGAGGGATCACCCGTTCCCATCCCGAACACGGAAGTTAAGCCTCGCTGGGCCGATGGTACTGCACGGGCGACTGTGTGGGAGATTAGGTGATCGCCGGCAATATGTTTCGACAGAAAGCCATCCGCTGCGGCGGATGGCTTTTTTGCGTTGAGTGGATGCCAGAGCGGCTATCTCTTGCCCGGGCCGGCGGCGCGGACAGCCTCCGGGACGTCGAAATGCTGGAAGTTGGCCTCAAATTTGGCGGCGAGTTCGGCGGCCTGGCGGTCGTAGGCGTCTTGATCCGCCCAGACATTGCGCGGATTCAGGACTTCGGTGGGAACGCCGGGGCAGGTGAGGGGGATGTGGAGGCCGAAGGGCGGCTGGGTGACGAAATTGACGGCCTGCAGGTGGTCATTTATTGCGGCGGCGACCAGGGCGCGGGAGATGCGTATGCTCATGCGCTGGCCGACGCCGAATTTGCCGCCGGACCAGCCGGTATTGACCAGCCAGCAGGCGGCCTGGTGCTGCTGGAGGCGTTTGCCGAGCATCTCGGCATAGAGCCGCGGGGCGAGAGGCAAAAAGGGCGCGCCGAAGCAGGTGGAAAACTCGGGGACGGGCTCGCGGCCGAGGCCGGCCTCGGTTCCGGAGAGCTTGGCGGTGTATCCGGAGAGGAAGTGATACATGGCCTGCTCGGGGGTGAGACGGGCGATGGGCGGGAGAACGCCGAAGGCGTCCGCGGTAAGGAGAAAGACGTTGCGGGGATGCGAGCCGACGCCGGGAACCACGGAATTTGCAATGAAATCGACGGGATAAGCGGCGCGGGTGTTCTCCGTGACGGCGAGATTGGCGTAGTCGGGGTCGCGGGTGACGGGATCGAGGACGACATTCTCCAGCACCACGCCGAAACGGATGGCGTGGTAGATCTGCGGCTCTTTTTCTTCACTTAAGTCGGCGCACTTGGCATAGCAGCCGCCCTCGAAGTTGAAGATGCCAGCGGGACTCCAGCCGTGCTCGTCGTCGCCGATGAGGCGGCGGGCGGGATCGGCGGAGAGGGTGGTCTTGCCGGTTCCGGAAAGGCCGAAGAACAATGCGGTTATGCCGTCGGCGCCGACGTTGGCGGAGCAGTGCATGGGCAGAACATCGCGCTGGGGGACGAGGAAGTTCATCACGCCGAAGATGGATTTCTTGATTTCGCCGGCGTAGTGCGTGCCGCCGATGAGGATGACGCGGCGGGTGAAGTCGGCCAGGATAAAGGCGCCGGAGCGGGTGCCGTCCAGCTCGGGAACGGCCTCAAAGGCGGGCGCGGCGATGACGGTGAACTGGGGCGCGTGGGTGTCGAGCTGATCGGGCGTGGGGCGGATGAAGAGCTGGTGGACGAACAGGGCGTGCCAGGCGTACTCGGCGACGACGCGGATGGGCAGACGGTAGGCCGGATCGGCCCCGCAGAAGAGATCCTGCACGAAGAGTTCGCGGGTGCGCAGATACGCGAGGACGCGCTCGAGGAGCGCGTCGAATTTCTCAGCGGTGATGGGCTGGTTGATGCGGCCCCAGTGGACCTGGGCGTGGGTGAGTTCGTCGTCCACAATGAACTTGTCTTTGGGGCTGCGGCCGGTGCGCGCTCCGGTGGAGGCGACAAGTGCGCCGTTCGAGGCGAGTTGGGCCTCGCCGCGGCGCAACGCGGTTTCCACGAGCTCGGCAACGGGCTGGTTGAAAGACACGCGTGAAGCGGAGATACAGGCCTGCACTGCCTCCTCAATCGAGAGCGTCGCCATAGGAGGAAATCCTTCCATAAGAAAAGATGCTGAAAAAAGGTTTAAGCAATTGTTGCATAGAACAGTGGTCAGTGGTCAGTGGTCAGTGGTCAGGGAACGGAGGAATTGCGCGCCGGCGAAGCGGTGAATCTGTCGACCTGTGGGTGGGCGAAGGGGGAAAAAGGAACTAATTCTGATTTTCGAAAAATGCAGACGTGCAGGCCGTCCAAATTGGAGTTTTCGACGATTTGCAGGTCGTCCAAAGTGGAAAAGCGTTCGAAAAAAGGGGCTTTTTTGCGGGTTTGGAGGCAAATTGTGAGGCTGATCACAGGCGAGGCGGGGGATTGTAGAAGGGCTTTTCGGGATGCGTTGCTGGGTGTTGGGGGTTGGGCGGGGATGCAGCGACTGGGAGATTTCCCGGCCGCTTCCCTCTGGCCGACTTGCGGGTAGTAATCGGCACTCGGTGAGTGCATTTGGCAGAGACTGAAGTCCGCGGGTCATGCGCAGATGTCCAAAAGAAGAAGCGGCAAGGTGCTGTCGCGCGCGGGAGGGTCCCGGTCAGTTGCTGAGTAAAACGTTTCGATTCACGACGTTGAAGTGCGTCTGGAGGGGGTGGCTTTACGCAGTTTGAGCTTTTGCGGGAGTTTCTAGTGCACCCCTGGTTTCCTCAAGCGCTTCTCGTCTCTTCCTTGCATCATTGAAGAACTTTCGGAGATCATCGAGGTCAACACGCATTTCATCGATTGTTCGCAGTGTGGGTTGTCGCCCAGCCGGGCGATCATGGCCCGAGTATTCAGACGCTCTTTTCATGGCGAAGAATACAGTTTTGTGGTCCTCATCGGTGACGATCGCGCCTCGAAGGGACTGGGTCTTTACCTCTGTTTGGAAGCGACCGACAACTTTGTTGAACAGGCACTCCTCGACTGCACGTTCCCAACTCTCTCGCAGCTTCGTGTAGAAGGCTTCCATGTCTTTCAAGGCGTCCTCGGGGGTGCGACTCGTCTGACCCTTCAGGGCCACGAGGATTGCCTCAAGTACTGCCATCCTGTCCTTTACGCCTTTCACTTGCCAGGGCGCATCGTCGCTCTTGACGATGCCGAATGTTGAGTTGGGTTGGCTATAGATCCAGTTCCGATGAACTGGAACGCCGGCTTCGGCCGCCGCTGACCATAGTTCGTAATAAAATCCCATATCATGAGTGAAGACGATCACTTGGGGCCGGTTTTTGGCTTCAATAACAAGGCGCTCGGCGATGCGAGTTATGTGTAGGTGGTCGAGCGAGGATACGGGATCATCAACGATGATTCCATCGTGCCCTGGGACACTTGCAATTTCGGCGAAGAAACAGGCGAGCGCTAGGCCGCGAAACTCTCCCTCGCTCAGAATATCCGACGATGGATTTCGTCCTGTCTTGTTGAGGGCGACGCCCATGTAGCCGACGCCCCTCTCAGTTCTGCTTTGGACTGTAAGCGGCAGATAGTCCAACCCAATGAACTTCACCTCCTCCTTAATCCGCGCCTCAAAATCTGATGTTAGATAGGCCTCTCTTAACTGTGAGTTCTTTCTTGAAATGCCGTCAGTACCGCACTGCTCCTTGCAGCGCTTCAAGGCGCCGGAGGTCTCAAGGTCGGAGAGGCGCTCTTGGAAGATTGCTTTGTTCCCGTGGCAGTTCTTCTGATCGAGGAGTTCCGAATGCTCCTCTTTCAATCTCGCCAGCGCCGCAGAGTCCTGGATCTCGTTGCTCAGCGAGGCATTTTCGGCGGCTAGAGAAGAACTCATTGCCACAAGCAAGGCGAGGGCACTCGTATCGGCTCCCGAAATTGACGAGAATTCGGCTTGGCCCGAAAGGCAGTCCGACAGGCGCGCCTTAACGGATGAAAGTGCGACATTGGCAGCGCCTGCTTGCTTAATCAATGCGTCCCCATCCTTCCTGATTTCCCGAAGCTGAGCGAGGGGCAACTCGATGTCCCCCGCGCTTGGCAACGAAATGGTCTTGATGGCCTGGATACATTCTGCAAGTTCACGTTCGCGGCGACTCGCTTCCTGCTGTGACGTATCTTCCAAGAATGTCTTGAAGCGTGCCATCCTTTCGGCGGCGCTTGCACTATATGGCTGCTGGCACAACAAGCAAACCCTATCTGCTCCGGTTTCAGGGAATGTGGAGCCCGGATATTGTTCTGCGTTGAAAGCCTCGGCCTGCGCATAGAGAAGGCGCCAGGCGCGAGTCAAGGGGGCGCCGGGCAGTGGATCGTTTTCGAACTGACCTCGTGCGGCGATTGCCGCCACCTCTTCGAGCGCTTTTCGCTGCCTCGAATTTGGCGTGCGCCTCTTCGATACTATTGGCGTTAAGCTGCTTCGCGATTGCCTCAAGACGGCTATGGAGAGCGTCCGCTGCCTGCATAAGACGGCTGTTCCTTGCCAATACCTGCGCGGGCTCGGACAGTTTCCTCATTTCTTCCTCAAGCGTTATGAGCTTGGCATCGAGCGCCTCGTTCCAAGTGCAGTGCGCGTCAATTTCCTGCGCAGAGGGATATCCCTTTACTGCGCCCATCGGAGATAGCCGAGAGAAAAACGCGTTGTATTTTTGGCTCTTCATTGCCGGAAGCGGAACGTTGATCTTGGTGCCGAGGGCGATAATCTTGACGTCAAGCATCCCAGAAAGCGACCTGCAGGCGTCCCCGAGGGCCGGGAGAATATCTAGCCCCATCGGAAGGAACTCGATCTTATTTTGCTTGTCGGCATATAGAGGCGCGGTTGTCGCGTCGAAAACGGAGATATAAGCCAGCTCGTCGGGCGAGGTCGTGCCGTCCTTCCATTGCACGGAGAAATCCTTTGCCTCCACGCTATAGGCGACCGCTGCGGTCGCCGGACCAAGAGGCTTTGGACCGTATACGTTGCCGATAATGGTTTGCTTTTCGTCATGACGGGAACGGCAAAGTTGCCGCAGAATCCTCCCATAGCCGGATTTGCCGCTTCCGTTATATCCGTAAATGATCGTCAACCCTTTTGCCGCAAAAGGCATGGTCTGGTTGGGAGCGAGGTTGTTCGCATTTCTAACGTCGCTTATGGACAGTAGGATCGTCGGGGCGTGCGAGCTGGCTAAACGGCCGGAGATGTGACTCGGGTCCAGAGGCGTGCACGGGCCACTTGCACACAGCTTCTCGGAGCCTTTGAGATTCGCAAGAACCTGCTTCAGGTCGTTCGGCGTCAGGCTGGTTTGTTGCGCGATTCTGCGGATCAGATCGCGCATCCACAACGCGCAGGAGTTCGAAAAGTTGAGGATTTCTTGATTGATTGACACAACAAGCTCCTCGACATGCAAACGTTAAGCCGTCGGCTGGTTGGCTGCGTGCTTACAGTATCTCCTAATTCCAGCTCGACGTACGGCACGCTCGAGGCCCTTTTTTATGGATTGCCACTTACAGTGCACGCATTGAGGGCGGTTTGTACGCGATTTCAGGATTAATCCGCTTAAACGCCGCTCGCTTTCTGGATATTGCGGAGGGGCGGCGGAGGTTCTGGACGGAGGGCTGGAAGCTGACCCCCAGGCTTGCGC